>CAVPHU010000003.1:0-267645 GCA_963704815.1 uncultured Acidimicrobiaceae bacterium
GGGTCTCGCGGGAGCAAAGTTTGTTTTTCGGCATTGGCAACGAGCAACCAGGCCCAGTTGCCTGGTCTTGGAGCGATGATAGCCCCTTCACCGAATGTTGGTGCGCGCCGTCGGTACCGCTTCAAGCCGCACCGGGTCGATCGGTTCGCCGGTCCCTTCGTCGTAGCCGTAGGAGCCGTCGTCGACGCGTCGGAGCGCGGCCGTGACGTCGGCGAGCGACTGCTCGATATCGGCCTCGAGCCCCATCTCGGTCTCGACGCGCGTGGTGTCCTGCGCAGCATCGCCAGACAGCGTGTCGATGGGGCCATCGGTGGTTCGTTCTCCTCGGACCTCGGCGAGCTCACGCTGCAACCTCTCCCGTTCGACGACAAGGCGGGCGCGGGCACGGTCGAGATCGATGGTCGGCATCTCGGAATCCTCCCACGGCGTGTTCTCCGGCTCAACCCTGAACGGTCCGGCCTGTGAGGTCACGCGAGCAGCTTGGCTATCTGGCGGTCGAATTCGTCGGCGGTGATCACACCGCTGTCCGTCAACTCGGCGAGTTTCGTCAGCTCATCGGCCGTACCGCCGCCGCTGCCCGCCGCACTCCGGATGTAGGCATCCATGTCCGCCTGCTGTTGCTGGGCTGAGGCGATGTTGCGGCCTGAACCACGACCCGGCGGTCGGCGTCTGGCTCTCTAGAACCGGCTCACACCGCACGAGGTTGTGCAACAACTGACCTGCCACCCCGACCGCCCACGGCAGAACCCCCGGTGACGCGTGGCCTGCTACGAGCGTGACCCCGACGCGCCCCAGCGCGCCGGTGATATCTCTTCCCTGTCGTGCCCGCAACACCCACCACCAAGCAGCCGACACCTCAACTTGGACCCGCCCACAGACCCGTCAGCGACCTCGACAGGACCCCGTGAACACAGGCAGCAGAACCGAGCCCGAATCCGCCCTTGACATCCCTACGAGCTTCAATCTGCGCCATCCAGTTGGTATCCCCGATGTGCCGTTGGAGGATGCGCTCTCGGGCGTCCTCTATCCACGCTTCCGCACGGACTCCGGGGGAGCTCAGGAAAGCGTGCGCCGGATGTCCTTCATGAGCAGGAACAGATGCAGCGGGTCAGTGGGCGAGGGCTCGAACTCTGGCACGAGGTGCTCGTAGAACGTTCTCGCTTCACTCGTCTCGGCGTGCACGAGTAGTCCCCGGCATCCGATCTCGGACCCGAGCGCGTGCGTCCGCGCAATGACGTCCTGTAGGAGCCCGGCAGCAAGGCCGTGACCTTCGTGGTCGAGGGCGACGCCGAGGCGGGCGAGCAACGCCACCGGCTGGGGGTAGCGCCCAGCACCCTTGCGCAGCCGTTCCGGAGCGTCGGCGAGCGCCACGCTCGCCATGCACCAGGCGTAGTAGGTGACGACCAGCTTCGAATCGGCCGGCGTGACCACGAGCACGCGGGTCGTCCCCGACCCAGTCGACTGGCTGGCGTGGCGACGGAGCCACCCAGTCTGTTCCTCGGAACGACACTCGAACCGGTCCAGCACATGGTCGGGTTCGAGCAGAACCGGTGACCGGTAGCTGACGCTCACTCCTCAGTGAACGGCGACGGACGCTCCATCAGTCTCCGCAGTCCAGGAAGGTCGCGACCGCGACGCCGGTTCACCGCATCCCATGCCTCGGCAGCTTCTTGATCGAGACGGAACTCGGTCCGGTCTGCGAGGACTCGCCGAGCAGCGACCGTCAGGTTCGAGATCACGAACTCGGTCAGGTCCGTTCCCTGCTCGGCAACGGCGCGATCGATCAAGGACCGCTCGTCCTCGGTAGTCCGAACCTCGAGCCGCTCGTTGCGCAGCCGCGTTGTCGACATGACGACCTCCTGTCCGGCCATTGTACGGCCACTACGCACCGGCCGCAACGGGCTTCGCCCGTCGAGACACGGTGGACGTGCACGAACGTCGACATCGAACAGAACTACCGCCCGAAATCCACCACAGCCAAGGAGTTCCGATGGACTTTGCCATCGTCCTGCTCATCGTCCTCATCATTGCGTTCTACGTCGCCGCCATCATCGGCTTCTGGAAGGCGTTCGAGAAGGTGGGCCATCCCGGCTGGGCGGCGATCATCCCGATCTACAACATCTTCATCGTCTGCAAGATGGCGGACAAGCCCGGTTGGTGGGTCCTGTCGATGCTGATCCCGATCGTCAGCCTGGTCATCCTTGTCATCCTGTCGCTGCAGGTCGCCCGGAACTTCGGCAAGTCGGTCGCCTTCGGTTGGGGGCTTGCGATTCTCCCGTACGTCTTCGGAATGATCCTCGGCTTGGGCGATGCACAGTGGCAGCGCGAGCCCGCCCAGTGACCCACCCGAACTGAGCGACATGCGCTCGGCATGCGCAATGCCGTGGCCCCCTCGGAGCGCTCCACAACCAGCAGCGTGGAGCGCCCGAGGTGAGGCACGGCGGCGACATCCGAGCAGGATGTGAACTCAGTGGACTGCGCGTTCACTGACGAGTCAACGAGCCCATGTCACCGGACAACCCGTCAGGGACGTTCGCTCTCGCCAGACCCGGCGCGGCCGGCTCGGCTCCGGCGGGACGACACCGATCGAGCTGCACTCGAACAGGGCCAAGCTGCTGGCCCGCGTCGAACTCAGGGACGACCGGGACAGCGCCGTTTCCCTCGACCCGCCGGCCGTGCCCACCTTCGGCCACCAGACCCTCGTCGACGTCACCGCCTTCGAACTCGCTCGTGAGCTGATCGAGTCCGCACCCGACGTCTGCCCGGCGGCGGCCGAACCGGCGTCGGCGGCGTTGCAGATCGCCGACTACGTGGGATCGAGCCCCGACGCCCGAGCCGAGATCGACGAACAGATCCGCACAAAGGTCGTGCCATCGTTCCCGAACTACGCCGTGACGCGCTCGGAACCCTCCTGAACGGTTTTCTCGGCACCCCTGACCATTGGTCACTCACGCCGGCTGAAGTGTGGTCGGACAGCCCTCCGATGAGGCGATCGGCAAGGCTGAGGCTCGATCGAGACGGATCCGTACGCACGCTTCGGTTGCACCCACGACGTGGCATCGCTCGTCCTCGTCTCGGGCGGGCTCAGTCGCCTCGCCCCGCGACGGCCGGACTCCGCTGCCCTGATCGCCGTCCTCGACCGCGAGGGGCTGTGGCCGCCACTGGTGCCTTCGGTGGTCCTCGCCGAGTCGGTCACAGGGCGTCAACGCGCCGACGCCAACCTCAACCGACTCGTCAAGGCCTGCGGCCTGGTCGAGGACGTGCCCGAGCGGCGCTCATCGTGCGACCAGATCTCGGCAGTGGGCGGTCGACGGGGCCGGAGGGGCCCTGACTGAGCACCGGTCAGCGTTGCGTGCTCTCGAAGTACGTCTTCTGGGAGGACAGGAACGCCTTCCCCATGTTCCGTGAGCCGAATCTGCGGTACAGGAACCCGAGGACGCCGTCCATCTGGACATCGCTCACGACGCAGTGGAATCGCACGCCCGAGTTCGAGGCCGTGTATGCGTCTTCGAAGTGCGATCTGCCCGTGACCTTCCTGGCCTCATAGACCTCGTCGAATCGCACGACGACCTCGTCATCCCGGACTGCGCACTCGATGTTGCGCCGATTCATCAGGCCCTCGTTGGTTCGGATCGTGACGAAGTCGTCGCCCTGGTCGAGCAACTCCGCCTCGCTGATACCCGGCATCGAACGCACCACACCCACGAAGTGCTCACCCAAGTCAGCGAGGGACGCCTTGACGGACTGAAGATCGCAGTCGATTTGGGTCGTTCCTTCGAACCAGGCCACGTTCCGACGCTAGCAAGCGTGGTCGCAGCCCGGGCCGGCCCGCCAGGACGAGACAGAGGTGTCGGCAGGAGCGAGCGGCACGCCGTGCCCCCACACGACTCCAGCATCACGACAGAAGGAGCACGTGGATCGAGCACGTGAGGCCAACCGAGGACGTGCCGAGCCGGTCGGCGCATTCGGCGTTCGCCTGCCCAGACGGCAACGACGGAGGTGATAGCTCACCCCCATGGATTTCCGGTACTTGTGGCATTGGCTTTCCGAGGATCCAACCTGCTGACCCGGAGGGCGGTCGGCATCGTCAGGTCAGCAGGGCCCTCAGTGATGCGGAGAGCGCCTCTTGGGTCTCGGCGACCGTGAGTTGCCGATGCCGTCGCAGGTAGTCGATCGACGCCAACTGGGTCAGCAGGTCGCACGTGGCCACCACTGCGTCACGGTCTGATCCCCGGCGAGTCGCGAGCTCAGGCGCGAACTGAAGCTCGAATTGGGCGCGCATGTCGTTGCGGTCGCGGGTGAGTTGGTCCCTCACCTTCGGGTGCCGGCCGGCGTTGGCGATCGACGCCCGATGCACCGCCCCGAACGCTTCGTGGACTCGCAGCCGCGTGGCGAGAAACTCGCTCAACCTGCGATCGAACGGCGCGTCTCGCGGGGTGTCGAGCTGCCCGATCTCACGACCGACCCGAGCCGTGCGCTTGATCGCCGCCTCGAGCAGCTCCCCGGGATCTGCGAAGTACCGGTAGAGCGACCGAAGCGAGAGCCCTGAGCGGATCGACACCTGCTCGATCGTCGGAAACATCGCGTCCTCGCCGAACATCTCGACGACGACATCGAGGACGGCGTCGATGTTTCGTTGCCGCCTCGCGACGCGGCCGTCGACGGGGGCGGTCGCCTCGTCGAGATCGGTCATGAGGAGCCCAAGGTACCAACCGGTGCCGACAGGTCGGGACCCGGCGGGCCGGCGGCAACGCCGAAGCGACGCACCGCGCGTTCGCTCCGGGGATGGGACGGCACCGTCGAAGGGCTCGCAGAACTCCTATCGTCGCGGCTGCACCATCCCGTCGATCTGCGAGGACCCCGCCACCGATGTCTGACACGAGCGCAGGGCCATCGACCCGATCGGTCCATCTGACCGAGGAGGTCGACCCCGCCACGCGTAGCGTGATCCCTCCCGTGGCTGCCAACTCGGCGTTCGCCTATCCGGATGTCCCGTCGTGGCGAGCGGCTGCCCTGGGTGAGACCGACGGCCACATCTACGCCCGCAACTCCAACCCGACCACCGACCGGTTCGAGGCCAAGGTCGCCGCCCTCGAGGGGGCCGAGCGAGGGACCAGCTTCGCCACGGGAATGGCCGCCATCAGCACCACGCTGCTGGCCCTGCTCGGCCCGGGGAAGCGTGTGGTGACCGTCGCTGACACCTATGGCGGGACCCATCTGATGTTCAGCCAGATCCTGCCGCGATGGGGCGTCGACTGCGTGGTCGTTCCCACCGACGACCACGCAGGACTGCAGGCGGCGATCGGCGAGGGGTGCGACGTGCTGTACCTCGAGACGCCCACCAACCCAACACTGAAGATCCTGGACATCCGGCAGCTCTCGGCAGCATCGACCCAGGTGGGTGCGGTGACGGTCGTCGACAACACCTTCGCGACCCCGATCAACACCCGGCCACTCGAACTCGGCGCGGATCTGGTGCTGCACTCGGCGTCGAAGTTCCTCGGTGGCCACGGCGACGTGCTCGGCGGAGTCGTGTGCGGCTCGGCCGAGCTGATCGCACGCGTCTACGGATTGCGCGAGATCATCGGCACCGGGATGGACCCGCAGGTGGCGGCCATGTTCCTGCGGTCGCTGAAGACGCTCGGCCTGCGGGTCGAACGACAGAACACCACGGCGATGGCGGTCGCCGAGCACCTGGTGGGTCATCCCGAGGTCGATCAGCGTCCTGTACCCGGGGCTTGCCGACTTCGCGGGGCACGACGTGGCCGTCGGTCAGATGGACGGATTCGGAGGTGTCCTGAGCTTCTCACTGGTCAGGGGGATGCCCGCCGTCGAAACGGTCTGCGCGTCCTTGAAATACGCCTACCTGGCCGCCAATCTGGGGCAGGTCGAGACCATCGCCGGTCCCCCGGCGACGACCAGCCATGTCGAGCTGACCGATGCTGAGCGGGCAGCCGCCGGCATCCCCGAAGGCCTCGTTCGCTACTCCGTCGGCATCGAAGACGCCGCCGACCTCATCGCCGACCTCGATCAAGCCCTGGAGCGAGTGTGACCCAGAGCCTGGACGGCTCAGCGATCGCCCACACCGCATCGTCGTTGATGGCCGTCGAGAGCACGGGGGGCAACGAGCGGGCGGTGATGTCCCAGGTCGCCGCGTGGCTGGAGGCCCGCGGCGTCGCAGTCGAGCGGTCGACCCTGCCGATCGCGTCGCTCACGGACGATCCCTTCTACTCCGCTGAGGTGACACGCGAGGACGTCGACGTCCTTGTCGCCAGGGTCGGCGGTGATACGGGCGGCCGACGGCTCCTGCTCAATGCCCACGTCGACGTCGTCGCGGCCCGAGACCAGGACGGCTGGTCGGACGACCCGTTCGTGCCCCGGGTCGTCGACGGGTGGCTGTACGGACGCGGGGCCGCTGACACCAAGGGCGGACTGGCGGCCGCGATGCACACGCTGGTGGGCCTGGCCTCGGCGCCGCTGTCGGGCGCGATCATCCTGACGCCGGTGGTCGGCGAAGAGGACGGTGGGTGCGGCACCCTGGCCACCCTGCGGTCCGGCCTCGAGGCCGACGGCGCCGTCGTGATCGAGCCCACCGACCTGCGCTGGGCGACCGCAAGCGCCGGGGCGTTGTCGTTCCGGGTGACCGTCCCCGGACGGACGGCCCACGGCAGCGTTCGCCACACCGGCGTGTCGGCGATCGAGAAGGGCTGGCTCATCCACCAGGGAATCCTCCGGCTCGAGGCCGACCGGGCCAGGCGGTTGTCCCATCCGCTGGTCGACAGCGGCTTCCCGATCTGCATGGGTCGCATCGAGGGCGGGGACCACCGCTGCGACGAGGCCGCCTGGCTCACGCTCGAGGGACGCATGGGGTTCGCTCCCCAGGAGCCGGTCGAGGTCGCCCGAGCCGAGTTGGTCGATGCCGTCGCCGAGGTCGCGAGCTGCGACGACTGGCTGCAGGACCATCCTCCGACGGTGGAGTGGATCGGCGCACAGTGGTTGGGCGGCGAGACACCGGTCGACGACCCGTTGGTCACGTGCGTGCGAGCCCTCGACCCGTCCATCGAGCTGGTGGGCATGAGCTACGGCTGCGACCTGGGCCTGCTCCGACAGGCCGGTGGCATCCCCACGGTTGCGTTCGGCCCCGGCGCTGTCGCCGACGCCCATGCGCCGGACGAACGGGTCGAGGTGGCGCAGTTGGAGGCATGCGCGCACGCGCTGCACCGGCTCGCGATGGACTACTGCCGCTGATCAGACCGACCCCGCGCGGTCGGCCGTGTCAGACTCCCCGAATCACCCGTCGGGAGCGCCATGACCGGAAACGTCGAAGCCAACTACTCCCGGGGAGGGCTCCGGCAAGCGGTGCTCGATGCGATCGTCGCCGATGGCTACGACCCCGACGACCTCGATCCTGAAGCCCTCTCCCCCGCCGAGGAGTTCCACACCTTCAGCCGCGCCGGCACGGTCGCGTTGGCCGAGGCTGCGTCCATCTCCGCCGACGACGAGGTGATCGACGTCGGGAGTGGCCTGGGTGGGCCGGCGCGATTCCTCGCACGGGCGTACGGCTGTCAGGTCGTCGGCGTCGACCTCACCCAGGAACTGTGCGATGTCGCCGCCGATCTGACCCGAAGGGTGGGCCTGAGCGACCAGGTGGAGATCCGCCAGGGCAACGCCCTCTCCCTCCCCGTGCCGGACGACTCCTTCGATGTCGCGTGGACACAACACGTCTCGATGAACATCGAAGACAAGGCCGGGCTCTACGCAGAGATGCGCCGCGTCCTGCGCCCCGGAGGTCGGCTCGCGTTCTTCGACCTCCTCGCCGGGCCCGAACAGCCGATCCACTTCCCCGTTCCGTGGGCCGAGGACCCAACCGCGAGCGCGTTGGCGACCGTCGATGAAACCCGCGAGCTTCTCGAGGGAGCCGGGTTCGAGGTCAGGCTCTGGGAAGACCTCACCACCGACGCCATCGCCTTCTACGCATCGCTCGCGGCCGGCCCGCCACCCGGCAAGCACCTCGGCCTGCATCTCCTGATCACCGACATGCCGACCAAGGGCGCCAATCTCAAACGGAACGTCGAGGAAGGCCGGCTGACGCTCATCCGCTGTGTCGCAGACGCCGTCTGATGCGGCGACCGTCGTTGGCGTCCTCCCGGCTGGAGGACCCAGTCGGCCAGATGGCCTAGGGCTGGCGGCCGAGGAACGCCGCCAGCTGGTCGGCGTTGGTCGCACCGTCGGGTGCCTGCTGTTCGGGTCCGAACGGCGCTCCCTCAGGCCCGCGGAACCCGTCCTGGATCGACGCCTTCGACTGCTCGAGGAGTTGGGCCGCGAGCTCAGGGTCGAGATCGGTCGACTGACCGGTCGCCTTGGCCAGGTCCCAGGCATGGGTGAACGTGTCGGTGGAGGCCAGCCCGAGGAAGGCGGAGCCCGGCATCTCGCCGAACGGCAGGGTGAGCGTCGACTCCATCACCCCGTCGGCCGAGAACGCATCGACGACCTCCTTCGCCGCATCGTCGAACGCGGCCACGAAGTCGCCGGCTGCGAAGTCGGTCTCGTCACCTGAGGGCGGCTGCTGGCGAGCGCCGGCGGCGAAGAACTGCGCCCCGCCCACGATGTGGTTGATCAGACCGGCGACATCCCATGACTGACACGGGGTCGGATCGCCCAACTGGCCGGGGTCGACTCCTTCCAGCACCCTGCGGGCGGCTGCCGCGGCTCGTTCGAATGGTGCGGTACTCATGGTCGGTCTCCTCGGATGTGCATCGGAGTCGGGACTGTAGACGCCGCTCGCGACGGCTGCGGGAGCCTCAGCTCGAGCGACGCCGTCGGAGGAACGGATCGTGCAGCGCATCGGGGATGTGGCCGCCGTCGTCGCGCGACACGTTCACCCCGGGCGGCACGATCTCGTCGATCCGATCGAGGATGTCGGCGTCGAGCTTCACGTCGGCTGCGCCGAGCTGGGACTCGAGGTGCTCCATCGTGCGCGGACCGATGATCGGGGCGGTGACGGCCGGGTGCTGCATCACGAACGCAATGGCGAGGTGGATCAGCGACATCCCCGCCTCTTCGGCCAGCAGGGCGAGCGCCTCGACGGCGTCGAGCTTCGCTGCGTTGGCCGGGTCGCCCGTGTCGTAGCGGTCCGGCATCATCCGAGACGCGATGGGTCTTCGGCGCGTCCTCGCCCTTGCGGAATCGTCCGGTGAGCCATCCGCCGGCCAGCGGGCTCCACGGGATGACGCCCATCCGGTACTGCTCGGCGACCGGCAGCACGTCGGCCTCGATGCCGCGGACGAGGATCGAATACGGCGGCTGCTCGGTGACGAAGCGACCGAGTCCGTTGCGCTCGGAGATCCACTGATCCTCGACGATTCGGTGCGCAGGAAAGGTCGACGAGCCGAAGGCGCGGATCTTGCCCTGCCGCTGGAGGTCGGTGAGCGCGGCGATGGTCTCGTCGTCGTCGGTGCCGGTGTCGGGTCGGTGCACTTGGTAGAGGTCGATCCAGTCGGTCTGCAGACGTTCGAGGCTGTGTTCGACCTCCTTGATGATCCAGCGGCGCGAGTTGCCTCGCTGGTTCGGGTCGCCGGTCTGGCCGAGGGGGACGTCCATCGGACCGTGGAACTTGGTGGCGAGGATGACGTCGTCGCGCCGGCCCCCGGCCAAGGCCTTGCCGACGATGACCTCGGATTCGCCTTGTGAGTAGATGTCGGCGGTGTCGATGAAGTTGATGCCCTCGTCGAGCGCCCGGTGGATGATGCCGACCGAGACGTCGTGATCGCGCTCGCCGAATGCCCCGAACATCATCGCCCCGAGGCAGAGGGGGCTGACGTACATGCCGGTGTGACCCAGGTTCCGATGCTCCATCGGGCCAACGTACCGACCACGTTTGGACCCTGCTCGGGCTCAGGCCACAGCGACGCCCAGCATCCTCACGATGCGCTCGACCACGTTCGGAACGGCCGCGGCCACGTCGGGGGTCACGGGCTCGAACTGCCCGAAGGCCTTGGCCTCCACGCCGAAGATCGTCAGCGTCCGCGGCAGCCGGTCGAGCAGACGGCCGAGCTCGATGGCCTCGGCGAGCCCGATCCCGTGACTCGACAGGAGCCCGGCCTCGACGGTCAGCCCACGATCGAGCGCATCGACCACGGCGATCTCTCCCGGCGCCCGGTCGCCGACGGTGGCGTCGATGACGAACACGTGCTGATCCGGGCCCCACCGCATCACCAGGTCGGACAGATCACCCTCGGCGACGAACACGTCCACCTGCGGGCCGCACCGTCGCGCGAACGGCGTCCGCCACGAGAGGTCCGACGGCGTCGTCGCCCCGGTCGCGGTTGCCGACACCGATCACCAGCGGAGGAACCGAATCGGTCATGACTCCTCCACCGTCAGCTTCAGGAAGTGGGTGGAACAAGAGATGCACGGGTCGTAGTTCCGGATGGTCTGCTCGCACTTGAGCTCGAGGTCGTCCAGTTCGAGATCGAGGTTCTCGCTCACGAACTGCCGGAGATCGGACTCGATCGTGGGCTGGTTCTGCGCCGTGGGCGGAATGATCTGCGCGGCGAGGATGGTGCCGTCGTCGGCGATCTCGTAACGGTGGTACAGCAGCCCCCGTGGCGCCTCGGTCGCTGCCCAACCGACCCCGGCCCTGGCGGGCACCTCGACGAACGGTTCGTCGGGTGGGGCATAGCCATCGATGATCCGAAGTGCTTCCTCGATGGCGTAGAGCGTTTCGAGGCCGCGCACGACGATGCTCTTGAACGGGTTGGTGACCACCTCGCCGAGCCCGACCTCGCGTGCCAGGTCCTGCACCGAGGGCGTCAGCAGGTCGTAGTTGTTGGCGTACCTGGCGAGTGGGCCGACGTGATACCAGCCTCGGTCGACCAGTCGCGAGTGCAGCGACGTCGAGTGAGCGACGTGCTCCTCGACCGAGTGCTCCTCGAACTCGGATGCGTCGATGTCGAGGCCCCGGTTGGACACGATCCGTCCTTCGTTGAACGGGTACTCGTCGGGGTGGCGAAGCGACACGAACTCGTAGTCCTGCGAGAGATCGGGGAAGTCGAAGCCGGCGGTCCAGCGCACCAGCTCGATGCAGATCTCCCGCGCCTCCTCGAGCGGCCGACGCAGCGTCTCGAACTCGTGGCGGGACGGCGCACGGTAGAACCCGCCGAGGCGCACGTTGACCGGGTGGATCGGCCGCCCGCCCAGCACCTCGACGAGGTCGTTGCCGGTCTTCTTGAGCGTGAGGATGTTCTCGACCATCTCCGGATGATCGGCGGCGATGGCGATGCCCGAGTGGTAGCCCAGGAAGTCGGGCGCGTGGAGGAAGCCGATGTGGAGCACGTGACTCTCGATCCACTCGCCGCAGTAGAGCAGGCGACGCAGGTCGCGGATGGTCCCGCCGACCTCGACGCCGCACGCCCGCTCGATCGCGTGGGCCGCACTCATCTGGTACGCCACCGGGCAGATGCCGCAGATGCGAGCGGTGATGTCGACCGGCTCGGTGTAGTCGCGGCCACGCAGGAACGCCTCGAAGAACCGTGGCGGCTCGTAGATCTCGAGCCGGATGTCGGTGACCTCGCCGTCGGTCACCTGCACGTGCATGGCACCCTCGCCCTCGACCCGAGCGAGCACCGGCACGTGGAAGTCGACGTTCTTGTGGGTCATGGGTGCTCCCGGCGGTCGGCTTCGTCGCGGAACGGTTGCTCCCACCCGGCGTAGCTCCGGAAGCTCGGGCGATGGCGGCGTCGGTCAGGCCGAGCTCGACGAAGTGGTCGGCCAGAGCCTCGGTGTTCGGGCTCTCCATCGGACCGAAGCAGCCGTAGCAGCCTCGGTTGTACGACGGACACAGGGCGTTGCAGCCGCCTTGGGTCACGGGTCCGAGGCACGGGGTCCCGTGGGCGACCATGATGCAGGGGTTCCCGCGGGCCTTGCACTGGACGCAGACGCTGGTGGTGGGAATGCGAGGCGGCCGGCCGGCCAGGTGGGCCGAGATGGTCTCGACCAGCTGCCCACGGTCGATCGGGCAGCCTCGGAGCTCGAAGTCGACCTCGACGTGGTCGCTGATCGGGGTCGAGGTGTCGAGGGTCGAGATGAACTCGGGGTGGGCGTAGACGATGCCCATGAACTCGTTGACGTCGGCCCCGTTGCGGAGCGCCTGGATGCCGCCGGAGGTGGCGCACGCTCCGATCGTGATGAGCACGCCCGAGTTCGCTCGGATCTCCTGGATCCGTTCGAGGTCGTGCGGCGTGGTGATCGGAGCCTTCGACGAGCGACACGTCGTAGGGGCCCTCGACCATGCCGCTCGAGGCCTCGGGAAAGTAGGCGATGTCGATCTGGCCGGCCACGGCCAAGAGTTCGTCCTCGCAGTCGAGCAGGCTGAGCTGGCAGCCGTCGCATGAAGCGAACTTCCACACGCCGAGGGTGGGATTGCTCATCGGGTCACCTCACAGCTCCCGCACCGGGTGGAACGGCTGGATGTCGGCGTAGTTGGCGACCGGACCGTCTCGGCAGACGATGAACGGTCCGAGCTGGCAGTGGCCGCAGAGCGCGTTGCCGCACTGCATGTTGCGTTCGAGCGTCAGCCAGATCCTGCTCGGCCGGGACGCCCAGATCGATGAGCTTCAGCGCAGTGAAGTGCATCATCACGTCGGGACCGCAGACGAAGGCCGTCGTGTTCGACCAGTCGAGTTCGACTCCATCGGCTCCCAGCATGTCGGGCACGACACCCACCGAGTCGGTCCACTCGTCGTCGCCGACGTCGACGGTCAGTGCGACCTCGGCCCCGTCGTCGGCCCACTGCTCGAGATCGGCCCGGTAGATGAGGTCGGCGGGCGTCTTGGCCCCGTACACGACGGCCAGCCGGTCGAGCCCGGTTGTCCTCACCGCGTCGTGGATGAGCGAACGAAGGGGCGCGATGCCGAGGCCGCCGGCCGCGATCAGCAGCTGGTCGGTGTCGAGGTCGTGGAGCGGCCAGTGGTTCCCGAACGGCCCGCGCACGGTGATGACGCCGCCGACCGGGGTGTCGATCAGCGCGTTCGTGATCGCACCGGCTCGACGAATCGTGTAGGCGTGGTGGTCGGTCTCCTCGCTCGACGAACTGATCGAGATCGCCGCCTCGCCCACACCGAAGGCGCCGAGCATGCTCACCTGCGCCGGCAGGAAGCCGGGGAGCGCCCCCTCCACGGGGGCAAGGTGCACGGTGACGACGTCGCTCCCTTCGGTGACCTTGTCGAGCACCCGGTACGGACGGGGCACCAGAAGGGACGAGATCTGCTCGTGCGACGGACTGCTGACATCGAGGGTCACGACGGCTCGGCTCCTTGCTGCAGGGCCCGGACTTCCTCGGTGAGGTCGATGCCCACCGGGCACCAGGTGATGCATCGCCCGCAGCCGACGCAGCCGGACTCGTCGAACTGGTCGATCCACGTGCCCAGCTTGTGAGTCATCCACTGGCGATAGCGCGACTTCGCCGAGGAGCGGTGCGGGCCAGGACCGAGGTGGGAGAAGTCGAGGCTGAAACACGAGTCCCACACCCGCCAGCGTTCGGTGTGATCGCCGGTGAGGTCGGTGACGTCTTCGAGGTCGGTGCAGAAGCAGGTCGGGCAGGCCAGCGTGCAGTTGCCACACGTCAGGCAGCGCTCGGCCACCTCGTCCCACCGAGGGCTGTCGAGGTTGTCGTAGAGCAGCTCCTTGATGCCGTCGGTGTCCATGTGGCGCGTCATCCGAGCGGCCGCATCCGCAACGACAGCACCTGCGGCTTCGCGTTCATGCTCTGACGTCGGGACCGTGGCCAGCGAGGCCAGCACGTCCGAACCCAGTTCGGAGCCGGTCTCGACCACGTAGCGGACCTGCGGCCCGTCGACCAGTTCGGTGAGCGCGAGGTCGAACCCGGGGCCGGCCGACGGGCCGGTGCCCATCGAGGTGCAGAAGCAGGTCGCGGCAGGATCACCGCAGTTGACGGCGACGACGAAGACGTCGGCTCGATTGGCGCCGTAGGTGGGGTCGGGGTGGGGACCCTCGAGCAGGACGCGGTCCTGTTTGGCGATGGCTGCCAGCTCGCACGGCCGGACGCCGATGAAGGCGCGACGAGGGGTCTCGGGCTCGTGCATCCGCACTCGGATCGCGACCGGGGTCGAACCCGGTTCGTGCTCCTTCGACATCGACCAGACCTTCGAGCGAGCCGGGTGGAGCAGTTCCTTCCACGACTGCGGGCCGACGGCGTAGCCGAAGCGGGCTCCATCGTCGCGTGGGACGAGGCGGTAGCGACCACCCGACTGCTCGTCGGTCACGCCGGTCGGCAGGTCGTCGGCCGAGCGGAGGAGGTCGTGCGCGATGACCCCGTTGTGCACCTGGGGGCCGTAGGTCGAGTACCCCCGCTCCTGGAGGTGGGCGATGAGCGAGTCGAGACCGGCTGCGTCGAGCGTGCGGGCGCCCGCCGTGTCGCTCGATTCCATGGCTCGCCTCTCCTTCGCTTCCGCGATCGCTGGGGGCATGGTGCCTGGCCGCGATCGCCCGGCGATACCGACTTTGGTCCCAAACTTCGGATGGGGCCGGCTCGAGCTCGCGACCGAGATCGGGACCTCGGTCCCTGGCGCACGTGGCGCGGATGGCGCACAGTGCACCGGTGGGACACGACACGCTGGCGCCGACTCCGCTCGTCGGGGCGGCACGATTCGACGTCAGCGGCGTGGTCCAGGGGGTCGGCTTCCGACCGTTCGTGTACCGGCTCGCGAAGGACCTCGAGCTGGACGGTCTCGTCGGAAACGACTCGACCCACGTGTTCATCGAGGTCGCCGGACCGTGCGAGGACATCGACGAATTCGCTCGGCGGCTGGTCGCCGATGCCCCGCCGATGGCGCGCATCGAGCGCGTGACCCGCTCGGAGCGCACCTCCGAGATCGGCGCCGGCTTCGCCATCGTGGCCGGCAGCGACGTCGAGGGCGAGCACACGCTCATCCCGCCGGACACCGGCGTCTGTGACGACTGCCGGCGTGAGCTCGCCGACCCGGTGGACCGGCGCCACGGCCATCCGTTCATCACCTGCACCAACTGCGGACCCAGGTTCACCATCATCCGCGACCTGCCATATGACCGGCCCGCCACGACCATGGCGGACTTCGAGATGTGCGCCACCTGTCGGTCCGAGTACACCGACCCCTCGGATCGCCGGTACCACGCACAACCGATCGCGTGCCCCGACTGCGGACCCACGCTGCAGTTCCGAGACGATGAGTCGACCACGGCGGGCCGCCCCTCGGAGGCGATCGCGGCAGCGGTCGCCGCCCTCGCCGCGGGGGCCACGGTCGCGATCAAGGGGCTGGGTGGCTTCCACCTCGCGTGCGATGCGGGTGACCCCGCGGCCATCGAGCGGCTCCGTCGACGCAAGCAACGCCCCGACAAGCCGTTCGCGATCATGGTCGCCGACCTCGAGACGTCACGCCGGGTCGCCGTCGTCGATGACGCCGAGGCATCGCAGCTCGAGTCGCCGGCCCGGCCCATCGTGCTGCTCCGGACGCACGAACCTCGTGACGACACCATCGCTGAGGCGGTCGCTCCGGGCAGTCCGCTGCTCGGCGTCATGTTGCCGTCCACGCCGATCCACCACCTGCTCTTCGACGCCGGCGCTCCACCGCTGGTCATGACGAGTGGCAACGTCAACGGCGAGCCGATCGCGTTCGACGACGCCGCCGCCGCGCAACGGCTCGACCATCTGTGCGACGCCTGGCTCACCCACGACCGGCCGATCCACGTCCCGTGTGACGACTCGATCGTTCGGGTCGTGGGCAAGGCCGTCCTGCCCATCCGGCGCGCCAGGGGCTTCGCTCCCCTGCCGGTTCCGGTGGGCTCGGCCCGACGCAACGTCCTGGCGGTGGGTGGCGAACTGAAGAACGCGATCTGCCTGGCATCGACCTCGCACGCCTGGATGAGCCAGCACCTGGGGGACATGGAGAACCTCGAGACGGTCGAGGCCTTCGAACGCTGTGTCGATCAGTTCGAGCAGCACACCGCCGTCACCCCGCAGGTGATCGCCACCGACCGTCACCCCGGCTACCGCACCTCGGCCTGGGCCCGAGCGAACCATCGCGAGCTCGTCGTCGAAGTCCAGCACCACCACGCCCACATCGCCTCGGTCATGGCCGAGCACGGCTGGAACCCGCAGCGCCCCGTGCTCGGCTTCGCGTTCGACGGCACGGGCTACGGCGACGACGGCACGATCTGGGGCGGCGAGGCGCTCCTCGCCGATGCCGGCGGCTACGAGCGCATCGGCCACCTCGAGCCCATCGATCTGCCGGGCGGCGATGCGGCCATCATCCATCCGTGCCGGGCGGCCCTCGCCCATCTGGCCGCGGCCGGGATCGACTGGACCGGCGACCTGGCGCCCGTCGGTGCGATGACTCCGTCAGAGCTCGCCCTGCTGCGTCGACAGCTGGACCGGCGGCGTCGCGTGCGTGCCGACGACCAGCATGGGACGGCTCTTCGATGCGGTGGCCTCGCTGCTCGGGCTCAGGCACACCATCAGCTACGAAGCGCAGGCCGCCATCGAACTCGAGACGGCCGCCACCCGCGCGTGGTCGCGCTCCGGCGGCACGTCGTTGCACTACGGCTTCGGAGTCGGTGGTGCTCGGATCGACATGGCCCCGGTGCTGGGTCAGATCGTCGACGACCTCAGCGACGGTGCGGCGACCGACGAGATCGCCCTCGCGTTCCACGAGGCCGTGGTCGATGCCGTACTGCACGTTGCCCGGCGGGTGCGGGCCCAGCGGGCGGTGCACACGGTCGTACTGTCCGGCGGTGTGTTCCAGAACGCCTTGCTCACCACACGCTGCGCTTCACTCCTCGAGGGCGCCGACTTCGACGTGCTCACCAATCGGATCGTTCCGCCCAACGATGGAGGGCTGGCGCTCGGGCAGGCCTACATCGCCGGGCACGGCGACCCCCTCTCGCGACCGAACCCACCGGAGGTCTGACATGTGCCTTGCCGTTCCCGGACAGATCGTCGAGACCCGAGAGGAGCACGGCATCGCGATGGCGACGGTCAGTTTCGACGGCATCCGCAAGGACATCTGTCTGGCCTATCTGCCCGATCTCCGAGTGGGTGACTACGCGATCGTGCACGTGGGGTTCGCCATCTCGAAGATCGACGAGGCGCGGGCGCTCGAAACGCTCGCGATGTTCCGCGACCTCGGGGTGCTCGACGACGAGTTGGCCATCCAGGAGCGACCGTGAAGTATCTCGACGAGTTCAACGACCCCGAGTTGGCCGGATCGTTGTTCGACGAGATCGCCCGCATCACGACCCGGCACTGGTCGATCATGGAGGTCTGCGGAGGTCAGACCCACTCGATCATCCGCAACGGCATCGACCAGCTGCTGCCCGACGAGATCGAGCTGATCCACGGCCCCGGCTGCCCGGTCTGTGTCACCCCACTCGGGGTGATCGACAAGGCGCTCGACATCGCGTCCCGCCCGGAAGTGATCTTCTGCTCGTTCGGCGACATGCTGCGAGTCCCCGGCAGCGAACGCGACCTGTTCGCCGTCCGGAGCGAAGGCGGCGACGTCCGGGTCGTCTACTCCCCGCTGGACGCGCTGCAGATCGCCGCCGACAATCCCGACCGCGAGGTCGTGTTCTTCGCCATCGGCTTCGAGACCACTGCCCCCGCCAACGCCATGGCCGTCCACGTGGCCGCACAGCGAGGCGTCACCAACTTCTCCGTGCTGGTGAGCCACGTCCTCGTGCCGCCCGCGATCGAGGCGATCGTCTCGTCGCCTCACAATCGCGTCGACGGGTTTCTCGCCGCCGGCCACGTGTGCTCGGTGATGGGCACCTGGCAGTACGGCCCGTTGGTCGAGGCGTTCGGCGTCCCGGTCGTGGTGACCGGCTTCGAACCGCTCGACGTCCTCGAAGGAATCCGTCGAGTCGTTCATCAACTCGAGGCGGGCATCGCGGAACTCGAGAACGCGTACGAGCGGGTCGTGACCGACGAGGGCAACGTCGCCGCCCAGGAGATGCTCGCCGACGTCTTCGAGGTCTGCGACCGGAGCTGGCGGGGTGTCGGCGAGATTCCTCGGAGTGGCTGGCGCCTGGCGCCCCGCTATCGGAGCTTCGATGCCGAGGTGCGGTTCGGAGTGAGCGACCTCGACACGCCCGAGTCCTCGGTGTGTCGCAGCGGCGACGTCCTGCAGGGACGAATCAAGCCTCACGAATGCCCGGCCTTCGGTCGGGAGTGCACGCCGCGCCGTCCACTCGGGGCGACGATGGTGTCGAGCGAGGGTGCGTGCGCGGCGTATTTCCACTACCGGAGGCTCGACCTGCCCACCACCTCGTTGACCGCCGACCATGCCTGACCTCACTGCGTGGACCTGCCCGGTTCCGCTCCGCGACCACGACCGGATCGTCATCGGTCACGGTGGCGGCGGCCAGCTGACCTCCGAACTCGTCGAGCACCTCTTCGTACCGGCCTTCCAGACGGGCGCTCCGGTCGAGTTGCACGATGCCGCCACCTTCGACGTCGCCGACGGGCGACTGGCGTTCTCGACCGACTCCTATGTCGTCCAACCACTCTTCTTCCCCGGTGGCTGCATCGGTGATCTCGCCGTCAACGGCACCGTCAACGACATCGCCATGGCCGGCGCCCGGCCGACAGCGTTGAGCGCGGGGTTCATCCTCGAAGAGGGGCTCCGGCTCGACGTGCTCGGTCGGGTCGTGCAGGCCATGGCGGCAGCAGCTCGGGCTGCGGGGGTCGAGATCGTGACCGGTGACACCAAGGTGGTGAACGTCGGCCAGGCCGACGGGTTGTACCTCAACACCGCCGGGGTCGGCGTGGTTCGCGAGGGCGTCGACATCCGGCCGACCCGTGCCCGACCGGGCGACGTCGTCGTGCTGAGTGGTCCGATCGGTGAGCATGGTGTCGCCGTGATGTCGTCGCGGGAGGGCCTGGAGTTCGGGACCGATCTCGAGTCCGACTCGGCCCCGCTCCACGGCCTCGTCGACTCGATGCTCGATGCCTGCCCCGACGTGCACGTGCTCCGGGATGCGACCCGCGGCGGTGTCACGGCATCGCTGTGCGAGATCAGCAAGAGCGCCGGCATCGGGATCGAATACGACGAAGCCGCCGTGCCGGTTCCATCGGCGGTGGCCGCCGCGTGTTCGTTCCTCGGACTCGACGCGATGAGCATCGCCAACGAGGGCAAGCTCGTGGCCGTGGTCCCGTCCGAGGGCGTCGACGACGTCGTCAACGCGATGCTGGCCCACCCCCAAGGACGTCAGGCGTGCGTGATCGGCGCCGTGACCGACCGTCATCCGGGGCTCGTCGTGGCTCGCACACCGCTCGGTGCGTCGAGGGTCGTCGACCTTCCCCTGGGCGAGCAACTCCCGCGGATCTGCTGATCGGCGCCTGAACCGTCAGCCTGGAGTGCGCTGATCGAGCACGGCAGCGAGTGCCTCGTCGAGGTTGGAATGAAGGCAATCGTCACCGAGGTCCTGCACGACCCCGTCGGCCTCGAGCACCGCCCGCACCTCCGGCTTCACCCGGGCCAGCCGAACGGCGATGCCCTGCTCCTGGCCCATGCCGATCAGCCGATGGAGCTCGCCCACGCCCTGTGAGTCGACGAAGTTGACGCCGGCGAAGTCGATCACGACGTCGGTGACCGTCTCCTCCGAGTCGACGACTCGGTCCCGAAGGCGATCGGTCAGCACCTCGGAGGTCACGAAGTAGAGACCGCCGTCGAAACGCAGCACGAACACCCCCGGGAAGGTCTCTCCATCGGGGAACTCCTCCAGTGAACGGAAGGCCGTCGTCCCCGCGCGCCGTCCGAGTTCGGGGGTCGCCGGGCTGGCGTTCACGTACACGAGCCAGCCGAGCGACAGCACGATGCCGATGACCACGCCGGCCAGGACTCCTGAGGTGAGCACACCGAGGATCGCGGCGACGGCGATCCAGAAGTCGACCCGGGTGACCCGCCACAGCCGACGCATCTCGGCCACGTCCATCATCCCGAACACCACCGCATCGATGATGATCGCGGCCAGAACCGCCTTGGGCAGGTCCGAGAAGAGCGGAGCGAACAACAGCAGCGTCAGGATCACCACGACACCGGTGACCACCGACGCCATCTGGGTCCGGGCGCCGGCAGAGTCGTTGAGCGAACTGGCCGACAGGCTCGTCGACACGGGCATCCCCTGGAACGCCCCCGCTCCGATGTTGGCCATTCCCTGCGCCACCGACTCCTTGTCGATGTCGACCCGATACGAGTGGCGAGACGCGAACTGGCGAGCGTCGCCCGCAGTCTGGGAGAAGCCGATCAGGAGCAGAGCCAGCGCCGCAACCGAGATCGTGCCGAAGTTGGCCGTGAACACGTCGACTCCAGGCAACTCGGGGGTCGGGAGCCCTCGGGGGACCTCACCGACGGTCGCCACACCGCGATCGGCGAGATCGAACACGCTCGCCGCGACGAGGCCACCGACGACGAGAGCCAGGGCGCCGGGAACCTTCGGGACGAAGAAGCGCAACGCGAGGATCGCGGCCAACGAGACCACTCCGACCACCATCGTTGCGGTGTGGCGGCCGTCGATCGTTTCGAACCAGCTGTCGAGCTTCTGCCACACGTTCTCACCAGAAGCATCGGTGCCCGAGATCTTCGGCAGCTCGCCGACGACCACCTCGATCGCGGCCCCGAACAGGAATCCCGTGATGACGGCCTTCGACAGGAACCGTGAGATCCATCCCATCTTGAACAGCGCGAGGAGCAGGAAGAGGACACCGGCCATCAACGTCACCGCAGTGACCAGGGCGGGGGCCTCGTCGGGTGAGACCCCGGTCACGACCACTGCGCTCGCGGCGACGGCAGCGAGCGCCGAGCTCGGACCGGTGGCGATCTGTCGCGACGTGCCGAACAGCGCATACAGAAGGGCGCCGGCCGCCGCGGCATACAGGCCGTTCTGAATCGGGACGAGGGCGATTCCGGCATACCCGAGGGCCTTCGGCACGACCAGGGCCGACACGGTGACGCCGGCGATCACGTCGTAGCGAAGGTTCGCCCGGTCATAGCGAGGCAACCACGTGGCGATGGGGACCCGGCTCACGAACGGACCCTAGAACGAACGCCATCACCCGAGGCTCACCCGATGACCTTCGACCCTGGCGATGGCGCCGCCGTCGAGTCACCGTGAAGCCGTGACCGACCCGACCGACCCCACCGAATCCGCACCGTCGGCCCTGGACCCCGAGGCGCCGACCGACGGCGACGCCCCAGATGCGGTCGAGGGTCGAGACGACAACAACCGCACGCTCATCATCGTCTTGATCGTGGTGATCGTCGCCCTCGCTGCGGCGCTGCTGTTCGCCCTCGCGAGCGACGACGACGGTGACGAGGTCGTGACCGCAGACACGACCAGCACGAGCGAGGAGGCTTCCAGCACGTCCGAGACCTCCGAGCCGTCCAGCACCACCAGCTCGACGCCGGTCTCCACGCCGAGCGATGCCGAGCTGGACACCGTCGTGTGGCCGGGACCCGACGCCGGCGTTCTGTACACGAGCCCGGTGGCCGCAGCGACGGGATTCGCGACCGACCTCGCCGGCTTCACCGACCCGCTCGTCGGCGAGTTCATGCAGGGCGACTCGAGGTCGGGCGAGATCGAGATCCGCGGTCGGGAAACCGGGCAGATCACCACGGTCCTCGTCCGCCAGTTGAGCGACGACAACTGGTGGGTGCTGGGGGCGTTGACCCCGCTGATCGACCTCGAAACGCCAGAAGCCGGAGCGACCGTCGCCAACCCGGCGCAGTTGTCCGGACGGTCGAGCGCGTTCGAGGCGGCCGTCGACGTGTCGATCTTCGACCTGGGAGGCACGACTCCGCTCGGGACCGGCATCGTGATGGGTGGCGGCGGCGCAGAGCTCGAGCCGTTCTCCGGCGAGGTCGGCTACGACGACCCTGCGGGACGCCGCGGCGTCGTCATGCTCTTCACCGTCAGCACCGAGGACGGATCGGTCGACGAAGCGGTCGCCGTCCCGGTCGTCTTCAGCGAAGCCTGATCGTTCCTCGCGACCACCGCCACCGCCGGCGCATGGACCAGACTCGGCGGCGTGAGCGACTTCTTCCCCCCAGGCTTCTTCGATCGATCCGACGACCAGCCTGATCAGTTCTTCTACGGGCCCTCGCGGCTCGTCACCCACATCGACCAGCGGGCGATCGCTGCGGTGGGTGCGCTCTACACAGAACTCGGAGTCGACGGCCGGGTGCTCGACCTGATGGCGTCCTGGGTCTCGCACTTCGACCGTCCGCCCGAACACCTCACGGTGCTGGGCATGAACGGTGCCGAACTCGACGCCAACGCCGCGGCAATGGACCGCACGGTCCACGACCTCAACACCGACCCGCTGCTCCCCTATGCCGACGCAGCGTTCGACGACGTGGTGTGTTGCGTCTCGGTCGACTACCTGACCCGACCGATCGAGGTCTTCTCGGAGGTCGGCCGGGTGTTGGCACCGGGCGGCCGATTCGTCGTGACGTTCTCGAACCGACTGTTTCCCACCAAGGCGATCCGCGGATGGCTTGTGACCGACGACGCCACGCGCATGGAGATCGTGGCCAAGTACTTCGAACTCTCGGGAGCCTTCGACCCGGCGATCAGCGACGTCCGACTCGAGCCGGGCACCGGCAGCGACCCCCTCTACGCGGTTTGGGCGGAGCACCCATCCGGCTGACCCTGCCCGCCGCCGGACCCTGCAGCAACGGTCAGCTCGGGAGCTCGAAGCGGTTGATGGCCGGGTTCTCGCCCTCGCTGATCGTGAGATAGCCGTCGCCGCCCGGGAGCACCGAGATGGCCTCACCTTGTCGCTCGTCGACACTCGGCGCGACGCAGGGCGGCCGCGACATCGCCTCGAAGACGCCTTCGGCCGGGTCGCGATCCCACAGCAGCACATCGGTGTAGGTCCGTACGGCGATCAGCCGGCCATCGGCCGAGACCGCAGCGGCGGTGGGCACCCGCTCGCCGACATCGAGCTCGCCCAGTCGTTCGAGCTCGATCGCCGCGCCGGGCTCGGCCGATGCAGGTGCGCGGTAGAGGCTCGGGTTCGAGCCGTCTGCGAGTTTGGTGATGATGTGGATCTGCCCGCCGATCGGGTCGACGAGCAGCGCCTCGGCGTCGTGGGCACCGTCGGGGTAGGTGAAGACGAACTCGGCCGCGGCGAGCGGAGCGGGCGTGGCCACGTCGATCGGCTCGGCCGCCCGATACACGAAGATGCGATTGCGGATCGTGAAGTTGTCGCCGATCTCGCCGACGTAGAGGTGATCGGTGCCGTCGGGGCCAGGGCCGATGTCCATGTCCTCCCAGTCGAGCGCCCGGGCGCCCGGCAACGGCCACGTGCCGAGGTCGGCTCCGTCGGGTCCCATGAGGTGCACCTGGGGTTCTCCACCCGAGTCGTTGTGCACCCACATCGCTCCCTCGTGCGTGCGCGACGCCGCCACGCCCGAGATCTCGGTCAACTCACCCGAGGCAACCACCGCCGGATCGGCAGACCCCACCGCGCCACGGCACAGCTCGGATGCGGCGGCGGCCGGCGGCGGCAGGGTCGTGGGCGCGGTGGTCGTGCTCGATGCCGGCGCATCCGCCGAGTGCTGAGCCCCGTCACCGCCGCACGCCGTGCAGATGAGCGCGACCGCCATCGCAACCGACGCCACCCACCCCGAAGCACTCATGGTCCGATTCTCCCACGGTCGCCGACCAGAGGCCCGGAGCGCTGGACACCCGCGAACTCCACGTGCGCGCCCGTCACCGTGACCTGCAGGCACTGACCTCAGTCGAGCAGGCTCGGACAGTTGGTGCCGAGGTACACCAGCAGCGAGTCGATCGCCCCGTCGACGCCGGGGTAGGTGGATTCGTCGATCTCGTCGAGCCCGCGGGCCAACGCGTCGTTGGCCGCGGCCACGATGGTGTTCATCGCGGGGGCGATCTCGGCCGGCGCCGACGACGCCAGGTCCTCGAAGATCGAGACGAGCTCGGGAGTGGTGGGATCGACGTCGCCGTATTCGTCGATGTATCCCTGCCACTTCGCACACCAGGCACCGACGTCGCCGGATGGCGGCGTCGGCGCGGCGGTGGCGGGTGGTGACGTGGCCGGCGGCGACGTTGCCGGCGGGGTGCTGACCGGAGGCGACGGCGTCGATTCGGGGACGTCGCCGTCCTCGGCACCGGTGGTGCCGGCGGGACGGGTGAACTCCTCGCCGGTGTTCACGTCGACGATCACGAAGACATCGATCTGCACGGTCACCTGGGTGATGACCACGATCGTGGTCGGGGCGAAGCCAGGCCACTGCGGTCCGGTGTAGACCGGCCTGACCGGGAGGGGCTTCGGCGCGGTCAGCGGGTTCCCGCAGTTGCACTTCACCCGGGGAGTGCCGAATTGATCGACGAGCACGGCGGTGCCGGCCTGCAGCACTGCGGGTCGTGCCGTGGGCCGACCGTTTCGGAGACCGTGATTGGTCACCCGGGTGTCCCCCGTCAGCGTCAGCGGCGTCAGTTCTGCGAGATAGTCACCGATCTGGGCGACGGACACGGTCGACCCGCCGCTCCATCGGAGCGTCGGGTCGGCGTTGAGCGCGTCGACGAAGGCCTGCGCGATCTGCGGATTGGACGCGAGGAAGGCGGCTTGTTGCTGCGGGTCGCAGACGGCTTTGTTGCGGGTGCCCCCGTACAGACCCGGTTGTCCGCCGCTCACCGACGGCGTGGCCTGTGCTCGACCCGCCGCGGTCGTGGCCGTCGATGCGGTCGTGGTCGTCACGGCCAGGGCCTCGCCGGTGAGGTCGGTCCCGAACGGGTCTTGACCGACGTCAGCGGCCGGCTCGAGGAAGACCTCGCCGGCCTCGGCCTCGTCGCTGTTGACGTAGAGCAGCACTCCGCCGGCAATCAGTGCGAGTACGACCACGACCGCAGCCACCAGCAACGGCGTGCGGTTCGGACCGCGACCTGCGGGTTGCGGCCCGGCAGCGGGGGCGGGTGGCACCTGGCCCGGCGGCGGCGCCGACGGACGCCCAGGGTGGGCAGGAGGGGTCGGGTCGCTCACGCCGGATTCACCAGCGATCGTTCGGCCACACCCTGGACACCGGACGGGTGCTCGACCCAGGTCCATTCGGGGTCTTGGCGCAGCACCCGGTACCAGACTCCCGGCATGAGCATGGCGACGACGTCGTCGCTGTTGGGTGCCGCGGTGGAGCGGAGTCGGCGCGTCGACGAACGACCAGGAGTCGCCGTCGGTGGCCGTGCCGGTCGAAACCGTCGATGATGGAGCAGCAGCCGCTGCCGGCACGACCGGGGGGGCCGGCGGAACCGGGGCGGGCTCGGGCTCGATCGACGGTCCGTGGGGCGCCAGCGCAACCACCTGTTTGCCGAGTTCGTGGAGCGCAGCGAAGAACTGACCGGCATCGGGCTCGACGAGCGTCCTTCGAGCCGTCACGTGATCGTCGTGGTGGGTGATCCAGGTGTCACCCGGGGCGTGCAGGCTCGCCTCTTCGAGGACCGCAGCGCTCGGCGGCGTCGAGGTCGTCACCGATGCCTCGATCACGACCTGCCGGTCTTCCTTGCGGAACACCGCGTGCACCGCTCGCCCGAGCACGTCGACGGTCACCCGCGGTGGGTCGCCGACCGGCACCATTCCGCAGGCGGTCAACAGATCGGTGACCAGCGTGTCGTCCATGCTCATCGCAACGAGAGTCTCGCCAGCGCCCTCTCGCCTCCATAGTGCCAATGGTCCCTGTTTCGATCCGACGGACGTGGGCCACGCAGGGTCCAAGGTCCCTATGCGCTTCCGGGGCGGGTCCTTACCGTGCACGGCGATGACCGACGCCGCCTTCTGCACAACGTGCGGCAGCCACCTCGACGAGGGTGTCACCAGCTGCCAGGTGTGCGGCGCGGCGACTCCCGTCGTCGACGACTCGCCCATCCCGGCGGCCGACCCGCCGAACCCCCGAGCTGCGTTGGTCCCCATCGCCGTCATCGTGGTCGGCCTGTTGGTGACGATCGCCACCGTGGTGGTGACCCGCAACGCCGATGGTGGAGCCGAGGCCGCCGGGGGCGAGATCTTCCTCGAGACCGCCGCAGCGGTCGGACCGGAACCGTTCACCGAGGCGGTCGATCCGGCCGTTCCGGCGAGCAACGTGGTCCCGGCCACGATCGACCCCGGGCTGGCCGCGCCCGCCGACGTGGTGCCGATGAGCGGAACGGCCCCGCCTCCGGGCTCACCTCCGTACGGCGGGTCGGGTGACGACCGCGTGTGTGACCGCGAACAGCTCATCAGCTTCCTCACGACCCAGCCCGAACGGGCCGCGGCATGGGCCGGCGTGCTCGGGGTGCCGGTCGCCGACATCGAAACCTATGTCCGATCGCTGACACCGACGGTCCTGCTCTACGACACCCGGGTCACCAACCATGGCTTCGACGGCACCGGGGCAACGCCGCGACAGAGCGTGCTGCAGGCCGGCACCGCGGTCCTCGTCGACGGCAACGGCGACCCGGTCGCACGGTGCCGATGCGGCAACCCCCTGCTCCCACCGCAGCCGGTACGTGCCCCCACCATCGTCGGCGACCCGTGGCCTGGGTTCGACCCCACCGTGCTCGTGGCCGTGGATGCCGGCGTCACGGTGACGGTGGTGATCGAGGTCACCGAGCCGGCACCGCCACCGACAGCGACGCCTGGCGGACAGGGGGACCTCAGCGACGACGACCTCCTGGTGGCCGAAGGACTGGTCGCAACGGTGGCCGAATGTGTGGCCCCGGGCGCCGTGGCCGTCCTCGATGTCCAGACCGTTCCTGACCGCACCGGTGCATTCACCATCCTCCTCGACGTCGAAGGGACCGAGATGTTGTTCACCTACGAGCCGGACACCGGCATCATCACCGAGGGCGACCGCGGATCAGCGGAGCTCCTGGCCGCCTGCGGGGTCTCGTGATGGGCGCGCTCCGTAGGGCATGCGCAGCAACCGCCGTGATCGCCGCGGCGACCCTGGCCCCGGTGGCCCTGGTGCCGTCGACCGCCGGGGCCCAGGTGACGGGCGGCTGTTCGGCGACCATCAACGGTCAGGACGTCGGGTCGGCCCGCTCGGCTCGTTCAGCCATCGAGGTCGACGTCGACGACACGGTCGTCGTCGTCGGCAACGCCCCCGGGCCCATCACCAGCTACTCGGTCTATCTGACCTTCGCCGGCATTCGATTCGAAGCTGCGCAAGGTGAGGTCACCGACGGCTCGACGTCGTACACCACCGATGTCCAGGTGAGCGACTACGCGACCTACGGCGTCGGCCTCTACCGCATCGAGAGCGAGACCACGGGCACCGTGTGCAGCACGTGGTCCTACGTCAACGTGACCGGACGGTTCCCCCTGTTCACCGCAGCGGGTGCCGTCGGCGCCGGGCTCACCCTGGCCGGGCTCTTCGGGATGGCCCGATCGGCCATCCGACCATCGATCCCAGGAGGAATGGCATGACCGCTCCCGTTGCCGACCCCACTCCCGCGGCCACGACCCCCCAGGGGCACCGGGTACAGGGAACCATCTCGGGAGCCGTGTTCGGCCTCGGGCTGGTCATCCTGCTCCAGCAGTTCGGCGTCGTGCCGATCACGATGCTCGTCCTCCTCCTCGTTCCAGCAGGCATGGCCCTCGTCGGGCTCGGACTCGGGTGGCCCAGGCCACCGCGCCGTTCGACATGACCGCGTAGGGTCGCCATCCATGGCGCGCCACGAGGCGGTATGACCGACCTCGCCATCGAACTCGAGTCGCTCTCCAAGTTCTACGGCCCCCACCGAGGCGTCGAGGACATCGACCCGGCGCGTGGCGTGGCGCAAAGGGATTCGCGTCGGGGGTCGGCTGGGGTGTCGCGCTCGGTGGTTACCTGTTGAACGTGCTCGCCAACCTCGATGACTCACTGGAATGGCTTGCGCCGTTCTCGCCGCTCAGCTGGGCCACGTCGGGCTCCCCGGTCAGCGGCAATCTGCCGGCGGGCTATCTCGCCCTCGCCGCCACCTCGGTCGCGCTGCTGGTCGCCACCCTCGTCGTGTTCGAGCGCCACGATCTCACCTAGGAGCCGCTGCGCAGGTACCGACGTTCGGCCCTGTCTGCGCGTTCGCACGATTCGTACGCTCGCCGTGGACCGATCCGAGTGACGAGGAGTGGCATGACCGAGTGGGCGTGCATCGACGGCAACGAGGCAGCGGCACGCGTCGCGCACCGACTCAGTGAGGTCGTGGCCATCTACCCCATCACGCCCGCGTCGCCGATGGGTGAATTCGCCGATGCGTGGTCGTCGGCCGAGCAGACGAACCTCTGGGGAACGGTGCCCGAGGTCGTCGAGATGCAGGCCGAGGGCGGAGCGGCCGGGGCGCTCCACGGCGCCACCCAGAAAGGAGCGCTCGCCACCACCTTCACCGCGTCGCAGGGCCTGCTGTTGATGATCCCGAACCTCTACAAGATCGCCGGGGAGCTCTCGCCCGTCGTGGTCCACGTCGCCGCGCGCAGCATCGCCACCCACGCCCTCTCGATCTTCGGTGATCACAGCGACGTCATGGCCGCCCGCCAGACGGGCTGCGCCATGTTGTGTTCGTCGTCGGTGCAGGAGGCCCACGACTTCGCCCTGATCGCCCACGCGGCGACCCTCCGCAGTCGGGTCCCGTTCATCCATTTCTTCGACGGGTTCCGCACCAGCCACGAGGTCGACAAGATCGCCCTGGTCGACGACGACGATCTGCGGGCACTCGTCAGCGAGGACGACGTCCTGGCCCACCGACTCCGAGGCCTGAGCCCCGACCGGCCGGTGCTCCGCGGCAGCGCCCAGAACCCCGACGTGTTCTTCCAGGCACGCGAGGCGGCGAACCCGTTCCACGACGCCGTTCCCGAGGCGGTCGCGGACCTCATGGCCGACTTCGGCGAGCGAACCGGCCGGAGCTATGGCCTCGTCGACTACGTCGGCGCACCCGACGCCGAGCGCGTGCTGGTCCTGATGGGATCGGGCGTCGGCGCCGCGACCGAAACCGTGGAGGCGCTGGTCGCGGACGGCCAGAAGGTCGGGGTCGTCATCGTCCGCCTCTACCGCCCGTTTCCCGGCGACGCGCTGCTCGATGCGATTCCCGACACGGTGACCGACATCGCCGTGCTCGATCGGACCAAGGAGCCCGGTGCGCCCGCCGAGCCGCTCTGCCAGGACGTCACGACGACCTTCGCCCGAGCGGCGGCGACGGGTGCTCGGGCCATGCCCACCATCGTCGGCGGCCGCTACGGACTGTCGTCCAAGGAGTTCACGCCGGCGATGGTCAACGCCGTCCTCGACGCGCTCGTCGACGATCCGCCACCCACGTTCACCGTCGGGATCCGCGACGACGTCAGTGGCCTCTCCCTCGATGTCGACGCAGCGTTCTCGGTGACGACCACCGCCGTCCAGGCCGTCTTCTGGGGACTCGGCGCCGACGGGACGGTCGGCGCCAACAAAGCCTCGATCAAGATCATCGGAGAACACACGGACCAGTGGGCCCAGGGCTACTTCGTCTACGACTCGCGGAAGTCGGGGGCGGTGACCACCTCACACCTGCGCTTCGGGCCCGACCCGATCCGGTCGACCTACCTGATCGACGGGGCCGACTTCGTCGCCTGCCACCAGTGGTCGTTCCTCGACCGACCTGTCGACCTGCTGGGCAACGCTCGTGAGGGCGCCACCTTCCTGCTCGACAGCCCCTATGACGCCACCGAGGTGTGGGGCCACCTCCCGGTCGAGATCCAGCGAACCATCCTCGACAAGCACCTCGACCTGTGGGTCATCAACGCGGGCCGCGTCGCCCGCGAGGCGGGGATGGGGAACCGGATCAACACCGTGATGCAACCGTGCTTCTTCGCCCTGAGCGGTGTGCTTCCCCGCGACGAAGCCATCGACGCCATCAAGCGCAACATCGAGCACACCTACGGCAAGCGCGGACACACGATCGTCGAACAGAACCACGCCGCGGTCGATGCATCGCTGGCCGCGCTCCAGCAGGTCGACGTACCGGGCAAGACGACCGGCGATGCCCACCGCCGGATGCCGGTCCCCGACGACGCACCTGACTTCGTCCAGCGGGTCACGGCGCGCATGCTGGCCGGCGAGGGCGACCTCCTCCCCGTGAGTGCCCTGCCGGTCGACGGGACCTTCCCCACCGGGACGGCGCGGTGGGAGCGGCGCATGATCGCCACCGATCTGCCCGTGTGGGACCCCGAGATCTGCATCGATTGCGCGAAGTGCACGATCTCGTGCCCTCACACCGCGATCCAGATGAAGGTGTACGAACCCGAGCATCTCGATGGGGCGCCCGAGGGCTTCGAGTCGAAGTCGTTCCGCTCGCACGACCTTCCCGATCATCTCCTGACCATCCAGGTCGCGCCCGATGACTGCACCGGCTGCGGCGTGTGCGTCGACGTCTGCCCGGCTCGATCGAAGGAACAGGCCAACCACAAGGCGCTCGACATGGCCCCCGCCCCCGGGCTGCGGGAGCAGATGCGCCCGAACTACGACTTCTTCAGATCGATCCCGTATCTCGACCGCGACGCCCTCGGACACGACACCATCAAGGGCTCACAAGTGCTCGAACCGCTCTTCGAGTTCTCGGGTGCGTGCGCAGGGTGCGGCGAGACGCCGTACCTCCACCTCCTCACCCAGTTGTTCGGCGATCGGATGGTGGTCGCCAACGCCACCGGGTGTTCGTCGATCTACGGCGGGAACCTGCCGACCACACCGTGGAGCGTGAACGCCGAGGGTCGGGGGCCGGCGTGGTCGAACTCCCTGTTCGAGGACAACGCCGAGTTCGGGCTCGGGCTGCGACTCGGGAACGAGATCCACCAGACCGAAGCCCGACGCCTGGTCGACGAACTGTCCGACCGGATCGGGACCGAGCTCGCTCGGAGCATCCTCGACGCCGAGCAACGGACCGACACCGACATCCGCGCCCAACGCACACGGGTGGCCGAGATGCAGACCCGCCTCGAACACGCCGAGGGTTGGCGGGAACGACGCCTCCTCTCACTGGCCGACGACCTCGTCCGCACGAGCACCTGGATCGTCGGGGGCGACGGCTGGGCCTACGACATCGGCTACTCCGGGCTCGACCACGTGCTCGCCAGCGGGCGGGACGTCAACGTCCTCGTGCTCGACACCGAGGTGTACTCCAACACCGGCGGGCAGGCGTCCAAGGCCACCGCACGCGGTGCGGTCGCCAAGTTCGCGGCTGCCGGAAAGACGAATCCCAAGAAGGACCTCGGCGCCACCGGCCGCCAGTACGGCAACGTCTTCGTCGGGCAGGTGGCCCTGGGCGCCAGCGAGCAACAGACCGTGCGCACGCTGCTCGAGGCCGACGCCTGGCCCGGTCCGAGCCTCGTGATCGCCTACAGCACGTGCATCGCCCATGGCATCGACATGTCGAAATCGATCAGCCACATGAAGGAGGCGGTCCAGAGCGGCTACTGGCCCCTCTACCGCTTCCATCCGGGCCGGGCCGAGGAGGGCTACCACCCGTTCGAGCTCGACAGCCGTCCACCCAAGATCCCGCTGCGCCAGTTCACCGAGAAGGAGGCGCGCTACGAGATGCTGCATCGCGCCGATCCCGAGCGGGCCGCCGCCCTCGCCGATCTGGCCCAGGCCGACGTCGATGAGCGGTGGCGCTACTACGAACAACTCGCCGACATCGAGCGCGGGGTTCCCGACCTGCCGGAGGAGACCACCGACCATGCCTGACCTCGCCACGACCTACCTCGGGCTCGAGCTCCGATCGCCGATCGTGGCGTCGGCCGGTCCGAGCACGCGTTCGATCGACACCATTGCCGAGCTCGAGCAGTCGGGAGTCGGCGCCGTGGTCCTGCCGTCGCTGTTCGAGGAGCAGATCGTCGCCGAATCGCGCCACATCGACGACACCCTCGAGACGGGCGCCGGCGTGTTCGGCGAGGCCCTCGACTACTTCCCCCCGCTCCCCGACTACGACGTCGGCCCCGATCGCTACCTGTCCCGTGTCGAGCAGGCAAAGGCGCGGGTCGACGTGCCGGTCGTCGCAAGCCTCAACGCCTCCTCGACGGGGAGTTGGGTTCGGTATGCGACACTGCTCGAGGAAGCGGGCGCTGACGCGCTCGAGCTCAACATCTACGAGGTGCACGGCGACCCGGCACGCACGGCCACCGAGGTCGAAGATGCCGACATCGCCCTGGCCGAGGCCGTGCGGGCGATGGTGAACATCCCGGTGGCGGTGAAGCTGTCGCCCTACTATTCGGCCTTCGCCTCGTTCGCCGCCCGGCTCGCCGAGACGGGAATCGACGGGCTGGTCTTGTTCAACCGCTTCTACCAACCGGATCTCGACCTCGACACCCTCGACGTGGTCCCGTCGGTCGAGTTGTCGTCGCCCTGGGAGCTGCGCCTGCCGCTTCGGTGGATCGGCATGTTGCGCGAGGGTCTCGGCTGCTCGCTCGCCGCGACCTCGGGAATCCACGACGGGTTCGGCGTGGCCAAGGCGCTCCTCGTCGGTGCCGACGTGGCGATGACGACCTCAGCCCTGCTGCACCACGGTCCCGACCACGTCGCCACCATGGAACGGCAGCTGGTCGGATGGATGACCGAGCACGAATACGACTCGGTGCATCAGCTGCGCGGAAGTGTGCGACGAGAGGCCGCCGTCGATCCCGAGGCGTTCGAGCGCAGCAACTACCTGAAGACCCTGTCGAGCTGGCCCTGAACGAGATTCCTTGCTGCCCAACGACCACCCAGTGGTCGATCAGCAGCAAGGAATCGTGTTTGCCCGGGACCTTCGGCACTTGGATTCGGCTGACGCCGTTGGCACACTACGCCGGTGACCAGACATGTCGTGATCCTCGGTGGCGGAACCGGCGGAACGCTGACCGCCAATCGACTGCGAAAGCAGCTCGGACGGGAGTTCGACATCACCGTCGTCGACCAGGATCGCAGTCACGTCTACCAACCCGGCCTGCTGTTCGTCCCGTTCGGCCTGACCCATGCCGAGGACCTGATCCGTCCGCGTGAGCGTCAGCTGCGCAAGGGCATCACCTTCGTCGAGAGCGGCATCGACCGCGTCGACATCGAAGACACGGTCAGGTCATGCTCGAGAACGGCAGCTCGCTCGACTACGACCTCCTCGTCATCGCCAGCGGCGCCCGACTCGTCCCCGAGGAGACCGAAGGGCTGACTGGCGACGGCTGGATGGAGCGGGTGTTCACGTTCTACGACCTTCCTGGCGCCACCGGACTCGAACAGGCCCTGGCCGACTTCGACGGCGGCCGGATCGCCATCAACGTCGTCGACATGCCGATCAAGTGCCCGGTCGCGCCGCTCGAGTTCAGCTTCCTCGCCGACTGGTACTTCCACGAGCGGGGCATCCGTGATCAGGTCGAGCTGACGCTGGTCACCCCCCTCGACGGCGCGTTCACCAAACCCCGCTCGTCTGAGCTGCTCGGCGGGATGCTCGAGGAAAAGGGCATCGAGCTCGTCACCGAGTTCAACACCGGCGAGGTCGATGGTCGCGCCGGCAAGCTCATCGGCTTCGACGGAAGCGAAGTCGAGTTCGACCTCGCCGTCGTCATCCCCGTGCACTCCGGCGCCGAGTTCGTGGGGCGCTCACCCGGCCTCGGCGACGCCCTCGACTTCGTCGAGACCGACCCGCACACCCTCCAGTCGAAGGCCGCACCCGAGATCTTCGCCATCGGCGACGCGGCCAATCTGCCGGCGTCGAAGGCAGGGTCGGTCAGCCACTTCGAGGGCGAGGTCCTGGTCGAGAACATCACCCGCTTCCTCGCCGGAGAGGAACTCGACGCCAGCTTCGACGGCCACGCCAACTGCTTCATCGAAACCGGCTTCGACAAGGCGCTCCTCATCGACTTCAACTACGACCAGGAGCCGGTCGACGGCCACTACCCCGCGCCGATCGGACTGCCGCTGCTGAAAGAGTCGCGGCTCAACCACATCGGCAAGCTGATGTTCCAGTGGTTCTACTGGCACAGCCTGCTGCCGGGTCGCGACATCCCGGGAATCAAGGCCGACATGCCCACCTCGGGCAAACACCTCGACTGACCAAAGGAGACACCCCGATGCCCACCACCACGATCGCCGACCGAGAGGTCGAGGTGAACGACGAAGGCTTCTTCGTCGACGCCGAGCAGTGGACCGAGGACATGGCACCCGTGCTCGCCAAGGAGTACGACATCGACGACCTGAACGACCAGCACTGGCAGGTCATCAGGTTCATGCGTCAGGAGTACTTCGAGAAGGGCACCGGGCCCACCGTCCGGGTCCTGGGCAAGACCTCGGGCGTCTCGGTCAAGGAGCTCTACAAGCTGTTCCCCACCGGCCCGGCCAAGACTGCGGCGCGCATCGCCGGCATTCCGAAGCCCCGCGGCTGCATCTGAATCACCGACCGACAAGCAGAAACGGACACGTCATGGATCTCACCAAAGAGAAGGTCTCGATCGTCATCTCCCAGGGCTCACTCGAGGGCATCTACCCCGGGCTCATCATGGCCAACGGTGCCCGTGCCGAAGGGATGGAGGCCAACCTGTTCTTCACCTTCTTCGGCCTCGACGCCATCCACGGAAAGCGCTACGAGCACATCAAGGTGGCCGCGGTCGGCAACCCCGGCCTGCACTTCGCCACGTGGGCCGGCGGCATCCCCGGCATGTCGTCGGTGATGACCCACATGATGGAGAAGAAGATGGAGAAGTTCGACATCCCGTCGATCCCCGAGTTCGTCGAGCTCATCTCCGACACCGGAGCCGGGCTCTACGCGTGCCAGGCCTCGGTCGACCTCTTCGGCCTCGAGAAGGACGACTTCATCGACCAGGTCGACGACATCATCACTGTCGGCGACTTCTACGAGATGGCCGCCGGAGGCCACATCATCTTCACCTGATCCCGGCGAGTGCTTCCCGCAGCTGCCAGGATGCGCCCCACTCAACGGAAACGGGGGCGCGATGTGTGTTGGCGAATCCATGCTCGACATGGTCGGGAACACACCGGTCGTCACGTTGGCGAAGGTCGTGCCCGAGGGCGCCGCTGACGTCTTCGTGAAGCTCGAGTGGTTCAATCCAACGGGCTCGTACAAGGATCGCATGGCCTTGGCGATGATCGAAGAGGCCGAGAAGCGCGGCGACCTCACGCCAGGCATGACCGTCGTCGAGTACACCGGCGGAAGCACCGGCGGCTCGCTGGCCTACGTGTGTGCGGCGAAGGGCTATTCGTTCAAGGTGGTCTCCTCGGACGCCTTCGCGGCCGAGAAACTCAAGACGATGCGGGCGTTCGGCGCCGACCTCACCGTGCTCGAGAGTGACGGCGGCAAGGTCACGCCCGAACTGACACCTCGCATGATCGCCAAGGCGGCCGAATACGCAGCCGAGCCCGGCACCTACTGGACCGACCAGCTCAACAACTCGGACTCCTTGGTCGGCTACCGAGGCATCGGGCGTGAACTGCTCGAACAGTTGGACCGACCGATCGACGTCTTCTGCGCCATGGTCGGTACGGCCGGTCTGGCGATGGGTGTGTCGTCGGCACTGCGCGAAGCCGGGCCCGCCACTCGGGTGGTCATCTTCGAGCCGGCATCGACTGCGGTCATCTCCGGTGGCGAACCCGGGGCACACGGCGTCGAGGGCACCGGCATCGGGTTCCTGCCGCCCCTGCTCGACTCCGATGGGTACGACGAGGTGCGGCCGATCGACGAGGCGGTGGGCCGTGCAATGGCCCGACGACTCGCGTCCGAGGAGGGCTTGCTGGCCGGCACGTCGACGGGGCTCAACGTCGCCGGGGCGATCGACCTGGCGGTGGAGCTCGGAGCAGGGAAGACCGTGGTCACCGTCGCATGCGACACCGGCCTGAAGTATCTCGCCGGCGACCTCTACGCGACCTGACAGACCGCTCGCGGCATCACCAGTCGGTCGGGACGTAGTCCTTGAGGAACTGGCCCCACACGTGGTGGTCGGTGTTGAACCCGTCGATGATCGGATCGACGATGCGGGCCGCGCCGTCGACGATGTCGAGCGGTGGGTGGAACCCGTGCTCGGCCGTCTTCTGTTCGGCGATCGCCACCGGATCCTCGTCGCTCACCCAGCCGGTGTCGACGCTGTTCATGTGGATGCCGTCGGCCTGGAAGTCGGTGGCCGACGTGCGGGTCATCATGTTCAGGGCCGCCTTGGCCATGTTGGTGTGCGGGTGACGCGTCGTCTTGAACCGTCGGTAGAACTGGCCCTCGACGGCCGACACGTTGACGATGTGCTTGTCCCGCTCGGGCGTCCGGAGCATCAGCGGCTTCAGACGGGCGTTCAGCACGAACGGGGCGACGGCATTGACGAGTTGGGTCTCGAGCAACTCGACCGACGACACCTCGTGCAGCAGCATCCTCCAGGAGTTCCGGCCGCGGAGGTCGACCTGCTGGAGATCCTGGTCGAGGCGACCTTCAGGGAACAGCGCAGCCTGCGCCTCGACCTCCTCAGGGAGCAACGGCGTCTGTGACAACGCTGCGGCATGGGTGAGGCCGACCGGACCGGTGGCCTCGGCGACGGGCGCGAGGGCACCCGGAGCGTCTGATGGCAACAGGTGATAGCCGCGCAGACCCTCGTAGGAGCCGACCAGGGCGAGCACCTCGCTGGGCAACTCGGAGGACGCCGCCGTCTCGCCCTCCATCATGTGACGGTAGAAGTCGGGCGGTCGCCGGACGGTCTGGCACGCGTTGTTGACGATGAAGTCGAGCCGGTCGTGAGTCTCGATCAGGTGGTGACAGAACGCCTCGACGCTGGGGGTGTGACGCAGGTCCAGACCGAACACCTCGAGACGGTCGCCCCAGGCGGCGAAGTCGGGCTCGGCGGCGTAGCGAGCCGCGGCGTCGCGCGGGAACCGGGTCACGACGATCAGGCGTGCGCCGCACCGCAGAAGCTTGATGCCCGCCTGGTAGCCGATCTTCACCCGCCCGCCGGTCAGGAGCGCCACTCGCCCGGAGAGGTCGGTCGTCTCTGACCGCTTCGCGAAGTTGAACGTCGCGCACTCCGGGCACAGCTGGTCGTAGAAGCGGTGCAGCTCGCGGTACTTCGCCTTGCAGACATAGCAGTGCTGCTCATCGACCGCCTCGCGGAAGTCCGCTTCGTCGACGTCGGCCTGCACGAAGTCGTCGGGCGGGAACGTGTTGGGCGTGGTGAACACCGGCTTGTTGCGCAGCCGGCGGATGCCGGTCGCGTCCAGCTTCTCGCCGTCGCGCGCGAGCTTCTCGGCTCGGCGCTTGTTGCGGCGCGACTTCACCCGGAGACGCCGCTGTTCCGGATCGGCGCAGAACACGTCACCCGCGGCGTTGAGCAACGCGACCCGTTCGTCGGTCGACAGATCGGAGAGCAGGCCGGTGGTCGCGGCGATCTGCTGGAGGAACGCGGTCGTCTCGAGCAGGCGGCGGCGTAGCTCGTCGGGGTCGTCGTCGGAGAGGTGGGCCGACTCGTCGTCTGCAGTCACGGGTGCATCAGAGGTGCCGCTGACCCGCGGGGTCAACTCGGTTCGCCTCGAACCGAGGCCGGGTCAGCCTCCGAGACGCTCGAGCTCGGCGTTGTCGCACCGCGGACCGGTGTTCACCGGGTTGCACCGTGCCGGCTGGCCGTCCGGGATGCTTGCGAAGTAGTCGGAGAACGGAGACGACCCGGGCAGGGGGTAGTCGGTGCTGACCCACTGGGCGCCGCTCTCGATCGCGGCGTCGCGCTGGGTCGTGTCGCCCGACCGGGCCTGGTCGGTCGGCGAGTCGGCCCGCGTCCGCACCACGTAGCCCTGTGCCACCAGCCATTGGATGATCGGGACCGTCCCGACGGGCCCGTTCACCTTCACGAACGCGGCGTCGGCGTCGCCCGGCACGCCGTTGGTGAAGATCGGCCGCCCCTCCAGGGACGGACGACCGTCCCGGTAGAGGTCGCGCTTCTCGCCGCCGTTGTCCATGAGGAGGATCACCTTGCCGCGCGCATCGCGAAGCGTCGGCCACCCATCGGTGAGCACCGCTTCCTGCAAGGTCGCGTGGTCGCCCCGCACGTCATCGGGCGTGATCAGGTCTCGATCGTCGAACACCGATCGGATCTCGGCATCCAGCGCATCGAGCTCCGGAGCGCCGATCGGAAGCGGCTGCACGAACCCGAGACCCGGATCGGGAATCGGGTCGTCCTTGAGCTCGACGAGCACGGCGATGGGCAGATGTGCGGGATGGGCATCGGACCAGGACTCGACCTGCTCGAGGCAGTCGACCAGGGTCAGGCAGGACGACTCGAAGTCGAGCTCTTGGACGTGGAGCACCTTGAACCCGGGCTCGAGCAGCTCGGGCGGCGTGACGTTCGGCAGGCCGGCGAGATCGAGGCCCTTGCGTTCGGCGTAACGGCCGCCGTCCGGGTCGGAGAACACGTCGATCTCGATCTGGCGGATGGCCTGCTCGGAGAACTGCTCGTCGAGGGGCACGTGCGAGTACTCGAGCGAACTGCCGAGCGTCTCGTCGAAGGCGTAGAGCAGCTCCAGCAGGTCAGGTGCGATCGCCTGCTTGTAGCTGTTGTGCGTGCCGAGCACCTGGATCTGGTTCAGGCGGAGGCACCGAGTCAGCAGGTTGTGGTTGGCCGGGCGGCGATCACCTCCGGGCGCATCGTCGGCGGAAACGCCCGCACACGCCTTCCCGTTCACGCCAGGCTTCGCCGCCGCGCTCGGCAACGGCATGGCCAAGGCAAGCAACAACACGACCGCTGCGAGCAGCGACCCTCTGGTGAACGACCCTCTGGTGGACGACATCACGATCCCCCGATCGGTGAACCGGTGACCGTAGTCGCAGCCGGGTGAGGGTGCGGCGTCCTCAGCCGCCGGTGCCGATGCGGGGGAACGCCGGCGGGCGCTTCTGGAGGAAGCTCTGGACGCCTTCCTTGAAATCCGGCCGGTCGAAGCTCTCGACCATCAGGCGCTGCGCCTCGGCCTCGGCTTCGGCCAGCCCGCGGTGGGTGTGCTCGTTCACCTGGCGCTTGATGATGGCCATCGAAGCGGGCGAGCAACGCTCGGCGAGGTCGCGCACGTAGGCGAGGCTGTGGGGAACCACCTCGTCGGCCGGCATCGCCCGATGGACGATGCCCATGCGCTCGGCCTCGGCCCCTCGGACCTTGCGCGACGACATGATGACGTCGAGGGCGGCGCCCGACCCCGCGACCTTCGACATGAGCCAGCCGACGCCCCACTCGGCGATCAGGCCACGCTGGGGGAACGCCACCAGCAGGGGTGCGTCCTCGGCCATGAAGCGCACGTCGCAACACATGGCGATCGGCACGGCCATGCCGGCCACCGCACCGTTGATGGCGGCGACCACCGGCTTCTGGGTGCCGAGCAGCCAGGTGTAGCCACCATCGAAATCCGCGGGGAGCGGCGGATCCCACTCGAAGCGAAGCGAGTCGTCGATCGGGTCGTTCCTGGTCGAACCGGCCGAGATGTCCGACAGCATGTTCATGTCGGCGCCGGCACAGAACGCGCGTCCCGCACCGGTGATGACGGTGCCCACCACCGCGGGGTCGGCCTCGGCGCACGCCACCGCGTGGCGGACCTCGATGCCCATGCGATTGGTCCAGCCGTTGAGCGAGTCGGGGCGGTTCAGCGTGATCAGCGCGACCGGGTCGTCGACGGCGTAGCTGATGTCCTGATAGTGGTCACAGCCTGCGGGATCGGGTCCCATCTCGTCCTCCATGCGGTCGATGTCGCCCTCGAAACCTAGGCCATGTCCTCGACGTGTTCGTGGCCCGACGCGCCGCTGCCGCGGCACGGGGCCGCGGCAGCGTCGGTTCTTCGCGGCGTCGCCGCCGGTCAGAGACGGATCAGATGAGGCCCTTCTCGGTGAGCCACTCGGTGGCGACCTCGTCGGACTCGCGGAGTTCGATGTCGGTCTCGGTGTTCCAGGCGAGCAGGTCCTCGGTCGTGATGGCTGCACTCAGCGCGTTCAGGTCGTCCGCGAGCCCGTCGTAGGCGTCGAGCACCTCGGTGTCGATGATCGGCGCGATGTTCTGGGCGGGGAAGAGTCCCTTGTCGTCCTCGAGCACCTTGAAGCCCTCGGCCTCGATCTGCGGGGCCGTCGTGTTCCAGACCACGGCGTCGACTTCGCCGGCGGTCAGGGCCTCGCCCAGCAGCGGACCGAACTCGATGGTGGTGGTGTCGGCGAACTCGATGCCGTAGACCTCCGGGTCGGTGAAGCCGATGAAGCACTGGGGACGCTCGAAGCACTGAGCCGAGGCGCCCGAGCACGAGTCCGGCATCGGCGATGTCGGAGATCGTCGTCGCCCTCCTGGTCGCCCCGCACGACGAAGGCGTCGCCGTCGACGGCGGGCGAGTAGTCGAGCACGGTGGCGCCGATGTCCTCGTAGGCGGGCGTGATGGTCTCGACGACCGTGTCCGGGTCGCCGGACGGATCGGCGTCGGGCACGAGCTCGGCCTGCGAACCACCGATGTAGTCGACGATCAGGTCGAGGTCGTCGTTCTCCAGGCCGTCGATGGCCTCGACCCGGAAGCCGGCGGGTGTGAGGATCTCGACGTCGTAGCCCTTGGCCTCGAGGTACTGGCCGTAGACCTCGGCGATGGTGATGGCCTCGCTGAAGTCCTGCCCACGCAGCCGGATGGTCGGCCCGTCCTGGGGCTCAGCCTCAGTGTCGTCGCCGGCGGCATCACTCCCGCTGTCGCCGTCGTCGCCGCAAGCGGCTCCGATCAGGGCGAAGAGGAGGAACAGCGCGACGGTCAGTCGGCGGGAACGGGTCATGGGGTTGCTCTTTCGTTTGTCGGGTTCACCGGGTCTTGGCCCGGCTCAATCGGCGCACGCCTCTGGGTAGCACAGTTCGTTCGAGAAGTCCCAACGAGAGGCCGGTCAGGGCAGCCAAGGCCGCAACCAGCATGGCACCTCCGAGCACGAGCGTGTCGTTGTTCTGGCCGAGCCCGTCACGGACGTAGCGGCCGATGCCGTCGCCGCCGAGGAACGCACGAATCGATTCGGTGGCGACGACCTGCACCGCGGCCACCCGGATCCCGGCCATGATCACCGTGGTGGCCAGGGCCAGTTCGACCTTGAACAGCACACTGCGCTCGGTGAAGCCCATCGCCCGCGCGGCGTCGACGGCGCCGGCGTCGACCCCTCGGACGGCGGTGTAGGTGTTCAGGTAGATCGGGGGAAGCGACAGCAGCAGCAGCGCGATGAAGATCGGCCAGGGTTCGAACCCCCAGCCCTCACGGAGCGAGATGGGTACCAACAGCCCGGCGACGGCGAACGTGGGAACGGCCCGACTCAGCGACACGGCCGCCGTCGATCCGAGCTCGGCCCGGCCGTAGTGGGCGAGCCAGGCGGCGCAGCGGCACGGCGAGCACCACCGCGACCAGGACCACGGCCGCACAGAGCGTCACGGTGTCCCACAGCGAGGTCGAGGATGCCCTGCGGAGCCGGTCCAGGTGTCCGCCGTCGTGAACCACTCGACGAGGCCGATGTCGCGGGGAACCGCCGCCTGGCCGACGAGCCCGCTCATGACGACCGCGCCCGACGGAGCCACGGGGTGACGGCGACGCCGATGAGGTAGATCAGTCCGTCGAGCGCCAGGGCGAGGAAGATGGCCAGAAGCGCCCCGAGCGTCATCGGGCGTCCAGAAGGCTCGACGCAGACCGTCGAGGATCAGCCGGCCCAGGCCACCCTGGCCGATGATGGCGGCGATGGTGACGAGCCCGACGGTCGAGACCATGGCGATGCGCAGCCCGGTGATGATGTACGGCACGGCGAGCGGCAGTTCCACGGTCAGCACTCGGCGGGTGGGGGTCAGGCCCATGCCGTCGGCGGCCTCCCGGACGGCGTTGGGAACCGATCGGAAGCCGGCGATGATGTTCGTCACCAGGATCAGCAGCGTGTAGAGGGTCAGCGGGATCACGGCGCTGGTCCGGGTCAGCCCGAAGTACGGAACGAGAAGCGCGAACAGCGCGATGCTCGGGATCGTGTAGAGGAAGCCGGTGAAGCCGGTGATGGGACCCGTGGCCCAACGGAACCGCAGTGCCATGGCGGCCAGGACCGACGAGAGCAGGAAGCCGAGCGCCACCGACACCAGCGTCAGCTGGAGGTGCTGGATGAGCGCCTCCTGGATCCGGTCCCACTCGTCCACGATGTACTCCCACCGCAGCAAGGGGTTCCTCGCCTCTGCCAGCACGCCGGTCACCGCTCGTTCGCTTCGTCGCGAGCCGGATCGTGGGCCAGCCGGGCGCGGCAGGGCCTCGAGGGTGACCACGCCCCCGAAGCGGCCTCCGTCATCGATGACCGCAACCGCACTGTCCGAGGTCATGATGAGCTCCATCGCGTTGCGCAGCGTGCTGTCGGGCGTGACCAGGCTGGCCGGCTCTGCCCGAGGCGCATCGACGGGCAGCCGCCCGTCGGCGAGGTCGTCGCCGCTCACCCAGCCGAGGAACGCGTCGCCCTCGAGAATCCCGACCCACTCCACGCGGTAGTCGTCCATCACCCGTCGGGCCTCGGCCGCATCGGCCGTCACCTCGACCACCGGACCCCGATCGAAGGGGAGCTCACCGACCGATGCCAGCTGGAGCCGCTTCACGCCACGGTCATCGCCGACGAAGGACTCGACGAACTCGTTGGCCGGCGACCGGAGGAACTCGTCGGGTGCTGCGTACTGCTCGAGGATCCCGCCGACGTTGAGCATCGCGATGCGGTCGGCGAGCTTCAGCGCCTCGTCGAGATCGTGGGTCACCAGGACGATCGTCTTGTGGACCTGCTCCTGGAGGTCGAGGAGTTCGTCTTGCAGCCGGGACCGCACGATCGGGTCGACCGCGCCGAACGGCTCGTCCATCAACAGGACCGGCGGGTCGGCGGCCAGGGCCCGGGCCACCCCGACCCGCTGCTGCTGTCCGCCCGACAGCTCGTCCGGGTACCGGTCGAGCATGCCATCGTCGAGCCCGACCAGAACGGCGAGCTCCTGAAGACGCTCGGCGGTCCGCTGTTTGTCCCAACCGAGCGTCTTCGGCACCGTGGCGATGTTCTGGCCGATCGTCCGATGGGGAAACAAGCCGACCTGCTGGATCACGTAGCCGATGTCGCGCCGGAGCTGCGCGACCGGCCGAGTCGTGACGTCCTCGCCGTCGATCTCGATGCTCCCCGAGGTCGGCTCGATGAGCCGGTTGATCATCCGAAGCGTGGTGGTCTTGCCACACCCGGACGGGCCGATCAGCGCGACCAATGAGCCGCGAGGGATCTCGAGGCTGAGGTCATCGACCGCAGGCGGCCCCTCCTCGCTGAAGCGCTTCGTGACGCCGCTGAGGCGGATGGCGGTGTTGCTGCTGATGGTTCGATCCCTGCGAGCCGGCGGTGATGCGTTCCTGCTCCGCACCACCCTAATGAGCGGTGCCGCGCTCGAAGGTCTCGGTGTGCCGCCGGCGGGACGCGACGCTGCCGCGGCGTACGCCGCGGCAGCATCGGCCTTCGGTGCTCGACGGTCTCAGCCGTGCATGGTGGCGTCGAGGCTCCCGTCGGGAATCTCGATGCCGTACTCCTCTTCGTTCTCGCGAACACGGCGGGCGATGACCCAGCTCAGAGCGACGATGCCCAAGCCGGCGACGAGCAACAGCAGGCCGATCGAGCGGCTGCTCTGATCAGACGCCGGTTCGCCGTCGAGGGCCGCCGCCTGCTCGCCGATCCCGGCGTTCAGGTCGGTGACCGCGGTGGTCGCCGTGGGTTCAGCAGGCGTGTCTCCACCGGTATCGGAACCCGAGCCGGCCGGTGCGGCCACATCGTCGTCGAGGATGCGGCCGAGCGCCGTGCCGTCATCGATCGAGCCGGCACTCGCCTGCTCGATGAATGCGATCACCAGCTCGTCGTCTTCGATTTCGGTGTCACCGGCGACCGGAACCGTCAGGGTGACTTCGGTGGTCCCAGCAGCCAGCACGCCGGTCGTCGCGACCGGGGTGAAGTCGGTGTCGGGCTCGGCCTCCAATCCCAGTGTCCCGGTGAGGAAGTCGAACGTCACGTTTGACAAGGGCGCATACGAGGCTCCGACCGTGAAGGCCAGTTCGGCCCCATCGCCCGGCTGTCCTTCGACGACCTGGGTGTCGACCAGGTCGAGCACGGGTCCGTCGCCGTCCAGAAGGGTGCCGGAACCGTTGCCATCCCCGATGGTGAGGCCGTCGGCGTTGCTCAGGGTGGCCACGAACGTCTCGGCCGGTTCGACCCCGTCGTCCTCGTCGAGCGTGAGGGTGACCGTTGCTCCCGTGCTTCCGGCGAGGAAGAAGACCGTCTGGTCGACGAGGCCGGTGAAGTCGCTGACGTTGGTCTCGCCGTGCGAGACGGCAACGTCGACCGTGGTGTTCGAAGTGGCCGCCTTGTTGAGCGACACGGTGAAGTTGATGTGGCCGTCGGATTCTTGAGCGACCGCATCGCTGATGCCGACGATCGGGTCGTTGGGCGCGAGCCCGGGACCGTCCTCGTCGATCTCGGTCAGCTGTGGGGCCGCGCCGGCCGTTCCGGTGAGCATCGCCAGCACGGCGACACTTCCGATGAGCAGGGTGCGCATCCGGGTGTTCATGATCAGGACCTCCTGGTCTCCGGCGAGCGGCGTTCGCCCGCTTCGAGGGTCCTGACCCCCGGGGCGTCGGTGCCTTACGAGAATGCTCAGGAATTCTTTCGAGAATCTCGTAAGGCCGGTGCCGTTGGCGGGTCAGGACCGAGAAGCCGCGACAATGAGGAGATGGAAGGCGTGCGAGGTGGCGACGACATCGAGGACGTGATCAACGCCCAGCAGGGCGACGATCAGGCGTTCTCGGCGTTGTTCGACCGGTGGTTCGACCGAGTGCACGACGTCGCGTTCCACATCGTGCATGACCCCACCATCTCGGCCGAGGTGACCCAGGACGTGTTCCTCAATGCCTGGCAGAAGCTCGACACACTGCAGGAGCCGGCGGCCTTCGGCGGCTGGCTTCTCCGCAGCGCCAGGAATCGTGCGCTCAACCGCCTGAAGTACGAGCGGCGCAGCACACCGATGAACATGGAGGACACGATGATGGAAGTCGATCGGCGGAGACCCGGCATCGACGCGTCCGATGTGCAGATCGACCTCGACTGGCAACAGCATCTGGTGTGGGCGGCGTCGTCGGCCCTGGGCGAGCGGGACGCCAGCATCCTCAGCCTGCACCTCCGCTCCGGGCTCGAGGCTCCCGAACTCGCCGACGAACTCGGGGTCACGCCCAACAACGCCCACCAACTGCTGTTTCGGCTGCGCGAGCGACTCGGGACGGCCATCGCCTCCTGGACCGTCTGGCGCGAGGGGTCGCCTCGCTGTGACGAGCTCCGCGTCGTGCTCGACCGCGCGGGATCGTCGAGCTTCGACCGGGCGACCGCCAAGCTGGTGACCCAGCACGTGAACTGGTGCGACATCTGCGCCAACGAGCGAGACCGAGCCGTGGCCCCGCAGGCCATCTTCGCGGGCGTCCCGGTGCTCGTCGCACCCGCCGTGCTCAAGACCCGCGTGGCCGCAGCCCTCGAGCAGAGCGGCGTCCCGATGTCGGCTGCCACGATCGAAGCTGCCGGAACTCCGGGCGACCGAACCGGACCGCCGGCAGCCACCGCCGTCACACCGTCGCCGTTCGCGGCCGACGCGGGTGAGGCGGCGCGCTCCGAGCACCGCCTCCGGCGAGGCACCTTGATGGCGGTCGGTGCTGCCGCCATCATCCTGGCGTTGGTCTTCTTCGCGACCCGACAGGTCGACGACGGCACCACGACCGACGAGATCTCCGTCGGCCCGACCTCGACCACGGTCACGACACCCACCACGGCTCCGTCGCCGACCACCTCCCCCGCCACCACGGGTGCACCGATTCCGCCGCCGGTCATCCCGCCTGCGCCACCCGAGCCGAGTCCTCCCCCGGTCGTCGACACCACCCCTTCGACCGCCGACGAACCCAGCCCCGCCCCGACCATCCTGGCGTTCCGAGCGTTCCGCAGCCCGGGTCCGGGGTGCGCCACGCCATCGGAGGTCGTGCGAGTCGCATGGAGCACCACCGATGCCACCGAGGTGCTCGTCACCGGGCCGGGCGCCCCTACCGAGGGGCAGCCGCCGTCAGGGAGCCTCGATCTCTGCGTGGCGGGCCCGGGGACGTTCCAGGTCTTCGCCACCGGACCAGGCGGAACGACCCCGTCGGCCGAGGTCAGCGCCTGAGCCCGAGGCTGGTCAGAGCCAGCCGCTCCGAACGAAGTCCTCGTCGCCCTCGGGCGCCCGGCCGGTGAGCCCGGCGGCCACCGTCGCCAGCGACCGTTCGACCTCGGCCACGACCGTCGGTCCGGCATCGCGCAGCGCCTCGAGGTCACCAGGCGCCAGATCGTCGAGATCGACCTCGGCGTCGGAGAGCACCGACTCGATGTCGTCGAACCGCTCTGCGAGCCACCCGACCGGATCGGCGCTCAGTTCCTCGACGAACACCCGGCGCCCGGGCTCCCAGCCGCGAAACTTGGGATGGTGGTGCGCCCGGTCGAGACTCCCCGGCTCGCTGCTCACCGTCTCGAGCAGATCGACCCGCCAGACGGGGCGATCGACCCGGATGGGCGTCGCCGAGTACACCGAACCGGGGACCTCGTCGCGCTCGAACATCCTGACTTCGAGCCGGACCCCACGCTCGGCACCTTCGCTCCCGGGCGCAGCGTTGGGGTCGAGGAAGTAGAGGTCGCCGACGACGACCCCGATCCGTTCGAAAGCGAGGCTCCACAGCATCCGAGGAGTCTGCCAGGATCTACGGTCGGGATCATGCGCAGAGCGGTGTGGACCGATGACGGGCTCGGACTCGACGAGCACGACCCGGGTCCCTTGGCCGACGGGTGGGCCCGGCTCGAGGTGGCTGCCTGCGGGATCTGTGGCTCCGACCTGCACTTCCTCCATGGCCAGTATCCACGACCGGTCGGCACCGCACCGGGGCACGAACTGGTCGGCACCGTCATCGACGGCCCCGCCGGACTCGACGACGTCCTCTACGCCGTGTCACCGAACGTGGTCTGCGGGACCTGCGACTACTGCCGCACCGGGCAGACCAACCTGTGCGGACGGGGCGGTGCGGGACTCGGCCTCGGACGAGACGGTGGCCTCGCCGAAACCGTCGATGCCCCGGTGCTCAATCTCGCGCCGGTGCCCGACGGCGTCGACCCCGTCGTGGCGTCGCTGACCGAGCCGCTCGCCGTGGCCCTCCGTGGCATCGGCCTCGGCGCACCGGCCCCCGACGGACGCGTGCTGGTGCTCGGGGCCGGAACGATCGGGCTGTGTGCGGCGCTGGTCGCCCGCGACCGGGCGCTCGAGGTGGCGATCACGGCTCGACATCCCCACCAACGGGCGGCAGCCGAGGCCCTCGGTGTGACGGTTCTGGACGAGGACGAAGGGGTCGCCTGGGGCAAGGCGCACCGACCCGATCTGGTGGTCGAGAGCGTCGGAGGGAACGCCGACACCGTCGCCGAAGCCATCCGTGCCTCGCGTCGCGGCGGTCGCATCGTCCTCCTCGGCTCGTTCGGCGGGCCGAAGCCGATCGACCTGCAGCGGCTCCAGATGAAGGAGATCTCGCTGCTCGGTTCGTTCTGTTACGGGACCGGTGATCGCGAGCCCGAGTACGCCACGGCCGCCACACTCACCGGCCGGTGGGCCACCGAGCTCGCCGAGCTGACGACCCACCAGTTCGCCCTCGCCGATGTCGACGCGGCCTTCGCCACCGCCGACGACAAGTCGAGCGGCGCCATCAAGGTCACCATCACCCCTGAGGCGTAGCGTCGGACCCATGCGGTTGCAGGATCGAGTGGTCGTGGTCGTCGGCGCCGGGCAGACCCCGGGCGAGACGATCGGCAACGGGCGCGCCGCTTCGCTCGCGTTCGCACGAGAGGGTGCGACGGTCGTGCTCGCCGACCGGCGCGAGGACTCGGCATCCGCAACGCTCGACCTGCTGAGATCCGAGGGGTTCGACGGGTCCGTCGTCGTGGCCGACGTCACGGTCGAACACGACTGCCAACGGCTGATCGAGTCCACGGTCGAGACCCACGGGTCGGTCGACGTCCTGCACTACAACGTCGGCCACGGCAACGGCGATGTCGACTTCCCCGAGCAGGCGGTCGAGCACTGGGACGCCATCATCGATGCCAACCTGCGCGGCTTCTTCCTCTGCACGAAACACGTGCTACCGGTCATGCGCAGCCAGGAGTCGGGCGTCATCATCGGCGTGTCGTCGGCGGCCGCGCTGGCCAGCGGCGGCGGCATCACCTACAAGGCGTCGAAAGCCGGGATGAACGCCATCGTCCAGTCGTTGGCCGTCAAGAACGGCAAGTACGGCATCCGGGTCAACGCCATCATGCCCGGCCTGATCGACACCCCGATGGCGGTGGAAGGCCTCGCCAAGGCGCTGGACATCGGGCGGGACGAGCTTCGATCGGCGCGCAACAAGGCGGTTCCGCTGGGGTCGCGCATGGGGTCGGCCTGGGATGTCGCCAACGCGGCCGTGTTCCTCGCATCCGACGATGCGTCCTACATCTCGGGCGTCGCGCTGGCCGTCGACGGCGCCCTCACCGCACGGGTCGGGTAGGCAAGCCGAGCCCCCGCCCTACGACTCGTGACACGATGAGGCCATGGCCCAGGTCGAAGCGAACGGCATCACCATCGAGTACGAGCGCGCCGGCAACGGCGAGCCGATGCTCCTCATCATGGGCCTCGGCGCCCAGCTCACGGCGTGGTCGCCCGAGTTCATCGATGCGCTGATCGGCCGCGGCTTCGCCATCGTGCGTCACGACAACCGCGACGCCGGCCTGAGCACCGAGATGGACGGCACTCCCCCGTCGCAGGTGCAGTCCTTCGCCCGGCGCATGCTCCGTCGACCCATCGACGCGAGCTATCTGATCGGCGACATGGCCGACGACGCGGCAGGTCTCCTCGACGCGCTGAGCCTCGATTCGGCTCACGTCGTCGGAGTGTCGATGGGCGGCATGATCGCCCAGAGCCTCGCCATCCGGCATCCCGACCGGGTCCGCAGCCTGACCTCGATCATGTCGAACCCCGGCGATGGAAGCGGATCGATCTCGCCGAAGCTCGCGCTCACGATGGCCCGCCGGCCGACGCCGTCACGCGAGAACGCCGTCGACCTCTCGGTATTCGTCTCCCGCCGCATCTCCGGACCGCACTTCGACGAAGCTGTGACCCGCCCGCGCGCCGAAGCCGCAGTGGCCCGCAGCTTTCGCCCCGAGGGCACGGTGCGGCAGACCGCGGCGATCATGGCCAGCCCGAGCCGGATTCCCGGCCTCGAGGCCCTGCGGACCCCGACGCTGGTCGTCCACGGCCTGCTCGACCCGCTCGTTCGACCCAGCGGGGGCGTGCGCACCGCCAAGGCCGTCCCCGACTCCCGGCTGCTGATGTTCAACGACATGGGCCACGACGTCCCGGCGCCCCGAGTGGCCGAGATCGCCGACGCCATCGCCCACAACGCCGCGCGCGCCCCCAAGCCAGCCCGCGTCTGAGCCGCATGCGAACGGTGCCCGAGCAGGCCCGCCGGCTCGTGGAGGAGCTGTTCCCGGGTGGCCGCATCACCGGGATCACCCCACTCTCGGGAGGCATCTCCTCACCGATGCTCCGGGTCGACCTCGACGTACCCGAGCGTCCGACGACGACGAGTGTGACGGTGCGATCTGCACCCGACGCCGACCCGCTGGTCCGGTCGGCGACGGTGGATGCCCATCGTCTCCCCCTCCATCGCGAGGCCGCGCTGCTCGATCACCTGGTGGCCGCCGGCGCGCCGGTGCCGTCGGTGCTCGCCGGTGATGGTGACCATCTCGTGCTCGAGTTCATCGAAGGAGCACCGGTCTTCGACTCGCCTGATCCCATCGGACTCGCTCGCACAATGGCCCGGGCCCTCGCCGAGATCCACGCGATCGCACGGCCCGACGTCGACCCTCCCTGGCGCACGCGGTCCGTCGGAGAGCACCTGTCTCGGCGGTCCGCACACGCCGATCTCGAACTCCGAGAGCCCGAGATCCTCGATGCGCTCCGGTCGGTGTGGCCGCCCGAGGACGGCCCCGCCCGCCTCCTGCACGGCGACTTCTGGCCAGGCAACCTCATCTGGCGTGACGGCGACCTCGTCGGGGTGGTCGACTGGGAGGACGCTGCCATCGGCGACCTCCACGCAGACGTCAGCATCACCAGGCTCGACCTGCAATGGGTCTTCGGCATCGAGGCCTCGGAGGCATTCACGGCTGCGTACGACCAGATCACACCGCTCGATGCGACCCACCTGGCCATCTGGGATCTCGCCGCAGCGATGCGGCCGTGTGGCGTGCTCGCAGAGTGGGCCGCGACCTATCCCGGCCTCGGCCGCCCCGACATCAGCGCGACGGCGATGCAGGTGGTCCACCGCCGGTTCGTCGACCGGGCGCTCGCGGCCCTGGCCGGCTGAGCGCTCAGGATCGCGGGTTCCTCGATCATCACCCCGTGCCTACTCCGGCAGACCGTTGGTGGCGAGGGCGACCCAGAGGTTGGTGGTGAGTCCGAGTGACGTGACGTCGACCCGCTCGTCGTGCCCGTGGAACCGGCTGGCGAACGAGGCGAAGTCGACCTGATCGCTGAACAGTGCCGCCCCGTAGGCGACGGTCCCCTTCTCGCGGAAGAACGGCGAGTCGGTGCCGCCGGTGACCAGGTTCGGGACGATCGTCGCCGTCGGGAAGGCGGCCTTGACCTCACGTTCGAGCGCCGCCCACATGGGGGTGTCGATCGGCGATGCGGTCGACTCGCGTCGATGCAGCGGCGAGGTCTCGACGTGGTCGTACAGGTCGCCCAGCGCGGCCCGAAGGTGGTCGTCGACGTCGTCGAAGGTCTCGCCGGGAAGGATGCGGATGTCGACCTCGAGGTCGACCGAATCGGGGATCACGTTGGTCTTCGTCCCGCCACCGATGACGTTGGGCGAGAACGTCGTGTGGGTACAGGCATGGGCGAACGATCCGATCCCACGCCCGAGTTGCTCGCACATGTCTCGCACCCGTCCGGGGTCGGTGAGGGCCTCGGCCAGATCGTCGGGCAGGGCCAGCGCTCCGACCATCGCCCGCCAGGTGTCGGTGATGAGCGGGTCGGGGCGGTAGGCGTCGAGGCGTCGCACCACCTCGGCCGCCTTGACCAGGGCATTGTCGGCGCCGAGCGGGGCCGAGCCGTGGCCGGGGGTCCCCTTCACGCGGATGCGGGTCCACCCGAGGCCCTTCTCGGCCGCGCTGATCGCGAAGGTCGGGCCCGGACCGATGGCGAACCCGCCCATCTCGGTGAGCAGGTAGTCGCACCCGACGGCGTCCCATTCACGATCGCAGAGCCACTCGGCGCCGTGCGCGCCACCGGCCTCCTCGTCGGCGACGCCGAGATAGATGAGATCGCCCTTCGGGCGGATACCGGTGTCGAGGACGTGGGCGAAGGCCACCGCCATCGACGACGTGACGTTCAGCATGTCGACCGCGCCGCGACCCCACACCTCACCGTCGACGAGTTCGCCGCCGAACGGATCGCGGCTCCACCCGTCGGGTGACACCGGGACGACATCGGTGTGGCCCATCCAGCACACCGACGGCGCATCAGGATCGGTGCCCTCGATGCGGGCCACGATCGACTTCCGGCCGGGGGTGGGCTCGTAGGTCTCGATGTCGGCACCCCGGCCTTCGAGGAACGTCTCGAGCGTGTCGCTGTTCCGCACCTCCTCGCCCGAGGTCGGCGTGCCGTCGTTGACGCACTGGTTGCGGATCAACGTCTGCAGCAACTCGACGGTCTGTCCGGTGAGCGGGCTGGCCTCGACGTCGGTCATCGACGCCGAATCTAGGTCAACCATCGATCGGCGACCCCCAACTCCCGATCCTTGTCCGGTCTGCGCCACTCATCGGCCAGAACCGGACAGAGATCAGGGGTTCGACGGAGATCGAGGGCGGGAGATCGGGTTCGAGGGAAATCGGGCTGCGGGCGATAGACACCTCTGCCATGGACATCGAATTCTGGGTCGACCCCATCTGACCGTGGTGCTGGGTGACGGCCCGTTGGGTCGTCGACGAAGTGGCACCCGCACGTGACCTGAACGTCACGTGGCAACCGATCAGCCTGTTCTTCAAGAACGAGCCCGAACCCGATTCGGACTACTACACCCATCTGTTCTTCACCCACCGCCTGCTCCGGGTGATGGAAGCGGTGCGAGAGGGCGAGGGCGAGGCCTCGGTGCTGCCGCTGTACTGGCAGTACGGCAAGACCATCCATCACGACCAGAACCGGGACTTCACCGCCACCGAGATGCTCGAGGCGGCCGGTATCGACCCCGAGTACGCCAGCGCCTTCGACGACGAGTCGTGGGACGAAGCGATCCGCGAGCGCATGGACATCGGACTCGAACTGGCCGGCGACGACATCGGGACGCCGATCGTCGCCCTCGAGAACAGCCGGGGCGACAAGCAGGGCTACTTCGGCCCGGTCATCACCCGTGTGCCCTCGACCGAGCAGTCGCTCATCATGTGGGACGCCCTCACCTCGATGATGGAGGTCGAGGGCTTCTGGGAGCTCAAGCGGACCCGCACCGAGGGCCCCGAGTTCGGCGAACGCCCGGACTGAGCACCCCCGGCGGTCACTCGGCTCGTTCGCGCCCGATGTCGTCGGGATACGGGAACCAACGCAGGTGTTCGAAGTCGGGGGTCGTGTCGGGCGGCACGGCGTGCGGCGCAGGTCGTGCCCGTGCGGCATCGCACAGCCCGCGCGCCTCGTCGAGCAGCGCCCGCAGGTCGGGCCTGCCCGTCTGGCGGCGGTTCTCGTAGCGCATCTCGCCGTCCACGTACGAGATGTCGTTGAGGTCCATCGGGGCGGTGGTCCTCGCCTCGGCGTGATGCCACAGCCCAGAATCGGGCTCGAATCGATAGGACGGCAACAGACTCGCACCCTCGTCGGCGACCAGGTGGACGGCATCGACGATGTAGCGGAACGCCTCCTCGTCGATGAAGTAGTTGAAGTTCACCCGCACCCAACCGGGCTTGATGCCCTCGCACCCTCGATCGACCTCGCGCTGGAACTCGTGTGATCGGTCGAGGTCGATGCCCAGCAGTCGATGGCCGTACGGGCCGGCGCACGAACATCCGCCGCGCGACTGGATCCCGAACAGGTCGTTGAGCAGGGCCACGACGTAGTTGTGGTGCAGGTGCTGCTCGCCGTGGCGGACCACGAACGACACGATCGACAGCCGTTCGGCCTCGTGGCTCCCCAGCACCGAGAGGTTCGGATTCTGCTCCCACGAGGTGATGGCGCGCGTGACGAAGTCGCGCTCCTTGAGGGTGATCGCCTCGACACCGACGGCCTCCTTGAGCTGGAACACCAGTCCTGCCCTGATCGACTCGATGATCGCAGGTGTGCCGCCTTCCTCCCGATGCTCGATGGTGCGGTGATACTCGTGCTCGGTCGGGTTGACGTACTTGACCGTCCCGCCGCCGGGGACGTCGGGGACCCGGTTCGAGAACAGCTCGCGGCGGGCGACCAGCAGTCCCGGCGTTCCCGGACCGCCGATGAGCTTGTGGGGCGAGATGAACACCGCATCCTTGTACGCCAGGTTCTCGCCGTCACTCGATCCCATCTCGATGGCGACATAGGGCGCGGCCGCCGCGTAGTCCCAGAAGGCGAGTGCGCCGTGACGATGCAGCAGCGTCGAGACTGCGTCGGTGTCGGTGACGATGCCGGTCACGTTGGACGCGGCCGAGAACGATCCGATTCGAACGCGTCGGTCGGCGTGGGCGACGAGCTCGCGCTCGAGGTGATCGCAGACTCACGTGGCCGTCGATGTCGGCCTCGATGGTCACGACATCGGCGACCGACTCACGCCATGGCAGTTCGTTCGAGTGATGCTCGTAGGGCCCGATGAACACGACCGGCCGCTCGGCCGCCGGGATCTGGTCGGTGAGGTGGTGACGATCGTCGAGCGCGGAGGGAATCCGCAGACCCATCACGCCGACCAGCTTGGCGATGGCATGCGTGGCACCGCTGCCGCAGAACAGCACGGCATGCTCGTCGGTGGCGCCGACACAGTCGGCGATGATCTGCCTCGCCTGCTCGCGGAACCTGGTGGTCTGGAGGCCGGTCCCCGACGATTCGGTGTGGGTGTTGGCGTAGAGCGGTTGGACCACGTCGCGGAGGTAGTCCTCGATGAAGGTGAGCGATCGACCCGACGCCGTGTAGTCCGCGTAGATGACCGGTCGCAGCCCGAAGGGACCTTCGAGCAGGTCATCGGCGCCGATCACCGAGTCCCGGACGTGGTCGATGAGGCGGTCGGTCTCCATTCTCCTCAGTCTCGCACCGGTTCGGCCCGCCCTCGAACCGCGTTCGACGTCTACGGTTCGGCGCCATGGATCCGGACCTCGAGACGCTGCTGCGCGACGCCCTCCCCACCTCCGTCGACCATGCATCGGCGCGCTTCGTCGACGAACGCAGCCAGCTCGTGCAGGTTCGTCAGGGCGTGCTCGACCCGGTTCGCACGCATGCCGACGTCGGCGTGATGATCACCGTCTGGGCCGGCGGCGGTTCGGGCTACGCGGCGACCAGCGACCTCACCCCGTCTGGCCTCTCGCTGGCGGCGAAGCGGGCAACCGAATGGGCCGAGATCACCGCCGGCCGCGGCGTGCTCGCGACACCCCCGCTCGGCCACCCCACAGGCACCTACTCGTCGCCCGTGCTCCGGTCGTGGGCCGAGGCCGGACTGGCCGACCGCATCGACCTGCTCACCGAGCAGTCGTCCAAGCTGGCCATCGACGACCGGATCGTCGACTGGTCGGCCCGGATCTGGACCATCGCAACCGAGACCCTCATCGTCACCAACGGCGGCGGCCGCGTCGAGCAGCACACCCACCAGGTGTTCCCCAACCTGAGCGCCGTCGCGAACGAGGGCTCGAACACCCAGACCCGGAGCTTCGGAGCCGGGGCCCTCGGGGGCCAGGGAGGTGTCGAGGTCCTCGATCGCCACGGCTTCGGCGATGCCGCGCCTCGGATCGCCGAAGAGGCGATCGCCCTGCTCGACGCACCCAACTGCCCGACTGGCGAGATGGATCTGGTGCTCGCCCCCGACCAGATGGCCCTCCAGATCCACGAGTCGATCGGCCATCCGCTCGAACTCGACCGCATCCTCGGTGACGAGCGCAACTACGCCGGAACGACCTTCGTGAGCCTCGACATGTTCGGCGAGTACCGCTACGGCTCCGACCTCCTCAACGTCACCTACGACCCGACGGTCGCCGGCGAGGTGGCCAGCACGGCCTTCGACGACGACGGCACCCCCGCCGAGCGCCACCACCTCATCCGCGACGGCATCCTCGAACGACCTCTCGGCGGCACGATCTCGCAGGAACGATCGGGCATGGACGGGGTCGCCAACAGCCGGGCCAGCAGCTGGAACCGGCCACCGATCGACCGGATGGCCAACCTCAACGTCGAGCCGGGTTCGTCCTCGGTCGAAGATCTGGTGGCCGGGATCGAGCACGGGGTCCTGATGGAGACCAACGTGTCATGGTCGATCGACGACAGTCGCAACAAGTTCCAGTTCGGGTGCGAACTCGGGCGGGTCATCACCGACGGCCGGGTGGGACCCATCGTCCGGAACCCCAACTATCGGGGCATCTCGGCCACGTTCTGGCGCAACCTGTCCGGCGTCGCAGACGACTTCACCGTCATGGGGGTCGCCAACTGCGGCAAGGGCGAACCCAACCAGGTCATCCGCGTCGGCCACGCCTCGCCGACCTGCCGCTTCTCGAACGTCGCCGTCTTCGGAGGCGCCAAATGACCGTTCTGGTGTACCCATCTCGTCGCCAGCAACAACATGTGTTCACCAGAACGAGCGAAGCGGCGCAACCAGGCGAGGGCGACGAGGCACGAGGAGCCCGGCCAGCCGCGGCCTCCGTGGCCGGGGAACGGAACAAATGACGCCCGCGAGGAGCAGCAACCAGGCGAGGGCGACGAGGCGCCGAGGAGCCCGGCCAGCCGCGGCCTCCGTGGCCGGGGAACGGAACAAATGAGCACCCGGGAACGGTTCGAAGAGCTGGTGGGCTGGGCGACCTCGCAGCTGCGGGGCGACGAGGTGATGCTCGCTCGGTTCGACGGCGAGAACAGCGACTTCATCCGGTTCAACGGTGACGCCGTCCGCCAGGCGGGCTCGGTTCGCCAGCGCTCGATCGAACTCGAGTTGATCGACGGCCAGCGTCACACCTCGGGCGCGGTCAGCCTGTCCGAGGACGCCGATCTCGACCGCCGACGGGTGGGCGCGCTGCTCGCCGAACTGCGCGACCAGGTGGGGCTCGTGCCCGAGGACCCCTACCTGCTGTTCGCCACCGACGAGCCCTCGAGCGAGGACGAGCGCCCGAGCGACATCCCCGACGGCACCGGGGCGGTCGACCGGGTCCTCGATGCGTCGCAAGGTCGCGATCTCGCCGGCATCTACGCCTCGGGCGACATCTTCTCGGGCTACGCCAGTTCGCTCGGCCAGCGCCATTGGTTCCGTGGGGGCACCTTCAACTTCGACTGGAGCTTCTACCTCAGGGCCGACAAGGCGGCGAAGAACGGCTACGCCGGGACGACCTGGGACGACGACGCGTTCGCGGCCAAGATCGACTGGTCGTCCCGACAACTCGACGCCCTGGCTCGCGAACCGATCGACCTCGAGCCTGGCGGCTACCGGGCGTTCCTCGCACCTGCCGCCATGGTCGAGATCATGGACATGCTGGCGTGGGGCGGGTTCGGCTTGCGGGCCCACCGGACGAAACGGACCCCGCTACTGAAGATGGCGACCGAAGCGGCAACGCTGCACCCCGGTGTCACGATCACCGAGGACATCGCCGGTGGGGCCGCACCCGCCTTCCAGTCCGACGGATTCACGCGGCCCGACACCGTCACCCTCATCGACCACGGCGCCTATGCCGGCCACCTCGTGTCGCCGCGCTCGGCCAGGGAGTACGGCATCGACACCAACGGCGCCGAGAACCACGAGTCACCCGTGTCGGTTTCCCTGGCCCCGGGCACCATTCCCACGGGCACCGAGCTGGCTGCGCTCGGAACCGGCATCTACGTCGGCAACCTCTGGTACCTGAACTTCTCGGACCGTGCGGCCGGTCGCATGACGGGCATGACCCGTTTCGCCACGTTCTGGGTCGAGAACGGAGAGATCGTCGCCCCGGTCAACGTGCTGCGCTTCGACGACAGCATCTACCACCTGCTCGGCGACCGCCTCGCCGGCCTGACCGACACGGCCGAGATGATCCTCGACCCCGGCACCTACGGCGGACGATCGACCATGAGCCACCGCGTCCCCGGCGCCCTCATCGAAGAGATGACCTTCACGCTCTAGGAACCCAGCGGCCCTTCAGCTGAGCCTCATTCGAGCCGAGAACTGCTTCGAATGAGTTGAAGGAGTGAGACGTTCATGAGTTGGCTGACGAAGGCCGTCGGTCTCCGGAGCCGGCGGATGCCGTTCGAGGACGAGGCCACCCCCGAAACGGTTCGGGCCGAGTGGATGGCCCAGTGGATGGAGGAGGACTGCGGACCTCGCGCGACGGAGGCCGATCCGCCCGTGCTCTTCCGGTGGGAGGGCCACTGGACCCGTTGGTCGCAGATGTCGCACACCTACGAACCGGTCGAGGGTCGCCTCATCCCGAGCACCCTGGTCGAGTTCGGGAACACCCTCGACCCGCCCCCCACCGAGGGCGACCGCTTCCGCTTCGCCGGCGGCGAGTGGACACGTCTCGCCCCCGACGAACCCGATGAGCCCGACGAGCCGACAGCGCAGGTCGAGCCCACCCAGGCGCCGAGCACGACGGATCCGACGGTCGCAGCAACACCCGAGCGACCACCGGTGGTGCTTCCGCCCGCGACCCCCGCGCCCGACCCGGTCGCGGATCAGATCGCCGCCTGGCGCCGCCGCATCCGGAGCTGATCTCCGCCGAGAACCGGGCATCTGTGGGTGATTTCCGACGTGATTCGGTCGGTTCTGCACCACAGATGCCGGTCAGGCGCGGGTCAATCCGACCAATCTGGCCTGGAGTTCACCGGCATCGTCGGAGGCATCGAGGTCGATCTCGACCGACAGCCGCCACTCGTCGTGACCCTCGGGGTCGGCCAGCACCTGGTCGACCTGCCACGTTCGGCCCGACTCGGTGACCACGAACCGGCTGGGGCCACGTGCATCGGCGTCGATGCCGACATGGTCGTGCTCGGCGAAGTAGGGCTCGAAGAGCTCGGCCACCTTGGCCTCGTTCCACGCCCGATCGCCGGCCTCGTCGAGATCGGCGACGAACTCGGTCCACGCTCGCCGCTCGACGAACTGCACCCAACGGAAGGCCCGTGATCGGGCCAACGCCCGGAACGCGCCTTCACGTGTCGTGATCCGGGCCGGTTCGGCGATGGCGACCGCGGCCGGGGCCGCGACCTCGGCCAGCGCCTCGGCGTCGCCATCGCGCAGCGCCTCCCATTCGTCGATGAGGCTCGAGTCGGTCTGGGCGATGACGCCCTCGAGCCAGTCGGCGATCTCCCAGACCTCGTCGGACTTCGCATCGTCGGGAACCGTCCGCAGGATGGCCTTGTAGACGTCGCTCAGATAGCGGAGCAGCGTCCCCTCCGACCGTTTCAGGCCGTAGGTGCGGACGAAGGTGTGGAAGTCCATGGCGTCGTCCCACATCTCCCGCACGATGCCCTTGGGCGAGATGTTGGCGCCGTCGATCCAGGCATGGTCGGCGCGCCAGCGGTCGAACACCTCGTACAGCTCGTCGGCCAGCGGCTTGGGCCAGGTGATGTCGTTCAGCCGCTCGATGCGCTCCTCGTACTCGACCCCGGCCGCCTTCATCTCCTCGATCGCCTTCGTTCGTGCCTTGTCCTCCATCGCTCGAAGCACCGGGCGAGGATCGTCGAGCACGGCTTCGACCACCGCGAGCAGTGCCATGGCGTAGCGATCGTCGTCACGGTCGAGCAGCGGGAGCACCGACAGCAGGAACGGGGCGAGCGGCTGATTGAGCGCGAAGTCCTCCTGGAGCTCGTGATCGACCACGACCCGGCGCCCGTCGTCGAGTGGCTCGTCGAGCACCTCGACCACGCCCCCGTCGCGGAGCGCACGGAACAACCCGATGGCCCGCCGGACCTGGCGACGTTGGCGCGCACGCGGCTCGTGGTTGTCGAGAAGCAGCTTCTTCGCGGTCACCCACGGATCGGCGGGCCGGTCGAGCAGGTGCAGCATCATCGCCGGCGTGACCCGGAACGACGAGCTCAGCTTCTCGGGCGGAGCACTCTGCAGTCGGGTGAACGTGTCCTCGTCGTAGTGGACGAAGCCGCGGGGCGGTGCGGCCTTGGTCGCCTTGCGGAGCTTCTTGGCGTCGCCGCCGGCCTTGGCCTTCTGGTTCTCGAAATCGGCCTCGTGTTCAGGCGCCTGGGCCACGACGAGGCCCTCGGTGTCGAAGCCGGCGCGACCGGCTCGGCCGGCGATCTGGTGGAACTCGCGGGCACTCAGCAGCCGCGACTCCTTGCCGTCGAACTTGTAGAGCCGCGTGAACACGACGGTCCGGATCGGGAGGTTCACGCCGACGCCCAACGTGTCGGTGCCCGAGACGACCTTGAGCGCCCCCGTCTGGGTGAGCCGCTCGACGAGCCTGCGGTGCCTCGGAAGCATCCCGGCGTGATGGACACCGACGCCGTTGCGCAGCAGGCGCGCCAGGTCGCGACCGAAGCCCGGCGGCATCTTGATGTCGGCCAGTTCGGCGGCCACGACGGCCTTGTCGTCGGCGCCGAGCTTGGTCACCGACGCCATCGCGTTCGCCTGAGCCACCGCGTCGGCCTGGGTGAAGTTCACGAGATAGAGCGGGGCAGCATCAGCTGCGAGCAGTTCCTCGATCGTGTGATGCAGCACCGTTCGGCGATATTCGAAGCGGAGGGGAACCGGTCGGATCGCGTCGTCCACGACGACGGTCGGTCGCCCGGTGCGCGCCGTGAGGTCGTCGACGAAGAATCCGACATCGCCCAGCGTGGCCGACATGAGCAGGAAGCGGGCCTGAGGGAGTTCGAGCAGCGGCACCTGCCACGCCCACCCGCGATCTGGCTCGCCGTAGTAGTGGAACTCGTCGAGCACGATGGTGTCGGCTGCCAGGTCCGGGCCGTCCCGGAGTGCCGACATGGCCAGGACCTCGGTGGTGCAACAGACCACGGGCGCGTCGGCGTTGAGCGTCGTGTCGCCGGTCATCATCCCGACGTTGTCGGCGCCGAGTTGCTCGCACAGTTCGAAGAACTTCTCCGACACGAGGGCCTTCACCGGTGCCGTGTACCAACTCCGACCGCCGAGGGCAACGGCCTCGGCATGAGCGGCCAGGGCAACGAGCGACTTCCCCGAGCCGGTCGGGGTGGCGAGGATGACGTGATTGCCCGACAGCAGCTCGAGGATCGCCTCCTCCTGGTGCGGATACAGCTCGAGGTGCCGGTCGGCCGCCCAACCGAGCATGGCGTCGGCCACGTCGTCGGGCGTCGCGCCGGGCGCGGTGGGGAGGAAGTCGAGCAGCGGCCGCACGGGTGCAGTGTGCCCGGCGGTCGGGTCGTGGTCGATTCGGTCGCCGTCGCCCCGTGCGCGGACGCGCTCGGAACCCCCTAGCGTTCCGCTCATGCGACAGCTGAGCGGGCAGGACGCGGCCTTCATCTACGGCGAGACACCCAACTGGCACATGCACATCTCGGGGTTGATCATCGTCGACCCGTCGACGGCACCCGACGGCTGGTCGTTCGAGCGGTTTCGGGAACTGCTGATCGAGCGGCTGCCCGAGATCCCACAGCTTCGGTGGCGGCTGATCGAGACGCCCATGGGTCTCGACCGCCCGCACTGGGTCGAGGCCGAGGACATCGACGTCGACTTCCACATCAATCGGGTGGGCCTGCCCTCGCCCGGTGGGGAGCAGGAGCTGAGCGAACTGGTCGGTCGGCTCATCGGACGTCAGCTCGACCGCAGCCGGCCCCTCTGGGAGGCCTGGGTGATCGAGGGACTCGAGGGCGGCAAGATCGCCATCCTCCAGAAGATGCACCATGCCACCGTCGATGGGATCAGTGGCGCCGGCCTCGCCGAGGTGCTCCTCGACCTGACCCCCGATCCCCGACCGCCGTCGGGAGTCCAGAAGGACCGGCTCGACGACGATCGGGTGCCCGGCGACCTCGAGCTCGTCGGACGAGCGCTGGTCAACACGGCATGGAAGACGCCGTTCCGCGTGGCCCGCTTCATGAACCAGTCGATCCGGCAGGCCGCCGCCGCCGTCCCCATGCTGACCGACAGCGCCAAGTCGATGAGCCTCCCCCTCACCGCGCCCCGGACGCCGTTCAACACCGATCCCTCGCCCCAGCGGCGCTTCGCAGCGGCCCGCATCGATCTCGAACGGGTCAAGGCGGTGAAGGACGCCTACGGGGTGAAACTCAACGACGTGATCCTCGCGCTGTGCTCGTCGTCCATGCGCCGCTACCTCCTGCTGCACGACGCGGCGCCGACGGCGACCATGCTCGCTCAGGTGCCGGTGTCGTTGCGGGTGAGCGACGACGACTCCGTCGGCAACAAGGTCGGCTCGATGACCGTCAGCCTCGGCAGCGACATCGATGATCCGGCCGAGCGGCTGGCGGTGATCCACGAGTCGTCGACGAACGCCAAGGAGATGCGCACGGCGATGGCGGCCCATCAGATCATGGGAATGACCGAGACCACGCCTCCCGGCCTGCTCGCCCTCGCCGCCCGGATGTACACCCGCAACAAGCTCGCCGACGTGACCCCGCCGGCATCGAACGTCGTCATCTCGAACGTCCCCGGACCCACGTTCGATCTCTACGTGGCTGGTGGCCGCGTCGAGGCGATGTACCCGATGGGCCCCCTGCTGATGGGCATGAGCCTCAACATCACCGTCTTCTCGTTCGGCGGATCGATCGACTTCGGGCTCATGGTGTGCCCCGAGGCCGTCCCCGATCCGGAGGTGCTGGCCGAGGGCATCGGGCTGGCGCTCGAGGAACTCGAGGCCGCGGCGCCCTAGCCCGACGGTTCAGGAGACGCCGACGGCTTCCCAGCCCGGATCGGGCCACAGGCCGACGGCGACTTCGTCGTTCACGTTGGCGAACGCCACCGCGCCCGTGGCGAAGGTGAGGACGAACCCACGCTCGAGGGCCCGGGCGGCGATCACCGTCGTTTCAGTGAAGTTCTCGACCGGAACCGTCTTGGCATCGGTCTCGACCTCGACCCGCCCGCGGTCACCCATCGAATAGCTCGCATACGGCTCCTCGTGGACGATGGCGAGGCTCTGACCCGTCGTGACGATCTGCACCAGGCCGGCCTCGCTCAGGTCGAGCCAGACGTGATTCGGAACGGGTGACCGCTCGCCCTCGGTCACTTCCCACGATGCCGTCACCGAACCGAGCGTCGAGCCGACCAGGTCTGCAGGAGCCACCATCGACGCGACGGTATCTCGGTCGGACCGAAGCGGCGACGGTCCGCCTACGCTGCACGCCGTGCAACTGCGCCTCGGATCACAGCCGCTGCCGACCCTCGCTCGGGCTCGGATCTACGTGTGCGGCATCACGCCCTACGACACGACCCACATCGGCCACGCGGCGACCTTCACGTGGGTCGACACCCTGAGCCGCGTCCTCGCACACGTGGGCATCGAACCCCAGGTGGTTCGCAACGTCACCGACATCGACGACCATCTCATCGCCGAGGCGGCCGCCCGCAACACGACGTGGCAGGCGCTCGCCACCCAGCAGACCTTCCAGTTCGAGGAGGACATGCGCAAGCTGCGGGTCGATCGGCCGGCCTTCGAGCCCAAGAGCCGCGACTACGTCACCGACGTCATCTTCCTGGCCCGGGCCCTGCTCGACCGCGGCGTGGCGTACGAGCGCGGCGGATCGGTCTTCCTTCGCGCTCCGGACCTGTGGAGGGACTCGGGTCTCAGCGAGGACGACGCGTTGACGGTGTACGGCGAGCGAGGCGGCCGAATCGAGGACCAGGCGAAGGACAATCCCTTCGACGCCGCCATCTGGCAGCACTCCGACGAGGGCGAACCGGCATGGGAGAGCCCGTGGGGCCCCGGCCGTCCCGGTTGGCACGCCGAGTGTGCCGCGATGGCGACCTCGATCCTCGGCATGTCGGTCGACGTCCACGCGGGGGGTTGCGACCTCGCCTATCCCCATCACGCCTACGAGGAGGCCATTGTCGAGGCCGCGACCGGCGTCGCTCCGTTCGTCCGGTCGTGGATGCACGTCGGCACCGTGCTGCACGGGGGCGAGAAGGTGGCCAAGTCGACCGGCAACCTGGTGTTCGTCGACGACCTGCTCCAGCGCTGGCCGGCGCAGGCCATCCGCCTGCTGCTCATCGACCGCACGTGGAACGAGGACTGGGACTTCGAGGAGTCCCAGCTCGACGCGTCGTCGGCACGGCTCGAATCGCTCTGGAACGCCGCCGGTCAGCCCGGTGGCTCGGACGCGACCATCCTGCAGGCGTGCGAGTTGCTGATGGACGACCTGAACGTCACCTCGGCCATCGACCTCGCCATCGACGAGGGCGGCGAAGCGGCACGAACCGTCGCCAAGATCCTCGCCCTGCTCTGAGCGCTTCCGGTCCCGGTCATGGGCGTCGGAATCCGATCGCAACGCCGTGGAGTCTGCCGATCATTCGGTACACGTGCCATCTGCGGCCCGGTGCACACCTGGTACAGGAACACCGTCCCTCCCGGCCGGAGCACCCGCTGGAACTCGGCAAACGCCTCGTCGAGATCGACGAACATGAGTGATTCCTTCGCCCAGATCACATCCGCGAACTGGGCACTGACTCCCATTGCTTCAGCGGTGCCGTCGTGGAAGCTCACCCGATCGTCGACGCCCGCAGAGCTCGCCGCTGCTTCAGCCAGCTCGACATGTCGCTGGACGGGATCCACGCCGACGACCGACCACGAGAACCCGCCAAGCGGGACGCGAAGGGTCCCGGATCCTCGGCATAGGTGTCACACCCCCTCTGCATACTGGGGGTGTGACGTTGATCGATGCACTGGCCAGTGCGGCCGGGCCGGGAGAGCAGACCCATCAGTTGATCTCCGACGTCATGAACGCGGTCGATGCGCTGAAGCATCTGCGGCTCGAGTGGACCGCCGAAGAGCAGGCTGACGCGCTGCGGGACCTCGACACAGCGCGCTCGATGCTCGAGGCCCACCTGTCCGGTGGGCTCCGCGAGTTCGCGTCGGTCGAGAATCTGCGGGAGGTGGGGGCAGCGTCGATGTCGGGTTGGCTGGTCGCAGCAACGGGGACGACGCGGCGCGATGCAGGCCGGAGGGCTTCGTTGGCGAACACGTTGGCCGAGTTGCCGCTGCTGGATGAGGCGATGCGTGACGGTGAGGTGCCGATCGAGGCAGCACGGGTCATCGCTCGGGCGTTGAACCCACGAACGAGGCATCTGTTTGACGTGTTCACTCAGGCGATGTTCGTCGAAGCGGCGAAGTCCAAGCCGTTGGATGCGTTGGCGGCCGATGTGGAGCACTGGCTCGAAGTCGTGGATCCGGATGGCCCGGCGCCGGATGACCCGACGACGGACACGTTCCACGCAAGCCCCGTGGGTGACCGGGTCCGGCTGAAGGGTGATCTGTGCCAGCAGACCGGGGTGCCGTTGTTGGCGGCGTTGGATGAGGAGATGGCCAAGCTCCGCGCCACTGCGCCCGACGACCCCGACCAGCCCGACCGGCCCATCTCCAACCGTCGGGCCGAGGCCCTGTCGAACCTGTGCACGCGTGGCGCGGCGGCACCCGACTCCACGACCCGCCGCGAGCCGGCCTTCGTCGTTGTCGACGAAACCCACGCAGAGACTCCTCGGTTCGGGTTGCCCGACGGCACCTTCATCCCGGCCCGACTCGCGCGGCGGTGGGCCACCAACGCCGACCACCTTCGCCTGGTGTTCGCCAACACCATCAGCGGGGAGCCGGCCCGGTTCGTCAACTCCGACGGCGGGGTCGTCGACGAGCTCGACCTGGGGCGGACGACCCGGTTCGCGAACCGGGCTCAACGCCGGGCCCTTGCTGTCCGTGACGGTGGGTGTGGGTTCCCGGGTTGCGATCGGCCCCACCGGTACTGCGACGCCCACCACATCATCTGGTGGGAACACGACGGCCCGACCGATCTCGACAACCTCGTGCTCCTGTGCCGGTTCCACCACGTCGTGGTGCATTCCGGGCTCTATCGGATCGACACGATCGATCACCGGCCCGTGTTCTCCGTGGCGGATCCCGACGATCACGAGTGGACCGGCCCGACCCTGCACGAGAACTGGCACCGCCACGAGCCCCACAGCCACCGACGAAGACCACGTCGCGGGTGAACGGCAGCCCGAGGGGCCGTCCGCTCAGGAACCGATGAACTCCTCGACGACCCCGACCGTCCGGTCGAGTTCGTCCAGGTCGCCGGTGGTGGGAACCAGGATGATCTCGTCGCAGCCGGCCTGAGCAAGGCCGCGGAGGCCGTCGAGGAGGAACTGCTCGCTGGTCATCGTCATCGAGTCGGCCATCGCTGCGGCGAAGTCGTCGCCGAAGATGCCGAGGTACTTCCGCCCGTAGGCCCGCGCCCGTTCGGCGCCATCGGGTCCGAGGCCGTACCAGAACGACGTGGTCAGCACGGGCGGGTCGGCGCGCCCCGCTGCGGTCCACGCCGCACGCACACTGGCGAAGGTCAGCTCGGCCTGGCTCTGGTCGGGGTCGGTGACGAACCCGGTCACGCCGACGGCCCACTGCGCCGCTCGGGCGATCGCCTTGGGGCCCAGGACCCCGGCGTAGAGAGGCGGGCCGCCGGGCTGCACGGGGCGGGGACCGATCGGATCGAGGTCGTCGGCCGCGGCCTCGCCGGCCCAAACCCGCTTCAGGTGTGCGACCTGGTCGTCCATACGTTGGTGACGGTGATCGAACCGTCCCTCCACGGCCCGGAAGTCGGCGTCGCGCCCGCCGACCCCGACGCTCACGTCGAGCCGACCGCCCGAGATGACGTCGATGGTCGCCATCTGCTTGGCGATGAGGTTCGCCGGATGCATCGGCAGGATGACCACGGTCGACATCAACCGCACCCGTTCGGTCACCGACGCGGCCGCGGCGAGCGACGTCATCATCTCGAGGTTGTGATACGTGATCCGCTCGCCGACGGCCAGGGTCGAGAACGGGCCTTCGTCGACCCGCCGGCACCAGGCGAGGAAGGTGTCGCGGTCGACCCCCTCGATCATCGACGGGATGGTCATGCCGATCCTCATGCGTCGCCGACCTCACCTGCGAGCCAGGCGTCGATGAGCTGGCGGGCGATGCTCATACCCGGCGGGATGTCGGGCAGGTCGTCGCGGGTGTACCAGTTGGCGTCGACGATCTCGGTGGGGTCGATCTCGATGTCGCCCGACTTCCAGCGAGCGGTGAACCCGATCATCAAGGAGTGCGGGAACGGCCACGGCTGACTCGAGTGGTATGCCACATCGTCGACGACGAGTCCGACCTCCTCGAGCACCTCGCGTCGCACCGCTTGTTCGAGGTACTCCCCCGGTTCGACGAAGCCCGCCAGACAGCTGTACATCGGGATCGGGAATGCCTTGCCCCTGGCGAGCAGTGCCCGACCCTCGTCGTCGGTCACCAGCGTGATGACGGCCGGCGCCAAACGCGGGAACGCCATCAGCCCGCATGCCGGACACCGCTTCGCCCGTTCGCCGTCGGCTGACTCGGTCGGGGTGGCGCAGCGTCCGCAGTACTGGTGGGTGCGCTGCCACTCGACCAGCTGGACGGCGCGACCGGCGAGGGTCCAGGTGGGCTCGTCGACCTTCCCGTACAGCCCCATCAGCGGCGCACCGAAGAACCCGTCGGGGATGCCGTCGCCGTCGACGTCGACCGCCCAGTAGTGGGTGCCGCCCATGGTGCCGAGGTAGAGGCTCGCGGGTTCGGGGTCAGCGTCTTCGTGCACCGCGATCTCGGTTCGATCGACGTAGAACACGACTCGGCCGCCATCGTCGGTCGGCGGTTCGGTCGGGAGTCGCAGGTCGTCCATCGCACGATCATGACGCGCCTGCCACGATGAGCGCATGACGAGCGCAGCGCACCAACGGACCCGAACCTTCCGCGACGTGCTCGAACCGGTGATCGGCGGGGTGTTCTTCTCGCCCGAGTGCCACACCAACTACGGGGCACTCGGATTCGACCCGAGCCCGCTGACCAGCGACGGGGTGGCGCTGCCCGACGGTGTCGCCTACTTCGGGAGCCGCGGCGCCAGTATGGGGCGAGTCGCGGGCGAGGTGGTGGCCGCAGCGTTCGCCGTCTTCAACCCGGTGGCTGTGGTCCCGGCGATCGAGCGGGCATGGGCGACCAGCAGCCCTGAGGACCTGGTCGAAGCCAGGGTCTCGGGCGCCGTTGCGCAGTTGCGCCGGATCCTGGGCGATCCGCCCGAGGTGCGCGAGGTCGCGGATGCGCTGATCGATGCGGTCAACGGAGCGCCCCCGGCCGGACGGCCGCTGTACGCCGGCACGCTGACGATGCCGTACACCGGCGAGGACGACTGGCGCGACCTCTTCGTCGCCGGCGACCGCATCCGCGAGTACCGCGGCGACAGCCACACGTCGGCGTGGACGGCGGCCGGCTTCGACGCGGTCGAGATCGGACTGCTGACCGAACTGTTCTGGGGCCTGCCCATGCGCAGCTACCTGCGCACCCGAGCCTGGAACGACACCGACATGGACGACGCCGCGGCCCGGCTCCGCAGCCGCGGGCTGATCGACGACGAGTACTTCACCGACGCCGGCCGTGCGGCACGCGAGGCCGTCGAGGCGGCGACCGACGAGCAGATGCTCCGTATCACCGACCGCCTCGGCGACGACTTCGATCGAGTCAACCAGGTGCTCCGAGGCTGGAGCACCCAGGTGATCGAGGCCGGCGGCTATCTGAGATCGGCCACCTCACTCACCGAGTAGGTCCCGCTTCAGATCATGAAGGCCATGTTGGTGATGACGGCTCGGCCGAGGTCCTCGTCGCCGTCGATGGCGACCTTGTCGTCGGCCAGGACCGACTCGCCGTCCCAGCGGCCGAGCGACAGGCACCACCAGGTCTCGGCGTCCATGGTCAGCTCGACCGTCGGCTCCTCTGGCGCGTCGCCCGACACCTGGGCCCGGCCCTCGACCACCTTCACCGCAATCGTGCGAGCCTGATCACCGGTGAGGTCGAAGACCACCGACTGGCCCTCGGCGGCGCCGGCCTTCTTGCCGACGACGAAGCCCATCGCCGGCTCGTAGCGGGCGAGCGAGTGGTCGGCCACCGGTCCGGTGATGTTGCCCGGCTTGCCGACGGCGCGGCGGATGTCCTGGTCGTGCACCCAGCTGTCCATGACCCGGATGTTCATGAACTCCGAGTACGGCACGATGCCGGTCGGGCCGGGCATCTCCTGGTTCCACTGCTCGTCGGTGAACGCCTCCATCTCGGCGAGGCGGCGGGCGGTGACCGCCTTGAACTCGGCGAGGACCTCGGCGCCGGGCCGTCCACGGCGGGCGGCGACCCAGGCCTCGTTCATCGCACCGATCGGATTCTTGGCGTGCGCGGGCGGGTCGCCCTCGAGCGGCGGCGCCGCCTCACCGAGCAGCTGGAGCTCGGTGCCGATGATGTGCGAGAGGTTGTCGCGTACCGTCCAACCCGGGAGCTCGGAGTCGCGATCCCAGTCCTCGTCGGACAGCGAGTCACCGAGTTCGGCGAGTGCGGTCCATTCGGTGCGCAGAAGGTCGACCACGGGAGGGCTCATGACCGCCGAACCTACACTCGGCGACATGGACGTTTCCTCGGTCGACTTCCACTTCGACGTGATGTGCCCGTACGCCTACCAGACCTCCAAGTGGATCCGGGCCGTGCGCGACGAGATCGGCATCGAGATCTCCTGGAAGTTCTTCAGCCTCGAAGAGGTCAACCGGGTCGAGGGCAAGAAGCACCCCTGGGAGCGCGAGTGGAGCTACGGCTGGTCGATGATGCGCATCGGGGCGTTGTTGCGCCGCCAGGACATGGCGATGCTCGACGCCTGGTACGAGCGGGCCGGACGCGCGCTCCACGAAGACGGCCTGAAGCCGCACGAGCCCGACGTGGCCCGACACCTCCTGTCCGAGCTCGGGTTCGACCCGGGGCTGGTCGACGAGGCCATCGCCGACCAGACGACCCACGACGAGGTCCGCGACGAGCATCAGAAGGTCATCGACCACGGCGGCTACGGCGTGCCCACGCTCTTCTTCGGCGACCACTGCCTGTTCGGACCGGTCCTGATCGACCCGCCCACCGGCGACGCCGCCGTCCGCCTGTGGCATGCCGTGACCGCATGGACCGAGTTCCCGAACGTCTACGAGCTCCAGAAGCCCAAGACCAAGGCCGACGAGGCGGCCATCGTCGAGACGTTCACGCCGTATCTCGAGGCCCGCGACTGGGTCAGCATCAATCGGGGCAAGGAGATCGGCTTCGGCGACGAAGGCTTCGAGGTCGTCGGCGAAGCCCGCTGAGGGCGGCGCCCCTCAGAACTCCTCGGACTCCCACCAGGGGTAGAACTCGGGCATGTCGGCCGACACCGTGTCGGTGAACGCCGCAGGACGCTTCTCCAGGAACGACACGACGCCCTCGCGGGCATCGGCGCTCGCGCCCAGGGCGTTGATGCCACGGCTGTCGACCCGGTGCGCCTCGATCGGGTGCGACGCGCCGAGCATCTTCCACATCATCTGCCGGGTGAGGGCCACCGAGACCGCAGACGTGTGGTCAGCGATGTCGCGGGCGATCTCGTGGGCCCGTCCGAGCAACTGGTCGGCGGGCACGACCTCGCGCACCAGGCCCCCGTCGAAGGCCTCGGCGGCGTCGAACACGTTGCCGGTGTACGCCCATTCGAGGGCCCGGTCGATGCCGACGAGGCGAGGCAGGAAGTACGACGAGCACGCCTCGGGAACGATGCCGCGTCGGGCGAAGACGAACCCGAACCGGGCCGACTCCGAGGCGAGGCGGATGTCCATCGGAAGCATCATGGTCACGCCCACCCCGACCGCCGGGCCGTTGACCGCCGCGATGATGGGCTTGGCGAGGTCGAAGATCCGCAGGGTGAGCAGGCCACCCTCGTCGCGATGCACCGCATCCGAGGGGCCGCCATCGCTCGACACCGCCGCCGCGTCGCCGATGTTGGCCTCGATGTCGAAGGTCTGAGCCCCCATCGAGAGGTCTGCGCCGGCGCAGAACCCGCGACCCCGGCCGGTGACGATCACGACTCGGACGTCGTCGTCCGCGTCGGCTTGATCGAGAGCCGCCACCAGTTCGTGCTGCATGCGCACGGTGAAGGCGTTGAGTTGGTCGGGCCGGTCGAGCGTGATGGTCAGCACGCCGTCGTCGACCTCGTACGCGATGTCCTGGAAGTCCATGCCCACAGTCTGGCCGGACCGCGGCGCTGATCAAGCAGCTGCGATGGTCTCGATGCTCTTCAGGGCGTCGGCCAGGTGCGAGAAGTCGGTCTTGTCGACCACGTCGTAGGCCCCACCCTCGACGGCGCCGCGCGGGATGAGGTCGAACGCAGAGACGAGGATCACCCGGGTGTCGGCGCAGGCTTCACGGACCAGGGGCAACGCCTCGGTGCCGCTCATACCGGGCATCGAGACGTCCATGACGAGGACCGCAGGCTCGAAGTACGCCACCATCTCGACGGCGCGCACCGCCATGTCGACCTCGGCGACCACCTCGTAGCCGCTCTGGACCGCCAACGACTCGATGACGTGCCTGGCCACTGGATCGTCGTCGCAGATCACGAGCGTGCGCTTCATCCCGGCTCCCCTCGTCCGTTGGACCGCAACCTACGAGCGGCGCCCGAGTCGATCGCGGACACCCCGGACAGAAGACCCTTGAATCTCACTCTTCGTGGTTGTTACACTACGCTGACCTGCACTCGACACCTGGAACCCTGATGCAACGCCAACTCGTTCGACTTCACATCGCGGTGCTGACGCTCAGCCGGCGACAGCGGGAGGACCGGGGGGCGTCACTCGTCGAGTACGCGATGCTCGTTGCGTTCATCGCCCTCGCCTGTCTCAGCGCCGTGGGCTACTTCGGCGCCGAGACCGGCGGCAGCCTCGACGACTCGAGCACGAGCATCATCACCGCCAACTGAGGCACTGCGCAGCGGACCCTCACACGAGTTCGGTGACGATCACCGACACCGCGGCGAGGCTGGCCACGGCGAGCACCGCAGCACGGGTGTGACCGGCGTCGAGCCGCGTCGCCAGCTTTCCTGAGAACGCGAACCCCGAGCGCGATGCCGGGGACCAGGCCTGCCGCGAGCCGGATCTCGGTGGTGCCGAACTTGCCGGCCACGAGCAGCGCGGCGATCGACACGAAGGTTCCGAGGAAGAAGAAGCCGGCGAGGGTGCCTCTGAGCTTCACGCCCTCCTCTCCTGCGTACAGCACCGCCATGGGTGGCCCGCCGATCGAGGAGATGGTGCCCATGAAGCCGGATGCGGCCCCCGCGACGGCCAGCGACGACGGCCTGATCCGGAAGTTCACCCCGCTGGCACTCATCGCGACCGCCACCAGGACGATGGCAGCCAGCGTCAGCGACAGCGCCGTCCCGGTGACCGCCAGCAACACCACGACCGCACCAACGGTGCCCGGGATCCTCCCCACGAAAGCCCACTTCACGTCACCGAGCGAGAGGCCACGGTGGTCACGGATCGCCGTGAGCAGCGTGATGACCAGGGCGGCCAGCACGGCGGGGCCGGGCACGAGTCGCGGATCGATGAGCAACAGGATCGGGGCCGCGATCAGGTTCATCCCGAACCCGACGCCTCCTTGGATGCCCGCGCCGATGAGCATCACCACCGTGACCAGCAACCAGTCGACTGGAGTCAAGGAGCGGGCTCACCCGAGGTGTGGGCATGCCAGGTGTCGTACATCGCCGCATAGCGGCCGCCGAGCGCCACCAACTCGTCGTGGCTGCCCAACTCCACGATGGCGCCGTCGTGAACGACGGCGATTCGATCGGCACGCATCGCAGTGGCCAACCGGTGGGCGATGATGATCGCCGTCCGTCCTTCGAGCAGCCGATCGAGGGCCCGTTCGATCTTGGTCTCCGACCGGAGGTCGAGGTTCGAGGTCGCCTCGTCGAGGACCAACACTCGCGGCCTCGCGAGGAAGGCTCGAGCCAGCGCGAGCAACTGACGCTCGCCCGACGAGAGCGATGCGCCTCGCTCGTGGATGACGCTGTCGAGCCCGTTGCCCTGGCGTTCGACGAGGTCGTCGATCCCGGTGGCGACGCACGCCTCCCAGACCTCCTCGTCATCGGCATCGGGTCGGGCGAAGGTGATGTTGTCGCGCACCGTCCCGCCGAAGAGGAACGGCTCCTGGGGGACGACCCCGATCTGGCCTCGGAGCGACTTGAACGTGACGTCCCTCAGGTCGTACCCGTCGATGCGAACGGTGCCGGCCTGGGGGTCGTAGAAGCGGGTGACCAGCTTGGCGATGGTCGACTTGCCGGCACCGGTCTCCCCCACCAGCGCGAACGTCTCGCCCTCGGCGATGGTGAGGCTGACGTCGGTCAGGATCGGCGTGTCGGCCGAATAGCCGAACCTCACGTGTTCCAGCTCGATCTCGCCGCGCATCGGCGGCAGGTCGACGGCATCGGCAGCCTCCTCGACCGACGGGGTCGTGGCGAAGAGGTCGCGGAGCTTCGCGATGGCGGCCTGCCCCTGCTGGTAGGTGTTGTAGAGCTGGACCAGCTGCTGGATCGGGGCGAAGAACATCGTCAGGTAGAGGAAGAAGCTGGTCAGCTCGCCGAGCGTCAGTTGCCCGTCGCTGACCATCCAGCCACCGACGACCAGCAGGAGCCCCTGGGCGATGTAGCCGACGAACTCGGTCGCCGGGCTGTAGATCGCTCCGATCTTCGCGGTGTAGTTGTTGGCCGAGCGGTAGTCGCCGACCACGTTGGTGTGGTGCACGACGTTGTGACGCCGCCGGTTGTGGGTGGCGATGACCCGGACGCCGGCGATGTTCTCCTGGAGGTCGGCCAACACGTCGGCGATGCGGTCGCGCACGACGGTGTAGCCCCGGTCGCTCGCCCCGCGGAACCAGAGGGTCAGCGCGAGCATGATCGGCACGCTGCCGAGGATGAGGATCGCCGCGAGGGTCGGGTTCACCGCGAACATCACGCCGGTGATGATCACCAGCGTGAGCGCCTGGACGAACATGTTGACCAAGCCCTCCTGGAAGAGGGCGGTCAGCGCGTCGATGTCGCTCGTCATGCGGGTCATGAGGCGGCCCGCCTTCTCGCCGGTGAAGAAGTCGAGCGAGAGACGCTGCAGGTGCGAGAACACCCGGATTCGCAACTCGTACATCAGCTTCTCGCCCAGCCGACCGGTGAAGCTGACCCGCAACCCCGAGGCGATCGAGCCCAGGATGACGGTTGCGACGTAGACCATGGCGATGGCGAACAGGGCGCCCTGGTCACTGGCGAGCACGCCCCGGTCGATGCCCTCGCCGATCAGGAACGGGCCGGCGGTCACCATCAGGGTCTCGATGACCACGAGGATCGCGGCCACGAGCAGCGCCCGACTTGTGCGGCCCGACGAAGCGGCGCAGCGTGAACGGGCGACGGTCGGTTTCGTGCTGCTCGAAGTGGATGTGGGCGCGGGATGCTCGGGCTCGGTGTCGAGCACGGCCTCGGCCCGCTCGGCGAGCTCGGGAGGCATGCCTGCGAACGGAAGGTTCTGTCCGCCCCCGGGCCCGGCGAAGGGGCTCCCGGCGGGGGTCCGAAGCCGCCCATCAGCGCTGCCCTTCCTGCTCGAACTCGGCTTCGACCTCGGCCGCCAGGTCGTCGGCCGTCTCGACGGCGGCCGCATCCGCTTCCACCTCGTCCTCGATGGCGGAGAGCACCTCGACGTAGCGGGGCTCGGTCTGCATCAACTCGACGTGCGTGCCCGATGCCACCACCCGGCCGTCCTCGATCAGCATGACCCGATCGGCCTGACTGATCGTCGACAGTCGGTGGGCGACGAGGATGGTGGTCCGGTCGCTTCGCAGTTCGGCCAGGGCGTGGTGGATCTGCGTCTCGATCCCGACGTCGATGGCCGAGGTCGCATCGTCGAGGATGAGCATCTTCGGGTTGACCAGCAGCGTGCGGGCGATGGCCAATCGCTGACGCTGACCGCCCGAGAGCGTGTAGCCGCGCTCGCCGACCACGGTGTCGTAGCCCTCGGGCAACTCCATGATGAAGTCGTGCGCGGCGGCGGCCTTGGCCGAGGCGACGATGTCGTCGAGGTCGGCATCGGGGCGCCCGTAGGCGATGTTGTCGCGAATCGAGACCGAGAACAGGAACGGTTCGTCTCCGACGAAGCCGAGATGATGACGCAGCGACAGCAGCGTGAGATCGCGGATGTCGTGGCCGTCGACCAGCACCTGCCCGGTGTCGACGTCGTAGAACCGTTCGATGAGTCGGGCGACCGTGGTCTTGCCGCACCCGGTTCGACCCACCAGCGCCACCGTCTCGCCGGGCTCGACGACGAGGTCGAAGCCATCGAGCACGTTGGTGCGTTGGGCGGCTTCGGTCTCGGTGGCCGCTCCGTCGACCCCGAGGGTCGAGCCCTCGGGTGTCCCGCCGTAGGCGAAGCTCACGTCGCGGAACTCGATGCGACCCTTCGGCTCGACGAGGTCGACCGCACCGGGGCGATCGACGATCTCGGGCGGCTCGTCCAGCATCTCGAAGATGCGTTGGGCCGACGCCGAGGCCCGCTGGCTCAGCATGAGGAAGAACCCGAGCATGCGGAACGGTGCCTGGAGCAGCAGCACGTAGCTGTTGAACACGACGATCTTGCCGACGCTGATCTGACCGTCGATGACGAGGACGCCGCCATAGAGCAGGACGAAGGCCATGCCCAGGCGAGGCAGGTTCTCCATCACCGGCGCGTAGCGCGCCCGCTTGTCCTGCATGACCACGGCGATCCACCGGAGCTTCTGGGCCGCCGTGGCGAGCAGGCCGATCTGGCGCTCTTCGGCCGCGAACGACTTGACGACCCGGACGCCGGTGACGTTCTCGTCGACGGTGGTGGCGATGTCGGCCATGCGGCCCTGGATGATCCATGAGATCGGGAACATGACGTTCCGCAGACGGAGGCCCACGAAGTAGACGCCGGGAAGCGTGCAGACGGCGATGAGGGTGAGCACGACGTCGACGGTGAGCATGAACGCGAACGCCAGGATGAACGTCAGGAACATCATGCTCATGAAGGGCGCGAACGCCAGGAGCATCTGGACCGAACGGATGTCGCTGTTGGCCCGCGACACCAGCTGACCCGTCTGGACCCGGTCGTAGAAGCCGAACGACATCCGGCTGAGGTGCTGGTAGATCATGGTGCGAAGGTCGAACTCGATGGCATAGGACATCCGATAGAGACCGAACCGATAGCCGAACGTGGCCAGCATCCGGACGACGGCGAGCACGGCGAAGGCCACCACGTAGGGCCGGAGATCCCGGTCGTCCTGGATGGCATCGATGCCGAGACCCACGACCGCCGGGAGCGCGACGTTCACCGACAGCGCGACGGCTGCGATGACCAGGTAGGTGATGAAGGCCCGCTTGCGGGCGAGGACCACCGGAGCCATCCGGCGGATCCAGCCCTTGGACCGATCGGGATCGATCGAGGCCTCGGGGATCTGGTAGCGGGGGGTGACACCGATCGGCTCGAACGACGGGGTTTCCCGACGGGTCGGTGGCGCCTCCCCCACCAGGTCGTCGCGGTCGATCGTGGTGCTCATCGGCTCTCCTCGCCCTCGATACGAGCCCGACGGGCCGCCTCGAATGCCTCGGCGAGGGCGTCGAGGCCGCTGCGTGCGTCGGCCCGCCGTTCGGGATCGAGGTGGTCGAGCAGCCCGTCGACCCGCAGGGTCAGCACCTCGTCGGCCCGGACGAGTGCGTCCCGGCCCGCGTCGGTGAGCTCGTGGAGCACGCGTCGCCGATCCTCCTCGCTGGGGCGGCGTTCGATCAGCCCCTTGGCCACCAACCCATCGGCCAGCGAGGTGATCGAGGGACGGCTCACCGACAGGCGATCGGCGAGCGCAGACGCGGCCCAGTCGCCCTGGTCGAGGTAGGCGAGCAGGCGGTACTGCGGAAGCGACAGATCGAGGTCGGCGAGCCCCGACTCGAAGATCCTTGCCATCCACGACAAGGATCGCACGCGACGCGGCGCAGCCTTTTGCTTGGTCTTCACAAATAGTAAGTGAATCGAACTATTCAGCCGATTGCAACATCTCGCGGTCAGTTCGTTGCGGGCTACGGTCCGGCCGATGAGCGAGATGCGCAAGGTCGTCTGCACCGAGTGGGGCCCTCCCGAGGGGCTGATCATCGAGACCGGACCCCTCCCCCAGCCCGGACCCGGAGAGGTTCGCATCGACGTCCGAGCCGCCGGGGTCAACTACGTCGACAACCTGTTCGTGTCAGGCGAGTACCAGATCAAGATCCCGCCCCCGTTCACCCCCGGCGGCGAGGTGGCGGGAACCGTCGGCGCAGTCGGCGACGGCGTCGATCGCTGGAGCGGCGGCGAGCGGGTCGTGGCATCGGTCGGTGTGGGCGGCTGGGCGTCGCACGTCGTCGCCGACGCTCGCCACCTGATCGCGGTCCCCGATGCCGTGAGCGACGGGCAAGCGGCGACGTTCGTCCAGTCCTATGCGACCGCATGGTTCTCGCTCACCGAGCGGGTGACGGTGCGCGAGGGCGATCAGGTGCTGGTCCTCGGAGCCGGCGGCGGCTTGGGTCTCGCGTTCACCGACGTCGCGACCTCGTTGGGTGGCCGAGTCATCGCCGCCGCGTCGAGCGACGAGAAGCTCGCGGCGGCCGAGGCGGTCGGAGCGGTTGCCAGGATCGACTACGAGCACGAGGACCTCAAGACCCGGGCCCGTGAGCTCTCGGGCGGCGGGGTCGACCTCGTCGTCGATCCCGTCGGTGACCGATTCGCCGACCCCGCGCTGCGGGCGCTGGGGTTCGACGGCACCTATCTCGTGCTGGGGTTTGCCGCGGGCGAGATCCCGAAGCTTCCGGCCAACCAGATCCTTCTGCGCAACCGGCGGGTCGCGGGGGTCGACTGGGGGGCCTGGGCGATGGAACACCCCGCCGAGAACCGCGCGATGCTCGACGAACTGTTCGCCCGGGCCGGCGGCGGCTCACTCCACCCGGCCGAGCCGACCACCGCACCGCTCGACGAGGTGTCGGGTGCGCTGCGGTCGCTGCTCGATCGCCGACTCACCGGCAAGCTCGCCCTGATCCCCTAGACGGTCGACCTACACATCGAGGTAGCGCGAGACGGCGAACGCGCTGCCGACCGAGCCGATGAAGATGCCGAGGCCCACGATGCCGGCGCAGATCAGCCAGGTCGTCCCCGAATCGACGGCGAAACCGGCGAAGATGGCGAAGTCCTGACTGGCGGCGACCCCGTCGAAGAGCGAGTTGATGACCCACACGACCACCACCGCGAACATCGAACCGAGTACCCCGGCGACCACCCCCTCGAGCATGAACGGCACGCGGACAAACCAGTTGCTCGCCCCGACCAGCTTCATGACCTCGATCTCGCGGCGCCGGGCGAACATGGCCATCCGGATGGTGTTGAGGATCAGAAGGGTGGCCGCGAGCAGCAGCGCGAGCGCGACCGCGACGAGGATCCACCCGATGTAGCCCGAGATGGTCTCGATCTGTTGCACGGTCTCGAACGCGAACACCACCTGGCGCACGCCCGGTCGGTCCTCGAACTGCTGGCCGAGCGCAGCGATCGAACGGGCCTGCTTGGCCTCGGGCACCACGCGGTAACTGGGCGGCAGGATGTCGGGCGACACGTTGTCGACGAGCTGCGGCGTGCCCGAGAACAGGTCCTTGAACTCCTCGAAGGTCGCTTGCTTGTCGACGAAGGTCAGCGTGCCGACCTGCGGGTTCTCCTCGAGCGCAGCTCCGACCGAGTTGATCTGTTCCTGCGTCGCATCGGGCTGGAGGAACACGATGAACTCGATGCCGCCTTCCCATCGCTTCGTGGCGTTGTCGACGCCCTCGCGGATCATCAACGACGCGCCGACCAGCGACAGCGAGACCGCCACGGTGAGCACGGACGCGATGGTCAGGCTGATGTTCCGGAACAGGTTCGCTCCGGTCTCCTTGAGGACGTAGTCGACCTTCAACGCCATGATGCTGCGTTCCCCGGCCACGCAGGCCGTGCGTGGCCGGCCTCCGAGCTGCCCATCGGCGCCCTACTCATAGACACCGCGGTTCTGGTCGCGGATGATCTCGCCACGATCGAGCTCGATGACCCGACGGCGCATCGTGTCGACGATGCCGCGATCGTGGGTGGCCATCAACACGGTCGTCCCGGTGCGGTTGATGCGATCGAGCAGCCGCATGATGCCGACCGACGTCGCGGGATCGAGGTTGCCGGTGGGCTCGTCGGCGAGCAGGATCAGCGGCCGGTTCACGAACGCACGCGCGATCGAGACCCGCTGCTGCTCGCCGCCACTCAGTTCGTGCGGGAAGCGCTCGTGCTTCTTGCCCAGACCGACGAGTTCGAGAATCGCGGGGACCTGGGTCTTGATCACGTGCTTCGGGCGACCGATGACCTCGAGCGCGAAGGCCACGTTCTCGTAGACCGTCTTGTTCGACAGCAGCTTGAAGTCCTGGAAGACCGAACCGATGTTGCGGCGGAGGTAGGGGACCTTCCACTTGTTCAGGGCCCCGATGTCCTTGCCGGCCACGAAGATCGATCCTTCTTCGGGCTGCTCCTCGTGGTTCACCAGCCTCAGGAACGTCGACTTCCCCGACCCCGACGCACCGACCAGAAAGACGAACTCGCCCTTCTGGACATCCGCGGACGCGTGGGCCAACGCGACGACATCGTTCTTGTAGCGCTTGGTGACGTTTTCGAGCTTGATCATGAGTCCAGAGGGGGTACGACGGGAACGCAGCGCGAGGGTACTGGCGCCATCACGGTCGTTGGTGGCACTCCGTCACGTTACAGGCGGGTTACGAACGTTTCGGATCGCAACGTAGCGAATCTGCGGAAGGAAGCGGCGTCAGCCGGCCGATTCTCGCTGCCAACGGAGGTACGCCTCCATGAACTCGTCGAGGTCGCCGTCGAGCACCGCATCGACCTGCCCGACCTCGTGGTCGGTCCGGAGATCCTTGACCTGTTGGTAAGGATGGGTGACGTAGCTGCGGATCTGGCTGCCGAACCCCACCCGCTGGCGCTCGCCGCGGATGCCCTCGATCTCGGCCTCGCGCTCCTGGCGTTTCAGGTCGGCCAGACGGGCCTTGAGCATCTGCATGGCGCGGTCCTTGTTCTGGTGCTGGCTGCGTTCGTTCTGACAGCTGGTCACCACGCCGGTCGGGAGATGGGTGATGCGCACCGCCGAGTCGGTCACGTTGACGTGCTGCCCGCCCGCTCCCGACGAGCGGTAGGTGTCGATGCGCAGGTCCTTGTCGTCGACCTCGATCTCCTCGTCGTCCTCCTCGAACATCGGCACGGCCAGGAAGCTGGCGAACGCCGTCTGCCGCTTGCCCTGAGCATTGAAGGGCGAGATGCGGACCAGGCGGTGCACGCCGTTCTCGCTCTGGAGCAGGCCGTAGGCGTGGCGACCCTTCACGATGAACTGGGCCGACGAGATGCCGGCCTCGGTTCCCTCGGTCACCGACTCGAGTTCGACGTCGAACCCACGCTTCTCGCCCCACCGGATGAACATCCGCAGCAGGATGTTGGCCCAGTCCTGGGCATCGGTGCCGCCCTCGCCCGAGTGGATGTCGCAGACGGCGTCGCGTTCGTCGTACTCGCCGGCGAAGAGCGATCGGAGCTCGACCCGGTGCAGGTCGGCCTCGATCGAGGCGATCGCCGCTTCGATCTCGGCCTCGAAGGACTCGTCGCCCTCCTCGCGCGCCAGTTCGTAGAGGGTCTCGGCGTCGGACACGCTGCTCTCGAGGCCGTCGTAGAGCTCGAGATCGTCGTTGACCGACGACAGCTCGCCGGTCACCTTTCGTGCGGCGTTCTGATCGTCCCAGAGATCGGGGCGCGAGGCCTCGGTCTCGAGTTGCGGCTTCCGGGCGCGTATCTCGTCGATCTTCAGGTAGCCCGCAGCCTCGTCCAGCCGCTTGTGGAGCCCTGCGAGAGCGTCGGAGAAGTCACGCATCCCTCAGCGCCCGTGGCAGAGTTTGAACTTCTTGCCCGAACCGCACGGACACGGCTCGTTGCGGCCCGTCTTGTCCCACTCGGCCTTGACCACCGGCTTGTTGGGCTTCGGCTCGTCGGGCTTCGGTGCCGCGGCGACGGCCGCTGCAGCTGCCGCCAGGGTCGAGCCTGCGCTCGAGGGGTCGTCGGGAGCCGAGTAGCTGACATCGCTGACCGCCGGGGCGTCGGCCGCTGCGGGCGCCGCCGCGGCCGGAGCAGCAGCGTTGCCGTCCTGGACCTTGACGTCGACGTGCATGGCATAGCGGAGGAAGTCGGTCTTGATGCCTTCGGTCATCTGGCCGAACATCTCGAAGCCCTCGCGCTGCCACTCGACCAGCGGGTCCTTCTGACCCATCGCCCGCAGGTTGATGCCCTCCTGCAGGTAGTCCATCTCGAAGAGGTGCTCACGCCACTTCTGGTCGATGATGCGCAGCATCACCTGCCGCTCGACCTGACGCATCAGGTCGGCGCCGATCTCGCCTTCACGCTCGTCGTAGTAGCCGAGCGCCTCGTCGACGAGCGCCTCCCAGACGTCGTCGGTGGTGGCGCAGGCGGCGAGTTGGTCGACTTCGAGCTCCGTCGGCCAGAACGAGGCGACGTCGGTGAGCAGCCCGTCGAGGTCCCACTCCTCGGCGAAGTCGTTGGCGCAGTAGGTCGACACCAGACCTTCGACGGCTTCGGGCAGGTACTCCTCGGTGATGCGCGCCTTGAGGTCCTCCTTGTCGAGGATCTGGTCGCGCAGCGCGTAGACGACCTTGCGCTGCTCGTTCATCACCTCGTCGTACTTCAGGACGTTCTTGCGCCGTTCGGCGTTGCGCTGCTCGACGGTGTTCTGGGCACGTTCGATGGCCTTGCTCACCATCTTGGCCTCGAGCGGCACGTCGTCGGGCAGGGCCTTGTTCATCACCGAGCTGACCATGCCGGTGGCGAACAACCGCATGAGGTCGTCCTCGAGCGAGAGATAGAAGCGGCTCTCGCCGGGGTCGCCCTGGCGCCCGGCGCGACCGCGGAGCTGGTTGTCGATGCGTCGGGAGTCGTGGCGTTCGGTGCCGAGCACGTAGAGGCCACCGAGGGACTTGACCTTCTCGCCCTCGGCTGCACACTCGGTTTCGTAGCGCTGGGTGGCGGCCTCGAGTGCGTCGGCGTTCTCGGGGTCGTCGGGGTCGAGCTCGTTCTGGCGCAGATCCTTCTTGGCCAGGAGCTCGGGGTTCCCGCCCAGCAGGATGTCGACGCCTCGGCCGGCCATGTTGGTGGCCACGGTGATGGCGTGCAGCCGTCCGGCCTGGGCGACGATCTCGCCCTCCTTGGCATTGCGATCAGGCTTGGCGTTGAGGACCTGGTGCGGGATGCCCTCCTTGGTCAGCAGGCGACTGAGGTGCTCGGACTTCTCGACCGAGATCGTGCCGACGAGCACGGGCTGGCCGGTCTCGTAGCGGTGCGTGAGGTCTTCGACGACCGAGCCGTACTTGCCCTCCTCGCCCTTGAAGATCAGGTCGGCCTGGTCTTCGCGGATGACTGGCCGATTGGTCGGGATCGGGACCACCTCGAGCCCGTACGTGCCGGCGAACTCGGCGGCCTCGGTCGTTGCCGTACCGGTCATGCCGGCGAGCTTGTCGTACAGGCGGAAGTAGTTCTGGAGGGTGACCGTGGCGAGGGTCTGGTTCTCCTCCTTGATCTTCACGCCCTCCTTGGCCTCGACACCCTGGTGGAGCCCTTCGGACCAGCGCCGGCCATCGAGGACTCGGCCGGTGAACTCGTCGACGATCTTCACCTCGCCGTCGGCCACGATGTAGTCCTTGTCGCGCTTGTAGAGCTCCTTGGCCTTGAGCGCGACCTGGAACTGGTGCACGAAGTTCTGCGAGACGGCGTCGTAGAGGTTGTCGAGACCGAGCGCCGTCTCGACTCGTTCGATTCCTTCCTCGGTCGGGACGACCGTGCGCTTCTCCTCGTCGACCTCGTAGTGCTCGTCGCGGCGGAGCGTCCGGACGATCTGGGCGAACTGCTGGTAGATCTTGGCCGCATCGGAGACGCGGCCGCTGATGATGAGCGGCGTGCGGGCCTCGTCGATGAGGATCGAGTCGACCTCGTCGACGATGGCGTAGCTGTGGCCCCGCTTGACCTGCCGTTCGCGGGACATGGCCATGTTGTCGCGGAGGTAGTCGAAGCCGAACTCGTTGTTGGTGCCGTAGGTGACGTCGGCCGCGTACTGCACCCGCTTGTGGTCGGCGTCGTGGCTGCCGGGCACGACGAGGCCGACGTCCATGCCCATCCACCTGTAGAGCCGTCCCATCCACTCGCTCTGGAACGTCGCCAGGTAGTCGTTGACGGTCACGATGTGGACGCCCTTGCCGCCGAGCGCGTTGAGGTAGACCGGCAACGTGGAGACGAGGGTCTTGCCTTCACCGGTCTTCATCTCGGCGACCCATCCGAAGTGAAGGGTGGCGCCACCCATGAGCTGGACGTCGAAGTGCCGCTGGCCGAGCACCCGGGTCGCGGCCTCGCGCACGACGGCGAACGACTCGATGAGCAGGTCGTCGAGCTCTTCCCCGTTGTCGAGCCGCTGACGGAACTCGGGGGTCTTGGCCTGCAGATCGGCGTCCGAGAGCTTCTGCATCTCGGGCTCGTAGGCGGCGATGTCGGGTACCAGTCCCTTGAGTGCGCGGAGCTTCTTGCCCTCACCCGCGCGAAGGACACGATCGAAAATTCCCATCAGTCCGCAACCCTATCTTTCGGGCCTCCCCCGACCACCTCGCCAGCTCACGCGCCGTCGAGGTCGATGAGCCTCTCCTTCACGGCGTACATGACCGCCTCGGTCCGGCTGTGGAGCTGCAGCTTCTCGAGGATGTTGCGGACGTGGTTCTTGACCGTGTTCTCGCTGATGAACAGCTCGGCCGCGATCTGGCGGTTGCTCATGCCCCGGGCCACCAGCCCCAACACCTCGAGCTCGCGATCGGTCAGGTGGGGCGACGAGGTCGCGCCTCGCGTCCGCGGCTCGATCGGCCAACACCCGGAACTCGGCGAGCAGCTTCGTCGCCATCGACGGGCTGATCAGGCTCTGCCCGGCGTGCACCGCTCGAACGGCCGCGGCCACTTCCTCGATCGAGACCTCCTTGAGGAGATAGCCGGCGGCTCCGACCTTCACGGCTTCGAACAGATCGTTCGGATCCTCGCTCACCGTCAACATCACGACGTGCGACTCGGGGACCGCTGCCCGGATCTCCCTGGCCGCATCGATGCCCGACAGGTGCGGCATGCGCACATCCATGAGAATCACGTCGGGGGTGCACTCGGCCGCGAGCGCCACCGCCTCGTTTCCGTCGCCCGCCTCGGCGATCACCTCGATCCCGTCCTCGAGCTCGAGCACCGTCCGGAGCCCGCGGCGAAACAGCTCGTGATCGTCGCAGACCATCACCGAGATGGTCGGAGGAGCCGCGGGCCGGACAGACGGTGTACTCATCGGTTGACCAGCATCCTGTCACTCCAGATCGGGCGGCGACGACGGCACCGGTTCGGGGTGGGGCTAGCGGAGCCGATCGCAGACGAGGCGTCCGACGAGCTTCTCCGCAAGGAGTTCGGCGCTCGGCATCTGGTCGCCGCTGAGGCGATCGCGGGCCATCTCGGCTCGATCGCGGCGCACGGCGGGCAGGTCGTTGACCCGGCTCACCATGTCGTCGGGCGGGGGTTCGGCGCGCGGGCCATCAGAGCTGACTTCCGGCCCCGGTTCGTCACGACCGAGGGCGGCCAGCGTCTTGATGACCTGGGTGTTGGTCACCTGCATTGGCGGGACCTTCGGCACGTTGGGACCCTGGCTTGAACGTTGTCCGGGCAATCGCAACGCACCACACCTGATCGGCCCCGACCGCGCGGAGCGCCCGCGCAGCGGCCGCCACGGTGGCACCGGTGGTGACCACGTCGTCGACCACCACGACCGAGCGCGGGACAAGGTCACGGCGGGCCCGGAAATGGGGCCCGAGCCAGCGGTCGTCGGCCGAACGGCCTGTCTGCGGTGCGCCTGGGGCCCGGACGAGCAGACGTTGGGGCCGGATGCCCATCCGTCGCCCGAGGAGCCGCGCCAGCCGCTCGGCCTGGTCGAACCCACGCGCCCGGCGTCGTTCGGCAGAGGTGGGTGCCCAGGTCAGGGTCCACCCTCGCTCGAGGCTCTTGGCTGCGGTCAGTCGACTTGCGGCCTGGTCAGCAGCCCATCTCGCGGTGGCCCGACTGTTGCGGAACTTCATCGCATGGACCAGGGCGCGGCCCGCTTCGTCGTAGTCGCACAGGGCGATGAGGTGATCGACCCCGGGGGGCAGCGCCAGTGACGGAGGGAGTGCGAGTGCCGCTTCACAGCGACGACACGGCACCCGGCCGGGAGCGCCGCAGACCGGACAGTCGAGCGCGAACAACATGGCGGCCACGCTAGAGACGACCCCTGACAGCAACGCTGCCGGCGAAGATCGACGCGACGTGGCCACGGGCCCGGACGACCTTCGTAGGCTGCGGCCCGAGGGAGCCCTGCCTCCCGTCCGAGGAGAAGACCGATGGCCACCACGATCACCCGCAACCAGAAGCTCATCATCGGCGGAGTCGTTGCCGCGCTCGTCGTCCTGCTCGGTGTGCTGGTTCTCGGAGGCGACGACGACTCGGAGGTGACGACCGACACGTCCACGTCGTCCACCACCTCGACCGTCGATCCCACGACGTCGACCACGGTCGACGACAACCCGTTCGACCCCACGACCGACCCGTCGCAGGTGGTCTTTCCCGCCATCGACAGCTCCCAGCGATTCGACTCGCCCGAGACGGTGGCCCAGGCGTTCCTGACCCAATACGCCGGCTTCACCGATCCGGTCGTCTCGGAGTTCCGGGAGGGCGACAGCCGATCGGGCGAGTTCGAGGTCACGCGCAACGGCAGCGGGCCGGTGTCCACCGTGCTGGTGCGGCAACTCGACGACGACACGTGGGGCGTGATCGGTGCCGTGGCCGACGAGATCACTCCCGATCAGCCCGAGGACGACGCCACGGTGACGTCGCCGGTCGTCGTGACCGGAGTCGGGCTGGCCTTCGAGGGGACGATCAACGTCGACGTGCGCGAGCAGGGCCGGACCGACAGCATCGGCGAGGGGTTCGTGACTGCCGGCGGCACGCCGCCCGGCGGCCCCTACGACGGCTCGATCACCTTCACGACCCCGGCAACCGACACCGGCGCCGTCATGTATCGCGAGTTCAGCGCCGAGGACGGCACCACCTCGTGGGTGTCGGTGACGCGCGTGGCGTTCGGCTGACCCCCGAGGCCGCCCGTCCGGGTTCACGGCTAGGGTCCGAGCGTGGTGGCCCTCGGCACCTTCGAGCCCGATCCGGCGGGAGGCGACGAGGAGCTTCGCATCGCTCCGGTGATGACCGGCGGATCGAGCCTTGCCGTCTGGATGGGCGGCGCGACTGCCGAGCTGTACCGCGTGGTTCGAGCCCGCGACGAAGCCGAGACGCCCGACGCGGGCATGAGGCTGTACCGCGGGCTCCTGGAGCTCACCCGTCGGACCGCCCGAGTCGACGTGATCACGGGTACCAGCGCCGGCGGGTTGAACGGTTCGCTGCTCGCGGCCGCCACCTATCTCGACCTCCCATCGGACGAGTTCGTCGGCATCGGCGACACGTGGCTCGAGGTCGGCGACATCGAGGAGCTCCTGTGGAAGAACAGCAAGGCCGATCCGCCTTCGCTGTTCCGGGGCGATGACTACTTCCAGGCCAAGGTGACCCAAACCGTCGAATCGTGGATCGCCGCGTGCGGCGAGCCCGAGCGGTCAGACCGGCTCGAGATCGATCTGGTGACCACGCTCACGACCTTCACGCCCGAGCCGCGGGGAAGGTTCGACGACTACGGCGAGGAGATCAACGAGGTCGACCACGCCCAGACCCTCTGGTTCAAACCCGAGCACTTCGGGGCCGCGCGGTGGGTGGAGCGACTGGCCATCGCCAGCCGGACCTCGGCCAGCCTGCCCGCCGTGTTCGAGCCCAGCTTCATCCCGACCAGCGATCTCGACGCCGAAGCCAGTGGGCGGCCCAGCTTCGAGGACAACGCCTCGTTCGAGAACAGTCGGTGGGCGGTCGACGGCGGAGTGGTGGTGAACCTCCCACTGACCGAAGCCCTGAACCGGATCTTCGCTCGCTACGGAACCGGCGAGATCAAGCGGGTCGCCCTGTACGTGAGTCCGACGCCAGGCAAGTTCACCCGAGCGGATGCCGACCCTTTCGACGCCATGCCCAGCATCCGGGACGCACTGGTCACCACGGTGCAGGCGCCGCGGGCCGAGGGCGTGGCGTCCGACCTCGCAGAGATCCACCGACACAACCTCGCCGTCCAACGGCAGGCCGAGAGTCGCGTCTATCTCGCACCACTGGTCGACGAACTCATGCAGCGAGGCGACCGGGTCGACACCTTGTTCAACCGGTACTGCGACCACCGAGCCGAGGACTCCGTCGAGTTCATGCTGGGGAAGATCGCAGCCAGGCTGGGCCGGCTTCCGGTCAGCTACCACCGTCTCCAGCCGGCGCTCGCTGCGGCCCGCCGGGACCTCTTTCCGGCCACGATCGACAGCTTCTCCAGAAGCCCCGACGAGGCATGGGCATGGGGGATCGCTCCGGTCGAGCAGGCACTCTCTGCGGCCCTCCACCTGACGAGCCGCACCCTCTCGGAGCTCCCGATCTCGAGCCTCGACCGGGCCGACCGACGCAGCAGCAGAACGCTGTTGGTCCAGGCTCTGCTCCACAACACGCGCTTCAAGGTCGACGCGATCCGTGAGCGGGACGGAACCTTCTGGCGCGATCAGATGAAGTCGCTGAAGGAGTCCGTCGCTCACGGCCTGATCGACGAGAAGACGTGGGCGGGCGATGCCTATGGAGGATGGCCAGGCCCGAGTCAGGTTCGCGCAGCTGCGATGGAAGACCTGCTCGACGCGCACCGAGCGGTCGCAGCGGCCCTCGTGGAACTCGTCCCGGTGGTTGCGTCCTTGCCCGAGACAGCCAGGGTCCGCGCCGAGCTCGGAGCGCTGATCGGCTCGGACCTCACGCCCGAAGCGGTCTCCCGGCTCGACGAGCCGACCCCCAGCGATGTCGAGGCCACCCAACACCGCCTGTTGGCGCTCCACGTCGCCCAGACGTTGGTGCTGCCCCGCGTCCTGGATCGCGAGCAACACGTCACGCTGATGCAGCTCAGCTGGAACGCGAAGAACCGGATCGACGGCGAGCGATCGCCCGATGCCAAGCTGGCCGGGCCCGAGCTCGGCCGCCTCGGTGCGTTCATGAAGCCGTCGTGGCGAGCGAACGACTGGTTCTGGGGGCGGATGGACGCTGCCGATCGTCTCGTCCTCCTTCTCCTCGACCCGGAACGGCTGCGAAGGATCGGGGTGACCGCGCAGGATCTCGCCGCGAGCGAGTTCGGGAGCCTCATCGATCAGGACGAAGCAGAAGCGGCGCTCGCTGCTGAGTCGTCAGCGAAGGCGATGCCCAGGTCAGCGGCCAAGATCGCCGAGAGGATCCAGGTCGACATCGCATCGACCGAACTCGTGCGGGTCGCCGACCAGGTCGTGGCTTCCGACAAGGCCGGCGGTGACGAATCCCGCGAGCATGGCGTGGGCCGAGGAGGTGCGGAACCTCGCCGGCACCACGAGCAGAGTCCCCGAGCACGAGGTCCCTCACTACCTGAAGGAGATGCGCATCGGGAGCGAGACCGTTCGGGACGAACTGGGCTCGAGCCTGTTCAACCGGGTCATCAGCCGCACGACGGCCGTCGCGGTGAACGCGCTCACCGGCGAGCACGCCAAGATCCCGGTGCTCCCGCGGGTGCTGCGACCCCTTCGAACCCCGATCCATGCGAGCAACAGCCTCGTCACGTGGCTCACCCAGGCTTCTCCGTTGGGCCGAGCCGTGCTGGCCTTCGTCCTCGCCGTGTCGGCGGCCATCGTCGCGTTGGCGATCGGCGGAGCAGACGTTCCTCCGGGCTCGCTGGCCATCGCCTTGGTGTTGCTCACCGGGTCGATGGTCGTTGCCCTGCTCAGGATCGGCTTCGGTGCCGTCGCCGTCTCGATGCTGCTCCTCGCGGCCGTCGTGGGGCTGACCCTGACGGGCGAGGATCTCGAGTCGGTCGTCTACTCCGAGCCCGACACCGAGACGAGTGTGTCGCTCGACGCGAACAGCCGCCTCGAGATCCCGGCCGGCACCGTGATCGACATCACCGTGGAGGCCGGAGACGACCGCATCGATCAGGACGTGGTCCTGGACGGCGACGCGTCGATCACCCTCCGAACCGGCGAGGCGGTCGCGGTGTCGGTCTCGGAGGGTCAGCCCTTCGTCGAGGCCTGGAAACGCTACGGCTTCACCAACCCCTTCGGGGCGCTCCGAGTGCTCGCACTGCTCGGCCTCCTCGCGCTGCTGGTCAAGGTCATCGAGTCGACGCCCGGATCGTCGACGTGGCGCGACTTCTGGAAGCACCACCGAAACGCAGTCGGGGCCATCGCGCTCGCGTTGTTGCTCATCGTCCTCGGACCGGCTGTGAGCGACGCCGTGCTGACCGGCGCCCCTGGCTCCAACGGACTCAAGGACTGGTTCGTCGACCTGGCTGCTGACTTCGAGACCTACGGACTCGAAGTCCTGCTGGCCGCATTCGTCGGTATCACGATGGCGCTGTCGCTCTTCACGCCTGCACTCAGCTGGTTCAGGGAGAAGCGAGCCAAACGTTCGGCGGGCACCAGCCAATAGCCTGCGTCGGTGCTTCGACTCCGGCCTCGCATCGTCCGGTGCATCGTCGGACTCGTCCTCCTCGGGTTCGGACTCGCGCTGATGGTGGCCGCCGACCTGGGGTTGGCGCCGTGGGAGGTGTTCCATCAGGGCATCTCGGACCGAACCGGAGTGCCCATCGGAACGGTCGGGATCGTGGTCGGCCTGATCGTGCTGTTGGCCTGGATCCCCTTGGGCGAGCGGCCCGGGATCGGCACCGTGCTCAACGTCATCATCATCGGGCTCGTGATCGACGCCACGCTGCTTTGGCTCGAGACACCCGACTCCCTTGCGCTGCGGATCGCATTCCTGGCTGCCGGGATCTTCCTCTGGGGTCCCGGTTCGGGCCTGTACATCGGCGTCCGACTGGGTCCTGGCCCTCGCGACGGACTCATGACCAGCCTGGCCCATCGCTACGGGCGCGTCGGAACGATCCGATTCGGCATCGAGGCCGTCGTGCTGGTCGCCGGGGTGCTGCTCGGCGGCACCGCCGGCGCCGGCACGGTCATCTTCGTGTTGGCCATCGGCCCGCTGATGTCGATCTTCCTCCCGCGCTATGACCTCGGACCGATGCGGGACCCCGGCGATCAGAGCCCGGCCGTGCCATCCTCTGAGCCGTGACCCACCGCTCGATCAACCTCTACAGCGACACCCAGACCCGCCCCACCGATGCCATGCGGGCGGCGATGGCCGACGCCGAGGTGGGCGACGAGCAGCGTCAGCTCGATCCGACGGTGAACGAGCTCCAGGATCGGGTGGCCGATCTGCTGGGCCAGGAGTCCGCGGTGTTCCTGCCGACCGGCACGATGTGCAACCTGATCGCCATCGCGGTGCACACCACTCCCGGCGAATCGCTCTTGCTGGAAGATCTCGGCCACGTGTTGCGATCCGAGACGTCGGGGGCGGCGGCCGTCAACGGCTGCGTGATCGAGACGATCCCCGGCCAGCGCGGCCAGTTCACGCCCGACCAGGTCATGGCCGCCCACAGCCACGGCAGTCGCTACGAGCCGCGCACCTCGCTGCTGTGCCTCGAGCAGACCCACAACTTCGCCGGCGGCACGGTCTGGCCCCACGATCAGTACGTCGCCGTCGCAGCCGCGGCGCACGGCTCTGGCATGGCGGTCCACACCGACGGGGCCCGGCTGATGAATGCCGTCGTCGCGTCGGGCGTCCGGGCGAGCGAGTGGGGATCCGAGGTCGACTCGATCTGGATCGACTTCACCAAGGGGCTCGGTGCCCCGATGGGAGCGGTGTTGGCAGGTCCGGCCGCGTTCATCGAGGAGGCCTGGCTCTACAAGCACCGGTTCGGCGGCGCCATGCGGCAGGCGGGCATCGCGGCCGCCGGTTGCATCCACGCCCTCGATCACCATGTCGAGCGCCTGGCCGACGATCACGACCATGCGAGCGCCCTCGCCGCCGGCCTCCGAGCGCAGGGCCACGAAGTGATCGAACCCGACACCAACATCGTCATCTTCGACGTCGGACACCTGGGCATGAGCAGCACCGACTACTGCCGGCGGGCCAACGAGGTCGGTGTCGAGATCGTGGCGCTCGGCGAGCGGGTGCGGGGCGTGACGCACCTCGACGTCGACGCCGACGACATCAGCGAGGCATTGGCCCGCCTCGACGGACTCGCCTGATCAGCCGTCCAGTTGACGAGCAGATGGGCGCAGCGGGCATGATCGTTGCCTCCCGCAACGACCAGGAGCCGACCCGATGACCACCATGACCCGTGCCTACTCGATCACCTCAGAGGCGGTCATCGCCGAGACCGAGGCGGTGGGGGGCGATCCCACCGACGTCGATGTCTCGAAGGTCGTCAGGCTCGACGACCTCGAGCTGCGCGACGTCGGACCGAAGGACGTGCGCATGAAGGTGCTGGCCGTCTCGGCCGAGCACAACATCGATCACGCTGCGACCGCCGACACCATCAACATCGCCGATGCGCGCGGCGGCAAGATGTACCCGGGCAACTCGGCGGTCGGCGAGGTGGTCGAGGTCGGTGATCAGGTGACCGACTTCGAGCCGGGCGACATCGTCATCACCCACTGCAACGGCGAGCCCGACGAGTTCGGCTTTCCCCTGCGCATCTGGGCCTACGACCAGCCCGAGTCGATCGGCTGGTACTCCAAGGACGCCGTGGTCGAGGACTGGCAGCTCATCAAGGCCCCACTCGACTGCGGGCTCGACCTGTGGGAGATCGCCGCCCTGCCGCTGCGCGCCCCGACCGCCTACCACCTCTGGCGCCGTGCGCTCGGCATCTACCGGGTGAAGGTCCCACGAGAGAACAAGGCCACGCTCAACGTCCTCAGCTTCGGTGGTGGCGTGGGTGAGCTCTTCCTCATGCTCGCCAAGGCCGAGGGCCACAACGCCTTCTTCTGCGCCGGGTCCGCCGAACGACGAGACGCCCTCGAGGCGCAAGGCATCGTCGGGATCGACCAGAAGCAGTTCAATCGCTTCGCGTCCCGAGACGATGTGAAGGCCTTCAACAAGCACTGCAAGGAACTCACCGGCGGCGAGAACATGCACATCGTCTGCGACATGCTCCGTGGCCCGGTGTTCGATGCCGGCCTGGCCGTCGCCGCGCGGTGCGGCGTGAACGTCAGCGCCGGGTGGCAGCTCAGCCAGACCGTGACCTACAACTCGACCGTCCTGTCGGTGAAGCAGGTCACCATCGACCACACCCACTACGAGACGCCTCAGGGGTGCGACGCCGCGACCGAGCTGTACGGGTCGGTGTTCAAGCCCACGATCCACGACGAGATCTACTCGTTCGAGGATCTGCCCCGGTGCTTCACCGAGATGCACGACAACACCCAGACAGGGATTCCCATCATCCGCATCGCCGACGACATGCCCGACTCCGTCAGCCACATCATCTGATCGGTCCGGTCGGTGACCATCACCGACTATTCGAACGCGGAGGAGGACAACCTCCGCTGGCTCGACTTCGAGTTCCGCGACGGCGACATCGTCGTCAGCACGCGTTCGAAGCACGGGACGACGTGGGTGCAGATGATCGCGGCGCTGCTCGTCCACGGAACGCCGGACCTCCCCGCACCGCTGGGTGAGCTCTCACCCTGGCTCGACCGTCGTACCGAGTCGCGTGCGGAGGTGTTCGGCCGACTGCAACTCCAGGCGCACCGACGAATCGTCAAGACCCACACCCCGCTCGACGGAGTCGCCATCGACCCGCGCGTCACCTACATCGTCGTCGCCCGTCACCCGCTCGACGCCGCCGTCTCGCTCTGGCACCAGATGGCAAATCTCGATCATCGCCGGATCGACGAACTGACCGGGCAGGAGCACCGGCCGAGGCAACGACCTCCACTCGACTCCTGGCTTCGCACGTGGATTCACGCTCAGGCAACGCCCGCAGAGTCGCTCGACTCGATCAACGGCGTGCTCTGGCACTTGGACGATGCGTGGGCGCGACGGAACGCCCAGAACGTCTTGCTCGTGCACTACGACGATCTCACGGCCGACTTGTCGAGCGAGATGGACCGGCTCGCCCGACGCCTCGGCACGCCCGACCGGGCGGACCGCTGGGACACCCTCGTCGAGGCCGCACGGTTCGAGGCGATCCGCGCTCGGGCTGAGACGCTGGCGCCCGACGTGGATGGTGTCCTGCTCGACCCGAAGGCGTTCTTCCGCCACAGCGGCCCGAGCGAGGCATCCGAAGTACTGACGTCAGCCGATCTGGAGCGCTACCACCGGCGAGTCGAGGCCTCGGCACCGCAAGAGCTGGTGGAGTGGCTCCATCGAGGCCGCTGAAGGATGCTCCGGGATCTTGGTCGGGAGTTGGGTGGTGCGTTGTACCTAGTAGCGGTAGTGATCGGGCTTGTAGGGCCCGTCCTTGGGAACGCCGATGTAGTCGGCCTGTTCCTGGCTGAGCTCGGTGAGCTTCACGCCGAGGCTGTCGAGGTGCAGGCGGGCGACCTTCTCGTCGAGGTGCTTGGGCAGCACGTGCACGCCGAGGGGGTACTCGTCGGCCTTGGTGAACAGCTCGATCTGGGCCACCACCTGGTTGGTGAACGAGCAGCTCATCACGAAGCTCGGGTGGCCGGTGGCGCAGCCGAGGTTCAGCAGGCGACCTTCGGCAAGCATGATGATCGAGTGGCCGTCGGGGAACACGAACTCGTGCACCTGGGGCTTGATCTCGACCTTCTGGACGTCGCTCTGCTTCTCGAGGCCGGCGATGTCGATCTCGTTGTCGAAGTGACCGATGTTGCCGACGATGGCGTTGTGCTTCATCTTCGACATGAGCTCGGCGGACAGGATGTCCTTGTTGCCGGTGGCGGTGATGACGATGTCGATCTTGTCGATGACCCGCTCGATGGTGGTGACCTCGTAGCCCTCCATGGCCGCCTGGAGCGCACAGATCGGGTCGACCTCGGCGATGAGGACTCGTGCACCCTGACCGCGGAGTGAATCGGCACAGCCCTTGCCCACGTCGCCGTAGCCGCACACCATGGCGACCTTGCCGCCGATCATGACGTCGGTGGCGCGGTTGATGCCGTCGATCAGGCTGTGGCGGCAGCCGTACAGGTTGTCGAACTTCGACTTGGTGACCGAGTCGTTCACGTTGATGGCCGGGAACTGCAACGAGCCGTCGTTGAACATCTCGTAGAGGCGGTGCACGCCGGTCGTGGTCTCCTCGGTGACACCCTGGATCTTTGCGGCGATGTCGGTCCAGAGGCTCGGCTCCTCGGCGACGGTGCGCTTCAGGACGGCGAGCACCACCTTCCACTCGTCGCTGTCGTCGTCGGTCGGTTCGGGCACGACACCGGTGGCCTCGTATTCGCGACCCTTGTGGACGAGCATCGTGGCGTCGCCACCGTCGTCGAGGATCATGTTGGGGCCGTCGCCGCCCGGCCACTTGAGGGCCTGCTCGGTGCACCACCAGTACTCCTCGAGGCTCTCGCCCTTCCAAGCGAAGACGGGGATGCCCTTGGGGTTCTCGGCGGTGCCCTCGGGACCGACGGCCACGGCAGCGGCGGCATGGTCCTGGGTCGAGAAGATGTTGCAGCTCACCCAGCGGACCTGGGCGCCGAGCGCCGTGAGCGTCTCGATGAGGACGGCCGTCTGGATCGTCATGTGCAGCGAGCCCATGATCTTGGCGCCGGCCAGGGGCTGGCTGTCGGTGTACTCGGCCCGCAGGGCCATGAGGCCCGGCATCTCGACCTCGGCGAGCTCGATCTCCTTGCGGCCCCACGGGGCGAGGCTGAGATCGGCGACCTTGAAGTCTCCGGTTGCAACGGTCATGTTCGGTTGTCTCCTTCGGGGCACGTCTGGGCGCCGTCGACGTAGGTGAGGACCTGGCTGGGTGCAACCGGCACCATCTCGTGTCAGCCCGGAACCGACAACTCTACCGATCGGGTCGCGAAACGCCCGACTCGGCGCTCAGCCCGACCGGAACGTCCGGATCGACGATCGCATCTAGGTTGTGCGGGCCATGGGGCTCTTTCGTCGCTTCGGGCGCTCGGGCTCGAGCGCGCCGGCACCGCAGCCACGCTTTCATCTGATCGGGCTCGGAAGCGCCAAGACCGGCACCAATTCGTTGGCCGCGATCTTCGCCGCGGAGTACCGCGTCGGACACGAGGTCGACGTGAAGGAGCTCAGCGACCTGGTGTCCCGTCGTCGTGAAGCGACGACGGGACAGGATGCGATCGATCAGGTGTTGCTCGATCGGAACCACCGGTACCGGCTCGAGGTCGATTCGAACCAGCTCAACCAGCCCTTCGCCGCCGACTACGCGAGGCTCTTCGCCGACGCTCAGTTCGTGTTCACGATCCGGGAGCCGCGGAGCTGGCTCGACTCGTTCTTCGACCACCGCCTCAACGACACCCCCAGCGGACAGTGGAAGGAGGTCCTCGACCGTGAGGTGGCCGAAACGGAGTACGCGTCCGAGGAGAGCGCCCTGCAGGATCTCGGCCTGCCCACCGTGTCCAGGCTGCTCAGGAACTGGTCACGCGGCTTCGAGCACGTCATCGGCGTCGTCCCCGACGACCGGCTCCTGGTGGTCCGGACCCCTGAACTGCGGACACGCATCGACGAGCTCGCGGCGTTCGTCGAGGTCGATCCGGCCACCCTCGACGCCGATGCCAGTCACGCCTTCGCTGCGCCACAGAACCACCATGTGCTCGAGCAGCTCGACCGCGACCACGTCGACGGTTTGATCGACGAGCTCTGTGAGCCGTGGCGGTCGCAGTGGTTCTGAAGCGTCAGTCGGTGAGGTCGGATTCGACCCGGGCGACCGCGGGGACCGGGCCCGGGTCGGTTCCCTCGTTCATGGCCAGGTGCAGGCTCACCACGTCGCCGAAATAGGCCAGATCGAACATCTGGGCCACCGACCCGTCGCCTTCGGCCTCGACGTCGACGATCTCGTGCACGACCTCGTCGACGAGGTCGCGCATGAGCTCGTAGCGGCGCATCACCTGCGGATGCTCGTCCTCGTGCCGGAGCTGGACGACGGTGAAGACCTGCCGGGTGACGTCACCGTGCTGTCCCCAGCCGGCGATCTCGTCGTGGGTGAGTTCGGGCAGCCGGCCGGCGAAGGCCGGGATCTTGGCGTGCTTGTTGCACTGCGCCTTCCAGCGGCGGGCCGCTGCGCCGCCGATGTCGCCGGCGCCGTAGATGATCGGCATGGTTCGACCGATGGTTCGAGCCAGCTGGGCGGCAGCGCTGTCGGGCTTGGCGAGTTCGGCCTCACGCCGGCGGAGCTGCTCGACCGTTCGGGCGATCCAGTCGGATGCCCCGGGCCACAGACCCGTCTGCTCGAGGACGAGCATCGGCGGAATGGCCAGAGCCCCGAGGGCGGCGCGTTCGGTGGGCAACGTGGGATCGATCTCGATGACCGGTGCCTCCCACGAACGCCCGAGCTCGACCAGACGTCCTCCACCGCCGACCACCACCATCCGAGCACCGGCGATCGCTGCGGCCTCGGCCGCCTCGAGGGTCTCCTCGGTCTCCCCCGAGCGGGAGAGCACGATGCACAGGGTGGCTTCGGACACGAAGGTCGGAGCCGAGTAGCCCTCGACCACGATGCAGGGAACCGACCCGAACGGGTCGCCCACGGCGGCCACGAACTCGGCCGCAACACCAGCGTCGCCGGCTCCGAGGAGGACCACCTGCTCGATGTCCTCGTCCGCGGGCAGGCCGGCGATCTCGCCGACGCCGGTGGCGGCGCGCTCGATCTGGTCGGCGAGGCTGAGCGTCGGCCCGACGACGCCGAGCGTGTCCAGACCGTCGAGTTCGGGGGGTCGGGAGACCATTGACGTCAGGCGCTGAAGGTCGGCTCGATGCCCTCGGCGGACGCCTTGGCGGTCAGCCGCTCGTGCTCTGCGTCGTCGACGGTCTCGGCCTCGTCGATGAGCATGATCGGGATGTCGTCGCGGATGTCGTAGCGACGCTTGAGCCGGGGGTTGTAGAGCGCGTTCTCGTCCTCGAAGTAGAGCAGCGGTCCCTTGTCGTCGGGACAGGCGAGGATCTCGAGGAGGGTGGGAGAGAGGGCCATCGCCGCCAACGTAGTGGGTCGGGCACACTGGCCCCGTGGTGCTCGACGTCGACCTGCTCCGTCACGAACTCGCGGCCGTCGCCCGGAGCGAGCAGGCCGAACCGATGGCCGCCTACGTGAGGGACCAGTTCGCGTTTCTCGGGGTCAAGACCCCGGCGCGGCGGACCGCGTCGCAACCCGTGTTCGATGCTGCCGCGCACCGCGGACATCGACGATGTGTTGACGTTCGTCGATCGCTGCTGGGCCCAGCCCGAGCGCGAGTTCCAGTACGTGGGCAGTGACGTCCTGGCCCGACAGGCGACACGCCTCGGCCCGACCCACCTCGACCGCGTCGAGGCGCTGATCACGGCGAAGTCGTGGTGGGACACCGTCGACACGCTCGCGGCGCACGTCGTCGGGACCATGGTTCGCAACCATCGGGCACTGACCCAGGTGATGGATCGCTGGATCGACGCCAATGACATCTGGCTGACTCGGACCGCGATCCTCCACCAACTCCGTTGGAAGACCGACACCGACCCGGACCGACTGTTCTCCTACGCCGAGCGTCGCGCCGCCGACACCGAGTTCTTCATCCGCAAGGCCATCGGCTGGGCCCTCCGCGAGTTCGCCAGGACCGATCCCGATGCCGTCCGCGCCTTCGTCGACGCCCATGCCGACGAGTTGTCAGGACTCACCAGACGTGAGGCGATGAAGCATCTCTGATCCCACGGGTCGATGGGTTGACGTCGAATCAGCCGGTGGTCGCGAGGTGGACGGTGGCCTCGCCACCGATCGAGACGGTGTCGTCGGCTGCGAGGAAGACGGCCTCGCCCGCGGCGAGCGGCTCACCGTCGACCTCGGCTCGGCCACTCGTGACCAGGGCGATCGCCGGAGCTTCGCGCTGCCAGGCCACGCTGCGGCCCCCACCCACCTCGTAGCGGTGGAGGGCGAGTTCGGGGACATCAGTGCGGTAGCGGTGATTCCAGTCGTCGGGTCGCTGGATGTCGGGGCGGGTCGGGTTGCTGTCGACGATGGCGAGGAGCTCTTCGACGTCGGTGTGTTTGGTCGTGAGCCCGCCGCGCACGACGTTGTCGCTGTTGGCCAGGACCTCGACCCCGACGCCCTCGAGGTAGGAGTGCACGTTGCCCGCAGGAAGGAAGACCGCTTCGCCGGGCTCGAGCGTGATGCGGTTGAGCATCAGCGCGACCACGACGCCGGGGTCCGAGCCGAAGTGGGTGGCGAGATCGAGCGCGGTCTGCGCTTCGAGCGCCCACCCCGGCCGATCGAGCATGCGACACGCATCGACACAGGCCGTCGTGACCTCGGGTGATGCTTCGCGCAGGAGCCACGACATCGTCTCGGCGATCACCGCGGCCTCGTCGCCCCGCGCGGCCAGTCGCTCGGCGACGGGCTCGACGCCGGCACCCAGGTCGTCGAACAGGTCGCGGGTCTCCGCCAGAGAACGGAACCCGCACAGGGCGTGAAACGGGGTCAGCGCGCAGATCAGCTCGGGCTTCGGCTTCGGGTCGACGTACGTGCGCTGTGGCGCATCGAGTGGGATGCCGGCCGCGTTCTCGCGATCGAAGCCGGCGCGAGCCTGATCGGCGCCGGGATGCGCCTGGATCGACAACGGCTTCGCCGCGGCCAGGACCTTCATGAGGAACGGCAGCTCGCCGAACGTCGACGCGGCATCGACTCCGAGCATCGCTCGCGGATCCTCGGCGATCACCTGATCGAGGGTTCGACCGTCGGCAGTCGCGCTCGGTGCCTTGGGATGTGCGCCGAGCCACAGCTCGGCCTCGGGCTCACCCGACGGGACTCGGCCGACGAGCTCGGCCAGCGCCGTCGGATGCCCCCACGGGGAGCGCTGGATGACTCCTTCGAGACGCTGCATGTCATCCGCCCATCAGTTGCTGCACCTCGGCCACGTGCGCGTCGCACTCGGCCGCGCGTCGGGGCCTCGAGGTTGAGCCGCAGCAGCGGCTCGGTGTTGGATGGCCGGAGGTTGAACCACCAGTCGCCGAAATCGACCGTGAGACCGTCGAGGCGGTTCTGCTCGGCATCGGGATACGCCGCGGCGACGCGGTCGATGACGGCCTGCTGATCATCGACGGTGGTGTTGAGCTCGCCCGACGCGGCGTAGCGGTCGTAGGGCTCACGCAGTTCGGACAGGGCCACCCCGGCAACGCTCAACTGCTCGAGCACCACCAGGGCGGCGATGGCCCCCGAGTCGGCTCGCCAGTTGTCGCGGAAGTAGTAGTGGGCGCTGTGCTCGCCCCCGAAGGCGGCCCCGGTGGCGGCCATCTCGGCCTTGATGAAGCTGTGACCGACCCGGGTCCGGATCGGGGTCCCGCCGTTCTCGGCCACGACCTCGGGCACGGTCTTCGAGCAGATGAGGTTGTGGAGGATCGTCGATCCCGGCTCCTTGTCGAGCACGCCCTTGGCCACGATGGCGGTCGTGATCGAGCCTGACAGCGGTTCGCCCCGGTCGTCGATGAGGAAGACCCGGTCGGCATCGCCGTCGAACGCCAGACCGACATCGGCCCCCGTTTCGAGCACCCGGGCGCGGAGGTCGGCCTGATTCTCGACCTGGATGGGGTCGGCGGGATGGTTCGGGAACGTGCCGTCGAGCTCGCCGTACATGATCTCGAGGTCGATCGGCAGCCCGTCGAACACGGCGGGGACGACGAGTCCGCCCATCCCGTTCGCGGTGTCGGCGATCACCTTGAGCGGTCGAAGCTTGCCGGTGTCGATGAACGAGCGCACGTGATCGGCGAACGATCCGAGCAGGTCGTCCTCGCGTCGGATGCCACGCTCGGCGCCGGCATCGGGAGTGCTCGAGGAAACGTCGTCCTTGATCACACGCAGGCCGGAGTCCTCGCCGATCGGACGCGCCGACGAGAAACACATCTTGATGCCGTTGTACTCGGCCGGGTTGTGCGACGCGGTGAACATGGCGCCCGGCACGTCGAGGGTGCCCGATGCGAAGTAGAGCAGGTCGGTCGAGGCCAGCCCGATGTCGACCACGTCGAGGCCCTGGGCCGTCACGCCGTCGGTGAAGGCGGCGACGAGCTCGATGCCGCTGGGGCGCATGTCGCGGGCGACGATCACCCGACTTGCTCCCTCGTCGGCCACCACCAGCCGGGCGAACGCCGCACCGATGGCACGTGCGGTCGGCGCGTCGAACTGGTCGGGGGTCGTGCCGCGGATGTCGTATGCCTTGAAGATCGCGTCGAGGTCAGCCATGGGGCACGGAACCTACCGAACTCGTCTGCGATGCCTCCGATGGCTCGTAGACACCGGTCGACGACCACGTGCGGACCCGCCAGAGGTCACGGAGCATGCGTGCGGCGTCGCGCCCCACGCTCACCGTCGATCGCTCGGAGTGCCGGGCCTGCACGGGGATGCTGTGGAGTGAGCGCCGATCGCGTTCGATGAGGTGGAAGATCTCGACGTCGAAGGCGAATCCGTCGAGGCGGGTGCGGGAGAACAGGCTCCGGGCCACGTCGCGACGAAACGCCTTGAGCCCGCACTGCGTGTCGCGATAGCTGCCGAGGAGCACGCCGTAGGTGGCCAGGTTGATGGCCCGGCTGCCCAACGAACGAACGGTGTTGACGCCGGAGCGACCCGTGGCGTCGGGGTGGCGGCGATCGCCCACGACGACGTCCCAACCGTCGTCGACCAGTTGCGCCGTCTCGTACACGAGGGCCGGTGCGTACGCGAGGTCGGCGTCGGTGAAGACCACGACGCGCCCACGGGCCGCCAGCATCCCCGCCGCGCACGGCGGCTCCCTTGCCCCGGTTGACCGGGAGGACCACGATCTGATCGGCGCCGGCCTCGAGGGCCCGGTCGGCGGTGGCGTCGGATGACCCGTCGTCGACCACCACGATCTCGACGGTCCGGTCGGCGGGCGCAGCCGCCCGAAGCGCATGCACCGTGGCCGAGATGTCGTCGGCCTCCTCGTAGGCGGGAATCACGACCGACACGTCCAGGCCGCCCATGTCGGTGAGCGGCGGACCCGGCTCGGACACCGAACGGCGGATCTCCTCGGTCAGCACCGTGCGGTAGCCGCCGAACCGCACCAGCGCAGCCGCGGCCAACGAGATGACCTTCGCACCGATCAGCCCGGCGACGGTGTCGAACCCGGTGAGGACGAACACTCCACGGAGCACCACCGTGTCGATGACGGCGGCGAGTGCGGCGACGGCCGCGAAGGTCCAGGGGAGCTGCACCCAGCGCACGAAGCGGTCGCGCCCGAACGTGATCGACCGATGCATCACGTACGACACGACCGTGGCGACCGCGATCACGGTGAGGTTCGCTGCGACCAGGATCCAGCCGAGACCTTCGCGCAGCCACACCAGCAGGCCGATGTCGACCGCCGTGGGGACGAGGGCGACCAGCACGAACCGGGCGAACAGCTGCCTCATGTCACGTCAGCGGTCGGCCGTGAGCCAGTCGTCACCCTTGCGCACGAGCGCGACGACCATGACGATCCCGAAGAAGGTCAGGAACCATGCGATCCAGTCGACGGGCTCGCGCCCGAACGTCATCTCGACGGACGTCTCGGTGGGTACGACCAGCATCAGGTTCGGCGCGACCCGGTACGGGCCGTCGGCGCCCGACACCTCCCAGTTGGGGAAGTAGGACGCCTTGACGAGCACGGGCGCTCCGACCCGGTCGACATCGAAGGCGATGGTGTTGGTGTCGGCCACCAGGTTCGACACCTCGGCCGACTCGATCGGTGTCCGAACCGGGGCGGTCGGGTAGTCGACCCGCTCCCACTCGGCCGGCCCGTCGGCCGCCAGGTGGACCTGGTCGTCGGGGTCTCCCTGGAACCAGTCGAGGGCCGGCCCGTTGCACGTCGGGTTGGTGCCGCGGAGGCCCGACTCGGTCTTCACGTCGAGATCGGCGCACAACCAGTCGCCCTGGGCGTGGCTGCTGGTGGTCACGGCCGGCACCGCGTCGACGCCTTGGACCAGCGGCGCATCGGCGACCTCGTAGACGACCCATGGGCCGCTCGAGCCGACCTCGGTGAGATCGGGATGGTCGGACGCGGCGGTGATGGCCTGGGTCGACGTCGCCAGGTAGTAGCGCACGCCGAGGAGCTGGAGGTGGTCGACCCCGGCGTCGATGTCGAACTGGCGGTAGGGCAGGTCACGTTGGGCGTTGCTGGGCGCGGCCGACAGCTCGGACTGGAGCAGGAAGTGGAACGGCGTGGTCGACGACGCCTCGAAGTACAACCCCTCCATCGAGCCGATGCACCCGTCGGTCCAGAAGGGCAACAGCATCAGCGCCATCGGGGTGCCGTACCGGTCGAGCTCCTTCTGGTACTCCCACATGCTGCGACCACAGCCGTTGGTCTCGCCGACCCGCGCCATCTCGCCGACGAGCGCCTGGTACTCGGGATACGCCTCCTTGCCCTCGTAGCCGCTGTAGTTCCACTCGGCCCAGCTCGGCACGAAACTGTCGTCGGTGGTCGACAACCCGAACCACCGGTAGGTGCCGTCGTCGTCGGTGGACCCGAGGGGCAGCGCCGCCAGCGGGAGGCCGACGACCACGGCGACCGCCACGAAGCTGATCGGCGCGGTGACCCACTCGAACCAGCGGTGCGGTTGGGGGTCTCGCTCGGGATCCGGCGAGGCGATCAGGGCGAGACTGCGCCCCACCTCGGTGACGCCGACCGCGGCCAGCATGTAGATGCACAGGTAGTAGAAGGGCAGGATGCGGGCGTTCCACAGCCGCCCCTCGGGAAGCACCACGAACCCGACGGCGATGATCGCCGCCGTGATGGTCAGGAACACCCCGACCCGGACCTTGAACACGATCGACAGCACGATCCCGATCACGGCCAGGAACACGGCCCACCCCATGGCGCCCGGGATCAGCTGGGGCCTGACGTCCTGCCAGAACCAGTCCCAGTTCGCGGCCCAGTCGCCGTATCCGACATCGGGCCGGACGGCCAGCTTCTCCCACCCCATGTCGTTGAGGAAGGTCCGCTGCCAGAAGAACGGGAGGACCCAGAAGGCCGACAGCAACCCGGCCACGGGTCCGACGACCAACACCCACGCGGCGCTGCGGGTGGTTGCCCGTTTCGAGTGGTGCGAGGCGATGCGCATCAGCAGCAGGACCGCCGTCCCGGCCAGCGCGAAGAAGGCCGGGATGATGTGGCAGAGCCCGGTGAGCGCGAGCAGGACCGCGGCGGTGGCCCGGTACTGCCCGGTCTGCAGTCCGCGGGCGAGGAACCCCAGGTACAGCACGGCGAGCGAGAGCGAGATCGAGAAGGCGAACTCGCCGGCGAGGGTGCTCGGGATGTTGCCGCCGTAGATGGTGAACCCGCGGTCGAACAGGAACGGCACCGTGGCGATGGCGAGCAGCGCGGGGCCCGGGTAGGCGAATCGGATGAGCCGCCCGAACACGTAGGCCGCCAGCGGCAGGGTGAGGATTCCCGAGACCGTCACCCATTTGAAGGCGACGCCGTAGGGCACCCCGATCCCCAGGACGGCGATCAGCAATGCGGCGGTGACCCCGACGATGCGACGACGGCCGTCGGTCGCGAGGATGGCGTGCAGCCCGATGCCGAGCGACGCGGCGAAGGGCAGCACGGCCAATGGCCCCTGGATCCCGCTGTTCACGGCCACGATCATCAGCGACGGGATCACCATGTAGAACTGGAACGCCGGGAACCCGGCGTACCAGTCGGGGGTCCAGCCCGAGAGTCGGAGGCTGGGCAGCAGCTCGTCGCGAAGGAACGCAGGCGCCCAGACGTGGGCGCCCATGTCGCCGCCGGCCGGCGTGCTGTCGGTCAGCAGCAGGTCGGGCTGGAGCGGACCGAGGATGAACACCACACACAGCACGATCACGGCGGCGTCGATGCCGTTGCGGACCCAGCGCCGGCGATTGGCCACGGCCGCCGCGTCGTCCGGCGACGGCGGCTCGGGTGCGATCGCGCTTGGGTCGTCGTCCTGGTCGGCCACGGCCGACGGAACGGGAAGCACGGACGAATCGGTCATGACGGGCCCGCCCATCGTGCCATCTGAGTCGCCGAGTGCGTCGTCACCCGCTCACGAGACGAGGAGCACGATCACCGTGGTCATGTTGAACCCGACGTGGGCGAAGATCGCCATGCCGAGCCGGCCCGTGCGGTGGGCCACCAGTCCGAGCACGAGCCCGAAGGCGAGCAGCCCGACGAACTGGAGTGGCTGGAAGTGGCTGGCTGCGAACCACAGGCTGCTGCCGCCGACCGCGACCACGGGTCCGGCCCAGCGCCCCATCGCACGCTGCATCATGCCGCGGTAGAAGATCTCCTCGACGATCGGCGCGCCGAGACCGACGATCAGGACCAGCAGCACCACCGAGACCGGATCGACGGCTCGGTCGGTGAGGTCCTCGGCGACCTGGCTGAGCTCGTCGCTGTCGAGATCGGTGAGCCAGAAGATGGGTGCGTAGATGAGCGGGAGCAGCACGAACTGACAGGCGATGCCGATGGCCAGACCGATCGGGACGTCGCGGGTCTCGACCGACAGGCCGAGGTCGGAGACCACCCCGTTGCCCCGCCGGGTGGCCGCCCACAGCGGCGCTCCGAGGAGCCCGACCCACAGGCCGAGCTGCGCCACGGCGAACCAGCCCAGGGGGAGGTCGTCGGGGGTGTCGGCGTAGCCGCTGACGGCCAGGACCAGAATGAAGACGAACGAGGCCCCGACGACGCTGAGGAACCAGCCGGCCACCACTTCGCCCATGCCCCACCGCGGCGCGGGGAGGGGTTCCGCAGCCCCGGGACCGGGACCGGTGGGGTCGGCGGAATCGTTCAGCTGGCCAGGAATTCCGGGCGGTCGGGCAGAACGGACAGGTGGCTGACCCGACGGTCGTCGGTGGTCCACCCGTTCGGCACGACGAGCCGCTCGCCGTGGTCGGTGCACAGGTCGTAGCTCATCGGGTGCGGCGACTCGGCCAGCCATTCGAGGGTGACCACGGCCCGTCCGTAGTCGTAGACGAGGGTGGCGTCGGCCTGCTTCGAGCAACCCGGACGCGAACAATGACGATTCATCGTCGGAGAACGTATCCACGATCTCCTCGAAAGTGGCGGATCCCACGGACCCGCGACCCGGCGTCGGCAACGCCCATCTGCGCCGTAGACTCCCCGGTCATGGGTCAGCAGACTCCGCCACCTCCGCCTCCTCCTCCCGCGCCGCGGGACGACCGTGGAGCAAAGCCGTCGGGCTCGGGTCCGGGCCTGCCGAAGTGGTCGATCTGGCTGCTCGTCGGCCTGTTCCTCACGGCATTTCTCCTCCCGAGCCTCTTCAGCAGCGACTCGGGAACCGAGCTCACCTACACCGAGTTCCGCCAGAAGGTCATCGACGGCGACGTCGCCTCGATCGAGATCAACAACAACAACGGAAAGATCAAGGGCGAGCTCGAGAACGAAGAGTCGTTCACGACCACCGGGGTCCTCGAGAACGGCGGGGTTCCCGAGAAGGACCTCGCGCTGCTCGAGGAGAACCAGGTCGAGGTCACCTACACCACGCCGACTCCGAGCTTTCTCGAGTCGATCTTCCCTCTCCTGCTCATCGCCGGGCTCTTCATCGCATTCATCTGGTGGATGCAGCGGCGGGCGCAGGGCCAGATGAGCGGCATCATGTCGATCGGCCGATCGAAGGCCAAGACCTACTCGACCGAGCGCCCCGGCACGACCTTCGCCGACGTCGCCGGGTACGAGGGGGTCAAACAGGAGATCACCGAGGTGATCGACTTCCTCAAGCAGCCGCAACGATTCGCTCAGATCGGCGCCCGCATCCCGAAGGGAGTGCTGCTCGTCGGGCCCCCCGGGACCGGCAAGACCCTCATCGCCCGTGCGGTGGCCGGCGAGGCCGGCGTGCCGTTCCTCTCGGTCAGCGGGTCCGACTTCATGGAGATGTTCGTCGGTGTCGGCGCGAGCCGGGTCCGCGACCTGTTCGAGTCGGCGAAGAAGATGGGCAAGGCGATCATCTTCATCGACGAGATCGACTCGATCGGCCGCAAGCGTGGCGCCGGCCTCGGCGGTGGCCACGACGAGCGCGAACAGACGCTCAACCAGATGTTGAACGAGATGGACGGATTCGAGGCGACCGAAGGCATCGTGATGATCGCCGCCACCAACCGTCCCGACGTCCTCGATCCGGCACTCCTCCGCCCGGGCCGGTTCGACCGCCAGGTGGTCGTGCCGCTGCCCGAACTCGAGGAGCGTCGGGCGATCCTCAAGGTTCACGCCAAGGGCAAGAGCATGGCCGACGACGTCGACCTCGACCTCGTCGCCCGGGGCACGCCCGGGATGTCCGGAGCCGACCTGGCGAACCTGGTCAACGAGGCGGCGCTCTTCGCGGTCCGCGCCGACTTCGACGAGATCCACGCCGAACACTTCGACGAGGCACGCGACCGGGTCCTCATGGGCCAGCGACGCGAGTCGATGGGGCTCACCGACGAGGAGAAGGAGATCACCGCCTATCACGAGGCCGGCCATGCGGTCTGCGCGTCGTTGCTCCCGAACGCCGATCCCGTCCACAAGGTGACCATCATCCCGGCCGGGATGGCCCTCGGCGTGACCCAGACCCTGCCCGAGGAACGGCATCACTACCCGCAGAGCTACTTCGAGGACATCATCGCCATGGCGATGGGCGGCCGGACCGCCGAGCGGCTGGTGTTCGGCGAGGTCTCGAGCGGCGCCAGCGACGACCTCCAACGATCGACCAAGTGGGCTCGGGCCATGGTTCGCACCTACGGCATGAGCGAGCGCATCGGCCCGATGGCGTGGGGCGACAACCAGCAGGTCTTCCTCGGCGACGACCTCATGCACACCCGCGACTACTCCGACGACACCGCCCGGGTGATCGACGAGGAGGTCGAGAAGATCCTCCGGGGCGCCGAGGAACGCTGCCGTGAGCTGCTCGTCGAGCATCGCAACGGGCTCGACCTCGTCGCCCGGGCCCTGCTCGAGCACGAGACGGTCGACGGCCCCGAGATCAACCGATTGATCGAGGTCGGCCGCACCTCCGAGCCCGAGTCGACACCGTCGACCGACCCCGAGGTCGACCAGGACCCCGGTGCCGAGGCCGACGACGCCGCCAGCGAGGCCGACGCCGATGCGGGCGACGTCGAACTGCCCGTCGGCGCCGACTGACCGACCTCCTCACGATGACCCAGATCATCGTGTTCGTCGTCCTCGTCGGCGTCGCACTGCTCATCGCGGTCGTGGCCGACCAGCGGCGCGACCCGGTGCCGACGCGGACCGGCTACGCCGTCCCCGAACAGCTCAACCGAGCCGACTTCGTGCGGCCCGACGCCCCGTGGCTGGTCGTGCTGTTCTCGGCCTCGACGTGCACCTCGTGTGCCAAGGCCCGAGCGGTCGTCGAGCCGGTGGCCAGCCCCGAGGTGGCGACCCAAGAGGTCGAAGTCGGCGAGGACAGGGCGCTCCACGACCGCTACGCGATCGAGGCCGTCCCCACCCTGCTCATCGCCGATGCCGACGGCGCCGTGGTCGGCCAGTTCCTGGGCCCGCCCACCGCAGCAGATCTGTGGGCCACCCTCGCCGAGATCCGGGAGCCGGGCTCGGTGCCACCCGGATGCGACCACGGGGTCGACGACCGCGCCACGGGCTGATGGCCCGATTCAGCCTTCGGGATCCTCGATGAACGGCGGCGGTTCGACGACGCCGGTGCGCAGCGGGATGCCGATCGCGTTGGAGATGCCGGGGCCCTCGGCCGCGTAGAGACCTCGCTCGACGACGATGGGCGAACTCGACTCGACCAGCAACGCATCGTCGCGCTGGATCTGCGATCCGATCCGGATGGCCAGCCGCCCGGCCGGCGGCACCTCGAGATCGCCGAGCCCCTCGATCTCCAGGACCTGTCCGTCCGCGAGCGACACGATGCTGAACGTGGCGAGGAACTCGTTGGAGGGGTTGACGACGTAGAGGAACTCGTCCTGGCTCTCACTCGTTCCACCGCCGGCGAAGATCCACGTGGGTGCGGCGACCGGCGAGCCGGTCGCGACCGAGACGCCGGTCCGCTCCGCCGGTGATTCGGAGGTGAGGACCCGCTCGGCCACGATCGCACTGTCGTTGACGACCCGCACCGTGAGGCTGTGCCCGACGCCGGCCTCGACCCGGCCGTCCTCACCGACGTCGATGGCGACCTGCGCGCCGGGTTGGACCGAGACGTCGAACGGCTCGGGGATCCCGTTCGTCTCGGGGTCGTCGGGGGTGATGTCGACCAGGACCTCGGCCGACCGGTCGGTCGGGTTGTACAGATGGATCGTCTCGGTCACGCCGTCGTCGACCAGGCCATCGGGAAAGCTCCAGAACGGCTTGGCCACCGGCATTCCCAACCGGACGGTGAGGCCCGTGGCGCCGTCGCTCCCGTCGAATCGCTGGATCCGGTCGACGATCACCCGACCCGAACGCAGGCGGAGCGTGCCGGCGATCTGGGGGCGGATGGTCACGTCGTCGCCGAGGTCGAGACCGACGACGCTGCCCGCCGGAATGACCAGACCGTCGAAGCGGCCGGGCTCGCGGGGGCCGTCGTCGGTGATGAAGAAGCCGTCGACCACCGCATCGTCGGCGAACGGGTTGAAGAACACGAGCACCTCACGGGCGTCGTCGGTGGTCGCCCCCCATGCGAAGTTCCACTCGGCCGCAGCGCTCGACGCGCACGGAGCCGTGTCGCTGCCGTTGATGCTCTCGACGCGGTGCTCGACCGCGATCTCGCCGCTCGGCACCTCGACGAGCGCCGACACGAGCTCGGCTTCGAGCACATCACCCAGGCGCACCTCGACCCGCCCCAGTGCCGGGATCTCGAGGGCCTGCGAGACCGGCTCGGGCGCCGGCGCCTCGGTGGTCGACGTCGTGGCGTCGTCGGTCTCACCTTCGGCGGCCTCGGTCGTGGTGGTCGTCTCCTCGCCGGCTTCGGTCGTGGAGGTCGAGTCGAGCTGCTCGAGCTGCTCCTCGCCGCTGACGGCCTCGCGCACGCTGCCGCCGAAGACGGTGAGCACGCCGGTGGCGTCCTCGTCGGATGCGTTGGCGACGATGACCGTGTGATCAGCGAACGCCGTCTCGGAGTCGACGCCGGTGCCGCCGGCACAGAACCAGGTGCTCGAGAGCGAGCCGGCCGGTTCGGCGATCGGCAGTCCGAGCGCCTCGGTCTCGGTCACCCCCGAGACGTCGGCCGATGGCTCGGGCGGGTCGGCGCCCAGCACCAGCATGGCCGCGATGGCACCCAGCACGGCGACGAAGACAGGGATCCGGCGGTTCATGCGCTGCTCCCGTCGCGTTCCGGGGCGAGGCGCATGCGAAGCAGCGTGCGGAGCACGAACAACCACAGGAGCGCCTGGACCACGAGCATGCCGTACCGGAACACCGGCGTCTCGAAGACCAGTTCGGCCTCGCCGGTGGCACCGACCTCGTAGGCGGTCGCGAAGCCGAACGCCTCCTCGCCGATCACCGGCTGTCCGTCGACCGAGAGGGCCCAGTTGTCCGAGGCCGTCGCCGACCAGAACACCCGGGTTCCGGCCTCGACCGGCCCGTCGAACGAGGTCCGGTCGGACTCGTTCACCAACACCGGCGTCGCTGCGCCGAGGTCGGCACCGACGTCGGTGATCGACGTCGCGCCCGCTCCGAACTGCTCGTCGACCTCGGCCCGCAACGGGATCGCCTCGTCGGTCCGGAAGACCGTGAGCGCCGGGTTCACGTCGATGACCTCGAGGTCGAGCTGGGCCGAGAGCGCAGGCAACAGCTCCTGAGGGGTTGGCCGCGGGTCGTCGTCGAACGGGGCCGGCGCCAGCTGATCGACCACGACCACGTAGCGGATCCCGAGTGGCGCCATCAGCTGCCCGAATCGAGTGGTCTCGCCCGCAAGCACCAGATCGAGCCCATCGGCGACGAGCTCCGCCGATCCGGGGTCGGCGGTCACGATGGCATCGCCGAGTTCGGGGAGGCCGTGATCGGTCGTCGCATAGGCGAGGCCCTGCTCGAGCTCGTAGGACCCGAGGGGAAGGACATCGGGCTGTCCGAGCCACAGGACGCGAAATGGGGTGTCGGCCCGTTCGGCCTCGATGAAGGCGAGGATCTCGTTGTAGTCGCCGCCGGGCACCGACCACGTCCCGCCGAGTGAGGCGATGAGCACGGGCACCGAGCCGATCACGAGCGAGGCGCCCGCGACACCGGCGGCCAGCTGGCGCCACCCGAATCGATAGGCGCTGAGGTCGCGCTCGAACGCGGCGACGCCGAGCCCGACTGCGAGCGCCAGCCCGGCGCAGGAGGGGGCGAGCAGGACCTCGGCCGGCGGCATCGTGAACGGGAGGAGCCCCCGGTCGGCCACGAGCGCGGCGCCGACCCCGCACAGCATCAGGCTCCATCCGCGCGCCGCCCAGTCGAGTCGCCATCCTCGCCCGATGACGAGTGCGAGGCCACCGGCGATCACGACTCCCAGCCCGAGCACCCCCACCGTCGACGACTGTGTGCGCAGGCCGATCAGGTCGATGACGTCGAGCGACCGCGTCCCGGTGTCGGCACCCACGAAGCTCGCCAACTCGGCCCCGGGCAGCACGTAGTCGAGGCTCCACGGCACGTGGAGGATGAAGGCGACGGCCGCGCCGAGCACCGACACGAGCATCATCGACACGCTCCCCCGCGGCGAGCCCGCGATCAGTCCGCCGAGCGCCAACGCCAACGCCATGAACACCAGGACGAGCCCGGCGACGGGCAGGACGGTCGCCACCAGGGCGGTGATCACGCCGACCCCGAGCGCCGATCGGACCAGGCCGGGAGCCGTCTGACCCGACGGAACGAACGGCGCCAGACCGCTGGCTCGCGCCAACTGCCCGAGCATCCACGGTGCCCCGGCCCACAACGCGAGCGCTCCCCACCCGCCGTTGCCGAGCGCCAGGTAGGGAAGCGGCAGACGCGACCGAGGCGATGAGGGCCGCCACCTGAGCCCGGCGGGAGCCGGTCGAGGCCAGGAGGCGATAGGTCCCGATCATGCCGAGCGGGAGCAGGCCGACGATCAAGACGAGGCGCGCCAGCGACATCGAGCCGAAGCTCACCAGGCCGGTGAGTCCGGCCACGCCCAGCAACGTCGGATTCGGGCTCTCGCTCCCGAGTCCGACACTTCGCCAACCGCTGATCCACTCCCCGAGCGTGTCCATGGCGCCGGACTCGAAGGCCGCGAACTCGCCGATCGCGGGAATGCCCCCGGTGAGCAGGTGGCGGCTGCCGACGACGAGCAGGACGGCCGTTGCGACCCAGACGCCGATGGCCAGCCGCACGCCGCGTTGCTGCATCGACGCCGCCAGGTCGCGGCCTGCGGCCGTCGCCCGCTTGAGACGGTCCTCGTCGGCATCGCCCAGTTGTCCTCGCACGAACGCGGAGAAGCGAGCGCTCCCCCGCACCTGGAGGTTGCGGATCTCGGAATCCGGGACCGTACGAAACGCCTTGACGGCGGCGCGTTGGGTCCGGATCGACGCGAGATCACGCAGATTTCCGGTCCAGGCATGGGTGAGGTCGCGGGCCTGGCGGGTCCGACCGATCACCAGCGCGGACAGCACCTCGACCACGGTGATGACGGCCATCTGCGGGAGCACACGCAGCAGATGGAAGGGCGAGTAGCACGTGAGCACCGTGCGCACCCGGTGGAGGTTCTGGAGCCGCCGCCGGTCCTCCACGGGTTGGCGATCGCCGAGAGCTTCCACGTGACGCACCACGGCATCGGGGGTGACCACCACACGCGCACCGGCGAGGTGGGCCTTCCAGCACAGGGCGAGGTCGTCGTTGTGGTAGTCGATCGCCGGGTCGAAGCCGCCGATGGTCTCGAACAGGTCGCTGCGGATCAGCGTGACCGCGCCGGGAATGACGTAGACGTCACGGACGGCATCGTGCTGTTCCTGATCGAGCTCGTAGCGGTCGACCAGCGGTGCTCGGGTCCCGGCCTTGTCGACGGATTCGCCGACGCTGAGCAGGCGACTGCCGTCGCCCCAGGTGACCAACTTGGGGCCGACGACCCCGGCATTGGAGCGAAAGGCCTCCTCGACGAGCATTCGAATCGCCCCGGGCGCCAGCGCCACGTCGTCGTGGCAGCACAGATAGAAGTCGGCGCCGTCGACCACGTCCACCGACTCGTTGATGGCCCGCCCGAACCCGACGTTGTCGTCGAGGCGCCGAACGAACGCATCGGGGAGGTGCTCCGCCACTCTCGGAGCGGGGTCGACCTCGCTCGCCGCATCGACGACGAGGACAGCGAGATTGGGGTAGTCCTGGCTCGCCAGCGACGCCATCGCCTCGTCGAACCACACACCCGGGTCACGGGTCACGACGATGGCGACGACCGCCGGCGCTCCGGTGGGCGAGGTCTCCACGATGCGACGACGGTAGTACCGCACGACCGCCGAGCGGTACACGCCCGGAAGGTCCGGCGACCGGGTGAAGCCGGTTGCGGCGGATTCTCGGCCGCGACGTATCGTTGCGGGGTGAGCGACCCTCCGGCCGACCGTCTCGTGAACGCCGCCAAGGACTCGCTCTACGTGTCCGTCGGCCTCGGCGTGATCGCGTTCCAGCGGGCACAGGTGCGGCGCCACGAGTTGAGCAACGGAGCCGAACCGGTCGGGTTGGCCAAGCTGATCGGCGACAACCTGAAGATGGCCGACGAGCGCCTGCAGGATGCCGAGGAGCGCATCGACGCCGTGCTCGACGAGGTCGAGACCAGACTCCCGCCGCCGGCTCGCGATGCCATGGCCGCCGCTCGTTCCGCGGCACGCGAGGCCAGGGACACCGTTCGCAAGCTGCTCTGAGCTCGCGGATGCGGGTCGCGGTCGACGGCACGGCCCTCCTGGCCGAACCCACCGGCGTCGGTGCGTTCACCCACACGCTGCTCGACGGACTCGCCAACCACCCCGAGGTCGACCCGATCGTCTACGCCCTCACCTGGCGGGGACGGGGAAGGTTGGCCGAGGTCGCCCCCGCCGGTGTCGATGTGGTCACCCGCGCCCTCCCGGCTCGCCCGCTCCGGACCGCCTGGCTCCGAACCGACGTTCCCCGGCTCGATCAGCTGATCGGGGCCCACGACCTCGTCCATGGCACCAACTTCGTGGCACCGCCGACGCGTGCTGCCTCGATCGCGACGGTCCACGACCTGACCGCGGTCCGCTTCCCCGAGCTGTGCACCCGCGACACGCTGGAGTTCCCGGCCCTGGTTCGGCGCGCCGTTGCCCGCGGTGCATCGATCCACGCGGTCAGCGGCCATGTCCGAGACGAGATCCTCGAGCACTTCTCGATCGACCCCGCCCGTGTGCGAGTGGTGCCGAACGCCATCACCCCGGCAGCTCCGGGCGACCCGGAGATCGGACGGTCGATCACCGGAGCATCCGAGTACGTGCTCGCCCTCGGCACCGTCGAGCCGCGCAAGGACCTGCCGACCCTCGTGCGTGCGTTCGACCAGGTTGCTGCCGAGCACCCCGATCTCCACCTGGTGCACGCCGGCCCCGACGGATGGGCCACCGCATCGGTCGTCGCGGCGATCGACGCCGCCCACCACTCGTCGCGGATCTCCCGACTCGGCTACGTGAGCGACGTCGATCGGGGCCACCTCCTCGCCGGAGCCCGCGTGTTCGCCTACCCGTCGATCTACGAGGGGTTCGGCATCCCCCCGCTCGAGGCCATGGCGGCCGGCGTGCCCGTCGTGATCTCGGACGTGGGGGCCCTGGTCGAGATCGCCGGCCCGGCATCGATCCGAGCGACCGCCGGTGACGCGGACGACCTGGCCGACGCACTCGGCCGAGCCCTCACCGACGACCCCCTTCGGGCGGATCTCGTTCGTCGCGGTCACGCGCGCGTGGCGGAGTTCGACCCGGCGCGGATGATCGACGGCATGGTGGCGCTCTACCGTGACGTTCTCGATCGGTGAGATGGCTGCCGTACACTCGCCGCCCGTGAGAGCCCTCGTGACCGGTGCCAACGGGTTCGTCGGTCGTCACCTCGTCGCCCATCTCGCCTCGCTCGGGCACGTCGTGGTGCCGATGGACCGGGCCAGCGGCGGGGCCGATCTGACCGATCGCGCCGCCGTCGCCGAGGAAGTCGCCGCGGCCGAGCCCGAGGTGATCTATCACCTCGGAGGGGCGAGCGATGTCGGCGGGTCGTGGCAGCATCCGACCTCGACGTTCGAGACCAACGCCAACGGCACCCTCCACGTGCTCCTCGCCGCCCGCTCTGCCGGAGCGCGACGGGTGCTGGTCGTCAGCAGCGCCGACGTCTACGGGAAGGTCGAGCCCGATGAGCTCCCGCTCACCGAGGAATCGCCGCTCCGCCCAACGTCGCCGTATGCGGCCAGCAAGGTCGCGGCCGACCACCTCGGTCTCCAGGCGTGGCTCGGCCACGGCCTCGAGGTGGTGCGTGTCCGCGCCTTCAACCACATCGGACCGGGCCAGTCGGACCGCTTCGTCGTTCCTGCCATCGCCGAACGGATCGCCCGCAACGAGGTGACCGGCGGCCACGAGGTCCCGGTGGGGAACCTGACGGCCCGGCGCGACATCACCGACGTGCGCGACGTCGTTCGGGCCTACCAGCTCCTGATCGAAGCCGGCGCACCCGGCGAGGTGTACCACGTGTGCTCGGGAGTCGACGTCGAGATCGCCGACATCGCCGACCGGCTCCTGGCCCGAGCCGCCCACCCGATGCACCTCGTCTCGGATCCGGCCCGGATGCGCCCGGTCGACCTCGCGGTCCTGCTCGGCTCGAACGCCAAGCTGCGGGCGGCCACCAGCTGGCAACCCGAGCACTCCTTGGACGACACCCTGGGAGATGTCCTCGAGGAGTGGCGAGCCACCCTCTCGGATCGCTGAACGCTCAGGCGAGACCGCTCAGCGCAGCCTTGAGCAGGGTCCGTTCGCGTTGATCGTGGGTGACGGTGAGCCGGCTGCGCAACGTCGCGCCCAGGCGTCGCGCCATCCGCTGCTCGCGGCGACGCCGTGCTGTTCGAGCGCCGCGGCCTCGCCCGCGAGCCGTTCGAGCAGGTGCTCGACCTCGGTGTAGCGGGCGGCCACGACGGGAAGACGCTCGGACTTCGACGATGGGTAGTCGCTCCCGGCGACCAGTTCGGGAGGCTCGACCTTGAACGTCGCTGCGAGCAGGGTCACCGTGCGCTCACCCGGCGCCCGCATGTTGGCCTCGATGTGGCTCAGCGCCGTGCGCGAGATTCCGATGCGGTCGGCGAGTTCCTGCTGGGTCCAGCCCAGCTGGGCACGGTGCTTGGCGATTTCGGTGCCGAGGGCGGGTGGTGAGACGTTTTTCACGGTGCCAACTGGGGTGGCAGACGACGGGTCGGGGTGATGGTACGACTCAACGATGACCAAGCGCGCGCTCATCACCGGCATCACCGGGCAGGACGGTTCCTACCTGGCCGAACTGCTCCTGGAGGAAGGCTACGAGGTGATCGGCATGGTTCGCCGGTCGAGCACCACAAGCTTCGAGCGGATCGCCCATCTCCAGGATCGGATCGCCACGGTTCCGGGCGATCTCCTCGACGAGATCTCGATGATCAACCTGCTGCGGGAGTACCGCCCCCACGAGGTCTACAACCTGGCGGCACAGTCGTTCGTCCAGACCAGCTTCTCCCAGCCGGTGCTGACCGGCGAGACCACGGCCCTCGGCGTGACCCGCATGCTCGACGCCATCCGTATCGTCGATCCCGAGATCCGCTTCTACCAGGCGTCGAGCAGCGAGATGTTCGGCAAGGTCCACGAGGTCCCGCAGAGCGAGGCCACGCCGTTCCATCCTCGCTCGCCCTACGGCGTGGCCAAGGTCTACGGACACTGGATCACCCTGAACTACCGCGAGTCCTACGACCTCCACGCCAGCAGCGGCATCCTGTTCAACCACGAGAGCGAGCGGCGGGGCCTCGAGTTCGTGACCCGCAAGATCACCAACGGCGTCGCCAAGATCAAGCTCGGAATGAGCGAGGAACTGCGGCTCGGGAACCTCGACGCCGAGCGTGACTGGGGGTTCGCCGGGGACTACGTCAAGGCGATGTACCTGATGCTCCAGCAGGACCAGCCCGACGACTACGTGGTCTGCACCGGGCAGACGCACAGCGTGCGTCGCTTCTGCGAGTTGGCGTTCGGGCACGTCGACCTCGACTACGAGGAGTTCGTCGTGATCGACGAGCGCTACTTCCGCCCGGCCGAAGTCGACCTGCTGGTGGGCGACGCCTCCAAGGCCGCTCGCGTGCTCGGCTGGAAGCCCGAGACGAGCTTCGAGCAACTCGTCACCCGGATGGTCGACGCCGACATGGCGCTCCTGCGCGGCGACCTCGACAGCATCCGTTGATCACCGTTCTGTCGGGCGGTGTGGGAGCCGCCCGTCTGTTGCGCGGCCTGATCGACGTCGTCGATCAGGCCGAGGTGACCGCCGTCGTCAACGTCGGCGACGACCTCATCCTCAACGGGCTGCACATCTCACCCGACCTCGACACGGTCACCTACACGCTCGCCGACGCCATCGACCCCGAACGCGGCTGGGGTCTGGCCGGCGAGAGCTGGCAGGCGATGGCCGCGCTGGGGCGGTACGGGGGAGCCGACTGGTTCAGCCTGGGTGATCGAGACCTCGGGACCCACCTGTACCGCACCCACCGTCTGGCCGAGGGCGCGACCCTCACCGAAGTGACCGCCGAGATCGTCCGCTCCTGGCAGCTCGGCCTCCGGATCCTCCCGGTCAGCGACGACCCGTTGCGCACGATGGTCACGACCGACGACGGCGAGATCGACTTCCAGACCTACTTCGTCGGCCATCAGCACTCGATCGCAGTCTCGGGGGTCCGCTTCGCCGGCGCCGAGTCGGCCCATCCGGGTCCGGGCGTGATCGACGCCATCGCCGAAGCCGATCGCCTCGTCATCGCACCGAGCAACCCCCTGGTGTCGATCGATCCGGTGCTGGCCGTCCCAGGCGTCCGCGACGCGGTGGAGGCCGCCCGCGACTCGTGCGTCGCGGTGTCACCCCTGGTCGGCGGCGCCGCACTCAAGGGTCCTGCGGATCGCATGCTCCGCGAACTGGGCTACGAGTCGACGGTCGCCGGGATCGCCCGGATGTATGCGCCCCTCGCCTCGCACCTGGTGATCGACACGATCGACGCTCACCTCGCCGAGGACGTGCGCGCCGCAGGCATCGAGCCGGTGATCACCGACACCGTCATGCGGGATCCTGGGGTGCGGGCTGCGCTGGCCCGTACGGTGGTCGGTCTATGACGCTGCAGGTGATCGCCGTCGAGGGCATCGGCGAGATCGTTCCCGGGGCCGACCTGGCAGCGATCATCGCTGATGCGACGAACGGCGTCCTGGCCGACGGCGACGTGGTGGTGGTCACCCAGAAGATCGTCTCGAAGGCCGAGAACCGACTCGTCGACGTCGATTCCGCCGACCCCCTCAGCCACAAGCCGCTGGTCCTCGAGGAGTCGAAGCGCGTGCTGCGGCGCCGCGGCGACCTGATCATCAGCGAGACCCACCAGGGGTTCGTCTGCGCCAACGCCGGCATCGACCTGAGCAACGTCGAACGGGGCCAGGCCGCGTTGCTGCCGGTCGACTCCGATCGCAGCGCCCGCCGGATCAAGGACGGCCTGTCCGGCAAGGCCGGGGTCGAGGTGGCCGTCGTCATCTCGGACACCTTCGGACGCCCGTGGCGTCGCGGGCTCACCGACGTCGCCATCGGTTGCGCCGGCATCGTGCCCATCGCCGACCTACGCGGCTCGACCGACACCTACGGCCGCGAGCTCCAGGTCACCGAGGTCTGTGTCGTCGACGAACTCGCCGGAGCGGCCGATCTCGTGATGGGCAAGGCGACCGGGGTGCCGGTCGCCATCATCAAGGGAGTCGACCCCGCCTGGCTCGGCCGGGGCCAGGTCGTGCCCGACCTCATCCGCACCCCTGAGGAGGACCTGTTCCGTTGACCGACACCGCCCCCGAGCGTTCGCTCAGCGTCGTGATCCCGGTGTTCAACGAAGCGAACACGGTGGCAGAACTGCTCGACCGTGTGGTCGGCTCGCCTCACGTGGGCGAGGTCATCGTCGTCGACGACGGCTCGACCGACGGCACGCGCCAGGTGCTGGCCGAGGTCGACCATCCGGCGATCCGGGTCCTCGATCAGCCGGAGAACCGAGGCAAGGGCGCTGCCCTCCGACGCGGGTTCGCCGAAGCCACCCTGCCGTACGTGATCGTCCAGGACGCCGACCTCGAGTACGACCCGGCCGAGTACCCCAAGCTCCTCGAGCCCCTGCTCACCGATCGCGCCGACGTGGTGTTCGGATCGCGCTTCGCCGGCGGCGAATCGCACCGCGTGCTGTACTTCTGGCATTCGTTGGGGAACAAGGCCCTCACGCTGCTGTCGAACGCGTTCACCAACCTGAACCTCTCCGACATGGAGACGTGCTACAAGGTCTTTCGTCGGGAGGTGATCCAGGGGCTCGACCTCCGAGAAGACCGATTCGGGTTCGAGCCCGAGGTCACCGCCAAGGTGGCAGCCCGCCGCCATCGCGTCTACGAGGTCGGCATCAGCTATCACGGCCGCACCTACGACGAGGGCAAGAAGATCGGCTGGAGGGACGGGGTCGAGGCACTCCGTTGCATCATCAAGTACCGCAAGGGTTGACGCTGCTGGTCACCGGCGTCGGGCGACCACCGTGTAGCGATCCTCGTCGGGGTGGGCATCGAGGGTGACCACCGAGAGCCCGGCCTCGCGCAGCCGATCGCGGAGCTCGGACACGGTGAACCCGGTCTGCTCGATGGTGTGACGATGGTGCTCCACCCCGAGCGGGCCGCTCACCTCGAGGTCGATGTCGAGCACGTGGGGTCCGTCGACGCGATCGCCGAGGCGCCAACGAAACGACCGTCGACAGACGAGCCCGTTGCGCTCGACCGGCGGGTCGACGACGACACGCCCTCCGTCGCGGACGAGCGCCTCCCAGTGATGCGTGTCGGCGATGACCACCCCGTCGGAGGCCAGTACCGTCGCGAATCCCTTCAGTGCTGCGACCATCTCCGCGTGGTCGGCGGCATGCGCGAGCGAGTTCCCGGCACACAACACCGCGTCGAAGGTCCCGCGTTCGACATGACGGTCGAGGTCGGCCCACGACGAGCGAACGACCGGAACCTCGACCGCCGACGCCGACAGCCGGGCGCGGCACCGCCCGACCATCGCCTCGCTGGCGTCGGCCGCGACGACGTCGAACCCACGATTCGCCAGGGCGAGCGCATCCACCCCGATCCCGCACGCGACGTCGAGGATCCGTGCCCCTCTCGTCAGCCCGAACAGCGCGGCCCGAACGCCCGGCGTGGCCGTGCCGAGGCGCAGCCCGCCATCGTCGTAGAGCCAGTGATAGTTGCGAGCGAACGCCTGGTCGTAGGCGCCGCCATGCCGCTCAGCCGAGGATCTTGGCCTTCTCGGCTGCGAACTCGGCATCGGTGAGGACGCCCTGCTCCTTCAGCTTGGCCAACCGTTCGAGCTGCTCGATCTGCGAATCGGCGGAGGTTGCGGCGGGTGCCGGCGGCGGGGGCGGCGGCGGCGCAGCCGAGTAGGCGTCGGCGGCACCGGCGTCGTAGGCCGCCTGCTGCTGGGCCATCGCCTCCTGTTCCTGATTGGCCCAGCGCCTCGACTGGCGGTGGTGCACTCCACCGGCCACGGCACTGGCCGTTCCGGCAACGACGGCGGTCCGTGCAACCCCTCGGACCAGTCCCCGCGGCGACGTCCTGCAAACATGTGACTCTCCTTCGGTCGGTTGTTGTCTCAGGACGCCGCGTCGGCGGCGTCGAGTTCTTCGAGTGCGGCGATGATCTGTTGGACCGGGATGCGACCGCTGTCGACCAACAACCCGCCGGCCTTGCGCAGTGCGATGGCGAACGGCGCGGCCCAGGTGTTCTCGTACATCAGCATGACGGCTCGGGTGTCGGGCTCGAGCGCAGCGCCGGCCGCCGCCACGTCGTCTTCGCCGAACAGGCCGGTGCTGGCGCCATCGAAGACTTCGACGTCCGCGGCCTCGTCGCCGGGAAGATCGGAGATCTCGACGGCCTCGACGCTTCCGTCGGCGTTCTTGCGGATGAAGAGGATGTCGAGAATGCGGATGAGCCCACGGTCGACGAGGTCGAGCAGCGGGGGCGCGACCGATCCGTTCAGGGGCTGGTCGAACTCGACCAGCAACCAGTCGATCGGGCCCATGTCTTCGAACTCGCTCATCTCGCTCCTCGTGTTGTTCGGAGCAGAGGACTCTAGCGTCTCGGCGACCTCACGCCGACGCTCGACGGCGCCGCCGCTCGAGCACCCGCTTCAGGTCGTCCGAGCGGGTCTGGGCCCGCCGGCTGACGTGCTGGAGGCTCAGGGACGCCTCCCACAGGGCGTCCTCGGTGGTTCCGGCCTCGGCGTGATCGACCAACGCCGCGAGCCGCGAGAGCTCGGCCGCCAGGGCCTCGATCTCCTCGACCGCGGGGCTTCGCCAATCCATGAGCACGATCGTACCCGGCGTGCTTGCTCTTGCAAGCGTTTGTGAGCACGTTCACATTCTGTTCGCTCACACGAGTGCGTCGAGTCCGCTGGCGAGCGGCGTGAACGGCTTCCACCCGAGATGGATCTCGGCGCGCCCGATGTCGAGCACCGGGGTCGGGACCGACGCCGCGTCGGCCACCGCGATCGGTCGCCCGAGATCGGTGAGCGTCGACGCGATCTGCTCACCCGGCACCGTGTCGCCTGAGGAGATGTGCACCAGCAGCCCATCGGCCCGCGTGGCGGCGCGGACGAGCGCATCGACGGTGTCGTCGAGGTACACCAGATCGAAACGCCGGTCGACGAGCACGCTGCTCTGGTCGCGCCCGGCCGCCAGCGCCACGGCCAGGTCGCAGCGCACCGGCATGTCGGGCCCGTAGACCTCCGAGAGCACGAGCACCGTGTGCTCGATGCTGGACCCGATTCGGTAGGCCCGAAGGGCGGCAAGGGCCGCCATGGCCGCCGCTCCCCTGGCGCCGACCGCTCGAGCCTCGGCATCCTCGGTGAGCGGCCCGGCCGCATCGTCGGCCCCTGCATAGAGGTCGGCGGCAGCCAGGGTGAGGATGATCTTCGGCGGTTCGACCAGACGACTCGCCCCTTCGAGCACCCGGACCAGTCCGACCACTCCGACCTCGACGCGCCGGACCGGGTCGGGCTCGCCCACGGGCTCGGCGAGAAAGAAGATCCGATCCGGTGCGGCCCGTTCGACGAGATCGGCCGTGGTGGTGTCGCCGATGTCGTGCCGGTGGATGCGCAGCAGGCGGTCGGCGCCGGCCCGAGCTTCCGTGAGGCGATCGAGGGAACCCGACGAGAGGTCGTCGACCACCTCGACGTGCCAGCCCTCGGCGAGCAGACGCTCGACGAGTGATGATCCGATGAACCCGGCGCCACCGACGACCAGGGCCCGCAACGATGCCTACTCTCCGGCGGTCGGTGTGGTATCGGTCGAGGGCGGGTCGGTCACGACCGTGACCGAGGGCTCCGCCGGCGCATCGCTCACGGGCCCGCCGGGCTCGCTGATCGGCGCACCCGACGGGTCGGTCTCGACGATGTCGGTGAGCTCGTCGAGCGCAGGGATCGTGTCCGGAGGTGGGATGTCGGCGTCGGCCGGACCGAAGAAGATGGTGATGGCCTCACGATCGCCCAGGAAGCGGATCTTGTCGAAACTCTCGGTGAAGATCTGCGGCTCGGTGGTGTCGACGGCATCGGCGTTCTCCCACCGGGCGACCCTGACCTGGGCATCGGCGCCGTCGCAGGAGTCCTCGCCCTCGACGACCTCGGGACCCTCGGGCGGCACCGAAATGCGGTCGTCGGTGACCTCGAGACCACTGGCTTCGAGGAAGGCACCGAGCTGGGCGTTGTTCCCCGCAACGGATTCGGAGAACGGGTGGATGTGAATCACGCCGTCGCCGTGGGTGTGGATGCCGCTGGGATCGGTCTCGTCGAGGATCGGATCCTGCACCTCGTCGCAGATCACGACGGAGTAGGCCGCGTGCCAGTGATCGGTGAGTCGCGGCGGGCCGGTGGCCTCGGCGTCCCGGCTGCTGCGGGCGACGACCACCAGGAGGATGCCCAACACGAACACCATGGTGATGCTCGCCGGATAGAGCCATCCTCGCGGCTGACCCGCGGTCGACTTCGCTCCGGCGCGCTGCGCTCTGGCGATCTTCTTGTTCGAGGAGGCCTTGCCCATGATCCATCAGGCTAGTGGGGTCCCCGAGCGAACCCCAGTCAGGGCCGACGACCTCGAAGTACTTCGAAGAGCTCCTCGTAACGAGCGGCCACGGCGGCCGGAGAGACCCAGCGTTCCACGTGAGCCCGCGCCGACCGGCCATGGCGTTCGACCCGCTCGGGGTCGTCGAGCAGGGCGGTGAGCGCGGCGTTGAACGCCGCGCCGTCGTCGGGTGGCACGGCGAGGCCGGCATCAGCCGCCGCCACGATCCGTGCGACCTCGGTGCCCTCGTCGATGCTGGCCAGCAGGCACCGGCCGGCCGCCAGGATCGAATAGGTCTTGGAGGGGACACTCGACGCGGCCAGTCCCTTCTTGAGGGGCACGAGGTGGATGTCGCCGGCAGCCAGCAGCTCGGGGAGCCGCTCCTTGGGCAGCAGCCCGACGAACACGACGTTGTCGAGCCCCCGACGCCTGACCTCGGCCATCAGCGGCTCGCGGGCCGACCCGCCACCGTTGATGACGAACACGACGTCGCTCCTCGACCGCACGGCGTCGGCCGCATCGATGACGAGATCGAGCGATTGCGAGAAGCCGACGTTGCCGGCGTACATGACCACCGTCCGGTCACCCAGGCCGAACTCGGTGCGGTACGCGTTCATTCGGTCCTGCGGCCGGATCCAGTCGGTGTCGACGAAGTTGGGGATCACGTGCACCCGGTCGTCGTCCTGCGGCCCGAGCTTGACGGCGAGGTTCGCCGCCAGGTCGTCGCTCAGGACGGTGACGGCATCGGCGCGCCGGTAGGTGAACCGTTCGAGCCACGACGCAGCGCGGATCACGTGACGGTTGGTGATCGCCCCCACCTCCACGGCCACGTCGGGGAACACGTCCTGGATGTTGAACACGAACGGGGTGCGGTGCCGGCGGGCGGCCAACCATCCGGCGAGTCCGAGCGTCAGCGGCGGCGACATCGCCAGGACGACATCGGGGCGACCGCGAGCCATGAGAGCGCGCAGCAGCGCGAGCGCCGTGAAGCCACCGAAGGCCACGGCTCGGGCCGGAATGTTGGTCTTGTCGGTGGGGAACGGGTGGACCCGCGTGATGCGTCCCCACGCCGTGTCCTCGTGACGCACCCATCGCCCGTCCCAGCCCGGCTCGATGCGGTGCTCGACGTACCAGGGAAGGCTCGTCACGACATGCACGCGGTTGCCTCGCTCGACGAGCTCTTCGACGATCCGGGTCATCACCTCGCCGGTCGGGGCGACGTCCGGGGTGAAGTGGGGACAGATGACGAGGATGCGCACGGTTCGTTCTGGCGCTCAGCCCGACAGGTCGGCGAGGGTCCGACGGTACGACTCGAGCTGCGCCTGGCCGGAATGGGCCCAGCTGAACCCGGCAACCTGCTCGCGGCCGGCGACGATGAGCCGTTGGCGCTCTGCCTCGTCGTCCATCAACTGGTCCATGGCCGACACCAGGCCGTCAAGGTCGCCGACCTCGACCAGCACGCCGGCATCACCGACGGCCTCGGTGAGCCCGGTCGTTCGGGTCGCCACGACCGGGCAGTCCCGAGCCATGGCCTCGAGGGCGGGAATGCCGAGCCCTTCGTACTCACTCGGGAAGCACAGGGCAACGGCACCTCGATAGAGCGCGTCGAGGCGGTCGGGTGTCACCCAGCCGAGCCGGTCGATGCGATCGACGACCGGTGAGGCCTCGAGGGCAGCCTGGACCTCGGCCTCGATCGGACCTGCACCACCGGTGAGGACGAGTCGGACATCGGTGCGGTCGAGCATGCCGAAGGCCCTGATCAGCGCGCGATGGCCCTTGTGCTCGTAGGCGATGGCGGGGTGGAGGAAGTAGCGATCGGCGACGCCCGGAGCGACATCGGACGCCGGCGGGTTCGGGTCGACGCCGATGCGCACGACATCGACCTTGTCGGGATCGGCGCCGAGTTCGGCCACCAGCTGATCCCGGGTGAAGTCGCTCACCGAGACCGATCGCACGGACCGGCGGAGCGCGGCGGGGAGCGCCTTTCGGAGGTAGGTCCGCTTCACCATCGAGAACCGCTCGGGGTGGAGGATGGGCTGGATGTCGTGGATCGTCACGATGCCGGGAGCCGACGACACCGAGGGAACGGTGCCGCCCAGGTGATGCAGGAGATCGATGCCGTCGCGGCGGGCGCAGCGGACCAGCCAGGTGTGTTCGGCGACGATGCGTCGGGCGGGAGGCACATCGGGTGCGTCGACCGCCACACAACGATGGCGAACACCGAGGTCGGGGTAGCGGGCCAGCAGACCGCCGTTGGCGTACACGGTGAACTCGAACTCGCCGCCGGACTGATCGAGGGCCCGGAGAAGCTCGACGACGTAGGTCTCGGTCCCGCCCACGATGCCGGCCCGGACGAACAGGGCATTGATGCCGACGTGGATCGTCACGCGCTGACCGCCTCGGCGTAGACCGCGGCGTAGCCCGCCGCCGTGGCTTCGATGCTGAACCGCGCAGCACGGCGCAGGAGCCTCGGCCCCCGCTCGTCGGCGGTGTCGAGGGCTTCGTCGAGTCCGTCGGTGATGGCCTGCACATCGAGCGCGTCGACCAGCACTCCGTCGTCGCCTGCGAGCTCGGCCGTGCTCGTTCCGGCCGTGGTCAGCACGGCCGTCCCCTGGGTCATCGCCTCGAGCACCGGCATGCCGAAACCCTCGCGCAGACTGGGTGCGCACAGCACCTCGGCGCCGTGATAGAGCGCAGGCAGGTCGTCTGTGTCGACGAACCCGATGCGACGCACGTCGGCGCTCGACGCATCGATGAGCGAGCCGACATCCTCCTTCCACCCTGCCGGTCCGGCGAGTGCGAGACAGCAGTCACGCCGTGCGATGCGCTCGAACGCCTCGATGATCCGGGGCAGATTCTTGCGCGGCTCGATGGTGCCGACGAACAACACGTAGGGCTTGTCGAGGCCGAGCCGACGCCGCAACCGGTCGACCTCGCTCTCGGTCACCTCGACCGGGTCGACACCCCACGGCACGACGCGGAGACGATCGTCGCGGAGCCCGATCGACCGGCAGTCCTCGGCCGTCGCCTCGGACGGGCACACGACGAGATCGGCGTGACGAATCGTCCGCTTGACGCCACGGTCGAAGAACGCCAAGCCGTTCCGGGTGAAGTGGTCGGGCTCGTGCAGGAACGCGAGGTCGTGCACGGTGACCACGAGCGGGGCGACCGTGCCGGGAATGGCGAAGGTGGTCGCATGGGTCACGTCGACCCGACCGGTCGCGTGTTCGACGTCGGGCCAGCCGAAGTGCTGCCAGGTCAGGTAGAGCAGGCGGCGCCCGAAGCGGAGCTGTCTGACCTCGATCGGCGACTCGAACGGCGGCTCGGGCGGGGCGTCGTGCCTGGCCGCCACGCCGATGAGGTCGATCTGTCGCTGATGCGCGACCAAGCCCTCGGCGAGGCCGAGCACGCTCGTGGCCGTTCCTCCCGGGACGTCGTGCCAGAGCTGCTCGAGCGTCATGGCGACGCGCATGGCGGCGCTCAGCTGATCTGCGTCCGAAGCCAGTCGGCGGTTCGGCGCAAACCTTCGCGGAGCTCGACCGTGGGTTCCCAACCGAGCTGCTCGCGGGCGAGTGAGATGTCGGGTCGGCGCTGGGTCGGATCGTCGACCGGGAGCGGTTCGTGGATGATCTCGAGGTCCGCGTCGGTGACCTCGAGCACAAGATCGGCGAGCTCGCGTACGGTGAATTCGCTCGGGTTGCCGATGTTGACCGGACCGGTCACGTCGCCGTCGAGGAGTCGGAGGAACCCGGCCACCTCGTCGATGACGAAGCAGAAGCTGCGGGTCTGCGTGCCGTCGCCGTAGATCGTGAGCGGTTCCCCGTGCAACGCCTGCCACAGGAAGTTCGACACGACCCGACCGTCGGCCGGGCGCATTCGTGGGCCGTAGGTGTTGAAGATGCGAACGATTCGCACGTCGAGGTCGTGGTAGCGGTGGTAGGCCATCGTCATGGCCTCGGCGAAGCGCTTGGCCTCGTCGTAGACGCCACGCGGGCCGACGGGGTTGACGTTGCCCCAGTAGTCCTCGGTCTGGGGGTGGACCTGCGGGTCGCCGTACACCTCGCTCGTCGAGGCGAGGAAGAACTGCGCGCCCTTGGCCTTGGCCAGACCGAGACAGTTGTGGGTGCCCAGGCTGCCGACCTTGAGCGTCTGGATCGGCATCTCGAGGTAGTCCTTGGGCGACGCCGGGCTGGCGAAGTGCATGATGGCGTCGACCTCGTCCGGGGACCCACACGTAGGTGCTCACGTCGTGTTCGACGAACGTGAACTCCGGCGTGCTCGAAGAGGTGCTCGATGTTGGCGACGCGAGCCGGTGACGAGGTTGTCGAGGGCGACCACCTCGTCGCCGCGAGTCGAGCAGCGCATCGCACAGGTGCGATCCGAGGAATCCGGCACCGCCGGTGACGACGACCCGGGCCATCAGTTCCGGCCGATGCCCGCGGTACGGTCGAATCCACGCCGCATGAGGGCCGATGCGGTCGAGCAGGTTGCGGGCGTCGACCACCCGGTTGGCTGCCATCCGATCGGCGACCTTGTCGAGGTCGAGCCACTTGAACTCGTCCCACTCGGTGAGGACCACCAGGACCTCGGCGCCATCGACGGCGTCGTAGGCATCGTCGACCACCTCGATGCCGTCGAGGGCACGGCTCACCGCGGGATCGTAGGCCCGCACGATGGCGCCCTTCTCGGCGAGGCGACCGAGCACCGAGAGCGACGGCGACTCGCGCAGGTCGTCGGTGCGGGCCTTGAACGTGAGTCCCCAGGCCGCCGACCCGCTTGCCGTCCACCGAGCCGCCGCAGAGTTCGACGGCCTTCTCGGCGACCCGGTCGAACTGCTCGTCGTTGACCTCGATGACCCCCTTGAGCAGGTCGAAGTCGTAGCCGGCGTCCTCGGCGATGCGACCAGGGCGCGGGAGTCCTTGGGAAAGCACGATCCACCCCAGCCGGGACCGGGCCGGAGGAACTCGTCGCCGATGCGCTTGTCGTAGCCCATGCCCGAGCACGACGTCGTTGACGTCGGCGCCCACGGCCTCGCAGACCGCGGCGACGGCGTTGATGAAGCTGATCTTGGTGGCGAGGAAGGCGTTGGCGGCGTACTTGATGGTCTCTGCCGACGCGGGGTCGGTGACGATGAGCGGCGCGGTCACCGACACGTACAGCGACTGGACCCGGATGGCCGCCGACTGGTCGTCGGCCCCGATGACGATCCGGTCGGGGTTCAGGAAGTCGTGGACGGCCGAGCCCTCGCGGAGGAACTCGGGGTTCGACACCACGTGGACGTCGCTGCGCCCCAGCGCCCGTTCGACCACCCGGGTCGAGCCGACCGGCACGGTCGACTTGTTGATCACGATCGAATCGGCTTCGAGGTGGGGTCCGATCTCGTTGGCGGCGGCCTCGATGTAGCCGAGGTCGGCCGAACCGTCGTCGCCCTGTGGGGTCGGAACGCACAGGTAGACGAACTCGCACCACGCCGCAGCGTCGGAGTTCGAGGTCGTGAACCGCAGCAACCCGGCATCGACCGCATCGGCCACGATCTCCTCGAGGCCGTCCTCGAGAATCGGCATCCGGCCCGCCTCGAGCTCACTGATCCGGGTGGGGTTGATGTCGGTGCACATCACCTCGTGCCCGAGCTTGGCGAAACATGCGCCCGTCGTGAGGCCGACGTAGCCGGTGCCGATGACGGCGATCTTGCTCATGAGGAAGTGGCCTCCAGCGAAGCGGTCAGATGAGCTCGCGCACGAGCCGTTCGAGCGACTCACGGTAGTGCGGCAGGGGGGGCAGACCGTGCAGCCGCCAGGCAAGGTCGTCGAGCACCGAGTTCGCCGGGCGCGGGGCGGGTCGGGGCGGGTCGAGCTCCGCGGTCGAGATCGGACGCACGACGGACGGGTCGGCCCCGCTGACCTCGAGGATGTCGCGCACGAACTCGTACCAGCTCACCGCTCCCTGGTTGGTGAGGTGGAACAGGCCGGGAATGCGGCGGGTGGCCAGCGTGTGGATGCCGTCGGCAAGGTCGGGCGTGAAACTCGGCTTGCCCCGCTGATCGTCGACGAACGCCAGCTCGGGTCGATCGCGCAGCCCGAGGACGGTCTTGACCATGTTGTTGCCGTGGGCGCCGCACACCCACGAGGTGCGGACGATGGTGGCCCCGGTGGCGTTGGCGGCCAGCTCGTGCTCGCCGGCCAGCTTGGATGCGCCGTAGACGGAGGTGGGGCCGGTGCGATCCCACTCGTGGTACGGCCCGGTCTTGGTGCCGTCGAACACGTAGTCGGTCGACACGTGGACCAGGTGGGCGCCCACCCGGGTGCAGGCGTCACCGAGGTGGCGACACGCCAGGCCGTTGACCCGGAAGGCCCGCTCGGGATCGTCCTCGCATGCGTCGACGGCCGTCCACGCTCCGGCGTTGACGACGAGGTCGGGCCGAAGCGACGTGATCGACCCGAGCACGGCGTCGCGGTCGCCGATGTCGAGGGACGCGCGATCGGCGCTGATGACCTCGTGATGGTCGTCCCGGGCGAACCGTGCGACGACGTCGTGGCCCAGCTGTCCGCCGGAGCCGGTGACGAGGACCCGCATTCAGGCCTGCTCTTTGAGCGGACGCCACCACCACTCGTTGTCGCGATACCACGACACCGTCTCCTCGAGCGCTTCGTCGAGCGTGCGCTGCCTGACCCAGCCGAGCGCAGTGATCTTGGCGATGTCGACCGAGTAACGGCGATCGTGGCCCAGGCGATCGTCGACGTAGTCGACCATCTCGTCGCCGTGGCCGAGCAGACCGAGCAGCTTGTCGACGAGCACGCGGTTGGGCGTTTCGTTGCCGGCGCCGATGTTGTAGATCTCGCCGGCGGCGCCTTCGTGGAGCACCAGTTGGATGCCGGCACAGTGATCGTCGACGAAGAGCCAATCACGTTCGTTGAGGCCATCGCCGTAGAGCGGGATCTTTCTGCCTTCCAGCAGGTTGGTGGTGAACAGCGGGATGGCCTTCTCGGGGTACTGGTACGGGCCGAAGTTGTTGGTGCACCGGGTGACCGTGACGTTGAGGCCGTGGGTGGCGTGATACGAGAGCGCGATCAGGTCCGAGCCGGCCTTCGAGGCCGAGTAGGGCGAGCGTGGCTCGAGCGGATCGGCCTCGGAGGACGAGCCGACCTCGACCGACCCGTAGACCTCGTCGGTGCCGATGTGGACGACCCGATCGATCTCGAGCTGGCGGGCGGTGTCCATGACCACGTTGGTGCCGAAGCAGTTGGTGTGGACGAAGTCGTCGGATCCGACGATCGACCGATCGACGTGACTCTCGGCGGCGAAGTGCACGACGGCGTCGCAGCCGCGCATGGCGTCGACCAGCGTGCCGGGGTCGCAGATGTTGCCGTGCACGAACGAATAGCGAGGGTCGTCGTCGACGTCCTTGAGGGTCGAGAGGTTCCCGGCGTAGGTGAGGGCGTCGTAGACGACCACCTCGTCGTCGGTGTGATCGAGCACGTACCGCACGTAGTTCGAGCCGATGAAGCCCGCCCCACCGGTCACGAACAACTTCATCGAGGGACCTCCGTCATGAGCGCGCCATCAGGTCGGCGAACAGGGGCGCGTCGCGGTCTTTGGTCGAGATGATCGACGGGTCGTCCACGTCGATCGGCACCGGCCATTCGATTCCGAGGGCAGGGTCGAGGGGCGTGCAGGCGACACCGGGCATGCCGGGGACCCACTCCTGGTCGAAGCAGTAGACGTACTGAACCGGCGCCGACCCCATCGCCTGGAACCCGTTGCAGACGCCAGGAGGCACGAGCACCTGGGTGCCGGGCACGAGGTCGACGGTCTGGACCGCGCCCCGGGTCGGTGAGTCGGGTCGCGGATCGACCCACGCCCCGTGGGCCTGGCCGGTCACGACCGCCACCAGCTTGGTCATCGACTCGCCGTGCATGCCGCGGAGCGCCCCGGGGCGGGTCTCGGTCACGTTGACCTGTCCCCATGGGCCGAGGGGCCGGCCCGCGTCGTCGAACGCAGAGGCACGGAAGAACTCACGGACCGTCCCGCGCGGGTCGGTCACCTGCTTCATCGTGATCACCGCCAGGCCGTCGATCGCCGATGACTCGACCGAGAAGTCGATGATGTCGACCATCAGGTCTCCTCGAACGAGAGAAAGCGGAGGAGGGCCTCGCCATAGCCCGATTTCGCGAGATCGCCACCGAACTCCCGGCTCTCGACGAGCTCGCGGAACTGGTCGGGCTCGATGAACCGCTCGCGACACGCGGCGGACTCGGGGGATCCGATCAGCAGGCCCTTGCGATGCTGCTGTCCGGCGACCCACGTCTGGGCGTCGAGCATGGCATCGAAGGTCCCGACATCGAACCAGTCGGTGGCGAAGGGGAGCTTCGAGACGTCGAGTCGTCCCTCGCGGAGGTAGACGTTGTTCACGTCGGTGATCTCGATCTCGCCCCGGCGCTCGGCTCGATGGCCTCGGCGACCGACACGACCGAGTTGTCGTAGAAGTAGAGCCCCGGGACCATGAAGTGTGAGGGTGCGACCTCGGGCTTCTCGTGGATCGCCGCCACGCTCCCGTCGGGTGCGAACTCGAGCACGCCGTACCGTTCGGGATCGGGTACCCACAGGCCGAAGACGACGGCTCCTGAGGGTTCGGTGAACTGTTGGAGCTGCTCGCCGAGTCCGGCGCCGTAGAAGATGTTGTCGCCGAGGATCAGTGCGACCGAGTCGTCACCGATGAAGTCGGCGCCGACGATGAACGCGTCGGCCAGGCCGTGGGGTTCGGTCTGCACCGCGTAGGAGAACGAGGCGCCCCACTGCGAACCGTCGCCGAGCAACGCCTCGAACATGCCGATCTGATCGGGCGACGAGATGATCAGGATCTCGTTGATCCGCGCGTGGAGCAGCGTGGTGATCGGGTAGTAGACGAGCGGCTTGTCGTAGACGTGCATGAGTTGCTTCGACGTCGCCCGACTGGCCGGACCGAGGCGCGTCGCGCTGTCCACCGGCGAGAATGATGCCCTTCACGCTGCACCGTTGTACTCCCCGGCGCGCTTCTGCCGTGAACTGGGCCGGCCGTCAGCCGCAGGGTCGGGTCCCGGGGGGCTCGACCGGAACCGCTCCGACGACCGAGGTCGAGGTCGACGTCGGGCTCGGTTCGAGCCCCTCGACGATGGTCGTGGTGGTCGTCGAGGTCGTGGAGGTCTCGGCCTCAGGAACCTCTTCGCGCTGGCACGTCGAGCAGACCCGCGAAGTCGGCGCCGGTCACCAGCGTGATGTCGCCACCCGTGACCTCTGCGTCCTCGATGAGCACGGCGGGCTGGACCAACCACCGGTTGAGGAGGTCGGCTGCCGCGTGGCCACCGGCCGGGTAGCGGACCTCGGTGCGCTCGAGGCCCTGCTGGGGGGCGTCGGCCGGGTCGGCAGCCCCGAACCCGGCGAGACGCACGGCTGCGGTGACGATGGTGGCCTGGTTGGACACACCCGACCCGTTGAGCACCCGGACCCGAACGGCCGACTCGGTGAGGGTGCCGGGATCGATGCCTCGGAACAGATCGAGGATCGGCTGGGCCTTGGTGTCGATCAGGCGGAGCACCGATGCCCCGCCGATCTGGTCGTCGGTGACGGGCAAGGAGTAGAGCAGCAGTTCGTCGGGATTGAACGACCGGAATCGATTCCCCAGGGCGACCACGTCGTCGGCCGAGAGCTCGGAGTCGACGGTCACCGAGTCGAGGCCGGCGTTGATGAGCGAGTCGAGCTTGGTGGGGTTGCGCACGCCCTGGTTCACGGCTCGTCGGAGTGCCCGCTTGATGAAGTCCTGCTGACGGCTGACCCGGCCGAGGTCGCCGGTCGGGTCGGTTCGCCAGCGCCCGTCGATCTGCTGTTCGAACGCTCGAGACCGCACGTAGGCGAGCGCCTGTTCACCCTTGAGGTTCACACACCCGGGGTCGAGGACGCTCAGGCCCGTCTTGCGGTCGCGCGTCGGGTACTCGAAGTAGACCGGCACCCCGTCGACCGTGTCGACCACGTTCACGAAGCCGGCGAAGTCGACCTGGACGTAGTGGTTGATCGGGATCGAGAAGTATTCCTGCACCGTTGCGATGAGTCGCTCGGGGCCGGCGGAGATGGCGCTGTTGATGCGATCGCTGCCTCGCGTGCCGGCGATGGGCACCCACAGATCGCGCGGCAGCGACAGCAGCTCGGCGGTCTCGTTCGCCGGATCGACGTGCAGGATCATGATCGTGTCGCTGCGAAGCCCACCGACCCGTCCTCGCTGGGCGCGGACGGGGTTGTCGGGATCGAGTCCTTCGGCCGAGTCGGTGCCGACGATCAGATAGTTCTCGGCGCCTCCCGGAGTCTCTTCCTCCGACGACAGCGCCTGTCCCAGTTCGACGCGGGGGATCTGTCCGAACTTCTCGTAGCCGTAGCCGAGGACCCCGGCCGCGCCGAGGAGCCCGACGACGACCAGCGAGTTGAACATGATGAGCAGCCGCTGGGGCCACGTGCGCCGGAGCCGGGGCGCGTCGGAGGAGGAAGCCACGAGCCCCAACCCTAAGGCCCCGGGTCCCCCGGCGGGGAGCACCCGACGCCGCCCCACGAGACTCTGCGCCGAACGTGCGCCACCTACGATGGGCCCGTGACACCGCTCCTGGACCAGGCGCCGCTCGCCGTGGTCGGAGGACGGGTGCTCACCGACCTGCTCGACGTGACCGACGACGTGGCAGCCCTCGAGTCGAGCGGGACCTGGGCGGTCGTCCTTCCCTTCGAGGGCGTCCCCGTGTGCGCCCGCTTCGCCACGGTGCAACCGGCCCGGCCGTGGCCCGGCCGACCCTGGAACGGACCGTCGCCCGAGCAGTGGATCTCGTCGCTCGACCGGGACGCGTTCTGCAAGGGCGTCGTCGCCATCCACGAGGCGATCGCGGCCGGCGACGTGTACCAGGTGAACCTCACCCGTCGACTGTCGGCCCCGGCGCCGGCGGACGCCGACGTCGCCGCACTCGGCGCCGCGCTCGCCGATGGCAACCCGGCTCCGTTCTCGGCCGTGGTGCGGGTCCCGTCGGCGCGCACCTGGGTCGCATCGGCGTCGCCCGAACGGTTCCTCACCCGCGATGGCGCACTGGTCCGCTCGTCACCGATCAAGGGGACCGCGGCGACCATCGACGGATTCCTTCCGAAGGACCGGGCCGAGAACATCATGATCGTCGACCTGGTCCGCAACGACCTCGGGCGGGTGTGCGAGTACGGGAGCGTCCAGGTGCCGTCGCTCCTGGCGACCGAGCCCCATCCCGGGCTGTTCCATCTGGTCTCGACGGTCGAGGGCCGACTCCGTGCGGGCATGGGCTGGCCCGAGTTGCTGGCCGCGACGTTTCCGCCGGGGTCCATCACCGGGGCACCCAAGCTGGCTGCCATCGACGTCATCGAACGCCTCGAGACCACGCCACGCGGGGTCTACTGCGGCGGGGTCGGCTGGGTCGACGCCGATGCGGGTCGGGGCGAGCTGAACGTGGCCATCCGGACGTTCTGGATCGAAGACGGCCGGCTCCACTTCGGCACGGGCGGCGGGATCACCTACGACTCCAGCCCCGACGGCGAGTGGGCCGAGACCGAGCTCAAGGCCCGACGCCTGCTCAGGGTGGCCTCGGGCGCCCGGACGACCGAGCCGAGCCGATGACCTCGGGACCGGTGTGGCTCAACGGCCACCTCGTCGACGCAGCCGACGCGACGATCTCGGTGTTCGATCACGGGCTGACCGTCGGCGACGGGGTGTTCGAGACGATGCGGACCGTTCGTCGCGAGCCATTCGCCATCACCCGGCACCTCCGCCGCCTCAGGACGTCGGCGGCGGGGATCGGGCTCGACCTCGATCGCAGCGACGCCGAACTGCGATCCGCCATCGATGCGACGATCGCGGCCCAACCGGGTGCCGAACTCCGAGTCCGCCTCACGGTCACCGGCGGGCCCGGTCCGGCAGGCTCGGGGCGGGGCGACGCAGCGCCGACCACCCTGGTCGTCGCCGGGCCGCTCGACCCGGTGGCCGCGACCCACGCGGGTCGTGTCGGTTCCCTGGCCTCGGAACGAGCGAGCCGCGCTCGCCGGGCTGAAGACGACGAGCTACGCCGAGAACGTCGTGGCCCTGGCCGCGGCCAAGGACGAGGGGGCGACCGAGGCGTTGTTCGCCAACACCAACGGCGACCTCTGCGAGGGCACCGGCTCCAACATCGTCGTGGCCGCCGACGGAGTGCTGCTCACGCCGCCGCTGTCGTCGGGCTGCCTGGCCGGCATCACCCGAGAGCTCCTGCTCGAGACCGTCGACGTCATCGAGCAGCCGCTCCCGATGGACGTGCTCGATCGGGCTGACGAGGTGTTCCTCACCAGCTCGACCCGCGACCTGCAGGCCGTGAGCCACATCGACGGCCGCCAGGTGGGCGAGGGCCAGGGTGGCCCGCTGACCGCCGCCGCCCAGGCAGCCTTCGCCGCGCTCCAGGCCGAGACCACCGACCCCTGAATCCGTCGGGGCCCGTCGGCTCCTACCGCAGATGGTGGACGTCGCCGACGGCGAAGGTTCGACGTTCGCCTTCGGTGGTCTCGACGACGAGATGCCCCTCGCCGGTCACATCGACCGCCCGCCCGTGGACGTCCTCGACACCGAGATCGACCCGCACCGGGCGGCCGAGTGTCGAGAGGTCGGCCCGCCACCGATCGAGCGTCGGTCCGGCGCCGTGGTCGAGAAGGGCCGAGTAGGCGACATCGAGCGTCTGCAGGAACGCGACCACCAGCGCGGTCCGGTCGGTGGTGGTGCCGGTGACGTGACGACACGAGGTCGCGATGTCGGCGAGGTCGGCGGGCACGTCGTCGGGCCAGTTGACGTTGATGCCGATGCCGGCGACGACGGCGACCCGTTCGGAGTCCGACGGCTCGCGCCAGCCACTCGCCATGTCGGCCCCGGCCGGCCAGTCGGCCTCGGCCAGGATGCCGGCGAGCTTGCGCGTCCGGCCGTCGGACTCGGTGACGACGAGGTCGTTCGGCCACTTGAGTTCGGGCCGGAACCCGGCCACCTGGTCCACGGCGTCGGCTGCGCTCAACGCAACGATGGCCGTGACCAGTTTCGCGACCGTCGACGGCGGGCGGAGCAGGACCGACGCGAGGATCGACGTACCCGCCGGTGCCTCCCAGGTGCGGCCCGCTCGTCCTCTCCCCTGGCGCTGATGGTCGGCCACCACGACCGCTCCCTCGGAGGCGCCGTCGCGGGCCAGATCGAGCACATCGGCCTGCGTCGAACCGGTCTCGGGCACCCACACGACCTCGGCGAAACGAGTCGATTTCAACGCTCTTCTGGCACTCGCACCCGACACCTGAGTAACCATATGGCGTGCTCACCAAGGTTCTCATCGCCAATCGAGGCGAAATCGCCGTCCGCGTCATCCGTGCCTGCAAGGAACTCGGCATCGCGACGGTCGCCGTCTACTCCGAACTCGACCGCGAGGCGCTCCATGTGCGTCTCGCCGACGAGGCCTACGCGCTCGGCGGCCAGACCGCGGCCGAGAGCTACCTCAACACCGAGGCCATCATCGACGTGATCGAGCGCAGCGGCGCCGATGGCGTACACCCCGGCTACGGCTTCTTCTCCGAGAACACCGAGTTCTCACGAGCCGTCAGCGCCAAGGGTGTGGCCTTCATCGGTCCGCCCCCCGAGGCCATCGAGGTGATGGGCGACAAGGTGAGCAGCCGGATCGCGGCGCAGGAAGCCGGAGTGCAGGGCGTCCCCGGAACGACCGAGTTCCTCACCAGCTCGGACGAGGTCGTTGTGTTCGGCGAGGAGAACGGGTGGCCGGTGGCCATCAAGGCGGCCTACGGCGGTGGCGGTCGCGGGATGCGGGTCGTGAACAGCGCTGACGAGGCTGCGGGTGCACTCGAGTCCGCGCAATCCGAAGCACTCAAGGGCTTCGGACGCGACGAGTGCTATGTCGAGCGCTACCTGACGTGGCCGCGCCACATCGAGATGCAGGTCGTCGCCGACACCCACGGCAACTGTGTCTGGATCGGCGAGCGCGACTGCTCGGCCCAGCGCCGCCACCAGAAGCTCGTCGAGGAGTCGCCGGCCCCGAACTTCCCCGACGAGATCCGCCAGGCGATGGGAACCGCCGCGGTCAAGGTGGCGCAGGCGTGCGGGTACGTCAACGCCGGCACGGTCGAGTTCCTCTATCAGGACGGCGAGTTCTACTTCCTCGAGATGAACACCCGGCTCCAGGTCGAGCACCCGGTCACCGAGTTCGTGAGCGGCATCGACCTGGTCGCCGAACAGCTGAGGGTCGCCTCCGGCGAACCGCTCTCGTTCAGCCAGGAGGACATCGAGCTCCGCGGCCACTCGATCGAGTGCCGCATCAACGCCGAGGACCCGGCCGGTGGGGCGTTCCTGCCCTCGCCCGGAAAGATCGGCGAACTGAAGCCGCCGCAGGGTCTCGGCGTCCGCTGGGACGGCGGCTACGAGTCGGGCGACGAGGTGAGCCAGTTCTACGACAACCTCATCGGCAAGCTCATCGTGTGGGGCTCGGACCGCGACCGCGCCATCGCCCGCATGCTTCGCGCCCTCGACGAGATGATCGTCACCGGTGTCGCCACGACGATCCCGGCCGACGTCGCCATCCTCGACCACGACGACTTCCGCGCCGGGGTGCACTCGACCAAGTGGGTCGAGGAACGCCTCGATCTGTCATCGACAGTCGCGCCGGCTCCAGCGGATTCGGGCGACGACGGCGCGGACGAGGGCGAGAAGATCGAACGCAGTGTCGATGTCGAGGTCAACGGCAAGCGGTTCGGGGTGAAGGTCTGGCTCCCCGCCGATGCGGTCGGCTCCGCCCCTGCGGCCGCGGGCGGTGCAGCCAAGCGCGCCCCCGCCGTGCCGCTGCCGCCGGTGGTGGCTCGGCAGCCGCCTCCGGAAGCGTGACCGCGCCCATGCAGGGCACCATCGTCAAGTTGCTGGTCGCCGAGGGCGACGAGGTCTCGGTCGGTCAGGCCCTCTGTGTGCTCGAGGCCATGAAGATGGAGAACAACATCGTGGCCGAGGTCGAAGGCACGCTGAGCGAACTGAAGGTCGAGGCGGGCCAGTCGGTCGGCGCCGGCGACGTCATCGCCGTCATCAGCTGATCCACCTCAGGCGGGGTTGGTGATGGGGGTGCCGTCGGGGCGGTGGATGGTGAAGGTGCCGTCGGCGTCGCACCCTGGGTCGACGCATGATTGGCCCGGGTGCGAAAGCTCCCGTCGAAGCCCTTGGTCACGATGGCGTTGCGCATCCAGTTTCCGTCGCAGACGCTCCAGCTCGACGGTCTCGACGAGGACTTCAGGTCCCGTCAAGGACGCTTGATCAACCGACGCGAATGAGTCGATCGCATCACCCAGACTGCGGAGCGCTTCGGTGACCTCCATGACCACAATGCTAGAGAGGGGTGTGACAACTACGAACAGGTGTTCGGGTCCCGATCCGGACCGGAGGCGTCACTCGATCACGATGCGACGGGGTCCGGGAACCACGATCCTCGCCGACGTCGGCAGGTGCCTCGCTTCGCGACGCTGCTGCGTTCAGTCGAATCGCCCGCCGATGCTCGTCGTCGAGGGCAGGTGCCTACGCTTCGCCCATGGCGACACGCCGGCGGCGTTCGCAGTCGAACTCGCCCGCCGAAGTGCTCGCAGTTCTTCGTCACGTCGCGTTCGGTCGATCTGATCACGCGCACGGCGACGCGGGCGGAGCCCGGCCCGAGACTCGACGTCGACGGCGCTGCCCTTCGTGGTCAACGACCCCGAGCGCGCCGCCGCGTGGAAGGTCGCCGATGCGCCGGACGACTTCATCGATCGAAAGCTCCAGGCGATCGTCGGAGTGCAACTCGACGTCACGGCCGTCGAGGCCAGCCGCAAGTTGAGCCAGAACAAGCCGGAGGCCGATCGGGTCGGAGCCACCGAAGGGCTGGCCCGCTCGGACCAGGCCCGCGACCGCGCCACCGCCGACCTGATGCGATCGCCAAGTCACCACTGAACAGCAGTGCGCTGCTGGAAGACTCCCCAGCATGGGACTGAGCGCTCGTCTCGGTCGATCCGCACTCGTCGTCCTCGTGACATCACCATCGAGGAGTGGGAGCCGACCTTCCGGGTGGAGTTCTGTTCCGTCTTCATGGACCTGAAGCCGCCCGGGGCGACCCTCCGCCCGGCCAGTCAGGAAGACTGGCTCCATGAGGGCACCCGACTCACCTGCACCGGTCGGCTCGAGCAGGGTCGGCCCGGGACTGCTCTTCGCCGGTGCAGGCGTCCTGCTCTACCGAACGATCGCGCTCCTCGCCGGTGGTGCGCGAGCGGTGCTCAAGGGCTGGGTGCTGGCCCTGAACGTCCTGGAGATGCTCGTCGACATCGCGACCATGGCCGCAGCCATCCGGTGGTGGAGATCTCGTGCGCCCCGTGATGCTCAGCTTCCGCTCCGGATCGGAGCCGTCGCGACCCTGCTGCACGCAGTCCGGGTCCTCGTGTTCGTGCTCGGACGGACCGGCCCATGGGTCGACTTCGACGTCCGGCCCGAGCAGCGGGCCGACCACGACGAGCGGTGGACCTGGACCGAGGTGGTCTTCGCCGGCGTGATGTCGATCCTGGGCGTCGTCGGCGCCGTGATCGTCTGGTGCGTACGACGCAGGACCAGGCCCGTCACTCCGCCGCTTCGCTGAGCACCTCCGACAGGGCCGGATGGACGAGCAGGCTCTCGTGGATGTCGGTCACGGTGAGCCCGTTGGTGACGGCGACGGCGAGCACCGAGATGAGTTCGGCGGCGTGATTCCCGACGATCGACCCGCCGAGCACGACGCCGGTTGCCGGATCGCTGACGATCTTCACGAACCCGCGGGGTGAGTTGTTGATGAGGGCCTTGGCCGACGCCGAGAACGGCACCTTCGTCACCCGGATCTTGCGACCCTCGGCGAAGGCGTCGGCCTCGGCCAGGCCGACATCGGCGATCTCGGGCTCGGTGAAGATCGCCGAGGCGGCCTTGTCGTAGTCGAGGTGGCGATGGTCGCGGGTGTGCAGACCCATCACGTGCTCGGCGATCTTGCGGCCCTGCATCGACGCAACCGACGAGAGCGGGAGCTTCCCCGACAGGTCGCCGGCGACGTAGATGTGGTCGACGTTGGTGACCCCGTGGTGGTTGTTGTCGATGTAGCCCCACTCGTTGAGGTCGACGCCGGCGGCCTCGAGACCGAGCCCCTCGCTGTTGGGAATCGACCCGATGGCGAGGAGTGCGTGTGAGCCCTCGGCCACCCGCCCGTCGTCGCACATGACCCGCACGCCGGCGTCGGAGCGCTCGATGCCCTGGGCCCGCGCGCCCTTGAGCAGCCGCACCCCGCGGGCCAGGAAGTTCTCTTCGAGCGCCGCGGCCACCTCGGGGTCCTTCAGCGGAAGCACCTGCTGCCGACTGACCACGAGGGTCACCTCGCACCCGAACGACGAGAACATGTGCACGAACTCGACGCCCGTCACACCCGATCCGATGACCACGAGGTGGGTCGGCAACTCGGGCGGCGGATAGGCGTCGCGGGTGGTGAGGACGCGCTCGCCGTCTACCTCGGCCCACTCGGGGATCCTGGGACGGCTGCCGGTGGAGAGCAGCACGGCATCGGCCTCGATCTCGATCGGACCGTCGCTCGTCTCGACCACGACCTCGTGAGGTCCAACCAGCCGTCCGGTGCCGTCGATCATGCGCACGCCCTGCGACGCCAGCAGGCCGTGCACCGACTCCTCCAGGCGGGTCTCGATGCCGTCGATGCGCTCGCGCAGCGCGTCGAAGTCGAGCGCCTGGTCGACCTCGGTCAGGCCCATCGCCTTGCTCCGCCCGGTGAACGCCAGGGCCGCACCCGTGGCGATCATGGCCTTCGACGGGATGCAGTCGTGCAGATGCGCGGCGCCGCCCACGATGTCGCGCTCGACCAGGGTCACCTCGGCACCGAGTCGGGCAGCGTGGGTCGCCGCCGTGTTGCCCGCGGGGCCTCCACCGATGATCACGAACCTGAGGGCCATGACCGCAAGGTACCGGGCTACCGTGCAGGCACACGACGACACGGGGACGTCCACATGGCCAACGCGCTCATCACAGGCTGCAGCAGCGGTTTCGGACTCGAGGCAACGCTCGAGTTCGCCCGTCGAGGACACACCGCCATCGCAACGATGCGCAACCTCGACAAAGCCGGCCCACTCCGCGAACGTGCGGACGCCGAAGGACTGAAGATCGACGTCGAGCGACTCGACGTGACCGATGACGACAGCGTCGAGGCCTGCATGACCGCCGTGCTCGACCGGCACGACCACCTCGACGTTCTGGTCAACAACGCCGGCATCGGTGCCCACGGCGCGATCGAGACCATCCCCATGGAAGACTTCCGAGCCCTGATCGAGACGAACTTCTGGGGACCGGTCCGGATGATGCGTGCCGTGCTGCCCAGCTTCCGGGCACAACGCTCAGGAGTGATCGTGAACGTCGGGTCGATCGCCGGCGTCGTGCCCGGCACGCCCTACAACGGCCCGTACGGTTCGTCGAAGCACGCCCTCGGGACCCTGTCCGAGACCGTGCAGAACGAGGTCGGACCCTTCGGTGTCCGCGTCGTGTGCATCGAGCCGGGCTTCTTCTCGACGGAGATCAACAACAACTCTGCTGGGCGCCACGGCGCGGGTGGCATCACCGACACCGAGTATCAAGCCGACTACGAGTGGTTCGACCGGTTCATGAACTCCGGTGTCGACGAGGGGGCCGATCCGGCGATCGTGGCCTCGCGCATCGTCGACGCCGCCGAGCAGGAGGTCCCGCTCCACCAACCGGTGGGCGACGATGCCGCGATGTACCTCGCGCTGCTCGCCGAGACCGACGGCTTCGAGCAGTGGATGGACGTCGCCGTCCCGATCGTCGAAGCCCAGGCCGGACCCCGGCCCGAACCGCCTCCCGCCTGAACCCCCTCAACCCGCGACCCGCACCAGGCGCACCAGGCGATGATCGGGGGTGAACAGCCGGCGGGTCACGCCGATGCCGATCACGGTGATGTTGGTGGCGACGGCGCCGAGGATGAGGAACATGATCGCCGCCTGCACCTTCACCGCGTCGACCGGGTCGACCCCAGCGAGGATGAGCCCGGTCATGGCGCCGGGGAGGAAGACCAGGCCGACCGCCTTGGTCGTCTCGATCTGGCTGATCAGCGCCGTTCGAAGCGAGACCCGGAGATAGGGCTTCGACGCCACCTGCCACGGCTGGCCGAGGGCGAGGCGCGCCTCGACCTCCGGTCGCTTCTCGGAGAGCTCTGCGACGATGCGTCGACTCGCCACGACCGCGTCCTTCATGGCGTTGCCGATCATCATCCCGCCGATGGGAACGATGACCCGACCCTCTGCGGGAAAGATCCCCAACCCGAAGATCACGCCCAGGCTGACCACCGTCGACGCCGCGGTCGACAGCAACGCCAGCGAGAACGCCGACGGCACCTCGGGCGCCCGACGGGCGACGGTGAACGCGGCGAAGGGCACCATCGCCGCGACCCAGAGCCACGCGTAGACGACCGGTTGATCGGGATCGATGACCAGTTGCAGCGCGTAGCCGACCGCGGTGAGCTGAACCGTGGCCCGAACGGTGGCCACCACCATGTCGCGCTCGAGGCCCAGGCCGCGCCAGACCGAGATGCCGATGGCGACGGCGACGAGAAGGAGCGAGCCGGCCAGGCCGAGCCAGGTGACGTCACCCTGTGGCATCGGAGTCCCGGTGGTCGTGATCGCTCGGCTCGCTGGCCTCGAAGTGGGCGGCTTCGTGTGCGTCGGCGAGCCGACCCGCGATCAACACGACATGACGTTCGGAGATGCGCTCGGCCTGGGCGAGGTCGTGGGTCACCCACACGATCGGGATTCCTTCCGTAGCGACCGAACAGGCAAGCTCCTCGAGCTGCTGCGTCGAACTCGGATCGAGGGCGCTGGTGGGCTCGTCCATCAGCAGCACCTCGGGCTCGGTGATCAGCGTCCGTGCCAGACAGACCCGCTGCTGCTCGCCGCCCGACAGATCGTCACCGATCCGGTCGAGGTAGTCGGGATCGATCGCCGCACGGGCCAGCGCCCGAACGCAGGATTCCTCGGTCGCGTCGGGGAGTGCTTCCCGCAGGTTCTCACGAACGGTTCCCGGAAACAGCGTCGGGCGCTGGAACACCATGCCGACGCGGCGGCGAAGCGCGAGCGGGTCGGTGTCGGAGATGTCGGCGCCACGGAAGCACACCTGCCCCGACGTGGGGACCTCGAGTCGATTGCAGAGGCGCAGCAGCGTCGACTTGCCCGACCCCGATGCGCCGAGCAGCACGGTCACGCCGTCGTCGAAGATCGTGAGGTCGATCCCGTCGAGCGCCGTCGTGTCGTCGAAGCGCACGACGACGTCCTCGAACCGGAACAGATCGTTCATCGCACCTTGCGTATCCACAAGGACCCGCCGGTGTGGCGCCCGAGCCGGGGCTCGACCGCCTCGAGCGTCGCCTGCTCGAACCGGCGGAACCAGTCGTTGAAGAACAGGATCTCGAAGTCGTCGCCGCCGGACAGCATCGCTCGCAGCAGATAGGCCTCGTTCCAGGCCCGGCCCTCGGCGATCCACTCGGGTGGGTACTCGAACGGGTGGAAGATGTCGTGCACGTGGATCACGACCCCCGGGGCCAGCCGCGGGATCACCTCGACGTAGAGGTGGACGGCGTCGCTGCCGGGCTTCACGACGTGGCTCGAGTCGATGAACAACACGTCGCCGGCCTCGAGATCGCCGAACACCTCGAGGTCGACGTCCTGGACCCGTTCCTCGATCAGGGTGACCGTGTCGGCATCCTCGGGCCGCAGCGTGCTGCGGAGCGTCTCCATGTAGGGCTCGATGAAGGTGAACCCCACGTCGAGCCCGTGGCGACCGGCGGTGTCGAGGAGCAGGGCCGACGAGAAGCCGCTCCCGACCTCGATCAGGCGTGACGGCTGCACCCAGCGCACGATGCCGGTGGCGATGGCCGCGTCGAGCAGGTCGAAGGATCCGTTGAGCGGGCGATACCGGGGCTCGTCGCCGGCCTCGCCCAGGACGAGATCGAGGTCGATGAGGGGCGCCAGTTCGCCGAACAGGGCACGTTGTGCATCGGCTCGGACGGCGACCCCCTCGATCTCGGGGTCTGAGCGCCGTTCGCCGGCGAGGTCGCCGGCGACCTCGCCGGGATCGGGAATCGGTGAGTAGAAGTGGCCCGGAGGGCGCCACGTCAGGAACGGGTTCTGCGTGAATCGTTCGAGATGGTCGATCGCCTTGTCGCGCTCGTCGCTGACCCGGTGATGCTCGACGCCGAGCATCTCGACGTGCGACTCGGTCGCTGCGAGCTCCGCCTGCAGATCGGACACCTGGCGGTCGAGGTCCGGTTCGAGGGCACGAGCGAGACGCCGGCGAACACGACGGGTGAAGCCAGCCATTGCGTCGAGCGTATCGACACCCGATGAGGCGTCGATCCCGAAGCGCCGCGGACCTCCGCTTTCCGGCGCACGCCGATGCTCCGTAGCATCGGAGCGATGGCCGATGAACCGACGCTCGACGAATGGAACGCGATGGCAGCCAAGGAGCTGCGCGGACGCGAAGTCGACGATCTTCGGTGGCTGACGCCCGAGGGCATCACGGTCAACCCGGTCTACACCGAGGCCGATCTCGACGGCGTCGACCACCTCGGCGGCCTGCCGGGCTTCGAACCGTTCGTCCGCGGCCCGCGCGCCACGATGTACCCCAACCGTCCGTGGACGGTTCGCCAATACGCCGGATTCTCGACCGCGGAGGAGTCCAACGCGTTCTACCGGCGCAACCTCGAGGCCGGGCAGATGGGCCTGTCGGTGGCGTTCGACCTCGCCACCCACCGCGGCTACGACTCCGACCACCCCCGCGTCGTGGGTGACGTCGGCAAGGCGGGGGTGGCCATCGACTCGGTCGAGGACATGAAGATCCTCTTCGACGGCATCCCCCTCGACAAGATGTCGGTGTCGATGACGATGAACGGCGCGGTACTCCCCTGCCTCGCCGCCTACATCGTGGCGGCCGAGGAACAGGGGGTCGACCGGGCGGCCCTGAGCGGGACCATCCAGAACGACATCCTGAAGGAGTTCATGGTCCGCAACACCTACATCTATCCGCCTGCGCCGAGCATGCGGATCGTGTCGGACATCATCGGCTACACCGCCGAACACATGCCTCGCTACAACTCGATCTCGATCTCGGGCTACCACATGCAGGAAGCGGGAGCGACCGCCGACCAGGAGCTCGCGTTCACCATCGCCGACGGGCTCGAGTACGTCCGCACCGCCAAGGCGAGCGGCCTCGACGTCGACGCCTTCGCCCCCCGACTGAGCTTCTTCTTCGCCATCGGGATGAACTTCTTCATGGAGGTCGCCAAGCTCCGTGCGGCCCGCAAGCTCTGGGCCCGAGTCATGCGGCAGTTCGAGCCTGCCGACCCGAAGTCGCTCATGCTGCGCACGCACTGCCAGACCAGCGGCGTGTCGCTCACCGAGCAGGACCCGTACAACAACGTCGTGCGCACGGCCGTCGAGGCGATGGCCGCGGTGCTCGGGGGCACGCAGAGCCTGCACACCAACTCCTTCGACGAGGCGCTGGGCCTTCCCACCGACTTCAGTGCCCGGATCGCCCGCAACACGCAGTTGATCCTGGCCGAGGAGACGGGCATCCCCAACGTGATCGATCCGCTCGCCGGCTCGTACTACGTCGAGGCGCTCACCCAGCAGTTGGCCGACAAGGCGTGGAAGCTCATCGAGGAGGTCGAGGAGCTCGGCGGCATGACCAAGGCGGTCGAGTCGGGGATGCCGAAGCTGCGCATCGAGGAGTCCGCCGCCCGCCGCCAGGCGGCGGTCGACCGGGGCGAGGACGTCGTGGTCGGCGTCAACAAGTACGTGCCCGACGACGTCGAGGTCGTCGACGTGCTCGACATCGACAACGCGGAGGTGCGCGAATCACAGATCGCCCGGCTGGAACGGGTCCGGTCCGGACGCGATGCCGAGGCCTGTGCAGCGGCCCTCGAACGCCTCGAAGCCGGCGCGGCCGGTGATGGGAACCTCCTCGAGCTGTGCGTCGATGCGGCCCGCGCCCGGGCGACGGTCGGCGAGATGAGCGACGCCATGGAGCGGGTCTTCGGCCGCCACAAGGCCCAGGTGCAGAGCATCAGCGGCGTGTACGGCGGGGCCTACGCCGACGACACCGACTACCAGGCGTTGCTCGACGACGTGGCCGCCTTCGCCGAGGAGGAAGGACGTCGACCCCGCATGTTGGTCGTCAAGATGGGACAGGACGGTCATGACCGCGGCGCCAAGGTGATCGCGACCGCGTTCGCCGATCTCGGGTTCGACGTCGATGTCGGGCCGCTGTTCCAGACGCCCGAGGAGGCCGCACGCGACGCGGTCGACAACGACGTCCACGTCGTCGGGGTCTCGAGCCAGGCCGCCGGCCACAAGACCCTCGTGCCGCAACTGGTCGCGGAGCTCGCCGCCCTGGGCGCCGAGCACGTCCTGGTGGTGTGTGGCGGGGTGATCCCGCCACAGGACTACGAGTTCCTGGCCGACGCGGGCGTCGCCGCCGTGTTCGGGCCCGGCACCAACATCCCCGACGCGGCGGCGCAGGTGCTCGATCTGCTTCGACGCGACAACGGGTGACCGATCTCGCCGATGCCCTTCGGGCGGGCGACCGAGCCGCACTGGCGCGGGCGATCACACTGGTCGAGTCGACCCGCCCGGACCATCGAGCCGATGCGCTCCACCTCCTCGACGAGATCGTGGCCGAGACCGGCGGATCCACCCGGATCGGGATCAGCGGCCCACCGGGGGTCGGCAAGTCGACCCTCATCGAGGCGCTCGGCCTGCACCTGATCGAACGCGACCATCGCGTCGCCGTGCTCGCCATCGACCCGACGAGCACGGTCTCGGGAGGCTCGATCCTCGGTGACAAGACACGCATGGAGCAGCTCGGCCGCACCGACGCCGCGTTCATCCGCCCGTCCCCGAGCGGACGCACCCTGGGCGGCATCGCCCGCCGGACCCGCGAAGCGCTGCTGCTGTGCGAGGCCGCCGGCTTCGACATCGTCCTCGTCGAGACGGTCGGCGTGGGCCAGTCCGAGACCGCCGTCTCCGATGTCGTCGACCTGTTCTTGTTGTTGGCGTCACCGAGCGGCGGGGACGAGCTCCAGGGCGTCAAGCGCGGCATCATGGAGCTCGCTGACGTCATCGCAGTCAACAAGGCCGACGGACACCTCGAGGCGGCAGCCAACTCGACGTGTGCGGACATCCGCAACGCGGTGCACCTGCTCCGGCCCCGCGTCCCGGGCATCGAGGTCCCGGTGGTGCTGGTGTCCGCAGCCACGGGAGCCGGCGTCGGAGACCTGTGGGACACCGTTGCCGCGACCGCGGCGGAGCTGCGCCCGCACCTCGCAGCTCGTCGAGCCGATCAGGCCGTGGCGTGGATGTGGCAGGAGTTCCACGAGCTCCTCACCGAACGGGCGGCCGCCGCGACCGACGCCACTGCGCTGGTGCACGACGTGCGCGATGGTCGGCGATCCCCCGCCTCGGCGGCCGCTCGGCTCCGAGACGCCGTGTTCGGAGATGACTAGTTCTTCTCGTCATAGCGTCGTCGTCCAAGAGCCGCGATGCCGCCCTTGATCTAACGCTGAGCGAGCATTACATCACTCTGTGTGAGCAAATGAGTCGTCCGACCTAGGGTTCAGGGCCAGGCAGACCTTCAGATCCGGAGCGAAGCGGCCGAGGATGAAGCCATGCGTGCCATGAGACCTCGGACACCGAACGAGACCCGGATCGACGAGACGCCGGCGCATCGCCGCCGGACCGCCCTCATGGTCGCCACCGTGATCGTGGCCCTCGTCGCCGTGCTGCTGCCGACTCGGACCGCCGATGCAGCCTCGAACGACGACGTCAAGATGTGGGAACTGATCAACCAGGCCCGAAGTTCCTCCGGCAGGTCCGGACTGCAGTGGGACGAGGACGCGTCGGGCGTCGCCGCGGCGTGGGTCAACCACATGGCCTCGGCCGGATCGCTCTCGCACAACCCGAATCTGCGGCAGAACATCGAGGCTTCGGTCACGACGCAATGGCAGCGCATCGGCGAGAACGTCGGCTACGCCAACCACACCGGATCGATCAACGACGTCCAGGTCCTCCACAACGCGTTCATGGGGTCGGCGGGCCACCGCGGGAACATCCTGGGCGACTACAACCGGGTCGGGATCTCCCACAAGCGTTCGGGGGGCCGCATCTGGGTCGCCGTCGTGTTCCTGAAGGGACCGAACCTGGCGAACCCGACGCCCGATCCCATCGGGAGCCCGCCGTCGAACCTGTTCAGCGTCAAGACGGCCAACCTGCCGGGCTCGAACTACACGCCGCTCAAGGGTGACTTCGACGGTGACGGCAAGGGCGACGTGTTCTGGTATCAGGCCGGTGGCACCCAGGACTACTTCTGGTGGGGCACCAACGGTGGCCAGCCCCAGGTGACGGCCCGCAGTGTCGTCGGCAGCTACAAGCCGTTCGTCGGCGACTTCGACGGCAACGGCAAGGACGACATCTTCTGGTACGCCGCCGGCAGCGCGAAGGACTACTTCTGGTACTTCACCGGCCGGAACAACTACATCGACTTCAACCGCAACGTCATCGGCAACTACACGCCCTTCGTCGGCGACTTCGACGACAACGGCATGACCGACATCTTCTGGTACGCCGCCGGCACCCGGAAGGACTACTTCTGGTACACGACCGGTCGGAACCAGTACATCGACGTCAACCGCAACGTCCACGGGCACTACGCCCCGTTCGTCGGCGACATGGACGGCAACGGCAAGCAGGACATCTTCTGGTACGCCCCCGGCAGCCCGAAGGACTACTTCTGGTACTTCACCGGCCGCAACCGGTACAACGACGTCAACCGGAACGTGAGCGGCTACTACTTCCCGGTGGTCGAGGACTTCAACGACGACGCCAAGGCAGACATCTTCTGGCACGCACCGGGCGGAGCTCCCGACTACTTCTGGTACAGCACCAACAGCGGGAACTTCGCCAGCGTCCGTCATGACGTGGTCGGTGCTCCTGCTTCGGTCGCCGGCGACCTCGACGGCAACGGTGCGGTCGACCTCGTCCACTACAACCCCGGCAGCAACACCGACCAGGTCTGGTTCAGCGGCGGCACGGCGTTCCTGCCCGTCAACGTGTCGGTCAACGGCACGAGGTTCCGCCCGGTCACCGTCGACCTGTCGGGCGACGGCAAGGACGACATCGTCTGGTACGGCAAGGGCAGCGAGATCGACGTCATCTGGATCTCCAAGTAGCCCACCACGGTTTCCGCGGCGCCGTCCGACCGCTCGACTCAGTCGAGCGGTCGGGCGGTTTCGTGGAGTTCGAGGCGGCGCTCGCGACGTGAGGCCCGGGCCAACCAGGCGGAACCGACCGCCCAGCCGCCCGCGTCGACGAGCACGAACACGAGGCGGACGGCCAACGCGATCGTCGTGGCCACCGCGGAGCTGAGATCGGGAACCGCAGCCACGAACACCGCTTCTCGGACCCCGACCCCGCCGGGAACCGGAACGGCCGCGAATCCCGCGAGCCACGAGAGCGTCGCCGCGCCGAGCACCGGAGCGAACGCGGCATCGGGGACCAGGGCGCGGGTCATGGCCCAGGTCGCGGCTCCGATGAGCACCCAACTGGGGATGTAGGTCGCCACGAGCTGGGCGCTGGCGGCAGCCGACGGGAACTGGAGGTCGACGTCGCGTCGCAGCACCCGCTCGGCCAGTCGACGGAGCCGCTCGAGGACGCCCCCGGCCAGCAGCAGGATCCCCACCGGGATCGACAACAGCGGCCAGAGCGGCGTGTCCCCGGTCCCGCCACCGAGAAACGGCAGGAGGGCGACCACGAACAGCCCGGCCGCGAGGTACAAGGCGATGAGGGACACACCGACGCTGCCGTAGGCGACCGGCCGGGCGATCCCGGTTCGTGCGACGAGTTCGCCGCGTCCGATGAGCGGCCAGAGGCTGCCCGGGAGGTACTTGCCGATCTCGCCGACGAAGTAGCGGGCGACGGCCGATCGCAGCGGGATCTCGGCATCGAGGGCTCCGAGCGTTCTCCACCAGCCGAACGCGATCGCGATCATGGCGGCGACGGCGAGCACCCCGCAGAGCACCACCCAGCCGGGCTCGGCGTCGGCCAGCGCCTCGGACACCTCGTCCCACGACTGCACGACGGTGTTGGCGAGGAAGCCGAGGGCGACCACTGCGAGGAGGACACCGGCGACCGCGGCCGCGACCCGAAGACGAGGATTCATCATGCAGGGTCGATCTCGTCGAGCACCTCGGCCACACGATGCTGGAAGGCCTCGGGCCCGAACGATGCCGCCCTCGACCGAGCCGACTGCGACATCCGTCGGAGCGCCCCGGGGTTCGCGATCAGGTGACGAGTGAGTGCAGCGAGGTCGTCCTCGGTCCGGAACCGGTAGCCGTCGACACCGTGACGCACGATCTCCCGCTGGCCGGCCAGGTCGACCACGATCGGAACCGCCCCCGCCGACATGGCCTCGCCGGTGACGATGCCGAAGTGCTCGAGGCGATCGGGATGCCGTTCGGGATCGACGCCGAGCCCCGCGGCGTGCCAGTAGATGCTGGCCGATGCGTACAACTCGCGCAGCTCCGAGAACGGCGCGTTGACTCGGAAGTCGACCGGTAGGCCGGCCGCGGCGGCTCGCACCTCGTCGAGGTACTCGGTCGCCGACTCGTCGCACCCGCCGGCCAGGACCAGCCTCCATCCCTGCATGGCCGGGTCGTCGACGAGGGTGGCGAACACCCGGACCATCTCGAGCTGGCGCTTCGAATGGCCCATCTCCTGGCCGAAGAAGCGGCCGACCGAGGCGATCACCTGCTGCTTCGGCCCGGGATCGAACTGGGGAACCGGCGGGTACAGCACACCTGCCTCGGTCTTCCAGTAGCGCTCGACCCAGTGACGGGTGAACTCGGAGTTCGCGACCACCGCCTGATAGGTCTCGAGCCAGGCCGCCGACGTCGGCGGATGGAAGAACGTCGGCGCGACGCGAGCCAGGTGGTCGGCAGCGCCGCCGCCGACCACCACCGACGAGAGCGGAACCCCGAGCCGGCGCCGATCGGCGCCGCCATCGATGTCGGCAGGCACGAAGGAATCGGACTCGATGCAGACCTCGACCGGACCCTCGGCTCGGCCGACGAGCTCGACATCGACCGCCCGGCCCAGGCGGCGCCGGACCGGGTCGGCAGCACCGGCGAGCTCGAACTCGGCCAGGACCTCACCGTCGCTGACGATCCGGACCGGGGCGGGAAGCGTGCTCGGCGGTCGATGGTTCGAGAACACGAGCCGAACGGTGAACGCTTCACCTGGCGCAGCCGAGAACCGCAGGAGCCCGCGGCCGTCGCTCCAGATCGGTGCCCGCGACCCGGAGTCCCGATGGTGAAATCCCTCGCCCCACTCCATGGCCGGGACCGAACCGCGGAGGCGACGCGCACCACGGCGCACCATCGCCGCAACCGGATGGGCGGGCGGCTCGAGCGGCGTCGGGAAGTGGACGTAGTACAGCCCGCGGGCGGCCCGGTTCTTCTCGGCGCTCATGAAGCTGGCGTTGACCAGCACGTCGAGGGACTCGGAGTGTGCCGCGAGCGCCCCGACCCGGTCGGGAAGGACCACCGTCTCGACACCGGCGAGGTCGACGCCGAACCGATCCTCGAGCCACCCGATGTCGATGGGCTCGTGGCCGAGCAGGGCCACCGTCCCTCGTTGGACCAACGCAGCCGCGAAGGCCGCGGACACCCGCTCGGCGCCACCACCGGTCGACCAGTAGCGGTCGTAGACACCCAGCGTCGGAGTCATTGCGGTTCGCTCCATCCGGTGATCGCTGCGTCGGGAACGCGTTGCCGGGACCGGAGGCGACGCCGGTCGCTCCGAAGCTCCGGGACCAGCTGCAACCAGGCCACCAGCGACCGGACTCGTCGCTTCGGCAGCGACGGGTCGGGACGGCGCCCCGAGCAGACCGGGCGGACGATGTCGCGAAGGGTGAACGAGAGCAGGGCCCGCAGGTACGAGGCGACCGCCTGGCGAACCAGCCATCGCGGGGCGTTCTTCGTCAGCATCACCAGCCGGTTGCGCTCGACGAAGTGCTGGAACATCGGCGAGCCCTCCTCCGATGACGCTGCGTGCAGGTGACGCATCACCGCAGTGGGCACCGTCCGGTAGCGCCAGCCCCGGGCCTGCCCTCGCCAGCTGAGGTCGGTGTCCTCGTAGTAGAGGAAGAACCGCTCGTCGAACAGTCCGACGTCGTCGAGGTAGTCGCATCGGAGCAGCACTCCACCGCCACACCAGGCGAACACGTCCTGCGGCTCGTCGAATCGACCGTCGTCGGGGACGAGGAAGCCGCGGTCCCCGGCCATCCCCCCGTCGACGAGCCGAGAACCGATGTTGTTGACGATGTCGTGCGTCGGCCCGGCCGGACGGCCGATGCCCACCCAGCGGGTGGTGTGATCGACCTCGACGGGCGCTCCACTGTCGATCCGCACCGTCGTCGGTACCGGCGCGTCGAGCCGGAGCTCGACGACGGGACACTCGTCGAGCTCCGGGTCGATCGGGATCGAGAGCGTGGCGGTCTCCGAGGTCCACTGGAACCGAGGGTGCTCGGCCCCGCCGGTCTCGGCGCCCCAGAATCCCTGCCCGAAGGCGGCCGAACCGTAGCGGTCCTCACCACCGACCCGGATGCCACTGACCCGGACCCCGAGCAGACGCGGATCGGCGGCGACCCGGTGGCCCTCAGCGACCAGGTCGACGTCGACGAATGCCGGTTCGAGCAGGATCTTCGGACACCACGCGCCGACGGACGGGTCGGCCTCGGCTGCGGCCACGAGCCGGCTCAACCAGTCGGGCTCGACGAACGCGTCGGAGTTCACCAGGGCGACGAAGTCGACGCCGTCGCGATCGACCATGGCGAGGTTGTTGGCAGGGAACCCCGCGTTCTCGTGGTTGGCGATCACCGTGGCGTCCGGGAACTGCCGGACGACCTCCTCGGCGCTGCCGTCGGTCGAGGCGTTGTCGACCACGACGATCTGGTGTCGATCGGCCGGATAGTCGAGGCCCACGAGCGCCTCGAGGCAGCGATACACGAACGGCGCCCCGTTGTAGTTGAGGACGACGAGACGCACGAACGGCTTCGACATGGGGTGCCATCATCCCGAATGGCGGTCAGGCGGACCAACACCCCCGGAAATCAAGTGGAGTGGTGTCTACAGGGCGCGGTGGAGCCCCTTGTACCCTTGGGCGCCATGGCTGCTCCGCGACCCTCGGTGCTCCCGAGGTCGTTTCCGAAGGAGTTGCTCGTCAACCTGACCCTCCGCGAACTCCGGGGGAAGTACAAGCGGACCGCGCTCGGGTACCTGTGGTCGGTGCTCAATCCGGTGCTGAACATCGCGGTGTACTCGATCGTCTTCGGCGTGCTGTTCGGCGCCGGGAGCAGCCTCGACCCCGGCGATCCGAGCGGGCTGAACAACTACGCCTTCTTCCTCGTGTGTGCCCTGCTGCCCTGGCTGTACCTCACCAACTGCCTCACCGGGTCCGCCGGCTCGCTGGTGGCCAACGAGGGGCTGGTCAAGAAGGTCTTCTTCCCCCGAGCGGTGCTCCCCGGGTCGGTCGTGTTGTCACACCTGGCCGGATTCCTGATCGAGCTCGGCGTGCTCTGCATCGCCCTGTTGATCGTCGGCAACATGGTGATCCCCTGGATCCCGGTCCTCCTGCTCCTGGTGGCGATCCAGACGGTCTTCGTGTTCGGCGTCGGGCTCCTGCTGGCCGTCGGCAACGCCTACTTCCGTGACGTCTCGCACTTCCTGACCATCTTCCTGAACGTCTGGTTCTACGCGACGCCGATCATCTATCCGATCACGTTTCTCGAGGGCAAGACCGTCTTCGGCATCGACGCCACGACGATCGCCGAGCTGAATCCGATGTGGATCTTCGCCGACGCGTACCGCGACGTCCTCTACAACCTCCGGTTCCCGACGATGACCCAGTGGGCCCTGCTCACGATGGTGGCGGCCGCCGCCCTGGCCATCGGCACCGAGGTCTTCCGGCGCTTCGAGCCCCGCCTGGCCGAGGAGCTCTGATGGACGACCTCGCCATTCGGGTCGACGACGTCGCCAAGCGGTTCCGTCTGGTCCACGAACGCAACACGACGCTCAAGGCGACCATCTTCAGCGGCTTCAAGCGAACCGTGCACGAGGAGTTCTGGGCGCTCGACGGGGTGAGCTTCGAGGTGCCACGCGGCTCGACGTTCGCGCTGATCGGCGAGAACGGGTCGGGCAAGAGCACCATGCTCAAGTGCCTGGCCCGGATCTACCGACCCGACCGGGGGACCATCGAGACCGACGGCAAGCTCTCGGCCCTGCTCGAACTGGGCGCCGGGTTCCATCCCGACCTCTCGGGACGGGAGAACGTGTATCTGAACGGCTCGATCCTCGGCATGCCCAAGACCGAGATCGACCGCCGCTTCGACGACATCGTCGAGTTCGCCGGCTTGTCCCGCTTCATCGACTCACCGGTCAAGAACTACTCGAGCGGGATGTTCGTGCGGCTCGGATTCTCGGTGGCCATCAACGTCGAGCCCGAGATCCTGCTGGTCGACGAGGTGCTGGCCGTGGGCGACGAGGACTTCCAGCGCAAGTGCCTCGAGAAGTTCGCCGCCTTGCGCGAGCGGGGAAGCACCGTGGTCGTGGTCTCACACGGGCTCGGGCAGATCCGCGAGATCTGCGACCGGGCCGTCTGGCTCGAACAAGGCAAGCTCCGCCTCGAATCCAAGGCCTCCGAGGTCGTCAACGCGTATCTCGAGGAGGTCCGCAACGCACGCCTGCTCACCAAGGTCGACGGCATCCCGTCGAATCTGCTCGGGGCGGTGACCGTCAGCGACCAGGGGGGCACGCCGACCGACTCGATCGAGATGAGCGACGGGTTCAACGTCCGCATCGAGTTCTCCGGCTCGACCGAGCGGGCCAGCATCCTGGCGCTCGACATCAAGCGGGTCGACGGCGTGCAGATCGGGGGCGCCCAGATCGAGGTCCCGGCCGGTACCCAGGAGGGCGATGCCATCACCTACGTCGTCAAGGACCCACCGCTGCACCCCGGCACCTACGAGGTCGCGCTCACGCTGTACGACGAGAACCACCATTCGATCCTGTTCGAGAACCACCATGCGGCCCGGTTCGACGTCTCCAACCGTGCCGGCGTCGAGGCCTTCGGCCTGATCTCCCTCGGCGGGCACTGGCTCGACGCCGGTCGCCCACAGCCATGAGCCTCGACACCCAGCCGACGGTGACCCGTGTCGACGAGGCCGCGGCCAGCCGGCCGTCCGGCGAACCCGCCCGCGACTCACACGAGCCCCACGTCGACCTCGCGGACCTGCTCGTGCTGGGGGCGGTGACCCTGGTCGGGCTGACGGCCTGGGTCTCCCTCGCCTTGGCCCAACTCGGACACTTCTCGCTCGTGGCCGTGATCGCCGGCACCGTCGCGACCATCGGTCTGGCCGTCGTCGTCTTCCGGCGGCACCTGCGAGCCGCGCCGTCCGCCTCCGTGGGCGGCATCGCCCTCGCCTCGGTGACGCTGCTCGCCGGCCTCTTCATGTTCCTGCCCGGCGCTCCCTATGTCTACGGCGACAAGGACCCGGGGATCTACGTGCTCCACGGTGCCGCGATCGAGCGCCACGGGTCGATCGAGGTTCCCGACGTGGTGCGAGCCGCCGACCCCGACACCGTGATCTTCGCTCCCGGTGCTCGCTTCCCGGGCGTGTGGATCGAGGACTCGGCCGACGAGGTGACGCCGCAGTTCTACCACCTCTACCCGTCGCTGCTGGCGGTCGCCAACGGGGTCGGAGGCGTCCCGGCGAGCTTCCACGTGAACCCGGTGCTGGCCGCCCTGGCTGCCGCGGCGCTGGCCCTCGCCGTCAAGCGGGTCGCCGGGTGGGCCGCTGGTGCGCTCGCTGCTGCGTTCCTGGTCACCAACATGCTCGAGGTGTGGCAGGCCAAGTATCCGACCACCGAGATCCTCACGCAGCTGCTCGTCGTCGGCTCGCTGCTCGGAGTCGCCATCGCCGCCCGGACCCGATGGCGGCCTGCCGCCGGCCTCGCCGGTGTGCTGGCCGGCCTCACGTTCCTGGCCCGGCCGGACGGCCTGATCATCGTGCTGCTCGGCCTCGCCGCAGCCGCGGTCGTCTTCGTCGTCGATCCCCGCGACACGCGGGTCCGATGGTTCGTCGGGGGTCTGGCCCTGACGCTTCCCCATGCCCTGCTCAACGCCTACGACCTCCGCGAGGGCTACTCGCTGGCCAACGACCTCCCGTCGCTCGGCCTCACGACGACCGCCATCGCCGGCCTCGCCGTGGGGACCGCCGCAGCCGTCGGGCTGAAGCGAGCCGTACCGGCGGTGGGTGAGCTGTTGCGGGTCGATCAGCCCCTCTGGCCACGGTTGGCACCGGCCGCCGCAGTGGGATTGACCGTCGGGTTCCTGGCGGTGATCGCACTCTTCCGCCTCCGCGCCACCGGCGGCGAGTCGTTCTTCGACTACAACGGCCGGGAGGTTCGCAGCTACGACGAGTTGAACCTCGTTCGCCTGAGCTTCTACTGGCCGCTGCGGGCGTTCGTGATCTCGGCACTCGGCCTGCTCGCCCTCGGGTTCTGGCGCCGCCGGCCCAGCACCTGGATCGTGGCCCTCGTCCTGCTCCCACCCCTCCCGCTCTACCTGTGGGCCGCCAAGAACTCGCCTCGCCTGATGTGGTGGGGCCGACGGTTCGTGCCGATCGCGCTGCCGGCCCTGGTCATCCTCGCCGCGATCGGAGCCGCCTGGCTGCTCGTTCGGGGGCCGTGGTGGGTGCAGGTGCCGGCCGCGATCCTGGTGGGGAGCGTGCTGTTCGAGACGCTCTCGATGTCACTCCCCCTTCGCGACCATCGCGAGTTCGGCGGGAGCTACGACTTCGGAGTCGAACTCGCCGAGGTGACCGACGACGGCGTCCTGTTGTGGGAGAAACCGACACCCAACGACATCTTCGCGTTGAACCGCAACATGCCGAGCGTGATGTGGTTCGTGCACGATCTCCCCAACGCGTACCTCGACCCGGCCGATTCCGGCTCTGCGGTCGACGCCGCATCGGAACTGCTTCCCGGCGCTCCGATCTACGTCATCGTCGAGGACGGCGAGCCTCCCGCCGACCTCGTCGGCAGCCTCGAACCGGTCGCCACGCTCGACGCCACGTTCCCCTATTGGGAGGAGTTGCTCGACGAACGGCCCGACGAGGCCGTGTCGGTCGCCCGTTCCATCGAGATCTTCCGCCTCGATCCCACGAGGAGCACATCGTGAGCCCGTCGACCGACGTTCCCACCGGGAACACCTACGACAAGTACGCCTCGGGGAACCCGATCGAGGCCCGGCTGATGCGCGGCTTCTTCACCGCCCTCGACGAGACGATCGGCCCCGAGCCGCCGACGCGGATCCTCGAGGTCGGCATGGGGGAGGGTCACGTCTCGGCGCGCGTGATCGAACGCTTCCCCGGGGTCCCGTTCCACGGCGTCGACCTACCCGATCCAGAACTGGCGACCAGTTGGCACGACATCGGGGCCCTCGGCTCCTTCGCCGACATCACGCGGCTGCCCTTCGCCGACGACCAGTTCGACCTGGTGCTCGCCATCGAGGTGCTCGAGCACGTCCCCGACCCCGGCGGTGCGCTGGCCGAGTTGGCCCGGGTGGGCGCCGACCGCCTGGTGGCATCGGTCCCACGCGAGCCGATCTGGCGAGCCATGAACCTCGCGCGCGGAAAGTACGTCAAGGACTTCGGCAACACGCCCGGGCACATCCAGCACTGGTCGGCCCGGAGCTTCGCCACCCTGGTCAGCCGGCATGCGCACGTCGAGACGCGACGGTCGCCGCTCCCCTGGACGATGGTCGGAGCCCGATTCCGATGAAGCTCATCATCCAGATCCCCTGCCTCGACGAGGAGGATCAGCTCCCGATCAGTCTCGGGGCGCTTCCACGCGAGGTCGACGGGTTCGACGTCGTCGAGTGGCTGATCATCGACGACGGCAGCACCGACCGGACCATCGAGGTCGCCCGCGCCCACGGGGTCGACCACGTCATCCGCCTGCCCAACAACAAGGGCCTGGCGGCGGGCTTCCAGGCCGGGCTCGACGCATGTCTCAAGCTCGGGGCCGACGTCATCGTCAACACCGATGCCGACAACCAGTACGACGCCTCCGACATCCCGGCGCTGGTGAAGCCCATCGTCGAGGGCGACGCCGACATGGTGGTGGGCGATCGTCAGGTGATGGGCATCGAGCACTTCAGCCCGCTCAAGAAGAGACTCCAGCGATTCGGGAGCTGGGTGGTCAGGCGGGCGTCCGACACCACCGTGCCCGATGCCACGTCGGGATTCCGTGCGTACAACCGGGACGCCGCGCTGCAACTGATCGTCGTTTCCAAGTTCACCTACACCCTCGAGTCGCTCATCCAGGCCGGCAAGGGACTCGTCGCGGTCTCCCATGTCCCCATCGGGACCAACGAGCAACTCCGCGACTCCCGGCTCTTCGGATCGATGGGGGCCTACGTCCGTCGCAACATGGCGGCCATCTTCCGGATCTACACCGGCTACGAACCGCTTCGCGTCTTCACCACGCTCGCCCTCATCCTGTTCGTGTGCGGCATCGGTGCCTGGGTCCCGTTCCTGTACGACTGGCTGGCGAACGGCGAGCAGGAGGGCCACCTGCAGTCGATCATCCTGGGCGCAGTGTTCGTGCTCGCCTCGGTGCAGGTATTCGTGCTCGGGGTGCTCGCCGACACGATCGCCGCCCATCGAGTCATCAGCCAGCGCACCCTCGAGCGGGTCCGGCGGCTCGAACTCGAGGCCGGCGTTCCCCCCTCGCACTACGACGGAGACCTCCCCGCCTCCGGTCGATGAGTGGGCCGAACGGCTCATCGACGCGCCGCCGCCTCAAGTCACGCACCGTGACCGCCGATGCTCCCGGAGAGCAATGAGGGAGAACCCATGACCATGCTGTCCCCGCGCGTCCTGTCACGCGCCCTACTCGCCCTGCTGATGGCGGTCACGGGCCTGGCCGTGGTGCAGGCCGGAGCGCCGACCGAGGCCGACGCGGCGGCGTGCGCCTCGAAGAACAAGAGTCTGAGTGGCACGGCAGAAGGCGAGGACGGTCGCTACCTGTCGATCCAGGTCTCCATCGAACTGTTCACTGCCGGCGGCACCAAGATCGACATGAACGGCTGCGCCATGGGCGGCGGCTACTCGGCCACCACCCTCGTCAACGAGAAGCCCGGCACGACCTGCTGCATGATCCTGCCCGGCGAAGGCACCCCGAACTCCACCTACAACGACGGCCAGCAGACCTACAACCTCGAGAAGACCTGGAGCTTCTCGGGGATCCCGTCCAACGCGGCCACGGTCTGGATCGAGAGCTACACCAAGAAGCGAGGCGGCCAGCCGAACACGACGACGGTCCGCTACGGCCATTCGATGCGGCGCCCCATCAGCCTCAGCGCCAGCAACGTCGCCATCCGCCAGCCGCTCAATTGCGGCCTGTCCGGTGGTGGCGTTTCCGGGAGCACCGGATCGTTGATCGGCAAGGTCTACAACAACGGGTCCCGGGTCACCCCGACCCGGGTGAGTGCCTTCTCGACCAGCCCCGACGGTGGCAACAACGGACCGATCCTGTCGTTCAACGTCCCGGCCGGGCATCCGTCGGGCTCGTACCGGATCGATTCGCTCTCTCCGGGCATCTACAAGATCTACGTGAGCGCAGCCGGCACGACGAAGTCGTTCCAGTCGCTCCGCGTGAACGCCTGTCAGACGACCTCCACCGACGTGGCCGTGCGCGGCTCGGTGCCCCGCACCGTCGGCACGCCGGTCAGCGGCGACTGGGACGGCGACGGCGACGACGAGCCCGGCATCTGGGTCAACGGCCAGTGGATCCTGCGCTCCGACGCCGGACCGGGAGGGACGACGCTCCCGACGTTCAACTACGGCATGCAGGCCGGCGACATCCCGGTGACGGGTGACTGGGACGGCGACGGCGACGACGAACCCGGCATCTTCCGGCGAGGCACCTGGCACCTCCGGTCGACGGCCGCGCCGGCGGGCGGCACCATCGCCAGCATTCCGTACGGCGCACAGCCTGGCGACATGCCCGTCCCCGGCGACTGGGACGGCGACGGCGACGACGAGCCCGGCATCTACCGGCGAGGCGGCCAGTGGCACTTCCGCACGAGCTCCGACCCGAACGCCCCGACCCCGCGAGGGCCGTCTACGGCCTACAGGCCGGCGACGTTCCGGTGCCCGGTGACTGGGACGGTGACAACGACGACGAACCCGGCATCTACCGGCGGGGCACCTGGCACGCTCGCACGACCGCCGGCGACGACGGTCGCACCTACAAGACGTTCACCTACGGGCTGCTGGCCGCCGACGACGCCCTCAAGGGCAACTGGGACGGCGACCCCGGCGACGAGCCCGGCATCTACCGGCTGTCGGACTGGCACCTCCGGGGCAGCATCGGCGCCCAGTCGACGATCTACAACTACATCTGGCCCGGCTGAACAGGTCGTGGGTCCGGGGCGACCGGAGGGCCGATCGCTAGGATCGTCCGATGGCCCGGACCGGATCGCGTGACGCTCGGGCCGGCAGTCGACTCGAGGCCCTTCGTCAAAGAATCGACGAGCTCGGACTGACCGGCCTCGTCGACGGGGACGCGCCGGGGGTCGAACCGTTCCTCACCTGGCGGCCGCCGGGTCACTTCTACACCCCCATCCCCGACCTGGCCGAGGTCGACTCCGACCTCGATCGGCTCCATCACGACGATCCGCTGACCGGTGGCATCGACCTGCGACCCGACGCGCAGGACGCCTTCCTGACCGAGCTCACCGAGGCCATCGGGACCTGGGACCTCCCGTCGGCCCCCGACGCCGCATGGCGCTACCACGCACCGAACGACCACTTCGGGATCACCGATGGCACGCTGCTCCACGGCTTCCTCCGCGCCCGACGGCCCGAGCGCGTGGTCGAGATCGGCTCGGGATTCTCGTCGGCGCTCATGCTCGACACCAACGATCGGTACCTCGACTCGTCGCTGTCGATCACCCTCATCGAGCCGTACCCCGAGGTCCTCGGGACCCGGCTCCGCCCCGACGACCCCGATCGGATCACCCTGATCGAACAACCCGTCCAGGAGGTCGACCTCGACGTCTTCGCCGAGCTGCGCGACGGCGACGTGTTGTTCATCGACTCGACCCACGTCGCCAAGACGGGCTCGGACGTCCCGTTCCTGTTCCGTCACGTGGTCCCCCGCATCGCACCCGGCGTGCACGTGCACGTGCACGACATCTTCTGGCCCTTCGAGTACCCGAGCCAGTGGGTACGCGAGGGCCGGGCGTGGAACGAGCTCTACGTCCTCGAGGCCTTCCTCCGGTTCAACGACTCGTTCCAGATCGACTTCTTCGCCGACTGGTTCCAGGTCCACCGACGCGAGCGGCTGCTCGAGCTGGCACCGCAGTGTGCCGCACAGGGCGGCGGGTCGATCTGGCTGCGACGGCGCGCCGCTGAAGCGACCGCCACTCCCTGAATCGGCCCGATTCGAGCCGCCTGACCAACTCGACCAGCCTGCTCAGCTCGACCAAAGGGTGTCGGTGGCGCCCGACGGGTCCCAGAACACGATGTCGCCCCGGTCGGTGCCTGCGAACTGGCCCGCGAGCGGCAACCAGATGCCGGTGATGTCGAACTCGACCGATGTCTCGAACGTGCGGTCGCTGCGGCCCAGCCAGCGAACGTCGGTCCCGCTTCCGGGCCCGTAGAAGATGACATCGTCGCCGCCCGCGTCGGCGATGGGGTCGAGATCGACCACGAACGCCTCGTAGGTCCCGAAGATGTCGTTGCGCACGCTCGTGAACGTGCGCCCGTCGCCGAACCACGTGTAGTCGGGCGCCGAGCCTGCTCGGTACCAGAGGATGTCGTCGCTGTCATCGGCGTCGAAGTCGCCGACGAGTGGTTGATAGACACCACTCACGTTCACCGCGCCGTAGTCGAACCCGCCACTCCGGCCGAAGAACAGATGGTCGGAGCCCGACCCGGCGCGATACCAGAACACGTCGGTCCGGTCGTCGCCGTCGTAGTCGCCGAGCAAGGGCGTGTAGAACCCGTTGACGGTCTGCGAGCGGCTCGTCCGCTGCCGGTTGGCGGCCCACGACCAGTGGTAGTCCTTGGCCGTGCCTGGTGCGTACCAGAAGATCTCGTCGCGGTCGTTGCCGTCGAAGTCGGCAACGAGCGGGGTGTAGCTGCCGCTGACCTGGGTCGGTTGTGAGTTCGCCTTGTCGCCGGACCACCAGTAGTAGTCGGGAGCGGACCCGCGGGCGTACCAGAAGATGTCGTCGCGGCCGTCCCCGTCGAAGTCGCCGACGAGCGGCTCGTAGGAGCCGCTGACGGTCATGACCTCGGTCGAGAAGGACGTGTCGCCGTCGCTGATCCAGCGATCGTCGATCGCCCCACCGGGTGCGTACCAGAAGAGGTCGTCGAGACCGTCGCCATCGAAGTCGCCGGTCACCGGAACGGCGCCTCCCCGGTCGGCGATCGACGTCTGCTGCAGCGTGCCGGAGGGAATGTCACCGCACGTCTCGGGGAAGGCGACGTCGCACAGACCGGGGCCGGCGCTCCACGCCAGGCCCGAACCGGCCGGGTTGGACCGGGGACGGGCGTTGGTGCCGAGGCGACGCTTCGCCACGATGTCGGCGTTGTAGCCGGTGTCCTTGGCCAGCCAGTGGCGCTCCTCGTAGCCGTTCCGCTTCACGACGTAGAACGGAAACGACAGCGGCGTGAGCCCCGACGTGGGTGAGCCGCCACTCGCGCTGGCCGTCCACCAGTTGGCGCCCTGTGCGCGCGAGGGATCGATGTAGTGGCACCCGAACGTGCCCGGTTGGCCGTTGATGCTGCACGTCGAAGCGATCATGCCGCCCGAGGCCTCGACATCATCGGTGAGGGTGAGGCTGGCGAAGTTGGTCGAGGTCAGATCGGAGAACGCCGCTTGGCAGTCGTAGCAGGGGTTGCCCCAGGGCGCCCAGGCTGCGTAGCGCTTGTTCTGGTCGCTGCCTGACGCGTTGCAGTAGCGGCGAGCCATCTCCTTGGCCACGTCGGCCGAGATGATGCCGGTGTCGACACGCTCGGCGGCGGTGAACGGAGCGCCCACCCCGGCGCTGTCGTACTGCCAGATCCCGATGCCCGGGTGCCAGTAGGCACGGGTGAACGGCGTGTACGGGTCCTCGAACGCGTAGAGCCCGTAGTTCGTGTTCTTGTTGGTCTCGGGCGGCGGATAGGTCCCGGTCCACTCGTCGTACCTCGACAGCGTCATCGGCGCCGGTTCGGAGTTCGGCGTGACCGCCGACGACGACTCACGGAACACCGGTCCGAGCACCAACGCGACGAGCCCCGGATTGGAGATGGAGCAGGTGCGCGAGGTGGCGGCCACCGAGGCCTCGATGGCGTGGAACGCATCGGCACCGAAGTAGCGCTGGGTCGCCGCGGCGCTCGACGCCGCGGGATCATCTCCCGGGGTCTCGCCGGCCGGGTCGAGCGGGTCGTCCCACGAGCCCACCGGGACGCCGTCGGTGGCTCCGGGTGGTGCCACGCCGTCGAGGCCATCGGTGTCGTCGGCCTCGGCGGTCAACGGGGACACGCCGAGCACGAGCGCCGTGGAGAGCACGCCGACCGCCAGACGGCGCGACCAGGTTCGGGGAGAGGAGGTACGCATCAGTATTCCGTTCGTCACGAGTTCTCCGCCCGCGCCAGCGGGACGGTACTGCGCACGCAGCGCGGTTGCAAGACTACGAATCGTCGGTCCGTGGTCATCGAGTCGGTCGAGTCAGCCGGCGATCGCATACCAGAGCTGCTCGGTGGCCGAGCCGGGTCGGTAGAAGAACAGGTCGTCGCCGCCGATGGCGTCGAACCGGCCGGTGAAGGCCTGGCCGCCGTCACCGCCGGCCACGCCAACGCTTGCGTGGCTCGTACCGGCGAAGGTCCAGACGTAGTCGGCTCCGATGGGGTTGTACCAGAGGATCTCGTCGCCGCTCGGACCTCCGGCCTCGACGGGCGTCGGGGCGTAGGTGCCACTGACCGACGTCGACGTCGAGACGAACGGACTGCGGCCGTTCCCCCGCCAGATGTAGTCGGCGCCCGAGCCGGGCCGGTACCAGAAGATGTCGTCGGATCCGTCGCCGCCGAAGTCGCCGACGAACGGTTCGTAGGTGCCTCCGACGGACCGCTTGAACGACGTGAAACCGTTCGGACCGCCGCCGCCGTACCAGACGTAGTCAGCCGTGGGCCCGGCGACGTACCAGAAGATGTCATCGAAGGGATCGCCGTCGAAGTTGCCGACCTGGGGCACGTAGGTACCGAGCACCTGCTTGGGCATGATGCCCAGCCCGGTGCCGCCGATGATCAGCCCGTCGGCGGCGGCGCCGGGCACGTACAGGAAGATGTCGTCGGCGGCATCGCCGGCGAAGTTGCCCACGAGCACCTGATGGCTTCCCGGAACCGAGAAGTTGGTCTTGGTGAAGCCCCCGTCGGCCCTCCCGTACCAGAGGCTGTCGCCGACCGCTCCGGGACCGTGGAAGAAGATGTCGTCCCTGCCGTCGCCGTCCTGGTCGAGGACGGCAACTCGGTACGTGCCCTGCACCGGCTCGACCCGGGAGGTGAACCCGGACCGTTCGGTGCTGGTCCACACGAAGTCCGGGTTGCTTCCGGGCGCGTACCAGAACACGTCGTCGGTACCGTCGCCGTCGAAGTCGCCGGCGAAGGGTTGATAGGTCCCTCCGACCGACTCCGAGGACGGTGCGAACAGTCCGGCGATCAGCACGTTCGCCGGATCGTCGAGGAACAGCCGCGGATACCGCAGCCCGTTGCGGGAGTCGAGGATGGTCCGGCCGTGCTCGGAGCTGAGGAACAATGCTTCTTGATGGTTGATGCCGGGGAACCGCTCGAGCCAGACGGCCAGCGCACCTGCCACGTGCGGCGCCGCGAACGACGTGCCGCTGATCTCGTTGGGCGGAAGGGTGTACGTGCCCGGAGGGCGTGGCGCAACGATGTCGACCCCGGGCGCGAGGATCGACGTCTGGGCGCTGGCGTTGCTGGATCCGGCGACGGCGAGGCCATCGGAGTGCGAGCCGACCGAGATGACGTCGCTGATGCAGGCGGGAAGCGACATCCCGTCGGTGAAGCTCCCGTTGCCCGAGGCCGCGACGACCGGGATGCCACGGTCGGTGAGGGCATGGACCGCCGCGGTGAGCGGCGGGTTCTCGCCGTCACAGGTCGAGGTGAACTTCGTTCCGCCCTGCACCGACAGGTTCACGGCAGCGAGATCGAACTCGTCGGCGCGAGCCAGGACGTGCTCGAGCGCGAGCGCGATGTCGGAGAAGAACGCGCTGCCGCCGGCCGAGGCGAAGACCCGGATCGAGAACAGCGACGCGTCGGGCGCGACACCGTCGTAGCCACCCCCGACACCCGCCGCGATCCCGGCGACCTGCGTGCCGTGGCGGCACCCGGGACACGGCAGGCCGGTTCCGGCGCCCGTGGCCGAGGGGGTGCCGCCCGCACAACCGCTCGGCGCGGAGAAGCAGGCCTCGGCCACAACCTTGCCGTTCAGATTGGGGTGGGTCGCCTCGATCCCGTCGTCGATGACCACCACGGTCGTCCCCGTGCCGTCGGACCCCTCGGCCCAACGCGCGGGTGCGTTGATCAGCGGCACACTCCCGTCGAGCGCCCGCGCGGCCGGCTGGTCGATCACGACGTCGGTGACCCCGGGAGCCGCAGCGAGTGCGCCGAGATCCTCGGCGGCGACCTCGGCGACCACGTAGTCGGAGGTGGCGAACTCGTCGAGGACGACGACATCGCCGGCGACGGCGTCGTCGAGCGAGTCGGCGCGACCAGCAACCGACGACGGGTCGACCTCGACCAGCACTCGCACCGGCTCAGCGGGCTCGTCGGGCACATCCGGCTCGGGCACCGCCGCTGGCTGCGTCGTCGTGGTCGTCTCGGCGGGCGCGTCGGGCTGCGTCGTCGTGGTCGTCTCGGCGGGCGTGTCGGAGCCACCGGGCTCCCCGGGAGTCTCCTGGGCGGCGGCCGGCGTGGCGCCGAGCACCAGCGCGAGCAGGGCGACGAAGACGCAGCTGCGACGGGTCACGCGGGCGGTCCTTCCGGGGGCGGTCAGGGGACGAAGGGTACCGTCACCCAATCGTCATGTTCGATCACCCCTGCTGATCCGGGCACCGTGAGCGGTGCTCGACGCGATGTCCGTCATGTGATCGACACATATGTAACATGTGCGCCGTGTCTCTCTCCGGCTCAAGGATTCCCTGGGATGCTCCGATGAAGCACCGTATGCCGTCGCACCGAACCCGAGCTGCACGAACCCTTCTGATCGGGCTCCTGGCAGCCGTCGCCCTCGCCGCCGGCCAGATGCCGACCGCCGGCGCCCAGGAGTCGTCCGACCCGACGACCAGCACGATCGCGCCCACGACCAGCACGACCGCGCCGGCACCGAGCACCGAGGCGCCCGTCGCCATCGACGACGTGCCACCCGGCGCCGAGCACCCCGAGGCGGTCGAGAGCGACGCCTCCGAGTTCGATCACGATCACGACCACGCGGGCGGGGCGGCTCCGGCCGGCGACGCATCGCGGGCCGTCGTCGAGGACATCGCGTTCCCGGTGCTCGGACCGGTCAACTTCACCGACACCTACGGCGCTCCCCGTGGCAGCGGACGGCTGCACATCGGTACCGACATCATGGCCGACAAGCTGCAGGAGATCGTGGCCGTCGACGACGGCGAGATCTTCTGGGTCAGCTACGGCGGCAGCAACTACCTCTACCTCCGAGCCGACAGCGGGTACCGCTACGTCTACATCCACCTCAACAACGACTCGCCGTTCACCGACGACGGCAAGCAGTGCTTCGGCGCGTCGAACTGTGTCGCCAATGCGCAGTGGGTCTTCCCCGAACCGTTGAAGAGCCAGATCGTGCGGTCGGGCACCACCAAGTACGACCCCGGGGTACGCGTCAGCCGGGGCCAGCACATCGCCTGGGTCGGCGACTCCGGCAACGCCGAGTCGACCGCTTCGCACCTCCACTTCGAGATGCACGTCCCCGGCTCCGGGTACCCCGACTGGACCTGGTACCCCGGCGATGGCCCCAGCACCTACGTCAACCCCTATCCCACGCTCGCCGCGGCCCAGGCGAACACCGGCCCCGACGGCACCGGCACCGAGGTGGTCACCGGCAACTTCGACGCCGACCCCGAGGACGAGGTGCTCCTCTACGGCCCCGGCAACAAGCCCGACTCCCGCTTCGAGCCCGCGGGCGAGCTGGGTGAGTTCACCGAGGTCGACATCAACGTGATCGGCACCTATCAGCCGCTGGTCGGAGACTTCGACGGCAACGGGTACGACGACATCCTCTGGTACGCCCCCGGCGCGGCGAAGGACTACTACTGGTACCACCACTCGGGCGGCTACACGTCGGTCGAGACCCGGATCATCGGCACCTACGTCCCCCAGATCGGCGACTACGACGCCAATGGGTACGACGACATCCTCTGGTACGCCGCCGGCACCCCCAAGGACTACTACTGGCACCATCAGAGCGGCGGGTACATCAGCACCCAGACCACCATCATCGGGAGCTACGCCCCGTTGGTGAGCGACTACGACGGCAACGGGTACGACGACATCCTGTGGTACGCCGCCGGCGCCGCCAAGGACTACTACTGGCACCACGACACGAGTGGCTACGTGTCCTCGAGCGCAACCATCTTCGGGACCTACACCCCTTTCGTCGGCGACCTCGACGGCAACGGCCAGTCCGACATCTACTGGTACGCCAAGGGCAGCGCGCCCGACTACTTCTGGTACCACTCCCCCGGCGGGTACGAGAGCAGCCGGTCCGACAACCTCTCCGATGGTCGCGGCGGCAGCGGCGACCTCGATGCCGACGGCACCGAGGAGATCGTCTGGTTCACCGACCGCGGGGTCGAACCGGCCCGGGTCTGGACCGACACCGGCGGCCAGATCTCCGAGATCCAGGCCACCGTCCTCTAGCTCTGCCGGTCAGGCGGTGACGCGGTCGACGAACGCCAGCGCGCGTTCGACGATGAGGTGCTTGTCGTAGTCGAGGGTGGCCACGTGGTAGCTCCGGTCGAGCGACACCCGCTCGACCGGGCCGCTGACCGCGTTCGCCAGGTGGTCACCGGCCGACGGTGCCACCACGTGATCGCCGGGGCTGGTCATCACCAGCACCGGGCAGCGCACATCGGCGAGCCGAGGCTGCAGGTCGGCGACTGCAGCACCGAGCGAGAGCAGCGGCCGCAACGGCGTCTCGGCGTAGGCCGTCTCGACCGAATCGGGGTCGGCGATGTCCGAACCGATGCCGTCCATGACCTCCTGACCGGCTTCGACCATCGCCTGGAGGGCCGGGGTCATCTCGGGCGAGGGCTCGACGGCGGCATTGATGCAGATGATGCCCGCGATCTCGGGGTGGTGAGCCGCGAGCCAGACGGTGAGCGTGCCGCCCATCGACAGCCCGGCCACCACGACCTGTTCGGTGCGCGCCGCGAGGTCGACGTAGGCCGCCTCGATCGCCGACGCGTAGTCGTCCCACGTCGTGTCGAGCATGTCGTCGACGTGGGTCCCATGGCCCGGGAGACGCGGGAGCTCGACGGTGTGCCCCGCCGCGGCGAAGGCCTCGGCCAGACCACGCATCGAGTGCGGGTTGCCCGTGAACCCGTGGCTCACCAGCACGCCCACCGGGCCGCCGGCGGTGGAGAACGGTTCGGCACCGGGCAGGACGGGATGTTCGCTCATCAGGTGTAAGGGTCGTCGGTGGCCGGCTCGTCCCACCAATCCTGCGCCGTCGGCTTCCAGTCCGGATCGGGGTAGATGCAGTCGACCGGACACGGGTCGAGGCACTTCTCGCAGCCCGAACAGAGCTCGGGGATGATGATGACGTCCATCCCGTGGTTGAAGATCGCGCCGAACTGCGGCGGACAGTGCCGAATGCAGGTGTCGCAGTTGATGCAGATGCTCATGTCGATGATGAGCGGCGGATTCTTCCAGCTCTCCTTGCGCTGCTGGGACGCCAGGCGGTCGGCGCGGGACTTGGTCACGTCGGACAACCTAATGACACGACCTCTCGCTCAGCCGCTCGGCGCGGCCCCATCGGCTTCGTGCAGTCGAACTGCAACATCTGTTAGCTTCTCTGGCTCCGGGCGACGAGCGCCCGGGTTCGACCGAGGAGTATCTCTCCGTGGACCAGCACGAGTTCCTGACTGACGAGTGGCTCGAGGCAGCCAAGGCAATCCGCGAGAAGCACGATTCGGGCGGCGATCCGCCTGCCCACACCGTCAGGATGAACCAGGTCGTCACCGAGGTCCCGACCGAGGTGCACGCCGACGGCGTGATCAACATGCACATGGACACCAGCGACGGCGACGTGGTGATCGACAAGGGACACCTCGACGAGCCCGAGCTCACCGTGACCATGGACTACGCGACCGCCAAGGCGATCCTGGTCGAGGGGAACGCCCAGGCCGGGATGCAGGCCTTCATGTCCGGCAAGATCAAGGTCCAGGGCGACATGACCAAGCTCATGGCCATGCAACAGGGCACCCCGGATCCTTCGGCCGAGGCCATCGCCAAAGAGATCCAGGCCATGACCACCTGAACACTTCTCACCGAGGGGGTACGACGACCCGATCCGGCATCGCCGGGTCGGGCCGTCGTCTTTTTCAGCCCACCCCGACCGGCTCGGTCTCGGTCTCGGTCTCGGTCTCGGTCTCGACACCTCGCTCCTGGCGGGGCGTCGAGATGACGAACGCGGCGGCGATCATCCCGACCGCGGCCATGGCCGCACCGACGAGGTAGGCGTCGCCGTAGCTCGCCGCAGCACCCACCACGGGCTCACGTGAGGTCTGCACGGTCTGCATCACGGTGATGCCGACCACCACCCCGAACTGGCTCACCATCTGTTGGGTCGCCCCCGCGATGCCGAGGTCCTTTTCGTCGACGGCATTGGCGATGCTGGCGGCGAGCGATGGCGACGACATCCCCAGACCCACCCCACTCAATGCCAGACCGAAGATCACCACCAGATCGCTCGATGCGGCGGTCAGGGTCGACAAGGCGACCAACGAGCAGCTGATGGCGAAGGCCCCACCCATCGCCGAGGAACGCTCGCCGATGCGAAGGGCGATCCAGCCGGCCAACGGACCCGCGATGGCGAACGCGAGCGGCCGGCTGATCAACAACGCCCCGGTCTTGGTCTCGGTGTACCCGAAGACGTCCTGCAACAGGAGCGGGGTGATGATGAAGCCGCCCATGTACGCGAAGTTGGTGAAGAACTGCGTCCCGATGGCGAACGCGAAGTTCCGGCGACGGAGGTAGCCCAGGTTGAACAACGGGTGGGCCACCCGCCGCTCGATGGCGACGAAGGTGGCCAGCAGCACCGGACTGAGCACGAACCCGGCGATGACCGCCGGGTGGCTCCAGCCGATCTCGGGCCCGCGGTTCACGGCGACGAGCGCGGACGTCACCCCGAGACCGAGGGTGAGCGCACCCTTGATGTCGAACACCGGGTCGCCCTGCGGCTTGGTGTCGGGAAGGACGGCGCTGGCGATGATCACCCCGCCGAGGGTCAGCGGGACCTGAGCGATGAAGATCCAGCGCCACCCGAACGCCTCGACGATCGGGCCGCCGGCCACCACGCCGAGCACGGGACCCCCGGCGGCGACCATCGACCAGTAGCCCATGGCCTGGACCCGCTTGTGCGGGGGGAACATCCGGTTGATGATGGCGAGCGATGCGGGGCCGAGGGCCGCGCCGACGGCGGCACCGGTGACCCGGAACAGGATGAGCGACGACGCGTTGAAACTCAGCGCGGTCAGTCCGGCGAACACACAGGCTCCCGCCATCGAGTACACGTAGACCCGTCGATGGCCATACAGGTCGCCGACCTTGCCCATCGACGGTCCGACGATGGCGAAGGCCAGGATCGGGCCGGTCACCACCCAGGTCACCAGCGAGGTCGACGAGCCGAACTCGTCGGCGATGGTGGGGATCGACACCGACAGGATGGTGATGGTGAAGCCGACCGAGAACAGGCCGTACAGCACCGTGACGAGCACGATCGTCGGGTAGTAGCCGCTGCTCTGCGCCCGGTCGCGCAGCCGCCGCCGGAACATCAGCGGCCAAGGAACGACACCGACCTCGTCGGCGCCGGGGGCCTCGACCGACAGCGCCCCGTAGGGACTCCGCTCCGGATCGTCTCGACGATCGTCTGCGTCCCCCGTCACCGACCGCGACGTTATCGACCGCCGTGGTCAGGGTCGGCAACCGCTCCGAGCCGGTTGGGGCGGCGGCCTCATCGTGGCGGCTGGGGAACACCACGTCCGGCACACCGCCCCAGCGGGCCCGGAGCGACGGCGCTTCGCAGTGTATGAGCAGTCTTCCGAGCCCCAACCCGGGTGCTCAGCAGCGGACGGGGCTCAGCGCCTCAGGTAGATGTCGACCGTGGAACCGCGCTTGATCTCGGTCCCGGCCTCGGGATCGGTCGAGTCGGGTTGGCCTTGTGCGGGCCCGAAGACGCCGCCGGGCACCAGCCCGGCCGCCTCGAGCGCGGCGTTGGCCTGGTCGAGGGTCAGACCGGCGATGCCGGGCACCGCCACGAGATCGGGTCCCTTGGAGACCTGGACGCGAACGGTCGAGTCGCGCGGCACCTCGGTTCCGGACGCGGGGTCGACGGCCACGACGATGCCGGCATCGACGGTGTCGGAGAAGACCTCGACCTGCTCGGCGACCAACTGCACCTCGGCCAGGGCGGCCTGGGCTGCGTCGAAGCTTCCGCCCGAGAGCCCATCGGGGACCGTGCGCGGGGCCGGGCCCGTGGACACGACCAGCAGGACGGCACTGCCGATCGGCGCCTCGATCGACTGGTCGGGCGCCAGGCTGATCACCAGGTCCGCGTCGACCTCCTCGTCGAACCGCTCCTCGACCTCGGCCTCGAAGCCGGCCGCCTCCAGGGCGGCGATGGCATCGTCCTTCGGCGAGCCCACGAGCCCTTCGGGCAGACGGGCGAGCGGGTTGCCCTTCGACACGACGAGCAACAGGGTCTCGCCCTCGTCGAGCGACTCGCCGGCCGCCGGTTCGGTCTCGACGACCTGTCCGGCCACGGTGTCGAGCTCGCGCGTCTCGCGGACCTCGATCTTCCAGCCGAACTCGTCGACCTCGGCCCGGGCCTCGATCTCCTGCATGCCCACCACATCGGGCACGTCGTGCGAGGGGACCTGTGCCTGGACGAACGCATAGGCGCCGGCGGCGCCGACCAGCACCGCGAACACCGCTGCGGCGACGAGCACCGGCCAGCGACGCCGCTTTCCGGGCTCGGTTCCGTCGTCCTCGGTCGACCCGTCCTCGGGGGTCGGTGGGACGGGCGCTTCGCTCGTCGATTCGTCGGACGAACCGTCCTCGCCGACCACGGAGGCCGCCACGAGGGTGGCAGCGCCGACGGCGCCGGCCCCGTTCCCGACGACCTCGACCGGTTCGGCATCATCGACCAGCGGCGTGTGCGGCGGAACGAGGACGATCGGTTCGGGGCGGTCGACCCGTTCGGCCGCTGCCATCAGCGAGATGCCGAACTCAGCTGCGTCGGGGCGCTCGCCGGGGTCGGGTTGCAGCGCCCGTTCGAGCGGGCTCCGCAACGGTCCGACCGCGTCGCCGATCTCGGGGACCGTGTCGACTCGGGCCATGAGCGTGCCCAGCGTGGTGTCGGATGCGAACGGGACCGTCCCGGTGATGGCCTCGACCACCACGAGCGCCAGTGAATAGACGTCGCTCTGTCCCTCGAGCGGCTGCCCCTTGGCCTGCTCGGGTGAGGCATAGCGAGCCGTGCCCAACAGCGCGCCGGTTGGCTCGGTGATGGCCGCTTCGGCCAGCGCCCGAGCCAGACCGAAGTCGGCGATGCGCAACACGTGGTCCTCGCCGAACAGCAGGTTGGCCGGCTTGATGTCGCGGTGGACGATCCCTCGGCGGTGGGCGTAGTCGAGCGCCCGGGTCGTCTCGAGGCCGACCATCAAGCCCTGGGCCGGCGACAGCCGGCCGCGGTCGAGCACGCTGCGCAAGCTCCCCCCGCCGAGGTACTCGGTGACGAGATACGGCACGTCGTCATCGTCGCCCCAGTCCTCCACCGACACGATGTTCGGGTGGCTGAGGGCGGCAGCGGCCTGTGCCTCGCGACGAAACCGCTTGAGAAACTGCGACTCGTCGGCGAGCGAGGCGTGAAGGAGCTTGACCGCGACTCGTCGGTTCGCACGCACGTCGTCGGCGAGAAACACCTCGGCCGAGGCGCCGGCACCGATGGGGGCGAGCAGACGGTACCGACCACCGATCACGCGGCCGATCTGGTCGGTCAGCCGCGTCTGGGGCATCCCGCCGAGGCTACCGGCGTCCCGAGCAGGAGTGGTGGAGGCTCAGAACGCCGACGGCTCGACCGGCGGCCGCTTCCTGCGGCGCACGATCCTCACCCCGAGGACGACGACAGCCCCGGCGAGACCGAGCAGGGCCAGGCGGAGCAACGCGTGCTGCGGCGCCGCATCGGCGGCGTCGGCCGCCCGACCGGCGAGTACCGCGGCCTCGTCGAAGTCACCTTCGGCGAACGCCGCCTGCGCCGCATCGCGGTCGTCAGCGGGCCCGTGGCCGATGTCGGCGATGAACCGCAACGGAGCGAGCGTGCCGGCAATCCTGTCGTCGGCCGCACGCAGGTCGGCGGCCGCATCCTCGGCGTCGTCGAAGGTGTCCGCCAGTTCGTCGAGGTCGTCGGCCTGTTCGTAGGCGGATTCGAGGGCAGCGAGGTCGAGGTCGGGACCGTCGGCCGCGATCGCCTCGCGACGGTCGAGCAGTTCGGCGGACTCCTCGATGAGGGCGTCGGCGTCGTCGAAGGACCACTCGGCCATCGTCATCCGAACGTCGGCCGGAGGGCTCCACCCCGCACCCTGCTCGTCGAGCGAGTCGTAGGCGTCCCGGCTCACGGCCCGTGCGGCCAGCTCGGCCTGTTGGTCGTCGGTGACGACGTGCTCGGCGAACAACGCCTCCGCGCCGGCCGAGCCGCCGAGGTCCTGCACCAGGTCGAGGAAGCGACGCCAGTCGGCGACGCCGGCCACTTGCTCGGCTTCGGGGTCACCGGGGTACGAGATCGTGCCGGCCGCCGTCGTCCGGACCACCTCGCCGAGGGCGTCGTCTCCGATCTCGTCGCCGATCTGGTCGAGGACCCACCACGATGCCTGATACCCGTAGGTCTCCTGGGCCTGGGTCACGTCGTTCTGGAAGATCGGGTCGTCCCAGTCGTTGAGCGCGAGCACACCCGGCCCGTTGGGGTCGATCGGTGCGGGATCGGTGACGGCCCCGTCGGTCTGCGCCCGGACGATGGACGTGAACTCCTCGGCCAGTCCTTCGTTGAGCCACCGCCCGAGCACGAGGTCCTGGTTGAACCAGAGGTGCGAGAGCTCGTGGAGGATCACGTCGGGATCGAGCTCGTCGCCGATCTCGATCGACGACTCGAGCGGCGTGTACCAGCCGGCGTAGCCGTAGAGATAGGGGCTGAGGGTCTCGATCACCTCGAAGGATTCGTCAGCCGGCCACGGCAACCCGATCGCCGCTTCGAGCGCCGGTACACCGCTGGTGATCTGGTCCGACACGAACGCCCCCCACTCGGGGTCGTCGGGCCACGCGCGAACCTCGATGGTCGTGTCGCCGACGGTGACCGTCTGGGAGCCGAGCCGGTCGTTGTCGCTGAGCACGACGAAACTCGTGAAGAGCTCGGGCTCCGCGATGTTCTCGGCCACGTAGACCGATCCGTCGGTCCCGGACCGGGGAACGAGCTGATCACCGACCATCTCGATCTCGAACCCGTCGGGAACGACGACGTCGATGCTCGTCCGTCCGGGGTCCCCGCCGGCGAAGACGGGGAAGGTGGCGAAGGCCGGGTTGATGCGGGCGAGCGAGTCGGACCGCGGCCCGGTCGACGGAATCTCGTAGATCACGTTGATGGTGGCCGAATTCGGGAACCTCAGATCGGGCGCCAGATCCACGACGGCGACGGTGACGTCGGGGACCTCGGTCGATTCGGTCCGCACCCCGAGTGCGCCTCCGCCTTCGACCGACGCGGTGAAGTTCGTCGACCCCCTCAGGACCGGAAAGCCGAATTCCTCGAGCACCGACTCGGTGACGAAGCGGGATCCGACCACGGGTGGGGTGTTGTTGGTGATCGTGGCCCGCAGCGCCACCTGCACCGTCTGGGCCTCGGGCACGAAGCTGAACACGGTTCGGGTCTCCACGGTGTACCCGTCCGAGACGGGCCCGGCCCCGGCCGGGACCGGGAAGGCCGCGGTGGCGGCGAGCACGACGACGGCCACGGCGGCGCGGACTCGACCGTTCATGATGGGACATCCTCGCCCATGTTCGCGAGACTCGTGGGATCTACTACACGACGAAGAACAAGATCCTGATCGTCGGGGCGCTTCTCCTGGCGCTGATCGGTTTCGGTCTGGCCATCGCCTCGACGGCCGACCCCGAGACCGATGTCGCCATCACGGGTGCCGAAACGGCTCCCGGCGCGCCCGGTGAGACGCTCGTGATCGTCGAGGACTACGTGCCCGGTCGTGGTGTCGAGGCGTTCCAGCAGGCCGAGGTCGGCCTCGATCTGGCGCCCGGCTGGACCCTCACCGACTTCACCTTGAACGACGTCGCCATCCCCGACGAAGAGCTCGACATCAGCCGGGAGCTCGACCGCTACATCTTCTCCCCCGCCGAGGGGAAGACGGTCGAAGCCCTCGATCCCCAGACCAACTGTGCGAGTGCGCTCGTCTACCAGCTGGCCGTCGGGACCGAGTCGGGCACCCGGACCGAACGCTGGTGCTTCGAGGTCCTGTAGCCGGATCGGCGATCAGTCGGGGAGCTCGCCCGTGGCGAGCAGGTGCTCGAATCCGGCCTCGTCGAGAACCGGAACGCCCAGCTCGGTGGCCTTGGTGAGCTTCGACGCTCCGGGCGCCTCGCCGACCACCAGGGCCGTGGTGCTCTTGGAGACCGAGCCGGGTGCCTTGCCGCCTCGCTGTTTGATGGCGTCCGCGACCCCGTCACGGTTGTAGCCGGCGAGGGCGCCGGTGACCACGATGCTCATCCCGGCGAGCACCGGATCGACGTCGGGGGCCTCGGGCCCCTCGAAGTTGACCCCGGCTGACCGCAGGCGTTCGACCATCGCGAGGTGCGCCGGGTCGGCGAACCAGTCGCCCACCGCCCGGGCGACGGTGTCGCCGAGCGTGTCGATGGCGGCGATGTCGTCCTCGGTGGCGGCCAGAATGGCGTCGAGGTGGCCGAAGTGGGCGGCGAGCAACTCGGCGCGGGCGCCGGACAGGTGACGGATGTTGAGGCCGACGAGCAGGTGGGCCAGCGGTCGGTCCTTCGAGGCCTCGATCGCCGCTCGGAGGTTCTCGACCGACGTCGACCCGAATCCCTCGAGCGCCTCCACGGCGTCGAAGTCGATCTCGTAGACACTTGCGACGTCGCTGAGCAGCCCGAGGTCGAGGAACAGCTGCACCCGCTGCTCACCGAGGCCCTCGATGTCCATGGCGTTGCGACTGGCGAAGTGCTCGATCGATCCTGCCCGCTGGAACGGGCACTCGGCATCGATGCACCGGGTGTCGCTCTCGCCCTCGGGACGCACGAGGGTCGACTGGCGGGGACAGGGGCACGTGACGGGGAAGGTCCAGGGCTTCGACGTCGCCGCACGATCAGCGAGCACGGGCCCCAGGACCTCGGGGATGACGTCGCCCGCGCGCCGCACGATCACCGTGTCGCCGGGCCGGACGTCCTTGGCGGCGACCTGGTCCTGATTGTGCAGCGTGGCCCGCTCGACGTTCGCTCCGCCGACGAAGACCGGCTCGAGCACCGCGTAGGGGGTGGCCCGTCCGGTCCGGCCGACCGAGACCATGATGTCGAGCAGCTTGGTGGTGCGCTCCTCGGGAGGGAACTTGTAGGCCGTCGCCCAGCGGGGGAACTTCGCCGTCGAGCCCAGCTCGTCCTGACGAGCCAGGTCGTCGACCTTCACCACGACACCGTCGATCTCGTAGGGGAGGTCGCGCCGGCGGGTGGCGAGCCGATCGCAGAACGCCCGCACCTCGCCGATGGTGTCGACCACCTCGATCTCGGCGTTCACGGGGAATCCGAGCCCACCCATGAACTCGAGGGTCTCGTGGTGGGCCGAGAACGTGGGGCCGCCTTCGACCAACCCGAGCTGGTAGGACCAGATCGACAGCTCGCGGGTGGCCGTGACGCCGGGATCCTTCTGGCGGAGCGACCCGGCCGCGGAGTTGCGGGGGTTGATGAACGGAGCGAGACCGGCCTCGACCTGACGCTCGTTCAGCCGGGCGAAGGCCCCATGGCTCATGTAGACCTCGCCACGCACCTCGAGCACCGCAGGTGCGTCCGATCCGAGGGTGTGAGGAACGTCGTCGATCGTCGCCACGTTGGCGGTCACGTCCTCGCCCACCCGGCCGTCGCCTCGGGTCGCCGCCTGGACCAGCCGACCCCGCTCGTACCGCAGGCTCATCGCCAGCCCGTCGATCTTGGGCTCACACACGAACCCGAGCGCAGCCTCCCCCGGCTCGTCCAGCCCGAGCCGCTTGACCAGCCGTTCGCCCCAGGCCTCGAGCTCGGCGGCATCGAATGCATTGTCGAGCGACATCATCGGGACGGCATGGGTGACCGGCCGGAACAGATCGGACACCCGCCCACCGATCCGCTGGGTCGGGCTGTCGCCGGTGATCAGATCGGGGTGTTGGTCCTCGAGCGCTCGGAGCTCGACGTAGAGCGCGTCGTAGTCGGCATCGGGGATCTCGGGAGCGTCGAGCTCGTAGTAGCGCTCGGCATGGTGACGGAGCTGCGCGCGCAGCTCCTCGACCCGTGCGACGATGGCGGGATCAGGCACCAACGGTGAGGCGGAGGCCCAGGCTCTGCATCTGGACCCGACGTCCGATCTCGGCGGAGAGGCGGAGCATGTCGCCGGCCTGGACCGGCGTGTGATGAGCGAGACCGCAGGCCGGGGTCACGATGGCGCGCTCGCGGAGCAGCACCGGGTCGCAGCCCGAGCCGACGAGCTCGCACCAGACCTCGCCCAGCCGGCTCCAGTGACGGTCGACCTTCGTGCTCACCGGACCATCGGTCGGGACCGCGCCCCAGGCGATCCAGCCGCCGCGTTCGAGGTGGGTGGCGATGGTCCCGGCGTGGGCTTCGACGGCCACGTCGACCGGCATCGACAGGATCTGCGGGCCGGCCTGCTGAGCCAGCCGCCAATCGGTGGCCCCGCAGCAGTGCAGGCCACTCACGGCATGGGGTTCGATGGCCGCCAGCACACCCGAGATGACATCGATCGTGTCGTCGGCGTCGAGCGGGAAGTCGGATGACAGCACCGCCACCATTCCGGGCTCGTCGACGAACACGTACTGCGTGGCGAGCGGGGCTCGTTGGAGCGCCGCCTCGACCATCGCCGCCGCACGGAGGCGCACGGCCGCGCCCGCAGCAGCGAACGCCCGACCCGGATCGACCCCGGCGCGCCAGAGCGCGATGCCGAGGGTGACCGGACCGCCGAGTTGGAGCTTGATGGGGTCCTGGCGGTCGGCGACGGCATCGAGGAAGCCGAAGAAGGAGCGATGGGCCTCGGCCGGGAGGGGGTCGGTGACCGGGTCGAAGGGATCGACCTTGCTCGGATCGACCGACAACGATCCGTCGGGCATGACCTCGACGCCGTGCATTCCCGCGGCGGCCCGGGCCAGCAGGTACTCGCCCGGATGCGCCAGCGGGAGCGAAGGGCACGCCAGCAGACCCGGCGTGTGCTCGACGAGCAGCGCGAGCGCATCGTCGAGATCGGCGCACGGGAGACTTCCGATCCCGGTGGCGTCGCCAGGCGCGAGCGAGATCGACTTCATCGCATGACCCGGTTGTGGTGGTGGAGATCCACGGATTCAGCCCGTTCGATGAACGGCCCCCTTCCCTGTGGTCTATTCAGCCGCACGAGACCCCACCAAATCGGGCGATGCCCGTCCCGTCGGTTCGTGCGACCCGGCGCTTACCGGGCACGCTGGGCGGGTGATCCAGCGCGGAGGGCTGTGGCCCATGAGGGTGGTGTGGCTGGCGTTGCCCGTCAGCTTCGGTCTCGGACTCGGCGACGCCCTGGCGAGCCACAGTGCGGCCGTGCGGTTCGTGACGCTCACGCTGGCCTGGGCCGCGTGGGCCGGCGTGCTGCTGGCGCTGCTGATTCCGCGGACGATCGGACTCACCGCACTCCGCATCGTGGCGCCGGTCGGGCTCGCCCTCGCCATCTGGATCGGTCTCGACGGCGCCGTCTCGGACGGGGGACGGCTGCTGGCGCTGGTCGCGTCGCTGGTGGCCGTGCTGGCGGCGTTCCTCCCGTCGACCGGCGAGACGCTCGTCGACGGGTCGAGCTACGGCGACGAGCAACGGGTGCTGCTCCGGGCACCGCTGGCCCTGTGGCTCGGCCCGCTTCCCCTCTCGTGGGCGATCCTCGCGGGCGGCGCCGTCGCCGGGCCGCTCCTGCTCGCTGCCGAGCAGTGGATCGCCGGTGCCCTGGTGCTGGCCGTCGCCGCCGGCCTGGGACGACTGCTCGTCTTCCGACTCCACCAGCTCAGCCGTCGCTGGCTCGTGTTCGTTCCTGCCGGCGTGGTGGTGCACGATCCGCTGTCGCTGGCCGAACCCGTGCTCTTCCCGCGGCGGCTCGTGCGGGGCCTCGGACCCGCGCCGCTCGACAACGCGGCGCTCGACCTCACCGGCGGCGCGGTCGGACTCGCGCTCGAGCTCACGACCGTCGATCCGATCGTCGTCACCCCCGTACGGGTGGGCGAGGACCTGACGCCGGTCGGGGTGCACTCGATCCTGGTGACGCCCACCCGCCCGGGCCACACCCTGCAGATCGCACGATCCCGCCGCCTCCCCGTGGGGTAGCTCGCGTCGTTCAGTCGGCGATGCCGCCGCCGACCACGAGATCGCCGGCGAAGAGCACCACGCTCTGGCCGGCCGCGACCGGCGGCGACGGTTCGGCGAAGCGCACGACGGTGCCGTCGACCGTCGCCGGGCGGGGAGTGCCGTGGGCGCTGGTCTGGACCATGACGCGGCCTTCGACCGGCCCGGCCGACCAGGCCAGGTCGGCGACCGAGACCTCCTCGACCAGCAGGTCCTCCCGTCGGCCGACCTCGATCCGGCGTTTCGGCACGTCGACACGGGTCACGTAGCGAGGCGCTCCTCCGCCGGCCATGCCCAGGCCACGGCGTTGTCCGACGGTGACGAGCTCGACGGCGTCGGCGTAGCCCACCACCGCACCTGCGGCGTCGACCACCTCGGCTCCGTGCAGCTCGAGTCGCTCGGCCAGGAAGCGTTCGCGGCCCTGGCTCGCCGTGATGAAGCAGACATCCTGGCTGTCGGGCTTGGCGGCGGTGCGCAGACCGAGATCGTCGGCCAGCTCCCGAACCTCGTCCTTGGTGCGATCGCCGACCGGGAACTGCACCCGATCGAGCTGCGCCGGGGTCAGCATGTGGACCACGTAGGACTGATCCTTGGCCGCGTCGGCCCCGCGACCGACCCGGAGCACTCCCCCGTCGTCGACCACCCGGGCATGGTGGCCCGTCGCCACCGCGTCGAACCCGAGTGCGTCGGCTCGGGTGAGCAGCCGGTCGAACTTGAGGTGGCGATTGCACTCGATGCAGGGGTTCGGCGTCCGGCCCGCGGCGTGATCGGCCACGTAGGGGCCGACGACGTGGGTGGTGAACTCGTCGCCGAAGTTGAACACGTGATGGTCGATGCCGAGTTGGTCGGCCACCCGACGGGCGTCGTCGACGTCGGACACCGAGCAGCAGCCCTGATCGGACTCACCGCCCCACAGCTTCAGCGTGACCCCCACCACGTCATGGCCCTGCTGTTGCACGAGCGCGGCGGTGACCGACGAGTCGACCCCGCCGGACATGGCGACCAGGACGCGGCTCATGCGAAGAGCGCCAGTCGCTCGCACGATGCCGGAACGACGTCGAGGGCCAGGTCGACGTCGGCGTCGGTGGTGGTCCAGCCGAGTGAGAGGCGAAGCGACCCACCGGCGGTCTCGCGGTCGAGGCCCATGGCGGACAGCACATGTGACGGCTCCTGGGCGCCGCTGGCGCACGACGAGGCCGCCGACGCCTGGACACCCCCCTGCTCGAGCAGGAACAGCAGTGCCTCGGACTCGATGCCCGTCAGACAGACGTGCGCGGTGCCGGCCACGACCGACCCGCGGTCGGCGGTGGTCTCGACGGCTTGGGGAATGGCGGCGAGCAGTCCGTCCAGCAAGCGGTCGCGGAGCACCCGGATCCGGGCGATCTCGGTGTCCCGGTCGGCCACGGTGACGGCGATGGCGGCGCCGGCGCCCACGACCCCGGCCACGTTGTGGGTCCCACTCCGACGATCGCGTTCCTGGCCACCGCCGACGAGCAGCGGGGCGAGGGCCACGTCTTCGGGGACGATGAGCGTGCCGACCCCCTGCGGTCCCCCGAACTTGTGGGCGCTGACCGACAGCAGGTCGACGCCTGCGGTCTGGCGGACCACATCGGTCCAACAGACGGCCTGCACCGCGTCGGTGTGGACGAGCGTGTCGGGGTTGACGTCCTTCACCGTCTCGATCACCGGTTGCAGCGCCGCGATGACGCCGGTCTCGTTGTTGACCGCCATGACCGACACCAGCGTCGTGTGCTCGTCGACTGCTGCGCGCAGCGCGTCGAGGTCGACCTGACCGTCGCGGCCGACCGGCACCGTGCGCCCGCCCACCCGCTCGACCGCTTCGCCGACGGCGGGGTGCTCGGTCGCGCCGCACAGCACCGTGCCACCTCGGATCCCGTGCACACCGAACACGGCGAGGTTGTCGGCTTCGGTGCCACCGCTGGTGAACACCACCTCGCCGGGCGTTCGGCCGAGTGCGGCGGCGACCTGATCGCGCGCATCGTCGACGGCGCGACGAGCCCGACGGGCCGCATCGTGCGAGCCGGAGGGGTTGCCGTACTGCGGACCGAGCCACGGTTCCATCGCGGCGAGAGCCGCGGGGCGCAACGGCGCGGTCGCTGCGTGATCGAGGTACCCGGGCACAGGAGAAAGGCTAGGGAGTGACGAGGGCCTTCCCGCAGTTCGTTCAGGACGCCGGCGCCTCCCGGAGACCGAGTTGCGGCGCGGCGTCGGCGATCGAGGTACCGGGAACGACGGCGTCGAACCCCGGCTTCGGTGGAGCCCCGGCCTTGACCCTGACCACCGTGTCGTCGCCGCAGTAACGAATCGAGAGCGCCCGTCTCGGCCGACCGGTTCGGTTGGGGCCGGCGGCGTGCAGCGTGCGGGCGTGGTGCACCGTCAGGTCACCGACCTCGAGATCGAAGCCGAGGACGTCGGGGTCGCCGACGTCGACCTGCGGCGGCTGCTCACCGGCGGTGCCCGGAATCGGGTCGTCGGTGACGAACAGCGTGGGGCGGAACCGCTCGTGACTCCGGTGCGACCCTCGGACGAAGCGGAGGGCACCCGCATCGAGCGGTGCCGGATCGAGGGGAATCCAGACGGTCGCAAGCTGCTCGCCCTCGACGTGGAAGTACCCGTCGTCGGTGTGCCAGCGCGTCTCGACGGTCGACCCGGCTTCCTTGATCAGCACGCTGTCCTCGTACAGCCAGAGACGTTCCGAACCGAGGACGTCGGCAACCAGGCGTGGGATGGCCGAGACCGTGGCCGCCTCGGCGAATTCGGGGTGCGAGCGCCAGTGGTCGACACCGGCGACGAAGCGCGCCGCATCGTCCGAGCCGGCCAGCGCCGACAGGTCGGCGAGTTCGTTCGAGTCCGCCAGCGCGTCGATGGCGGACGACAAAGCCCGCACGAGGTCCGCGGGCACGACCGACCGGAGCACACAGGCCCCGTCGTCCCAGAACCCGTGGTTCACGCGGCCCGCTGCCGTGCCTGGTAGGCCGCGGCCACCGAGGCCAGGAACACCTCGGGGTGGATCTGCGGCGGCGTGTGGTGCAGGTGGGCGGCGACGCCGTTGGCCAGCCGTACCGAGGTGGCGTAGCGGGCCTCGGGCGCGAAGTCCCAGACCCGCAGCAGGAAGGACCGGACCAGCGCATAGCGCTCGTCGCCGAGGGTGGCGACGTCGAGGCTGGCGACGTAGGCCTCGTAGCCCTGGGGCGGAGGGAAGTGGAACGACGACATGTCGGTGGTGGCCTGCCGTTCGCGGACCACGATCGTGCCGGCGACGAGATCGCCGAGACGCTGCCCCCGCCGGGTGAGCAGCACCGTCCACATCGCGATCACCCCGAAGGGGATCAGGTAGAAGTCGATGAGGCCGAGGCTGCCGCGGATGGCGGCCTGACGGAACTGGATCGGCGCTCCCTCACCGGTCACGACCCGCAAGCCGAGGGCCATCTTGCCCAGGGTCCGCCCACGGGTGATCGTCTCCATCGCGACGGGGTACCCGATGAGGATGGCGAAGACGGCCACCACCACGATGATGATCGCCACGCTCTCGGGGATCGAGCTGTTGCCGGCGGCCAGTCCGAGCATGAACAAGAAGGTGAACAGCGCGATGAACTGCAACGTGAGATCGAGGGCCATCGCCAGGGTGCGCGATCCGATGCCGGCCTCGTCGAACTCGAGGAGCACACCCTCGGGAGTGACGATGCCGCGGCGATCGTTCATCGTCTGAACGGTAGCTTCGGCACGTCGTGGATCTGGACCGCTACATCGCCACCCATCAACCGGGGTGGGATCGCCTCAGCACCCTGAGCGATTCGGCGCGCCGGTCGGTCAAGTCGCTGGGCCCCGCTGAGCTCGACGAGCTGCTGGGGCTCTATCACCGCACGTCGGCCCACCTCAGCCATGCCCGGGCGCAGTACGCCGATCCGGCCCTCACCCGGCGCCTCACCGCGCTGGTGGCCAAGGCCAACGTCGCCATCTACGGGACCAAGAGCCGATCGTGGCGTGCCTTCACCACCTTCTTCAGCCATTCGTTCCCTGCCGCCGTCTGGCAGTCGCGTCGCTTCGTCCTCGCTGCGTTCGTCCTCACCTTCCTTCCCGCCATCGTCATCGCACTCTGGATCGCCAACAGCGACGCGGCCCTCGATGCCAGTGCGCCCGATGCGGTCCGCGAGGCCTACGTCAACCAGGACTTCGAGGAGTACTACAAGTCGTCACCGTCCGCTCAGTTCGCCACCGAGGTCACGGTCAACAACATCCGGGTCGTCGTTCACCGCGTTCGCCGCCGGCATCCTGCTCTGCGTCGGCACCGCCTACATCCTGCTGCTGAACGGCTCGAACGTGGGCTATGTGGCCGGCTGGTTCGCCGTCGCCGGCGCGCAGCCGTTCTTCTACGGGCTGATCCTCCCCCACGGGCTGCTCGAGCTCTCGGCGGTGGTGATCGCCGGGGCCTCGGGGCTTCGGCTCGGCTGGGCCGTGATCGCTCCGGGCGACCGCACCCGTGGCCAGTCGGTGGCCGAGGAGGGCAAGCGGGCCGTCGTCATCGTGCTCGGGCTGGTGCTGGCCTTCATCGTCGCCGGCGCGATCGAGGGGTTCGTCACCGGATCGAGCGCTGCCCACGCTGGCTCGCGTCGCCATCGGCGTCTCGGTCGAGCTGGCCTTCGTGAGCTACATCGTCGTGCGCGGTCGGCGAGGCCACGGCGCAGGGCTGGACCGGCGAGATGGGCGAGCGACCTCCGGCTGCTCACCTGACGCCCTCAGAGCTTGCCGGTCGCCTTGGCGGCCAGGTAGGCGTCGCCGACGGCAGCTGCGAGGTCGCCGGCCGGAACGTCGACCACCGTCGCGCCGAGCGCTCGGAGGCGAACCGTCGCCGGCGCCGCTCGTCGAACGAGCGCAGCGCCGCCGCGCTGGCGATAGGCCTCGGTCGCGACCGGGCGGCGACTGACGCGCCCAGCGCACCACCTCGGGGTCGTGGACCGCGCCGACGACCACGAGGTGGCTCCGGGCGATCAGCGGCAACGCCGGGAGCAGCGACTCGCCGATCGACTGCTCGACGAGATCGGTGAGGATGACGAGCATCGAGCGCCGGCGGAACCGGGCAAGCGTGACTCGGCGAACGCCCCGCGGTAGTCGCTCTCGGCCAACTGGGGCTCGAGGTCGTACATGGCCTCGGACACCTGGGAGACCTGCGACGAGTGGTGGCTCGGAGGCACCACGGCCCGCACCTCGCGGTCGAAGGCCACCAGTCCGACCTGGTCGCCGAGCCGGGTGGCGACGGTGGTGATGAACAGCACTGCGTCCATGGCGTGCTCGACGCGGGGCACGCCGTCGACGCGGCCGGCCATCACCCGGCCGTTGTCGAGCAGCACGATGACGTTCTGGTTGCGCTCGGCCCGGTAGGTGCGGACGATCGGCCTGGCCGGCACGAGCCGTCGCCGCCCAGTCGATGCGGCGGAACTCGTCGTCGACGGTGTACTCGCGCAGCTGGTCGAACTCGGTGCCGCCACCCCGCCCCTTCGCCGAGCGCAGGCCGATGCTCGAGGATGCGGGCCCGGTTGATGCGCAGCTCGGCCTCGTTGCGTGACCGGAACGGCGGGGTGGACGCGCAGCGTGGCGGGGAGGCTGCGGGTCTTCTGCCGTGCGCCGAGGCCGAGCGGGCCCCTCGACGCGCACGACGAGGTCGTCGATCTCGAACCGACCCCGCCGGGCTGGGGTCGAGCGTCGCGGTGGCCCGCATCGTGCGTCCCGCCGGCAGCGATCCGGCGATCCGTCGCGACGACGCCCCGAGCGAGGGCGCGAGGTCATCGGCGATCGCCACCCGCACCGTCCGCCTGCTGGGGTTCGCGCACCGTCCAGGTGACCTCGCCTGTCCCGTCGAGGGCGATGATGCCCGGCAGCTCGCGCTCGCACGCCGATGACATCGGGACCGGGTCCGGCGAAGGCGTCGATGACGGCGACGAGGAGCAGGAACCCGTTGACCAGCAGGAGCTTCGGCAGGCTGTCGGGCAGCACCAGCATCGCCGACGACGCGACGGCGGCCACGACGGCCAGTCGACGGGTCGGGAGCGGGATCAACGCGGTTGCGATTCGGATCAGCGGGGTGCAGGAACCGATGGCCAGGATGCCGTCGAGGACGCCGTCGACCGTGGCGCCCTCGAGCTCGAGCTCGGGCCGCAGCTGCATGCGGTGCCGGAGCGCCGGCTTGACGATGGCCTTCACCTCGTCGGGGGTCACGTACGGCCGACCCGAGAGCCAGGCCCACGCCTTCGCCGCGTGGAGCAGCATGGCCGCGCCGCGAGGCGAGACACCGAGGCTGACCGACGGCGAGTCACGGGTCGCCCGGGCGATGGCCACGAGTAGGCCAGCACCGGGGGCTCGACGAGGATCTGATCGACCTCGCGGCGGGCTGCCTCGAGGTCGGCGGCACTGGCCACCGGGCGCACCCCGGCCCCGGCAGATGTCGTGGGGATTCGATGCCCCGGTCGTGGCGGGCCAGGATCTCCTGCTCCTGTTCGGCGGTGGGGTACCCGACGACCAGCTTGAACAGGAAGCGGTCGAGCTGCGCCTCGGGCAGCGGGTAGGTGCCCTCGTACTCGACGGGGTTCTGGGTGGCGATCACGATGAACGGCTCGGGCAGCGGGCGCGAGGCTCCCTCGACCGATGACCTGACGCTCCTCCATCGCCTCGAGCAGCGCGGCCTGGGTCTTCGGTGGCGTGCGGTTGATCTCGTCGGCGAGGAGCAGGTTGGTGAAGACCGGACCCTCTCGGAAGCTGAACTCGCCTGAATCGCCGTCGAAGATGACCTGGCCGATCACGTCGCTCGGCATGAGGTCGGGGGTGAACTGCACCCGCTTGAACTCGAGGTCGAAGGCGGCGGCCAGCGTCTTCACCAGCAACGTCTTGGCCACGCCGGGCACGCCTTCGAGCAGGACGTGACCGCGCACGAGCATGGCCGCGACGAGTCCCGACAGGATGCCGTCCTGGCCGACGATCACCTTGCCGACCTCGTCGCGAACGGCGAGGACCGCGGCACGTGGGCCCTCAGTCTGCGGGGGCGGTGGCGGGGGTGGGTTCACCATGGAGCAGCTCCTGTTCGAGGCGGTCGAGTTCGGTGGTCAGGGCGACGAGATCGTCGTCGGTGGAGACGTGGGTCGCGCGGAGGGTCGCTTCGACCGACGCCGCATCGCGACCGATCCGGGTGGCGATGGCGGCGGCCACGACGTCGGAGGCGGTTGCGGGTCCGAGGCCGAGATCGGCGGCCATGCGGCGGACGCTGGCCGCAGCGATGGTCTGGGCGGACAGCTGCGGATCGCGTCGCTCGGCGAGCAGGTTGCCCACGGCGGCGACGAACTCACTGCTGTCGATGTCGACCGGTTGGGGCTCGGCGACCGGCCGGCCGAGTCGGATGGCTCGCCACAAGGCGTAGACCACGAACGCGATGCCCAGTTGGACGAGCGCCAACTTGATGCCCGGAGCAACGAGGTCGGAGAGGGTCTGGTCGCCCGTCCCGACCTCGGGGGGTTCGAGGAAGGCCACGCGGGTGCCCGGCGCGGGGGCCAGGAGCGACACGGCGAGGGCAGCATTGTCCTCGCTGCCCAGGCCGCCGTTGGTGAACGCCGCGGCGCCGCCGATCGACACCACGGTGCCCTCGCGGCGATCGCCGACGACCACGAACGCCTCCTCGCCGTCGCCGAAGCACGACCGATCGCCGGGGAACACGACGTACGGGATCCCGCCGCCGGGATCGACCCGGTTCAACGCCGCCAGCGCGGGCTCGTCGCAACGCCCGGCATCGATGCTGGCGTCGACGAGTCCACCGAAGAAGTCGTTGCCCGGCTGGGCGCTCAGGGGCGAGCCGGGGTCGGTCACGACCAGGGTCCCCCCACCCTCGACCCATTCGAGCAGCCGCTGGCGCTCGAGGTCGTCGAGACGGTCCGACAGCAGGAGGGCGACGTCCTGCTCGTCGGGGCGCGAGGTGAAGTCGAGGTCGGCGTCGAACTCCTCGAGCAGCAGCACGAGGCCTCGGGTGCCGAGGTCACCGGTGCTGTCGGGGTCGAGTGGCGGGCCGTCGTCGCCGGGGTTTCCGGACAGCAGGACCAAGCCGAGCAACGCAACGCCGACCAGCAGCCACGGCAGCAGACGGTTCTTCATCGCCGTGCGCCCGACATCTCGAGGTCGAGCGCGACGAAGCGGTCTCGTTCGACACCGCCGGTGGGCACGTCGCCGTACCAAGCCTGCTCGAACAACGTCGTGGCCTCGTCGAAGGAACGGGCGAGGTCGGGGCGCCGCTCGGCGAGCTCGCGTCGGTACTCGCCCGTGGTCCGCCCGGGAATCTCGTCGAGCACCCCGTCCAGCACGAGTTGGCCGACCACGGCGCGGTAGCGGGCGAGCAACCCGTCCTTCCACCGCCCGAGGGCTTCGTCGGCGTCGGCCTGGCGTCGCCAATCGGCCGGGCTCCGTGACAACTCGACCATCTCCGGCTGACCATCGGTCGCCCGGTCGGCGGTGACCGTGCGGCTGAAGCGGAGCGCGAACCACACGGTCAACCCGACCGCCGCGAACACGACCGCCCAGGCGAACACGGTCCCGGCACCGGTGCCGAGCAGCTGCTCGAACGCCCGACCGAGCAGCTCGCTGATCTCCTCTTGGATGCGATCGAACAGCGACGGGGCGGGCCGGCGGAACTCGACCCGGGACAGGATCTCGTCGGCGGCCTCGTTGGCCGCCTCCGGGTCGGGCTGAGGGATCGGGAGCTCGTCGAGTCTCACGAGGACTCGAAGAGCTCGGGGATCCGGAGTTCGATGTCGAGTGCCTCGGTACGAACCCGGAGGTCGAGGTACAGCTCGATGCTCACCAGGGCCACGAACGGCGTCGTGATCAACGCGACCAGGGCGGTTCCGATGCCGAGCACGATCCACCCGACGTCGAACCCGATGAGCAGGGCGACCGCCGACGGCAGCAGTGACAGGGCATTGGCGACCACGAGCTCGACGAAGAACGACATGAGGATGACGCCGAGCACCGGGCCGCGCCGACGAGACGTGAGGCGGTTCGAGCGTTTCATGGCCTGGATCGGACCGATGCGTTCGATGCCGACGACCGGCGCGACCACCGTGAAGGCGATGATCGCGAACACCCCCGGAACCACGAAGAACACCAGCCCGATGAGCTCGATCAGATGCACCAGGACCCACGACACCAGCAGCGCGGGGGTCAGCTTGAGGGCGCCGAGGAACGCGGCGCTGCCGTCGACCGCCGAGCCGGCCCGCTCGGCGGCGACCATCGACGCGAGCAGCGGCAGCCACGTAGACCAGCCCGATCGACGGTCCGACGAACGAGACGAACTGGAGGGTCGAGTCGCTTGCGGTCTGGTCCGAGGAGAACAGGCTCGGGTCGCTGCTGCCCAATGCGTCGACGAAGGACTGGCCGCCGAGCACGTTGCGCTGGAGGTACGCGACGAGGATGGCGAAGGGGACGACGAACAGAGCAGCCGTGGTGACGACCTCGCGCGGGTGGCGCCGGATGAACGCGAAGGCGTGATCGATGAGCTCGGTCGGCGTGCGGGGGGCGGGGATCGGGCCGCGATCGACCGGCTCGGGCCGGCGGGGCCGGTGATCGAGCGGTTGGTCGCGCGGCAGGTCGGTGCCCGCTTCGGGCGAGACCCAGTCGCTCACGACGCCACCGGCGCGGCTTCGCGCAGGGTCACGGCGACCCCTCCGGTTCCCGAGGGCAGCGACTCGACCGTGGCCTGTAGGCCGGTGCGCAGGCGAAGGAGCACGGTGCCGGCCCAGCCGAGCGACGACCAGACCACCTCACCGTCGACGACCTCGATGATGTCGGCGTCGACGGCGGTGACGAGCCCGGGGACGCCTCGCTGCTCGCTCCACAGCGAGCGCACCCCCGGTGGAGCGAAGGCATGGACGACCTCGGCGCCCCAACGCTCGGCGAGCTCGGTTCGCCGGGCGACGCCGCACGGCGCACCGATCACGACGGCCGTGCGGACGGCGTGATCGGTCGAGGCCCCGAGGAGGTCGTCGATCGCGGCCTCGCTGCCGACCACCACCGACGCCGAGCCGTCGACCACGACCTCGGGGTCGATCGTCCGGGTGTGCAGCGACGCAACGCCGCCGGCCCGCGCACCGAGCGACAGCTGCCAGAACGCCAGCTGGTCGGGTTCGAGCCCGAGGGTCACCAGCCGATCGTCGGACCGCACACCCGCTCGTTCGAGGAGGCGTCGGCCGAGATCTCCCAGTCGCCACAGGTCTCGGGCCGACCACCCGGTCCGGAGCCGGCCGTCACGGGTCCAGACCAGTGGCTTGTAGCGCGGACCGACGACCTCGTGGTCGAACCTGGCCCGCCCGCCGGTGAGCCGGGCCAGCTGGGCGCGAGCCCGGAGGCTCGGCGGACCCGACGAACGGATCGTCGCCTCGGTCGGCTGCATCAGGTGTTCGGCGCCCGTGCCGACCACCTCGAGCGTCGTGAGCGGCAGCCGGGCGAACTCGTCGAGACCGGCGATCCGGCCGTGGTCGATGCCGGCCTCGTCGAGGGCCCGCCGGTGGAGCGGGACATACGGGTGGACCTCGTCGGCGAGATAGCGCCGCAGATCGTCGAGCTGCCGCTTGCGCAGCTGGCCGGGGCGGCTGGGCTCGGACATCGGTGCCGAACGTAGACCAGACTGCCCCCCGTGGATGGGTACACCGCTTCGACGTACGGCGACCGCTTCGCCGACGTCTACGACGACTGGTACGGCGAGATCACCGACGCCGACGCCTGCGCCGAGGCCGTTGCATCGCTCGCCCGGCGGACCGGTGGGTCCACGCCCACCGTCGTCGAACTCGGCGTCGGAACGGGCCGCCTCGCGTTCCCCTTGGCGGATCAAGGACTCCGGGTCGTCGGGATCGACGCCTCCGAGGCGATGCTCGAACGGCTGCGGGGCAAGCCGGGCGCCGATCGCATCACGCTCCACTGCGCCGATCTCGGTGCGATGGCTGCGCTCGACCTCGCACCCGTCGGGGTCGCGTTGCTGGCCTTCAACACGTTGTTCAACCTCACCACCGAGGACGCCCAGCTGGCCTGCCTCCGGCGGTGCGCCGAGTGGCTCGACCAGGGCGGGTCGGTGGTGATCGAGGCGTTCGTGCCGGCCGCCGACCTCGCCTCGACCGGTCGGAGGCTCGAACCGACCCGCATCTCGGCCGACGAGGTCGTGCTGACCGTCAGCGAGGTGCTCGACGACGGTCACACGGTGCTCGGACAACACATCCACGTCAGCAACGCGGGCATCACCTTGCGACCCTGGAACCTCCGCATGCTCGATCCGGACGCGCTCGACGCCCTGTGCGCACAGGCTGGACTGACCCTCACGGACCGGTGGTCCGACTGGGACGGCACCGCGTTCGGGACCGGCCATGATCGGCATGTCTCCGTCTACGGACTCGCGCCGCATTAGCGTTGCCGGGGATGACCGTGGCGAGTCGCTGTTGAGCCAGCTCCGGTTGAACCCGCTCACGGGTCGCTGGGTCACCATCGCTCCGCTGCGAGCCGATCGGCCCGAGGACTTCGATGACCGGCATCTCGAGGTCGAGGCCGATCCCGACCGGCCGTGCCCGTTCTGTCCCGGCAACGAGGAGGAGACGCCGCCGGCGCTGGAGACCTACGGCGGCGAAGGCGAGTGGCAGGTCCGGGTCGTGCCGAACAAGTACCCGGCCTTCCAGGGCGACGCATCACTGCGCGTCGAAGACGTCGGCAAGGTGTTCTCGCAGGCGGCCGCCGTCGGGATCCACGAAGTCCTGGTCTTCTCGCGTGAACATCGACGAGGGTGGGCCGACCTCGACGACAAGCAGTGCGCCCTGGTGATGGCGGCCGTACGCGACCGGGTCGAGGAACACGGGCGCCAGCACGCGGTCCGCTACACCCAGGTGATCGTCAACCACGGGCGCGAGGCCGGCGCGTCGCTGGAGCACGGCCACGGCCAACTCTTGGGCACCCCGTTCGTGCCGGGTGAGATCGTCGAGGAGACCGCGGGCTTCGACCGCTTCAAAGACGGTTGCCTGCTGTGCAGCACCGCCGAGGAGGAGGTCAACGCCGGGCACCGGGTGGTGATCGAGAACGACAAGGTCGTGGTCATCGCTCCGTTCTGGAGCGGGGTGCCCTACGAGATGCTGGTCATTCCCCGGCGCCACGGGCACGGCATCGAGCACGCCCATCCCGGTGACCTGGTGGCGGCGGGTCGCGCGATGCGCGATGCCCTCGGCCTGCTGCGGTCGAGGCTCGGCGATGTCGCCTACAACCTCGTCTTCCATGCCGCCCCGCACCACGAAGAGGGCGAGTTCCACTGGCACATCCACATCGTGCCGAGGCTCACCACCGCCGCTGGATTCGAGCAGGGCACCGGCGTGCTGATCAACGTCGTCGCACCCGAGCGGGCCACCCAGTTCCTCCTCGGCGGTTGACCGGGCCTCACCCGCCGGCGGCGCGCACCAGGGAGGCCCCGTCGGTCGCTGCGCCGTCTCGCTCGAGGTGGGTGAGCAGCAGCCCGACGCCCTCGTCCGAGAGCTCCCAGCACCCGTCTTCGGCGTCGGCGTCGAACACGGCCACCACCGGGAACGGGTCGACGCCAACGACGTCGACGACACCCGACAGCAGGGTGCCGGCCGCATGGGGCTCCCATCGGATGTCGACGGCGAGATGGTCGAACGGTGCCACCTCGTCTGCGCCCGTCAACAGCGCTCCCCCGTCGGCGGCAGCACCGGCGAGCCGAGCACTGACCGCTCCGCCGGGGTGCTGGAGGTCGAGCACCGTGAGGCTCTGGTGGTCGGGTGGGGCGACGACCAGAGCACCGGCGCAGGCCCACCCTGCGTCGGGTGGCTTCGCCGACGGGGTGCCGGGCATCCGGTACAGACGGGCCGCACCGTCGCGGGCGTCGGCATCGAGTCCGGGAACGTCGAAGTCGACGGTCACCAGGCGAGTGCCTCGCCGGACCGCCAGACCCGGCAACAACCGCTGGAGCGTGGCCGGCGCCAGGTAGGTGAAGTACACGTCGGCGTCCAGGTCGAGACCGAGCAGGTCGCCCTCGATCACCTCGCCGTCGAGGCCGGCGGCCGAGAGGGCCCGCCGAGCGAGCCCGACGAGCTCGGGATCGCTCTCGACGCCGATGACGTGCGCGCCGCGTGCGGCTGCAGCGACGAGCACCTGGCCGTCGCCGCAACCGAGGTCGACCAGCGTCTCCCCGTCCCCGAGACCCGCGAGGTCGAGCGCATGCTCGACCGAGGCCAGATCGCTCGGAGCCCAGAAGGGCCAGGTCGTCACGTCGCCATCGGTCACCAACGGGCAAGTGTGACGTCCCGACCGTCGGAGCGGCGAACTCCTCGGGTGGGGCGCGGGCAGGGGCGTTCCGGACGTAGCTGTCACACCCCCTGGGGAGACTGGTTGCATGACCAGCACCACCCTCTTCGACTTCGACGCCGACCTCCTCGTCTGCACAGGCCTGTCGATCGAGCACGCCGACGGCAGCACCGAGTGCGAGCACGACTGCGGGCTCCCCCACGACCTGCACACCCACGTCGCCGGGTGCGGCGAATTCGGCTTCGCCTGTTCGTGCAACCCCGACGAGAACCTGGCCGCAGACTGGCTCCTCGCCGCCTGAGACTCAGCCCGCGGGCGACACCCAGGCGATGGTGTGGGCCGGCCCCAGCTCCATGCCGGTGATGCGGATGCGTTCGTGCTTCCAGGCGTCGGTGGGGTCGACATCGGCGACGGCGGCTTCGGCCGGCTTCGGATCGAGCACCTCGCCGATGCCCAGCCCGAGCGCCACCACCAGCGCACCGGCCGCGACGGGGTGGTTGCGGCCTCCAGGGCGGCGGCCTCCGACCGGCGTCGAGCCGGCCTCGATGCGGGCGAGCGCCTCAGCGTCGTACAACTCGCCCAACGTGGCCATCTGCCAAGGATAGGTTCGCTCCGCATGAAGAGGATCTGCGTGTTCTGCGGCTCGTCCGACGGCACCGAGCCCACGATCGTCGCCGCGGCCGAGAACCTGGGCGACCTGCTCGCACGCGAAGGCCTCGTGCTCGTCTACGGCGGCGCCTCGGTCGGCCTCATGGGCCGGATCGCCGACCGGGTCCTCGCCGGCGGTGGCAGCGTGACCGGGGTCATCCCCACCGGTCTCTTCGCCAAGGAAGTCGACCACAAGGGCCTCACCGAGCTGATCGAGGTCGCCTCGATGCACGAGCGCAAGCAGCGCATGTACGACCTCAGCGATGCGTTCGTGGCCCTGCCCGGCGGACTCGGCACGCTCGAGGAGCTCGCCGAGATCGCGACCTGGGGTCAGCTCGGCCTCCACCGCAAGCCGATCGCCGTGCTCGACGTCGGCGGGTTCTGGGCGCCGCTGCTCGAGTGGCTCGACACCTCGGTCGAGGCCGGGCTGCTCCGCCCGCAGAACCGGGCACTGATTCGGCGTGCGGCGAACGTCGCCGACGTCCTGGAGGTCCTGGCCGAACCGATGCCGCCCCGGACGACCGAGAAGTGGATCAGTCTCGACCAGACGTAGCCGATGAGCGCGAGCCCGGCGGCGGCCAGCTCGGCCCTCAGCCCGTCGCGGCGGAACTTCGCGCTGATCTCGGTGCGCATCTCCTCACCCGCGGCGAAGGAGACGTCGAGCTCGCGGTTCACCACGGCGAGGACGTTCTTGTTGAACGCGGCCGTCACGCCGGCGGGGTCGTCCTAGGCAAGCACGAGCCGGTCCGGGTCCTTCACCAGGTCGGTGCCCAGCAGGAACGTGTCGCCGGGGTCGAGCGACGCGGCGAGCGCGGTGAGGAACTCGGCTCGACCCGGTGGGTCGAAGTTCCCGATCGTGCCTCCGAGAACGGCGACCATCCGCCGCCCGACGTGCGGGATCAGGCCGAGGTGGTGTTCGAAGTCGCCGACGACGCCATGCACCTCGATGCCCGGCCGACGCCATGGCGTCGAGCAGGACGGTGGTCTTGTCGCTGATTCCCGAACCCAGCTCGACGAAGGTGTCGGCCTGGGCGGTGTCGACGATGTTCGAGGCCTCGGACCGCAGGATCGCCCGTTCGGACTCGGTCGGGTAGTACTCGACGAGACGGGTGATGGCCTCGAACAACTCCGAACCGCGATCGTCGTAGAACCACTTCGGCGGGAGTTCCTTCGGCGTGGCGGTGAGCCCCTCGAGGACGTCGGTCTCGAGCGCCGAGCGGGCGGGCGTCGGCCTCGTAGCGGCTCACATGGCAGACCGGCTCGTCGACTCCGACCGAGCGGGTGCCGTGGAGCGTGTGCACCATCCAGCCGTCGTCGGTGCGTGACCAGTAGGCGGGGGCCTCGATGCCGTTGGCCTGGACCCATGCCCATCCGTCGTCCACGTGGCCGCCGACGGACGGGACAGCAGGCCCCGCTCGGGGCGTGCGTGACGGTCGCCGACCGCCTCGTAGTAGCTGTTGAACAGGTACTCGAACATCGGATCGAAGGCCTCGTAGCCGTCGAGGTGAGGCCGCATTAGGAACGTCTCGAAGAACCACGTGGTGTGGGCGCGGTGCCACTTGGTGGGGCTGGCGTCGGGCATCGACTGGACGACCTGGTCCTCGGGTGACAACGGGTCGGGGCCAGCAACTCGGTGAACGCTCGAACTGCGTGGCAAGGCAGTCGTCGTCATGAGGATCTTCCCCCCAGCAGCGGTGAGGAGAGGGTAGGGAGCTTCGGGCCACGAAACCCGTGCCCCCGATCGTTCAATCCCCGGCCGGCGCTCCTGCCGCGTCGCCCGACGTGCCGATGGCGATGCCGTAGACCCGCCGGCGCGGCAGCCCGAGCAACTCGGTCACGGCGTCCACCGCATCACGGGTGGTCGAACCCGAATCGATCCGGGTCGAGAGTTCCGAGGCGATCCGCGCATCGTCGATCGATTCGGTCGGCGGTGCGGTCGCCCCGCGCACGACGATGGTGACCTCACCTCGTGGCGGCTCAGCGTCGAAGTGCGCAGCGCCGTCGGATGCGGTGCCGCGCCACAGCTCCTCGTGGAGCTTGGTCAGCTCTCGGGCGACCACGACCTCTCGATCCCCACCCGCGACCGACGCCAGGTCGGCCAACGTGGCCTGCACCCGATGAGGCGACTCGTACACCACCGACGTCCGGGTCTCGGCGGCGATGGCGGCGAGACGTTCGCGCCGAGCCGTGCCCTTGCGCGGGAGGAAGCCCTCGAAGCAGAAGCGGCCGGCCGGCATCCCGCTGAGCACGAGAGCGCTGACCACCGCCGATGGCCCTGGTACGACCTCCACTGCGACGCCCCGGTCGACGGCAGCTCCCACCAACCGCTCGCCGGGGTCGCTGATCCCGGGCATCCCGGCGTCCGAGACGACCGCAACCGTCGAGCCTTCCTCGGCGATCGCCACCAACTCGTCGATGCGGCCGGCGTCGGAGTGGTCGTTGAGCACCACGAAGCGCCCCGACCGGTCGATGTCGCACAGCTCGAACAGCTTGCCGGTCCGGCGCGTGTCCTCGCACGCGACCACCTGAGCCCGGGCGAGCACGTCCCGGGCCCGGGGCGACAGGTCGCCGAGGTTCCCGATCGGGGTGCCGACCAGCACGACCCGGCCGGTCATCGTCGCCACTCGAGCTGGTCACCCACGGCGAGTCCCCACCGCTCGGCCGAGCCGGCTTCGCATTCGATCACCGAGCGGGCCGACCACACCGGCCACGTGACCCGACCACGCGGCAGCGTTCGCACCTTGACGATCCGCCCCTGGCCGTCGCAGAACACGACGTCGATGGCGAATCGCATGCCGAAGGTGTGGACCGACTTCCCTGGCTCGAGGAGCAGGGCCCCGTCGATGCCGTCGCGGCCGAGCAGCCCTCGTCGGCGAGCGCGCCGGGACTCGGCCACTTCGAGGCTGGCCAGGACGTCGCCGTCTCGCAGCAGCCAGGCCACTCAGATCGAGCCCACTCAGACGTTGAAACGGATCTCGAGCACGTCGCCGTCGGCCACCTCGTAGTCCTTGCCCTCGATGCGGAGCTTGCCCACGTCACGAGCCTTGGACCACGAGCCGATCTCGAGCAGGTCGTCCCAGTGGATGACCTCGGCCCGGATGAAGCCACGCTCGAAGTCGCCGTGGATGACCCCGGCACACTGCGGAGCCTTGAAGCCGGCCTTGAAGGTCCAGGCCCGCGATTCCTTCTCACCGGTGGTGAAGAACGTGCGGAGCCCCAACAGGTGGTAGGCGGTGCGGATGAACCGCGGCAGCGCGCCCTCGCCGAGCCCGAGCCCTTCGAGCATCTCGGCCCGGTCCTCCTCGTCGAGGCCCGCGGCCTCGGCTTCGAGCTGGATGCAGGCGCCGATGACCTCGGCCCGGTCGTCGAGCTCGGCCTGCACGGGAGCGATGAGCTCGTCGATCCGATCGAGCTGGTCCTCGGCGACGTTGACGATGGCCATCACCGGCTTGTTCGTCAGCAGGAAGTAAGGCCGCAGAACGGCTCGTTGGTCGTCGCTGAGGCTGCCCCGGTAGATGGGCTTGCCCGTCTCGAGCACCTCGAGCGCCGCTTCGAGCGCCGCCACCTCGGGCCCGAGCGACTTGTCGCCCTTCATCGCCTTGCGCTTCTTGTCGATCTGCTTCTCGACGGCTTCGAGATCGGCATAGGTGAGCTCGAGCTCGAGAATCCGCAGGTGTTCGAGCGGATCGGTCGGGCCCGGCACGTCGGGGTCGTCGAACGCGCGCAGTACGAACACGATGGCGTCGGCCTCACGGATCCCGCCGAGGAACTTGTTGCCCAGACCCTCACCCTGGCTGGCGCCCTCGACGAGCCCCCCGATGTCGACGAACTGGACCGCCGTGGGCACCACGCTCTTGCTGTTGCTCATCGCCGCGAGCCGGTCGAGCCGGTCGTCGAACACCTTGGCCACACCGATGTTCGGGTCGGTGGTGGCGAACGCATACGGCGCTGCGAGCGCGCCGCCGCCGGCCAATGCGTTGTAGAGCGAGGACTTCCCGGCGTTGGGGAGCCCCACGAACCCGAATCGTTCCATCGGCGGGCAGACTAGGTGCCATGGATCCCCGCGAGGCACTCGACCAGATCGTCTACTGCCTCGACCGTGTGCTCGCCCCGTCGCCGAAGGTCCGAGCCTTCCAGAACGCACGGGCGCTCATCGACGAACTCGGCATCGAGGAGTTCGAGCAGCGGCACGCAGCAGGCGAGCTCGAGGACCTGCCCGGCATCGGCAAGAGCACCGGGCAGGCGATCGCCCAGGCCCTCGACGGGCAAACGCCCGACTACCTGTCGAAGCTCGAAGAGGAAACGACCCTGGTTCCCGAGCTCGACGAAGCCCACGACCTGCGTTCGAAGCTTCGCGGCGACTGCCATCTGCACTCCACCTGGTCCGACGGCGGAGCCGAGATCGAGGTGATGGCCCGCACGGCGATGGCCCTGGGCCACGACTACATGGTCATGACCGATCACTCACCGCGCCTCACCATCGCCCACGGCCTCTCGGCCGACCGGCTGCGCCGGCAGCTCGACGTCATCGACGCGCTGAACGCCGAGTTGGCGCCGTTCCGCATCCTCACCGGCATCGAGGTCGACATCCTCGCCGACGGCTCACTCGACCAGGACGAAGAGCTGTTGGCCCGCCTCGACGTCGTGGTGGCCTCGGTCCACTCGAAGCTGAAGATGGATGCCAAGGACATGACCCGCCGCATGGTGATGGCCGTCGCCAGCCCGTACGTCGACATCCTGGGCCACGTCACCGGCCGCAAGGTGCCGGGTGCACGACGCCAGGTCGGCAAGTCCGACTTCCCCGGACGCGTCGGGTCGAGCTTCGACGCCGAGATCGTGTTCGCGGCGTGCCAGAAGTTCGACACGGCGGTCGAGATCAACAGCCGCCCCGAGCGCCAGGACCCGCCCGACGAGCTGCTGCGCCTCGCCCTCGACTGGGACTGCAAGATCGCGGTGAACACCGACGCCCACGCTCCGGGCCAACTCGAGTTCCAGATCTTCGGCTGCGACAAGGCGGTCCGCCACGACGTCCCGGTCGACGACATCGTCAACACCTGGGCCGCCGACGACTTGCTGGAGTGGACCGTGAGCCACCGGACCTGAGCTCAACTCAGCGGCAGCGCCACGAGCTCGGGCGAGCCGCTGCGTTCGTCGATCACGGCGAGCACGCGTTCCCCGGCAGCCACCTCGACCGACCCTCCGGACAGCGCAGGGGCCTCCTCGCACTTCAGGTCGCCGTCGTCGAAGCTGTGCAGGTCGAACGTGAAGGTCGGTGGCGCCACGTCGTACTCGATGAGCTGGTTTCCGCCGATGAAGATGTTCTCTTCGCCGGCGTCCCGCGGTGACAAGCACGTGGTCCCGCCCGGATCGGACGGCTTGAACGAGTCGCCATCGGTCGTCGCCGTCATCATGATCACCGTGGCGTTGCCGTCGGCGGCCGCCGAGACGAGGGCGTTCCCGCTCGGATTCGATCCGTCGTGTTCCTCCCACAGCTCGAAGAGATCGAGCTCGCCGGTCTCGGGGCTCGTTCCCATGACGATGGTGTGACGGTTTCCGTTCTCCTCGAAGCTGGACTCGCTGAACTCACCCAGGTTGTCGGCTCCGAACTCGGTGACGTCGGTGGCGCCAGCCTCGAACAACACGAGCTTGCCGTCCTCGGGCGGAGCCAGGTACTCGGTGATCTCGTCGGGCTCGACACCGAGTTCGATCTCGTAGTGCTCGACGAGGCCGGTGGTGAACCCGTACACGTCGATGGCCTGCTCGCTGAGGTTCACGATCCGGAAGCTGCGGTCGCCGGGCGTGAAGTCACCGACTCCTCCGTCGAGGCCGGACACCGAGCCGCTCGACTCGTCCTCGTCGGTCTGCGCATCCTCGACCGGCGCTTCGGCGCCGTCCGATGTCGAGGAGTTGTCGTCGTCTCCGCAGGACGAAACGAGAAGGGCCAGCAGGAGTGCCATGACGAGTGCTCTGAGACGCATTCGGCGGAAGGTAGCGAATGCGACGAAACCGAACGCGCTTGCCGGTGAGGCGAACGGGCCGATAGGCACAGCAGCACATGCCGGCCGACATCGAACTGCTCGTGACCGACCTCGACGGCACCCTGTGGGAGCTGCCGGCGACCACACCCGACACGACGCGTGCCGCCCTGCGGACGGTGCTGGCCCGTGATCTGCCACTGCTCGTCGCCACGGGCCGGCGCGTCGTCTCGACCCGCCGTCCGTTGGCCGACCTCGGTGTGGCCCCGCCCGCGGTCTGTCTGAACGGTGCGCTGGGCCTCGACCTGGTCACCGATCAGCGCTTCCACATCGGCGGGTTCAGTCCTTCGGATGCTGCGACGGTGCTGTCGGTGTTCTCTGATCACGGCGTCGACCCCTGCATCTACGTCAACCGGGACGACCCGTCGGTGTTCGTGAGTGCCACTCCATCGACCCATCCCGACCACCTCCTCGGCTTCGGCGACGACGTCGGCGTGCGGGCCCTCGACGACGTCGTGGACGCCGAGGTCGTCCTCGGGTTCTCGGTGCTCGGCATCGAACAGGCCGTGGCCGAGGCACTCGGGCGCGACCTGCACGGTGTCGCATCGCCCCACACCGATGTCGATCGCCAGTACGGAGGACACGCCCTGACCGCGGCGCCCGCCGAGGGCTCGAAGTGGGACGGCATCGCTGCCTTCTGCGAGCGCGAGGGCCTCGACTCCTCCGCGGTCCTCGTGATGGGCGACGGGCCCAACGACGTCGAGATGCTGGCCGCTGCTGCGCTGGCCGTCGTGCCCGAGGATGCCCACACCGATGCTCTCGCGCTCGCCGACCACGTGATCGGCCGGGCCGCCACCGGCGGATGGGCCGAGGTGCTGGACCTCCTGTGACCGCCACCGAACTGATCGAACGTCTTCACCTCGAACCCCACCCCGAGGGTGGCTGGTACGTCGAGACCTGGCGTGACGCGCCGGCCGACGGCTCACGAGGGGTCGGGACGGCCATCCACTTCCTGCTGAACGAAGGCGAGGTGTCGCACTGGCACCGGGTCGATGCGGCCGAGCTGTGGCACTTCCACCTCGGCGCGCCACTGTCCCTGTCGATCGCCTCGGACGACCACATCGCGCCGGCCGACCATCGGCTCGGCCTCGATCTGGCTGCGGGCGAACGGCCGACGCTGGTCGTACCGGCGGGTCACTGGCAATCGGCCCGGAGCACCGGCGACTTCACCCTCGTGAGCTGCACCGTCTCTCCAGCGTTCGAGTTCGACGGCTTCGAGCTCGCCCCACCCGACTTCGAGCCGGGCGGGAAGAACTGACGCCCGCACGCTCCGTAGCCCGACCACCGCAGCGGTTCGAGTTCCGCCCCCCCCCAGGATCCGACGAATCAGACGCTTCGTAGCGGTGTCGCCACAGCGGTCTGAGTCCGCACCAACCCCCTCCGAGGGCCCCCGGCGGCCAGCGGTAGCTGTCAGTGCGCGTCTGCATGATGGAGAGACACCGAAACCTCCGGAGGTCCTCCCCCATGCTCGCCACCGACTACGAGACCCATCAGTGGCTCGACGACATCCACGGCGATCAGCCCGACCCGTTCGCGTTGCACGAAGCCATCACCGCCGAGCTCGAGGTCGACGACTTCGAGCTCGACGCCGAGGCCCAGGCCACCCGGAGCCTGCGGTTGCGCAAGCAGCGAGACCGCCTCGACGTCGCCATCGCCCGGTGCGACAACGCCTTCGAGAAGAGCCGGTCGTTCACCCGGCTCCCCGGCAACTGGACGACGGCGACGCAATGGCTGTCGGCCAACGGTCGAGTGAGCCGGCAGCAGGCTCGGGCCGACTACCGCTATGCCCGCCGCCTGTCGCACCTGACCCTGATCATGGCTGCGGTGGTGGGCGGCATCATGTCGGGCTGGCAGGCTCGCCGGCTGTGCATGGCGGGCTCGGACGCCGAGCGCCTCCGGCACCTGATCAAGGCTCAGTACTTCTTCCTCGAACAGTCCGAGCTGCTCGACCCGTTCGAGTTCTCGGCTGCCGTCGAGCACTGGACCGAGGTGCACTACGGCGACGACATCGCCGAGCGGGCGGAACGGGCCGACCGCAACCGGCGACTGCACGTGTCGAAGACGCTCGACGGCGTTCGCCACCTCGAGGGCAGCATGCCGCCGGTGGCCGGCTCGCTGTTCGAGACCGCGCTGCGCCGCATCGCCGATGAGCTGTTCGCGGTCGACTGGGCCCGCGCCAAGGAGACTCACGGCGAGGGCACCACGATCCACCACCTCGCGCGAACACCGGCCCAACGCCGCCACGATGCCCTTGTCGTGATGGCGACTCGGTCCGAGTCCGCCACTCCCGGCGCTGCCTCCCGCCGCCCGCTCGTCTCGGTCCTCGTCGACTTCAAGACGCTTCACGGGCGGGTGTGCGAGCTCGAGGACGGGAGCCACCTCGCCGTCGACGAGGTGGTCGATCTGGTCAAGCGTGCGGATCTCGAGCGAGCCGTGTGGGGCCCCGACGATCGCATCAGCGTCTCGGAGAGGGCCCGGGTGTTCCGCGGCGCCGAACGCCGAGCCGTCGAACTGCGCGACCGCTTCTGCACCGAGCTGGGATGTCACGAGCCGCCCGAACACTGCGATGTCGACCACATCGAAAGGTTCGAGAACGACGGACCCACCGTGCAGCAGAACGGGCGGCTGCGGTGTCCGTCCCACCACGAGGACGTCGCGCCGACCCGGGAAGCCGCTCCGTTGCCTTCGAGCACGAGATGCCGCTTGCTCCCGACTCGGACGGCCGTGGCCCATCCCGCACGGATCGTGCCGATGGGTCATCGACGGAGGCCGATCAGTCGCTCCCGTAGGCCTCACGGACATCGGCCAACCGATCCCTCGCAGCCCCGTGGTCACCCGCAGCGGCGATGGCGACGAGTGAGTCCTCGGCTTCGTGCCCGAACCAGATCGACGCGTCGGGCCGGACGACGTCGCGGAGTTCGGCCGGGACCTGCACCGACACCGTCGCCGTCCCTCCCTCGTTTCCGGCCGGGCGTCGACACTCGGCCACCTGACGATCGGCATCGACCGAGTCGACGGTGCCGTGCCACCAGCGCCACACGATGTCGGGCGGAGTGACGGCCACATCGACCGCGACCAGGTCATCGCGGCGAATACGAATGGTGTCCAGCACCGCCGAGCCGAACGCGACGCGCTCGGCGACGTCGCCATCGAGGTAGACGACGTCGCAGCCGTCGGGGTGGCCGGCGCGGACACGAGCGAGTTGTAGGTCCATGAGTTCTCCTTCTTGTCGGTTGGGGTCGTGGGGACGGAGGTCGGTGGCAAGCGAGCGGTGGGCCGCTCGCAGCGTCGACGACACGGTGCTTCGCGAGACGCCCATCGCGCGCGGCGATCTCAGCTTCGGTCAGTCCTTCCTCGTACCGAAGGCGCAGTGCCGCCCGCTGGCGGGGAGCGAGGGCGCCGATCAGGTCGCCGAGTCGGCCCGGCTGAGGCTTCTCCTCCGCGGCCCCGGGGGTGGGCGAAGCGAGGTCGGCTTCCTGACGCCGTCTGCGGAAGGTTCGGCGGGCAGCGTTGACCGCCACCGTGTACACCCAGCCCGTCGGCGATTCGAGGCCGGCGACCCGCTCCCACCGCTCGATGGCCCGAGCGAACGCTTCGTCGACCGCGTCGTCGGCGACGTCGGCATCGCGCACGGCGCGGGCCACCGCCTCCACGAGGTCGGGGCGGGCTGCCCGGTACCAGGGTTCGATCTCCACGGTCATCACCCCTTCAAGTCACGGGACCCGCCGAAATGCCGACTTGCCACCGACTGCCCGGTGTCGGCCGTCCGTTGACATATTCCGTTCACCGATATATACCGTGAACAATGGCAAGGCTACTCCGAGAACCGACCCACCTGATCCTCCTGTCGCTCGTCGACGCCGAGCGCCACGGCTACGCGATCATCTCCGAGGTCGAGGATCTTTCCGACGGCCGGGTCACGCTCGGTGCCGGCACATTGTACGGCGCGCTCGACCGGCTCAGCTCCGACGGCCTCGTCACCGCAACCCGCGAAGAAGTGATCGACGGCCGCAACCGTCGCTACTACCAACTCACCGAGGCCGGCCACACCGTCCTGAGCGCCGACGTTGCCCACCGGTCCGCCCTCGTCGACAAAGCCCAGCTGCGTCTCGGACCGCAGCTGCGAACCACATGAGCGATCTCGAGCGTCGCTACCGGCGACTCCTGGCAGCGTGGCCGGCCAGGGCACGCAAGGAGCGCGGTGACGAGATCATTGCCACCACGCTCGAGATCGCCGAACGCCGAGGCAGGTCTCCCGGGGTTACCGATGGGGTCCGGTTCGTGATGGCCGGTCTGGGCGCTCGCCTTCGGCGGCGACCACCGTTCCATTGGTGGTTGAGCTATCGGCTGTTCGGCGCGCGCCTGCCCGACCGCTACCACGAGTGGATGCTCGACGACCTCCGAGGACCGGGCTGGCGGCGTCGGTGGTTCGGGCGCGATCTCATGACCACGGCTATCTGGGTGCTCATGCTCCTCGGCCTGAGCCGAGATCTGCCGAACTCTTCGGCGTGGGTGTTCTTCGTGGCCCCCGCCGTTTTCCTCGGGGTGTCGTCGCTCAGCGCCGAGCGAAATCGCAACAAGGCGCTCGCTCGTCACGGCTATGACCCCAAGGGAGTGGTGATCCGCAGGGCTGCGGTCCCTGCGCCCGTTGCGCCGCGTCCGGTGGTCAACCGAGCGCTGGTCCCGGGCTTCCGGCGCGCCGGTCTGATCATGACGTTCGCGGCCCCCTCGGCGGCCGCCGCGCTCCTGTGGCCGGCGACCCTCACCATCGGGCCACTCGCCATCGGCTCTGGGCAACCGCTCGACCATGCTGTTGCGATCGTCATCGCCGCGACGGTGGTCGGGATCGCTGCGGTGCTCGCGCTCGGGGCGTCGGTGCGCCTCGGCCCCGACGCACCGGAGGCGATCCCGGCACCCGTGGCGACTCGTCCGCTCATCCTCGGAGCGGCCGCCGTCGCCGTCGTGCTCGCCTTGCTCTGGATTCAGGCGGTCCCGGGGATGGTTGGGCTCGCCCTCGTGGCCGGCGGACCCGTGGGGATCGGGCTGGTCGTGTTCGACGGCTCGCTGCGCCGCAGCGGTCGGGCGGCCTCGACCGGAACCGCGGACCTCCGGTGGCGGCGGCATCGCAGCCAGGCCAAAACCGCCCCCCACGTTGACATTCCTGCCCGATGACGGCACGCTTGTGTTCGTGAAGCGGTTCCAGGACCTTCTCCTTCTGACGTAGGCGAACACCGCCATAGGTGTTCGTCGAACCTCCTGCGCTCGAAAGAGCCGGGAGGTTCTTCAGTTTTCGACCCAAACCCGAGAGGACAATCAGCAGATGCCCCCGCAACCTGCCCAGCCGAAGACGATGCCGTTCGAGAAGTACGTGCCGTTCCTTCCGCTGCCCCTCTCGGTCGACCGCACCTGGCCCGACCAGCGCATCGAGAAGGCGCCCCTGTGGTGCGCGGTCGACCTTCGCGACGGCAACCAGGCGCTCATCGACCCGATGGACCCCAGCCGAAAGCGCCAGATGTTCACCACGCTGGTGGCCATGGGCTTCAAGGAGATCGAGGTCGGCTTCCCGTCGGCGAGCCAGCCCGACTTCGACTTCTGTCGTCAGCTGATCGAGGAGGACCTGATCCCCGACGACGTGACGATCCAGGTCCTGACCCAGTGCGCGACCCGAGCTGATCGAGCGCACCTACGAGGCCATCGCCGGGGCGTCGACAGGCGATCGTGCACTTCTACAACTCGACCTCGGTCCTCCAGCGGCGCGTCGTGTTCGGTCTCGACAAGCCCGGCATCACCGACATCGCGGTCAACGCCGCCAAGCTGTGCCGCAAGCTCGAGGAGACCGTGCCCGACACGCAGGTGCTCTACGAGTACTCGCCCGAGAGCTTCACGCAGACCGAGATCGAGTACGCCGTCGAGATCTGCGCCGAGGTCACCGACGTCATCGACCCAGGCAGCGACGAGAAGCTGATCCTCAACCTGCCGGCGACGGTCGAGATGTACACGCCCAACATCTACGGCGACGTCATCGAGTACTTCCACCGCAACATCCCCAACCGCGACAAGGTCGTGCTGTCGCTCCATCCGCACAACGACCGCGGCTGTGCGGTGGCCGCCGCGGAGTTCGGCGTCATGGCCGGCGCCGATCGGGTCGAGGGCACGCTGTTCGGCAACGGCGAGCGCACCGGCAACGTCGACATCGTCACCCTGGCGCTCAACCTGTTCAGCCAGGGCGTCGATCCCGAGCTCGACCTGTCCGACATCGACCGCATCCGCCGGGTCGCCGAGTACTGCAACCGCCTGCCGGTCCACCACGCCACCCCTACGCCGGCGACCTCGTCTACACGGCGTTCTCGGGCAGCCACCAGGACGCCATCAAGAAGGGCATGTCGGCCCTCGACGACGACTACGACGATGTGGGAGGTCCCTTACCTGCCCATCGACCCGAAGCACGTCGGTCGCACCTACGAGGCCGTCATCCGGGTCAACAGCCAGTCGGGCAAGGGCGGCGTCGCCTACATCATGGAGTCCGAGCACGGGCTCCATCTCCCCCGCCGGCTCCAGATCGAGTTCTCGAAGTCGATCCAGCACGTCACCGAGGACACGGGTACCGAGATCTCACCGGTCGAGATGTGGGACCGGTTCGAGGAGATCTACCTCACCGACGGCCGGGTCGAACTCCGGTCGCAGGAGGTCACCACCGACGACGACCGGGCCACGATCACCGCCCAGATCTCGGTCGACGGCGAGCCCACCACGGTGCACGGCGAGGGCAACGGCCCCATCGCTGCGTTCGTCGATGCGCTCCGGCGCGAGCTCGACATCGAGGTCGACATCGTCGACTACAGCGAACACGCCGCCAGCTCGGGCTCGGACGCGACGGCGGTCGCCTATGTCGAGGTGCAGACCCCCGACGGCGAGATCTGCTGGGGCGTCGGACGCCACCCGAGCATCCTGGCGGCCTCGCTCCGTGCAGTCGTGTCGGCGGTCAACCGCATCGCACGGTGAACCACCAACTCGCCAGCCTCGTGGTCACCGGCGACTCGGACCGGTGGCGCGAAGCCGGGTTCGCCGTCGACGACGACGAGATCCGCATCGGGTCGACGGCCATCTCGATCATCGACGACCTCGACCGCGTCGGCATCCTCGCTGCGCGCGTGGCGGGGACCGACGGCCCGGTGACCGAACCGGACGGGCTCCCGCTCCACGCCGCCGACCAGGCTGCGCCGCCGCCTGCGGTCGCGCCAGCCCATCCCAATCGGGTGACTGCGATCGATCACGTCGTCGCCATGACACCCGACCTCGACCGCACCGCAGCCGCCCTCGACGGCTTCGGGCTCGACCTCCGCCGGCGGCGCGACGCCGAACGGGACGGCCACGAGGTGCACCAGCTCTTCTACTGGCTGGGCGACGTCATCCTCGAGGTGGTCCAGGATGCGCGCCTCGACGCCGACGCTCCTGCCGCGTTCTGGGGCCTCGCCCTCACCGTCGACGACCTCGACGGGACCGCGGCCTCGCTCGGACCGCTCGTCGGCGCGCCCCGACCGGCGGTCCAGCCGGGCCGCCGCATCGCGTCGCTGAAACGCGACGCAGGCCTGTCGGTCCCCATCGCCTTCATGACTCCCCACGGTTCTGCCGACTGACCTAGGGTCCGGCGGCCATGCTCGACCACGTCTTCCACGACGCCATCGGCGCCCTCCGCGCCGCGCTCGAGGCCGCGCTGCTCGAGCGTCAGGCGTTCGAGGAACGCTTCCAGGCCGATGTCCTGCTCGGCGACCTCAGCTGGGAGACGAGCTACGGCATGCCCGGCGAGGGCTGGCCGCCCCGCGTACAGGCCGACCTCACCCTCGAGTGGCCGACCTGGGCCCAGACCGCCTACCGATCCTGGTACCTCGGAACCGGCCTCGAGGAGGGTCCACGCATCGAGATCGAGCTCGTCCTGCGGGTACAGCGCCTCACCGACTCGCCCTCGCCCGAGCGCATCCTGGGCGTGTTGCCGGCCGAGAGCCCGCTCGTCGGAACCGAGCGCCTCGAACGACGGTCGGTGACGGTCGAGACCGTCTACGGACGCGACCTCGGTGCCGCCAGCTATGCGGTCGAGGTCGGCTACGAGGGCTCCTACGAGCTCGACGACGACACGCTCGAGGACGGCTCGATCCTCGACGCCCACTTCGGGGCGATGGGAGGATGGATCGCGTCCACGCTCGTGCGACTGGGCGACCTGCCCCTCGGCTACGCGCCCGAGGACGCCAACGACTGAAGGAGTCCACCATGCCCACCGAAGCGTCGTCCCCTGAAGAGCCGGTGTTGCTGACCGAGATCAGCGAGCGCATCGCCACCGTCACGCTGAACCGGCCCCGGGCGCGCAACGCGCTGAGCCGTGCGCTGCGGAAGGCGATCTGGAAGACCTTCACCGGACTCGACGCCGACGACGACGTCGACGTCATCATCCTCACCGGAGCCGACCCGGGCTTCTGCGCCGGGCTCGACCTCAAGGAGTTGGCGTCGGGCGACGACTCCCTCGGCGACACCGGTGCATCGGGGTCGACGTCCGCGAACCGTGGACCCATGCCGCCGATGAGCAAGCCCGTGATCGGCGCGGTGAACGGGGTGGCCATCACCGGCGGGTTCGAGCTGGCCCTGGCGTGCGACTTCCTGGTCGCCGGCGAGCACGCCCGATTCGCCGACACCCACGCCCGGGTCGGCATCATGCCGGGCTGGGGACTCACCGTCGAGCTCCCCGAGGCCATCGGCTTCCGTCGGGCCCGCGAGATGAGCTTCACCGGCAACTTCCTCGACGCCCAGACCGCCTGCGAGTGGGGACTGGTGAACCGGGTGGTGCCCCACGACGACCTGCTGCCGACGGCCCGCGGACTCGCCGCCGACATCGTGAGCAACGACCAGCAGGCCGTGCGGACGATCCGCACGACCTACCGACAGGGCTCCCTGGCCACTGGCGCCGAGGCGTGGGAGATCGAGGGTCGAGCCGCCGGCGAGTGGCAGGCCGACGGGGTCGATCCAGCCGAGATCGAGAAGCGTCGCCGACAGGTCACCGCACGGGGTCGAACCCAGGTCTGAGAGCGCGTCGCCCACGATTTGGGCCACGCCACACCGAGTCCGGCTACGGTTTGCGCCGTCGGGGCACACACCTGTGGCTCCGGCTCCAACTCTCCAGGAGGAACTCCCTTGCTTCAGCGACGCTGGCTCCGGCTGTTCGCGGTCTTGCTTGCTCTGACTCTGGTTGCCGCTGCGTGCGGTGACGACGACGACAGCGAGACCTCGACCGGCGACGACACCGAACAATCATCGGACGGACAATCAACGGACGGTGAAAGCGCCGCATCGTCGGCGCAGGTCTCGCTCGACGAGCTCTGCCAGGAAGCCTTGGACCGGGGCGTCGAAGCGCCCGACGGCTTCACGGTTCGCCTCGTCACCGACATCGGCAAGGTCGACGACCGTACGTTCAACCAGTTCGCGTTCGAAGGCATGCAGGCTGCCGAAGAGTGCTTCGGGTTCGAGACCTCGTTCATCGAGACGCAGTCCGAGGCCGACTACGCCGCCAACATCGCCACCTCACTCGAGGGCGACCCCGACGCCATCGTGACCGTCGGCTTCCTCATCGCGACCGACACCCTTGCGGCAGCCGAGGCCAACCCCGAGGTCAACTTCATCGGCATCGACCAGTTCCAGGAGGAGTTCCCACCGAACTACGTCGGCGTGCAGTTCCGTGAGGACGAAGGCGGCTTCCTCGCCGGTGTCGCCGCAGCGCAGCTGAGCGAGTCCGGTGTCATCGGCGTCGTCGGCGGCCGTGAGGACGTGCCTCCGGTCGTCCGCTACGTGAACGCCTACGAGACCGGCGCCAAGTCGGTCAACCCCGACATCGAGGTGCTGTCGATCTACAACGAGTCGTTCAACGACCCGGCCAAGGGAGCCTCCGACGCCGAGCAGTTCATCGGTGAAGGCGCCGACGTCATCTTCGGCGCCGGCGGCCCGACCGGCTCGGCCGGTGTGGTCAAGGCCACCGAGCAGGGTCTCTGGGGCATCGGCGTCGACCAGGACGAGTACTTCTCGACCTTCGACGGCGGTTCGGCACCCGGTGCCGAGTTCCTGGCCACCTCGGCCATCAAGCGGGTCGACCTCTCGGTGTTCGAGAACATCGTCGCCCTGCATGGAGGGCACCTTCGAGGGCAGCCTGTTCGTCCTGACGGCCGAGAACGACGGCATCACCTACGCGCCGCCCCACGATGCCGACGTCCCCGAGGGCTTCGAGGAACTGCTCGAGGAGACTCGAGTCGGGCTCGCCGAGGGCACCATCGACATCGGCGTCGACCCCGTCACCGGGGATCCGAACTAGCACCACCGGCTCGGATCTCTGATCAACGTGAAGGCCCCGCTCTCGGCGACGAGCGCGGGGCCTTCGCCGTTGACGTGCAAAGATCACCACCGTGGGTGAGCCAGAAAGCGTTCCCGTGCTCGAGGCGCGGGGTATCACCAAGGAGTTCCCTGGTGTCATCGCCAACGAGGACGTCGACTTCGACCTGACGCAGGGCGAGATCCATTGCCTGCTCGGCGAGAACGGGGCCGGTAAGAGCACGCTCATGAACGTGTTCTTCGGCCTCTACCAACCGACCGGGGGACAGATCCTCGTCCGGGGCGAACCGGTGTCGTTCAACAGCTCGGCCGACGCCATCGCCCGCGGGATCGGCATGGTGCACCAGCACTTCCAGCTGATCCCGGTGTTCACGCGTCACCGAGAACGTGGTGTTGGGAGACGAGGTCACCAAGGGCCCGCTGCTCGACATGGCGACGGCTCGGGCTCGCATCGTCGAGATCGCCGAGCGGTACGGTCTCGATGTCGACCCCGACGCCCTCGTCGGCGACCTGTCGGTCGGCCAGCAGCAGCGGGTCGAGCTGGTCAAGGCCCTGTTCCGCGACGCCGAGATCCTGATCCTCGACGAACCGACGGCGGTGTTGACGCCGGGTGAGGTCGACGATTTCTTCGAGGTGGTGCGGAGCCTCGTCGACCGGGGCATCTCGATCGTGTTCATCACGCACAAGCTCCGTGAGGTGCTCTCGGTGGCCGATCGCATCACCGTGCTCCGCAACGGACGAACCGTCGGCTCGGCCGACCCGAAGGAATCGACCTCGCAGAGCCTGGCCAATCTCATGGTCGGGCGCGATGTCAGCTTCGAGGTCGACAAGGCGCCGTCCGACGCCGGCGAACCCCGGCTCGAGGTCAAGAACCTCGTCGTGTCCGACCAGCGCGGCCTGGTCTCGGTGAACGGCATCGATCTCACGGTCCGCGCCGGTGAGATCTACGGCGTCGCCGGCGTCGAGGGCAACGGCCAGCGAGAGCTGGTCGAGGCGCTCACGGGTATGCGTCACGCCGATTCGGGCACGGTGCACGTCGACGGCGTCGACATCACCAGTGCCAGCCCTCGAGAGGTCTTCGACCTGGGCGTCGGCCACGTCCCCGAGGACCGCAACCGCCACGGCCTCGTCGGTGCGTTCAGCGTCGCCGACAACCTCGTGCTGAACAGCTACCACCGGCCGCCCTTCCTCCGGAGGTTCGTTCGGCAGACCGCGGCGATCAACGAGAACGCCGTCGACCTCGTCGAGCGCTACGACGTGCGGACCCCGGGCATCGACGTGCCCGTGTCGACCCTTTCGGGCGGGAACCAGCAGAAGGTGATCATCGCCCGCGAGCTGGCCGGCGACGACGCCGTGTTGATCGTCGCCCAGCCGACCCGCGGTCTCGACGTCGGATCGATCGAGTTCATCCACTCCCGCATCGTCGAGATGCGCGATCACGGCGCCGCAGTCCTCCTCGTGTCGGCCGAGCTCGACGAGATCCTCTCGCTGTCCGATCGGATCGGCGTGCTCTATCGCGGCACCCTGGCCGGCGAATTCGACCGCGCCGACACGAACCGCGAGGGACTCGGACTCTTGATGGCGGGCGGGTCGGCGACATGAGCGACGACGCCACCCCGCCGACCGACGATCCCGAACCCAGCGCAGCAGCCGAGCTCAAGAAGACCTTCGATCTCCAGCCGGTGCTCGTCCCGTTCCTGGCCATCGTCCTGGCCGTCCTCATCGGCGGCATTCTCATCGCCGCCATCGGCGACAACCCGATCGAGGCCTACTGGGCCCTGCTTCGCGGCATGTGGGGCAACTCCGACCGGATCGCCGCGTCGCTCGCGCGCTCTGCACCCTTCATCGGCGCGTCGCTCGCGGTGGCTTTCGCCTTCCGGGCCGGGCTGTTCAACATCGGCGCCGAAGGCCAGCTCCTCATCGGGGCGACCGCAACCGCATGGGTCGGCACCTGGGCCATGTTCGGCGACACGCCCGCCATCGTCCTCGTCCCCCTCCTGCTCATCGCCGGTACGATCGGTGGTCTCGTCTGGGGCGGCATCCCCGGCGTGCTGAAGGCGCGAACGGGCGCCCACGAGGTGATCGTCACGATCATGCTCAACAACATCGCTGCGCTCTACGTGCGCTATCTCGTCAGCTCGCAGGACCCGATCATCCTCCGGGACGAGACGGCGAGCGTGCCACGGACGGCAGTCGGTCCCGAAGGGCGCCCGACTCCCCGAGATCGTCGACATCGAACCACCCCTGCACATCGGCATCATCATCATGATCGCGTTGTGCTTCGTGGTCGCGTTCCTCGTCAACCGCACCCCGTTCGGCTTCGAGATCCGCACGGTCGGCACCAACCCGGATGCCGCCCGCTACGCCGGCATGCGGGTGAACCGGACCATCATTCTCGTGATGGCGCTCTCGGGCGCCTTCGCCGGCCTCGCCGGATCGACCGAGATCCTGGGCACCAGCGGGTTCCTCAGCCCCGGCGTCTTCGTGGCCATCGGGTTCGACTCGATCGCCATCGCCCTGCTGGCCCGCGCCAACCCCTACGGCATCATCCCCGCTGCCATCCTGTGGGGGTCGATGCTGTCGGGATCCGGCCTGATGCAGCAGGAGACCGGCCTCTCGATCGACGCCGTGCGCATCGTGCAGGCCCTCGTCCTGCTGTTCGTGGCGGCTGATGTGATCGTTCGCACGGTGTTCCGCATCAAGAAGGGCGAAGGCAGGGGCCTTCGAGACCACGAGCATCACCTCGGGCTGGGGTGGCGGCACATGAGCACCGCGCAACGCAGGACCATCGGCGTGCTGTTCGGCATCCTCGGCATCGTGCTGGTCGGCGCGGTTGCGCCCAACCTCGACTCAGCGACGCGAGCGTTCACGTTCGAGACACCGCCAGACCCGGCGACGTTCTCGTTCACACCCTCGGTGCTCGTCATCGCCATCGGCATCATCTTCATCCTCACCGCAGTCATCGACCTTCCTCGGCAAGCGCGCCGAGCGGTGGGCACCCATCGCACTCGGCGACGTCGGCGGCCCTCTTCCTGCCGCTCATCGTCATCATCGGCCTCGCCCTGTCGACCTCGTCGAACACCAACGTCATCCAGCTCATGGTCGAGTCACTCCGGCTGGGCACCCCGATCGCACTCGGAGCGATGGCCGGCCTGTGGTGCGAGCGCTCCGGTGTGGTCAACATCGCCATCGAGGGAATGATGCTCGCCTCCGCCGGCGTCGGATTCACCGTCTACGCGACGCTCGGCAACGGCAACGAGACGCACTGGCTGTGGATCTCGATCGCCATCGCCATCCTCACCGGCGGGTTCGATCGCGGCCCTCCACGCGGTGGTGTCCGTGTCCTTCCGCGTCGACCAGATCATCTCCGGCGTGGTCATCAACCTGCTCGCCATCGGGATGACCGGGTTCCTGCGTTCCGAGCTCATCGTGCCGTCGGGCACCACGTCGGGTGTCCCGACCTCGGACATCTCGCTGCCGTTGCTGTCGAGCCTCCCGATCGTGGGCGACCAGGTGTTCACGAACAAGCCGATCTTCTTCTCGATGTTCGTGGTGGTGGTCATGAGTTGGTTCATCCTCTGGCGGACCCGCTTCGGTCTCCGGATCAGGTCGGTCGGCGAGAACCCGCACGCAGCCGAAACGCTGGGCGTGAACGTCATCAAGATGCGCTACCAGGCGGTCATCATCGGCGGGCTCATCGCCGGGCTGGCCGGTGCCTGGTTCTCGATGGAATCGCAAGGCGGATTCCAGGACAACATGACCAACGGCGCCGGCTTCATCGCCCTCGCTGCCCTCATCTTCGGCAAGTGGCGGCCGGGCACGGCGTTCCTGGGCGCCATGCTCTTCGGATTCACCCGCGCCCTGGGCTCACGGCTGCAGATCCTCGGAGTCGAGGTCGGCGACTTCGAGATCCCGAGCGAGCTGTGGCAGTCGCTCCCGTTCGTCGTCACCATCATCGTGGTCGCAGGCGCGGTCGGCCGCGCCATGCCACCTGCAGCCGACGGGGTGCCCTACGAGCCCAGCCGATGAACCGGCCGTGACCGACTCCGTCGACTGGGACCGGCTGCTCGAGGCGGCCCGACGTGCGCGCCTCCACGCCTATGCGCCCTACTCGAACTTCGCGGTCGGTGCCGCCGGGCTGGTCGACGACGGCCGGGTCGTCAGCGGCTGCAACGTCGAGAACGCCAGCTACGGCCTCTCGCTGTGCGCCGAGTGCTCGATGGTCTCGGCGCTGCACGGAAGCGGCGGCGGTCGCCTGGTCGCCGTCGCCTGCGTCGGTCCCGACGGTGAGCCCGTCGCTCCCTGCGGCCGCTGCCGCCAGGTCCTGTTCGAACACGCCGCCCGAGGCGCCGAAGTCAATCGGCGACCACTTGCCGAGCTGCTGCCCGACGCCTTCGGGCCCGACGACCTGAGCTGACCGACCCGACCTCGAGGAGACGAATCCGTGGCCACCGACACGCTCGACGTGATCCGCACCAAGCGAGACGGCGGCGTCTCGACCGACGAGCAGATCGAGTTCTTCCTCGACCGGCTACACCGCGGGCACGATCGTCGGACGAGCAGGCATCCGCGCTGTTCATGGCGATCTTGTTCCAAGGTCTCGATCAGCGTGAGCTCGCCACCTGGACCCAGCTGATGATCGACAGCGGAAACCGCGTCGATCTGTCCGGCCTGAGCCGACCCACCGTCGACAAGCACTCGACCGGCGGCGTCGGCGACAAGGTGTCGCTGATCCTGGCGCCGATGATCGCGGCCTGCGGAGCCGCGGTGCCGCAGGTCGCCGGGCGCGGGCTCGGCCACACCGGCGGCACGCTCGACAAGATGGAGGCGATCCCGGGCTTCCGCACCCGACTCCCCAACGACGAGTTCCTCGCGCATCGTCGAGCGAGTCGGCTGCGTGATGGCCGGCGCAGCCGACGACCTGGCCCCCGCCGACCGGACGCTCTACGCCCTGCGCGACGTGACCGGGACCGTCGAGTCGATCCCGCTCATCGCGTCGTCGATCATGTCGAAGAAGATCGCCGAGGGCACCGAGGCCCTGGTGCTCGACGTGAAGATCGGATCCGGCGCGTTCCTGCCCGACGATCGACAGGCTCGCGAACTGGCCCGCACGATGGTCGGCATCGGCGAATCGCAGGGCGTGCGGACCGTGGCCCTGCTCACCGACATGGACGCACCGCTCGGTCACGCGGCCGGCAACGCCGTCGAGGTGACCGAGTCGCTCGAGGTACTGGCCGGCGGCGGCCCGCAGGATCTGATCGACGTGACCGTGGCCCTGGCCCGGGAGATGCTCGATCTCGTGGGCATCGAAGCCGATCCTGCGGCCACGCTGACCGACGGGTCGGCCCGGCGCGTCTTCGAGGCGATGGTCGAGGCCCAGGGAGGCGACCTCAGCGTGCCCCTGGCCACGGCCACGACCCGCCACGTCGTGACGGCGGACCGATCGGGGATCCTGCGCCGGGTCGATGCGAAGGCGGTCGGCGTCTGCGCCTGGCGACTCGGCGCCGGGCGGTCCCGCAAGGAGGACGACGTCTCGATGAGCGCGGGCGTGATGACGCTCGTCAAGCCAGGCGACGAGGTGCGCGCCGGCGACACCGTCCTCGAGCTCCACGTCGACGACCCGGCCCGCGTCGACGACGCGCTGGCCGCGCTCGAGGGAGCGATCGAGATCGGTGACGACCCGCCCGAACCCCGGCCCCTCGTCGCCGAGCGGATCACCGCCGGTAGCGTCACGGGATGATCTCCTCGACGCTCGACGACTACCGCAGAGCGCCGAAGGTGCTGCTCCACGACCACCTCGACGGTGGTCTGCGACCCAGCACGGTGATCGAACTCGCCGAGGAGTACCACTACGACCGACTCCCGTCGACCGACGTCGACGAGCTCGCTGCGTGGTTCCACTCCGGTGCCGATCGGCGCGACCTCGATCTGTACCTCGAGACGTTCCAGCACACGGTCGGGGTGATGCAGCACCGCGACGCGCTCCGTCGGGTGGCCGCAGAGTGCGCGGCCGACCTGGCGGACGATGGTGTCGTGTACGCCGAGGTGCGATTCGCGCCCGAGCTCCACATCCAGGCCGGGCTGAGCCTCGACGAGGTGGTCGAAGCGGTGCTCGCCGGGTTCGAGGAAGGATCGGCCGGTCGGCCGATCGAGATCGGGACGCTCATCACCGCGATGCGCCACGCCGCCAACTCGACCGAGATCGCCGATCTCGCCATCGCGTTCCGCGACGACGGCGTCGTCGGGTTCGACATCGCCGGGAGCGAAGCCGGCAATCCTCCGACCCGTCACCTCGCGGCCTTCCAGAAGGTGGCTCAGGCCAACTTCCACATCACCATCCACGCCGGCGAGGCCTTCGGCCTTCCCTCGATCTGGGAGGCCGTGCAGATCTGCGGGGCAGAGCGGCTGGGGCATGGCGTCCGGATCGTCGACGACATCGAGATCGACCCCGACGGCAACGCCACGCTCGGTCGGCTCGCCGGGTTCGTTCGCGACCGCCGCGTCCCCCTCGAGATGTGCCCGACGTCGAACGTCAACACCGGCGTGGCCCCGAGCATCGCCGAGCATCCGATCGGGCTGCTCCGCCGCCTCCGGTTCCGGGTCACGGTCAACACCGACAACCGCCTGATGAGCGATGTGACCATGTCATCGGAGTTCGCGGCCTTGGCCGAAGCCTTCGACTACGGCTGGTCGGACTTCGAGTGGCTCACGGTCAATGCCATGAAGAGCTCGTTCTGGCCCTTCGACCGCCGCCTCCGCCTGATCAACGAGGTCATCAAGCCCGGCTACGCCGCACTCAAGGCCTCGGCCATCGGCACCAGCTAGCTCAGCCGGCGAGGATCGCGGCGCTCTTGGAGGCGCCGATCCGCGTGGCCCCGGCCTCGATCATGGCTTCGGCGGTCGCCCGATCGCCGATGCCCCCGGACGCCTTCACCCCGAGGCGACCCCCGACAGCGCCGTGCATCGCGGCCACGGCCTCGAGCGTCGCCCCTCCCGTGGGGTGGAAGCCGGTCGAGGTCTTGACGTAGTCGGCCCCGGCCTCCTCGGCGACCTGGCAGGCACGGACGATGGTGTCGAGGTCCCAGAGCCCGGTCTCGAGGATGACCTTGAGCCCGGTTGCGGGCGCGGCGGCCCGGACGGCGCCGATGTCGGCCTCCACCGCCTGCCAGTCGCCCGATGCGATGGAACCGAGGGCGGCGACCATGTCGAGCTCGGACGCTCCGTCGTTCACCGCTTGGACCGCCTCGGCGGCCTTGACCGACGAGACGTGCGCGCCCGACGGGAACCCGATCACGGTGGCCAGCCCGACCGACCCGGTGAGCTGACGGCGCACGCCCGGCACGTGGACGGGCGAGACACACACGGCTGCGACACCCAGGTCGATCCCCTCGGCGACCACCGCTTCGACGTCGGCCGGGGTCGCTTCGGGCTTGAGGATGGTGTGATCGATGGTCGCGGCCAGTTCGGTGGTGTCCATGATCGTGACATCATGCCCTCATGCAGACCACGGTCGTCGACCATCCCCTCGCCGCCCAGCTCCTGACCCTCATCCGTGACGAGGCGAGTGGCCGGGCTCAGTTCCGTCAGGCCCTCGACGACCTCTCGGTGATGCTCGTCTACGAGGCCACGCGTGACCTCGCCACCACCCCGATCCGGGTGCAGACGCCGCTCGCCGAGGCCCCGGGCATCATGGTCGACGAGCCACCGCTCGTCGTCCCGGTGCTCCGCGCCGGGCTGGGCATGATGGGCGCCGCCCAGCGGCTGCTGCCGTTCACGGCCACGGGCTACATCGGGGTCGCCCGCAACGAGACCACCCTCGAGCCCGAGCCCTACATGAATTCGGTGCCCGACGATCTCGGCGGCCGTCCTGTCCTGGTGCTCGACCCGATGCTGGCAACGGGAGGGTCGCTCGAGTTCACGTGCCGGATCCTTGCGGACCACGGGGCAGGAACCCAGACCGCAGTGTGTGTCCTGGCTGCGCCCGAGGGCATCTCGCGTCTCCGCAGCTGCGGGCTGGTCGACCACCTCGTGACCGCGGCGATCGACGAGCGCCTCGACGAGAACGCCTACATCGTCCCGGGACTCGGCGACGCCGGCGACCGCCAGTTCGGCACGGCCTGAACGCTCCTCAGTTCACGACCGACGAGACGGCCTCGCTGAGCGCTTCCAGCCGGGAACGGGCCCGCTCGCGTGCCTCGGCAACGTCGGGGCTCGGCGGCTCGACCGCCTCGAGATAGCACTTGAGCTTGGGTTCGGTGCCGCTGGGCCGAAGGACGACCCGGCCACCCTCGAGCTCGAACACCAGGGCGTTGGTGACCGGAAGACGCCCGCCGAGGGCGAGGTCCTCCATCGCCGTCACCTCGATGCCGGCGAAGTGGGTCGGAGGATCGGACCGAAGGGTGTCGAGGGTGCTCGCCAGGACGTCCATGCCGCCTGCGCCCTCGGCCCGGACCACGATCTGGGCCGTCTCGTGCACGCCGAGCTCGGCCGACAGCTCATCCAGGCGGTCGAGCAGCGACCGCCCGGTCGATGCCAGCCACGAGGCCGCCTCGGCCATGACGAGCGCCGCGCTGATGCCGTCCTTGTCGCGAACCTCCGACGAGACGGCGTAGCCGAGCGCCTCCTCGTAACCGAACAGGAGCCGGTCGGGAGGCGCGGCTCGCGCGACCCACTTGAACCCGGTCAGTGTCTCGACCGCATCGACGCCGCGCACTTCCGCCAGCCGGAAGAGCATGCGCGACGAGACGACGGTGGTGGCGATGGTGACCGGCCCTCCGCCGGTTCGGTGGTCCACGAGGTGGTCAGCGAGGAGGATCCCGATCTCGTCGCCACGGAGCCGACGCCAGGTGCCACCCGACGGCACGGCGACCCCGAGCCGGTCGGCGTCCGGATCGTTGGCGAGGGCCAGATCGGCCTCGACCTCGTCGGCCGTCTCCATGAGCAGATCCATGGCGCCGGGTTCCTCGGGATTGGGGAATGCCACCGTGGGGAACGCCGGATCGGGCTCGAACTGGCGCTCCACCAGGGCCGGCGCCGCGAACCCCGCCCGCTCGAACGCCTGCACCATGAGCCGCCCGCCGACTCCGTGCATGGCGGTGTAGGCGACCCGGACCGACCGGGCCTCGGGCACCGTCAGTGCACGGGTCACCGCGGCCAGGTAGCGATCGACGAGGCCGGGATCGGCCTCGACGCGGCGCTCGGCATCGAGGTCGATCTGATCGAGGCGCTCGATGGCGTCGATCCGCTGCGAGATGGCCTGATCGATCGGGTTGACGATCTGCGCTCCGTCGGCCAGATAGACCTTGTACCCGTTGTCGGCGGGAGGATTGTGGCTCGCGGTGACCATGACGCCGGCTGCGGCCTGCCCGTCGAGCACCGCGAAGGCCAGCAACGGGGTCGGACACGGTGCCGGCAGGACCACGGGGACTCGTCCGGCGCCACCGATCACCGCCACCGCCTCGTCGAGGAACGCAGCCGACCCGGTGCGGGCATCGCGACCGATCACGATCGGGCCCGCCACTCCCTCGGCGTCGAGGTGGGCGACCAGTCCGGCCGTGGCCCGCCGAACGGTGGCCCGGTTCATCCGGTTCGGGCCGGCACCGACCTGACCTCGCAGGCCTGCGGTCCCGAACTCGAGCCGGCCGTCGAACCGGGACGCGAGATCGTCGAGCGCCCCGGCCTCGATCAGCGCCTCGATCTCGCGCCGCGTCTCGGGATCGGGGTCCTGCGCGACCCACGCACGAGCCGCGTCGATCAACTCGGCGCTCACAGCCTCTCGATCAGCTCGGCGAGCAACGTTCCCATCCGATCGGCGGCCGCCCCGGCCACCCGGAGGACATCGGCATGATCGAGGGGGTCGCCCAGACCTGCGGCGAGGTTCGTCACGAGCGAGATCCCGAGCACGTCAGCGCCGAGATGGGAGGCGGCCACCGCTTCATGGACGGTCGACATCCCGACGAGGTCGCCGCCGAGCTGGCGCAACATCCGGATCTCGGCCGGGGTCTCGTACTGCGGGCCGCGCATGCCCACGTAGACGCCGTCGACCAGCGTCGGATCGAGCTCGCGGGCGAGCTCGCGGAGACCGGCGGACCAGCAGTCGGTCAGATCGGGGAACCGCGGCCCCAGGTCGTCTCGATTCGCACCCGTGAGGGGCGACGACCCGGTGAGGTCGAGGTGGTCGGCGATCAAGACGGGTTGCCCCACCGAGAGACCCTCGCGGATGCCGCCCGCCGCGTTCGTCAGCACCACGGTCCGGCAACCGGCCAGCACGGCGGTGCGCACCGCATGAACGACCGCCGACGGGGGGTGACCCTCGTACGCGTGCACGCGACCGGCGAGAACGAGAACGCGACGTGTGCCGGCGCGCAGCGAGATCGCACGACCGGTGTGGCCGGCGACGGTCGCCGCGGCGAATCCCGGGAGCTCGGCGGTGGCGACCTCGGCCACCGCCTCGCCGATCCGCTCGACCGACGACGTCCACCCGGAGCCGAGCACGATCGCCACGTCGTGATGATCGGCCTCGGTGGCTTCCGCCAGTGCGGCCGCAGCCTCCTCGGCGACCGCGTACGGGTCGGTCACCTGAGTCGGCTCGGGATGAGGTCGACCAGCGGCACCACCGGGCGGGCTCCTGTGTGACTGATGACTTCGGCGGCGGCGATCGACCCCAGATGGGCACAGTCGGCCAGCTCGAACCCTCGCGCCAGCCCGAAGAGTGCGCCGGATGCGAAGAGGTCGCCGGCACCGGTGGTGTCCTGGACCTCCTCGACGGGAACGGCCGGGACCTCGTGGAGGGCATCGGCGGTGGCCACCACCGAACCGGCCGGGCCGCGGGTGACGAAGCTGATCTCGACCTCGTCGCGCACCCGGTCGATCGCCGCATCGAGGTCGCACTCGTACAGCGCCTGCAACTCGTCGGCATTGGCGAACAGGACGTCGACCTGATCGTGCACCAGGTCGAGCCACTCGGGCCGGTGGCGCTCGACACAGAACGTGTCCGACAGCGTCAACGACACCTTGCGGCCGTGGTCGTGTGCGTGGCGACTGGCGACCCAGTAGGCCTCCTTGGCCGGCGGCAGATCGAACAGGTAGCCCTCGAGGAAGGTGAGGGCGGCCGATCCGACCAGGTCGGTGTCGATGTCGTCGGGACCGAGGTCCGACGATGCCCCGAGGAACGTGCTCATCGTCCGCTCGGCGTCGGGGGTGACGACGATCAGGCACCGGCCGGTCGGCGGATCGTCGGTGGCCCCCGAGGTGGCGAACTCGACCCCTGTCGAACGGAGATCGTGGCCGAACACTTCGCCCAGCTGGTCGCCGGCGACGCGGCCCAGGTAGCCCGCAGTCCCGCCCAGGCTGGCGATCCCGGCCATGGTGTTCGCGGCGGAGCCGCCGGACACCTCGATCCCCGGACCCATGGCCGAGTAGAGCTCGGTCGCACGTTCGGCGTCGATCAAGGTCATGGCGCCCCGATTGAGCGACATCGTCTGGATGAAGTCGTCGGTCTCGTGGCTCAGCACGTCGACGAGGGCATTGCCGATGCCGACGACGTCAAGGGTGGGTTCAGACACGGCACTGGACACTAGAGCGGCGCCGGTAGGTTCGACAGATGGCGCACGACCCTCACCGTCTTCCGACGAACGTCCTCCCCCGCCGCTACGACCTCGAACTCGAACCGGACCTCGACGCCGCCACGTTCTCGGGCCGGGTTCGCATCGCGGTCGACGTCGTCGACTCGACCGAGACGATCGTGATGAACGGGCTCGAGCTCGACGTCCTCGAGGTCGTGGTCGACGCCGGCGGCGAGACCCGCGATGCGACCGCCACGACCGACGACGAGGCCGAGCGCATCACGGTGACGCTGACCGAGCCACTCGCGCCCGGCGATGCCGTCGTCGATCTCCGATTCACCGGGGTCCTCAACGACAAGCTCGTGGGCTTCTACCGCTCGACGTTCACCGATCGTGATGGCACCGAACACGCCATGGCGACCACACAGATGGAGGCGACCTACGCCCGTCAGGCGTTCCCCTGCTGGGACGAGCCGGCCGCCAAGGCGGTGTTCGCCGTGACCCTGGTCGTCGCCGACGGTCTCGTGGCGGTGTCGAACGCACGGGAGACGTCGACCGAGCGCCTCGACGGAGGGCGCCGCCGGGTCCGCTTCGCCGACACGATCGCCATGTCGACCTATCTGGTCGCGTTCGTGGTCGGGCCGCTCGAGATCACCGACGGGCCCGTGGTCGACAGCGTGCCGCTTCGCCTCGTCCACCCGCCGGGCCAGGCTCACCTCACCGACTTCGCGCTCGAGGTCGGGGCCTTCGCCCTGTCGCACCTGGCGGGCTACTACGACATCGCCTATCCCGGCGACAAGCTCGACCTCGTGGCCGTGCCGGACTTCGCGTTCGGGGCGATGGAGAACCTCGGCTGCGTGACGTTCCGCGAGACCCTGCTGCTCATCGACCCCGAGTCGGCGACGCGCGAGGAGCTCGAGCGGGCGGTCGACGTGATCAGCCACGAGATCGCCCACATGTGGTTCGGCGACCTGGTCACCATGAAGTGGTGGAACGGCATCTGGCTCAACGAGGCCTTCGCCACGTTCGTCGAGATGAAGACCACCGATGCCTTTCGGCCGGAGTGGAAGCGGTGGAACAGCTTCGGGGTGTCCCGAGCTGCGGCGTTCGACACCGATGCGCTGACCACGACCCGCCCCATCGAGTTCGAGGTCGCCTCACCCGATCAGGCCGAAGCCATGTTCGACATCCTCACCTACGAGAAGGGCGCCTCGGTGGTCCGGATGCTCGAGCAGTTCGTGGGCGAGGAGCCGTTCCGTCGCGGCATCGAGCACTACCTCCGCTCGCACCAGTTCGGGAACACCGAGACCACCGACCTCTGGGATGCCATCGAATCGACGACCGGACAACCGGTCCGCGAGGTCATGGACACCTGGATCTTCCAGGGCGGGTTCCCCACCCTCGACGTCGAGCTCGACGGCGAGGCCGTGATCCTGCGGCAGTCGAGGTTCTCGTACAACCCCGCGGAGCCCCGCACCTGGCTCGTGCCGGCCATCGTGACCGTGCGGCGAGGCGGGGCGATGACGATCGAGAAGGTGGTCGTCGGCGCCGAGCCCCATCGGATCGAGCCGAGTGGTCCGGTCGATCTGGTCGTGGCCAACACCGGAGCCAGCGGCTTCTTTCGTACCCGCTACGACGATGTCCTCGCCCACGCCATCCGAACCCAGGCGACGACGGCCCTCGTCGAGACCGAGCGCTTCGTCCTCGTCGACGACACCTGGGCGTTCGTGATCGCCGGAGAGATCGGAGCCGACCGGTTCGTCGACCTGGCCGAGGCGCTGGGCTCCGAGCGCGACCTCGCGGTCTGGAGGGTCATCCTCGGCGGTCTCACCCACCTCATCGACGACCTGGGCCCGGCCGCTGCCGGCCTCCGCACGCGCGCTGCCGAGGTCGTGGCCGGCGTGGTGGCCGATCTCGGCGATGCCGCACGGCCCGCCGACACCGACGTGACCCGCGAGCTTCGCGCCCGCCTGTTCGAGTTCCGAGCCGTCTCGCTCGATGACGCCGGGATGATCGAGCGGGCCGTCCAGCTCGACCGGGCCGGGGATCACGACGATGCGGCCATGGCGGCGGCCGCCGAGCGGGTCCGCGGCACCTTCGCCTCGGCACCGGATGCCGATGACCTCATCGAGCGCTACGAGCAGGCCACGACCCCGCAGGCCCAGCTCCGTGCGCTGTATGCCCTCACCGGCGCCCGCGACGAAGCGGTCCACCGGCGCCTCGTCGAGTACGTCCTCACCTCCGGCAAGGTGAGAACCCAGAACGAACCGTTCGTGCTCGCCCGGATGCTCCGAAACCGGCGTCACGCCGCAGCCACGTGGTCGGCCATCACCTCGAACTGGGATGCGCTGTTGGAACGTCTCGCCTCGTCGACGGTGTCGAGGATGATCGAAGGCATTCGGAGCGTGGCCGACGCCGCACTCGCTGCGGAGATCGTGACGTTCCTCGACGCACACCCGCGACCCGACCGGACCAAGATCGCGCAACACCTCGAACGGATGCACGTGACGGTCGCCCAGGCCGAGCGCACGCGCGCCGTGCTCGGCTGACTCGTGTTCCGCCGCATCGAGCCACCAGCCCCTGACCCGAACGCGCCACCCCGGCCACCCGTCCGGCTCCGGGTGTTCGCCGTCGAGCCGACGGCGGTCCAGCTGGACTGGTCGTCACTCGGGCCTGGTCCACTCCGCTTTCGAGCCGCCGACACCACGGTCGACATGGTCTCCGACGGAGGGCCCGGCGCGGTCGTGCTCGACCATCTCCCGGTGGCGAGCCCCGTCACGATCTCGGTCGACGGCGCGGGTCTGGCGGGCGACCCGGTCACCCTGTCGGCGCACACCCTCGACCACCCTCCAGGTGAGGAACTGTTTCGCATCGGCGCGATCACCGACCTCCACATCGGCCTGCGCCGCTTCGGCAAGGCGGGCACGCTGACCGAACGTCCCCGGCCCGAGACCGACCACCCGGTGCGGTGCGCCCGGGCGGCGGTCGTCGCGACCCGCGAGTGGGGTGCCGAACTGATCCTGGCCAAGGGTGACCTCACCGAGTCGAGCCGGCCCGAGCACTGGACGGCGGTCGCCGACCTCGTGTCCGGAGCCGGCGTCCCCGTGCTCATCTCACCCGGGAACCACGAAACCCATCGCAAGAACACCGTCGATCCCGTCGACGAGGCGCGACGCCACGGTCTCAAGGTGCTCCGTTCCGAGGTCGAGTCGAGCGATCACCCCGGCGTCCGCATCATCCGGGGTGACACCCCGATCGCGGAGACCGACCACGGACGCATCGATCACATCGCCGACGGGATCCACGACCTCGCCGCCGAGAGCGACCGCCCGGTCGTCCTGGCCGTCCACCACCACTTCCAGCGGTGGCGGGTGCCCACCCACGTCCCTCCCGGGATCCCGGGTCCCGAGGGCGACCGGTTCCTCGGTCGGCTCGCGGTCGCCGAGCCGCGCACCCTCATCACCTCAGGGCACACCCACCGGCACCGGACCCGGCGCCATGGCCCGCTGGTGCTGGCCGAGACCGGATCGACCAAGGACTACCCCGGAACGTGGACCGGCTACGTGATCCACGAGGGTGGCATCCGTCAGGTCGTGCGCCGCATCGACGAACCGTCATGCATCCGTTGGACCGAGTGGACGGCCCGTGCCGCCCTCGGGCTGTGGCGCCACTGGAGCCCGGGAACGATCGATCAGCGGTGCTTCAGTCACCCGTGGCCGGCAGCTGGCTCATGAACTGCGTCATGTCGAAGTAGTCGCGCCATTGCGTGATGAGGCCGTCGTGGACCTCGAAGGTTCCCATCACCGGGAGCACCAACACGTGACCGGTCGGCCAGATGAAACGGTCGATCCTCTCGGTGAGCACGATCGGCCCGTCGGCGACGGCGTGGACGACCTCGAACTCCACGGTCTGCACACCCGCGGTGAAGCCTTCGAGCGTGGACCGGATGGCCTCGCGCCCCACCACCGGCTCGACCGGGATGTTGTGGTACACCGCGTCGTCCGAGAAGAAGGCAACGAGGGTGTCCAGGTCGAGGTCCGGCCAAGCGGCGCAGAATTCGGTCACGGTTTCGGCGGGAGTCGTCATCGGGCGATCCTTTCACGAGCGAAGCGGCGCGGTCGCGAACTCGACCATCCCGTCGGCGAATCGCACCGCCGGGGTGACTCCGAGTTCACGGCGCATCCGGCTCGGACTCGCCACGACGTGGCGGACGTCGCCCAGGCGGTAGCTGCCCTCCACCTGGGGCGCCGGGCCGCCCATCGCGTCGGCGAGCGCCCTCGCCATGTCGAGCACCGTGTGCGGCTCTCCACTGGCCACGTTGACCGGGCCGGTCACCGGGCTGGGGGCAGTGAGGGCGGCGACGTTCGCGGCTGCGACATCGCGAACGTGCACGAAGTCGCGGGTCTGTCCCCCGTCCTCGTACACCTGCGGCGCCGCTCCCCGCTCGAGCGCCGAGCGGAAGATGCTCGCCACCCCTGCATACGGGGTGTCCCTCGGCATCCGGGGCCCGTAGACGTTGTGGTAGCGGAGGCTGGTCACGGTGCAGCCCGGATGCTCGCGCGCGTAGGCCGCACACAGGTGCTCCTGGTGGAGCTTCGTGGCGGCATACACGTTGCGGGGGTCCGTGGGTGCGTCCTCGGTCACCAGGTCCCATGTGAGAAGGTCTCCGCACGTCGGGCAAGGTGGGTCGAAGCGTCCGGCATCGAGGTCCGCGACGGACCTCAGACCCGGCCGGACCGACCCGTGTGCGGTGCAGCGGTACCGGCCTTCGCCGTAGACGACCATCGAACTGGCCAGCACGATGCGTCCGGCGAATCCCTGGTCGTGCAGCACAGAGAGTCCGATCGCGGTGCCCACGTCGTTGTCACCGACATAGGAGGTCACGTCGGCGAAGTCGAGGCCCAGACCGACGCGGGCCGCCTGGTGGCACACGGCGTCGATCGGCCCGCACGCCCGCCATGCCGCAGGGTCCCGGACATCGGCCTCGACCAGATCGACCCCGACGGGGAGTTCGGGTCGAACCGGGTGGACCGATGCGGCCAACGAGTCGAGCACCACGACGTCGTGGTCGGCCGCTCGGAGCGCATCGACGATGTGGGAGCCGATGAAGCCGGCTCCCCCGGTCACGAGTACACGCATGTCGACATCCTTGCTGGTCTGCTCACCACGGCGACATCAGCCAAGCCTCGACGACGAGGGCGGTGGTCGCCTGGGCCGCCAACCAGGCTCGCACCCCGAAGCGACCCCGGAGGGTGACGGTGGCGGCCGCGACCCACGGAACGAACGGCAGCCAGATGCGCTCGACCTCGCCCTTGGACAGCCCCGAGAGGTCGGCCACGGCGACGGCGAGGAGCGCCGAACCGACCAGCACCCACACCCGACGGTCGCGCAGCACGAGGATCGACGCAGCAACCGCAGGACCGATGCTGAGCGCGAACGCCGCCGGGTTCCCGAGGAAGACGAAGTACCCGTACTCACGGCGCTGCGACACGCCCGCCTCGTAGAACGTCCGGGTCGCCTCGACCCCGTCGAACCACCAGAAGCCGGCCAGCAGGAACGCCGCCACGACGACGACGGCTCCGGCCGCCGCGGCCGGCACGACCTTCCACGACCGGGTGGAGACGACGATCGCGGCCGGGATCAGCAAGAGCGGCACCGCCCCGTAGGTCATGAACAATCCGAGGGCAACGACGCCACCCGCCGCGCCGGCCATCGCCGGTTGCCGCGATGCGGTTTCCGAGCGCACCGCCATCGCGGTCAGCGCGATGCCCCAGGCGATCACGCCGGCGAACATGGCATCGGCGCTGGTCCCCATCCAGATCGCCCCGGGAAGCAGCACGAGAAACGGTGCCGCCCGCCGAGCCGTGGGCTCATCGGCCGTCAGCCGCAACGTGACGAGCACGGCTGCGGCAGCCGATGCGCCGACACCGATGACCAGTGCGGCGGCCCACCCCGACCCACCCAGCCCGAGCCGATCGAGACCGACGAACACCAACGTCGGGCCCGGGGGATGCCCCTTCACGTGCGTGGGGTAGTCACCGAGGCGCTCGGTGTAGGACGAGACGAAGGTTGTGACGCCCAGGTCGTCCACCGTGGGCAGGACGGCGAGGTACTCGTACCGGGTCTCGAGTGGCTCGGTGAGCTGGTCGGTTCCCTCGGTGAGCGCGAGCGATGTCGTCCAGCCCACGCCGGCGAGCGTGACGACGAGGAGAAGAACTCGCCAGGTCGCGCGGTCGGCGATCCGCGGACCGAACGCGACGACCGAGACGGCGACCGCCGCCGGCCACAGCACTGAGGCCGTCGGGTTCCACAGCCAGCGCCCGACCACCGGCGCTGCGCCGACCGCGACCCGGGGGGTCTCGGCGATCTCGAGCCCGTTGCGTCGCGCCGCGACGACGAGGGCGACCCAACCGACGACGCCGACCGGCAGCAGGACGCGAACGGACCGGCACGTGGTGCAGTCAACCGCGCCGGGGCCCGCCGCGGGCCGCCGCTCCCCAGAGTTCAGCGTCTCGTAGCATTGGCCGCCGTGACCCCGCCACCCCGAACCACCGAGATGGCGTCGGCCAACGACGAGTACCAGTTGCTGGAAGCGCTGCTCGGGAACCGCACGAAACGGCACCGGCAGGGGCGCTTCCTGATCCAGGGGGTCACCCAGATCGATGCCGCTCTGGCGGCCCGATGGCCGATCGAAGCGGTCCTCGTCTCCATCGAACGCAGGCCGTCCGCGTGGGCGACCGGGGTCCTCGAATCGGTCGGCGACACCGAGATGATCCGGATGCCCGAGCAGCTGCTCGACCGCCTCGGTCAGCGCGACGACGGAACCGAGATGATCCTGGTCGGATCGCTCCCGTCGACCGACCTGACCCGACGGCCCATCGTCGACGACGCGGTGTGGGTCCTCGGCGAGGGCATCTCGAACCCGGGCAACCTGGGCACGCTGCTGCGATCCTGCGATGCTCTCGCCGCCCACGCACTCGTGCTGACCTCACGCTCGGCCGATCCGTTCGACCCGAAGGCCGTTCGGGCCAGCGCCGGGTCGGTGTTCACCGTGCCGATCGCCACGGTCGACTCGGTGGCGTCGGCGGTCGAGACCCTTCGCGTCGACCCGCCACCCGTTCGGGTCATCGGCCTCGACGAGGCCGGAACGCCGCTCGGCGAGGTCGGCCTCGACGGAACACTCGCCGTCGTCGCGGGGAGCGAGACCCGGGGTCTCACCCGCCGGGCCCGGGAGGCGTGCGACGAGATCGCGGCGATTCCGATGCAGGGGTCGGTGTCGTCGCTCAACGTGGCGGTGGCCACCTCGATCGTGCTCCACGAGATCCGACGCCGACGTGCCTGATGTGGTCCTCCCGGTCCTGAACGAGGTCGAGGCCCTTCCCGGAGTCCTGGGCGCGATGCCCGACGGCTACCGGCCCATCGTCGTCGACAACGGGTCGACCGACGGGTCGGCCCGAGTGGCCACGCGGCTCGGTGCCACCGTCGTGGACGAACCCGTGCCGGGGTTCGGGTCGGCGTGCTGGGCCGGCCTCCTGGCCGCCACCGACGAGGTGGTCTGTTTCATGGACGCGGACGGCTCGCTCGACCCCGCCGACCTCCCGGCGGTCGCCGAACCCGTCATCGACGGCCGGGCCGACCTGACGCTCGGTCGTCGGGTCGCCGTCCGTGGCGCCTGGCCCGCCCATGCCCGCCTGGCCAACCGGTTCCTGGCGTTCGAGCTGCGGCGCCGTGGCGTCGCCGACCTGCAGGACATCGGTCCGATGCGTGCGGCACGCACGGGTGCGCTGCGCGACCTCGGCATGCAGGACCGACGATTCGGATGGCCGCTCGAGATGGTCATCCGCGCCGCCCACGCCGGCTGGCGCATCGTCGAGGTCGACACCCCGTACGCCGAGCGGACGGGCCGCTCCAAGGTGACCGGTACGTTCAAGGGCACGGTGCACACGATCAGCGACATGTCCCGCATCCTCCGCGAGGTCGGCTGAACGCTCAGGGTCTGCGGTTGGCCTGCTCCATGGCCCGCTCGGGGCCCTCGGCAAGAATCGTTTCGACGGTGTCGGCGGCCTCGTCGACCACGCGGTCGAGTTCTCGGCGCACGGCCTTGGGGATGCGCTTGAGCACGTGATCGGCTCCCCTGGCCTTGTTCGGCGGCTTGCCGACCCCGATCCGGAGGCGCATGAACTCACCGGTGTGGAGATGGGCCTTGATCGAACGAAGGCCGTTGTGACCGGCCAGCCCGCCGCCGACCTTCAGCTTCATCCGCCCCGGCTCGAGGTCGAGCTCGTCGTGCACCACGAGCAGATGGGAGGGGTCGAGGTCGTAGCGCCGCAGGAGCGGAGCGACCGCCTCGCCCGAGTTGTTCATGAAGGTCTGCGGAAAGGCCAGGGCCATCCGCCGGCCGCCCACGCGCACGTCGGTGAGGCGGGCCCGCTCGCGCTTGGAGAGCCGGAACGAGCCTCCGTGGCGGTCGGCGAGGACGTCGATCACCTCGACGCCCACGTTGTGGCGCGAACCTTCGTACTCTGGGCCCGGGTTCCCGAGGCCGACCACCAGCAGGTCGACGCCCGACGCCATCGGCTCAGTCGTCGTCGCTGCCGCCGCCCTCGGCTTCGGCGTCGTCGCCACCTTCGGCCCCGGCGCCCTCGGCGCCACCTTCGCCGGCTTCGGCCTCTTCGGCGGCGAGCTCGGCGGCCTCGTCGGCCTCGATGGCTTCGATGGTCGAGCGGGTGATCTGACCACTGACGACCGGATCGCTGCCTTCGACGGCCAGCTCGACCCCGTCGGGCAGCGCGACCGCGTCGGCGGTGATGGCCTCGTCGAGGGTCAGTTCGCTCACGTCGACGGTGAAGCCGGTCGGGATCGAGTCGGGGCGAGCCTTGACGAGCAGCGAGAACATCAGCTGGTCGACGACACCGTTCTCGTCGAGCACGGCCTTGGCCTCGCCCGTGAGATGAATCGGCACCTCGACCTCGATCGGCTTGTTGGGATCGATCTCGAGGAAGTCGACGTGCAGCACGTTGCGCTTCACCGGATGGCGCTGCATGTCGGTGACGATCGTCAGCTTCTTCGTGCCGTCCACGTCGAGCCGGATCAGTGCGTTCAGGCCGGCGTCGGTGGTGAGGGCGGTCCGGAGGGCGCGCCACTCGACGGCGACCGAGACCGGGTCGTTGCCGCTCCCGTAGACCACCGCCGGGACCTTGCCCTCGTTGCGGAGTCGGGACGAAGAACGCGAACCGATGGTTCGGCCGGTTTCGGCGACGAGTGAGATCTCAGCCATTGCAGTGCTCCTGGCGCGCGGCGACGGGACATCCGTCAGAACGAACAGATCAGCTTACGAAACCGGGCGCCGATGGCGCGAATCAGCGCTGGTTGTCGCCACCGAAGAGCTCGGACACGCTCTTGTCCTCGAAGACGGCGTCGATGGCGTCGGCGAGCAGCGGAGCGATCGAGAGCACCTCGAGCTTGTCGAACTGCTTGTCGGGACCCAGGGGCATCGTGTTGGTACAGATGACCTTCTCGATCACCGAGTTCTTCAGACGGTCCACGGCCGGTCCGGACAGCACGGCGTGGGTGGTGGCGGCGTAGACCTGGCTGGCGCCCTCCTCGATGAGCAACTCGGCGGCCGCACAGATGGTGCCCGCGGTGTCGATCATGTCGTCGATCAACACACAGATGCGGCCTTCGACGTCGCCGACGACATCTCGGGCCTTCACGGAGTTCTTCTCGCCCTTGACCCGCCGTTTGTGCACGATGGCCAGGTCGGCGTGCAGATCCTGGGCGTAGTAGTCGGCGACCTTCACCCCGCCGGCATCTGGCGAGACCACCACGAGGTCGGTCCCGACGTTGGCTTCGAGCCACTTGATGAGCACCGGCTTGGCGACGAGATGGTCGACGGGCCCGTCGAAGAACCCCTGGATCTGGCCGGAGTGGAGATCGATGCTGACCAGCCGGTCGGCGCCGGCGGTCTTGAACAAGTTGGCCATCAGCTTGGCGGTGATGGGCTCACGGCCTTCGGACTTGCGGTCCTGGCGGGCGTAGCCGAAGCACGGGCAGACGACGGTGATGCGCTTGGCCGAGCCCCGACGGGCTGCGTCGACCATGATCAGCTGCTCGAGGATCGAGTCGTTGATCGTGAAGTCCTCGGTGTCGGCGTGGCCCTGGATGATGAACACGTCGGCCCCACGGATCGACGTGCCGAGCTTGCAGTGCAGTTCGCCGCTCGCGAACTTGGCCAGGTTGGCCTCACCGAGCTGCACGCCGAGGCAGGCCGCGACCTCCTCGGACAGCTCGCGATTCGTTCGGCCGCTCATGAGGTGCAGCTTCTTGGTCGTGGTCACTTCCATCAGGTGTGCCCCTCCTGATCGCTTGCCGACGCAGTGTAGAACGGTCCGGTGCGCGTGCCCGACGGGACCTCGGAACCGGGTTCGAGCGAGGCGTACGGGCCCACGTGGGCATCGTCGCCGATGGTCGCTCGCCTCGCTTCGGTCTGCTTGACGGTCGAGTCGGCGCCGACGATGCAATCGACCAGCCGGCACCCGGCACCGATCTTCGATCGCGGACCGACCACCGTGGCGCCCTGGAGCACGACGCCCGGGTAGATCGTGACGTCTTCGGCCAGTTCGACGGTGACGTCGAGGTAGGTCTGATCGGGATCGAGCATCGTGACGCCGCGGGCCATCCACGCGTCGTTGTTGCGGCGCCGCAACTCGGCTTCGGCGGCCGCGAGCTGCCGGCGGTCGTTCACGCCGTGGGTCTCGTCGGGTTCGTCGGCGATCCGGCTGGTGACCGAGTAGCCCATCTCGGCCAGGACCTCGACCACGTCGGTGAGGTAGTACTCGCCCTGGGCGTTCTCGGGATCGAGTCGGCGCAGCGCGGGGGCGAGGATCGACCGTCGGAAGCAGAAGATGCCGGTGTTGATCTCGTCGATCTCGGCTTCGGCTGGGGTGGTGTCGCGCTGCTCGACGATCCGCACGACCCGGTCGTCGCGGCCGCGGACGATGCGGCCATAGCCGGTCGGGTCAGCGAAGCGGGCCGTCAGGACGGTGCAGGCAGCGCCGCTCTCGCGGTGCGTGGCGAGCAACCCCTCGACGGACTCGCGCGTGAGCAGCGGCGTGTCGCCGGGCAGGACGAGCACCTCCTCCTCGTCGTCGAGGGCGTCCTCGGACAGGCCCGTCAGTCCGACGATCACCGCGTCACCGGTGCCTCGCTGGACGTGCTGTTCGACGAACTCGAGGCGGACCTCGGCCTCCTCCTCGGCGATGATCTTGCGGACCTCGTCGCCGCCGTGACCGACCACGACCACCGCCCGCTCGACCTCATCGGACGGGAGGGCGCCGAGGACGTGCCCCACCATCGTGCGACCGCACAGCCGGTGCAGCGGCTTGGGGCGAGCCGACTTCATACGAGTGCCCTGGCCGGCAGCCAGGATGATGGCGGACAAGCGACGCCCTTGGGTCATGGCTCCTGTCTACCGCCTGCTCGGGGAGCAGGGCTCGAACCTGCGACCTCCTGGACCAAAACCAGGCGTTCTTCCAGCTGAACTACCCCCGATGGGTGCCCCTCGATCGTACCGGTCACGGTGCCGGGCGAGCCATGACATCAGCCGGGGGCGATGTTGCTGATGCCGACGACCACACCCGACGCGTCGAGGACGAAGACGCGGTACGCCGACGCCGTGACACCGGGCGCAGGTGTGTCGCGGGCACCCAGCGTCTGCGGATCGCCTGACGTGAGCACCACGGCTCCGTCGGTGGGTGCGACCGGTCGCGGCGGTGGACCGGTGCCCGTCGACACGGTCCGGACGACGACGACTCGGTCGAAGTCGCCGCCGCGGTACGCCGTCCAGGTCAAGCTGATCCGGCGGTCGTCCACTCGGCGCGCCGTCAACGAGAGGGGCGACGGATCGGCAGGGCGCGAGGTCGTCGTGGTCGTCGAGTCCGCGGGTCTCGGGGTGGTGGCGGGCGTCGTGGGTGCGACGGGCGGTGCCGTCACGATGGTCGGCGGCGAGGTCCGATCCGGCGGCCGATCACCGGGTCGGCTCGTGGTCGTGGTGGTCGGGTCGGTCGTGGGGCGATCGCCCACCGGTCGTTCTGGCGGCGCAGCGACCGGGTCGTCGGGTGACGCCTCGAAGCGCACCTCGCCGTCGCGGATGACGACGGTCTGGCCCGGGGCAACGGTCGTCCCGTCGATCACCACGGCGTCGTCGCCGGCGGTGATTGTGGTTCCGTCGGGGAGCTCGAGCCCGGCCTCGGCGTCGACGACCGAGCCGTCGGGCAGGACGACCCGCGCATCGGATGCCGCGTCGAGCGCAAGCACGGGATCGTCGGACGAGGGCGCGGCGAGCGCGACAGCGGCCACCACGACGATCAGGCACACCGCCGCGAGCAGCGGGCGGAGCCAGACTCGTCTCGCCGGGTGCGGCGCGGGCTCGTCGGCCACGAGTTGGTGGACCGCGGTGAGCCGAGCTTCGAGCCGGTCGGAGAACGCCGGATCGGGAGGCGGCACCCGGCCGGCCACCGACTCGAGCCGGGCGTCGAGGTCATCGGGGGTCATGCCTCCACCTCCCGCCGAGCGAGCTCTCGTCGAAGTGCGTTCTTGGCCCGGTGCAGCACGACGGCGAAGTGACGCTTCGAGAGACCGCTCGCGTCGGCGGCCTGCTCGTGGTCGAGGTTCGAGAAGTAGCGCAGCGAGAGCACCGTCCGGTAGCGCTCGGACAGCCCGTCGAGGGCGACCCGCAGCTCTTCGAGGTCGTCACCGCCCGGAGCGTCGTCGGGTTGCCGCTCGAATCGGTCGCTCGCCTGGAGCATCGCCGATCGGGCGGCATCGCCCTGCTCTCTTCCAACCCGTCGGCGGTGGTCGATGAGCTCGTTGGCCGCGATTCGGTGCACCCAGGCTCCGAACGCCCCACGGCTGGGCGAATAGGACCCGAGGCTTCGGAGCGCCTTCTCGAACGTCGACGCCGTGAGATCCTCGGCGAGGGGCACCGAGCCGGTCCGTCGGAGCAGGAAGGTGTGGATCGGGGGAAGGTGGCGTCGATACAACAAGGCGAAGGCCTCCGGGTCGGTGCGCGCCCGATCGACGAGCTCACGCTCGCCGATCGCGCTGAGATGGTCGGATCCATGCACCGACCTCGATTCTTGCGCCCGTGGGTTCGAGGTACCGATCAGCGGGCCGGAACCGGGCGTTCCGTCACGGTCGGCACGGATCGATCGGTCGGCGCGTCGACGTTCTCGTCTGCGGGGCGGTCGGTGGGTGCCGGCTCGTGCGGCCGGGAATCGGCCGGCGTGGGATCGGCCGGCACCGGGGTCGGTGCGGGGCGGGGAATGGCGATGGTCACCGGCCCGCCCCCGCCGATGGCCTCACCGGCCCGGTCGAGCAGCACGACGGCGTAGCGATAGCGATGGCCGGCAGACACGTCACGGTCGAAGGAGCGGTTGGGACCGTCGATGCCGGTCCGGAACAGCTCCTCGCGAGCCCCGTTGTCGACCGAGCGGTAGAGGACGTAGCCCCGGGCGTCGGGGTGGGTGGCTTCCTCCCATGTGCACGCCACGCCGCGATGATCGCCGTCGCTCGTCAGCGTGCAGTCGAATCGCAGTTCCTCGTCGGGAATCGGCCGCAGCCCGGCGGTCGAGGGTCCGCCCTTGCCGATGACGTTGCCGTTGGCATCGACCGCCTGGATGCCGTAGGTGTAGCGAACACCTCGCCGCACCTTCTCGTCGAGGAAACGGGTCGTGGACACCTCACGGGTTTCGAGCACAGTCTCGCGCACGTCGCCGTTGCTGCGGATCAGGCGGTAGCCGGCGAATCGTGGGTGCTGGCTCTCGCTCCACTCGCAGAAGATGCCCGTGCCGCGGTCGCCGTCGACGCCGTCGCAGGCCAGCTCGAGCTGCTCGTTGCGCACCAGGGCGACGCGCACGGTGTCGCTCCAGCCCAGCGTGCGTCCGCGCCCGTCGACGATCTCGACGGCGTAGTGGTAGGTGTGACCGGCCGACACGTCGGTGTCGACGTTCGACCGGAAGTCGAGCCCGCCGCGAGCGATGATCCGACGGTGGTCGCGCGGGTTCGGCACGTCGACGGCCCGCCAGAGGCGATAGCCGGCGGCTGCCGCGGTCGACGCCTCGCTCCACTTGCAGCCGATGGAGTGGCCGCCGTCGCGGGTGGAGGACTCGCACGCCAACCGCACCCGGTCCCGGTTGCGCTCGTCGACGTCGATCTTCTCGGTGTCGCCCGTCGGGTCGGTGGTGGGCTCGGCAGCATCGGTCGGTGCGCGGGTCTCGTCGTCCGCCGGGCCGGAGTCACGGGGCGGAGTTGCCTCATCCGATCCGGCGGACGACGAGGAAGGTGCACCATCGGCGCCGGCGAAGGCCAACGTCGGAGCGAGGGAGACCGTTGCGGCCACCAGGAGGGCGACCACCAGTCGGATCGGACGTTGCACGGCGATTCCTTTCGAAGGTTGAGCGTTCACCGTGTTCAACGAACGTGCAGCGACTCGATTACACCGCAACGCCGATCGCCGGTAGTTTCGTTGTCCTCATGGGATCTCTCGTCAAGAAGCGCCGCAAGCGGATGCGGAAGAAGAAGCACAAGAAGATGCTCAAGCGCACCCGCTTCCAGCGGCGCGCCATGGGCAAGTAGCGCACCACCTGCGCTTGCATCACGACGTCCCGGTCGTCGCTGCCGGGACCGTGTGCACCACCATGCGATCAGGGCCGGGGTGGTCGCCCTCGACGAACCACGTCGAGCCCGAACCAGCGAGCACCGGAGTCTGACCCGTTGCGTCACCGAGTGCGTCGCGCCATCGGGCGAGTTCGGGCACGACCTTCAGCGCCGCCGGTTCGAGGTCGTTGGGGCCATCGGCGGCGGGCCCTCCGAGGTCATCCCACGCCGCATAGACCTCGGGCGTCGAACAGTGCAGCCCCGGGAGCACGAGGGTGAAGGTCATCTCGGCGAAACCGAGCGGCTCGACCAGCTCGCCGATCCCGCCGACGCGGGCCCGCCCTCCGACCAGGCAGAACGGCACGTCGGCCCCGATGGCCGACGCCACGCCGAGGTCGCGACATCCCGCCCACCGCAGGACGGCTGCGGCATCCGTGCTCCCGCCTCCGAGCCCGCCCCCCGGGGGGATGTGCTTCTCGAGACGGACCGATGCCGTCCGGTCGACGGCGCGAAGGGCGCGGTTGACCAGGTTGTCGGGACCCGGGTCGATGTCGGACCCGACGATGTCGAGGCCGTCGCCCGGACCGATGGTGAGCCGGTCGGCGAGATCGAGGGACACCATCTCGGCGTCGATGAGGTGGTGTCCGTCGTTGCGGACGCCGACGATTCGCAGCTCGCGGGTCAGCTTGGCGTGGGCGACGACCACCGTCATGAGCCGGTCGCCTGAGTCTGTGCCGCCCGGGTGAGTGCGATCCACCCGTCGAGGTCGACGTCCTCGGGTCGGCAGGTCGGCGCGACGGCTGCGGCCGTGAACACCGTGGGGTCGAGCCGATCGCCCAGCGACTTGCGGAGCATCTTGCGTCGCTGGCCGAAGGCCGTGTCGAGCAGTTCGGCCAGTGCGATGGGCGACACGTCTTCGGGCTGACGGTCGTGGCGATCGACCTTCACCAGCGCCGAGTCGACACGCGGACGGGGCACGAAGACCGTGGGTGGCACCGACCCGACGATCTCGGCATCGGCCCACCAGGCGAGCTTGACCGACGGGATGCCGTAGGTCTTGGAGCCCGGACCGGCCACCAATCGCTCCGCCACCTCCTGCTGGACCATGACGAGCAGCGAGTCGACCATCGGCGCCGACTGCAGCACGTCGAGCACGAGGGTGGCCCCGATGTTGTAGGGCAGGTTGGCCACCAGCTTCCAGGTCGACCTCGAGGCGAGCAGATCGACCCAGTCGACCTCGAGAGCGTCGGCGACCACGACCTCCACGTCGTCGTCGGTGACCTCGGCGACGATGGCCGCCAGGGTCGGGTCGATCTCGACCGCCACGACCGAGGCGCCGGCCTCGCGCAGGGCAAGGGTCAACGACCCGACGCCGGGCCCGATCTCGACGACGGCGTCGCCGGGGTGCACCCCGGCCAGCCGGACGACTCGCCGCACCGTGTTGGGGTCAGCCACGAAGTTCTGGCCGAGTGACCGGCGGGGCTCGGCGCCCGCGGCGTCGAGAAGCGCTCGCACCTGCTGGCGGCTGTGGGTCACCTCACCACTCGATGCGCACCGTGACGACCGAATCGTCCGTTCCGGGTGCCAGCTCCGCGAACACCGACCGGTCGACTTCGATGATCCGATCGGCGACGTAGGGTCCGCGTTCCGACACGACACAGGTGGTCGATGCTCCGGTCGAGATGTTGGTCACGCGGACGACCGTCTCGAAGGCGATGGTCCGGTGATGACAGGCGCCCGGGTCGAGATCGGCCCAGGCCGCCTGCCCCTCCTCGAACCTGGCCTTGCGCGACGGGGGCGGCGGTGGGGGTGCCGATGCGGGGGGCGCTTCCTCCGCGCCCGCCAGGTCGTCGGCGTCGTCGGCGACGTCGGTGATCGAGTCCGGTGCATCGCTCGAACCCGACGAGTCGAACCCGAACCATCCGAAGACGAGCATCGGAACGACCACGACGGTCACCCCCAGGGCGACGAGCAGGCGGCGCGAGCTGACGCGTGCGATTGGTTCGTCCACCGGTCCACCTCCCTGTCGACTCGTCGGGGCCGAAGAGCGCACCGACGGTAGTGTCAGCGGGGCAGGCCGTACACGTCGGCGGCGTTGCTGCGGGTGGTGCGAGCGACCTCGTCGACCGGAATCCCCTTGAGTTCGGCCACCACTTCACCGACCCGGACCACGTGGGCGGGTTCGTTGCGCTTGCCCCGGTGAGGGACGGGCGCCAGGTAGGGGCTGTCGGTCTCGACGAGCAACCGATCGAGCGGTGTGGCGACGACGGCCGCGTGCACGTCGGTGGCCGACGGAAAGCTCACGATCCCCGAGATGGACAGATGCCCCCCTCGCTCGACGCAGGCCTCGGCTTCCTCGACGCCGCCGGTGAAGCAGTGGAACACCGTGCGTTCGGGCATCCCCTCGCGATCGAGGATCTCGAACGTCTCGGCCCAGGCCTCACGGGTGTGGATCACCAGCGCCATGCGGCGCGCGAGCGCCAGGCCGATCTGGGCGGCGAACACCTCACGCTGGACCGGCCGGGGCGAGTGGTCGTAGTGGAAGTCGAGCCCGCACTCGCCGACCGCCACGACCTCGGGCTCGGCCAGCAAGTCCGCGATGCCGTCGAGACCACCGGCGGCCTCGTGAGGGTGCACCCCGACCGTCGCGTACACGCCGTCGTGCCGTCGGGCGAGGTCGACCGCCCGCTGGCTGGTGGCCAGGTCGGTTCCGACGGTGATCATGGTGCCGACACCAGCTGCCCGCGCCGCGGCCAGGTCGCGCTCGCCGTCGGGCCCGTCGTCGAGATGACAGTGGTCGTCGACCCAGACCGCCCCCACGTCAGTCCTCGTCGAGCGTGTCGAGATCGATCTTGGCGAAGAGCGGGCTCGGCGCCGGGATCGGAGTGCCCGGCACCAGTGGCGTCCGTTGCCAGCCGGCGGGTTCGCCCAGGATGTCCGACAAGCGCTCGCACGTGAAGGGGAGGAAGGGGCTGAGGGCCACCCGTGCACCGTTGATGGCCTCGAGCGCGGTCCCGAGCACCACGGAGGCCCGATCAGGGTCGGTCTTCTGCAGCTTCCACGGCTCGGTGGCGTTGAGGTAGGCGTTGGCGGCCTGCGCCGCGTCGAGACCGTGGCGCAGCGCGTTGCGGAGCTCGACCCGCTCGATCGCCTCGCCGGCGGCGACGAGATCGGCGTCGACCTCGCTCAGCAACGCTTCGTCCTCGGCCGTTCGACCTTCGGCCGGTGGCACCTCGCCGAGGTTCTTGTGCACCATCGAGAGCACCCGGTTGACCAGGTTGCCCCAGGTGGCCACCAGCTCCTCGTTGATGCGGCGGGCGATCTCGTCGACCGACAGGTCGGTGTCGCTCTGCTCGGGCAGTGAGGCGGCGAGGGCGAACCTGAGCGAGTCGGGCTCGAACAGATCGAGGCCCTCGTTGATCGTGAGGCCCACGCCACGGCTGGCCGAGGCCTTGCCACCCTTGAACGTCACGAAGTGGTTGGCCGGCACGTCGGTGGGCAGGTTCAGCCCGCCGTACCCGATGAGCTGGGACGGCCAGATGATGGCGTGGAACGGGATGTTGTCCTTGCCCACGAAGTAGTACGACTCGGCCTCGGGATCGGTCCACCAGCGCTTCCACGCGTCGGGGTCGCCCGTGCGTTCGGCCCACTCCTTGCTGGCCGACAGGTAGCCGATCACGGCATCGAACCAGACATAGATGCGCTTCCCGGGCCCGAGGTCGTCGACCGGGAGCTCGACGCCCCAGTCGATGTCGCGGGTGATGGCCCGGTCGCGCAGGCCCTCGGCGATCCATCCTTTGGCGAAGTTGAGCACGTGCGGCCGCCAGCCGACGCGGGAGTCGAGCCACTCGGCCAACTCGGTCTCGAAGTCCGACAACCGGAGGTAGAAGTGCTCGGTCTCGCGCAGCACCGGGGTGGCCCCGGTGAGCTTGGACGTCGGGTCGATGAGATCGATCGGGTCGAGGGTTCGGCCGCAGTTCTCGCACTGGTCGCCTCGGGCCTCGGGGTACTCGCAGTACGGGCAGGTGCCCTCGATGTAGCGATCGGGCAGGAAGCGCCCGCCCGCTTCGTCGTAGTACTGCTCGCTGACCCGGCGGTCGATGTGACCCTTGTCCAGCAACGTGAGGAAGACGTCCTGGGTGACGGCCGCGTGATTGGATGTCCCGGTCGAGGTGTAGAGATCCCAGCTGATGCCGATGCGCTCCCAGCCCTCGACGAACTCGGCGTGGTAGCGGTCGACGATCTCCTGGGGCGACACGCCCTCGGCCTCGGCCCGGACCGTGATCGGTGTGCCGTGGACATCGGTGCCGCTGACCATGAGCACGTCGTTGCCCTTCAGCCGGTGGTAGCGGGCGAAGATGTCGGCCGGGAGATAGGCACCCGCGAGATGACCCAGGTGGCGCGACCCGGACGCGTAGGGCCAGCCGACGGCGACGAGGATGGGCGTGGTCATGGACCGGCGAGGTTACCGGTCGCCCTCGCCAGGCCCGCAGAGGGATTCGCCGCGGCGGTGGCGTTGCTCGATCGTTGCTGTCACACCCCCTGCGGACACTGGGGAGATGAGGCCGTTCGCGATGGCTGAGCCGACCCCGGTCGAACTCCGAACCGGGAGCCGCTGGTGGGACGCTCCGGGCGAAGTTCGCGGAATCAACCTGCGTTCGTGGCTCGTGCTCGAACTGGCCGAGTCGGGCCGATCGATCACCGTGGCCGAACTCGTCGAGCGGGTGCAGATGTCGGGGCTACGGGTCGAGGGGCGCGCCAGCAAGACGATCAGCGACCCGGCCGCCGAACTGCCCGAGGTTCGCCTGGCCCGTGAGTTCTTCACTTCGCTCCGTACTGTCGCTCAGACGCGGAACGGTCCCCACTCGACGTTCTGTGTGTCACGTCCCGCCACCCTGCGTCCACCAAAGACGCCAGGGATTACCCACATATCCTCACGTCGGTGCGTTCAACCCCTCGTACCGACCATGCGGACTTCGGGTCTGCGCGTTCGAACGTGCAAGCAACTCCTCGTCCAGCTGCGAGACTCGGATCGTGCTGAGACGAACGGCCGGCCTGTGGGGAGCCCTCGGTTTCGGAGGGGCGGCGGTCCTTGCGGCACGGCGCCAGCCGGGCTATTCCCACAGGCGAAATCATGTGAGCGGGCTTGCCTCGCATGGGCAGGAGTCCGCCGCGTTCATGATCCCGGGATTCATCGTCCTGGCCGCAGCACAGGGTGTCCTCTCGGCACCGACGCCGAGTGTCCAACGCTTGGCCCGTGCGGCTGCGGCCACCACGCTCGTCGCCGGACTGGTACGGGTCAGCGATCCGCGCTGCCCACAGCCAGGAGACCCCGACGCCACCAGATCCGACCTCGGACACGGCGTCGCCAGCATCGCCACGTTCGTCCTCTGGACCGTGATGCCGATCGTTGCCGCTCGAGATCAGCCGACGGGCTGGTACCAACGCTTCGCTCGCGCCATGGTCGTGCCGACCATCGTGGCGTTCGTCGGCGCCGGGGCAACGACGCAACTCGACTCTGGGGCCAAGGGCATCGCCCAGCGAGCGTTCCTCGCATCAGTGTTCCTGTTCCAGGCAGCCACCGGCCTCGCGCACGGGCCGACGCGCACGCTCTCGACCTAGCGCCGCGGCCCTCGAGAACCTCTGCCCCGAAGCCGACCCACTGCCGGTTCCGGAGCGAACGGTCCACTACGACCGGCCCGGCGCGATCCGAACGGTTGCTCAGCTTTCATCAGCGATGTGAGCAGATGCGCACAATCCGTGAGGTTGTCAGTGGGAGCGTCGACGGCGCCGAAGAACGTCAGATCCGCTGAACCACGAGCTCGAGACCGAGCGCATCTCGCAGCCGCTCCAAGTCGCCGACGTCGCTGGTGATGACGAGGTCGCCGCGCGACGCGGCACCGACGGCGACGGAGGCGTCGACGACATCGGTTGTCTTGGAGATGCCGCACGCCGCGCCCGCCGAACGAGCCCGAGCTTCGTTGAGATCCTCGACCCGACAACCCGTCAGCAGGCGAGACAGGTGGGCCTGCGGCCCGCCGCGCCAGCTCTGGCACAGGACTCCGGCCGGAACCGTCGGCACGCGTCCACGTTCGAGCGCGCGCCGGTGTAGCGCCCACATGCGCCGTTCGTTGCGTTCGGCGGCGATGAGGGCGCCGGTGTCGTACGTGACTCCGGATGTCGTCACGGGTTCGACCGGTCAGGGGCCATCGAGCACGGCATCGGCCCACGCGAGCTCGACATCGCTCAGGGCGCCGTGCTCGGCCTCCCAGGCCCTGACCTCAGCCAGTCCCGTCTCGATGATGAGCGCCCGTTCGGCAGCGGCGTTCAACCAAGCCGACAGACTGACGCCGCTCCGGCCGGCTGCCGAGGCCGCCGCCTTCGCCACCGACTCTTCGAGCGCCACCGACAGCTTCTTCACGGGCATGGAACTCAACGGTAGCACCCGCTTCCTACCACTCGTCGGTCGGCTCAGCCGGCGTCGCGGCCGAGGGGAAGCTCGCGGATGTCACCGGCGGCCCGCTTGGCGACGAGATGTTCGCCTTCGCCGAGTTCGTGTGCGCGGTCGGTCGTCACACCGAGGCCGGCGTCGCCGCGGAGCCGTTGGATCTCGTCCAACTGCTTCTCGAGCATGCGGCGGCGCTTCCCGGTGAGGTCCTCGAAGCCGTTGTTGAGCGTGCGCAGCTGCTTGGAGACCTTGTCGAGGTGCTCGGAGAATCGCTCCCACTGGTCGGTCACCCCGCCGAGGCAGCGAAGGATCTCGTCGCTGGTGCGCTCGAGCTGGAAGTGGTCCACCGCCTGGCGGATCACGGCGAGCACGGCGAACAGGCTCGAAGGTGAGCACAGCACGATCTTCTGGGCCTGGGCCTCGTCGATGATCGTGCGGTCGTGCTCGTGGAGGAACGAGAACACCGACTCGTTCGGGATGAACAGCAACACGCAGTCGACGGTGTCGCGGGCGTCGATGTAGTCGCGAGCGGACACCTCCTTCATCCGCGCTCGCACGTCGCGGAGGAACGCCTTGGTGAACTTGGCCGCGGCCTCGTCGGACTCGGCTTCGAGGACCCGCAGGTAGTTGTCGACGGGGAACTTGACGTCCATCCGGACCTCCATGCCACGAGGCAGGAGGAAGCTGATGTCGGGGATCGAGCCCGAGCCGAGGGCCTTCTGGCGGCGATAGTTGACGCCTTCGACGAAGCCGGCGGACCTCAGCACGTCTTCGGCCATGCGCTCGCCCCACTGGCCGCGTTGCTTGGGGTTGGCCAGCGCCTCTCGCAGGTGCTGGGTGGTGGCTTCGAGGCTCGAGCTCGCCTGGGCCACCGTCTGGAGGCGGGCGACGACGGTGCCGTGCTGCTCGGCCGACCGTTCCTGGAGCGCGTTGACGAGCTCGCCGATCCGGGTGAGCTCGACCCCGACGGCGGTGACCTGTTCGGAGAACTGGGTCGACCGCAGATCGAGCTCGCGCGAGCCAGCGGCCGCGGTGTCGCCGAGCTTGTCGGACGCGACGTCGAGCACCGTCCGAACGGTGGCGTCGCGCTCGACCGCCAGCGTCTCGGCAGCCCGCAACGTGGTGGCGTCGACCGCGGCCTGCACCGCGGCATCGACCGCCAAGCGGCTCTCGGCCGCCGTCTGCCGACGCACCTGCGCACCGACGAGGACGGCCGCACCGACGGCGGCGAGGGCCGCAGCGAGCAGGGCGATGAGGACAGCGATCAGCCACACATCGATCAGTATCCCCAGGGGGTGTGACACTTACGGGGATGAGCACCTTCATCCAGCGCCTCGACGCCCCACCCGGCGACGGGCCGCGGCTCGCGGTGAAGGATCTCATCGACGTGGCCGGCTGGCCCACCACCGCGGGGAGTCGAGCCGTCGCCGACACCGCCGAACCGGCCGACCACGATGCGGCGGTGGTCGTCCGGGCGCGCGCCGCCGGCGCGCGGATCGTGGGCAAGGCCAACCTGCACGAGTTGGCCTACGGGGGCACCGGGGTCAACGACACATTCGGGACCCCGGCCAACCCCATCGACCCGTCGCTCATCCCCGGGGGTTCGTCGTCGGGATGTGCCGTCGCCGTCGCGACCGACGAGGCCGACCTGGCCATCGGCACCGACACCGCAGGCTCGATCCGCACGCCGTCGGCGTGCTGCGGGACCGTGGGGCTCAAGACGACCTACGGACGGATCCCGACCGAGGGCATCCGCCCGCTGGCCCCCAGCCTCGACACCGTGGGCCCGATGGCCCGCACGGTGGCCGACGTCGGACGCGGTCTTGCGCTGCTCGATCCCGCGTTCGACCCCGACGCGGACCTCGAGGTCCCCGCCTCGATCGCTCGGCTGCGCCTGCCCGATGTCGACCCCGCCGTCGACCGGGCGATCGACGAGGCCCTGGCCCGGACCGACCTCACGGTGACGACCATCGAGATCGAGGCCTGGCAACTGGCGACCGACGCAGCCATCACCGTGCTGCTCGCCGAGGCGGCCATCGTGAACGGCACGCTGCTCGAGCACCACCGGCACCTGCTCGGCGCCGACGTGGTCGAGCGGATCGAGATCGGATCGACGATCGGAGGCGCCCACCTTCGTGACGCGCTGACCTTCGCCCGGATCTGGCGGCACCAGCTCCAGATCTCGCTCGATCGGTTCACCGTCATCGCGATGCCCACCCTGCCGGTGCTCGCCCCGTCGCTCGACGACCCCAACCCCCGCAACGGCGCGCACAGCGCGCCGATCAACCTGGCCGGCGTCCCGGCGCTGGCGCTCCCGGTCCCGACGGCCGGCCCCGTCCCGGCCTCGCTCCAACTGGTCGGCTCCCACCACCACGAAGGGCATCTCCTGGCGCTCGGCTCGGTCATCGAGGCATCGCTGCGCTGAGGGCGTACCGTCGGGGGATGCCCGGCATCAAGGTTTCGGTCGACATCGAGGCGCCACCTGGCGAGGTCTGGGAGGTCGTCGAAGACGTCGGTTCGCACGTCGACTGGATGGCCGATGCCGTCGCCATCCGCTTCACCAGCACCCAGACCCAGGGCGTGGGCACCACCTTCGAGTGCGACACCAAGGTCGGTCCCATCAAACTGATGGACCTGATGGAGATCACCGAGTGGAAGCCACGCAAGGCCATGGGGGTGCGCCACGTGGGTCTGGTGACCGGCGAAGGTCGATTCACCCTCAAGAAGTTGCGTCGGGGCCGGACCCGCTTCACCTGGAAGGAGCGACTCGACTTCCCCTGGTGGCTGGGTGGACCGCTCGGCGAGCTGGTCGGGGGCCAGGTCGTGCTCCGGCGGATCTGGAAGAAGAACCTGCTGGGTCTGAAGGCGATCGTCGAGGGCTGAACGTGCCCCGCCTGCTGAACGTGCGGCTCAGAAGATGAGCGGCTGGCTCAGGGCAAGGGTGACGAGGAACAGCCCGACGGTCACCGTCGCCAAGGTGAGCGGAGCCACCCACTTCGAGGCCGTGCGGGGTGCGAACTCGAAGAGCGTCAGGCCGGCCAGATAACCACCGGCGAGCCCGCCGAGGTGCCCGCCGATCGAGATGCCGGGGATGGCGAAGGTGAACACCAGGTTGATCATGAGCAGACCGCCGAGGCCCGAGTCCCACGGGCTGGTCCCGTTGGCCCGCTGGCCGGCGATCGCCGCGCCCATCAGGCCGAACACGGCCCCCGAGGCGCCCACGGTCAGCGCGGTCTGACTCACGAGCACGACGCCGAAGCTCCCACCCACGAGGCCGGCGAGGTAGAGCAGCGCGAAGCGCAGGCGGCCGACCGCGGGCTCGAGTTGTGACCCGAGGATCCAGAGCATCGCCATGTTGAATCCGAGGTGGAGCAGGTCGGCGTGCAGGAAGCCCGACGTGAAGACCCGGTACCACTCGCCGTCGGCGACCAGCGGCTCGAACATGCCGAAGTCGGCCGACTGCTGCGGGTCGATGGGGAGCAATCCGAGTTGCCACGACTCCCCCGACGTCCCGCGGGTCAACACGAACACCGCCAGGTTCATCGCGATCAGCGCCGACGTGACCAGCGGCCGAGTGCGCAGCGACCCGGCGGTGTAGACCCGTTGCGAACCTGATCTGGTGCACTCGGGGCAGTGGAACCCGACCGACGCCGGGGTCATGCAGTCGGGACAGATCGGGCGCTCACACCGCTGACAGACGACTCCTCCACGGCGGTCGCCGTGCCGGTAGCACGTCTGTACGGGGCTGGTCACGACGTGGGACGGTATCGCCGTTCGCTCCGCTGTCTACGTCCCGCTGAAATCGGCCTTGCCCGGGCCGTGCTCGAGGAACGACGCCACTCCGACCGCGGCGTCGTCGGTGGCGAACACCTCCTCGAACAACTGCTGCTCGAGGTCGAGCCCGCCGTTGAGGGTGATGTCGAGGCCACGGTCGATGGCCCGCTTCGCCAGGGCGTGAGCCAGCACCGGGCCTGCTGCGAACTCCGCGGGCCGAGCTCGTAGGCACGGTCGTGCAAGTCGGCATGGGGGACGACCTCCTCGACCAGACCGAGACGCAGCGCCTCGGTGGCGCCCACCTGTCGCCCGGTGAGCACGAGCTGCTTCGCCCGGGCGGGGCCGATGAGGCGGGACAGCCGCTGGGTTCCTCCTGCGCCGGGGATGATGCCGAGGAGGATCTCCGGCTGACCGAGCTTCGCCTTGTCCGAGGCGATCCGCAGGTCACAGGCGAGGGCCAGCTCGCAGCCACCGCCGAGGGCGAAGCCCGCGATCGCCGCCACGGTCACCCGCGGGATCTCGGCGACGGCATCGAACGCCGCGCCGAACAGCCCGCCGATCTCGGCTGCCTCGGCCGGGCCCCCGAACTCGGAGATGTCGGCCCCGGCTGCGAACACCCGATCGCCGCCGGTCACGACCACGGCACCCGGTGGGTCGTCGGTCAGCTCGAGTGCGGCCCGGTGGAGTTGTCGCAGCACCTCCTTGGAGAACGCGTTGACCTTGGGATGATCGAGGCGGAGGGTGGCAACGCCGTCATCGCGGCGCTCGACGTGGACGAGCGGAGCTTCAGCCATGGCCGACGACGCTAACCGAGCCGTGCCCGCGACCGGGAGGACTCACTCGCTGCTGCGCACGGCCTCGACGATCTCGTCGGCCGCCGCCCACGGGTCAGTCGTCCCAGCCTCGATGGCTGCGGTGAGGCGATCGAGGACGTCGGCACCGGCACCCCGCCGGGCGAGGGCGAACAGGCGCTCGGACACGACGAGCTCGAGCTCGCGCCGAACCCGGTCGTGGCGACGCACCTGCAGCTCGCCCGAACGTTCGAGGTGCTCACGGTGCCGTCGAATCCGGTCCCACATCGTGTCCACGCCGTCGCCATCGACCGCGTCGGTCTCGACGATCGGTGGCCGCCACTCCCCCAGTTCGGTCATCTCGAGCATCCCCTCGAGGTCGCGGTCGCGTCTCTCCAGCGCCGGGACGGTCGGCCTTGTTGATCACGAAGACGTCGGCGATCTCCATGAGTCCTGCCTTGTTCGCCTGCACGGCGTCACCCCACCCGGGGTTCACGACCACGACGGTGGTGTCGGCCGCGCCGGCGACCTCGACCTCGACCTGGCCGACGCCGACCGTCTCGAGGAAGACCCAGCCGAACCCGACGCGTCGAGCACCCGAACGGCCTGCGGGGTGGCCAGGGCGAGGCCGCCGAAATGGCCGCGGGTCGCCATCGAGCGGATGAACACGCCGTCGTCGAGGGCGTGCTGCTGCATCCGGACGCGGTCGCCCAGGATCGCGCCGCCGGTGAACGGTGACGACGGGTCGATGGCGAGCACACCGATGCGGTCGGCATCGGCGCGAGCGACGCCGAGCAATGCGGCCGTGAGGGTCGACTTCCCGGCCCCCGGGGCCCCGGTGATGCCGACGGTGTAGCTGTGTCCCGCACGGCGGTGGGCCAGTGAACCAGCCTCACGAGATGCGGCGCCACCGCGCTCGATGATGGACAGCAGGCGGGCCACCGCGCGCCGGTCGCCACCGGCGGCCTTGGTCATGAGCTCGGACGGATCGTCGGTTCGGGCCATCGAGACGCTCAGAGTCCCACCGGTGTCTCGCTGGGTTCGGTCGGGTCGGCGACGTTCACGACCTCGCGCGACGGCCGGGACGTGATCGCGCACGATGCGGCTGATCCCGGCCAGGAGGGCGCCGGACGAGGTGGAGCACCCGGCGCACGAGCCGCTGAGCGCGACCCGCACCACGCCCTGGGACGCATCGACCGACCGGAGGTCGATGGTGCCGCCGTCGCCCTCGATCGCAGGCCGCAGCCGATCGATGGCGTCGGCGACTGCGGCTTCCACACCGGCGATTGTACGAGCCCGGGTCGCCGTGGAACCCTTCGCCCGTGGCGCACGTGCTGGTGGAGGGGCAGATCGACGCGGCGGAAGCGACCCGTCGCGGCACCCCGCGCGACGACGTCATCCGCGAGCGCCAGATCGGCCCCGGCCGCTTCGAAGCGGACGTGGGCCCGTTCCGGCAGTACGAACGCCGCTTCGAGGTCAAGCCCGACGGGACCATCAGGGACGAAACGACCTTCGTGCTCGACATCGGCATCTGGGGCGTGCTGTTCACGCCGCCGATGCGGGGAATGCTGGCCAAACGCCCAGCGGACTCGTCGAACCCGTGGTGGGCGCCACCGGACCGTCTCGACGCCCGCGCCGCGCGGGTCCTCACCGTGCTGACGACGTTGTCGCTCGCCGTCGGCTACCTGGGCACGCTGCTCACCCAGACGATCACCTTCGCGGTCGACGAGTTCGGCGCCTCCAACAGCGCCCAGGGCGACACTCTCGCCGGGGTCCGGGTCGGCATCCTCCTCGCCCTCGTCATCACGTCGGCGGCCGATCGTCGCGGCCGCCGCAAGGCCCTGCTCTTCTCGGCCCTCGGCGCCTGCGCTGCTGACCATCGCATGCGTGTTCGCACCGAATCTCGTCGTGCTCGGTGTCCTCCAGACGTTGTCGCGCGGATGTGCCAGCGCGATGGGCATCCTGATCGCCGTCACCTCGGCCGAGGAGATGCCGGCCGGCAGTCGTGCGTACGCCGTGAGCCTGCTGGCGATGTGTACGGGTCTCGGCGCGGGCCTGGCGCTCGTGCTCCTCCCGGTCGCCGACCTCGGCCTCTCCTCGTGGCGCATCCTGTTCGCCGTTCCGCTGCTGTTCGTCCCCGCCATCATCCGGGTGGGCCGTGCCCTCCCCGAGAGTCGCCGATTTCGCGCCGAACACGACGAAGCGGCCGGACTCGCCGGTCACGGTCGGCGGTTCTGGCTGCTCGCCGGATCGGCGTTCCTCGCCTCGATCTTCATCGCGCCCGCCTCGCAGTTCCTCAACGACTTCCTCCGGGACGAGCAGGGATTCTCGGCCGCCAGGATCTCCGTGTTCAGCATCTTCACCAATCTCCCCGGCGGCCTCGGCATCATCATCGCCGGCCGACTCGCGGACGTACGGGGGCGACGCATCGTGGGCGCGGTCGGCATGTTCGGCGGGGTCGGGTTCACCCTCCTGATGTACCTGGGCTCGGGCGCGAGCATCTGGGTCTGGTCGGTCCTCGGAGCGTTCATCGGAGCGGCCACGGTGCCGGCCCTCGGCGTCTACGGTCCCGAGCTCTTCCCGACTGCGGTGCGGGGAAAGGCCAATGCGGTGATCAGCATCGTGGGTGTGGTCGGCAGCGCCGCCGGCCTCATCCTGGCCGGCCGCCTCTCCGAGCGCTTCGATTCGTTCGGACCCGCTCTGGCGCTGCTCGCCATCGGCCCCGCGCTGCTCACGCTGCTCATCCTCACTGCCTATCCCGAGACCGCGAGACAGGAGCTCGAGACGTTGAACCCCGAAGACCGGGCCGACCCCCGCTGACGGCAGAGGCACTTGTACGATCGCCTCTCGATGCATCCCTCCCGACGAACGTTCCTCCTCGGTGCCGGCGCGGCGGTCGTGCTGGCCGCATGCGGCGAAGACGACAACGACGCCGCTGCCCCAACCGAGAGTCCCGCGCCCGGTGTAGGGGCGACGACCAACGGCCTCGACGGAGAGCTCCCACCGGTCGAGGCCACCGACCTCGAGCCGCTGCTCGGACCCCGCCTCGCCGAGCTGGGCCTCGTGCTCACCAACCGGGGCGGCCTCATCGACACGCGCAACGGGCAGTACCTGCAGTCGCCCAACGGCAACCACGTGGCGCTCTACGTCGAGCCGGCGGGCGAGTACTCCAACGACCAGTTCATCGACGGCATCCTCGAGGTCACGCTGCTCAGCGCGCCCACGATCTTCGAGCGCTGGCCGGCGGTCGAGAGCTATGACATCTGCCAGGAGCCGCGGCCCGAGGACGATCCGAGCGACGAACCCATCCCCGCCACGCAGATCTTCATGACCAACGAGCAGAGCCAGGCCATCGACTGGGACACGGTGACGACGGTCGACCTCATCGCCGGCACGCTCACCCAACCGAGGACCGTCGACCGGCTCACCGTGAGCCAGGCCCTCCAAGCCGAGCCCCGGTACGCCCAGATGTTCGAGGAAGCCAAGGCCCAGGCCGGCGTCGCCTGACCGGCGCCGGCTACGACAGCGACGGGAGCCACGCCCCGATGGCGTCGATGACCTGAGCATCGGCGCCCTTGAGGTCGTGGCGCTTGCCCTCGATCTGCACCCGGGTGACCGGACCGGCGACGCCCGAGAGGTGTTCGTCGAACTCCTCGGGCGAACCGAACTCGTCCTTGGTGCCCGAGACGAACAGACACGGCACCCGCAGGTCGCCGAAGTGGGCGGTGCGCAGGTTCTCGGGCTTCTTCGCCGGGTGCAGCGGGTAGCAGATCAGGACCAAGCCGGCCGCGGGCAGCCCCTCGGCCACGGCCAGCGACGCACATGCGACCACCCATCGATCGCCCACCCAGCACGAGGGCCTCGGGTGCCACGCCGAGGTCGTCGGCGAAGACCTGTGCCGCGATGTTGGTCTCGGTCACCAGCTTCGGGGCGCGATCCGGGAACGGGCGTCCCTCGATCCGGTAGCCGAAGTCGAAGCGTCGAACCGGCAGCTCGGGCGCGAACGCATCCTCGATCGCCAGCAGGGAAGGGTGATTGCTGTTCGACCCCGCGCCAGGCGCCAGCAGCATCCCGCCTGGCCGCGTCATCGGTGCAGCAGAATGGCGCGAGCCTCGGTGAGGTCGGCTATGCGCTCGGCCGCATCGTCGGACTCACCGCCGTGGTCGGGGTGGGCATCGCGGAGGAGGTCGCGGAACCTGCGGGTGATGACCTTGCGACTGGGTGGCCCGCTGCCGTTGGCCGCGAGATCGAGGACGTCGAGCGCCCACGCCACCGGATCGACCACGGCGTTGATGCTCAGCGTCTGACCTCGGGTGTGCCCGGCGAGGTGAGCCACCAGGTCGGCATCGCGATCGCCGTGCCAGCGCATGCCCTTGCGCACCGAATCCATGACCGTTCGCCGAGGACCGGCGTCGAGTTGCCCGGCCGCGTAGACCGCTCCCAGGACGTGCTGGGCGGCTGTGCCCTTGCCATGGAAGTCGAACCGAAGCGCATCGCCGCTGCCGAGGAGGCGGAACGTGCTCTGTTGCAGGCCGACTCGGTCGGTCTGGAGACGGTGACGCAGGCGGGGCTGCACGACCCGCTGCCCTTCCTGCAACTGCAGCGTCAGCCGGGTCAGGTCCTCGACCATGTCGGGGTGGACGTCGGCCCAGTTCTTCGCCACGATCGCACCGACCAACACGCCCCCGAACCCCGGCGCCGGACTCACCGGCAGGTGGATCCGACCGAGCGCCAACCGCCGCGTCGGAGCGAACGCACGAGAGTGATACACCTCGAGCGCGGCCAACTCCATCAGCCGAGGGTAGCCCTCGAATGCCCCGATTTCGCCCTCAGACGAGCGGCCGCAGCACCGCCCGGACCCGCTCGGCCTGTGCTCGAACGAAGTCCTCGTCGCCCTCGCCGTCGTCGCTCGTCTCGACCGCCTGGGCGGCCGTCGTGACGGCGAGGTTCCAGGTCTGGGGGTCGACGCCGAAGGGAGGTGCGGTCCCCGTGGCCCGTTCGGCCAGCACGCCTAGCGCCGACACCGCCTGGATATTCCACGGTTCCTTGCGCAGGGCATCGGCAGCGAGGAAGAGATCACTCATCAGCTCGGGTGGCGAGACCGGGCCAGGATCGTCGTCGGGGTCGAGCGCATCGGGGTGCGCCACGCGGTCGATCACGACCTCGGCCTCGGCGAGGTGGTCGGGGGGAACCAGGAGGAACCCGTCGTCGTCGTCCCACAGGTGCGGGACCCGGGCGACCCTGAGCTCGGCCTCGAGACGATCGAGCTCGTGGTCTTCCCAGTCCCACAGCTCGACGACCTCGACGGGTGTGCCGTGCCGGACCGAGACGCCGAGCGACTCGTCGAGCAGGTCGAGCACGCGTTCGGCGGCCACGACGTGGGTACCGGGCACGATCAGCTCGTCGTCGATGAGTTCGTACGGAACGAGCGACTCGCGCATGAGCCGATCCAGCGCTTCGACCGCGCCCTCGTCGGCCATCAGGAAGGTGTAGACCGCCGGCTCGTCGCCGCCCACCAGATCGACCTGGCAGGTGGGGCACCGGGTGGCGGTCGGGATGAACCGGTCGCCACACGACGGGCACCGCTTCATCTCCTCGGGTGGACCACCGTCGCTGTCGAACGTCTCGGATCCGCCGTCATCTTCATCGTCATGCCGGTCGACGAACATGAGCCAGTCTCGCATGCCGCCGCTGGACACCTCGGCGACCCCCACCCTCAGCTGAGTGATCGCAGCACCTCGGCGACGTCGGCCACATCGAGATCGAGCTCTGCGGCGACCTGCGTTGCGGTCCGGCCCTCGGTCAACAACAGGTGGATGGCGGCAGCCGAGGCATTGAGGTGTTGGACCGAGTCCCCGCTCATCACGACCGCCTCGGTGCCGATGAACACGTCTGTCGCCTCGCCGCGGAGTTCGACCAGCCAGCCGTGTGTCTCGGGCGGCGGCCCTGCATCGAGATGTCGATCGACCGCCAGAACGGCCCGGTCGAGGTCGGCGGTCCCGATCTCCGAGCAACTCGCACCGGCGAGCACGGCCACGACCCATTCGAGCCCGTCGGGATGTCCCACGGTGGACACCACCCCGAGTTCGAGGAGACGAGCGAGCATCATCGCCGGGGTCAGATCGACGCTGTCGCTCCGTGTGTGATCGACCAGGGCCACGTGCCGGATCGGCAGCGATGCGGTGCACGAGAAGCCGAGGTCGTGGCTCGACCACAGCATCTTGCCCACACCGCTCTCGTCGACGACCGGAAGCCCGAGCAGGTCGCTCGAAGTACGCGACAGCCCGACCGGTCGGTGATACGGACGCACCGCACCCGACGACGGGTCGACGGCGCTGATGTCCTCGGCGACGAGGCTCATGCCGTCGATGAGCAGCCGGGCCGCGAGCGTCGACTTCCCGCGGCCGGACGGGCCGACGAGCATGACGGCACCCCGGTGATCACCGACGGTCGAGGCGTGGAACGCCACCGTCGGTTCCGCGAGGGCGTGTTGGCCGAGATCCGCGATCAGGTGCTGCAGGATCGACCGGACCGGCCCCTGGGCGATCGTGGCCCCATCGAGCAACAGTGCGCCCCGGCCGCCCTCGTCGGTCACGACCGTGTAGGCCACCGAAGCGGGACGGTCGACGATGCGGAGCCCGCCGAACAGCCGACCCAGGTCGACCCTGATCGGGCCTCGCGTCGTGAGTGTGAACTCGTGATCAAGCGCGCCGAACGTGCCGACTTCGGTGGTCACGAGGCGACCGGACCCGGAGGACGACCGTCGAAGTCTGCGAGCGTCAGCTCGAGATCGAGACCTTCTCGGCGCCCCGGCTTCGCTTCTGGCTCACGTACAGGGCTGCTCCGCCGAGGGCGACCAGGATGGCGCCGAAGCGTGCGAGCGGCAGGCTGGAATCGTCGCCGGTGCGGGGCAGCGGAGCGGCTCCGCCCAGTGACACCACGATGGTCTGGACGAGGTCGCCGCAGGTGGCGGTCACCGTGATGTTGCCGGACAGGCCGGTCACGTCGATGACCTTGGAGAACGAGCCGTTGGCATCAGCCGTGGTCTCGACGGTCGGGTTGTACTGGATGGTCACGAGTTCGCCTGGCGCGCAACCCGTGCCGGTGATGAGGACCTCGGTGTCGCTGAGGATCTCAGCGTTCAGGCTCGGCGGGTTGTACCCACCCGCGAACGCCGCAGGCGTCAGCAGGAGCACCCAGCCGAGGCTCAATACGAGCAGCTTGCGAATCATCGAGATTCCCTTCGAAGTTCTCCGCGCTGCACCCAATGTGCCGCACGGTTGTTCACCCTACTCACCACGTCCATGCGAGTCACGTGAAGCTCACGGATCTCCCGAGAGTCGCACCGATCCGGTGGTTTCGGACGGTTCCTGTACCCGGATTCCGTCGGACCAGGTCACCGACGCCGACACGATGTCGGGCACCGCCGTGGCGTTCGGCACGATCTCCAGTTCGTAGTCGTCGGCGCGATCGATGGCGCCGAGCAGCGAGAACACGACGGTGATGGTCTCACCGCCTCCCACCACGACGGTGGCGCCGTGCCGGTTCAGCGAGGGCGATTCGTTGGTGCGTCCCGAGATGGTCTCGCCGTCCACCGTCACCCCCGTGAGTGCCCACGGCGTGTAGATCGACAGGTTGAGACGATGGTCGAGCTCGCCGAGCCCATCGCCGAGCTCGTCTCCGGTCACCACATCCGGAAGACCCGGCTGGACGCCGTTGGTCAGCGTGACGGTCACCGTCGATCGCACAGCGGTCGTCTCGTCGTCGAGCTCGACCCGGACGTCGACGGTCCGCTGGAGGTAGGCGTCGACCTTGTTGACCCGGGTGTTGCTGTGGGTGACCGAGACCAGATCGGGCGCATCGGACTCCATGGCCCCGTCGAGGCCGGTCCGCTGCAGCAGCGAGGCCGCCGAACCGTCGAGCGTCGTGAAGAGCAACCGTCGCTGGGCCACCAAGGGCGCCAACGTGTCGGCCAAGACCTGGGGGGCGGGAATCGCCCCGTCCAGCAGTTCGTCGAACACGACCTCGGCGGCATCGCCCAACAGGTCCCTGATCTCCGAGTTGGGCAGGTCACCGAACTGCTCATACTGCTCGCGCAGCAGGATGTCGGTTGCGTTCTTGGCGGTCAGCGTGACGTCGGTGCCCGGGAGTTGCTGTGGTCCAGTGAACTTCAGGAGCGCGGCCAGCGTCGCCGGGTCCGTGTAGAGCGTTCCGTCGACGGGCTCGAGTCCGCTGTCCTCCCACAGCGCGGCGGTGACCCGCGACACCTCGGGGAAGTCGGGCCAGTCGGTCCAGTTCTGAACGAACACCTGCGGTCGAGCGGCGGCGTAGGGCGCCGGGGTCTCGGCGGGCAGCTCCGGGACCGTTCCGGCCACAGCGAACTTGACGTCGCCGTAGGGAACGGTGTCGAACGTCAGCTCGCCGTCGTCAGCACGGAGCAGTCCGTAGCTCCCGGCGAAGCCACCGAGCTCACGAGCCTCCGCCGGATTGCCGCCCAACACGAGATAGGTACGCGGCTGGTCGGCTCCGAGCAGGGTGGGAGCGGCCTCGAGGGCTTCGGACGCGTTGCGGACGGCTGGCAACGAATCGTCGAGCTCGTCACGGAGGTCGTCGATCTGGGCCGCCACCGGCGCCGCGAGCCACCCCACGTCGACGTCGTCGACCGACGCGACGCTTCTCTCGAACGACGCCAGGAGGTCGACCGACACTGGTGCCAGTTCCTCGATGCGATCCAGGTCGATGGAACCGTCGACGATCACGTCCTGACCGCCCAGCGCTCCGACCGCTGCCTCCGAGGCAGCGGCGAGATCGGCTGCCTGCGCTGCGAGGTCGTGCACGGCCCCCAGGTGCTGGGACGCCACGGGAACGAGCCGCCCGGGCAGCGCCCAGACCGCCCCGGCCCGATCGGCCGCCTCGTCGAAGGACGCCTGGGCCCGCTCGAAGCTCGCCGCCGCCGCCACGTCCTTGCCGGCTCGGGCCTCGTCGATGCCGGCTCTGGATTCGTCGATGCCGGCGCGCAGAGGACCGCGAGCGGACAGAGCCGCCAAGCCGATGAGGACGATGCCGACCGCAGCCAACCCGGCCACGACCAACGCCGCGCTGCGGATTCGGCGTTGATCCCGCTGCGCGAGCTTGCGAGCGGCCGACACGAAGATCGGCACGACGGCGATCGCGCCGATGAGCAACGACAGTCCGAAGCGGTCGAAGTCGCTGAGGCCCATGACCCCGAGCCCCACGGCCCCACCGACGGTCGCTCCGACCAGCCGGCTGCGCTTGCGAGCCGGGATGGAGGCGATGGCGGTGATGAGCGCGACGGTTCCGCCGGTCACCCCGAGATCGGTTCCGGAGCAGGCAGCGACCACACCGCCGGCCCACACCCATGAGATCCGGGTGCCCCGCGATGCCGCGAGCGAGACGAGGACGACGAACGCAGCTCGTTCGACGGCGTCGACCGCCGGCACGCCGGTGGGCGCAGCCGTGACGAACAGGGCCGCCACCCCCGACACCACCGTGGGGATCAGCGCCAGACGCCTGCGACGCCGACGCGAGCTCTGGGACGAGCGCGAGGTCCTTCGAGTTCGTCCGACCGAGGTCCGGTCTCCGCCCCCGTGGTCGCTCGTGATCTGGTCGCTCAAGGTCGGTGGGTTCTTTGCCATCGGGCCTGGGACATGGCCTTGAGGTGACGGGCCCGCCCGCGCCAGTCGAGCACCGACAACGGTCCGATCCAGTGCAGGATGGGCCCCGGATCGCCGGCCTCGACCAGCTCGCGTTCGTAGAACCTCGGACGGGCCGCGGTGAGACCCTCGAGCCATCCGGGGTCTGCGATCGAGATCCCGAGATCGGCCAGGTCTCGTTCCACCACGTGAAGCAGTGTGGTCGCTCGCCACCGCGCGATGGCGTCGCCCCACTGCTGGTGCTCATCCGGCGTCGGCCAGGTGGCGAGTACATCGCAGAGCGACGACGCACGACGGTAGCCCGGCGCGCTGAGGGCATGGTGGGCGACGGCGTGCGCCCAACGGTCGGGCCGGGCGAGCGCCTGCAACGTCACGCCGCCGATCTCACACGGCACCGTCGGGAGCAGGCCGACCGCGCCGTACGGAAGCATGACGGGTCGGGCGTGGAGATCGATCTCGACGCCCGAGGGCATCCTGACGGTGGTGGCCTTGGCCAGGGTCGAGATCTCGTCGCTGACGACGGAGACCGCTCCTCGCCGGACGAGGAGCTCGACGGCGCTCGCGACATCTGCGGCCGAGAGCAGCAGATCGACATCACCCGTCTGGCGCCAGGCCGGTGACGGGTAGTCGAGATGACCCGTGGCGAGCCCCTTGAGGAGCACGAAACCGAGTCCGGCGCGGTCGAGGACCTCAGCCACCGACAACAGCTCGATCTCGATCGCCACCGACGATCGCTGCACCGCCCGGTCGCGTTGCACGATCGCCTCGGCGGTCGCGGCGGGCACGGCCACCGAGCCGTCGTGCACCGCCTGCGCGAGGAGGGGGACCACCCGCTGGCCCATCGCCCACTCGAGCAGCTCGAGCAGCTCTCCCGGATCCTCGATGACGATCTCGTCGGGCTGAGACAGACCGTGAGCCAGCACGACCCCTCGAGGGTCGGCGCCGACCTCGACCCGGACCGACGTCGACGACCCACCAACCGTTGGCCGACCATCCGCAGTGACGACGCCGCCGGCGTGGAGTTCGGCGATCATGGATTCGAGCCCGGCCGAGTCGTCGAGTCCCAGCCACGCCGTCAGATCAGCGACGGTTCGGGGCACCGCGACCTCTTCGAAGAGGGCGGCGGCCCCGGTGCTCAACTCGGTCAACGCACCCGACTCGCCCTCCGCGACCACGGCGTAGTCGCGGCGACGCGGTGAGGTCGCGCCACACGGGCCCAGGCAGTTCGTTCCGCTCCCAACGGCCCCATCGTGGTGGATGGGGAAACACCTGCGCCAGTAGGGCTCGGCGTTAGGGTGATCACGTTTCATTCGCCAGTGCGTCGAGGTCGAGCGAACACATGCCACTCCGGTATCTCATCACGGGCGGTGCCGGGTTCATCGGTTCGCACCTCTGCGAGGCGCTCCTCGGTCGCGGCGACCACGTGATCGCGCTCGACAACCTCGACACCGGCCGCCTGTCGAATCTCGACGGAATCGGTTCGCATCCCAACTTCCGCTTCGTCCAGGGCTCGGTGCTCGACGCGATGTGTGTCGACGAACTGGTCCACGAGACCGACATCGTCGTCCACCTCGCCGCGGCCGTCGGGGTCAAGCGGATTCTCGAACAGCCCCTCAAGTCCTTCACCACCAACATCGGTGGCTCCGAGAACGTGTTGGGAGCAGCGCACCGCTATCGACGACGGGTGCTGGTCGCGAGCACGTCGGAGGTCTACGGCAAGAACGGCTTGGCGCCGCTCGCCGAGACGTCCGACCGCATCCTCGGCACGCCCGACGTCGCTCGATGGAGCTACAGCACGGCCAAGGCCGTCGACGAGATCCTGGCCTTCGCGTATCACCGCGAGCGGGGCCTCGACGCCATCATCTGCCGGTTCTTCAACACGGTCGGTCCCCGCCAGAGCCCGGCGTACGGCATGGTGATCCCGGGGCTGATCCGCCAGGCCGTCTCCGGCGAGCCCATCACGATCTACGGCGACGGCGAACAGACTCGCTGCTTCTGCCACGTTCTCGACACCGTCGACGCCTTGCTGCGCCTGCTCGACCATCCCGAGAGCGCCGGCGAGGCGTTCAACATCGGCGCCCACGGCGAGCTCTCCATGAACGACCTGGCCGCGAGGATCAAGGACGAGGTGGGGTCCGACAGCGAGATCGTGCACGTGCCCTACGAGGTCGCCTACCCCGAGGGATTCGAGGACATGCGCCGGCGGGTCCCGGTCACCACCAAGATCGAGAACCTGACCGGCTGGAGAACGACCCGGACGATCGACGACATCCTCCGCGAGACCATCGCCGAGGCCCGAAGCGAGCGAGCGGCCGCCGAGTTGCTGGACTGAACCCGATGGAGATCCGCTGGGCATTCGCGCTGATCGTCGGCTTCATCGTCGCTGCCGTCGTCACCCCGCTCTGTCGCCGCTACGCCCTTCGCGTGCAGATGATGGACGTGCCGGACGAGCGACGCAAGGTGCACAAGGCCAGCACGCCGTACCTCGGGGGTGTCGCCATCATGCTGGCGGCCGTCGCCGGCAGCGGCGTGCCCATCAGCCGCGAGTACATCGCCAAGGCGGGTTTGCTCGCCGTCTGTGCTGTCCTCCTCGGAGTGATCGGGCTCGTCGACGACCGGCGCAACCTGCACCCGTTCCCCGGTTCGCGGCCCAGTCGGCTGCCGCCGCGATCGCGGTGCTCGCCGGCGTGCAGGTGACGGTGCTCAACGATGCGACGGTGCTCAACGCCGTCGTCACCATCGTCTGGATCGTCGGCATCACCAACGCCGTGAACCTGCTCGACAACATGGACGGACTCGCCGCCGGCACGGTTGCCATCTCGTCGGCCGGCGTCTTCGCCCTCGCTGCCTTGGGCGACCAATACCTGGTGGCAGGTGCCGCCGCGGCCATCACCGGCGCCTGCCTCGGCTTCCTCGTCTACAACCGCCGACCGGCCAGCATCTTCATGGGTGACGCCGGCAGCCTCTTCCTCGGCTTCTCGATCGCGGTGCTCACCGCCCAGGTGAACGCCAGCGAGGTGCCACGCCCACAGAGCTGGGTCGTGCCCACGCTCCTGCTCGGCCTCGCCGTCACCGACACGTCGCTCGTCACCGTCGAACGCCTCCGGCACGGCCGGTCACCGTTCAAGGGCGGTCAGGACCATCTCTCCCACCGCCTCGCGGCGCTCGGTCTCGGCCAAGGTTGGGCCGTGGTCGCCCTGCTCGGCTTCCAGGCCGTGCTGGCTACCGCAGCGGTCGCCGTGGGCCGCGGCCTCATCAACCCGCTGGCCACCCTCGCCGTTGCGGTGGTTGCCGCCGGGGCACTGGTCGTGGTTGCCCTCCGCCACGACCCCTACCCCGCCATGCTCGAGGCCGAAGCCAAGCTGAGGGCATTGGCTCGGCGGGCTGAGGATCGGGCCCCCTCCGGCGTGGCCCCCGTCGAGCGACGCAAGCGACCTCGGCTGCTCGCCCGACACGGCGCGGACCGAGCCTGAACCTCGGCTACTGGCTGGCCTCGACCTGTCCGAGGATCCAGTCATAGGTCTTGGCGATGCCTTCGCGCAACGGCGTCGAGGGCGACCATCCCAGCCGCTTCTGGATGAGCGTGTTGTCGCTGTTGCGACCACGAACACCCTGTGGGGCCGAGAGGTCGTGCCGGCGAGTCACGTCGATGCCGGCATGCTCGGCCACGATGTCGATCAACTCGTTGATCGACACCATCTCCGATGATCCGATGTTGAGGGGTTCGTCGACATCGGACTCCATGAGCATTCGCGTCCCGACGGCTGCGTCGTCGATGAAGGTGAAGCTGCGGGTCTGTTCGCCGTCGCCCCAGACCTCGATCTCGTGGTCGCCGGTCACTGCGGCCGTGGCGATCTTGCGGCAGATGGCCGCAGGGGCCTTCTCCCGCCCACCATCCCAGGTGCCGTTCGGTCCGTAGACGTTGTGATAGCGGGCGACCCGCGCTTGGATGCCGAAGTCCTCCTGGAAGTGGCGGCACATCCGCTCACCGAAGAGCTTCTCCCAGCCGTAGCCGTCCTCGGGCATGGCCGGGTAGACGTCGGTCTCCTCACGCAGCGCGATCACCTCGGTGTGAGACTGGAGGTCGTCGCGGTAGACACACGCCGTTGAGGCGTAGAAGAACCGCTCGATGCCGACGTCGCGGCCGGCCACGAGCAGGTGGGTGTTGATGAGCGACGACAACATGCACAGCGCCTTGTTGAGCTCGATGAAACCCATGCCACCCATGTCGCAGGCGAAGTTGTAGATCTGCGAACACCCCTCGGCTGCCTCCTGGCAGGCATCGAGCAGTTGCAGGTCGAGTTGGCGGCGGTCGGCACCCGGGAGCGGCCGGTGCCACTCGTCGATCGGCGCCAGATCGACCACTCGCACCTCGTGGCCATCGTCGAGCAACGACTGGGCGACGGCACCTCCGATGAAGCCGCCACCGCCGGCCACCAGGATCATCTCCACCATCGATCTGCTCCACATCTTCGGCATCGATCTGCGGCCACCCCTGGCTCATGGCCGGTGATCGCCGCAGACCTGCGGTAGCATGGCACGGCAATGCGGGGCGCGCCGGATGGTCTCAGCCATGACTGCTGCGCCTCCACGCTCACCGCCGATGCCGAACACACCTGAGCGACTGGTGCTCCCGGGCTCGTGCCGCCGTGGCCGCTCATGACTCGACGACCCAGGGTGGCGTTCTGCTACTTCCATCCGCCGGACGAGATGCCGAGCTACGTCGCACGTGACTTCGAGACGCTGGCGGAGCTGGGCGACGTCGAGTGGGTCCGGTCACAGCCACGGCCCGCGTGGCGACGACATCGGGGACCGACCGGATGGCTGCCCGATCGCGCAACACGGTCGACCGTCGCCGCAGCCGACCTCGTGTTCCAGTGGTTCGCCACGCCGTCGGCGCCCGTGCTCGCGGCCCGTCTCGCCAAGAAGCCATCCATCGTCATCGCGGGAGGCTTCGACGTGGCCAGCCTTCCGGAAATCGACTACGGCCGCATGGCGCACCCCGTCACCCGAGCCATGGGGCGGCTGACCCTGCGGACCGCCCAGCGCGTGTGTGGCTGTGTCGGAGACCAATGCCGCGGAGACTCGCCGGTGGGCACCTCGAGCAAGGGTCGACGTCGTCCCACACGGATTCGAGCCGGTTCCCGCTCCTGTGGGCGGGCCGAGATCCGAACGGGTCGTGTCGGTCGGTGCGATTTCGTGGGACTACATGCAGCGGAAGGGGCTCGAGGACTTCGCCCGGGCGAGCCGAAGCCTGCCTGACGTCGAGTTCGTGTTGGCTGGCCGACATGTCGAGCCCGATGCCGTCGCGCACCTTCGAGCCACCGGCGGCGCCAACCTCCGCCTCCCGGGGTTCCTGACCGATGCCGGGCTGGAAGAGCTCTTGACGACGAGCTCGGTGTACCTCCAGCTGTCACGGCACGAGGCGTTCGGATGTTCGGTCGCCGAGGCCATGCTCCACGGCTGCACGCCGGTCCTGACCCGAGCGGGAGCGCTTCCCGAGGTGGCCGCCGATGCTGCGTACTACGCGAACTCGCACGCACCCGAGGCGGTCGCTGCATCGATCCGCGACGCCATCGAGACCCCCAAGGCGCACGAGGCGTGGTCGCGCATCACCGAGGCCTATCCGGCGTCGGCCCGACGCGAGGCGCTGATCGCCGCGGTGCGGCGTGAGCTGAGGAACGGCGAGCCGTCTTGACCGAGGCGCCGCATCGTCCTGTCATCGTGAAGCAGTGGGGCCTGCAGAAGTCTGGCACGAACGTGACCCGCTGGATCATCGAGCAGAACCTGACGCCGATCCGCGTCCAGGTGCACGAAGGGGGCTGGAAGCACGCCACACCCCGGAACGTCGAGGACTTCGCCGGCTACGCCACGGACGCACTCGCCTCTCCTGACCACCACATCGTCACCGTTCGCGATCCTCGCCAGTGGCTGGCATCGTTCAAGGCGTACAGCCGCCACGACCCACCCACCCTCCCCAGCAACTTTCCGCAGTACTCGAGGAGGCCGCGGAACGCCGACGAGATCATGCGGCGGTGGGCCGGCTACCTCGACGACTACCTGTCCTGGAACCGATCGGCCGGAGACCAGCACGTCGCCCTCGTCGACTACGACCGGGTGGTCAGCGACACCGACCGGGTACTCGATGAACTCGTCGACTTGTGGGGCGTGTGCCGCAGGACCCCACAGGCCGTGACCCCTTCGAGCAGCGTCGATCCGCACGGGCGCCGGTACTTCGCGTCCAACCCGTCCCCGGATGCCGAGTGGCTCGGCCGCCTGAGCCGCAGCGATCTCGAGGCAGTCGACCGTTGGGTCCCGCCGAACGGCCCGGTCGGCTCGATGTTCCCCGGTTCGACCCTGCTCCGTCGTTGCTCACTCACGGTCGGGCTCGCTCAGCCCACCTCCTGCATCGGCTGTCGAGCCGCGTTCGGCGTCGCCTCGGGGACCAGAATGCCTGATCCACCACGTCGCCAGCGGCGGTTCGATGCGATGATCATCGGCGGTCAGAAGTGCGGCACCACCTCACTCCTGCGATATGTCGGCCAACACCCGAACGTCGCCACGCATCACACCACGGAGTTCGCGTGGTTCGCCGACCCCGCACCGGAGGTCGGCCTCGACGAGTGCTGGGACGACAGCTTCGGGCGGGTGCACGATGAACCGACGTTCGTGGGCAAGTCGGCCGTGCTCGCGGCACGACCCGATGGCCTCCGACGTCTCGCCGAGCACAACCCCCGATGCGAGCTCTTCCTCCTCATGCGAAACCCGGTCGAGCGTGCCCTGTCCTCGTACCGGATGGAGGACCGCCTCGGGACCGTCGACGAGCCGTTCACGGCGCTCGAGGAACGGCTCGACACCGATCACTGGTGGCACCGCGTGTTCGTCGAACTCGGGAACTATCCGCAGCTGATCGAGAACGTGTTCGAGGTGTTTCCGGCAGCACAACTGCACCTCCTCGTCTTCGACGATCTCCTGGACCGCCCTCGTTCGGTCGTCGCCCAACTGTTCGACGCCATCGGACTCGAGGATTCCGAGACCGTCGACACCGAGCGCGTCTTCAACGCCGGGTCCGCCCCGGGCTTGCGGGACCGGATCAGTCGGCGGCTCCGAGGCGAGCGGATGGCGCCGGTGCGCCGACTCGCGAAGGCCGTCGTTCCCGCCGATCTGTGGGCCCGAAGCTCTCGCACCATGACCGAAGGGCCTCCGAAGGCCCCGGGTGCACACGCTGCCGCGCCGGCCGAACTCGGGCTCGACCTGCGGTTCCTCCGGAACTACTACGAGCCGCAGATCCGAGAGGTCGAGGCACTGCTCGACCGGCGTCTCGACGAGTGGCGGTGACGGAGGTCGCTCACCGGATCGGAGGCCGACCGGCCGCGCGAATCGGGCGGGCGGGCACGCCCCCCACTCGCTCGCCTTCAGCCACGGGCCGGTTGACGAACGAGTTCGCTCCGACGATCGCTCGCGCTCCGATGTCCGCACCCGGGACGACGGTTGCCTTGGCTCCGATCCACGCCCCGTCACCGATGCGAATCGGCGACGTCGCCATCGGCTGCTTGCCGTAGGGCTCATCGGACTCGGTTCCGTGGTTCTGGTCGCGAATCGTCACGTATTCGGCAAGCAGGGCATGGTCACCGACCTCGACGCGCTCGTAGCTCACGACCGCGCTGCCGTCGCCGACGAAGGTGGCCTCGCCGATCGAGATGATGCCGCCTTCCTCAGCGATCAACGAGACGTTTCGCCCGAGGCGGACGCGAGGGCCCAGATGGATGTGTCCTCCCTCGGTGGTCAGCATCCTCACGCCCGGCCCGATCTTGACGCCTGGTTCGCAGTGGATGTCGTAGCCGAGTTCGAACAACCGGCGACGAACCGCCGATGCGGCGGCCGAACGCTGCCAGCCGAGCGTTCGCCGAGCCGCTCCGGCCAGGAGGCGACCGCACATCGTCGTGCCATGCGATCGGGTCGGCGATGACACGCCCCCACGGTACCGACTGCGCGCGGGGCGATCGATGACGGAGCGGACTGGGCTCGAGATGGCCACGCACGAGCGGTCGCGCCACTACGGTTGAGCGGGCAGATTCACGCCCGCCGACGCATGGAGTCCCGCCCTCTTGCCGGATCGTCCGCTCGATCGAACACCAGAGCTCGTCCGTCGAGGCCGGCCAGGACTTCGCTGCCGAGTTCACCACTGTGTCTGAGCCCCCGACCGAACTCCCTCGTTCTCCAGCCTCGATCCGACGCCTCGAAGTGGGCGGGACGAACCGGTCGTGGCGGGAGCTGTCGCGGCTCGTGCTCACGTCCACCGAACGACGCCGACTGGCACGCGTCGGTGCGCTCCTCGGCTTCGGGTCTCTGCTCGAAGCCGCCGCCGTCGCCGCCGTGTTCCCTTTTCTCCAGACCCTGCTGCGTGAGGGTACCGAGCTCCCGGCCGCGAGCAGCGGCGCCATGTCCTTCCTCGATGACCTCGACATCCGCACCGCGGGGCTGGGGTTGCTGGGCTTCTACCTGGTGAAGAACCTGGTCGTCGGCTTCGCGCACTACCGCATGTACCGGACCGTGGCCGACGTCCGGGTCGGGGTGACCTCGAGGACCTTCCGGCTCTTCATGCGCGAACCGTACGAACGACACATCGAGCGCGACCTCGCCGAGGTTCAACGCGCCGTCCAACTCGACGCCGGGCTGCTGGTCTCACAGACGATCGTCGTCGGCTTGACCCTCCTCAGCGAGGCACTGGTGATCAGCTTCATGCTGGCGTTGCTCCTGATCCTCCAGCCCATGGCCACCTTGACCATCGGGATGGTCGGCGGCGCTGCCGTCACCATCTGGCACTTCGCGCTCCGCCATCGCCTCAGCCGCCACGGGGCGGGAGTCCAGGCAGCGAAACGCGACATGATCCGCGCCATCGTCGAAGGGCTCCAGGCGTTCAAGGAGGCACGCGTGCTGCACATCGAACCGTTCTTCGAACGCAGCCTCCGCACGTCGACGATCGAGTTCGGAAAGGCCGAGACGTTCAAGGGATCGATCGGACCGCTGCCCAGGCTCATCCTCGAGCTGATCCTGATGACCGCCCTCGTCGTCTGGGCCTCGGTCGTCTTCGCGGGAGGCGAGGCGAGCACGGCAACGGTCGCGGCCATCGGTGTCTACATCGCCGCCGCACTCCGACTGGTCCCGTCACTCGGCCGGATCGCGAGCAGCAGCAATCAGATCCGCTATGCCCGCACCGGCGTCCTGCAGCTCGCCGACCTGCTCGCCGAGCCGCAGCGCGAGACGGCCGAGGTGCCCGTGCCTGCGGGGTTCACCTCACTCGAGATGCACGACGTGGGATTGACCTATCCCGGGGCCGACTCGCCGGCGCTCGAACACATCTCGCTTCGCATCGAGCGCGGCGAAGTCGTCGCCATCGTCGGTGCCTCGGGATCGGGGAAGACCACGTTGGTCGACCTGATCCTGGGCCTGTTGACACCGACCACCGGAACGGTCGACTGGGTGGCGCCCGAGCAGCCGGACTCGTCCTCGGCGATCTGCGCGTATCTGCCCCAGCGTCCGTACGTCGCGCCTGGGACCATCCGCGACAACCTCGTCCTCGGCCTCGACGCCGACGAGATGTCGGACGAGCGGTGCTGGCACGCTCTCGAGGAGGCCAGCCTGAGCGCCGAGATCCGATCGAAGCCCGAGGCACTCGGCTACAACGTGGGCGAGGCCGGCGGAAAGCTCTCAGGCGGCCAGCGTCAACGGCTCGCGCTGGCCCGGAGTCTTGCTCGGGGCGCATCGCTCATCGTCCTCGACGAGCCCACTGCTGCACTCGACAAGGAAAGCGCCGAGGCCGTCGTGCGGAGCTGGAACAACCTCGCGGGACACGCCACGGTGCTCGTGGTCACGCACGATCCTGCCGTTGCGGCACAAGCCGGACGGACGATCGCCATCCGTGATGGCCGCTTGGTTGACGCCGACCGAGCCTCAGCTTGAGATCACGTGATCATCTCGCACCGCCACCGCTTCATCTTCTTCTCGAATCCCAAGACCGGTTCGGAGAGCGTCCGTAGGTTGCTCGAGCCCTACTCCGATGTCGAGGTCGTGCGCTACCCCGACGTGGATGCCCACCATCGCTTCTACTCGCACATGCGCCCGGTCGAGGCGAAGGTCGTGTTCGACGAGTTCGGATGGCCGTTCGACGAGTACCGGCGCTTCGTGTTCGTCAGGAATCCGTGGGCACGTCTGGTCTCCGCCTACGAGTACATCGCGCAGAGCGGCAGCGCGCTCGCAGAGGCAGTCGTCGGAGGCGATCCGCGCCGGCGCTCCCCGACTTCACGACCTGGCTCGCGACGGTCCGGGCCGACGGCGCCGGAGGCGGCGGCGACCCCAACCAACGCTGGCGCAGGTACAGCACCTACTCACTCGAGCACTTCGTCGCCGGACCCGACGGACGCGAACTGGTCGACGACGTGCTGCGGCTCGAAGACATCGACTCGGAGCTACGCCCCTATCTCGCGACCACGTTCGGCCTCGGCCACCTCACCGAAGTGGACGTCCCCACCGTGAACCGGAGCACCACCGCTGACGCGGGATACGCCGACCACTACGACTCACCGAGCCGAGAGCTGGTTGCCGATCGCTATCGACGCGACATCGGCCGGTTCGGCTACCGGTTCGACGACGAGGCCTGACCCAGAGGCGAGAACGACTCAGAAACGGCCTTGGAAGCCGACCGACGCCAGCGCACGCCTCGCGGCCCGGCGGACGGCGGTGTCGCTGAACCGCCGCCAGAGCAGGTCCATGGTCCGATTGCGCACGTGGGAGGCAAGCCCCCGATGGCGCTCCTCGAGTTCGTAGCCGAGTTCGAGCATCTCGGTCCCCGCCACCCAGTTGAAGCGGTCATGGCGTTCAGGGCCCCAAGCCGACCATCGGCGACTCGGGTCGAAGCTCTCGGTTCGTTCAACGGGCTTCCAGTGCATCGACTCGCCGTCAGCACGGATCTCTGAAGATCCGCGGACAACGAGCGCGAGGGCTTCCTCCATGTCGAATCGATCGGCGTCCAGTTCGAGCTGACTCAGGAGTCGGCCGAGGACTCCTTGCGTGTCATGGACGAGATCCTCGTACCGGACAACGATCGCGCTGCGGTCCTGCTCGGCGAACGCAGCCTTCGCACGCGCGAGCGTGCGCGCCGAGTCGGCCCACCGCTGGAAGCTGCTCTCGTAGTTCCCGTCCCAACTCCGCACGTAGGATTCGGCAACCGATCGGCCGTCGCGGACGATCACGACGACGAACGCGTCGGGAAACAGCTCGAAGACGTGCTCGAGGTTCTGCAGTCCCGGGGTCTTGGTGACCAGCCGCTTCTCACCGATGCCCCGGCCGAGCACGCTCAGGATGCCACTTCCGAAGGCCTGGACGAGCTCTTCCCCACCTTCGGGACGTCTCACCCACGCG
>CAVPHU010000004.1:0-79448 GCA_963704815.1 uncultured Acidimicrobiaceae bacterium
TGTTCGATCGCTTGGCGCGTTCCGGCGGTCGTTCGATCTGGAGGCGGTCGAGTCGGTCTGTGTCGGGGGGCTGGTCGACGGGTTCGAGGTGATCGATCTGCTGGAACGACTGGTCGACAAGTCGATGGTCACAACCGTTACTGCGACGGGAGCGGCCAGGTATCGCCTGCTGGAGACGATGCGCCAGTACGCCGAGGCGCAGCTCGCGGAAGCAGGTACCTCCGAGGCGTGGCGCGAACGCCATTTCCGCTACTTCGCAGCGCTGGCAGCGCAGTGGGTGCCGGCACTGAACACGATGGATCAAGGGGCCGCCGCCGACCGATTGCGCGGTGGAGCTCGACAACTTCGAGGCCATATTCGAGTGGCTCGTCGACGGCGGTCGCGTCAGCGAGGCCGTGGTTCTGAACCTCGTGCTTGCTCCCTTTGGGGCAGTCGGGGAGTGCTGTCGGACGGTACTGGTCGGAGGTGCTGCTCGACCGGAGTGCGGAGGTGCACGACCCCGAGCTGCGTCTCGAGCTCGTGGCGCAGGCCGTGTTCGTTCTGTGGACAACTGGGGGATGGCGGCGAGCGGTCGAGCTGATCGATGAGCTCGAGCGGTTGCTGGGCCCCGATCTGTGGAAGTTGGATCCAGCGACCCACTTGGCGCGGGCGCTGCTGGCGGTGCAACGCCAGAACGTCGACGAATTCGTTGCCGCCGCCGAGCTGGGTGCCGCTGCCGCCGAGCGACATGGCGATCCGTACTGGGTGATGATGGTATCGGTCTCGGTGGTCAGCGCTCGGCTCACGCGCGTCCAGCCGATGGGCTCGTCGGCGCACAAGAGTTTCTCGACGAAGTCAGTCCGCTCGGCATCGCGACCCTCAGCGCATCCGGCTACGTGCTGGTCGGCCAGGGTCTGCTTCGAACCGGCCGGATCTCCGAGGCGGAGGAGGCGATCGGAAGGCGGCTGAGGCCGCCGTCGGCGTGAGCCCACACATCGAGATCGTCGGAATGATCGCACTCGGAGTGATGGCAGCGGAGCAGGCACGGCCCGGGGCCCTGGCCCACATTGCGGATGCCGTCGCGCTGTACCGGGATCATCCCGTGGCGCCGGGGCAGATCGTCGGAGGACTCCAGGCCGCCGCTTACTCCCTGGCCAGTCAAGACCGACTGGTCGAAGCCGCGACGTGTGTCGGCGCGTCGTGGGCGCTACAGGAGTCGCTCGGTGTGAAGGGCGAGAAGTTTCTACAGGAGGTCGTTGGTGTCGTCGTCGAGCGGATCGATGCGGCGGCAACCGATCCGGAGATCGCAGCGGCGGAACGCCGAGGACGCGAGATGACCCAGTTCGAGTTCTGCCAGTTCCTGATCGACCTCGCCGCCGCCAACTGACTCGACACATCGAACGGCATTCGAACTGAGGTAGAAGGGTCAGAGCGTCGCCCATCTCGAGTCCAGCCGGCAGGACTCGAACCCCGAGCCGCTGCGCCACCGAAGTGCCTGCTTGGACTCCGGGTGGACGGTGGGCCGCGGTTCGAGGTCGTCATCGGTCGAGATCCGCCGTTGACCCGCCGACGCGAGGCTCGGGTTTCACCAACGACGGGGACCAGTTCCGGCAGCGGCCGCAGTGTCTCGCACGCCGAGCCGAACGCCTTCTCGTGTTCGGGCCGGTCTGGACGGCACGACTCAGGCGTCGAGGGAGTCGGTTGGGAGAGTCTCGACCCGCTCAACGGCCTATGTAGGTGTGAGCGTACAGACGGGTGCATTTGCGCCATCAGGTGGTCCCCCAGAGCGCACGGCAGCGATGGGCCGTGCCGGTTGGTGGTGGTGGGTCCGGTGATGCGGGTGACGACGCTGAAGGCGTCGGCGGAGAAGCTCCCCGGGTTGTTGGACTACTACGCCGGTCTCGCCGAGGACTCCGAACGCCCGGGCCCGGGTCGTGGCCCGGTGGACTACTACCTCGACCCGGACGAACCCACCCGGCCGATGGTGGGGCAACGGCCGAACCGCACTCGGACTCGACGGCACGGTGACCGGCGATGAGCTGCGTTCGGTGCTCGAGGGCCGCCACCCGAACACCGGTGCTCGCCTCGGCCGGCAGTTCGGCAACAAGTCAGCTCGTGGGTTCGACGCGACGTTCTCCGTCGCCGAAGTCCGTGTCGGTCCTGTGGGCGCTCACCCCCGACCCCTGGGTCCGCGCCGAGGTCCTCGCCGCGCACGACACCGCGGTCGACGCCGCACTCGGCTGGTTCGAACACCACGGTGCAGTCACCCGCCGCGGCACCGACGGCGTGTTCCAGGTCGACACCCAAGGTGTGACCGCAGCTCTGTTCCGCCAGCACACCTCGCGGACGGTGGATCCGCAGTTGCACACCCACGCCATCATCTCCGCCAAAGTCCGAGACACCACCGGGAAGTGGCTGTCGCTCGACGCCCGGTTCCTCAAGTACCAGCAACGAACGATCGGCTGGATCTACGACGCCGCCCTCCGCACCGAGCTCACCAACCGCCTTGGCGCCGGATGGAAGCTCCGAGACGGCGGCGTCTCCGACCTCGACTGGGTCCCCGACGACGTGCGCGACCTGTTCTCGAAACGCTCCGACCAGGTCGACGCCAAACATGCCGAGCTGATCCGACGGTGGCGTAACGAGAACGACGGCGCAGACCCCGACGCACGCACGATCGCTCACCTGCAACGCAAAGCCGTCACCGCATCGAGGCCCGGAATGGGACACGGCGTCGACGCGATCGCACTGCACGCCGACTGGGCAATCGAAGCTCGCAGCATTGGGATCGGGCCCGACCAGCTCACACCCGGAGAGATGGCACGCAACGAGCGGTCCAGCGGACCATCCGTCGACGAGGACCTGATCGACGAAGCACTCCGCCACGTGAGCCAGGAAGCATCGACGTTCCTCCGAGCGGACGTTGCCCGGCACCTCGCCACGCTCCTCGAACCCGACACCGCCCCGACCGGCGCCGGGCTGGTCGAAGAGATCGACCGCCTCGCCGAACTCGCAGAACAGCACTGCACACCGCTCGGACCCGAACCAACCGGCACACACCAGCACCGAACAGACGGACGGCCAGTCACCGAACACGTCACCGACCGTCGCTTCTCCACACCACACGTCCTCCACGAGGAGCAAACGCTCCAGGAGTGGGCCACCGCGAGCACCCGGCGGGTCGCCGCCACCGGTGATCCACAGACGGACGCTGCCCGGGCAGTCGCCGGTGACGCGCCGCTCGTGGTCGTCGTTGGGCCCGCCGGAACCGGCAAGACCCACACCACCGCGACCGCCGTGGCCGCGCTCCAAGCTGAGCGCCGGTCGGTCGTGGGACTCGCGCCGTCGGGCAAGGCCGCAGACGTGCTCCACCGCGGAGCCGGCTGCGAGACCAGCACCGTCGCCGGGTTCCTCCTCAACCACCGCTACCAGCAGTCGCGCTCTATCCCGCCGGCACGACCGTGATCCTCGATGAGTCCGGGATGATCGCGACCGCCGACCTCGCACGACTCGTCGAACTCGTGCGTGAGCACCAGTGGCGACTCGTCACCGTCGGTGACCCAGAGCAACTCCCCGCCGTCGAACGCGGCGGTGTATTCGCGCACTGGTGCAACACCCTGCCGGTCCACACACTCGACACACCTCGACGGTTCACCGGGGACTGGGAAACCGCCGCCAGTCTCGGACTCCGCGCCGGCCGGGCCGACGCCGTTCAGTCCTACGCCGACCACGGCCGATTCGCCACCGCACACCCCGCCCTCGTGGCGGAACGAGTCGCACGGCTCCATCAGACCCACGCCGCTGAGGGGCGGTTGGTGGCGATCACGACCAACACCGTCGTTGTCGCCGCCGGCGACTTGGCTGATCCCCTGGAAACAAGGGGTTTTGGTGCGCCCGGAGGAACTCGAATCCCCAACCTTCTGATCCGTAGTCGCAGACGGCAGTTCTGTTGAGCGGCCATGGGCATCGACTCAGTTCGGGGGACGGAGCGCCAGACCGACGCCGGCGGTGGTATTCACTGAGACAGCTACGGAAGTCTGGGCGCTGCCGCAAGCGCCGGATTTTCTACCGGCTGACGGGCCGGTGGGCGTGCAGGGATCGGGTGCTCAGCGTCGCCGGGTGGTGCCCGTCGGTCGGCGGTGGCGGAGCGCACCGGACAGTGCCTCCCGGGAGGTGGACGTCAGCGAGAGACTGCCCGCCAAACGTCGGCGACGGTGACCCCGAGTCGCCGGAGTGGCGGGGGGACGCTCCTGCTGACCGGGCTGGTCGCGGCACCCGCCGCAGTGTTCGCCCTCGGCGGTCTCATCTGGATGCGGCGGCGCAACCGTAAGCAGCAGGAGGAACTAGCCGAACAGCTTGACCAGGCCGAGAGCCAGATGGCCGCGACGCGGCCGGGGTTTCGAGGCTCTCGTTGAGATCCTCCCGCTGGCCACCGCGGCGCTGGACTACATCGCCACCCACGCTAGCCATGCCCTCAAGAGATGGGAGACGGAACTCGGTCCGCGACCGCTGAAGTGGAGCTCGTTGGAGGAGACGCAGCAGCAGCAGCAGCAGCAGCGATACCAAGACTTCATCGAAATCGTCGCGGTCAGGTCGCAGTAGTCACGATCAATGTGCTGGCCCTCATGGAGAGCGACCACAATGACCGAGAGCATCTGATCGATATTGGCTGGCGAGACGTTGACTCAAGCGCAGCCCAATGTCGAGTCGTTGGTCTGATGCCCGTGTTTGGAGCAGATTGAGGTCGCACGCGAAACGCTCTGACTCGACTCTGGCGACCGCCCCGTCAGCGCCGGTCGAGCGGGAACCGGCCGAGACGACGCCGATCGCCGAGTCGCCCGCCGCCGCCAACGGCGAAACCCTGGCCGCTTGCCGATACATCGTCCGAGGCCTTCGTCACCCGCTACCGGCGGCCGCTTCGCCTGGGCCCGGTCAGGACCAGCCGGTCCACTTCCGCTCGGCGTCGTCATCGACTCGGACTGCAAACAGCTGCTCGCGCGTGTTGCCGATCCCGGTGCGAACCTTCCAGCCGTTGCGCCGGGCGGCGAGTCGAGCGGCGGCACGCCACTCGTCGACGGAATCGATCTCGGCGACCTCGACGATGACGTAGGTGGTCGACACCAGCACGCGGGCCAGGTCCACAGCAAGGCGTTCGATACGGCGCTGGCGGAGGTCCACGACGTTCGTTTCCGATCGCATGCGTACCCTCCTTCGGCGATCCGTCCGGTAGAGATCCGGTAGAGATCGCCCACTTTTCGCCTCCGGCAAGCCCCTGACCAGGGCATTCAGAGTGGGCGAGGGGGGACTTGAACCCCCACGTCCTTTCGGACACAGGAACCTGAATCCGGTCACGACGGTTCTGATCAGTGCCAAGCGAGGCCGAATTGTGCTGCTGACTGCGGCGCTCGCGAGGGGCATGCCCCCTCGATGATGGGCCGTACTGGCGCGTGTCGTTGTGTTCGGTTGCAGTCCGGGTTGCAGCTTCCGAGGAGCGCTGCGATGTCCACGGTGTCCAAGATCCCGGGTCACCTCCAGTCCGTCGATCGTGCGCGATCGATGTCAGACCTCGCGCGCGTTGACCAGGAGCAAAGCCCACTCGGCGAACGATCCCAATCGTGCAGGCCCTCGACCGAAGGGAAGGGCCCAGATCCCCGAGCGAGACAGGTCGACGACTTCCCCATCGCAAGGCTCGAGAAATGGCGATTGTTGCCGAATGACTCCGGAGAAGGCCGGATGCACTTCGAAAGAGAGAAGGTCCTCGAACCGGGACTCACCGGGTCCGATACAGCGATCGAACTGTTAGCCGGTCGTCGCTGAAGAAGACGGAAGGACGGTCTTTGACCCAGACGGTTAGACCAATGGCCAGAATCGACGGCTAGATAGCCGTTGACCGGTCCACCTGCCTCCTCGATGGAGATCAGGTCCTCTTGGATCGAACTCGACATCGGGATGTGACGCTCACGGGCGTCGGAACTCAGCGCTCGATCCGTCTACCAGCATCGAGAGCCGCTTTGCGATGCACCGATGGAGCACGCTTTGCGCATCTCTGCTCGACGAGCGACAGAACCTTGCCCTGGCGTGACAGCACCCAGACACCGCCCTTGTCGAACGAGATCTGGTGGACGCCCCTGCCGAGTGTGTCCACGACGGCTGTCAGCGCCTCGAGGACATCGCCGTGCGTGCACGCGACGCTGCCATCGGGAAGCTGTCGGAGGAGCCTCCACGTCTCCTCCACGGGTGCCCCTTCCGCGAGCGAGGCGTTGAACACGACCGGCTTGCGGTGCCGCGTTGCGAGGGGCTGGACGGTCTGGACACAGCGTACGTAGGGGCTCGAAACAACCTGACCGGCGGACGTCAAGTCCAAGAGGTGCACCAGCCGGACCGCCTGCGCCTGCCCGCTGCTGCTCAGCGGGCGCAGCCGATCGTCGGGGCCGTGTCCTCGGACTCCCGCGTCGGCGTGGCGGACGACGTAGACTCGCGCATGTTTCGCCGGGTGCGACGGGGCCATGGGTCGATTGTGATGTGATACCGGAGCGGGCTCTTCATCCACTTCGTACGAACGGGGATGCATCGCACAGAACGGATGACGCCGATCGCGTCGCTGTGCTCCACAGTCGAGTGGTATCGGTTGGTCGAGATCAAAGGAAGAGTTGATGGGTATCTCGGAGAATTCGCAGCGTTATCCCCGCTGGTCGCTCGAGAGTCGGCGTGAGCCCAGGACAGCGCGGGCCGCGGCCGGTCGTGGCCGGCGTGAGTCGGTGCCGCTCGATGACCACGCGGAACTGGTCGTTCCCGATGACCGAGCCAGCGCCCTGGCGACCCTGCAGGCCCAGGACGCAAATCGATTGCAGGATCTGGTCCCGATCCGATACGGGCGCATGTTGGCGACGCCGTTCACGTTCCTGCGCGGGTCGGCGGCGGTCATGGCCGCCGACCTGGCGGCCGGTCCGCGTACCGACATCACTGTGCAGCTGTGCGGTGACGCCCATTTGTCGAACTTCGGGATGTTCTCCTCACCCGAACGCCGTCTCGTGTTCGACATCAACGACTTCGACGAGACGCTTCCGGGTCCCTTCGAATGGGACGTCAAGCGACTCGCGGCCAGTGTCGTGGTGGCGGGCAGGAACAACCATTTCGACAAGAAGACCAATCGGAAGCTGGCACGAGCAGCGACCGCCGCGTATCGCCGGGCAATCGAGACTGCGGCGGCGATGAACCCCCTCGATCTCTTCTACTACCGGCTGGATGTCCAGGAACTGGCCACGACGCTCGCCACGGCGAAGAGCGATCGCCGCCGGCTGGCGAAGACACGCAAGAAGTCCGCCAGGAAGAACAGCCTCGGGGCGCTGCGCAAGCTCACCGATGTGGTCGACGGGAGGCGGGTCATCGTGTCGAACCCGCCCCTGATCGTGGCGATGACCGATGCTCAGCGCCGGGAGGAGATGACGCAGATCGAAGGGTTCTTCGACGACTACCGGGCAACGCTGAACGCCGACCGGCGCCAGCTGATGGACCGCTACTCGCTGACGGACCTGGCAGCCAAGGTGGTCGGCGTCGGCAGCGTCGGTACCCGATGTCTGATCGCGCTGTTCGAATCGGGTGACGGTGAACCGCTGTTCCTACAGATCAAGGAGGCGGCGCCCTCGGCGCTCAAGGCCCACCTGGTGCCGAGCGAATTCGACCAGGAGGGCCACCGCGTCGTCGACGGGCAACGAAGGATCCAGGCGACACCGGACGCGCTGCTCGGGTGGGCCCGCTACGAACGCAGCGACAAATCGACCACCGACTTCTACGTCCGGCAACTCTGGGACGGCAAGGCGTCCGCCGACGTCGAAACCATGAAGGCCAAGGTGTTGCGGCGCTATGCGAATGCCTGCGGGGCAGCGCTCGGACGCGCCCACGCCCGGTCCGGCGACGCGCCGATGATCTCCGGATACATCGGCGACGACGACACCTTCGATCGGGCGGTCGCCCGGTTTGCCGAGGCATACGCCGATCGCACCGAGCAGGACTACGACGAACTCATCGATGCCGTCGACGACGGCCGGGTGCCGATCGTTCGCGATCTCTGAACACGTCGTCGACGTCCCGCGCCTCGAGGTCGGAGCCCCAGACCGTCAGCAACCTGGCGACCGTGTCCCTCTATCATCATCGGGACAATGAGCGCGGGGATCGTGGCCGACATTGGGAATCGCCTGGTGGCGGCGAAGACCAGCGTTCCGCGCCTTCGCTCGGCGATCGTCCGGCGCCAGCGCCTGACGAGCCGGCTCGCCGCCAGCGCGGACCTCCCGCTGGTCGTCGTGTCGGCGCCGGTCGGATACGGCAAGACGACACTGCTCCTCGACTGGCTACAGCACGACGATCGCGCGATCGCGTGGGTGTCGTTGGATCGTGCCGACGACGACGTCGCGACGCTGATGACGTCGATCATCGCCGGGGTGAAACGGGTGCGAGAGCTCGACCCCTCCCTCTGCAGGGACCTGGGTTCGCCCGACGTCTCCGTCCTCGGCCGGGTCGTGCCGGGGTTGGCGGCCTCGATCGGTGCGGTCGATGAGCCGCTCGTCGTCGTGTTGGACCGTCTCGAAGAGATCCGATCACTCGACTGCCATGACGCGCTCAGCCTGCTCCTCGATCTCCTGCCTGAGCAGGCTCAGTTGGTCGTCTCCAGTCGCCAGGAGGTGTGGCTCGCAGGGGGCCGTCGGCGCGTGCGCGGCGAGGTGCTCGAGATCGGCGCGGCCGATCTCGCCTTCGACACCGTCGAGACGGAGGAGCTCCTCGATCTCCACCAGTTGGCACCGTCACCCCAACGGGTTGGTCGGTTGCTCGAGCGAACGGAGGGATGGCCCGCCGGCCTGGCACTCCTCTTGCTCACCGACCGAAGCGACTCCGCAACGACCGGTTCCAGCATCGCACCGTCGGCGCACGACCGGGCCGTTGCCGAGTTCATCCGATCGGAGGTCCTGACCGGGCTCTCGCCCGAGACCGTTCGCTTCCTCTATCGGACGGCGATCCTGGACGTGTTGAGCGCACCGTTGTGCGACGCGGTCCTCGACTCGACGCAGTCGGCCGAAGTGTTGGAGGGGTTGTTGAGTGCCGGCCTGCTCATCACGCCACTCGACAACAGCGGGGGGTGGTACCGCTACCACCCGCTCTTCAGAACCATGCTCCTCGACGAGGCCAGCCGTTTCGAACCGGACACCCTTCGGGAGCGCCACGTGCGCGCCGCTCGCTGGTGGGCGGCTGCCGGTTCCGTCGAGCACACGATCGAACATGCCCGGGCAGGCGGAGATCTCACCATCGCTGCTGACCTCATGGTCACGGAGGTGCCGCCGGCGTACAACGACGGACGGTCGAGCACGGTCAGGCGATGGCTGGACCAACTCGGCGAGGAGACGATCGTACGGAATCCGGAACTGGCCGGATTGGCCGGCTGGCTGGAAGCGTTGATCGGGAATGCCGTCGAAGCGCAGCGCTGGGCCGACCGCATCGAGCATCTGACATCCGAGGGTGTCCCGGAGGTCGATTCGTTCGTGTCGAGCCGTGCTGCGCTCCGGGCCTTTCTCTGTGCGCACGGCATCGAGCAGATGGAAGCGGACGCAAGATGGGTCGTGACCGATGAGCCGGTCTGGGGCCCATGGCGGCCCGCTTCCCTCGGCTTCCTGGCGGCGGCCCGATGGCTGCAGGACGACGACGACGAGGCGTTCACACTCTTCTCGCAGAGCATCGAGGTGACGACCAGCGTCGACGGATTCGAGGACCCCGAGGCGCGCTACCTCGCCTACCGGGCGGTGCTGTCGATGGATCGTGGCGACTGGGCGAGTGCCGACCGCGACCTCGAACTCGCCGTCTCGGTGATCGATGCCGCACATCTCTCCGAGTACGCGGTCAACTCGATCGTCGAAGCGGCCCACGCCCGGCTGTTGCTGCACCACAACGAGAACGAGACGGGTCGGGCGTCGTTGTTCCATGCGATGCGTCTGCGGACGTCGGTCACCTGGGTGAACCCGTGGGGTGCGGTGTGGTTGCGTCTCGAGATGGCCGATGCCCACCTGGTGTTGAGCGATCCTGGGGCCGCGACGACCCTGCTCGAGGAGGTCGATGGGATCCTGTACCGGCGACCGAAACTCGGCCGCCTCGGCGCGCGTGCAGACGCGCTCCGACAGACGTTGAGCGAGTGGCCGACCAATCTGCACGGCACCGCACTGTCGACCGCCGAACTCCGTCTGCTGCCGTATCTGCAGACGCATCTCTCGCTCAAGGAGATCGGTGCACGGTTGTACGTTTCGAGGAACACGGTGAGCACACAGACCAACTCGATCTACCGGAAGCTGGCGGTGTCCTGCCGGAGCGATGCGGTCGACCGTGCCCGGGAGTTGGGCCTGCTGGCGCCGAACGTGCTCGGCTGACATCGAGCATTCGCGGGTCGATCCGTTCGGTGATGAGATCACCCAGGTTGCATGATTGCCGTCGCGCAGGGTGCCATCAGGATGGCCGTGTCAAGCAGTTCACCGAACGAAGGAGCAGGACATGGCAATGGACACATTCATGGCGTACGTCGGCGTGTACTCGAACGTCGAGACTGCCAAGGCGGACTACGACGCAGTCCACGACCTCCACACCAAGGACGGGCTGATCGACGCGTATGACGCCGCTGTCATCGAGCGCAAGGACAACGGCAAGGTCAAGATCTCCAAGAAGCACGAAACGCCCACACGGGCTGGCGGCTGGGGCGGCGCAGGCATCGGCCTCGCCACCGGCCTCGTGGTCGCGCTGTTCCCGGCGGCCGCGCTCGGGGGCGGACTGCTCGCAGCAACCACCGGTGGCGGTGCGGCCCTCGGTGCAATGGCCGGGCACGCAGCAGCTGGCATGAGCCGCAAGGACCTCAAGGAGCTCGGCGAACACCTCGATGCCGGCCAGGCCGGTCTCGTCGTGGTCGGCGTGTCCGACATGGGCGCGAAGATCGAGGGCGTCATGACCCAGGCCGACAAGGTCGAGGAGAAGCAACTCCAGGCCGACACCGCCGAGATCCAGAAGGATGCCGAGGAGGAGAGCTGACGCGTGATGGGCGCTGAGGGCGGCCAGACCGAGCACCGAGCCGCGTCGGAAACAAGCGCGATCAAACGCTTCGTTCCGATCCTGGTCTGGCTGCCGCAGTACCAGCGGTCATGGCTGACGAAAGATGTGATCGCCGGGCTGTCGGTGTGGGCGCTGATGGTGCCCACCTCGCTCGGTTACGCGTCGCTGAGCGGCGTCCCGGTCCAGAACGGGTTGTACGCCGCGGCGTTCGGCATGATCGTGTTCGCACTCTTCACCACCTCGAAGCAGCTGGTGCAAGGCCCGGGTTCGTCGACCGCCCCGGTTCTGGGTGCCGCGATCGTGTCGATCGGAGCGGCGGGCTCCGAGGACGCAGTGGCGATCGCCACGGCCATCGTGCTTGTCGCCGGGCTGCTGTTCGTGATCATGGCCGTACTCAAGATGGGCTGGATCGCCGAGTTCCTCTCGGCGGCCGTGCTGACCGGGTTCATCTTCGGCGTCGCCATCAACGTCGTGTCCGGTGAGCTCTTCAAGATCACAGGGACCGAGAAGTCGGGTTCGAACACGTGGCAGAAGCTCTGGGAGTGGGCGACGAGCCTGTCCGACGCGAACCGGACCACGGTCGCCGTCGGCGTCGTGGCGCTGGTCGTGTTGTTCGGCCTCAAGTTCCTCGCGCCGAAGGTTCCAGCTGAACTGGTCGCAGTGGTCCTCGGCATTCTCGCGACCGTGGTCTTCGATCTCGGCGACCGCGGAGTCGAACTGATCGCCGACGTGCCGCGAGGCCTCCCGAATCCCTCGTTCCCCGACCTGCAGATCATCTTCGACAACTGGTCGGTGGTGGTCGGGGCAGCGGTCGGGCTGGTGCTCATCGGGTTCTCGGTGACGACCGCCGGGGTGCGCCAGTACGCGACCAAGCACAACTACCGGATCGACGTCGACCAGGAACTGCTCGCCCAGGGCATGTCGAACGTGTCGTCGAGCGTGTTCCAGGGGATCTTCAACAACGGCAGCCTCTCCAAGAGCCCGGTCAACGACGGCGCCGGGGCGCAGTCACAGGTATCGAGCCTCGCCCAGGGTGGCTTCGTCATCCTGACCCTGCTCTTCCTCGCGCCGATCTTCTCGAAGCTCCCCGAGGCGGTGCTCGGAGCGATCATCATCGAGGCCGTGACGCTCGGCATGATGAACGTCGGCGAGATGAAGCGACTGGTCACCGTCAAACGGTATGAGTTCGGCGCTGCGCTCGCCGCCCTGCTCGGTGTCATGACCTTCGGCATCCTGCAAGGTGTCTTCATCGGAGTCGGGATCTCGATGATCTGGCTGATCGCGGTCTCGGCGTTGCCGTACATCCCTGAGCTGGGGCGCAAGCCCGGGACCGATGCGTTCTACGACCTCGAGCAGCACGACGACTGTGAGACGATCGAAGGACTGAAGATCCTCCGGTTCGACGGCGGGTTGTTCTTCGTCAATGCCGATGCCCTCGCTGACCGTCTCCGCCAGATCCGGGTCGAGGTACCGACGGGGCTCGACGGGGTGATCCTGAGCATGGAGGGCATCAACTTCATCGACACCGAGGGAGCCGACGTCTTGATCGCGATCGCCCGGGCCGGCATCGACCAGAGCATCGACCTGCACCTCGCCCGCGTGAAGCCACAGGTGATCGAGGTGCTCGAGCGGGACGGCTTCTTCGACCTCGTCGATCGGGGCCACGTCCACGACAACATCGAGGCCGCGGTCGCCATGCATCAGACGCTCCACCCGAGCGCACCCGCTGACTGACGACGCCGGGACCGTTCACCATCGGGTGCTCAGGCGTGCGGCTCGGGAACCTCGACTCGCCGTGACTTGATCAGCGCGACGACGATGGAGGTCGTCAGGTATGCCGTCGCGACAGCGATGACGACCGGTGCGGCCGTGAGTGGGCCGAGGCCCACGGCGAGCACGGCGATGAACGTGAGCCCGATCGGTGCCTTGATCGTCGCCCCTGGGACGGCCGCCAGCATGCACCCGACCGCGATCGCGTACGGGATGTCGGGAAACATCAGGTGTGCGACGACGCCGGCGGCGCCGCCCACGAAGAGCATCGGCAGCACGTTGCCGCCGATGAAGCCCGTGGCGAGGCTGATCGCCATCGCCAGCATCTTGCCGACGAGCACCGCGACGAGCAGCCAGATGCTGATCGAGGCCGACTCGTCGATCACCGTGGTGAGCTGATCGTTCCCGGCTCCGACGGTCAACGGGAGTGCGAACGCGATCAGCCCGACGAGCGCGCCACCGACGGCGCCGCGTACATACGGATTCGGCAACTTCGCAGCGACCGCCTGGATCAGCTTCACGATGACGACGAACACGATCATGATTGCGCTCGACGCGATGCCGAGACCTGCGCCGACGAGGAGGTGCCAGCTCGCGAAGTCGTCGACGGGAACGGCGAAGCTGTTGAGGAACGTCGTTCCGACCGCGCCGAAGAACACGGCGAAGGCGACGGTCGCGGCGATCAGTTGCGGCAGGATCGACTCGATGTACCGGTCCTTCGGGGTCGGTGCCAGCTCGCTGACGATCAGGGTGCCGAGACCCGGCGAGGTGAACGCACCACCGAAGCCGCCGGAGATGCCCATCATCGTGGCGTCGAGACGGGCCGTCTCGTCTCCGGGCCACCGCTTCGAGGCGATCCACGACCCGAGCCCGCCGCCCAGCATGACCAGGGCGAACGATGGCCCGAGGCTGGCGCCTGCGATCGCGGAGACGGCCGAAAGGAGGACCCACGACGGTGCGACCTTGTGGTCGACCGAACCGGATTCGATGACGGCGACGCCACCGGGCACGTGATCGGTGATGTTCAGCCAGCTGCGCACCGCCGCCGCAACCAGCCCGCCGGCCGCGACGAACGGGATCCACCACCAGTCGCCGGACCAGGTGTCGATCCGTGGATCACCGAAGATCCGATCGGTCAACCCGCCGGTGATCCCGAGATAGACGAGGCCGAGCAGGCCGATGACGAGTCCCATCGCCAGTGCGATGGCGAGAAGTTGTCGGTACCACGGTCGGTCGATGGGGAGCGCTGTCGTCATGATGGTGCCTCTGGTCTCGTTCGGCCGCGACGATCTCGGGCGCGTGCAGGTGATCACCCGCGGGTGGGTCGAAACCACTCTGGCAGCTGCCAGTCGGTGGGTGATCACTCGAATCGAGCGATTGGCACACCGATCGAGTCTGGGAAGATGGCCGTATGAGCGACGAAGAGTCCCCGGACGTCGAAGCCGACGGCATCAAGGAACGACTGCGCAGCCCCGATCGGGTGGTTGCGTTGAGTGACGGCGTGTTCGCGATCATCATCACGATCCTGGTGCTCGAAATCGCCGTTCCGGAGGATCTCCCGGAACAGTCGCTCTTGCGGGCGCTCGAAGATCTGCGTCCCACCTTCGTCGCCTGGGTGATCAGCTTCCTGCTCACGGGCATGTTCTGGGTCGCCCATCGCGATGTCTTCGCCCGCGTCCGGGTCGTCAACCGCGATCTCGTTTGGCTGAACCTGCTCTTCCTGCTCCCGGTGAGCCTGATCCCGTTCGCAGCGTCGGTGCTCGGCCAGTACCCCGACGAACCGGTCGCCATGCACCTGTACGGCGTCGTGCTGATCACGGCCACCCTGATGCGGTTCGCGCTCTACCGGTACGTGGTCACGCGCCCGACGTTGTTGTGGCCGACCATGACGACGGATCGGGCTCGCCTGTGGCTCGCCCTCACGGCGTCGCCGATCGCGCTGTACGCCGTGGCCATGGTCGTTGCCGACGCGTCCACCGCGCTGAGTGCCGTGCTCTACTTCTCGGTCCCGGTGGTGTACTTCGTCGCCATCACCCTGCTGCGTCGACATCCGAGCACTCGATCCGAGGCCGACGAGTTCACGTGAATTCTCGCATCCCGAACGGTGGGTGACGTCCACGCCACGGCGCGAACCCTCCGATTCGTGTTGGTCGATGCCGATCGATCGCAACCCGTTGGGTTTCAAAATGGTTGCAAGCAGGCCATTTGCACTCGAGCGTGTCGTACGCCGAATTCGTAGAACCCCAGTTCAACGGTGGTGGGCGAGGCGGGACTTGAACCCGCACGTCCTTTCGGACACAGGAACCTGAATCCTGCGCGTCTGCCAATTCCGCCACTCGCCCGAGTGGATCGGGAACCTTACCGCCGATTCCTCGGGCGGCGACAGTCGGAATGTCCCGCACTTCCCGGTGGGGCGTGCGGTTCGCGGCCACTCCGCCGGGAAGTTGCCAGAGCGTTGACGTACTTCCCGGTGGGGCGTGCGGTTCGCGGCCACTCGGCCGGGAAGTTGCGAGCGCGGGAGCGGAAGGGTCGGACTGGCCTCAACGCGTACGATGCACGCCGTGGGTCTGAAGGGGTTCGAACGACGACTGGAACGGATGGTCGAGGGTGCCTTCGCCGTCGCGTTCAAGAGCGGACTGCGCCCCGTCGAACTGGGGCGCAGGCTGACCCGCGAGATGGACAACAACCGCTCGGTCGGCGTGAAGGGACAGCCCGTCGCCCCGAACTCCTTCACGTTCTGGATCGGCCCCGAGGACGACCAGCAGTTCGCCGACGTCTACGACAGCCTCGAGCGCGAGCTGGCCGACGCCGCCCGCGAGCACGCCCGCGACGAGGGCTACCGATTCATGGGCCCGGTCGAGATCGAGTTCCAGGTCGACCAGAAGCGCCGCGCCGGCACCTTCGAGGTCGAAGCACGGCTGCGCAGCGGCGACGGATCAGGCGGCGGACCCGGCTCGTTGGTGCTCCCCACCGGCGACCGGTTCACCCTCACCCAGGCCATCGTGACCGTGGGCCGGATGGCCGAGTGCAACCTCGTGCTGGCCGATCCGAACGTCAGCCGCAACCACGCAGAGATCCGACCCGAGGGCGACGGCTACAAGGTGGTCGACCTCGGATCGACCAACGGAACCAAGATCAACGGCATCCGAGTGCAGGAGCACGTGCTGTCCGACGGCGACGAGGTCGCCTTCGGCAACACGGTCCTGCGCTTCGAAGCGTCCTAGGCCGAGGCGACCTCACCCGTGTCCGAAGAACTCCTCCAGATCCTGAAGCTGTGCCTCATGGCACTGCTCTACCTCTTCTTCTTCCGCGTCCTGCGAGCCGTGTGGGTCGAAGTCCGGGCACCGGCGCTCGCGGCCGGAGGCGCCGCTTCCCGCGAGCGGCGACCCAAGGCGAAGCGGGCACGCCCGATCGCCGCGCCGCAGCTGCACGTGGTCGAGCCCGCCGAGATCGCCGGCACCGCCTACGCACTCGGCGACGAGCTCACCGTCGGTCGGGCCGCCGGCTGCCAGATCACGCTCGATGACACCTACGCCAGCCAGCTGCATGCGAGGGTGTTCAATCGGGGCGGGGAGTTGTACGTCGAGGATCTGGGCTCGACCAACGGCACCTACCTCAATCGACGCAAGGTGGCGGGCCCGATGGTGATGAAACGCGGTGACCGGGTGCAGATCGGCTCGACCGTGCTGGAGCTTCGATGACCATCTTCAACCTCCGGGTCGGATCGGCCACCGACGTCGGCCAACTCCGCAAGATCAACCAGGACGCCATCGTGGTCGACGGCGGCATCTTCGGCGTCGCCGACGGCATGGGTGGCCACCAGGGCGGCGAGGTCGCCAGCGCAGTGGCCGTCGAGGTCCTCGGACGCGGGATGGCCGCACCCACTCCGTCCGGATTCGAGGCAGCCGTCAAGGCCGCCAACCTGGCGGTCTACGAACAGGGGCAGGCTCGGGACGAGCTGGCGGGCATGGGCACCACCCTCGTCGCCATCGCCGAGATCGACGTCGACGACGAGGCCCACCTCGTGATCGTCAACGTCGGCGACTCACGTGGCTACCTCCTCCGAGACCGCAAGCTCGTGCAGATCACCGAGGATCACTCCTTGGTCGCCGACCTGGTTCGAGCCGGCCGCATCACCGCCGAGGAGGCCGAGACCCACCCCCGCCGCAACATCGTCACCCGGGTCCTCGGACTCGACGAGAACGTCAGAGTCGACCAGTTCGCCGTGCTCCCGTTCGAGGGCGACCGGTTCCTCATGTGCTCCGACGGTCTCACCAACGAGGTCAGCGAAGCCGACATCACCGCCACGCTCGTCCGGGTCGACGACCCCACCGAGGCCGCCAACACGTTGGTTCGCATGGCCAACGAGGCCGGCGGTCGGGACAACATCAGCGTCGTCATCGTCGACGTGCTCGACGACGACGGCCAGGCCGTCCGGGCCAGCGCCACCATCGCCGACGAGCCTTCGTCACTCGAGTCCACCGACGATCTGACCGACCTCGCAGACGACGAGGCGGAAGAGCCCGACGAGCCGCAGGACGAGCAGGAATCCGACGAGGCGGAAGAGCCCGACGACTCGCAGGACGAGCAGGAATCCGACGAGCTCGACGCCCTGGGCGAGCTCCGGACCGCCGGGGTCATCGGCGCGGTCGGCGCCATGAGCGCCGCCAACGCAGCGGGTGCCGCCGGAGCGGTTGGGCCCGATGATCCAGGTCCCGACGAGGAGCCCTGGGTTCCTGAGCCCGGGTGGCTCGATGAGGACGACGAGATCGACGTGGGCGACGACCTCGCTGACGAGGTGGACCCGACCGAGGAAAGCGACTCCATCGCCGACGATCTGGAGTCCGAGCAGATCGGCCCATCGGACGCAGGCCGTGCGGGTCAGCCATGGGACGACCAAGCCGCCCCCGACGACCACGACACCGAAGCCGACCCAGGCCGTGCGGGCGAGCCATCGGACGACCAGGCCGCCCCCGACGACCACGACACCGAAGCCGACCCAGGCCGTGCGGGCGAGCCATCGGACGACCAAGCCGCCCCCGACGACGACGACACCGAAGCCGACCAGGCCGTGCGGGCGAGCCATCCAACGACCAAGCCGCCCCCGACGACCACGACACCGAAGCCGACCCAGGCCGTGCGGGCGAGCCATCCAACGACCAAGCCGCCCCCGACGACCACGACACCGAAGCCGACCCAGGCCGTGCGGGCGAGCCATCCAACGACCAAGCCGCCCCCGACGACCACGACACCGAAGCCGACCCAGGCCGTGCGGGCGAGCCATCCAACGACGAGGCCGCCACCGACGACGACGACATCGACCACGAGAACGCGACCGCCGAGATCGCCGCGCCGACCGCCGAAGCAGACACCGACACGGACGCAGACGACGACGAGGTCACCGACGACGAAGACCCAGAGACCGACGCGGACGAAGCCTCGCCGCGACGCGGCGCGGCGGCAACGGCCGTCATCGGCGCCACCGGTGCCGCGGCCCTGGCCGGCGGCAAAGCACGCGATTCTGCCGGAGTCACCATTGCCGCCGACCGGGCACGCACGCCGAAGCCGGAGGCGTCGCAGGCATCCGAGCCGGACGCCGCAGCCGACGACAAGCTCTCGCGCCGCCAACGCAAGAAGCAGGCCAAGACCGACGACGCCGCCGCGGCCGACGAGCCAGCAGCCGACGACAAGCTCTCGCGCCGCCAACGCAAGAAGCAGGCCAAGACCGACGACGCCGCCGCGACCGGTGCAGCCGCAGTCGCCGACGGCGACGCCCCGACGACGAGCTCGGTCGACGATCTCGCCGGATTCGGTCGGGCGCTCGACGACTCACAGCTGGCCGACGCCGAGACGTCGGTGCCGACGACGACGACGACGACCTCGACGACCTCATCCCGACCCGGCGCCGGTTCAGCTGGCGGGTCGCCGCGTTCCTCTTCCTGTTCTGCGCGGTGATCGGGGTCGCCATCGGCGCCCTCGGCGTCTATGCGCGGGGGACCTACTACGTCGGCTACGACGACAATCGGGTCGCGATCTTCCAAGGCCGCCCCGGGGGCGTGCTGTTCTTCGACCCCACCGTCGAGGCGCACAGCAACATCATCCGCGCCGAGTTGCTGCCCGTCTCGGCGGACAAGGTCGACGACGACCCCGATTTCGGCACGTTCGGCGAGGCCCAGGTGTTCATCACCAACCTGCAGCTGGTCGACGTCGACACGCTCCCGGTGACGGGCGAACCCGGCAGCTTCGACGGCGCGGCCGAACCCCCCGCAACGCCGTCGACGACCGCCATCCCGCTTCCCCCCGAAGCCCCGACGCCGGCAGGCTCCCCCGACACCACCGCCGGCTGATGGGCCGACTGCGCCGCACGACCGAGCTCGGGCTGCTGGTCCTCGCGGTCATCATCACGACGGGTGCCTACACCCTGGCGAGCCTCGGCCGAGACGCCACGATTCCGGCCAACATCGGCCCGTTCCTCGCCCTGCTGCTCGCACTGTTCATCGGGGCCCACATCGCCATCCGCAAGCTGGCGCCGAACGCCGACGGTGTGCTCTTCCCGCTCGCCGCCCTGCTCAACGGCATCGGCTACGTCTTCATCGTCAGGATCGACGAGGCCAAGGCCGATCCCGACGGCCTCGCCGCCTACCAGCTCACCTGGACCGCCCTCGGCATCGCCTGCTTCATCGCCACCCTCTTCGTCATCCGCCGAGCCCGCGACCTCGAGCGCTATCGCTACACCTTTCTCCTGATCGGCGTCGCCCTCCTGGTGATCCCGCTCGTCCCGTTCGTCGGCCGCGAGATCAACGGTGCGCAGATCTGGGTGAGCATCGGGCCGGTCAACTTCCAGCCGGGCGAGTTCGCGAAGATCGCGCTGGCGCTGTTCTTCGCCGGCTACCTCGTCGAGCGACGCGAACTCCTGGCCATGAGCACCTGGCGGCTCGGACCGCTCCATCTCCCCGACCCCAAGGTGCTCGGACCGGTCCTGCTGGCCTGGGGGGTCTCCCTCGTCATCATGACCCTCGAGAAGGATCTCGGAAGCTCGTTGCTGTTCTTCGCTCTGTTCGTCGCCCTGCTGTGGATCGCCACTGAGCGGGTGGGCTACCTCGCGATCGGCGGGGTGCTGTTCGCCGGCGGGGCCATGCTCGCCTGGTCGACCTTCGCTCACGTGCGCGAACGGGTGGAGATCTGGCTGAACCCGTGGCCGGTGGCGAAGGACGAGGGCTTCCAGGTCGTCGAAGCCGGGTTCGCGGTGGCCGACGGTCAGCTCACCGGGACCGGCCTGGCCCTCGGCAACCCGCTGCGTATCCCCGAGGTCGAGACCGACTTCATCTTCGCGGCGATCGCCGAAGAGCTCGGCCTGTTCGGCGGCACTGCGATCCTGGTCGCCTTCATGCTGATGATCGGAGCCGGTCTGCGCATCGCGGTCCGGGCCGACAACCCGTTCGAGAAGTTGCTGGCGGCCGGGCTCACCACCCTGATCGGGGTGCAGAGCTTCATCATCATCGCCGGGGTCATCCGGGTCCTCCCGCTCACCGGGGTCACCCTTCCGTTCGTCAGCTACGGCGGCTCGTCCCTGGTGGCCAACTACATCCTCCTTGCGCTGCTCTTGCGCATCAGCGACACCCGCTCGACACGCACCGCCGAGGATGCACTCGAGGCCGTGCCGACATGAACCGGCAGATCGCTCGCCTCGGAACCGCGCTCCTCGTGGCCTATGGGTTGCTGTTCATCCAGCTCAACTGGCTCAGCGTCTTCAACGCCCAGGAGCTCAAGGACAACCCCGAGAACTCACGCGAGATCCTCCGCACGTTCGACGGCCCGCGTGGCACCATCTCGTCGGCTGACGGCGCACTCCTGGCTCAGACCGTCGCTTCGGCCCCCGGTGACCGGTTCGAGACCCAGCGGGTGTACCCCGAAGGCGATCTGTTCGCCCACTCGGTCGGGTTCTTCACGCTCAACCTCGGGTCGTCCGGTGTCGAGCGGTTCTACAACGACGAGTTGGCCGGCGAGACCGACGAGTTGGTGTTCGAGCAGCTCAGCGATCTCTTCGTCAACCGGGTCCGCAACGAAGACCTGACGCTCACCATCCGCAAGGACGTGCAGGAGGTGGCGAAGGCCGCGCTCGGCGAGCAACAGGGCTCGGTCGTGGCCCTCGACCCGCGTAGCGGCGCCATCCTCGCCATGTGGAGCTTCCCGAGCTTCGATCCCAACCTGCTGGCCGATCACGACACCACCACCGCGACCGCCGTCCAGGTCTTCCTCGACGCCAACCCCGAGAAGCCCCTGCTGGCCAAGAGCTACCGCGAGCGCTACTTCCCCGGGTCGACGTTCAAGGTCATCACCGGCTCGGCCGGAGTGCAGACCGGACGGGTGACCGCCACCGAACCGGTCTTCCCCGTCACCAATGAGTACGTCCCGCCGCAGACCACCCGCCCCATCAGGAACTTCGGCGGATCGAGCTGTGGTGGCGACCTGTTCCAGATCCTCAGGGTGAGCTGCAACACCGCCTTCGCCGAGATGGGTGCCGAACTCGTCGGACCCGACCCGATGATCAGCACGGCCGAGGCGTTCGGCTTCAACCGCGACATCCCGATCGATCTCCCCGACCCCGCCACCTCGAACTTCCCGACCGACTTCGACCAGAACCTCCCGGCGCTCGCCCAGTCCTCGATCGGTCAGAACGACGTGTCGGCGACACCGCTGCAGATGGCGATGACCGCCGGGGCCGTCGCCAACGACGGACGTGTGATGACTCCGCACGTGCTCGCCGAGGCACGCAACGAAGAGGGCTCGGTCGTCACCACCTTCGAACCATCCGAGTTCCAGCGGGCCGTGGACGCCCCGACCGCAGCGGTGCTACGCGAGGCCATGGTCGGCGTGGTCGGCCCCGGTGGCACCGCACAGGGCCTGGCCATCGAGGGCTTCGAGGTGGGCGGCAAGACCGGAACGGCTCAGCTCGGCACCGAGATTCCGTCGTCCCATGCCTGGATCATCGGATTCGCCGGTCCGCCGGGTCAGCCGGCCGAGGTGGCCGTTGCGGTCATCGTCGAAGGTCAACCCGGAGCCAGCGAGCAGACGGGGGGTCGGGTGGCGGCACCGATCGCTCGGGCCGTGCTGGTCCAGGCGCTCCAACCGCTCTGAACCCAGATCGGGTCCGCCTCACCCAGGCGCGGGAGAGCGCCGCTGACAGTGCGTCGACGAGTTGCGTGAGCTCGGGGTCGTCGAGCGAGAAGCTCTGCCCAGCGTCTTCGAGGCAGGCGAGCCACAGGGCGCCCCGGGCTTGCGAGGCGACGCACAGACGGCTGACCCCCTGCGACGAGGCTGAGGCCCAGGAATTCGTCGAGTCCGGGTCCGAGCGCAGTGACCCCGAGATTCGCGGCCCGGTCCGAGCCGCCGAGCGACCACGCACAGGTCCTGATGTCGCCGAAGGGATCGACCGATGCCACCGTCTCATCCGACGACACACCGACCGGCTCGGCTTCCTCGAGCAGGAGCCCGAGCTCGTCGAGCATCGAAGAACTCGCAGACCGCAACCGTCTGCGGATCGAGGGCGGCTCGGACGGTGAGGCGACCGTCGTCGGCGGCAGATCCGAGCTGGGCGATCGTGGTCTCGACCCCGCCGGGATCGCCGGCGGTCAGCAGGCTCGGCATCGTCGTCCGCGCACGAGGACACGGCCAGGCCGAGCACGACCAGGGCCCCCAACGTTCGAGCACTTCTGACCGCCATCGGCCCGAGCGCAGGCGGGGCTGCTGCCTTCACCCACAAGGCGCGCCAGTACGCTTTCGCACCGACGATGAGCGATTCTGAACAGACCGTGTTCGGCGGAAGATACGAGCTTCACCGTCGGCTGGCCCGCGGGGGCATGGCCGACGTCCATCTCGCTCACGACCGACTCCTCGATCGGCCGGTCGCGGTCAAGGTGCTGTTCGCCCAGTTCGCGTCCGACCCGAGCTTCGTCGAGCGGTTCCGCCGCGAGGCCCAGGCCGCAGCGAATCTCAACCACCCCAACATCGTCGGTGTCTACGACTGGGGGCAGGAGGGCAACCAGTACTACATCGTGATGGAGTACGTGGACGGTCGGAGCCTCGCCGAGATCCTCCGGGCCGAGGGTGCCCTCCTCCCCGAACGGGCAGCCGACATCGGAATCGACGTCGCCGCCGCCCTCGGATTCGCCCACCGCAACGGGGTGGTCAATCGTGACGTGAAGCCGGGCAACATCCTCATCTCCACCAGCGGGCAGGTGAAGGTGACCGACTTCGGCATCGCCCGGGCCTTCGAGGAGGGGGTGAGCGAGAACCTCACCCAGGCCGGTTCGGTGATGGGGACGGCCACCTACTTCTCGCCCGAGCAGGCGCAGGGCAAGGCGGTCGATCCCCGCAGCGACGTCTACTCACTCGGGGTCGTGCTCTACGAGATGGTGTGCGGCCGTCCGCCGTTCACGGGGGACTCCCCCGTCGCCATCGCCTACAAGCACGTCCAGGAAGCTCCGACGCCGCCTCGCGAGCACAAGCCCGACCTCGACCCGGCGCTCGACGCCATCGTCCTCAAGGCGATGGCCAAGAGCACCGCCAACCGCTACCCGTCGGCCGAAGACCTGCGGTCCGACCTCCGCCGCTACCGCGAGGGTCAGCGCGAGCTGCGGGCCGGCGCACCCGTCGGCGCCGCGGCGGCCGCCGCTGCAGCTGCGGCCGCCGCCGCAGGCGCCACGACGGCCATTCCGGCGGTCGCGGCCGAACCCGACGGCACGCAGCTCGCATCGCTCGACGGCTACGAGGACGACGAGTACCTCGAGGAGCCCCGGCGCAACGGTGTGTTCATCGCCGTGTTGGTGGTCCTGCTGCTCCTGCTCGTCGGGTTCATCGTCGCATTCGCGCAGCTCTTCGACGGGGGCGACGACGCGGCACCGCTCATCACCGTGCCGAACGTCGTCGACAAGACCCTCGAGGAGGCCCGGGCCCAGCTCGAGTTGGACGGGTTCGAGGTGGTCACCCAGTTCGAGAAGAACGAGGACCGGCCCACCAACACCGTCTTCGCCCAGACGCCTGCCGGTGGCGAAAAGGTCGAGGAGGGATCGATCGTCACGCTCAAGATCTCGACGGGCGCGGAGACGGTGCCGATGCCCGAGGTCGTCGGCAAGACCGAGGCCGATGCCCGCCAGTTCCTCGTCGACGGCGGCTTCACCGGTGAGATCGACACGTCCACGCGCGAGTTCAGCGACGACGTGCCCGAGGGCGAGGTCATGGCGCAGGATCCTGCCCCCGGGGTCGACGTGCCCAAGGACGCTCCGATCAAGTTGACCGTGTCCGACGGCCCCGAACAGCGTCCGGTGCCCGACGTGGCCGGCAAGTCAGCGGTCGAGGCCACCTCCGAGCTGGTCAACGCGGGCTTTCAGGTCACCGAGCGAAACGAGTTCTCCGATTCGGTCGCCCAGGGTGTGGTGATCGGGACCGAGCCTCCTGCGGGCACCCTGCTCGACAAGGATTCTCCGGTCGTGATCCGCATCAGTCAGGGCGTCGAGCAGGTGGTCGTTCCCCGGGTCGTCGACCTCAGCGAGTCAGAGGCATCGTCGCGCCTGACGACCGCCGGCTTCCGGGTGGCGGTCGAGGACCTGCTGCTCGACGATCCCGACAGCACCGACGACGGCCAGGTCCTCGAACAGCGGCCCGCCGGGGACACGCAGGCACCCGTGGGTTCGACGGTGACCATCGTCGTGGGTGTTGCACCAGATCCGCCACCCGATCCTGATGCCCCGACCGACGGCGGAAGTGGCGACTGACCGAGCCCTGTCCGCGCTACTCCTGGCGCGCCCCGTCGAGCAGGTCGGTGAAGTTGCCGGCGATGTTGGGCCCGATCACCAACTGCTCGAGCGCGCCGACTCCGTTCTGCGTTCCGCTCTTGCCCATCACCACCTGCTGGACATGCAGGTTCTCGACCGCGAGGGGGTCGAGATCGGCGGTCTTCCAGGCCTCGGCGGCCATGGCCAGCTCGCCCTTCCAGCACCCGTGATTCCATTCGGGGTGGCGGTACCCGATGCCCTTCATGTGGAAGCGGAGCACCGGCTCGAGCTCGATCTCTTTGGTGGTCCCGTCGTGGGCCGTCATGGTGAGCTCGGCGAACCGCGCCCACCGCGTGCCCGGGAGCCAGTCGATGTCCTGGGTGACGTGATGGAAGTGCTTGGTCCCCGGGTCCGACACACCCGGCACGGCGTCGACGGCGGCATAGGCCGGCACGATGGCCGCGTCGGTGTGCCACGGTCGGGCGTCGGGCTCGAGGAACAGCCCGATGTGTGAGCAGTGGTCGTCCCAGTGCATCGGGTTCCAGAGGAACCAGAAGCCGGCGAAGTCGGTCACCGGAGCGCCGGCCGGGTCGGCCTCGCCCACCGGTCGGATCCCCCACGAACGGTCCTTGACGCCGGTGGTGGAGTCGGCGTTCACCTCGAGGGTCTGACCCTCGAAGGTGATCTGGCCGGACCAGGTGCCGTACTGCGCGAAGCGGGTGTTGTCGAGGGTGCGCCGGGATCCGGGCTGCCAGATCTGCCGGCCCTCCTCGACGCAGGCCGTCTTGGCCGTGAACGTCAGATCGGCGGTCACGCCGGTCTCGTTGTCGTCGAGGCTGATGCGGGTCACCAGCATCGGCTCCACGACCTCGAGCCGGAACGGACCGATCCGGGTGTCGGACGGATCGGACGGCGCGCGTCCCGAGATGTGGAAGGAGTGCTGAGTGCCGTCGGTCGTCACGAGGCTCAACGCAGCGTCCAGCACGCCGAGGTGCGGATAGCGGCCCATGGCGACACCGAAGTAGAACTCACCGCCCCGGTCGATGCCGTTGAACCAGTAGCGGTCGTAGGCATTGCGGTCGTTGGTGGCCGGCTGAGCGATCGGCTCGGGGGTCTGGTGGATCGGGTAGTCGTCGAACGCGGAAAGCATGCACCGGACCGTAGGCGAGAACACGCCGATCACGCCGACTCCGTCGTGCTGGTGCACCTCCTGCACCACCAGTGAGCAAGGGTGCCCACCAGGACGGGGAGGTGCTTCAGGCTCGGGCGATGAAGTTCCGGATGAGGTCGTGGCCGGCGGTGGTGAGGATCGACTCGGGGTGGAACTGGACTCCCTCGACGTCGACCTCGCGGTGGCGTAGCCCCATGATCACGCCATCGTCGGTCTGTGCGGTCACCTCGAGGTCGTCGGGGAGGGTCGCCGGGTCGACGACGAGGCTGTGGTAGCGGGTCGCCTCGAGTGGGTTGGGAAGCCCGGCGAACACGCCGGTGTCGTGATGACGGACGAGCGATGTCTTGCCGTGCATCACCTGCTTGGCCCGCACGACGTCGCCGCCGTACACCTCGCCGATGCACTGGTGACCCAGGCACACCCCGAGCACCGGTCGGCGCCCGGCGAACGTGCGAATCACGTCGTTGCTGATGCCTGCATCATCGGGTGAACCCGGACCGGGCGAGATGAGCACGGCGTCGGGGTCGAGGTCGACCAGAGCTTCGACCGTGATGGCGTCATGGCGGTGCACGATCGGCTCGGCCCCGAGCTCACCCAGGTACTGGACGAGGTTGAACACGAACGAGTCGTAGTTGTCGATCACCGCCACCCGGGTTCCCATGGTCCTCCGACGCTATCGGTCGGGATCGACCGCACGTGAAGTGGATTGGCGCTCGCTCGCGGACTCGGACGTGCGTCAGCCGGTCCCGGACGCGGCCCGCACGACCACCTCGAGATCGAGCGCCGACTCGAGCAGGGCCCGCCGCTCGGTGGCCGCGAACAGCTCGAGCTCGATGTCCTGGTTGGCTTCGGCCCGGGCCGCGATCTCGAGCCATTCGTTCTCCACCTTCGTCTCGACCCTGCTGACCCGTCCGGCATGGTGACGGTCGAGCCCGATGGCCACTCGGAGGAGCCCAGCCAGGATCTCGACGGTCCGTCGGTCGTCGGGCGACAGCTCGACGAACTCGGGATGCTTGGCCTTCGGGTGGCTCTTGCGGTGGTAGCGAGCGACGAGGGCGATGAGCTCGATCTCGTGATCGGTGAAGCCGGTGAGGTGTTCGGAGTTCCGGATCATGTAGTAGCTGTGCTTGTGGTGGCCGGAGTGCGAGATCGCCACGCCGACGTTGGCCAACCGGGCCCCGGCCTCGAGCAGTTCACGCTCGATCGGGCCGAGCCCGTGGAGTTCGGCCGTCCCGTCGAACAGATCGAGGCACAGGCGAGCCACGTGGGCCGAGTGATCGGCGTCGTCGTCCATCAGTTCGACCAGGTGCAGCACGCTCTGCCCGCGGCAGGTCTTGCAGGTGGTGGAGCGAGGCGCCGTCGAGCCGCGACGCGAAGTCGAGAAGCACCCCTTCCCGGAGCGCGTCCTCGCTGATGACGATCTCCTCGATGCCGAACTCGTCGACCACCTGCTCGAGAATGAGCGCACCGGCCACGATGATGTCGGCCCGTTTGGGCTCGACGCCGGCGATGGCCTGTCGCTCGCGGGCGGTCGGGGCCGCCAGTAGCTTCTTGATCACCCGACGGAGGTCCTTGCGGCCGACCGCGAAGTTGTTGAAGGTCTTGGGTGCCTCACCGTGACGGGCCGCCGCGATGGCCGCGAGGCATTCGATGGTGCCCGAACTCCCGACGGCGACTTCGAACCCCAGACGGCGGACCTCGGCGGCGAACGGCAGCAGCTCCGAACGGATGTGACGGCGACACTCCTCGACGGCCTCGGGGTCGAGCGGCTCGTCGGCGAGGAACCTCCGGGTGAGTCTGATCGCACCGAGACGCAGACTGCGGCTCGCCAGGACGTCGTGACCGGCACCGACCACGAGTTCGGTCGAGCCACCGCCGATGTCGCACAGCAGGACCCGCTTGTCGCCGAGTGGGACCGCGTTGCGGATGCCCACGTGGATGAGGCGGGCCTCCTCGAAGCCCGAGACCACCTCGACGTGGAGGCCGGACTCGGCCCAGGCCCGGTCGATGAAGTCGAGCCGGTTCTCGGCCTCTCGCACCGCGCTGGTGGCGACGGCGGTGACCCGGGCGCCGCGGGACTCGGCGATCTGGCTCATGCGGGTGAGCGCCGCCACGCCACGGTCGATGGCATCGGGCTCGAGACGCTTCATGTCGCCCCCGCCGGAGCCGAGCCTGACCATCTCCTTCTCCTTGTCGATCACGTCGATCCGGCCCTGCTCGTCGACCCGGGCGACGATCATGTGGACCGAGTTGGTACCGATGTCGATGGCGGCGAGGACGTCGTCGGTCACCCGCCAAGTATCGTCCACCACCGTGACACCCCTCGACACGCTCCACGACGACGCCCCCACCGTTCCGGCAACCGGAGTTCGCTGATGGCACGGCCGAAGAAGTCAGGCGGACGAGTGACGCCCAAGGGCACCGGATCGAAGAAGGCGTCGGTGCCGCCCCCCTCGAGTCGCTACACGCCGCCGGTCCCGATCGAGATGAAGGTCTCGCCGAAGTGGATCCCGATCCTGATGTTCGCCCTGCTCGGGTTGGGGACGCTCGTGATCTTCCTCAACTACCTCGGGTTGCTGCCCGGGGCCACCGACAACAAGTACCTGTTGTTGGGTCTGGGCGGCATCCTCGGCGGCATCATCACGGCCACCCAGTTCCACTGAGGACCGACACCGCCCGCCCGACGGGGGTTTCCCCAGGTAACCGGTGTCGCCCACAAGGTTGTCCACAGATCCTGTGGACACTGGGGACAACGGGGGGAACAGCTCCGAAAGCGAAAGTTACATCCGTGTGACCTTCCCCAACGCTGTCCACAGGGTGTGGACAGCCCCGAACGGCCCTCAGAGGTCGTCGATCGGCGTCACCAGGTCCATCTCGTCCATGCAGTGCCGGGGTGGCTCGGGCACCTGGTCGTTGGCCGAGGTCATCCGGACCTCGGTGCCGCAGATCGGGCACCGGTAGGTCAGTCGGACCTTGCGCAGTTCGCCTGGCGGCGGCGGCTCGGGGATGGGCCGCGCCATCCCGCCGAGCATGGCGAACCCCATCCGGAAGATCGCATAGCCGGCGATCGTCGCCACCAGGACCGCGCCTGCCGATGCAGACGTGAAGACAAGCGCCAGCACGCCGGCGACGATCGCGCCCGCCAACAACGCGGGGTGGTTCCTCACGGGGACGACCCTATGGAGCTGCGCGGAGAGGGCCAAGTTTCGCAGCTCCCCGCCGGACCGGAGGGGCGCCGGGGTGACTTACGAGAGCACCTCGATGATCGTGGCGTTGGCGAGACCGCCACCCTCGCACATGGTCTGGAGGCCGTAGCGGCCGCCGGTGCGCTCGAGCTCGTTGAGGAGCGTGGCCATGAGCTTGGCGCCGGAGCAGCCGAGCGGGTGACCGAGGGCGATGGCACCGCCGTTCACGTTGACCTTGCTCATGTCGGGGTTGTGCTCCTTCTCCCATGCGAGCACGACCGAGGCGAACGCCTCGTTGACCTCGAACAGGTCGATGTCGTCGATGCCGAGACCCGACTTCTCGAGCGCCTTGGCGGTCGACGGGATCGGACCGGTGAGCATGGTGATCGGGTCGACGCCGGCGAGGGCGAAGGTGTGGAACCTGGCCCGGGGCTTGAGGCCCAGCTCCTTGGCCTTCTCCTCGGTCATGATCAACATGGCCGACGCCCCATCGGTGATCTGGCTCGAGTTGCCCGCGGTGACCTTGCCGTCGGGCTTGAAGGCCGGCTTCAGCTTGCTGAGGCTCTCAGCCGTGGTGTCGCGACGGATGCCCTCGTCGGCGGTGACCATCTCGTCGGACTCGATGAGGTCGCCGGTCTCCTTGTCGAGACGCTTCTCCTTTACGGCGACGATCTCGTTGTCGAAACGACCCTCGTCGGTGGCGACGGCGGCCCGCTGCTGGCTCTGGGCGCCGAACGCATCGAGGTCTTCGCGGCTGAGGCCCCACTTGTCGGCGATCATCTCGGCCGAGATTCCCTGGGGCACGATGCCACCGACATCGGCGTAGCGCTCCATGACCGCAGGACCGAACGGGAAGCTGCCGGGAGTGATCGAGGCACCCATCGGCGTGGTCGACATGACCTCGACGCCGGCGGCGATGGCGATGTCGTATGCACCGGCCATGACCCCCTGGGCTGCGAAGTGGGCCGACTGCTGCGACGAACCGCACTGGCGGTCGACGGTGGTGGCGGGCACCGACTCGGGGAACCCGGCGGCGAGCACGGCGTTGCGGCCGATGTTCAGGCCCTGGCTCCCGACCTGCATGACACAGCCCATGATGACGTCGTCGATCGTGGCGGGATCGAGGCTGTTGCGCTCGGCCAGCGCCTTGAGCACCTCACCGGCGAGGTCGGCGGGGTGCCAGCCCGAGAGCTTTCCGAAACGCTTGCCTCCGGCGGTGCGGATGGCGTCGACGATCACTGCGGTGGCCATGAACTGGCTCCTTCAACTTGGGTCACGAGAGAACTAGACCGAGCGGTCAAGTTCGAGTCTTGCGGGTGCCGGACCTCGGCTGCAACCTCGCGGGTCAGTCGTCCTCGGTCTTCGGCTCGGGGCGCCAGAAGACGGCCAGCAGCGCGAGCGCGCCGCCGAACCCGCCGATGAGGGCGATCAGCAGACTGGGCACCCCGACCAGGCCGTCGGTGAGATCGAAGGCGTGGTCGAGGCTCCACTCGCCGGGCGGGATGAGCGCAGTCGCCAACCCGGCGAAGGTGAGGGTCATCACGTACTCGTAGCCTTCGCCCGGCCGGAAGATGAAGAAACCGTTGCTCTTGTGGTTGGTGATCCAGGCAACGGTCATCACCCCGATCACCGCCGCGCCGGCGAGCGGCGTGAGCAGGCCGACGATCAACATCAGGCCGGCGGCCAGCTCGACGATGCTCGCCATCCAAGCGTGGAGCTTGCCGGGCTTCATGCCGAGGCTCTCGAACCAGCCGGACGTGCCGGCGATCTTGCCGCCGCCCCAGATGTGGTTGTAGCCGTGGGCGATGAAGACGATGCCCACCACCACTCGCAGCACGAGGGGCCCCAGGTTGAAGGCGATGTCGAAGTCGGTCGAAGACAGCTCGTCCATGCGGACGAGTGTTCCAGATCACGGTTCTGGGCACCCGATTCCTCACGGGTGCGCGGCCCGTTCGGCTACGGTCCTCGCAGAGTCTCGACTGGGAGGATCTCCATCATGCGCAAGCTCGCGCTGTTCGTCTCCACCTTGTTCGTCGTCGCCATCGTCGCGACCCTCGGCGGCCTTGCCCCGGCCGGTGCCGGCGGCGGCACCACCCAGGTCTTCGCGGTCCACGGCCTCAACCTGAATGCCCAGACCGCCCAGGCTGACGGCGGCTCGAACGTGACCGTCTGTCTCAATGACACCAACCCGGCGCTGATCCCGGACTTCGAGTTCGGACAGGTCGTCGGACCGGTCGAGGTCGCCACCGGGGCTTCGATCAACCTCAGTGTGTACGACGCCGTCGACGAGGACTGCGAGAACCCGGCCGGCGGCGCCATCATCGACCAGGACATCGCCAGCGTCCCCGCGGGCACGGTCGCCCTGGTCGCCACCGGCGGCCCGGCAAGCGGGCTCGAGCTGCTCCCGATCGCGCTCGACACCGAGTGTGCCGATCCTGGCACCGGGCGGCTCACGGCCGCGCACGCTGCGAACGCCGGCGAAGTCGACGTGCTGGCGGGCGGGGCCAGCGCGGGCCTGCTCACCTACGGCCAGACGCTCGACGCCGACCTGCCGGCCGGGACGGTGGCCGTGCAGGTCGACCTCAGCGCCGGCGGAACGATCGTGCCGTCCACCGACATCCCGATCACCGCAGAGGTCAACCGGATCGTCTACGTGGTCGGCAACCAGAACGTGCAAGGGGTGACTCCGGTCGTGCCGCTCGTGCAGGATCTCGCGATCCCGGCGTGCGAGGTGGCCACCCCGCCCACCACGGCGCCGCCCCCGCCGCCGGCGCCGCCCGCCGTTGCGGTGACGGCCCAGCCCAGCTTCACCGGCTGACGCATCGGTGAGGTGGGGTCTACGACCTCGCCGCCAGAAACCTCGAGTGGCCCGTCAGCTGGCGGTGCGGGTCTCGGTCTCGAAGTCGAGGGTGAGGCTGCACTCGTCGTCGCTGATCTCGTAGACCTTCGCGGCGAACGCCACGTGGGCGTAGGGGTTGTCGAAGCGGGCCTCGTGGCGCAGCGGCACCTCGGCGCCGTCGCCGGTGACCGCTCCGTCCTGGCCGAAGCTGACCTCGCCCACGGTCGGGTGAGTCCGTTGGTGAAGATGTCGTCGGGGACGGATCGACGAAGGCCGCAGGCCGGTGCGACCAGATGGCGACGGACCCGTCGCCCTGTCGACCGAGCACCCAGCCCGAGTCGTCGATCACGACCGCGTCGGACTTCTCGGTCGGGAAGTAGGCGTGAGTCGTGTCGAGGTAGGTGAGCATGGCCAGCGGCCCCGTGTCGTCCTGGGCGGCGAGGCACGGAGAGGGCCGGACTGCGGAATCGCCGCGAGGTGCTGCGAGCATGGAGGGTTCATGTTGAAGGCCGTCGATCTCCTCGTCGAAGTGGCCGGCGTTCCCGTGGTGAACGGCGGCAGCTTCGAGGTGCGCGCCCGCCAGACGGTGGGCCTGGTGGGCCGGAACGGCGCCGGCAAGACGTCGATGCTCAAGGTGCTCGCCGGCGAGATGCCGCCGGCCAAGGGATCGGTCACGATCACCGGCGGCCTCGGCTATCTGCCGCAGGACCCCAAGGTCGACGACGTCGGCCGCACGGCGCTGACCCATGTGCTCTCCGGACGAGGCTTCGACGAGGAGATGGTGCGCATCGAGAAGCTCCGGCTGGCCCTCGAGGAAGACCCGTCCGAGGCCAACATCGCCAAGTTCAGCCGGGCGCAGGAGCGGTTCGAGATCGCCGGCGGCTACGCCGCCGACAGTGAGGTCCGCCGCCTGGCCAATGGTCTCGGGCTCGCCGACGACCGGCTCGAGCTCCCGGTGTCGGCCCTGTCCGGCGGCGAGCGCCGGCGGGTCGAGCTGGCGCGCATCCTGTTCGCCGGCTCCGACGTGCTGCTCCTCGACGAGCCGACCAACCACCTCGACGTCGACGCCAAGGAGTGGCTGCTCGACTTCATCCGCGCCTACTCGGGCGCGCTCGTGGTCATCAGCCACGATCTCGAACTGCTCGACGAGGCGATCACGCGCATCATCCATCTCGAGCGACCCGACGATCTGGGTGCCGGCACCCTCACCGAGTACAAGGGCACCTACAGCCAGTACCTGAAGTCGCGGGTGCTCGACGAGCAACGGCTGACCAAGGTGGCGACCCAGCAGGCCAACGAGATCACCCGGCTCAGCACCCTGGCCGACTCGATGCGGGGCCAGACGGCGACCCGGGCTCGCAAAGCGAAGAGCCTCGACACGCGGGTGGCCAAGATGGAGGAACGGCGCATCGATGCGCCGAAGGCCGTGAAGTCGGTCAAGGTCACGTTCCCTGACCCGCCCCACTGCGGGCGGACCGTCGTCGAGGCCAAGGGGTTGGCCAAGAGCTATGGAGACCTCGAAGTCTTCCGCGACGTCGACTTCGACCTCGGACGAGGCGAGCGGCTGCTCGTTCTCGGGCTCAACGGGGCCGGCAAGACGTCGCTGCTCCGGATCCTCGCGGGCGAGATAGAGGCCGACACTGGAACCGTGGAGTGGGGTCACCAGGTGTCGCCCGGGTACTTCGCCCAGGAACACGAGATCCTCGACGACGACCGCAACCTGATCGATCAGCTGCGAGGAGCCGCCCCCAACGTCGACGACATGACCCTGCGAGCCATGCTCGGCGGCTTCGGCCTGGTCGGCGACAAGGTGTTCCAGGAAGCCGGCACGCTGTCGGGAGGCGAGAAGACCAAGCTCGCCCTCACTCTGCTCGTCGCCGGGAAGCACAACGTGCTCCTGCTCGACGAGCCGACCAACAACCTCGATCCGCCTTCACGCGATGCTGCGGCCCTGTCGCTGGCTGCGTGGAAAGGGGCCGTGATCCTGGTCAGTCACGACACCGACTTCGTGTCACACCTCGCGCTCGACAAGGTGCTGATCATGCCCGAGGGCGACATCGACTACTGGCGCGACGACCACATGGATCTGGTCGAGCTCGCCTGACCCGGTCGGGTTGCGGTCAGAGACCGACCAGGTCGGCCGACCTCTCCCACAGGCGGGCGGCCGCCTCGTCGTCGGTGGCCCGAGCCTTGAGCTTGTCGTCGGCCGGTTCGGACTTCACGAAGTACGAGCCGTTGGTCGTCGCGAACTCGGACGAGGTGGCCGCAGCGAGGCTCGTGAGGGCGCCCTGCTCCGGCGTCAGGAACGCCAACCCGAGCAGCCAGCTGACCGGTTTGGGCGGGCTGCCGAGGTTGGTGTGCACCGCTCCGGGGTGCACCGAGTTGGCCGTCACGCCGGTGCCGTCGATCCGTCGTGCCAGTTCGCGGGTGAACAGGATGTTCATCAGCTTGGTCTCGCCGTACCGAGGGAAGCCCAGGAAGCCGTAGCCACGAGTCGCTTGGAAGTCATCGAGGTCGAGACCACGGCCGAACTTGTGCGCCTCCGACGCCACGGTGACGATGCGAGACGGTGCACTGTCCCGCATCAATGGCCGCAGGAGGTTCGAGAGCAGGAACGGGCCGAGGTGGTTGACCGCCAACATCATGTCGTTGCCCTCGACGGTCTTGGCCCGCTTGCGAATCGCGATCGCGGCGTTGTTGACCAGGACGTTGACATGGTCGAACCGCGATCCGATCTCGTCGGCGGCCCGCCTGACGTCCGCCATCACGCCCAGGTCGGCGACCACGATGGAGAAGTAGGCATCGGACACCGAGTCCGACAGATCGTCTCTGGCCGCCGCCGCACGCTCGGCGTTCCGACACAACATGACCACGTCGTATCCGAGTCGTCCCAGCCCCCGTGCGGTCTCGAGACCGATCCCCGAGTTCGCTCCGGTGACCACGGCAACCCGGGACTTCGAAACGGACATTGCCGAGTCTCGCAGACGGACCGCTATGACGACCTGTTCTGCGTGATGACGACGTGTTCTGCGTGCGGCACCCCGGCATGACCGCCACCGCGAGCGTGACCGAGGAGCCCGGACCCGTCAGCCCTCGATCAGGCGCAAGCTGACCGTGCGCCGGGGATTGTCACGATTCCGGTCGACGAGGACGATGCTCTGCCACGTGCCGAGTTCGAGGCGGCCGTCGGCGACCGGGATCGTGATCGACGGAGCCACCAGCACCGGCAGGACGTGGTCGGAGCCGTGCCCCGGCGAGCCGTGGCGATGCACGTAGCGGTCGTCGCGCGGGAGCAGCCGATCGAGAAGTTCGTCGACATCGGGCTCGGTTCCGGCGCCCGTCTCGAACAGGGCCACGCCCGCGGTCGCATGCGGAACGAACACACACAGCAGGCCGTCACCCCGACCAGCGATGAACGCCGCGACCTCGTCGGTGAGGTCGATCAGCTCGCGTTCGGCGGTGTCGATGACGAGGTCGTGGCGGAGCATCAGGTCTCGAAGATGTCGAGGTGGATGGCGGCGTCGGCGGTGCGGGCCAGGGTTCGATAGCGCCGCTCGGTGAACCACCACCGGCCGTCGATGCGACCGAAGGTGTCGTCGTACCGCCCATAGACCTGACTGAAGGTGTCGCCGACTTGGCGGATCTCGGTCATGAACATGCGGCTGGTCGCTCGGTGCTCTGCCACGAACTCGATGCGGGCGTTGAGGATCTGGAACACGAAGAAGTCGAAGGCCCCGACGGCTGGGCCCACGAACCGGGCGAAGGCCGCCGTGCCGGCCACCTCGAGGTGGTCGCCGCCGGCCTTGGCGATGGTGATCGACACGTCGGGATCGAACAAGTCGTCGAGCTCGTCCCACTCGCTACGACACACGACGTCGGCGTAGGCATCGAGCAGGCGACGGATGGCCACGTGGTCGTCTCCCCGACTCAACGGTGCCACCCGCGCGGCGCAACCCAGCCGGCACCCAACCCACCGACCTTCGTACGGTTTGGACCACCTGGTGGCTTGAACCGGACAAGGATCGGGGCTTGGTCCTCGGCGTGGGTCGTGTTCGGCGAGTTCATGGGCCGAGGAGGTCGGTGACGACGTCGAGCCAGAACTGGGTGGTGAGGCCGAGGGAGGTGACGTCGATGCGTTCGTCGTTGCCGTGGAAGCGGCTGGCGAAGTCGGCGCCGCTGACCGACGGGCTCAGCAGTCCCGCACCGTAGGCCGTTGCGCCGAGCTCTCGATGGACCCGAGCATCGGTGAAGCCGACGCCGAATCCGGCCGACAACTCGGTCTCGGGGAACGGCTTGGCCACCGCCTTCTGCATGCTGTCCCACAGGGGCGTGTCGATCCGGCTGATGCTGGCCGGATCGTCCATGAGGATCTCGATCTCGACGTGATCGGCCAGATCGCCGAGGGCCTCGCGCAGGTGCGCCTCGACCTCGTCGGTGCTGTCGCCCGGCATCGTGCGCACGTCGACGTCGATCGTCACGGTGTCGGGCACCACGTTGGTCTTGGTCTGGCTGGTCGTGACGTTGGGCGAGAACGTCGTGTGGGTGCACGAGTAGAGGAATGGCGCCCCCATCTCCTTGGGAAGTGCGTCGACGAATGCCTCGACCTCGGCGGGGTCCATGAGCAGATCGCTGGTGTCGTCGTCGAGGCCCAGGCCGTTGACCACGTTGCGCCACAGTTCGTGCAGGCGAGGGGCCGGCCGGTAGCCGGCGATGCGCTCGATGGCCGCCGCGGCCTTGACGAGTGCGTTGTCGCTCTTGAACGGCATCGATCCGTGGCCCGGCGTGCCGCGGAACGTGAGGCGCCGCCACGCGACCCCCTTCTCGCCGGTCGAGATGTTGACCGTCGGGGTCGTGCCGCGGCCATGCAGCCCACCGTTCTCGGTGAGCACGTAGTCGGTGGTGATGACCTCGGGGTGGTGCTCGGCCATCCAGCGAGCGCCGTAGGCACTGCCCGCTTCCTCGTCGGCCACGCCGAAGAAGACCAGGTCGCCGGCCGGCCTGAATCCGGTGGCGGCCAGATGCCGGAAGGTGACGGCCATCGAGGCCGTGAGGTTCAACATGTCGACCGCACCCCGCCCCCAGATCTCACCGTCGATGAGCTCGCCGGCGAAGGGATCCTCGCGCCACCCCGCGGCGTTGACCGGCACGACATCGGTGTGGCCGTTGAGACACAAGCTCGGCGCATCGGGGTCGTGGCCCTCGAGCCGGGCGACGAGATTCGTCCGGCCCGGCGCGGCCTCGTAGGTCTCGACGTCGATGCCCGCACCGTCGAAGAAGTCGATCAGCGTCTGCGCGTTGCGCTGCTCATGGCCCGAGTCCTCGATGCCTTCGTTCACACAGGCGTTGCGGATCATGGCTTGGAGCAGGTCGACGGTCTGATCGGTCCGGGCCATCTGCTCCGACGCCATGTTCACCCGCTCAGCGTCGCATGAGTCGGCCGACGGCGCCCATGAGCTCCTCGACCTGCTCGTCGGGATCGGTGGGGCCACCGCCACCACCGATGAGGCAGTGCCGTGCGTGGTCGTCGAGCACGCCGAGGGCCACCTTGTCGAGGGCGGCCCGAGCGGCCGCGATCTGGGCCAGCACGTCCATGCAGTAGCGCTCCTCCTCGACCATCTTGTTGACGCCTCGGACCTGACCCTCGATGCGGGCCAGGCGCGCCTGGAGCTGTTCTTTGGTTGCCGAGTACCCACGGGCCATGTCGACCACCATACCCCCCTCCGGTATTACACCCGCCCAACCGCCATTTCTTCGGCAGGTCGGACCTTCTGATGGCCGGTTCGCGACCGAGAAGCGACATCGCGGTTGTGCCCCATACCCCATAGGGGTATCGTCGACCCATGGCCGTCACCACCACCCGTCCCGTTCTCGGCATGTCGTGTGACCACTGCGTCAACGCCGTGACCGCCGAGGTCGGGGCGATCGAGGGGGTCAGGTCCGTCGACGTCGATCTCGGCCGCGGCTTGGTCACCGTCGTCAGCGACGGCGATCTTGCGGACGAGGCCTTCGCGGCGGCGATCGACGAGGCCGGGTTCGAGGTCGGCCCGACATGAGGACGACCCGTGAGGTCGACCTCGCCGTCACGGGCATGACCTGCGCCTCGTGCGCGGCACGCATCGAGAAGAAGCTCAACAAGATCGACGGCGTCGAGGCGACCGTCAACTACGCCACCGAAGCCGCCAAGGTCGCGGTCCCCGATGGCGTCGACGAAGACCTGCTCCTGTCGACCATCGACGGCATGGGCTACGCGGCCACCGTCGCCCGACCGCCTTCGGCGCCCCCACCCGGCCCGACGGGTGCGCACGACCAGCCAGAGCCGACCATCGACGACGAGACGCTGACGCTCCGCAACCGGGTGCTCATCTCGGCCGCGCTCACCCTTCCGGTGGTGGCGATGTCGATGATTCCGGCGCTCCAGTTCGACAACTGGCAGTGGCTGGCCCTCACCCTCGCCTCGCCCGTCGTCGTCTGGGGCGCCTGGCCATTCCACCGGGCGACCTGGTTGAACCTCCGCCACGGCACGGCCACCATGGACACGCTGATCTCGGTCGGCACGGTCAGTGCGTACCTCTGGTCGCTGTACGCCCTCTTCTTCGGTGACGCCGGCGTCACCGGCATGACCATGGACATGTCGTTCACCATCGAACGCTCGCACGGCAGCTCGGAGATCTACCTCGAGGTGGCGTCGGCGGTCACGGTGTTCATCCTCGCCGGGCGTTGGTTCGAGGCCCGGGCGAAGCGGCAGTCGGGTGCCGCCCTCCGGGCGCTTCTGGATCTGGGAGCCAAGGAGGCCGTGGTGGTGCGTGACGGTCGAGAGATCTCCGTGCCCACCGATGAGCTCCAGGTCGGCGATCGGTTCGTGGTCCGTCCCGGAGAGAAGATCGCCACCGACGGTGCGGTCGTCGAGGGGAGCTCGGCGATCGACGCCTCGCTGCTCACCGGCGAGAGCGTCCCGGTCGAAGTCGGCCCCGGCGACGGCGTCACGGGCGCAACCGTCAACGCCGGCGGGCGACTGGTGGTCGAGGCCACTCGGGTCGGTGCCGACACCCAGTTGGCGCAGATCGCCAAGCTGGTCACCGACGCCCAGTCGGGGAAGGCTCCGGTCCAGCGCCTGGCCGATCGGGTTTCGGCGGTCTTCGTCCCGATCGTGATCGTGCTCGCCCTCGCGACGCTGTTCACGTGGCTGGCGCTGGGCGAGGGAGCCTCGGCCGCCTTCACCGCAGCGGTGGCCGTGTTGATCATCGCCTGCCCGTGCGCCCTCGGCCTGGCCACACCGACCGCGCTGCTGGTCGGAACCGGCCGCGGCGCGCAGCTCGGCATCCTCATCAAGGGACCCGAGGTGCTCGAGTCGACCCGGCGCATCGACACCGTGGTCCTCGACAAGACCGGCACCGTGACCAGCGGCAAGATGTCGCTCGTCGGCGTCGTCACCGACGGCGTCGACGAGGACGAGGCGCTCCGCCTCGCAGGCGCCGTCGAGCACGCCAGCGAGCACCCGATCGCCGCCGCCATCGCCGACGCGGCGAGAGTGAGCGTGGGTGCGTTGCCGAAGGTCGACGGCTTCGCCAGCACCCAGGGCCTCGGGGTCCGGGGGATGGTCGACGGAGTCGCCGTCGCGGTCGGTCGTGAACAGTTCCTGGCCGACTGGGGTCTTCACCCCTCACCGGCCCTGGCCCACGCGAAGGCAGCAGCCGAAAACGCCGGTCACACTCCGGTGCTCGCCGGGTGGGACGGACAGATGCGGGCCGTCCTCGTGGTCGCCGACACGGTCAAGGACTCATCGGCCGAAGCGGTCGCGAGCATCTGCGACCTCGGCCTCGAACCAATTCTCCTCACCGGTGACAACCGGGCGTCGGCCGAGACGGTGGCGGCCGAGGTGGGCATCGACACCGTCATCGCCGAGGTGCTGCCGTCGGCCAAGCTCGAGGAGATCCGCCGTCTCCAGGACGAGGGCAGGGTCGTCGCCATGGTCGGCGACGGCGTCAACGATGCGGCGGCGCTCGCCCGAGCCGACCTCGGGCTCGCCATGGGCACCGGCACCGATGCGGCCATCGAGGCCAGCGACATCACGCTCGTTCGAGGCGACCTCCGATCGGTGCCCGACGCCATTCGCCTCTCGCGCCGCACACTCGCCACCATCAAGGGCAACCTGTTCTGGGCATTCGCCTACAACGTGGCGGCCCTCCCCCTCGCCGCCCTCGGGCTCCTCAATCCGCTCATCGCCGGCGCCGCGATGGCGTTCTCGAGCGTGTTCGTGGTCAGCAACAGCCTCCGCCTCCGCCGGTTCACCTGAGGGGCACCGCCGGCTGATCCGGCTCGCTCCGAAGACCTCGTCGGAAGACCGGAGCCGACGCCCACGCGTTCGTGGTCGGGATCACGTCGTCGAGCGAAGAGGCACCCCTTGCCCGCGAGCGATGGCCTCGCGCCGGGAGCGCATGACGGATCAGGGCTGCAGCAACGCACCCAGCCGGCGACTGCCGACGGTCACGCCGACGACGACCATGGCGAGCAGATAGACGACGTTGACGACCAGGCTCGCATCGAGCTGCCCGAGCGTGAGCGCCCGGCAGAGTTCGACGCCCTGATAGAGCGGTGTCCACTCCACGAAGGTCCGAACACCGGCCGGGTACTGGGTGACGGGGAAGAACGTCGCCGAGAACAGGAAGAGCGGGATGACGGCGAGGTTGATGTAGTCGAAGTCGACGTAGCTGCGCATGTAGGTCGATGCCGCCAGGCCGACCGCTCCGAACCCCGCGCCGATCAGGACCGTCACCGGAAGCACGAACACTGCCAGCGGCGACTCGACGTAGCCCAGCACCGTCATGGTCGCGAGGAAGACCGTCGACGCCAGGAGTCCCCGCAGGAGGGCGAACAGGATCTCGCCCGTCGCCGTGTCGGTCGGCGTGAGGGGCGTCGAGAGGATGCCGTCGTAGGTCTTCATGTACTTGAACTTGATGAAGAAGTTGAACGTCGACTCGAAGATCGCACCGTTCATCGCAGCCGCCGCGAGCAGTCCGGGTGCGACGAAGGACTCGTACGAGACCAGTTCGCCGTTCGGGCCGGGCAGGTCGCCGACCAGGGCGCCGACGCCGATGCCGATGGACAGCAGGAACAGCACCGGTTCGACCAGCGCGGCGACCAGGACGAGGGCCCGGCGCCGGTACGCCAGAGCGTTGCGCTCGACGATGCGCCAGGTACGACCGAAGACGATCGGCGGCAGGATCCGAAGCCGGGGCCAGTGGGAGGCCACGGGTTCCTGATGACCATCCGGCCGTCGTTCGCTCGACGACGTGTCGACGCTCATGCGGTCAACCTCGCGGTGAACCGGCGCACGCCGACGATCCAACCGGCCGTCACCACGGCCAGGAGGAAGACCGTGTGGCCGATCGAGACCAGCGCGTCGAAGTCTCCCGTCGTGAACCCACGGGCCAGTTCGACCCCGTGCCAGAGCGGCGACAGCCATGCAACCGGTTGGAGCACGGAGGGCAGCTGGGAGAGCGGGAAGAACACACCCGAGAACAGGAACAGCGGGATGATCCCGATTCGCATGATGACCGAGAAGGACTCGTCGGTCTCGACGCCGGCCGAATACGCGGTGATCGGCGTGGCGAACGCAAGTGCCGTCAGCATGGCTGCGGGGAGAGCGAGCACCGCCCACCACGAGACGACCGCACCGAGCAGTGCACCCACGACCAGGAAGCTCGCCGCGGTCATGGCTCCCCGGGTCATGGTCCACAGCACGTAGCCGCCGAACGCGTCGGCCGGTTGCATCGGGGTGGTCACCATGGCGTTGAAGGTCCCCTGCCACTTCATCCCGCCGAGGACCGGCCACAGCGACTCGCCCGCCGCCCCGAGCATGATGGTGGCGCAGAGAAGCCCGGGAGCGACGAACACGAGATAGTCGAGGCCGCCGAGCTCGGCTGCGCCCGCGCCGTCGTCGACGAGGGAACCGAGCCCGAACCCCATGGCCCCGAGGTAGAGCAGCGGCACGACGAACGTCGAGAACGCCACCCCGCGCCACAGCTTGGCGAACACGAGGGCCTGGCGCTCGTAGGAACGGAGGAGCGCGGGCGTGCTCATGGCTCAGTCCTCGAGGGTGCGGCCGGTGAGACGGAGGAAGACGTCCTCGAGCGATGACCGACGCACGAGCACGTTGTGCTCCTCGACCCCGAGGCCGGCGAGCTTCGCCGAGGTGGCGTCGCCATCGGCGGTGTAGAGCAGCACGCGATCCGCCAGCCCCTCCACGCGATCGGCACAGGTCTGGTACTGCCGGACGAGGCCCTCGCGGTCCTCGCCCAGCGGGAAGCGCACCTCGACGACCTCGCGGGTCGAGTGCTCGGCGATGAGCGATCGGGGCGAGCCCTCGGCGACGATGCGGCCCTGATCCATGATCACCAGCCGGTCGCACAGCTGCTCGGCCTCGTCCATGTAGTGGGTGGTGAGGATCTGGGTCTTGCCCCGAGCCTTGAGCTGGTAGAGCCGCTCCCAGAGCATGTGTCGGGCCTGCGGATCGAGGCCGGTGGTCGGCTCGTCGAGCAGCACGATGTCGGGGTCGTTGATGAGGGCCCGGGCGATGGTGAGGCGTCGCTTCATGCCGCCGGAGAGCGGGTCGACCTTGCTGTCGGCGCGGTCGCTGAGCTGGGCGAAGTCGAGCAACTCGGCGGCGCGTTCGGTGAGCACCGACCGCGGAAGCCCGAAGTAGCGGCCGTACACGATCATGTTGTCGAGCACCGTCAGCTCGATGTCGAGGGTGTCCTCCTGGGTGACGACGCCCAGACGCGAGCGGATCTCGGGACCCTGGCGGAGCGGGTCGAGTCCGAGCACGCGGAGCGATCCCTCCGTGAGCGGCGAGACACACCCGATCATCTTCATCGTCGAGGTCTTGCCTGCGCCGTTCGGTCCGAGAAAGCCGAACAGCTCGCCGGGCTCGACCGACACGTCGATGCCCGCGACCGCAGTGAAGTCGCCGAAGCGCTTCACCAACCCGCGAGCCTCGATCAGCCCCTCCCCCTCAGACACGGTTGCGGACCGTACCGGTCACCACCGTCGCGGCAGCAACAGATTCCCTCCGGTTCCTCGTCCGGTTCGAGCCACCCTGTGGCCTGAACCGGACAGAGATCACGGCGCGGGGGTCAGCCGGCTGCGACGAAGGACGTGCCGAAGTGAGCCTTGAGCTTGGCGTCGGCCTCGGCGCCGAACAGCACCTCGGCGACCTCGCGGAGCCCGAGCGAGGCCCGGACGTCGGCATCGCCGACGACCATCGAGATCTTGCTGCGGCGACGGAGGAAGTCGTCGAGCCGCACGACCATCTCGTCGTGCGCCGTGTGACGGAGCTCGACACGCAGGTAATCGGCCGAATCCATGATGTCGTCGCCCATCGCCGGGTCCTCCCGGATGTCGTCGATCATCTCGAAGGCTCGGCGGCCGTAGCGGCGCCACAGCCGGTCGGTGAGCGGTTCGACGCCCGGTTTGTCGCGCAGGTCGTCGAGCCTCATGGCATGGGCCTGGCGGGCGAAGGTCCGATACTCGGAGATGGGCGGCTCGCCGTACCAGCTGCCGTCGTCGCGAGACAGGTGGATGCCCAGGGCCTTCACCGCGTCGGCGATCTCCTCCCCGACGTTGAGGCAGTCGGTGAGCTTGCCGCCGAAGATGGTGACGACGGACTGTGCGTGGTCGACATCGATCTCGTGCTTGCGCGACAACGAGGTCCACTCGGCATCGAGTTGATCGTCACCGTCGTTCTTCACCACGAGCGGCCGGCTGCCACACCGCTCGGAGATGATGTCGTCGGTCGTGAGCGGAGCCGGGAGATCGAGGCGGGCGTTGATCTGTTCGAGCAGGAAGATGCGGTCTTCGTCGGTCACGCCGATCGTGGGATCGTCGATCCGGGTGTCGGTGGTGCCGATGACGGACCGGTATCCCATCGGGATCACGTAGAAGAGGCGGCGGGTGTCGTCGAAGAACGCCAGCACCCGGTCGTTCGGGGTGAGCTGGTCGACGACCAGATGGATCCCCTTGGAGTGCACGATGCGATGCGGCGCCCGGACACCGAGCGAGTCGTTGAGCGGATCGGCGAACGGTCCGGCGGCGTTGACCACAACCCGAGCCGTACACGAGAACGTCGACCCGGACTCGACGTCGCGCAGCGATGCCTTCCACAGCCCGGCTGCCCGTTCGGCCCCCTCGAAGCTCACGTAGTTGGCGGCGAGGCCGCCGAGGTCGAGCGACGATCGGACGAACCCGAACACGAAGCGGGCGTCGTTGTCCTTCAGGTAGGCGTCGGCGTACTCGACCCCACCGATCACGTTCGAGGTGTCGATGAGCGGCTCACGCTGTTCGATGGCCGGCTGGCTGAGCATGCGCGGCGCGGCGGTGCGGAAGTTGCCGATGGCCCAGTAGGCGAACGCGCCGGCGCCTGCCAACCAACGGGGAAACGGCGCCGTGTCGCCGAGGCTCGCCAGGAACCCGATCTCCTGGATGCTCGACGGATAGGCCTTCATCAGCCGGTTGCGGCTCATGCACAGCTTGCGGACGAGGCCGATGTCGTAGTTCTCGAGGTACTTGAACCCGCCCCACACCAGGTTCGACGACTCCTGGCTCGTGGCACTGGCGAAGTCGCCACGGTCGATGAGCGCGACCCGCGCGCCTCGACCCGCCAGCGATGCTGCCGCCACCGCCCCGTTGATGCCACCCCCGACGATCAGGACATCGAAATCGCCACCGTCGAGGCGCTCGAGGTAGGTCGCGCGAAGTTCAGACACGACGTCGCACGAGGGCCCGACTCTTCACGGTCCGACGGTACCGGAGCCGAGCCTGGGCGCCGCGAACACGGGGTCGGCACCGAAGGATCACCGGTCAGCGGCGCTGCGGCGGCAGACTCAGGGCATTTCTTCCCTCGCGTCCGGTGTCGTCGACGACCACCGTCGCGACGAGCGATGAGCACCGACCTCGCGCCCGCGTTCTCGGTGCGCAACCGCAACGGTTCGACCTCCGACGACCTCGACACCGTCGATCTCGGCGCCGTGCTCGGCCAACTCGGCGACGCCGACGACGACCATCGCCGGTCGTCGGTCGCGCTCACCCACCACACGGGTTGGTCCATCGAGGCGTTCTCATCCGGGCGGCTCGTCCTGACCCACCCGTCCGAGGCGCCTCGGCGCCTCAGTGGGGCGACCCCCGAACTGATCGCCGGCTTGTGGGCGAGCCTCTCGGTGGGCGACCTCGACACCATCGAGGCCCAGGCCTGGCGTCCGGTCGACGACGCCGCCTGATCATCCCTCCGTCGGGGACCCTGTCCATCGATCGGAGCGCCATCGGTTGCCGCCACCGCGTTGGAGGTGTCACCGTTTCGCTGTGCACGTCAACGGCCGGCCCTACCGCACGATCTGGCGCGACCCCGACCGGCCGTCCGTGGTCCGGGCCATCGATCAACGACGCCTGCCGTTCGACTTCGACGTGGTGAGCATCGACTCGTCGACAGCCATGGCCCGGGCGATCGCCGACATGACCGTGCGGGGCGCAGGACTGATCGGTGCGGCCGCCGGATTCGGGATGGCGCTCGCTGCGCAGCACGCCGCCACCCGGCCCACCGCTGAGCAGCCCGATCTGCTGCGAGCGGCGGCGGTCGAGCTCGAGGCCAGCCGACCGACGGCGGTCAACCTGTCCTGGGCCGTTGGTCGGCAACTCGAGGGCCTCCGCGGGTTGCACGACGACGACCTGGCCGACGTCGCGTGGGCTGAAGCCCAAGCCATCACCGACGAAGACGCCGAGTGGTGCCGACGGATCGGCGACCACGGAGTCGGCCTCATCGAGGACGTCCACGCAGCAACCGGCACGACGGTGAACGTCCTCACCCACTGCAACGCCGGGTGGCTGGCCTTCGTCGACCACGGGACGGCGACGGCACCGATCTACGCCGCCCACGACGCCGGCGTGCCGGTCCACGTCTGGGTCGACGAGACCCGACCCCGCAACCAGGGAGCGCTCCTGACCGCCTGGGAGCTCGGACAGCACGGCGTCCCCCACACGGTGATCGTCGACAACGCCGGAGGACACCTCATGCAGCACGGTCTGGTCGATCTGGTGCTCACCGGCAGCGATCGCACGACCTTCACCGGCGACGTGGCCAACAAGATCGGCACCTACCTCAAGGCGCTGGCGGCCGACGACAACGGCATCCCCTTCCACGTGGCGCTGCCATCGTCGACCATCGACTGGGACACCCGCGACGGCGTCGGCGACACCCCGATCGAGGAGCGCGACCCGACCGAGGTGACCCGACAACGAGGCCTCGGGCCCGATGGCATGGCCGAGATCCAGCTGGTGCCCGATGGCACGGTCGCCGCCAACCATGCGTTCGACGTGACGCCGAGCCGACTGGTCAGTGGACTCATCACCGAACGAGGTCGGTGCGACGCGACCGAGGCCGGCATCGCCTCCCTGTTTCCCGAACGGGTGGGGGGTCCGGCCTGATGGACTCACGATGGGACGGCTCGGCGCCCTCGCCCGACGACCCGATCGCCGAATGCGTCCACTGCACCCGGCTCATCGGAAGCGACCCGGCCCTGGTGCTGCACGGCGGTGGCAACAGTTCGGTGAAGGCACCGGTCGACGACATCACCGGTCGTACCGTCGAGGCCATCCACGTCAAGGGCTCGGGCTGGGACATGGCGACCATCGAAGCCGGCGGTCTGACACCGCTGCGACTCGACCGTGTCCGGGACCTCGCGGCGGTCGAGGCGCTGACCGACCGCGAGATGATGCGCGAGCTCGGAGCAGCCAAGCTCGACCCGGCGGCACCCAACCCATCGGTCGAGACCCTGCTGCATGCGATGCTCCCCCACCGGGCCGTCCAGCACAGCCACGCCGACGTGATCGTCAACCTCACCAACCTCGAGAACGGCAACGACGTCGTGCGCGAGGTCTACGGCAACGACGTGGTCGTCGTTCCCTACGTCATGCCCGGCTTCGATCTGGCCAAGCTGGTCCGGGAACGGTGGCCGGCGGATTCGCACGAGGGCACCACCGGCATGGTGCTGTTGAACCACGGCCTGTTCACCTTCGGTGACACCTCGGCCGAGGCCTACCAGCGCCATGTCGACCTGGTGACCCGAGCCGAGCAGTGGCTCGATCGGCACACGCCGGCCACCAGCCCAGACGCCGATGACCAGCCCGCCGCGCTGCCGTCGGGCCTGCTGACCGACCTGGCCGACCTGCGACGGACCATGTCCGAGGTGGCGGGCCGGCCGCTCGTCGTGCGCCGTCACACCGACGACGGGGTTCGCCGCTTCGTGGCTCGCCCCGACCTCGCGACGCTGGCGACGCGAGGTCCGCTCACGCCCGATCACGTGATCCGCACCAAGCGGATTCCCATGATCGGCCGCGACGTCGCCGGCTACGCGGCCGACTACTCGGCCTACATCGAGCGGAACGCTCCGAGGGTCCGAGGAGGCGTGCGCGAACTCGACGGTGCGCCCCGGATCGTCCTCGACCCGGAGCTCGGGATGCTCGCCGCGGGAGCGTCGATGAAGGCGGCCCGGATCGCCGCTGACATCTACCACCACACCATGCCGGTCCTGACTCGGTCCGAAGACCATCTCGGCGGCTACGTGGCCCTCGACGAAGCCGACATCTTCGACGTCGAGTACTGGGACCTCGAGCAGGCGAAGCTCGCGATGGGCGGAACACCACCGCCGCTCCAAGGACAGGTGGGGTTGGTCACCGGTGCCGCATCGGGCATCGGCCGGGCGTGCGCGGCGATGCTTCTCGAACGGGGGGCGTGCGTGTTGGGCGTCGACGTCGCCGAGTCGGTCGGCGACACGTTCGACGACGAGACGTGGCTCGGCGTCACCGCCGACGTCACCGATCGAGCCTCGGTCTCCCACGCGATCGGAGCCGCCGTCGAGCGATTCGGTGGTCTCGACGTGCTCGTGCTGTCGGCCGGGCTGTTCGGTGCCAGCCGGCCCATCGCCGAGGCCGACCCTTCCGGGTGGCGCGACGTCATGGCGGTGAACGTCGACAGCGTGGTGTCGTTGCTCGCCGACACCCATCCACTCCTCGCACGATCGCCGGTGGGCGGGCGCGTGGTCGTCATCGGGTCGAAGAACGTGGCCGCACCGGGTCGGGGCGCTGCGGCCTACTCGGCCTCGAAGGCGGCGCTGACCCAGCTCGCCCGGGTCGCCGCCCTCGAGTGGGCCGGCGACGGCATCACCGTGAACACGGTGCATCCCGATGCGGTGTTCGACACGGCGCTCTGGTCCGACGAACTGCTCGCCGAGCGGGCCGCCGCCCACCGCCTCACCGTCGAGGAGTACAAGCGGCGGAACCTGCTGGGCACCGAGGTGACCTCGACCATCGTGGCCGAGGTGGTCGGCGGGCTCTGCAGTCCGGCGTTCCGCGCCACCACCGGCGCCCAGATCCCCATCGACGGCGGCAACGAACGGGTCGTCTAGTCACCCGAAGCGGGCTTCAACCACTGGGCGTGAAGTGGACCTCGTCGCCTTCGCTGATCGTGCCCGGGGTCCTCACCTCGGCGTAGACGCCCAGGCAGGCGAAGTCGCCGAAGCCCCCGACATCGTGGCGGTTGTGTTCGGCGATCTTCTCGAGGACATCCGGCCGCCGGTCGAGGTCACCTTGGGCGACGGTCGTCATGACGCACCGCGGCGACGGGTCGCCGACCACGATCTCGACGTCGCCGATCGTGAGCGTGCCGCCCCTCCAGCCTTCCTCGACCATGCCGTCGCCATCGGCGGCGATGACCAGGCTCGGCCGGAACCGGCGCACGTCGGCGACCGCGTCGCCAACCCACCCATCGAGCGTTCTCATCGACGCAGTCGTCAGCAGGTGAAGGGTTGCGAGATCGACGAAGCTCGGTGAGTCGGTTTCCATCGCGACCGGGAAGTCCATCTCACCCGACAGCACCAGACCCTCGATCTCCGGCCACTCCGACGCATAGACCTCGTCGACCGGAGCTTCGCTCACCACCTCGACCGGGCGTCCCACGGCATCGCTCAGCAACGACGCAGCCGAAGGATCGTCGAGCCGAATCCGCTCGCCGTGCGGCGTGGTGACCTCGGCACTGCCACCGCTGAGCACCACCGAGAAGTCGAGCAGGTGCCCCCAGCGAGCCGGCCGCTTGGCGCTCACGATCTTGCCGGTCTCGGTGTCTCGCAGCGCCCACCGCCGGTCACCGTCGATCCCGCCGGTGTCGAGCGCCGATGCATCCAACCGCTCACCCGCCATCGATTTCACCGGATAGCGCCAGATCTCGGCCACGGTCCCGACCTGCATGGGCGCAGCGTAGCTGCGAGGTCGACGGTCAGCTCGAGGAGGACGAGCCCGAGTGGGACCCGTCGGCAACGTCGGCGAACTCGACGTCCGCAGCCGCTGAGCCTCTCGACGAGGGCGGTCCACGGGGTCGTGGCGGGCGGTCTTGCTAGGTTCCGCTGGTGGTCGTCCCGCCGGCTGAGTCTTCCGGGGCCGCTCCGACCGTCGAGATCGTCCATCAGTTCCGAGGTGACGGGCGAGGCACGTTCGCGCTGTTCCACTTCGTGTGGGCGCAGCTCCATTGCACCGATGCACGGTTCGTGAAGCGGGTCTCGATTCTCGATGGCGACCAGGACTTCTGGGGGCAGCTGTTCGAACCGCCGGACACCGAGCTGTCGCCCTCGGGCGAGGAGATCCAGGTCCCGCTGCTCGGGTTCCGCGACTACTCGCCGCAACTCGACGGCGTGATCGACGAGGAGATCGACCAGAGCTTCATCGTGCATCGCGTCTTTCTCGGCTACCCGACCGGCCGGGAGTTCCAGGCAACCCTCGAGGACGTCGAGCTCCGGAGGCGGATGGCGACGGCGGTCGAGGCGAACTGCCGGCCGCGCCGGTGGGTTCGTGTCGACGCGGAGCGTTCACGGGCGCACATGGGTCACGAGTTCGTGATCGGTCTGCACCTCCGGAGCACCTATCACCTCGGCGCGGAGATGACGGCTGAGCGCTACATCCACGACGTCGTCGTTCCCGAGGTGCTCCGGATCGTCGAGGAGCGAGGCGTCGATGACTACGCCGTGTTCGTGGCGACCATCGTCGGGGACTATCTCAGGGAGTGCGAGGTGGCGTTCGGCGATCGACTCTTCCACCGCGACGTCGCCCTCGTCGATGATCCATCGCTCGACTTCTTCTCACTCGATGCCACTGCGTTCGAGAAGGCGCGCGACGTCCTCGTGGACAGCCTGGTTCTGGCCGGCTGCGACTTCGTGTTGGGGGTACCGTCGAACGTGCTCATCGCGACGCTGATCTTCAATCCCGAGCTGCCGTTCAAGACGTTCGACCACTTCGCCGACGCGGACGAAGCGCCTGCGTTCTGCTGATCGTTCCCGTGTGATCGTCTTCGTCGACTACGAGCACGAGCGGGGCCGCTCGGCCCCGTGGGGCGAGCGTTCGATGGCCGCTCGCACCAGGATCACCTACCGGCTCGAGGACCTGTCCGGACAGCCGTGCATGCTCGTGCGCTACGACCGCATCACCGAGCAGCTCGTCGACCGGATCGGTGCAACCGCGCTGTGCATCAGTGGCAACGGCACCCCTCCCGACCGCTATGACCCCGAAGCGCTCCGACCGCTGCTCGACCTCGTCACCGGCCGCCGGCTCCCGGTCTTCGGCTTCTGCGGTGGCTTCCAGTTGCTCGCCGAGGCGCTCGGATCCGACCTCGTGCCGCTCGGCCCGACCGACGCGCCGCCGGCCGACGACAGCCCCTACCCACCCGGCATCGGGCACGAGTACGGCTACGCACCCGTCGACGTCGTCGCCGAACACCCTTTGCTCGAAGGGCTCGGCGCGGCACCGGTCTTTCGCCATGCCCACATGCTCCACGTGCCCGAACCACCCGCCGGGTTCGAGGTCCTGGCCTCGACCGAGCTCACGCCGGTGCAGATGGCCGTCGACGACACCCACAAGATCGTCGGCACCCAGTTCCATCCCGAGTACTGGACCGACGAGCACCCCGCCGGCCGGACGCTCATCGAGAACTTCTTCGCCTGGGTCGAGTAGCCGAGGGATCGAGGGCCGATCAGGCGCCTTCGGGCTGGAACCAGAGCTCGATGATGGCCGAGTCCTCGGCGAACGCAGCGGCGTGCGACGTGCCGGCCGGCAGGTCGTACCAGTCGCCCGTGTCGTAGAAGCGCGACTCGCCGGAGACGATCAGTTCGAGGCGGCCCTTGGTGACGATCCCGACGTTGTGGGAGGGGTGGTCGTGGGCGTCGAGGGTCGTCCCGCCGGGGTAGGAGGCGAACAGGACGTCACACCCGTCGGCGGCGAGACGGAAGGCATCGAAGGGCCCGTCGAAGGCCGGGAGGTCGGTGATCTGGGCGGGGAAGTGGTCGACGGTGTCGCTCATGGCACCACTCTGCCCGACGCCGATCTCCTACGGCTGGCAGACTCGGCATCACCATGAAGTCCGCTCGCCTCGATGGGATCGAACTCCGCGACGGGGTCGATCGCGCGGTCGACCGGACGTGGAAGCGCATCGGGAAGCCGGGAACGGTCTGGACCGGGCCGCAGCGAGTCACCATCGCCCGGGAGTTCCGCCGCGCTCACGCCTGTCATCTGTGCGCCGAGCGCAAGCGAGCGCTCTCCCCGTCCGCGGTCGACGGCACCCACGCCACGGTCGGCGATCTTCCGGCGGCGGCCGTCGACGCAGCCCACCGCATCGCCACCGACTCGGGTCGCCTGTCGAGTCGCTGGTACGACGAGTTCCTCGATGCCGGACTCGGACCCCAACATCTGGTCGAGCTCACCGGCGTCGCTGCCACCGTCGCGGCGGTCGACACGTTCCATCGGGCGGTCGGTCAGGACCCACCGAGGCTGCCCGCGGCCCGTCGGGGGAAGCCTTCCGACGACCTGGCCGATGTCGCCATCATCCATTCGGCACGCGTCCCGACCGTGGCGCTCGAAGATGCCGTCGATCCGCTCGCCGGCTTCTATGCCGCGCAGCAGATGGTCCCGAACATCATGAAGGCGCTCACCCTGTGCCCCGACGAGACCATTGCGTTCTACGGGCTCGCCCATCACCTCTACTCACTCGGGCCGGGAGCGCCGCCCGACGACTGGACGCTCAGCCGTCCGCAGATCGAGCTCGTCGCGGCCACCGTCTCGAACCACAACGACTGCTTCTACTGAACGACAGCCCACTCGTTGCTGCTCGGTCTGGGCGGCCTCTCCGAGGGTTCGGCCTTCGACATGACCATCGTCGCTGCCGACGCAGACGCAGGTGACGGCGGTGTCCCGCACGGCGACGTGCTTCGACGGTTCGCGCTGGCCGTGGTCTCCCACGATGATCCGAGTGCCATCGCAGCGGCGCGCGACGCGCTGCGCCACGCCGTCGGCCCCGCCGGGCTCGGCGACGCCTGCGGAGTCGTCGCCAACTTCGACGGCATCACCCGCGTGGCCGACGCCACCGGCACCGAGGTCGACGAGGTGATGGTCGAAGGCGTCGCCGCCGGCGTCCTCGGCGACTTCGACACGTCACATCTCCAGACGCTCGACTGATTCGACCACGCGACTCCGGGGGATCCGATGACCGACGCACCCACGCTGCCTGCGAGCTTCGAACCCGACGACGGCCGGACGACCACCGGACCGGCCGGCGAGATCGCCCACGAGCGGCTGGTGGCACACGCCGAGCGCTTCACCCAGCGCCTCGTCTCGGTCGGCGACGACGCCTGGTGCATGATCGGCAACGGCCTCTCCAACCAGAACTTCGTGCGCGGACCGGAGGGCATCATCGCCATCGACTCGGGCGAATCGATCGAGGAGATGACCGAGGCGCTCGAGGCGCTGCGCCAGGTCACCGACGAGCCCGTCGTGGCCGCCATCTACACCCACTTTCACTACGTCAACGGCACCGAGGCCCTGTTCAACGACGGTGCCGATCGATCGATCCCGATCTGGAGTCACTCCAAGGTCACCGAGAACCTCCGACGCCAGGGCATCGAGCTCTACGCCGTCGGGGCACGCGGGTTGGTGCAGCAGTTCGGCATCTTCCTCCCCGAAGAGGGCCCCGACGGCGTGCTGGTCGCCGGACTCGGTCCCCGCTACCGCAAAGCCGACCACGCACCGTTCACGCCGGGCTTCGTGCCTCCGACGAACACGATCGACGACGCCACCGAGGTCACCATTGCCGGACTCCGGACCATCCTTCGACCGGCACCGTCGGACGCCGACGACAACGTCACCATCGTCTTTCCCGACCTCGGCGTCTGTGTCAACAACCTCGTGTGGCCGGTGCTGTTCAACGTCTTCGCCATCCGCGGCGAGGAATACCGCGACCCACGCGTGCTCCTGACGGGCATCGACGAAGTGCTGTCGTTCGAGCCCGAGCACCTCATCGGTGCCCACGGCCCACCGATCTCGGGTGCACGCGAGATCCACGACGTGGTCACCCGGTCGCGGGATGCCATCCAGTTCCTGTGGGACCAGACGGTGCGAGGCATCAACCTCGGGATGACGGCCGGCGAGTTGACCGAGTTCGTCCAGCTCCCGGCCCTCTACGACGAGCACTACCTGACCCAGCAGCACTACGGGCTGGCCGAACACCATGTCCGCCAGATCTTCAACGGCCTGCGGGGCTGGTTCGACGGCGACGAATCCACGCTGTTCCCCCTGCCCACCATCGAGCGGTGCACCCGGCTGATCGAGGGGTTCGGTGGCCGCACCGAGGTCGCAGCCCAGGCACGGGCTGCGCTCGAGGCCGAGGACCTGCGCTGGGCGCTCGAGCTCTCGACGTGGCTCGTCCGCAGCAAGATCGGGCCGTACGGACGGGCCGACGGCGGGACCCCCGACGAACGTGAGCTGCTCGCCGATGCGCTCAGGGCGATCGGCCAGCGGACGACTTCAGCCAACATCCGCAACTGGACGCTCACCCGTGCCCGAGAGTTGGAGGGCAACCTCGACCTGAGTCGGTTCCGGGGCTTCCGGTTCAGCCGGGGGGCCGTGCTGGCCGCCGAGGTCGACGCGTACGTCCACGGTCTGCGGGTCGTGCTCGATCCTCGGGCCGCCGAGGGGGTCGACGAGCGGCTGGCCTGGCGCTTCGACGACGGGACGATGGTGGGGCTGCACGTTCGCAACTGCATCGCGGTGCCGACGGACGGCGCTGCTGCTGCGACGACGCTCGTGCTGTCGCAGGAGGCCTGGGCCGACGTGCTGGGCGCCCGGACCACCATGTCCGAAGCCATCGACAGCGGCGCCGTCGTGGTCGAGGGCTCGGCCGACACCGCGCTCCGGGTCCTCCGCTGCTTCGACCACCCGCCATTGCGAAGCTGACGCCAGACGGCTCAGCCGATGTAGGTCCCGAGCGTCCCGCAACAGCCCATCCGCCGCTCCTCGGCAGGAGGCGGCATGCGGTGGATCGAAGCGTCGCGCAGATGAACGGCCTCGGCGCGCTCGATGTTCGCGAGATCTGCCGCGGTTGCCTCGACCGCAGCAACCGGACCGGTTTCCCATCGCTGACGCCAGGTGGGCGCCTGCGATGCAACCAGGGATGCCGCGGCGCCGAGGAACCCATCGAGCGGTTTGCGATCGCCGGCCTCGACCGCACGTCGCAATTCGATGAATCGTTCGACGGCGGCGTCGCGGCGCCGAAGCGCGGCCTCCGATGACCCGGCCGTCGTCGACGCGTCGACGGGCAGCGCCGCCGTCTCCTGGTAGCGGACGGGGTCGGCAACGACATCGGCGGCGAAGGTGATGACCAGGTCGCCGGCTTCGGGAAGCCCGGCGTTGCCCATGATCACCAGGATCTCGAGGTCACCACTGACGTTCACGAGCCGGTGGATCGAGCCCGGCGTGAACCAGACCAGCCCGCCAGGCGTGAGCGGAGTCTCGTCGAAGCCCGACCCGCTCAGGGTCTGCACCCGACCCTCGCCCCGCACGACCCAATAGGCCTCGGTGCACACCGTGTGGAGGTGCGGGGTCCCGCCCCGCAGACCATCAGGTGCCTCCGTGTCGTAGACGCGCAGGTGGGTGACGCCGACGCCGCCGGGGAGCGGCGGCACGGTCCCCTCGGTCATGGGGCCCAACCGGCGTAGAAGGGATGGTCGTCACCGATGGGCAACTCGACGTCGGTGCCCGAAGCGCTCGACCAGTAGAGCGCGGTCAGCAACTGGAGTGCGGCTCGGGCGTCGTCGAGCGACACCGGCAGCGGCCCACCGGCGCGAACCGCCTCGGCCATGCGGGCGAACTGGCCCTTGTACAGCTCGGGCTGCGGCTCGAAGGTGGCCAGCGCGGCCGCAATCGCCGCGTCGTCCTCGTCGCTGTCGCCCACGAACGACCACGGCTCGCGATGGTTCTGGTAGGGCGAGGTGTTGCTCTCGGCACTGAGGTGCTCGAAGCAGAACCGATGGCGGCTGATCTCCTCGGACGAGCCCAGGGTCGCCGACATGGTGACGTAGGAGCCGTCGGCCATCTCGAGCGACACCGAGGCGGTGTCCTCGGTCTCGATGGTGTTCACCCGGGTCGATGTCCGGGCGAAGGCGCGGGCCGGCGGGCCCTGCACGAGCGTCACCATGTCGAGGGCGTGGATGCTGTGCGACAGCAGGATCCCGCCGATCTCGGTGGCGTGCCGTCCGCGCCAGGCCACGTCGTAGTAGTCGGCTCGGCGGCGCCACGAGACGTCGACGCTCCCGGTGTGGCAGGCGCCCGTGACGCCGGCGTCGACGAGGTGGACGAGCTTCTGGAGGCCGCGGCCGTAGCGGTACTGGAAGATCGGCATCACCCAGCAGCCGGTCTCCTCCTCGGTGGCGGCCAGCACGTCGAGATCGGCGAGCGATCCCACGACCGGCTTCTCGCAGACGACGTTCTTGCCGGCCCGGAGGGTGGCAGTGATCTGGTCGAGGTGGAGGAACGGCGGCGTTGCCAGGCTGACGATGTCGATGTCGTCGCGAGCCAGCACGTCGTCGAGCCCCGACGCAGCCTCGGCCTCGGTGAACCCCTGGACGAACTCGACCCGCGAGCGGTCGGGGTCGGCCGCGACCGCGATGGTGAAGTCGTCGGGCAGCCGCCGGTAGCCGTCAGCGTGAGCGGCGCCGACGCCCAACCCGACGATGCCGACGCGCAGCGGATCGTTCGTACCGGCCGACGTGGTCATCGCGGGCACCGTAGCGGTGCGCGGATCGGCCGGTTTCGGGTACGAGCGGAGGTCAGCCGGCCGGCTCGAACCGCCACCGGCCGGTCTGGCGGAACCCTTCCCGGCCGGCCCAGCCCGACGACCGCCAGGCGATCACCTTCGCCGGCTGCACCACGTCGAACACCCCGTATTCGTCGACGTCGTAGTTCCAGTCGTACTTCCGGTCGTAGGCCTCGCAGATCTCGCGATCGCCGCCGTGACCGACGACCGATCCCTCGACGATCACCACGTCGGTCGCTCCGCCCAGGTGAACCGTGACGTCGCGGTCGGTCTCGAGTGCGGCCTTGATCGATGGGCTGCCGATGCTCAGGTACAGCGACTCGTCGCTCCACACGCCCCACACCGGCCGGGGATGGGGATGCCCCGCGGCCTTGGCGACCACCCAGTACGCACCGGCGTCGGTGAGTTGGCCGTCGACCCAGTCCCAGGCCAACGGAGGTTCCTCCGAGGGAGCTCCGTACATCACCAACCGTTCGGCCCGGGGCACGGCTCGCACCGTATCGAAGGCGTCGGGTCAGGGCCGGCCGGTCTCGCTCACGTCGTCGAAGCCTTCCTGGCACGACGCGCCGGGTTCGGGGGAATGGGCACCCGAGCTCGCCGCCTCGATGAACTGGGAGACGCGGGGATCGTTCACGTCATCGACCACGAGCCGGTGCTTCCAGGCCACGGCCTCGAGCACGTCGACGTCGGGGTGGGGCGAGGCGATCGTGCGGCCGTCGCCGGACTCGAACAACTCGCGCACCGTCGCCACCTCGGCGGCCGACAGGTCGGGGCTGTAGGCGAGCCAGACCACGCCGTGTTCCATCGAGTGCACCGCGGTCTCGTCGAAGATCGGGGCCTCGTAGAAGTCGCAGTTCTGCCAGATGGGGTTGTGGTCGCCACCGGACGGCGGGCTGTCGGGATAGTCGAGATCGCCCTGGATGTGGTCGGCCCCGGTGACGGCTTCGACGACCACGCCGTCGATCGACTCGAGGTCGCTGCTCGCGCCCCCGCCATCGCCGCTGTCGCTTCCGCACGCGGTGAACACGAGCGCGGCCACGATCGGAAGAGCGGCGAGCCGGATGTGCACCACCCAATGCAACCACGTCGGACGGCGACGGTGGGGGTCGGGCCGGGTCGATCTCGATGGTCAGGCGTGCGCCGTGACGATGTGGGCCGGCGCGTCGAACACCATCTCGCCGGAATCGACCACGTAGGACCCGAGGGCATCGTCGGCCTCGACGAGAATCTGCTCGATCAGGTCTTCCTCGAGTTCGACGCCCATGACCGGCAGCCAGCCGCGCAGGTCGGCCTCGACCATCGAGCGCACGCTCGGAAACCGAGCGGTCCCCTGGCGAGTCTCGAGCGAGATCGACGAGGCACCGGCCTCCTCGAACAACCGGCGCAACTCGGCGGGGTCGCCGAGCACGAACGGGGCACGCAGCGCGTCAGCCGCAGCCGGACCGGCCAGCCGCTCCAACAGGTCGACCGAGATCGGGTAGGCGTCGGACCGGTCGAGGGATTCCCAGACGGCAACGGCGATGCCGGCCCCGGGCTTGGCACAGCGCAGCAGTTCGGTGATCGCTTGGACCCGATCCGGGAAGAACATGAGGCCGAACTGGCTGACGACGGCGTCGAAGACACCATCGTCGAAGGGGAGCCGGCCGGCGCCACCCTCGGTCCAGGTCACGCGAGGCTCGAGTTGCTCGGCGACCGCCAGCATGCCCGGATCGATGTCAAGCCCCGTCACCGCACCGGTCGGGCCGACTCGACCCACCGCTTCGCGAGCCACGACGCCGGTTCCGCACGCCACGTCGAGCACGGAGTCGCCGTCGGTCACGCCCGCAGCATCGAGCATCGGAGCAGCCCACTGCCGAAACAGGGCGTCGACGTGCAGGCGTTCGTAGGCCCACGCACCTTCAACCGCCGGATCGAGCGGCTCAGCCATGGAGTCCCCCCTGGGTCGGAGTCTTCAGAACGGTAGTCGCACCGGCCGCCGCGGGCGGGGGGCCGGGCCTTGCCGGGTCAGCTCAGGTCGGCCGCGGTGAACAGCGAGATGAGGTCGAGGTCGGCCTCGGCGAGGCGGTGGGTTCCCTCGCTTCGGTCGATGACACACAGCACGGCCAGAATGTCGGCGCCTCGATCGCGCAAGTCGGCAGCCGAAGCCAAAACCTGACCACCGGTGGTGATGACGTCTTCGACGACGAGGACCTTGCGACCGTCGATGTCGGCGCCCTCGGCCAGCTTGGCCGTGCCGTAGCTCTTGGCCTCCTTGCGAACGAAGGCGGCCGGGAGCCCCGTCTGCAACGACAGCGCGGTGGCCACCGGCACCCCTCCGAGTTCCAGTCCGGCGAGCACCTCGGTCTCGGCCGGCACGAGCGGAGCCGCCAACTCGGCCACCTCACGCAGCAGACCCGGGTCGGCCTCGAAGAGGTACTTGTCGAAGTACGTGGTGGCGGTCTGCCCGGAACGCAGGGTGAAGTTGCCGGTCAGCCGACAGACATCGCCGATGCGCTCGGCGAGGGAGGGGTGCGAATCTGCCATCCCCCCCAGCCTCGCCCACCCGTCGACGGCGTGCGAACATCCTCGACCGCAGACGACCTCCGAGCCACCTCCGATCTCAGTCCGGTTTGGGCCGGTATCTGGTCGAAACCGGACAAAGATCCGTGGCTGCGGGCTCTGACAGGGTGCCGGCCGGTCGGTCCTTCGGCCCACAGATGCCGGAAGGCGGGGGTCAGGTGGGGGTGCTGGCGTCGCCGGCTGCTGCTCGGAACCGGGCCAGCACCGCGACCAAGGTGTCGACATCACGGGCAGGCAGTTCGAGCGCCCGGAACACCTCGTTGACCGACTCGGTGGCCTCGGCGACCAGCGACCGTCCTTCAGCGGTGACCGTCGCCAGCGTGATACGGCCGTCCGAGGGGTGGTCGTTCCTCGCCACGAGGCCGTCGCGCTCGAGACGGTCGACGGCGTTGGTGATCGAGCCCGCTCCGACCTGGAGCCGATCGCTCATCTTGCCCAGCGGCAACGAGCCGGTTCGAGTGAAGGCCAGGAGGCGGAGCGCCTCGAAGCGGGCGAAGGTGAGGCCGAACGGGGCGAGCGCCTTCTCGATGCGCCCGAGCACGATCTGCTCGGCGCGCACGATCGAGGTGACCGCGGCCATGGCCGGTGCCACGTCGCCCCAGCCGTGGGTGCGCCACTGACGTTCGGCTTCGGCGATGGGATCGAAGTCGAGGCTCACGTCCGGCCGGCGGCCCGACGGACGGCGATGGCCACCTCGTCCGACGACGCGCCCGGCGTGAGGATCTCGGCGACGCCGGCCTGGACCATGACCGGCACGTCGTCGTCGGGCACGATGCCACCGATCACGACGGCGGTGTCGAGGCCGGCATCGCGCACGGCCTGCACCATCTTCGGACCGAGGGTCAGGTGGCCGCCGTTGAGCATCGAGATCCCGATGACGTCGGCATCCTCCTGCTCGGCGGCCGAGATCACCGACTCGGTGGTCTGGCGCAGCCCCAGGTAGATGACCTCGAACCCGGCGTCGCGCAGCATCCGGGCCACGACCTTCAGCCCCCGGTCGTGACCGTCGAAGCCCAGCTTCGCCAGCACGACCCGGACCGGTACCTCGGTCTCCTCACTCATCGCAGGCTCGGCCCGCAGACGTGCGCCGACAACTCGGTCAGCACGACGCGGCGACGTCGTCGGATCCCGGGGTGGGTGGCACGCATCAGATGCCGGCCGGTTCGACGTAGGTGCCGAACACCGTCTCGAGGGCAGCGACGATCTCGCCCTCGGTGGCGTAGGTGCGCACCGCCTCGATCAGGGACGGCATGACGTTGACGTCGGGACGTTCGGCCGCGGCGACGACCGCGGCCAAGGCTGCGTCGACGGCCGCCTGATCGCGCTCGCCCTTGATCTGCTCGAGCCGCTTGAGCTGGTACTCCTCGACCTCGGGCCCGATCTGGAGGATCGGCACCTTGTCATCGGAGCCCTCGGTGAAGCCGTTCACGCCCACCACGATGCGGCGACCGCTGTTGACCCTGCGCTCGAAGTCGTAGGCCGAGTCGGCGATGGCGCCGACGAAGTAGCCGTTGTCGATGCCGGCGTACACCCCTTCGAGCATCGAGCCGTTCCCCAGATCGTCGAGATGGGCGAAGATCTCCTCGGCCTGACGCTCCATCTCGTCGGTCATCCACTCGACGAAGGGTGCGCCGCCGAGTGGGTCGGCGACGCTGGCCACGCCCGTCTCGTGGGCGACGATCTGCTGGGTGCGCAGAGCGATGCGGGCGGCGTCCTCGGTGGGAAGGGCGAGCGCCTCGTCGAAGCTGTCGGTGTGGAGCGACTGGGTGCCACCGAGCACCCCGGCCAGCGCCTGGAGCGCCACCCGGGCGATGTTGTTCTCGGGCTGCTGGGCGGTGAGCGACACGCCCGCGGTCTGGGTGTGGAAGCGGCACAGCATCGACTTCTCGTCCTGCGCGCCGTAGCGCTCCTTCATCCAGCGGGCCCAGATACGCCGGGCGGCCCGGAACTTGCCGATCTCCTCGAAGAAGTCGAGGTGGCTGTTGAAGAAGAAGCTCAGCCGCGGGCCGAAGTCGTCGACGTCGAGTCCGGCCGCGATCGCCGCTTCGACGTAGGCGAACCCGTTGGCCAGGGTGAACGCCAACTCTTCGGCCGCCGTCGACCCGGCTTCGCGGATGTGGTAGCCCGAGATCGACACCGGGTGCCACCGGGGCATCTCGGCCGAGGTGAACCGCATCATGTCGGTCACCAGCCGAACCGACGGGCGCGGCGGGAAGATGTACTCCTTCTGCGCCTGGTACTCCTTGAGGATGTCGTTCTGAATCGTGCCGGCCAGCCGGGTGCGCTCGACCCCGGTCTTCTCGGCCACTGCGACATACATGGCCATCAGGATCGGCGCCGGACCATTGATCGTCATCGACGTCGACACGTCGGCGAGGTCGATGCCGGCGAAGAGGTCCTCCATGTCGGCGAGCGTGTCGACGGCCACGCCGGCCTTGCCCACCTCGCCGAGCGCCCACTCGTGGTCGGAATCTCGGCCCATCAGCGTCGGCATGTCGAACGCCGTCGACAGGCCGGTGCCACCATGGCGCAGCAGTTCCTTGAACCGGGCGTTGGTGTCCTCGGCCGTGCCGAACCCGGCGAACATGCGCATCGTCCACAGCCTCGACCGGTACATCGAGGCATAGGGCCCACGGGTGTAGGGGTACTGCCCGGGGTAGGGGCCGTCGCCGTAGACGGGGTCGACCGGCACCCCGGACATCGTCTCGAAGTCGGCATCTCGAAGCGTCGAAGCCTCGTACGCCGCCTTCCACCGCTCCTGCGCGTCGTCGTTCACGGACGAGACGATACTTCAACGTCGAAGTACTCGCCCTTTACGGTCGGCCCGTTCCGGAGGACACTTGGCGGTGTGAAAGCCACGTCGAGCCATCCGTTCCTCATTCTCGCCGCAGCATGTTCGGCCGCCGCCGGCATGATCCACGCGGGCGCCGCCGGCTCGCACGCCGAGTTGGGAACACTGGCGGTGCTCTACGCCATCGTGGCCGTGCTCCAGGTGGCATGGGCCGTCGCCGCGGTCACCCGGGGCGGGCGCACCATCATCATGGCCGGCCTCGCCCTGCAGATCGTCACGTTCGGCGCCTGGGTCGTCAGCCGGATCTCGGGGATCTCGTTCATCTCCGGGCTGGAGGAACAGCTGTCCATCGGCTTCCAGGACGGGATGGTCGCCGCGTTCGAGTTCGTCGCCATCATCGGCTGTCTGGTGGCCCTCGGCGTGAAGGCCACCGGCAAGGTGTGGCGACCGGTCGCCGGCGCCGTCGGCGCCCTTGCGCTGATCGCCGCCGTTCCCGCCATGGCGGCTGAGCACGACCACGGCTCACACGCCCACGACGAGACGGCGGCGAGTCACGACGACCATCCCGACGACGACCATGCCGGCGATGCAGCGCACGACCACGGTGACGAGAAAGCGGTCAACGATCACGGCATGACCGAGGCCGAGCACGAAGCCATGTTGGCCGCCGCGTCCGAACGGGTCGGCAAGACCTCCGAAGAGCTCGGCTATCCGTCGCAGTTCGCCATGTGGTTCGACGACCCGTCGCTCACCGCCGAGCAGATCGAAGCGGCCGAGACCCTGCTCGTCGAGACCAACGAGGCCATGAAGGCCTTCCCCGACGAGCAGTCGGTCAAGGACGCCGGCTACGTCTCGATCGGCGACAGCGTCACGGGCTGGGAGCACTACATCAACATCGGCTTCATCGGCACCCAGGAGACGTTGAACCCCGACGCCATCGAGTCGATCGTGCTGAAGGTCAATCCCGACGGCACGAAGGACGTCGCCTCGGCGATGTACCTGATGACCAACGGCACCATGGCCGACGCCCCCGACATCGCCGGCGACCTCACCCAGTGGCACGACCACCAGAACCTGTGCTGGATCGGCGTCCAGGTCGTGGGCACCACCGACGCCACCGGCTCGTGCGAGGCCGGCACCTTCCGGGCCACGGCACCGATGATCCACGTCTGGATGATCGAGCACCCGTGCGGCCCGTTCGCCGGCATCGAGGGCTCACACGGCGAGGGCTGCGATCACGGCCACGGTGACCACGGCGGCGAAGAAGCCGAGCCCCAGGCCGCCACCGCCGGCGAACCCGACGTCCCCGACGGTCACGACAACAGCGACGGCCACCACGACTGACCCCCCACCCCACGGATCCTTGTGCGCTTCTGACCATTGTCTGGCCTGAACCGGACAGAGATCCGAACTGTCTTGCAGTCAGGTGCGTAGATCGACTCGACCTCGACCGCCAACAGCAGGACCACCATCACCCGCAACGGACGGGCGGCTGGCCCTCACCGCAGTTGGTCGACGTAGGTCTCGGTTCCGGGGAGGGTGGGGATGAACGGGGCCGACAGGACGATCGAACCCAGGCCGCCGGCGGCGATGCGCTGGGCGTTCGGGGCGAAGTGATCGGCCCAGCACTCGCGTGGATCGACGTCGAGGAAGTGCAGCAGCGTCAGCCGTCGGTCGAGCGCAGGCGTGTCGAGCACCTTCACGCCTTCCCCTTTGCGGACCGGCATCGGAATGGGTTCCCAACGAAGTGACATCGCAACCGGTCCGGAGGTGACCGGCGGCAGGTACTCATCGGCGAGCCAGGCGTCGAGATCGTCGCGCTCGACTCCCTCGTCGGCATCGACGACCTCCATCACCAGGCCCTCGTACGGCAGGTCGAGGGCGTGGATGTCGCGCGGCCCACCCTCATCGCGGTAGGTCGGCCCGTTGTAGTACTGGAAGTTGGTGAAGACGTGGGTGCGGTGCTCGTCGAAGCCGCGACCGTCGGCATTCAGCCGATTGTTGGTGGCGGCCGCCCAGTAGAACTGCTCCTTGTAGCGGCCCTCGACGAGCCAGTAGGTCGACAGGTAGCAGCCGGCGGTCACGGGGTCGGCGATCGGCGACTCGTCGGGGATCCGCAGCAGTTGGAGCTCGCGGGTCGCCACCCACCTCCGCCCGGCGAACACCCAGGGGAACGCCATGGCGCCCGAGATGTAGTGGTCGTCTTCGTACCAGCGGTTGTAGGCAGCCTCGTGACCGACGTGCGGCTCGACGAGGGTGATCAGTGCCGAACCGATCTTGGCCGCGTAGGGACCCTCGCCGGGCAGCGTGGCCCAGTCCTGAGAAGGTCGGTCGGTGCGGGTCTTGTCGAGGCTCGTCACGGTTGGCCTTTCAGCTTCGGCTCGTTCTGTTTGCGCTTCTGGATGTTCCTCCACTCGTCACGCAGCCCGACGGTGCGGTGGAACGTGTCGGGCGACTCGGGATCGGCGGCGAAGTACCCGAGCCGTTCGAACTGGACGACGGTTCCGGGCGGGGTGTCGGCCAGGGCCGGCTCGACCTTGGCCGTCACCGTCTCTCGTGAGGACGGGTTGAGCGACGCGAACGGATCGGCGCCGTCGGCACCGGGGTGCGCGTCGGTGAAGAGCCGGTCGTAGAGGTGCACCGTGGCGTCGACGGCGTGGGCGGCCGACACCCAGTGCATGGTCGACTTCACCTTGCGACCGTCGGGGGCGTTGCCGCCGCGGGTCTCGGGGTCGTAGGTGGCACGGACCTCGACCACGTTGCCGTCGTCGTCGGTGATCGCCTCGGTGGCGGTGATGAAGTAGCCGGCCCGAAGCCGGACCTCGCGACCGATGGTGAGCCGGAAGTACTTCTTGGGTGGGTCGAGCATGAAGTCGTCCTGCTCGATGTAGAGCTCGCCGCTGAACGGCACCTCGCGCGTGCCTGCCGCGTCGTCCTCGGGATTGTTGATCGCCTCGACGTGGTCGACCTCGCCCCCTGCCCCGTCTTGTCGGCCAGGCCAGTTGGTGATGACCACTTTCAGGGGCCGCAGCACGCCCATCCGGCGCAGGGCGTGCGCATTGAGGTGGGTGCGGACGAAGGATTCGAGGAGCTCGATCTCGACGGTGCTGTTGGTCTTGGCCACCCCGATGTGCTCGACGAAGGCCCGAATTGCCTCGGGCGGGTAGCCCCGTCTCCGCAACCCGCGCAACGTGGGCATGCGCGGGTCGTCCCAGCCGTCGACGTGACCCTCGGCGACGAGCCTGCGCAGGAGCCGCTTCGACATGAGCGTGTGGGTCAGACCGAGGCGGGCGAACTCGATCTGGACCGGCGGCTCGTGCGGGAGGTCGAGATGTTCGAGGCACCACTCGTAGAGCGGTCGGTGATCCTCGAACTCGAGGGTGCAGATCGAGTGGGTGACCCCCTCGATGGCGTCGGACTGACCGTGGGCCCAGTCGTAGGTCGGGTAGATGACCCACCGGTCGTCGGTGCGCTGGTGGGGCACGCGGCGGATTCGATAGAGCACCGGGTCACGCAGCGACATCACCGAAGCGTGCATGTCGATCTTGGCGCGAAGCACCTTCTCACCGTCGGCGAAGGCGCCGTCGCGCATCTGCCGGAAGAGCCCGCGGTTCTCCTCCGGCGACCGATCGCGGAACGGGCTCTCGACCCCCGATTCGCCGAACCCGCCACGCTGCGCGCTGATGGTCTCGGCGTCCTGGTCGTCGACATAGGCGAGCCCCTGCTCGATCAGCTCGACCGCCCACTCGTACAGCTGGTCGAAGTAGTCGGAAGCGTGGAAGACCTCGGCCGGCTCGAACCCGAGCCACGCCAAGTCTTCGTGGATGGCATCGACGTAGCTGATGTCTTCGGCTTCGGGGTTGGTGTCGTCGAACCGGAGGTTGCAGATGCCGCCGAAGTCGGCGGCGACCCCGAAGTTGAGGCCGATCGACTTGGCGTGGCCGATGTGCATGTACCCGTTGGGCTCGGGCGGGAAGCGGGTCTGGACCCGACCGCCGTAGGTCCCGGCGGCGAGATCGGCACGAACCCGTTCGCGGACGAAGTCGGTCGACGTCGACGCGTCGTCGGGGGCTTCGCTCACCCCACCAACCTAAGGAGCTGCGGGGATAGGGCCAATTTTCGCAGCTCCCCGTCCTGTCCGCTCAGGTTCGGCCTGCGGCCTCACGGGCCACTCGGGCCCCGAGGCCATCGGCGGTCAGGTCGCGACCGGGTCAGGCGCCGGCGAGACGGGGCGGGAACCCACCCTTGGCGATCGGTCCCCAGCGCTCGATGGTGAGGCGGATGAGCGACTTGCCCTGGTCGACCATCGCCTGGCGGTACTCGTCCCAATCGGCATGCTCGCCGCTGATGCGGCGGCGACGAGACCGGGATCCGTCGTCGCCGCGACCCGCTGAGGACGCAACTTCCCGGTGGGCCGTGCGGTTCGCGGTCATCCGACCGGGAAGTTCGGAAAGCGACTCGCAACTTCCCGGTGGGCCGTGCGGTTCGCGTCCACTCGACCGGGAAGTTGGAGCCTCAGAGCGTTCGGCGCATGCGGACCTCGTCCTTGCAGGGGTCCGACGGCAGCGGTTGGAACTCGTCGAGGCTGACGAAGCCGTTGCGCTCGTAGAACGCGAGCGCCCGGTCGTTTCCGACGGTGACCCACAGCTCGACCGCGATCGCCGCGACCGCGACCGCGAACTCGACGACTTCGGCGACCAGGCGGTCGGCCAACCCCGAGCCGCGGTGAGCCGGGTCGACCCACATCGACACGAGGTTCATGGCGTCGGCGTCGTCGCGTCGGAAGGCCCCGATGATGCCCACCGCCAAGGCGGCGTCGACCGCGAGGAAGTTGGCACTCGACGGCCCCGAGGACCGATCTCGGGCTGAGGTGTCCCAGTGGCGGTCCGGCAGCACCGATTCCTCGGCGTGGGAGGAACCGAACGCCGACGGTGTGTCGGCGAGCGCCGCCAGCCGGACCGTTCGGAGCCGTTCGCCGTCGTCGGGTCGGACACGCCGGACCTCGATCGCTCCCACGCCTCGACGATCCCAGCCGGACGGCCGGGACGCAACCGGGTTTCTCGCCAACTTCCCGGCCGATCGGCCGCGAACCGCACACACCACCGGGAAGTTGGCGTGGGTCACAATGGGCCGGTGACCGGCCAGCACGAACTACGGATCGATCCCCACCTCGGGACCCGAGTCCACGTCGTGCGCGATCGCCAGGCTCGCCCCAACCTCCCGTCGACCGGGTGCCCGTTCTGTGTGGGTGGGGTCGAGTCGCCCGATCCCTACCTCACCCGGACCTTCGTCAATCGCTGGCCGGCCATGGATGGCGACCGATGTGAGGTCGTTCTCTACACACCCGACCACGACGCCACCTTCTCCGGGCTGGGGGTGCCGGGCGCCCGCGCCGTGATCGACCTGTGGGCCGAGCGGACCGCCGATCTCGGCGAGCGCAACGACGTCGACTTCGTTCTGGTCTTCGAGAACCGGGGGGCCGAGGTCGGGGCGACGATCAGCCATCCGCACGGCCAGATCTACGCCTATGACCACGTTCCCGATCGTCCCCGCCGCCGCTTCGACGCGAGCTGGGAGCCCGACCCCGAACCGGCCGATCGAGCCGTGGTCACCCACGGGTCCTGGTCGGCGTGGACGCCGTGGGCTCCGACGTTCCCGATCGAGCTGAACGTGGCACCCGCGGCACGCGTACCCGATCTCCCGAGCCTCGACGACGACGGTCGCGACGAGTTGGCGGCCCTGTTGGTCGACGTCTTCGGACGCCTCGACCGGCTCTTCGACCAGCCGCTGCCCCTCATGATGTGGTGGCACCAGCGCCCCTTCACCGACGGCTACGACGATGCCTGGCTCAACCTCGAGATCGTCTCACCGTGGCGATCGGCGGGCGTGCCGAGGTTCATCGCGGCCGCCGAGGTGTCGTGCGAGGAGTACTTCAACCCCGTCGTCCCCGAGGAGTTGGCCGCCACCCTTCGCGACCTCGGCTGAACTCACCACTGGACGGAGATCACGTCGGTGGCGACGACCGAGCCGTCCGCGAGGCGAACGAGCCGGTTCTGCTGGTCGACGTAGACCGCGGTGTCGAGACCATCGGCCGCCGCCGTGATGATGAAGTCGATCGACGTCAACTCGGGCCGGTCGATGAACTCGGGCTCGGCGCCCGACAGATCGACTTCGGCGAGGTGGAAGGGCTCGACGTCCGGGTCGTCGTAGCAGCAGTACTTCGCCGCGATCAGTCGATCGTTCGTGAGCCAGTCGGCGCCGGACACGCCGAGCGAGATCCCGTCGGCCACCTCGGTGTCGGCCGCGACGTCGACCACCCACATGATGGAGTCCTCCCAGTTCTCGTCGACGAGCAGCTTGGTCCCGTCGGGCGACCACCTCAGCTGGCGGAACGAACCAACCACTCGCGGGATCCCGGCGTCACCCTGCGAGTCACCGTCGACCCTCCGCTCGTCGCCGGTCTCCAGATCCCTGATGACCACCGCCTGATCGGTCCCGCCGTAGGTCGAGACGATGGAGTAGGCGAGCATCTGTCCGTCGTGGATGGCCGCGTATCCCGCACCGTCGATCCGTTCGAGCTCGGTCCCCGAGTCGGGGTCGACGTGGAGAAGGTCGGTGTCGTTCGACTCGAAGTCCTCGACCGTCAGCCAGAACGTGCGGCCCGAGCGATCCAGTTCGGCGTGGACCACCCGGAATCCCGGCTCGTAGAAGATCGGCCCGCTGCCGTCGGAGAAGTAGGCGACCACCCGATCTCCGTTGCGGTCGACGACCACCATCGCCGTCGCCGGACTCGTGCCCGACGTCGGCAGGCACGGCTCGGTCGACGTGTCGTCGCACGGGTCGAGCGTGGTGTTCGTCGTCGACGACACGGACGCCGCGGACGGCGAGTCGCCGCTGGCGATGTCGATGTCGTCCTCGCCGCCGCCGCTGGAGACCGCCAGCGAGCCGATGACCAGAACCGTGACCGCGGCTGCGCTCAGGATCACGAGTCCGGCCCTCGACGGGCCCCTGCGGACACGCTTCTGACCTGCTACGGCGGCGCGGAAGTTGCTGAGTGCCTCGTGATCGGTGGTCGGCTCGACGTCAGCCGCCACGTCGTCGAGCAGGCGTTTGATCTGGTCGTCGTCGGTCATCGGAGCTCCTCGAGCAGGGGGGCCAGGGCGGCTCGGCCGCGGTGGAGGTGGGTCTTGACCGAGCCCTCGGAGATGTCGAGCGTCTCGGCGATCTCGGCAACAGAGAGCTCGGCGAAGTAGGTGAGGGCGAGGCAGGCCCGCTGTCGGTCACTGAGCTGTCGAAGCGCGGCGTCGACCTGGGACCGAGTGGTGGATGACAGCGCCTGGTCGGCAGGCGAACGTCGGTCGACCGGGTCGCTGCCGACCTCGTGAAGGTGACGGGCAGCCGTGTCACGACGACGCCACCCCGACCGGGCCTGGTTGGTCACGGCACGTCGGAGGTAGGCGAGGTCGTTGCCGGGTTCGACCCGAGCGACAAAGCGATGCAGCGAGACGAATGCCTCCTGCACGACCTCCTCGGCCCGCGCCGGCGATCCGGTCAGCACCCGAGCGAGTCCGACCAGTTCACGCCGGTACTCGCGGAATGCCGCCTCGACACGTTTGCCGAGCGGGTCGGTTGCCGGAGTCGGAAGCACCTGGGTCATGGTCACCGAACGATCAGTCGCATGGGGCAGGCATCGGGTTGACACCCACGGCGAGATTCTCCGTTCTGGGGCATCATCTCTCGGATGACAGTCGCGGTGACGAACGAGGCCCCGCACTTCGTGCTCCGAGGTGGCGAGGCCTGGCGCGATCCGTGGGACGCCTACCGGCGGCTGCGCGATGCCGACCCGGTGCACCGCGTGACCGACACCCACCACCCGCCGTTCTGGGTCGTGTCCCGGTTCGCCGACGTGTTCTCCGCAGCCCGCGACCACGAGACGTTCTCGTCCGCCCAGGGGCTCACGCCCGATGCCGACTCGATGGCGATGTTCGACGAGTCGGCGGTGCCCATCGTGATGATGGACCCGCCCGACCACACGACCATGCGACGGATGGTCAGCCGGCAGATGACCCCCCGCCGGGTGGCCGGCATCGAGGATCATGTCACCCGGTTCGTCGACGAACGACTCGATGCCGTCGACGGCGCCGTGGAGGTCGACATCGTGTCGGCCCTGCTCAAGCCGCTGCCGAGCTTCGTCGTCGCCCACTACCTGGGCGTTCCGGCCGAGGACCGTTCCCGGTTCGATGGTTGGACCGAGGCCATCGTCGCAGCCAACGCCTCCGGAGACGTGGCAGGAGCGGCTGCGGCCCTCGACCTGTTCGCCTACGCCGACGAGCTCATTCGACGCCGGCGATCGGACCCGGGCGAGGACCTGGTGAGCGACCTGGTCGGACTCGGCGACGAGGCTGTGTCGGTCATGTGGATCGTCGGCTTCATCTTCACCATGGTCACCGGTGGCAACGACACAACGACGGGCCTGCTGAGCGGAGCATGCGAGCTGCTCACGGCCCATCGTGACCAGCGACAGCTCCTGCTCGACGACCCCGCCCTCATCGGGCCGGCCGTCGAGGAGTTCCTGCGGCTCACCACACCGGTCCAGAACCTGGCGAGGACCACGACCCGGCCGGCGACGATCGAGGACATCGAGATCCCGGCAGGCGACAAGGTTCTGCTGCTCTACGGCTCGGCCAACCGTGACGAGCGTGAGTTCGGCCCGACGGCCGAGGTCCTCGACGTGCGGCGACCCGTGGCTCGCACGCTCGCCTTCGGGTCGGGGGCCCACCACTGTCTGGGCGCAGCCGCCGCGCGCCTCCAGGCCCGCGTGGCGCTCGCCCGACTCCTCGACCGCTTCGGAGACTTCTCGGTCGATGCCGACCGGGGCGTGTTCGCCTCGGGGGCGTTCGTCCGGCGCTACGAATCGCTGCCGTTCCGCCCCTCCGGCTGAGGTGGGGGCCGGCGGCCGGACCATTCGGGACATCGAGGCGCTAGATTCCCTCGGGTATGGCGCATGTGAGTGCCAATACCCGTCGATCCAGGAGGACGGCCCCATGACCCAGCTCGTCTACACCGAAGCCGAACTGATGGCCGAGCACGACTACGCCGAGCCGCACATGGTGGCGGGGCGTCGCATGCACGGCGGCATGCTGGCCGACGGCAGCTACCAACCTCCGCGGAGCGTCATCCGAGGTCCTGCCATCGAGGCCTGGACCGATGCGCTCCGCAGCCGGGGCGGCGATCTCCTCGATGCCGACGCGTCGCTCCTCGACGGCGTGCGCCTCCCCACCGTCGAGCAAGCGCGGGTCCTGCTTCGCCACGGCCTGGGCGAGTCGTTCTGGAACAACCTCACCATCATCGGCAAGATCGAGGCCAAGGGCCGCTTGCTGGCGGATGTCACCTTCCCCGAGCTCCAGCCGGTCATCGTCGAGGACATCAGCGAGATGGCCATCGGTCACCTCAACAAGGGTCTGCTCGTCGCCCACGGCCTCGACGAAGGCGGGCTCCCGGACGAAGGCATCGGTGGGCACGACGAGATGTGGTTCGCCGCCCGCGATCTGGCGTTCGGCGCCGATGCCTACCCCGACGTCGACCCGCCCGAGAGCATCGGCCGCGAAGACGGTGGCGGTCGCCGCATCCCCGAACTGCCGCCCGAGATCGAGGGCCTGGTCTCGTTCCTCGCCAACTTGTTGATCATCGAGTTCCGAGCCGAACTCGGATTCAGCGAGAGCCAGGCCATCCTTCGCACTCCCGATCTGTTCCCCGGTCGTCGCGCCGAGGCCGAGGAAGCCGCCGAGATCATCGGTCGCATCCGCACCGACGAGGAGATCCACGTCAGCTCGCTGCGCCTCTACCTGGGCGAGATCCGCTCGTGCACCTTCAAGACGGTCGACGGTGGCACGGTCAGCGGCGCCGACGTCATCGACCGCTTCTGGGACGGCATGGTCAACTGGGCCAGCGTCGAACAGCCCAAGCTGGCTGCCGATCAACAACGTGAGCTGCTCGTGGGTCGGATCATGAAGGCCGACAACGCGGACGAAGTGCTCCAGGAGTTCGACGCCGCAGCCTGAGGCCGACCGCACCACGATCGGCAGCCGGCAGGGTCGACCCCCGGCGCGCCTGCCGTTCGTAGGCTCCGCCTCATGACCGGCACGAACAACACCCCGGCCGGGTGGTACCCGGCCCCCGACCAACCGGGCAACGAGCGCTACTGGGACGGCAGCCAGTGGAGCGATGCCTACCGACCTGCGGGTGGCGCGCCGCCACCCGCGGCCCCGCCGGGTGGAACCGGCTGGGCGCCTCAGGCGACCCCTCCCATGGGTGCCTACGGTGCCGTGCCCGGGCAGGCATACGGCCCGGCGCCCGACAACTACCTGGTGTGGGCCATTCTCTCCACCCTGTTCTGTTGCCTGCCGTTCGGGATCGTGGCGATCGTGAAGTCGACCCAGGTCAACAACCTGTGGCAACAGGGCCGAACCACCGAGGCACAGCAGGCTGCCGCCTCGGCAAAGCAGTGGGCCTGGATCTCAGCCGGGGTCGGCATCGCGGTGAGCGTGGTGTACTTCCTGGTGGTGGTCTCGGTCGAGACGAGCTCGTCCGGCTTCTGATGCTCACGACGGCTGCTCCGGCGCCCCCGGACCCCGAGTCCCGGGTGCGGACCCGGAGGCCGATTCCGCGCGCACCCGCAGCGGTCGCCATCGGTGCGGCTGCGTACGTCGGCGCCCTGCATGTGGTCGATCCCTTTCAGTCCCACACGGTCGGCTGCCCGTTCCTCGGCATCACGGGTTGGTGGTGCCCAGGGTGTGGGTCCTCGCGGGCGATCTACCTCGTGAGCCATGGCGACGTGTTCGGTTCGCTCGCCTACCACCCGTTCGTGCTCCCCCTTCTGGTGCTGTTCGGTTGGTGGTGGGCCGGGTGGTTCTCCACGAGGCGCCGGGGCGAGCAACCACGATGGGCCCGATCACCGACTCAGCTGTCGCCCCGGCTGGTGGTCCTGATCGGGGTCGCCTTCGTGTCGTTGTGGGTCCTGCGCAACACCGACGCGTTCGCGTTCCTCGCCCCTCCGACCTGACGCCCTCAGCCGCGGGACCGCGGCGCCACCGCCTCTGATCGTAGCGCCATGGGTGGAACTGAAGGAACGGCGAGGCGACCGAGGTCGCGACCACAGACCCGGACGGACCTTCGGCCCTACCCCTGGCAACCCCTGATCGCGCACAGTCGCAGGTGGAGCCGTCGGGAGGAGCGCCGTCAGTGGCACAACTCGAGATCGATGACATCTCCCTCAACTTCGGGGGTGTTCGGGCGCTGGACGCCCTCACGTTCGACGTCGAACAAGGGCAGATCTGCGCGCTCATCGGACCGAACGGTGCCGGGAAGACCACGATGTTCAACGTCATCTCACGGGTCTACCGGCCCACGTCGGGGCGGCTTCGGTTCGAGGGCGCCAACCTGCTCGGTCGTCCAGCCCATGACATGGCCACCCTCGGCATCGCCCGGACCTTCCAGAACCTGGCGCTCTTTCCCTCGCTGACGGTGCTCGAGAACGTGATGGTCGGGGCTCACGCCGATGGCAAGGTCGGGTTCGGGCGAGCGATGTTGCGCCTCGGCGTCCGATCGGACGAGAAGCGCCTGGCTCGACAAGCCTGGTCGGTGCTCGAACGGCTGGGACTGGCCGAGGTGGCCCACCATCCGGCCGCGGCGCTGCCCTACGGAACGCTCAAGCGCATCGAAATCGCCCGAGCCCTGGCCGGCGACGCCAAGCTGCTGCTCCTCGACGAACCCGCCAGCGGACTCAACCACAGCGAGGTCGACGAGCTCGGTGACGCCATCCGCGCCGTGCGCGAGGAATTCGGCCTCACGATGGTGTTGGTCGAGCACCACATGGCGATGGTGATGGGCATCTCGGACAAGGTCGTGGTGATCGAGTCGGGCCAGAAGATCTCCGAGGGCCCTCCCGCCGCGGTCCGGGAAGACCAACGAGTCATCCAGGCGTATCTCGGGACGGGATCCATCTGATGCTCGCGGTGAGCGACCTCCACGCCGGCTACGGCACGCTCGAGGTCATCCATGCACTCGACTTCGAGGTCGAGTCGGGCGAGGTGGTGGTGATCCTCGGCGCCAACGGTGCCGGCAAGACGACGACGCTCCGCGCCCTCTCCGGGCTCCTGCCCCGGCGGGGCGAGGTGCAGTTCGACGGCCACGACATCTCCGGGGCCGCGGCCGACGAGATCGTGCGGCTCGGCATCGCCCAGGTCCCCCAGGGTCGAGGCACCTTCGACGACCTGACCGTCGACGAGAACCTCGCCGTCGGCGCCTACACCCGCCGTGACGACGAAGTCGGAGACGATCGCAGCTACTGGTTCGATGCCTTCCCTCGCCTGGCCGAGCGACGCGGGCAGAAGGCGGGGAGCCTGTCGGGCGGCGAGCAGCAGATGCTGGCCATCGCTCGGGCGCTCATGTCCCGACCCCAGCTGCTGCTGTGCGACGAACCGAGCCTCGGACTGGCACCGATCATCACCCAGGAGCTGTTCCGCCGGCTGGCCGAGCTCAGCCGCGACACCGGCATCGCCATCCTGCTCGTCGAGCAGAACGCCAACCTCGCGCTCGAGATCGCCAGCCGTGCCTACGTCCTCGAGACCGGCCGCCTCGTCGCCTCGGGAACGGCACAAGAGCTGCGCGACGACGACACCATTCGACAGGCCTACCTGGGGATCTGACGTGGAACTGTTCATCCAACGCCTCGTCGACGGCGTCGCCCGTGGGTCCATCTACTCGCTGCTCGCCCTGGCCCTCGTCGTCGTCTTCCGAGGTACGGGCAGCCTGAACTTCGCGCAGGGCGAGATGGCGCTGTTCACCACCTACTTCGCGTCCACGATCGCCCTGTCGGGCCTACCCGTGTGGTCGGCGTTGCTGATCGCGATCATCCTCGGATTCATCATCGGCGCCGGGATCGAACGGATCCTCATCGAGCCGATGGAGCAGCGCTCGTCGTTCTCGGTGGTGGTGGTCTCGATCGGGCTGTTCCTGTTGTTCAACGGGGCGGACCAGTTCGCGTGGGGACCCGACGCGCGCGGTTTCCCGAGCCTGTTCCCCAACGATCCCGACGACTTCTTCCGGCTCGCCGGAGCGCCGGTGCGGTGGGAACGAGCCGGACTCTTCGCCGTGTTGCTCATCGTGGCCGGCGGCCTCTGGCTGCTGTTCAACCGGACCAAGTTGGGCCTGGCGATGCGGGCCGCGGCCACCGACACCGAATCGGCCCAACTCGTCGGCATCAGGGTCGGCCAGGTCCGCATGTTCAGCTGGGGACTGGCGGCGGCCATCGGAGCCATCTGCGGCGCACTGCTCGCACCGACGGCGGGACTCGGGCTGTCGATGATGTTCGGGACCCTCATCTACGCGTCGGCTGCCGCCATCCTCGGCGGCCTCGACTCTCCGGTGGGCGCGGTGGTCGCCGGTCTGTCGATCGGCATCCTCGAGGCGATGCTCATCGGATACGTCGAGCCGGTGGGTGGCGACTTCACCCTCACCGTCGCCCTCGGACTGATCCTCGTGGTGCTCATCGTGCGGCCCCAGGGCCTGTTCGGCACCGAGAAGGTGGAGCGGGTCTGATGCCGATCGTCGTCGAACGCGGCAGCGCCCGCCACTACGCGCTCCGGGCCGCTCGCGCCCTCCTGCTCGTGACCTTGGTGCTGTGGCCCGTCCTGCGTTGGCAGAAGTCAGACATCAACCAACTCACCGATGCCTTCATCATCGCCACGGCCGTCGTCGGACTCAACTTCCTCATCGGCTTCACCGGACAGATCTCGATCGGACACTCGGCCTTCGTCGGCATCGGGGCCTACACCGGCGCGATCCTCGTCGACACCCATGGCTGGTCGCCGGGCTGGACCCTGCCGATCGCAGTGGCCCTGTGCTTCGTGGTCGGTGTGGCCGTCGGCCTGCCGGCATTGCGGCTCAGCGGGCCCTATCTCGCGCTCGTCACCCTGGCGCTCGCCGTGGCATTCCCGGCGATCCTCACCAAGTACGTGTCGGTCACGGGCGGACCCGACGGCATCCGCAACATCCGTTACCTGCCACCCGATTGGACCGGCCTGAAGGGGCGGTCCGAGGCCCATCTCTGGTTCTACTGGGTGAGCCTGATCGTGCTCGTGCTCGCCCTGGTCGTCGTGCACAACCTGATCAAGAGCCGGGTCGGTCGGTCGATGATCGCGCTCCGCGACAACGAGGCGGCGGCCCAGATCATGGGGGTCAACCTGGCAAGGACCAAGACGGTGGCGTTCGGGATCTCGGCCGCCATCGCCGGCCTCGCCGGCGGGATCTCGGCGTTCAAGCTGGGCCTGGTCAGCCCGACCCAGTTCGGGCTCCTGCTGTCGATCAACCTGCTCGTCGCCATGGTGGTGGGGGGCCCGGGATCGCTGTGGGGCCCGGTCTTCGGCGGCCTCCTGTTCGTCTACGGCCGGGACTTCGCCACCGACCTCTCCGAGACCAACGACATCACCGGCCTCGGCGACATCTTCTTCGCCATCCTGCTGATCGCCTTCGTGTTCGTCGCCCCCGGCGGCGTGGCCGGCGTGATCCGCCAAGTCACGCGTCGGGTGGTGCTGGTCGTCGCCCCGCCCATGCCGAAGGTCGAACCCACGGTGACCGACGAACCCGAGATCGAAGCTCTCACCTCCGCTGCCCCTTCCCCAATCCCCCCGACAGACGACCCGTAGAAAGAGGTTCACCCATGACCCCCAGACGACTCCTGGCCATCCTCATGGCCGCCCTGCTCATCCTCGCCGCGTGCGGCGATGACAGCACCGAAACCAGCACCGACACCCCACCGGAAGACGGTGGCGGCGGCGAGACCCCCGCCGACGGCGCCTTTGCCGTCAACATCGACGACTGCGAGGACCCCGATGCTGCAGCCGCGCCGATCGAAGGCGAGGTGGTGCTCGCCACCTCGATCCCGACCAGTGGCGGGCCAGCGGTGTTGTTCGCACCTTGGGGCGACGGCATGCAGGCGTACTTCGACTTCTACAACGAGAGCAACGGTGGCATCGGCGGCGAGCTGCCGATCGAGTTGGTCCTCAAGGACGACCAGTACATCGACAGCCAGACCGCGGCCAACGTGACCGAGATCCTCGACAACGACGATCCGGCGGCATTCGTCGGCATCATCGGCACCCCGAACAACTTCGCCGTTCGTGACGACCTGAATGCGTTGTGCGTGCCGCAGCTGTTCAACGGGTCCGGCGCGTCGGCGTGGGGCGATGTCGAGAACTACCCATGGACGATGGGCGGACTGATTCCGTACGACGTCGAGTCGCGGATGTTCGCTGAGTTCGTCGCCGGCGAGCTGCCCGAGGGTGGCAACGCGGGGCTGTTCTACGTGAACAACGACTTCGGTCAAGCCTACGTCGACCCGTTCACCGAGGCCGTCGAGGAGTCGGGGTTCACCATCGTCGCCGAGGAGACCATCGGCGCCGAGGACTCGGGTGCGCCGGCCTCGCAGATGACGAACCTCGTCGAATCCGAGGCCGACGTGATCCTGGCCGTCCCGCTGGGTCTGGGGTGCATCAGCTTCATGCAGGAGCTGAGCAACGCCAAGGCGGCCAACCCCGACTTCGACCCGATCGTCTACGTGACCGGCACCTGTGCGAGCCCGATCTTCTTCGACGCAGTCGGCGAGTCGGCCACCGGCGTCTATTCGACCCTCAACTTCAAGGACGTGAACAACGAGGATCTGAAGGCCAACGACGCCGATGTCATGAACTACCTCGAACAGATCACGGCCACGAACCCCGACGTCGACGCAGGCGGCATCGCTCCTGCCGGCTGGTCGGCCGCCGAGGCCATGGTCTTCGTGCTCGAGGAGGCCTACGCGTCAGAAGACGGGCTGAGCCGGCAGTCGATCATCGACGCGGCCCGCAACCTGTCGGGGTACTCACCCTCGCTGCTCCGTGACGGGCTGTCCTTCAACACCTCGGCCACCGACGGGTTCGCCCCCGAGGGTGCCCAGATCGTGCAGTGGAACGGCACCGGCTTCGACGACATCGGTGACGTCGTCGACCTCGAGGGCACGACCACGGCGACGGGCTGACCTCGACCGTTTGCGCAAGATGAGCGAGCGGCTCCGCACCTCTGGACGAGGTGCGGAGCCTCAGCTCGCGGACTTCCTGGCCGGCCGTCGGTCAGTACGGCGTCATCGACATCTCCGACGACGGCACGACCCTCGACGCTCAGCTCACGGGAAAATTCTGGAAGGGCGAAATCATTCTGACCGAGACGCTCAGCTTCAGCGACTGAGAGTCGACGACCGCAGGGACAACGGCCTGCACTCAGTCACCCAGGTTTCGTCGCAGGTCGGCGGCGAGGGCATCGAGCTTCTCTTCGAGGCGGTCGAGCCCGTCCTCGTTGTGCGTGACGGCACGGAGAGTCTCGACGTCGCGGAGACGGTCGTGGGCCGCCGACCGGCGCTGTGCAGTGAGGATGAGCGGGCCTTGGAGCGCCGCAACCGACGCCAGGACCGCCGACAACACGGCGAAGACGATCACCGGGTATGGCTCGTATGGTCGGCCGACGACGTTGAGGATCACCCAGAACCCGATGAGGAACAGCAGCGTGGCCGAGAACCACCAACTGGCGACCCGATCGGTCACCCACATCGCCCATCGCTCGCTGGTCGTGAGGCGCGGGAGGTTCCCAGGTCACCAGGGTGTGCCCGCAGTGCGGACAGCTGAATTCGTCGTCCATCGGCCCCTCCGTCGGTCGACTCCGCATGCTCGGGCGGTGACCGAGAGGCTCAGAACGGACTCCAGAAGCGCGAGATCATCCCGAGTCACGACCCGGCGACTGGCGAGCCAGGCGATCAGCGCGTCGCGTGCCCGAGATCCGCCTTCGGCGGGACCCCCGGCCTTCCCCACCTTCTCCTGCACACGACGGAGATCGGCCTTGACCTTGCCCTCCTCGGCCCCGAGCCGGCGGGCGGCGGCCCGATAAGAGTTCGGCTCCCGCCGGTAGTGGGGAGGCAGCGCGAGATATCCCTCGTAGACCGCAACCACCGACCGACGTTCGTTGTCGGTGAGGTGGACGTCCTGTTCGACCAGGGTGCCGCCGCCCGCATCGAGGCCGTGCAGCGCGCTCGGGGCCGGACGCTCGCTGTCGGGAATCGAGAGCACCAGCGCGGCGTCGCCATGAGCCACGCCGATCCGGATCCAGGTCTCGTCGTGGAGGATCTGGTGCGCGCTCCGGTCATGGGCATCGGGCCGGAGCTCGATCTCCTCGCCGGCCTCGACCACCGAGAACGAGCGTCGACCGACGTTGGTGAGACGCCATGCGAACCGGTCGAATTCGAGTCGACCGGCCCGACGGGACACCGAAACGTCGTCGGCCGCCGCCACACGGATGTCGACGTCGTCGCCGCGGCCGAAGGTCACCGTCGTCGACGTGTCGACGTCGAGTTCCACGTCGCCCGAGCTCAACCGCATCGACGGGGAGTGTAGGGACCACGGAACGGTCAACAGGTCCGGCTGGACCCGTCTCGCGGTGCTCTACCGATGCAGTGATGACTTCCCGATAGTGGAGTCATGACCACCCGATCCTCGTCCCGACCCCTCTCGTTGCTCGTCGCCATCGCGCTCCTCATCGCGAGCGGCTGCGCCGAGGACGTGGCAAACGTTGCTTCGGCGGAGTCCGATCCCGCCCCGCCGGCCGTGGCGACACCGGCCGACGATGCCCCCGACACCGGGCTCGCGTGGCGAACGATCGAGGTCGTCGACCCCACCCGACCGACCGACGAGGTCGTCGACAGCGAAGGGGCCATCGTGCTCGAAGCTTCGAACGACCGCACGATCCCGGTGGCCGTTCTCTACGAAGGTGCCGACGGCGGCGGCGAAGATGCCGTCGCAGCCGAGGCACCTGCCCGCCCGCTGGTCATCTGGATGAACGGGCTCGGGGGCGAGGCCGCGGCCGGGGATCCGCTCCTGCTCGACCTCTACGAGGCCGGTTACATCGTGGCCGCACCGAATTCCCCGGAGATCTCGGCGCCGGCCTCGTCGGCGGCCGACTTTCCCGAGCTCCCCGCCGACGCCACCGCGGTCATCGACGCCATCGTCGACCCCGCCGACGGAGTGGGCGATGACTTGTTTGCGCTGGTCGATC
>CAVPHU010000005.1:0-628723 GCA_963704815.1 uncultured Acidimicrobiaceae bacterium
GCAAAGAGTTCGTCCCCCAAGGCGGTTCCGACCGCACCGAGCAAGATGCAGGTCTGGTTTCCGGCCGGTGTCTGGCTCCGGAAGTACGACTGGGGCAAGAACACCGTCGGTGACCTGATCGCTGCGGTCAGCGTCGCGGCGCTGTTGATTCCCGAATCGCTCGGGTACGCCTCCGTTGCCGGCGTGCCGTCGCAGGTCGGTCTCTACGCCGCGCCGCTGGCGCTGATCGGCTACGCCCTGTTCGGCGGGTCGAAGCTCCTGGTGTTCGGAGCGGCCGGTTCCGTCGCCGCGGTGGCCGCGAGCGTTGTCGGCGGGTTGTCAGGCGGCGACCAGGACACCGCCACCGCGATGACCGCTGCATTGGCGCTCACCGCCGGCGTGGTGTTCCTCGTCGCAGGGCTGGTGCGGATGGGGTGGGTCGTGAACTTCATCTCGAAGGCGGTGATGGCCGGGTTCATCACCGGCATGTCGATCCAGATCATCGTCGGGCAGCTCGCCAAGTTGTTCGGCGTCGACGGTGGTGACGGCAACAGCTTCGAGAAGTTGTGGTCGGTGGTGTCCGACATCGGCGACTGGAACTGGACCGCCACCGTCGTGGGCGTCGGATCGGTGTTGCTGATCTTCGCCATCCAGAAATTCATCCCGAAGCTCCCGGCAGCACTCACCGCGGTCGTCGTGACGTCGGTCTACGTCGCACTCGCCGACCCCGACATGGACCTCGTGGCAGAGATCCCCGAGGGGCTTCCGTCGTTCACCATTCCGAGCGGCATCTCCGGCTCGGACTGGTTGACGCTGCTCCTCGGAGGAGCGGTCGTCGCGCTCGTCGGGTTCTCCGAAGGATGGGGCGCCTCAGCGGTGATCTCGAAGAAGACCCACGACGACCTGAGCGTGAACCAGGAGTTCCGGGCCTACGGCTTCGGCAGCCTGGGCGCCGGCATCCTCGGCGGCATGCCCGTGACCGGGAGCCTGTCGAAGTCGTCCGCGGCGATCGGCGCCGGAGCCAAGACCCAGATGTCGAACGTGTTCCTCGCCGGGATCGTGCTGCTGACGTTGGCATTCCTCGCGCCGGCGTTCCAGTGGCTTCCCGAGGCTGCGCTCGGCGCCGTCGTCATCACCGCAATGTGGGGTTCGGCAAGCCCGAAGAAGCTGATCGCGCTCTGGAAGATCGACAAGGTCGATTTCACGCTCGGCGCACTCACCCTTGTGGTCGTGCTGGGTGCCGATCTCCTGCCGGCGATGATCACCGGCATCGTCGCATCGATCATCTACATGGTCTACCGGACCAGCTTCCCCGGTGCCGCCGTGCTCGGTCGAGACGACGACACCGGCGACTTCGAGACGATGCGTTGGCAGTACGGCCACCACAAGGGCTCGATGGACACCGACGCCAAGGAGGTCCCGGGTGTCATCGTCTTCCGCTACAACTCGCCGCTGATCTTCTCCAACTCCGAAGCGTTCAAAGCCGACGCCCAGAACCTGTTGATCGAGGCTGCCGACAAGAACGACTTGCCGAGCACCTTGGTGATCGACTGCGAAGCGATCACCCACTTCGACAGCACCGGTGCAGCCGCACTGACCTCCACGCTCAGATACGTCCAGCGCTACGACATCGAACTCGCGCTCGCACGACTGAACCTCGGGGCACGCAAACTCCTCGAACTCACCGGCGACCTGGACGAGATCGGCGAGCACCGCATCTTCGACACCGTCCGCAACGCCGTCGAAGCAAGCACCGCCAAGACCTGAGCCGCCGACTGCGCCCCCGAGGCACCCCTTTGGCGGATGCGCCGCGCGTGCGAGACGACGAGAGTGACGAGCTGGAACACAACGCAACACCCATCACCAAAGGAGCACATCATGGCATTCTGGGATTTCTTCTTCGTCGTCTTCATCGCCATCCCGCTGTTCATCTCATGGATCTACACGGTGGTCGACATCTTCATGCGGCCCGACGTCGGCGCCCTCGGCAAGTTCGGCTGGCTGCTCCTCGTCCTGTTCATCCCGATCCTCGGGATGTTGATCTACTTCATCGCTCGGCCCGACTTCATCGAGGTGTGACCATCGGCCGGCGGTGAGCCGCAGCACTCCCATTCCCCAAGCAACCACCAACCAAACCCACCTGACAAGCAAGGAAGCAGAACCATGTCAGATGAAATGAATCTCATGCTGTACGTCGCGGCGTACTCCGACGCTGCGTCGGCGAAGCAGGACTTCGAAAGCCTCAAGGCTGCCGAGGGCGATGACCTCGAAGTCGAAGCCGCCGTCGTGATGAGCCGCGACGCCGACGGCAACGTCGACGTCCTCGAGAAGGGTGACGGCACCGTCGGCGCCGGCGCAGTGATGGGTGGCGGCGTCGGCCTGGTCGTCGGACTGTTCGCCCCGCCACTGCTCGCCGCGACCGCGATCGGCGCCGGGATCGGCGCGCTGCTCGGTCACTTCACCAAGAAGCACGAGGAAAAGGAACTCGGCGTCGAACTCGACGAGTACCTCCCGCCGAACTCGTCGGCGGTCGTCGTCGTCATCGACAACAAGTACCTCGATCGAGTCGAGAAGGCGCTCGACAACTCGAGCAAGCGCATCAACAAGGCAATCGATGCCGACGACTACGACAAGCTCCAGAAGGCGCTCGCGAAGTCGGACGACGAAATCGGCGACGCCGTCGACTCCTGACACCCCCCCCGCCGGGCGGGTCGCTGCCCCCCAGCTGACCCGCCCGGCAGGACCATCTCACGCACACACCCACACACGCACCCAACAGCACCGCAAGGAGAATCAGTCATGGCAACCACAAGCATCTTCGACGCCAACGGCGCACCACAGTCACAGGACTTCAGTCCGGCCCCCGGGCAGATCACGACCCGGTTCGGGAACCTGGACTTCGGCGGCGGCTACCCGACCGACGACACGGTGCAGAAGGTCTACGACGAGCTCGATCTGCAGCGCGCCACCCAGCTCTTCCTGGACATGTACCCGGCCCTCTCCATGCACGGCATGCTCACCGGGGTCGTACGCGACTACGGCGCAGCCAGTTGCTCCCATGTGTCGGTGACGGCGGACCGGCTGGATTCCAAGGCGCTCTTCCTGACGGGCAACACCGAGAGCATCTACGTCATGATCGTGGTCGACACGAAGGTCGACGGGCCGACCGTCGTGGAGGTCCCGCCGGGCGTGATGGGACCGCTCGACGATCACACCTTCAAGTTCGTGCTCGACATCGGCCCGACCGGCAAGGACGAAGGCAAGGGCGGCAAGTACCTCGTGCTTCCGCCGGACTACGACGGCGACGTACCCGACGGCTACTTCGTGTTCCGTTCACCGACCTACGTCAACTTCTCGTTCATCCGCGCCAACGCCGCCGAGGTCGGATTCGGCGACAAAGCGATGAAGTTCATTCGTGAGGGCTGCAAGGTCTATCCGCTGTCGACCGGCCCCCGGGAAGGGCACTACACGAACGTCTCCGGTGTTCCGATCAACACGCTGGTTCCCGAGGACGGTTCGGCGTTCGAGTGGATGCATCAGATCATCAACTACGAACCGGCCGACGCGTTCGGCCGAGAACTCCTCGGGAGGCTCGCGTCGGTCGGCATCGAGAACGGCAAGCCGTTCAGCCCCGACGCCCGGATGCAGAAGATCTTTGCCCAGGCCGCCGTCGAAGGCGTGGCGATGTCCCGGGTCATCGCCTTCGACTGCCGCGACGACCAGGCCGTCGTCTATCCGAAACGGCGGTGGGAGAGCCCCTACGTCACCAACAACTCGACCTTCTACCAGGACGACTACATCAACCTCGAGGCCCGCACCGTCTTCCACTTCACCGCCGACGGCATCACGCCGGCGATGGCGGCCCAGATGCCCGAGGGCAAGGGATCCCGCTATCAGACGACCTACAAGGACAGCGACGGCAACTTCTTCGACGGCAACAAGACCTACAAGGTCAACGTGCCACCCAAGGTACCCGTGGCGCTCTTCTGGGCCGTGACCGTGTACGACCCCTGGAGCCGTTGCGAGATCCAGAGCCAGCCGTACCCGAGCATCAGTAGCCAGCAGGACCCGCCGCCGGCGACCAATGATGACGGCTCGATCGACATCTACTTCGCGACCGACGTGCCCGACGGCATTCCGGAGCAGAACGTGGTCAAGACCCTGCCTGATCAGGGCTTCTTCGTGTACTTCCGCTACTACGGCCCGCTCAACGCCTTCAACGACAAGACGTGGGTGCCCAACGACGTGGAGCTCGTCGAGTAGCAGCGACGCCGAGAACGAACCAAACGAGACACAACCGAGCAACCAGGAGCAACGACCATGTCATCAACCGAGCCGACGACCAACCTCTTCGAGTCCGCTGGAGCGAAGCAGACTGCGGCCGACTTCGCACCGGCGTCCGACACGATCGAGACCAACTTCGGCACCCTGGAGTTCGTCGGCGGATCGTTCCCGACCGCAGAGTCGGCCGAGAAGATCTACGACGAGTTCGATCTGCAACGGGCCACCCAGGCCTACATGGACTTCTACCCGGCGCTGTCGGTCTACAGCATCGTGAAGGCCCAGATCCGCGACTTCGGGTTCACGACCTCGTCGGACATCGGCGTGTTCGCCGACTTCATGCACCCGAGCGAGAACTATCTCACCGGCAACAACAGCACCGTGTACGCCATCGCCTCGCTCGACCTCAAGGTCGACGGTCCGACCGTGGTGGAGATCCCCGCGGGCATGATGGGCAACGCCAACGACGGGTACTTCAAGTTCCTCACCGACTTCGGTCCGACCGGACCCGACAAGGGCAAGGGCGGCAAGTACCTCTTCGTGCCCCCCGGGTACACGGGAGACGAGCCGAGCGACCACTTCGTCGTCCACTCACCGAGCTACCGGATCTGGGCCATGATGCGCGGCTTCGACGTCGGCACCGGTGACGACGCCGTGCAGTGGTTCAAGGATCGGTTGAAGGTGTACCCGCTGTCGAGTGGGCCGCGCGACAACACGGCAACCAACATCTCCGGGATGGGCACGAACACCCTGGCTCCCGAGGACGGCTCCGTCTACGACGTGCTCAACGAGATCATCCAGTACGAGCCGACCGCGCTGTTCGACGACGAACTCCTCGGTCGACTGGCCACCATCGGCATCGAGAAGGGCAAGCCGTTCGATCCGGACGACCGGATGCAGGGCATCTTCGACCAAGCCGCCAAGCAGGGCGTCGCCATGTCGCGCGCCATCGTCTACGCCTCCCGTGATCGCGAGATCCACTACTGGCCGGACCGGCACTGGGAGAAGATGTTCGTCCGCAACACCGAGTTCATGGTCGACGACATCGTCGACGTCGATGCGCAGACGCTCTGGCTGTACCAGGCGATCTGTGTCTCGCCGAGCCTGCTCTCGACCACGCCGGGCGTCGGAACCTCGTACCTCACGGCGTTCCGCGACAAGGACGGCGACTACCTCCTCGGCGACAAGCAGTACCGACTCCGGGTGCCCGCCAATCCCCCCGCCAAGCGGTTCTGGGCGGTCACCGCCTACAACCCGGTCAGCCGGAGCCTGCTCGACTCCGACGGCCCGATCACCGTCGGCAGCCTCGACAGTCCGGATGTCAACGACGACGGCTCGGTCGACATCTACTTCGGAGACAACGGCGCCCGAGGGCAAGGAGAAGAACTGGATCAAGACCGATCCGGCCATCGGCTTCTTCGTCGTGTTCCGGTTCTACGGCCCCACCGAGGGGTACATCGACAAGACCTGGGTGCTCAACGACTTCGAACCGGTGACCTGAGCGGCGAGCGAGGAACGCTGCTCACTCGTTCAAGTAGCCGAGCGCAGTGGCTTTCTCGACCGCCTCACGGCGGCTGCCGACGTGCAGCTTCTGATACAGGCTGACGGTGTGCTTCTTGACGGTGGCCGCCGAGATCAACAACTCGCGGGCGATCTCTTTGTTGGAGTACCGCAGAGCGAGGAGCCGGAGCACGTCCGATTCCCGTTGGGTGAGCACTTGACCGGTTCCGATGTCGATCCGGCCGCCGACGGCGCCGTCGTCGGACGCTGACGATTCGCCACCGACGCCACCCCCCGATGGCGGCGAGGATGGCGGCGACGTGGGCCAGTTGGCTGCCGTGCACCTCGAGCCGGCTCAACAGCGGAACGAGGCCAGGTCCGAGATCGGCGAGCAGGCGAACCGCACCTCCCGGCTGCGAGATGCGCACGGCTCGGGTCAAGGCCTCGGCCGCCCGTTCGTCGTCCCCGCGAGTTGCGAGCAGCAACGCCTGCAGTCCGCTGTATCGCACGATGCTGGGATTCATGTGCCCCTGTTCGGCAAAGCCGAGGTACGACGTCAGCACGTGATCGGCCCGTTCGAGCGCACTGTCGGAACCCTCGGCGAGCAGCACCTTGACCAGCGTGACAACCGGGTCGTAACGCATGAAGGCACGGATCATCGGAAATGGGTCGAACCGATCCGCCCACGCTGCGGCGCGGCCGACGTTGCCTTGCCGCAGGGCAAGCTCGGCCTGGAACGCGTCGACCAGTGGGATGAAATCGGCGGTCTCGACCTCCGACGCGTACAGCGACGCGTCATCGGCCAGACGTTGTGCCTCCTGCATGGCGCCGCCCGCAACATGGCACAACGCGAGCTGCACGGTGCCGTGGATGAGGTCGTTCGTGCGGAACTTGGTCGGCGCGTCGACCAGTTTCGTGAAGTGCTGAGCGGCGTGCTCGATCCGGTCCCGTTCGTACTCGACGACGCCCAGGTAATAGCGGGCGTTCCCCTCGATTGCGACCGAGTTGACACGCACACCACTGTTCGCAACCCACGATCGCGTGTCGCCTCAGCGCTGGGAGATCGAGCTCGAACCAACTGATGTACACGTCTGCGGTGTCCGACGGGATCCACCTGCCCGACCCGAATCGAGGGTCTCGGCGTGTCCGCTCGATCAGATCATGCGCCCCGCGTCGGTCGCCCGACGAGTACAACGCGAGGGTGAGCACGAGCACCTCCCATGCCCAAGTTGCGGGGTTCCTCGACGGGCAGCAACTCGTTCGCGCGCCGCAACCGTTCGACCCCTTGGTCCTCCTGGCCGGTGAGCCAGGCCACCACACCGCGCATCGTCTCGATGCACCCCATCGTGCGATTGAGGACATCCGGGCTCGGAGGATGCGCCTCGATCAGCGCCTCGGCCCGGTCGATGGCGGTCATCATGTGATCGAATTGGTTGGTTCCCGTACCGAGCGCCCACGCCTCGAGTCTCAACAGATCGAGATCGTTGTCGACCATCTCGCGGGGCAGCAACGCCAGCCACCCGAACAACGCCCGCCATCGTTCCTGCTCGATGAGTTGATAGCCGAAACGGGCCACGAGGTTGCGCGCGGTTTCGAAGTCGTCACGGACCTTCACCGCATGCCCGATCGCGTCGTCGAAGAGACCGTTCTCCGCACACCATTCGCTCGCCCGGCGGTGGATGTCTGATTCGTCGGCGGTGCTGAAGCGCTTGTCGAACTCGTGGCGCAACAGGTCCTGGAACAGATGGTGAAAGCGATACCAGACTCCGTCCCGGTCGAGCGCAACGACGAACAGGTCCGCCTCCACCAGCCAGTCGATGAACTCCCTGCCACCCACAGCCGGCTCGTCGGCGGGTTCTCCCCGATCCCCGTCGGCGACCACCGCGTCGTACAGCGACACGCAGAACCGGTCGAGGATCGACGCGACCAGCAGCGCGTGTTGAATGCCGACCGGCTGTCGCTCCAACACCTCGGCCCCGAGATAGTCCCGGATGTACGCGGTGTCGAGCGGCGCCGCCCCGCGGATGGGTCCGTGCTCGCCGGTCCGATGCCGAGCCGCCTCCACCGTCAGGCGCAATCCCGCCGGCCAACCCTCCGTCTCCTCCAGAACCCTGCGCAGCGAATCGTCATCCAGATCGACCTCCGGATAACCGTCGACGAAGGCCCGCGCCTCGTCGTCGACGAACGCGAGATCGGCAGCCCGAAGCTCACAGAGTTGTCCCCGTCCACGCATCAGCGCGAGCGGGAGCGGAGGATCCCGCCGCGTCGCCAACACCAGGCGGAGCTGCGCGGAGGGGTGTTCGAGCGAGCCGGGTCAGCACATCGTGGATCGCATCGCTGGAGATGACGTGATAATCGTCGAACACGATCACCAGCGGCTCATCGAGTTCGCTGAGATCGTTGAGCAGCGTCCGGGCCAGCGTCGCCGGAGCCGGCGACTCCGTGATGTCTCCGGCCTCGTTCAAACCGGCCAGGGCGTTCGGCATGACACCCTGGACACCCTCGACGAAATGCGCGAGAAAGACCGCAAGGTCGTTGTCACGGTCGTCGAGCGAGATCCACACCGAGGCGTCGGCGACTCGGTCGATCCATTGACTCACCAACACCGACTTGCCGAACCCAGCTGGCGCCGAGACCAGGGTCAAGGGGAACCGTTCGTGATCGAGCCGATCGAGGAGCCGGGGCCGATCGAGGGCAGTGACGTGTGAAGGGGGGATGAACTTCGTGGCGAGGACAACCGAATCCGCGTGCGCATCTGTCATCGACGACACCGAGGAGCTCCCTTCCGTGGCGTCCACTCGGTGAACACCAGCGATGACGCTACCTCACGATGCGCGGACCTCGGCTCGTCACTCCGCGATCGCACCGATACCGGCGGCCGCCCGACGGATCAGATCGAGGTCGACGGCCGCCGACCGGGCCAGGACGCTGCTGGCGTTGCCCAAGGCCTCACGTACCCCGTCCTCGTGTTCCGTGTTCGCAACCACGATCAGTGCGGCCGGCGATTCGTCCACATGTGAACCGAGCGCCATCAGATTGCGACGCCCGAGCGAGCGAGCGACCTCCCCGGCGACAACGCCGAGCACCGCGCGTTGCACCGCCAGGCTGCGCGGGGCATCCGCGGCCACCGACGGGAGCAGCGCTGCAGCCAGTCCGGCGGCAAGGCTCCACGTCGCTCGGTCGTCCGCATCAGCTCGACCTCCATCGCCGTCGCTCGAGTAGAAGCGGGCTTCACCCGACGCTTTGCGTCCGATCATGACAGCCTCCAACCCGAGTGCCACACCGAACTGGTCGTTCAGACGTCGAATGGTCGCGTGGGCGCCGTCCGCCTGCGAAAGATCGGCGTAGGTCGCAGTGATGAACAACCGATAGTCCGCCAAGATGGCCTCCTTTCGACGACAGACAGCGCTGAGGGGAACGTCGGTGCACTGTTGATCTCTCGATCGTGCACCCCCTGATTTCTCGATCTTGCACCCCCGCTCGCCGAGTCGGAAGTACCAAGACGGAGCATCCCGGGAGTAGCTGCGCCGCCGAGCAGCGAGCCGCAGACGCCACTGCCACCTGAGGTCGAGACGGCCCACCCGGGACCGGGGCTGCGGCTTTGCACCCTCGCGCCACCCAACTGGGGGTTCTTCGTTCGATCTTGCCGTGAGACGTTCGATGACATGACCAGCTTCAAGATGACAACACCGATCCCGACGAGCGTCACTACGCCCGGCAGTGTGGAGAGTTCGATCGGCACACTCGAGTATTTCGATGGCGTCGCCACGCCTGACACCGTGTCGAACGTGTACGACTACCTCGATCGATCGCGGGCGGTCGAGGTGTTCTTGAACAGCATCCCGACGATGTCGATGGAAGCGCTTCGTGTGGGCCAGGCCGCGGCCGGCGCAGACGCGTCCAACAAGGTGTGCCTCTTCGACACGTTGCTGGACTCGACGGGTTTGGTGCTGACCGGGAACACCTCGACGATGTACGCGATCGGGTGGCTCGATCTCAAAGCCGACGGGCCGACTGTGGTCGATCTTCCCAGCGGGATGCTGGGGATCTTGGACGACATGGGCTTCTTGTACATGACCGATCTCGGCCAGGCGGGCCCCGACAAGGGCAAGGGCGGCAAGTTCCTGGTGCTCCCACCCGACCACACCGGTGACGTCCCGGACGGCTACTTCGTCGTGCAGTCGAACACCAACGGTGTGTGGCTGTTCATCCGCGGCAACATCGACAACGGTGTCAAGGTTGCCGCCGACCACATCAAGAACAACCTGAAGGTGTACTCGCTGGCGAACGCATCGAATCCGCCCGCGATGGAGTTCATCAACGTCTCCGGCAAGCAGATCAACACCGTGGTTCCGAACGACGACAGCTTCTTCGAGAAGCTGCACGCCGTGATCCAGCGCGAACCCGACGACTTCCTCGGCCCGGAGGCCAAGGGGATGATGGCTGCGGTCGGCATCGTGAAGGGCGAACCGTTCGCTCCCGATGCGCGGATGAAGAAGGTCTTCACCGATGCCGCAGCGATCGGTAACGCCGCAGCGCGTGCGATCAGCTACTCGCCGCGGAACCCGGGACAGTTCGTCTACGAGGGCAACAAGACCTGGGTGATGGGGTACGCCAACAAGGAAACCACCTACACCCACAACGGTGCCCGCGACCTCGAAGGACGCGTCTTCTTCCACTTCGGTTACATCTGCGTGTCGCCCACGATGGCGGTCTCGATCGCCGGTGGCGGTTCGGACTACGCGATGGCTGCGATCGACTCGAAGGGTGACGCGCTCGATGGTTCCAAGACATACAAGTTGAACGTGCCGGCCAACCCGCCGGTCAACGACTTCTGGGCGGTCACGATGTACGACACCCAGACCCGATCCCAGCTCCAGACCGATCAGCAGTTCCCGACACTCGGCAGCCAGGACGAGGGCGTCGAGACCAACGCCGACGGCTCACTCGACATCTACTTCGCTCCCGAGGCCCCCGCCGGCCACGAGAAGAACTGGCTGCAGACGATCCCCGGCAAGAGCTGGTTCATTGCGTTCCGCCTGTACGGACCCCTGCAGCCCTGGATCGACCAGACCTGGCGCCTCGAAGACATCGAACTCGTCGGCTGACCGGCGAAGGCGGTGTGCACCCCGGCGTCGCTCGTGGGAACCATCCAATGACAGTTCTCCTCCTGCAATTGACCCTGGACGTGGCACCCACCAGGACACCGCGCTCACATCCCGACGGCGAGCGGGCCGGTGTTGTCGGTGAACGCCGATTGGGGCGCACGCCAGACATGGCTGACGACCCCTCCGGACCGTTGCTCGACGCCCCAGCCGAGGCGCTGCCCACCGAGCAGGAGCCGGCATCCCGAGCCGAGACGATACGCAAGGTCGCATTCCGCGTCGTGATCATCGTCGGCGTCTTGGCGCTGTCGGGCTGGGTGTTGTTCAACGTCTTCGACGATCTCGACTGGGACGCGGTTCGCAGCGCGATCGCCGAGCTCTCCGACGCCGAGTGGCTCTCGCTGACCTTCGGCTGGCTGGTGTGGATCGTCCTTCAGGGCGCATTGACGGCGTCGCTCGTCGACAAGCTCCCGGTTCGCGCGGCGTGCTCGCCAGCCTCGGCCCGACGGCGGTGTCATCGGTGGTCCCCGGCCCGAGCGACTTGCCGGTTCGGTACCGGATGTTCCAGTCGTGGGGTGTGTCATCGTCGGCCGCAGCCACCGCGGTCGTCGGGAGCGGCATCTTCTCGATCGGCTCGCAGCTGGTGCTGCCCGCGCTTGCCGGTGTGCTGATCGTGCTGGCCGACGTGCCGCTGTCCGGGTTCTTCTCCGTCATCGTCACCGCCTCGGGCGCACTTGCGGTGATCGTCGCCGCGATCGCGGTCACGCTCGGCTCGCCGACCCGGACCGAGGCGGTCGGGCGCTGGCTCGATGGCCCGGTGCGTGCCGTGCGCCGCCGACTCAAGCGGCCAGCGCCGGACGAGAACCTCGGAACCACGTTGGCCAACAAGCGCGCCGAGGCGGTCGACCATCTCGCCGGGAAGTGGCTGAAGTCGACCCTGGCCACCGTGGCGACGCTGGCCGCGAAGGGCGCGCTCCTCGTCATGACGCTGCGCTTCGTCGGGATCCCTGAGGACGACCTCGGATGGCTGGCAATCGCCGCGGTCTTCGGGCTGGTCGCCGGTCTCACCGAGATCCCGCTCACGCCCGGCAGCGTCGGCGTCACCGAACTCGGCTTCGTCGGCCTGCTCACCGCCGCAGCCGGGGACGAGTGGGTCAACCAGATCACGGCCGGCGTCCTGCTGTACCGGCTGATGACCTGGCTGCTGATCATCCCGGTCGGGCTCGGTGCGCTCGGCGTCTGGCGCCGCCAAGTCCGCTCCGCCGAGAAACGAGCCGCAGATGCCACTGCCACCTGAGGTCGAGACGACCCGGCGGTGAGGAGTGCGGCCAACCATCACTACCCCCTCGGAACTCCAAGTTGGCGCTACCGCCATGATCCCAAGTGCGTCAACGTCGTGACAGGTCGACCTGACCTGTTCACCAGAAGCGACTCGCATCGAGAGGTGTCCGAAATGTCCGCAACGTATGGAACACAGAACCAGCCCAGTGGCTGGGCGATGGGATGGGCGACGCTCGCCGCGTTCTTCATGATGCTCGGCGGCGTCTGGGGGGTGATCGTCGGCATCGCCGGCATCGCCGAGGACGAGATCTTCGTGCGTGACTCCCGACTGGGTGTTGCAGCTCGACGTCACCACGTGGGGATGGATCCACCTGATCGCCGGCATCATCTTGGTCCTGTCGGGCATCGGGATCTTCTCCGGCAACGTCCTCGCCCGCACCGTCGGCGTGATCGTCGCCTCGCTCAGCGCCATCATCAACTTCGCGTGGCTGCCCTACTACCCGGTGTGGGGCATCATCGCGATCGTCCTCGACATCGCCATCATCTGGGCCCTCACCGCGCACGGCCGAGATCTGGCCAGCGCATGAGCGACGCCAACCCGGTCGGCTGGTACCAGGACCCCACCGGTCAAGGCGACGCCCGGTACTGGAACGGAGCGAGCTGGACCGAGTCGGTCAACCGCGGCGGTGTCACCACCAACGTGGCGATCGACCCGTCACAGGCACAGCTCGCCCCGGCACCAGGAACCCAGGTCTCGATCCCGCCGCCCCCCACCCAGTCAGCGAGCGGGGGGTCCTCGAGCAGCTCATCGATGGGACTCGTCGTGGGGATCATCGTCGTCATCCTGATCGGCGCGCTGATCTACGCCTTCGTCAACAACGACTCGTCGGACTCACCGACTCCGGGCACCGACACGCCCGCCACCAGCGAAGCTCCCGCCACAACCGAAGCTCCGGCCGCCACCGAGGCTCCGGCTCCAAGCGAGGCGCCAGCTGACGAGGGTGGCTGAGTCCGGTGGGTGAAGCCATCGGTGCGATTCTCGGCTCCGCGGTCGGGGTGGCGATCAGCCCGGTACCGGTGATCGCGGTCATCCTGATGCTGTTCTCGAAGTCGGCGACCGCGAACAGCCTGTCGTTCCTCTTCGGCTGGATCCTCGGCCTCCTGGGTGCAGGCCTGGTCGTGCTGGCCCTCGGCCTGACCGCCTCCGACGGCGCACCCTCGACCACCAGCGGTGTCATCAAGATCGGCATCGGCCTGCTGTTCGCCGGGCTCGGCGTCAAGCAGTGGAAAGGTCGCCCCGAGCCCGGCGTGAAGCCCGAGCCGCCAGGGTGGATGTCCGCGATCGACAGCTTCAGCGCACCGAAGTCCTTCGGCGTCGGTCTGCTGCTCTCTGCGGTCAACCCGAAGAACCTCGGTCTGACCATCGCCGCCGCAGCCAGCATCAGCGCCGGTGGGCTCAGCTCGGGCGACGAGTTCGTCGTGCTCGGTGTGTTCGTGCTCATCGCATCGGTCGGTGTGGGCGCACCGGTCGTGTTGAACCTGATCCTCGGGTCCAAGGCCGAGCACACCCTGACCGAGATGAAGGAATGGCTCGTCGCCAACAACGCCACCGTGATGGCGGTCCTGTTCGTCGTGCTCGGCGCCAAGCTGCTCGGCGACGGCATCTCGATCGTCGCCTGAGGACGCGGTCAGCAGCTCGATCACCGAGGCGATGCCGCGACAGGCGAACCTGGCCCGAGCAGTCCGCCACTTCGACATACACCCCCTCGACGAGTCCGTGACCATCGGGCTCAGACTCTTCGAAACGAGAACCTCGGGTGTCGTCGACGCCCACCTTGCCGTGGTCGCGGTGTCCGAGGCCTTCCGCATGGCGTTGCGACCGCGAAGACCGCTGAGCCTCGGCGAGGAGTACTCCACCGGCTTCGACCGCGTCGGCTGGTTCCTCTGCTCGCGGGGCCGCCTGGTGACGGCTGCGACCAGGGCCGCTGACGGGTCAGGCGGTCAGTTCGCGCTGAACGGTTCGGTGTGGATGGCGGCGAGCCCCCTTTGGAGGGTCACGTGCGGCGGGCCCGTTCCATGAACTGATCGACTGAGTCCAAGACATCGGAGACAAGCCAGATCCGGTTCCGTCTTGCCGGTGAGTTCTGACGAAGGATCCCCAATCCAGCCAGCCGATCAATGGCATTCTGGGCCGCGACAGTGGACACGCCAAGGTCGGCCGCGACCGAAGAGGCTGTGACTGCGGGGCGGCCGATGCAGTAGTCGAGCAGCGGCCAGACGGTGGAGTCTGCTCGGGCCGAGACAACGTCGTCCCACGAGTCGCGGACGGTGATGAGATCCTGGACGAGCCGACTCACGTTCTCGAGCGAACTGAACGTGGCGTCGACAAACGTGGAAACGATCGGCTCGATGTCACCCGTTCGGTAGGCGTTGAGGGACTCAAAATAGCGCTCGGTGTCTGTCAGTAGCCCGGAGGAGAGCGGAAGAATCGCCCGGCGAGTCAGCCCCGCGTTCCGCAGCATTCGCTGGATGATGCACGCGACCTGTCCGCCCGTTCCCATCGGGGAAGGGATGGATCATTTCGAACTGGGCATGGGCGACTGCGATGTGAGCCAACCCACCTAGGTCCGGTCGATTGGCGAAACGGACGAGATCGTCAACGGCTGCCGGGACTCGTTCGTGGTGTGGGGCGACGTGCGTTGCACCGTGAGGCGAGCCCGCGTCGCCACCGACCCAGACCTGTTCGTCCCGGAACTTGCCAGTCAGGCGAGGGGCGGAATCCTTCAGGAGAACCCGTTGGATCTCGATGATCTGGGCGACCTCGAGCGGCCCGTCGCCCACCATCGCAGCCGTGAGCGTCGCGACGTTCGCTGCGATGAGTTCTGCGTTGGGCTTCCGTGGACCGGCCGACGGTGTGGCGTGCTCAGCCACGGCGATGGAACTGGGGGCTGCGGACAGATTCTCGATCTGCGACGAGCTGGCGGCTTCCGTTCGGAGAGCAATCACCGTGAAGCTCGCGAGACTGCTGCCGATCCGCTCGTCGAACCGCGCGATTTCCGTTTCGGCGTCGGCGAGGTCGGCAGCGAGAAGACCCGGGAGGTCGATGGAGGGTTCATCGGCGATGCGAGGCGTGACGGTGGCCGCGTAGGAGCCCGTGATCTTGGCCCGCCGACTTCGGGGAACCATCTCACGATCGCCTGGCCGCCAGGGACGCTGCTCTGTACTGCAGGCGGGCCAGCCGGGATCCTTCGCCATGGATCCAGCTTATCAAAGACTACGAATATACACTTTTATAAGTGAGATATCTGCCAAAGACTCCGGTCAGGAGGTCATGTGGGTGACCTCGAGCGAGAACGAGGTCTTGTCGCCGGTTACCTCCCAGGTGGGCACTGCTTTCGCGATGAGATGGGTGTGCGGTTTGTTCAGTTCATCCCGATCGTGGAACGGGCGACCGAGGAGCTGTTGCAGATCGCCAACCTCGGGTGGAGCGCCGAGCGCAAGGAGAAACGGCCGCTGTACACCCAGGAAGGCACGAGGGTCACCGACCGCAGCGTCACCGCGGAGGGCTACGGCCGATTTCCTGATCGACGTGGTCGACGAATGGATCCGAGCCGATGTCGGTGAGGTGTACGTGCAGATGTTCGACACTGCGCTCGCCAACTGGCATGGCGAACCCGGAGCCCTGTGCGTGTTCTCCGAAACGTGCGGGCTGGCGCTCACCGTGGAACACAACGGCGACGTCTACTCATGCGACCACTTCGTGGAGCCCGACCATCTGCTCGGCAACATCGCCGAGACCCCGATGATCGATCTCGTCGCATCCGAGCAACGGTCGCATTCGGCCGCGACAAACGCGACACGCTGCCGCAGTACTGCCTCGACTGCGAAGTGCTCTTCGCCTGCCACGGCGGCTGCCCCCGCAACCGGTTCATCCGAACTCCCGACGGCGAGGACGGACTCAACTACCTGTGCGCCGGCTACAAAGAGTTCCTCAACCATGTCGACCGCCCGATGCGCAAAATGTCCGAGCTGCTTCACCAGGAACGCTCCCCAGCCGAGGCACACGCCCTCCTCACCGGCGAAGACCAGCAGCGCTTCACCGGGGTCGGCCGCAACGACCCATGCCCCTGCGGCAGCGGCCACAAGTACAAGAAATGCCACGGGGCCGCAGCCGCCCCCGAGTGATATGCCACCACGACGCGAACGCCATATGCGTCGCCAAGGAGGCGCACTGCGACGTGCTCCAGAGCGCTGAATGGTCTGGGCAGTCGACACCCCGCGACTTCGTCGGCGCTCTCAGAGGGCGAACGTCAACGCCCGGTTCGAGGTCTACTGACCCCGGACCGTTGAGTCCGCGGCATCGCCGGGCGTGACCGTGGCCGGACGCACGAAGCGCCGCTCGCCCGTTCTGCTTCTCGTTCGGCTTTCCGTTCGGTTTCTCGCTCTTTTCTGCCGTATCTCGGCCTGATGGGGCCGATTTCGGCTCGGTGAGCCTCATCATCGGTTCTCTGCGTGAATCCGGCCGGGCCGTCGGCCTAGTGAGGCCATGGAGACTCCTCCATCGCCGGAAAATTCATCCAGCACCCCATCCGAGTCTCGAGGTGCACCGAGCCGGGTTCCCCCTCGACCACCACCCGTACCTCGAGCATTGCTGGACCCCGATCCTCGCCCCGAGTTCGGCCTCGCAGATGTCACAGCGACTGAACCAGTTCGCGGCAGCCCAGAGCCATCGCCTGGACGTCGGCCTCAGCCGATGACCGGCCCCCGCACGGCTGCCTCACTGGTCCGTGCCGACACGCTGCGTGGCCAAGGAGCCTTCGGCGATGCCGATCTTTTCTCCGGACACACCCTTGCAGGTTTCCCTCCGGGAAACCTGCCGACCACGATCCGTATGCAGAACGCGGCACCGAGCCAGGCCTCCCCGCGTTCTCCGCCCACAGCGTTCCCGCCCCCATCATCGAGCCCGAGGTATCTGATGAAGAAGACCCGACAGACGATCAACGTGGCGACGACAAATCCTGCCGTCACCGAAATGCGACCCCGACTGCTCACAATCACCCAGGCTGCGGCACTCCTCGGCGTCGGGAGAACGACCACCTACGAGCTCATCTCAGGTGGCGAGCTCGAGGTCGTCCACATTGGTCGGTCCGCCCACGTTTCCGTCGAGTCCATCGACGATCTCGTCAGCAGGCTCCACGCCCGATCCGCGTCGTAGCCCGTAGTATCGATTCCACGACCGCCATGAAGTGGCGCTCCCCTCGCAGCTCGCGCTGCCCTCCACCCGCTGCTCAGCGCTGTGTACGGCGAGCAGGCACACCCGTGGCCTCTTGACCGTGGTGGCTGGCTGCACGTCTCGCCCTGGGCTGTGGAACTGCGAAAGGCGCCGCCCACGATGTGCACCAGGACGTCCATCATCGACCATTGGCTCGGGGACAACACAGAGCAGCCAAACTCGTCAACCGTGTCGAGTCCGAGGCTCGGTCATGATCGAGCGACGAGAGACCGCCTCGGGCGCAACCCGCTATGACGTCCGCCTCCGAGGTCCGGACGGCAAGGAGCGCAGTCGAACCTTTCGGACGAAGCAGGAGGCGAAGGCGTACGAGACCGCGGAGATCGCCCGAAGGAACCGGGGGGATTGGATCGACCCTCGCGGCGCAGCTCGTTCGTTCGCCGAGATCGCCAGCGAGTGGTTCGACTCCAATCCGTCAAAGCGCGAGAGCTCTCGGGCACACGACGAGATCACCCTGCGGTGCCACCTCCTCCCACGGTTCGGGTCGATGCCAATCGGCCGTATACGGACCGTCGACGTCCAGTCATGGGTCAACGAGGCAAGCCGAGAGCGAGCGCCGCGGACCGTGCGTCGCGACTACGGGGTTCTGCGCGCGGTGCTTCGCTACGCCGAAGCCACCGAGAGCCTGGGACGCTCACCATGTCGAGGAGTCAACCTTCCCAAGGTCGAGAAGCTCGACCGACCGATCATCAACGCCGACGACCTCCAGCGTCTCGTCGATGAACTCGGTCGGCACGGCCTCATGGCACTGCTCGGCGCCGTGCTCGGCCTCCGCTGGGGGGAGGTCGCGGGACTGCGCGCCCGCCGGATCGACTTCGACGACGCCACGATCTCGATCGTCGAGCAGGTGGTGCGCGACGCTCGCGGCGCATCGATGCTCGGGGCGCCGAAGTCAGACGCCGGTGTTCGGACCCTCGCGGTTCCACACGCGCTCCTCACGCTTCTCGGCGACCATCTCGCCGAGCAGAACCCTGAGGGGATCGATCCGCAGGCGTTCATCTTCCCGGACACCTCTGGCGGGCACTTGGCGTACAACGCATGGAGGCAACGGGTATGGGATCCGGCCGCGCACCGGGCCGGACTCGGCAAGGTCGATACGACCGCCGGCGGCGCCCGATACACGGGCGTCACCTTCCATGACCTCCGCCGGGCGAACGCCACCGCTCTGATCGGGGCGGGTGTCGACGTCAAGACGGCCCAACATCGGCTCGGCCACTCAGACGTGCGCCTCACCCTCGACGTCTACGCCCAAGCCGTCGATGCTGCCGATCGATCAGCTGCCGAGCGCATCGGCTTGCACTTCCTCGGTATCGACGACGACGGGAACAAATGACCCCTCGTGACCAGCCCGTATCGGTCGCTGCCGTTTTCTCCCGCGGGATGGACGCGGGATGGTCGGTCCGAGCCGTTTCTGCAGGTCAGACCCGAAATGTGGCCTGACCTGCGGTTGCGTCCTGTCGGGTGGGGGAGATTTGAACTCCCGGCCTCTGCGTCCCGAACGCAGCGCGCTAACCAAGCTGCGCCACCACCCGTTCGTGAGTCGAGGACTCTATCCGCAGGTCAGTCGGCGGCGACAGCCGGAACGGTGACGACGTCGGCGTGCTCGGTGTAGCTCTCGCCACGGCGGAGGGCATCGGATGCCCGACGGAGCCGGATGGCATCGAGCGGCTTCACCAGCCACCCGTCCGCACCCGAGCGCTTGGCCAGGAAGACATCGGGGGCCCGGTCGAGCAACATCAGGATCGGGAACGGGTCGATGCGATCGGAGCCTTCTTCGTGGCGGAGTTCCATCCCGACGGCCATACCGCCCATGTTGCCGATCTGCAGATCGAGGATCACCAGGTCGAGGTCGTCCTCATGCTCGAGCGCAACCGGAAGCACGTCGCGACCGTCGCGCACCCGCACGATGGCGGTCGTGTCGTCGGCCAGCGCGGCATCGACCACCTCGGCGGTCGAATCGGCGTCGGTGGCGATGAGGACGGTACCCAAGGAGAAGCACGCTACCGTTCCACGTCACCAACGCTCCACAAGAGCGACTCCGCACCCCCACCTCCCCGGGAGGACCGCGTGCTCGAAATCGAAGTGACCACCGCTGATGACCACACCGTGTGTCGTCCCGACGGCGAACTCGACGCCTACACCGTCGGCCAGTTCCGCGAGGTTCTGGGCGATCTGGCCGAGACCAAGGCGTTGCTGATCGACTTGTCCGACGTCCCGTTCATGGACTCGGCCGGTCTCGGCGCGCTCATCGGCGGCATCCGTCGGACCCGCGAGTCGGGCGGCGAGGTGTCGGTGGCGTGCAGTCGCCCGACGTTGACCCGACTCCTCCACACCACCGGCTTCGACCGGATCGTGCCGGTGGTCGAAACCGTCGAGGAAGCGCTCGAAGCCCTGAAGCAGGCCCAGTCGGAGTCCGACGACACCTGAATCGCGCTCAGGCCTCCATCATGAGGTCGCCGAGGTGGTCGAGGCCTGCGAGGTCGTGCACGTCGGTCTGGAGCATCGGCACCCGGATCACGTCGGCCTCGCCGGTCGACTCGGTGAGCCCATCGAGATGCGACTCCTCGCGACTGGCGATGAGCTGGAAGTCGGCGAGGTTCGCGTAGAGGCCACCGAGATCGTGCTCGTCGAGCGCCTCGGCCCGGGCGCGGGTCGCCTCGGCCAGTTCGTCTCCCCACCTCGGATGCATGCGGTTCACGACGAGCGCCTCGACCTCGAGCGATCCCTCACGCAGCTTCTCGGCGAAGAACCGGGCCTCGTCGACGGTGTCGCGCCGAGGTGATGCGACCAGGACGAAGGCGGTCTCGTCGGCAGCGATGAGCTGACCGACCCGTTCGGCCCGGAGCCGGAATCCCTCCTCCATACCGTCGAACGCGGTGAAGAAGGCGATGGCGTCCTCGATCACGTCGCCGCCGACCACCTTGGACACCGTCCGGAGAAACGCCTGCGTCGCCACGTTGACCGCCTTCATCACCCCACGCGTCGGGGCCATGAGGATCCGGTACAAGCGATGGTCGAGGAAGTTGCCGAGCCGCTGCGGTGCGTCGAGGAAGTCGAGCGCGTTGCGGGTCGGCGGGGTGTCGACGACGATCAGATCGAAGTCGGTCTCCTCGTGCAGCTCGTACAGCTTCTCCATCGCCATGTACTCCTGGGTCCCCGACAGCGCACCCGAGATGTTCCGATAGAAGGGGTTGTCGATGATCCGAGCGGCCTGCTCGTCGTCGCCGGCGTACTTGGCCACGAGGCTGTCGAAGGTCGACTTGGTGTCGAGCATCATGGCCCAGAGCTCGCCGGGCCAGTCACCGTCGATCCGGCTCGGCGCGTTCTGGAGGTCCTCGAGACCGAGCGCGTCGGCGAGGCGCTTCGCGGGATCGATGGTCACCACCACGGCCTTGCGTCCCGCTTCCGCGGCCGCGCATGGCCAGGACGGCAGCGATGGTCGTCTTGCCCACCCCACCGCTCCCGGTGCAGATCAGGATGCGTCGATCGCGGACGAGGGTGGCGAGATCGGTCACGACACCGTTCCGGCCGCACTCGGGATCGGAACGATCGAGCCCACCTCGTCGAGGAGGGCACGAGCGAGGACATCGACCTGGGCGGGGCCGATCTCGGCGTCGAACACGAACGGCAGCTTGATCTGGGGAAGGGGCAGTTCGTCGGCAAGCCGAGCGACCTGGGTGCGCTGGAGGGCCATCCGCTGGCGACGGAACGTGGCGGCCGCCGCCAATTCCTCGGCCTCGCCCGGTCGGAGCGACGCATCGGCCGCCTCGGCGGCCTCCGCCGGGTCGGCGGCGAGTCCGGGCAGATCCGGATACACGCCGTTGACCACCACCGGAGCCAGGCCGATCCCCACATCGTCCTCGAGGCCGTAGGCCGTCTCGACCAGTTCGTTGACCGGCGTCTCCTCGGGCAGCGTCACGAGCATGACCTGGCATCGCTCGTGGTCGGTGAGCAGGTCGAGCACGTCGCGGGCCTGGGTCTGGATCGGGCCGACGCGCACGGTGTCGAGCAGCGAACGGGCCGCACGCAGGAAGGTGATCGCATGACCGGCGGCGGGGGCGTCGAGGATGATCACGTCGGCCACCCCGGCCCGTTCGAGCTGCTTGACCTTGCCCAGGATCAAGATGTCCTTGATGCCGGGGACGGCCGTGGCCACGATGTCGAGCGCACCCGAGCTCACCAGGCGCTTGGACACGCGATTCAGACCGTGATCGGCCAGGTACTCGAGCAACGCATCGTCCGGGGTCAGCGTGCGGGCCCGGACCTCCGAAGCACCGTCGGCCCCACCGCCGGGCGACAGCAGGGTTTCGTCATAGGTCAGATCGGACTGTCCGAACATGGCCGGCAGGCCGCTCTTGCCCTCGACCTCGACGATCAGTGCCGACAAACCGCTCAGCGCCGCCGCCCGAGCCATCACCGCAGCGACGACGGTTTTGCCGACCCCGCCCTTCCCGGCCACGATGACGACACGAGATGAAGCAAAAAACTGCTCTGGCTGCAACAGGTTCCCTCCGTCGGCACACACCCCGACCAAGCCGCAGGGTACCGGTGGCCGTCCTCGCCCTGGCCATCGCTCTGGTCCTGCTCGCCCCCGGGATGGCGCAGGCCGGCGACGCCGACCCACGCCAGAACGACGTGGTCACCGTCGTCGAGGTCAGCGGTCTGATCGATCCGGTGATCGCCGACTTCATCGAGACCTCGATCGCCGATGCGAACGAACAGGGCGTCGTGGCCATCGTCCTCCAACTCAACAGCTCGGGTGCGGTCGTGAGCGATGACCGACTCGACGAGCTGGCTGCCGCGATCGAGGGATCGGCGGTGCCGATCACCGTCTGGGTCGGACCGTCGGGCAGCCAGGCACGAGGCGGCGCCACCCGGCTGGTGTCCGCCGCCGCCGTGGCCGGCGTCGCGCCCGGCTCACGGATCGAAGTGACCGCCGAGATCGCCGAGGGCGTCGATCTCGGCGGGGTCACCGCCGTTGGCGAACTGGCCAACGCCGAGACGGCCGTCGACGCCGACCTCGTCGACAACGATGCTCCGGTGATCGGTGACTTCATCGTCAACCTCGACGGTGTCCGCACCGAGGTCATCGACGACGGGCCCCAACCCCGCCGCCAACCCGTCACCCAGGTCCGCTTCACCCAGCTGAACCTCGTCGGTCAGCTCATGCACACCGTGGCATCGCCGGCCGTCGCGTACCTGCTGCTCATCATCGGGCTCGGGCTGCTCGTGTTCGAGCTGTTCACCGCAGGCATCGGCATCGCCGGGGTGGTCGGCGCCGTGTCCCTCGTGCTCGGGAGCTACGGCCTCGCCGTGCTGCCGACCCGGTCGTGGGCCATCTTCCTGCTCCTGTTCGCCATGTTCGGCTTCGCTGTCGACGTCCAGGTGGGAGCTCCACGATTCTGGACCACGGTCGGAACCGTCTCGTTCGTCCTCGGTTCGATCTTCCTGTACGACGGCGTCGAGATGTCGTGGATCACCCTGGTCGTCGGTGTGATCGGCATGGTGGTGGCGATGATCTCCGGCATGCCGGCCATGGTTCGCACCCGGTTCTCCACCCCGACGATCGGGCGTGAGTGGATGATCGGCGAGACCGGCGAGGCGGCGGTCGCGGTCGATCCCGAAGGGGTCGTTCGGATCCGCGACGCGCCGTGGAAAGCCCGCACCAACCGCGCCACACCGATTGCCGAGGGCGAGCGGGTCCGCGTGACCTCGATCGAGGGCTTGGTCCTCGAGGTGGAGCCCGAGGCCGGCGGCGCCCGGGACTATCGCGAGCGACGCTCCAAGGACTGACCCGTTCGGTCGCATACGGTCTCTGAGCAGGACCTTTGCTCGCGAACGGAACCGAAGTGCTCGCGAAAGTTCAACCCTTGTGCCGGGCGGCTGCGGCGCGTAGGTTCGCACTTCTTCGACATCAAGGGGGAACTTGGTGGCACTACACACCGAGCAGGAATGGCAGCTCAAGGCTGCCTGCCGCGGTCCACAAGCAGCGGTCTTCTTTCCACCGCCACAGTTCGAGCGCAAGGACGAGAAGCTCGAACGTGAAGCACGAGCGAAGGAGATCTGCCGGACCTGTTCGGTCCAGCAGGACTGCTTGAGCTTCGCGCTGTCGATTCGCGAACCGCACGGCATCTGGGGTGGCAAGAGCGAGAACGAGCGCAAGCACCTGCTCGCGGCTTCGACCAACTGACGTTCAGAGCCGCGGGCCGGCGATCCTGACATCGTCACGCCGGCGGGTCCGCCCGGTGGCATCGAAGTGTGCCATGAGCGAGAGCACGTACTTCCGCGAGGTGCCGAGCAGGTCGCGGACCTCGGCGATCGTCAGACCGGTCGGCCGATCGGCCAGAGCAGACCGGAGAAGATCCACCGCCTCGTCGACCGCAGCCGGCGAGAACAGCACGCCGTCGCTCTCGATCACCAGCCCGTGTTTCACGAGCTCGCGGACCTCGGCGGGGTCGGTCCCGACATCAGCCGCCGACGGCGGGGAGAACAGATCGCCGTCCAGCGCGGCGAGCAGCGGATGACCGGCGAAGAGGTCGGCTGCGCCCGCGGCTCGAACCCTTCCCTGATCGACCACGACTCCATCGAGGGTGTCGAGCAGGGCCCGGGCGCGATCGTCGAGCTGCGCGATGTCGAGACCGAGCGAGCCCGCCTGCTCGATCGCGGCGGACACCTCCGCCCCGAGCGCGTCGCGAGCGACCGGGTCGACCACCCACTCGCCGAGATCGGGGGCACGACGATCGCCCGTCAACCGTTCGAGCTCGTCGACGGTCGTCCACCCGCGCTCTCGAACGACCCGATCGACGTCGCGATCGGGTGACGCCTTCGACGCCTTCCGGACGGGATCGACATCGAGCACCGCTCCCCCGCCGACGGTCGTCCCCGGGCCGGCATCACGAAGGATGAAACGGTCGCCCATGACAAGCGGCACCGGCTCGTCGAGATGCAGCCGGACCGCACCGGTCGCCCCGGGCTCGATGGCGTCGGGGCCGAGCACGCGCACGCTGACGGGGTGCTCGCCCGAGCCCAGGTAGGCGCGATGGGCGCCGCGGCGCGAGAGGGGACGGCCTGCCTGTTCGAGGACGCGGATCTCGCCGTCGACCGTGGAGGTGAAGAACCACTGGTCGGCGCGCACCAGGGCATCGCCACGACGGATGTCGGTGTGATCGATCCCCGAGAGGTTCACCGCCGTCCGGTTGCCGGGCTCGATGGCCTCCACCTTCTCGCCGAGGCATTGCAGTCCGCGCACGCGCGCAGATCGCTGTTGCGGGCCGATCACCACCTCGTCGTCGACTCGCAGGCTCCCGCCGGTCAGGGTGCCGGTGACCACGGTGCCGGCGCCGGCCGGAGCGAAGCTGCGATCGATCCAGAGGCGGGGCCGATCTCGGTCGACGGCGGTGGGGGTGGTGGCGGTCAGGGCGTCCAGCGCCGCGATCAGCTCGTCCACGCCGAGACCGGCGAGCGCGTCGACCTCGACCACCGGGGCCCCTTCGAGAAACGTCCCGGCGACCTGCTCCTCGAGCTCGAGGTGGGCGAGCTCGCGCAGGTCGTCGTCGGCGAGACCCACCTTGGTCAGCGCCACCATGCCGTGCTCGAGACCCAGCAGCTCGAGGATGCGCAGGTGCTCTTCGCTCTGCGGCTTCCACCCCTCGGTGGCCGCGACCACGAACAGGCAGGCATCGACCCCACCCACGCCGGCGAGCATGTTCTTGAGGAACCGGATGTGGCCGGGGACGTCGATGAACGCGATCCCGCGACCGGAGGGAAGGGTCAGCCCGGCGAACCCGAGGTCGATGGTGAGGCCCCGTTCCTTCTCCTCCCGGAAGCGGTCGGGGTCGGTGCCGGTGAGGGAGCGGACGAGGGTCGACTTGCCGTGGTCGACGTGGCCTGCCGTGGCGATCACATGCATTGCTGGAGCGCGGCGCCGAGGGCCTCGTCATCGGACGGGTCGACCGTGCGCAGGTCGCAGACCGTCCGTCCGTCTCGCACCCGTCGCGATGACCGGTGGCGACTGATCGCGCAGGGCGTCCACCCGGTCGCCGTCGAGGGCCAGCCCGACCGATGGGATCTCGACGTCGGGCATCGTGCCGCCTCCGGTCACTGCCGCCGTCTCGATCGTCTCGATGGTTTCTGAGACCGGGCCCGAACCGATCGTGTCGGCGCGGGCCCGGAGCGACTCGACCGAGGTCGTGGCCATGCGCCAGAACGGCAGGGTGTCGGCATCTCGGCGGAGATAGGCCATGGCCACCTGCTGCATGGCGCTGAGCACCAACCCACCGGGGCGCAGCGCCCGGGCCAGCGGGTGCTTCGCGCACGCCTGCACCAGGTCGGCTCGCCCGGCGATGATGCCGGCCTGCGGGCCCGCCGAGCAGCTTGTCGCCGCTGAAGATCACCAGGTCGGCACCGGCTTCGAGCGTCTGCTTCACCGCGGGCTCCGAGGCCAGCCACGCCGGTGGCCCGTCGTCGATCCACGGCGTCGCCGCGTCGAGCAGCCCGCTCCCCAGGTCGACCACGACCGGTGGACCGAGGGTCGCCAACGCCGCCACCGAGGTGTCCTCGGTGAACCCGGTGATCGCGTAGTTGGACTGATGGACCTTGAACAGCAGCGCCGGCGTGACCGGCCACCCGCTCGTAGTCGGCGAGACGGGTGCGGTTGGTGGTGCCGACCTCGATCAGCCGAGCGCCCGACTCGGCCATCACGTCGGGGATGCGGAAGCCGCCGCCGATCTCGACGAGCTCACCTCGCGACACGGGCACGTCACGGTCCCGTGCGAGCGCCGCCAGCACGAGCAGCACCGCAGCCGCACCGTTGTTCACCACGTGCGCGGCCTCGGCACCGCAGGCGCGAGCGAGGAGTCCTCCGGCGTGCACCGAACGAGACCCCCGCTTGCCGGTGGCGAGGTCGAACTCGAGGTTGGTGGCCGATGCGGCGACGTCGACCCCGAGCGGTGCCCGGCCCAGGTTGGTGTGGAGCAACACGCCGGTGGCGTTGATGACCGGCTGCAGCAGCGATCGACGCATCGCCTCGGCTCGCTCGCCGGCATGCTCGTGCTCCCCGTCGGCGATGGCTGCCCTGGCCACCTCGACCAGGAGCGGGTGGGGCAGACCGGTGTCGGCGAGCGATCGGGCCAGCACGTCGACAGAAGGTGGCCGCATCGGCTCGAAGGATAGGGCGGAAGTGGCGGATCCTTGTCCGGTCCAGACCAGATGGTGGCCAGGGAGGGCCAGAGATCCGCGGCGGATAGCCTCGGAGCGATGTTCGCGATCCTTGCACTGCTGTTCCTGGTGGTGCCGGTCGTCGAGATCTACCTGATCGTGCAGGTGTCAGGCCAGATCGGGTTCGGATCGACGCTGCTGGCGATCATCGGCGTCAGCCTCGCCGGGGCATGGCTGGTCAAGCACCAGGGACTCAGCGTCCTGCGCCGGCTCCAGAGCCAGCTCGAGGCGGCGCGGATGCCCACGAACGAACTCATCGACGGCGGGCTGATCCTCTTCGCCGGGGCACTCATGTTGACCCCCGGGTTCCTGACCGACGCCCTGGGCCTCTTCCTGTTGATCCCGCCGACCCGGGCGCTCGTCCGGGCTGTGCTGCGCAAGCGCTTCTCGGGTCAGCTGGTGACGGTCCGGACCGAATCCGGCCCGACCCGATCCGACGGCATCTGGGACGTCGAATCGTGGGAGACCGACCCGAGCGAGCATCGACCCGAACTCCCGTGACAACGCCATGACGACGCCGGAGGTGCCGGTTCGCGCCGCCGCGACCGTGGTCCTGCTCCGCGAGGGCGACGCCCCGCTCGAGGTCTTCCTGCTGAAGCGGAACCCGCACTCGGGGTTCGTGCCCGGGGCCTACCTGTTCCCCGGAGGCGCGATCGACGACGATGACGGCGACGCCGAGCTCGCCGCGCGCTCCCAGCTTCCGCCCGACCGGGCTGCCGAGCTCTTGGGGCGGCCCGATGCCCTGGCGTTCTGGATGGGGGCCATCCGCGAGACCTTCGAGGAGGCGGGGCTCCTGCTGGCCGACCGCAGCGGACGACCCGGTCTCGGCCTCGACGATCCCGACCGGGCCGAACGCTTCGCCGAGCACCGACGGTTGGTCGACCTCGGCCAGCGGCCCTTCGACCAGCTGGTGCGCGACGAGGACCTGCGACTCCGCACCGATCGGCTCCTGCCCTTCGCCCGGTGGATCACGCCGCTCGGTGCACCCCGCCGCTACGACACCCGGTTCTTCGTCGCCGCAGCACCGGCCGACCAGATCGCCAGCCACGACGGCGTCGAGGCCATCGATTCGCTCTGGGTCAGCCCCGCCGTCGCGCTGGAGCGGGAGCGATCGGGCGAGTGGCCGATGATCGAGCCGACGACCCGCACGCTCGAGGTCCTCGCCCGCTTCGAGCGAGCCGACGACGCGCTCGAAGCCATCGCCGAGGCCAGCCGCGACGGCCGACCCGAAGACGTTCGCGAGCACGGGGCCATCCGCATCCGTCTTCCCTTCGACGCACCGCACTCCGACGACGCACCGCGGTCCGAAGCGGTGAGCCCATGAACGTCGACCGCGTCCCGATCCTCCACGACGTCCCGAGCGCCATCAGCCCGCTCGTCCGGCGGGTCGTCGCCGACAACCCCGGGAAGATGACCGGACCGGGGACCAACACCTACCTGGTCGGGATCGACGAGATCGCGGTCATCGACCCCGGTCCCGACGACGCGGCCCACCTCGATGTCCTCGAATCGTGCGGGGGCGGGCTGATCCGCTGGATCTTCGTGACCCACACCCACCCCGACCACTTCCCGGGCGTGGCCGAGCTCGCCCGTCGCACCGGGGCCGAGGTCGTGGCGTTCGACTCCCGGGACGGGCTCGAGATCGATCGTGCCACCGACGACGGCGACGTGCTCTCGACCTCGGAGTACCGACTCCGGACCGTCCACACCCCGGGTCATGCCTCCAACCATCTCTGCTTCCTCCTCGAGGAGGAGCGGACGCTCTTCTCGGGCGATCACATCATGGACGGCTCCACCGTCGTGATCGCACCGCCCGACGGCGACATGGCGGTCTACCTCTCCTCGCTCGCCAAGGTCGCCGCACTCCGGCTCCGCCGCATCGCTCCTGGACACGGCTTCCCCATCGAAGACCCCAAGGCTCGCATCCAGCACTACATCGACCACCGGCTCGAACGCGAGCGACAGGTGCTCGCGGCCGTGCGCATCGGGACCACCACCGTCGACGACATCGTGGCGGATCTCTACGCCGACGTCGACGACGACCTCCACCCGATGGCGGCGAAGTCGGTGCATGCCCACCTCTTGAAGCTGGCCGCCGACGGTCACGTCGCCGCCGACGGCGAGGCGTGGGCCCTCAGCCGAGGCTGACGGCGGTCTCGGTCGGCGGTTCGTCGTCGGCCTGCACGGCTGATTCGAGCGCCTCGAGCACGCGGGCCGAACAGCCCGCGAGCTCGGCCGGAGGGACGGCCTCCTCGACCAACACCTGAGCGATCCGGCGGAACTCGTCGGCCGCAGGACCTCCACCGAGCGCCACCGGCTCACCTGAGTCGCCTCCGGCGCCCACCTGCGGCTCGAGGGGGATGCTGCCGAGCAAGGGCACGCCGGCGTCGCGGGCGAGGGCTGCTCCGCCGCCCGAGCCGAACAACTCGTAGCGCTGGCCGTGATCGCACTCGAACGCGCTCATGTTCTCGATCACGCCGGCGATCCGCAGGAAGTTCTTGCGCGCCATGTCGGCCACCCGCACCGCGACCTTCTGGGCGGCCAGAGCCGGCGTGGTCACGACGATGACCTCGGCCCGGGGCACCAACTTCGCCACCCCCATCTGCACGTCACCGGTTCCTGGCGGCATGTCGATGAGCAGGTAGTCGAGGTCGTCGCCCCACCGCACGTCCTGGAGGAAGTGCTGCACGCCACGGTTGAGCATCAGCCCGCGCCACATGAGCGCAGCCGCTTCGTCCTCGACCAGGAACCCCATCGAGATGATGCGCAGGACGCCCTCGCCGATGGTGCGTTCGTGGGGCAGCATCCACTTCTTGTCGCCATCGGTCTCGCCCTCGACCCGACCGTCGACACCCAGCATGCGCGGCACCGAGAAGCCCCAGATGTCGGCATCGAGCACACCGACCGCCCGGCCCTGCGCGGCCAGCGCCGCCGCCAGGTTGACCGTCACCGACGACTTGCCCACACCGCCCTTCCCCGACGCGATGAGGACGACCTTGGTGAACGGGCCGATGGCGGTCTCCTCCTGACGCTGGCTCATGTTGAACCGGGCCCGCTCCATCGCCGCCGCCTTCTCGTCCTGGGTCAGCTCGGCCCAGTCGAGCTTCACCGACGTCACGCCGGGCAGCGACCCGACACGGGCGCGCGACGTCCTTCTGGATCTGACCGCGGAGTGGGCACCCCGAGGTGGTCAGCGCGACGGTGACGGTGACGACACCGTCGGGTGCGACCTCGACTCGCTTGGCCATGCCCAGTTCGACGATGTCGCTCCCCAGTTCGGGATCGACGACGCCACGGAGCATCTCCATCACATCGTCAGGGGCGGGGAGGCGGACGGTCATGGGACCGAATCTACCGAGCAGGCCCTTCGACGCCACGTGGCCACATCGTGGCCTGCGGCGATAGCATGCGATCGTTCGAGCACCGAGGAGGCCAATGGTGATCACCCTGACGAACGAAGCCGCAGCCAAGGTCGAGGACCTGATCCAAGCCGAGGGTGAGGACGGGCTCGCCCTCCGGGTCGCCGTTCGGCCGGGAGGTTGCTCGGGCTTCAGCTACGAGATGTTCTTCGATTCCGACATCGCCGACGACGACGTCGCATCCGACTTCGGCGCGGTCAAGGTCGTCGTCGATCAGTCGAGCGCCATGCTCCTCGAGGGGGCCACGCTCAACTACTCCGACGGTCTCCAGGGTGCGGGCTTCCACATCGAGAACCCCAACGCTCAGAAGACCTGCGGGTGCGGTCAGAGCTTCAGCTGAGGCTCAATCCCCGGCGAGGCTGACCAGCACGATCGAGGTCGAGTTCGCCAGCTCGGCCAGCGCGTCGATCGCGTTGTCGCTGAGATTCTCGGAGATCCCGGTCAGCACGAGCGGGCCCGAGCCATCGCCCTCGTCGAGGGCGGCCAGCGCCCGCTGAGCCGCCTCGCGATCGGCCGGCGACCCGATGCGTGTGTTGATCTTCACGGCCTGGACGCCGGCGGCGGCGAGTTCCCGAACCGCGGCTTCGGCATCCGCAGGGCTGGGCGGATCCTCTCCCAGCACCCCCCAGGCGACGTTCCAGCGCGCCCGAACGCGGCGTAGGTGTGCGCCCGCGGCCCGTGCCTGAGAGGTCTGGCTGACCAGGTCGACCGCGGCGAAGTACTGCGGGTCGCGCTCGCGCAGGACCCGATCGACGTCGCCGGGATCCGCATCGCTGCCGGCGAGTTCGTGCCAGGTCGAGGTGGCACTCCGAACCCGCTCCTCGGCCAGTTCGAGTTGGGATTCGACCAGACGCAACTGCGCGCCCACCGACGCCGGAATTCCCGAACCGGCCGACTCTTCAGCGGGTGCGGCACCGAACACCTCGTCGGTCCGCGCCGAGATCTGGGCCAGGTTGTCCGATGCCGCTTCCTTGCCATCGAGGTCCGAGATGTCCGCTCGGGCCGCGCGAATCGCCCACGCGATGGCCACGATCGGGAGCACCAGCACGACCAGCGCCACCGGGCCGGCGACAGCGAAGAGCAGCCCGCCGAGCACGACGGCCACACCGACCGACATGAGGATCACCCCCGTGATCCGGCGCTTTCCCGACCGGCCCAGGGTGCCGGTCGAACGAGGTTCGGGCGGTTTCTCGACGGCAGCGGCCCGTTCCTCGGCGCCACGCTCGACCAGGGAGTCCATGGCCGCGTCGTTGAGCTCGCTGAGCTGCCCCCTGATGGTGGCGACCTCGGCCCGCGCCTCGACGAGTTCGCTGGCGGCCGAGCGGATCGAGTCGGGATGCACCGAGATGCCGCCGCCGGACACCCGCTGGCCGACCGCTTCGACCATGTTCGCCTCGGTGCCGGCCACGATGCGGTCGGCTCGAGCCAGGCCGCGAGCCAGCGCACCCAACCCATCGATGTCGGCAACGGTTCGGACCCGGTCGGCGGGGCGGGCGACGGCTCGTCGCTCGAGCAGCTCGCGCACCGGCGACCGAGTGCCCGACGTGCGCCGCTCGATGGTGGCCTCGATCTGGTCCGAGGTCACCAGTTCGCCACCGAGCTCGTCGACCAGCTGCAGGGCCTTCTCGGACGGATCCTTCGCCATCACCTCGTGCAGCCCGGGCAAGCGGAGCGCGTCGAGGTCGGTCGATTCGTCGGTCATGCCGAGGTGAAGCCAACAGCGGGAGCACTCACGCTGTCAACCGGTCGAGCGCGTCGCTCAGCTCGGACGCGTCGAACACGAAATCGAGGCGCTCGACGATCGTGCCAGCACCGTCGACCAGGATGACCGAGGGTTCGAACGTGAAGCCCATCGCCTGCACGATCGGGGCGACCGTCGCCAGATCGTTGGCGGGGTCGGCATAGACCTCGGCGTGCAGCATCGACACCCCGGGTCGAGCGTCGGCCTCGGCGAGCACGAGCTCGAGAACCGGGCCGCACACCGCGGTCGAACAGAACTCCGGCGTCGACACCAGCACCACCGAGGGCTGGCCGTCGAGCAGCAGCTCGGGCAGGTTGCGATCGTGCAGGGGACAGACGGTCTCGCGTGTGCAGATGGGGGTCACGCCGCGGGCGTCCTCGACGGTGGGGGTGTCGATGACCGGGAACGGGTCGCCGGGGCCGGGGATGGCGACCGTCGCCGGATCGCCGAGCTGGATCGCGGCCGTCAACTCGGGGAGCCCGTCGGCGTTGACCACGAGGTCGTAGATGCCGGCAGCCGGCGGAACGAAGCGCAGCGGGTAGTAGCCCCGGGGCAGACCCTCGCTGCGGAACGCCACCGTCTCGGTCGCCACCTCCTCGCCATCGCTGGTCACCGTCACCGTGATCTCCGGAGGTGAGTCCTCGATCGACAACGGCCCGTCGGCGTCGCCGATGCCGATCGGTGCCCGGACCTCGGTGCCGGCCACCAGCACCGACGAATCGAAGAACGTGAACACCCCCAGGCCGCCGGTGTCCGCACCACCCGAGCTCGGCGACTCGTCCGGTGTGCTCTGAGCCTCCCCGTCGCCATCGCTCCCGCAGGCGGCGAGCACCACGGTGCCGACCGAACCGGCGAGGAAGAGACGACGACTGAGGGGCACGAGGGTCGAAAGTAGTGCGCCACGCCGGCTGAACGGGTGCGCCCGGCGAGGCGGGTCCTAAGGTCGGCCGCCGTGACCGACGGTGTGACGTTCTCCCTCGACGGCGACGATGTCACCGTGGAGGTGTCGGACATCTCGCTGCTCGATGCGCTGCGCGACCACCTCGATGTCCGCTCGGTCAAGGACGGCTGCAGCCCGCAGGGCCAATGCGGCTGCTGCACGGTGCTCGTCGACGGCTCGCCGCGGGTTTCCTGCGTGACCCCGGTGCGGCGAGTCGCCGGTCGGGAGATCACGACCGTCGACGGGCTCGGCGATGCCGGTGAACGGTGGGCCGAGGCGTTCCTCCAGGCGGGGGCCAGCCAGTGCGGCTTCTGCACGCCCGGCATCATCGTGCGGCTCGAGGCGCTGCGCGCCGAACAGGGACTCGACGACCCCGACAAGGTCGCCCACGCGCTCCTGGCCCACCAGTGTCGCTGCACCGGGTGGCAGACGATCGCCGAAACGCCGGTCCGGTTCGCCGAGCCCGCAGCGCCCCGCGATCTCGATGCCGCACAGCGGCGGGCGACGATCGAGGGCGGGGTCGCCCAGCGGGCGGGCGCCGCCGTCGCACTCGGCCGCGGCGGTTTCAGCGACGACGAGGCGCCCGTCGACGCCCTGGTCGCCGTCCCCGACGGTGCGGGCGGGTGGTCGGTCGGCGAGTCGCTCGGGGAAGCCCGGGCACGGGCCGGCAAGGTCCAGGGCCGCCGATCGACGGTCGACCCGACCCCGCCGCTCGAGCTTCCGGTCGTCGACGGCGCGACGGCACGCCTGCGGACGTCGTGGGTCGACCCCGGGTACCTCGAGACCGACGCCACCTGGTGTGCCCCAGGCGGCGAACCGGCCTCGCTGCTGGGCAACGGCGGCGCATTCGGGGCCAAGACGAGCAGCGGGCTTCCCGACGTCGCACGACGACTCGCCGACGAGCACGGCCGGCCCGTGCGGGTGCGATGGAGTCGCGAGGACTCCCTCCGTCTCGGCCCGAAGCGACCCCCGGTGGCCGGAGCCGCTCGTCCCGACGGCACGGGGTCGTTGGCGGTCGCCCGAACACCGGGAATCGTCCAGGCCGTCGCCGAGGTGGCCCCGGGGCTCGAGGTGACCGAGGTCGACCTGCCCGGTCCGCCCACCTCGTCGGCGCTTCGCGCGGCGGGGGTGCTCGAAGCGCTGGTGTTGCTGGCCGGGGCACGCGGCTCGGTCGGCCGGATCGAGCTCCCCGGGGGTGGCGCCGCGGAGGTCGTCATCACCAACGGTGACACGATCGAGGTGGAGGTCTGGGCCGGTGAGCCGTTGGACGAGATCACCCTTCGCTCCTACGCCATCGGCGCCACCCACATGGGAATCTCGCTGGTCACCTCCGAGGCCATCGCCGTCGACGACGACGGCGAGATCCTCGATCTCACCATGCGTTCCCTGCAGATCCTCCGGGCGGTCGACACCCCGCCGATCGAGGTCTCCATCCATCCAGGCGGTCCGGCGGTCAACGGATCCGACGCAGTGTTCTGCGCGGCGGCCGCCGCCACCTGGCTGCAGCTGGGGTGCCCCACCGACTGGCCGGCGACGAAGCTGTCAGACTCGAAACCATGACCAGACCCGTGGGTCCGTACACCCCGATCGTCCGCGCCGGCGACTGGCTCGTCGTCTCGGGCCAGATCGGGATCTCCGACGGAGCGCTCGTCGAGGGTGGGCTCGACGGCCAGCTCGATCAGGCCATGGCCAACCTGGCGACGCAACTCGCCGGCCACGACGCCACGCTGGCCGACGTGACCAAGACGACGGTCTTCCTCCGGCACATGAGCGACTACGACCGCATGAACGAGCGCTACTGCGCCGCCTTCGGGGACCATCGGCCGGCTCGGTCGGCCGTCGGGGTCGCCGATCTGCCGCTCGGTGCGCTGGTCGAGATCGAGGCGTGGGCGTTCAAGCCCGTAGGATCGTCGACATGAGCGGCGCCGTCATCATCGTCATCGCACTCCTGATCGTCATCCCGGTCAGCGTGCTGATCGCCGGTGCCGCTGCGGCGCCGGTCATCGGCTGGTCCCTCAAGTCCGACGCCGAGGAACGCTTCGAGGGAAGCGAACTGCTCGACACGAACTACTAGGCCCGGTCGGGGTTCAGAGCCCCCACTTCGACTGACCGAAGCGGTAGCCGACCGAGCGCACGGTCTGGATCAGACCCGCACTCTCCTCGCCGAGCTTGGCGCGCAGGCGACGGACGTGGACATCGACGGTGCGAGCGCCTCCGTAGTACTCGTACCCCCAGACCCGTGACAGCAGCGTCTCGCGGGTGAACACCTTGCCCGGGTGCGACGCCAGGAACTTCAAGAGCTCGTACTCCATGTAGGTGAGATCGAGCGGTCGGCCGGAGATGGCCGCCTGGTACGTCTCGAGATTGAGCGCCAGGTCGCCGTACTCGATCAGTTCGGGGCGTGTGCCGAGGCCGGTCCGGACGAACAGATGGGTGAGGCGAGCCTCGAACTCCTCTGCGTGGAACGGCGTCAGGCAGAAGTCGTCGAACAGGTCGTCGCGAAGCTCGAGTTCGCCCAGCTGACCGGCGCCGAGGAGCAGGAGCAGGGGTTCGAGGGGAAGGTCGCGCTTGCGAAGCGCACGGCACAACGCAAAGGCACCTTCGGGATCGTCGCCGGCCGAGATGACCGCGCCGGCCCACCCGTCCGCTGGTTCCCGCTGGTCCACCTGGTCGATGTCGCCGACAGGAACCCACGGATAGCCCCCGGCGTCCAGCACGCGCGCGACCTCGGGTAGCGGCGGATCGGGGAAGACGAGAAGCGGTTCCACAGCGGCTACCAGTTGTTCAGGTACCGCGCGAGCTCGAACGGTGTCACCTGCGCCTTGTAGTCCTGCCACTCGCTCCGCTTGTTCCGCAGGAACCAATCGCAGATGTGCTCGCCCAGGGTCTCGCGGACGAGGGTCGAGGCCTCCATCTCGTCGATGGCCTCGAGCAGGCTCGCCGGGAGGACCTCGATCCCTTCGGCCTCCCGCTCGCGAGCCGTCATGGCGAACAGGTTGTCGGCGGTCTCGGCCGGAAGGTCGTACTCGCCCTCGATGCCGGCCAGGCCGGCCGCGAGGATCACCGAGAACGCGAGGTAGGGGTTGCAGGCCGGGTCGGGCGCCCGGTACTCGATGCGCGTCGAGGACTCCTTGCCGACCTTGGTGACCGGCACCCGCACCAGCGCGCTCCGGTTGTTGCGACCCCACGACACGTGCACCGGCGCTTCGAACACCGTCTGGCTCCCCGAGCCCGACCCGACGATGAGTCGCTTGTACGAGTTGACGAGCTGGTTCGTCACACAGGTGAACTCACGGGCGTGTCGGAGCAGGCCGGCGATGAACTGCCGAGCGACCGTCGACAGGTGATGCGGATCGTCGGGGTCGTGGAAGGCGTTGCGATCACCTTCGAACAGCGACAGGTGGGTGTGCATGCCCGAACCCTGCACCCCTTCGAGCGGCTTGGGCATGAAGGTCGCGTGGAAGCCGCGCTCCTGGGCGATCTCCCGCACGATGAGCCGCATGGTCATCACGTTGTCGGCCATGCTCAGCGCGTCGGTGTAGCGCAGGTCGATCTCGTGCTGCGACGGGCTGTCCTCGTGGAACGAGTACTCGACCGGGATTCCCATCGCCTCGAGGGTGTGGATGGTGCGCTTGCGCAGGTCGGTGGCCGCATCGACGACGGTCAGATCGAAGTACGAGCCCGAATCGAGCGGGACCGGCGGGCGTGACGGGTCGCCGTCGGCGAAGTAGAAGAACTCCATCTCGGGGGCGACGTAGAACGAGAATCCCAACTCGTGGGCCCGGTCGAGGTTCCGCTTCAGCACCTGCCGTGGATCACCCTCGAACGCGGTGCCGTCGGGATTGGCGATGTCACAGAACATGCGGGCGGTCGGGCCGCCCTGTTCGTTCCAGGGCAGGAGCTCGAAGCTCGACGGGTCGGGGAGGGCGAGCACGTCGCTCTCCTGGACGCGGCTGAATCCGTCGATCGCCGACCCGTCGAAGTGCATGCCGTCGTCGAACGCGTTCTCGAGCTCGGCCGGGCTGATGGCGAAGGACTTGAGCTTGCCGAGCACGTCGGTGAACCAGAGCCGCACGAGCCGCACGCCGCGCTCTTCGACGGTCCGAAGGACGTATTCCCGCTGAGGATCCACACCGGCAACCTAGAGCGTCAGCGGCTGCATGCCCTCCCTGGAATGGTCCGGCGGCGCCCGGTTCACCTACCGTTCACACTCGGGAAAAGGGCGCGAAACGCTGCCCTGATGGAATCCCGCCGTTCCCAAACGTCCCTGTCCCCTGAACCCAAGGATCGCTCGTGGTCTACAAGGCTGAATACATCTGGATCGACGGTACGGAGCCCACCCCGCTCCTGCGCTCGAAGACGAAGATTCTCCCCGACGGCAAGGAGCCCGACATCTGGGGCTTCGATGGCTCCAGCACCAACCAGGCGCCCGGCGAGAACTCGGACTGCGTGCTCAACCCCGTCAAGGTCGTCCCCGACCCGTTCCGCGGCGGTGACAGCGTGCTGGTCATGTGCGAAGTGCTCCTGACCGACATGACCCCGCACCCGACCAACACCCGTGCCGCGTGTGCCGAGGTCGCCGAGCAGTACGCCGACTTCGACACCTGGTTCGGCATCGAGCAGGAGTACACCTTCCTCAAGGACGGTCATCCGCTCGGTTGGCCCCAGGGTGGCTTTCCCGGCCCGCAGGGCCCCTACTACTGCGGCGTCGGCGCCGACGAGATCTACGGCCGCGAGGTCGTCGAACTCCACATGGACGCCTGCATCGAGGCCGGCCTGCCGATCTCGGGCATCAACGCCGAGGTCATGATGGGCCAGTGGGAGTTCCAGATCGGCCCGGCCGGTCCGCTCGAGGTCTCCGACTCGATCTGGCTCGCACGCTGGATGCTCTACCGCGCCGGCGAAGAGTTCGACATCGTCGCCACCATCGATCCCAAGCCCATGCCGGGCGACTGGAACGGCGCCGGTGCCCACACCAACTTCTCCACGAAGCAGATGCGTGAGGCGTACCAGCCCAACGTCGATGCCGCCGAAGCACTGGCCAAGAACCACGAAGAGCACATCACGAACTACGGCCCCGGCGTCGATCGTCGCCTGACCGGTCTGCACGAGACCGCCCCGTGGACCGAGTTCAGCTACGGCGTCTCCGATCGTGGCGCTTCGGTGCGGATCCCGTGGCAGGTCGAGAAGGACGGCAAGGGCTACATCGAGGACCGTCGCCCCAACGCCAACATGGACCCCTACACGGTGACCCGCCTCATCGTGAACACGGTCTGCAGCGCCGCCAGCTGAGGTGACGCTCCCTGGCTGCGGCCAGGACGAATCGAACGAGGCCCGGGCCCGATGGTCCGGGCCTCGTCGCGTCCCGGTCCCTAGTGTTGATCCCTGATGCGGCTGACGGCTCCCCAGATCGACCGAGGCCTGGCGACCATCCGAACCACCGCTCGACTGGTGTCACCCGACGCCGACATCGAACTGTGGTACGAGGCCCCGGGCGACTGGCCCATCGATCGAACCGGTGCTCCGTTCGTGCCGGTCGCCACCCTGCTGGCCACCGCCGCCGGCGCTGACGCGCTCGAGATCGACGGCCCGATTCCGACGCCACTGCTCGACGGCGCTCGCCGAGCATCCGAGCTGATCGGCATCCACTTCGGCCACCCTGGCGTGGCCATCGAGGCCGAGGGGCGCCCACCGCCCGTCGTCGACGAGACCGACCGTCGTGTCGGTCTCTTCTTCTCGCGTGGGGTCGACTCGTCGGCGAACCTGGTGCTCGCCGACCGGGGGCGGCTCGATCCACGGCCCGACACGGCGCTCATCGTCTCCGGCATCGACCCGGCCAACCACGCCGACCTCGAAGCCCGGCTGTGCGCCGACGCCGTCCACGCCGCGTCGACCTTCGGGCTCGACTCCGTCGTCGTGTCCTCGAACCTGCGCGACGTGATCGATCACCGGATGCTCTGGATCGAAGGCTTCGGCGAGGTGCTCGCCGGCGTCGGACTCCTGCTGTCGAATCGACTCTCGGACGCCATCCTCTCCTCGGCAGCACCGAACCAGCGCTTCTACACCGGCTCGCACCCCGACATCGATCCGTTGTGGGGCAACGGCGCGGTGGCGTTCCACCACCTCCCGACCGACCTCGAGCGCAGCGAGAAGGTGAAGCTCATCGTCGAGGACGGTCGACCACTCGAGTTCCTCAGGGTGTGCTGGTCCGGGCACGAGCGCAACTGCGGCGTGTGCCGCAAGTGCATGCAGACCCTGACGCTGATCGAAGCGTTCGGCGGCGATCCCAGCGGGTCGTTCGACAACACCGACGTCTCGCCCGAAGACCTGCGCCGCGACGGGCCCGGCTCCATCCTCCGCCCCGACTACGTGCACGCGACGCTGGCCGAGCTGGCCCCGGCCGCCGCCGAGCGGCTCGAGGCGGCCGAGACCCGCACCGCACCCGCAGCGCTGCTCGAGGCGGCGGTGGCCAGTCCGAACGGATCCGCATCGTGGCTCGTGCTCAGCTCGGGCGGGCCGGTGTCGGCGACGCTGTTGGACACCGCGCTCCGCCATGGCCGCGGGACGGTGCTCGAGGAGGGGCCCACCCTGACGACCCACGTGCTGCGGACCGCAGCCGGCCATGCCGGGGTCACCATGTGGCCGACGATCGGTGCCAAGACCGACGCGCTCCGAGCCATCGAATGTCTGCGGAGCGGGAGCCGGCCCTTGATCGTCCACCCAGAAGGCGAGCGCGACGCCGCTCGCGCGGCCCTGCCCCGATCGATCCACGATCTCGTCGGCTCGGTCGTCGACGTCGCCGACGTGATCGACCGGGCGGCCGACGACCTCCCGCGTCTGGCCGCGGCGTTGACCGGCGGGGCCCTCGGATGGCTGCAGGCCGACCCATGAGCGCCGTGGACCGCGGCCGAAGGCTCGCCGCTCAGATGGCACGGGCGGCCGGCCGGGTCGAGGACACCGACCATCGTTCCGAACAGACCCTCGAAGCGATCCTCGAGATCCTCCATCGGGCGAGGCACCAGACCACCGACCACGAGCTCTGGCAGCTCCGACGGGTGGTCGAGGAGATCAACCACGTCATCCAACAGCCCGACACCACCCAGGAAGAGATCTCCGCCCGCATCGCGTCGGAGGTCGAGCGCATCGGCGGAAGGCTCGGGGCGGTGCAACGCGCCGTCGAGGGACCCGCTCGCGACGCGGCGTTCGAGGCGACGGTCGCCACCGTCGAGTCGACCGACGATCTCGAGCCGGGCCTCAGCGTGCTCATCGCCACGTGGAACCACGCCACCCGCCTCGACGGCGCCATCGAGGACGCCTGTGCCGTCACCAGCCCCGACCGGGTGATCGTGCTCGACGATGCCAGCAGCGATTCCACCCCGCAGCTGCTTGCGGCCCGACCCGAGCCGATCACCGTCATCCGCGCCGTCGCCAATCTCGGTCTCACCCGGGCGCGCAACGTGTTGCTGGCCGCCGCCCGCACCCAGCACGTGTTGTTCCTCGACGCCGACAACCGACTCGACCACGACGCGGTCGCGCAGATGGCCGAGCTGGCTCGGACGTGGCAGGCGACCGTGGTCCACGGCGCGTTGATCGAAGTCGACGGCTCGGAGACCCCGACCGGCATCCTGAGCGCCGCCGCGATGAACGGCCACTACTTCGCCCGGTCCCACAACGTCATCGACACCTTGGCCCTGGTCGACCTCGCCGCCGTACGTGGCGTCGGCGGCTACACCATCGAGCCGGCCCTCGAACCGGTGGAGGACTGGGACATGTGGCACCGCCTCGCCGCGACCGGTGGCCTGCTCGTGCACGCGCCGATCGTGACCGGGCGCAAGCTCCGCATCGGACTCGGCTTGGGCAGTCAAGCCGCCGATCACACCGATCTCCATCGCATGATCGCCCGCACCCACCGGTTCGACGGGCGCCTCGACGACCAGACGGTGGCCTCGGCCGTCATCGACCCCGACCACGGGCCCCTGTGGGCGTCAGCCCGTGCGGTCGAGAGCCATCCCGAGCTCGCAGCCGCGCTCGGCGAGCGACATCACGACGCGTGGTTGCCGACCCCGGCACCGGTCGACGATCTTCCCCGCAGTGTCCTGCTGGTCGGCGCCGGCGGGGTGCGGAACCTCGGCGACGACGTCACCACCATCGCGGCGGTCCGACGGCTGGCCACCCTGCTGGATCCCGACATCGCGATCGAGATCGTCACCGACGGCGAGCGACCGATCCCGGTCCTCGCACCTGGCATCTGGATGGGCACCCTCACCGAATACGCCCATCGCCCCCTCACCCATCACGTCGCAGTGGTGTTCAGCGGCGGCGGCACGGTCACCGACCACTTCGCGCAACAGACCCACCTGCGTCGAAGCGTCGCCGACCAGGCCGCCCGAGCCGGCATCCCGGTGATCATGACCGGGCAGGGCATCGGGCCGGTCGAAGCCACCGCCGAGGCGGCGAGCGGCCTGTTCGGTACCGCCGAGGCGGTGTCGTGTCGCGACGAGGCATCGGCTGCGCTGGCCCGCGAGTTGGGTGCCCGCCACGTCGAAGTGATCAGCGACGACGCCGCCGGCGCGGCGCCGGCCTCCCCCGCCGACCTCCCCGCGCCGGTCCGACATCTCCCCGAACGCGGCTGGGTGGCGTTCAACGCTCGACTCGCCAACTACGCCGAGGTCGACGAGGACGAGATCCGCGCGTGGGCCGACGTCGTCGACGAAGCCGCCGCCGACGCCGGGGTCCCGGTCGTGGCCGTGGCGATCGAACGCCAGCCGCCCTGGGAGATCGAGACGCTGGCCGACCTGGCGACCGTTCCGCGACGGGCGCCCTGGATCATCGTCGACTGCGCCGACGATCCCGACGGCGCGCGGTCGTGCTTCGCGCTGGCGCTCGCTGCGGTCGTGCGGTCCTACCACGCAGCCTGGTTCGCACTCGAGGGCGGGGCCCCGGTCCTGCTGCCGCCCGCCGGTCCGTACTACGAGGCCAAGAATCGCGGCCTCCGACGATTCGCCGGCCTCGACGCCGCATTCGACGAACGGGAGCCTCCCGCCACCGCCGACGAGCTCCGCTCGCGATGGAAGGCCGTCGCGGCCAGCGCATCAGCACCGTTGGATGGCCTCGACCGACGCGTCACCGACTGGCTCGCAACCCAGCTCACGGCCGCCGGCGTCCCCACGCGATGATCGGCACCCCTGATCCATCGGCGCTCGTCCCGCTGCCGCCCCAACCCGACGGCGTGACCTGGCCCACCTCCCGATGGCCGACCGCCGACCCGCCGACCGAGGCCATCGTCGAGTTGGCCGAGGCGATGCTCGATCAGCCCGACCGCTACGGCCAGACCTTCGCCCAGGTCGTCGTCCACGAAGGCCGACTCGTCCACGAGGCCTACGCAGGCGAGCTCGAGCACTGGGACCGGGCGGATGAGCCCGTGATCCCGACCACCCAGCTGCTCAGCTGGTCGATGGCCAAGTCGTTCACCCACGCTGCGGTCGGCATCGCGGTCGGCGACGGGCTCCTCGACATCGACGACCCTGCGCCGGTGCCCGAGTGGGCCGGCGACGAGCGAGCGGCGATCACCCTCGACCATCTGTTGTGCATGCGAGACGGACTCGAGTTCTGGGAGGACTACGAACACGGGCTCGAGGCGCACGTCGTCGAGATGCTGTTCGGAGCCGGTCAGGCCGACGTCGCCGCCTTCGCCGTCAGCCGCCCCGCGGCTCACCCACCTGGCGAGGTCTACAACTACTCGTCGGGCACGACGAACATCATCAGCCGCATCCTGGGCGCCGCCGTCGGTGACGGCCGCCACGACACCGAGCGCTTCCTGCGGACCCGCCTGTTCGACCCCATCGGGATGACCACCGCCGACCCGCGCTTCGACGACGCCGGCACGTTCATCGGATCGAGCTACCTCTACGCCACCGCGCAGGACTTCGCCCGGTTCGGACTGCTCTACCTCCGCGACGGCGTCTGGGACGGAGCCCGGATCCTGCCCGAAGGGTGGGTCGACCACGGGCGCGTCGAGCGGTCGATCGACCCGACCGACGGACGCCGCTACGGCGCCCACTGGTGGGTCGTCGGCGACGAGCACGGCAGCTTCTGGGCCAACGGCTACGACGGCCAGTCGATCCTGATCGTCCCCGCCCTCGACCTGATCGTGGTGCGGATCGGCAAGACCGACATCAGCCTCGGACCGAACCTGCACGAGTGGCGGCTCTCGATGATCGGCGCGGTCGCCGACGCCTGATCGCGGACTCGGATCAGCTCAGCCCCGGACCACACGACCGTCGGAATCGAGACAGCCCGCCGGCGGTGTCGTCGCGTCGGGTCCGCCTGTCGGGCATCGCCCCAACGTGTCGCTGGTGGTGGAAGGTGCGTCCGGGGCCGGGTCGAGCCGGGGATCCTGGTCGGTGCCACAGCCGGTCACGGCCAGGGCCAGAGCGAGGACCACAGCCACCATCGCGATGCCCACCTGCCCACCGACCCGGCCGATCACCGGAGTGCGGCTGCCAGGGTCGCCGAGCTGTCCGCGAGGGCCGTGTTGGCATCGTCCAGGAGCGCGTGGAGTCCGAAGAAACCGTGGATCTGACCGTCGTAGCGCGTGGCCTCGACGGCGACGCCGGCCGCACGCATGGCCTCGGCATAGGCCTCACCTTCGTCGCGCAGCGGGTCGTATTCGGCGGTGATGACGGTGGCGGGCGCGAGCCCGGCGAGGTCGGTGGCGTGGAGCGGTGACGCGACGGGGTCCGTGGGATCGGCGTCGCCGAGGTAGAGATCGCAGAACCACTCCATGGCATCGGCCGTGAGGAAGAAGCCTTCGGCGTTCTCGCGATAGCTCTCACTCGTCCGGGTGCAGTCGGTGACCGGATAGACCAGCAGTTGGTGGGCGAGGTCGGTGCCCTCGTCGCGGGCGTGACGGGCGACGACGGCGGCCAGGTTGCCGCCGGCCGAGTCGCCCCCGACCGCGATCCGCGATCCGTCGATGGCACCGTCGGCCCCGGCGCGGGCCCAGTCGAGTGCGGCGATCGCGTCGGTCACCGCAGCGGGGAACCGGTGCTCGGGGGCGAGGCGGTAGTCGACCGACAAGACGGCGACCCCGCCCTTCACACACAGGGTGCGAGCGGTTGCATCCGCCGTCTCGAGGTCGCCGATGACCCAGCCGCCGCCGTGATACCAGACCAGCGCCGGGTGCGGACCGTCCTCGTCGGGCAGGTAGAGGCGAGCGCCGAAGCTGGCGTCGGGCCCGTCGATCACGATGTCGGTGGTCGATGCCGGTGTCTCGGTCGGCGGATTCATGGCTCCCATCGCCGCGAACGTCTCCCGGGCGTCGACCGGATCCATCTCGTGGAGCGCCGGCCCGTCGAGCGCAGCCATCATGTCCAGCAACTGGGTGACCTGAGGGTGAGGAGCCATGCCGGAATCCTGCCATCTTCCCGTGGGCCGTACGATGCGGAGCCATGCGCCGGATCCGGGTGGCCGCCTGCCAGATCAACACGAGAGTCGGTGATCTCGACCACAACGTCGAGGCCATCCTCGGCGCGCTCGACACCGCCGAGGCCGCAGGCGCCGACCTGGCGGTGTTCCCCGAGCTGGCCACCACGGGATATCCACCCGAAGACCTCCTGTTGAAGCCCGGCTTCGTCGCCGACAACCGCGACGCGCTGGGGAAGGTGGCGGCCCGCACCGGCCGCTGTGTGGCGGTCATCGGTTTCGTCGACCTCGACCACGATCTCCACAACGCGGCGGCGGTCTGCGCCCACGGCGAGGTCCAGGCCGTCTACCGCAAGCAGTTGCTCCCCAACTCCTCGGTGTTCGACGAGCGGCGCTACTTCGAGCCGGGCCGACCCGATCAGGTCGAACTGGTCACCGTCGCCGGCGTGACCGTGGGGGTGTCCATCTGCGAGGACGCCTGGAGTCCCGCCGGACCGATTCGCACCCAGGCGCAGGCCGGCGCCGAACTGATCGTCAATCTCAACGCCTCGCCCTATCACGAGGGCAAGCTCGACGTCCGGGAACGGATGCTGGCCACCCGGGCGGCCGACGCCTCGGCGACGCTCGTCTACGTCAACCAGGTGGGTGGCCAGGACGAGTTGGTCTTCGACGGGGCGTCGATGATCTTCGACAGCGACGGGTCCCTGCTCGCCCGAGCTCCGCAGTTCGACGAAGCCGTGCTGGTGACCGATGTCGAGGTCCGCCCCGTCTTCCGCAAGCGGCTCCTCGACCCGCGGGGGCGGGACAACCCGCCCCGCCTGCCCGTGAAGCCGGTGACCGACCAGGCCCAACCGGCCGAGCGCCCCGCTCCGGCGACCATCGCACCGGCCATGGGCGACGCCGAGGAGGTGTACCGGGCGCTCGTGCTCGGGACCCGCGACTACGTGCAGAAGAACGGCTTCTCCGACATCGTGTTCGGCCTCTCGGGCGGCATCGACTCGTCGTTGTCCGCGGTCATCGCCGCCGACGCGGTGGGCGCCGACCACGTGCACGCGGTCGCACTGCCCTCTCGCTACTCGACCGAACACTCGATCTCCGACGCCGAGGCGCTGTGCGCGACGGCCGGCATCGAGCTCCGAACGATCGCCATCGAGCCGGCCTTCGCGGCCACCCTCGACCTGCTGGCTCCGTCGTTCGAGGGCCACGACGCCGACGTGACCGAGGAGAACATCCAGGGCCGGATCCGAGCCGTCCTGTTGATGGCCATGGCCAACAAGTTCCGGCGCTGGCTGGTCATGATCTGCGGCAACAAGTCCGAGCTGGCCGTCGGCTACACCACGATCTACGGCGTCGACATGGCCGGCGGGTTCGCCCCGATCAAGGACGTCGCCAAGACCAAGGTGTACGAGCTCGCCCGTTGGCGGAACAGCGTCGGCGACGGGCCCGTCATCCCCGACAACGTGCTCTCCAAACCCCCGTCCGCCGAACTCGCGCCGGGCCAGCTCGACTCGGACAACCTGCCGCCCTACGAGATCCTCGACCCGATCCTCGAGCGGTACGTCGAGCTCGACCACACCGCCGCGGAGATCGTGGCCGAGGGGTTCGATGCCGATCTCGTTCGGCGCATCACCCGGCTCGTCGACGTCGCCGAGTGGAAACGTCGCCAGTCACCGGTCGGGGTCCGCGTCACTCCCAAGGCGTTCGGCAAGGACCGCCGCCTCCCCATCACCAACGGCTACCCGGGCTGATTCGTGTCGGCTCGCCGGTTCGACGCCGTCGTGTTCGACTTCTCCGGCGTGATGGTCGCCTCGGCGTTCCATGCCATGGCCCAGGTCGCGCCCGACCATCCACAGGAAGACGTGCTCGACCTCCTGATGGGGCCGTACCACGAGGACACCGACCACCACTGGCACCAGGTCGAACGCGGCGAGATCAGCATCTTCGACTGGGTGGTCTGGGTGCAGGAGGAGGCCGAGCGGCGCGACATCCCCATCGATCTCAGCCGGATGCAGACGATGATGGGCGACCTCGTGCCCCAGGAGCCGATGCTCGCCGCGTGCCGCCGCATCCGCGTGGCGGGCTTGAAGACGTCGCTGCTCACCAACAACGTGGCCGAGGGCTCGTCGTCCTGGCGGGCCGTGCTCCCGCTCGACGACCTCTTCGACGACGTGGTCGATTCATCCGCGGTCGGGATGCGCAAGCCCAACCCCGACATCTTCCATCTGGCGCTCGAGCGCCTGGGCGGGATCGCTCCCGAGCGAGCGGTGTTCCTCGACGACGCCCCCGGCAACATCGAGGGCGCCCGCACGGCAGGTCTGCACACGATCCACGTCGACGACACCGCCGTGGCCGCCGAGGAGTTGGAGACCCTCATCTTCGACTGACCGTCCGTTAGGGTTTCGTATGGCACGCTCCGCAGACCCCGATTCGGTGGCTGAGGGAACGGCGTTCGACGGCAAGTTCGGTCCCGAGGGGCTCACCTACGACGACGTCATGCTGGTCCCCGCCGCGTCCGAGATCCTCCCGCAGGACGCCGTCACCGCCACGCGCTTCACCCCGTCGATCGACCTGGCGATCCCGCTGGTCTCCGCGGCGATGGACACCGTGACCGAGGCCCGCATGGCCATCACCATGGCTCGCCACGGCGGGCTCGGGATCCTGCACCGCAACCTCTCGGTCGAGGAGCAGGCCGCCGAGGTCGCCAAGGTCAAGCGCTCCGAGTCGGGCATGATCGTCGATCCGGTCACGCTCCGGCCCGACGACCTCGTGCAGTCCGCGCTCGACGTCATGTCGACCTACCGGTTCTCGGGCGTCCCGATCACCGACGACAGCGGTCGGCTCGTCGGCATCCTCACCAACCGCGACCTGCGGTGGGAGACCGACTTCACCCAGCGCATCGCCGACGTGATGACCGTCGACGGCCTGGTCACGGTGCCGGTCGGCACCACCCTCGACCAGGCCACCGACGTCCTCCGGGTCCACAAGGTCGAGAAGCTGCCGATCGTCGACGACGAGGGCATGCTCCGCGGGCTCATCACCGTCAAGGACATCCAGAAGCGCATCGACTACCCGCACGCCACCAAGGACCCGGCCGGACGCCTCCGGGTCGGCGCGGCGGTCGGCGTCGGCCCCGATGCCCCCGAACGGGTGGCAGCGCTCGTCGAGAAGGACGTCGACGTCGTCATCGTCGACACGGCCCACGGCCACCACCGCGGGGTCCTCGACATGGTGGCCAAGCTCAAGGCCAACCACGACGTCGACGTCGTGGCCGGCAACGTCGCCACCGCCAGTGCGACCCTCGACCTCATCAGCGCCGGCGCCGACGCCGTGAAGGTCGGCGTGGGCCCCGGGTCGATCTGCACGACTCGCGTGGTCGCCGGCATCGGCGTGCCTCAGATCACCGCCATCTTCAACTGTGCCGCGGCTGCTGCCGACACCGACACCCCGGTCATCGCCGATGGCGGCGTCCAGTACTCGGGCGATCTCGCCAAGGCCATCGCAGCCGGAGCCAGCACGGTGATGATGGGCAACCTGATCGCCGGGACCGACGAGAGCCCCGGCGAGGTCGTCATCCACGCCGGCGAACAGTTCAAGGAGTACCGGGGCATGGGCTCGATGGGGGCCATGGCCGGGCGCTCGTTCAGCAAGGACCGCTACTTCCAGGGTGAGGTGCAGCAGGCCGACAAACTCGTTCCCGAGGGCATCGAGGGCCAGGTGCGTTACAAGGGCAGCACCAGCGCCGTCCTCCACCAGATGGTGGGCGGGCTGCGCCAGGCCATGGGCTACTGCGGCACGGCCGACGTCGAGGCCCTGCAGCGCGACGCACGCTTCCTCCGGGTGAGCCCGGCGGCCCTCCGCGAGAGCCACCCGCACGACATCGTCATCACCAAGGAAGCCCCGAACTACCGCACGTGAGATCACGCTGGTGAGATCGCGCTGGGGTGACGCGGCGCTCCTCGGCGCGGCGTTCTTCTACGGAACGACCTTCGTGGTCGTGCAGGACGCCGTCGACGAGGTCGCTCCCAGCGCCTTCCTCGCGATGCGCTTCGCCGTTGCGACCGCGGCACTCGCTCCGTTCGCGCTCATGCGAGCTCGCAACACCGTCACGCCCGGTCTCTGGCGCGACGGCGCACTGGCCGCGGGGACCATGGCGGTCGGCTATGCCCTGCAAACCGTCGGGCTGCAGTACACGACGTCGTCCAGGTCGGCGTTCATCACCTACCTGCTCGTGGTGATGGTCCCGGTCATGGCCGCCATCACCCTGCGACGCGTTCCCACCCGTCGGGTCATGATCGCCGTCGCGGTGGCCGCAGTGGGTCTCTTCCTCCTGACCGACGTGAGCGGCGGCGGCTTCGGGCGCGGCGAATTCTTCACGCTGGGATGTGCGGTCGGGTTCGCCGCCAACGTGGTGGTCATCGCCGCGGTGATCGATCGGCACGATGCCCTGCTGCTCACCTTCGTGCAGTTGGCGATGTTGGCGCTGGTCTTCGCCGTGCCGGGTCAGATCCAGGGTGGCTACGGATTCGACCGCTCGACGTGGCTGGCCGTGGCGTTCACCGGCGTGTTCGCGAGCGCCGTCGCCTTCTCGTTGCAGAACTGGGGTCAACGCACGGTCGGGCCGTCCCGCGCCGCGATCCTGCTCGTGATGGAACCCGTCTTCGCCGCCGTCATCGCCCGCATCGACGGCGAGCGTCTCGGCGGCGCCGCCCTGGTCGGCGCAGGTCTCATCGTCGCCGCGGTGCTGATCAGTGAGTTGTCGCCGGCCGACACCGACACCGACGAGGATCAGCGCGGCAGCAGGGCGCGGCTCAGAAGGCGGGTCATCGACTCGACGTAGCGGTCATCGCTCCAGCCGAGCTCGACCACGAGCTCGCGCCACGTGTCGAAGTGGGCCACGGCGTAGAGGGTCGCGGCCGCGTCATCGACGCTCCAGTCGTCGGCGAGCGCGCCACGTTCGGCAAGCGTCTCGATCATCGACTGGAACGTCGACTGCCGGAATCGCATCCGGTCTCGCCATGCCTCGCCCAGGGCGTCGTCGTGGTGCTGCGCCGCCTCGAGCACCTGGGCCACCGGCGCCACCTGGGTCCAGAAGATGGTGTTGAGCCGCATGGCGGCGCGGAGCAACGCCGCCCCGTCGGGCGCGGCATGGACCTCGGCGAGCGACGCCCCGAGGTCGAGCGTCTCGTCCATGTGCTGGACGAGCCCGACCAGCAGGCCCGTGCGATCGCCGAAGTGCAGGTAGACGGCCTGTCGGGACACCGACGCCCGGGCCGCGACGTCGGCCAGCGTGAGGCGCTCGCCGCGCTCGGCCACCAGAGCCCAGGCGGCGCCGAGGATGCGATGCCGGGTCGCCAGATCCCCGTACGAAGAATCGGTTGACATTGTGTACACCTCGGGTGTTCTCTGGTGGTTGACATAGCGTAAAGCTCTCGATGCCAGGAGACGACGATGCTCGACGAGCCCTTCTCGAAGGCGCAGAAGGCGGTCCTCGACCGCTACGGAATCACCCCCGACGAACGATGGGTCGACTCCCCGGTGGTGGGTGGCCAGGCCCACGTCGTCCTCACCGGCGACGGTCCTCCGGTCGTCCTCCTCAACGGGATCGGCGTGCCCGCGGCGATGCTGGCGCCCCTGATGGCCCGCCTCGACGGCGTCGCGCAGTATGCGATCGACCTTCCCGGCTATGGGCTCACCGACGCCGCTCCCGCCTTCACCGACGATCTCCGGAACAACGCGGTGCGGTTCCTCACCGACGTCTTCGACGCGTTGGGTCTCGACCGGCCCGTCGTGGTCGCGAACTCGCTCGGTTCGCTCTGGGCCAGCTGGCTGGCCATCGACCAACCCGACCGCGTCGCCGCGTTGGCTCACATCGGGTGCCCGGCGGTCGTGCTCGACACGTCGGCTCCTCTCCCGATGCGCCTGCTGTCGGCTTCACTGCTCGGCCGCCTGATGATGAAGGTCGGGCCACCGTCGGAGCGCCAGGTCGTGCAACTGGCGAAGCTGGTCCACGAGCACCCGCTCCCGCCCGAGATCGCCGAGCTCATCCTCGCCACCGAACGCCTCGAACACTTCGAGCAGACCTTCCTCGCCACGCTCAACCGGCTGGTGCGATTGCGGGGCAGTCGCCCCGAGATGGCGCTGACCGTCGACCAGCTGGCGCGGATCCAGGCACCCACCCTGTTGGTGTTCGCCGCCGACGACCCCATGGGAGCCGCACGCGTCGGTGCGCTCGTCGCCGAGGCCATGGTCGACGCCCAGTTCCACGTCGTCGAAGGCGGCCACGCTCCTTGGCTGCACCACGCCGATCAGATCTCGCCGTACCTCGCAGCCTTCCTCGAGCGCGTGAGCCCGGCCGTGAGCGACTGCGCCGACACTCGCTGAGGGCGAAGCTGCATCGCACGCATCGTGCGGCTGGATTCACACGGGTCTTGGAGTTGGAGCGCTTCGTCGACCAGCACGAAGCGTGCGCGGTCGCTCACGCGGGGGTTCGACTTGGGCCGCTTCGTGAGTCGCTTCGTGAGTCTGAGATCGGTGGATCGGGGTCGGCCGACCCGGTCTGACGCCGCCGCGGCGGCGGTCGACCCTCGTGGTCCGGCCGTCTGGGGCGGGGGGTGGCTGGTCGGTTCCGCATCTGAGCGACAACGTCGCCCGAAGCGAGAAGCTCGAGGGCTCCGCGAACCGTGACCCCACCGTCGAACGCTGCGGGATCATGCGTCGCCGAGACCCTCGAGCTCTGGGCGCGTCCCACCAGCGGCTCCCGACACGCTGCGCCGCCGGCGTCGGGTCGGGTGCACGGCGGGGTCTCACGCCGACATCGGTTCCGAGCCGAGCACGTCGAAGCGCGCAGCCTCGAGGCCACCCCACTCGTCCTCGGCGTACTCCCAGGGTTGTGGCCGCTTCTCCGGGTCGGCGCGCCTGCCCTCGTGGTGGTCGACGCAACGAAGGCGACCGTTGACCTGGAGGGTCGGCCCACCGCCCTCGAAGCGTTCGATGTGGTCGGCCTCACATCGGTCGGGCGCCACCTCGCAGCCCAGCTCGGTGCAGGTGCGGTCGCGGACCTCGATGGCGCGCCGCTCCGCACCCGTGAACAGTCGGGCCTTGTGGCTGACCGACACCCGGCCGTCAGGGGTCAGCACGGCCCGTTCGAGGTCGGCCGTGGTCATGGCCCGCAGAACCTGGTCGGTCGTGAGGTAGGTGCCGTCCTCGATCTCGGCCACGCGAGCTCGCGCAGCGTCGAAGCCGACCAGCAGGGTCACCAGCGGCCTGCGGGTCGCTGCGCCCGGCGAGGATGCCTCGGACCGCATCGCCATCTCGACCAGGGCATCGGCCCGACGCTGATCGGCCGTGCGACCCAGGTGCTCGAACCTGGTGCCATCGCCGTGCACCGCCTTCGCCGCGTTCCAATCGGTGGCGAACAGTTCACGCTCGATCCGGGCCAGCCGACGCCACCGCCTCGGACACCACCGACCCATCGGGCTCGACCTCACCCAGCGGCGCATCCAACGCCGACCACACAGTCGTCACCAGACCTCCGAACAGCGAACATACGTGCTTCCCCCAGTATGCAGAGGTGGTGAGACAGCTACCGGCGGTGGCCCACGGCGCGCTGCCGTGCCCACAGAACTCTCGATTCCCCTCGAATGACCCAGTGTGCGAGTGATGGACTGACGCCGTGAGCGCCGACGCAGCGATGGCAGCAATCGCGGAACGCGCGCGCCGGGACCGCAAAGGTGCGGAGCAGCGAGGGATGGCCGCCGGCATCGGGCCAATCGACCGCTGGACCGCACGGCTCGCACGAGCCGGGCGCATCACGCTCAACTTCCATCCCGACCGCGTGACGCGCCGCGGCGACAGCGTTGCCGCCGGCCTCCTCGCCGACGGCCGCTACCGGAGCCAGTGGGTCACCGGTGTCTCGGCGGGCAGCCGCTCGGCGATCGCCGGCGGCGAGCGCCAACGACTCGAACGCGAGTTCTTCGACGGTGCGTACGACCAGGTGGACCCCTCGATGCACGAACATCCCGTGTACGGAGCACTCGACCTGCTGTTCGACCCACACGGCGGCTCGCCGCGGTTCGGCTCGAGCTACACGATCCTTCGGCCGCACGTCCGGGAGCGGACGACACTGTGCCTCGGCGACAGCCACGTGGGCCCACCAGACGTCGGCACCTTCGACGCGCCGTGGAGCATCCTCGCCGGCCTCGCTGAGCAAGCCGCGCGACACCGACTGCTCGATCGCGACCTCGGTCCGGACGGGCTCCGCGACGCCCTCGAAGGGAGCTGTCGGTCGGACCGACCGAGCCGTGATCTCGACGGCTACGTCGAAGCACAGATCCATGGCGGGGTGTCACTCACCGACGACGTCGACGCGATCGTGCTCGATCCGTCGTTCCGCGACACGCCCGTCGAACGCGACCTGGCCGGCGCGGCCGAACGGTACGGCGTCGAGGTCAGATGGCACGACGGATCGGAGTTGCATGTGGACGAGGTCCCCGACGACTTCCGAGGCCCGACGATGCCGGCGCTCGCCCGCAGAGTCGCCCGACCCGACGGGGTCGTCGACGCCCACGCCATCGGCGTCGAGGCGGCGCGGGTGACCTTCGAGGAACCGAATCCGGCGGGAGACGCACCCGAGTCGGCGCCTCAGCAGCTGAAGTACCTGTGGCACACGGTCCTCTCCCACGGGGGCGACGCCGTCGCAGACTGAGCGGCCCCACCGGTTCTGCTGACCCCGGCCACTCAGCCGATCCGCAGGTCGGACAGGACCTCGCGCACCGTCCGCAACGCCATCGTCACGAACGGGGGGTTCGTCTGCGCGTAGTACGGGATGATGAGCAGCGCTTGGTGCAGGGCCAGCCCCCGGCCACGCGCCCATGTGCCTTCGTCCAGGCCGAGTGCGAGCCGGTAGGCCTCGCGTCCGGTCGCGTCGAGGACTGTCCAGGCAGGGGCGCAGACGGCGGCTGGATCGCCGATTCCCGCGCCGCCCCAGTCCAGCACGGCCGCGAGGCGCCCGTCGATGGTCAGCAGATTGCCCGGGAGGAGATCGCAATGACGCCACACCGGTCGGCCGTCCCACACCGGCGCGTCGAGACATGCGTCCCAGGCAGCGGTGACCGCAGCCCGGTCGAACCGGTCGCCGGCCGGTGAGATCGCTTCGCGGGTCACAGAGTCGAGGGCGGCCAGCGGCTCGCGCCCCGTCAGCGGACCACCTGCGAGGTCGGCGCGGCGAAGCTCGTTCACGAAGGCGGCCAGGTCACAGGCCATGCCCGACTGATCAGCGATGGCGTCGGCATCGACCGCCTCGCCGTCGATCCATCGGTAGACCGCCCACGGGAACGGGTAGTCGTCCGCCGGTGCGCCTTGGAGCACCGGGGTCGGCACGGCGACCGTCACCACCTCGGCAAGTCTCGGAAGCCACTCGATCTCCCGAAGGAGCGAGGCGACGCCGCTCGCGGTGCGGGGCATGCGGACCGAGAGGTCCGAACCGAGTCGGAACAACCGGTTGACCGTGCCCTCGCCCGGCCCGTCGGCGATCGGCAGGTGCGCGAACTGAGGAGCCTGTTCGGCCACGAGACGCCTGACGAGCCCGACATCGACCTGCGCTTCACCTGCGTGCATCACCTCATCAGCCACCCGCCACCCCTCAGTCGGTCCTCGGTCCGAACCAGTCGGGCGCATCGATCGGTGGGTTGGGCAGCGGCGTGATGCCCCGTTCGGCCAGCAGTCGGGCGAACCCGTCGCGGTCGGCCGGGACGGCTCGCGGATCGCCCATCATGATCTCGAGCATCAGCACACCGTCGGTCCCGGCCTCGAGCGGCCCGAAGACCTCGCCCCGGTCGAGCACGATCGAGGTGCCCGGACGACAGAGGGTCTCGCCGACCATGACCTCGCCCTCGAGCACGTAGAGCCAGTGATCGCTGAGGTGGGAGTGGCGCTCGATGATCATGCCGGGGTCGTAGCGGGCGTAGAGCACCATCAGCTCGGGGGTCCACTCGAGGTACTTCTCCCACACCGACACCCGCCGCTCGCCGTGCATCTGGGCCTTGACCTCCTGCCACGGCACCTCGTCGAGGTGGGTGATCCGAGGGCCGCTCATCGGATCGACGCTAGGCGGTGCGCAGGTCGCTCGGAGGCCGAGGAACGGTCCGAACGACCCCTTGACCGCAAGGTCAAGTTGCCGGGTAGTCTCTCGATAACACGCGTCATCCACTTCCAGGGGGAACGAGAACCATGGCCGACCCGTCCAAGCCACGAGCGGCCTTCGCCCCGTGGGACCGGCGCGAGATCCCGGGGATCTTCAGCGTCGAGGAATCGGCCAAGCGAGTCGGCCACTACAAGTGGATCGAGATGAAGACCTTCGAGGTCATGGGCGGCTGGATCGCCACGGTGCCCGAACTCGACGTCAAGATGCGGCTCGGTGCGCACTGCTACCACCACGCCTGGCACGCCGAGCTCTGGCACAAGCGGCTTCCCGAGTTGCGCGAGATGAACCCCGAGCGGCTGACCGAGCCGCCCAACGACGAGCTGGTTGCCTTCGTCGACGCCATGACCGAGCCCGAGGCCCCCGAAACGACCATCGAGAAGCTCGTCGGCGTCTATCGGGTACTCATCCCGGCCAAGATCGCGGCCTACACCTACCACCGCAACAACACCTCGACGATCACCGACGCACCCACGATCCGCTCGATCGACTTCGCCCTCCAGGACGAGTTCGAGGACTGGCGTGACGGCGAGATGATCCTTCAGTCGCTCATCGAGACGCCCGACGAGATCGACCGGGCGAACGCACACCAGAGCAAGCTCCAGAAGCTGATGCTGGCCGCCGGCGGAATCACCGGTCCGGGCAGCATCGGCGACGCCTACGCACACATCGACTCCCAGGAGGCAATGGCATGAGGAAGGCCTTTCCCGTCGAGGACCTCGCCCGAGACGACCGGTTCATCCGCGTCCCCATCAGCGAGCGCATGGCCGACCCGCGCACCACGGGTGACCGTCGAAACGGTGGTGGTGGTCGGCTCACCCCCGATCGCCCCGACGCCCCCGATGCCGCTCGCGCCCTGATGCACGGCATCTTCGTCGGCGAGATCCAGGCGCTCGAGGGCGCCGGCCGCACGTGCTGGGACTTCGAGGTCGGCACCGGCTCGACCGGTGGCGGCGTCGCCAGCAGGGACGACGACACCTCCGTGCCGTTCGAGCTCAAGCTCGACATGGCCCGTCAGTGCTGGGACGAAGCTCGCCATTGCGAGATCTAGCCTCAAGCTCGGCGACTGGATGGGCACCGAGGTCGGCGAGTACTCCGAGAACACCTTCCTCTACGAGGCGGCCTGCAACCCCGACCCGATCCTGCGGCTCACCGGCGTCAACCGGGCCCTCGAGGGTCTGGCCATCGACGTCTTCAACACCATGAAGGAGTTCGGCGACCTCGCCGGCGATCCGGTGCTCGAGTACTGCGAGGACTGGATGCTCGCCGACGAGGTCACCCACGTGAAGATGGGCTCGGACTGGCTCCGGCGCATCACGGCCGACGACCCCGAGCGGCTCAAGACCGCCCTCGAGTTCCAGAAGGTCGTCGACAAGCTGTTCAGCCTCGGTGGCTTCCGGGGCGAGGACGAGGACTCGCCCGTGCGTCTGGCCCGTCGCTTCCGCGAACTGGCCGGATTCGGCGACGAGGAGATCGACGAGCTCGCCGAGATCTCCCACGAGGCCAAGCTCGAGAACGACGCACGCATCGCGAAGCTCCAAGACTCGCAAGCCTGATGCCCGTCGCGGTCACGCCCGAGACGTTCTCCAACGTCGAATACGACGCGGCCGAGATCGCGGCGCTCGCCGACGACCTGGCCACCAAGATCGGACTCCCGTCCGACACCGTGATCGAGATCGCGGTCGACGAGTCGACCCCGCTCGGGAGGGTCGAGGTCACCTCGCTCGATCCGATCACCATCACGGCCGAGTCGGGGGCGTTCGAGAACACCAAGAAGCCCCGGACCTTCAGCGCCCACGGCACCGCCGACGTCCTGGGACGGGTGCTGTTCCGGGCCCACGACTCGCTCGACGACGCCTTCGGCGACCCCCCGGCCGAGGACGACCTGACCATCGCCCAGCACACGGCATGGGACACTTACGCCATGGGGCGCATGGAACGGCTCGGCCACCCGTCGCAACGCCAGCGCCGGCTCTATCACTTCCGCAACCGCCACGGCTTCACCGACGCCGCCGATGCGGCGTTCGACGCGCTGTGGAACGGCGAGAACCTCACCTGGGACGACATCGACGGGCACAGCCGGAAGGCCCTCGCGGTCAGACCCGCCTGAACGAGGCCCATCTCCGGATTCCTTGCTTCACCAGGACCACCTGGTGGTCATCCAGCAGCAGGGAACCGAGTTCAGTTGAGGTCGTGGGCGCTGATGCCTTCGAGGAGGTCGATCTGCGGCGGCTTGCTGAGCAGGCCCTGGCACGACGTCGCCATCTCGACCATGTCGGGCGAGTCGAAATGGGCCTGCTGGGTCTCGGGAGACTCCCACTTCTCGACCAGGACGAACTTCCCCGGGGTCGTCACCGAGGCTGCGAGGTCGATGTTCCGGCAGCCGTCGTGCCCGCGCGAGAGGACGACGTACTTCGACAGCACCTTCATCAAACCCTCGACATCGGTGGCCTCGAACGTCATCGTCACCATCGTCAACTCGACTTCGTCGGCCATGCCGACCAACCTAACGGCCCAGGAAGCACGGGCTTTTACCACACGCGATTGCACAAATCGGGGACCTCCAGTTTGGAGGACTTGACCTCATCGGTATCGTGTTCACACGCTGGCGTCCTCGCGACGTCGGCTGGCGTTCCTCGAACGTGCTTTTGTCCCCGCCAATCGACAAGAAGGTGCACCCTTGGCCAAGGAGCGTGCGGAGCGCGACGAGGAAGACCTCGTCCGCCTCTATCTGACTGACATCGGGCAGTACCCGTTGCTGACCAAGGACGACGAAGTCCGACTCGCGCAGGCCATCGAGGCCGGCAACGAGGCGAAGACCCAGCTCGAATCGGGCGGCGAGGTCACCCCGGCCAAGAAGCGCGAGCTCCGGAAGAAGTCCCGACAGGGCGACCGGGCCGAGCGCACGTTCGTGCAGTCGAACCTCCGGCTCGTCGTGTCGATCGCCAAGAAGTACCAGGCCTCGGGTCTCCCGCTGCTCGACCTCATCCAGGAAGGCAACCTCGGCCTCATGCACGCCGTCGAGAAGTTCGACTGGCGCAAGGGCTTCAAGTTCTCGACCTACGCCACCTGGTGGATCCGTCAGGCCATCACCCGCGGGATCGCCAACACCGGCCGGACCATCCGCCTTCCGGTCCATGCCGGCGACACGCTGGCCCGCCTCCAGAAGGCCCGCGCCCGCCTCGAGCTCAAGCTCGGTCGCCCGGCCACCCTCGCCGAACTCTCGATCGAGGTCGAGATGCCCGAGGAGAAGGTCACCGAGGCGCTGCGCTTCGCCGCCGAGCCGCTGTCACTGTCCGAACCGCTACGCGAAGACGGCGACGCCGAACTCGGCGACGTGGTCGAGGACCGCTCGGCCGAGTCTCCGTTCGAGACCGCCGCCACGGCACTTCTCCCCGAGGAGATCAGCCGCCTGCTGGCTCCGCTCGACGAGCGCGAGCGTGAGATCCTCAAGCTCCGCTTCGGTCTCGATCGCGGCGAGCCCCGCACGCTCGAAGAGGTCGGCGAGCACTTCAACCTCACTCGCGAGCGCATTCGCCAGATCGAGGCTCGCGCCATGAGCAAGCTGCGGCACCCCAGCAGCGACACCGGCGCAAGGGATCTGCTCGCGGTCTAGCCACACGTCCTGGAGGTGTCCGAGTACCTGGTGGGCTCCGCCGCCTTCAAAGCGGTTGGCACGGGCGATCCTCGTGCGGCGGGTTCGATTCCCGTCCACCTCCGCCAAATCGTTCTGCTTCGGTCCGCTCGGCAAACCACGCCTCGCCTTGCTGTCGTTTGGGGGAGCTGCGCCCGAACAGCCCTTGACACCTTGCTCGACTGAGGGTCTACAGTCGTCCACGTGAAGAAGCTCCTCCTCCTTGCCGTCCTCATCGCCCTCGCGGTCATCGCCGCGAAGAAGGTCCAGGACGTCTGATCCCGTCGGGTTCGTTCCAGACCCGACCAACTGAGGAAACCACTCGCCGCTCACGCGGACGCTGAACGCACCATCTTCAGGAGTCCTTCGTGATCATCGCCTGCTGGGCGGCCAAGGGCGGGAGCGGCACCACCGTCGTCGCCTGCTCGCTCGCTGTCCTGTTCTCTCGCCGTGCGGCAAACCGCACGATCCTCTGCGATCTGGACGGCGATGCCGCCGCTTGTCTGGGCATCCCCGAGCCCGCCGGCCCGGGACTCACCGACCTGCTCGCCGAACTCGACTCGGTGGCGCCCGACGCCGTCGGGCAGATCCTCGTGCCGGTCGGCCCCGGACTCGATCTGCTCCCTCGCGGACGCCGACCGGTCGACGCCGACGCACGAACCGTGTTGGGCTTGCTCGACACGGTCTCCGCCACCGTCGTGATCGACGCCGGAACCCGACCCTCCGGCACCGTCGGAGACGTGGTGCGCGGATCCGACCGGTCGATCCTGGTCACCCGGCCCTGCTATCTCGCACTCCGGCACGCGCTCGACGCCGCCCACCGACCGAGCGACGTCGTGCTGGTCGACGAACCGGGCCGGGCGCTGGGATCGACCGACGTCGAGGCCGCGCTCGGCGTTCCCGTCTGCGCCACCGTCGGGTTCGATCCGGCCATCGCCCGAGCCGTCGATGCCGGGCTCCTGTCGAGCCGGCTCCCGCGTCGCCTGGCGCGGGCTCTCGACCATGCCGCCTGAGCCGGTTGCGGCTCGCTCGGTGGACGAGCTGGCCGCCGAACTCCACCGCCACGTCATCAGCACACGACTCGACCCGTCGCTCGATCGCGACGCGGTGCTCGACCACCTCCGCGCCCTTGCGCCGCTGCTCGGTGCCGCCGAGGAGGTGGAGGTCCTCGCCAAGGTGGCCGACCGGGTTGCCGGTCTCGGCACCCTTGCGTCGCTCCTCGACGACGACGCCACCACCGATCTGCTCGTCAACGGGCCGGGACCGGTCTGGGTCGAACGCCGGGGCCGCATGATCCGAACCGACGTGACGATCGACGATGGCGAGATCCGACGCATCATCGAACGGCTCACCGCTCCGAGCGGCCGCCGGGCCGACCTGCGCAGCCCGGTGGTCGACCTCCGTCTGGTCGACGGGTCGCGGGCACAGGTGGTGCTCCCCCCGGTGGCGGTCGACGGGCCCTATCTCACCATCCGACGGTTCGGTCGGGTCGCGGTGCCGTTGGCCGACTTCGGCCCGCCCGAGATCGTCGAGTTGTTGTCCGATGCGGTGCGCCAACGGGCGAATCTCGTCATCAGCGGCGGAACGGGCAGCGGCAAGACGACGTTGCTCAACGCCCTGTGCGGGCACTTCGGCGACGAGCGCATCGTCACCATCGAGGACGCTGCCGAGCTCCGGCTTCCCGGCGATCAGGTCGTGCGGCTCGAGAGCCGCCCGGCCACCAGCGAAGGGATAAACGCGGTCACGATCGGCGACCTCGTTCGGGCATCACTGCGGATGCGCCCCGATCGGGTGATCGTCGGCGAGGTTCGTGGCCCCGAGGCCGCCGACATGTTGTGGGCCATGAACACCGGTCACGACGGGTCGATGACGACGTGCCACGCCAACAGCCCCTCCGATGCGTTGGCCCGGCTGGAGGCCATGGCCCTGTCCGCGTCCAGTGGGCTCGATCACGAGGGGGTGCGACAGCGGATCCGGTCGGCCGTGGACCTCGTGGTCCAGGTCGCTCGTTGCCCGGACGGACGACGGAGCATCATCTCGATCGGCGAGCCGTCACCCGACCCCGGCCGGCCGGGAATCGACGCGCTCGCCGACGCACACCACGTGCTGCGGCGGCCCGCTCGATCGGTGCGGTGGCGGCCGTGATGCCGTTCTCCCCGGCCGTGGCGGCCCTGGCGATCGGCATCGGCGTCGCGGTCGTTGCCCAGCGTCGGCGCCGACGCGTGCTGGGTCGCCTCAGGCCGGTCGACCCGCGGCCGGTGATCCCTGCTCCCCCAAGACTCGCCGGCGCCCTCGACGCAGCCGACCTCGGCGCCGACCCCGACCAGCTCGCCACGCTGTGGGTCGTGGCCGTCGGTGTCTCCTGTGGCGCCGTGCTCGTGCTCGGACCACCCGGCATGGTGCTGCTGGTCGGAACCGCAATCGGTCCTGCCGTGGTGCTGGGGCTCCGGCAAGATCGCCGCAACGACCGCCGGCGGGCCGACCTCCCGGCCTTCACCGAGGCCACCGCCAGCGCCGTACGCGGCGGAGCGTCGCTTCCGTCGGCCCTCGGGGCTGCGCGGGCCTCGACCACCGGGCCACTCGACGCCGAGATCAGCCGCCTCGTCGTCGAGCTGGATCGCGGACTGCCGGTCGCCGACACCTTCGCACCCTGGGCCGCCGACCCCGATCCCGATGTGCGCCTGGTGGGTCAGGCGATCTCGCTCGTCGCCACCCACGGCGGACGGTCCGGGCAGGCACTCGAGCGGACCGCTGCGGTCCTGCGGAGCCGCGACGACCTCCGCCGCGAACGACTCGGCATGGCCACCCAGGCTCGGGCGAGTGCCGTCGTGATGACCGCCGCCCCGGTCGCGTTCGCCGTCGTCTCGGGCATGGCGGATCCGCGCACAATCCGCTTCCTCTTCACGACCCCGCTCGGCATCGCCTGCCTCGTGGCCGGAACCGTCCTCGACCTGCTGGGCGCGAGGTGGATGGCCTCGATCGTCCGGAGCGCAACATGACCGCCACCATGCTGGCCGCTGGATGGGCGCTGGTGACCTTTCGTGTCGTGCAGGCGCGGCTCCGTCCCCGCCTCAGCGGCTCCTCGACACCCGAGCACGTGCTTCGAACCCTGGGCCGAGCCATCCGGCGAGCCGGAATCCTGGGGTGGGCTGACGCCGTCGACGAGACCGACGATCCGGCTCTGGGGGCCGGCATCCTCGGTGGCGTTCTCCTCATCGTCGTCCACCCCGTCGTGGCGGCAGCGGTGCTGCTGGGCGGGCCGCTCGTCGTGGTCCACCGGGCACGGCGGCGACAGCACCTCCCCGTGGTCGATCCCCTCGACCTCGGCCCGCTGCTCGATCTGCTCATCGTGGCCACGACGGCCGGCCTGGGTACCGACGCAGCCATCCGAGCCATGGTCGGACGCGTCGAAGTGCCGTTCGACGACGCGGTCGTCCGAGCCGTTTCGAGCCTCGATGCAGGAGCGCCCACGAACACCGCCCTCTCGTTGATGCTCGAACCGGCGGGCAATCACGGCCGGCAGGTGGCCTCGGCCATGAGCGACGCGAGCCGCGACGGCACCTCGATCGCGGCCACGCTCACCAGGGCGGCGGCCGAGATCGCGCTCATCGGACGACGACAGGCCGAACAGCGGGCCCGGCGGCTGCCCGTCCAGCTGCTCTTCCCGCTCGTCTCCTGCATCCTGCCCGCCTTCGCGCTGCTCACCGTCGTCCCGCTGCTGGCCGGATCGATCGGCTCGTTGCCGATCTAGGTCGACCCGCGACCCGATCCGGGCGTGCTTCGAGAGCATCCGCTCTCCCTCCATCAACCTCCCATCAGGAGAGCCATCCATGCCCCGTTCCACCGACTCCGGCCAGACCACCGCCGAATACGCCCTCGTCCTGCTCGGGGCGGCCGCCATCGCCCTGCTCCTGGTCGCCTGGGCGACCCGAACCGACGCCATCGGAAGGCTGTTCGACGCCGTCGTGAGCAGCATCCTCGAACAGGTCGGGTGACCAGGCCGCGGACCGACGACGGCGGGCAGTCCACGGTCGAGACCGCACTGGTCCTGCCCGTGGTCGCCATCGCCCTGCTCCTGGTCCTGCAGGTCGGCCTGCTGATCCGCGACCAGGTCCTCGTCACCCACAGCGCCCGCGAAGGTGCACGGGTGGCCGCAGTCGAAGCCGACGCCGAGCCCGCCGTCGAAGCCGCCCGTTCAGCAGCCGGTCTCGACTCCACCCGCCTGACCGTCGAGGTCACCGGCCTCCTCGAGACGGGCGAGCGGGTGCACGTCGAGGTCCGCTACCGGTCACCGGTGGTGGTTCCCCTCCTCAACGGCCTCGTCGACGACGTCGACCTCGGTGCCTCGCTCACCATCCGGGTGGAGTAGACGGTCGAGCGGATAGGCGCCCGTTGCGGGGCAGGCGACAGGAGCGCTTGCGCTCCCGCAGCCCGCGTCTCACGAGAACGAACCGGGCAGTCACGGTCGTGGGCGTGCCGAACGCGTCCGGACCAGGGAGACGAACTCATCGCGTGTCACACTTTCGCGCATGGCGAATCCAAGCGCGCAAGATCGCTACCGCGAGGCCGCGTCCATCCTGCACGACGTGGCCAAGCCGATGCGTGTGTTGTCAGCGCTCGGGTGGCCCAGTGAGGTCCGCGAGCGCTTCCTGGCCGACGGTGCCGATCGGCTCCCAGAGGTCACCTACCCGCCGATCGATCCGACGCACGTCCTCGATGGCGTGGCGGCCGCACGACGGCTCCTGCGCCCCGGCAGCGTGGTCGATGACTGGCTCGACCGTGAGGCGACAGCGATCGAGTCCACGGCCCTGATGCTGGCCTCGCTGGGAACCCCGGCGTTCCATGCCTACAGCCGCAAGCTCTATGGCGTACCGAGCCAGCCGCTGCGATTCGACCCGGCCACGCCGCTCGAGCTCGCGCAGCAGGTCCAGCGGGCCCTCGCCGAGCTCACGGACGCCTCGCTGATCCCGCCAGTGGTGCGTTCGCGCACCGGGGAGGAGGTGGCCGCGTACATCGAGGAAGCGGTGCAGGATCACTTCGGCGACTCGGCCCCGGAGGTGCTGCTGGTCGATGAACTGTCGGCCAACGCGGTTGCCTCCACCTCGCGTATCAAGATCCGACGCGACGCCAAGTTCACCGCCAAGGACTCCGCGCAACTCCTGAACCATGAAGCGTTCATCCATGTCGCCACGGGCCTGAACGGGCGAGCCCAGACCGACATCCCGATCCTCGCACTCGGCCACCCCGGCACGACCCGGACCCAGGAGGGCCTCGCGGTCTATTCGGAGTACGTGTCGGGCACGCTCGGCCTCGACCGGCTCCGTCGCCTCGCGGACCGAATCCTTGCGGTCCAACTCGTCATCGACGGCGCCGATTTCATCGAGCTGTACCGATGGTTCCTCGACCGCAGCCCGACTCCCGAGCAGGCCTTCGAGTCGACCCGTCGCATCTTCCGCGGCTCGCCGACCACCGGTGGCGCACCGTTCACGAAGGACTGCGCCTACCTGTCCGGGTACCTCGCGGTGGCGACCTTCATCAGAGCCGCCTTCACCGCGGGTCGGGCCGACACGCTCGGCCTGCTGTTCTCCGGGAAGCTCGATCTGTTCTCGATTCCGGCTCTCGGGGAACTCCGGAGTCTGGGCCTGGTGCGCCGTGCGAAGTTCCTGCCGCCGTGGGCGGCCGATCCGGGCTGGGTGCTCGGCCATCTCACGCTGACGACGTTCATGGCCGGCATCGACTTGTCGACCGTCACGACGGCGATGACCGACGTGCTGGACCACTGCCCACGGGTCGAGATCAACTGACGCTTGCACCCGGTCGAGGCTTACTCGACCGAGTGCTCGAGCAGTCCGGTCCGTTCGACACCCTCATCTGGAGGAGTCGGTTCGGTGGTGGTCATGGCCTTCCGGGTGCTGGATCTCGGGCTGCGAGCATCGACTCCGCGTGGGCTGCTGCGAGTCGGGCCACGGGTACTCGGAACGGAGAGCAGCTGACGTAGTTCAGGCCCAATTGGTGGGCCAGAGCGATCGACGTCGGATCGCCGCCATGCTCGCCGCAGATGCCCAGCTCCAGATCGGGTTTCACTGCTCTTGCTCCGGTGACACAGAGATCGATCAACTTGCCGACGCCCTTGCGATCCAGAGTTGCGAACGGATTGCTGGCGAAGACCCCGCTCTCGAGGTATTCGATCAGGAAGCCTGACTCAGCGTCGTCACGGCTCATCCCGAACGTTGTCTGGGTGAGGTCGTTCGTGCCGAACGACATGAAGTCGGCGTACTCGGCGATGTCGCCGGCCGTGAGGGCGGCCCGCGGCACCTCGATCATCGCGCCGACAACCGTCGGAACGTGGATGTGCTGTTCGTCCTCGACGTGCTTGGCCGCCGCCTGGATCACCAATCGTTGACGAATGAACTCCTCGACATCGCTGACGAGCGGGATGAGCACCTCGGGAATCACTGGGATGCCCTCGTCGATGACGATGGCGGCCGCTTCGAAGATCGCCCGCGCCTGCATGGAGGTCAACTCCGGGATCAGGACGCCGAGTCGGACGCCACGCGTACCGAGCATCGGGTTCGCCTCGCGCTGGGCGTCGACCTGGGCGAGCAGGTCGTTGGCCTGCTCGACCGAGCTGAGGAGCGTCTCCACCTCATCGAGGCCGGGGGCTCGGAGGAGCTTGATCTGCAGATCGGCGATGCCGCGCTGCAGGTCGTCGCGGTCAGGAAGGAACTCGTGGAGCGGTGGATCGAGCAGGCGAATGATGACGGGCTTTCCGTCCATCGCCCGGAACAGATCGGCGAAGTCCTGCCGTTGGAACGGAAGGAGCGAAGCGATCGCCTCGTCCCGCTCGATCGTGGTCGTGGCCATGATCATCTTCTGCATGATCGGGAGTCGATCGGGAGCGAAGAACATGTGCTCGGTTCGGCACAGCCCGATCCCTCGGGCACCGAAACGGGCTGCTCGCTCCGCATCAGGGCCGGTGTCGGCGTTGGCCCGAACGTCGAGAACACTGATGTCGTCAGCCCAGCTCAGGAGCTCGGAGAGGTGTGGATCGTCGAGGTCGCCTTCGGTGAGCAGCACCTTCCCTCCAAGGACATCGCCGGAGGTTCCGTCGATGGAGACGAACTCGCCTTCCTGGATCACCCGGTCGCCGACCGAGACCGTCCGGGCGACCAGGTCGATGACGAGGTCCGTGGCGCCGACGACGGCCGGACGCCCGAACTGGCGGGCGACCAGTGCTGCGTGACTTGTTCGACCCCCGCTGGAGGTGAGGATGCCCTGCGCCGCGAGCATGCCGTGTACGTCGTCGGGTTTCGTCTCGGGACGGACGAGGATGACGTCGCGCCCCTCCTCGGCCCAACGCTCGGCCAGGTCGGGGTCGAGAGCGATCACCCCGGTGGCGGCGCCGGGCGAGACGTTGAGCCCCGACGTGATCGGTTGGGCCTCGGCCAAGGCTGCGAGGTCGAACCGTGGATGGAGGAAGGCCTCGATCTGCTCGGGTGTGATGCGTCCCACCGCTTCGGCACGAGTGATCAACCCTTGGGTGGCGAGGTCGACCGCGATGCGCACGGCTGCCTGAGCGGTCCGTTTGCCATCTCGTGTCTGGAGCAGCCAGAGCTTGCCGTTCTCGATGGTGAACTCCATGTCCTGCATGTCGCGATAGTGGGCTTCCAGCCGGCTCGCCGTCTCCGCGAACTGCCGGTATGCCTCTGGCATCTCGTCGGCGAGTTCCTCGATCGGTCGAGTGGGTCGGATGCCGGCGACCACGTCTTCCCCTTGGGCGTTGATCAGGAAGTCGCCCTCGAGCCCTGGTGCCCCTGTCGTGGCGTTTCGCGACATCGCAACACCGGTTGCCGACTGGTCACCGGTGTTCCCGAAGACCATGGCAACGATGTTGACGGCCGTACCGAGATCGTCGGAGATGTGGGCGGCACGCCGATAGTCGCGAGCACGTTTCCCGTCCCAGCTCTTGAACACGGCCTCGATCGCCATGCGGAGTTGTTGGAGCGGATCTGTCGGGAACGGGAGTGATGCTCGGCGAACGACGACCTGTTTGAACGCTTCGATGATCGAACCCAGTGCCTCGACGTCGAGGTCGGCGTCGTTCTGGGTGTCCTCTGCTTGCCGAGCCTCGGTCAGAACCTTCTCGAAGTGGTCGTCGGGGATGCCGAGCACGACCGCACCGAACATCTGGATGAGGCGCCGGTAGGAGTCGAGGACGAAGTGCTTGTTCCCGGTCGATGCCACCATCTTCTCGACGACATCGTCGTTGAGCCCGATGTCGAGCACCGTGTCCATCATGCCCGGCATCGAGAACTTGGCTCCGGATCGACACGCCACGAGCAGCGGGTTGTTCGGATCGCCCAGGCGCTTGCCCGATTGTTCCTCGATCGAGTGCAGTGCGTCGACGACTTGCTCCCAGAGGTCGTCCGGGAACCTGCCACCCCTCTGGAGATAGTCGTTGCAGGCCCGTGTCGTGACCGTGAATCCCGGCGGCACCGGGATGTCGAGCCGCGTCATCTCTGCCAGGTTCGCTCCCTTTCCGCCGAGCAATCCCCGGACGGCATCCCACGAACCACCCACGGCTTCTTCCGCTGCGGTGATCTGGTCGAATCCGTACACCCAGCGCTCGTTCTCGAGCCCGGTGGTCATCTTGTCGTCTCCCACGTGATGGCGTTGATTGTCTCGGTCAGGCGTTCTCGACCAGAAGGCCCTTCGGTCGCTTGGTCGGGCGTCGCTGCGCTCATCTGACACGTCGCCGAAGTGAACGTGTGCTCGTCGGCATGGACCGATGGGTCACCCAGGGGTGAGCAACCCGTGGTGGCCGTCGTACCGCCGGTCGACAACAGTACCTCTGCGTTGTCTCATCGTCGCACAAGGAAACGGAATCGCCGCCCGTACTGACCTTCGCCCCGACGATGTCGTCCTGCGCTTCGGCCGGTACCGGGGGTCCACCCTCCAGGTGGGCAGCATCACGACAGGACCGAGGTCACTGCGGCTTTGGGGACGAGCTCAGCACTCGCCAACCGCCCGAGCCAGGCCCGCGCGCCGCACTCCAGAATCACCGCAAGCGTCGGGAGGCAATCGCCTGATCGCGCCGCCACGGCCTGCGACGCCGAGGTCCGATATCGTCTCTCCGAGGCCGGGATCGGCGACCACGGATCGATCGCCGATCGCGGATCGGAGCGTCGAGGAGAGCTGTGGCCCAGCGGCAAGCGGAGGCGAGCGGTCTCAGAGTGATCGTCGACCGCTGGATGCCTGGCGTCAGCCTCGCCCAGAACTACGAGCGCTCGTGGTTCTCGAACGACCTGGCCGCCGGTCTCTCGCTCACCGCTCTGCTGGTGCCGCAGGGCATGGCCTACGCCGAGCTCGCCGGCCTCCCGGCGGTGACCGGGCTCTACACGACGGTGGTGGCCTTGATCGCCTACGCGCTGCTCGGGCCGTCGCCGGTCCTCGTGCTCGGGCCCGATTCGGCCCTCGGCCCGCTGATCTTCGCCGCGGTCGCGGCAGTTGTCGTCGTGGCCGACGATCCCGGCGCCGCCGTCGCCGCCGCGGGGATGCTGGCGTTGTTCATGGGGCTCATCTCGGCGGCCTCGGGCATGACCGGACTCGGCCGGATCGCCGAATTGCTGTCCAAGCCGGCCCGCATCGGCTACCTCAACGGCCTGGCGGTCGTCATCTTCGTGAACCAGCTGCCCAAGCTGTTCGGATTCAGCGACGACGCCGATGGGCTGTTGTCCGAAGCGAAGGCCTTCGTGCAAGGCCTCCTCGACGGCGATGCCGAGCCCGCCGCGGCGTTGATCGGCATCGGCGTGATCGTCATCATCCTCGGGTTGCGTCGGATCGCTCCCCAGGTGCCCGGCGTCCTCATCGCCACGATCGCCGCCATCGCCGCGGTCGCGTTGCTCGATCTCGCCCGCGAGATCCCGGTGGTGGGCTCACTGCCCTCCGGGTTCCCATCGCCTTCGCTGCCCAGTGCGGGGTTCGACCAACTGCCGAGCCTCTTCGCCGCGGCCGCGGGCATCGCGTTCGTGAGCCTGGCCGACACCATGGCCCTGTCCCGCAGCCTGGCCGCAGAGCGGGGCGAGGAGGTCGATCCCGACGACGAGCTGGTGGCCCTCGGCGGGGCCAACATCGCGGCGGCGTTCTTCCAGGGTTTCCCCGTCGAGCGCGTCCTCGTCGAGGACCTTCGTGGCGGTGTCGGCCCGAGCCCAGACCCAGGTCACCGGTCTCGTCGGCGCGATCGCCATCCTGATCGTGTTGGTGTGGGGAAGTGGGTTGCTGAAGAACATGCCCTCGTCCGCGTTGGCGGCGATCGTGATCACGGCGGCAATCGCCCTGCTCGACCTGTCGGCGATGAGGTGGCTCTGGAAGGTCCGGCGCTCCGAGTTCGTGCTCGCCGTCGTGGCGTTCCTCGGCGTGGCCCTGGTCGGCGTGCTCGAGGGCATCGTGGTCGCGGTGTTGCTGTCACTCGGCAACTTCATCCGGCGGGCGTGGCGCCCACATGACGCCGTGCTCGGCCGGATCGACGGGCAGAAGGGCTACCACGACCTCAACCGGAACAACGGGGCGAAGACCATCCCCGGGCTCGTGATCTTCCGATTCGACGCCCCGCTCTTCTTCGCCAACGCCGACCACTTCCGACGGCGGGTGCGGGAGGCGGTCGCCTCGAATGAGGGCACCGTCGAGTGGCTCATCGTCGCGGCCGAGCCGATCACCGACATCGACACCACCGGGGGCGAGGCGCTGACCGGGGTGCTCGACGACCTCGAGCGTGACGGGATCGTGGTGGCCTTTGCCGAGCTCAAGGGCCCGGTCGCCGACCGGCTGAGGCTGTACGGACTGTACGACCGGATCGGCGAGCAGCACTTCTACCCCACGTTGGGCCGGGCGATCGACGGGTTCGTCCACAGCACCGATTCGGACTGGATCGACTGGTCGGACCGACCGAAGAACTAGGGACCTGATTGCGCCTGTCGACGGCTGGTCGTCGGTGTCACGAGCAACCGCGTCGACGTCGGGAGCGACCAGAATCGGGCGTTCGAGTTCGACGCTGGCAGACTGTCCCCGATCGGCGACACCGAGGTGACATGGCGTTTCGATTCGAGCACACGGAGTCGGTGGACCGAGCCGTCGCGCAGGGTGGCCGCCGAGCGGCTCGACGACGCCATCACCCGGCTCGACGGGCTGCCGACGGCCAACCCCGAACAGGTCGAGACATCGGTCCACGAGATCCGGAAACGCTGCAAGGAGCTCCGGGGGCTGCTGAGGCTGCTGCGCCCGGCGCTCGGCAAGTCGTACAAGCCGGCGAACCGGGCGTTGCGTGACGCCGCCGAGCAGCTGTCGTCGATCCGCGACGCTCAGGCCCTGGTGGCGACGTTCGCCGATCTCCGGGAGGCCGAGCACGGTGAGGGCAATCATCGGACAGAGCTGGACTCGATTGCGCACGCACAATCCAAGAAGGCCGCGGCCGCGGGCCGAGCCATCGACGCCGACGACGCGAGGGTCCGGCGGGCACAACGCCGACCTGACCGAGGTGCGCCGCAGCATCGACGGTTGGGAGCTGCCCGACCGCTTCGCCACGTTCGCCGGCGGGCTCGAGGCCACCTACAGGCGCGGCCGCCGCGGGTTCCGTCGGGCCCAGAAGAAGGCCACCAACGAGCGCATGCACGAATGGCGCAAGCGGGTGAAGTACCTGTGGTACCAACTCCGACTGCTCGAGCCCACCGCGCCGAGCGTGTTGTCCCCGCTCGTCGCCAATCTCGGCGACTTGGCCGACGCCCTGGGCGACGACCACGACCTCGCCGTCCTCGTCGACAGTCTCGAGACCGAGGGTGACCTCTTCGGCGGACCCGACGAGGTCCGGCCCGCCATCGACCTCGCCCGACGCCGTCAGGCGGATCTGCGACACCGGGCCTTCAGCCTCGGTGCCCGTGTGTACGCAGAGGAGCCCGAGGCGTTCTGCACTCGCATCGGGGCGTACTGGGAGATCGACCGGCGTCAGGGCGCGGAGCGGCGCGCCGGTGGCATCGCCGACCTCGCCGGGCTCGACAGAGACCGGAGCGACGACCGGATGTCGGTCGTGGAACGCGAGCGGAAGTTCCTCGTGACCGAGCCCCCGGCGCTTCCCTCGGACGGCGAGCGGATACGCCAGGGCTACGTCGCCGTGGACGGGAAGGTTTCCGCTCGCGTCCGCGATCGCACCGGGTCGGGGCTCACCCTCACGATCAAGTCCGGGTCGGGGCCGACGCGCACCGAGCTCGAATGGGAGCTCGATCGCCCCCGGTTCGAGATCCTGTGGCCGCTGGCCGAGGGACGACGCATCGACAAGACTCGCTACCTGATCCCGCTGAACGGCCACACCGCCGAACTCGACGTCTTCGAGGGGGACCTTGCCGGGCTCGGATGGTCGAGGTCGAGTTCGCGTCGGACGAAGCCATGCTGGCCTTCGAGCCGCCCGCGTGGTTCGGTGAGGAGGTCTCCGACGATGTCCGGTTCAGCAACGCCCACCTCGCCGTGCACGGCCTTGACCTGGTCGAGACCGGTCGGCGTCGGTAGACCAGTCGACCCGGCCCCAACGGACCCCGACGGAGTCTGTGCCCTTGGCCGCTGGACCACCCATCGAGGCCCTCTCGAGGTCTCAGCAGTCCCGTCGCTGATCTGGCCTGCCACTTTCTGCCCGAATCCTCCGAAGGAGCCAGAGGTGGGAAGTTCTTGCGTGCGAGCGTGGCATCGAGCAACGGGTCGACTTGTTCGGGTCGTTGCAAGTCTCATCCTGGTAGCACGAAGGCCCCGGTACCCGGTCGCAGTCGCAGCCGCACCGTTGCCCAGCCCTCAGCCGCTGCCCCCGCTCGGATCCTGAGCGCCCCACTCATCGGGGCCTTCGCTCGCAGCGCTCACGATCTCGGATCGCAGCGGTGTGAGCGCCTCGATCACTTCGGCGATCCGCTCGGCCTCGACTCCGACCTCGGTGAGGGTCTCGGTCAGGTGGTCGAGGAACAGATCGAAGTCGGTATCGGTGATGTGGAGGTGCGCGTGCGCGGCCCGCATGTCACGACCCTCGTAGGCATCCGGACCGCCGAGCGCCGCCGTCAGGAACATCCGCTGGTGGGTCTCGAGCTTCGCGGTGTCGGTGCCCTCGAAGTACACCCCGATGACCGGATCGGACGTGAGCTTCGCGTGAAACCGGTTGACCGCTTCGGCGACCAGGGCCTCGCCGCCGATCGTCTCGAAGATGGACATGGTGATCCTCCTTGCTCGCTGGTTCGATGCTAGGAGACTGGGTGAGGGGGCGCGTTTCGGCGTCGTGAACTCGGGGACCGCTACGGATAGGACGTGACGCGCCGATAGCGTCGGGCCGGCATGTGGACCGCTGTCGCCGTCGTTCTGCTGGTCGTGATGATCGGGGCGGTGGTGGTGATCGGGCGCCGGGTGTCCGGCCCGGCGCCACGAGCAACAGGGCAGCGGTCACCGAGCCAGCCGGCCGGAGTCGCGGCGTATCTACGGCGGCACCCCCTGGCCCGGAGGGCGGTGTCGGCCGTGTCGGTCCTGCTCCTGCTGGGAGCGGCAGCGCTGGTCGGCTATCCCTACTTCTCCAACCTCTACCAGGACCGGGTGCAGGCCAATCTCGATGCCGAGCTGTCCAGCGACAGCCTCGAGCAGAAGTACCGGGCCCGAAGCGTTGGCGAGGGCGACGCGCTGACCCGCCTCAAGATCCCGGCGCTCGACGTCGAGGTCGTCGTGGTCGAAGGCGTGTCCGACAAGGCGCTCCGCGCCGGTGCCGGTCACTACCCCTCGACCCCGCTCCCCTGTGAGATCGGCAACGTCTCCATCGCCGGCCACCGGACCACGTTCGGCCGTCCGTTCCACAACCTCGATCTCCTCGCGCCCGGCGACACCATCGAGCTCGAGACCCCGATCGGCACCTGCATCTACGAAATCCGCAGCGACCCCTACGTGGTGGCGCCCGATGCAACCGAGGTCATCGACAACACGCCCGACGAGGCCCTGCTGACGCTCACGACGTGCAACCCCAAGGGCTCCGCTCGAGAGCGGCTGATCGTGCACGCCACCATGGTCACCAGCGAGTTCACCCCCGCATGAGGTGGTCGTTCAGGCCACGCCGACGAGGGTGCGGATGAGGCTGGCGGCGCCGAGTTTGTCGAGGGGTTCGTTGCCGTTGCCGCACTTGGGTGACTGCACACACGAAGGGCAGCCCGCAGCGCACGAGCACGCCTCGATCGAACGAAGCGTGGCCAGCAGCAGGCCGGTGCCGGCGGCGTGGCCCAGCTCGGCCACACCCGCCCCGCCCGGGTAGGCGTCGTAGATCACGATCGTGGCCGTGCCGGTCTCGGGCAGGTGGGCCGTCGACACCCCGCCGACGTCCCAGCGGTCGCAGATCGTGAAGAGCGGCAACATGCCGATGGCTGCGTGTTCGGCCGCGTGGAGCGCGCCGGGTACCCGCGCCGCGTCGAGCCCGGCCGCGTCGAGCACCGATGCCTCGATGGCGTACCAGAACGCCCGGGTGGTGAGCGTCGACGGCGGCAGGTCGAGCCGGGTCGTCCCGATCAGCTCGCCACTGCCGACCGTCTTGCGCTGGTAGCCCGTGACCTGACGGGTGACCTCGACCTCGCCGAGCTCGAGGCAGGCGCCGCCGAGCGTGGCGGTGACCTCGGTGGCCAGCAGCGCGAGGTCAGTGGTCGAACGGACCACGGTGTACTCGGAGCCGTCGTGACGCTCGACGGTTGCACGCCGATGCTCGAGATCGAGATCGACGACCTTCCACGAGGTCCCGCGGTGCAGGTAGATCGCACCCTCGTGCACCATCTCGGCCGCCCGCGCCCATTCGACCGTGCCGATGGGCTGCTGGGACGGGTCGACGATCGACACCGTGCCGCCGCCGCTCGACCGCAGACCGATGCCGTGGGCCGGCCAGCCTTGTCCGGTCCAGACGGCGATGGGACCCGACGACCGCCGTCGAACGGCGAGGTCGTCTTCGCGGACGAGTTCGCAGATCGTTTCGTCGATCAACCCTGGCCAGAACTCGCGGTCGGCGTGCGTGAGCGGCAGTTCGAACGCCGCGCAGCGCAGGTGGGGGCGGGACACGAAACGGTTGTCGGGGTTCACGACCGCGGGCTCGGGGGATCGACGCAGCAGCTCGGTCGGATGCGCCATGAGCCACTGATCGAGCTGGTCGGTGCCGCCGACCAGCACGGCGAGCGACGTCCGGCCGTTGCGTCCGGCCCGGCCGACCTGCTGCCAGAACGAGGCGATGGTGCCGGGGAAGCCGTCGACCACCACGGCGTCGAGACCGGCGAGGTCGACGCCGAGCTCGAGCGCGGTCGTGGTCACGATGCCGTCGACCTCGCCCGCGGCCAGCGCCTCCTCGATCTCGCGACGCTCGGCTGACAGGTACCCGCCGCGATACGGGCGGATCCGATCGGCCGCCTTCGGCAACCGCCGAGCCGCGTCGGCGGCGACCAACTCGGTGCCTCGCCGGCTGCGACAGAACGTGATCGCCCGGTTGCCGTCGGCCACCAATCCGGCCAGCAGACCGGCCGCCTCGGCATGGGTCGAGGACCGTTGACCGGTGTCGGCATCGGTGAGCGGCGGATTCCACAACGCGATGAGCCGCTCGCCCTGCGGCGAACCGTCCTCGACCACGGCCTCGACCGGCAGGCCGGCCAGCTCGGAGGCCAGCACCTCGGGCGTTCCGAGCGTGGCCGACGTGAAGCAGAACGTGGGGTCGGAGCCGTAGTGGTGACACAAGCGCCGCAGCCGGCGGAGGAGGTGGGCCACGTGACTCCCGAAGACGCCGCGGAAGACGTGCAGCTCGTCGATGACGACGTAGTCGAGCCGCGAGAGGAACCGCGTCCAGCGCGGATGGTGCGGCAACAACCCGCTGTGGAGCATCTCGGGATTGGTGAGCACGACGTTCGCATTGCGACGGACCCAGGTCCGGAGCTCGCGGTCGGTGTCACCGTCGTAGGCACCCGGCACCACGCCGTCGAACTGTCGGTCGGCCAGTGATCTGAGCTGATCGCGTGCAAGCGCCTTCGTGGGGAACACGCAGAGGGCGGACCCGGGACGAACGGGGCGGGCGGCCGACTCGGCGATGACGGCCTGATAGATCAGCGACTTGCCCGAGCCGGTGCCCGATGAGACGACGACCGAACGGCCGTCGCGGAGGTGATCGATGGCCGCCGCTTGATGTGTCCACAGGCGTTCGACCCCGAGACGCTCACGCACCGAGGGCGGGAGGGGGCGGCTCAGATCGGCATGGCTGGCATCGCGTCCAGGCAGCCGATCGACGTGGACCAGACGACCGACATCGTCGAGTCGGCCCGCGTCGGCAGCCGCGGCGCGGTTCGCCAAGGTGGCGACGAGGTCGTCGAGCGGGGTCGAGGCGGCGAGCGCCATACCGCGAGACTAGGCGTTCCGTCGTTGTAGTTACCACGGTGTCGTTTGGTGGCGAGCGGTAGATTCTGAGGCCAGGCGACCCCACGCCTCCGGCTGGAGCACGATGGATCTCGACATCGAGACGCACGAACACGGCGACTGGTGGGTGGTGTCGGTGCACGGTGAGCTCGACATCGCCACCTCGCCGCGGTTGCGCGAGGTCGTGATCGGGCTGGTCACCGACGGCCACAGGCGCATCATCATCGATCTCGATGCCGTCGACTTCCTCGACTCGACCGGCCTCGGAGTGCTCGTCGGCGCCCTCAAGCGCATCCGGACCCACGGCGGCGAGCTCCGTCTGGTCTGTACGATCTCTCGTGTCATCGGCGTGTTCGAACTCACCGGCCTCGACGAGGTCTTCGTCATCGCCGACTCGCTCGAAGCCGCGGCCAGCTGATGTCGCGCGAGGTCGTCCTCGAGATCCCGGCGCGGCTCGACTACCTCGCCGTGGTCCGGCTGGTCGTCGCGACCGCGGCCACCCTCGACCCGCCGTTGTCGGAGAGCCGGCTCGAAGACCTTCGCCTGGCGATCAGCGAAGCCTGCAGCAACGCGGTGAAGGCCCATGCGTCCGAAGCCGCTCCCGAGCCGGTGGTCATCCGATGCACCGTCGGTCCCGAGGCGTTCGTCGTCGAGATCATCGACCACGGACCGGGCTTCGCCCCCGAGGAGCTCGCAGCCCTTCCCGAGGTGACCGACCCCGAGCGCCTCGAGCACGAGGGTGGTCTCGGGATCCCACTCATCAAGGTGCTCAGCGATCAGGTGTCGTTCCGCCAGCATCCCAACGGGATGGCCGTGAAGATGACGTTCACCCGCCCGGCCCCGGCTACCTGATGCCGGCACGGACCGGTCACAATGAACCGTCGGACGTGCGCGCGGCCGACCGACCCACACTGTGAACCTTTCCGACCAGACCCCTTCTCATCGCGGCATCCGCCACTCCTGGGGCGAATCCGACGCGTTCGTCCCCCGCGCGTTCGTCCGACCGTTCCAGCGGTTCATGCACCTCGAAGCCTCAGGCGGAGTTGCACTGCTCATCAGCGCCGTCGTCGCGCTCGTCTGGATCAACTCGCCATGGGGCGACTCCTACATCGAGCTGTGGGAGACGCCGCTCAACATCGAGCTCGGCCACGACCTCCTCCACATCGAGTTGACGCTTCGCGAATGGGTCAACGACGGGCTGATGACGATCTTCTTCTTCCTCGTGGGCCTCGAGATCAAACGCGAGCTCGTGCTGGGCGAGCTGCGAGATCCGCGTGCGGTCGCCCTGCCGGCCATCGCCGCGCTCGGCGGCATGATCGTTCCCGCCCTGATCTACCTGATCTTCAACGCAGGAACGGCCACCGAGAAGGGTTGGGGAATCCCCATGGCGACCGACATCGCGTTCGCAGTCGGCGTGGTGGCCCTCATCGGAGACCGCATCCCGTCGGGGGCGAAGCTGTTCCTGCTCACGTTGGCGATCGCCGATGACATCGGGGCCATCATCGTCATCGCGATCTTCTACACCGAGGAGGTGTCCTTCGCCTGGCTCGGCGCTGCCGTGTTCTTCCTCGTCTGCATCGAAATCGCCAAGCGACGGAACATCCGTGCGCTGGCCGTCTACCTGGTGGCCGGGACGGCCGCCTGGTTCTGCCTGCACGAGTCAGGCGTCCATGCAACGCTGGCCGGTGTCGCCATCGGGCTCATGGCACCCGTCTGGTCGTTCTACGACCAGCGCCGATTCGCACCCGTCGCCCGGTCCCTGGTCGACCGCGTCGAGGACTCGGTCCGCGACGACCTGGTGACCAACGAAGAGCTCGAGATCAACAACGAGGCCATCGAGGATCTCCAACGCCTGGCGCGCGAGACCCTGTCCCCGCTCGAACGCATCGAGCACAAGATCTCGCCATGGGTCGCGTTCGGCATCGTGCCCCTCTTCGCGCTGGCGAACGCGGGCGTCGTCGTCACGAGGGAGGCGTTGCGCACACTTCCCGAAAACCAGGTCGCGATGGGCATCATCTTCGGACTGGTGGTGGGAAAGACCCTCGGCATCGTGGTCTTCACCTACCTCACCACCGTCCTCGGTCTCGGCAGCCTCCCTCCGCACACGACGTGGCGAGACATCGTCGGGCTGGCCGCCACCGCAGGGATCGGCTTCACCGTTGCGCTCTTCGTCGCCGGCCTCGCCTTCGAGGAAGAGCTGCTCCTCATCGACAATGCCAAGATCGGGATCCTGATCGGGTCGACCATCGCCGGCATCATCGGCTACACCCTGCTCCGCACCTCGGCCCCGACGCCGGTCGAGCCCAGCGACCGCCGGTGACCCCGGACCTCGAGATCAGCGAGTAGTCAGCCCCCGAGCTCGACCGCCGGGACACATCGGAGGGCGGCCTGCAGCAGCCGTTCGCGACTGGGCAGATCGAGATCGTCGAGGTCGACCGCCTCGGCGAGGACGACCAGTGCATCGTCGTCGAACGAGTCAGCGATCGCCGCCGAAATGCACTCGTGGTCGTCGCGAGTGTCGTCGGTCGGCTCGGCTCCCAGGAGCTGGGTGGCCAGGACCTCAGCCGCACCCTCGGGGTCATCGCCCCCACCACCCCCGCAGGCCGCCACCAGGACGACGGGAAGGACGCACGCCACGACCCGCCGACGATGGTTCACCGTCGCCTCCGCTCACTCACCGACGCTTCGCCGGCCCTCGAGCGCCCGGCCGAGCGTCAGCTCGTCCGCGTACTCGAGATCGCCACCGACGGGCAGCCCGCTGGCGATCCGGGTCACGCTGATGCCTGACGGCGAGATGAGCCGGCTGAGGTAGAGCGCGGTGGCTTCGCCTTCGATGTTCGGGTTCGTGCACAAGATGACCTCGGTCACCTCGTCGGCCTCGATGCGGGCCAACAGCTCGGCCACCCGCAGCTGCTCGGGGCCCACCCCTTCGAGCGGATTGATGGCCCCACCCAGCACGTGGTAGCGCCCCGAGAACTCGTGGGTCTTCTCGACCGCGACGACGTCGCGGGGCTCTTCGACCACACAGATGACCTTCTCGTCGCGCCGCTCGTCGGCGCAGATCCCGCAGGTCGCCGCCTCGGCGAGGTTGAAGCAGATGTCGCAGAAGCGCACCCGTTCCTTGGCCGTGACGATGGCCGCCGAGAGCCGCCGGGCGTCGACCTCGTCGAGCTTCAGGAGGTGGAAGGCGATGCGCTGGGCCGACTTGGGACCGATGCCAGGAAGCCGGCCGAACTCGTCGATGAGCGCCTGCACCGACTCGCCGTACGGGCTCATGCCGCGGGCGCCCTGGGCGTCATTCGCGGGCCGTCATTCCGTGGCGTCGGTGTCGATGACTCCGCCGAGCAGATCGCCGATCGACCCGAGATCGAAGTCGCCCACCGAGCCCGCTTGCAGTGCCGCGATCTTCTGGTTGCAGTCGTGGAGCGCGGCCAGCACGAGGTCCTCGAGCGTTTCGACGTCGTCGGGGTCGACGGCGGCCGGATCGATCGAGACGGCATCGAATCGGCCCATCCCGGTCACGGTGATCTTGACGGCGCCTCCCCCGGCCGAACCTTCGACGACCGTGTCGCCGGCTGCCTGGGCCTGGCTCATCATGGCCTGGGCCTGCTCCATCAGCCCACCGAGATCGAGGCCGCCGGTCAGGGCGCCCAGGTCGGGGGTCTGGTTCTCGGGACTCGTCTCATCGTCAGAACTCACCGATGCATCCTGGCTCATCGTCAGGCTCCGTCGTCGGATCCACCGTCGATCAACTCGGCCCCCGGAAACGCTTCGGTCAGCCGGTCGACGGTGGACGGGGCGTCGCCGGCATCGATCAGGGCGGCGGTGTCGATGTCTTCCTCGGCCTCGGGCTCGTCGGGCTGGTGCGGGTCGGCCGATGGAGGGGCCGCATCGCCGTCGACCACCATCTGGAGCCGGATGGGGACCCCGTACCGCTCGCTGAGGGCGGCCTCGAGCTCTTCGCGCCGTTTCTCGCAGTTGTCCCGGTGGGGAGCGTTCGGCAGCGCGAAGGAGTACGTGCCATCAGCCCCGTCGATGAAGCGGCCGACCTTGAACAGCGCCGAACGGGGGAGGTTCGGCAGGATCTCGTCGGCCCAGTCGAGCACGAGTTGGTCGCGGGTCGGCGCCTCACCCCCGGGGGCAGCGGACTCGGCGGGCGGGGCTGCCGGGGCTGCCGGGGCGGCCTCGGGAGGCGCCTTGGCCTCGGGCGGAGGGGACGTCGCTGCCGGCGTGGTCTGACGACCCAGCGGCGGACGTTCGGCGTTCGGCGCCGAGGTCGCCGGCTCCGACGGGGCCTCCGGGCGCTGGGCTCGGCCGGCCAGGACCTCGCGCGCTGCGTTGGCCTTGCCCCGGCCCGGCGATGGCGGGCTCGGTGACGGCGGATCTGCCGGGGCCGCAGCCGGGGTCGAGGGCGATGCCTCGGCCGGAGCCGGATCGGGTGCCGGATCGGGGGTGACGGCCGGGGTAGGCGGCTCGGGCGCTGCCACGGTGGGAGCGGGAACCGCGCCTCCGGCCAGCGCCGCCTCGAGGGCCTCGATGCGACCCAGGAGTCCGGCGACCGTGTCGTCGGACACCCGGCACAGGCGCACGAGCGCGACTTCGAGCGGAATGCGAGGGTCGGGGGCCTGTCGCATGTCGACCCCGGCGGTGCCGATCGCCTCGAGGGCGGCGGTCAGACGGGCCGGTGACATGCGGGCCGCGAGGTCGGCGGCTCGGGCCCGGTCGGCTTCGGTCGTCGCTCGCATCGGGGCCCGCATCGACTCGAGGAACGCCTCGCGCAAGCGCCCGACGAGCGTGTCGGCGATGGTCCGAGGGTCCTGCCCGGCCTCGACCGCCCGAGCCATCCCGGCGAGCACGGCTCCGGCGTCGGCGTCGGCCAGACCGTCGAGGAGGTCGTCGACCGGGACGCCGGTGTCGATGACACCCCCGGCCGCCGCGATGGCGTCGAGAGCCGACAGGGTGTCGCGGGCCGAGCCCCGGCCGCGGCGAACGGCCTCGTCGACGGCATCGTCGCCGAGGTCGAGACCGGCGTCGTCGATGATGTGGCGCACATGACCGGCCAGCACGTCGGCGCCGAGCAGCCGGAACTCGAACTTCTGGGTCCGGCTCTGGATCGTGGGCAGGACCTTCTGGGGGTCGGTGGTCGCCAGCACGAACACGACGTGGGCCGGCGGCTCCTCGAGCGTCTTGAGCAGTGCGTTGCTGGCGGCGTCGGTGAGCATGTGGACCTCGTCGAGCACGATCACCTTGCGGTTCCCCGACGTCCCGAACGCAACCCGGTCGATGAGCCCACGCATGGCCTCGATGCCCCGATTCGATGCAGCGTCGAGTTCCTGGAGCCAGTCGACGAAGGTGCCGCTCTCGACCGCCACACATGCGTCGCACTGCCCGCACGGCTCGCCGTCGACCGGAGCGGCGCAGTTGAGCACCTTGGCGAGCAGACGCGCAGTCGACGTCTTGCCCGTGCCGCGCGGGCCGCTGAACAGGTAGGCGTGGGCGACCCGGCCCTCACGAACCGCATTGCGCAGCGGCGTGGTGACCTGGTCCTGGCCGAGCACCTCGGCGAACGTGCGAGAGCGATATCGACGGTAGAGCGACTGGAACGCCATGGCCCGCCGAGCGTATCCGGCCCGGCCCGAGCGGCTGTCCGTGGCACACTTCTCGGCGTGACGCCCGCCGAGGTCGCGAGTGACGATCTTGCGATCGAGGCGGCTGCGCACGCCTCGATCGCCGTCGATGCCGCCGGCCTGACCGTGCGTGAGCTCGATCACATCGACGACCTGGGCGCACTGAGCAGCGTGATCGACCGGGTGTGGCGCCGCGACACCCCGATGATCGAGCACGCTCTGCTCCGAGCCTTCGCCTCAGCAGGCGGCTACGTCGTGGGCGCCTGGGCCGACGACGAACTGATCGGCGGAGCGGTCGCCTTCCTCGGCGACCACGACGGCCGGAGGGTCCTCCACTCCCACGTCGCCGGGTTCGTCGACCACGAGGCCGGGCGCGGCCGCGGGCGTGCCCTCAAGCTCCACCAGCGGGCCTGGTGCCTCGCACGCGGCATCGACCTGGCGGTCTGGACGTTCGACCCGCTGGTGCGCCGCAACGCCTGGTTCAACCTCCAACGACTCGGCGTGGCGGCAGCTCGCTACGAGGCGAACCACTACGGGTCGACTCGCGACGATGCCATCAATGGCTCCGACGAGTCCGACCGCTTCGTCGCCCACTGGCACCTCCTCGCCCCGGCCGTGCGCCAGCTGGCCGGCGGGAGCAGGATCGAACCCGATCACGAGCTGCTCGAAGCCGCGGGCGCCGTCGATCTGATCGACGAGACCGGACGACCGACCGGCCGAACCGGGTCGACGGCGTTCGTCCTCGTTCCGGACGACATCGTGTCGCTGCGCGGGTCCGATCCCCCGGCTGCGGTGCGCTGGCGCCGTGCGACTCGTGATGCGCTGGTTCCTCGACTTGCCGCGGGCGATCGCATCACGGGGTTCACGCGGACGGGGCGCTACGTGGTGGCGCCGTGAAGATCGACTGCGTCGAGCTGCGTCGCATCGCCCTTCCCCTGGTCCGACCGTTCCGCACGTCGTTCGGCACCCAGACCGAGCGCGACGTGTTGCTGGCGCGGGTCACCGCCGGAAGCGTCGAGGGATGGGGCGAGTGTGTGGCAGGCGCCGTTCCCGACTACTCCTCGGAGTTCACGGCCGCGGCCCAACTCGTCAGCGAGCGCCACCTGATCCCCCGGCTCCTCGAGGTCGACGACGTGACGGCCCACACCGTGGCGTCCCTGCTCTCCGGCATCGACGGCCACCGGATGGCCAAGGCCGCACTCGAGCTCGCGGTGCTCGATGCCGAGCTCCGCATCGCCGGGACGTCGCTCGCCGACCACCTGGGAGGCACCCGCACCGCGGTCGAGGTGGGGGTCTCCATCGGGATCACCGATGACCTCGACTCGCTGGTCGCCGTCGTTCGAGGGCACGTCGACGAGGGCTACCAACGGGTGAAGCTCAAGATCGAGCCGGGGTTCGACGTCGAGCCGGTGGCCCGAGTCCGTCGGGAGTTCGGTGACGACCTGGCGATCCAGGTCGACGCCAACACCGCCTACGCCCTCGAGGACACCGGTATCTTCCGTGCGCTCGACGACTCCGCGCTGCTCCTCATCGAACAGCCCTTCGCCGAGGACGACCTCCTCGACCACGCCGAGCTCGCCCGACGGATCGAGACGCCGATCTGCCTCGACGAGGGCATCACGACGAGACGGGTGGCCCGTCAGGCCGTCGAGCTGGGTGCCTGCTCCATCGTCAACATCAAGGCCGGCCGCGTCGGCGGCCACCTGACCGGTCGCGCCATCCACGACGACTGCGTCGCGGCCGGCGTCCCGGTGTGGTGCGGAGGCATGCTCGAGACCGGCATCGGCAGGGCCGCCAACCTGGCGCTGGCAGCGCTTCCGGGATTCACCCTGCCCGGCGACATCTCGGCCACCGACCGCTACTGGCAGCGAGACGTCTGCGATCCGTTCGTGCTCGGCCCCGACAGCACGATCGACGTGCCGTCCGGGCCGGGGCTCGGCGTCGAGGTCGATCTCGACTTCGTCGAATCGATCACGACCAGCGTCGACCGGTTCGAACCGACCTGATCGGGCAGGCCAGGCAGACCCAAAACGCACGATCGCCCCGGCCGGAGCCCGGGCGATCGTTCGGTGGTGGGTGGCGGAAGGTATGGGATTCGAACCCATGGTGATGCGAAGCACCACAACGGCTTTCGAGGCCGCCCCATTCGTCCGCTCTGGCAACCTTCCGTCGACGACGTTAGCGGCCGCGTCGATCGGCGAAGAAAGACGACAGCAGGTCGCCGGCCTCGTCGGCGAGCACGCCGGCCGTGACCTCGAACTCGTGATTCAGCCGAGGGTCGGCACCGAGGTGATAGCGGGAGCCGAGTGCCCCGGCGTCGAGATCGGCGGCACCGAAGACCACCCGTCCGATGCGTGACGCCCACGCGGCGCCGGCACACATCGGGCATGGCTCCAACGTGACGACCAGGGTCGCGTCGGTGAGCCGCCACCCGTCGCCGACTGCCGCGGCAGCATCGCGCAGGGCCAGGACCTCGGCGTGTGCGGTCGGATCGCCGGTCTGTTCACGCTCGTTGTGGCGTCGGGAGACCACCTCGCCAGCCACCACGACCACCGCACCGACCGGGACTTCGTTCGCCGCTGCAGCGAGCCTCGCCTGCTCGAGCGCAACCTGCATGGCGGCCGTGTCGTCCACGTCCGGTGACGCTAGACGGCCCGCTCCGAAGTCCCCCGGTTTCCCCCGGCGCCGTTGATCGTTATCCTGAGCGTCGCTCCGCTCTCGCGGGTGGCGGTCGGGTCCTGTGCAATTGCAGCCCGTGAACCGAGTCAGGGCCGGAAGGCAGCAGCTCTCAGCGGTGTCTGTGATGTGCCGCAGATCGCCTGGCCGTCACCCACGAGAGCGGAGCAACACAATCCCGGGAGGGGTGCGAGAGCGGCCGAATCGGCACGCTTGGAAAGCGTGTGAGGGGCAACCCTCCGTGGGTTCGAATCCCACCCCCTCCGCCATCTTCCCGGTGGTTCGCGGTGATCTCGACGATGCTCGATCCCGGGCCATTCGGCCCATTTTCCGGCCACGCTCTGTACTAACACCACCGCTTTGCGTCACAATGTGGTGTGGACGTTGGAGGCGTGGGCTGGTTCTCGGCCGACCTTCGCGCGCTCCGCCGCTACCTGATCGTCGGCCTCCTGTGGCTGGCACTGCACACCGCCGGCCTGCTCGGCGCGATCGACGAGTCGACGTTCGTCGTGATCGCGCTGATGGCACTCGGCGCGGCGTTCTTCGGATTGCGGCGCTACCAGGTCGAAGCGCCCTTGCCGTGGGTGATGATGATCGGCGCCATCATGGTGTGGATCGTCGGCGGGGCGCTTCGCGTGAGCTACGAGACGCTCGGCGACCTGACGCCCGGACGCTCGCTGGTACCCGACATCTTCAGCCTCAGCGGCTATGTCTTGATGGGCAGCGGCCTGATGATCCTTCATCACCGCCGATTCCGGGCTCGCACCCACGACATCGACGCCGCCCTCGACGCGGCCATCACCGCCTTGGCCGTGGGCGCGGCCTTGTGGCTCGGCATCATCGGTCCCGCGCTCGAAACCGACACCGAGCCCGTCATCGAAGCCCTGCTCGTGCTCTACCCGGTGCTGAGTTTCGCCATGGCCGCGCTCGCCCTCCGATTCGCGTTCGCCGCCACCGAGCGACTGCCCAGCCACACCCTCCTGTTGGTGTCGGTGTTCTTCCTCGTCATCGGTGATGCGATCTACATGCTCGAGGAGTTGTCCCTGACGGACATTCCGCTGAGGGTCGTCGACCTCCCCTACGGCATCAGCATGCTCGTGGGCGGCGCGGCCATGCTCCACCCATCGGTGCACTTCGCTGCCGACAAGGCCGAGCGAAGCGAACACACCCGCGCACCCGTTCCGACTCATCGCGGTGGGACTGGCGCTCGCCGTTCCCGCCCTGATCAGCGCGATGGCGGGAACCTTGACGAGTCGCGACCGACTCATCATCACGCTGATCGCCGTCGCCCTGACGGCCACGGGGACGTGGCGGGTCGTGCGAGCCATGAACGCCCAGACGGTGGTGCAGAAGCGCCTCTCGCATGCCGCCAGCCACGACTCGCTCACCGACCTGCCCAACCGGGCGCACCTGAGCCAGTACCTCCTCGACCGCCAGGCGAATCCCGACGACCAGTTCGTCGGCGCGCTCTTCGCCGATCTCGACCGCTTCAAACTGATCAACGACGGCATGGGTCACTCGACCGGTGATGCGCTCCTTCGCCGCGTCGCCTCCCGCCTCAGGCAGAACGCCAACGAGTCGGACTTCGTCGCGCGGGTCGGAGGCGACGAGTTCGTGGTCGTCACGAGCGCATCCAGCGTGGTCGACATCGAGGATCTGGCCGAGCAGCTGCGCTGTGCCCTCGGCGTGCCGTTCAGGATCAACGGCAACGAGATCCACGCGTCGCTCAGCATCGGCGTGCGCATCATCGAGCCCGGCTCGGTCGTCGGCTTCGAAACCATCATCGAAGACGCCGACAGCGCGCTGTACCAGGCGAAGAAGCGAGGACGGAACATCGTGGTCAAGTTCGACCACTCGATGCGTGAGTGGGCCGACGAGCAGCTGTTCCTCGAGCAGGAACTCAACAGCGCCCTGACCTTGGGTCAGCTCAGCGTGGCCTACCAGCCGATCGTCCGCCTCCCCGACGGGGCCCTCGAAGGGTTCGAGGCACTCGCCCGCTGGGATCACCCCATCATGGGGTCGATCTCACCCGCCACGTTCATCCCGGTCGCCGAGGAGACGGGGATGATCGTCGAGATCGGCGCGTGGATCCTCGAGGAGTCGTGCCGCCAACTCACGCAGTGGAGGAACGACGGTCTGGTCGGCCAGGTGACGATGTCGGTGAATCTCTCGCCCCGACAGCTTCACGAGCCATCGCTGGTGAAGGACATCATCGAGACCCTGGGCCGCCACGACATCGCTCACGGAGCGCTGCAACTCGAGATCACCGAAGGTCTGCTGATGAGCGACGCGAGGCGGGCGAAGCTCCAGCTCAGCGAGCTGCGCGACGCAGGCATTCGCATCTCGCTCGACGACTTCGGCACCGGCTACTCGTCCATGTCCCAGCTCAAGTCGTTCCCCGTCGATTCGGCCAAGATCGACCGCTCGTTCGTGAGCGGCATCGGCTACGCCGAGCCCTCCTCGGACGACAGCCTCGTGTCAGCCATCGTGGCCATGTCCGGCGCGCTCGGACTCGCCACCATCGCCGAGGGTGTGGAGAACGCCGCCCAGGCGGATCGGCTGTTCGAGCTCGGCGTCCGTTCGGCGCAGGGCTACTACTTCTCGAGGCCTGTGCCGGCCGATCAGATGGCCGAGACGGTGCGAGCGCTCCGCCAGGATCAGCTGCGCTGAACGCTGTCGATCTGCGACCGCTCCGTGTCGCGCAGGTGGTCGCGGAGGTCGATGATCGGTGTGCTGGTGAGCGATCGGGCCACCTCGGCGCCACGCTCGTGGTCGGCCGGGGACACCGCACCGGGGAACGGATCACCGCCGTAGAAGAACTCCTCGAGCTCGGGGTCCAACGCACGCATCTGTGCTGCGTGGGTCTCCATGTCGAGGTACACCGGAATGCTCAGCGGACTGTCGAGGTAGCGCATCGGCTCGATCCCCGCGAAGTAGTCGAAGGGTTCACCCATCGACTTCTGGATCGAATCGAGCACGATCACGTCGAAGATCGTCACGAACCACCGCATCTTGGCGGCTCGCGCCAGGGCGAGCATCGCCGAGTACATCGAGAAACTGACCAGGTTGCTCGCCTTGGACTGCCGGTAGTCCGGATGGACGGCCAAGGTGGCTCCGTCGAGCGTCTCGGACATGTCGAAGTCGTCGAGTCCCGTGCGGGCCAGGACCTCGTCGACCGGTTTGTTCCACGGGCCGAGTTCGATGTCGCCGAGACTCTTGAGCCGACCGTGCTTGTCGAAGATCAACCGGATCATGCCGACGACTCGGGCGAGTTGATGGTCGACCACGACGATGTAGAGGCTGCAGTCGTCGAACGGCCCGTACTCGGTCGCGAGGCATTCGGCGGTGTTCCCGAACGTCTCGAAGAAGATCGCCTCCTCCAGGAGCTTCGCCTCGTGCGCGAGCGGATCGGTCGGGCCGGCGAGGTAGCAGCCGAACGGGGTCGTGGCTGTCGAGGACAGGTCGGCGACGAATCCTGAGGTGATGGTCGTCGACTCCACGCTCAGAAACCCTTCCAGGCCATTTCGGACGCGTCGAAGAACTCACGGGTGAACTCAACGACCTGCTCACTGTCGAAGGGCTTGCAGGTGTAGATGTCGACGGAGAAGAACAGTTGCGGCTGATCCCACGCGTAGAAGTGGGCGCCGGACGTCTCCCAATGGGTCCATCCCGCCCAGCCATAGGTCGGCGACGAATGAGTCACCGGGTCCATCAACGGGATCATCTCCGTGACGTCGGTGAGCCGTGCGAGATAGGTCTTGATGGCGAGGTCGGAGATGGTGCGTGCCGGCGTGCCTTCAACGACCAAGCGCTGGCGGTGGATCCGGGGAGCGAGATCCCGCCACTGATCGGCGGTCTGGAGGGGCGGCTGGACGATGGTCACGGGAGACAACTGTGCCGGTGGGAGAAGCCGGTTGTCCAGAGGGGTGTCGCCGAAAGTAGCGTCGATCTCGCCGAAAGTGACTATCCGGGTCCGACCATTGGCCCGGCTCACTACTCTCCGAAGGTCCGGACCACGCTGCGCGGCTCAGGGCAGGGCAGGCGTCACTCGAACACCGCTGAGTCGGAGACCTCGACCGCGGAGCCGACGAGCCCGTCGCCCGACTGAGCGCGCTCGACGAGGGCACGGTCGGCCGATCGGACGATGGCGGCATCGCCCGATGGAGCCAGGACGAGCGCGACCACGACGGGATGGAGACCTTCGTGGGTCACCGTGGCGGCGGTCACGGTCGCCGGGCCCTGGTACGCCGAGCGCACCGCCCGCCGCGGGGTGGCGGCAGCCGCGTCACCCGCGAGGTCGGCGAGGAGCGGCGCTCGTCCATCGCTGCTGGCTCCCCACACGCCGAGACCGGGCTTGCTCAGCAGGCCGCTCACGCTGGTGACCAACGCCTGGCCACCGAGCGTGCGGAGCCGGCGAACCACCTCGTCCATCGACTGGAACACGAAGCTGTTGAACGGCCCACCGGCGAAGGTCATGCCACCCGTGACGGTCGGCGTCCCGTCGAGCGGGAGTCCCAACTCCCGTTGCTGGATCCGGACGGCAACGGGGAAGCAGGAGTACAGCTCGGCGATCTCGCACTCGCTGAGCGGGTGACCGAGACGAGATGTCGCCGCGTCGCCGAGCACCTTCATCGCCGGCCACCGGTGCAGTTCGGCCCGTTGAGACAGGGGCACCAGATCTGACGAGGTCAGGCCCACCAGCGGGTGGATCCACCTGGATGGATCGATGCCGGCACGGCGCGCCACCCCCACCGTCGTGAACAGGAGGCTGGCCCCCTGGTCGACGGTCCACTGGGAGACCAGCCACTTGTTGTACGGAGACGCGAGCGGCCGATTCGTAGCCGACGGGGTGGCGAGCTCGGTGGCGGTCATCGGCGCCGGGAACGCCGCCGAGGGGTTCTGCCCGGCAACTGCGTTGAAACGAGCCCACAGCGTGGCCACCTCGGCCGACAGGTCGGCGAGTGAGGTTCCTTCGTGCGCGGCGAGCGCCGACTCGATCAGCGCGTACTGATCGACTGGGGCGAACAGTCCCGCTTCGAGTTCGGCCGGGTCGATGAGGTCACCGCTCGGGCGCTGATGCTCGTCGGGCTCGGCGCCCCCCTGATCGGACTCCGTGGCGACCGCTTCGGCGGTGCCACCGCCGAACACCGCCGCCATCCCGGCGGTGTCCCCCTTCGTGCTGCGTGACTGCAGACGCGCTGACCGCGCCTTGGCCTCGGCGCCGGTGATGACCGCGACGTCGAGGTCGCCGGCCAGCATGGAGGTACAGACGTCGTTGACGAGGTCCTGTTGCGGAATCCCCACGTCGACGAGCACGGTGGAGGCTCCGGCCGCGCCGATGCGCTCGGCCACGATGCGAGCCGGATCGGTGTAGGACCAGGTGCCGTGCGGGACGACGATCCGCTCGACCGACCCGAGTACGTCGGGTACCCCGGCATCGGCGGCTGCGGCGATCGTTGCGCGCGCCATCATCTCGGCGGCCTCGACGTCGTCGAAACACGTCCCCACGCCCACCAGCACCGGCCAGGTCGGATCGAGATCGCGATCGTTCACCGAGTCGACCCTACGAGGCGGCCGGCGTGATCGTCGGGAACCGGCCCTAGCCTCGGCGGCATGCAGATGGGACCACACGCCATGCTCGGGTCGGATCCGAGCAAGGTGGAGGGCGTTCGACTCCAGAAGGGCGTGCTGCGTCGTGTCTGGGTGTTCGCCCGTCCCCACCGCTGGCGGATCTTCGGATTCCTCACCACCATCATCCTCTCGGCCCTGTTGAGCCTGGTGTCGCCCCTGGTGTTCCGGGCGATCATCGACGAAGCCCTGCCGAATCAGGATCGCGGGCAACTCGCGCTGCTCTCGTCGTTGGTGCTCCTGGCCGCCTTCGGCGACGCCATCCTCTCGTTCTTCGAGCGCTGGTGGTCGGCCCGGGTGGGCGAAGGACTCATCCACGACCTGCGGGTCACGCTCTTCGACCACGTGCAGCGCCTGCCGATCTCGTTCTTCACCCGATCGCAGACCGGGGCGCTGGTCAGCCGACTGAACAACGACGTCATCGGGGCGCAGCGAGCGCTGACCGGCACACTCGGAGCCGTCGTGTCCAACGTCATCGTGCTGGTCACGACGGTCACGGCGATGGCCCTGCTCGAGTGGCGGCTCACCCTGCTGGCGCTCGTACTGCTCCCCTTCTTCGTGATCCCGGCCAAGCGGGTGGGCAAGCGCCTGCAGTCGATCACCCGCCAGCAGATGGACCTCAACGCCCAGATGAACACGACGATGAACGAGCGGTTCAACGTCGGCGGGGCCCTCCTCGTCAAGCTGTTCGGCCGGGCCGACGACGAGACCGCGGCCTTCGAGTCGAAGGCCGCGGGCGTCCGGGACGCTGGCGTCAAGGCGGCCCTGCTCTCGCGGACCTTCTTCATCGCCATGACGCTCGTGGGGGCGGTCGGGGTCGCCGCCATCTACTGGGTCGGCGGCGGCCTCGTCATCTCGGGGGCCATCACCATCGGGACGCTCGTCGCACTCGCGGCGTACGTCACGCGTATCTACGGACCCCTCACCGCGCTCACCAACGCCCGCATCGACGTGATGACGGCCTTCGTCAGCTTCGAGCGGGTGTTCGAGGTCCTCGATCTCGAGAACGCCGTGGCCGACCGACCCGGCGCGGTCGATCTCGTCGATCCGCAGGGCCGCCTCGACTTCGACGACGTCTGCTTCGAGTACCCCGTCGACGGCACCACCCTCGAGAGCCTCGAGGGCGACACCGGCCCCGGCGCCAACCGGTCGGCCGGACCCGTCCTCAAGGGGATCACGGCCGCGATCGAGCCCGGACAGATGGTGGCGCTCGTCGGACCGTCCGGGGCGGGCAAGACGACGATCTCGAACCTGGTGCCCCGCCTCTACGACGTCACCGGCGGATCGATCCGGGTCGACGGCCACGATGTCCGCGACCTCACCCAGGACTCACTGCGCGCATCGGTGGGCGTGGTGAGTCAGGACCCGCACCTGTTCCACGAGACGATCGGCCAGAACCTCCACTACGCCCGCCCCGAGGCGACCCAGGGCGAGATCGAGGCCGCGTGCCGGGCCGCGCAGATCCACGACCTGATCGCCTCCCTCCCCGACGGCTACGACACCGTGGTCGGCGAGCGGGGCTACCGCATGTCGGGCGGCGAGAAACAGCGCCTCTCGATCGCACGGATGCTCCTCAAGGACCCGACCATCGTCATCCTCGACGAGGCCACCAGCCACCTCGACAGCGAGAACGAATCACTCGTCCAGCAGGCGCTGGCATCCGCACTCGAGCGTCGGACCTCGCTGGTGATCGCCCACCGCCTGTCCACCATCACGAGCGCCGACCAGATCCTGGTGATCGAGGACGGCCGGATCGTCCAACGGGGCATCCACGACCACCTGCTCGCCGAGGGTGGCCTCTACGCCGACCTGTACCGAACGCTGCTCCGCGACGAGCCGACGCCGGTCTGACGAGGCCGCGGCTCTCAGTCGCCGTCCTGCGGGGAGAGCCCTCGCTGGTACACCCGGCACGCCCGCATCAGACGGGGACGGTCGGCGGTGTTCGGCATGACATTGTGCAGTGCCCAGGGGTGACACAACACGACATCACCGGCCCGGCCGGTCACCTCGGCGACCCTGATCTCGACGCCGTCGATCGTGGTCGGCGAGGTGAAGTCGCCGACTCGGCCGGTCGAGTCGTGCCGGTCTGCGAGGCGCTGAAAGTACGGGTGGGTGGCTTCGAACCCCCGCCGCAGCTGCTTCATCGTCGACTTCTTCGGGTCCTTGCCCACCAGCCACCGTCGAATGAGTTCGGGCGAGCCCTCGACGACTCCGGTTCCTCCGCCGCGGGGCTCGAGGTCGGCGACGAGCAGGAAGACGTTGAGCCCCCAGATCTCGTCGGGCGGGAGCCAGTAGGGGTGATCGAGGTGCCACGAACCACCCGGCACGTTCCACGTTTCATCGGTCGGAAACGTCACCAACGCCTGGCCCCAGTGCGGTGCGGTCTTCCAGGTGCCCACGCCCATCAGGTCGTCGAGCGCCGCCACCAGCCTCGGCGAGGCCGCGGGATCGGGATCACCGTCGCGGATCCCCTGGAGGCCGAAGGTCTTGTCGGCCGACCAGGTCGAGCGGTCGTCGCGCTCGGCACCCTTGCCTTCGAGCTGACGCCAGAGACGGCGTTCCATCTCCTCGATGCCGTGGGCATCGAGGACCTCGGGCACGCGTAGGTGCCCGAGCGTCTCGAACTCGAGGATCTCTGCGCCGGTCAGCACCGGTGCAGCTTCGCGGATCCCGGGCGACTGCCGGCACCGGTTTCTGCCCGGAGGGAGACGCAGGATCTGCGCGGACAGGGCCACGTTTCGCAGCTCCCCGTCACGTCCGCTCTTGCCGCTCCTTCGTCGCGGCGGGCCGCTCGGGCCCCGGCCGAGCAACTCGACGGCGGAGTCGGTGCCAGAGGATGTCGGATTCGACGCGTTCTCGCAGCGGCAGTCGGTGACGGTCGACGTCGACGGCATAGCGGTCGGCGGCGAGGTGATCGAACACCACACCGGCTGGGTCGAGCGACAGAGCGAGATGGCGATGCATCACGTCCGCGAACGCCGCTGGCGCCGCAGTTGCGAGGCTCCCGTCGACGACCACGCACGGAACCGTCGACCTCCGAGCGAAGTCGAGGACCCGACGGTTGTAGAACCGCCAGATGCGGTGAGCCAGCACCGGGTCGCGCCACGGCCCCTCGCCCAGCGAAGCCATCGACGCCGCGACGGCGTCGGGCTGACGGACGACAAGCACCACCCTGGCATCTCGGACACGCCGCACCCACGCGTCGAGCACGAGCGTGGCCCGCGGATCCTTGAACCCCCAGGGACACCCAGTCTCGCGGTCGAGGAGCCGGGCAGCATCGTCACCGACGGCGTCGAAGGTGGTCGGGTCGAACGTCTCGGCCGGGTCGTAGCCCCAGTCGTGGTGATGTCCGAGCGATGGGTCCCCGGGATCGGCCCACTGTCGATCGAACAACGCGCGGTGGAACTCGACGAAGTCGCGATCCTCGCCGTACCCCGCAGGGTTGTGGGCGTCACCTGATTCGACGTCGTCGACGAGATCGACGCCGAGACGCCTGAGGGCCAGGGCGACGATCGAAGTGCCCGATCGGTGCATCCCGGCGACGATCACCGCCGTGCTGTCCCGTCGGGTCGGCACCTTTCAGCCGATCGGTGGCACGGGTCGGGTCAACTCAGTCCGAGGCCCGTGCGGAGGAGCGCCAGGTCGTCCTTGCGGCCCTCCTCGGCGGTCTCGCAGATGACCGGGGCGTCGGCCGCACGAACGATGTCGACCGAGCAGATCGGGGTCGGGATCTGGCCGTGGCCGAGGTTCTCGTGGCGGTCACGGCCCGAGCCGGCCTCGTCCTTGGAGTCGTTGCAGTGCACCAGGTCGATGCGGCCGGTGATCGCCGTGATGCGCTCGACCGCGAGATGCAGGTCCTCGCCGGCGGCATGGGCGTGGCAGGTGTCGAGGCAGAACCCGATGCCGGTGTCGCCGATGTGGTCCCACAGCCGGCCGATGGTGTCGAAGTGGCGGGCCATGGCGTGGTCGCCGCCGGCCGTGTTCTCGAGGTAGCACGGGCACGTCGGTCTCGAGGCTGCTCCATGGCCTTGCGCCAGCGGACGAACCCGTCGTCGTCGGTCGTCGTCCTCGGTGCGTGACCGCCGTGCACGATCACCGCCTGCGGCGCCGATCTCGGCGGCCGCGTCGCAGGTCTGCTGGAGGATCTTGCGGCTCGGGATGCGTACGCGGTTGTTCGGCGACGCCACGTTGATGAGGTAGGGCGCGTGCACGAAGATCGGGATCGGCGCCTTCTTCAGTTCGGCCGCGTCGTCCCGGGGCTTCGGCTTCTTCCAGGACTGAGGATTCCCGAGGAAGATCTGCACGCAGTCGGCACCCTCCTGTTCGGCGGTGCCGATGGGGTCTTCGGGAGAGACGTGCGATCCGAGGAGCATGGAGAAACCTATCGGCCCCGTCCTGACCGCCATCTCCACTCAGGTATCGAGCCCGAGATCGGCGAAGCTCGGGACCCCGTCGTCGAGTTGGACACCGGCGCTGTTCAGGGTCATGGCCACCAGGTGGTACTGGCCGACGGTCATGATCAACTCGATCACCTGCGCCGTGTCGTGGTGCTCGGTCAGCGCAGCCCAGGTCTGCTCGCCGATGCGTTGGTCGGTGTGGAGCTCATCGGCGGCGCGGAGGATCGTGGCGTCGATGACGCTCCATCCGTCGGCGTCCGGGCCGGCGGCGAGCCGGACGATCTCCTCGTCGGTGATCCCCACGCTTCGGCCGATGACCACGTGTTGTCCGAACTCGTACTCGCTGCCGCAGTTCCATCCGGTCCGGAGAATGGCGAGCTCGCGCTCTCGCGGGTCGAGGACGCCCTTTGCGAGGATGCTGTTGCCGAACACCAGCCAGCGCTTCAGCAGCTTGGGGTGATGGGCGAGGGTCGTGAAGATGTTGAGCGGCTCGCGACCGAGCGCCGAGGTCGACTCGATGATCGTGCGGGTCTCGTCGGTCCACTCGGACTCGGGGAGCGGCTCGATGCGGGGTGCCTGGGTCATGGGGTCAAGCTAGGGGGCGAGCCGAGCGGCCCGCCGCGACGAAGGAGCGGCAAGAGCGGGAGTGACGGGGAGCTGCGACACTTGGCCCCATCTGAGCAGCGCCATGGGCGACAATGCTGCGGTGAGCGCTCGACATCACCTCGCCGTGCTCTGTGTGTCCATGGCTGTGATCGCGGCCGCTTGTTCGAGCGGCGGCGACGAGGATGCCGCGCCGACCACCAGTACCACGGCTGCGACCACCACCAGCACGACCGAGGCCACGACCACCACGACGGAGGCCACGACCACCACGAGCACGACCGTCGCCGAGACCACGACGACGACTGCCCAGGAGGGCCCGGTCACCCCGCCTGATGTCCTCGCCGCCGACGGCATCACGACGCCGGAAGACGCATCGGTCTTCGTGGTGACGTCGTGGATCGCCGGCGATCGCGATTCTGCGTCACGTCATGCCGAACCCACCGCACTCGACCGGCTCTTCGCCGCAACACCGCCGGCGGCCGAGACCCTCGAGCTCATCGAGTGCGACACCGCCGACCTGATTCGCTACGACTGCTTCTTCACCGCCAACGGGCGAATCATCATCATCGGGGTCGAGCGCCTCCGGATCATCGAGGCCTCGATCGACGCCAACTGAGCGCCACCGATCTCACTGGCGCGAGCGGATGAAGTCGGCCAGTTCGTCGTGGCCGTTGTGGTCGGCCCAGCCGGCGGGGTCGGCGCCGTGGAAGGTGTCCTCGATGGACGGGTCGGCGCCGAGGTCGAGCAGCAGCCGGACCATCTCATGGTCGCCTGAGCTGGCGGCGTCGTGCAGCGCGGTCATGCGGTTGCGGTGGTTGACGTCGAAGCCGAGATCGACGAGGCGGCGCACCGCACGCGGGCGGCCGAGACTCACCGCCGCCTTGACGAGATCGGGTCGCTCGATCGCGAGCGCCTCGATGTCGGCCGCCGCGGCGCTCGACGGCCGGTCGTCGGACTCCGCCAGGAGCCGGCCCGCGAGCCGCTCCGACGGCGAGACGCTGTCGGTGTCGGCGCCCGCCGCCTCGAGCAGGGCGACGACCTCGTCGTTCCCGAAGACGACCGCCCCCTGGTAGGCGGTCCGTCCGCCGTGGGCCGGATGCATGCCCCGACCGTTGGGGTCGGCGCCCCGACCGAGCAGCAATCTCGTCCGGTTGGACAGCCCGTTCTCGGCTGCGTGCTGGAGCAGCTCGCCCACCAGTTGGATCGGATCACCCAGACTCGGGCTCAACAGCCGATACCAACGTCCGCCGTCGCCGGCGCCGAGCCCGCGGTCGAAAAGCAGGTCGAGCCACTCGATGTCGTCGTTCGCGCCGCCGCCGGTCGCCCGGTTGTAGACGGCCTGAGGGTCGTTCGGATCGGCGCCGTGGGTGAGCAAGAGCGCGGCGAAGTCGAGCGAGCTCACGTGAGCCGGCTGCCGCTTCTCGCCGCCGCCGAGGACCCCGGTGAGCGCGGTGAAGGGCGGGATGAGCCCCTCCCACAGGAACCCGGCTTCGGGGTCGGCGCCGGCTTCGAGCAGCACCTCGCCGGCGGCGAGCGTGTCGACGCCCGGAATCCGGCCGTAGGCCGCGTAGAGCAACGGGGGCCAGTCGAACGGGCCGCCCGAGGTGTTGACCGCGCCGGGCGACCGGACCAGGAGCTCCTCGAGGTCGGCCGCCCGGCCGGTCGCGGCCAGCGTGAACACCGAGTGCTCGGCGAGGGCCGGCTGCGAGTCGAGCAGCTCGCGTGCCCGGTCGGGCCTCGAAGGGTCGGCGGTGCCGTAGGCCAGACAACCGAGTCGCAGGAGATCGTCGGCCGGATCGGCACCCTCGGCGCCGACCTCCTGGAGGTGCGGCGACCGGGCCAGCTCGTCGATCAGGGCGAGCCGTCGTTCGAGCTCGGGCCAGCCCGCGAACCCGTGGTGGCGGGCAACGGTCAGCCGGGCATCGTCGCTCGTGAAGTCGCCGACGTCGGCTCGGGGGTGGTGCTGGCGCACCATCGCGATCGAGTCGGGGTCGCCGGCGAGCACGAGCTCGCGGAGCACCTCGGCGAGCCCCTCGAGCCCATCGACGTTCGCGTGGGACGGAAGGGGCTGCGGAGGCATCCGCGTCAGGGGGTGATGAGGGTCGAGACCTGGGTCTCGGGGTCGATGTGAAGCGTGCCCGTCGGGCCCGCCAGGGTTTCGCAGCGGTGTCGTGCGAGCAGGTCTGGCGCCGTGGCCACGTCGCCATCGCGTGCGGCCGTGTCGGCCCTCCGCCCGAGGTCGACGGCCTCGTCGAGGCGGCGCCGCGAGGCGTCGTCGAGCAGGGAGAGGTCGTCGGAGACGATGGCCATGCCTCCGCTCACCCCGACGGCCCGGGCCCAGGCGTCGACGGCAGCATCGCTCATGCGGGTGTCGGTGGTGCGCAGCATGTGGCAGTCGGGATCGTTGAGCCACAGGCGTCGGTGCATGAACGACCGGCTGATGGTGTTCTGGAGCGCGTTGGCGGTCGCCGGCTCGTGCGGCTCGTAGCCCGGCGGCCGCCACTGGTCGTCCTGTACGTGCCACCAGGGCGAGACGTCGGCGCCGATGCGCATGCCGTCGACCACCCCGATGCACGGCCCCATGGGGGCTCCGCAGCCCAGGATGAACACGTCGTCGCCGGCGCCGCGTCGAAGTGCGTCGTAGCCGGCCCGCACCCGGGCGGCGGGCGTGGCCGTCGGATCGTGGAAGACGCCGTCGAGACCCGGCGCGTAGGTGAAGTCGACCTTGAGATAGCGGTAGCCGGCCTCGACCAGCGACCGCGCCGTCGCCTCGATGTGATCGAGCACTGCGGGATGGGTGGTGTCGAGCGTGTCCACCGCTCCGCCCCAGCCGTCGTTGACCATGCCGATCAGCGGCTTGCCCGGCTTGTGCTGAGCGATCCACTCGGGATGCCGCGTCGCCACCGTCGACTCGGCCGCGGCGAGGAACGGCGCCAGCCAGATGCCCGGCACCATGCCCGCGGCGTCGATGTCGGCGGCGAGCACGTCGTGGCTCGACGGGAACTTGTCGTTCATGGAGAGCCAGTCGCCGATGGCCGACTGGAAGCCGTCGTCGATCTGGAACACCTCGAAGGGCCACTGCTCGGCCAGCGCCAGGTTCGCCCTGATGTCCGACTCGGTGACGCCGTGGAAGTACTGGTACCAGGAGCACCAGCCGAGCTGGAACGGTGCAGCCACCCGGGCTCGGTTGAGCCGTCCGACCGTGCCCGACCACCAGGCCAGGCCCGACGCCACGTCGTCGGGTTCGGCCGAGAGCAACCCGTGCAGCGAGAGTCCGGTACCGGCGGGGATCTCGGCATCGCCGAGGAATGCCTCGACCCGCACCTCCGCCCGCCCGTCACCGGTCGGCCGGACCCGGATCGTGGTGTCGTGGCGATCGCCACCATCGGCTCCGAGCAGGATCACGCCGTCGTCGTCGGCGAGCACGGTGACGAGTTCGGCCCGGAGCTCACCGGCTGGCGCGACCCGCTGGTCGGCGTGATGCATCCCTCGGGTGAGCCCGATCGATCCCTCGACCGTCGACCCGTCGGCGTCCTCGCCCAGCACGGCCAGGCCACTCCAGGTCCACGACTGGTAGCCGTGGGCGAACATCCGGAGCCGGCCCCGATGGGCGACCTCGTAGACCCGGGCCACCGACCGGACCCGGATGGGTTCGCTCGACTCGTTGGCCACCTGCCACCGCGGACCGTCCTCGGTCACGCTGACGCCGTCGGGGCTCTCGATCTCGCGGAAGGTCAGCTCCATCGCCGCCGAACCTATGCCATCGGTCCCCCGACCGGAGTCAGATCTGGTCGCACTCCTCGGCGACTTCGCGGATCGAGGCGTGGAACGCTTCGGGTACTTCGGCCATCCGCTCTGCGCTCAACTCGTCGGAGAACCGCAGCCGCTCGGCGTCGGCCAGGCCATCGAACGCCGGCATCCATGCCGCATGGAGGATGAGCGGCACGCACTCCTTGTTCGTGCCGGCGAGGGTGGCCACCGGACCGGCCGACACGTCGGCCGCGTCGAAGACCTCGACCCGAAAGCCGTTGTCGTTCTGGACCGGCTGGATCACGTAGCCGTCGTGGCCGCCCGGCTCGGCACCGGCATAGCGGCTCTTGCTCGCGTCGGCTCCGACGCTGCGGGGCGCGAAGGTCGGCGACGTGATCAGATCGGCCACGTCGGGGTACTCCCAGCGAGCCTTGAGCTCCATGCTCCCCCGCTCGAAGGTCGCGAGCGCCCCGGGCGTGTCCTCGGTGACCTTGTCGAGTGGGATGCGGCCCTCGTACAGGTCAGCGGCCCGCTTCGAGATGTTCCCCGGCCGGCACCCCTGATACGAGCAGTGGTGCAGCGTCGGCTTCGACATGCCCTCGACGCTCCAGTCCATCGCGGAGAGCTGGAGGTTGAACGTCCAGTCCTCCTTGTAGCTGCCCTGTTCGAGGACCTTGCCGGTGTCGGGGTCGAACTGCACCTCGACGATCGTCTCGGGCGCCATGGCCATGTTGTAGAGACCGGCCACGGCGGGGTCGATGGGGTTGCCGTTGACGTCGAGGTCGCCGGGGCGCATGTAGAGGCCCAGATCCATCAGGTCCATGCCCTCCCACACGACCGAGACGCCGTCGGTGTCGTCCCACCGTGCGTAGTAGTGACCGGTCGGAGGAGCCATCGTGAACGGAACCGGCGTCACGGGCGACCCGGACGGGAGGCTCTCGAGCTGTTCCTTGCGGATCAGCCAGACGGGCACCTCCTCATCGGTGGTGAGGGTGCGCTCGCCACCCATCATCTCGGCGGGGTCGGCCTTGAAGTTGCCCGAGTCGGCGAGGATCACCCAGTCGCGGGTCTGGCTCACGGTGTGGATCGAGCCACCGAACGAGATGCCATCGAGCGGCCAGTGCTTCACCTCGGTGCCGCCGTCGTAGCGCACCACCGACGGCTGCATCCCGAAGGTCGGCTCCATCACCGGGCTGAGTTTCACCGTCCACAGGCAGTCGCGCTCGGGGTCGACGACCGGGTGGGCCGTCGAGAACAGGAAGGGCATCACGCCAGGAATCGGCATCGACGCGCCACCCCAGCTGTCGATGTGACCGACCTCGGCGACGAACTCGAGGGTGCCGGGGTCGAGTTCGACCGGCCGGCCCGCATCCCAGGTCGTGTAGAGGCGATCGCCCCAGGGCAGCGGTGCGGTGTTGGCGCAGTTGGTGGCGCCGAACGGTGAGTTGTAGCCAATCGCGCCGCTGGTGAACTGCTCGGGGTGACGGTCGTAGAGCCGCTTGCCCGGAGACTGGATCGTCCGCACCTGCCAGGCGAATCGATCGCCGGCCGCGCCACGGGTGCCCGATTCGAGCGAGAGGCGACAGATGGCTCCCCAGTCGAAGATGGCGTACGGGAGCCCGCCCCTGTTCTGCGGGGTCGAGAACACCATCTCGCCGCTGATGTCGGAGGGCCAGGCGCCCGAGACGACCTCGAGTTCGAAGTCCTGATGGGCGGCAGTCGTGAGCGTGGATGGCAGCGGCATGGTTCTCCCTGAGTTCTCGACCCGTTGTCGACCATCCAGGTCTAGCAACCTCGCCGAGCCCTCGCCGCCGAATCCGACGAGGCGGCGGCCGGTCGACCGCTTCGTCGTCGGATTCCCGGCTCTCGTACGATCGGTGCCGTGGATCTGCGCTTCTCCGCCGACGATGTCGCCTTTCGAGCCGAGATCCGGGATTGGCTCGAGACCTCACTGGCGGGCGAGTTCGCCGTCGTCCGCGGCCGAGGTGGTCCGGGCGACGAGGGCGGCGTCGTCGACGAGCGACTGGCCTGGGAGCGACATCTCGGCGCCAGCGGATGGACCTGCGTCGGTTGGCCCACCGAACACGGCGGTCGTGGCCTGCCACTCATGCAGCAGGTCATCTTCAACGAGGAGTACGCCCGGGCCAAGGGGCCGGGCCGGCTGGGCCACATCGGCGAGACCCTCCTCGGTCCGACACTCATCGAGTTCGGCGACGACGCGCAGCGCCAACGCTTCCTGCCCGGCATCGTCGACGGCACGGAGATCTGGTGCCAGGGCTACTCCGAGCCCGACGCCGGGAGCGACCTGGCCAACGTCGGCACCCGCGCCGAGCTCGACGGCGACGAGTGGGTGATCAACGGCCAGAAGGTGTGGACGTCGTGGGCCCAGTGGTCGCAGTGGTGCTTCGTGTTGTGCCGCACCGATCGCACCGCCGAACCCAAGCATCGAGGCATCTCGTATCTGCTGGTTCCGATGGATCAGCCAGGGGTCGAGATCCGTCCCATTCGCCAGATCACCGGCGATGCCGACTTCAACGAGGTGTTCTTCCACGACGCCCGGACGCCGGCCGCCAACATCGTGGGCGAGCCGAACCATGGGTGGAAGGTGGCGATGGGCACCCTCGCCTTCGAGCGCGGCGCGTCGACGCTCGGCCAGCAGCTGGGCTTCACCAACGAGTTCGACGAGGCCGTCGAGACGGCCCGCAAGAGCGGGCGCCTCGACGATCCCGCGTTGCGCCAACGGGTGGCCGACGCATGGATCGGACTCCGGATCATGCGCCTCAACGGCATGCGCATGCTCTCGAACCCCGATCCGCTCTCGGCCGAGGCGATGATCAGCAAGCTGTTCTGGTCGAACTGGCACCGCGACTTCGGCGAGCTGGCGGTCGACCTCGCCGGGCCCGACGCCATGACCACCGAGCCGGGGTACGAACTGACTCCCGATCAGCAGGTGTTCATGTTCAGCCGGTCCGACACCATCTATGCCGGGTCGAACGAGATCCAGCGCAACATCATCGGCGAGCGAGCCCTCGCTCTCCCCAAGGAGCCCCGTTGACCGAACCCACCGCACCGACCAGGCATCTTTGGTGCGCTCGATGACCGTTCCTGCGCCGCCGTATCCGACTCCATCCGGGCAACTCGACGGCAAGGCGGTGGTCATCACCGCGGCCGCGGGGACCGGGATCGGCTACGCCGCCGCTCGCCGCTGCGCCGAGGAGGGTGCCACCGTGTTGTTGTCCGACCATCACGAGCGCCGCCTCGACGAGGCCGCCGACCGTCTGGCCGAGGAGGCCGGGGTCGATCGGCCGGCCACGATCGTGTGCGACGTCACCAACGAAGACGCCGTGCAAGCCCTGATCTCGGGCTCGGTCGACGCCCTCGGCCGGATCGACGTGCTGATCAACAACGCCGGCCTCGGCGGCGAGGTGCCGCTGGTCGACATGACCGACGAGCAGTGGAACGTGGTGCTCGACGTGACCCTCACGGGCACCATGCGCTGCACCCGCGCCGCGCTCCGCCAGATGTACGAGCAGGGCTCGGGCACGATCGTCAACAATGCGTCGGTGCTCGGCTGGCGAGCCCAGGCCGGTCAGGCGCACTACGCCGCGGCCAAGGCGGGGGTGATGGCCCTTACCCGATGCTCTGCGGTCGAGGCCGCCGAGCACGGCGTGCGGGTCAACGCGGTCGCACCCAGCCTCGCCATGCATCCGTTCCTGGCGAAGGTCACCAGCGACGAGTTGCTCGCCGAGCTCGAGGAACGCGAGGCCTACGGCCGAGGTGCCGAGCCCTGGGAGGTCGCCAACGTCATGGTGTTCCTCGCCTCGGATGCCTCGTCGTATCTCACGGGCGAAGTGATCTCGGTCAGCAGCCAGCACGCGTAGCCTCGACCAGATGCTCACCGTCTTCCACGACCTCGACGAACTCCGAGCCGGTGTGGGCACCACACTGGGCCCGAGCGACTGGGTCGAGATCGACCAGCACCGCATCGACACCTTCGCCGAAGCCACCGGCGACGACCAGTGGATCCACGTCGATCCCGAGCGGGCCGCAGCCGAATCGCCCTACGGAGGCACGATCGCACACGGCTACCTCACCTTGTCGCTCACCAACATGCTGCTGCCCACGATCGTCGAGGTGCAGGGCGTGTCGATGGGTATCAACTACGGCGCCGCCAAGGTTCGGTTCCCCGCGCCGGTTCCGGTGGGCTCGCGGGTGCGGGTCGTGGGCGAACTGACTGCGGCCGACGAAGTGAAGGGTGGCGTGCAGACGACCATGACGCTGACGGTCGAGATCGAGGGCGCTGCCAAACCGGGCTGCGTCGTCGAGTCACTCAGTCGCTGGATCGAGTAGCAGGCCGGTGTCGCTGCCCGACTTCGTCGTCGTCTCGGGCGCTCCCGGCGCCGGCAAGACCACCCTCGCCGCTCAGCTCGCCGATGCGACGGATCTCCCGCTCTTCAGCAAGGACACCATCAAGGTGGCGCTGCTCGAGTCGCTCGGGTTCGACAACGTGGAGGAGGCGCAACGCCTCGGCGCTGCGTCCATCGCCGTCCTCCTGGCCGTTGCCGCCGAGGCGGGCCGGGGGATCGTCGAGTCGGCCTGGCTCCCCGACCTCGCTCGCGCCGAGGTGGGGCGACTTCCGGGAAGCATCGTCGAGGTCCACTGCGCATGCGAACCCATCGAGGCCGAACGTCGCTACCGCGAGCGTGAGCGACACCCGGGCCACTTCGACCAGCACCGGGCGGTCGACTCGAGCCTCTGGACCGGCCCACGTGCTCAGCCGATCGGTGGGTCCTGGCCGGTCGTTGCGGTCGACACCAACGAGCCGGTGCCCATCGATCTGATCGTCGGCCTGATCGACGCTTCGGCCGACTGATCCTCGGACCGCCCAGCTCGATCTGGGGGATCGGCCCCATCGACCCGACCACCGTTCGATCCGATCATGCTGGGGTGCCCATCCCGAAGCTCCGCCTCGTCGCCCTCGCGCTCCTCGCTGCCCTGCTGGCCGGCTGCGAGACCGAGCAGGAGGCGGTGCCGTTGGCGCTCAGCGTCCCGGTGGCGCTGATCCTGCTCATCGCGCTGCCGGTGTGCTGGATCGGGGGGCATCTGCTCGTTCGCGAGCTGGGCCGCCGCGTCGGCCGCCGCCACCTGGCACCGAGCCCGGAGCTGCGCCTCCGGTGGTCCGGGCTCACCGCCGCACTCGCCGTTGCGCCAGTCGCCGCCGTGGCCGTGTTCGGCTGGCCGGTCACGTGCTGGTACGTGGCGACGAGCTACCGCGAGCCCACCTACGAGTTGTTCGCCTGGGAGGGGATCGTCGTGATCTCCGCGATCATGGGAGCCCTCATCGGCATCCTCGGCATCGTGTCGACCCTCGTCGGCCAAGGACTCGTGTCCGGACGTCGCCGAACGGTCATCGCCGCCCGAATCGTGCTGGGCCTCGTCACCATCGGCCTGTTGCTGGTCGGCTGGATCGGGCTGATCTGGCTTCCTGCGCTCCTGCTGTCGTTCGTCGCGGACACGTCTCGGACGACCTCCGAGCAGCCTCAGCTGATGTCTTCGAGGTGAGCGGCATCGTTGAGCCGCATCAGCCGCCACTGACCCACTGGTCGCCACCACTCCTCGTCGGGCTCGGGCCGGAACCACTCGGTGAGCGACGCATTCGAGATGCTGAAGCTCAGGTGCTCGCCGTGATGCGACAACCCGCCGAAGGCGATGACCGACTGTTCGACGACTCCGCCGTGACACGCCACGACGACCGTCTGGCCTTCGTGTGCGGCGGCGATGCGGTGCAACCCGCGGCCGACTCGGTGGGTGAAGTCGGCCCAGCTCTCGCTGCCCGGAAAGCGGGTGTCGTGCGGCGTCCAACGGTCGAGCGGCGGGAAGCGGGCTTCGACCTCGTCCCAGCCCAGACCGTCGATCTCGGGACCCGGGTCCCACTCCTTCACGTCGGGATCGATGATCAGGTCGTGCCCACCGAGCGAGGCTGCGAGGATCTCGCCGGTCTCGATGGCGCGCGGCAGCGTCGAGGCGTAGATGGCGTCGACGGTGTCGAGTTCGGCGGTGCGCTCGAGGCGTTGGCCCAGGCTCTTCACCTGGAGCCGGCCGAGCTCGGACAGCCCGGTGCAGCCCGTGTCGCCGCCGATGACGTGGTCGACCGCGACCTGGGCCTCGCCATGGCGAACGAGCACGATTCGGGTCACCTCCGCGACGGTACCTGCCATCCCGCACCAACCATCATCCGATTCCTTGCTGCTGGATGACCACTGTGTGGTCATCCAGCAGCAGAGAACCGAGGTGCGCTCACGACTGGCGTGGGCGACCGCCCGCAGCTCCACGGGGTCTTTTCTAGGGACGTTTCGGCGGGAACGGGACGAGTGCGCTGGTTCGGGCCTCGTAGTCCGCGAAGGCGGGGCGGCGCTCGCGGCTGCGATCGTCGAGCATCGGGATGCTGGCGAAGACGAACATCGCGAGCATCGCCAACGGGCCGACGACGGTCCACCACCAGCCGGCGTCTGCCGCGACGCCGAAGAGCCACAACGACACCCAGAAGGCCAGTTCGCCGAAGTAGTTGGGGTGGCGGCTGTAGCGCCAGAGCCCGGTCTGCATGATCTCGCCCGGCCGCTTGGTGCGGCCGAATCGCCGCATCTGCTCGTCGGCCACGAATTCGATCACGCTCGCTCCGATGCCGACGATCAGCGCCAGCCAGTCGAGCACGTTGATGCCGTTGCTGCCCTCCGACAGCGCCGATCGCAGCGGAAGGAGGCCGACGAAGACGATGAGTGTCGGGAAGAGCATGACGCTGGTGAAGCGCATCACGTGCTTGGGACCGTTGTCGTAGAGCCGGGTGTAGCGCCAGTCCTCGTGGGCGAGCCCGGGCCAGTCTCGCGCCCAGTTCGAGGTCAGGCGAATGGCCCACACGAGGACCACGATCATCACGAGGGCCTGGCGGGTCCCGTCGGCGGTCGGCTCGGCGGTGGCGATCCAGTACCAGGCGACCAGCGGCGGGGCCACGCTCCAGTAGGCGTCGTAGAGCGACCCGTTGTCGGCGATGGTGCCGGCCACGAAGATGACGACCGTCGCCACCAGGTCGGCCACGAGCGCGGTGACGAGCGGCGAGTCGTCGCCCATCGCAACCGCGACTCCGTACGCAACGCCGGTCGCAACGACATACGCGATCGTCACGAAGCCGAACGAAGCTCCCCGACCGAGCGACCTCATCCGATTTCCACAGCGCAGGCGTCGCGATGCTCGTGACGCTCGCGCACGAGAACTCGCACCCGTCGCGTCGCCCGAGAACTCTCGTGCACGTGCGTCACGAATTCCGTGACATTGGCGCTGTGGAAACGGGGGTTCACGTGGACAACAGGACCGAGCTGCCGTGGCCGAACAGGCCCTGGTTGGCGGTGATGCCGGTCGTCGCGCCTTCGACCTGACGACCCGTCGCCTGGCCTCGGAGCTGCCAGGTGACCTCGCACACCTGCGCCAGCGCCTGTGCCGGGACGGCCTCGCCGAAGCATCCGAGGCCGCCGCTGGGGTTGACCGGGATGCGGCCGCCGATGCTCGTGTCGCCGTCGTTCAACAACCGCTCGGCCTCGCCTTCCTTGCAGAGCCCGATGTTCTCGTACCAATCGAGCTCGAGAGCTGATGACAGGTCGTAGACCTCGGCCAGGCTGAGCTCGTCGGGGCCGATGCCCGACTCCTCGTAGGCCGCGGCGGCGATCGAGTCCTTGAACGTCAGCTCGGGCGGGGCGAGTGCGGCGGCCGAGTCGGTCGAGAAGTTGGGCATCTCGATGATCGTCTGCGGGAACCGGGGCGTGACCGTCGAGATGGCCCGGATGCGCACCGACGGATTGTTCGCGGTGTGCTTGGCCGCGAACTCCTTGCTGGCGATCACAACCGCAGCCGCACCGTCGGACGTCGCGCAGATGTTGAGCAGCCGGAGCGGGTCGGCGACCATCGGGCTGTTGAGGACGTCCTCCTCGGTGAACAACTTCTTGTAGCGGGCGTTGGGATTCTCGAAGCCGTGTCTGGCGTTCTTCACCTTCACCTTGGCGAAGTCGGCCTCGGTCGCGCCGTAGAGCGCCATACGCCGGCGGGCGTAGAGCCCGAAGTAGGTCGGGTTGGTGGCGCCGAGCAGCCGGAACCGCAGCCAATCCGGGTCGTCGGGCTGGTCGACGTTCGAGGTCGGGGCGAGGAAACCCTTGGGTGTCGTATCGGCGCCGACGACCAGCGCGACATCGCAGAGACCGGCGAGGATGCGGGTCCTGGCCGACTCGAGCGCGGTCGCGCCCGACGCACAGGCGGCGTAGCTGGTCGAAACGCGGGCGCCGTTCCAGCCGAGCGCCTGGACCATCGTGGCCCCGGCCACGTAGCCGGCATAGCCGTTGCGCACGGTCTCGCCGCCGGCGACGAACTGGATGTCGGTCCAGGCCACGCCCGCGTCGTCGAGCGCCTTCTTGGCTGCGTCGACGCCGTACTCGACGAAGTTCTGGCCCCACTTGCCCCAGGGGTGCATCCCGACCCCGAGAACGGCAACGTCATGATCGGACGTCATGTCCGCTCCCCGGCCGCTCGGGCCGCAGCTGGCCGGTCTCCTCGTGCCTCGTCGACCTCGCATCGCGCGGGGACTTCGGCATCGATACACGTCTGGCTGTTGGTGGGATCAGTCCTCACAGCTTCCTCGGCTTCCAGCGGTAGATGGTGCGTTCGGTTCCGTCGTCCTCGACGTAGAGCGTCTCGATGACGACCTCGACCTCGGTGCCGACGTCGAGATCGTCGACCGAGTAGCCGTCGGCGACCTGGCCGAGGATCACCATGGCCTCGTCGGCGAGTTCGACCGCGGCGATGGCGAAGGGCTCGTAGTCGTCGGCCGCGATGTAGGGCGGCGGCGGTTGGTACTGGGCATCGGTGTAGCTCCAGACCTTGCCGACCCGAGACAGCTCGGCATCGCCGAGGTCGGTCGAGAAGCACTCGGGGTTGCGGCACACGCCGGTGGTCTTCGGGAAGAACACCGTGCCGCACGCGCCGCAGCGGGTGCCGATCAGGCGGGGTTCGTCTCCGGTGGTGAACCAGCCGTCGATGGCTGGGGTGGCGGTCGGCACAGGCGGCTCCTCGTGATCTGACGCGGCGTCAGGCTAGTTACCTTTGTCGCCGTGGACCTCCCCGAACCCGTCGTGTCGATCGAGGAACTCGCGGCATTCCTCGAGGAAGCGTTCCCGCGAGCCGATGCGGGCGTACCGGGTGGAGGCGTTCACCGACACCGGATGCCGCCTCCGCCAACCGGTCGACGAGGGCAACACCCGCCCCGGGGGCACGATCAGTGGGCCGACGATGATGGGCCTCGCCGATGCCGCAGCCTGGCTGGCGACGCTGAGCCGCATCGGCATCGTCCCGCTGGCCGTCACCTCGAACCTGACGATCAACTTCCTCGCCAAACCCGGTCTGGCCGATCTGGTCGCCGAGGCCGAACTGCTGCGGCTGAGCACACGCTCGAGCGTCACCGAGGTGAGGATCTTCAGCGACGACATCCTCGTCGCCCAGGCAACGGTCGGCTACTCGATTCCGGCCTGACCCGCCGATTCACGTTCAGCTGAGCTCGGCTTCCACTTGGCGAGCCAGAGTCTTCGGCGCGGTCAACAGGTAGGCGTCGGTGAGCAGTTCGCGGATCTCGTCGAAGTCGATCTCGCCGAGGTCGAGGTAGAGGCCGATCCAGCCGTGTTGGGTCATGTAGGGCGGCAGGAAGAATCGGTCCGGGTCCTCGGCCACCAGCGCGTGGTTGTCACCCTTGGCCGCCTTGCACTGCAGCGCCACCCGCCCGTCGCCGTGGTGGTCGATGAGGTGATAGCCGAACTTCTTCTTCCGCACGAGAAGCGCCGTGTGCTGGCTCGTCTGCGACTGATGGGAGGTCTCGGGGAAGTCCGCGATGATGCCGACGATCTCGGACAGGCCGATCGGTGTGAGTCCGGAATCTTGCATGCATCGAGCCTCGCACGCCTCCTACGTTGCGTCGATGGCGATCGAGATCCGGCCGTTGCGTGCGGGCGACGAGGCCAGCCTGCGAGAGGCCCAGGCCGACCTGGCGCGCGACGACTTCGAATTCGCGTTCGGGCTCGGCGACGATGCCGATTTCGACTTCGAGACCCATCTGGTGGCGCTCGAGGAGCAGCGCACGGGGCGGCATGTCCCCGAGGGCTGGGTCCCCGCCACCTATCTGGTGGCGGTCGACGGCAACGAGATCGTCGGGCGGGTGTCGGTGCGTCACGAGCTCAACGACTACCTGGCTGCATTCGGCGGCCACCTCGGCTACGGCGTCAAGCGCACCCATCGGCGTCGTGGCATCGCCACCCGTCTGCTGGCGACCGGGCTCGACGTGCTCCGCACCGTCGGCGTGGAGCGTGCCCTCGTCACGTGCGATGACGACAACGTGGCGTCGGCCGCCATCATCGAGCGGGCCGGCGGAGCGTTCGAAGGCACGGTCGACGACGACGGCACCGATCTTCGCCGCTACTGGATCGACCTCTGACCCCAGGCCTTGTCGTTTGGTAAGCGATCGCTTACAATGGCGCACATGGATGCCGCGCTCCGGGCCATCGCCGACCCCACCCGACGTCAGATCCTCCGCATCGTCCGCGACGAGGAACGCAGTGTGAACGAGATCGCCGACGGGTTCGCGATGAGCCGGCCGGCGATCAGCCAGCATCTCCGGGTGTTGAGCGATGCCGACCTCGTCTCGGTCCGTCGGGAGGGCACACGTCGCTACTACCGGGCTCGGTCGGAAACGGTGACCGAACTGATTCGGGGCATCGAGACCATGTGGGACGACGGCCTCGACCGGCTCAAGTCCGCATCCGAACGCGACGAGTGGCCCGAACGGGCGAGAAAGGCGAACCAATGACCGCCATCGAACGGACGATTCGAATCGAGGCCTCGGCCGAGACGATCTTCCGCCGATTCACCGAGCCCGAGGCACTGACCGAGTGGATGGGCGAGTCGGCGACGCTCGACCCCACACCGGGCGGTCAGTGGCGGCTCGAGTACGGCGACGGCAACACCGCGGCCGGCACGTTCACGATCGTCGAGCCGCCCACCCGGCTCGCCTGGACCTGGGGCTGGGAGGAGAACCCGGCCGTTCCTCCCGGCAGCAGCACCGTCGAGGTGACGTTGACCGTCGACGGCGATGCGACCGTGGTGACCCTGCGGCACGACGGCCTCCCCGATCCCGAGGCCATCAAGAACCACACCGAGGGCTGGGACCACTTCCTCGGCGAACTGGTCGCGATGCCCGCAATCTGAGCGTCGACCCAGGGTCAGCCATCGAGCAGCTGCCGGCTGGCGATCACGATCTCGGGTGCCAGCCAGGCGTCGGCCACCACCGCAGCGGTGCCGAAGGTGAAGTGCACCCCGTCGGGTCGCAACGCCGCGTCCTCGGGTCCGCCAGGGGTCGTCGCCAGGTAGCCCGCGAGGTCGACGATGGCCACCGGTTCGCCCTCCTGCGCCAACCGATCGACGACGTCGGTGAGCAGTTCGTTGTAGCGGTCGATGCGCACATCGTCGCTCGATGGTTCGTCGACCTTCGGCACGACATCGCGCCCGACCTCGATCTGCGGCGCGGTCACCCACACCACCGGGACGCCCGAATCGAGGACCAACCGGGTGGCCGCTTCGAGTTCGCCGGCCAACCGTTCGTCGAAGTCCGGCTGCCCCACGTGCACGAATGCATCGCTGTCGTCGAGCCGGTGGTTTCCGACATCGTGCGGGCCCATCATCAGCACGACGACGTCGGGGTCGCGCGCCGCGAGGACCCTGGGCCACTCGGTGTCCCGGTCCTGGCACTCGGGCGCGCCATCGGTCGGCTTGCCGACCCGATAGTGGATCTCGGTGTCACGGACGACGCCGCAGGCGAACCAGGCTTCGGTCACGGGTGCGAGGCCGGACTCGGGGTGCAGGAAGGCCCATTGGTTCAGCCCACCCCCGACGAACAGCGCCGTCGAGTCGCCGACCACCGTCACGTCGAGTCGCTCGGCGGGGGTCGCAGGAGCGACCGCCGGCGCATCGATGTTCGGCGACGTCGGCAGTTCCCCCTCGAACTCGGCGGCCTCGGCCGTGGCCTCGTCGGCTGCCGCGGCCTGGTCGTCGGCCAGGAGATCCTTGGCCTCGGTCAGTTCGTCCGGTGTCGGAGTGATCGCGAGCGAAGCGGCCACGAGGGCCATGAGCACGGCGCCGACGACCACGGGACGGGCCATCCAGGCGACCGACGGCCGACGCGTGCGGATCGGCTGTTCGATGAGCACGAACGAGATCACCGACAGCACGAGCGTCGCTGCGAGGCGCACGGCGAACAGCGGCCAACCGCCGAGGCCGGTCCGGTCGGCGTCGATCAGCAGGAAGATCGGCCAGTGGATGAGGTAGACGCCGTAGCTGATCCGACCGAGCCCGACGAGCGGCGAGGCCGACAGGGCGGCTCGGGTCGGCCCCGAGGTCATCGCCGCGCCGATCACCACCAGGGTCAGGACGGCATTGAGCAGGAAGCCGCCACGGGTCAGGGCCGTCGAGGTGACGGTGGCGCTCGACCACATCACGAGAAGGAGCAGTCCGGCCGGCGGTCCGGCGACCCGGAGCACGGGGCCGAGGCGGTCGAGCTTCTCCCTGCCCCATCGCAACAGAGCGAGGGAAGCCATCACCCCGACGAGGATCTCGGCGAGCCGGGTGTCGGTTCCGTAGTACGAGCGGTCGCCCGGCCCCAGCACGGCCATCCACGCCGTCGAGGCCACGATGACAACAGCGACGACACCGAGGGTCGTTGTCAGTCGCCTCGTGGCCAACCCGAACCCCAGTGCGATCGGGAACACGATGTAGAACTGCGCCTCGATCGCGAGCGACCAGAAGTGAAGGAGCGGACTCGGCGACGAGAACAGATCGGCGTAGGACTGGTCGGACGCGATCGCCTGCCAGTTCGAGAGCTGCGCGAGGGCGGCGAGCGGATCGGCCCGCTCGAGCGTTCCGAGATCGACCCCGACCAGGTGGAGACCGACGACGGCACCGATGACCGCCCACGCAGCCGGGAGCAGGCGACGGGCGCGACGCGGCCAGAACGCCCTCGCCCGCCCGGCCGCCGTCCGTCCCGCCGACGCGGCGAAGACGGTGGTGATGAGAAGGCCGGACAGGGTGAAGAACGACGACACTCCGAGGAATCCGCCCGACGCCCAGCCGAATCCCTGGTGGAAGCACAGGACGCCGAGCACCGCGACCCCGCGGAGACCGTCGAGCCCGGGGTGGTTGCCGAGGCCGGGCGCCGCCAGCTGGGTGCCGTCGCCGGCTACGGGTTCGTCGCTGCGCTCAAGAACGCCGGCCACTGGTCCCCACCATGGAGTTCGACGGTTGCCCCGTTGACGTAGGAGGCGAGGGGCGAACCGAGCCACAGGCACACGTTCCCGACGTCGTCGGGCGTGGCCATGCGCCCGATCGGCACGGTCGCCGCCACCCGCGCCACCCCGTCGGCGCCTCCGTAATGCAGGTCGGACAGCTCGGTCTCGACCAGGCCGACGATCACGGCATTGACCCTCACGTGCTCGGCCCATTCGACCGCCACGCTCTTGGTGAAGCTGACGAGCCCCGCCTTGGCCGCGCCGTAGGCCGCCGTTCCCGGCGAGGGGCGCTGCGCGGACACCGACGCGATGTTGACGATCGACCCGCCCTCGGGCTGCTGGCTCATCACGCCGTACGCCGCCTGGCTGACGTGGATCGCCGAGACCAGATTGAGGTCGATCACCTTCTGGCTGAAGCTCGGCGACGCCGTGGCCGCATCGGCCGGCGGAGCGCCGCCTGCGTTGTTGACGACGACGTCGAGGCGGCCGGTGAGCTGCGCGATCCGTTCGATCATGTGCGTCACCGACTCGGGGTCACGCACGTCGCACTCGACGAACGCCCCAACTGGCGACTCGGGCGCGTGGCGGCCACACACCACGACATCGGCGCCGGCATCGGCGAACCGGGTGGCGATGCCACGCCCGATGCCCTTGGTCCCGCCCGTCACGAGCACGGTCCGGTCGGTGTAGTCGATGGCGACGCTCACGTTGCTGCGACGGTAGCGGCTCGTGCCTCGGCGACCGACTCGGCCGACTACCTTCTGACGGACCGTCAGAAACCGTGGAGCACCATGCCGACATCCCACACCATCCACGACTCGGGCATCGCCGAGATCGTGATGGACAACCCACCCGTGAACGCCCTCACGGTCGCCGGCTGGTTCGAACTCGGCGATCTGCTGCTCGAACTCGGACGGAATCCCGAGGTCCGCGTCGTCGTGCTGCGAGCCGAGGGACGCGGGTTCAACGCCGGGGTCGACATCAAGGAGATGCAGAACTCCGAGGGCTTCGACGCGCTCATCGGTGCCAACAAGGGGTGCTTCCACGCCTTCGCCGGTGTCTACGACTGCGAGGTCCCGGTGATCGCTGCGGTCAACGGCTTCTGCCTCGGCGGCGGCATCGGCCTGGTCGGCAACGCCGACGTGATCGTCGCGGCCGCCGACGCCACATTCGGGCTGCCCGAGGTCGATCGCGGCGCCCTCGGCGCGGCGACGCACCTGAGCCGGCTCGTGCCGCAGCACAAGATGCGCGAGATGGTCTACACGGCCAAGCCGGCAACGGCCGCCGAGCTCGCCCACTACGGATCGATCAGCCGGGTCGTCCCGTTCCAGCACCTGCGCGACGCCGCCATGGAGATCGCCGCCGACATCGCCGAGAAGTCGCCGACGGTCATCCGGGCGGCCAAGGCGTCCCTCAACGGCATCGACCTGTGGGACGTCAAGAACAGCTATCGATTCGAGCAGGGGTTCACCTTCGAGCTCAACCTCAGCGGGGTCGCCGACGAGCATCGCGACGCCTTCGTCGACAAACGAGAAACGGACACCAGCCAGTGATTCTCTTGCACGTGCGTCACCGAAACCGCGACGTGGGCGCTGTGGAAACCGGGGTTCGGTCGTGAGTTCGAAGCTGACGACCGAGGACGAGGCGATCGCCGAGCTGTCGTCGGGGATGACGATCGGGATCGGTGGTTGGGGCTCGCGGCGCAAGCCCATGTCGCTGGTGCGGGCCATCCTGCGCAGCGACCTCACCGACCTGACCATCGTGAGCTACGGCGGACCAGACGTCGGGGTGTTGTGCGCCGCCGGCAAGGTCGCCCACACCGTCAGCCCGTTCGTGAGCCCCGACGTCGTGCTCTACCAGGACCCACCGCTCGACGTTCCAAGCCTCGAGCCGCACTACCGCAAGGCTCGGCAATCCGGCGCCATCACCGAGACCCCGGTCGACGAGGGCATGCTGCTGCTCGGCTTGCAGGCGGCCGCATGGCGTGTGCCGTTCCTGCCGACCCGCATCGGCCTGGGCACCGACCTGATGACCGACCATCGGAATCTCCGCACCGTGAACTCGCCGTACGACGACGGTGAAGAACTCGTGGCTGCGCCCGCCATCACGCTCGACGCCGCGCTGGTCCACCTCAACCGGGGTGACGCCCGCGGCAACGGCCAGTTCCTCGGGCCCGATCTCTACATGGACGACCTCATGCTCGAAGCCGCGCCCACCGGTCGACGCTTCATGTCGGTCGAGCAGGTGATCGAGACCGACGAGTTCGCCTCGCTCGGCAGCTTCCACACGCTCCGGGTGTCGCGCCTCATGACCGACGGGGTGATCGAGGCACCCAACGGCGCCCACTTCACGTCCTGCGCCCCCGACTACGACCGCGACGACGCCTTCCAGACCGAATATCTCCAGAGTTCGAAGTCCGACGAGGCCTGGGCCGAGTTCAAGGCATCGTGGCTCGACCTCAGCGAAGCCGACTACCAGCGGAAGGTGACCGCTCGATGACCCGTTCTGGTGCACGTAGCTCGTCGCAGGCAACAACATGGGTGCACCAGAACGGTGGTGGTTCCCGATGAGTTCCACCCACGTGACCCGGGCCGAGGTCTGTGTGACCGCGGTGGCCGACTGTTTCCGTGGCAACGGCGAGATCCTGTGCAACCCGATCGGGACGATTCCGATGATCGGGGGCCGCCTCGCCCGGGCCAGCTTCGAGCCCGACCTGATGATGACCGACGGCGAGGCGATGCTGGTCGCCAACGACCAGGCGCACGCGCTCGGCGACACCAAGGTCATCGAGACCTGGAACCCCTATCGGCGGATGTTCGACGTGGTCTGGGGCGGCCGGCGCCACGTGATGATGGGTGCCACGCAGATCGACCGCTACGGCAACCAGAACATCGCAGCCATCGGCACGTTCGCCGATCCGAAGGTCATGCTGCTCGGCTACCGAGGCGCGCCTGGCAACCTGATCAACAACCCGACGAGCTACTGGGTGCCCCGTCACTCGCCGAAGGTCTTCGTCGAGAAGGTCGACGTGGTCTGCGGCCTCGGCTACGACCGAGCCGCCGAACTCGGTGCGGAAGCCGCGCGCTGGTTCTCGATCCCGTTCGTGGTGTCGAACCTCGGCGTGTTCGACTTCGAGAGCGACGATCACACGATGCGTGTGCGGTCGGTGCACCCGGGCGTCACCGTCGACGAGATCGTCGAGGCCACCGGCTTCGACCTGGTCGTCCCCGACGACGTTCCCGAGTCCCGACTCCCCACCGCGGATGAGCTCGAGCTCATCCGCGAGGTCATCGACGCCGACAACCTGCGCGAGCGCGACGTCCCCGACCCCGACTGATCGCTGACCGCCGTCTCGACGACCGAGTTCGTGGGGTGGCATCCGTGGGTCGGACGGGACCGACTGCGGATCGTGGCGGCGAAGTTGGCACAATGTCGGGATGCCGGATCCTCGGCTCCCCGAGAACGTCTACCTCCGGCGCCGCATCGGCGCGGGCGTCGTCGTCCTCATCGCGGGCGTGCTGCTGGTCGCGGCCGTGAGTGCACTCTTCGGCGATTCCGGGGACGATGGCGCCGAGGCCGAAGTCGCCGCAACCGCCGAATCGACGCCTTCGACGACGAGCACCTCGACGAGTTCGACCACGACGACCACGACGCCGATTCCCGCCAGCGCTCGCAGCCTGGTCGAGCTCGACACCATCGGCGGCACGATCTCACCCAAGTCGGTCGTGGCGTCGGGCGACGGCAAGTTCGTCGCCCAGAACATGATGTATCAGCACACCATCACGGTCTACGACCGCGAGTTCAACCTGCTGAAGACGATCTCCGACGAGATCACTCCTGCCGACTGGGGCTACGACTTCGATGCGGCCACGACGCTCAAGGGCGCTCCGGTCGAGGCCTCCTTCAGCCCCGACGGGTCGAAGGCCTACGTCTCGAACTACCACATGTACGGAGGCGGCTACGGCCCCGAACCCAGTGATGGGTGCGCCGATCTCAGTCGTGATCCGAGCTTCGTCTACCGCATCGACATGGAGTCGCTCGAGATCGACCAGGTGATCCAGGTCGGCACCGTGCCGAAGTTCCTGCAGGTCAGCCCCGACGGCGATCAGGTGCTCGTCTCCAACTGGTGCAGCTACGACGTCAGCATCATCGACACCGAGTCGGGCACCGAGAGCGCCCGCATCGATGTCGGCCGGTACCCCCGCGGCATCGCGTTCGACCCGTCCGGCGACAAGGCCTACGTGGCGATCATGGGCGGCGACACCATCGTCGAGATCGACATGGTCAACGAGACCAACGCGGGGTCGTTCGGCCTGTCCGGCAGCCCCCGCCACCTCAACATCTCGCCTGATGGTTCGACGCTCTACGCCACGCTCAACCGGGCCGGCGAGGTGGCCAAGATCGATCTCGGCACCAAGCAGGTGGTCGACCGGCTGGCGACCGGCGCCGCACCGAGAAGCATGGCGATCAGCGACGACGGCGAAGCGCTCTATGTCGTCAACTACAAGTCCGACACGATGAGCAAGGTGCTCACCGCATCCTTCGAAGAGGTCCAGGAGCTCCCCGTCGGCCACCACCCGATCGGCATCACCTACGACGACGACACCGAGCAGGTCTGGGTCGCCAACTACAGCGGCAGCATCATGGTCTTCGAGGACCGACCGGTCGAGGCCGCGACTCCCGCCGGCTGACCTCTCAGGACTCGCGGCCGGGTTCAGGGATCGGAGTGCTGGCCCAGGCCCGGCACACCACCCGACGGCCGGGTGACCACACCGCCGAAGTCGACCGGGGTGTTGACCGCCCGGTGGGATTCGGCGCCGCCTCCCTCGGGCACGTCGACGAAGGCACCACTGGCGATCGCCTGCGGGTCGACGAGCACGTCGGCGGCGGTGTTGACCGGTGCCCACCAGACGTCGTGCTGATCGAACCGGCCGGTCCAGTGGTCACGATCGGCCGAGGCGAACACCTCGTCGAGGATGGCGATGAGTGCCGTTGCGTTCTTGCGGCGATCACGGCTGGTGACGAAGCGCTCGTCGTCGGCGAGCTCGATGCGGTCGATGGCTCGGAGCAACCCGGGCCAGTGACGGTCGGCCTCGATGCCCAGCAGCCAGAACCACGTTCCATCGCCGGCCCGGTACGAGTTGGTCACCGGGTTCACGACCTCGGTGCGCGGCGAGGTCGGGAGCAGCTTGTCGAAGCGGAGTTGGATGCCCAGGTCCCACCCCATGCACCAGATTCCGGTGCGGAGCAGCGAGGTCTCGACCAACTGACCCTTCCCGGTGCGCTCGCGGGCGAGGAGCGCGGCGTTGATGCCGGCCACCAGCGTCATGGCGGTCACGTGATCGCCCATCCCGCTGCGGATCATCGGCGGTTGTTCGTCGGGAGGATTGAGCGTGGCGGCGATGCCGCTGCGCGCCCAGAACGCCCCCACGTCGTAGCCGGCGCGATCGGCGTCCGGACCTCTCGAGCCGTATCCCGTGACCGACGCGTAGACGAGGCGGGGATTGGTCGCCATCACCTCGCCCGGTCCGAGCCCGAGCCGGTCGACGGCGGCCGGACGGAGGTTGGTGAGGAACACATCGGCATCACCGATCAGGTCGAGCGCGGCCGCCTTCCCCTCCTCACTCGTCAGATCGGCGACCACGCTCTGCTTGCCGCGGTTGTCGAGGTCGAACGGCGGCGACTTCGGCTGACCGTGACCGGAGAGCAGAGCAAAGATCCTCCGCATCGGATCACCGTCGGGCGGCTCGACCTTGATCACCTCCGCACCCCAGTCGGCGAGCACCCCTCCGGCTCCGGGCCCGGCGACCCAGACTCCGAGCTCGACGACCTTCACACCTTCGAGTGGCCCCACGAACACCGAACCTAGAACGCGCGCGGCCGATCTCGACACGGCGCCGCTCCCATCGGCCACGATTCCCCCATGCCCGACTGGCCCGAACCCTCGATCGTCCGCGTCGCCGAAGGTGACCACGGACCGATCGATCTCGCGGTGCACGAGGCCGGCACCGGCCCGGCGGTCGTCTTCTGCCACGGCTTCCCCGAGCTCGCCTACTCCTGGCGGCATCAACTGGGCGCCGTCGCCGACGCCGGCTACCGGGCCATCGCCCCCGACATGCGCGGCTATGGCCGATCGTCGCGACCCCAGGCCATCGAGGCCTACGGCATCGAGGAGTTGTGCGGCGACCTGGTGGGCCTGCTCGATGCGCTCGGGATCGACGAGGCGGTGTTCGTCGGCCACGACTGGGGCGGGTTCGTCACCTGGGCCATGGGCGTGCTGCATCCCGACCGGGTCGCCGGGCTCGTGGGTGTGTGCACGCCCTACATGTCGATGGCGCCGACCTCGGTGATGCGAGAGGTCTTCCCGAACGACGAGGACTTCTACATCCTGTGGTTCCAGCCCGACGGCGTCGCCGAATCGGTGATGGACCCCAAGGCCGATGCGCTGTTCCGCGCCCTGCTCCGGGGCGGCATCTCGCCCGAGCGCATCGCCGATCGCATGGCGGCGAGCCCCGACCGGCCACCGATGAATCCCTTCATGACGGCCGGCACTCCCGAGGCTCCCGCACCCCTGGGCGACTCGGTCCTCGACGAAGACGAGCTGACGACGTACATCGACGCCTTCGAGCGCACGGGCTTTCGCGGCGGCATCAACTGGTACCGGAACATCGACGCCAATGCCGAGCCGATGGCCGAGGTCGGGGTGGTCGACCTTCCGTTCCCTTGCTTGATGCTGTGCGCCGAGTGGGACTTCGCCCTCCGTCCCGAGCTCGCCGACCCCATGATGTCGGTGCTCTCCGACGTCGAGCGCCACGACATCGCGCAGGCCGGCCACTGGGTCACCCAGGAAGCGCCCGACGCCGTCAACGCCCACCTCATCGACTGGCTGACTCGCCGACTTCCTTCATGAGCGCGCTGCACGAGCATCGCGCTGGAGGTCGGTCAAGGTGCGACCTCCGCCGCCGATCAGCGTCGGCACTCCCTTCTCATGATCAAGCAAGGCCTCGGCCCGGGCGAGCTCGCCCGCGCTGCCGTCCCCCGTCGCCGAGATGACGACGAGGTCGACGGGATGTTCGTCGACGAACATCGTGAGCTCGGCAAGGGGGATGTCGGCACCGAGGTGTTCGACCCTCCATGAGTCCTCGCGGAGCGCTGCGGTGGCCATGAGCGTCGGGAGCGAGTGCCGGTCGCCGCTGAGCGCCGCAACCACGGCGGTGCCTCGACGACGGCCCTTGGGGTTGGGGGCGACCTCCCCGAGGATCCGCTCGACGATGGCCGACGCCCGGTGTTCGACATAGATCGTGAGGTCGCCGTCGCGCCACGCCTGCCCGATGCGGACGAGGGGAGGGACGAGGACGGCCTCGATGAGCGTCGTGACCCGCGTACCCTCTGCGACGAGTCGGCGGGCGATGCGAGATGCCTCGGTTTCATCGCCATCAGTGAGCGCTTCCGCCATCGCCTCGGCCTGCCGCTCGACGCGACGGACCGTCGGGGCCGGCGGGGGGACCGGGGCATCGAGGCCGGTCTCGAGCACCAAGAGGTCGGCCTCGGTCACCCGATACCTGCCGTTGACCTTGACGGCCGGGAGTCGACCCGACCGGACCCATCGGTAGACGGTTTGGTAGTGCACGTCGAGACGCGCGGCCACGTCGTCGAGCGAGAGGAAGGGACGTTCGTCGTGCACGCCCGGACCCTAGTGCGTTGGGAATAAATAATGCTGAACGTTGCTAAATGATGCGAAAGAACGTTGAATTGTGTTGGCGCATCTGCGCTTTCGAACAATGCGAAAGGAATGTCCCATGCTCGAACTCACCGAAGGCCAGTACCAACTGGTCTACAACTCGTTCAGCTTCGTCATCGCGGCCATGGGTGCGGCGACGCTCTACTTCCTGTTGGTCAGAAGCCGGATCGCCCCCCGACACCGGACGGCGGTCACCATCACCACGTTGGTCACCGGCATTGCGCTCTACCACTACGTCCGCATCTTCGGATCGTGGGAAGGCGCCTTCAGCTTCGTCGACGGTGAGTACATCCAAGACGGTGAGCCGTTCAACGAGGGCTATCGCTACGTCGACTGGTTCCTGACGGTGCCGCTGCTCCTCGCTGAGTTGGTCATCGTGCTGAAGCTCGCCGAGGCCAAGACCAAGAGCCTGATCACCCGGCTCTCGATCGCTGCGGTCCTCATGATCGGACTCGGCTACCCGGGCGAGGTCGCCGACCCCGACAGCGCCACGCGATGGGTCTGGTGGGCTGCCGGCATGGTTCCGTTCATCTACATCCTGTACGTGCTGTTCGTCGAGCTCGGAGGATCGCTCGAACGCCAGAGCGAGCGGGTCAGGCGACTGGTCGGCTACATGCGCTACGTGCTGTTGGTGACGTGGAGCGTCTATCCGCTCGCCTTCATCGCCCCGCAGGTCATCGACAACGCGGCGACAGCCGAGGTGCTGCGACAGGTGGGCTACTCGGTGGCCGATGTCCTTGCCAAGCCGCTGTTCGGCATCCTGGTGGTGGCGATCGCCCTCACCAAGTCGAAAGACGACGGTTACGTCGAGGGCGAGCCCCCCCGACCCGCTGGCGTCGAAGCGACCGAGCTGGCCGACATCAGCTGAAGCAGATGTTCGGGGCCCCTCCCCCCGGCACCACGGCACCCCACCGGCCTTCCCGGTGGGGTGCCGACGCGTCAGGGCTTGGTGGACACCGACATGAGGTGGGCGCCGGCGCCGAGCATCGAAGGCTCGGCTTCGGCGAGACGAGCCGCCCGGAGCAGATCGGCCGGGTCGAGTGAGTCGTGATCCTCGGGTCGAGCTCCATCCCGGCATTGTCGATCAGATCATGCCGACGCGGCGAGGGTTTTCCGACCCTCAGAGCTCGCCTCGGTACTTCTGCAGGATCTCCTCGAGGGCCTCCCGCAGGATGCTCGCCTCGGTTCGGCTGGTCGTCTCGGCGAGCCGTGACAGACGGTCGAGGCTGGCCCGTTGGTAGTAGTTGCTCTTGAGGACCATCTTCTCCTCCACGTAGAGCGCCACACAGCCGCCCGCCGTCGCGCTTGCCTCGCATCAGGGCCGCGTTCGCACATCGCACCAGATCGGGCAACGACGAGGCATGGGGAGGTCGGCTCGCCACACCGATGGTCGCCGCGATGGTTCGGCCGACGCCGTCGACCGGATGGTCACCGAGGTGCTGACGGATCTCGTCGAACACGATCAGGGCGCTCTCGCTCGACGCGCCGGGAAGCGCCACGGCGTATTCGTCACCGCCCAGCCGCCGCACGATGGCCTCCGGTGGGAGCGATCCGATCAGCGTCCTCGACCATGCATCCAGCACCAGATCGCCGGCTTCGCGACCGAGCTCGTCGTTCATCACGCCGAACCCGTCGAGATCGGTGAGTGCGACCGCGACGGCACCACCCCCGACCGCAGCCTCGACGGCCGCCACGAACTCGTCGATGTCGACCACCTTGTCGTGACCGGGCCACGTCATCTCTACGTTGCTATCCATGACATATATATGTCGTGCATCATGCGGTCGCTGTCAAGGTCTTCTCCGGCTGAGGCGGCTGGCCCAGGCTGCTCTACGCTCGGCCGCCATGGCTGATGGGTCGTCCGGCGCGCTGCACACCCGGTTCTGCGACCTCGTCGGCTGCCGCCTCCCGATCGTCCAGACCGGGATGGGTTGGGTGTCGGGCGCCTCGCTCACCTCTGCCACCAGCGCGGCCGGCGGCTTCGGCATCCTCGCCGCCGTCACCATGACACCCGAGCAGCTCGAAGAATCCGTGCACACCGTCAAGGACGGCACCGATGCGGCGTTCGGGGTCAACTTCCGGGCCGACCAACCCGATCTGGTCGAACGGCTCGACTTCGTGGTCGACCGAGGGCGTGCGTCTGGTCAGCTTCGCCGGCGCTCCGACCAAGGACGCCATCGCCCGGTGCCACGACAACGGTGTGCTCGTCATGCCGACCGTCGGCGCCCGGCGGCACGCCGAGAAGATGCTCGAATGGGGCGTCGATGCCGTCATCGCCCAGGGCGGCGAAGGCGGCGGACACACCGGGCCGGTACCCACCTCACTCCTGCTTCCGCAGGTGGTCGACGCGGTCGGCAGCGAGATTCCCGTGCTCGGCGCAGGCGGTTTCCACGACGGACGCGGCCTCGTCGCCGCGCTCGCCTACGGGGCCGACGGCATCGCCATGGGCACTCGCTTCCTGTTGACCCAGGAGTCGAAGGTCCCCGACATCGTCAAGAGGCACTACCTCGATGCCTCGGTCACCGACACGGTCGTCACCGTCGCGCTCGATGGCGCACCACAGCGGGTCATCCGCACCGAGGTCGTCGACGATCTCGAGAAGGCGTCGGTCGTCACCCGGCTCCCCCGGGCCCTGAAGTCGGCGCTCGAGTTCCGCAAGCTCACCGGCACCTCGCTTCGCGATCTCGTGAGCGAGGGACTGGCCATGCGCAAGAACCAGGGACTCACCTGGAGTCAGCTCGCCATGGCGGCCAACGCGCCGATGCTCATCAAGGCGACCCTCGTCGACGGCCACCCTGAGGTGGGTGTCTTCCCGACCGGCCAGAACACCGGCGTCATCGACGAGCTCCCCAAGGTGTCCGAGCTCCTCGACCGCATCGAAGCCGAAGCCGAGGCAGCGCTCGAGCGTCTCCGCTGACAACCGCACCCTCAGCTGGGGTTCGAGGCGTCGATGATCGGGGTGGTGGCCAGGATCGTGGTTCGCTCGAGGCCGGCAGTGCGATGGACGGTGCCGGCGAGGTAGTCGGGGTCCTGGCCCATGTCGATGAACGACGCCCGGTTCGGGTACTCGACGATGGCGAGCTGGTCCCACTCGCCGGGGTCGCCGATGACCGACTCGTTCGGCACCGAGAGCAGGACGAGTCGTCCGCCTCGCCGGCCGACGTGCGGCATGGTGTTCGCGCCGTAGCGGCCGTAGGCCTCCTCCCCGCTCACGTCGGTGTCCTCGGAGCCGTCGTAGTCGGCGGGATAGTCGGCCCGCTCCTTGAACTTGAGCAAGTTGATCATCTGCACCGGACCGTCGGGTCCGGCGAGGACCGCAGCCATCTGGGCCTCGGTCGGGTTCACCCCACCGAATCCACCGTGCATGCCGTCACCGGTCGTCGTGTCGCTCACTGATCTCCTCCGAATGGTCAATTCGTTCGCAGTGTGTCAGATGCTCACACCGCGGCGTACTGGTTGATCAGCGACGTGCTGAGTTCGACGAACGTCGCCACGATCCGATCGTCGTCGATCCCGAGCGGCGCAGCGCCGAAGGTCCAGGTCGATCGACGGAGGTTGATGAGCGCGCCGATGAGGAGCACGGCCAGTGCGTCGTGGTCGATGTCCGCGGCGCCCTCGGCGTCGGCCCATCGCTCGACGAACGAGGACGCGATCCGGTAGCCGCGGTCGGAGATCCCGTCTCGCATCCGGTCGCGCAGCTCGGGCAATCGGTCACCTTCGCGCTCGATGACATGGGTGATCGTGCGCTCGCGGTCGAGCTCGGCCAGCAGCACCCGGGCCACCGCCTCGACCTCGCCCGCGGCGTCTTCCAGCGGTGTCGCGGCCAGGTCGTCTCCCATACCCGAGACTGCGGCGAGGTGGCGTTCGAGACCGGCCTCGAGCACGGCGAGCTTCGAATCGAAGTACTTGTAGAGCGCGCCGCTGCGAGGAGCGAGACCCGCGCCGGCTTCGATGTCGCCGACGCTGACGCCGTCGAAGCCGTGGGCCGCGACCAGATCGAGGGTGGCATCGATCAGTCGATCCTTGGTGTCGGCAGAGCCGGACTTGACCATCACTACAAGTGTAGTGATACTGGCATCACTACGACCGTAGTGATGATCCCCACCTGGACGGACGACGCAGATGACCCTCACCGCCGAAGCGACACGAGTCGTCGAGGCCACGCCGCGCGAGGTCCTCGAGTTCGTGCTCGACCTCGAGCGCTATCGCCAGGCCGACACCAAGATCGGCAAGGTGACCCAACCGGTCGTGCTCGACGACGACGGGGTCGGCACCGCCGCCTACTGGGGTCGACTCCGCGGCACGCCGCCTGCCCCGGACCGCAACATCGTCCGCCTCACCGAGTGGACCGATCTCACCTTCACCGGGGCGCCACGACAGCCCGCACGACTGGTGTTCTCGTTCACCGGCCGATTCGCCTGCACCGAGGTCGACGGCGGCTGCGAGGTCACCCACGGCTACGAGATGTCGTTTCGCCGACCGTTTCGATGGATCTACGAGCCGCTGCTGCGGACCTGGATCCAGTCCGAGCTCGAGGACGAACTCGACCGTGTCCAGCAGATCCTGGGAGGAACCCGATGACCGAGACCCACATCGACACCGAGGCGGACCAGACCCGTCACCGGCGACGGGTGATCCGCTTCCAGCGATGGGTCGTGAACCCACCGATGAAGATGCTGACGTGGCTCGGCCTCAAGCGCGGCCACGTGCTCGTCGAGACCACCGGCCGCAAGACCGGACGCTGCCGTCGCAACGTCGTCGGAGCGCGGAGAGAAGGCGACACGTTCTGGATCGTCGCCGAGCACGGCAGACACGCAGGATGGGTCGCCAATGCCGAAGCCGAGCCCCACGTCCGGGTGCGTCATCGTCTGCGCTGGCTCGACGGGCGGGCCCGGGTCGTCGACGGCGACGACCCGCTCGCTCGCCTCGAGTCGTTCGAGATGGCGAGCCACGCCCGCCTCGTCCGGAAGTTCGGCACCGACCTCACCACGGTGCGCATCGACCTCGACCCGCCCGGCTGAGGAGCGCACGGACTCGGTGCGATTCGCCCGGCGGGGTTCAGGCCATGGCGGCAAGGAAGTCGCGGTGGGTGTGGCTCCACCATTCCCGGCGACGGTCGAAGCGCGTCATGCCGCCCATCGACTCCCACATCTCGGTGAAGTTCGGATCGCCCGCCTGCACCCGACGGAGCAGGAACTCGCCGCCGCGAGCCATCTGGTCGGCGAGGATCGACACGACTTCGACGCGCTGCTCGGGACCGAGACCGTAGGCATCCGCCACGAGGCGAAGGCGGTTCGGCAGATCGGCGTCCTTCCAACCGAAGCGGGCCCGCGAATCGTCGTCGATCGGCACGCACATTCGGGCGAAGCAGGCGAGGTCGTACATCGGCCGACCGGGAGCAGCGAAGTCGAAGTCCAACAACGCCACGGCCTCGCCGTCACGGAACACGACGTTCTCGAGACAGACGTCGTTGTGACACACGATCGGACCCCCGAGCGGGTCGGCCATCTCGTTGCTCCAGCTGTCCTGAGGCGTCGGCCGGAACGACGCCGAGGCCTGGCGGAATCGCTTCATGAGGCGGACGACCGAGACGAGCGCTGCGTCGGACTGCGCCCAGTCGGGATACGGCACGAGAGGCACGTCGCCGTCGATGAACCTCAGCCGCTCACGCCCGTCGTCGTCGACACCGACCGGGACCGACGCTCCGTCGAAGCCGGCTGCATCGAGATGCCGCAAGAACCGATGGATGGTGTTCGAGTGCTGATTCGACGGCCGGAGCACGTCCTCGCCCTGACGGGTCACCGCGCCGGCGTTGGCCACGCCGCCCTGGAGTTCGATCTCTTCCACGCCGGCCAGCCTGTCAGTTGCCTTCCGTCAGCGACCCTTCGCCGAGAAGTAGCTGCCTGGCGAACAGCCGAGGTGGGCCTTGAACATGGCGCCGAACGCACTCTGGGTCGAGTAGCCGAGGCCGGCCGCCACCCGTCCGACCGGTTGGCCATCAGCGAGGCGTTCGAGACCGACGACGAGTCGCAGCTGTTGGCGCCACTGGCCGACCGTCATGCCCACGCTGCCGACGAAGGAGCGTTCGAGCGTTCGACGACTCACCCCGACCGCCCGCGCCAGGTCGGCCACGGACTGCTGCGAACCCGGGTCGGCCTCCATCAGGCCGGCGGCCCGAGCCGCCGTGTCCTCCGACGGCCACGGCAGCGCGAGCGGCACCACGTCCGCGGCCCGTAGCACCGAGCCCAGCACGTCGAGATAGGACGACGTGAGTGGATCGCCGGCGACCCAGGGCGATGTCGCAACCAGGTGCGTCACCAGCTCCCGAGCAAACGGCGTGAGGTCGATCACCGTCGTCTCGGCAGGCAACGATCCGACGCTCCGGTGGACGTAGAGCGTGCGCATGCGGGTCCCGGCCGTGACCCGGCAGCGATGGTCGACGCCGGCCGGAACCCACGCAGCCCGAAGCGACGGCAGCACCCAGGTCGAGGATTCGGTCGTCAGGCGCACGGTCCCTCGGCTGGCGTAGATGACCTGATCCCAGTCGGGGGTCTGCGGGAGGCGCACCGTTCCCGCGGGGTGGGTCACCGAGTACGAGCGAATGAGCTCCATCGCCGCATTATCGACACTTTCTGTCTGATTGTCGACAGACCGCAGCGACCCGGCAGGCCTACCGTCCGGACATGGCCACACCGCTCGCCCACTTCGCCATCCACGCCGACGACGTCGACCGCGCCCGATCGTTCTACGAGAAGGTCTTCGGCTGGTCGTTCAGCGCGTGGGGACCACCCGACTTCTTCCAGATCGACACCGGCGCCGACGAGGGCGCACCCATCGGTGCGCTCCAGGCGCGGCGGGCGCTCGACGAGGGCGGACCGACCCGCGGCTTCGAGTGCACCATCGCGGTCGACGACGTGCAGGCGGTGATGAAGGCCGCTACGTCGGCCGGAGGCAAGGTGCTCATGGAGCCCACCGTCATCACCGGCGTGGGCGAACTGGTCTTCGTCGAGGACACCGAGGGCAACATCGTGGGCGCGATGCGCTACGACCCCGAAGCCGAGTAGCCGCGCCGAGCTACGATCGTGGGCTCGACGACGCGGAGAGGGGCGCCGGTGCGAACGTGGATGGTTCGGGGATTGGTGGCCCTGGGATTGATGCTCGCCCTGTCGGCCTGCCAGCCGTTGAACGAGATCGCGGAGGTCGACTCAGGCAACATGCATTCCTGCGCCGTGCACGACGACGGGAGGGTCACGTGCTGGGGCAACAACGACTTCGGCCAGCTCGGCGACGGGAGTGTGATCAGCAGTCGTACGCCGGTGAACGTGTCGGGCATCGACAACGCCACGGAGGTCACCACTGGTGTGCTGCACTCCTGTGCGCGGCTCGTCGACGGCACCACCTCGTGCTGGGGCCGCAACGGTGAAGGACAGCTGGGGAACGGGACGACAACCGACAGCTCGACCCCGGTTCCGGTGTCGGGCATGGGCAACGCCACCAGCATCTCGGCCGGTGTCCTGCACACGTGCGCACGCCTCGACGACGGCACTGATCGAACTGGCCAAGCACCAACTCGACATCGGGCTGACGACCGAGGATCGCGACGAGACGCTGGCGTTCTGGCAGGACGAGGTGGGCCTGACCTACGACGGGCCGCTCAGCGTCGGCGGCGGCGTGCAGCAGCATCGGCACTCGTTCCACGGCTCGATCGTCAAGATCAACCACTCGCGCAACCCCGTCGAGCCCGAGCCGCCGAGCGGGTATCGTCGAGTGTTCGTTGCGCAGCCGGGCCGGACCGAGGTGCGCGAGACGCACGACCCCGGCGGCAACCCGGTGGTGCTCGTCCCGCCGGGGCATGAGGGCATGACCCAACTCGGCGTCGAGGTCGGCGTGCGCGGCGTCGACGAGCACGCTCGCTTCTGGGGTGAGGTGGTCGGCCTGCCACCGGCACCACGATCGGGCACGCATGCATTCAGGGTCGGCGACTCGGTCCTCCGGCTCGTCCACGATGCCGATGCGCCGAGCGATGCCACCCGCCGCGGCACCGGCTATCGCTACTGCACGCTCCAGGTCTTCGACGCCGACGGCGAGTACCGCAGGTGCATGGAGGCCGGTGCCTGCGACGGCCACGAGCCGTTCACCCACGGCGACGTGGCGCGCTACGGCTTCATCCGCGACCCCGACGGCAACTGGATCGAGCTCTCGCAGCGGGCCTCGATCACCGGCCCCCTCCCGACGAACTGAAGTCGGAATCCTCCGCCGCTTCGGTCAGTCCTCGGCCGGGTCGAGGAGGTAGGCGTCGGTGAGCCACGCCTTCATCTGGTCGTCGACGTCGGCGGTCGAGCGGAGGTTGACCACGTGATACCAGCGCCCGGCACCGGCCTCGACCACCTTGCGGGCGATCCGTGCGCTGGTCGACCTGGACGGGAGCAGGAAGCCGCATGCGATCCACTTCGTCATCGTGCGCAGGGTGACGATCCGGCGCGTCGTCTTGAAGAAGATCCCGATCGACACCGGTTCGACGTGGACGTCGCCGAGCGACTGGAGGTGGTCGTTGACGGCCTCGAAGACCTCGAGTTCGAACTCGGGTCCATCGGCGTCGAAGTACTCCTCGATCGTCATCGCCGGCGCGCACTCGTGACCTTGTCCCCTGCGACCGAACTGACGGTCACACTCCGGGCACGTCCACCGCGGCATCAGCCCATGGTGGCAGGTGCGAGGACTAGGACTCCTCGTTCAGTGCGGCGAGGCCGAGGGCGACGAACACGCCCGCACCCGCTGCGAACGTCAGCAGGATCGCCTTGGGCGCGCCCTTGCGAACCGCCATCAGCGTCGCGACGATGTCGATCGAGTCGATGGCGACACCGGCCTGCAGTGCCGCCTTGCGGATCTCGGGGTTCGGGTGGCGAATGGCCTGGGCGAGCGTCAGCTCACGGATGCCGAACAGTCGGGTGATGACCGCGGTGCGTTGGTCGCCCTCGAGCGAACCGAGCGCGAACACGCGCGAGGTCAGTTCGGGACTGGCCCACGAGAGGACTCCCACGCCCGACCGCAGCGCCGAGAGTGCCTGCCCCGGATCGAACCGACGTGCGCTCGGCGCCGGGGTGTTGGTGCTCGAGTTGGCTTCCATGAGTTTCGATCTCCTCGGACAGTGGCGGCTCGAGGCGAGACCCTATTCGCCCTGGTTCCTCGACGTTTCGACAGACTGATCGGCGTGGAGCGGGTGATGATGGTCGGCAGTGGCGGCGCCGGGAAGACGACGCTGGCTCGACGACTCGGCGAGATCACGGGGCTGCCGGTCGTCCATCTCGACCGCCAGTTCTGGAACCCGGGCTGGGTCAAGACGCCCACCGAGCAGTGGCATCAGCGGGTCACCGAGTTGGCCGCCGCCGACCGATGGATCCTCGAGGGGAACTACGGCGGATCGGCCCACCTCCGTCTCCAGCGGGCCGACACGGTCGTGTTCCTCGACCTCGGTCGCCTCACGTGCATGAGACGGGCGCTGACGCGGGAGATCCGCAACTGGGGCACCTGTTCGCAGGCGCCGGGCTGCCCCGAACGGCTCAGTCTCGAGTTCCTGCAGTGGATCTGGAGGTACCCGAACCAGGGTCGGGTGCGGATGGAACAGGCCATCGCCGAACACGGTGCGCACGCGACCGTCGTCCGGCTTCGTTCCGACGCAGAGGTGCATGCGTTCATCACCGAGGCGGCCTCGTGAGGTCCTGTGCGACACTGCCCCGATGACACTGCGGGTGGTGGGAGCCGGGCTTCCGAGAACCGGGACGACCTCGCTCAAGGAGGCTCTGACCAGGCTCCTCGGCGGGCCCTGCTACCACATGTTCGAGCTGTTCGGTCATCCCGAACACCTGCCGATCTGGCAATCGGCGACCGACGGCGATGCGGTCGACTGGGGCGCGGTGTTCGGCGATTTCCGGGCCGCGGTCGACTGGCCCACGTCGGCCTTCTGGCCCGAACTCATCGAGGCGTACCCCGATGCGATCGTGCTGCTGTCGACGCGAGACTCCTCGGGCACCTGGTGGGCATCGGCGAGCTCGACGGTCTTTCGCGCCATGCGATCGAGCCCCGGTCCCGAAGAATCGGACTGGACACGGACGATCTTCGACATGGCGGCCACCCGCTTCACCGCCGACTTCGACGACGAGTCGGCGGCCGTTCGCGCCTACGACGAGCACAACGCCCGGGTTCGCCAGGAGGTGCCACCCGAGCGGCTCCTCGAGTGGCAGCCGGGCGACGGATGGGAACCGATCTGTCGGCGACTGGACGTGCCGGTCCCCGCCGAGCCGTTCCCACACGCGAACACCGGCGAGGAGTTCCGGACCCGCCTGGGCGACGCAACCGCTGAGATCCGCGAGGATGCCTCATGACCGGTCGGGTGGACATCGAGGACGGCGTGGTGTTCGGGACGACCGGTGTCCGTGATCTGCGCGCCGACATCTTCCGTCCCGTCGAGGCCTCCGACGAGCGACGTCCCGGCATCGTCTACGTGCACGGCGGATCGTGGCGCACGGGCGACCGCACCCAGTTGCGCGGGTATGGCGTGCTGGTCGGCCGCCACGGCTACGTGGGCATGGCGTCGGAGTACCGGCTGATCCCCGAGGCGACCTACCCCGAGAACCTGCACGACGTGAAGGCCGCGATCCGCTGGATGCGGGCCAACGCCGACGATCTGGGCGTCGACCCGAACCGCATCGCGGTCCACGGCAACTCGGCCGGCGGCCACCTGGCGCTGCTCGCCGCCGCGACCGGCGACGTGCCCGACCTCGAGGGCGATGGCGGCAACCCGCACGTGTCGTCGGCCGTGCAGGCCTGCATCGCCATCTACGCGCCGACCCTCTTCGGCGACGGCGGCTGGGACGAAGGCGCCCGACCGGCCGAGGCGCTGTTCGAGAACGGAAGCACCGACGGGATTCGCGAAGCGGCCAGCCCGCTTCGGAGGGCCCACGCCCAGTTCCCACCCACGTTCCTGGTCCACGGCACCGGCGACGAACTCGTGCCGCCGCGCGTCGCTCAACATGTACGACGAGCTCATCGCCCATGGTGTCTCGACCGAGCTCAAGATGGTCGCCGACCAGCCCCACGCCTTCGACGCCGAGCCCACGTTCGGTCGCCAGGTCGCCAACGAGATCGTCCACTTCCTCGACCGCCACCTCTGAGGACGAATCAGCAGGACGGCGGACTCACCAGATCGACGCGTGGACCCCCAACTTCCCGGCCCAGTGACCGCGAACCGCACACCTCACCGGGAAGTTGCTCGCCTCGGCCGTCTTGGCGCCCAATCTGACGGTCCGTCAGAATCGCTGGCGACGTGGACCTGACCTGGAGCGACGACGAAGAAGCCTTCCGAGCCGAGGCTCGCGCCTGGCTCGAGGCCAACGTGCCGATCGGACTGCCGATCGGGCGACACGGCCGAGGGATTCGCCGCCCATCTCGAGTGGGAGCAGTTGCTCTTCGCCAACCGGTGGGCGGTGGTCTCGTGGCCCGAGGCCTACGGCGGGCGTGATGCGTCGCTCTGGGAGTGGCTGATCTTCGAAGAGGAGTACTACCGGGCCGGCGGACCGCAGCGGGTCACCCAGAACGGCATCTTCCTCCTCGCGCCGACCGTGTTCGAGTTCGGCACCGAGGCCCAGCGCGACCACATCCTTCCCCGGATGGCCGCTGCCGAGGACCTGTGGTGCCAGGGCTGGTCGGAACCCAACGCCGGGAGCGACCTGGCCGGCATCACGAGCCGCGGCACGCAAGGTCGACGGTGGTTGGGTGCTCGACGGTCAGAAGACCTGGACCACCCGTGGTGCGTTCTGCACGCACCTGTTCGGCCTGTTCCGCACCGATCCCGACAGCGAACGTCACCGTGGCCTGACCTACTTCCTCGTGCCGCTCGACGCCGACGGCGTCACGGTTCGGGGGTTCGGCCGACTCGACGGCGACGAAGGTTTCGCCGAGGTCTTCCTCGAGGACGCCTTCGTGCCCGACGATGCGGTGCTGGGCGCCGTCAACGAGGGCTGGGGGGTGGCCATGGCGACGGCCTCGACCGAGCGGGGGCTGTCGCTGCGATCCCCCGGACGGTTCCTCGCGGCCGTCGACCGGCTCATCACGCTCTCCAAGCAGCACACGGTCACCGCGATCCTCCGAGATCGGATCGCCGACATCTGGATGCGGGCCGAGGCCTACCAGCTGTTCACTCTCGACAACGTGAGCCGGATGGCCGACGGCGACGATCCGGGCGCCGAGTCGAGCCTCAACAAGATCTGGTGGAGCGAGCTCGACGTCGATCTGCACGAGATCGCCCTCGACCTGCTCGGCCCCGAGGCCGAACTCGAAGGGCCGTGGAGCAAGGGCTGGCAGTTCGCGCTGTCGGGCCCGATCTACGCGGGCACCAACGAGATCCAACGCAACATCGCCGCCGAACGAGTGCTCGGCCTCCCCAGAGGAACCCGCCGATGACCGATTTCCACAGCCGGGGCGTCGCGTTCTCCGTAACCGTGCTGCAAGGGAATCTCGGCGCGGGGATTCTCGTGCGCGTGCGTCACGGCTTCCGCGACGTGGGGGCTGTGGAAACGGGAGGTGGGGCGTGAGGTTCGCGCTGGACGCGGAGCAGGTGGCGTTTCGGGATGCGCTTCGTGCGGTGTTCGACAAGGAGTGTTCGCCGGCGGTCGTGCGGGCCGCGTGGCAGACCGACCAGCGCCTCGATCGTGCCGTGTGGGAGACGCTCGATTCGCTCGGTGCGTTGAGCGTGTTCGTCGACGGCGGGCCGTTGTTCGCCGTCGTGCTGGCCGAGGAGGCGGGACGGGCTGCGCTGCCGTTCCCGGTCATCGAGACGGCGTTCGCGGCTGCGCCGCTCGACGTGACGTCGGAGCTGGTGGCGACCGATCTCGGCGGGCCCGTCGTCGCCCACGCGCTCGACGCCGATGTGTTCCTGCTCCACGACGAGGCCGGCCTCCACCTGGTCGAACCCGGTGCCGTCGAGCTCGAACCCGTCGAGACCGTCGATGCGTCGCGTCGCGCCGCTCGCATCACGCGTTGGACTGCCGGAACCGCCGTCGACGCCGATGTCGAAGCCGCCTACCACCGCGGCGCGCTCGGAGCGGCGGCTGCATTGATCGGGCTCGGTGAGCGCATGCTGACCATGACCGTCGATTACGCCAAGGAGCGCCATCAGTTCGGCGTGCCCATCGGCAGCTTCCAGGCCGTCAAGCACCAACTGGCCGACGCGCTCAAAGACCTCTCGTTCGCCCGACCTGCGGTGCGTCGGGCGGCGATCACCATGGCCGACCGGGACATCTCGATGGCCAAGGCGATGGCCTCCGATGCAACCGAGACCGTCGGCCGCGTGGCGCTGCAGGCCCACGGCGCCATCGGCTACACCGTCGAATACGACCTGCACCTCTACCTGAAGCGAGCCTGGGCGCTGTCCCGATCCTGGGGAACCGCTTCCGCTCATCGCAACCGCGTCGCCGACGCGATCGGAGTCTGAACCATGCCCGAAGCCTTCATCGTCGATGCGGTGCGATCGCCCGTCGGTCGCCGTGGCGGTGGCCTCTCCCAGGTCCACCCCGCCGATCTGGGTGCCCACTCCATCGAGCGCGCTGATCGACCGCACCGACGTCGACCCCGGCGCCGTCGAGGACGTCGTGTTCGGTTGCGTCGACACCATCGGCCCGCAGGCCGGTGACATCGCCCGGACCTGCTGGCTGGCCGCCGGCCTTCCCGATCACGTGCCCGGCACCACCGTCGACCGCCAGTGCGGGTCGAGCCAGCAGGCGGTCCACTTCGCCGCTCAGGCCGTCATGAGTGGCACCACCGACCTGGTCGTCGCGGGCGGGGTGCAGAACATGAGCCAGATCCCGATCAGCCAGGCGATGATCGCCGGCCAGGAGCTCGGGTTCGACGACCCGTTCAGCGGCAGCGCCGGCTGGGTCGAGCGCTACGGCACGCAAGAAGTGAGCCAGTTCCGCAGCGCCGAGATGATCGCCGAGAAGTGGGACATCACCCGCGACGACATGGAAGCGTTCGCCGTCCAGTCTCACGAGCGAGCCATCCGGGCGCGCGCCGAGGGACGGTTCGAGGCCGAGATCGCCCCGCTCGCCGGGCTCGACCACGACGAAGGGCCGCGAGAGCCGAACTGGGAGAAGATCCGCTCGCTCCCGACGCTCACCGAGAACGGTCGGGTCACCGCCGCCTGTGCCTCGCAGATCTCCGACGCATCAGCGGCCATGCTCATCGCGTCGGAGGCCGCGGTCGCCGAACACGGCCTCACTCCCCGGGCGCGCATCCATCACCTCTCGGTCCGCGGCGCCGACCCGGTCTGGATGCTCACCGCGCCCATCCCGGCCACCGAGTACGCGCTCGACAAGGCCGGCATGACCCTCGACGACATCGATCTCGTCGAGATCAACGAGGCCTTCGCCTCGGTCGTGCTCGCATGGCAGATCGAGAGCGGCGCCGACCTGGCCAAGGTCAACGTCAACGGCGGTGCCATCGCCCTCGGGCACCCACTCGGTGCCACCGGAGCTCGCCTCATGACCACGCTGCTCCACGAGCTCGAGCGAACCGGAGGCCGCTACGGCCTCCAGACGATGTGCGAGGGCGGCGGTCAGGCCAACGTCACCATCATCGAACGGCTCTGACGGCCTGCCCGTGCACTCCCGCCGACTCGGTCGCGATCACCGGGGTACGGTGCGGCCATGACTGACGTGCCGCCACCGCCCGACGCTCAACCCCAGCAGCCGCCGCAGCCCCAACCCCAGCCGCAACCCCAACCCCAGCCGCAACCCCAACCCCAGCCACAACCGATGGCTCAGCCCGCGGGATTCGGGCAGATCGGCAAGCCGCGATCGGTCGGCCTCGTGATCCTGTTGACGATCATCACCTTCGGCATCTGGACGATCGTGTGGTCCTACCAGAACGGCGAAGAGCTCAAGAAGTACCGCGGCGACGGTCTCGGCGGCACGCTCTACCTCATCATCACGCTGCTGCTTGCGCCCATCACCATGTTCCTGATGGCCGGCGAGGTCGAGCAGATGTACCGGAGCGAGGGCAAGGAGCCGCCCATCACGACTCTGTGGGGCCTGTGGTTCCTCCTCCCGCTCATCGGCAACCTCATCTGGTACATCAAGATCCAGGGTGCGATCAACGACGAGTGGATCTCCAAGGGCAGCGTCGTCAAGCCCGGCCTGTAGGCACTGCCAGAACGGTCGCTCGCCGGCCGAACCCTCGGATCCCCTTGGTCTGATGGTGGCTCCGCGCACGGGGTCGAACGACGGTCGTCCGGGCCAGACCGCTCGGCCGCGCCTCCGGGGTGTCGCCCCGACGCCCTAGCGGGAGACTCGCCGGCACCCCACGCGAAACGGGCGGCCGACGCCGTCGCTGCGGTAGACGCACACCTCGGCCGGCCCTGGCGGCCACGGCACGGTGACGTCGAAGCGGCCCTGGGCCGTCGGGGCGACCGAGGACACCGGGGTGCGGTCGATGAAGATCGACACCGTGGCCTCAGCCGAAAGGGCGGCCACCACCGAGCCGCGAATGCGGTAGCCGCCCGACACCCGGTCGACGGTCATCGATGCACTCCCGCCACCGCCGACCAGCGAGCGGTAGGCCGTGGCCCGGGCCGGCCAGTCGGTGAGCACCTTTTGGTACGCCGCATCGCCGGGGCAGGAGGTCTGCGACATGTCGCGGTGCCCCGAGATCGTGCGGGCGACCACGGTCGAACCGGCGGGGTGGCGGTTCGAGCCTCGGGAGACGAATGACGCCGTCGAACCGGGCGACGTGACGATGCCCTCACGATCGGCCAGCCAGGCCAGGAGTCGAACCATCGACTCCTGCGCCGGCGCGGTGGGCAGGGAGGTGCCGTGGGTTCCGAGGAACGCGACGAGCTGGGCAGACCCCTGGTTCCCTCCGGTGGCGTCGCCCTCGACCGCGCCGAGCAGCGAGCCGTCCCGACACTCCCAGACCTCGCCGAAACGATCGACCATGAAGTTGTAGGCGATGTCGGGCCACTGCCGGTCGGCGCCGGTGTGGAAGTCGTAGATGCTCCCGATGGCGGCGCGCGCATCGCCGTAAGTGTTGCCGGTGGCCGTGTGGTGCACCAGCAGGAATCGCACGTCGGGCTCGGGTCGAAGCGGACCCGCCGGTGGCCGGGTGGCCGCCCAATCGCTCCGAGGATGGATGGACAGACCGGGATAGACGAACGCCGGGGCCGAAGCCGCCGCCGCGGACACCGCGGACACGGGGACCCGAGAGGGCGAGGACCGGGGCCATCGGGAGGCGACGAGGCCCGCCCCGGCGGCGAGGCCCCCGATCAGGACCGAACGGCGAGTCTGCCCGGACGTCCGCTCACAGTCCTCGCACACCGGCCGGACCGTAGTCAGCGGTCGGCGACTCGCCGCACTCGTCCGGCTCAGCCCTCGCCGGCGTAGGTGCCGAAGCACCAGAGGTTGCCCTCGGGGTCGCGCACCGTGAAGTTGCGGTCGCCCGACTCGCCGTAGTCGACCTCGACCATCGGGTCGGCGATGTCGGCCCCGGCAGCCTCGCACCGGGCCAGCACCGATTCGGGGTCCTCGGTGACGATGTAGAGCGAGATCGGTCCCGTGAGCCGTGAGTAGATGTTGCCCTCGCGATCGGCCGACCCGATCTGCACGACGCCACCACCCGGCCACTTGAACTGGCTGTGGACGATCTCGGACGGATGGTCGCCGGGCACCACGATCTGGGTCTCGAATCCCAGCACGCCGGTCACGAAGTCGATGGCCGCCGGCGCGTCCTCGTACATCAGGGCCGGCCAGATGCCGTCGACGTAGGCACCGATGGGAGATCTCTGTGACCCACCGGGTCCGGCGACCACTTCGAAGTCGCCGCCCGAGGACCGCTCGGCGTACGTGTCGAGATCGAAGACCTCGGTGGGCTGGAGCAGGAACCAGCGGTGACCGAACGGGTCGGCGATCACCGCCATCCGGTTGCCGTGGTCCTGGTCTTCCGGCGGACGCTGGCTCTCGGCGCCGGCGGCAACGGCACGGTCGTGGAAGGCGTCGCAGTCGTCGACGGTGAGGCTGAGCCCCAGCCCTGCGCCACCGAGCGTGCGTGGTGACGTGACGCCCATGTCGGGAAACTCGTCCGACAGCTGAACACGGACATCGCCGATGGTGAGCTCGGCGTGACCGATGCGTCCGTCGCCCTCGACCCGGAACTCCTCGACCGCGCCGAAGGCCCGGGCGTAGAAGTCGATGGCGGCGGCGGCGTCGTGCACCGTCAGATAGGGACTGATGGCGGTGACCCCGGAGGTCGCGGTGGCCGCGGTGGCCGGGGTGGTCGGGGTGGTCGGGGTGGTCATGGGGGTCCTCTCGGGAAGCTGCACGGTGAGCTGAGTCGGGTCGAGATCGAGCGCGTCGACGATCTCGCGGCGCAGCGACCGGGCGAAGGCCGAACGCGGCGCCTGCGAGTCGCCCGAACTGCGGAGCTGGGTGAGCGGATCAGACATGGATCTCCTCCTCGCCGTAGGCGCGTCGGAACGCCACCCGGGCCCGCACCAGGAGCGCCTCGGTGGCGTGCTCGGTGCGGTCGAGGAGCTCGGCGACCTGTCGCACGGGCAGGCCGTCGAGGTAGCGAAGCGTGAGCGCACTCCGGTGATGCGGGCCCAAGCTCGCCAACACTTCATGGGCGCGGATGATGTCGAGCTGAACGTCCCAGTCGTCGATCCGGTCGTCGTCTTCGACCAGCGCGAGCTTGGACGCTTCCCGGCCGGTGCGCCGCCAGTGGTCGACGAGCTTGTTGCGGGCGACGGCCACCAGCCAGGCGACCGTGAGGTCGGGCACCTTGTCCCGCTTCACGGCATCGACCGCAGCCATGAAGGTCTCGGACGTGAGGTCTTCGGCGACAGCGGCCGACCCACACCGGTGGACCAGGTAGCCGTACACCTCGGGGAGTGCCGACTCGTAGAGCGCGCACAGCTCGACCCGCTGGTCACCCCGTCCGCTGCGTCGTTCTGCCTCCACCACCCTTCCATCGTCTCAGACCAGCGGAATCCGACACCCACGTGCCCGATTCGCGGCCACTGGCCGCCTCGGCGGGGAGCCCTTGTTGGGACCCTTGCTGCCGGATAGGTTCAAATGCAATGAAACGTCACCTCACGCTGGCGCTGGTCGTCACACTCGTGTGCACAGCGTGCGGTGGCGGCGGCGAGACGGCCGAATCGACCACCACGAGTGACGGTGCAACGGCTTCGAGCTCGTCGAGTTCGACGTCGAGCACCTCGAGCACCCTGTTCATCTTCAACGACGAACCCCCCGAGCTGAACAACACCGGCGAGGACTTCGAAGCCATCCTCACCAGCCTCATCGGCTACAGCGCTGGCTGTCTCGCGAACCCGGACCCTGAGCGGGTGAGCCGACGTCGTGTCGAGCCGGGAACGCCATCGTGAGGAGACCGCGTCGACGTGCTCGCGACCGAGGACGAGGACCTGACGATTCCCTCGGCTCCCGGCGTCGAGATCCCGACCGAGGTCAGCGATCTCCGACCGCCGGATGATGACATCGTGCTCCTGTTCGTCGTCAGACGCCGAACCTCGGATACACGGTCACCAACGAGGCGGGTGAGGTGTTCGAGCAGGTGACGCCGGGTCCCGACCGATCGGCCATCTACGAGCTCCGCCGGACGGACTGGCCGCTGGCGACTTGCCGCTTCACGGGACTCGGAGAGGTCGACGAAGGGTTGAGACAACCGAGTCCGGTCGCTTGGTCCCGGCCTTCGTATGGCTATCGCTCACAGCACCAGCCGCTGCAGATCGAAGGGATGACTACGCGAGACCGAGAGCGCTATCGATTCGGATGAGATCAGGACTCGGATCGTTGATCATCTGTCGACCGACTCGGAGGGCAACCCGATCACGGTCACCGCGGGACCGATCGGGACGTGGGTCCCGTTCCAGGTCGGCGGCTGCTGGCCCGACGGCCACATGCAGCAGTACATCATCCCGTACATCTGGCCCGAGCTGGTGACCGACGTCCGGCCCCGGGACACCGCCGCCGGCCAGCTGGTGGTGTGGCAGCTCTACACGCCCGACGGCGACGCAGGTCCGGTGCACCTCCAGAACCAGTGCGACCCCAACGACTTCGTCCCCACGCCGCCACCGTCGCCGCTCGAGGTCTGGGCCCGCACGCCCCTTCCCACCCCGAGCGTGCTCACCTCGCCCAGGGTCAAGGGTCTGGTCGGCGTGCCCAACTGGTTCTGGTACGAGGGGCCGACGGTCGTCACCGTGCCCCCCATCACCCTCGGCGAGTGGTCGGTGACCGCACAGGGCCAGATCGAGTCGATCAGCTGGTACGCCGACGGCGAGCACGTCGGTACCGCGACCGGAGCCGATCTGGCGAGCACCGAGGCCGATCCGGCGGCCGAGGGGCTGTTCAGGTTCGCCGGTGAGGTCGAGTTGCGCGCCGAGGTCGTGTGGGCCGGGACCTCGACCGTGACCTATCTGCCGACGGGCGAGAGCTTCACCAGCGGCATCGGCACCGCCACCCGCGCCGAGTCACGCACGTATCTCGTCGAGGAGCGCCAGGCCTCGGTCAACGAGGGCACGCCAGACGACGGCTGAGGCGTCCCCGGAACTGCCCGCTCCCGGATCACTTCGAGCCGTCGGGCGATGGTGAGCAACGGCATGCGCCCGGGTTAGTTTCGGCCGGTGATCGCCGCAGAGGACGGAGCCTTCGTCATGGCCGACATCGCGGGTTCGTCGCGGCTGTGGAACCGCGAGAGCACACAGATGTCGGCCGCCCTCGAGCGTCACGACCAGATCGCCGCCGAGGTCACGAGCAGCCGCCACGGCGAGATCTTCAAGCACACCGGTGACGGCTTTCTCGCCCGGTTCGGTGACGTCGAGGGCGCGCTCGCGGCGATGGACGCCTATCAGAGCGAACTGGCCAACGAAGCGTGGCCCGAGCCGATCGAGATCCGTAGCCGGGTCGGGATCCACTGGGGTCCGGCCGAGCCGCGACATGGCGACTGGTTCGGGCCAACGGTCAATCACCTCGCCCGCCTCACCGACCTGATCGAGCCGACCCACGTGGTCGCCACCGGCGCAGCGCACAGCACGCGTGTGGCGATCTGGCCGCCCGCCTGCTCGAGCCACTCGGCTCGTTCGGCGTCCGAGACATCCCCGAGCCGATCTCGCTGTTCGGCCTTCCCGTCCGATCGGCCCGCGGGCCTGCGCTCACCGTGGCGGCCGGCCGGGGCCTGCCGCAATTCCAGACGATCCTGGTCGGACGCGAGGACGACATCGTTGCGGTCATGGCACGGCTCGGCTCGTACCGGGTGGTCACGCTGGTCGGCTTCGGCGGCACCGGGAAGACCAGGCTCGCCATCGAGGTGGGCCATCAGTGGGCGGCAGAGCCCGGACGATCGGCGCACTTCGTCGACCTGACCGCCGACGACGACCTCCTGGCCTCGCTCGGCGACGCCATCGGACTCCCGCCCGGCAAGCTGGCCGGAGAGACTTCGCCGTTTCCCGCCATCGCGAAGCATCTCGGCGACCGACCCGTTCTCATCGTGATGGACAACTGCGAACACGTCATCGACGACGCAGCCCGGACGGTTGCCGCCCTACGCGACGAGTGCCCCTCGGTCTCGGTCCTGGCCACGAGTCGTGAGCCGCTCGAACTCGCCGGCGAATCGGTGCATCAACTCGGCGTGCTGTCCCAGCCCGAGGCCGTCCGACTGATGAACGAGCGGGCCGAGTCGACCGGCGTACCGGACCTCGATCCCGACGTCGTCCCCCGGCTGGTCGCAGCCGTCGACGGTCTCCCGCTCGGCATCGAGCTGGCAGTCGCGCGGCTGCGTCAGATGTCCGGCGCCGACCTGGCCGCTGCTTTGGAAGCCGATGTCGATGCGCTTCAGGGCCGCCGCCGCAGCCGCGAGCAGGGAGCCGCAGAACGGTCAGGCCGACATGCGACCCTCCGCTCGCTGATCGCGTGGAGCTACGACCTGCTCGACGCCGACGAGCGCACGCTGTTGCTCCGCCTCTCGACGTTGCACGCGCCATGGAATCGGACGACGGCTGCGCTGCTCACACCCGATCTCGACCCGCACCTGCTCGACGAACTCATCGCCAAGTCATTGGTGTCGATGGACCGGAGCGGAACGTTCAGGATGCTCGAATCGGTGCGCCAGTTCTGCGCCTCCGTTCTCGCCGACGACTCGGCGACTGCCGCTGCAGCCGACGATGCTCTCGTCGACTGGGCCCTCCACTTCGCCCCGCCCGTCGACTCCGCTGCACGGCTGGTCTTCGACCCACAGCGGACGCGCGAGCTCAACGAGCAGTCGGCCAATCTCCAAGCGGCACTCGAGGCGGCCGGGCGGCGGTCGCGCCACGACGACCGTGCGGCACTCGTCACCGGGCTGTGGCCACTGGTCGTCGACGTACGAGCTCGTCGCTGGTTCGACGGCGAGGTGTTGACGGCACTCGAGCACGCAACCGTGCCGGCCACGCGCGAGATCCTGATCCGCCTCGCGTTCCAGGGGCAGGTCGGCGATCACATCGACGCGACACGGCAGGAACAGCTCATCAGGCACCTCGAGGGCATCGACCCCGACCGTCGCTCCCCGGTGTGGGGGGTGGTTCGCGCGGGCGAGGCGGTGGGCGAGTTGGTCGCCGCACGGCTCCTCGGCGGCGACCAGGAGCCGGTCCGGGCCAAGCTCCGAGCGACGATCGACCTCGCAACCGAGTCCCACCACACGCTCGACCGCGCGATCAGCGGCGTCTTCCTCTCGTTCTCGCACCTGCTCGACGCCGAAGGTGCCCTCGCCCGCACCGAAGCAATGCAGGCCGCAGATTGGGGACGGGCCTGCAACTTCGTTCCGCTCGTCGGTCTGGCCGAGGCCGCCCTTGCGCTCGGTTGGTTGTTCGACGGCGAGGTGGGGGCTGCGCTCGACGCGTCGACCGCAGCCCTCCCGCTCGGCGAGAACGCGCGATGGGAGTCGTCGATCCGGGCGGTCCACGTCCATGCGCTCGAGCGGGCCGGTCACGCGACGGAGGCCCGACGCCAAACAGCTGAGCTGATCAGTCTCGTGCTCGACGACATGAACCCGTTCCTGGTCTTCGATGCCATCGCCGCCGTCGCTGCCCTGCACGCAGGCACCCGCGACCTCGCCGCCGCGCGGGCCGCGCTCGATCAATCGAGCGTCTCGCGCACGCCACTCACGACAGCGATCCTCGTGCACACCGCCGACGCCATCGAGTTCGACCTCGGGCTCGACCGGTTCGCCGCGGCATTCGATCCCGATGCCTTCGCAGCGAGGGGGCGACGAGCGGCCGAGTTCCTCCGCGCCGAGCGGGCGGCCCTCGACGAGATGGTGGCCTGAGGCTCAGCTCGTCATATGGTCCTGGCCGGACGTCCCGGGCCCTCGACGTCATCGCCGTGCATGTCGGCGTTCAGGCGGGCGTCGGCCATGAGGCCGGCCACGATGTCGGTCAGCTCGGCCGGATCGTCGACGTTTCGGGTGGTCGGGCCCCGGTGCCAGCTCTCGGCGATGGCCAGCTCCTGGCCGGCGACCTGGAACACCCGGCCGGTGACCCCCGACGACTCGGGGCTGGCCAACCACACACAGATCGGGGCGATCCAGCGGGGTGAGGACGCCTCGCGCTGCTCCTCGGTGGGGGCCTCGGTCCGCAGGGGCTCGGTGAGTCGCGTCAGCGCGCCGGGCGAGATGGCGTTGACGGTGATGCCGTAGCGGAACAGCTCCTGGGCCGCGATGATCGTGAATCCGGCGATGCCCATCTTGGCGGCGCCGTAGTTGGTCTGGCCCGGGTTGCCGTAGATGCCCGACACCGACGTCGTGTTGATGATGCGGGCATCGTTGGTCTCGCCCGCCTTGGCCCGCTCGCGCCAGTACGAGGCGGCCCAGCGGGCAGGCGCGAACGTGCCCTTGAGGTGGACCTTCACGACGGCATCCCACTCGTCTTCGGTCATGTTGACGAGCATCCGGTCGCGCAGGATGCCGGCGTTGTTGACGAGCACGTCGAGTCCGCCGAACGTGTCGACCGCTTGTCGGATCAACCGTTGCGCACCCTCCCAGTCACTCACGTCGTCGGCGTTGGCGACCGCCGACCCGCCCATGCCCTCGATCTCGGCGACCACGTCTTCGGCCGGCGTGCGGTCGGACCCCGATCCGTCGGGCGCGCCGCCCACGTCGTTCACCACGACCTTGGCACCGTGCTCGGCGAGCATCAGCGCATGCTCCCGTCCGATTCCCCGCCCCGCTCCGGTCACGATCGCCACCCGGTCCGCACACAGCTGCATGTCGTCGCTCCTCGCTCAGTCGGTGTTCGCCCGAAAGGTAGACCTCGGCGGCGGCCGCGGGCCCGAAGACGGCCGATCAGCCGCCAGGTGCCCGTCGAGCAACGACGGCCAATCAACCCACGGAGCCTCGTGGGCGACCACGCCGGGCACGAGTGTCGCGTCGGCCTCGCCGGACTCGAGCTGCTCGATCAGGGCGGCCGACACCCCGAGCCGGGTCGCGAGCTCGACCACGGTCTCGCCGGTCGCGCCGCGGACGGACTGCACCGCCGCAGCCACCTGAGGAAGCCTCATGCCCTCCCGAGCGAAGACCTGCATCATCTGCTCGGTGCACCGAGCCAGGTCGGGTCGCCAACCGAGGGCCGACGGATGGCGAACGCGGGCCATACGACGGGCCGACCGGTCGGTCATGCGATGAGCGGAAGGTCGGCGAGAGGCGCGAACTCCTCGTCGGCCTCGACCAGGACCCGCAGCTTCCGCTTGAGCCTCGACACGGCCTGGCGGACCGAGTCGCACGACATGCCATAGGCGGGCGCGAGCGTGGTGGCGGGCGATCGATCGCCCTCTGCCTCCTGCCATGCGTGGTCGAACAGGAGGACTCGATCGCGCTCGCTGGCGTTGACGACTCGCAGGGCGTGGTCGAGCAGTGCTGCGGGCTCACACGACATGACCAGACCTGCCATCACGACGTCGACCGGAGGCTCGGTACCGGCCCTTGGTTCGGGCCGGCCGAGCACGATCCGCGCGTCGTGGATCGCCGCCTTGAGATCGTCGAGCAACTCGGCGTGCTGGCCGATGTGCTCCTTCGCCAGGGTCCGCAACCGGCCCCGGGCGTAGTGCCACGGGCTGGCTCCGCCCTCGGGACTCCACGACCCTGCAACGTCGCGCACGATCGCGCAGGCGCCGGCGACCAGATCCTGCAGGTCGTCGTCGGCCACGACGTACATCCCCATCGACGCCAGGTGGCGACGCATCGTGGCGCCGATCACCCCGCCGAACTCGGCACAGAGCGTCCACGTGGCCGCATCGTCGCCGGCGGCCAGGCGCCGCATGATCTCGTTCAACTGCTCGCTTCGATTCGCTTCCATCCCCGGCTCCCTGCTGGTCGTTCGGCAAGGACCATGATGCAGAGGGGGTATGACAAGTTTCACCGGTGTCATTTGCCGGGGGTGGTCGCACGGCCAGGGAGTACGGGCCGGGTGTGACCACGAGAAAAGTGCGGTGGCCCGCCCGTTTCCGAGCGGGCCACCTGCTGAACACGCAGCTTCGGAGTGAAGGAAGCTACGCGCTCAGGTCTGTCGGCCGGTCTCCCGCGCGTCGCGCGTCACTCCACCCGCCGTCATGGCAACACCTTCGGCACGGTGGAGCGTGAAGTTGAGGGAATCAGGCCGAGACCTTGCGCGGCGAGCAGGCTGCCGATGGCATCGGCCTCGCCGGAACGGACGTTTCGGTCGCCCAGCCGGTGCTCGGCCGCCGACGGAAGCAGTGCACGGGCGCGATCGCGGTCGACGCCGCGGAGAAACGATCTGAGGAAGATCGAACGACCGGCGGACTGCAGACGTCCGGCGACACCTCGCGCATCGATCTCGCTCGTCGCAACCAGGATCCACGTGTTGGCCACGTCGGATCCGCGGGAACCCAGGCCGGCATTGGGCCAATCGATCACGACCGGGCCGCGCTCGCTGAGCATCACGTTGTCGGGATGGAGATCGCCGTGCACCAGGACCTCGGGTTCACCGATGCGCCGGGGCAACTCGAAGTCGGGCACGGGCAGCGAACCGAGCCGAGCGTGCAGGTCGGCGAGCGTGATGGCCCAACTCCGGAGCCGCCACGGTTGGCGCTCGAAGGCGCCGAGCATCGTGGGACCGTCGATCCGCTCCATGACCAGGTCGGGACCGTCGACGTCGTGGACCTCGGGCACCGGATAGCCGTGCGCGTGGACGTGCTGCATCACGGCCGCCTCGAGTTCGGTGGAGGCGCCATCGCGGTTGCGGCGAAGCACGCGGCCGTCACCGACGTCGAACACGTCGGCCGCCCGGCCCGTCCCGATCAGCTTCCCGGGAGGCCCGCCTGATGCACTCATTCGAGCGGTTCCATCAACACCGACCGTACTGCCGGCCGGCTCGGTCAGCCGGCGGAGGTGAGCTCAGTCCTCGTCGTCATCTCGCCGGTCGCCGCGTTCGTGATCCGACCCATCGGACTCGTCTTCGTCGTGATCATCATCGGAGTCGTCCTCGTCATGATCGGAATCGTCGTCACCGTCGTCGTCCGACTCGTCTTCGTCATGATCGGAATCGTCGTCACCGTCGTCGTCCGACTCGTCTTCATGGTGATCGGCATCGTCGTCGGAGTCACCATCGTGATGCCCGGTGTCGACCTCGTTGACCTGGTCGACCTTCACCGGTTGCTCGGGCCTGACGTCGTCGTCGATGTCGTCGTCGATGTCGTCGACGTCGATCGCTTCGAGCTCGTCCTCGAGTTGGAGCTCGACTGCGTCGTCGACCTCGTCATCGGCGTCATCATCGATGACGTCGTCGGTCTCGCACGCCTCATCACGATCGACGGCGCCGGCTGCCTGGTCCGACGTCTGGTCGGCGTCGTCGCCGTCGTCATCGTGTTCGACGCAGTCGTCGCCGACCGTTTCGTCCGAATGTTCCACCGCCACCGGACTCGGACCGTCTCCCGACAAGCCCGGCACGTCGATGATGCCGGCGGCTTGCCCGGTCCCGACGCTCGCGACCGCGACGGTCGTGCCCAGGACCACCTTGCCGACCGTGGTTCCGATGAATGCGCCGATTGCCTTCATGAGTCTGCTCCTCCGAGTCTCGTTGGCGAGACCCACGGGAACGAACGCCGACAACGTCGACCCCACCGGAGGCGGGGTCACCGTCCCATACCGTTGCTGCAGTCCGGTGAACCTGGACCGCAGCTCGGCGGGGATGTCGAAGGTCTCGTCGCGCATCTCGGTCATGACATCGTCGCTGCGAGGCTCGGAGGATACGGGTGTGCCGAGAATTTCCCGCGCAGCTGGTCGACGGCACGATGTTGGAGCGATTTCACGGCGCCGACCGGCTTGTCGAGCACGACGGCGGTCTGTTCGAGCGAAAGATCGGCGATGAAGCGGAGGACGATCACATCGCGTTGGTCCGGGGTGAGCGCGTCGAGCACGGCGCGGAGTTCAGCGTCCTCCAGGACGGCGATGGCCTCTGATTCGGCACTGCCGTCTTCCGAGGTGTCCCTGGCCTGCGCAGCGGCTGCGTCCTCGTCGGCCGAGAAGACGACGGGGCGCCGGCCCGTGCGACGAATGGCATCGACCCGTTTGTTCCGGGCGATCCGATGGATCCAGGCTCGGAAGTCAGCCTCTCCACCCTCGAACCTCCCCAGCCCACCGAACGCAGCGAGGAAGACGTCGTTGACGACCTCGTCGTGGTCAGGTGTCCCCCGAGCGACGAGGAACCCGGTGATCTGGCCCGCGTAGCGATCCCACAGCCACCGACAGGCCGACGGATCTCCGGCTGCAGCAGCATCGAGTCGTCGTCTGAATCGTCGGTCGCGCACGTTCGGGTCCTGGTCGGGCCCGCGCATCATCGACACGATTCGCCTCGAAGTTGAGCCGGCGTGCGCTCGAAGTCAGCCGGTGAGCATGCGGGTCCAGGCGTCGGTGAGCGACTCGGGAACCGGGTCCGGGAGGTGGATGTCGGTGATGGGGCAGCCGTGGTAATAGCCGAACGACTCGGGGTCGCCGGTGCAGTCCTGACCCGTCACGATCATGCGGTGCGAGTCGGTCGGCTCGGCATCGGCGCCGTCGATGTTCGTCGGTTCGCCCGGCAGATCGAGAAGCACCCACGAGCGGCTGATCCCTGCCACGATCGGCTCGTCGGCGTGGGCGATGCCCCACATCCGGTCGGGTGGCGTCGCGAAGTCCTGCTGGGTCCATGGTGCGGGCTCGGTGGCGTCGAAGAGCAGGACGCGGGCGAGTTCGTGGTCGAGGCCCAGATAGGCCGCGTGACCGCCGCCCTGGGAGTGCCCGGCGGTTGCGATCGACGCCCACTCGGGCTCGCCGGCGTCATCGAGGTACGCGTCCCATCCCTGGTCGGGCGCTTGCGTCGCAGCGTGCTCGAGCGCTGCGATCAGCCGGGCGACGGCCGAGTCTCCGGGGGTGACGTCGAGCGGGGCGTCGAGGTCGCCGGCGTCGATGCCGTACATGATCTCGCGCCGCGCTCGCTCAGGACACGACCGGTCGTCGGTGTCGACACACAGGTCGAAGTTCACCGCCTCAGCGTTCGGATAGGCGAGGCCGAGCACGTGGTACCCGAGGCCGCGCGCGTGCTCGAGGAACGTCTCGTAGTAGGTCGGGTCGCCGCCGGTCCCTGGGAGGAACACCAGGAGCTCGCCCCGAGGGTCATCGTCAGGTGCACCCAGGACATGCGGCCCGAAGCCCTCGGTGAGATCGGCAGCAGTGTCCGCTGGTTCGATGGAGAACAGCCCGCCTGAACCCGTCGTGGCAGCCGGCGAGTCCGGCTCGTCGGCTCGTTCGGTCCCGGCAGCGGACGCCGTCGGAGCGTCGGTGGAGGACTCGGCAACCCCCGCCTCCTCACTCGAGCACGACGCGAGCACGACGAGGAGCGCAAGGGCAACGGCCGCGGTTCGGATCGGGGTCATGGCGCCGATGATGACGACCGGATGTGAGCAGACGGTGAGGTCGCCATGAGCACCGAACGATGCGTTGTCAAGCCACCTTGACGAACCGGTCGGGTGGGTCGAACGACCCAGGTGGTTCAACTGGCGGCAGAACCGACCGATGGGCACACGTCAGGGCTCTACGCGCCCTGGGACATCGCCTCGAGGGAGACACAGAGAATGCGTGCAACAGACCGGTCGCCGGAATCCAACGTCGCGGGCCGAGCCGCAGCGATCGACCGCCGAAGTCGAGCCACCGTGGTTCGGGGAGCGGTGATCTTCGCCGCCCTCGCCATCGTGAGCGTGGTGCTCGTGTCGCGCTCGTCGGCGGCCTTCACGGCGTCGACCGACACCAGCGGCAGCTCGTTCTCGTCGGGGAACGTCGACCTGGTCGACAACGACCAGGGAGCGGCCCTGATCACCGTCGCCGACATGAAGCCGGGCCAGACGGTCACCGACTGCATCGTGGTCACCTACCAGGGATCGATCCCCGACCCGTTGGGCGTGAAGCTCTACTCGGGCGGCTACGCCGACACCGGTACCTTCGCCGACCACCTGCTCCTCACGGTCGACGAGGGCAACGGCGGCACGGTCGATGACTGCACCGGGTTCGTCTCGGACGGCCCCATCGTCACCAACCAAGCGCTGTCGGCATTCGACGGAGCGGCCACCGACTACGCCTCGGGTGTCGGCGACGTGGGACCCCTCGGGCACGCCGCAGTCGAAGACCTACCAGATCAGCGTGCAGCTCGATCCGAACACGCCCACCGACCAGCAGGACGAGACGGTGGACAACGTCACGCTGGTCTGGGAAGTCCAGAGTTGAGCACGCGGCGCGGCCCCGGACCCCCCACCGGGGTTCGGCCGCGCCTGCACGCAGCAACATCCGCTTCGTCGCCGGGGCCATCGGCCTCGCGATGGTGGCTTCGCTGACCTGGCTGAGCCTGTGGGCGATGGCTGTGCCGCTGGCCACCGGGTGGTCGTCGGTCGCCATCACGTCCGGCTCGATGGAACCGCTGATCGCCACCGGCGACCTCGTCCTCGCAGTCCCGACCGATGGCGAGGACGTCGAGCCGGGGTCCGTCGTCGTGTTCGAGGATCCCGGCTCCGACCGGCTGACGACCCACCGCATCGTCCGCCAGGACGACGACGGCAGCTATGTCACCCGCGGCGATGCCAACGTCCGCAACGACTCGACGCCGGTGCCGGCCGACTCGGTGAACGGCGTGGGCCGCATCCTCGTGCCATCGATGGGGTTGCCGCTGGTCTGGGCCGACACCGGCCAGTGGGCGAAGCTGGCCACGGCCGGCGGGTTGGTGATCCTCGCCCTGTGGATGTCGCGCTGGGCGATGCTCCCGCGCTTCGACCCGTGGCTCCATCCACAGGAGACCGAGCGACGACCCCAACGCACCTCCGCAATGCGGCGGCTGTCGGTGGCGGCGATCGCTCTCGGGCTGCTCGCCGGCAACGTGGCCACCAGTTCGGCCGCCACCTACTCGGCCTCGACCGACACCGACGGCTCGGCGCTGGGAAGCGACCTGCTCGATCCGCCCGATCCGCTCAAGGCCGAGTCGAGCGGCACCAACGTCGGCATGAAGTGGGTCCCGACCCCCGACACCTGGGCCACCGGCCACCGCATCTACCGGTCGGCGACCTCGGGCGGTCCGTACACGCTCGTCGCAGAGATCACCCCCCGAGCCACGGCCTCGTACATCGACGCGCCGCCGAGTCCGGGCACCTGGTACTACGTCGCCCGGGCCTACGCCGCCAATTGGGAGAGCATCGACAGCAACGAGGTCTCGGCCACCACCACCAACGACGAGGACTACGACGCGGTGCCGAGTGGCAGCGACAACTGCCCGACCACCTTCAACGTCGACCAGTTCGACACCGACGGCGACGGCATCGGCGACGCCTGCGATGCCTCACCGACCGACCCGTCCGGCGCACGGTTCATCGACAGCGGCCAGCGGCTCGGGGCATCGGATTCGATCGGCGTCGCGTTCGGTGACGTCGACGGCGACGGCGACCTCGACCTCGTCTACGCCAACTCGGGCAACCAGTCCAACACCGTGTGGTTCAACGACGGATCCGGCGTCTACATCGACTCCGGCCAGCTGCTCGGCGCCTCACGAAGCCGCGACGTCGACCTGGCCGACGTCGACGGCGACGGCGACCTCGACGCCGCCTTCGCCAACGAATCGGGCCAGGCCAACACGATCTTCTTCAATGACGGCAACGGGCTGTTCATCCCGTCGGTGCAGGCACTGGGCACCCAGAACACCCAGGGGCTGGCGTTCGGTGACGTCGACGGCGATGCGGATCTCGACCTCGTCTTCGCCAACGGCTCGGCCGAGGCCACCACCGTCTGGTTGAACGACGGGGCCGGCGTGTTCAGCGACTCGGGCCAGGCCCTCGGAGCGGGGAACTCCCGCGACGTGACCGTCGGCGACCTGGACGGCGACCGGGACCTCGACCTGATCGTCGCCAACTCGAGCTCGCAGGGCGACACCGTGTGGCTCAACGACGGCTTCGGCACGTTCACCGACTCGGGCCAGTCGCTCGGCAACCGCAACTCCCAGGCCGTCGCACTCGGCGATCTCGACGCCGACGGCGACCTCGACGCAGTGTTCGCCGACACCGGCGCCCCTTCGGGCCACCAGACGGTGTGGATGAACGACGGAAGCGGCACCTTCACCGACTCCGGGCAGGCCCTGGGGCAGAACTACGACGCCGACGTCGCCCTGGGCGACCTGGACGGCGACGGCGACCTCGACCTGGTGCTCGCCGACTACGGCCTCGCCAGCCGTGCCGCGCTCAACGACGGAAACGGGGTCTTCACCGACGCCGCGCCGCTGCTCGGCGTCACCGACGCCGCCGGTGTGGCCCTCGGCGACGTGGACGGTGACGGCGACCTCGACGTCTCGTTCGCCAACGGCGCCGGAGCCTCGAACACCATCTGGCTGAACGACGGGCCCGAGGACTACGACGGCGTCCTGCTGTTCGTCGACAACTGCCCGACGACCTACAACCCGTTGCAGTTCGACACCGACGGCGACGGCCTCGGCGACGAGTGTGACCCGTCCCCCACGTTGCCCACACCGGGGACCTTCGTGCCGAGCGGTCAAGCGCTCGACAGCGCACCGAGCGAGAGCGTTGCGGTCGGCGACCTCGACGGCGACGGCGACCTCGACCTCACCTACGCCAACAACGGCAGTCCGAACACCGTCTGGTTCAACGACGGAAGCGGCCTGTACGTCGACTCGGGCCAGGCCCTCGGGAGCTCCAACAGCGAAGCCACGACCGTCGGCGATCTCGACGGCGACGGCGACCTCGACATCGTGGCGGGCAACGCCGGTGCGGATCGGATCCACTTCAACGACGGCACCGGAACCTTCACCGGCTCGGGGCAAGCCCTCGGAAGCACGCACACCGAGGGACTCGTCGTCGGCGATGTCGACGGCGATGGTGACCTCGACCTCGTGGCAGCCACGGGACCCGGGGCGAACAAGGTCTGGCTGAACAACGGTTCGGGCGTCTTCACCGACTCGGGCCAGGCCCTCGGGAGCGCCGACAGCGAAGGACTGGCGATCGGTGACCTCGACGGCGACGGCGACCTCGACCTGGTGTTCTCGAACGACAGCACCGCCAACACGGTCTGGCTGAACAGCGGCACCGGCACCTACGTCGACTCGGGACAGAACCTCGGAACGATGGACAGCGAGGGTGTCGCGCTCGGCGACCTCGACGGCGACGGCGACCTCGACATCACGTTCGCGAACCGAGGGACCGGGAGCACGGTGTGGATCAACGACGGAGCCGGGGTGTTCAGCGACACCGGCCAGTCGCTCGGCAGCGGCATCAGCGAGAGCGCTGCGGTGGGCGACGTCGACGGCGACGGCGACCTCGACATCGTGTACGCCAACACCACCGGCCCGAACAGCGTGTGGCTCAACGACGGGACCGGCACCTTCGCAGCCTCGGGCCAGGCACTGGGGTCGGCGGCAAGCGAGCACTTGGCGCTGGGCGACCTCGACGGCGACGGCGACCTCGACCTCGCCTTCGCCAACCTCGACGGACCGAACCGGGTGTGGCTGAACGACATCGTCCCCGTCGAGGACTTCGACGCCGTGCCCGCCGTCTCGGACAACTGCCCGACCACGTTCAACATCGACCAGTTCGACACCGACGGCGACGGCGACGGTGATGCCTGTGATCCGTCACCGACGTTCTCGACCGACGGGCACTTGGTCGACTCGGGCCAAGCGCTGGGCGTGGCGGCGAGCTTCGATGCCATGTTCGGCGACGTCGACGGCGACGGCGACCTCGACCTCGTCTACGGCAACAACAACGAGCCCAACACCGTCTGGCTCAACGACGGCACCGGCACCTACACCGACACCGGCCAGACCCTCGACCCCAACCGAACCGAAGCCATGGCCCTCGGCGATCTCGACGGCGACGGCGACCTCGACGTCGTCTTCGCCAACAACAACGACCCCAACACCGTCTGGCTCAACAACGGCACCGGCACCTACACCGACAGTCGGCCAGACCCTCGACCCCAACCGAACCGAAGCCATGGCCCTCGGCGACTTCGACGGCGACGGCGACCTCGACGTCGTCTTCGCCAACGACGCCGACGGCAACACCGTCTGGCTCAACAACGGCGCCGGCACCTTCACCGACACCGGGCAGACACTGAGCACTGCCAGGAGCGCCGGTGTCGCCGTGGGCGACCTCGACGGCGACGGCGACCTCGACCTCACTTTCGCCAACAACGGCGAGCTCAACACCGTGTGGTTCAACGACGGCACCGGCACCTTCACCGACTCCGGACAGTCTGATCGAGAAGGAGCAGACCCTGGCCGTCGTGCTCGGCGACCTGGACGGCGACGGTGACCTCGACCTCGTCTACGGCAACAACAACAAGCAGACCTCGGTCTGGTTCAACGACGGCACCGGCACCTTCACCGAGAACCAGAAGGTCGGTCAGGCGACGGCCACCGACCTGGCGATCGGTGACATCGACGGCGACGGCGACCTCGATCTCGTCCTGGCCTATGACGCCGACCCCAACGAGGTCTGGCTCAACGACGGCACCGGGACGTTCGCCGGCTCGGGGCAGACCCTCGATGCGGCGACGACCGAGGGCGTGGCGCTGGGCGACGTCGACGGCGACGGCGACCTCGACCTCACGTACGCCAACAACGGGTCGGCGAACACGATCTGGCTCAACGAGCCGTCCAGCAACTGGACGGCACCGCAGGCCGTGTGGCGCCAGAACGGGAAGAACACCCGCTTCTTCAACCGGTGGAACGGCGCCGGGTTCGACGGCACGCAGTCGTCGGCCGTCACCGGCGACTTCCGCATCATGCAGGGCGAGCGAGCGCCCACCCGCGATGAGGCGTTGCTCATGGGCGTCGACGTCGGCGGCAAGATCGCGGCCGAGAGGTGGGACGGGTCGACCTGGGCCCCGCTCGGGTCGTCGCTCGGCGGGACCGACCAGACGTTCTGGTGGGGCTTCGACGTCGCCTACGAATCATTGAGTGGCGACGCCGTGCTCGTGTACGCCGAGACATCGAACCTGCGGTACGCGGTGTGGGACGGGACGACCCTCACCGAAGCCGCGACGCCGATCCCGCAGCCGTACGCGGGCACCCCTCGTCAGATGCACCTGGCCGCCGATCCCACGTCCGACGAGATGGTGCTGGTGGTGTCGAACAGCGCGAGCCAGGACTTCGCCTACGTGTGGAACGGCTCGTCGTGGAGCTCGGCCGAGCCGCTCGATCCATCCGGCGCAGGCAACGACCGCACCGACATCAACGTTGCCTACGAGCAGCAGAGCGGCCGAGCCGTCGTCACTTACGGCAAGGGCACCGGCACCGTGTACTCGAAGCTCTGGGACGGGAGCTGGAGCAGCGAGATCGCGTTGACCGGTCTCGGCACCGGCTATGCCCGCTGGACCGTGCTGGCGGCCGACCCCAACTCGAACAACCTCGCGCTCGGCGTGCTCACGAGCGGGAACCAGGTCTGGGTGGCGTCATGGACCAACGTCGGCTGGATCGACCAGACGCTGGCAACCGGAACGTCGACGGGCACGACCGAGCTGGCCGTCGCCGTCGCCTTCGAGGGTTCATCGGGCCAGGCGCTCGCCACCTTCGGCGACGGCACCACGACCCCGGGCACCCGGGTGTGGACAGCAGGATCGGGTTGGGCCGCCGACCCCGACGTGCCCGTCCTCGGGGCGGTCTCGAACTCGATGGTGCTCTACGGCGACCGCGGATCCGACGGGATCATGCTGGTCGTGCAGGACGACAGCTCCGACCTCCACTGGATCCACTGGAGCGGGTTCGGGTGGAGCATCGACCACGAGCTCGAGACCGACTCCGGCGAGACCAAGAACCAGCCCTTCCTGTTCATCCCGTAGGTCGGCTCGGAAGCCGGCGGCCTGCGAGGAAGACTCGAACCATGCCCGTCGGCAAGACCGAGGACGCAGGGTGGCAGATCGGCGTGTCGATCACGGTCGATCGGCCGGCGAGCGACGTGTGGGATCTCGTCACCTCGCCGGAGGGCCTCGCGGTCTGGCTGGGCTCCGGGGTCGAGCTGACCGGCGAGACACACCAGACCTACGAGACGCGGTCGGGCACGACGGGTGAAGGTGAGAAGCTACCGGCCTGGAGATCGCATCCGGCTCACCTGGCAACCGGAGAACTGGGACCACGATTCGACGCTCCAGATCGCCCTCGAGAACCGAGGCGCTCGAACCGGCCTGCGCTTCCACCAGGAGCGTCTCGCCGACGCCGACGAGCGGGAGGTCCAGCGGGCGCACTGGAAAGCAGTCGCCGCCGAGCTCACCGCGCTGCTGGCGGCGCGGCGCGACGACTGACCGACGCGTGGCACCTCTGGTCGACGCTCAGAGGTAGCCGAGGTCCTCGGCGTCGCGTTCGAGTTGCTCGCGGAAGGCCGGCTCGGCGATGGCGATCAGGGACCGGGCCCGCTCGCGGATCGACGCACCCTGGAGCTCGGCCACGCCGTGTTCGGTGACGACGTGGTCGGTGGTGTTCTTGGCCGTGGTGACCGCCGACCCGGGGGTCAACGTCGACACGATGCGGCTCACCGTGCCGCCCTTGGCCGTCGACGGCAGCACGATGAAGCCCTTGCCACCCTCGCTGTACATGGCACCGCGGGCGAAGTCGGACTGTCCCCCGCTCCCCGACCAGTAGCGACCGTTGATGGTCTCGGAGGCGCACTGCCCCAGCAGGTCGACCTCGGTCGTGGCGTTGATCGACATCATCAGCTTCTGCTGGGCGATGATGCGCGGGTCGTTGACCCACTCGACCGGCAGCATCTCGAGGATCGGGTTGCCGTCCATGAAGTCGTAGACCTTGCGGGTCCCGAGGGCGAAGGTGGTCACGACCTTCGTCGGGCGGCGGACCTTGTGGACACCGGTCACGACGCCGGCGTCGACGAGGTCGACCAGGCCGTCGCTGAGCAGCTCGGTGTGGACACCGAGATCCTTGTGGTCACGCAACAGGCTGACGACCGAGTCGGGGATCGCCCCGATACCGGCCTGGATGGTCGCTCCGTCGGGGATTCGTTCGGCCACCAGCTCGGCGATGCTCACGTCGAGTCGGGTCGGGGTGCGCGGCTCGACCTCCACCAGCGGACGATCGGCTCCGATCCAGGAGTCGACCTGGCTGCGATGGATGATGTTGCGGCCCTGGGTCCGTGGCATCTGCTCGTTGACCTCGAGCACGAACGGCACCAGCCCGATGAGGCCCGCGACGTAGTCGGCATTGGTGCCCAGCGAGTAGTAGCCGTGCCGGTCGGGCGGGCTGACGGCGGCCAGCACCATCGGCTTCGGTGCGAACTCGTTCAGCAGTTTGGGCACCTCGCTGAAGTGGCACGGCACGAGATCGCATCCGCCGGGCTTGAACGCCGGCCGGGTGACGTGCGACAGGAAGTAGCTGCGATGGGTGAGGTTCGGCCGGCGGTCGCCGTGGATGTAGGGGTGGTCGTGCAGTGCGTGCATCTGGTGCACGGTGACCGCGTCGAGCTGATCGGCGTTGCGATCGAGCGCATCGATCAGGCTCACCGGCTCGCCGTTGGCCAGCGGGACGATGACGTCGGCCTCGGCCGGAATCCGGCCGATCACCTCGTCGGGACTGCCGAGTTCGAGCGTCACGGACCCGATGCTGCCACGCCAACCCCGAGCTGTTGTACCGTCGCCGACATGATCCTGCGTCGGTTGGTGATCATGCTGGCGGTGTTCGCCGCGATCATCGCCGGCTGCGGCGACGACTCCGACTCGACCGCTGACCAGATCGACCAGACGACCGACTCGATCGACAGCACCGGTGACGGCGACGAGTCGGTGGCGGTCGGCGCGCCGGTCGATCTCGGCGACTTCCCCATCCCCGTCCCACCCGGCGCCGAGGTGGGGCAGCCGGTCGAGACCGGCGGCGTGACGGCCGTCCAGATCACCTTCGCGGTCGATGACTTCGACTCGGTGGTCGCGTTCTACGACGACTTCACCACGTCCGGATCCGATGACTACCAACGCACGGTGGCGCCGGAGGGTGGCGTGATCTACTCGTTGACGTCGGGAGTCGACCAGAACGAGGTCGGGCAGATCGTCGTGTCCACGCCGATCCCCGGCGACGACACGACCTTCGCCACGCTGACCGCCGGGATCGCCGAGTAGACGCGCCCGAGTAGCCGCAGGTCAGGTGCCGAGAACTCCTCCGCACGAACGGCCGATTAACCTCGCACGCGACACCCCACAACGCTGGGGCTCACGGGAGGACCCATGACCATCTCCGAACGGCCGACCCGGCAGATCACGGTCAGGCCGGTCAACCCGACACTTGGCGCCGAAGTGACCGGAGTCGACTTGGCAGACCTCGACGACTCGACCTGGCACGAGATCGAGCAGGCCTGGGCCGACCACGCCGTGCTGTTCTTCCGCGACCAGGACCTGACGCCCGACGCCCACGAAGCCCTCGGCCGGCGGATCGGCGAGCTCCACGTGCACCCGGCGGCGCCCACGGTGGAGGGCCACCCCAACGTGATGCGCATCCACGCCGACGAGAACTCGAAGGTGGTGGCCGGCAACGGTTGGCACACCGACGTGAGCTGCGACGACCGGCCACCGGCGGCGACGATCCTGCACCTTCCGGTCATCCCCGAGACCGGCGGCGACACGCTGTTCATCTCCACCGAAGCGGCCTACGACGCACTGTCGACGGCGATGAAGGAATTCCTCGACGACAAGGTGGCGGTGCACGAGTCGGCCCACGTCTACAAGGGTCGCTACGGGAGCAAGGCGTCCGACTCTCGCGACGGCGAGTTCCCGTCGGCCGAGCACCCGGTGGTCCGTACGCATCCGGTCACCGGCCGCAAGGCGGTCTACGTGAACCGTGCGTTCACCACCCGCATCAGGGGCCTGGCTCCCAACGAGAGTCGGGCGATCCTGAACCTGCTGTGCGATCACATCGAGCACCGCCCCGAGTTCCAGTGCCGGTTCACCTGGACCCCCGGCGCGGTGGCGATGTGGGACAACCGCTGCACCCAGCACTATGCCGCGTGGGACTACTTCCCCGCGGTCCGGAGCGGACGTCGGGTCAGCATCGTCGGCGAGCGGCCGTTCTGATCACTCCGTTCATCTGACGCGCATTCGCAAGGCGAGGCGGCCGTTTCCGCAGTGACCTTCGGCCCTTCCGCCTGCGCGGCCGGCATGCCCAGAATCGAGTGCACTCGCCCACCCGATGGAGGTACCGAGATGAAAGCCAAGGTCGGAGATCGCATCGTGATCCAGGCCCACCGGGTCGGTGAGCCTGAGCGTGACTGCCTCGTGCTCGCGGTGCGAGGCGAGGACGGCGGGCCGCCGTATGTCGTGAAATGGGGCGACGACGGCCACGAGTCACTGCTCTTCCCGGGGTCCGACGCCTACGTGGCCGAGTACGAAACCGACGACTGAGGAGCACCACCCATGAGAACCATCGACGCCATCCGACGGTCGGGCATCGGCATCGAAGCCGACCGGACGATTCACGACGCCGCCCAGATCATGGAGCAGGCCGGAGTCGGCGCCCTCGCCGTCCTCGACGGCGACGAACTGGTCGGCATGGTGACCGACCGTGACCTCGTTCGGCGAGCCATCGTGAAGCGACTCGCCCTCGACGCTCGCATCGACGGAGTGATGACCAGCCCGGTCGTCACCATCGACGCATCGGCCGATCTGCACGACGCGTTCGGGATCTTCCGAACGAACGCGGTGAGGCGCCTGGCCGTCACCGACAACGGCAGCTTCGTCGGCGTCATCAGCATCGACGACCTGCTGATCGATCTCGCCGCCGACCTGGCTGATCTGGCCCGCCCGGTCACCGCCGAGGCGTTCTTCGCCCACCGCGACAGCCCGGTTCCGGCGCAACCTTGAGGCTTTCCGAACGGTCCGGAAACCTGATGCCGTTGTAGTCAAGTTTTCTGTGCGGCCCGATAGCCTGCCGGTCATGAGACTGATGGACTTGGTCGGACTGGGCATCGAACCCACCTCGGGTACCCCCGTCGTGATGCTGCGGGAGCACGACGAGCCGCATCGCATGCTGCCGATCTTCGTGGGTGGCCTCGAGGCGACCGCCATCGGACTGGCACTGACGGGCGAGGAACCGACTCGCCCCATGACCCATGATCTGATGGCCTCGTTGGTGCAGTCGCTCGAAGGTCAGGTCGACGCCGCCGAGGTGACCGAACTCCGCGACGGATCGTTTCTCGCCCGGCTCGCCATCCATGGTCCGTCGGGTGAGCACACCGTCGACACCCGGCCCTCCGACGCCATCGCCCTTGCCGTGCGGATCGGTGCTCCGGTGTTCGTCGACGATGCTGTCCTCGAAGAGGCCGGGAGCCTGCCCGAAGACGTGGTCGAGGAGACCGAGACGATCTTCGACGAAGACGAGATCGACGAGACGGTCGAGGAGTTCCGGAGCTTCCTCGACGAGCTCGACCCTGCGCAGTTCCTCGACGATGACGACGGCGCAGGCACCGACGATCCGGCCGGCGACACCGCCTCGTAGCCGGCACCGCCCTCGCCACGGCCAAGGAGCCCGAGCAGTGGACCGACGAGGAGCGAGCGCTTCACGATCAGCTGAAGCCGACGAGGAGCGGGCGCCTCACGATCAGCTGAAACCGACGAGGGTCTGGCGCGTGTCACCGCCGACTCGACGCTCGACCCCGCGGCGACCAGCGCGGTGACGGCCACCGAAACCGGACTCACCTTCGATGCAACGCTCATCCAGAGCTTCGCGGTCGTTCCACCAGCGAGCCCGGCCTACACGAACCCGGGCACGACGACACAGGTCACCGGCACGATCACGCCGCGAGCGGCGTGATCGTGCTGGCCGCCGCCGAGGGCGGCGGCCAGCCTCCGTGCGAGTTCGTGCGCTGGATTCAGCCGGTGAAGGTCGGCTGAGCTGCGACGGGAGCTGCAGCTGGGGTCTGCGGCGTCACGGTGGTCGGTGAGACGGCTGGCTCACAGGTGTCGATGGCGAGGTTCTGGACCAGGGGCACAACCGGCGTGCTCCCGCCGTCGCCAGGCAGGTTGCCGACGACGTAGACGATCGTGTTGTTGCCCACCGTCACCGGGATGTCGGCCGGGCCGACGATCGGGTTGCCGCCGAGGTCGACCTGCACGCTGTAGGTGGCGGCCGGAAGGTCGGCGGCCAGGTCCTCGCCGAACACCAGGCTGCCGGCGGGTGCGGTGTTGACGAGCACGTCGACCGACGGCGCGTTGGCGGCGTGGACACCCGTGAGTCGACCGCTGTCGGCGACCGCGCACTCGGCGTCGAGGGCGACCGGGAGGATCTCAGGGGCCTGTGAATCGGGGCGCTGGGTGGCGATAGCAGCGACGGTACCTGCGGGCACGCTGGCGATCGTCTGGTCGATGACCGGCGCCCCACTCGGGGTCTCACAGTCCTCATCGGCACCCAGGTAGACCTTCAGGGGAAGGCTGCTGCCGGTGGGCACGGGGACCGGGCCGACGATGTCGCCGAACGCGAAGTCGGCGATCAGTGCGGGATTGGCGTCGCCGGCGCACACCGTCACGTTGGAGCCGCCGTCAGTCTGCGCGGTCTGCCCGCCGAGGTTGAGGCCGTGCACGGCGTAGACATCGGTGGTTTCTCCGCCGGCGCCGGCACTGACCGGCGAGATGCCGGTGACGGTCACGAGGCCGGCAGCGGCCAGGGCTGCGACCAGAAGAGGAACGATCTTGCGCATGGGGACTCCTTGGAACGAGGTGACCGCAGACGCTAGCCGATGTCCGGCGATTCGTGCAGGTGTAGGGCGCACCGACGACCACCGCTACGACGTGCGCTACATCGTCGAGCCCAACTCGATGACCACCATCGGCCTCGAACAGCACGACGCCACCGACGGCTCGGCCTTCGACGAGCGCCGGGTGGGGCTCGACCACCTGGCGTTCAACGTGGCGTCACGGGAAGAGCTGGACGCCTGGCTGGCCCGCCTCGACGAGCTGGGCATCTCGCACACCGGCATCACCGAGCAAGAGCCGTGGGATGTGCTGGTGCTGCGTGACCCCGACAACATCCAGCTCGAGTTCTTCTTCCGGAAGGCTGTCCGGCCTCGTTCGTGAGCTGATCAGTCGGCGGCGCTCTGCATCAGTGCGTCGAATCGCTCCCACGAGAGCGACACCGGGACCTTGGCGTTCCGGTGGGCCCAGTCGATGGTGCCCCGCGAGATGCGGAGTTCGCCGAGCTTGTGATCGTCGCTCGACACATCGACGATCAGGTCGGCGTTGACCGCCTCGAGCGGCGCACTGGGGTGGACGTGGATTCGGTGAGTGGCCATGGATGCGTTCTAGCCCACCCGACCCTTCACAGGCTCCGAACAGTGTTCGATGATGCCGAACAATGGTCGACACCCGGCGCGACGGCTCTGACGCCCGATGCGGCACCGACCATCGGTCGCCTGGTGGATCTCGAACCTCGTGCGCTGGGGCTCATGCACGGCCCGAGCTTCGTCGGCTCGTCAACGGACGCAGCGGGAGAGCAGCTGCGAGGACTCGCCGCCGAGTACGGGAGCCGGCTCGAGCGGCGAGCGTCAGGCCCGGCCTGACCCGGGTGGTGGCTGGCCAGACGTCCGACCGAGTCCTCGTCATGGTGGCCACGCAGCTCAGCTGTGGTCTCGCGGGCTCGTCCGACATGCACGATCGACGGACAAGGGAATGCGAGACATGGCCCTGACCGAGGACCTGCGACACCGGATCCACACCGCACTGGAAGAGCTCATGGAACCCGAACTCGCCAAGGGGATCATGGAGATGCTGCCCCCGGTGGGCTGGGCCGATGTGGCAACCAAGCGCGACCTGGACCACCTCGCCACGAGGCTGCCTTCAGAGACCGACGGGCTGCGCGCTGACGTACGCGTGATGCGTGCGGAGCTCCAAGCCGACTTCCAGCGAGGACTGCGGACGCAACTACTCGCGCTGATGAGCTTCAACGTCACGCTCGTCGTGGCAGTCGCGGCCATCGCTGGCCTGACGGGACCCGAACCGCAGTCACTCTGGACGATTGAGCAAGAACCGTCGACGTTTGACGATTCACCGTCCACTCACGAAGCTGCATGGTGGACGGCATGACAACCATCACCACACACCCGACCACCCCCGACACCGACCCGAAGCAGCTGGGCAAGGTGCGCAAGGTCATCGAGTCGAAGACCTTCGCCACCCTGGCCACCACCTCGCCCGCCGGCCGGCCGCACGTGGCCGGTGTCCTCTACGACGAGGCCGACGGCGCAATGTGGGTGCACACCATGCGGTCGAGCCGCAAGGCCCGCAGCATCGCGGCCAACCCGCACGTCGCCGTCGTCATCCCGTTCCGCAAGCTCCCGGCCGGCCCGCCCTACACCGTGCAGTTCCAGGCCACGGCCGAGCTCGTCGAGATGGGCGACCCGCGGATCGTCGACCTGCTCGCCGCCGGTGAGCTGAAGACGGTCTCGGCCCACGGCACGCTCGACGAGCCCGACGGCGTGTTCATCCGGATCACGCCCAACGCCACCGTCCACAGCTACGGGCTCGGGGTCAACCCCATCGAGCTGATCCGCGACCCGCTGCACACCGGCGCCCGCACCGTCCGCCTCGACGCCGAGGACAACCGATGAGCGCCGCCTCCACGACCAGCATCGGTGCCGGCATCGTCGGGCTCACCATGGTCACCGGGCTGTTCTGGGGCTGGGCCGTCTCGGTCATGCCCGGCCTGCGCACCGTCGACGACCGCACCTACGTCGCCACGATGCAGTCGATCAACCGGGCCATCCTCAACCCGATGTTCCTCGTCGTGTTCTCGGGCACCGTTGCGGTGCTGGCGGGCGCCGCGTTCCTGACCTTCCGGGCCGGCGATGTTCGCCGAGCCTGGTGGATCACGGCGGCGGCCGTCACCTACACGGTCGGTGTCTTCGGCGTCACCGCTGCCGGCAACGTGCCGCTCAACGACGAGCTCGACGCGTTCGCCCCCGCCACGGCCGACGACGCCGCGTTCGCCGAAGCCCGCAGGGACTACGAGGACCCGTGGAACCGCCTCCACATCGTGCGCTCGACGCTCGGCGTGCTGGCCGTCGCCTTCGCCGCCACCGCCGCCCTGACCCCCACCGAGGACTGAATGTGAAGCCACTCACCGAGACGCCCATCCCGTCGACGGCGGATCCGCTCACCGAGGCGCTGCAGTTCCTGCGGATGGAGGGCATCTTCTACTGCCGATCCGAGCTGACCGCTCCGTGGTCGCTGGGCCTGCCGCCGATGGCCGACTGCCTCTGGTTCCACGTGGTCACGGCGGGAACCTGCGTGCTGGTCGACAGCGACGGCACGGAGCGGGTGCTTCGGCGGGGTGACCTGGCGGTGCTCCCGCACGGCGCCGGACACTCCGCGGCCGACGACCCCGAGCTGCGTCCCGCACCGGTGATGGATCTGCCGCACGACTACCTGAGCCCCAACTACGCCATCCTGCGCCACGGCGGCGGCGGCGAGCGGGTCGACCTGATCTGCGGAGCGGTTCGTCTCGCCCACCCGGCGGCCCGGAACCTGCTCGAGGTGCTGCCCGAGATCATCCACGTCGACCCGTCGAGCAACCGCCGAGCCCTCGAGTGGCTGCCGAGCATCCTCGGGATGATCGCGGCCGAGGCGGCCGCACCCCGCCCCGGCGGCGAGGCCGTGGTCACCCGGTTGTGCGACATCCTCGTCATCAGCGCCATCCGCAGCTGGCTCGACACCGACCCGGCGGCCAAGACGGGCTGGGTCGGTGCGCTGCAGGATCCTCAGATCGGTCAGGCCGTGGCGCTCATCCATCGCGAGCCCGAGCGCGAGTGGACGGTGGCCGACCTGGCCGCCACCGTCGCCATGAGCCGCTCGGCGTTCAGCGCCCGGTTCAGCGAGCTCGTCGGCGAAGGCCCGATGCAGTACGTGACCAAGTGGCGCATGCACGTGGCGACCGACCTGCTTGCGCGAGGAGCAGCTGACCGTCGCCCGGGTGGCCGAGCGCCTCGGCTACGCATCCGAGGCCGCCTTCAGCCGCGCCTACAAGCGGGTGACGGGCCTCGCGCCCGGAGCCGTGCGCCGCCGCGGACCGGCCGATCCGCTCGCCGAAGCCGGCTGAGGCCCTGCCGGGTCAGCTGGTCAGGCCGATGGCCGCGACCACCAGCGACGTCATGGTCGCCATCGAGCCGACCATGGCCAGCACCATCGCCCGAGTCTGCCGCTCGAGCCGGGTCGACAACTCGGCTCGGAACGCCGAATCGACCGCTCGGATTTCGGCGAGCAACTGATGCCTCATGTGCTCGAGTTCGGTGTTCGTCGTGACGTCCATCCAACCCACCGGTGGCAGATGCTTCATGAGTGTCGCCGCGATCTGCGGCCCTGCTTGATCTTCGAGACACGAATGCAGCTCATGGTGTTCCTCTTCGGTCACGGCCACTACGACCTCCCTCACATCAAGATGATCTGAGAGCTGTCAGCCGCTCCGAAGCACGGTCATCGTACCCAGCGCCGCCGGAGAGCCGCCAGAGTCAGGTGGTCACCACGAGCTTGCCGGTCGCCCGTCCCGCTTCCATGTCGGCGTGGGCTTCGGCGATCTCGTCGAGTCGGTAGACGCGATGGATCGGCACCGTTGCCTGGCCTGCGGCGACCGCGTCGAGAAACCCCTGGAGGACCGAGGCCGGAAGGTCGTGGGCGTCGCCGCCGTAGGAGGTGAGCCTCACGCCTCTGGGGATGTAGTCGATGGGATAGAAGTCCTCGACGGTCCACTCGTTCGACAGCATGCCGGTGAAACAGACCACACCGTGGACCCGAGTCGACCGAAGGGTGTCGGGAAGCGTGGGGGTGCCGATCAGTTCGAGGGCCGCGTCGACGCCCTCGGGGACGATCTCGCGAACCTGGGCGGCGACCTCACCGTCGTCGATCAGCGCGTGGTCGACGCCGATCTCGGTCAGTGCGTCGGCCTTCGCGGCGCTCCGCGTGGTCGCCAGCACCGTCATGTTGCGTTGCTTGGCCAGCACGGCTGTTGCCATGCCGACCGACGAAGTACCGCCGCGGATCAGGAGCGACTGGCGCGGCTTCGCGTCGAGGCCGATCGTGAGCGACCCGTGGGCGGTCTGGAGCATCTCGGGGACGGCACCGAGGGTGGCCCAGTCGAGATCGCTCTCGAAGGGCACGACCTGACTGGCCGGGACCGCGGTGAACTGGGCGTAGCCACCGTCGAAGGTGCGGCCCATGCCGCCCATCATCGCCACGACCTGCTGGCCGATGTCGAACTCGCCCCGCGGGCAGCGGGCGACGATCCCGGTCGCCTCGATGCCCAGGACCCGGGGGAAGGTGACCCCTTCGGCCAGGCCCAGCCGGGTGTGCAGTTCGGATCGATTGAGCCCGAACGCCTTCACCGCGATCAGCACCCAGCCGTCGGGCGCATCCGGGACGGGGACGTCGCGGACCGCCAGCGCGTCCGGTGGGCCGGGCGCATCGAGGACCACGGCTCGCATCGTCTCGGTCAATGGCTCGTCCTCCTGGTCGCCGGCCGCAGGGTAGAGGGCGCAACGGGCGAGGATGGCGCAGCGGTCGAGCGGATAGGCGCCGTCGCGAAGCAGGCGCGTGCTCGGCCGGGGCCCGAGCGGCCCGTCGCGACGAAGGAGCGACAGGAGCGGGTATGGCGGGGAGCTGCGAAACTCTGATCCGCGCAGCTCTTCAGCGGTTGTGCACGGCCAGCATCGTCCGATCGAACAGCTGACGGGCCACTGGCACGCTGCCGTGGCACCGGCGTCCCGGCCCGCTCGAGGCCGTCCCGGATCGGACGGGCCAGCCGCTCCTCCAGCCCGTCCTCGAGGAGCGACCGGGCGACCATGCGGAATCGGGGGATGTCGTCGAGCTCGGCCAGCGCGACGAGGTCGTCGACGGGCGGGAAGGTCCCATAGTCCTCGAGCACGCCGAGGTGGTGGAGGCAGATCTCGGTGATCGCGCACTTGCAGCACCGACCGCAGTTGCCGGAGGGGACGCGGTTCTCCCAGCACACCCGCAGGTGTTGCTGCGCGAGCCGCTCGGGGCCGACTCGCGTCGATCTTCTGGAAGCGGTTGACGTGCGCATCAGCGTGCTCGACCTTCAATGCTTCGGTCCCGAGCAGGTGATCGGTCCGGAAGTGCGATCCCCACGGTTCGTGCCCGGAGACCGCCCACGAGCTGGCGATCACGAGCCGATCGTGCCCCTCGAGCGCGTTGCCGATTCCGGCGAGCGCGGCTCCGTGGGTCCGAACCCAGTCGATCGACGCGAACGTCGGGTGCCGGCGCAGGTCGGTGTGCACCACGACCAGCTCGGACCCGACCTCGGCCGCGACCGCGGCCATGCCTTGCCGGGCCGGCTCGAAGCGGACGTGGTCGCCGACCTCGATGTCGAACCCGTTGACGAACAGCAGCGTGTCGGGAACCCGCGGTCCGCGTCAGCAGGGCGTGGAACGAGTCGATCCCGGAGGTGAACGCCAGCGCGGTCGATGCGCCGGATGCCGATCTGCGCACCAGCCGATCGGCGCGGAGATCGAGGGGGCTGGTGTCGAACCAGCTCTGGTGGATGGTGGCCAGCTTCCCGAGGCCCCGATGCAAGCGCTCGCTCAGCTCGCCCTCGACCACCACCGGCCGACCGAGGTGGGCACCGGCGAGGGCGAACGGTGCGGCGATGACGTCCTGGAGGTCAGCCGAGGTCGACGTCCGATGACCAGATCGACACCGGGTGACCGTCGACGGTCCAACTGACGGTGCTGACGCCATCGGTCGTGGAACGACGCGGCGCCGAGATGACGATCGGGTCGCCGTTCTCGGTGGATGCCGCCGGCACGCGTGGTCACGGTAGTGGTCGGCGCATGCCACGGCGGGCGTTGCCCGATGTTATCGGAACCGATAACATCGGGTCATGGCCGTTGCCGAGCTGATCCGCACCGCCCGCCGCGAGGCAGGCCTCACCCAGCGTCAGCTCGCGGCGCTCGCCGGCACGTCGGCCGCTGCCATCTGCTTCTACGAGCAGGCCGAACGGGTCCCGCGTATCGACACGGCGACCCGCATCCTCGAGGCGGCCGGACGGCGACTCGTGTTGGTCGCCGAACCTCCGTCACGTGTCGACGTCCGGGCCAACGCCGAGGCGTTCGAACAGGTGCTCGGACTCGCCGACGCCCTGCCGCAGCGCCACGCCGAGGAGCTGACCAGTCCGGTGTTCGCGTCACTGGCGGTGGGCCGGTCGGCGTGACCGTCGGCCTCGTCGACAAGATCGTCGAGCTGCACCGCAAGCTCGGCGCGGCCGGTCTTGCCCACGCGTTCGGCGGTGCCATCGCGCTGGCGTACTGCACCGGCGAGCCGCGGGCGACGATCGACATCGACGTGAACGTGTTCGTCGGCACCGACCAGATCGACGAGCTGGCCGCTGCCCTCGCACCCGAGATCGTGGTGGCCGCACCCGACGTCGAACGCCTGTCGCGTGACGGACAGACCCGGCTGTGGTGGGACACCACCCCGGTCGACGTCTTCTTGTCGAACCATCCGTTCCACGACGAAGCCGAACGTCGGGTGCAGACGGTGCCGTTCGCCGGGGTCGACGATCTGCCCGTGCTCGACTGCGCCGACCTCGCAGTGTTCAAGGCCTTCTTCGCCCGGCCCAAGGACGTGCTCGACGTCGCCACCATGGCGGCGGCGCACACCGTCGACGTCGACCACCTCCGGGCCGAGGTCGCCGATCTGCTGGGCGGCCATGAAGAGCGCATGGCCTTCTTCGCCAAGGTCGCCGACACCGTCGTCGCCCTCGGCTGAGCCCCTTCGACCGCACGACGAACGAGCGATCCAGGCCCAGGGGTCGACGACCTCGAGCCCGGCGAACCGCTCGAAGTCCTTTGGGTTGCGGGCGACGACGGCCCGGCCGTCTGACCAGCCGGTGAGCTCGGCCCGTTCGGGCGCCAGATCAGTGGTCGAGCAGGATTCGGACCACGTCGTCGATCGATCGGCTGGTTCCTGGGTCGATCTGACCAAGGCGATGGATGAGACGGCGCCGGCCGACCGACCGCAACTGTTCGCATTGTGCGTAGCTCGGCTGATCGAGACCGGTTGCCGCCGTCGCTTCGACTCCGACGTGAAGCGAAAGCCCCCTTCGGGTCGTGGTGAGAGGTACCAGGAAGACCGTCGGGAACTCGAGGCCGAACGACGAGGGCGGACCGACGACGACGGCCGGACGTTGTTCCGATGGTTCGGCCGGGAACCGCTCGCCGAAGTCGACCAGCCAGATGTCGTCAACCGACGCCATCGGTGACTTCGGTCGAGCCGGCCTCGTCGAGGTAGTCCCGCCAGCCCTTCGGATCGGACCGAAGTGCGACCAACTGGTCGGTCACCCGCTCTGCGAAGCGACGACGTCGCAGGGCTTCGGCCGCTTCCCGCACCGTGTCGATGAGCGACATCCCCGAGGCTCGGCTCAGCTCGGCCAGCAGCGCGTGGGTCTCGGTGTCGACGCGAATCGTGGTCGTCGCCATCGGAGGAAGCATACGAGTTGCATGCGTCATCGTCTACACCCTTCAGCGTCGAGTCGGCGGCATGGCCAGCACGAGCTTGCCGCCGGGTTCGCGGCGCACGATGACGCCCTCGCCCAGCTGCTCGCCGATCTGTTGGATGCCCTCGATGAAGGCGTCGATCTCGGCGACGTAGTCGGCATCGCCGGCGAGATCGGCAGCGGGGAGCTGTGAGTCCCAGTGGTCGATGATCGTCGCCCGGTAGTCGTTCCACCCGAGGTGGGGAAGCTGGGTGACCATCGCCGTCGTGGTGGCCTTGCGAGAAGCTCAACCCGGCCCACCCACGGCTGCACCCACACTCGGGGGTGTGGCATTCGAGGAACGGCATGGCGACCAGCTCGCCGTCGATCGTGAAGCCGTAGTCGTCGTCGACGAGGCCTTGGGTTTCGGAGGTGGCGGTGAGTGCGAACATGGCACCCATCTTGCAGAGCACCTGAGACAGTCATCGGCCGAGCGGATCGGCGCCGTCGCGAAGCAGGCGCCGTGCTCGGCCGGGGCCCGAGCGGCCCGTCGCGACGAAGGAGCGACAGGAGCGGGCATGGCGGGGAGCTGCGAAACTCGGCCCTGTCCGCGCAGCTCCTTGTCGCCCGAGTCCGGAGCTCCATCGACCAGTGACAGCCACGACCGGGCACGGGTACGCTCGGCCCGTCCGAGACTCGGCGCACGGACCGCCCTCTGAAGTCCTCGCCGAGAGGGAAGTCCATGTCCGACACCGACGCAGCTCGCATCGAGCTGTACGACATCGCCAAGCAGAAGGTCGACGAACGCTTCGCCGAACTCCTCATGAAGATGCTGCCCGACGACCCCGACCGCCACGCGACCAAGGACGACGTCGAAGTCCTCGGCGCCGGCCTCCGCACCGAGATGGCCCAGCTGGGCGGCGACCTCCGCACCGAGATGGCCGACCTCCGCACAGCGATGGCCGCGCTCGACGCGCGGTTGAGCCGCGAGATCCACGACAGCGTCTCGGCCCAGACGCGCACGCTCCTCCTCGGCCTTCTCGGCTCGGTGACCGCACTCGCCATCGCCAACACCGCCACCATGGCCCTCGTCGGCTGACGGCAACTCGACGCGTCAGACGCGTGCTGCGTGCCCTCCTTCAGGCCGCCGCAGCGTCGTGCTGCTCGCCGACCAGGATCAGGTAGCCATCGGCGACGGTCGGCTCGACGGTCTCGGCGCCGGGTGGCGGTGCGCCGAGGTGTCGGTAGCTGCCGTCGCCGGTGCGCCACGACCGGGCCCCGACCGCCTTGGCCTCTCCCGACCGCCACACCTGTCCGGCGGCCACGGCGGCGACGTCGGGGACCGCGCCGTCGAAGCGAACCCGACCCTCGGCGAGCACCACGACCCGGTCGCACAGCGCCTCGACGTCCTCGGTCAGGTGCGTCGACAGCACGACGAGCTTCTCGTCGGCCAGCTCGGAGATCAGCTCGCGGAAGCGGAGGCGCTGGTCGGGGTCGAGGCCCACGGTCGGCTCGTCGAGAACCAACAGGTCGGGGTCGCCGAGCAGCGATTGGGCGAGGGCGACGCGCTGGCGCATCCCGCCCGAGAGCTTGCGCATGCGCCGGTGCATCACGTCGGCGAGGCCGACGGCGGTCAGGACCCGCCGGACCTCGTCGTGCCGGCTCCGGCGGTCGGTCATCTCCTTGAGCACGGCCACGTAGTCGACGAACGCGAAGGCCGAGAAGGACGGGTGGCTCCCGGGGTTCTGGGGCACGTAGCCGAGCCGGCGTCGGAGCTCGACCCGCTCGACCGGATCGGCCGGGTGGAGGCCATCGAGGTCGACCGAGCCGGCGTCGGGCGCCAGGGTGGTGGCGAGGATGCGAAGGAGTGTGGTCTTGCCGGCGCCGTTGGGGCCGAGCAGCCCGAGCACGCCACCGTCGGCCTGGAACCCGACGCCGTCGAGGGCGATGGTCGATCGGTAGCGCTTGGTGAGCGAATCGGCGGTGAGCAGAGGCATCAGATCTCCCGATGGTCGAGGCGAGGGGCACGGACGCGAGGACGGCGGCGGCAGCGGCGAACACGGCGAGGGCGACCATCTGGGTGGCCGAGCCGAAGGGGGCGAGCCAGTCGCCGGTGATTCGACCCGAAGCGGCGATGCCGGCGAACCAGACCACGGCGACGCCGGCTGCCGCCCGCCAGGGAGTGACGAACGTGGCCAGGGCCAGCGTCGTCACGGCCAGGGCGAGGGCCGGAAGGAGCCAGGCGACCGCGACCAGCCCGCTGTCGAACAGCGCGACCGACCCGATCAGCCCGATCGGGACGGCGACGGCCAGCACGGCGATGGTGCGGAACAGGAGCAGCCGGAGCCCCGACAGCGGCGCGGCCGCGGCGACCTCGTGGGCAGGGTCGACGACCGGGCCGTAGGCGGCGGCGACGCCGACCAGCGGGACGACGGCGGCGAGCGCCAGGAAGAGGGCGACGTCCTGATCGCGCCCGCGGTCGGCGGCGAGCACGCCGAAGAACAGGCTCACGACCACGGCCAGGGCCGCCGCCACCGCGAGCGAGTGGGTGGCGGCGACGAGCCGGCCCACGTGATCGGGCAGCCCCAGCCGGCCGAGCACCCGCTCGGGGAGAGTGAGGGCCGGCCGGTCGATCTCGTCGACGATGGCCGCCCACAGGTCGGTGTCGTCGGCCGGCTGCGTCTCGGTGCCATCGAGGCGACGCAGCTCGCCCTGACAACGGACACAGCTGACGAGATGGGTGTCGACCGACGCCGTGGCGACGGCGTCGAGGCCGCGCCGCTGGTAGGCGTCGAGCAGGTGGTCGGCGTGCCAGGTCACGTCGGGTCCTTCCGGGTGGAGTGGTGGGGTGCGGGGTTCATGCCAGCTGGGCTCGCATCTCTCGGCGGGCCCGCATCATGCGGGTCTTGACGGTGCCGCTCGGGATGCCGAGCAGACGGGCGGCCTCGCGGGTCGTGAGGCCGTCGAGCACGGTCGCCTGCACGACGGCCCGGAGCTCGGGGCTGAGCCGTCCGAGTGCGCCGCCGAGGTCGCCGTGTTCGACGCCGGCGAGGACGGCCTCTTCGGCCGAGACATCGACCTCGGCCCCATCGAAGGCCTGGAGCATGGCCGGCCGACGGCGCAGCTGGTCGATGAGCCGGCGGATGGCGATGCCCCAGAGCCAGGCGCCCACCTCGCCGCGACCCTCGTAGCGTCCGGCGGTGCGCCAGACGGCGACGAAGGTCTCTTGCAGTGCGTCGTGGACGACGGCGTCGTCGGCGCAACGGTTGGCGAGCCGGGCCCGCAGCCACGGGAGGTGCCGTTCGTACAGCTCGCGCAGGGCGTCTCGGCTCGAGCCGTCGGCGACGAGCTCGAGCAGCTCGGCATCGGTGCGCTCGGCGAGCCCCGGCCTCACGGTCGGGACCTTCCGACGCGTGGGCTTGCCGGGTCGCGGGTCGCTGCGGCCAACACGGCACCGGAGACGACGATGAGCCCGACCCACATCCGGGTGCCGGCGGGATTGATCCAACGCGGCCAACAACGAGCCGGTGACCTCGGTCAGGACGTAGAGGGCGAGGACCAACGGCACTGCGATGCGGGTCCCGGCTCCGGGTCCGAGGCGTCGCACCGCCACCGCAGCCACGGCCCAGCCGGTGAAGACCAGGCCGGCTCCGATCGCCGCCATGCGACCGGGACCCCAGAACGCCCAGCTGGTGGACGGCACGGCCAGGTGGCGGGGAACGGCGATCGAGCCGACGGCCACGACGACGGTCATGGCCACGGCAGTCATCGCTCCGGTGAGGGCCAAGCGGAGGTGCCAGCGATGAGGACGCCCGACGGGGGTGGCCGTGGTCGTCTCCTCGGACGGGTCGTCGAGCGCAGCCGCGGCGACCGCGGCGAGCACCACCAGCGAGGCGACCAGCAAGCCCTCGAGCTCGACAGGGTGCTTGATCTCGCGCGCCGCGAGGGCGACGACCCCGGCGGCGACCGCCCCGACCGTGAGCACGGCCCGGACGGGCAGCTGGCCGATGGTGGCGCGGGCGACGGCGGCCGTGGTCACGACGGAAGACCCGGCACGTAGCTGGACACCTGGCCGATGCCCCCGACGACGACGAGCGTCAGGCCGACGACCATCGCGAGCTGGGTCGACCGGTCGCGCCGACCACGTCCGGCGAGCGCGGCGATCAGCACGGTCGATGCGCCGGCGAGGTAGAGCAGATGCCAGCCGAGGGCGCCGACGTTGAAGCCCTGCACGATCGGCACGCCGCCACCGTCGGCGTTGGTCGTGGCCCAGCCGATGGACTGGGCGGGTTCGACGAAGGGGTGGAACCAGCGGAGGTCGCCCTCGAGGCCCCACCCGATGAGGATCATCGTGAAGAAGACGAAGGGAACGAGGACAACGATCGTCCAGCGGGTGGGGATCCAGCGCCCGACTGCGAGGCCGAGGACCCCGCACACGAACACCGCAGCGGGTCCCTGCATCAGCTCGGGCAGGCTCGGCGCCACGTCCGCTGTCGGGATCGGAAACCCGATCGGGATCTCGCGGTGGAACCCGCTGCTCTCGTCGAAACCGATCGGGAGGCCCTGCCATGCTCGAGTGCCGATCCAGACGACGGCGACGAAGACCGCCGTCCAGCCGGCCACGATCGCGAACGCCACGACCTGGGCCGCCGACCGGAGCCGGGCCGGGACGGGCTGCGAGTCGAACAGTTCGTCGGTGCCGTCATGACGACTCCGGGTTGCGACCAGCACGCCGACGATCGGCATTCCCGACGACAGCACCACCAGCGGCATGCCGGTGATCTGCTCGTACCAGGCCCCGAGGTCGGTGTTCAGCTCGAAGTGGAACATGACCGAGAAGAACGCGGCCAGCCCGACGAACCCGATCAGCACGGGGCTCCGCGCCATGCGCCGCGCCTCGACCCGCCCGAGTTCGATGACCGGGTGGCGCCTCGGGGCGACGGTGTCGCGGCCGTCGACCGAACGCTCGAGGACTTCGACCCCAGTGGTGATGGTGGTGCCCATACCCGTCCTGTCGGGCCCGGCGGCCCGATCGGTTCACGCCGGCGCCGATGTCATGGTCTCACGACCGGTCAAGCGCTGGGCGGCTGAGCCAGCGGGGCCGACCGTCAGTCGTTGGTGCTGCAGCGGTCTTCCCACTCGTTCTGGTAGCGGCCGAGGTGATCGGCGATGGCCGGGAAGCCCCGCTCCTCGGCCTGACCCTTGGGGTTGTGGCGGCCGTTCCCGTACGGGGAACTTCACCCACGGGTCGGCGCAGGTCTCGACGGTGAGGCGCTGGACCTCGGCGAGGTCGCCCCGGTTGGCCGCTTCCCACAGAGCCCGGGTGTCGGCCGAGGCGTTGGCGACGGAGTGGTCGCCGGGAGGGCCGAGGCTGTTGAGGTAGGAGTTGAAGGAGGCACCGATGATCCCGGCCAGGACGACCACGCCGGCGACGAGGGCGACCTTCGGGGCCAGGCGACGACCGCCGTCGGGCGCCTCGGGGTGCGGGCGCTGCACGAGCGTGACGATTCCCCACACGATGCCGAACACCGCAAGGGCGATCGCACCGCCGGCGATGCCGATGAAGATGTACCAGCCCCCGTCCTCGCCGAGCAGCACGAGCGCGATCGGAGCGGGGACGATGCAGGCGATGCCGATCAGCACGTGTCGCAGCGCTCCCGAACCGACGGTGCGGTGCGTGCGCCAGGCCTTCCAGAGCTGGGCGAGGCCGACCGCCGGGAGGACGACCAGGACGAGGCCCGGCAACGAGCAGGATGAACGGTCCGGGTCCCGAGACGACGACCAGCAGGCCGACGGCCGCCACCACGAGCAGGCACACGACCAGCGGCGAGACACCGCCACCCGGCGGACGGGCGAGCGACGACGCCCGCTCCTTGGGCGCCGACACCACGAGGTCGCGCAGCGACCCGCCACCTGGAGGCCGGACCCATGCTGCGGTGGATCATGAGGTCACGGAACGACTGGACGAGGTCGTCGCCGAACTCGTCGCGGAAGTCACGCGGGTAGGCAAGCAGCAGCATCCGGTACCAGCGCAGGGAACGCTCGACCTCGGGGTCCGCGGGTCGGGTCGTCACGGTCACAACGCCTCCCCCAACAGCCGACGCGGCGCCGGGTTGCGGCTGCGCTCGACGAGGTTGGCGAGGCGCTGGATCTCCGCTGCGCAGACCGCCTCACCGAGGCCGGTGAGCCGGTAGTACTTGCGCCGGTCGTCGTCGAGCGACGGATCGGGCCGCACATCGCTCTGCTCGATCAGGCCGTCCTTGGTCAGCCGCTTCAGCGTGCCGTAGAGGGTGCCCGGCCCGAGCTGGATCACCCCGTCGGACAGGTCTTCCACGTCGCTCATCAGTGCGTAGCCGTGTCGCTCGCCCCGGTTGAGGGCCAGGACGATGTGCAGCGCAGCCGGGGCCAACGGCACGTGCGGTGTGGGGTCGAGATCGGTCATTCACTCACCTTTCGCTATATCGCTTCTCGACAGATTATATCGACCTACGATATAACGCAAGGGTCCATCGAACCAGGAGGAACCATGTCCGCCAGAACGCTCACCACCAGTCTGCTCACCACAACCGCGCGTCGTGCTCGCGTCGCTGACCGCGTGCGGTGACGACAGCAACGACTCCATCGCCCTCGCCGACTGGGTCGCCGAGTTCGACCGCATCTGCGTCGAGGTCACCGAGCAGTCCACCGACGTTGCGCTCTCCGAGGAGGAGTTCCGTCAGATCACCGAGGACGCGCTCGCCGAGATGCGGGCGCTCGGCGATCCCGACGAGCAGGCCGACGACGCGGCCGCCATGCTCGAGTCGATCGAGAAGACCACCCTTTCTTCGGACTCGTTGACCGACGCCGAGATCAACGAGCTCGACCAGCAGTTCCTCGACGCCGCCGAAGCCGTCGGCGTCTCCGACGTCTGCATCACCGGCCCGCAGGGCTGAACGCCGCGTTCAGACGCGAACCGGGTGGATCGGCAGCCCGGCGATGTCGACGCGGGTGCGCAGAATCGAACCCTGCTCTCCCTTGCCGGCCGCCGTCACCACGATCTGGTCGCCGTCCTCTCCGAGACAGACGCTGGTGACCGGCGGCCCGACCTCGACGGTCCGTTCGACCGCACCGTCGGGGTCGATCCGCACCACGTTGCCGCCGGTGAAGCTCGCGACCCACAAGAACCCGTCGACGTCGACCGCCATCCCGTCCGGGAACGGCACCGCCAGCTCGGCCCGGTTGCCACCGTCGAGGTCGGCGGCCACCACGACGTTGCGGCGGGTGTCGGACACGTAGACCCGGCTTCCGTCGGGACTGAACCCGACACCGTTGCAGTGGTGGATGCCCTCGACCACCAGCTCACCGCCCGCACGGTCGATGCGCCACAGCTCTCCCGGTACCACCTCGGCGTCGGCATCGAACACGGCGAACCGCACCGACCCGGCCCAGACCCGCCCCTCGGCGTCGACGGCCAGGTCGTTCCAGTTGGCGCCCTCGGCGCTGAACACCGGCGTCGTCTCGCCGTCGACGACCCGGATCAGGTCACGGCCCGAACAGACGATCCCGCCGTCGGCGTGCACCGCCAACCCACCGACGCCCCGGCGCTTGGGCACCAGCGTCGACACCGACCCGTCAGGGTCGAGGCGGAAGACCCCGCCGCCGAGCACATCGCTGAACGCCAGCCCACCGTCGGGCAACCACGTCGGTGCCTCGACCAGCTCGTAGCCGGTGGCCAGCGTCTCGAACCCCTCCATGACGACCGACCGTATCCCGGTGTTTCAGATTCCTTGGCCTGCGGAATGAAATATGTCGAAATGCCACGACCGATCTGCCACGACGACTCCCGTGCCGGAGATCAGTCTGCCCCGAGACGACGGGCTGACGATCCTGGCGGCGCTCGACGACGCCATCGACCTCGCGCACACCACGGCCTACTTCTCGCTCGTGATCACGCTTGAAGGCGCTGCCTCCATCCGCGGCCGCCTGTTGTTCCCTGACCTCCCGGAAGGGAACGGGACGTGAACGGTCGACCGCTCGAGACCGACGTTCCCGGCCACGTCCGCGTGCCGACCGCCGCTCGGATGGCCGGGTTGTCGACCCGCGAGGTCTACGGGCTGATGGACGACGGCTCGCTGCCGGCGAGGCGAGACGGCAAGGGCCTGGTGGTCGTCCCGCAGGCTGCGCTGGAGTCGCCGAAGAACTGAGCGCGCGGCTCAGTCGTAGAAGTTCAGGGCGCCGCGCATGGCGGCTTCGAAGTCCTCGAAGGGCATCGAGCGGTAGGTGTCGATGACCAGATCGGCGTCGACGCCGACCTTGGTGCGGAACGGCGCGTCGGGGTTGGTGACCGCTTCGACGATGGCGTCGGCCACGAGCTGGTTGTCCTGGGGCACCCCGCCCGACAGGTTGCCCATCGACTCGCGGAACCGGTCGGCGTTGGCCCGGTAGGGCGAGGTGTCCCAGCCGGGCGGGTTGACGGTGTTGGCCTCGAACGCGGTCTCGAAGGCGCCGGGTTCGATGAGGGCCAGGCGGATGCCGAAGGGGCTGACCTCCCAGAACATCGACTCGGTGATGCCCTCGAGGGCGTGCTTGCTGGCGGCGTAGATGCCACCGAAGGGCACCCCGACCACGCCGGCCACGCTGGTGACGTTGACGATCACGCCCGAGCCCCGCTCGCGCCACGCCGGCAGCACCGCCCGCATGACCCGCATCGGGCCACGGACGTTGGTGTCGAACTGGGCGACGACAAGGTCGTCGTCGACCTCCTCGATCGGCGCCCGCACCTCGAACCCCGCGTTGTTGACCACCGCGTCGAGCTCGTTGGCGTCGCCGATCGCCTCTCGCACCGAGTCCTCGTCGCACACGTCGAGCCGACGAAACTCCGCCGACAACCCCTCGGCATCGAACGCCGTGCGCAGCGCGTCGCCCTTGTCGAGGTTCCGCATCGTGGCGATCACATCGTGCCCGGCCCGAGCCAACGACAACGTCGACAGATGACCGAACCCCCCATTGGCTCCGGTGATGAGTGTGCGCATGCGTCCCCCCTCAGATCACGGGCTCAGGTGTGCTCGCAGAAGGGGGACGGTATCGGCAATCGAGACGATCAGGCGTCGGCCGGTGCTGCGATCAGTGGTCCGGGCGCAGCACCCACCGCCCGTCGGTGCCGGGGTACCAGCCCCCGGCCGCGTGGGTCCCGTCGGCTGCTCTCCAACACCTGGGCCCGGTCGGAGGAGTCGCCGGCCCACCACCTCTCGACGATGGAGGTCGTCCTTCTCGGCGCCGCCCACGCCTTCGGTCTGACCGGGTATGCGCGCCATGAGTTCTTCGTCCTGCTCCGCCGCCAGAAGCGACCGGAAGGGCCGTTCTTCATCACGAGCAGCGACCGCTGGTCCCGATCGGGCGAAGGGGATCGGCGCTCTCGATTCCGTCCGACCGCGGTGCCTTGCTCGTCTACGACGCACAACCGGTGCGGCTGGCCATTGACGCCCTCGACGAGCCGACGCGCCGAGACGTGGCCCTCAGGCGTGGGGGCCGACCTCGAGGATCCGGGCCTCGATCGATCCGGCGTCGAGGGTGACCACGGCCATGGTGTGAACCGGCTGGCGGCGTCGCTGGGTGGGTGAGCCCGGGTTGAGCAGCCACTGACCGTCGACCCCGACCTCGTTCAGCGGAGCGTGGCTGTGCCCGAAGACGACCAGATCGGCGTCACCGAAGCTGCGCCGCATCCGGGCGGCGCGGCCACGAGTCGGGCCGCTGTCGTGGATCATCGCCACCCGCACCCCCTCGATCTCGCCGGTCCACCGCTCGGGCAGGTGGTCGAGTCCTCGGTCGTTGTTGCCGAGGACCGCCACGGCAGGTGTGACCGCCCCGATCCGATCGAGCAGCTCCGGCGCCGTCACATCGCCGGCGTGCAGCACCAGGTCGACCCGCTCGATCTCGGCCCACACCTCCGCAGGCAGGTCGCGGCCCGAGGTAGGGGTGAGATGGGTGTCGGCGATCACCGCCAGCCGGGTGGGCACCGACCCATCGTGTCAGGCGACTCCGCGTGGTCAACCGGCGATCAGATCGGGCCGTGCGTAGGCGTCGATCGCGACTCGGTCGTCCTCGAGCACGACCTCGTCCTCGACGGCGATGGCGACGGCCTCGTCGAACTGCTGCAGGTAGTCATCGGCCGAGAGGTAGAGCTCGGCCAGGCGCTCGGCGGGCAGCGGGAGCGTCGAGCCGCTCAGTAAGCAGATGGTCTCGGGTTTGGGTCCGGCGATGCCCGAGAGCACCGCGACGGGGACTTCGACCGGCGGCGTGCGCACCCCGCCGATGGCGATGCCGTCGGCGTCACGTTCGACGGTGACCTCGTCGCCCTCGACCAGCTCGAGCAGCTGGCTCGGCGGGGGAAGGGTGCCGTCGACCACCCAGTCGACGAGGTGGTGGAACGCCGCCTTGGCGATGACGTTCATCGGGCCGTCGTTGATCGGTGCGCCGCAGTCGAAGCCGTCGGAGATCGCCGAGCCGGTGAGGGTGGTGTCGGCGTGGGCGGTGCCGGCCATCTCCCACAGCCGGAACACGTCGCTGTCGGGTTGGCGGATCCGGTGCGACCCGAACAGCCCGACGACGTCGTTCTCGGCCTGGATGTCGAACACCGGCACGTCGAGGTCGGTCCGGATGATGGTCGGTTCGCCACCCAGCGAACCGGCGATGTCGGCCGCTTCGCCATCGGGCGACATCACCGGGAACCCGGCTGCGCCCCGGCTGTGGAGGAAGTAGCCGTCGTACACCTCGGTCAGCGGGTGGACGCCGTTGATGTAGGTCACCAGCGCGAAGGCTGACTGCGACTGGCCGGCGGCGATGATCGTCGAGGCTTCCAGGTCACCCAGCGCCCCGCCGGCCCGGACGGCCCGGCCGACCTGGGTGAAGATGTCGTTCGAGAACGTGTCGCCGGGGTGGCTCAGCGTGCCGTAGCGCTCGGGGTCGATGTTCACCAGGCCCTTGCCGATGACGCCCTCGGCCCCCTCGACGTTCGGGACCTCGACCGGCACGGGGCCGCCCTCGACGCCGATGAGCTGGACCGAGACCCCGACCCAGGCGTGGCCCTCACGTTCGATCTCCTCGTGGACCATCGTCCACTGCGGGCCGGCGTCGATCCCGCCGCTCACGTTCATCCACTCGACCACGACCACGCCGCTGAAGTCCGCGGCTGCCTCGGGTCGTCGGACGACGATCCGGGTCGTGTAGTCGGCCTCCGCGCCCGGCTCGAGCGTCCACTCGCCGTCGCCGGTCTGCTCGTCGACCACGCTGAACGACGACGCCCGTCCCGCGGCGGCGAACTCCTCCTGCACGTAGCCATCGGCCGGTTCGAAGGGCTCGGGTGCCCCCACGAACACCTCACCGTCGGCCGGCAGCTGGGTCATCTCGGCGACCGGCCCGGCGGGCCGGTCCTTCACGGTCGTCGACGTCGTGCTGCTGGTCGTCTCCTCCGTCGGGGGACTGGCGGAGTCGCCACCGTCGTCGCTGCTGCACGCCGCCAGCAGGAGCAGGGCGGCCAGAAGGGCTGCGCCGAGGGCCCGCCGTGGTCGAGAGCGAGTCGTCGGGCCAGGTGGGTTCGGGGAGGTCACAGCCGGCAACGTAGCCACCGGGCCGATCGGGCCTTCGGTGTGTCCGTGCCGGGTCAGTGGCCGCAACCGCAGGCGCCGCCGCAGCACCCACCGCCGGTCGGCATGGCCGGCGCGGTGCCGCCCGACGTCGACGCGCGGACGGCGAAGCTGCTGAACCGGCGCTTCACGCCGCGGTGCCCCTTTGGGCAGGCCACCGCAGTCGCGACGGCGGTCATCGAGCGCTGCTCCTCGAAGACCGTGTCGCACACCCGGCACTGGTACTCATAGGTCGCCATCGCACGACAAGCTACCCAACGGGCATGACGCGTCGGACCGGGCGAACTCGGGAGATCTGCAACGATTCACACGGCTCGGGCGTCATCGGGGTGTGAGATCGGGGACGGAGGTGGATCACGTGGTCGGCGTCGAAGGCGATCACGACGATGCCTGGGAGGAGCTGTTCCGGCAGTCCTATTCGCGGCTGGTGAGGGTCGCGAGCCTGATCGTCGGAGCCGATGCCGAGGACGCGGTCATGGACGCCTTCGCCAGTGTCCGCCGCCGGTTCGACTCGATCGACGAGCTCGACGAGCCCGCGGCCTATCTCCGGGTCGCCGTCGTCAACCGGTGCCGGTCGGTGCATCGCCGCCGCGCCCGTCTGCCGCGCCTGGTTCCGGTCGTCGTGGTACAGCAGGCTCCGACGATCGACACCGTGTGGGACCTCGTGCTGGCCCTCCCCGTGCCTCAACGAACCGTGGTGGCGCTGCGCTACTACGAGGATCTCTCGGTCCCCGAGATCGCTCGCGTCGCCGACATGCCCGAGGGCACGGTGAAGTCGCACCTGCATCGGGCCCTCAAATCGCTCCGACCGCTCGTGGAGGACCAGCTGTGACCGAACACGACGCACTGCGGACCGCGGTGCATCGCGCCGCCGACGCCGTCGACGTCTCCCCCTATCCGCCCGAGCGGCCGCAACGCGACGGTGGGCGGTTCGCCCGACGCCGAACCGTGCGCCTGGCCGGGGCGCTGGCGGCCGCCGCCGCAATCGTGGTCGTGGCGCTGGTGGTCGATCCCTTCGACCGGAGCGCCGAGGTCGACGTACGGTCCGACCAGCCGCCCGACTCGCCGGAGCAGACCCCGGTTTCTCCCTCGACGTCCGGACCGACCCCGGTGGTCGGCGGTCTCCGCAACGGCATCCCCCACCTCGGATCGATGCCGCTCGAGTACCCGAGGGGTGGGCCGCTCGAGGTCGTCGACGAACTCGTGCTGCCCGACGTCGCGATCGGTCCCGTCGATGCAGGCGAGTTCCTGGATCTGGAACCGCCGGGCGGATGGAACGACCTCGCCGTGTTCACGACGTCGGCGCCGGGGTGGCCCATCGGCGGCCAGCCGTTCTACGCCGCGATCTCGACCGAGGCGGACCGGTCGCCCCAGGGAGCGGTGACCCGATTCATCCTCGCCGGGTACTCGGCCTCGTCGGTGCGTGACGACGGGTCCGAACCCGCCATCGTCAACGCCGAGGACGGCACGTCGTGGGTGCTGCGTTCACTCGATGTCCCGACAGGGCCGGCCGTCGCCGCCTTCGGCGAACCGACCGACGGGCAGCTCGTCCTTCTCTTCGTCGGGCTCGAACCGGCCGAATGGAGACGAGTCCTCACCTCGGCCCCGACCGCGAACCCGGGGCTGCTCGACGCGTTGCCCGGGGCGCCCGACGACCTCACCGACTGGCGCCGCATCGGGCCCACCACGGCGAGCCCCACCACCGCCACCCATCTGTGGCAGAACCCGGCAGGGCCGAGCGCCCCGGGCGCATTCGACCCGCTGGTGGCCGTCGACCTGGTCTCGGCGGCCACCGACCCGACGGTCTCGCTGTTGGCCGGCGTGTCGCCGTACGGCTTCGAGCAGCCGACCGATCTGATGCCCCGATGCGAGACGACGTCCGCTGCGACCGTGTGCTTGCGGGTGGGCGTCGCCCCCGGCACGGAGTCGCCGGTCCTGATGCAGCTCTTCGTGCATCGAGACGGAACGCTCGCCGTCGCCGCATCCGAGGTGCTCGACAGCGTGATCGACCTGTCGCCCGAGGACGCTCGCAACGACCTCCAGGCCCAACTCGACGGCCTGGCCGACCTGCTGGAGTCGCTGCAAACGCCGAGCACGGGCGGTTAGGTCGGGCTTGCGCCAAGCCGGTCGTTCCTCGACCACCTCGACCCCGCCCGGTTCGCCGCATCGGCCGCCTCCGTGCCGAGTTCACGATGGCGACTACCACGTCGCGATCTTGGAGGGATTCGCTCGACCCGCCGCCCAGATTCCCGATCCGGATCGTACCGGGCAGATTCAGCTTGAGGTTCCGATACCACTGCTGCTGAAGCTCCCGGGTTGGGACGATTACCGCTGCCGACCTGCGCTCGGCCAGCGCTTCGCCAATGGCGAGCAGTCCCAGGAGGGTCTTGCCCGTACCGGTGACAGCCTCCACGATTCCCTTACGACCGCTGGCTGCCCACGCATTGCGGGCCTCGTGCTGCCACGCGTAGAGCACCCCAAGGCGATCGCAGACGCCGCCGGTCTTCATGGGTGCTGTCGTCACGCCGCTGCCACCTTGAAGCGCTCATAGATCTCGGCCGGGATCGGATTTCGTAGCCGCCACGTCAGGGCGATCGGCTTCTCGCCTTCGTGGCTGACGTAGTCGGCTGGGCCGATGAGGACATACGGCGCCGTGTTGCCCCACTCGTCGGTCTTGGCTTCTCGGACGGCGAGAAGGATGCGGACGCCGTTGGTTCGCTGGTTGATGTAGCGCTGGCCCGACGCTGAGGCGATGCGGGTGCTGTGTTGCGACTCCCAGTGGAACAACTCGGGGCTGATGGCGAAGTCTCGGTACATCGTCTGCGGCGAGTACTCCTTGGCCGTCTTGCGCAGCGTGATGAACAGCACCTCGGTCTGGTCGGGTTCGTGCCACCACGGCCCGGCCTGGTGCGAGTAGCGCTCGCCTGGGGTGAGTCGTCCGAAGGCGGCGAGGATCTCGTCGCGGGCGTAGCTGGCGCCGATCTGGAGTGGCACCCTCGGATCCGGAAGAGGCAGGGGCACGCGGCTGATGCGTTCTCGCAGGATCGGCAGTGTCTGCCGGAGCTCATCGAGGAGCGGTTGCGAACCGCAGAGGCCGGCGATCGCCTCGTCGAAGCCGTTGGGCGCGGACTTCAGGCTCCAGGCTGAGACGAGCAACATCCAGGCGAGCCGACGCTCACGCTCACCATGCAGCTCGGGCGGTCGGTCGTGGCTGAGCCACTCGGTCCACGCATCGATGCGTTCGGTGTCGTCGAGGTGGGTGATGCGGCCGAGGCCGCGCGCCAGGGTTGGCTCGGCCTCGGTGGGCGGGCTGGTCTCGAGGCCGGCCTCTCTCCTGAGTCGTGTCCATCCGCCGGCCTTGGCGACGTCTTCGAGTTCGATGCCCGTCTCGTGGAGGAACGACGCCAGCGTGGGCTGTTCGCCGTCGCCGAGTTGAGTCGTCATGACACGGAGTTCGTTGGTGAGGACCCGGCGGTTGGTGCGGATCGATTCCTTCAGATGGCCGAGCACCCGCTCTCGGGCTTGGCGTTCCAGTTCGATGTGGCAGCCCGAAGGCAGGTAGGGGAAGCCTTCCTCGGCCGCTTCGAGCAGACCCCGGCGGGGGATGCCGGTGAGGGCCCGGAGCCGGAGGTCGAAGCGGAACTCGCGGCGGTAGTTGGCGACGAAGTCGAGGATCGTGCAGACGTCTTTGTCCTCGTGGCGGCGGAGGCCTCGGCCGAGCTGCTGGAGGAAGACGGTGACCGACTCGGTCGGGCGAAGCAGCAGGATGGTGTCGGCCTCGGGGATGTCGACGCCTTCGTTGAAGACGTCGCGGCTGAAGATGCAGCACAGGTCGCCTCGGCGAAGGGCGTCGATCGCAGCCTTGCGGTCGTCCTCGCGCGTGTCGCCTGAGACGGCGACGGCGGGGAGGTTCCGGTCGTTGAAGTACTTCGCCATGTACTGCGCGTGTTCGACGGTGGCGCAGAAGCCGAGAGCGCGGATCTGGCGAGGCGTCCCCACCACCTTCGTCAGCTGCTTGAGCACGAGGGCGGCCCGAATGTCGTCGCCGGTGTAGAGGTGGCCTAGCTCGGCAGTGTTGTAGCTACCTCCCTGGAAGCCGACGTCTTTGAGGTCGGCAGTGTCGGCCACACCGAAGTACTGGAACGGGGCGAGGAGCTGGCGATCGAGGGCGTGCCACAGCCGCATGTCGAAGGCGGTGCGGCCGTCGGTCCACTTGCGGATGTCGAGGCCGTCGGCTCGTTCGGGCGTAGCGGTGAGGGCAAGGAGCACCTTGGGTTCAAGGTGGTCGAGCAGTCGGCGATAGGTGGCGGCCTCGGCGTGGTGGAACTCGTCGACGATGACCACGTCGAAAGCGGTGGGGTCGATCGTGGTCGGATCGTTGGCGTGCAGCGTTTGGATGCTGGCGAAGACGTGGCGTCCGTCTTCGGGTCGTTGCCCGCCGACGTACAGCTCACCGAAACTGCCATCGCTCAGCGCTTCCCGGAAGGTCCGTCGGGATTGGCGGAGCAGCGTCTCGCGGTGGGCGACGAACAGCAAACTGAGGTCGCCGTCGAGCTGCTTGCGGAGCTGCCGGTAGTCGAGGGCGGCGACCACGGTCTTGCCGGTGCCGGTTGGGGCAACCACCAGGTTTCGCCAGGACTCGTGGACCGTGCGCTCGCTGTCGAGCACGTCGAGGATTTCCTGTTGGTAGGGCCATGGTTCGAGGACGAGGCCGGAGAGCGAGTCGTCGTCCTCGTCACGCTTCACCGGGTTGAGCGCCCGGTCGAGCCGCTCGTGGTCTCGGGCTGGGTCGTAGGGCTCGAAGTCCTGGGACGCCCAGTGGGCATCGAACGCGGTGGACACCTTGTCGAACAGAGCGGGTGAGGCGGATCGGGAGACTCGCAGGTTCCACTCACGGCCGTCGAGCAGAGCTGACCGGGTGAGGTTCGACGAGCCTACATAGGCAGTCGAGAAGCCGGTGTTGCGGTGGAAGACCCATGCCTTGGCGTGGAGTCGGGTGATGGCGGTGTCGTAGGAAACAGCCACCTCGACGCCGAGATCGGCGAGACGTTCGAGAGCCAGTGCTTCGGTCGACCCGGTGTAGGTGGTGGTGAGGAGTCGGACGGGCACGCGACGGCGAAGCGCTTCCTCGAGTGGTTCGATCAGCAGCCGCACGCCGTACCAGCGGACGAAGGCGACAATGAGGTCGATCCGGTCGGCCGAGGCGATCTCCTTCTTGAGTTCGGCGGCGAGATGCGGCTCGCCTCGGGCGTTGACGAGCAGGTCATGCTCGGACAACGAGATGTCGGGCCGCTCAGGCAGACGCAGGTTGCCAAGCGCGTCTCGCTCGGGGATGCCGGTGAGGATCTGGAGCGGAACTTCGGGCGCTTCGTTTGGCTGGTCGAGGAGGTCGAGGAGTGCGCGGGTGGCCGCAGCTCGCTTGTCCGGGCTCAGGCCAGCGAGTTCGGACGAGACGAGTCCTTCGAGATGACGGGCCAGACGGTGCGGCTGGTCGGCATCGTCGAGCGGACGCGACTCGATGTCTTGGCCGGCGAGTTGCCTGCGCAGGCGCGGCGTGACCAGTGAGTCATAGAGCCCCGGTCCGAGACCACCCCCGCCTGTCACCGCCGAGACGATACGGGAGTGCCGCTCGACGCGCCCCCTACTCGACGGGGTCGCGCCGAATGACGTCCTTCGCTCGTTGCCTGGTGACACGCCATCTGGCGCGCATCGTGAGCTTCAGGGTCGGCCCTTCGAGCTCGTTGCGAGCCTCTTCCAGAAGATCGAGATGCTCGAGGTCTTCACCGAATCGACTCGACTCACCAGCGAGTTCGCTGCACAGCCGTCTTCCGAGCTCGACGGCCCCCACCAGCTCCGGCTTCAGACGTTTGGTGACGTCGCGTCGAGCGGGACCGCTGAGCCCCGCAGCTGCAAGGAGGCGGTGCCGAAGATTCTTCGAGTTCTCCTCGAACCGCTCGAGAAGCTCGAGGATGTTCGGGGACACGCCACCTCGTCCGTTCATGCGGGCGAGGTGCCGGACGTCAGCGAGCGATTGGTCCAACTGGCCAACCATTCGGCCGGGCTTGCTGAGCTGCTGGGCCTTGTTGAGTTTCGGTTCCATGTCGGTTCAGCGATGCTCCAGTGCGGCGATTGTCACACCCCACGCAAGCACCACGATCAGACCAGCCGCATCGATCTCGTGAGCATAGGGCCAACCTCAGACGAGCGACCTCAAAGGCTCGGCCGGGCTGTCGAGCTCTTCGTCCTCTGACTCGTCGTCACCCATGTCGCTCAGGCCGCGTAGTGGTAGGTGCCGATGAGGAACCGGACCTCGTCGGCCTCGAATGCGAGGCGGCGGTTGAGGCACCGGCCAGGTTCTCGACATCGAGCAGGTGCAGGGTCCGCTGGGTGGGTTCACAGATGGTCATCGGTCATCTCCCTGGATCGTGTACTCGACTGGTACCCCACGGCTGTGACGCCGAAGACGGGAGTGCGGGTTCGTCCCGTACGGACGCGTCGCTCGTCCGTTCAACCGGGGATGAAACGGCTCAGCTGCCTCCGCGGCGCTTGCGGTCCTGTTCGGCCTGCTTGTCGCCCTTGAAGAAGTCGCGCTTGTCGACCCGGCCGGCCCGCCGGTCACGGCGGTGTTGGCTCGTGGCCCCGGACAGGCTGCTGGAAGGCCTGGCCGGTTCCGGACTCGTCGGGGGCGAAGGCCTGCACCGAACGCTCGTCGTACCCCATGGTCGTGGCGTCGGCGTAGGCGTCGATGGCGGCACTGAGGAACGTGAAGGTCCAGCCGGCCTCGGTCTTGGATTCGATGAGGCGGCGAACGACCGCCAGGTGGAACTCGTGGCTGGCGTTCTCCTGCCCGTCGGTCACGGTGAGCACGACGATCTCCTCGGCCGGCTGTCCGGCGGCCTCACGCAACGACTCGCGGGTCGTGGCCAGGCCGATGATGCGCACGGTGGCGTCGAACAGCGGCGTCATGCCGCGGGGCACGAAGTCGGCCTGGGTGAACGGCATCGCCTCAGCGAGCGGAATGCCCTCGACGAGCACCTCGTGGGGGTCTTCGTCGTCGAACTGGACGATCGTGAGCTTGGCCTCGGGTTCCTCGGCCTGTTGGTCGGCGATGAAGGTGTTGAGTCCACTCACGACCTGTTCGCGGATGGTCTCCATCGAGCCCGAGCGGTCGAGCAGCACATAGAGGTGGGTGGTGGCGTCGGTGGTGGTCATGCATGAGCGGTATCGGCCTGGCGTGACGCCACTCGACGATGACTGGCTTCCGGGAGGGTCGAGCCAGGGCCGTGACGACGAAACGTGAAGTCGACAACTCGACGCGAGAGCACCGGCCATCGAGACGTGGGATCATGGGCGACATGACGAGGGCTCCACTGCCGCTGTTCGGGCCGGCGTTCTCGGCTCGGGAGGCGAGCGAGCTGAGCGGGGCGCCGCTGGGCGCCTGCCGCTGGCTGCTGGGCAACACCTGGGCGCGTTCGGAGGACTCGCCGGCCGAGCACCTCACCGTGATGGAGCTCGTGATGCTCGGTGCCGCGCACGCCTTCGGGCTCACCGGACACCGCATGCAGGAGTTCTTCGTGCTGCTCCGCCGACAGAAGCGACCCGACGGCCCGTTCCTCATCACCCTCGAGCAACGACACCGCCCTCTCGTCCCGGTCGTCCGACGCGGTACCAGCGCAGACCTCCCACCGGAGAAGCTCGGCCTGCTCGTCTACGACGCCCTGCCGATCCTGCTCGCGACCGGCAGCCTCGACCGCCCCGAACCGAAGCCCGACGACCGCACGACCCCGGCGCCGACACGAGAACCCGTCCCGTCCGGGCGCCAGGATGCGCTCTTCGGACCGCGCCAGGACGAGCTGTTCTGAGATGAGCGAGAAGTCGTCGAGAAGCTCATCAGTCGAGTGCTGCTCGTGATGTTCTTCGTGGGTGGCGGCCAGTGGGGCCGCGCCAGAATCGACACGATCTGAGGCCGGCCGGACGGGTTTGGCCGAGTCTTTGCCGAGTGCTTGCCGCTTCCTGGGCCGCGAGTGCCTAGCTTCTGCCCGCCCGACTCTCGTCGGATCCGCACCACTCCCGAGGGACGACCACATGGAAATCGACGAACTCTTCGGCATCCCGGCTCACCCCCTCCTGGTGCACGCCGCGGTGGTGTTGCTCCCGCTCGCAGCCGTGGCGACGGTCGTCGTCGCCGCGGTGCCGCGGGCCCGACGTCACTACGCGCCGATCGCCCTCGTGCTCGCCATCCTGGCCCTCGGCTCGGTCGGCCTCGCGCAGGGATCGGGCGAATCGCTCGAAGAACGGGTCACCGAGACGCAGCTGGTCGAGGCCCACACGAGCCAGGGTGAAACGGTGCTCCCCTGGGCCATCGCGGTTGCCGTGGTGGCGGCTGCGATCGTCGGTGCGACGCTCTTCGCCAAGCGCGTCGAGCGGGTGTCGGCCAAGACACTCACTGCGATCCTGCTCGCCGCGGCGCTGATCTGCGGCGCCGGTGCGGTGTGGACCGTCGTCGATGTCGGCCACAGCGGCGCCAAGGCCACCTGGGACGACGTGGACGGTGGCAGCGGCTGACCCTCTTGGTCTCGCCGCGGCGCGCACGTGCATCCGGGTGGCACCGTGCACCTCGAGTTCGACATCGCCAGTCCGGGCAACATCAGGTGCTTCAACGCAGCCGAGGTCATCGAGCGCCGCGCCGAGGTCGAGCCCGAACAGCTTCCCCTGCTGTGAGCTGTGAGCCCCACGGCTCGGGTCCGTTCGGGGCCGCCGGCTGCAAGACTCCGCGCATGGTTTCCGACGAGCTGCTGACCGAGCGGCTGCTGCGGATCATCGACGAGGGGCGCCGGACCGCCACCTACAAGCTGGCGCTGCTTCTCGCCCTGGTCGACACGGTGGCCGAGCGGCCCGGCGCCGAGGAGATCCCGACACGGGCCATCGCCACCCACGTCCTCGAGCGCTATTACCCCCAGACCCGGGTCTTCGTGGCCGCGGATGGCATCGAGCGTGAGCTCAGGCAGATCAGCATGAAGGGTTCGCCGGTCCTGCGGGCCGCGCTACGACTCCGTCTGCTCGGCGATGGCGCCGGGTGCCGTGAGGCTGCACAGACGGCCGAGCGGATCCCCGAGGCCTACGGCGAAGCGCTGACCGCCACCGAGGACACGTTCGTGCGCTACCCGATTCCGCTGCTGCAAGTGGTGGGCTCGAAGGTGGTGCCGTTTCTCTACGAGGTCGACTGGCCCGAGGGAACCAGTGCGGCGTCGCTGCGGTCGGCCGGTTGCGACCGCATCAGGCTGCTGCCCGGCGTGGCCAAGCGGCTGACCGTGCTCGGGCCTCTGGTCCGGCCGCTCGTCGAGCTGCACTGGACCCAGGACGTCGCCCGCTGGACCAAGCTCGACCTCGACGAGGAATCGCTCCGCACGCACCTGTTCGGATCGGCTCGCACGACGTTCCCGCCCCGACTTCGCCGAGATCTGGTCGACCTCCAGAACGGGCGCTGCTTCTACTGCGACGAGCCGCTGACGACGCGTGCCGACGTCGACCACTTCCTCGCCTGGTCGCGCTGGCCGAACGACGCAGCCGAGAACCTCGTTGTCGCTGACGCGTGCAACGGCCACAAGCGCGACCACCTGGCGGCCCGGCCGCACCTCGACCGCTGGTTCGATCGCAACCACCGTCGCGCCGCCGACCTGACCTCGATCGCCGGCGGGGCCGGCTGGCTTTCGGCCCCGGATCGCACCCTCGGGCTCGCGCGGAGCGCCTATCTCACCCTTGCCGCGGGAACGCCGCTGTGGCTCGAGGGCGGGGAATTCGTCGAGGCCGACGGACCGATCGACATCGGCGCCTGACCGGCTTGTCCGAGTCGATCGACGAGAGCGCCAGGCACACGACCTGCCCAGAGGGCACCAGCGGTCAGCCGAGGGCGTTCAAGGTGCCGAGCACTGCGGTCGCCGTGCCGACGACGGCGATCATCCGCAGCGTCATCTCGTTGCGGAGATCAGCGATCTCGCGGCGCACTGCGCCGAACTCGCCGATCATGTCGCCGCGTAGCCCGGCGATCTCGCCACGCAGCTCGGTGCGCAGATCGCCGATCTCGCCGCGCACGTCGGCGAGATCGCCCCTGAACTCGCTGCGGAACTCAGCGAGCTCGGCGCGGAGGAACTGCTTGGTGACGAGTTCGTCGGCTTCGACGGAGGGGAATTCGGTCATGAGGGCGTTGGCGTCCTCCTCGCCGAGCACGGGAACGAGCTTCCCGTAGATCGACGAACGGTGGCGGGCATCGAGGGCCATGGGTTTCCTTCGGGTCAGAACACGAAGGGGGAAGTCCCACCAACTGTAGCCAAGGCCGCACCGACCTCCGGCCCAGGCGCATAGCGTCGCGTGGGTGAACGTCGACATCGAAACCGAGCTGACAAGGGCCGACCTCGGAGAGAAGCAGGTGCTGGTGCTGCGGCCCCGCTGGGACACCGTCGAGGTCGAGCCCGAGGTCACCGTCGCCATCACGACGTGGGCGCCCTTGGCGTGGCGTGAGGACGGCCTCCCGAAGCCCCATCACGAATTGAGCGACGCCGGCGTGCGCTTCCACGTGAGCCTGGCCTCGCTGCTCGACGACACACCTGCACCGCCAGCGACGACGCTCGACGCGTTCGCCGCAACTGCGCACGGGACGTGGACGCTTCACCGCGAGGCCCGCGCGACCGACGACCACGCACGGATGCTCGAACTGCTGAACCAGATCCTCGACGGGGCACCCGAGGCCGACCGCCGACCACCCGACCGCTGGGAGGTGGTCGAGCCGTGGCGGACGATGACCGCGGCCGACGTGGACGCCTCGGTTACCGCGGCGCTGGGCCCGAGCGGACATGACCCCTCACCCCGGCCCCTCGGCGGAGTCGACGAGGCCGATCCCGACTGCTCAGCCTGTGGCGGCGCGGCATTCGAGATCCCCTTCGAGCTCGACGAGGCCCGCGTCGGGTTCTGCTCGCCCCATCGGGCCCAGGCGCTGGCGCAGATGGTGCGGGTCGGATGCCAGGTCCACCAGGGCGACCGGGACGACCCCGACGACGAGTTCGACGAGTTCGACGAGTTCGACGAGCAGTTCGAGTCTCGCTTCGCCTACGAGCACGCCATGGGTGACCGGTTCGGAAGACCGCACCTGCCGGCTGACCTGCACGCCCGCCATCTACGAGCGGGCGACGACCGCTCAGCGATCGCACGAGCACTGGTGTTCATCGACGAGTGGGCCGGCACCGACGCCGAGCGGTGGGACGCGGCGTGGCACGACCTCGGCTACGTCTGGGATGACGACTTCACGCCGATGGCCGACGAGATCGAGGACACGTTGAGTTCGATCGTCATCGGCCCTGCCTACGCCGGCGACTTCGACCTCGCACTCGCGGCCCTCGCCGCCGCCGAGCACGCCAGCCCGTCCTGCGACTGGAGACCGCTGCGCGGCGATGTGGCTGCGGTCGCCGCCCGCGAGGGCCACACCGAACTCGCCGACGAACAGATCCGGCTCGCACGTTCGGGCATCGGTCAGCCCCCGTGGTTCTGGCTCTCGGTCGGCACGGTCGACCAGGTCGCCGGCCGTCACGACGCGGCCCGTGAGAGGTTCGAGCGCGTGCGGAGCGAAGCCCGGAGCGACAAGGACCACGCCCTCGAACTCGACGCCGTTGACCACCTGATCGAGCTCGAGGAGGACCTCGGCGACGATGACGCCGTCCGCCGCCTGCAACGGACACGAGACAGGCTGGCCGACCGGCTCCGCCAGCGGCGGCCGGCGGTGGCCCGGCCCGTCGAGCCCAAGCTCGGCCGCAACAAACCGTGTTGGTGTGGGAGCGGCCAGAAGTTCAAACGCTGTCACGGCGCCTGACCGGAGTCCTCCGCGAGTGCAGCACCGACGACGGACGGTGGGAGGCAGCACCGGATGCGTCTCCGGAGCGGGTCAGGTGAGAAGGATCAGGGGCCGAGCACCGTGAACACGGGTCGAGGTCGATCGCAAACGATGCGAGCTGGCTGTCGGCCCGCGAGCGCACGAGCGGACTCGTGCGCAGCTCCCACCTCACGATCGCGGCCGGAACCCCGCTCTGGGTGGCCGGTCACGAGTACGTCGAGGCCGATGGCCCATCGAGTTCGGCGCCGGACCGACAGACCAGCGATCAGCCGATGACGTTCAGCGTGCCGAGCACTGCGGTCGCGGCGCCGATGGCGGCCATGGTCCGCAACGTCAGGTCGGTGCGGAATTCGGCGAGTTCGACGCGGAGGAACTGCCTGGTGACGAGTTCGTCGGCTTCGATGGAGGGGAATTCGGCCATGAGGGCGTTGGCGTCCTCCTCGCCGAGCACGGGGACGAGCTTTCCGTAGATCGACGAACGGTGGCGGGCATCGAGTGCCATCGGGATCGGTCCCGTCAAAGGGTAGCCAGCGCTTCGAGCGCCGACCGGCCGGTTTGCGGGTCCGCTGGTTGCGCAGCTGCCACGCAAGGGTCATGCCAGCTGTCTTCGTCCACGGGGTGCCCGAGACTCCGGCGGTGTGGGACCCGCTGATCGCTGAGTTCCACCGCGCCGACGTCGTGGCACTGCAGCTCCCCGGGTTCGGGTGCCCGTTGCCCGACGGATTCGAGGCCACCAAGGAGCGTTGCGCCCAGTGGCTGATCGGCGAGCTCGGCGACCTCGACGACATCGACCTGGTGACCCACGACTGGGGTGCGCTGCTCATGATCCCGGCTCTGGCCGACGACGATGTGCAGGTCCGGTGTTGGGCCACCGACGCCGGCAACCTCGACGAGACCTTCCGCTGGCACGACATGGCCCGCACCTGGCAGACCCCGGGCGAGGGCGAGGCGTTCATGGACGGCCTGCTGGGCGCGAGCCTCGACGACCGGGCCGCCCTGCTGACCGCCTCGGGTGTCCCCGAGTCGGGCGCCACTCAGATGGCGGCTGCACTCGACCCGACGATGGCCGCCGCCATCCTCACCCTCTACCGGACGGCCACTGAGATCGGTCAGGAGTGGGGACCGTTCGTCGACCATCTCGACGGTCCGGGACTGGAGGTCGAGTCGATGCAGGATCCCTTCCGGGCCGCCGACCGGGTCGCCGCCCTCGCCGCCCGCACGGGCCGCGCGTGTCCGCGCAGCTCCCCGACGCCGGTCACTGGTGGATGCTCGAAGACCCGTCGGCCGCGGCTGCGATGCTCGAGGACTTCTGGTCGTCGCTCTGAGGGCACGCGACCGCTGTGAGAGGATGTCGGAGATGACTCCGACGATCGCTGAGAGGGCGCGCTGCCGTCGAAGCGTTCGGTGAGGTGCTCGGCGGCGAGGCGCCGAGCCTCCTCGAGAAGGTCGTGCCGAAGCGTCCGTGGCGCGAGGCGCTCGACCCGTCGCTGCTGCAGTCGTCGCACTTCGCCGCGGCCACCGCCTCAGCCGAACGTGCGGAGCTGCACGAGAGGCAGCGGGAGCTGGTGGGGGACAGGTTCGCCGGCGTGCTGATGGAGTTCCTGCTCCCAGTCCCGACCGGGACCCTGCCGCGACTCGAACACGAACTCGCTCGGCCCGTCACGGCGCCGGAGTAGGGCGGCCTTCCAGCGCGTCAGGCGGGTTCGCGGCCGGGTCGGAGCGACGCGGCGTGACCGCGCGGATGGTCGAGCTGTTGGTGTCGGTGCGGACGGGTATCGTGGCGGGCACGCCGCCGATGCGGCGCTCGCGGACCTGCTCCGACACTTCACCACCGAAGATCGAAGGACGCGACCATGGCGATCACCGAGAACCGACGCAATGCGCTCCACAACGACCTGGCCCGCACCCTCGGCCCCGAATCGGCCGACACGCTGATGGAGATGCTGCCGCCCACCGGCTGGGCCGACGTCGCCACCAAGCACGATCTCGACGCGCTCGCCGCGCTGACGAGGCGCGACCTCGAGGCGCACGCCGCCGCGACCAGGCACGACCTCGAGGCGCATGCCGCCGCGACCAGGCACGACCTCGACGCGCTCCGGCGAGATCTCGGGACGCACGTCGACGCCACCGCTCGCGAGTTCGCGTCGCTGCGCGAGTGGCTCGATGCCAAGTTCGACGCCACGGCCACCCAGTCCGACCTCCGACAGATGATCTTCGCCGTGTTGGCGTTCAACCTGGTGCTGGTCGGCGCGGTCATCGGGTTCGCCTGACCCCGATGGAGACGACGCCGATGCCGACGTCTTCGCCCTCCACCGCGCACCCCACCGAACCGGCCCGCGTGGCGGTGGCGTTCCTCGAGGCGCTCGCGGCCGAAGACCTCGACGCGGCGCTGGCGCTGGTCGCCGACGACCTGCTCTACACCAACGTGTCGCTGCCGTCGGTCCGGGGCAAGCACGCCCTCGACCAGGCGTTCCGTCCACTGCTCGGCCGGTTCGGCTTCAAGGTCGTGAACCACCACGTCGCGGTCGACACCACCGACCCCGGCGTCGTCCTCACCGAGCGCACCGACGCCCTGGTCCTGGGCCCGGTGCACTGGCAGTTCTGGGTCTACGGCCGCTTCGAGGTCCGTGACGGTCTCATCACCGTGTGGCGCGACAGCTTCGACTGGGGCGACATGCTGGTGGGCCTCGCCCGCGGCGTGCTCGGAACCGTCGTCCCGGGCGCGGCCCGGCGGTTCCCGGCCGCCTGAGCCCGCCTGCCGGCGGCGTCAGTCGAGCAGGGCGCTAGGCCCGGTCGACGTCGCCGGGGCCGTTCCGCTTCAGCAGGGCGTCGACGAGCCATTCGGACCGATGGGCCCGCACGGGGATCTCGCCGGCCCGTTCGTGCACGTCGCGGCCGTCGTCGTAGTGGGCGATCGCCTGGTCGAGGTCGCTTGTCGCCTCGGCGAGGGCTCCGAGCATCCACGAGGCGTGGCCGGCTCGGCGGTGGCCTCGACGAACCCGGGCGTGAACGGCGGGCCCCCTATCGCGGCGATCGTCGCCTCGAACCTGCCCGGCATCTCGCCCTCCGGCGAGCGCTGCAAGCTCAGTCCAACATGCGCCTGCGCAGCTGGGTCGATGCGACCAGCACGAACAGGACGGCGAAACCCAGCAGCACGACCAGTTCGGTGGCGATGTCGGTGACGCCGCCGCCTCTGGCCATGAGCTCGATCCAGCCGTCGACGGCCCAGCCGTGGGGCACGACGTGGCCGACGGCCTGCATGACCGGGCCGACGATCTCGAGCGGCCACATGGTGCCGCCCAACATGCCGAACACGATGCCGATGGTGACGCCGACCGAGGTTGCCTGCTCGGGTGTGCGGAACAGCGCGCCGCTCAGCATGCCGGCGCCGGTGCCGACCGCGCACCACACCAGCACCAGGCTGATCGCCGCCACCGGGTCGCCCCAGTCGACGTCGAAGAACAGGGTCCCGGCGCCGACGATGATCACCGACTGCAGCAGTGAGGCGAGGAAGTAGCCGGCCGCCTCACCCGACACGATCTGCAGCGGCGTGACGGGACCGGCCAGCATCCGGGCGTGGATCCCGAGCTTGCGGCTCTGGATCAGCGCGGCGCCGCCGGTCAGGGCATTGATGAACACGAACAGCACGAGCATGGTGGGCGCGCTGTTCTGGAATCCCCCCGAGAAGAAGTCGGTGCGGGCGTCGACCACTTGGGCATCCACGCCGGCGAGCACCGCGTCACCGCTCGACTCCTGCACGGCGAGCAGCGCGGCATCGAGGTCGGTCCCGGTCCCCTCGGCGACGATCCGGCCGGCGGTGAGCTCGATGGCCTGGTCGTCGACCACCGAGGCGATGGCGGTCAGGGCCGCCCGGTTCGACTCGCTCACCTGCTCGCCGAGGACCTCGATGGTGGCGGTGCCGCCGCTGGAGACGACGGCGTCGAGGTCGTCGGGGATGTGCACCACGGCGTCGAGTTCGACCCGGCGGAGCGCGGTGCGGGCGTCGTCGAGGTCGTCGAAGGTCTTGGTCTCGATGGCGGGGTGGTCGTCGAGGCGCTGGGCCAGGTCGGCGGCGAGCGGCGTGTCGACCGGACCGACCACCGCAACCTTGAACGCGTCGTTCGCCTGGATGGTCGCCCCGACGATCACGATGACGAGGAGCGGGAGCACGACCATGAAGAAGAGGGCCGTGCGGTCGCGCAGCAACCGGCGGATCGAGGTGGTGGCGATGGCTCCGAGCATCACTGCACCAACGCCCGTCGTGAGAACGTGACGGCCACGAACGCTACGACGACCGAGAACCCGAGGATGGCGAGGGTCGGCACGAGGACGGCATCGAAGGTGCCGACACCGGTCGACAGGTCGGTGAAGCCCCGCAACGCCCACCCGTTGGGGGTGGTCAGCGCCAGCTGCCGAAGCAGGTCGGGCGCCTGCGACACGAACAGGAAGTTGCCGCCGATGATGGCCAGCCCGAAGGTGACCATCGAGGCGATGCCGTCGGCCTGACGCTCCGTGCGGGCCAGGGCGATGACGATCATGGTGAGGGCCACCACCGACACCGACATGGCGACGCACAGCACCACCACGCCGACAGGGTTGCCCCACGACGCGCCGAACAACAGCGCCGAAGCCGTCGTCAGCACGAGCAGGCTGGTGAGGCTGAACAGGAACGTGGCCAGCGACTTGCCGGCCAGCACCACCCCGCTCGGCACCGGCGCCGCGGCGATGCGGTCGAGGGTGCCGGCCTCGCGCTCGCTCGAGAAGCTGCGGGCACTGAACCCGATCGAGAACAGCACGAACAGGATCCCCATCGCCGGAGCGAAATAGCTCACCGGCTCGATGGGCTCGGCACCGGTGGGCACCGAGGCCACGATCTCGGCCGGTTCGGCTCCGCCCGCCGCGGCGGCGAGCTCGATGACCGTGGCCGGATCGACCCCATTGGCCAGCGCAGCGGTCGCCGCCACCCGCCCGGTGTTGAACCGGCTGGTGATGCTCGACGCGATGCTGGTCAGCACTTCGCCGGCGATGTCGGCGTCGACGCTGGTGAACACCACGAGGTCGAGTGACGCGCCGAGGTCCTGGGCCGAGGCGCTGAATCCGGCCGGAATCACCAGCGCCGCATCGACGTCGCCGTCGATCACCGCCTGCCGGGCAGCATCCGAGGTGTCGTACCGCTCGACGGTCACCACCTCCGCGAGGTCGGGGTCGTCGAAGATCTCGAGCACCGACGCGGCGACCGGGCCGCCGTCCTCGTCGACGATCGCCGCGGTGAAGTTGAAGCCGGCGACCCCACCGAAGGCGAAGTTCATGAGCGCGGCGATGGCGATCGGAGCGACGAACCCGATGACGAGGATCGAGCGATCACGCAGCCGCTGCCGCACGTCCTTTGCGCAGATGCTGCCGATGATGCGGAGCACGACTACTCCCGCAACGCAGAGCCGGTGAGGTGGAGGAACACCGCCTCCAGGTCGGGCTCCACCACCCGGACCGACTTCACCGAGGCGCCCAGCGCCGTGGCCTGGCCCAGGATCGTCGGCAGGGCGGCGGCGGCCTCGTCGAGCAACAGCAGCACCTCGCCCTCGACGACGCTGGCCGTATCGACCTCGTCGAGTCGCTCGCACGCTGCGGCGAGCACGGCCAGATCGCCCGACACCTCGAGGTGGACCTGGTCCTGCTCGGAGACGATCGACACCAGCTCACGGGTGGTGCCCTCGGCGATCAGCCGACCCTGGTCGATGATGCCGACCCGGTCGCACAGCTGCTCGGCTTCCTCCATGTAGTGGGTCGTGTAGAGGACGGCCATGCCCTCGCCGCCGAAGCGGTCGACGCTCTCGAGGATGGCGTGGCGGCTCTGCGGGTCGACCCCGACCGTGGGCTCGTCGAGGATCAGCAGCCGCGGCTGGTGCAGCAGCCCGACCCCGATGTTGAGCCGTCGCTTCATGCCGCCCGAGAAAGTGTCGACGATCTCGTCGGCCCGGTCGGTCAGGTCGGTCAGCTCGAGTACCTCGTCGACCCGCTCGGCCAACTGGTGGCGGCTCATCGGATAGAGGCGGCCGAAGAAACGCAGGTTCTCGGCCGCAGTGAGGTCGGGGTAGAGCGCCACCTCCTGGGGCACGTAGCCCACGAGCGCCTTGGCCGCGGTCGCGTCGTCTTCGACGTCGTGGCCGTCGATGCTGACCGTCCCGCCGTCACGCCTGAGCAGCCCACAGATGAGCCGGATCGTGGTCGTCTTGCCGGCGCCGTTCGGGCCGAGCAGGCCGTAGGTCTCGCCCGGCGCGATGTGGAAGCCCACGTCGTCGACGGCCACCCGATCGCCGAACGAGCGGGTGAGGCCCGAGGCGAGTAGCACCGGATCACCGGTGGCGCCTGGCGACTCAGCTGCGGGGGCTGTGGTCGTCATGCCCCAAGGTTGTACCGCCTGCACGGCGGGTCGTAGGGCCGAAAGACTCACGGCCGGTCCGGGGCGTGCGTGCGGTCAGCCGAGGGCGTTCAGCACGCCGATCACTGCGGTCGCCGTGCCGATGAGCGCGACCATGCGCAGCGTCAGGTCGTTGCGGAGGTCGGCGATCTCGCCGCGCACGTCGGCGAGGTCACCCCGGAACTCGCTGCGAAACTCGGCGAGTTCGGCGCGGAGGAACTGTTTGGTGACCAGCTCGTCAGCTTCGACGGAGGGGAACTCGGTCATGAGGGCATTGGCATCTTCCTCGCCGAGCACGGGAACCGGTTTCCCGTAGATCGACGAACGGTGACGGGCATCGAGTGCCATGGGATTCCTTCGGGTCAGGTCACGAAGGGGGAAGTCCCGCCAACTCCAGCGAGACCTGAAGCGGGTCTGGCCGTGCGTCTCGCCGGCTCGTCCTCTGGGCAAGTGCTACGAAGGGGCCATGCCCGCCGTCTTCGTCCATGGAGTTCCCGAGACACCGGCGATCTGGGATCCGCTCATCGGCGAGTTCGCCCGCACCGACGTCGTGGCGCTGCAGCTCCCCGGATTCGGATGCTCGTTGCCCGAGGGGTTCGAGCCGACCAAGGAGCGCTACGCCGAGTGGCTGATCAGCGAACTCGCCGACCTCGACGACATCGATCTGGTGACCCACGACTGGGGCGCGCTGCTGATGATCGCCGCGCTGGCGAGCGACCGGGTGCAGGTCCGGTCGTGGATCACCGACAGCGGCAACCTCGACGACACCTTCGAATGGCACGACATGGCCCGCAGCTGGCAGACCGCGGGCGAGGGCGAAGCGTTCATGGACAGCATGCTCGATGCGAGCGACGCCGACCGGGCGGCCGTGCTGATCGGCGCCGGCGTGCCCGAGTCGGGGGCCGGTTCCATGGCGGCCGCGCTCGACCGGACGATGACCGATGCCATCCTCGCCCTCTACCGATCGGCCACCGAGATCGGCACCGAGTGGGGCCCGCTCATCGACGACCTCGACGGCCCGGGCCTCGTGCTCGAGTCGATGCAGGACCCCTTCCGCTCCGCCGGTCGAGCTGCTGCGCTCGCCGGACGCACCGGGGCTCGGGTCGCAAAGCTCCCCGACGCCGGTCACTGGTGGATGCTCGAAGACCCATCCGGGGCAGCCAAGGTGATCGAGGAGTTCTGGGCGTCGCTCTGAACCGGCAGGGCCGGACACCACAGAACCGCCGCCCATGAGGGCGACGGTCCTGCGGGCACCTGGTTGACGCTGCTCAGCAACGGCGCTGATCAGTCCTCATCACGATCGTCATCGTCATCGTCGTCATCACGATCATCGTCTCGATCGTCGTTGCCCGAACCCGAGTTGTCACGCCGATCGTCGTCTCGGTCGTCGGCGTTGCCCGAACCCGAGTTGTCACGTCGATCATCGTCGCGGTCATCGTCGCCGCTGCCCGGTCCGGAGTTGTCGCGACCGCTGTCGTCGGCGCTCCCTGGGCCCGAGTTGTCGGGCCGACCGTCATCGTCGGAACGATCGTCACGCCGGTCGTCGTCACGCCGGTCGTCGTTCCGGCCGCCGTCGCCATCACGGACTTCGGTGACCTGGCCGTTGGTGATCTCGATGCGGCCCCCGGTCGCGTCGTCCCGAACACGGACCCGCTCCCGCACGCCACCGTCCTCGAACTCGATGTCGACCTGGACGCGCTGCGAGCCCGATCGGAAGTCGACGTCGATCTCGATGCCGGCCCCTTGCTCGACCTCGACGGTCCAGCCGTCGCTGGGGGTGGCGGCGATCAGCTCGAAGCCGCCTTCGACCACCTGGTAGGTGACGGTCCCGGCACCCGCAGCGTCCACGCTCAGGGTCTCACCGGGCGCCGGCGCGCTGGGGCCGTCGGGCACGGTCGTGGAGGTGGTCGGAGAGGTCGTCGACGTCGGGCCGGGAACGGTGACCCCGGCACATTCGGGCTTGTCGGCGTTCTCGGCTTCGTCGCAGGGGCCGGAGATGTCGCCGGCCGCCTCGTCGCTGGCGAGTTGGATGGCCGCCGGCACCGGCGCCACGCCGACCAAGGCCAAGCCGGTGACACCACCGAGGACGCCGGCGGCGACCCCGATCTGCACAGCGCTCAGCTTCAATCTGTCTCGGATGCTCATGGTTGCTCCTTCGTGGTGGGTTTCGTGACTCCACCATCCGGCCACGGCAACTAAGACGACCTCCGACGAGGGTTAAGCGCCCGCCAACTCTCGTGCGGCTCAGTCGTCGCCGGACCCGGAGCCCGAGCCGGAACCCGAAGAGTCGGGCTCCTCGCGCACACGCTCACGCGGCCCGCCGTCCCACCAGCCGTCGACACGGCTTCGATGATCGTCCGACCGGAACTCGACCCGAACCCCGTTGCCGTTCTCGGGTTCGAGGTCGACGGTGAACCCCGCCTTGGGTGTGGCGTAGTCGACGGTGACGCCGGAGGGCGTGAACCGAAGCGCCGCGCTGCCGCCCACGAGGTTGTAGGTGCGAACCTCCGACGCAACGACCGTGGTCGCCGGTGCCGGCGGGTTGTTCGCCGGTGGTGGAGGGCTGGGAGCCGGGGCCGCCGGTGCCGGACTGGCCGATGGACCTCCGGCCTGTGCGGCGGGTGTCGGCACGGGGTCCACGGAACCCGGCTGCGGACCAAGGGGCTCGGCCTGGGTGGTCGAGGTCGTGCTCGTCGAGGGCACGGTTGCCTCAGCCGAGGCAGGATCGGGCTCGGACTCGTCGGCGAGCTGCTCACGCACGTCGGCCTGGTCGACCGGGGCCGGGCGGTCGTTCGTCACCTGATCGCTGACGACCGAGACGCCCTGCCAGGCGACCAACGTCGCGACGGCGGCGGCGACCAGCCAGGCCACGACGAACGAAAGGGTGCGGGGCACCCCACCAGGGTGGCCTGACCATGAGGAAGGCGACGCCCAAGGGAGGGTTAAGGGTTTCCTAAGCCCCTGGTCAGCACGCCGTGGTTGCGTAGCGTGCGGCCCATGGCGTCGGTGCTGATCGTCGAGGACGACCAACACATCCGAGCCGCGCTCGTCCGCGAGCTCACCAAGTCGGGCCACGCGGTACGCGCCGAGACCACGGGCACCGAGGCCCTCACCGCGACCGTCGAATGGAAGCCCGAGGTCATCGTGCTCGACCTCGGACTGCCCGACCTCGACGGCAGTCAGGTCCTCGCCATGCTCCGTGGTGTCACCGACGCGCCGGTCATCATCGCCACGGCGCGCGACGACGAGACCGAGATCGTGCGGCTCCTCGACGCCGGCGCCGACGACCACGTGGTCAAGCCGTTCTCGACGAGCCACCTGGAGGCACGCATCCGCGCCGTGCTCCGCCGCAACGCCAGCGGCACATCGACCGCCACCGACGTGGTCGAGATCGGCGAGCTGCGCCTCGACCGCGTTCGGCGCCAGGCCACCATCGGCGTTACCGACCTCGACCTGACCCGGCTCGAGTTCGACCTGCTGGCCCACCTCGCCGCGGCCAGCCCCGCGGTCGTGTCACGTCGCGAGCTGCTCGCCGAGGTCTGGAACCAGCCCTACGGCGGCAGCGACAAGACCGTCGACGTCCACCTCTCCTGGCTGCGGCGCAAGCTCGGCGAGACGGCCAAGGAGCCGCGCTACGTCTGGACCGTCCGCGGCGTGGGCATCCAGCTCCGCAGCCCCGACGACCCGTGAGGCGCCGGCTCCTCCTCGTCACCGTGGCGTCGGCCGCGCTCGTCGCGGTCGCGTTCGCCATCCCCCTCGGCATCCTCGTTCGCAACGTGGCCCGTGACCGAGCCATCACGGCAGCCGAGCGCGATGCCTCGTCACTCGCCCCGGCCCTGGCCGTGACCCAGGACCCGTCGCTCATCGAGGGGGCGATCACCCGCACCGACACCGGCGCCGATGCCCGCCTCACCGTCATCACCCCTGGCGGCACCGTCCTCGGGGACCCTACGCCGGCCGACCCAAACGCGATCGACCTCGTCCGTCGCGACCAGCGCAGCCTCACCATCTCCAGTGACGACGGGCTCGACCTCTACAGCCCGGTCGTCTCGGGAACGGGCGACCTCTCCATCATCCGCGCCCACGTCCCGAACCGGCTCCTCGACGAGGGTGTCACCCGAGCCTGGTTCGCCGTCGGAGGCGTCGCGCTCGTCCTGATCGCCGCCTCGGCCGTCGTCGCCGACCGCCTCGCACGCACGATGATCGGCGACGCCCACCGCCTCGCCGACACCGCGACCCAGCTCGCCGGAGGCGATCCGACGGCACGCGCGCCGGATCTGCAGGTCGAGGAGCTCGACACCGCCGGCCGCTCGCTCAACCTGCTCGCCGAGCGGATCGACGAGCTCCGCACCGCAGAACGAGAGCGCGTGGCCGACCTCTCGCACCGGCTGCGCACGCCGCTCACGGCGCTCCGGCTCGACGCCGACAGCAGCGGCGACGCCGCCATCATCGACGACGCCGACCGCCTCGAGGCCGCAGTCACCGAGCTCATCCATGCCGCTCGCCGGCCGCTTCACGAGGCGCCGGTCTCGGCCTCCTGCGATGCCGTCGATGTCACGCGTGAGCGGGCCGAGTTCTGGTCGGCGTTCGCCGAGGACGACGACCGGGCCTGGACGTTCGAGACCTCAGCCGAGTCCGCCGTCGTCCCGTGCGCCGAAGACGAGTTGGCTGACGCCCTCGACGCGCTCCTCGGCAACATCTTCGCCCACACCCCGAACGGCACTGCGTTCCACGTGCGCGTCGCAACGGGCGAGCCCGACCGCGGCGTGCTGATCGAGATCCGCGACGAGGGCCCCGGCATCTCCACGCCCGACGCGACCGCCCGCGGTGCAACCACCGACTCGTCCGGACTCGGTCTCGCCATCGCCCGACGCACCGCCGAGGACGCCGGCGGCAGCCTCGACGTCGAGAGCGTGGGTGAGGGCACGACGATCACCCTCCGGCTCCCGGTCGCGTCGCGAACCTGACGGCGGGCGGAGGCGTCGGCACGTTCGGCCGACCGTCGCGCTCCCGGGCGAGGGATTGCCGCACCATCTAGCTTCCGGGCATGGGTGAAGCCCGACCGACGCAGGTGGTGCTGACGGCACCGGGATCCCCCATCCCGCACCGGGTCGAGCCGGCGCCGGCACGTTGGTCCGCCACGGCGACGTGGTGCTGCCGTTCGATCCCACAACCGGCCGGCGACGACGACGAGGCTGCCTTCGAGGCCGACCTCCGCGACGGCGGCTACCAGGGCCAGGTGACCGTGGGCCGCGACCTCACGACCATCGAAGTCGACAACCCCCGGGGAGGGTGAAGGGCTGATGGATCCGAAACGCCGCGCCGAGTTCGAGACCACCCTCGATCCCGATAGGGCGACGCATCTCGGGATCTGGCGCAACGAACACGACGACCTCACCCGCCGCTTCTTCGATTGGAACGTCCGAGACCTCCCGCAGGCAGTGCTCGCCGCGATGGACGCGGGCGTGCGTGACGACGTGACCGGCATGGGCCTCGACGAGCTGGGCGACCTGCTCGAGCCCGGGCACCTCCCGCTCGAGACCGGCATGGCCCGGTGCCCGAGCGGTGAGCTCGGGGTCGCCATCTGGACGTCGTGGCCGGGCACCACACCCGAGATGATCGACTGGTGGTTCGGGTGGCACCTGTCCAAGACCGAGCGCTACAAGCTCTGGCACCCACAGGCCCACTTCTTCGCCCAGCCCCGCTTCGACCTGTCTGACGTCGAGGGCCTGACCGATCGCGAGCGCTACGTCGGCAACACGTCGTGGGTCGACGAGTACATCGGTCCCATCCCCTCGCGGCTCGCCATCACCTTCGCCGACCCGGCCACGATCGGGCTCGACCAGGCGACCCTCGATGCCGCCGGCTACGGCACCGTCGTGTTCGGCACGGTCGCCGACTCTGATCACGGTCACGAGATGGGAACCCTGGTCCACGCCGTCCGCCGCACCTCCTGGGGCAGCGAGATGCGCAGTCGCTTCGTGTTCCCGGCCGAGACGCCCGAGCTGATCGGTCCACCGATGATCGACCACTGCTGGACCGAGATGACCCACCTGGCCGGGTTCCTCCCGCACCTCTTCGCCGCGGTCACCGCCACCGAGCCCGGCTGAGGGCCGAACGACTTGCGCGGCCCACTCGCCGCACCCGATGCCGGCGTTGGCGCTGAGCACGAGGTCGGTGTCGGTGAGGCCCGACAGCTCGCCGCGCATCTCACCGAAGTTGTCGTTGATGAGGAAGGAGGGCCCGAGCAGTTCCTCGTCGAAGACCGACACCGAGTCGCCCAGCGCCGAGGTGAGCTCGCCCACGGTCGTGACGTCGTTGACGATCGGGACCTGGGTGCTGTCGCCGACGAAGGAGAGCGCGTCGACCTCGGTGCCCGGGTTGAACCAGAAGACGAGGTGGTCGCCCCCCTCGAGCATGAAGTCACTCTCGCTCATGAACACCAGCTCGAGGCTCCCCCAGTTCACGGTCCGGAACGACTCGGCGGCGGTCGGGCAGCCGTTCTCGATGGTGGGGATCAGCCCGGTGTCCGCCGTCGGCGGTCCGAGCAGCGACGTGACCTCGCTGATCACGACCTCGGTCGGGGTGCCGAAGGTCAGCACGCCCGATCCGGTGTCGATGCCGACGGCGTTGAGGAGCTGGATACCTGCGCGCACCACGGGCACCTCACCGACGTCGTCGGACGGAGGGTCATCTCCCGCCAAGGTCTCGCCGCCGGATGCGTTGGGGTCCGCCTCGCCCGGCGCATCCCACTCGGGCGCCTGGGCACCGGTGTCGGTCTCGGCCGATTCGTCGTCGCCGCCCCCACCACAGGCGGCGACCACCAGGGCCAGCAGCAGCACGAGCGACCCGAGTCTCCCCATGAGGAAACCGAACGCGTGATGGCCACATCCCGCTCGGCCGATCGTGTCCCTGGTCAGTAGACGATGGCGCTGACGCTGGCCTGACCGATCGGGCCGGTGAGGTCGAACATCGTGCAACTGGCGGCCGAGACGCCGGAGGCCTGGACTTGGGTGACGGTCTCGAAGCCGATCCACTCACTCGTCGGCAGCCGGGCCAGGTTGAGGGTGATGTCGGCGTTGATGAGGTCGAGACCGTCGGGCCCTGCGTTGGCGAGGGGGCTGGCGAAATCGGAAGCCATGGCAACCCGCTCGAACGCAGTCATCGGTTCGCCGGCCACGATGAGAATGGCGTCGCGGATCCATGCTCGCGACGGACCCGGGCTCTCGATCCAGCGGTCGGGCTCGGCGCGGAACTGCCAGACCTCGTCGCCCTCCACGTTCATGTCGGGCGGTCGGTGCAGCACGTCGGGATGCGGGATGTCCGACGGTTCGGGCTGCCAGACCGGACCCATCGGCACCTCGTCGGCCCGCACCGCCAGCACTCGGGCCGCGGCCACCTGGACCTCCTGCATAACCGACACGTCGACGACCCGCACCCGACGTCCGTCACGGATCCGAACCGATGTGATGCGCAGCGGCGTCATCTTCGGGGCCCGAAACAGATCGATCGTCAGCCGGGCCGGGAACCAGCGATCGTCGAGGTGTTGGGCTTCGACTTCGCGAGCAGCGAGCCCGGCGAGATAGCGGCCATGCAGCATGTCGTCAGCCCACGGGGCATGAGCGTGTGGACGCGGGATCAGCTGCTCGCCGTCGTGGTCGAACCAGGCTCGCCGGTCGTCCATGGCCCAAGTCCGCCACCACTCATGCGCGCTTCGATGCGGCGACGACCGCCTCCTGCCGCACTCGCCCGAGCCCGACCTCGGGCGGACGCGACGGATCGTGCCCGACCAACGGCAGTCGGTGGCCGTTCGGACTGCCGGCACTGATTCGGCCCGGAAGCAACCGAGAAATGGGGCTTCCAGGGTGATGTGTCGAACATGTGTTCGCTACACTGAACACCCATGGGAGCGGTGCACTTCGACACCCCGGTCGACTCGAATCACCAGCTGATCAGCGACGCCCACAACGCCATCGCAGACCTCGAACACCTCGACCTCGAAAGGGTTCCGGTCGATGAACGGGCCGAGGTGTTGCGTGAGTTCGACCAGCTCCGCACCCGCATCGAAGCCCGCTTCTCGAAGGAGCTCCGCGGCTTCGCTTCCGTCGAGAACCTGCGTGCCACCGGCGTCTCCTCCATGTCCGGCTGGCTCACCGCCTCCAGCGGCACCACCCGCCGCGACGCCGGACGCCGCGCCACGCTGGCCAACACGCTTGGCGAACTCCCCTTCGTCGAAGCCGCCATGCTCGACGGCGACATCCCCATCGAAGCCGCACGCATCATCGCCCGCGCCCTCAACCCCCGCACCCGGGACCTGTTCGACATCTTCACCCAAGCCGCGTTCGTCGACGCCGCCCGCATCAAGACCTGCGATGAGTTGGCCGGCGATGTCGAGGCCTGGATCGACCGCCACGACCCCGACGGCGCAGCACCCGATGACCCCAGCACCGACGTCCTCCACGCCAACCGAATCGGCGACCGCGTCGCCCTGCATGGCGATCTGAGCCTCGACACCGGCCTGCCGATCCTGTCCGCGCTCGATGAGGAGATGGCCAAGATCCGCGCCGCCGAACCCCGCGAGGCTGAGGGGACCCTGCCCTACCGGGTCCCTGCCAACCGGCGCGCCGAAGCCCTCGCCAACCTGGTCGGTCGTGGTGCGGCTGGACCTGACTCCACGACAAGCCGTGAGCCGGCCTTCATCACCATCAATCACAACACCGCCGACGGGTCACGAATTGAGCTTGCCGACGGCACGGTCGTACCGAGCCGTCTCGTGGATCGCTGGGCCACGACCGCCGATCACCTCGAACTTCGCTTCGCCAACCCGGCCAGCGGCTTCACCGCCCGCTTCGTCGACGCCGACGGCAACGTCACCGAGCTCGACCTGGGCCTCAGCGCCCGCTACGCCAACCGCGCCCAACGCCGAGCCCTCATCGCGCGGGACCGCGGCTGCGCCTTCCCAGGCTGCGACCGTTCCCACCACGCCTGCGACGCCCACCACATCCAATGGTGGGAACACGGCGGCCGAACCGACCTCGACAACCTCGTTCTCCTCTGTCGCTTCCACCACGTCCTCATCCACGCTGGCCTCTTCGGCGTCGAGATACGCGACCACCACCCCATCTTCCGGCGAACTGACCCCGAACAACCCGAATCAGACCGCACCCAGATGGACGACCTCTGGTACCGCCACCCACCCGACGACGACTCGGGTGGCCGAAGACCCTGATCAAGCGCAGGTGGCTCGTGCGGGCACCACCGAGCGGTCGTCCCTGGAAACAGCGCCACCGCCCGGTTCGGAGTCTGGCCGCTCGGCCTGGTCGTGTGCGCCGGTGCCATCGTCGACCTCGCCAGCTGGCGCGTGCCCGGCTGACCAGCGATACCGTCCGACCATGACCGACCGCCTCGAACCCTTGCCCGAAGACTGGGACCGAGCCCTCGCCGTCGTCGCCCACCCCGACGACATGGAGTACGGCGCCGCGGCGGCGATCGCCCGCTGGACCGGCCAGGGGAAGTCGGTCGCTTATGCCCTGGTGACCGACGGCGAGGCCGGCATCTCATCGATGCCGCCGAGCGAGGTCGGGCCCCTTCGCCGGGCCGAGCAGGAGGCGAGCTGCGCAGTGGTCGGGGTGACCGACATCGACTTCCTCGGGCACCCCGACGGACTCGTCGTCACCGACGTCGAGCTCCGGGCCGACCTGGCGGCCACCATCCGACGCCACCGACCCGAGATCGTGCTGTCGATCAACTTCCGAGACAGCTGGGGCGGGCCGAGCTGGAACCACGTCGACCACCGAGCCGTCGGCGTGGCCCTCCTCGACGCCGTGCGCGACGCCGCCAACCCGTGGGTCTTCGCCGATCGGGGCGAGCCCTGGGACGGCGTGCGCCTCGTTGCGTTCAACGCCTCGCCACAGGCCACCCATGCGGTCGACGTCACCGACACCATCGACGCCGGCATCGCGTCGCTCGAATGCCATCGCACCTACCTCGACAACCTCGACGAGCCCACCGATCCCGACACCTTCCTCCGCGGCAACGCCGAGGCAGCCGGCCCCAGCCTCGGGGTCACCTACGCCACCACGTTCGAGGTCCTCACTCCCTGAGCGACGGAGTCCGGCACCGGACGCCCCACCTGCTGTACTGCGCTCATGGCCGAGATTCCGCCCGTGAAGTTCGCGACGGGGAACGGCGCCCGGCTCGCCTACCAGGTCTGGGGCGAGGGTCCGGCTGTCGTCGGCATCCCACCGATGGCCCAGAACATCGAGATGGCGTGGGAAGAGCTGCGCGTCCGGGCGATGTTCGAGCGACTCGGGTCGTTCTGCCGCTACCTGCACTTCGACAAACGGGGAACCGGGAGCTCGGACCGGCGAAGCGTCATGCCCGGCATGGACGAACGGGTCGACGATCTGCGCACGGTGATGGACGACGCCGGCATCGAGCGAGCAACGCTGTGGGGCAACTCCGAAGGCGGGCCGATGACCTTGCTCTTCGCCGTCACCTATCCCGAGCGAGTCGAACGGCTGATCCTCTCGGGGACCGGTGCAACACTGATCCCGCCCGAGCTCACTGCGGACGAGCGGGCCGAACGGCTGGGCCTCATGCTCATGGTCGCCGACGCCTGGGGCACCGAGCAGTCGTTGATGCCCGCCGTCTTCGCGCCCTCCCTCGCAGCCGACGCCGAGTTCTGCACGTGGCATCAGCGCTACGAGCGGGCCGCGGCGAGCAGCGACTCGCTCCGCGATCTCATCGAGTTGATGCTCGACATGGATGTGCGTGAGGTGCTCGACCAGATCACGGTGCCGACCCTCGTGCTCCACCGCACCGACGACGGGGTCATCCCGGTCGAGTTCGGCCGGCACCTCGCTTCGACCATCCCGGGCGCCGAGCTGTTCGAGGAGCCGGGGGTCGACCACTTCAACTACGTCGGCGACATCGACGGATGGCTCGACGCCTTCGAACGCTTCGTCACCGGTGAGGTTGCGCCGCGGCCCGAACGCCACGACAAAGCGTCGGTTCGCATCAGCACACTGGGCCGGTTCGCGGTCGAGGTCGACGGCGAGGAGGTGCCGACCAATGCCTGGGGATCACGCCGAGCCCGCCAGCTGTGCAAGCGCCTGGTCGCAGCTCGCGGCTGGCCGGTCACCCGTGACGAGCTCATCGAAGTGCTGTGGCCCGACGAAGGCGACCGGGGTCGACTCTCAGCCCGCCTGTCGGTCCAGCTGTCGACGGTGCGTCGCATCCTGGGTGGGCGGATCATCGCCGACCGAGAGACGGTTCGGCTCGACACCGACCAGGTCGCCACCGACCTCGATGCCTTCTTCGGAGCATCGGACGACACCGAGATCGTCGGGCGCTACGGAGGTGAGTTCCTGCCCGAGGACCGCTACGACGACTGGTCCGACGCCGTCCGCACCGAGGCCCACGCCCGCTTCGCTGCGGCGGCCCGGCGTCTTGCGACCCGCCAGCTGAACGCAACACCCGAAGCCGTCGTCGGCCTGGCGAATCGCATCCTGGACGCCGACCGCTACGACCAAGCCGCCCACCATCTCGCGATCGCGGCCCTCGCCCGAGCCGGCCAGCTCGGACGGGCCCGCAAAGCCCACGACGCCTACGCGGAAGCCATGGCGGAACTCGACCTCGACCCCGTCTCCTTCGACACGATCACCACCGACCCGAAGGTTTTCCGAAGGGTCGCATCGCACGATGCGGCCATGACGAACACCAACACCACCCAAACCACAATCCAGCCCCACCTCATCCGACAGGACGAGGGCGAGCACCTCCACTTCCTCAACCACCTCGCCACCGTGAAGGTGCGCGGCGACCGCTGCGCCGTGAGCGTCGTCGAGTTCAACGCCGAGCGCGGCTTCGGCCCGCCGCTCCACAACCACGACGACGAGGACGAACTGATCGTCCTCCTCGAGGGCGAGGTCGTCTTCCGCAGCGGCAACGACGAGTTCGTCGGCACGGCGGGCGACTGCGCCATGCTCCCACGGGCGATTCCCCACACGTTCCAGGTGCTGTCGGACACCGCCCGCATGCTCACCGTGACGGCGTCGGACCACGGCGAGCCGCAGTTCGACGCCATGGTGCGAGAGCTCGGTGAGCCGGCGCCCGCTCCGACCCAGCCCGAGCCCGCCGAGATCGACGGCGGCCAGGTCGCTGCGGTGTGTGGCGCCCACGGCATCTCGGTCCTCGGCCCGCCCCCGGCCCCCCTGGGCTGAGGCGGGCGTCGCCGACAAGGCGCCCGGCTACGGCGCGAGGGTCGTGACCACCTGCACCTCGCCTTCGAGGGTGCGGTGCACCGGGCACTTGTCGGCGATCTCGAGCAGCTTCGATCGCTGCTCGTCGGTGAGCTGGCCGTCGAGCTCGATCCGGCGTTCGATGTGGGCGCAACGGCCGCTCTCGCTGCAGTCGTCGCCGTGGCGGCGGTCGTGGGTGAGGGTGACCGTCACACCGTCGAGCGGGACCTCCTTGCGGGTGGCGTACATCCGCATGGTCATCGACGTGCAGGCGCCGAGTCCGGCGAGCAGCAGGTCGTAGGGATTGGGCCCGGTGTCGTCGCCGATCCCGATCGGCTCGTCGGCCAGGAACGTGTGGCGACCGGCCCGCACGACCTGGGTGAAGGCGCCGGTTCCCGCCTCCTCGACGACCACGTGACCCTCCTCGGTCGGCTCGGTGTCGGGGGCCGGCACGTAGCGAGCTGCCCAGGCGGCGACGAGGCCGGCGACGTAGCCGGCGTCGGCGCCATCGGAGAGCAGGTGGTCGGCGCCGTCGAGCGAGACGAAGCTCTTGGGGTGCCGGGCCGCCTCGTAGATGCGGCGGGCGTGGTCGACCGCAACCAGCTCGTCGATCGGTGAGTGCAGGATGAGCAGCGACGCATCGAGGTGGCGGACGGCCTCGGACAGCTTCTGGTCGGAGATGTCGTCGAGGAACTGCCTGCGGATGCGGAACGGCCGGCCGGCCAGGTCGACCTCGGCCTCGCCGTCGGCCTCGATGGCCGCGAGGGCCTCGGGAGGGAGCACACCTGAGACGTGGGCCGGGTCGGACGGGGCGGCGATGGTGACCACGGCTTCGACCTCGGGAATCCGGTTGGCCGCCGCCAGCACGGCCGCACCGCCGAGGCTGTGGCCGATCAGCAGGCGAGGGGCCTCGTACCGCTCGCGCAACATGTCGGCCGCCGCCACCAGGTCTTCGATGTTGGAGGTGAAGTTGGTGTTGGCGAACTCGCCGTCGCTCGACCCGAGACCGGTGAAGTCGAAGCGCAGGACCCCGAAACCCTCACCCACCAGGCCGGAGCTGATGCGCGATGCGGCGGCGATGTCCTTGCCGCACGTGAAGCAGTGGGCGAACAGCACCAGGGCCCGGGCCTGCCCCGGCGGCAGATCGAGCCGGGCGTCGAGCGGCGTGCCCTGCGATCCGGGGAAGGTGAACCGGGTGACGTTGCGTCGCATGGTTGCTGGCAACGCCGGGCCGGGGGCACCCATTCCTCGGTCGGTGAGCTGGGGCTGGTTGACAGACGCCGGGCTGCTGGTGAGGATCGCGGCCGTGCAGATCCGACGGCTGGCCCTGGCATGCCTGCTGTTGGCGGCGCTGCTCGCCGGGTGTGGTGACGACGACGGCGCGGACACCGAGCCCGCCTCCGGCGACCAGACCCCATCGGCACCCGCCGCACCCGAGTCGTTCGCCGTCGGCCTCGTCGAGCAGACCTACGTCGACGACACGCGCGTCACGCCGGCCAACGGCGACATCGCCGAGCTCCCCGAACGCACGCTGCTGACACGGGTGCTCTACCCCGCCGAGGGCGACGCCACGACGCCGACCCCGGTCGTGGATGCTCCGCCGACGGCCGAAGGGCCGTTCCCGCTGGTCGTGTTCGTCCACGGGTTGGGTGGTTCGTACGAGTCGTTGGAACCGCTGGTCTCCCGGTGGGCGGCAGCCGGCTACGTGGTGGCCGTTCCCGAGTTCCCACTCACCAACGCGGCGACGCCGGGCGGCCCGGATGCGGCCGACGTGCAACGCCAACCCGGCGACGTCAGCTTCGTGATCGACCGCGTCCTCGCCGAGAACGAGGGCGACGGGCCACTGGTCGGGGTGGTCGACGGCGAGCTGATCGCCGTCGCCGGGCACTCGAACGGGGCCATCACCACGCTGGGAGCGGTGGCCAACTCGTGCTGCCGCGACGACCGCGCCGACGCGGCGATCGCACTGGCCGGCACCACGGCGTCGCCCTTCGCCGACGGGGAGTACGACCTGACCGACGCTCCGCCGATCCTCTTCGTCCACGGCACCGACGACCAACAGGTCAGCTACGACAGCTCGGTCGCCATGTTCAACCGCGCGCTCGGGCCCAAGGGACTGCTCACCATTGAGGGCCGCGACCACGGCAGCTGGCTGGCCGAAGGACCCGACATCGAGCTCATCGCCGCCGTCACCATCGACTTCCTCGACGCCGAACTCGGCGGCGAACCCGATGCGCAGGCCAGCCTCGAGGGATTCGAGGCCGACGACATGACCCTCGACTGGGTCGCCGACGACGGCTCGACCACCACCATCCCGACCATCCCGCCGCCCGAGACCGACCGCCAGGTCACCATCGAGCCGACGACGGGGCTCACCGACGGTCAGCCGATCATGGTCAGCTGGACCGGGTTCCTCCCCGACGGAACGATCAACGTCGTGCAGTGCGCCGGCGACGGCACCGACAGCGCCAGCTGCCAACTCAACGACGCCTTCATCCTCCAACCCAACCCGACCGGCGAGGGCTCGACCACCATCGAGGCGGTCATCGGTGCCGTGGGCGACGGTGTGTGCGACAGGTCGAACCCCTGCTCGATCGTGGTGAACGACTCGGCGCTCGAGGGCGACGACGCCACCATCAGGATCCCCATCGCGTTCGCCGACTGACCGACCGGCGGCGGAGCGATCAGTCGACGAGCGCAGCCGCTCGGTCCGTGAGGCCGGCGATGCCATGGCGCTCGCAGCTCGCGGCCACCTCGTCGGCGAGTCGGCGAGCGTGATCGCGATCTCGATCGGCGTCGCGCTCGACCAGGGCCTCGATCGTCACGACGGCGAGCTGCGCCCGGGCGGGCACCTCGCCCGCGACGTCGTGGGCGGCAAGCGCCTCGTCGAAGTCGGTGATGGCTGCATCGAGGTCGCCGCGAGCCATCGCCAGCGCGCCCAAGGCAAGGCCGCTGTGACCCGAGTTGAATTCGGCGGCGTTGGTGAGCCAGAGGCCTCGGCTCGGCTCGAGGATCTCGGCGAACCGGCCGGCAACCTCGGGCGTCACGTGGCGCAGAACAGGGGCCATGAAGCCGACGACCGAGCCGTGCCCCCAGCACGGCAGCAGCGGGAACATCTCGTCGAGCCACGTTGCCGCCGCGGCACCCAGCTCGTCGGGGCCGGCGGTGCCGGCAGCCTCGGTCGAGGGTCAGGTCGAACGGCATCACGACCCACGTCGGCACCGCCTCGAGCACCCCTTGCTTCGCCACGGCCGCTGCTTCGTGGTCGCCGCGGTAGAGCGCCAGTCGCATGCGGTGCACCCATCGGCCGCCGAGGCCGATGTCGCCCAGGACATCGTCGATCTCGGCGAGACGCTCGAGGGCCGCCTCGGCGTCGTCCCATCGAGCGGCGTGGAGATGCAACCCGACGCTCACCGTCCGTGCCTGCCACTCGAGAAGCGCCGACCGGGTCCGCCGGCCGACATCGAACATCTCGTCGGCGAGACGTCGCACCTCGTCGAAGCGGCCCCACTTCACGTAGGCGTCAGCCTGGTAGTAGAGACTGAGGTGGCGCCGCGTCGTCGAATCGACCTCGCCGATCTCGCCGGCCATGGCCAGAAGCTCCTCGGGGACCGGCTCACCCCGGAGGTTGTCGCAGAACGTGAGCAGCGCGTCGAACAGGCGTGACGAACCCGTGCGACGCGACCATGTCGAGCCCGTCGCGCGCCGCACGGATCGAGTGGGCGGGGTCGGGGTCGTGGATCGAGAGGTGGGCTCGCGCCACCAGCAGATCGGCTCGTTCGGGGCTGTCGCCTGGTTCGAGAGCCGCCTCGGCCTCGGCGATCAGCGCGAGCCCGTCGGTGGCGTCGATCTCGACCCAGGCGCCCGGGGACGCCAGGGTCACGGCCGCGCTGGCCAGCAGCTTCGGCAGGTCGTTCGCCCGGGCGATCTGGGCCGCTTCGCGTGCGGCCTCGGCGCCGCAGCGAGTAGGTCGCCCGATTCGATGTGGGTCTCCGCGAGGACGAGCAGGAGGGTGCCGCCGAGGTCGGGACGATCGTCGGAACTGTCGGCCATCGCCTCCCGACCGCGTTCGATCCAGTCGACCGCGGTCTCCCACGCGACCGCCCGCCGAGCATCCGATGCGGCAGCGACGACCGCGTCGACCAGCTCACCGAGGTCGACGACCGCCGCAGCTTCGAGGAGGTGATGGGCCCGATCGGCGGTCACGGAACCGCCTGCTCGGCCGAAGGCGTCGGCGATGCGAGCGTGGAATCGCACTCTCCGGCTGGTCGACAGCTCTTCGTAGAGGGTCTGGCGCACGAGCGCGTGGGGGAAGCGGAGCCGATCGACCTCACCGGGCACCTCGGAGAGCAGGTTCCGGTCGAGGGCCGGGTCGAGATCGTCGAGCACGTCGTCGACGCTGCGGTCGAGTGTCCCGGCCAGCACGGTGAGGTCGAAGTCCTGGCCGATGACGGCCGCGGCCCGCAGCACGCGGTTCGTCTCGTCCGGCAGCGCGTCGAGACGGCGGCCCACCACCTCGCGGATGCCTTGCGGCACCCCGATGTCGGCGATGCTCTCGGCGTCGGAGACCCAGCGACCCTCGGCCTCGTAGATGGCTCCCGACTCGGCGAGATGCCGCAGCACCTCGCCGATGAAGAACGGGTTGCCCTCGGTCTCGGTGTGCACCAGCCGAGCCAGCTCGGCCCCCCGCTCGTCGAGGTCGTGGCCACCGGCACTGGCCATGAGCGACACCACCTCGTCGATGTCGAGTCCGTCGAGCGGGACCCGTTCGACTCCCTCGACCCGGCGGAGGTCGGCCAGCACCGAGCTCAGGCGATGGGTCCGGTCGAGGTCGGTGTCGCGATAGGTGCCCACCACGAGCACCGAACCCAGGTCGCGTCGACGGGCCAGGTGCTTGACCAGCAGCACGGTTCCGTCGTCGGCCCAGTGGAGGTCGTCGAGCACCAGGAGCACCGGTGCCATCCGACTCGCACGCCCGAGCAGGTCGGCGACGGCGTCGTAGACGACCAGCCGAGTCTCCTCGGCGGTGCCGCCGGGCGCGTCGAGCCTGTCGACCCTGGCTGCGAGCGCCGGCACGATGCCGAGCAGCGCGCCGCCGAACGCGTCGGTGTGGGCGACGATGACCTCGTCGGGGAGATCGGTGATCAACGGGCCGAGCGCCTCGGTGAACGGCCGCAGCGCGGTGGTGACCTCGTCGTCGGACCGGCCGAACAGCACGGTGCCGCCGGCGTCGTCGGCGATCTCGGCCAGTTCGATGGCCAGCCGGGTCTTGCCCATCCCCGGTTCGCCCGAGAGCAACACGATCCGGCGACCGCCATCGGTCACCGACTTCCAGGTCAGCGTCATCTCCTCGAGCGCGCCGACCCGACCGGCGAAGGGAAGCCCATCAGGACGGCGGAGGGCGGCCGGGAAGCGGACGTGGTCCTGCCGGACCGGCTCCCACGCCACCTGGCTCGTCACCACCGGATCGGCCAGCCCCTTCAACTCGAACTCACCCACCGGCTCGAACACGTGGCCACCACGGCCTCGGGCCAGCATGCGGGCCAGTTCGGCCACCAGGATCTGGCCGCCCTCGGCTCGGTCGCAGAGGCGCGAGGCCTCGATGACGGGCGTTCCGAAGCAGTCGCCGTCCTCGAGGGTCACATCGCCGGCCGAGATGCCGATCCGCACGACGAACTCGCCACCGACCCGTTGCTGCATCGACACCGCAGCCGCCACCGCACTCGCAGCGCCGGCGAACCGGGCGAGGATGCCGTCCCCCAGACCCTTGACGACGATGCCCTCGTGCTGATCGACCGCATCGGTCAGCAACCCGTCGTGACGGCGACGCAGCTCTTCGGCCACTTCCTCACCGACCTCGGTTCGTTGCGCGGTCGACCCCACCAGATCCGTGACCAAGATGATGGCGGTCTGAGGTTCTGCCACGTCGCGTGCCCCCCTTCGGCGACGCTGACGCTACTGGTCCACGAGTTCACACCCCGAAGGCGCGGCGGTCCTCAGATAGGTGTGCAGCGCACGACCGGGATCTCGCGGTCGGTCTTCTCCTGGTAGCCGGCGTAGCCCTTGTACTCGGCGGTGATCTCGGGCCAGACCTCGGCCTTCTCGTCGGCCGAGAGGGTCTGGGCGTTCGCCTTCCACTCCTTGCCTTCCATGGTGAGGACGACCTCGGGGTTCTCGCGCAGGTTCAGATACCACATGGGGTGACGGTCGTCGCCGCCCCACGATGCGACCAGATAGACGATGTCGCCGTCCTGCTTGGGCGAAGTGAGCATGGTCGGACGGGGCTCGCCCGACTTGCGGCCGGTCGTGACCAGCTTGACCGCCGGCATGCCACCGGCCCGGCCGAGCACGCCCTTGCCCTTGGTGATGCCGAACACCGTGCGGTGAACGACGTTGAAGGCTTTGGCGAGTTCGTCCTTGACGGGCATGACCCAAGGGTAGGCATCTACCCGGACGATCGGGCAGCGGCTCAGCCGCCGATGCGGGTCTTGCCGTCGTCGGCCGCCTCGATGCGGTCGGTGACGCTGGTCAGGTCGGCGCGCGATTCTCGCGTCGGAGCATTGGGCCGGCGAGGTGCCTCGTCGCCGGGGAGCGGCGCGAGACGGATGCTGGTGTAGACGACCTTCCGCGGCTGCGTCACCGGCGGGTAGGCGCGGTGGAGAGTGTCGCTGCAATGGACGGTGAGGTCGCCGGTCCGGGTCTCGAGCTTGAGCGACGGCAAGTCGAGGCGGGCGTCGCGGCTGAACGGCAGCGTGTTGGCGCGATGGCTTCCGGCGATGACGCCGAGCGCGCCGCTGTCGACGTCGGCGCCGGTGACCGAGATGCCGACCGTCATGCCGCTGCACACATAGGAGTGATGACCTTGGCCGCAGTCCTTGTGCCACGGCAGGTCGGACAGGCCCCGCACGATCCCCAGCGGCTTCACGAGCCCCTCGGCCGACGTCGGAGGCCGGAGGGTGTCGCCGGTCAGGTCGGCCAGCCACGTGAGCCGATCGTCGCCGAGCAGCTCGGTCGTTGCGTCGGATTGTTCGTCGAACCACAACACCCGCACCGGTCGGTCGACACCGTCGGCGTCGGTCGCCCACCACGACGCCCCGTCGTCGGGCGTGGCCGCAGCGAGGGCGGCGTCGAGGTCGGCAGCCACGGCGTCCATCTCCGACTGGTCGTACACGCCGGTCAGGTGCACGAAGCCGGCCTCGGTGAGGAAGTGCTCGAGCTCGGCCCGGTCGTCGTCGAGGGTGAAGCTGCGGGTGAGGTCGAGCGGCGTGCCATCGGCGTCGAGCAACTCGACCGAGCCCGACTCGTACACCGGGCGCCCGTCGAACAGCGCTCGCAGGATCGGCTCCCACCCGATCCAGTCGTCGAGTGTGCCCCTCGACAGATGGACATCGGACGTCATGGCCAGGCCCATCGTCGTCTGGACGTCCTGGACGAGGCGGGCCAGCGCGCCCTCCTCGAGTTCGGCCACCACCTGCGCCGAGTCGATCCCCGAACGACACCGCAGCGAGCCGCCCCCGAAGGTGAACGTGAAGCCGGTGTGGCCGAGGTCGAAGCCGAGCGACGGCGCATCGAGGACCGACGCGCCACGGGCGGCCAGGTCGCCGTGTGCATCGAGCGCGGCCGGCAGCACCTCGTCGACGACCTCGTCGTAGGTGAGCCGACGGATCTCGTCGTAGCGCCTGGTTCGCGTGTCGATCGACATGTTCAGCCCCTGCGTTCGTCGACGAGTTCGGTGGGCCCGACGTTGGTGTCGAGCCACTTCACGAGCGGCTTCGCTGCGCCGAGGAATGCAACGACGCGCTCCTGGGGTTCGGCGGTGTCGAGCCAGCCGCCGATGTCCCACTCCTGCCACGCGATGCACCCCTTCATGCGCAGCAACTCGATGCGGGCGTGGTCCTTCGGATAGCCCCGGGGTGCGGTCTTGAGGGCGTCGTGGGCCGTGACCTCGATGCCGGCACCGTCGAGCTCGGCGACGGTCCGTTCGAGCTGGCGGCCGGTCTTGTCGTCGTCGATCGCAGCCCGGAACTTCGCCAGCTGGTCCTTGGCCATCATGTAGTAGCCGGTCCCGACCGAGAAGGCGTCGGCCGACAGGCTGAGATAGCCGCCCTTCTCCATGGTGGCGGCGATGTTGGTCTTGTAGGGCGTCTTGTCCTTGCTGAAGCGCACGTCGCGGTACGGACGGAAGATCTTGCCCTCGCCGTACTTCGGCGCCAGCTCGGCGAGCAGCGATTCCATCGGGGCCTTCACCGATGCTTCGTAGACACCCTTGTGCTCGGTCCAGAACGCCTTGGTGTTGTCGTCCTCGAGCATCTCGAAGAACTCGATCGCCTCGACCGGCCACCCGCTGAACGCCATTCCTCCAACGGTAGACGCGACGATCGGCACACGCTCGTCGAGACGGTGGCTCGACGCGTGCGAAGATCACCCCATGAGAAACTCCGACTCGAGCCTGCCCCCGCACGACCTCGCGGATTGGCCCAAGCCCGTGGGTGCCGAGCACTACCACGAGAACGGTCGGCTCAGGAAGAAGTACTACGAGAAGGAACTCGGGCGCCTGCAGGAGGAGTTGGTGAAGCTCCAGCACTGGGTGCAGCAGGAGGGGCTCCGGGTCCTGGTCATCTTCGAGGGTCGAGGCTCGGCAGGCAAGGGCGGCGTCATCAAGCGCATCAACGAACGCACCAGCCCGCGCATCGTGCGCACCGAGGCCCTGCCCAAGCCGACCGAGCGCGAACAGAATCAGTGGTACTTCCAGCGCTACGTGCCCCTGCTGCCGTCGGGCGGCGAGATCGTGCTGTTCGACCGCAGTTGGTACAACCGGTCCAACGTCGAACGGGTCATGGGCTTCTGCACCGAAGCGCAGCACCAGGAGTTCCTGCGCACGTGCCCCGAGTTCGAGCGCATGCTCGTGCGCAGCGGCATCATCATCGTCAAGTACTGGTTCTCGATCAGCTACGAGGAGCAGGAACGCCGGTTCGCAGCTCGCAACGAGGAGCCGTTGAAGCGGTGGAAGCTGTCGGACATGGACCTCGAGGAGCACCGCCTCTACGTGGAGTACTCCAAGGCCAAGGACACGACCTTCCAGTACACCGACATCAAGCAGGCGCCGTGGTACGTGGTGCCGTCGGACTGCAAGCGGCGGGCCCGGCTCAACTGCATCAGCCACCTGCTCAAGCAGATTCCCTACGAGGACATCGTCCCCGATCCAGTCGAGATCCCCGAGCGCGAGGACATTCCGTACATCCGCCCGCCGGCCGCCGATCAGACCTTCGTCGAACAGCTCTACTGAGTCGTCGGACCCCGGGGCCAGGGGCGGCACGCGCCTAGGTTCGACCTCGTGGACGTACGCATGCTCGGCGCCCTGGAGATCGACGTCGACGGCGAGCCGGTGACGATCGACTCCCCCAAGGAGCGTGCGGTGCTGGAGGTGCTGGCCCTCCACACACCCGACGTGGTCTCGGCGGACGCGTTGATCGCCGCGCTCTGGGGCGAAGAGCCGCCCGCGTCGGCACCGAAGACGCTGCAGAGCCACGTGTCGCGGCTGCGTGCCGAGCTCCCCGACGGAGCGATCGTCACCGAGAGCGCTGGCTACCGGCTGGGTTGTGGCCGCGATGCCGTCGACGTCCACCGCTTCGAGGACCTCGCACGAGCCGGGCGTCAGGCGCACGAGGGAGGCGACCACCAGTGGGCGATCGAACTGCTCGATGACGCACGCTCCCTGTGGCGGGGCGCGCCCCTGGTCGACGTCGCCGACACGCCACGAAGCCTCGGCCAACGCACCCGGCTCGATGAGCTCCGCGCCGCAGTCGTCGAGGACCGCGTCGACGCCCATCTCGCAGCGGGACTCCATCGCGAGATGGTTGCGGAGCTGGAAGCCCTGGTGGCTGAGCGGCCCCTCGACGAAGGCCTCTGGGAGCGCCTCGTCCTCGCGTTGTACCGGTGCGGTCGCCGAGCCGATGCGTTGGCAGCCGTCGGTCGCATACGCACCCAGTTGCGCGAGCAGCTCGGCATCGATCCCTCTCCGGCGCTGGCCGACCTCGAGCTCCGAGTGCTCGACGACGACCCCGACCTGGCCGCCGTCCCTGAGTCGCGATCGGTGGCCATCCCCGTACCCATCACTGCGTTCGTGGGACGTACCCGCCAGCTCCGGGAGGTCACCAAGTTGCTGGCCGAACACCGGCTGGTCAGCCTGCTCGGGCCGGGCGGCGTCGGGAAGAGTCGCCTCGCCATCGAGGCGGCGCGGCTCGAAGCACCGAACCACGCCGACGGTGTGTGGTGGGTCGACATGGCCGAGGTCGATTCGCCCGATGGGGTCACCACGGCGTTGCTGTCCGCGCTGCGGGCGGCCGTGCCGCCGGGGGTGCCGGCCGAGCGGTCCCTGACGTCCTTCCTGGCCGGGCGCGAGGTCCTGTTGCTGATCGACAACGCTGAACGCCTGACCGAAGCGGTCGGCCGCGTGGTCATCGAGCTCCTCGAAGCGGCGCAAGGCGTGAAGGTCCTGCTCACCAGCCGGGCACCGCTCGGCCTCGTGGGTGAGACGCGCTACGTGGTCCCACCGATGGACTCCGACGACGAGGGCGACGATCTGGTCGGGAGCGAGGCGTGGCGGCTGTTCATCGACCGATGGGCGGAGCGAGGGGCCGCGCCTCCGCTTCAGGATCACGACTCGGTCGAGGAGATGTGCGATCTCGTCGACCGGCTTCCGCTGGGTATCGAGCTGGCGGCCGCCGCCGCGGCCGACGCGGGGCTTGCCACTGCACTCGCAGACCTGCGGAGTCACCACGGGTTGATCGACTCCACACCCGGTGCACCGACTGCGACGCCCGGCGTACACGACCGAGGCGGCCTGGTGACGGTGCTCGCGTCCACGGTCCGCATGCTCACGGACGGGCAACGCGACCTGCTCTCCCGGCTCACGGTCCTTCGCGGCTCGTTCGACCGCGAGGCGGCGGGTGCTGTGGCCGGTCGCCCGTCCTGGGATGCCGACCTGCAACGCCTCCGCGACCTCGCACTCGTCTCGACGCTCGAGTCGACGACCGGTCGACGCCTCCGCCTGCTCGACACCACTGCGGCCTACGGCCGCGAGATGGCGTCCGAGGAGACTCTCGGCGATGCGGCCCGCCGTCACGCCGAGCACTTCCGCGATCTCGCGGTCGCCGCCGGTTCGTCCATGGACGGACCCGACGAGCAGCGCGCCGTCGATCGCGCCGAGGCCGATCGCCGGAACCACGACGCTGCCATCCAGTGGTTCCTGCAACACCGGCCCACCGAGGTCCTGGGGTTCGCGCGAGCGTTGGGGCGGGTCTGGTACCTCCACGACCACATGGGCTCGGCCGCCGAGCGCCTCGATCGGATGCTCTCGGCTGCGACCGCCGCCGGCGACCCCGATGTGGTGGAGCACGGCTGGGCGCTGCTGCGACTCGGATGGCCCCGATTCCTCTCGGGCGATCCCGGCGGGGCCGTGGCCGCGATGGAGGAGGCCGAGGCACTCCTCGGCCCCGCAGGCGACGAGCTCGGCCTGTCGCAGTCACTGAAGGGACAGGGCCACATGATCCTGCTGTCCACTGCCGACGCCGATCGCGCGCTCGGCCTCTATCGCCGCAGCCTCGACCACGCGCGCCGTAGCGGCGAGCCGGTCGCCACCGGCTGGGTGCTGGTCGAGGCGGCCCAGGCCCTGATCCTGGCCGACCGGACCGACGACGAGGTGCTGCGGATGCTGGAAGAAGCGGAGACCATCCTCACCGGCGCTGGCGACCACTTCGGATTGAGCCACCTCTGGATGGATCGGATGCTCGCGGCCTTCGCCGTCCACGACCTCGACGCGGGGCGAGAGGCCTGCGAGCGCGGGCTCGACGAGCAGCGCCGATGCGGGAACCGAATGTACGAACAGGTCTTCCACGCGGGACTGGGGTCTCGCGCGGTCTACCTCGGTGATCTGGCCACCGCCGGCGACGAGCTGACGACTGCGGTGACCATGGCCCACGAGGACCAGAACCTGGTGCAGCTCGGGATCGCCCTCCAGGCCATGGCGGTCCTCGCCGCCGCTCGGGCCGATCACCGCCGAGCGGCGCGGCTCTGGGGTGCTGCCGGCACGCTCGCCCCCTACTGGCCGCTGTTCGACCGCCGCTACCGACCGCTGCTGGCGCCGGCCAAGGATGACCTCGGCACCGCCTGGGACGCCGAGCTCGCCGCTGGAGCCGCGCTGTCTCCGGACGATGCGGTGGCCCTCGCCCTGACCGAGACCTGACGCCTGGCGCCTGGCGCCTGGCGCCTGCATCTGCCCCACAACCGAGCTGCAACCGGAGTCCTCGAAGCTGATCACCGGTGGAGTCGCCGATTCCACCAGGACCCGATCGGAGGACTCATGACCCGTCAACCATTCAGTCGGTGGCTCGTCGCCGGCGCTGCGCTCGTGATGTTCGCTGCTCCCCTCGCCGCGTGCGGGGACGACAGCGACGAAACGACCCAGGACACCACCGAGGTGCCCGACGGCTCGAGTTCGGACCCATCGGAGCCGCAGTCGGAGGTCATCGCTCTCGGCGGCGAGATCTGCGAGGCCTACGGCCGAGTGCAGGAGCCGGGCGGCATCGAAGACCTGCTGGCGATGATGGCCGACGACGTGGTCGTCACCGACATCGAGCTGGCAGCGGACCTCACCGGCAAGGACGCCCTCCGCGGGTACCTCGAGAGCGACCTCTTCGCCGGGATCGACACCTCGGAGTGCGGCGTCGGTGTCGGCCGTGGCGGCTGGATGGCCGGGTCGTACAACCTCCTCGACGGCAACACCGGAGAGGCCGGTACTGGCATCGCGGCGATTCACGTCACCGAGGACGGTCTGGTCGACCGCCAGGTCAACCATTACACCCCTGCGGTTGTGGATCCGCCGACCCCGTCGAGCGAGACGGTGACCACCGGCGTCGGGCTCGACTACTGCCACGCGTGGGACGACGGTGCCGATGCCGACGAGATTCTCGGCTTCATGACCGCCGACCCGACGCTGGTCGTCGGAGAACCCATCAGTGGTGCCGAGGACATCCGGACCTTCGTCGAGTCGTTCGACTTCGACCAGAACGACTGTGACGACGAAGGCATCGAACACGGCGAGTGGGGCGCCGAGGCCAGTGGCTTCGCCAACAGCACGACCGGCGTGGCCATCGAGGGCGTCAGCGTGGTGCAGTGGGAGGACGACAAGATCGCCACCCACTACGTCTACATGGACCCGGTGGCCTGAGCGAGATGCGACGCCGACCCCGAGCCCTCGTTCTCACGAGCGTCGTGCTGGCGGTCGTCGTCGCCTCGCTCGCATCCTGTGGTTCGGATGACCGCGCCCCGGTGGCGACGTACGAGCAGCCCGGTCCGCACGCCGCCGAGCAGCTGACGATGCCGGTGGATGGTCCCGCCGGGCCCGACGAGGTCAGGGTCTGGGCTCCCGATCCCGAGAGCGGGGAAGGTGAGTCCGGACCCTGGCCGCTGCTCGTCTACGGCCACGGCCTCGGACTCGACGCCGCCGACCACGACCGCGAACTCGCCCACATCGCTTCCTGGGGTTTCGTCACCGCCGCACACGAGCACACCAAGGACGTCGACCTGGTCGATCTCGCAGGAACGCTCTACGTCGAGGCCGACGATCCGGCCAGCCCGCTGCACGGTCTGATCGACCGGGACGAACCGCTCGTGCTCGGCGGCATGTCGCAAGGCACGGGTTACGCCGCAACCTCAGCCTCGGCCGCCGACGATGCGGTCGCCGGGGCGCTCTTCGTGTCGGGCGGCGGCGCGCCTGCAGCAGGCGGGGCGGGAACGGTCCCGACGCTCGTGTTGGGCGGCGGGCGGGACCCGTCCACACCTGCATGGCTCGAGCCGGGCTTCGAAGCGGCGCAGGGGCCGGCGGTCCTCGTGCTCGTCGAAGACGCCGGGCACCTCACGTTCAGCTCGGTCTGCACCTCGGCCGACCGAGCCGAGATGGCGGGCGGGAACCCACAGGACTGTGCACCGCCCGAGGTCGGCGAGGAGTCGTTGTGGCCCGCCATCGACCACACCACGGTGGCGTTCCTCCGCTGGGTGACCGGCCAGGACCCGTCGTCCGACGCCTTGTCGGCCGACGTGATCGGCTCACTCGGAGCCAGGGTCACCGTCCGCGGAGACCTCGACCGCGGGTGAACGCTCTCGCCGAAGCGACGGCTGGCCAGCCAGGCGACGAGTGCGTCGCATGCTCTCGACCGCCGTCGGACGGTCGCCCGCCTCCGCCATCCTCTGTTGAACCCGCCGCAACAGCGAAGATGACCCTCGAGGAGCGCCGGCTGTACTGAGGACTCGCCGCCATGACCGACACCCCCGAACTTCCGCCCGACGTCGACGCCGATGAGGCCGAGACCCTCTGGACCGATACCGGTCGGCCCTTCGTGCGCACGCCCGGCGAGGCGTTCGCCGACCTCCCCGACTTCGGTTGGGCGCCCAACTACGCCGAGGTCGACGGCATGCGGATGCACTACGTCGATACCGGCGACCCCGACGGTGAGGTCGTCCTCCTGCTCCATGGGCAGCCCGACTGGAGCTACCTGTACCGCAAGATGATCCCGGTACTGGCCGACGCCGGCTACCGGGTCATCGCCCCCGACCACATCGGCTTCGGCCGGTCCGACAAGCCGGTGCAGTTGGCCGACCATCGCTACCTCCAGCACGTCGCCTGGATCGAGGAGTTCCTCGATGCCGTCGAGCTGCGCGACATCACCGTCGTCGTCCAGGACTGGGGCTCGCTCATCGGACTTCGCTGCGTCGGGAACGATCCCGATCGCTTCGCCCGGGTGGTAGTGGCAAACGGCAACCTCCCGGTGATGCCCGAAGGCCTCGAGCCGTTCCCGCTTCCCGAGTCGCTCGAGCCCCAGGACCTCGAGTTCCCGTTCCTCATCGGCGGAGAAGGCGCAGGAGGCATGGCGGTCTTCGGCGACTGGATCGCCTATGCGCTGGTCGGGCGCGACTTCATGCCGTCGGTCGTGATGCGGGCAGCGATCAACGCGCCCATCACCGATGCCGAGCTCGCCGCCTACGACGCGCCGTTCCCGAGTCGGATCTTCATGGCGGGCGTCCGCACGTTCCCCTCTTTGGTCAACACCGTGGGCGAGGCGCCGACCAACGAGGCAGCACGAACCGCGCTCGACGCGTTCCCGCGCCCCGTGCTCGGCATGTTCGGCCTGCAAGACGCGATCTTCGGAGGCGAAGACAGCCGCAACGCCACCCGCGTCCAGATCGCAGGAGCCCACGGACAGCCGCATCACGACTACCCCGAGGCCGGCCACTTCATCCAGGAGGACGTCGGTAGCGACCTCGCTCGACGGATCGCCGAGTGGATGGGATCCACCCCGCAGGGCTGAGGCGGCTCGTAGCTGTCACACCCCCTGGGCATACTGGGAACATGAGTTCGGTCGCCACCCTCGAGCGCCCACCGGTCGGCGGCGACGTGCGCGACGAGGCCCGGCTCAGCCGCGAGCTCGAGACGCGCATGGCGATCGTCGCAGGACAGCGGAACCGCATCGACGCTGCGTTGGTCGACCTGGCGGCCGAAGCGCTCGAGCAGGACCTCTGCATCGCGTCCGACCTGCCGCTCCCCCGCTGGATCGCGTGGCGGCTCGGCACCGAACCATCGCAGGCCGCGGCGATCACCGAGATCGCGAACCGACGAGGCGAGCTCCCGACGTTGATGGCTGCGATGCGCGAAGGGGCGATCAGCTTGGCTCAGGCCGCGGTCATCGCCCGTCGGGCCCCTGCCTCCCACGAGGCCGAGGCCGTTCGCAAGGCCGAGGTGCTGCGCCCCTCCCAGCTTCGCCGCTTCTGCCACACCCTGCCCCCGCTCGAATTCGACGACGAGCCCGATCGCGATCCACCTCGACGCTCGGCCAAGCGTTTCGATCTGTCGCTCCGACCCGACGACGACGGCGACTACCGGCTCGGCGGGCTGCTGCCTGCCGACGTCGGCGCCGGACTCGACACGGCCCTGCGCGCCCAACTCGACGCACTCTGGGGCGAGCGACGGGCCGGCGCGGCATCCGAATCGAGCGACGACCGCGACACCACCCCGACCCTGCTCGATGCCCTCGCCCGGCTCACCGACGTGGCGCAACATGCCGAGGCCGAGGCTCGCCCCCACTCGCAGCGAACCAAGACGGTCATCCACGTCGACCTCGCCACCAAGGTGGGTCGGTTCCATCTGGGCCCGGCCGTTCCCGCCTCGGTCCGGCGCTACCTCACCTGCGACTCGACGCTTCAGACCGTCTACGAAGCGTTCGGCCGGGCCCTGGGCGTCGGACGCGCCACCCAGCAGATCCCTGCCCGAAGCCGGTTGATCGTCGAGCAACGTGACTGCGGCTGCCGGGTCCCGGGTTGCGGAGGCCGCTACGTCCAGATCCATCACGTCGTCCACTGGGAGGACGGCGGCGTCACCGAGACGTGGAACCTCATCGCGCTCTGCCCCCAACACCACCGGGCTCACCACCACGGACGTCTCGGCATCACCGGCACCGACGCCGACGACCCCGACGGCATCACCTTCACCGACCGATTCGGCCGAACCCTCGAACCCAGACCCAGGCCGGCACCGCCGGCCGACCTCCCTCCACCGTCCGACGGCGCGTCCTACCGCCGGCCCGAGATCGGCAACCTGCCCCCGCACGCATTCACCGACCCGCACCACCTCGCGGCCAGGCCTCCGACCCCCGAACCGCTGGAGCCGACTCACCCTCGACTCGACAAGGACGGCTTCCCCATCGACTTCCCCGACGAGATCGTCCTCGACTGAGCCGGTCTACAGCTCGATCAGGCAGTCCTCGGGTGCCACGTCGCCGATCCCGTCCACCGAGTTGGGAAACGCCTTGGCCAAGGCGTCGGCGATGTTCTCGGCTCGGGCGACGTAGCCCTCGGTGTTGTTGTGGATGCCGTCGGTGCTGAACCAGTCGTCCTGCACGTCGGACGCCCAGTCGTAGACCCGCATGTTCGGATGCCGGGCACATGCCTCGAGCACCGCCTCGTTCCACGGGGGCATGACCTCGTCACGCCACGAGCCCGTCGTGGCAACGGTGCGCACGTTGACCCAGAGCACCGGCTGACCGTCTGCGATCTCCATCATGGCGTCGATGCGCTCGGCCAGCGTCGTCGGTGCACCGATCGCCACGTTGGCGGCATCCATCGTGCCGAGCGCCAGCACCCAGCACCCCTCGTAGCCGTCGTCGCGCCACTTCTGCGCCGACGTGCGCGCGTCGGGGTTCTCTCGATACGACTCGATGATGGCCCGACCGCCGGCGATCTCGTAGTGCTGCGTGGTGGCGCCGACCCGGGTGTACTGGGCCGGGATCTGGTCGGCCTCGTCGGGGATGTAGTCCGACGACACCAGCCCGAGCGAGGTCGAACCGCCGATGTGCACGACCTCGTCGCAGGAGGTCGTTCCCGTGGAGCTCGCCTCGTTGACGGGCTCGCCGACGGCCACCTCGTCGGGTTCGGCGCCCGGCACTGCGGTCACGGTCTCGGTGATGGCGATCTCGTCGTCGGCCGGGAGCTCGTCGGCGACGCCGACACCGGCGAAACCGGCCAACGCAGCCACCATCACGAACATCGAGGCGGCGAGACCGACGCCCATCAGTGGGGTCGGTCGCTCGCGATCCCGGAGGGTCCCGTCACGCCACTGGACCCACAACCGACCGATGGCTCCGTGGCGGATCGGGTCCTCGACGAAGCGCCACGACAGGGCGGCGACGCCGAAGGTGGCTGCCACCTGGAGGACAGCCCGTCCGGCGCTCGGCGACGCTGTCCCCTCGGGGGTGGTGAGCACGATGATCGGGAAGTGCCAGAGGTAGATGCCGTAGGAGCGGGCGCCGATCCAGCGCATGGGCCGGCACCCGATCATCGGTCCGAGCCGCGAGGCGGGGTGGGCGACGGACGCGACCACGGCCGCGACGCCGACGGCCAGCACCATGAAGCCACCCCGGTAGAGGAACGACGAGAACTCGTCGACCCGCACGAACATGAACCCGATCACCGCGAGCCCCACGACCCCGACGGCGTCGATGGTGGTCCGGGCGCTCGACGCAATGCGTGCGCTCAGCTTCTGGCTGGGCCACACCGCGGCCAGGGCTGCGCCGACGAGAAGCTCGGCGGCCCGGGTGTCGGTGCCGTAGTAGACGCGGGACGGATCGGCGGCCGGGTCGTAGAGCAGCACCATGGCGGCGAACGACGCCGCGGCCAGACCGAGGACGGCGAGGCTGAGCTTGGGCCGCAGCAGCGTCGGGTTCGACTCGCCGATCACCCGTGTGCCGACGAGCAGGACGAGCGGCCACAGGATGTAGAACTGCTCCTCGACGGCCAACGACCAGAGGTGGTTGAGCGGTCCGGGCGCCTCGAACTGCGCGAAGTAGGACACGTCACGGAAGATGAGCCACCAGTTGTTGACGTAGAGCGCGGCGGTGCCGGCGGCGGTCCGGAAGTCCGCTGTCTGTGCGGGACCGATCACGGTGACCCAGGCCGCCACGACGACCAGCATCAAGAACAGGGCGGGGAGCAGCCGCCGGGCGCGGGCGATCCAGAACGCCGCCAGCCTGAACTCGCCCGACCCGAACTGGTTCAGCAACAGGTCGGTGATCAGGTAGCCCGACAGGGTGAAGAACACGCTGACGCCGAGCAGCCCACCCGGCATGGCGTCGATCCCGAGGTGATAGGCGATCACCCCGAGCACGGCGATCGCCCGCAACCCGTCGAGACCCGGCATGTAACGCCGGCTGCTCTTGATGGGCTGAGGCACCGATCAAGTCTCGTCGCCGGCGGACGGTCAGGCCATTCGCCGGGCCGTGCCCCTCGGGGAGGAGGCCGAACGTTCCAACCGGCGCGCACTACGTTCTCGACGAGGAGGCGAGCGATGAGCGCGGTTGGGTTCGACGGGGTCACGAAGCGGTTCGACGAGGTCGTGGCGGTCGATTCGCTGACCCTCGACATCATCGACCAGGAGTTCATGGTGCTGCTGGGCCCGTCGGGCTGCGGGAAGTCGACGGCGCTGCGCATGATCGCCGGCCTCGAGACCGTGTCGGACGGCACCTTGAAGATCGGCGACCAGGTGGTCAACGACATCGAGGCCAAGGACCGCGACATCGCCATGGTGTTCCAGAGCTATGCGCTCTACCCGCACATGACCGTGCGCCAGAACATCGAGGTCCCGCTCAAGACCCGGACCTACGTCGTCGACGACCAGCCGGCCCGCAAGCTCGACAAGGCCGAACGCGACGAGCGGGTGGCCGACACCGCCCGCATCCTCGGGCTCGATGACCTGCTCGATCGCAAGCCGGGAGCGCTGTCGGGCGGCCAACGTCAGCGGGTGGCGCTGGCCCGAGCGATCGTCCGCCGGCCCGAGGTCTTCCTGATGGACGAGCCGTTGTCGAACCTCGACGCCAAGCTGCGAGCCCAGACCGCGGGTCGAACTCGTCGAGCTCCACCGCCAGCTCCAGACCACCATCGTCTACGTCACCCACGACCAGGTCGAGGCCATGACGATGGCCGATCGCATCGCCGTGCTGAACGACGGCAGGCTCCAGCAGGTCGGCGAGCCACAGGCCGTGTACGCCCGACCGGCCAACCTGTTCGTGGCCCGCTTCATCGGCAGCCCACCGATGAACACGATCGAGGGTGTCCTGCGGGCCGACGGCACCGACGTCGTCGTCGAACTCGACGGCGGGCACCTCGCCGTCGACATCGAAGACCCCGTGGTCGACGGCCAATCGGTCGTCGCCGGCATCCGACCCGAACACCTCGTGATCGGACCCGGGCCCCTGCACGCGACCGTGCGGGCCATCGAGTGGCTGGGCCACGAGCGCCACGTCTACTGCGACATCGGCGAGACCTCGGCCATCGTGCGCGACACCGAAGACGGCGGCGACGGCTCCCGGCCGGGCGACGAGATCACCCTGTCGGCCAAGCCCGACACGGTCCACCTCTTCGACGCCGCGACGACGGATCGGATGAACTGATGAGCCGGAAGCTTCGGGAGGCGGGGCTCGCCGGTCTGTTCCTGTTGCCGTCGGCGATCATCTTCGCCGCGTTCTTCTTCTACCCGATCGGTCGCATCGTCTACCTGGGCCTCTTCCAGCAGAACCAGACCCGCACGCGACAGCGCTACGTCGGCGTCGAGCAGTACACCGACGTCCTCGGCGGCGACGAGTTCCGCGACGGGCTGATCATCACGTTGAAGTTCGTCGCCCTCACCGTGCCGGCCGGGCTGGTCCTCGGGGTCCTGCTCGCCGTGGCCGCTCACCGCCGGCTCAAGGGCATCAAGATCTTCCACGGCATCTTCGCCTCGACCGTGGCCACGTCGGTCGCGGTGGCATCCATCGTGTGGGTGGTCCTGATCAACCCCACGGTCGGCTACTTCAAGGTCGACTGGCTCCGCGACACCGACATGGCGCTGTTCGGCGGTCGCCCTCAGCTCGATCTGGCAGAACCTCGGCCTCACGTTCATCATCGTCATCGCGGGGCTCCAGGCCATCCCCGAAGAGCTGAACGAGGCCGCGACCATCGACGGCATGAGCCCGTTCCGGCGGTTCTTCACCGTCACCCTCCCGATGTTGTCGCCGGCGCTGATGTTCCTGGTCGTGGTCCTCACCGTGTTCGCCTTCCAGGCGTTCGCCCAGGTCGACATCCTCACCGACGGCGGGCCGGCCGGATCGACCGAGACCCTCGTCTTCAAGATCTTCACCCTCCAGCAGGGAGGAGCGATCGGCGAAGGGTCGGTGATGGCCGTCGGGCTGTTCGTCATCACGTTCGCCGCCGCGCTCGGTCAGTTCGTCCTGCTCGACCGGCGGGTCCACTACGGGAGCGGTCAGTCATGACCGACCTCGATCTCGCACCCGTCCCCCGGCTCGGTGAGGTGCAGGGCACCGAGTCGCGCCCGGGCAGCCGCGCCCGGCTCCTCAAGAACTTCGGCTGGTACCTCCTGCTCAGCCTGTTGTCGCTGATCGTGCTCTTCCCGGTCTGGATGATCCTGATGCGGGCCATCTCGCAACCGATCGCCTACCTGACGGCCGGGCAGCCACCCCGCCCGGTCGACCCTGAATGGGACGTGTTCAGCCGGGCGTTCAGCCAGGGCGACCTCGGCCGGAAGATGGGCATCAGTGCCGTGGTCACCGTCATCATCGCCACGGCGCAGGTCGATCACCTCGGTGCTGGCCGCCTACGCCTTCACGTTCCTGCGGTTCCCGTTGCGCCGGGTCGCCTTCGCCCTGTTCATGGCCACCCTGATGCTGCCGATCGAGGTCACCCTCATCGCCAACGTCGAGACCGTCCGCGACCTCGGTTGGTTCAACTCGCTCCAAGGCCTCACCGCGCCGTTCCTCGCCGCCGCCTTCGGGACCTTCCTCATCCGCCAGGGGTTCCTCGGCATCCCGTCCGATCTCCGCGACGCCGCCGAACTCGACGGCTACGGACACCTCGGGTTCCTGTGGAATGTGGCGGTCCCGGTCACCCGGCCGATCGTCGCGTCCTTCACGGTCATCTCGTTCCTGTCGGCGTGGAACCAGTACCTGTGGCCCAGGGCCATCGTCACCCGCGAAGCCTGGGACACGATCCAGATCGCCCTTCCCAAGTTCGCCGGCGAGAACATCAACGAGCTCAACCTCGGCTTCGCCGCCGCGATCATCGCCGCCCTGCCCGATTCTCGCCATCCTGGTGCTTCTTCCAGCGCCACCTCATCCGCGGCCTCACGGCCGGAGCCGTCAAGGGATAATGATCACCATGCACATCCTCTCCACCCGATTCATCGCGACTACTGGCCGTCACTCATGGCCGGCGCACTCGTGGCCGCCGCCTGTGGCGGCGACTCAGGCGAGGAGGGCAGCGGCGGCGACGGTGGCGATGCCTCGTCGGTGTGCCCGGTCGATGCCCTGGCCGACGCCGAGGGTCCGGTCGAGATCACGCTCTGGCACACCTACGTCGGGCTCACCAGCCAGCACCCTCAACACCTCGACCGACGAGTACAACGCAGCGCAGGACAAGGTGAGGGTCAACATCGAGAACCAGGGCACCGCCTACGAGGAGCTGCTCCGCAAGTACCGCCAGGCCATTCCCAGCGGTGACCTCCCGAACATCGGCGATCATGGAGGACACCACCACCCAGTTCCTGGCCGACTCGGGCACCGTCGTCCCCGGCGGGGTGTGCGCCGAGGCCGACGAGTACACCGAGTACGACGACTTCCTGCCGGGAGTCATCGACTTCTACACCGTCGACGGTGTCCTGCAGCCTGCGTCGTTCAACGTCTCGACCGTGCTCGTCTACTACAACCGCGACCACTTCGAGGCCGCCGGGATCGATCCCGACGACCCGCCGGACACGGTCGAGGAGATGACCGAGTACGCCCGGGAGATCAAGGATGCCGGGATCGTCGACAAGCCGATGGTGCTCAACATGCAGCCCTGGTTCACCGAGTTCTGGCTGACCGGCGCCGATGAGGGGCTGGTCGACAACGAGAACGGCCGCGGCGACGGAGACACCACGGCCGGGGCCTTCGACAACGAAGCGACCCGCCAGTTGTTCGGCGAGTTCGAGATCATGCACGACGAAGGCCTGCTCGACGCCGTGCCCGGCACCGAGGGACAGTTCGACCACTACTTCGCCCTCGGCCTCGAGACCGTCGTCGATGACCGTCGAGACCTCGACCGCGGTGACCACGATCAACGGCGTGCTCGAGGGCAACGTCGACCCGGAAGAGCTCGGGACTCGACACCGAGTTGCCGCCCGATCGACGTCAACGTCGACGCCGGGCCGTTCCCCGGTCTGATCGGGCCCGACCAGGGTCAGCTCGGCGGCGGCGTCTGGTACATGACCAACACCGGGCACGCCCGACGAGGTCCAGGCCGGCGCCTGGGACTTCGTCAAGTTCGTCAACCAGCCCGAGAACCAGGCCCTGTGGCACCTCGAGGGCTCGTACCTGCCGGTGCGGCAGGCGACGGTCGACCAGCCAGGAGGTGCTCGACTTCTGGGCCAACACTCGGCCCGGCAAGTGGCTGCAGACCGCCTACGAGGGTCTCGAGCAGGTCGACCCGGCGTGGCCCGGCCCGCTGATCGGTCCGTACACCGAGACCCGCAGCGCCGTGCGCGACGCCCTCGACGGCCTGTGTTCGATGGCCAGACCGATCGACGCGGTCATCGCCGAGGCCGACACCAGACATCACCGAATCGATCACGTCCGTACAACGACGACAACTTCTGAATCCGGCCGGACGCGAAGGAACCCCGGGCCCTTGATCCCGGGGTTCCTTGCGACCAGCAGTGCCTTCGATCAGGGAAGATCGATGGGACGGAGCACGCGGTCCAGGGTGTGGATCACCGAGTCGTTCGACGCCTCGAGGTTGAACGGGAATGTCAGGCGCGGGTCCCGGTCGTTGGGGTCGGCGTCCTCGAGGCTGATGAAGTTGCGAGTGAGCTCTTGGCCCTGCAGCGTCGGGTACGTCCGCTGACGGAACACCTCGAACACGTTCAGGCTGCCCGGAGTCACGTGATAGGCGAGCACGGTGAAGAGCGTGTCGTTGTCGACGTTGGTCAGCAGGAACTCGCCGACCGCGGCCTCGTCGTAGCGTCCGCTGTAGCCGAGGTCCTTGGCGAGCCGGACGAAGGCGGCGTCACGCGGCGCCCACACGGTGATGTCGCCGGTGTTCTGCAGCAGGGCGGCAACCGTCGTGCCATCGGTGTCGGGAACCACGACGTTGCTCGCCGCCGCGATGAGCAGGTCGTAGTCGAAGCGGTTGCGGTCGGGACCATTGGCGCTGCTCCTCTCGATGAGGGCGTCGACCACGTTCGCCGGCTTCGACTTGCTTCGACTGTCGGCCGAGGCGGTGGGTGCTGCGAGGGTGATCGCCAGCAACGCGGTGAGGGCTGCGGCGAGAAGCTTCTTGAGCATGGGGAGGATCTCCTGGTGTCGCGACGCCGGGCCGTCCGGCGTTCGTTGGCCCTACGGACAGGGCACGTCGATCGGATGCACACGATCCATCCGGGCCCGGAGCAGCCACGCCGCCGGCCAACTAGGGTCGGCGCTCCAGCGTCCTTGGGGGATTGGCCTTGGCAGATCCGCAGTTCTCGCCGCAGGACGACACGCTCGTCGTCCCACCGCGCCATGTCGGTGACCTCGTGGGCCGGAGCACGGTCGACATCGCACCCGGATCGACGCTCCGGGCCACGATCGCAAAGCTCGTCGACAACGACGTCGGAGTCGTCCTCGTCCGAGACGGCGACCGGACCAGAGGCATCGTCTCCGAGCGCGACCTGATCGACTCGGTGCACGAGGACGCCGACCTCGACAGCGAGATCGTCGACGACATCATGCAGCCCGACCTCATCACCATCGACCCCTCGGCCACCGTCGTCGACGCCGGGCGGATGATGATCGCCCGCGGCGTGCGCCACCTCGTCGTGGAAGGACCCGACGGTGGCGTGGTGTCGATCCGTGCGATCCTGCGTTCGATCCTGAGTTGACGCCGATTGCCAGGGTGTTGAGACCGATAGTGCGAGGCCGGGCAGATCATCGTGAGCCAGCTCACCTCGATGCTGGCCCGGAGCTCCGACCACACCTTCACCTCGATCGGCGACCTCGAGCTCTGCGGCGTGCCCGAAGCGGTTCCGGCGATGACGGTCGACTGGGAGCCGGTCCAGATCTCCGGTGCGGTTCCGATGCCCGATCGCCTCAAGCCCGACATGGACCTCGATATCGCGGGCCGGGCCCAAGAGCTCGAAGCGCTCGGACAGGCCCTCAAGGGCACCGAATCGGGCGACAAGCGCACCACCTTCCTGGCCGGCGAGCCCGGCATCGGCAAGACGCGACTCAGCAGCGAGCTGGCCGTCGACGCCCACGGCCGAGGCGCCTTGGCGCTCTACGGCCGCTGCGACGAGGAGCTGAGCCTCCCCTACCAGCCGTGGGTCGAGGCCGTCGGGTACCTGTTCGAGACCGCCGACGCCGACCTCCTGGAAGAGGTCGTCCGCCTCCACGGACCCGAGCTCTCGCTGCTCGTGCCGTCGATCCGGCGTCGGTTCCCCGACGTCGAAGTCCCGACCTCCACCGACGCCGAGACCGAGCGCTATCGCCTCCTGCAGGCGGTCACCTCCATGCTCGCAATCATCTCGGAGAACGACCCGGTGATCGACGTCGTCGGCCAGCGGATCGCACGGCTGGGTGAGGAGAGCCTCAAGTCGCTGCGGGCGGCCGCGGTGATCGGCAAGGAGTTCGACCTCGAGCTCCTCGCCGAGATCACCGGCACCGACGAGGACGATCTGCTCGACCTGCTCGAAGCTGCCATCGCCGCCGGCGTCCTGGCCGAGGTTCCCGGTCGCGACGAACGCTTCCGGTTCATGCACACCGTCGCCCGCAACACCCTCGAAGGCGAGCTGAGCGACGGGCGCAAGCGCCGCATGCACCGCAAGATCGCCGAGGCGCTCGAAGCCTCGATCCGCCTACGAGGCCACCCCTGGGGTTCCCGCCTACCTGGCGGTCGCGGCGCTCTTCCACGCCGAGGACGGTGACCGAGAGGTGGCCTCGACCCTGTTGGCCGAGGAGAAGGAGCGCGGGTTCGACGACGTCGTCAACGGCACCTGGTCGACGGGCATGGGGGGCTGGTCCGCCGTGGCCTCGCTCCTGGGCGACACCGAGGCGGCCGCCGTCCTGTACGAGATGCTCGAGCCGTTCGCTGGGCAGATCATCTGCACCCAGTCGCTCGTCACCCACACGATCTCGGGGTCACTGGGACGCCTGGCGACCACCCTCGGCCGCTACGACGAGGCCGAGGCACACTTCGCTGCCTCCGAGGAAGTCATCAAGGCCGCCGGAGCCGGCTTCTGCGCCTGCAACGAGGACCTGGCGCGAGCCGAGCTCCATCGGGCGAAGGGTGACGACGATCAGGCCAAGCACTTCGCCGGCCGCGCGGTGGAGGCCGCCGAGGAGCACGGCTACGCGAGCGTCGAGCGCCGGGCGGCGGCGTTGCTCACCGACGTGGCCGGCTGAACACCCTCAGCGGCAGTCGGCGCACACGCCGTCGACCACGATCTGGGCGGGTTTCTCGATGCCACAGACCTCACACAGCGCATGCTTCACGTCGACGCCCCGCGCCGTGGTGGCGCCCGTCGACTTGGGTTGCGAACGGGGCGGGGGCCGCAACGCCGAGGGGGCCACGTCGGCCTCCTCGGACACCTCCCACCAGTAGGACTGCTCGGGCAACTCATAGAGGGTCGGTTGGCGGTCGATGTCGACCAGTCGCTCCTCGGGCAGCTCGTCGCGATCGAGTTGCCCGAACCAGCTGACCTCGCGGTGATGGCGGAAGTCCTTCACCGGCGACGGGTCCACGAAGTCGTAGGGGCCGGCGATCGTCCCGAAGTAGACGATGCGCGACCCGGCGTGGGGGGTCACGACCAGATCACCGTCGCGAACCTCGTGCACGAAGCGGTGGAGCATCGTGGCGACCTGATCGAGCTTCACCTTGGTGCCGCCCTTGGCAACCGCTTCGGCGATCTCGGGAACCGTGAGATCGCGGGCGTCGGGGACGGTGTCGTAGCGCAGGGCCGCCACGCCGGCGATCACACAATCGGTCAGGGCATAGCCGCCTTCTCCGGTCCGGACGAGCCATGCCGTCGCAGATTCGTCACTCAAGGGGTCGTCCCGTCATCGAAGGTCGCGCGAACCACTTGCTTACCGCACCCGAGGCGCAAACCTTCAGCCCTCGGCAGAAGGGCCGAAGGCCCCTAAGCCTTCGGTCGGCATCTCGTTACCTTCGAATCGCAGGGTCCGTTCCTGGGCAGGAGGCCAACATGCACCGAATTCGGGGTCACAAGCTCGGCATCGTCGTGATCGCGCTGGCCGTGCTGATCGCTGCCTGTGGTGGAGATGACGACGAAGATGTCAGCACCACCGACCGGTCCTCCACCACCACATCGACTTCGTCGACCGCCTCGTCGACGTCGTCGACCACCGGGGCAGCGGGGTCCGAGGCGCCGAACCCTCCCACCCCCACCGCGCTTCCCGGAACGCCCACCGAGTTCGGGCCGCCGGCCGGCGGCACCGTTGCGGTCGCGGGGGTGGCCTTCGACGACGTCCTCAACGTCCGCTCAGGACCGGGCACATCGAATCCGGTGGTCGCCACGCTCGGCCCGACCGCCACCGCCCGGGCGACGGGCAACAACCGGCAGCTCTCGGACAACTCGTTCTGGTACGAGGTCGAGACGGGCGGAGTGACCGGGTGGGCCGGGGCGCCGTTCCTGCTCGGATCCGGATCGACCGATGACATCACCTCGCGCGTCATCTCGCAGCTGGGCACTCGTCCCAGCGCACCGAACATGCTCGCGCTCGGACGCACCGTCGCCGACAGCCAGGCCTCCAACGACGTCCAGTCGAAGATCGTCGTCGTGGTCGCGCCGACGACCGGCGATCTCGGCGAGGTGACCTACGACGTCATCGGCCTCGCCGACGACTCGATCGGCGGTCTGCGGCTCCACGTGTTCGGCCAGCCGGAGAGTGGCGGCTTCAAGCTGAAGAGCGTCGAGGCGACCTCTCTCTGCTCCCGAGGATTCGGAACCCCCGGCGAGCTCTGCCCCTGAGGCCCACGTCGGGTCGGGTCTTGTGCCTTCGGCCCGGTCGCAGTGACTCAGGCATGGCAGGGTGCGACCGTGGAAGGGGCAGCAGCCACGATCGTCGAGCCCCTCCGCGAGGCCGGGGTCCGACGGGGTTCGCTGCTGGCGCTGACGGCCGCGCCGGGAGTCGGCTTCGCCATTGCCGGCGACGGGGTTGCCGAGACCCATCCGGGCGACGACGCCGCGACGGCTTCGTCGCTCCGAGCGATCGACGAGGCGCTGATGCCGCGCTGGGTGGTATGGAACGAAGGCGAGACGGCAACGCTGGTCGACCTCGGAGTGCGGCTCCGATCGTGCTGGAACCTCGCCGCAGTCCACCGACTCGCCGTTGGGGGGTGGAAGGCCGACCCACCGCGCATCTGGGCCCACCACGTTGGACTCGACCCGAGCGGGCTCCCCGATGCCGGCAACGACGACGGTTCGCTCGACCTGTTCACCGCGGCAGCGAGAGCCGAGGGCGATCCCGACGACCCAGTCGGCCCCGACGGGCACCTCCGAGCCGATTGGGGCGGACCGCACTGGGGCGCGACTCCGGAGCGACTGCTCGCCTGGGCCGCGAGCGCTCTCGAGGTGGCGACGGCCCAGGTAGCCGAGCGAGCATCGGTTCCGGCGCGGCCGGCGGCATCGCTCGTCGCCCGATCCGAATCGACCGTCGAACTGTTGTGCAACGAGTTGCAGGTGGACGGGCTTCCGATGCGACGTCAGGTCGCGGAGGCGATCATCGAGGAACTGGCCGGTCCCCGACCGTCCGACGAACGCGAGGCCGAGGAGATCCGACGGCGTCGTGACGCGGAGGTGCTGGTGCATGCGCCGGTTCGGACCGACTTCGACCTGCGGAGCCCCGGGCAGGTCAAGTCGCTGCTCCGGCGGGTGGGCATCGAGGTCCCCGACACTCCGCGTGGCGACTCGAACCGCTCGTCGACCGCCACCCGATCGTCGAGCCATTGCTCCGGTGGCGGAAGGCGGAGCGCATGTCGACCACCTTCGGCTACGCGTGGCTCGACGAACACCTCGGAGCCGACGGCCGGCTTCGCGGAGCATGGACGGGCTGCGACGGAGCGGCCGGGCGGATGACGGCATCCGCAGGGATGCACAACATGCCTGCCGAGATGCGGCCGGCGGTGGTGGCCGAGGACGGTCACGTCTTCGTGCGAGCCGATCTCGGCCAGGTCGAGCCTCGCGTCCTGGCCGCGGTGTCGGGCGACCCGGAGCTCGCACGGGCCAGCGGCGTCGACGACCTGTACGCCGAGGTGGCCGAGACCCTCGGAGTCGAGCGCGAGATCGCCAAGGTCGCAGTGCTCGGGGCGATGTACGGCCAGACGACCGGTCGGGGCGCCCAGGCCCTGGCCGAGCTCCGCAAGGCCTACCCGGTGTCGATGGACTTCCTCGACGAAGCCGATCGCAAGGCGCGGGGCGGACACGACCTGATCACCTACGGCGGGCGCCGACTCCGCATGGACAACCGCGGCGACTTCGAGCTCCCCGAGCAAGCGGCTCGTTCACGGACCGCGGCTCGGGGACGCTACGGACGGAACGCGGTGGTCCAGGGGGCGGCGGCCGAGTTGTTCAAGATGTGGGCGGTGACGGTGCGATCGAGATCGGCTGGGTTCGGGGCCCGGGTCGTGTTGTGTCTGCACGACGAGCTGCTGGTTCACTCACCCTCCGAGATGGGCGAGCAGGTGGCGCGACTCGTCGACTCGGCGTTGGACGAAACGGCGCGCCGCTGGGCACCTGACGGGCCGGTCCGGTTCCTCGCTGACACGAGCATCCTCACCCGGTGGGCCGACGCCAAGGATTGACTACGGTCCGCCTCCATGCGAGAGAACGAAGGCATCCGGTTGGTCATCGAGTTCGAGGTCGGCGACGTCGACCGCTTCCGTGAGATGGCCGAAGCCATGGTCATCTACAGCAGGACCGAACCGGGCACGCTGGTGTACGACTGGTACCTCGACGAGGACACCCGTCGGGGCAAGCTCTACGAGGCCTACGTCGACAACGACGCGGTGGTGAGGCACGGCATGGGACCGGTGTTCCTCGAGATCGCACCGAAGTACCTCGATGCGCTGACCGTCACGTCGGTCGAGGTGTTCGGCGACGCCAGCGAACTGGCCAAGGGCGGCGACGTGCTGCGCGCGCCCACCGTCTGGTGGGGGCCCGCCTTCGCGGCGGTCACCGACTGAGCTGATGCCGCCCGACACCGAGCAGTGGCGGGAGCTGACACGACGGGCTGCCCTGGCCTCCCATCGCCTGGTCGGCTGGATCTTCTGGGATCCCGTGGGCGTCGCCAACTATGCATCGCTTGGCGTTCCCGACGGGCTGGGGTACTACATCGCCACTCGTGGCCATTCGCTCGGCGACGCCGGGAACGGTGCGGTCACGGCGGCATTCGGGTCGGTCCACCCCGACTTCGTGGCCATGGCCCTGGATCTGTGTCGCAGCCACACCGACTTCGAGTCGGCGGCGTCGGCACGCGACGCCGCAGTCGTCGAGGGCCTGCACCAGTACGTGCCCGACATCTGCGAGCCCCTCGCCACCATGGGCGACGAGCTCTGGGCGGCCGCCGATGCCCTCGACCCTGCGGGTCGGGCACTGTTCGCCTCGCTCCGCGATCGGTCTCGACCCGACGATCCACTGCTGTCGGCTTGGCTCGGCGTGAATTGCATCCGTGAATGGCGAGGCGACACTCATTGGGCGATCGTCATCGCAGACGGTCTCTCGATGACCGCGGCCGGCATCCTCGACGGCGCCTGGCGCAACTATCCCGACGACTGGCTTCCTCGCAGCCGTGGCGCCGATGACGAGGAGCTCGACGTCGCCTTCGCCGAACTCGGCAGCCGCGGCTTCGTCACCGGCGGAGAGGTCAACGCAGCCGGGCTCGCACATCGCCAAGGCCTCGAGGACCGCCTCGATGACCACTGCTCGGTCGCATGGCGACATCTGGGGGAGGCTCGAACCGCCGAGTACATCGATCTGATGAACGAGGCCGGCGTCACCCTGCTGCGACGGATCGACGAGACTGCGGGCCCCAACTGGATGCCGGCGGCTCGCGAACGGGTGCCTCCCACGTCGCCATGAGCACGGCCGACCCGAGGCCGAGCTGAGTGGCCCTCAGCCGTCATGGCCCCGAGGGCGAATCGAGGAACCTGAGCTGATCGCGGAGGGCCTCGACGGTGGGCATCGAGGCGCCGGCGGCGCGGGCCGCCTCGAGGGGCGCGTCGTAGATCGCACCGATCTCCAGCTGCCGCCCGGCATCGAAGTCGAGCTTCATGCTGGGGGCGTAGGGAGTCATCGTCCGGGTCATCTCGCGGCGGCCCTCCGCAAAGCGTTCGTCGAGGTCGGCACCGCATGCACGCCCGGCGACCACGACCTCCGACATCACGCGAGTCACCAGAGAGGTGGCTGACGCGTGGGCCATCAGCTCGGCCGTGCCGGCGTCGAGCACCACCGACAAACCGTTGTAGGGGATGTTCCAGACCAGCTTGCGCCAGCGTGCCGTCGTCAGATCGTCGTGGGCCGCCACCGCGAACCCGGCAGCGTCGAGATCGGCTGCGAGCCGCACGACGGCCGGCGTGATGGTGGAGGCACCGTGCTCGGCGAGGTCGACCGGTCCGTAGTCGAGGTGCTCGACATGGCCGGGCGAGCGCCGGTGTGCGCAGACGAAGCACAGTGCCCCCAGCACCGCACCGGCCGCCGGCACGGCACGCCGGAGTTCGTCCTCGACGCCGAGGCCGTTCTGGAACATCGACACCGTCGCCCCGTCGGCGACGGCCGGCCCGACGAGCTCGGCCAGGCGATCGTTCGCGGTCGTCTTGAGCGCCACGAGGACCACGTCGGCGGCGGGTGCGTCGGCGGGGGTGGAGACCACCTCGGCGTCGAGGGCGGTGGTGGTTCCGCCGGCGTCGATCCGGATGCCGGCGGTCCGCACCTTCTCAGCGGCCGAGGGGACCACCCAGGTGACCGCGTGTCCGGCCTGCTGGAGTCGCCCGCCGTAGAGCAGGCCGACGGCACCGGCGCCGATCACGGTGTAGCGGGTCATCGTTCAGCCGGTGCATCCACCTCGACGCGCAGTTCCACATCGACCATGGCCGGAAGGGTAATGATCGCTGGGTGCAGGAAAGGTCGGTGATCGTCGATTGCGATCCGGGCCACGACGATGCCATCGCCCTGTGGCTGGCCCTGGCCCATCTCGACGTTCGGGCCGTGACCACCATCGACCACGATGGGTCCATCGAAATCCTGGCCGGCGCGCTGGCGAGCCACGGCTGATGCCCGGCACGGTGATCGTCGTGGGGTCGATCAACGTCGACTACACGATCGGCGTGCCCTCGATCCCGCGACCGGGCGAGACGGTCCTGGGCGACGACGCTCGCATGGCCTGGGGCGGCAAGGGAGCCAATCAGGCCGTCGCCGCCGCAGCTGCCGGCGCGGACGTGTGGATGGTCGGTGCCGTGGGCGACGACCACCTCGGGCATGAAGCAGTCGCCGCGCTCGCAGCAGCGGGCGTTCGGACCGACTTCGTCGACCGCGTCGCTCGCCCGACCGGGCTGGCGTCGATCGTCGTCGACCCCGCGGGCGAGAACGCGATCGCGGTCGCGCCGGGCGCCAACGGCGCCGTGTCGGTGCCGTCGGCGGCCGCGCTCACCGACATCGGCGATCGTGCCGTGCTGCTGGTGAGCTTGGAGATCGGCGACGACGCCGTGCTGCGCGCCGTCCAACTCGCCACGGATCGACGCTGGCCGATCGTCGTCAACCCTGCGCCGGCCACCGCGCTGCCGGCGGCGCTGCTCGAGGCCGCGCCGATCCTCATCCCCAACGAGCACGAAGCGACCGCCCTCAGCGACGAGCCCGATCCGACCGAGGCAGGCCGCCTGCTGCACCAGCGAACGAGGGCGCCGGTCGTCGTGACCGTGGGCGCCGGCGGCGCCTTGGTGATCGACGACCACGGACTGCGGCACTTCGATGCGCCGCTGGTCGACCCGGTCGACACGACCGGCGCCGGTGATGCGTTCTGTGGCGCGTTTGCGGCCGCGATCGGCGACGAGCGTCCCCTGGGCGAGGCCGTCGAGGCCGGAATCAGCGCCGGCAGCCGGGCCGTCACCCACCCGGGTGCTCGCTGCTGACTCGCTCGACTCAGGCGAACCGGCGGTCGAGGATCGGGTTGGTGTGGCCCCAGCCGAGATGGGCGAGCAGGTTCGACTCGGCGTCGGTCACCCCCGGCGCGACCGCACGCACCGCCCCTCCGGCGACGGCCGCGCGCTCCCACGCTTCGACGAGGCGCCGGGCAACGCCCTGGCCGCGCACGCCTTCGTCGACCCAGATGCTGCGAAACACCGATGCCCGCCGACCTCGTCGTCGACCGGCGGCAACCCCGACCACCCGGCCGCCGGGCTCGCGCGCCGTCACGACCAGTCCGTCGCCGTCACCTCGACCCAGCGCGGCGTCGGGTTCGACGCCCAGGGATGCGGCGGCGATCGGATCGACCAACGTGGACTCGGTGAGGGTGACCCGCATCGAACCGGCATCGACCTGCGCCTCGGCTCCGAACACCGCATCGGCGATCGGTCTCCACTGCTCGGCATCGTCGACCGTCTGCAACTGCATCAGATCGAGGCCGCTGATCGAGACCTCGGCCCGGTAGCCCGACAGCAGCGAGATCGCCACCGGGTGTTCGTCGTCGGGCCGATTGATGTCGATCGTCACGTGCGGCACGAACTCGCGCTTCTGCGGACGGTCGAGCGGACCCGAGAGACAGGCCTCGAAGACGGCGCGCACCGATTCGACCGGCTCGACCGCCAGGTACAGCACGGGGTTGGCGGGCGCGAACGTGGTGACCGGCCCGATCGCGACCTCGAGGGCAGACGGCTGTGAGGCGGCGGCAGCACGGACGACGGAACACACCTCGTCGAGGTCTTCGTCTCGCACGTTGACCGGTGGGATGACGGTGATGTGCGGCACGATCCGGCGCATCTGGGTGTCGCCGAGCGCTCGACGCAGCCCGTCGATCTCGGTCGAACACGGGTCGGGCAGCCGGAGGACCACGGCGAGGCGGCGCTTGCTCACCTCCGAAGTCTGCCCGTTCGCATCTAACCTTGGGTGCGTCATGGAGTCGTCGCCGTCGAACGTCACCGCGAGCATCTCCGATCACACCGCCAACCTCGTGGGCATCAGCATCACCGCACGGTCGGCCAAGACGTTCTTCGCCGCGGCCCCACTCGAACGGTGACGGCACCTCGGCTCCACACCGACCGGCTGCGGCTTCGTGAGTGGCGCGAGACCGACCACGACCCGTACGCGTCACTCAACGCCGATCCGGTCGTCATGGAGCACTTCCCGGCACCGCTGACCCGATCGGCGTCCGACGCGCACATCGAGGAGATGAAGCGACGCTTCGCCCGGGGCGAGCCGTCGCTGTGGGCTGTCGAGGTGACCGATTCCGGGACGTTCGTGGGCTTCACCGGGCTGTTCGCTCCTTCGTTCGACGCATCGTTCACGCCGTGCGTCGAGGTGGGCTGGCGGTTCGCACGGGATGCCTGGGGCAAGGGCTACGCCACCGAGGCGGCAGCGGCGGCGATCACGTTCGGGTTCGACGAGCACGGCCTCGACGAGATCCTGTCGTTCGCCACCACCACCAATCTCCCGAGCCAGCGAGTCATGCAGCGACTCGGCATGACCCACGATCCTGCCGACGATTTCGACCATCCGCGTGTCGATCCGGCCAGCCCGTTGTGCCGTCATGTGCTCTATCGGCTGACCCGGGCCGCCTGGGAGGACCCGGACCGGCATTTCTGACGACTCGTCAGGTTCTGGGAGACTCGCCACCCATGAGCGGAATCTGCGAAGGACGGGTCGTCGTCGTCACCGGAGCGGGGCGTGGCATCGGCCGTGAGCACGCCCTCGAACTCGGGCGACAGGGTGCCAAGGTCGTGGTCAACGACATCGGAGCCGAGCTCGACGGAACCGGACGCTCGACCGGCCCGGCCGGCGAGGTGGTCGATGCCATCGTTGCGGCCGGCGGCGAGGCCATCGCCAACGGCGACGACGTCTCGGACTGGGAGGAAAGCCAGCATCTCGTCCACTCGGCCATCGAGTCCTTCGGCGACCTCGATGCGGTCGTCAACAACGCCGGGGTCATCCGTGACCGCATGGTGTTCTCGGCCACCGAAGCAGAGTTCGACGACGTCATCCGGGTGCACCTCAAGGGCCACTTCCTCGTGGGGCGCCACGCCGCCGCCCACTGGCGCGACCAGGCCAAGGCCGGTGCCACCGTGTCGGGTCGGATCATCAACACCTCCTCGGGTGCCGGTCTGCTCGGATCGGTCGGGCAGGCCGCCTACAGCGCAGCCAAGGGTGGCATCGCCTCGCTCACCCTCGTCCAGGCCGCCGAGCTCGGCCGCTACGGCGTGACCGCCAACGCCATCGCCCCGGTGGCCCGAACCCGGATGACCGAGCAGGTGTTCGCCGAGACCATGGCCGAGCCGACCGACGGCAGCTTCGACGCCGTCGCCGCCGAGAACGTGGCGCCCCTCGTGGCGTATCTCGCCTCGGCATCGTCGGCAGAGGTCAGCGGCCGGGTCTTCGAGGTCGAGGGCGGCCGCATCCAGCTGATGGACGGGTTCCGCCACGGCGGCCAGGTCGACATCGGACGACGATGGGACCCCGCCGACATCGGCGAGGCCATGTCGACGCTGCTCGCCGACGCCCAAGACCCCGAACCCGTCTACGGCAGCTGAGAGGACCGACCATGGCCGAACCGAACGAGCAGTACCGCCAGTCCCGCTTCACCCCACCGCCCGGCGCCTGCGAGATCCTGCTCGTGCGCCACGGCGAATCGGCCCCCGCTGTTCCCGGCCGGCCGTTCCCCCTCGTCGACGGTCACGGCGACCCGCCGCTGCATCCCGACGGCGAGGTCCAGGCCAAGCAGGTGGGAGAACGACTGATCGCCAGCGGCGAGAAGTTCGCCGCCATCTACGTCACGACCCTGCAACGCACGGTCCAGACCGCGCAGCCCCTGCTCGACCACCTCGGCATGGAGCCCCTCGTCGAGCCCGACCTGCGCGAGGTGTTCCTGGGCGACTGGGAGGGGGGCGAGTTCCGCAAACGCGCCGCCGAGCGCGACCCGGTCATCATCGAGATGTGGACCCAGCAGCGCTGGGACATCGTGCCGGGCGGCGAGCCGCAGGACGAGTTCCGGGCGCGCGTCCATCGCTCGATCGAACGCATCGCCGAGACCCATCCCGACCAGACCGTGGCCGTGTTCAGCCACGGCGGCGTGATCGGTGAGATCGTCCGCCATGCCGCCGGCGCCGAGCGTGGGTTCGTGTTCACCGGCGCCGACAACGCGTCGATCAGCCATGTCGTGGTCATGCCCGACGGTCGCTGGGCCATCCGGTGCTTCAACGACACCAGCCACCTCGGCCCCGGCTACAGCGCCACCGCCGAACCGCTGACGTAACTCCGCGTTCCCCGGCCACGCAGGCCGCGCTTGGCCGGCCTCCTCGTGCCTCGTCGACCTCGCACGCCTGCTCCGCTCCCAGCACCGCCGTACCCCGCGTTCCCCGGCCACGCAGGCCGCGCTTGGCCGGCCTCCTCGTGCCTCGTCGACCTCGCACGCCTGCTCCGCTCCCAGCACCGCCGTACCCCGCGTTCCCCGGCCACACAGGCCGCGCTTGGCCGGGGGAAGCGCTTCTTACAGCCGCTCGACGATCATGGCCATGCCTTGGCCTCCGCCGACGCACATGCTCTCCATGCCGATGCGTCTTGCCCGAGTCCTCGAGGCCGTTGAGCAGGGTGGTCATGATGCGGGCGCCGGTCATGCCGAACGGGTGCCCGAGCGCGATCGAACCGCCGTTGGGGTTGAGCTTGTCCATGTCGATGCCGAGGTGCTCGGCTGACGGGAGGACCTGAGCGGCGAACGCCTCGTTGATCTCGACGATGTCGATGTCGTCGATGGTCATGCCGGCCCGCTTCATGGCCTGGCGGCACGCCTCGATGGGTCCGAGGCCCATGATCTCGGGGTTGAGGCCGGTCACGCCCGAGCTGATGATGCGGGCGAGCGGCTTGATGCCCAGTTCCTTGGCCCGGGTGTCGCTCATGACGATCACCGCAGCGGCGCCGTCGTTGAGCGGGCAGGCGTTGCCGGCGGTCACCTGACCGTCGGGGCGGAACACCGGGCTGAGCGATCCCAGCTTCTCGAGGGTGGTGCCGGCGCGGGGACCGTCGTCCTTGCTGATCACGGTGCCGTCGGGGAGCGTGATCGGGGTGATCTCCCGCTCGAAGAACCCGTTCTCCTGGCTCTGCACGGCCAGGTCCTGGCTCCGCTTGGCGAAGGCGTCCATGTCCTCACGGCCACACGTTCTCCTTCTGGACCACGTTCTCGGCCGTCTGGCCCATGGCGATGTAGATGTCGGGCAGACCGGCCGGGGGCTCCCACGTGGGTGCGCCGCCAGCGCTGCGCTCGATCGTGCGAGCCTCGGCCTCGGCGAAGTCGGGGTGATGCGGGCCGACGTCGGACGCACCGTGGACGTAGCGGCTCACGGTCTCGACACCGGCGGCGATGAAGGCGTCGCCCTCGCCCGCCTTGATGGCATGAGCGGCCATGCGGATGGTCTGGAGCGACGACGAGCAGTAGCGGTTCACGGTCACACCCGGCACGTCGTCGAGGCCGGCCATGACGGCGGCCACCCGACCGAGGTTGTAGCCGGCCTCACCGGCGGGCTGACCGCAACCGAGGATGAGGTCCTCGATCTCGTTGGGGTCGAGCTCGGGCACCTTCTCGAGGGCAGCCTTCACGATGGTCGCGCTGAGGTCGTCGGGCCGCATGTCGACCAGCGATCCCTTGTTGGCCCGACCGATGGGCGTGCGGGCGGTCGAGACGATCACGGCTTCGGTCATGGGGTGCTCCTGAGAGGTGAAACGGACGAGTCAGGTCTATCAGCGACCCCATTCCGAGAGCCACCTCACGTTCTGGTGCACGCATGTTGTTGCCAGGTGCAACATCGGTGCACCAGAACGGGGATCAGTGGGGGTGGGGGTGGCCGGTGCCGGTGGGTTCGGTTCGGTGGTCGAGCCAGCGGCGGAAGCCGGCCGCGTTGGAGTGCACCCCGTTGAGCGTCTCGGCACGCTCGCGGAGCTCGGGATCGATGTCGTCGAAGTCGCCGGCGAAGGCGGACTCGAGCGCGGCGGCGATGTCGTCGCCGTTGCGCCACGCCTCCTCGGCCACCGCGGCCCAGGCCCGGAGCGTCTCGGCCGCCTCGTCGAGCAGGTCGTCGGCCGCATCGACGAGGCCGAAGTGGGCCAGCGCCAGCCCACTCGGGCGGCGGTCGGCGAACTTCTCGAGCGACACCAGCGCCTGGTCGAGATCGAAGTCGGGCGGCGGCGTGGCCGGGCGCAGCACACCGAGATCGGGCAGCCGGACACCGACCGCGTCACCGGCGAACAAGATCCCCGACTCGCTGTCGTGCAGGGCCAGGTGGTGCTTGGCGTGGCCGGGCGAATCGACGCTGGTCAGCGATCGGCCGGGACCGATCACGATCTCTTCGCCGTCGTCGAGCACCTTGATGCGCTCGGCCGGCGTCGGGTCGAGCCGCCCGTACAACGAGTCGAGCGACGTCGCCGTAGACCTGTGCGGCCGATGCGACGAGGCGGCTCGGGTCGGCCAGGTGCCGGGCCCCGCGCTCGTGCACGTACACCGTCGCCTCGGGAAAGGCCCGGGCCACGTCTCCCACACCCCCGGCATGGTCGAGGTGGATGTGGGTGACCACCACCCCCGCCAACTGCCCGGCCGTGATGCCGAGCGCTTCGAGCTCGGCGAGCAGCACGGGCACGCTCGACTGGCTGCCGGTCTCGACCAGCACCGGGGCGTCGCCGGTGATGAGGTAGCCGGCGGTGACGTGCTCCCACCCTCCGAGCAGTGTGTCGACCTGGATGACCCCAGGGGCGATCGTCTCGGTCACGGGCCGACGGTACCTCGCCCGTCGAGGCCGCGAACGAGCCTCCGCGCAGCGCGTGGCAGAGTCGAGGGATGAAGTTGTTCGACGACGCCGACCTCGACGACAGCTTCACCGTCTCGTCGCTCGGGGAGGCCGTCTCCCGGTCGATCCGTGCTGCTCTACCGGGCGAGGTCTGGGTCCGGGGCGAGATCCGCGACCTGACGCGGGCCGAGTCGGGCCATGTCTACTTCCGACTGGTCGAGGCCGGCGACGGCGATCGCCCGGGTGGCACCGTCACCGCGTCGATCTCGGTGATGCTGAGCGCCCGGAACAAGGGCGGCGTCAACCGCACGTTGAAGGAAGCGGGCGCCGGTCGCCTCGACGCCGGCACCCAGGTCAAGATCCGCGGCCGGGTCGACTGGTACGCACCTCGGGGTCAGGTGCAGCTGCTGATGACCGGCGTCGACCCGATCTACACCCTCGGGCAGTTGGCAGCCGAGCGGGCCGCGGTCGTTCGCCAGCTCCGTGGCGACGGTGTGTTCGATGCCAACCGGCGATTGCCCATGCCGGTGTTGCCGCTTCGGGTCGGGCTCGTCACGAGCCTCGGCTCGGATGCCGAACGTGACGTGCTCGCCGAGCTGACGTCGTCGGGGATCGGCTTCTCGGTCATGTGCGTCGATGCGCGGGTGCAGGGCGACCAGGCCCCGGCCACCATCGCCACCGGCGTCGCCGTGCTGGACGGGACGGTCGACGTGATCGTGCTCGCCCGGGGTGGCGGCGGAGCCACCGACCTCCAGGCGTTCGACAGCGACCGGGTCGCCCGGGCCATCTGCGCCGCCGGGGTCCCGGTGCTCACCGGCATCGGCCACGAGCGCGACGTCTCGGTCGCCGACGAGGTCGCGCACTCGTTCCACAAGACCCCGACCGCCGTGGCCCGCCATCTCGTCGAGCTCGTCACCGCAGCCGACGATCGGGTGCAGCGCAGCTGGGACGGCATCGCTCGTCGGGCCCACCAGGTGCTCGATGGGCAGCGCCACCGCCTCGAACGCATCGGGGACCGGGTGTCGGCAACGGCGCCGCGGGGGCTCGACGCCGCCCGCGAGCGGATGGAGCGTGGCGCGGGACGACTCGACGCCGCAGCGCAGCGGGCGCTGCGCGACGCCGACCGCCAGCTCGGCGCCCTCGATGCGCAGCTCCGGCTGGTCGATCCGGCGAATCTGCTCGCTCGGGGATGGTCGATCACCCGCAGCGCCGACGGTCAGGTGGTACGGGGCACCGGCGACGTCGCTCCCGGCGTGACCATCTCCACGACCGTGGTCGACGGCGAGATCACCAGCACCGTCACGTGATCCTCGGCCACCCCTGAGGCCCGCCTGACCGATACGTTTGCGGTCCGATGGCCGACGAGGACACAGCGGGATACGCCGAGTCGCTCAGCGAACTCGAGGAAATCCTCGCCGAGATCGAAGCCGACGACGTCGACATCGACGTTCTCGCCACCAAGGTGAGCCGCGCCGCAGAGCTGCTGGAGATCTGCCGCCAGCGGATCGACGGTGCTCGGCTTCAGGTCGAACGCGTCGTCGAGGGCCTCGACGCAGAGTCCGGCGGTTGATGGCGCACGAGCGAGAAGGCGGACCTAGCCTGACGGCTCATGGCAACCGCTGCCACCTCACGCCAACCCGTCCCGGTTCCGCCGTCGCTGATGTCGGTGGCCGGCCGGGTGGAGGCCCGCCTCGGCGCGATCATCGACGGCGAGGTCGAGCGGTGGGCCGAATTGTCCGAAGACCTGGTGCCACCCCTCGAATCGCTGCGGTCGCTCGTGATGTCCGGCGGCAAGCGGCTCCGCCCGGCGTTCTGCTACTGGGGATTCGTCGGTGCCGGTGGGGACCGCGAGGCCGACTCGGTGATCGACGCCGGGGCCGCCTTCGAGTTCCTCCAGGCCTTCGCCCTCGTCCACGACGACGTGATGGACGGCTCGGCCACGCGGCGTGGGAAGCGGACGGCCCATCTCGACTTCAGCGACCGCCACACCGACTCGTCCTGGCGGGGAGAAGGGCGCCGATTCGGCGAGGGCGTCGCCATCTTGATCGGCGACCTCGCCCACGTCTACGCCGACCTGCTGCTCGAGGGCCTGCCGCCGTCGGTCGTTCCGGTCTGGAACGAGCTGCGCATCGAGCTGAACGTCGGCCAGTACCTCGACATCCTCGGCACGGCGCGGGCCGACACCGACACCGCCGGTGCCCGCCGAATCGCCCGCTACAAGTCGGGGAAGTACACGATCGAGCGCCCGCTGCACGTCGGGGCGGCACTCGCGGGGCGGCTCGATGCCCTGCAAGCCCCGTTGTCCGCCTACGGCGACCCGCTGGGCGAGGCGTTCCAGCTCCGCGACGACGTGCTCGGGGTGTTCGGCGAGACGGCGGCGACCGGCAAACCGGTCGGCGACGACCTGCGCGAAGGCAAGCCCACCCCGTTGCTGGCCCTGACCACCGAAGCGGCCGACGACACACAGCTCGACGTCCTCGACCTGGTGGGGCGGCCCGACCTGTCGGCGAGGGACGTCACCCGGCTCCAGGAGGTCATGGTCGAGACCGGAGCCCTCGGTCGGATCGAAGACCTGATCGAGCAGCTCGTGATCGAGGCCATCGGTTCGATCGAGCAGGCGCAGATCACCGACGAGGCTCGGGGGGCGCTCGTCGACCTCGCCCACTTCGTCGGGTGGCGCCACTCCTGACCGCGTGACGGGCGCCCGAGGCGGACTCGGTCGTCGATCTCGGCCCCTGCGGTGGCTGATGGTCCCCGGCACCCTTGCGCTGGCCGTCATCCAACTCTGGTCGTCCGCGCACGTGCCGGACCCGACCATCGTGTTCGACGAGAACGGCTACCTCGGCAACGCCCGCTGGCTGGCGGGCGGATCGACGTGGGAGATGCCGTTCGCACCTGCGTACTCGAGTGCCTACTCCGTGGTGCTCGCGCCGGTCATGGCGATCGTCGGCGATCCGTCGGCCCAGTGGGTCGGGGTGCGAGTCGTCAACGCACTGCTGCTGGCCTCGGTGTTCCCGCTGGTGTACCTCGTCCTCAGGCAGGTGCTCGACGTGCCGCGCAACCGTGCCCTGGCAGCCGCGTTCGTCGGCGCACTGGTGCCGGCGACGTTCTCGGCCGGATTCTCCGGAGTCGCCGAGAACCTGGTCCTGCCGCTCGTCCCGGCCACGGTCCTGACGATCTGGTGGATGCTCGACCCGGGCCGGCCCTGGCCGCTCCGCGTCCTCGCCGGCCCCGCGACGGCGCTGCTCTACGCGACCCACCCACGCTTCACGCTCGCCGTTCCGCTGCTCGTGCTCCTGCTCACATGGATCGTCTTCCGCGGCATGGTTCGGCCCGCGATCGTGCTCGCGAACGGCGCCGGCCTCGTGTGCGGCGTGGCGGGCAGCAGACTGCTCGATGGCGCCGTTCAGTCGGCACGATGGCGCGGCGGCACCGAGAAGCTCGAGGGTGATCTCGGCGACTGGCTCGACCTGGTCACCACCCGAGATGGCCTCGCCGAGCTGGTGCTGACGGCAACCGGTCAGCTCTGGTACCTGGCGGTCGGGTCCCTCGGGCTCAGCCTGGTCGGCCTGGCGTGGTTCGGTCGACGGGCATGGACGTCACGCGCTGCTCCCGGTCCGGGGCCGGCTCGATCGGTCGTCCTCACCGCCACGCTCGGCCTGGCGGGCTCGGTGTTCGTCACCTCGGTGCTCTTCTTCGCCCAGAACCAGTTCCGCCCCGACCACTTCGTCTACGGCCGGCACAACGACTCGTTCAGCCCCCTCTGGGTCGCAGCCGGCGTCGCCCTCGTCCTCGGGCATGCGACGCACCGACGCAGCCAGGCCCTGCTGGCCTCGGCCACCGCGTTCATCGTCGTCTCGGGTGTCGCGTTGGCGACGACTCGCGACGCCGAGGCGCTCGACGATGTCTTCTCGCCGTTCGCGGTTCCGGCGATCACGCGCTTCGTCCAGATCGATCCGGCGACCACGATCATCAGGTCGACCGCGCTCGCCGCGCTCGGTTCACTGGTGATCATCGCGGGTCTCGTCGGGCTGCGGAGGCTCCGCAGTGCTCGTGCGGCGAGCGCAGGTCGCGCCGGGTTCGTGGTCGCCATGGGGGCGTGGTTCGCCTTCATGGCGCTCGCTCCCGTGTTCGCCACGGGTGCCTTCCACGGAGTGATCTACGACGACTGGGACCCCGTGTCGACGCTCGACCGCATCGGGGTGGACGAGTTGTGCATCGACGACGCTGCCGGGCGGGGCGGCGCAAACCTGTTCTATGCGTGGGCGTTGCCCGAGGTCGCCGTGCGTGCGTCCTCTGGCGAGGCTGGCGGAGCGTCGCCGTGCACGTTCACGATCGCTGCGGTCGACGATCCGGTGCGCCTCGGCGCGGGTGACCGGCTGGCCCTGTTGGACGAAGGTGGTGTCTATCCACGCTCGGGCATGCCCGAGGGCGTCGGGGTGTGGGTCGCTCCGGGCCCCACCGGAGATCGTCTCGAGCGCCGTGGGGCCCTGCTGCCCGATGGGTTTCCCGGCGAGCTGCCCGATCGAGCGCAGAGGACGGCCATCTCGATCGAGGGGGCGCCCGCCGAGCCGATCCGGGTCGAAGCCGGCCGCCACTTCGACGTCGACCTCACGGTCACCCACGCCGGGGAGGGCACCCCGTGGGCCGATGCGGCCAGCTTCGCCCGCGACGGCCGGGTCGAGCTGCTCGCCCGATGGCGACCGGTGGATCAGTCGGGAGACCCATCGACGACCAGTGCCGGCCCGCTTCCCCGGTGGATGTGGCCGGGCGACACGGTCGCGACCACGGCGAAGGTGTTCGCCGTGGACGAGACGCTCACCCCTCTGCCTTCGGGACGGTACGAAGTCCGACTCGGGGTGGGCCAGATCGGCCACGAATGGTTCGCACCCGGCGGTCCGGAGGCGACGTTCGTCGTCGAAGTGACCATCTGATCACCCTGCGCGTTCGCGGCCACGCCGACCGGTACGGTGGGCATGCGTTGGATTTCGGGTCAGGAGCCAACCGATCACCGCCGACCGAGCGACCGAACAACCCACCGAGATCGCGCTGCAGGCCGCGCTGTTGCGCGAGAGCCCCGACCTCGTGCTCGTCCGCAATGCCGAGGGACGTTTCACCTACGTCAGTCCTTCGGCCGAACGGGTCCTCGGGATGACCCGCGAGGCGCTCGAGGACATCGACTTCGAGGTCTTCCACGAGGACGACCGTGCCCAGGTCTCGGCGGTGTTCGACGCGGTACGCACCGAAGCCGGGCTGACCGAGAAGGCCCGGGTCCGCGTTCACCCGCCGAACAGCAAGCTGCGTTGGGTCGACCTGATCGCCACCAATCTGCTCGACGACGCCGAGGTGCAGGGGATGGTCGTCAACCTGCGCGATGTGACCCGTGAAGTCGAGGCCGAGCTCCTGCTGACCCACACCGAACGTCGCTACCAGTCGCTCGTCGAGCACGCACGCGATGTCGTGATGGTCCTCGACGCGGATCTGCGGATCTCGTACGTGACCCCTTCGGTCGAGCTCTCGTTCGGCCACCGGGCCGACGATCTGATCGGGCGCAGCTCGATCGACCTGGTGCACCCCGACGACCGCGAATCAGGATCGGCCCGGATCGCCGAACTGCTCGACCGGGGCTCGGTCGAACGCATGACTGTCCGGGTCCGACGAGGGAACGGCGAGTGGGCGTGGATCGAGGTGCTCGGCTCGGACATGCGGGCCCGGCCCGAGGTGAACGGGTTGGTGCTCAACATCCGCGACGTCACCGACCGGGTCCACTCCGAGCAGGGGACCCGGCGACTCACTGCGGTCCTCGGAGCGGCGAGCGACGCCGTGACCATCACCGACCACAGCATGCGCCTGCTCTACGCCAACGAGGCCGCCCGTCGGGTCCTGTCGATTCCCGACGAGATCGATCTCCGTGAGGTCGAGCCGTCGTCGATGTTCTCCCCGGCAGTGCTCGAGCGCTACGCGACCGAGATCGTGCCGGCGCTACGCGAGGCCGGGACCTGGACCGGCGAGATCGACTTCGACGCCGGCGACGAGACCATCCCGATGTGGTCGACCCTGCTCGAGCACCGCGACGAGACCGGGCGCACGCAGTTCATCTCGGGGATCTCCCGCGACATGCGCGAGCGCAAGGCGTTCGAGGCCGAGCTCGAACGGCAGGCGTCACACGACGCGCTCACCGGGCTCCCCAACCGCGAGGCGATGGTCAGGGCCATCGCACGGGCACTCCATCCCGACGCCGACCGCACCGGTGCGGTCTTCTTCCTCGACCTCGACGAGTTCAAGATCGTCAACGACACGCTCGGCCACGACCACGGCGACGAACTGCTCCGCCGGGTGGCCGAACGCCTCAACCACGTCGTTCGGCCCGGTGACCTGGTCGCTCGCTTCGGTGGCGACGAGTTCGTCGTGCTCTGTCGTGCCCTCAAGGAACGCTCCGACGCGACGGCGGTCGCCGAGCGCATCGTCCGCGGTCTCGACGGCAGCTTCACGCTGGGCGAGCACGAGGTCCGCACGTCGGCCAGCGTCGGCATCGCGTTCCTCGGCGACTTCGACGACGAGACCGCGGGGACACTGCTCCGCGACGCGGATCTGGCGATGTACGCCGCCAAGGACCAGGGCCGCAGCCGGTACGCGGTGTTCGACCGCTCGTTGCGGGCGCAGGCCATCGACCGTCACCGAACCGAGACCGAGCTGCGCAGTGCCGTAGAGAACGGCGAACTGACGCTGCACTACCAACCGATCGTGTCCGTCGAGAGCGGGATGGTGAAGGGCTACGAGGCGCTCGTTCGTTGGAACCATCCGACGAGGGGTCTGCTGCAACCCGACGAGTTCGTCGCCCTCGCCGAAGAACGCGGCCTCATCGTGTCCGTCGGCCACTGGGTCATCGATCGGGCGCTCCAGGACCTCCGGCAGTGGAACCATCTGGCCCAGAGGCCGGTGCAGTGCAGCATCAACCTGAGCGGACGCCAGATGCACGACCCGTCGCTGGTGGCCAGCCTCGACGACGCCATCCAACGCACCGGGTTGTCGCCCGAGCTCGTGACCCTCGAGATCACCGAGTCGGTGATCATGGACGACGTCGATGCCACCATCGCTCGCCTGCGGGCCCTCAAGGATCTCGGCCTCCGCCTGGCCGTCGACGACTTCGGCACCGGCTACAGCTCGCTGGCCTACCTCCGGCGGTTCCCGGTCGACATCCTCAAGGTCGACCGGGAGTTCGTGAGCGGCATCGAGCACAACCCCGAGAACGTCGAGATCGTGACCGCCATCGTCCGTCTCGCCCACTCACTCCAGCTCGAGGCCGTCGGCGAAGGGGTGGAGACCTCCGCGCAGCTCCTCGAGCTCGAACGGCTCGGGGCCGACAGTGCGCAGGGGTTCTTCCTCGGACACCCGAGCGCAGCGCACGTCATCCGCGACGTGTGGAACGTGTCGGGATTGCCGCCCGCCGTCCTCGACGGGCGGCCGGATCAGACGGCGGTGTAGCGAGCCATCGCCGCGTCCAGGTCGTCGGTGCCGACGCCCGGCTCGGTGACCACGGCGGCCAGCCATGCAGGTCGATTCCGGGCGACGACGGTGAGCGGCTGGTCGAGACCCGAGAGGTGGGTGGCCTGCCGAACGAACGACTGGGCGTAGTCGGGCGGTCGAACGTCGCGTGACAGCTCCACCATGGCCAGCGGGTCGGGGGTTCGATCAGCGGGGGGCAACGAGAGGACGAGCGGTGATCCTGGTTCGGGCCCGCCGCCAGCGAGTCCGGGGCCGTCGTCGAGCATCGCGCCTCGCACGTCGTCGGGCCGTGCGCCGGCGATCAACAGGGCCACATAGGCGCCCAGCCCTCGGCCGTGGACGGTGATGGGACCCAACTCGGCGATGACGGCGTCGACGTCGCCCATGAGGATCTCTGAGTAGTAGCCGCCGCCGGCCGGGATGTCTGAGTCCCCGTGTCCGGTGAAATCGAGGCCGAACACCGGCCCAGGCCACGGCTCGAACCGGGGGGGCAGGACCGCGGGAGTCCGCTCGCCGAGCCCGTGGAGCAGCACCAGCGGACGGCCGGGCCCCGAACGAAGCTCGTGCAGCGCCAGCTCGATCTTGTTGTGGACGAGGCGAATGGTCATCTGAGGAACTCCAGGACGAGATCGGCCACCCGCCGGGGCTGCTCGATGTGGACGAAGTGACCCACTCCTTCGAGGAACTCGACCCGGCTGTCGGGCGGCATCCAGCCGTCCAGGTCCTCAGGAACCGTGCCCCATCCCATCTCCTCGACCTCGAGCCCGAGAACGGCCAGCAACGGCACGCCGAGGTTGGACAGCCGAGCCAGCGACCACTCCGGGCGCCACGGACCGAATCCACCGAACCGCAGGGCGGGGTCGATCTTCCAGCGCCAGCCGTCGTCGTCCTCGCGGGCGCCGATCGTCACGAGATAGCGGAGCCAGTCGTGGTCGAGACGCGGGTTCATCCGAGCCCGTCGCGTCGCGAGCTCCTCGATCGTGCCCGGACGACGGCGGTTCTCGGCGGCGGCGCGGCGGAAGTCGAGCCAACCGGCCAGCTCGCCCGCGAGCAGGCGGGTGCGGGCGTGATCCTGGACGTCGGGAACGTTGCGTTTGGCCGGGATCCCGTCGAGATTGACGTGGACCGACGCGCGGTGGGGCAGCGCGTTGATCAGCTGCATCAACAGGCTCCCGCCCTTGGAGTGTCCGACCAGCGGCATCGGGTCGGGCCCGATCGAGTCGAGCACGGCGACCGCATCGCGGATGTCGGCCTCCCAGTTGTAGAGGGCGACGTGGGCCGAGTCCCCGTGACCCCGGTGGTCCCAGCACACGACCCGCCAGCCCTCGTCGGCGAGCAGCGGGGCGAAGCCGTCCATGGTGCCGGCGAAGTCGAACCCGCCGTGCGCCAGCAACAGCGGTGGATCGTCGGGATCGCCCCACTCGTGGACCGCGAGATCGGCGCCGGAGGTGTCGACCCGGCGCGAGCGGTCGGGCCGGCGCGCTCCGGGATAGGTCAGCGTCGTCACGGCGGCGCAACGTAGACCACCTGCGGCGAGGCCGTAACCTCTCGACGTGGGTCGTCTGATGAGTCGGTTGTCGAGAACCGATCATCGCCACCTGCTCCAGGGCTCGGCCGTGCTCGTCGTCGGCGCCGCCGTCCAGGCCGTGACCGGTGGCCTGTTCTGGCTGATCGCAGCTCGGAGCGAGACCGCCGACGACGTCGGCATCGCCACCGCCCTGTTCACGTCGGTGCTTTTCGTCTCCTACGCCACCGGCCTCGGGCTCACGGTCGCCGTGGCTCGCTACGCTGCGGGCCGCGATTCCGACAGCCACGCCGTGTTCGGGTGGGCCCTGCTCGCCACGACCATCGCTGCTGGGCTCGGGTCGGTGCTGTACGCGACGCTGATCGACGCCGACGCCACCCGGGTGGTCTCCGACGAGGGCATCGTCGGGACGATCGTCTTCGCCGCGCTGGTGATCGGCTCGTCGTACTCCCTCATCGTCGATGTCCGTTGGATGACGCAGCGCAAGTGGTCCTACGTCCTCGCCCGGATCACGGTCACCGGGCTCGTCCGCTTCCCACTCCTGCTGCTGGTCCCCGACCAGAGCATCGGGTGGTGGCTGTTCATCTTCGCCATGGCCCCGACGTCGATCTCGGGCCTGGTCGGAGCACTGACCCTCCCACGCGTGACCGGGCACCGTCACCGCCTCCGCCCGCGGCCGTCCACCGCCCGACGAGCCGTGCGGTACTCGCTGGTCAACTACGCGTCGACCCTCGCCTATCAGGCACCCTCGTTCGCTCTGCCCGTGATCGTGCTGGTCAACGTCGACAGCGACATCAACGCCGCGTTCTACGTGGCATGGGGCATCACCGCCATCGCGTTCTACGTCCCGATGGCCATCGGCCAAGCGCTGCTGGCCGAGGGTGGCAAGCAGGGGTCGTCGCTGACCGGACAGGTTCGGCTGGCGCTCGCGCTCGCGGTCGGCTTGCTGATGACCGCCACCGCCGGGGCCTGGCTGGTGCGCGACCTCGTGGTGACCGTGTACGGCGAGGAGTACCGCGAGGCAGGCGAGATCCTCCCGATGCTCGTCGGAGCCGGGATCCCCTGGGCGATCACCTCGGTGTTCCTGACCGAAGCGCGGGTCCGGCACCAGAACACCGCGACGGTGGCCATCACCCTGGTGCTCTCGCTCGGGGTGCTCGTGCCGGCGTTGATCCTCGTGCCGGCCGAGGGCCTCGACGGCGCAGCGCTGAGCTATCTGGTGGGGAACCTGCTCGCCGCAACCGTCGCCACCGCAGCCCACTTCGTCGGTCGCAAGCGGCCGGTGCCACGCGACGTGGTCGACCCCGATTTCATGGACGCCCTCACCCCCACCGACCTCGCCGCATCGACCGCGAACTGAGGGTTCAACCCTCGCGCAGCTCGCGGGTCAGCACCTTGCCGGTCTGGGTGCGAGGGAGTTGGTCGAGGAACGTCACCGACCGAGGGACCTTGTAGGTCGCGAGGTTGCTCCGCACGTGCGCCTTGACCGTGGCCTCGTCGAGCGCTTCGCCGGGCCTCGTCACCACGAACGCTGCGAGACGTGAGCCGAACTCGTCGTCGGCGACCCCGACCACGGCGACCTCGACGATCGCCGGATGATCGGCCAGCAGGTCCTCGACTTCGCGTGGGAACACGTTCTCGCCGCCCGACACGATCATGTCGTCGTCGCGACCGCCGACGAACAGGCGGCCGGCCTCGTCGAGGTGCCCGACATCACCGATCGACATCAACCCGTCGATCATGGCCTTGCCCTCGACCCCGCCCGTGTAGCCCTCGAACTCGAGACCGCTTCCGGCGAAGATGCGGCCCGGCTGACCGGGCGCGACCTCCCGATCCTGCTCGTCGAACAGCCTCACCACCGTGCCGGGCAGCGGGCGCCCGGCCGACCCGGGCGCGGCGCGCATGTCGTCGGGCGTGGCGATGCTCACGGTGCCGACCTCGGTGCTGGCGAACATGTTGTAGAGGTGGTCGCCGAAGCGATCCATCCACCGCACGGCCAGTGATCCCGGGAGGGCCGCTCCCCCGCACTGGATGAGCCGCAACGACGAGGCGTCGTAGCGGTCGATCACCTCGTCGGGCAGGTCGAGGATGCGCTGCAGCATGACCGGGACACACGTCATCGCGGTGACCGACTCGGCGTCGATGGCCGCGAGGGTGGCCTCGGGATCGAAGCGGCGCTGGCAGACGAGCCGGTGGCTGAACTGGGCCGCCATCTGGTAGCCGCCGTTGCCGAGCGCGTGGAACATCGGTGCGGCCACGAGGTGCACGTCGCCCACCCGCCACGGGATCACGCGGAAGATGGCGGTCGTGGCCACCAGGCCGGACGGCGTCGGCCGCTTGGCGCCCTTCGGCGTGCCGGTCGTGCCCGACGTGAGGATGATCTGCCGCCCGGGCCGTTCGGGCGGATCGGGCTCGGTGCGGGCGAACCCCTCGACCAGCTGCGCGATGGTCGGGTGCGGCGTCGGCCGGCCGTCGGACCAGGCGACCAGGCCGTCGGCCGCGGGTGCGTGCTCGTCGAGCATCTCGAAGAAGTCGACGTCGGCGATGACCGTCCGGGCACCCTCACGTTCGAGCACCTCGGCCAGCTGAGGCCCGGCGAAACCCGTGTTGAGGTAGATCGTGTCGGCGCCGGTCTTGGCGACGGCCACCGCGGCGATGACGAACCATCGGTGGTTCCGGCACAAGAGGGCAACGGCATCGTCGCCGCTCACGCCGCGTTCGGTCAGGGCATGGGCGAGGGCGTTCGAGAGCCCGTGGATCTCGGCGAAGCTGAGCCGGCCCTCGTCGTCGACGACCGCCGTGTCGAACGGCACCCGATCGGCGGCCGCGGCGTACCCGGCAGGCGGGGTGGGTCCCCAGCGCCGGGTGTGCTTCGCGGCGGCTGTCGCCACGCCGGGCCGGAGCAGACCGATGCGGGCCAGGGCACCGACGGCCCGGGCGTTCTCGGCGAGGTCATCGAGCGAGGGGCGGGTCATCGGACTCCGGTTCGAGCGACCGCTCGACGGGCGAGCGGGGCAGGGTCGTCGGATGGGTCGAGGGGGCGCATCCACCACGTCCAGCGATGGGTCCCGGGACCGACGCGGTAGGCGGGCAGGGTGTCGGGCCCGCAGGCGCCGGTTCCGACGCCACGATGGGCGTGATCGACATGCACCTCGACCTCGGGCCGCGGCCGCAGCTCCGCGGTCGTGTCGGCCCGGTCGAGGTCATCGGCGAAGTGGTGCAGCGCCGAGAACTGGAACCGCGGGGTGAGCCCGCCACCGCTCACGAGCAGGCCGGTCCCGTCGGGCGAACGCAACGAGCACCAGCGCACGTTGGTGTGGTTGCCGTGCGACTGCGGGCGGACGTACGGCACGTACTGCTCGGCGACCGAAGAGCTCCAGCGGCCCGTGGTGGCCGCAGCTTCCCGGTCGGTGTAGGTCTCGTCGGGCCCGCGGCCGAACCAGCTGAGCTGGTCGTGACCCGACGCGACCACGAATCTCATCCCGATCCTGGGCAGGTCGTCGAACTCGAGCGGGACCTTCAGCCGCTCATCGAACACCACGTCGCCGGTCGGGAGCACGGTGAGCACCCGTCGGTGGACGATCGGCGGTTGCCCGAGACCCGACGCGGCGAGCATCGAGGTCGTCTCGACCCGGGCGCTGCCATCGCGAGCCGACACGACCTTGCACCGATCGACGCTCGCCACCAGCCGGTCGAGGCCCCACTCGCGCCACCGGGCCGACACGCCGTTCTGCACGACGTCGTCGCCGCCCAGCGCGCCGTCGTTGCAGACCAGTGGCCTCCACAGCGTCGGTTCGATCGGGCCGGACACGACCAGGCCGCCGGCGCCGGTGATGCCGCGGATGCGCCCCTTGGCATCGAGGTCGATCGAGGTGTCGCCGGCCTCGATGGTCGTCCGCCGGGCCGTGCGGATCACGTCGACGCTTCCGGTGGGCACGAGCGGGATGGCCTCGGCGCCGGTCCACGGCAGGCGGGCCTGCTCCCAGGCAACCACTCGACCATCGGGCACCCAGCCCTGGTCGTCGGCCGCGACGACCTCGAAGGTCACGTAGGCCTCCTGCCCGGGGGCGAGGTCGGGACGTTCGAGCTCGAACGACACGTCGGCCTGCTCGCCGGGCTCGAGGTCGCCGAGCTCGAGCGAGCCGGTCTGCACCACGGCGCCGTCGACGGTGACCGACCACGTGGCGGCCAGCCAGGAGAGGTCGCGGAACGACTGCCGGTTGATGACCGTGACGATGCCCTTGCGCAGGTTCTTGGCCCGGATGCGCACCGGCTGTGAGAGGTGCTGGTACTCGCGGAGCGCAGGGTGGGGGTGGCGGTCGGGGCCGACGAGACCGTTGATGCAGAACGTCGAGTCGTTGGGGGTGTCGCCGAAGTGCCCGCCGTAGCCGAAGAACTCGATCCCGTCGTCGTCGTGGGTGCGCAAGCCCTGGTCGGCCCAGTCCCAGATGAACCCGCCCTGGAGCCCGTGAGTGGTCTCGATCGTGGTCCAGTAGTCGGCCAGGCTTCCGTTCGAGTTGCCCATGGCGTGGCTGTACTCGCACATGATGAGCGGCCGGGGGTCGTCGCTCTCCGCGTACGCCACCAGGTCGGCGATGGGCGGGTACATCGGACACACGATGTCGGTGGCGGGCCCGGGATCGAGGGTCCGGTGACGATGGGCGCCCTCGTACTGGACGAAGCGGGTGCCGTCGACCCGGTGGACCCAGGCCGCCATGGCGTCGTGCACGGCGCCGTAGCCGGCCTCGTTGCCGAGCGACCAGCCGATGATGCTCGGATGGTTGCCGTCACGTTGCACCATGCGGCGGACCCGCTCGCTGAATGCCGCCTCGTACCGACGGTCGTGACACAGCTCGGCCATGCGGGCATGGCTCTCGATGTTCGCCTCGTCGACCACGTAGAGCCCGAGTTCGTCGCACAGGTCGAGCAGGCGCGGGTCGTTCGGGTAGTGCGCGCAGCGGATCGCGTTGAGATTGTGCTCCTTCATCAACTCGAGGTCGCGCCGCAGCGAGGCCCGATCGTGGGTCTTGCCGGTGTCGGGGTCGTGATCGTGGCGGTTCACCCCGCGGATGAGCACCGGCTCGCCGTTGATGAGCAGCTCTCGATCGGCGATCTCGATCCGACGGAACCCACACGTCACCGGCACGACCTCGACCGTCTCACCGTCGGGATCGACCAGGCTGACGAGCACGCGATGACGGATCGGGATCTCGGCCGACCAGGGATCGACGTCGTCGATCGACGCCTGCAGGCGGACGGTGGATCCGCGGTGGACGTACGGCTGCAGCACCTCCGATGCCCGATCGGCGCGGTGGTAGTCGGGAACCTCGGCGACGAGCGGGCGGGTCATCAGCTCGCGGCCGCCGAGGGTCTCGATGGTGGCTTCGACAGTCCACTCCGACAGATCGCCGGCCGGGCCGACGTCGGCATCGACCGTGAGCTCGCCGGTGACCAGGTCGTCGCCGAGGGTCGCACGCACCCGCACGTCTTCGAGCCGGACCGGACCGTCGGCTCGCAGGAACACCTCGCGATGAATGCCCCCGTGGAACCAGTGGTCCTGGTCCTCGATCCAGGTCGCGTCGGACCACCGCACGACCACGAGGGCCAGCGTGTTGGCGCCGCGTCGCTTCAAGAACGGAGTGAGATCGAACTCGGCGGGCAGTCGGCTGTCCTTGCTCATGCCGACCGTGGCGCCGTTGCAGAACACGTGCAGCACGCTCTCGGCGCCGCCCACGTGCAGGACGATGCGGCGTCCCGACCAGTCTCGCGGGACGGTGAACGTCGTGCGATGGACACCGGTGGGGTTCTCGTCGGGAACCGATGGGGGTTCGCCGCCGAACGGCATCACGACGTTCGTGTAGTGCGGCCGGTCGTGGCCCTGCATCGTCCACACCCCGGGGACCTCGAGATCGGACCAGGCCCGTCCGCCATCGTCGGTGTCGGGGGCCACGTCGGCTTCGGTCACCAGCTCGGGGCGGCTGCGCAGGCAGAACCGCCAGGTGCCGTCGAGGGATCGACGCCACGGGTTCGTCTCGTCGGTGCCCTCGCGAGCCAGCTCCTCGTCGGGCTGGGCCGCGAAGGTTCGACGCATCGGCAATCGATTGACCGACGTGAGCTCGGGCTCCTCCCACGTCCTGGTTCCGAATCGCTCGATCAGCATCGGCGCCGACGGTAGCTGTCGTGAGCGACACTGGTGCCGTGGCTGGTCCTCTCGTCGTGCAGCTGAGGCGTGCCGACCTGGTCGAGAGCGAACACGAGGTCCACGCGGTGGTGGTCGGACCCGGCGGTCACACCGAGGTGTACGGCGACGCCGACCGCCTGGTGTTCCCCCGTTCCTCGGTGAAGATGGTGCAGGCGATGCCCCTGGTGTTGACCGGCGCCGCCGACGCCTTCGGGCTCGGCGAACCCGAGCTCGCCCTCGCCTGCGCCTCGCATTCCGGCGAGGCGGCGCACGTCGACCGCGTTCGGTCCTGGCTCGCCCGGATCGACATCGACGAGTCACGGCTCGCGCGTGGCACACCCCCGGGCGGCTCGTCGCCGGTCGAGCACGAGTGTTCGGGCAAACACGCCGGCCTGCTGACGCTCGCCCGCGACCTCGGGGTCGATCCCGAGGGCTACACCCAGCCCGACCACGTGGTGCAGCAACTCGTCAGCGACGATCTGGCAGCCACCTTCGGGTTCGCTCCGGACGGCACCACCACGGGGGTCGACGGATGTGGCGTCCCCGCCCATGCCTTCGGGCTCGGGGCTCTGGCCGGCGGCATGGCCCGCTTCGGGACCCCGCCGGGGGCCTGGCCCGTCGAGCGGGCCGAGGCCGCCGAACGTCTGGCACGCGCCATGCGGGCCCATCCGTTCCTGGTGGCCGGAACGGGGCGTCTGTGCACCGAGGTCATGGAGGACACCCACGACCTGATCGTCAAGGTCGGTGCCGAGGGGGTCTACGTCGCAACCGCCATCGGGGGCGACTGGGGAGTTGCGGTGAAGGCCCGGGACGGAGCCATCCGGGCCGCCGAACTCGCCGTCCTCCACCTCATCGAGGCCTCCGGACGAGCGCTCACGGACCGACTCACGGCGCGCCGGGTGGTCCGCTCGACGGCCGGGGGTGTGGTGGGCGACGCCCGGGTGCTGGGCTCGCCGGCCCGAGCAGCAGACTGATCAGTCGCGAGCGGCCAGGGCGGCCAACGCCTCGTCGGCGTGGGCGTGCATGTTGGTCTCGCTCTTGATGGCCGCGAGCACCGTTCGGTCGGTGTCGATGACGAAGGTCATCCGCTTGCCGGGGAACTTGCCGATCCGCTTGGCACCGAAGACCGCGCTGATCTTGCGGTCGGCATCGGACAACAGGGGGAATCCCAGGTTGTTGGCTTCGTCGAATTCCTTCTGCCGATCAACCTGATCGGCGCTGATTCCCACTCGCTGGGCCCCGTGTTCGCCGAACTCGGAGGCCAGATCGCGGAAGTGACAGCTCTCCTTGGTTCAGCCGGGGGTCATGGCCTTCGGGTAGAAGAACAGCACGACTGGACCGAGTTCGAGGAGATCGACCAGGCGCACGATGGTGCCGTGCTGGTCGAGCGCCTCGAACTCGGGCACCACATCGCCGACATCCACGGCATCATGGTGCCACGCTGGGCGGCACGACGCCCATCCGACCACGACCGACCGCACGACCACCGAGGAAGCGCATGCAGATCGCCATCGGCCTCTACGACGAGTTCACCTCGCTCGACGCCATGGGCCCCTACCAGGTGCTGCAGCATCTGCCCGGCGCGGATCTGGTGTGGTGCGCGGCCGAGTCCGGAACGGTGCGAGACGACGCCGGCCTGCTGCGAATGGAGGTGGAGCACACGTTCGATGATGTGCCCGACCCGGACATCGTCGTCGTTCCCGGTGGGTTCATCACCCGAGAGCTCGCCCGCGACCGCCATCCGATCGTCGATTGGATCGCGGCGGCCCACGCGCACACCACCTACACGACCTCGGTGTGCACGGGGGCCCTGCTGTTGGGCTCGGCCGGTGTGCTCGACGGGCTCGAGGCCACCACCCACTGGACCGCCTACGACGACCTCGCCTCCTACGGTGCCACACCGACCGAGCAACGGGTCGTCGAACAGGGCAAGGTCATCACCGGGGCCGGTGTGTCGGCCGGGATCGACATGGCTCTGACGCTGGCCGGGAAGGTGGCCGGCGACGAGATCGCCATGGCCATTCAGCTGGCCATCGAGTACGACCCGCACCCGCCGTACGACAGCGGCGCGCCGTCGAAGGCGCCGAGTGAGATCTACGAGATGGTGGCCGCCATCAACGAGGAGCGATCGGCGGGGTGACCTCCGCGCGCGTACCCGCACCGGGGTGGCGGTGCCGGTGTCGACGGTCGCGGCCGCGACCGTGACGATCGACTGATCGAGCCCTCGGTCAGCGGTACCGCAGCGTGCGAATCTGGAACGGCGTGAACACGACCGCCGACGGATCGACGGCCTCGTCGCCCCGCTCGAGGAGGTCGGTGGCCACGGCCGACGGGCAGCCGTCGACGGCGATCGACGTCGTGACGTGGCGCCCATGGGCCTCGTGGCCGCGGACGATCACGTCGCCGGATCCGTCGTCCGCGAGCTTCACGGCATCGATCTGGATCGCAGGATCGCCGACGGTCACGAACGGCTCGGTGCTCACCGAGCCGGCCACCGCTCGGATCGGCAGGTTGAACGCCAGAGCCTCGTCGACGATGCCGGCGTCCTGGAACGACCCCACGTGCGGACGGATGGCGTAGCGGAAGCGGTGCACTCCCCGATCGGCGTGCGGATCGGGATAGCTCGCCGACTTGAGCAACGTGAGACGCAAGGTGTTGCCCACGCAATCGTGGCCGTACTTCGAGTCGTTGAACAGGCTCGCGCCGAATCCGGGCTCGGAGAGGTCGGCCCACTTGTGCCCGCAGACCTCGAACTGCGCTGCGTCCCACGACGTGTTCTGGTGGGTCGGTCGGGCAACGTGCCCGAACTGGATCTCGTAGGTCGCCTCGTCGGACCGCACGTTCAGCGGGAACGCGGCCTTCAACAGCTTCTCGGACTCCTGCCAGTCGATCTCGGTGTCGATCGTGAGGTGAGGTGATCGAGCGGTCAGCTCGTGGGTCTGGGTGATGCGGCTGGCGCCGAACGAGCGAACCACCCGGACCGACGCCACCACCGGGCCCGACTCGACGATGTCGATCGACTCGACGTCGAGCAGGTCGGTGACCGAGCGCCGGTACGCCGCATCGATGTCCCACGCGTCGTACTGGTTCGGGTGATCGTCGTGGAGCTGGAGCAGGTTGCCCGGGCCGGCCAGCACCTCGCGGCCCGTCGACCGTTCGACGATCGAGGCGATCGTGCCGTCGGCCGCGAGGCGAACTCGGAGGTGTTCGTTCCCGAGGAGGATCTCGCCGCCCGACGCCTCGACGGTGACGGCGTCGGCTCCTGCCTCGTCGCCGGCCACCAGCTCGACCGGTGACAGCGCGGATGCCCTGCAGCTCGCCACGAACGCGAGCCGTCCGTCGGCGCATCGCTGCACCGGCGCCCTCGAGGCGTCGGCCGTCGGCGCCTCGCCACCGGGGCCGTGGCCGGCATCGATCATCACCGTCTCGGTCCGGTCGTGCCCCGCCGCGTTGGCCAGCACGACGGCGTTTCCCGAACCGGCGGCGCCGGGGGCAGCTGACGACCCGCCGGGCCGCAGGATCGCCTGAAAGGCGCGCTCGATCAACTGTTCGGCCTCACCGTGCAGCGCCGCGTGGTCCGCCTCGGTGTCCTGGTGGACCCACGCGATCGAGCTGCCGGGGATGATGTCGTGGAACTGGTGCAGCAGCAGGACCTTCCACAGGCGGTCGAGGTCGTCGGCCGGGTAGACGAACCCGACGTCGCGACGGGCGGCGATCGTCGACCACAGCTCGGCTTCGCGTAGCAGCAGCTCACTCCTTCGGTTGCCCCGCTTGGTCCTGGCCTGACTGGTGTAGGTGCCCCGGTGCATCTCGAAGTAGAGCTCGCCGCGCCAGACCGGGGCATCGGGGTACTCGGTGTGCGCCTTGGCGAAGAACGCTTCGGGCGGCTCGATGTCGACGCGGGGAAGTCCTTCGAGGTCGGCCTGACGCCGGGCCAGTTCGAGCATCTCGGCCGTGGGCCCGCCGCCGCCGTCGCCGTGACCGAACGGGTAGAAACTGCGGTTGCCGAATCCGTGCTCGGCGTACCCACGTTCGGCGCGCACCAGTTCGTTGGCGCGGAAGGTGCCGTTGTAGGTGTCGGCCGGCGGGAAGTGGGTGAAGATCTGCGTGCCGTCGATGCCCTCCCACCAGAAGGTGTGGTGCGGGAACCGGTTGGTGTCGTTCCACGACAGCTTCTGCGTGAGGAACCACCGACACCCGGCCAACGCCATGATCTGGGGGAGCTGGCCGCAGTAGCCGAAGACGTCGGGCAGCCAGACCTCGGTCGGTGTCGACCCCGAACTCGTCCTCGAAGAACCGCTTGCCGTGCACGAACTGGCGGACCAGCGATTCACCCGCAGGGATGTTGGCGTCCGCCTCGACCCACATCGACCCGACCGGCACGAACTGGCCCGCGGCGACCTTGTCGGTGATGCGAGCGAACAGCTCGGGATGGTCCTGCTTGATCCAGGCGTACTGCTGAGCCTGGGAACAGGCGAAGACGTGCTCGGGATGCCGGTCCATCAGCATCACCTGGTTGGCGAAGGTGCGCGCACACTTGCGGCGGGTCTCGCGCAGTGGCCAGAGCCAGGCGGTGTCGATGTGGGCGTGTCCGGCCGCCGAGATCGTGTGCGCGCTCGCATGCGCCGGCTTCGCCAGGACCTCGACCAGTTCGGCCCGACCCGCCGCCGCCGAACCCACCACGTCGTCGAGATCGAGCGCATCGAAGGCCCGTTCGAGGGCGCGGAGGATCAGGTTGCGGCGTGGGCCGTCGGTCGGCAGCTCGATCATGAGACGGGTGAGCGTCTTGAGGTCGAGGACCAGGTTCCAGACCTCGTCGTTGCGGACCCGCAGCTCGGCTCGAGCCAGGCGATAGAGCGGCGCCTCGCCGGCGGTCGCCCGGTCGCCGAGCGGGTTCGGCGCGTGCGACTGCGAGAAGTCGGGATTGCCGGCCGCCTCGACCAACAGGTCGACGGCCTCGCCGCCGGCGACGGGTGAGCCGACGAGCACGGTCTTCTTGTCGGGGTGGATGCCCTCCTGCGGACCCTCGGGCCCCCACACGAGGGCCTCGGCGGTGAACCCCGGTCCTCCCGACCCGCCGAGATCGACGAGCGCCTCGACTGTCGAACCCGCCCAACTCGCCGGCACCTCGGCGGTCATCCGGAACCAGGTGGTCGACCAGGGCGGCCCCCAGGCCGTTCCGACCGCGAACGGCTCGTACTCGGCCACCCGGGCTTCGTCGACCCCGATGGGCTCGCCCGGCACGTGGTGGGCATCGACCTGCAACGGCACCGAGTCACCGCCGACGGCCGGCATGACCCGCTCTCGCAGTTGCCGGCGGATCCGGGCTTCGACCAGTTCACGATCGTCGTGCACGAGCGACGACGGTAGCGGGGTCAGGCGGTCGGGACTTCGACGGCCGGGTCGCCACCCCAGGCAGGGCGAACCCGTGCACCCGTGACCAGGGTCACAGGAGTCCCCCTGGCAGAGGTCCCTTTCGATAACTATCGTTATCGAGGGAGACGGGCCCCGTTTCGACGCCCAGGGAGACCTTCATGAGCACGATCGACCGAGACGCAGAGATCATCGGACGGGCCGAGGTCGACGACCTCGATGCCATCCTCGAGATGACCAACACCAACGTCAACGAGGTGGTCCACGCCGTCACCGACCACGCCGACGCGCTGTTCACCTGGGACTACGAGCGCAGCCGGCCGCCCTTGGTCAAGCTCTACGAGAAGGCCAAGACGTCGCAGTGGAACGGCGAGACCGACCTCGACTGGTCGACCGAGGTCGACCAGGAGAAGCTCGCCGCCGAGTCGCCGACGACCATGACCGTCGAGATGATCGCCGACCTCGGGGTCGACCTGAAGGGCACGTCGCTCGCGAAGTGGACCAACAAGGAGTGGCTGCAGAACGCCATCGAGTCGCAGAACTGGAGCCTCAGCCAGTTCATGCACGGCGAGCAGGGTGCGTTGGTCTGCACGGCCAAGATCGTCGAGACCGTGCCGTGGATCGACGCCAAGTACTACGCCGCCACCCAGGTCATGGACGAGGCCCGCCACGTCGAGGTCTTCGCCAAGTACCTCGACACCAAGCTGCTGGGCCACTACCCGATCAACACCCACCTCCGGATGCTGCTCGACGACATCATCGCCGACAGTCGGTGGGACATGACCTACCTCGGCATGCAGATCATGGTCGAGGGCCTGGCCCTCGCCGCGTTCGGCATGGCCTACCAGACCACCAACGAGCCGCTGCTCAAGCAGTTGCTCCGCTACGTGATGAGCGACGAGGCCCGCCACGTCGCCTTCGGCGTGCTGTCGCTCAAGGAGTACTACGCCGAGTTGTCCGACGCCGAGCTGCTCGAGCGGCAGGAGTTCGCGTTCGAGGCTGCCGTTCGGATGCGCGACCGCTTCCTCCAGCAGGAGGTCTGGGAGCGGATGGGCGTGCCGGTGAAGGAGGCCATCGCCATCTTCAAGCAGGACGATCCCGAGCTGAAGAACCAGGACCCGTTCCAGCAGCTCCTGTTCAGCAAGATCGTCCCGAACTGCAAGAAGCTGGGCCTGCTCGACGCCAACGACGGCTGGCTGCGCACGCGGTTCGACACCCTCGGCGTGACCCAGTTCGAGGATTGGGTCGACACCGGCGAGGAGTACGAGCTGCTCGACGAGGTCGCCAAGGACCGCGAGGACGCCGAGAGCGCCTGAGACGCTCCTGAAAAGACCTCGGCTGGCATGGCGGCTAGGTTGTCTCGACCTGACACAAGTCAGGCCGAGCTCCAAGGGGGATCCACTGGTGTCGAAGCGTTCGAGGCTGCTCTGCGCACTGCTCTTGACGACCTTGCTGGCCGCGGCGTGCGGCCGCAGCGACGACGATGTCGAGACCGGCAGCGATGACCCACCGCCCGCCGACCCGGCACCGGCCGAGCCCACCGACGGGTCCGACGAGTCCGGCCTCGACGAGGGAGCGTTCGGCGACCTCGGGGTGATCTGCCAGGACGGCGATCCCGCACCCGTCACCGAAGAGGAGCCGGGCCTCACCGGCACCGAGGTCCGCATCGCCACGTTCACCGACGTCGGGTTCTCTGGATCACCCGGGCTCAACGCCGAGTTCATCGACACCGCCGAGGCCTTCGCCGACTGGTGCAACGCCAACGGCGGGATCAACGGCCGGCAGATCGTGGTCGATCATCGCGACGCCGCACTGGCGGAGTTCCAGCAGCGCATCCTCGAGTCCTGCGACGAGAACTTCTTCATGGTCGGCGGTGGGGCCGTCTTCGACGACTCGGGCCAGCCCGATCGGCTCGCCTGCGGCCTCCCCGACATCTCGGGGTTCATGGTCACTTCGGCGGCCACCGAGTCCGATCTCCATCTCGAGCCGGTGCCCAACCCGGCCTACTTCCTCAACGTCTCGGACCTCGAGTACCTGGCGGAGGAGCACCCCGAAGCCATCAAGAAGGTCTGGGACTTCGAGGGAGCGCTGCCCACGCTGCAGCTCGTCTCCGATCGCATCGAGGAAGCCGCCACCGAGCTGGGCTTCGAAGTCGTGCACCGCAGCGAGTACAACCCGGGCGGCGAGGCCAACTGGAAGCCGTTCGTCCAGGCCGCAGCCGACGCCGGCGCCGAAGCCATCCTGTGGACCGGCGAACCCGAGAACCTGGTGGCCATGCTCGAAGCCGCCGACGAGATCGGATTCAATCCCGAGTTCGTTCGAGCCGACGCCAACCACTACACGCCGACGCTCATCGAGCTCGGCGGAGACGCCGTCGACCCGGTGGTCACCCGCATGGGGTTCTACCCGTTCGAGCTGGCCGACGAGAACCCGGCAACGACGCACTATCTCGATCTGATGGAGGAGTTCAACCCCGACGGCAAGGTCGCCCTGCTCGGCGCCCAGGGTCTCTCGGGCTGGTTGTTGTTCACCGTCGCCGCCAACGAATGTGACGCAGCGGGCACCTTCACCCGAGACTGCATCTTCGAGGCGGCCCAGATCGACGGCTGGACCGGCGGCGGGCTCCACAGCCCCCAGAACGTCCCCGAACGCGTCTCCGGCGACTGCACGGCCGTCCTCACGCCGGGGTCGGGGCTCGACTTCGTCGCACCGCCCAACTTCGAGACGAACGAGGGACCTTGGGTCTGCGATCCCGACGCGGTCGTGCCCCTCACCGGCGACTACGGCGAAGGAGCGACCTGCCCGAGCGGCGTGGCCGACCCGAAACCGTCGACCTGCGCGTCCTGATCGACCGCGTGATCCGGAGTCACTGAGGTGGACCAGTTCCTGAGCCTCACGATCATCGGGCTCAGCACCGGCGCCATCTACGCCATCGGGGCGAGCGGGCTGGTGCTGACCTACACGACGACCGGCATCTTCAACTTCGCCCACGGTGCCATCGGCATGTTCGGCGCGTTCCTCTACTGGCAGCTGCGGTTCGACTGGGGGGTCCCGACCCCGATCGCCCTCGCTCTGGTGCTGCTCGTGTTCAGCCCGCTGCTCGGGATCGCGCTCGAGCTCGTCGTCATGCGAAATCTGCAGGGAACCGCCGAGTCGACGCGTCTGGTCATCACCATCTCGCTGCTCGCCGCCACCATCGGGGCGGCCAACTGGATCTGGGCACCAGGCGTGTCACGACCGATGAGCCGGTTCTTCCAGGGCGACGTGTTCGAGATCGGCCCGACCACGGTGAGCTATCACGAAGCCATCACGATCGCCGTGGCCATCGGCGTCGCCGTCGGGCTCCGCTTCCTGCTCTTCTCGACGCGCATCGGCGTCGCCATGCGGGCGTCGGTCGACGACCGCCCGCTCGCCGAGATGAACGGTGCCCGACCTGATGCGGCGGCGATGCTCGCATGGTCGATCGGCTGCTCGTCGGCCACCCTCGCCGGCATCCTGATCGCGCCGGCCCTCGCCCTGAGCGTGCCGGTGTTGTCGCTCCTCATCGTCAACGCCTATGCGGCGGCGATGATCGGCCGGCTGCGGAGCCTCCCGATGACGTTCGTCGGCGCGATCATCGTCGGGCTCGTCGACGCCTACCTCATCGGCTACCAGCCCGACACCGCCTACCTCAACGGCCTCCGAGCCGCATCACCGGTGCTCATCTTGTTCATCGCCCTCATGGCGCTGCCCCAGACCCGGCTGCGCACCGGAGGCGTGATACGGAGCCGCGAGTGGTTCCCCCGGCCGACCGTCCGCGGCTCACTGATCTTCTCGGCCGTGGTCTTCGGCGGCGCCGTCGCCATCAGTCCACTGCTCAACAACGCCGACTCGATCACCGCGGCCAGAGTCTTCGCCTTCGCACTCATCGTGCTCTCGTTCGTGCCGCTGATCGGCTTCGCCGGACAGGTGTCGCTGTGTCAGTTGAGCTTCGCCGGCATCGGCGCGGTCACCATGGCGCACCTCGGACAGGGTGGGAATCCGCTGGGTCTGGTGGCGGCCGTGCTGGTCACCGCCGCGGTCGGCGCACTCATCTCGATCCCGGCACTCCGCGTGTCGGGGATCTATCTCGCCCTCGCCACCGCCGCGTTCGCCGTCATGCTCGATCGATGGCTCTTCCTGCTCCCGGACTTCGAGGTGTTCGGGCTGTTCGAGGTCAAGCTCTTCGGGCAGGGTTCGGCGACGGTCGATCGCCTCCAGCTGGGCCCGATCTCGACCGACTCCCCGACCGGGCAGCTCGTCCTGCTCTCGGGCGCCTTCGCGGTGATGGCGCTGGTGGTGGTCGCCATCCGCCGATCGCCGTTCGGCGAACGACTGTTGGCGATGAAGACCAGCGAGGCCGCCTGCGCCACGCTCGGCCTCGACCTCACGGCCACGAAGGTGGCGGTGTTCTCCCTCTCGGCCGGGATGGCCGGCCTCGGCGGCGCCCTCTACGGCGGGTTGCTGAAGGCCATCAACCCGACGACGTTCGACTTCATCCAGGGACTGCCGATGCTGTTGCTCGGCGTCGTCGGCGGCATCGGAGCCGTCGGCGGCGCGTTGTTCGGGGGCATCGCCCTCGGTGCGATCCCGATCATCGGTGCCACGGTCGCCGCTCTCAAGAACCCGATGCTGGTGGCACCGGGCCTCATGGGCATCGGCCTCGGGCGCGACCCCAACGGTGCCGTCAGCCAGATGCGCGAGGGGTTCGGCGGCATTCCCACGTCGCGGCCGGCGCTGGCCCTGCTCGTCGGTGGTATCGGCGGGTCCTACGTGCTCGCGCTCGCCGACGTGATCAACGGATGGACCCTGATCTTCCTCGCCCTCATCGTGCTGCTCGTCGCCGCCGGGATCGCCGGACCCCTGACCGGCGAACGTCCGTCGTTGAACCGACGCCCGACGATCCCCGACCTCGAATGGGCCGGCCTCAGCCGTCCGTTCACCGAGGAGGACCGCGAGATCCTCGACCGGGTGCTCGCCATCGACTCCCACGGAGAACTGATCGATGGCTGAGGGGAAGCCACTCGTCGTGGCGGAGGTGTCGGTCGACTTCGGGGGCCACCGCGCCAACGACCGGATCGACTTCCGCGCCGCGCCAGGCCACGTGACCGGACTCATCGGCCCCAACGGCGCGGGCAAGACCACCCTGTTCAACGCCATCTGTGGGCTCGTCCGACCGACCACCGGGTCGATCCACATCGGCGACATCGACATCACCAACACCAAGCCGAATCGACGAGCACGTCACGGCCTGGCCCGCACGTTCCAACGGCTCGAGATGTTCACGCTGCTGACCGTGCGAGAGAACGTCGCCGTGGCGGCGAAGCTCCGGAAGGGCACGGCGGGCGACGCCGCGGTCGAGAAGCTGCTCGACCGCGTCGGCCTCGCCGATGTCGCCGATGCTCGGGTCGACGAGATCCCGACCGGGCGGGCGCGCCTGGTCGAACTGGCCCGGGCCCTGGCCACCAATCCCTCGGTGCTGCTCCTCGACGAGCCGGCATCGGGTCAGACCGACGAGGAGACCGACCAGTTCGGGGCGCTCCTCCGCGACCTCGCAGCCGAAGGCACCACCATCGTGCTCGTCGAGCACGACGTTCGCCTGGTCATGTCGGTCTGCGACCGCATCGCGGTGCTCGATCTCGGCCGGGTGATCGCCGAGGGCGAGGCCGCGGACGTCCGCAGCAACCCTCTCGTGCTCGACGCCTACCTGGGCACCTCCGGAGCGGCCGGATGACCGAGATCCAGCTCGAGCTCGTCGACATCCGGGCCGGCTACGGCGGCATCGAGGTGCTCCACGGGGTCGATCTCGCCGTTCCCGAGGGCAAGGTGATGGCGATCCTGGGTCCCAACGGCGCCGGGAAGACGACCGCCCTCAAGGTCGCCGCCGGCCTGCACGACGCCTCGGGGGGCGATGTCCTCATCTGCGGCCGCCGGGTCAACGGCGCATCACCCGACGCCCTCGCCCGGGCCGGCATCTGCATGATCCCCGAGGGCAAGGGGGTCTTCCCCAACCTCACCGTGCGCGACAACCTCCTCATGGCCACGTTCACCGGCCAGAGCATGTCGGAGGTCGAGGCGATCGCCTACGAGCGATTCCCCCGCCTCGGCGAACGCCGAAGCCAGACCGCCGGAACGCTGTCGGGCGGCGAGCAGCAGATGCTCGCCATGGCCCGCGCCCTCACCAGCGACCCCGCGATGCTGATCCTCGACGAGCTGTCGATGGGTCTCGCTCCCATCATCGTCGAGCAGCTCTACGGTCTGGTGGCCGGCATCGCCGCCAGCGGGGTGTCGATCCTGCTCGTCGAGCAATTCGCCAACGCAGCGCTGTCGGTCGCCGACCTCGCTGCCATCATGGTGCACGGACGAATCCGCTCCGTCGGCACCCCTCAAGCCATCGAATCCGAGCTGTCCGACGCCTACCTGGGCGGATAGGAGACCCATGACCGAGAATCGAGCCGAGGCGTTCAAGGCCGAGATCGCAGCCCTGAGCATCAAGGATCCCGCCACCGGGCGCGATCGCATGCTGCTGCGGCTCGGGGTCGCGGCGATGCTCATCGGCGTCCTGCTCACCGTGGCGAGCTACTTCGGGTCGAACGGCACCACGAACGCGCTGAGCCAGCGTGACTTCCTCGTGCTGGCGATCGTCGGGCTGTCGGTCACGGTCGTCGGGGGCGCGGTGTTCCTCCGATACTCACTGGCCGGGTTCCTGCGGTTCTGGCTGGCCCGGCTGATCTACGAACAGCACACCCAGACGGATCGACTCATCGACGAGGACTGAGGGGCCTCTCCGCGCAGCTCCTCAGCCGTCGGGGGCCAGTCGGGCCCGGATCCGGAGCAGTCGTGCCCGGTTGAAGCGCTGGACGAGCAGGCACGGGAGATTGGCCCCGAGGGCGTAGCCGACGTTGAGGACCGCCACGAGCGGCACGAACAGCACGAACCAGATGGGGGCGAGCGCCATCATCGACCAGTGCGCGAACTCGGCACGACACGTCTCGATGACGAAGCGGTCGAGGTAGTGGCGATCTCGGGACGCGAGGTGGCGCTTGGAGAATCCCCCGGTGAACACGCCCCCGGCCTCGGGGAGCCGGTCCTTCCATCGCCGGATGCCGAGCCGTTCGTAGGCACGCCCGTCACGTTCCCAGCGCATCAGCCGGTAGGGCGGCCGGCTCGGGTCGAAAGTGCGGGCCGGTCGGCGGTGGGCGACATAGCCGCACAGCAGACTCCATCCGAACCACCCGAGCCCGATGATCACCACCTGGACGACGGTCGGGAGGTCGGCGAGCAGCGGCCCGTTCACCCGGGCTCGCCGCGCAGCTGAACGGTGCGCCCTTTCCATCGCACGGTGCCCCACGCGAGGCCCACCAGACTCCAGGCGAAGATGCCGACGAACGCGACCAACGACAAGGGATAGAGCACGGCGCTCACGATGCCGAAGTTGCCGAGGAGCCGGGAGAACAGGTGCATCTGGAGCACGGCGAGGGCGAAGACGAGCACCCCCGTCATCGGTCCGCCGGTGAGTGCACTTCCCAGCATGACCACCGCGCTGAGCAGGGCCGTGATCCACAGCGCGATGGCCAGCGTGCGGGCCAGCGGGATGCTGCCGGCACCCGAGGCGAAGTTCTTCGAGAACCCTTCGACGAGCGCCCGGGTTCCCGTGGGATACATCCGGAACTCTATCGATCCGCGCCCGATCCGTCCGTCGGTGGGCTTGCCGTGCGTTCGGAACTGCTGGGCGAGGGCGAAGTCGTCGATCACCGACGCGGCGATCGACTGGTGGCCGCCGACGTCCTGGTAGTCGACCCGGGAGCAGGCGAGGCAGGGTCCGAACGCCCCGACGGCACGACCCGCGAGCCGCCCGGAACGACCGCATCCGACCCCCATGACGGCGACGATGTTGAAGATCGCGGCGAGGCGCTCACGCCACCGAACCATGCGGTGGAAGGGCTGGACCGACACCATGCCGCCGAGCCGACCCTGCTGGACGGCGAGGCGGCGAAGCAGATCGGGGCTCGGGTCGGTGTCGGCGTCGAGGAAGACCAGCAGCTCGGACGTTCCGGACCGCGCACCCTGCCAGCAGGCCCACGACTTCCCCGTCCATCCCGATGGCGTGGTTCCGGCGGCAATGACCGAAGCTCCGCCTTCCCGAGCGACGGCGACGGTGTCGTCGTCGGACTCGTCGTCGACGACGACGACGAGCGCCGGAGGCAGCGTCTGTCGTGCGAGGGCGGAGAGAAGCCCTGGGAGCTGGGCGGCCTCGTTCCGGGCCGGGATCACCACGTCGACGGCGACCACCGGGGCATCGACCGAAGCGGTGGGCAACCGCCGCGGGCGACCCATGAGACACCAGCCGACGAGCCAACCAACGGCCATGAGCACCAGGCTGGTCGGCATCACGGCATCGTAGAGGCGCCCGGAGGTGGGGCCAATCGCCTCGTTCAGCCGGCGACCGCCCGGGTGAGGGCCGTGGCGGCCGCCGCCAGCACCACGACCACTACGAACGGCGCCTTGAAGCGGAGTGCGACGGCCGCGGTGGCGAGGCCGACCAGTCGGGCGTCGATGGTGAGTGCTCGTCCGTCGGCGACCGCACTCGTGACCACCAGCGCGGCGAGCATCGCCGCGGGGAGGAGATCGGCGATCCGCGCCAGGAGATCGGGAAGCGGTTTGCCGCCCATCGCCAGCGGCGCAGCGGCCTTCAGCGCGTAGACCCCGATGGTGAGCACGACCAGCACGAGCGTCGCATCGGTCATGACCGAACCTCCCGGCGGCGAAGGCGGGACCGCATCATCGGCCGGGCCTGGCTGCGAACACGGCGAATGCCGCGGCGATCACGGGAATGCCGGGCGGGGTGAGCGGCACGAGCACGAGGGCGATCGCTGCGCCGACGAAGGCAACTCGACGCTGGTCGGGCCGTTCGAGGCGCGGCCAGACCAGAGCGAGGAACGCTGCGGGGATCGTGGCATCGAGGCCGAAGTCGGACACGACGTCGCTCTCGGCATCGACGAGCAGGCGCCCGGCCACCGTGGTCAGGTTCCACACGACGAAGACCGCCAGGCCACCCCACAGGTAGCCGTAGCGGCGATCGTCCAGGTCGTCGGTCGAGGACCCGACGGCCATCGCCTCGTCGATCATCAACTGTGACATCGCCGCACGGGCCACGAACGACCCTCGCAGTGCCGGCGCCATGACGACACCGAAGGCCAGCGATCGAAACGACAGGAGCAGCCCGGCCGAGATCGCCGCGATCGCCGTGCCACCGTCGTTCAGGACACCCACGGCGGCGAACTGGGTGCCACCGGTGAACACGAGGGACGAGAAGCCCACCGACTCGGCCACACTCAGCCCCGCCTCGGAGCAGATGACTCCGAAGGCGATGCCGAACGGACCGACCGCCAGCGCGAGCGACATCGCCTGGCGGCGCATCCGACGTCGCACGTCCTCGGCCATCAGCGATCACCCACCGGCCATCAGGGGGTGAGGTTGGTGCAGCTGCGTTGCGCTTCCCAGCGGGCGACCTCGTCGGCGGCGGGCTGGCCCTCGAGCGGCTGGGGGACCGATCCCTCGATTCGGCCGGGAATCCACTCGTAGCCGTTGACCTCCTGGCCGGTCACGGTCACCTTGAAGACGCCGGTTCGAGCCCCCGGAGCCGAGTTGGCCCGGAACAGGAAGTTGCCGAGTCCGTAGTGCACCACGGCCGTGCCCAGCCGACCACCGCCCTGAACGCGATGGGCGTGCCCACCGACGATCACGTCCGCTCCGGCGAACTCGAGCTGTGCGGCGAGGTCGAGCTGGCGCTGGGCCGGGCACTCCTCGGTCTCGATCCCCCAATGGCGGAACACGACCACGGTGTCGTGGCCGGCGCGGGCCTCGACCACCGCCTGGAGCAGGCGATCGGCCCGCTTGGCTGATGCCAGGCCGGCCTGGAGGGGCGTCGCCGTCCACAGCTCGTTGAGTGAACCGTCGATGACCTGCGTGGCTCCGGCCCGGTCTCCGACGAACTGACAGCGGCCGTGTCGTCACCACCGCTCATTCCGATGACGGCAGCGACGGCCGAGCCAACGGCGACGAGGACGAGCCCGACCGGCACCAGCCACCGTGGGCGACCCGCCGATGAGCCGGACGCGGCGTGCTTGCCTCGATAGCCACTCACGGACGTTGGCGCCGGAAGGGCTTGAGCATCTCCTTGGCCCCGGGAACCCATTCGACGCTGTCGATCAGCGCGTCGTTGACCGACCGGAATCCGGCCTCGGCCTGTTCGAACTGTTGGACCGCGGAGCGGAAGGCCTCACCCGACTTCTTCATGGCCTCGGTGGTCTCGGCGAGGCCCGCAGCTTCGAGGGCCTCGCTGACTCGGCGCAGGTTGGCGGCCACCCCGGTCAGGTCGTCGGTGACCCGCCGGAGGTTGTCGGAGCTCTCGCGCAGCGCGGCCAACGTCTCGGGGAGCAGCTCGACCTCACCCCGGAGGCGCTTCGTCCAACGACCGCTCGACCCGCTCACGGGGCGAACCGTAGTCGCCGGTCTTCACAGGGTGGCTCGGGCCTCGGCCAAGGCGTCGGTGATCAGTGCCCGCTGGGCATCGTCCATCGGGCTCTCGAGGAGCTCTTCGAGGATCCCGATCGCGGCCTCGGTCTGGCCGAGGCCGTGAAGTCGGACGTTGGCGAGGAACCACTTGGCATCACGATCTTCCGGCGCCAGCAGCAACGAGCTCTCGAGCAGGTCGGCGCCGGCCTGCGCGTCGCCGAGCAGTGCGGTCGTCCAGCCGTGGAACTTGAGGGCGCGTTGGTGATCGACCGGTGCGGTGTCCAGATCGACGGCGATGGCCGTGTGCACGTGGGCCTGCTCGACATCGCCGGCCTCGAGATGGCGCTCGACGAGCGCCAGGCGCATCGGCACGATGCCGGGGTTCTCGGCCACGACGTCCTCGAGTTGCTCGTCGGACACGGTGTTCGGGTCGACGGTGAGCTCGGCCACCTCGGTTCGGATGGCTGGAGGCGCTGCCTCGGGCGTCTCGCCGACGAGCAACACCCCGAACCCGAGGCACCCGAGCACGACCAGCGCACCACCGCCGACCTGGACCAGGGTCCGGCCTCGACCCTCCGCTGCGGTCAATCGGCCGGGGGCCAGCGTCGCCAAGGCCGCTCCGGCGATCACCGCCCCGAACGGGAGCGCCCATCGCCACGGCTGTTCGGTGGCCGGCGGTTCACGGAGGATCCACGACCCGTAGCGCGACGCGAAGTCGTCGAGGATCATCCGATCGGTCCAGCCCGCGTTCATCTGATCGTCGATCAGACTGCGGATGTCGTCGGCTGCATCCCCATCGGCGTCGGCGAGCACCGGTCCGCAGCCCGGACACCGGAGCTGCTGGGCGATGCGCTCGGCCCGATCGGTCGAGCCGGCGGACAAGGCACCGAGACCGACGACCATGGCGCCCACGACGAGCAGCGCCACGGCGATCCCGACGCCGACGCGACGGTTCATGATCGGGGGCCTCGGTGGATCAACGCGGTCGGCGACGCAATCCGGCGACCGTCCAGCCGGCCACGGCGAACAGTCCCGAGACGACCCACGGCAACAGGCCCCCCGAACCCGACGCCCCGTTGGTGTCGAGGTCGCCGTCGTGGAGGCCATCGATCGGCAACGCCACCTCGACCAACTCCTCCTCGGGCAGGTCCTCGTCGAGGCACTTGAGCAGGCTGCCGTCGGGCGCATTCTGCGGGCCCTCGCAGGCCAGCACTTCGCCCTCGTTGCTCACGGCCTCGACCACATCGGTGATGACGATGTTGGCGACCAGTTCCTCGGCGTCGATGAAGGCCGACTCGGGCACGTCGTCGACCTGTTCGAGCTCGGTCTCGAGGCCACGCACGAACTCGGGCGGCAGGTGGCGGAAGCGGAGCTTGGCCGTCACGTTGACCTCGGTGCCCGGCGCGATGCCCGTGGTGTCGAAGATGTAGTCGAACTCGTCGAAGCTGTCGTCGACGAGCTCGCCGTCCACCTCTCTGAGCCGGATCGGCTGCAGCGCGTCCATGTTCTGGCCGTCGGCCACCCGGACCCGGGTCTTGACGATGTCGGGCAGGAGGGTCTGGTAGGGAACCTCGGTGAAGACGCCGTCGAGGTCGGGGTCGCCGTCGGTGAGGATCTTCTGGTAGCTCGCCAGCCACGGATCGCACTCGCCCACCGGAGCCGCGTCGGCGAAGGCGATGTTGCCGTTGGCCACCGATGAGATCTCGACGCCCTGCACTTCGGCGACGCTGACCGGGTCGCACTGTGGCACCCGGCCCGTTCGTTCGGGCACGTCGCCGGACACACACTGCGCCTCGATGCCGCCGAGACCGGCGAGGCACACCGGCTCGCCATCGGCGGTCTCGGCCGAGACCTCGAACCAGAACTGCCTCGCGAAGGCGAAGCCGGTCGGGAACGAATGGCCGAGGAGGTTGTTGCGGACGATCATCTTCGAGGTGAACGTGTCACCCTCGACGACCCCGGGGTCCTGCACCTCGAGGGTGATCGCGGTCTCGAGCAGCGCTTGGCGCTCGGCGATGACGTCGTTCACCGCGTCGGCAGACACGCCCTTCGCCACGTACTCCTCGGGATCGGGGTCGTAGTCGACGCCGATGAAGGTGTGGGACCGGGTCTCGCGTTCGGGCACCGGGAGGAAGCCCGGCGCGTAGTCGACGATCGGCTCCTCTTCGCCCGGGATGCTCGGCATGTGGCACTCGACGCAGCCCAACGCCCGGTCGACCTCGAGCTCTTCCGCGGCGAACCGCTCGTCGAATGTGGCGACGTAGTCCTGCCACTCGTCGAAGGTGGTCTGCAACACCAGATCGTCGAGCGTGCCGTCGGCGTTGTCGAGCTCGTTCTCGTCGAGCTGGAAGTCGCCGTCGTCGTCGTTGCCCTCGGCGAAGTCGTTCTCTTCGGGGGACAGCCCGTCACCGTCGAGATCGACCTTCACGTTGTGACACGCACCGCACGACTCGGACGCCGCGATGGGATCGTTGAACAGGCCGTTGTCCTCGATGCCATGGATCCGGACCGGGAGCGGCGCCGGGTCGTCGAACACGGGGCCGTAGAAGTCGCCGTAGCCGCCGAGCGAGCCGGTGTTGCCGACGCCGATCGGGCCGAGGCCCTCGAGCTCGCCGAGGGCGCGGTCGAAGGTGTGGCAGGTGACGCAGGTGACGCCGTCGGCGTTCACGGCCTTGTCGCCACCGGTCACCGCAGGCACACCGCCCGAACCGTCCTCGTCGAGCGGCAGGAAGGCGAGCGGGTCCTGGGTGAACTGGCCACCGGTCGGCGCGTGGCAGTTGATGCACGCCTGGAGCGTCGCCTCGGCGAACTCGGGCTCGAGAGGGACGTTCGGATCCTCGGCGAGCGCGAGGTTCTTGGTGAGGGTGACCGGGAGCTGCGCTTCCATGATGGTCGAGGTCTGCGCGTGGGCCATGGCCGACTGCGCCCACTCGTCGTAGATGCCCGAATGGCACTCGGCACAGGTCTCGGCGTTCGCCACCTCGGTCTTCTCGTCGCCGAGGACCGCCTGCTGCCCGCCCAGCACGTCCCACATGTGGAACGCCAGCACGACGAACAGCACGATGGTGAGGGGCGCGTGGATCGCCCGGAACACCTTGAGGGCACGCACCCGGCCGGTCTGGCCGCCCCCGCGGGGGAACTGGTCGTCGACCGACTGCTGGATCTCGGTGATCTCGGCCCAGGCCGCCTGCTGTTCGGGGCCGAGGCGGGCGATGTCGGCCTCGATGTCGGTGCTCGGACGCCGCAGTTGCTTGAAGTCGGTGACGAGCTGACGGAACGACCGGCCCTGCTCGGCGGCGATCCGGCTGATCTTGACGTCGGCGTTGATGGCGGCCTTGTCGACGCCGATCATCTTGTGCCGAGCCCACCCGCCGATCGACACCAGGATGCCCAGGACCGCGAGCACCTTGCCCGAGGTGAGCGCCACCCGGAACGGGACGATGGTGGCGTGGACCCAGGTGGCGACCAGGGCGAGCACCGGCAGGTAGAGGTGGGCTCGGATCCAGGCCAGCGTGCCGCCCGGGATCGTCTTCTTGACCCAGCCGATGCGTTTGCGGGCGACGTAGACGATGCCCGGTCCGGCGAACAGTGCGAACGTCACCAGGCCGAAGCCGATGACGAACACCTGGACCAGGCCGACGCTCGCTCCCTGCAGGCCGAACAACCCGCCGAATCCGATCAGGATCATCGCGATCGATCCGACGATCACGATGTTCTTCCACGCTTTGGACTTCATTCCTGGCATCGCCATCGTCGGGTACGGTAGTCAACCGTGAGCAGCCGTTCCTGCGAAACCGTCGAGGTCCCCCGATGAACTCACTCGCGATCGACGTCGGACTCGGCTTCGGCCCCACGCCGATCATCATGCTCGTCACCGTCCTCCTGCTCGTGTTGGTCTGCGGTGCGCTCTTCCTGCTCGGCTCGCAGCTGTTCGGTGGGCTGGTCGACAAGCGGTGGCCGGCCGATGAAGCGCTCACCCCCTCCGAGCTCCTGTGGGCCGAGGTCGGCGGCCACGTCCAGAAGACGTTCCCTGGCCTCGACCCCGAGATCGCCCAGGACCTCTCGCCGTTCGTGACCGAGCGCAAGTTCGCGACCGGCGACACGATCGTCGAGGTGGGGCTTCCGGCCGTCGCCTATCACCTCGTCGTGAAGGGCGAGGTGCAGGTGCAGTCCGATCCGCCACAGACGCTCGGGCCGGGCGGCCACTTCGGCGGCGACGACATCGTGCGCCGCCGGGCCTCCTCGCATTCGGTGGTCGCATCTGCCGACGCGACGATCATCTCGCTCCCTGCCGACGACTACATCGCCGGGCTCGCCCTGGGCGCCGAGGTCGAAGACGACGAATACGTCGACCATGCGCTCGCCGAGATCGTGTCGGCCGCGCGGATCCCCGCTCCGGCATCCGCGACCCCGATGGACGTGAACCCGCCGGCACCGGCACCGGCCCCGCCGCCGGCCGCCGAGGTCGCCCCGGCCCCCGCAGCTCCTGCGGCCGCTGCGCCGCAGGCACCGCAGTCGGCCGCCGCGCCCGGTTGGGCCGACGCAACCCATGTCGTGGGCGGCGCCGATCTTCCCGGCTACCCGCTCCCCGAGGGCGAGACCGCCACGGTGACGCTCCCCGCCGGGACCCCCGTGCTCTGGGTCGAGGGTCTGCCGGGCTGGGCCCATGTGCGCACCGAAACCGGCTGGCAGGGCTGGGTTCGTACCGACGGTATCGCGGCTCGGTGACCCGGCACCGGTGACCGAGCCGGTCGAGGTCGAGTTCCACCTCAGCGCTCCCGACGAGGTCGTCGGCCACATGACCGCACTCGCCGCGGGAGGCGGCTGGATCACCCTGCTCCCCGGCGTGCTCGCCGAAGACCGGCCGCCGCCGAAGACCGGCCTGTTCACCTTGTTCTCGTCGGGTTCGAGCCACGACGTGCCCGAGGCGAGCTGGATGCCGCCGGCGAAGCCGGGCAAGCGGGTGCAGGTCGGGGTTCAGCACAACCACGGCCCGAGGGCCATCGCCCACCTCACCGAGCGCGGCCACCCGCTCCCGGCCGGATGGCGCAAGGGCATGGACCACCCCAAGCGCGGTCTCGTCGTCGAGGTGCCGGCGTCGGTCGACCACCACGAGGTCATCGACTGGTTGCTGTCGGCGACGATCCTGCTGACCACCGTGCCGCTGCTCGAGGACTGGCTGGCCCGCATCCACACGTCGGTCTGAACGCCGGCTTCGGGGCCTGGACTACTGGCGGGCGATGGCGGCCTCGGCCTCGGCCTGCGGGTCGTTGATCGCTGCGGCGCCCACGGCGACCTCGACCCGGTGCACGGTGGCGGTGAACTCGAACGGGCACTCGTAGTCGTCGGTCACGGGTGTGGTGGTGTCGCGGCCGACGTCGAACCCCTCGTCGAACGTGTAGCGCATGGTGACGAGATGGGGCAGGTGCCCGTCGGCGACCAGCACACCGTCGACGAACAGGGCACCGTCGCCCGACCCACCCCGGTCGTCGCACTCGAAGCGGATCGTGTGGTCGCCGGGGTCGAGGGCCACCGGGGCCGAGATGCCGCACCGGGTGCCGGCGCGGTTGTGCACGTAGTGGAGTGATCCGTGCTGCAGGTAGAGGCTGAACCCGCCGAACCGCCCGCCCTGGGCGAAGAGCACACCCTCCGCCGGGCCTTCGTGGTCGGCGGGGATGGTCACGTGGGCGGTGATCGAGTGGGGACGGCGCCGGACATCGTGGGTGACGCCTTCCGGGACGGTCGTCAGGTGGGGGAGATAGGTGTAGACGTCTCGCACGGGGATGGCGGGCGGACGTTCGGCGAGCAGCCGCTCGAACCCGTCGCCCATCGGGAGGACGTGATGCGCCCGGGCTTCGCTCCACCACAGCTCCACCAGTTCGGCGAGCTTGTCGGGACGGTCGTCGGCGACGTCGTGGAGCTCGGCGAAGTCGTGCTCGACGTCGTAGAGCTCCCACTTCTGCTCGTCGAGCGGACGGCGCTGCACCGGGCACACGGCCTTCCAGCCGTCGGCCCAGATGGCTCGGCTCCCCATCATCTCGAAGTACTGGCAGCGCTTCGGCGTCGGCGCGGCGGCGTCGGTGAGCGAGTAGGCCATGCTCACCCCCTCGATCGGCTGCTGCACGATGCCGTCGACCGCGTCGGGTGCGTCGATGCCGGCCAGCTCGAGGATCATCGGGGCCACGTCGGCCACGTGGTGGTACTGGGCGCGGATCGAGCCGGTGTCGTCGATTCCCTTCGGCCACGAGACCACGAACGGGTCGCGGATGCCGCCGCCGTGGGTGAACTGCTTGTAGCGCTTGAGCGGCGTGTTGCCGGCCTGGGCCCACCCCATCGGGTAGTGGCTGTTGGCCGTCGGTCCCCCGAGTTCGTCGATGCGGGGAAGGATGTCCTCGAGCCGTTCGCTGATGCCGTTGAGCAACGTCATCTCGCTGAACCGCCCATGCGTGTCGCCCTCGGGGCTGGCGCCGTTGTCGGACAGCACGATGAAGACGGTGTCGTCGAGGCGTCCCGCGGCCTCGACCGCGTCGATCAGCCGGCCGATCTGTGCGTCGGTGTGCTCGAGGAAGCCGGCGTAGACCTCGTGCATCCGGGCGAAGAGCCGCCGCTCGTCGTCGCTCAGCTCGGCCCACGCCTGCACGCGGTGGTTCACCGGGGCCAGCTCGGTTCCCTCGGGGACGATGCCCAGGTCGATCTGACGCTCGAGGATGCGGTCGCGCTCGACGTCCCAGCCGTCGTCGAATCGACCGGCGTACTTCTCGATGTACTGCGACGGCACCTGGTGCGGAGCATGGGTCGCCCCGAACCCGACGTAGCAGAAGAACGGGCGGGTCGGATCGACCGAGGTCTGGTCGTTGACGAGCCCGATGGCCTCGTCGATCAGATCCTCCGAGACGTGATACCCCGGCGTGCCGCCCGAGTCCGCCGGCGTGTCGACCCGGTGGTTGTCGCGATAGAGGGTGGGGCTGAACTGGTCGGTGTCGGCACCCATGAAGCCGTAGTACCGCTCGAACCCCATCCCGACCGGCCAGTTGTCGTAGGGGCCGACGATCGACCGCTTCCAGTCGGGCACCAGGTGCCACTTGCCGAGCGCCCAGGTGTTGTAACCACCGCGACGCAGAACCTCGGCGACAGTGGCCGCGCTCTTCGGGATCTCGCAGTCGTAGCCCGGGAAGCCGGTCGCCATCTCCATGATCGCCCCGACCCCGACCGAGTGGTGGTTGCGCCCGGTGAGCAGGCTGGCCCGCGTCGGCGAGCACATCGCCGTGGTGTGGAAGTTGTTGTAACGGAGGCCGTTCGCGGCGAGGCGGTCGATGTTCGGGGTCTCGATGGACGCGCCGTAGCAGCCGAGTTGGGCGAACCCGGTGTCGTCGAGCAGCACGAGCACGACGTTGGGCGCGCCGGCCGGCGGCCGCGGACGTTCGGCCCAGTGCTGGGTCGACTCGGCCAGCGTGTCGGCGATGACCCCGTCGAACGGGACCTCAGGGTTCGGCATCCGCCGATGGTGGCACAACATCCCGGTTCTGGTGCGCGTATCTCGCGCTCAGCAACAACCTGGGTGCACCAGAACGGATGGATTCAGGTGACCTTGACCGGGAGGTGCTTGAGGCCGTTGATGAAGTTCGAGCGGAGGCGCTCGGCCGGGCCGGCTTGTTCGATCGTGTCGGTCCGGTCGAGCAGTTCCTCGAACATGATGCGGATCTCGATGCGGGCGAGGTGCGCGCCGAGGCAGAAGTGGGGCCCGCCTCCCCCGAAGCCGACGTGATCGTTCGGGGTGCGCCCGACGTCGAGTCGCATGGGGTCGGCGAACACCGACTCGTCGCGATTCGCCGACAGGTAGTTCATGACCACGGGGTCACCCGCGGCGATCGGCACCCCCGCGATCTCGGTGTCGTGCAGTGCCGTACGGCGGAACTGCATCACCGGGCTGGCCCAGCGAATCACCTCCTCGGCCATCGGCTCGAGCAGGTCGCCGGTGTCGTCGCGGAGTCGCTGCATCTCGTCGGGGTGGTCGAGCAGCCCGTGCAGCCCGTGGCTGATGGCGTTGCGGGTCGTCTCGTTGCCGGCGACCGACAGCAGGAGCACGAACACGTCGAACTCGTGGTCGTCGAGCTGATCGCCGTCGTGCGCCGACAGCAGCGTGGTCACGATGTCGTCGCGGGGGTCGCTGCGCCGCGCCTCGGCCAGCTCGTGGGCGTAGGCGTAGAGCTCCATCATCGCGGTCTGACCCTCGGCGAGCGACGTGCCGTACTCGGGGTCGTTGGCCCCGACCATCCGATTGGACCAGTCGAAGATCTTGCGACGGTCCTCGACCGGGACTCCGAGGAGCTCGGCGATGGCCACCAGCGGCAGCTCGGCCGCCACCTCGGTCACGAAGTCGAACGTGCCCTTCTCCTTGGCCCGGTCGATGATGGTCCGGGTGACGTCGCGATAATGGCCTTCGAGCGCACGAATCATGCGAGGGGTGAACCCACGGTTCACGAGCTTGCGGAGGCGGGTGTGGTCGGGCGCGTCGGTCTCGAGCATGGTGCGGGCCATGTCGAGCTCCTCCTCGGAGCGGTCGACCAGCAGTGCGCCCTTGATTCCCGACGAGAACGTCTCGTGGTCCCGGTTGACGCGGACGACGTCCTCGTGACGGGTCACCAACCAGAACCACGGCGGGGTGTCCTCGCCCCCCGGGTGGCGATACACCGGCGCCTCGTGACGGAGGCGGGTCAGCGTCTCGAAAGGGAGGCCGGGGACGAAGGTGTCGTGCGAGGCCAGGTCGGCGAGGCCGTCGAGCTCGGTGAGGGTCATGCCCTTCAGTCTCGCACGACCTGACGCGCCGTCAGCTCTCACCGTGACAGAGTTCGGCATGCGACTCGCACGGTTCTCGATCGATCGAAGCGCGGCCCGCTGCGGGGTGGTCCTCGGTGACCAGATCGTCGATCTGACCCTTGCCGCCTCCGACCTGCCGACCGACATGCCCGAGCTGCTCGGGCACCTGTCCGCGGTTCGGGCGGCAGCGGACCGCGCCGCGCCCGAACACCAGCACCCGCTGGCCGACGTGAGCTTGCTCGCGCCGATCGCTCGACCCCCGAAGTTCCTCGCCATCGGGCTCAACTACGCCGACCACATCGCCGAGGGCGGGCGCGAGGCCCCGACCGAACAACTGTGGTTCAACAAGCAGTCGACCTGTGTGGTCGGACCGGGCGAGGCGATCGAGGTTCCCCGGGCCTCGAGCATCGTCGACTACGAGGGCGAACTCGGCGTCGTGATCGGCACCCGATGCCGCCACGTGACCCTCGACGAGGCCCACGACGTGATCGCCGGTTACTGCATCGTCAACGACGTGTCGGTGCGCGACTGGCAGCGGCGGAGCCCCACGATGACCATGGGCAAGAGCTTCGACACCCACGGCCCGATCGGGCCGTGGATCGTCACGACCGACGAGATCAGCGACCCGCGGGACCTGTGGTTGACCACCGAGGTGAACGGGACGGTGCTCCAGGACGCCTCGACCAGCAACATGATCTTCGGCGTCGCCGAGCAGATCGCCCACCTCACCACCGCCTTCACCCTCGAACCCGGTGACGTCCTCGCCACCGGCACGCCGGCAGGCGTGGGGATCTTCCGCGAGCCCCCGGTGCTGCTCCGGTCGGGCGACACCGTTCGCATCGAGATCAGCGGCATCGGCGTCCTCGAGAATCCGGTGATCGACGAGCCCTCGGCGTAGCAGCCGTTCGGCGAGCACGGCACTCGAAGGGTCGCTACTGTCTCCCGCCACCACCGCTCAACTTGGGAGTCCGGCATGGTCAGCGTTCCTGACGTCGCCGTCGAGGCGACGGCCGAATTCGTCACCGACGCGCTGCGAGCCGGTGGCACCATCGACGACGCAACGTCCGTGGCCGAAGTCTCCGCCGATGCCATCGGCGAGGGCGTCGGCATCGTCGGCCAGCTCGCCCGGCTGACGCTGCGCTACGAGGGCGAGGCGCCGCATGCCCCCTCGTCGATGATCCTCAAGATCCCGTCGCAGTACCCCCAGAACCGCGCCATGGGCGACCACTTCAACTTCTACGAGCGCGAGGCTCGGTTCTACCAACAGCTGTCCGACCGCCTCGACGTGCGCACGCCGCGGTGCTACGCCAACCATCTCGATCCCGACGCCAACAGCTTCGCGCTCCTGCTCGAGGACTTCGGCGAGCGGACCATGATCAGCCAGATCGCCGGGATCGGAGTCGAACGAACCCTTCAGGCCGTCCGCGCCCTGGCTTCGGTCCATGCCGAGTTCTGGGCGTCGCCGAGCCTCGACGATCTCGACTGGATGCCCTCGCTCGTCGATCCGATCAACTTGTCAGCAGGCCAGTCCTACCGCGAGGCGTGGTCGGCAGCGGTCGACCTCCTCGGTGACACGCTCTCGGCCGAGGCAGTGGCGCTCGGCGAGCGCATCAAGGATCAATGGGAGCAGGTCACCCGGGACGGCTTCGCCGAAGCACCGACGACGGTCGCCCACGGCGACTACCGCGTCGACAACCTGATGTTCGACGACGACGCCCCGGCGGCGGAACAGGTCGGCGTGATCGACTGGCAGATCGCATTCAAGGGCCCGGCCATCGTCGACATCTGCTACCTGCTCACCCAATCGATGGAGCCCGAGCTGTGTCGGGCGTCCGAGCGCCAGACCTTCGACGCCTGGTACGACGCGGTCACCGACCACCTGGGCGGGGCACCCGAGGGCTACTCGCGCGACGATGCCTGGACCGGGTACCGCCGCACGCTGCTCGGGGTCACCGTCTACCCGATCACCGCGGCCGGGTCGATGGACCCGGCCAACGAGCGCGGCCGTCAGCTCGTGGAGGCGATGGCCCGCCGGTCGTTCGAAGCCGTCATTGCCCTCGACGCCGAGGAGTTCCTCTCCGCCTGAGCAGTGCGTAATGTCGTTGCCTTCGACGACACAGGGGTGGACATGCGAGGACTCGACGGAAAGATCGCACTCGTGACCGGTGCCGGATCAGGCATCGGTGCGGCGACCGCGGCGCGGCTGACGGGCGAGGGAGCCGTCGTGATCGGCATCGACCTCACGGTCCCGGCCGAGCACGGGTGCAAGGACTTCATGTCGGTCGACGTCACCGACTCGACCTCCGTCAGCGAGTGCATCGACGGCATCGTGTCGTCGCACGGCAGCATCGACATCGTGGTCAACGCCGCAGGCGTCGCCGGTGGCGGACCGCTGCATGCCATCGAGCTCGACGAGTGGGACCGCGTCATCGCCGTCAACCTCACCGGCACGATGCTCGTGTGTCGGGCAGCCACGAACCACATGCTGCAGGCCGGTTCGGGCACGATCGTCAACATCGCCAGCGTCGAGGGGCTCGAGGGCGGCGAGGGCGGCTCGGCCTACAACGCTTCGAAGGGCGGCGTGGTCCTGCTGACGAAGAACCTGGCCATGGACTACGGACGGCGGGGCATCCGGGTCAACGCCGTGTGCCCCGGCTTCATCCAGACCCCGATGATGGACGCCACCCTCGGCGACGACTCGATGGCCGGCATCCGCGAGCAGTTCCGCGAGGCGCACCAGCTGGGTCGTTTCGGCCAGCCGTCCGAGATCGCGTCGGCGATCGCGTTCCTCGCCTCCGACGACGCCTCGTTCGTGACCGGGACGACGCTCACCGTCGACGGCGGCATGATGGCCGGCCACCGCGTCGGGATCAGCGAGCTCCTCGGCCTCACCTAGGCATCTGTGGCGGGCCGGATTCTTCGTGGATCCACCGCGTGAAGTCGAGGCTCGCCGTGGTCGCCGCGACACGAATCCGCCAGGTGTCCGACCCGTCGGGCTCGACCGCGAACGGCTGATCGATCGAGACGACTCGGTGCCCGGTGTCGAAGCCCTCGTCGACGACCCGGCATGCGTCGGCGCGAAGGTGCAGCACGATCTCGTCGACCTCGCTGACGTGGAGGGTGGCCCGATCCGGTTCGAGGTCGACGTGGAGGCGGCGTGGCCCGGCGAGCCACAGGGTCTCGACGTCGTCGCTCGCCTGCCAGTGGGCGACAAAGGGCATGAACTGATCCCATCCAGCCCAGTCGTGGTCGCTCGACTCGGTGCCGATCATCAAGTCGGGCCCGATGTCGGCGACGACGGTCCGGTCGTCGATCGTGGCCTCGATCCGGCGCGGCACCGGACGGCCGGCTCCGCTCGGCAGCACGCCGGAGATCGGATGGTGCAGGCGGGCGATGACCGACCCGCTCGTGAGGTCGTGGCCGTGGTGCACGTCGGCGGTGAGGGGTGGCACCGGGGCCCGGTCCCTGCCGAACTCGGCCCAGAACCAGACACCGGCCTTGGCGACCGACCGGGTGACGTCGGGGTGATACGAGCGGGTGTAGGGCCCAGCCCAGTTGCGGAGCGCGGGTGAGTAGAAGTCGAGCATCTCCTCCCAGATCGCGACGGTCAGGCGCTGCCCGGCCTCGCGGAAGAGCGGCGTCGGCCCGAAGATGCGCCAGAAGCTCAGCGCATAGAGATCCATGCCGTAGTAGGTGGGCGAGTTGAACTCGTCGAACGTGCCGATCCGGTCGAACCGGTCGACGATCCGTCGGGCGAAGGCCTCACCGCGAGCGAGCAGCTCGGGCTCACCGGCCCGGGTGCCGACCCACGCGTCGAGCCAGGCCCGCATGAGCGCCGGGTTGGTGTAGCTGGTCGGAATGCGGCCGTCGGGTTCGCCCATCGCCGCCCTCCGGCACGAGTCGAACATCCGGAGGTTCAGATCGTCGGGCAGCCGCTCGCCGAAGTCTTCGAGGATCAGAGCGAATGTCGTGCCGACGAACTGGCGCCAGTTGGGGTCGTAGTCCTCCCACATCGTGGCCGGGTCGGGAGGGGTCTCGGGCCACTCGAGGAACTGCCGGAACGTGCCGTCGTGCTCGGCGCCCGGTGCGTCGTACTGCAGCGCCAGCACGGCCTCGATGGCACGGACGGCGTCGGCCTCGTCGGTCGGATCGCCGGTGGCGAGCAGCGACCACGCGAACCAGGCCGTGTTCGGGATCTGGTGCAGCGTCCTGCCGGCGGTGGACTCGCCGAACGCCCCGTCGGGGTTCCACAGCATCGCGACCTCGGGATCCCACCACTGCCGGGCGAACGCCAGGGTCTCGTCGAACAAGCTGCCATCACAGACCTCGACCACCGGCATCAACGCACCCTAGATGCCGAGCCAGCCCCGGCATCTGTGGGTCGGAATCGACCGGATTCGGTCAGAAAGGCACCACAGATGCCGGGGCTGTGGCAACGTCGGGTCGTGAAGGATGCACCCGTCGACGATCCTGGTGATCGTGACCTGAGCGTCTCGGCGCCGGAGGAGGTGGCCGCAGGGGTTCCGGGGGTGGTGGCTGCGCTCAAGGCCGCGGGCGAGCAGATGGGCGTCCGCCGATCGGTCAAGACCCTGCTGCAGGTGAACCAGGACGGCGGCTTCGACTGCCCCGGCTGCGCGTGGCCCGAGCCTCACGATCGATCTCACGCCGAGTTCTGCGAGAACGGGGCGAAGGCGGTCGCCGAGGAGGCGACCACCCGCCGCATCGACGCCTCGTTCTGGGCTGCGCATCCGGTCGATGAGCTCGCCGACCGGAGCGACCACTGGCTCGGACAGCAGGGACGCCTGACCCGGCCGGCCTACCGGGCACCCGGCGCCGACCACTACGCCGAGATCGGCTGGGACGACGCCTTCGACCTGGTGGCGACGGCGCTGCAAGCCACCGGCGATCCCGACCGTGCCGTGTTCTACACGTCGGGCCGAACGAGCAACGAGGCCGCCTTCCTCTACCAACTGCTCGTGCGCACCTTCGGCACCAACAACCTGCCGGACTGCTCGAACATGTGCCACGAGTCGTCGGGCACCGCCCTCAGCGAGACCATCGGCATCGGCAAGGGCAGCGTCACCCTCGAGGATCTGCATGCCGCCCAGTTGATCTTCGTGGTCGGCCAGAACCCGGGCACGAACCACCCCCGCATGCTGAACGCCTTGGCCGAGGCGAAGCAGCGCGGGGCCCGCATCATCGCGGTCAACCCGTTGCGGGAGGCCGGACTGATCCGCTTCAAGGACCCGCAGCGCATACGGGATCTGGTGGGTCGGGGCACCGAGATCGCGGATGTCTACCTCCAGCTCAAGGTGGCCAGCGACCTCGCGCTGTTCCAGTTGCTCAACCAACGCCTCGTCGAACAGGACGCGCTCGACCACCCCTTCATCGACGCGTACTGCGAGGGCGCCGACGACCTCATCAGCCACCTGGGTTCGCTCGACGGCGCGGCGCTGTTGGCGGCCACCGGCCTGACCGCGGACGACGTCGACGAGGCGTTCGACCTGCTCCGCGGGTCCGACCGGACGATCGTGTGTTGGGCCATGGGACTCACCCAGCACCGCGACGCGGTGGCGACCATTCGCGAGGTGGTGAACACGCTGCTGCTCACCGGCAACATCGGCAAGCCGGGAGCAGGGGTGTGTCCGGTCCGCGGGCACAGCAACGTGCAGGGCGACCGCACCATGGGCATCTGGGAGAAGCCGGGCGCCGCCTTCCTCGATGCGCTGGATGCCACGTTCGGGATTCACGCCCCGCGCCAGCCCGGCCACGACACCGTCGACGCCATCGGTGCCATGGGTCGGGGCGAGATCGACGTGTTCGTGGCCATGGGCGGCAACTTCGTCTCCGCCGCCCCGGACACCGGGGCGACCATCGACGCCCTCGCACGATGCGGGCTGACGGTGCAGGTGTCGACGAAGCTCAATCGTTCGCACGTCTGCGGCGGCGAGGCCGCGCTGATCATCCCCTGCCTCGGCCGCACCGAGATCGATCGCACGGGTGGGCACGAACAGTTCGTCACGGTCGAGGATTCGATGGGCGTGGTGCACGCGTCGCGCGGTGGGCTCGAACCGGCCGCGGCCGACCTCCGTTCCGAACCGGCCATCGTCGCCTCGATCGGCGAACGCATCGCGCCGGAGATCGAGTGGCGCCGGCTCGTCGACGACTACGACCGGGTTCGCGACGCCATCGAGGCCGTGGTCCCCGGATTCGACGACTTCAACCAGCGGGCCCGCCAGCCGCGACGGCTTCTCGCTTCCCCACCCGCCACGCGACAGCCGCACGTTCGAGACGTCGACCGGCAAGGCCCGCCTGACCTGCAACACCTTCAGCGGAGTCGTCGTGCCGTCGGGCCACCTCCTGCTGCAGACGGTCCGGTCCCACGATCAGTACAACACGACGATCTACGGACTCGACGACCGCTACCGGGGCATCTCCCAGGGCCGCCGGGTGGTGTTCGTGCACCCCGACGACCTGTCCGAGCTCGGACGGTCCGATGCCGAGGTCGTCGACGTCGTGAGCGTGCACGACGGGGTCGAGCGCCGGGCCGAACGGTTCCGGCTCGTGGCCTACGAGGTGGCGCGCGGAACCTGTGCGGCCTACTTCCCCGAAGCCAACGTGCTCGTGCCGCTCGACAGCGTGGCGTCGGAGAGCAACACCCCGACGTCGAAGAGCATCGTGGTGCGCTTCGATGCCGCGTCGCGGTCAGGCGCCGGCTGAGATCGCGGCGCGCAGGTCGTCGAGCAGCCCCGGGGTCTCCTTGCAGGCCGTCCGGGTCGCGCCGCTCAACATCGGCAGTCGCAGACGGTCGAGAGACGATGCCAACGCCTCGTCTCCGACGGCCTCGCGGGCCGACCCGACGGCTCGTTCGACCCCGACCTGGGTCGCGGAGGAGGCGACGAACTCGGCCAGATCGTTGGCCAGGAGCAGATCGGACGACGCGAGTTCGCTGAAGCCGAAGTCGATGATCCAGACCTCTCCGTCGTCGGCGAGAAAGACGTTGGCGAGCCGGAGATCGCGGTGGGCGACCCGGTGGTCGCGGAGGACCCGCAGCTGTTCCCAGACGCCGGCGAGCACCTCGTCGGTCATCTCGTCCGCGTCGAGGCGGTCGAGCGACCGCCCCTCGATGGCCTCGTAGGCGAGCACGAAGCCGTTCGGATCGGCGGTGGCGAACGCGGCGAGCCGAGGGGTTCGGATCCCCAGATCGCGGCTGGCCAGGGCCACCAGCGCTTCGTGCTCGACAGCGCGACGCAACGATGAGAACGCCCGCTCGTCGCCGAGATCTCGTGGCTGCAATCGCCGGTAGACGCGAAACAGCAGATCGGCGCTGCGCTCGTCGTCGCCGAGCGCCTTCACGAACAGCGCCGACCCGTCGCGGGCGGTGGCGAAGTAGGGCGTCGAACCGCGTGCGTCGACGCTCGCCTGTTCGAGCCGGGCCAACGGCAGGCCGACCGAGGCGAGGCCGGCCGCCACCGCCTCCCCGGACGGACGGCGGGTGGGCGCGCCCGCCAGCACGATCACCGCGGCGCCGGCCACCCAGCCGACCAGCACGGCGACCAACGTGTCGAACGCGATGGGCGCTCCCATGAACCGGACGAGGGCCAGCACGGCGACTCCGAACCAGCCAACCCGGCGCCACCGCCGCGAGATCCAGGGTCCGGCTGCGGTGACCACGGCCGCCAGCACCGCCAACACCCCCGCCGAGACGATCTCACCAGCGGGCACGAGCGCGGCGGAGTCGTCGAAGGCCACGACCACTCGTACGTTCTCGTCGACCAGGGGTTCGAGCACGGCCAGGAGCAACATCGACACGCCGGCGGCCAGGACGGCCGAGCTGAGCAGGACCCACTCGTGGCGCACCACCGAGAACACCAGCCCGCCGGTGAGGAATCCGAATCCGATCACCTGACCCGCGACCACGAGCACGAGGACGAGGCCGTCCGGAAGGGCATCGAGCCCACGGAAGAGGTCGGCGACGAATCCGACGATGGCATCGTTGAAGAGCGCGCCGAAGATCGTGACCACGAGCAACGAGACGACCGCCACCGCCAGCCGCAACACGTCGCTCGGTGCGCGCGCCTCGTGGGTGGGCTGCGGGGCGATGATCTCGGGGGGCGAGTCCATGGCCCCATCATTCCCCTCGGCGGCATCGGCGGCAGACATGCTCATCGGCTCACGCCCCGACCAGCTCGAGGAGTCCGCCCACCACGAGCCCGGTCCCCATGCCGGCGGTCACGTCGAGGGGGTTGTGCGCACCGACGTAGACCCGACCGATCATCACCAGCGCGACGAGCACCACCGGGACCCAGGTCCACTCGAGGGGCAGGTCGGGACCGACCACGGCACTGATGGCCGCCACCAGGATCACGTGGCCCGAGGGAAAGCTCGGCCCGGAGTCGGGGACGTCGCTCCCGCGGAGCGTCGCGATCGGCTGACTGGTGCCGGGTCGCTGACGGACGGCGAGGTGCTCGGCCATCCGGCGGCGCAACACCCGCTCGGCCACCAACTTGAGGATGGCCGCGGCGACCACCGCGACCATCGTGCGCCAGTCACCGAAGATCCAGGCGACGACGAGGCCCACGACGGTCCCCACGACGAGGTTGCCCAGCTGCATCGGACCCCAGAGCGGCCAGTAGAGCCAGCCGGGCAACCCGTTCACCGCGCGAAACACCCGCTGCTCCAACGGGAGGATCACCGGGGCCAGCGCACCCCTGATCGACAGGGCCAAGACCAGCGCACCGACAACCATGAGGCCCAGTGCCGGTACGTCCATCGGCGCAACGTACTGCCCGGTCATCACTCGGCCGCGCGGAAGACCAGCCCTCGATCGCCGTTGGTGATGGTCAGGAGGTCGGCGTCGACCTCGAACTCGAGCACGACGCTGGAAGCGAACACCTCCTGGAGTGCCTCGCTGGTCAGCTGCGATGACTCGTCAGGACAGCCCTGCGCGGTGAGCCTCACCGGCCCGACCCGCATCTCGCCATCGCCGACCTCGACCGACGCCGAGCCGTCGTTGCAGCCGTCGAACAGCGAGAGGCTGCCCTCGTCGGGGAACTCGACCGACGCCCGCACGTCGCCCGGCACCGAGGACACGGCGTCCCGGTCGATGATGGAGTCGAGCACCCAGAAGGTGCCGACCACCCGCCGATCCGGATCGGCCACGGTGCGATCGGTCATTTCGACCGTCACGGTGCCGTCGCTCAGGGTCAGCACACCGCTGGCGAGCTCGACGGTCGCACCCGAGGTGACGAAGCTCGCCAAGAACTCGTCCTGGGCATGCCGTTCGGGGTCGCAGCCGATCTCGGTGATGAAGAGGTCGTCGACCACCAGCCGTCCCTCCTCGATGGCGTAGCTCCCGCCGATGCTGTTGCACCCCGCGTCGAGGCCGATGGTGTCGCCGTCGAAGCGGATCGAGATGGTGGTGCCGCCCACGGTTTCGAAGCCCGTCACCTCGGTCGCAACGAACCGGCGGCCCTCGAGATCTGACCCGCCGAGACCATCTTCCTCTCCGGACGCGCACCCGGCGAGAACGAGCACGGCGCAGCCGATTGCGAGGACGCGCATGCGCTTCGGGGAATCCTGGTGAGATCGGGGTCAGGCCGGGAGGTCGTCGGCTTCAGGGACGAGACGGTGGCGCCAGCTGTCGGGCTCGATGGCCGCCGGTTCGGTGGTCTGGATGAAGTCGTCGACCAGGCGGGCGAAGCGCTCGGGCTCCTCCAGCGGTATGAAGTGGCCCGAGCCGCTGAAGATCTCGAGCCGGCTCCCGGGCATCAGCGTGTTGCCGATGGCGCCGTGTTCGACCGGGATGATCGAGTCGTTGTCGCCCCACACGATCATCGTCGGGACCTCGCTGGCCAGGTAGAGCCGGTCCCGAGCGCTCACTCGTTGCCCGGAGAAGTCGATCACCGCCCGAATCGTGTGGATGAACGCCCGCTGCGACCGGGGATCGGTGAGCCGCTCCCAGCTGCCGAACAGCTCCTCGACGAGCCGGTCGGTCTTGATGCCGACCCGGCCGAGCTGGTGACCGAGCGCCCGGACCACGTTGTGGGCAGGGGTCGCCAGCAACGCGGCGAGGACGTATTCACTCCCGGGCAGGGTGAGCGCACGCAGGATCGGGCTGACCTCCTTGCCGAGCCCACCACTCCCGACGAGCACGAGCCGTTCGCACCGTTCGGGGTATTGATAGGCGGCCTGCATGGCGACGCCCCCGCCGAGTGAGTGGCCGACGAACGTGGCCCGCCGGTGGCCGAGCACGAACAGCAGGTCTCGCAGCAGGTTGGCGTACGAAGCCAGCGAGTAGTCGGTGCGAGGCTTCGCCGACTCGCCGTGCCCGTGCAGGTCGGGAGCGATGACGTGGTAGCGCTCGGCGAGGAGCGGGAGGACGTCGTGCCAGGTCGACGAGCTGCCGGCGATGCCGTGCACCAGCACCACGACCTCGGGACCGTCGCCGGCCACGCGGTACGCGATGTCGTGACCATGCAGGTTGACCGTGGCCGAGCGAACCTCGGTCGAGGCCGGGAAGAGTCGGGGGGACATGCCTCCACGCTCAAGCACCCGTACCGGTCAGGTCAAGACGACGTGACCGATGGCACGGACGGTGCCGCGAGACGTCAGGCGAAATGGGACGCGACGTTGGCGACGCTCTGCTCGACGTTGTCCTGGTGTCCGGCCGGATAACCCATCAGACGCAGCGCCGGCTTGATGGGCGACGTCGACATGTCGAAGGTCTCGGTGACCCGGCAGCGATCGTCGCCGAGCTCCTCGATCTCCCAGCGCCAGCGGTGGCGACCGGGGTGGCACCAGGCGATCTTGCGTCCCTCGTCGTACTCCTTCACCGTGTTGGTGATGCGGTAGGGCACACCGAACATCTTCATGCTCATGCCGAACGTGTCGCCGACGGCCGACAGCCGGTCGGGGCCGTGACGATCGCCCTTCACCGACTCGTCGCCGCTGATGGCGGGGTGGTTGGCCGGGCGGCAGATGTAGTCGAACACCTCTTCGGCCGAGGCCTCGACCTCTGCCGATGCGGATGCGGTCAGATCTGATGCCATGCCACCGGTCTACCCGTCCGGACCGGGGTTTGCTCCTACGATCGCCCTGATGAGTGCACACGATCACCTCGCCGACCGGATGATGGCTGCCATCGAGGCGGGTGATCTCGACGGTGTCCGGGCGTGTTACGCGCCCGATCTCCGGCTGTGGATGAACCTGACCCGCGAAGAGGTCGGGCGCGACGATGCCATCGAGGTCCTCGGTGGCTTCGTCGACGGCACGACCTCGCGGCGCTACGAGGTGACCCGGCGGATCGACCTCCCCGACGGCTACCTCCAGGAGCACATCCTCCACGTGGTGGGGACCAACGGCGCCGAGGCCGCATCGGCCGCCTGCCTCATCGTCGAGGTGGACGGCGACACGATCAGCTCGATCCGCGAGTACCTCGACTCTCGGGCACTGGCCGCGCTCTTCCGCTGAGGAGGCGTTGCGGGCTCAGCTCGCTTCAGCTCCGGCCTGGCGGGCCCGACCGGCCTTCGCAGCCCGGGCAACCGAGCGGCGGACCGTGGCGCGGGGGGCATATCCGGCCAGCGCACGATCTTCCTCGGTCTCGCCGGCCCAGAACCCCGACTCTCGATGCTCGCGGGCCCAGGACCGGCACTCCTCGAGCACCGGGCACCCCAGACAGAGTTGCGCGGCCTTCACCTCCCGCCGCGCCCGCTGGCGGGGTTGTTCACCTGCCGGAGAGAAGAAGAGCTCGACCTGACCCTTACAGTTCGCGTGCTCGGTCCACGACGAGTCGAGGATCGTGACGAAGGGTTCCATGGACGTACCGTCCTTTCATGCCTCTCGTGCAAGGCTTCACAAGCTCTTACGGAGCAAGTGTGGCGAACGGATTCTCCCCCGGTCCCCGCGTGACCTCTTTCACATCGATCGGGCCGGGATCGGCCGTTCACCAGGAGCCGCCGCCACCTCCGCCGGCCCCGCCGCCGACCCCGCCGCCGCCGCCGGATGACGACGGAGCGGTCGACGCCGCCTGGGTCGCGCGGCTGAGCGCCGGGGCGATGGTGGCGAACCGCACGGCGTCGTGGGCCGCGGTCTGCGAGGTCTCGTCGACGTTCGAACGTTCGAGCGCGCGGGCCCAGTGATCGGCTTCGTCGAGGGCCACGGCCCAGGCGGTGTACTCGCGCAGCATCCCGTGCTGGGCGGCCCACTCGACGTGTTGGGTCTCGCTCCCGGCCAGGAACCGCTTGAACGACAGCAGCCGAATCCACGTGGCGGTCCCTCTGGGAGTCCGGACGAGGAGTTCCCAACTGCGGATGACCAGTCCGAGGCCGAACCCGGCGGCCGCGAATCCGACCGGGACGGCCGCGATCCACGGGCCGCCGTAGCGACTCGCCAGGGCCGCCCCTGCCAGGCCGACCAACAGCCCGACGACGGTCACGAGCGCGGCGAGCGCGGCCCACCGGGTGCGTCGGGATCTGGCCTCGGTGCTCCACAGCGACGAGGTCTCCATCCACTTCTCGAGCGATGCCCCCACCCGCTTCCACCCGGCAGCGAAGGTCTTGTCGTACTTCTTCAGCGTCACCTCGGAGCGACCGCCGAACATCGCTGCCAGGATCGATTCGTCGGAGGCGAGCGGCGCCGGCACACCCGTCCGACGGATGACCGGATCCCGGCCGTCGAGGTCGAGATCGACGGCCCCGAAGATCGCCTGGTTCAGGAGCCATGCCGTCGAGTGCTCGGCCCGCACCCGCTCGTGCAGCACGACACCTCCCTGGGCAGCCTGCACACCGGCCGGCGGTGCGAACTCGATGGTGGCCAGCTGACTGAGATCGGCGGCATCGACGAGTTGGACCGTCGACGGGTCGGACGCGATGACGTGCTCGGCGTAGGCGATGTCCGCGGGGCCGCCGACCGCGGCCTGCTCACGGCCGGCACGGCGGGTGACGTAGACCGCCGGGAACGTCCCGAGCAGGGTGGCGAGGACGGCCAGCAGCGCCGGGCGGGCCAAGCCGTCGCCCGGGTCGGATGCCGGACCGGTGGGTGCGGTCGGCGGCGAGGGCGCCGAGATGAGGGGCGCGCCCAGCTCGGCTCCGATCGTGACTCCTTCTCCGGCGCCCAACGAATCGATCTCCACCAACAGATGGCCGGGCTCGACCTCGTCGACATCGCAGCCGCCGACGTCGCCCGTGCTGCCCCGATCGCACGTGGGCGCCAGCAGCTCGAACGGGGCGACCACGTGCACCTCGACGTCTTCGAACCCGACCTCCCAGAACGTCCCGATGGCGTCGTAGCTGAACCGGCCGTTGTCCGTGGCACCGATGAGCGGATAGGTGATGGTGTAGCGATGCCGACCGTTGATGGTGACGTCGGGGTCGCCGATCCTGATGCGGGTCGCGTCACTGAACGGCTCGATGACGAACTGATCGGGGGCGGTGGGCGAGGAGACCTCGACCGTTGCCGTCGGCCGACCGGCGGCATCGATGAAGATCGGCAGGTCGGGCACGTCGCGGAAGATGCCGCGACGTGACTCGGCGCCGAAGTCGTAATCGATGACCTCGGTGATGTCGGCCCGGCCCACCTCGGCCTGCCCGCCGATGGTCTCGCCGGAGCCGGTGTCGAGCACCTCGGCCGAGATCCAGATCGCTGCCACCCGCTCGCTGTCGCCGGCGGCGGCCGCGACGAGCGCGGCCAGGCCCGCCCCGATGGACAGCGCAACCGTGGCGACCCACCCCCAGCGTCGGCGGCGGCGGGTGACCATCCGGCTGACGGTACCGCTGCGCCGTCCGTGCCCGCAGACCTACGGTGTGCTGATGACCTTCGATGCCGACGACTTGTTGGAGACCGCGGCCGAGGTGCTCGACGACGCCACCGAGTTCCGCCGCGAGCTGCACCAGCATCCCGAGCTCGGCAACGAACTCCCGCGAACCCAGCAAGCGGTGCTCGACCGCCTGGCCGACCTTCCGCTCGAGGTGCGGACCGGCACCGAGGTCACCTCGGTGACGGCCGACCTCGTGGGTGACCCGGACGGGCCGACCATCCTGCTCCGGGGCGACATGGATGCGCTCCCCATGCCCGAGGACAACGACCTCCCGTTCGCGAGCGAGGTCGACAACACGATGCACGCCTGCTGCCACGACGCCCACACGTCGATGCTCTGGGGTGCGGCCCGACTCCTGAGCGACCGCAAGGACGACCTCGGGGGAACGGTCAGGTTCATGTTCCAACCAGGCGAGGAAGGCCACGCCGGCGCGAAGTTCATGCTCGACGAAGGCGTGGCCGAAGGGGTCGACCGGGCGTTCGCCATCCACGGAACGCCCAACATGCCCGCCGGATGGGTGATGTCGCGACCCGGGCCCCTGCTGGCGTCGGCCGACACCTTCGAGATCACCGTGCGGGGGAAGGGTGGTCATGCCTCGATGCCGCACAACGCCAACGACCCGATTCCGGTGGCATGCGAGATCGTCACCGCCATCCAGACATGGGTCACCCGGCGCGTCGACGTGTTCCGACCCGGCGTCATCACCGTTGCGAGCATCCACGCCGGCACCACGACCAATGTGATCCCCGAGGTCGCCACCGTCGAGGGCACCGTGCGTGCGGTGGCCGGGGCGACCCGGGCCGATGCCAACGATGCGCTCCAGCGCCTGGCGACCCACATCGCTGCCGCGCACGACATGACCGCCGACGTCACCATCAACGAGGGCTATCCGGTCACGGTCAACGATGCAGCCGCGGCCGAATGGACGCTCGATGTGGCGCGGCGGCTGCGGGGTGACGACGGCGTGATCGAGTCGCCTTCGCCGGTGATGGGCGCCGAGGACTGGAGCTACGTGCTCGAGCGGGTGCCCGGCGCCATGGCGTTCCTCGGGATGTGCCCCGACGGCGCGGATCCCATGGCCCAAGCGGCCAACCACTCGAACCTGATGATGATGGACGAGGCCGCCATGGCCACCGGGATCGCCCTGCACACGGCCATCGCGCTCGACTTCCTGGCCCCGAACTGACCGGATCGCCGAGTCCCACGCCACACTGAGCCGGTGCCGCCCGATCCCGACGATCCCTTCGAAAGTCGAACCACCGGGCCCCTCGAGGGACGAACCGTCGCCATCACCGCCGAGCGCCGCAGCTCCGACCAGGCCGATCTGTTCCGCGCCCGCGGTGCCACGGTCGTCCATGCCCCGACGATGCACACCCTCGACCTCGCCGACGACGAGGAGCTCCGGCGCCTGACCTCCGAACTGATCGAGTCACCACCCGACTGGACAGTGGCCACCACGGGCTACGGCATGCGCCTGTGGTTCGAGGCGGCCGACGGCTGGGGCGTCGGGGACGCCCTGCTCACGGCGATGGCGAAGGGCCAGGTGGTCGCGCGCGGCCCCAAGGCCCGATCCGCATGCCGCCGGCGCGACGTCGAGGTCGCGTGGCAGGCACCGAACGAATCGATGCCCGAGGTGGTCGACTGGATGCGAACCCGCCCAGGCATCGCCGAGGCAACGATCGCCGTGCAGTTGTTCGACCCCGAAGACCACCCGACGACCGTCGACCTCCGATCGATCGCCCGAAGGGTGGTGGCGGTCCCCATCTACCGGTGGCGCCATCCCGACGACCGGGCCCCGGCGTTCGATCTCATCGACCGAATCGTCGAGAGGAGCGTCGACGCCGTGACCTTCACCAGCCAGCCCGCGGTCCGCTTCCTGTTCGAGATGGCCACCGAGGTGAACCGGCCCGACGAGGTCGTCGCCGCGTTCGAGTCCGGTGACGTGCTTCCGGTGTGCATCGGGCCGGTCTGTGCCGAGGCGCTCGTGGAAGCCGGGATCACCACCTCCGTCTGGCCCGAACCGTTCCGCCTCGTTCCGATGGTCAAGCTCGCGACCGAACGACTCCTCATCGGCACGTGAGCCCGAGGGTCTTCACCGATGCCGAGCGACGGGCCCGGCTGGCGCGCGCGCGAGTCCGGTCGACGACGTCGGGACCGGATCTCGAGCTGCCATCGACGAGGATGCCGACGCGCTCGCGCACCTGATCGGCGACGTTCGGTTCAAGGTCCGCTTCCCGGCACCAATGCAGAAGCGCCTGTACGGCTGATCTGCCAGGCTCAGGCGGTGGACTCACTCTCGAACCTCACCGGCCGGCCCGGCCGATCGGGAATGAGTTGATGCCCCGGACGGGTTCGCAGTTCGTGCACGCCGTCGTCGACCGAGCGCGAATCCATGCCCCGGTGCTGACGAGCGTGGCGATCTCGACGGTGTGGACCGTGCTCGCCATCGGCAACCCGACGTCGACCCACCACTTCGCTCCACTGCTCACGGCGGCCGCATGGCCGGTCGTCGCCCGTTCGACCTGGGGGCGACGGAGCGTCGGCGAGGCAGCCCGTGCTGCGCTCGGCGGGCTGGTGGTCGTGCTGTTCATGGTGGCCGAGCTGTCCGTGCTCGACGCGTTCCGCGGGCCGGCCTTCTTCGGCCTCGACCCCGCCGGCGAGGCGCTGTTGTTCGGGTTCATCGGAGCGTTGGGCGGTGGACTCTGGTCGGCCCTGCCGGCGATGGCCAAGGACCGCCCCGCATCGTGCTGAGCAACGAGTTGGTCGACCTGGGCGAGCGGGTCGGGCAACGTCTGGTGGAGCGAGGCGAGACCGTCGGCGTGGCCGAGGGCTCGTGCGGTGGGCTGGTGTCGGCGGCGCTGCTGGCGGTACCCGGGGCGTCGGCGTACTACCGGGGAGGCGCCGTGGTCTACACCGGAGCTGCCGTTCGAGGGCTGATCGCACAGGCGGGAGTCACACCACCCGAGCCGATGCGGGGCGCCTCGGAGCCGTTCGCGTCCTACTTGGCCGAGTCGATCGCAACCGCGCTCCGTGCGACCTGGGGAATCGGCGAGGGAGGAGCCACCGGGCCGTCAGGGAACCCCTACGGAGATCCGCCGGGACACTGCTGGGTCGCCGTGTACGGGCAACGGACGACGACCCGTCACGTCCTCACGGGTGACGACGACCGCGTCGCCAACATGCACACGTTCGCCGTGGCCGCGCTCGAGTTGCTGACCGAGGCACTTGCCTGAGCCTCACGAGACGGTGAGGGTGCCTTCCATCCCGAGCTCGTAGTGCGTGATGCCGCCGGCCTCGACGATGCAGAACATCGTGTAGGTGCCAGGAGCCAGGTCGTAGGTGGCGTTGCAGTCCTGGCCCGGGCCGTAGGCCTCGAGTTCGAACGCGCCGGCTTCGGCGAGCGCGTCCTCGTCGGGAACGCCGTCCTCGGTGAAGGGCACCTCGCCACCACCGGGAAGGAAGGCCAGCTCGTGAGCCTCGGCACCGGCGTTGCTGGTGGCGAAGGTCACGACGCCGGCGTCGACGTCGACCTCGTCGGGGTCGATCTCGTAGTCACGCAGGGTCAACTCGACCGTGGTGTCGGCGTCGGCCTCGAGGTCCTCACCGACCGCCTCACACGGCTTGTCGGCAGCAGCCACCTCGCTGCCCGACCCCGTCGACGGTTCGGACGCCGTCTCTGAGCCCGACCCACCGTCGTCGAGCACCCGGACGTCGGCGCCGTCGTCGTCGCCACAGGCCGAGAGCACCAGCACCACCACGCCGATGACGGCGACCAGGAGCTTCCACGATCGAGTCATGCCGGGTCCTCCAGAGTCGCCCTTCCGACCACCCTAAGGGATGCACGGAAGAAGGCAAGCGGGTGCACCCCTCCGCGCGGTCCGCTCAGGTCACCCCTGCGTCGTGCCGCGCCGATCGGGCCCGAGGACGACCGCGTGATCGGCGGCCACCACGCCGTCGAACGCTTCGCCCTCGTCATCGAGGTGGGAGGCGACCAGCACCGGCCGACCCTCAAGGCCCTCGACGGTCGCCGCGCCCTCCCCCATGTTGATCAGGACCGTCCGGCGGTCGTCGCCCATCGTCCGGTGCCACCCGATCACACCGGCGGGAACGCCGTCGATCAGCTCGAGTGAACCCCGATGCAGCGCAGGGGACGACCGGCGCTCGCGCAGCAGCCGCCGGTACAGCGCGAGCACCGAGTCCACGTCGGCCGTCTCGACCTCGGGATTCCTGACCGCGGCCTCGGGCGGGAACGGAAGCCACGGATCGGAGGTCGCCCAGCCATGCGGAGCCGTTGCGGTCCAGGGGATCGGCGCCCGGCAACCGTCGCGATTGCCGGCCGGGTCCTCCCGCTGTGCCTCCGGGACCTCGGCGTCGGACGCACCGAGCTCCTCGCCGGCGTACAGGAACGGCGTGCCGCGCAGCGTGAGCGTGAGGAACGCAGCGGCTCGGGCCCGATCCTCGGACTCGCCGTAGCGGCTTCGGTGGCGGACGACATCGTGGTTCGAGAGCACCCACGTCGGCCATCGGTCGTCGGTGCCGAACGCGTCCTCGGCGATCTCGATCTGCTGACGCCATCTCGCCGCGTCCCACGGCTGGTGCAGCGGCATGAAGTTGAACGTCAGATGGAGCTCTTCGCCGGCCTCGGAGCCCAGGTACTCGACCGCCTCGTGGGTGTCGAGGATGTAGACCTCGCCCACGGAGACGACGTCGTCGTACTCGTCGAGCACCGCACGGATCTCGCGGCAGGTACTCGTGGGTCCGGTCGGGATCGAGCGCGGCCTGGAAGAGCGACGACCCCGGCTCGTGGTCGGCGAAGTCGGCATCCTTCGCCAGCAGGTGGATGACGTCCATGCGGAACCCGTCGACGCCGCGGTCGAGCCAGAATCGCAAGGTGTCGGCCATCGCCGCACGGACCTCGGGGTTCCGCCAGTTGAGGTCGGGCTGTTCGGGGGTGAACAGGTGGAGGTACCAGCTGCCCGTGGCGTCATCCCACGCCCAAGCCGAGCCTTCGGGGAACACGGCCCGCCAGTTGTTGGGCGGGACGTCGCCCGAGCCGTCGCCGTCGTGCCAGAGGTACCAGTGGCGCTTCGGGTTGTCGCGCGACGAGCGCGACTCGACGAACCACGGGTGCGCTTCGCTCGTGTGGTTGGGGACCCAGTCGAGGATGACCCGCAGCCCGCGATCGTGGGCCTCGGCGAGGACCCGGTCGAAGGTGTCGAGGTCGCCGAACATCGGATCGATGTCGCAGTAGTCGGCGACGTCGTAGCCGTGGTCGGCCATCGGCGAGGGAAAGACCGGGGACAGCCAGATGGCATCGACGCCGAGTTGGCCGAGGTGCTCGAGGTGCAGGCGCACGCCCTCGAGGTCGCCGACGCCGTTCCCGGTCGTGTCGCAGAAGCTCCGCGGATAGATCTGATAGACCACGCCGTCCTGCCACCAGCTGCTCATGGCGCCCGAGGTTACGGTTGCGGCCATGCGGGCGCTGGCTCCCCTCACCGAAGTGCACCCGACCGACCCGTCGAAGATCACGGCGTTCCGACGAGACGGCCACGTGGCGATCGAGGGACTCGCCTCGCCTGAAGAGGTGGCCGACTACCGGCCGCTGCTCGAACGCGCTGCCCTCGACCATGCGTGGGACACGCGACCGATCTCCGAACGGGACACCTACGGCAAGGCGTTCCTCCAGTCGTTCAACCTCTGGCGCCTCGACGACGACCTGGGTCGCTTCAGCTGTTCACCCCGCTTCGCCAAAGTCGCCGCCGATCTCCTCGGGGTCGACGGCGTTCGGATGTACCACGACCAGGCACTGTTCAAGGAGGCCGGCGGGGGCCGGACACCCTGGCACCAGGACCAGCACTACTGGCCACTCGGAACCGCCCAGACGGTGACCATGTGGATGCCACTGGCCGACCTGGCGCCCGAGGTCGGCAGCATGGAGTTCGTGTCCGGGACCCACCTCGAGGGCAACCTGGTCGATCTCGGCATCTCCGACGAGTCGGAGGTGGCGTTCGAAGCGCTCATCGCCGAGCGAGGCTGGCACCCCGAGACCCACGGCGCGCTCCGAGCGGGCGATGCGACGTTCCATGCGGGATGGACCCTGCACGCGGCCCGGCCCAACCCCACCGACGCCATGCGCCCGGTGATGACGGTGATCTACGTCGACGCCGCCGCAACCGTGGCCGAGCCGAGCAACGACGCACAGCAACTCGATCTCGCCGTCTGGCTGAAGGGATCCGAACCCGGCGGTCCCATCGTCGGCGAGGCGAACCCGATCCTCTGGCCGAGCGAGTCATGACGATCGAGGTCACCTCGCCCCTCCAGGGAACCGTCGTCAGTTGTGTGGCCGCCGGCGCCATGGTGGCGCCGGGCACCGCGGTCGCCGTGATCGAGTCGATGAAGATGGAACACGTCATCACCGCTCCGTCGGGAGGTCGCATCCACCGTCTCGCGGTGGCCGCGGGCGACCAGGTCGACCAGGGTGCACTGGTCGCCGAGATCGACGAGGTCGACGAGAAGGTCGACACCGATCGCGTCGCGGCTGCGCCGGTCGCACCGGCGGAGCACACCGATCAGATCCGACCCGACCTCGCCGAGGTCGTGGCCAGGCACGACCTCGGCCTCGACGCGGCCCGTCCTGATGCGGTCGAGCGTCGACGCGGCAAGCGACGTCGGACCATCAGAGAGAACATCGACGACCTCCTCGATCCGGGCTCGTTCGTCGAGTACGGGCCCACGGTCGTGGCCGCACAACGTCGACGCCGGTCGATGGAGGACCTGATCGAACGAACTCCCGCCGACGGTCTGGTCGGTGGCCTCGGCACCCTCGACGGCCAGCAGGTCGTGGTGGTCGCCTACGACGAGACCGTGCTCGCCGGGACCCAGGGCCTCCAGAACCACCGCAAGAAGGACCGGCTGTTCGAGATCGCCGCCGACCTCCGCCTGCCGGTGGTCCTGTTCGCCGAGGGGGGTGGCGGCCGGCCCGGCGACACCGACGGGGTCGGGGGGTCGGGGCTCGACACCATGGCGTTCCGGTTGTGGGGTGAGTTGAGCGGACTCGTGCCCCTGGTCGGCATCAACAGCGGCTACTGCTTCGCCGGCAACGCCGCACTCCTCGGGTGTTGCGATGTGGTGATCGCCACCGAGGACTCGAATCTCGGGATGGGCGGCCCGGCCATGATCGAGGGCGGCGGCCTCGGCGTCGTCGAGCCGACCGAGGTCGGCCCCATCGAGGTGCAGCGCGCCAACGGAGTGGTCGATGTCGTGGTCACCGACGAGGTCGAGGCAGTGACGGTGGCGAAGCACTACCTCGCGATGTTCACCCCCAGACGAAGCAGCTGGGACGCAGCCGACCAGACCAGTCTCCGGGCCGCCATCCCCGAGAACCGTCTTCGGATCTACGACGTCCGGGGCGTCATCCAGACGTTGTGCGACACCAACTCGGTCCTCGAGCTCCGCCAGGACTTCGGGCTCGGCATGGTCACGTCCCTGGCCCGGATCGACGGCAGGTCGGTCGGCATCATCGCCAACAACCCGACCCACCTCGCGGGGGCCATCGACAGCGACGGTGCCGACAAGGCGGCTCGATTCCTCGAGCTGTGCGACGCATTCGACCTGCCCGTGGTGTTCCTGTGCGACACCCCCGGGATCATGGTCGGCCCCGAGGTCGAGAAGACCGCGCTGGTGCGCCACGCGGCTCGCCTGTTCGTCACCGCCGGTGGCATCGACATCCCCTTCGTCACGGTCGTGCTGCGTAAGGGCTACGGCCTCGGCGCCATGACGATGGCCGGGGGCAGCTTCAAGACGCCGATCTTCACCGTGGCCTGGCCGACCGGCGAGTTCGGCGGCATGGGCCTCGAAGGAGCGGTTCGCCTCGGCTACCGAAAGGAACTCGAGGCGATCGACGACCCCGCCGAGCGCGAAGCCGCGTTCGCCGAGATGGTCGAGCGGATGTACGAGTACGGCAAAGGCTCTCAACACCGCCACGACCTTCGAGATCGACGACGTGATCGACCCGGCCGACACCCGCCGCTGGATCACGAGTGCCTTCGACGCCGCACCGCCACCCGCGCCCCGCAACGGCAAGAAGCGCCCCGGCATCAGCCCCTGGTGACCGGCATCGGCGCCCCACGGTCGTCCGCCACGGAACCTGTTCTTGTCATGTGGTTGACAACTTCGTAACGATTTCGCAATATACGGGGGATGTCACGGCACTACCTCCTCTTCCTGAACGGCGCCGTCACCGCCGCGTTGATCGATCGGCTCCGCCGACTCGATCCCGCGGACCCGATGCTGCATGTGGTGATGCCCTCGCTCGGCGATGCCGACACGACCCGACACGAGCTGAAGCTCGCGACGCAACTCCTGCGCGACGCCGGTTTCGAGATCCATGCCGACTACGGCAGCGTCGCCTCGATGCGCAACCAGGGATGGCCACTCGAAGGACTGGTCCTCGCTGCCGCTCCAGGCTCAGACGCCGCATGGGTCGAACTGAGCACGAACGACATGGTCGACGGCGAGTTCCCCCTCCTCGCCGTCGCCTGACCCCCGCTCCGGAGCCCCGTCTCATCGCCCTGACGACAACTCCGGAGCGGGGTTCAGGCGCGCCTCAGATCGCGCGGGGACGACCGCTTCGATGGCCCGGACCTGCGCAACCAGTCACGATGTGCGGGCTCAAGAACCGTGCAATACTGAATCCAGCGGTGCACAGTTCGTCGGGGAATGGTTCGCCGACGGGGGCAACAGCCTCGCATCCCGAACCACAGGCAGCAGGAGGTCAGGCGTGGCGTCCAGGGATCTCGAGCGAGCGCATCGACCCTGCCCATCGACAGAAGCCGTGGGTGAGCGAGCCGCTTCGTCAGCCGCACGAACGACCGGATGAGCCTCGGGACGGTCACGGTGCTGTTCACCGATCTGGTCGGATCGACCGAGATGGTCGGCACACGCGGCGAGTCGGAGGCCGACCGGGAACGCCGAGCGCACATCGCCGACGCCCAGTCGGCAATCGACCGGCACGAAGGGGTCATGGTCAAGTCACTGGGCGACGGCGTGATGGCTCGATTCGCCTCAGCCGTCGACGCGATTCGCGCCTCACTGGCGATCCAGCAGGCGACCATGCATCGCCGCGATGCCGCATTCGTCCGCGTCGGCATCGCTGCGGGCGATGTCGAGATCGAGGACGACGGAGATCTCTCGGGACTCCCTGTTCACGAGGCGGCCCGACTCTGCAACTCTGCAGGCGGCGGACAGATCCTCGTATCGGGCACGGCTCGAGCGCTCGCCGGTCGCCGGGTCGAAGCCACGCTGCGATCGATCGGCGAACTCGAACTGCGCGGGTTCGACGAACCCGTCGAAGCCTTCGAGGTGATCGACCCCGCCCAGAACGCCGGCCCGGTTCCGCTGCCCACCGGCCTCGAGACGAAACGACGGATGCCGTTCGTTGCCCGTACCGAAGAACTCGACGCCTTGGACGAGGAGTGGAAGCTGTCGCGGACCCGGGCGGCACGCCTGGTCGTGATCTCTGGCGATGCGGGCGTCGGAAAGTCCCGTCTGATCGAGACCTTCACGCATCGCGCTCACCAGGACGGAGCGCTCGTGCTCGCAGGCCGCTGTGACCCCGACGTCGCGGTGCCGTACGGTCCGGTCGTCCAAGCCCTCACCCACCTGACCCGGCACCTCGACTTGTCGGCCTTGCCCGGCATCGAGGAGCGGCATCTCGGCTTGGTCTCCCAGCTCCTTCACGGCTCGACGCCCACCGGCCCGGTGTCGGGCGAAGCCTCCGACGCGGCGATCGCACGCCACGAACTGTTCGACGCGGTCTGGAGAGTGCTCGGCTCGGCCGCCGAACGAAATCGTGGCGGCATGGTGATCGTCGCCGACGATCTGCAATGGGCATCCGAGGGCACGATCGCCATCGTCCGATTCCTTCTCAGCCATTGTGATCAGCTGCCCGTCCTCCTCCTCGGGACCTGTCGCACGAGCGAGGTACGCCCCGACATGGCGTTCGCTTCGCTGTTGACCGAGATCAGCACCGGCGAAGGGCAAGGGCACCGGCTGGCGCTGCAAGGTCTCGGGAGTGACGACGTCGCGGCACTCCTCGAAGCCGCCGCCGGCTCACCGCTCGACGAAGCGGCGAGCCAGTTGGCCCACAGCTTGTGCGAACAGACAGGAGGCAACCCCTTGTTCGTCGGGGAACTGCTCCTGTCGCTCATCGACACCGGCCGGGTCGTGCTGGAAGATGGACACTACGTGACGAGCGATGCGATCGATCACGCCCCTCTCCCGTCGTCGATCCGCGATTCGGTCAATCAGCGCATGGCCGGCTTGCACGACAATGCCCGGCGCGTGCTCGAGGCAGCGGCCGTCATCGGTGTCGAGTTCGAATTGGAGACGGCTGCAAAGGTCGTGGGCATCGACCTGTTGCAGGCGGTCGAGCACGCCGACGAGGCGCTGAACGTGGGGCTGCTCTCCGACAGAACATCCACCGGTCCGCTGGCCTTCAACCACGACCTGATCCGACGCGGCCTCTACGAGGGGATCTCCGCTCCTCGACGGTCTCTGCTTCACGGTCAGGTGGCGACCCTGCTCGAGGAACGGCATCCGGAACCCAGCGCGAGCGAGGCGGCCCTGCTCGCGCACCATTGGAGAGAATCCCTGGTCGCCTCGCGTGCAGAGAAGGTCGCCGTCAACCTGCTGCGTGCCGGCGACGGCGCAATGACCGACTTCGCCTACGACGATGCGCTCGAACTATACGAGTCGGCGAACGAAGCTGGACCGGAGCTCGCGGAGACCTCGGCTGCCATCCGTCTCGGGATGGCGCTCGCAAGCCGAGCGCTCGGGCGCGACGGGTACCGCGAGGACCTGGCCGACGCAGCGTCGGCGGCCATGGAGGTCGGGCGACACGACCTGGTCGTCCGAGCTGCGCTGAGCATCCAGACGACGGTGTTCGCTCGACCCGCAGGCCTCGTGCCCGACCACCTTGCGATCCGGCTGCTCGAGGGTGCGTTGGCACTTCCCGAACTACCCGATCCAGATCGGGCACGCATGCTCGCCCGGCTCGCAGTCCAGGTCGCCCTTACCGACGCGGACCAGGCACGGGCGATCGCCGAGCAGGCCGAGTCCATCGCACGCGCCTTGAGCGACCCCGCGGTGCTGGCGTTCGTCCTCGTCCATCGAGGAAGCGTCGAAGCGTCACCCAGCACCGTCGAGTCCAGGCAGAAGGTCGGCGAGGAAGCGGCTGCGCTCGCGCGGCGCGCGGGGGACCTCGAGATGGCTCACGCTGCATCGTGGCTGCTCGCCGGGGCTGCCGCCGAGTCCGGCGAAGCTCGTTCACTCGAGACGCACGTGGGTGACCTCGGAGCGGTCGGTGCGGCGCTCGGGCGCCCTGCACATGCCTACGTTGCGCGTTGGATGCGGACGGCGCAACTGCTGGCGCTCGAACCAGGCAAGCACGAACACGAAGTCGACGCCTGCTTCGCCGTCGGTGTCGAGGCCGGGTACGAACATGCCTTGTTCGTCTACACCGCGCAGCTCTTCCAGGTCCGGTGGGACCGTGGCGCACTCCTTGACCTGATCCCTGCGGTCGAGAATCTCGTGACGGAATCGCCCCACATCCTCGGTTGGCGCGCGGCGCTGGCCGTCTGCCACAGCGAGAACGACCAACTCGACGCTGCGACCGAGGTTCTCGAGCTGTTCGCAGACCGGGGGTGGGCGGTCCCGTTGGACTGGCTCTGGTCGACCACCCACATGTTGCTTGGTGAGTCGCTGACCAGAACGGGTGTTGACCCGTCGGTTGCCGCGATCCTCCACGACCGGGTGCGTCCTTACGCCGATCGGTGTGCGGTCACGGCGAATGTGCTCAACCTGTTGGGCTCGTTGCAGCTCCCGGCGGCAGTGTTCGCTTCGCTCGCCGGCCGTACCGACGACGCCGAATCACACTTCTCCGAAGCTTTGCGGGTGAACCAGGCGCTCGGCAACGCAGCGTTCGAGGTCCGCACGCTGCGGGGATGGGCTGAACATCACATGCGCGTCGGCGAAGCCGATGCTCGTCAGTTCGCCGAGCGCGCCCGTCAACTCGCGGACCGTTGGGACATGGCGGCCGAACTCCGCCGCATCGACCGCCTCCTCTGAACAAGACCCCCGTGCGCCGTGAGTCCAGCCCGGTGCCGTGAGCGCCATCTCTTCGATGTCAGCCGAGATCGAGATCGAAGTCGTCGTCGGGCTCGGCCTCGAACGTGATCTCGTCGTTCATGACCGGCTCGGGCTCGAAGCTGTCGATCTCGACCTGCTCGACGACCGCGGTGGCGTCCTCGAACAGAGGCTCGGCGAGGTCGGACGCCGGGGGTGGGTCGACGTCGATCTTCTCGATCGGCGGTTGCTCGACCTTTCCCGGATCGTCGGGAGGCGGCGCGGTGTCGACCGGGTCGGGGGTGCGGCCGGCATCGCCGAACACCGGGTCGACCTTCCCTGCGCCGTCATCGGGATCGGCTGCGTTGTCGTCGGGAACGCCATGATCGGCACTCAGGTCCTCACGGCTCCCGCCTTCTTCGGGGTCATCACCGCCATCGTCGACCGGCGCAGACGCCCGCCGACCCGAACCGACCTCACCGAACAGGTCCGGCGGCCACTCACCATGCTCCGCGATGTAATCGATCTGCTCATCAGTCAACTCATCCAACGACGGCATCCGACCACCCTCAAGCGGCGGCGGCCAGAAATCCGCATCATCGACCAACCCCGTCCGCAACTGGTCGTAGTCGATCGACCCGTCCTCGGCCACCGGCGGCTCACCCTGATCCCACTCCTCGACCGGCGCAGACGCCCGCCGACCCGAACCGACCTCACCGAACAGGTCCGGCGGCCACTCACCATGCTCCGCGATGTAATCGATCTGCTCATCGGTCAACTCATCCAACGACGGCATCCGACCACCCTCAAGCGGCGGCGGCCAGAAATCCGCATCATCGACCAACCCCGTCCGCAACTGGTCGTAGTCGATCGACCCGTCCTCGGCCGCGGCGTCGTCGCCGGCCCGCTGGTGCTGGTCCTTGTCCGGAACCTTCGAACCGCTTCCCTTCCCGCCGGCGTCCGGCGTGCGCTCGACGTCCTCGTCCGGTGTCTTGGCGTCGGCGCGCCCGTCCTCCTTGGTGGACGACGGTGCCTCCTTGGCATCGAACACATCGAGGTCTTCGGTCTGCTTGCGTCGCCGGGCCATGGACGCACCGTACGTCAGGTCTCGAAGTCGCACATCGGGAGGATTCCCGATGTGCTCCTCAAGCCGTCAGGACGTGGGCGACGAGTTCGAGGCCGCTCACCCGGTAGCTCTGGCGGCGCGCATGTGGCGGCGGATCACGCAGCGCCTGCCACGCCTCCTCGGTGACCATGAGCTCGCAAGCGTCGGCGGTGTCCTCGCCGAGCTTGAACGCACGGTTCATCTGATCACCCCAGAGGTCGATGCCGGGGACGTGGAACACAGGCCCGAATCCGATCCCGATGCTCAGCTCGAACTCGGCGAAGGGATGGTCGGGGTCGCCGCCGAAGGCCGGATCGATCATCTCCAAGCCGGCGGCCAGCGCCTCGTCGGGGTGCTCGAAGGTGGCCACGATGTCGTCGGCGACGTACTTGACCACCCGGCCTCCGTACTGCTCGATCTTCGGGACGCACGCCTGCCGCATGTGACTGATCCGAGCGAGGAACGCCAGCACACCGTCGCGTTGGACCGAGCGCGAGAACCCTTTGGTGTCGATCACGAGAATGGCGCAGGTCTCCTCGAACGCCTCGCGGATCTGGCGCTCGACCTCGGCCGTGTCGTCGAGGTCGGTGTCGGCCCAGCGGTCGACCAGATCGAAGAACCGATCATCCTCGTCGCTCATGGTCTTGCCCCCGGACCCTCGGCTGCCCCGTCGCAACGCGCGAGATCAGGTGAAGCGGAACGACGCGACCATGCGCACGAAGATCGGCATGAACGTCTCGGCCACCTCGACCGGGCAACTCCCGACGATCTGGAACAGATCGTGCAGCGCCTTGTCGTCCGGCGTGGGAGCGAAGAACAGCGCGTGGAGTTGTGCGACCCGCTGGGTCGAGTCGTTGGGCGTGACCTCGATGGTCCGGAGGTAGGTCTGCCGGTCCCCGAAGGAGCCGATCTTCTCTTCGTCGATTCGGATCTCGCTGCCGGCGGCCTCGATCTGCCGCATGGTGAGCACCGCAGCATGAGGCAGCTCGATCTTGCGGGGCACCCGATCGCTCTGGATGACGGCGTTGACCCAGAAGTCGGCGACCTGGACCGGGGTACGGATCAGGGCATGGCTGTCCGGTGCCTCGAAGACCACCCAGCCCCGGGGCACGGCGAAGTCGAACGGAGGCACGCCCCGAAGCGCGTCGCTCGGATACGTCTCGATCCGGACCGCTGGTCTGGCTTGGGTCTCGCTCATGAAAACGACTCTACGCAAGGACGCGAAACGGAGTCGGGGGACGAGTTCCCGACCGCCGTTTCGGTTGATTTCGTAGGTTCGTTGCATGCTGATCGGGCGCCCCGCAGCCGATGAGGCCCTCGACCACCTCATCGACGCGATCGCCTCGGGAACCGGCGGCGCACTCGTGCTCGACGGTGAGGTGGGGAGCGGCCGTACCCAGGGCCTCGAACATGCCGCAGCCCGAGCCTCCGAGCGCGACATCGTCGTGCTCGCGGCCAGGGGCCGGGCCGAGGGCGTCGATGTGGGCGCCGTGCTGCACCACTCGCTCGATCGGATCGCGCCTCGACCCGCCGGGCGCAACGAGCACGACGAGAGCTCGCTGGTCGAGCGGCTCACCGAGGCGGCGGTCTCGAGCCCGGTGCTGGTGACGATCGACGACGCCGACCTGCTCGACCGCGACGCCCGATGCACCCTGCTCACCTGCGTCGATGCCCTCGCCGCCTCAGCCGTCGGGTTCCTGTTGGTCGACCGCATCGACCGGCCGCGGCTCTCGGGGCTCTCGCGGATCACCTTCGGTCCGCTCGACCACGCATCGTTCCGCGAGATCGTGGCCGGCGAGATCGATATCGACCCGGCGGTGGCCGCCGCGTTGCACCGGCTCACCAACGGGAATCCCGGGATGGGACTGGCGACCGCACGGTCGCTGAGCGACCCACAGCGCCACGGACTCGAACGCCTGCCGACCGTTGCCCGCACCGCCGATGGCATGGCCGAGCACCTGGCCGGGCGGCTCGCCGGTCTCGGCGATCGAACCCGGCACGCGCTGGCCGTCGCCGCGGCGGTACCCGACGGGCAGGTGCGGGTGGTGCAGCGCGCGTTGGCACGGCTCGACGCCGATCCCGCAGCACTCGATGCCGCCGAAGCGGCAGGAGTGGTTCGCGTGGCCGACGGGCAGTACCACTTCGACCACCCCGGCCTCCGCTCGCTCGCCTATCACGCCCTCGCTCCCGCGAGCCGCAGGGCGGCCCATCGGGCGATCGCCTGGTCGCTCGATCGGCCCCACGAAGCCGAGCTCCGGGCGTGGCAGCTGGTCGACGCCGCCGACGGACCGGACGCCATGGTGGCCGAAGCACTCGACCTCGTGGCCGACGCCGCCGTCTCGCGGGGTGCGCCGCTCGAGGCCGCTCGGGCCAGGCTCCGGGCCGCGCAGATGTCGGACGCCTCGGCGTCTCGTGAGCACCGCCTCCGGCTGGCGGCCGATCACTTCGCCACCGCCTTCCATCCCGTCGGGCTCGCCGACGTCGCCGACCTGCTGGCGGCCGGCCGGACCAGTGGACCCGAGCTGGTCGATGCCGTTCTCATGCAGGGCCTGGGGCTGCGTTGGACCGAAGGGCCCTGGGCTGCGGGTGCTCACCTGGCCGAGCGCGCCGCGAGCCTCGACCCTGTCGATGGGCACGCACTCTGGATCGCCGCCGCCGACGAGTGCCTCGATGCCGGAGCCCCGACCGAGGCGCTTCGGGCGCTCGACCGCATCGAGCCGGGCGACCCCCTGGCGGCGCTGCTCGCCGAAGTCGCCGGGGTGGCGGCCGTGCCGGAGGGTCGCGACGCTCCGCTGAAGGCATGGAGCATGGCCGACCGGGTCGTCCGCCGCAGGGCCGAGCGAACCGACGGCAGCGACCACGACACGCCCTGCGCGACCACCGGCAGCCATCGCCTCGAAACGACCGCGGCGCTGGCGCGGCGGACGCTCCGGCACGGCGCGGTGACCGAGGCCCACGACGTCGTGGATGCCGAGCTCCGCGACGACTCGGGACCGGCGTTCGGGCGGGCCGCATGCCTGCTGGTGCGGGCCGAGGCCGACCTCATCGGAGGACGGACGACGGCCGCCGACCGTGCCATCACCCGGGCGGAGCGCCTCGCGGCATCGGTGCGCGGCCGGCCGCTGGTCGGTGCGGCCCACCACCTCCGCGCCGTGGCGTGTCTGGCCCATGCCGACCCGGCGGGCGCGCTCGAGGTGCTGGATGCTGCACCGAGTGGCTGCTTCGACGACCCCCGGCTGCGGGCCGAGATCGCGTCGGATCGGCTGGAGGCCCAGATCGCGGCACGGCATGCAACCCGTGACGTCGCCGCCGTCGAAGCGCTCGTCGACCACCCCGACCGCCGCGTGGCCGGGCGGGCCCGCCGAGCCGTCCGCGCCCATCAGGCGGCCGGGTCCACCGATGATGCCGCCGCCTTGCTGACGGGTCTGCCGCTGGAGCTGGCGCGCCTCGCCGTGGTCGCGGGTGAGCTCGACGCCGCCGCAGGGTGGTTGGCGGCCATCGACGCCCGGGGCTGGACGATTCCCGAGGCGCCGTCCACCGACGAGGACCCGCTCCACGTCCTCACCGCAGCCGAACGGCGGGTCGCCCTCACCGTCGGGCGCGACGGTCAGACCAACAAGGAGACGGCGGCAACCCTCTTCGTGAGCGCCAAGACGGTCGACTCCCATCTGCAGTCGATCTACCGGAAGCTCGGTATCCGCTCACGGTCCGAGTTGGCGATCGCCATGGCGGGCTCGCCCTCACGACAGGAATCGGTGCGATGAGCAACGAACAGGACTCCCCAGGATCAGCACATCGACCGTCCGACGCGGTTCGCAGGCTCGGCGACTGGCTCGACGACACCGACTTCGTCGAGACGCCGGAAGGCTTCGAGCTCGACGACGACGATCCGTGGTCCGACGCCGTGGCCGACGAGGTCGACCTCACCGACGAGCAGCAGGCGTTTCTCCGAAGCCGGCGCCGCGTCGTGATCAGCGACATCGACTTCGACGTCGATGCGGACGCGATCCTCGAAGAGGTGGACGAGATCGGGTCGGTCGACCCCGAGCGGTGACCGACGGCGCCGTGCTCAACCGGTGAGGCGGCCGAAGATCGTCTCGTAGGTCCGGGCCATGGTCTCGGCCGTCTCGACCGCGACCGGCTGGGCCATCGGGTCGTTGGCCCGGGCCCGCCACTTCTCGATGCCGGTCAGCGTGGCGGTTCGTTGGCCGGCCTGATCACCCGGGCTGCTCCCGAGCGCGACCGCGTCGCTCGGAGCCAGCATCACCCGTTCGACCTCTTGACGCTCGGGCTCGTCGAGCTCGACCATGCCTGACAGCACGTTGTGGGCGGTGCGGAGTTGGGCGAACTCGAGGGCGCCGGCTTCGATCGTGTCGATCTCGCGAGCGAGCTGTTGTGCACCTGCCGGATCGATCGGAGCCACCTCGGCGATCAGCGCTCGGAGTGACACGACGGCCGATCGGGCCTGGAGGATCCGGGCCCGCGGGAGGAACTGCGAGCTGATGAGCTCGCGGAGTCCGCCGAGGCCGGACGCCTCGACGAGCGCACGTGACAGCTCCGATGACGTCGACGCCCGGCCGGCGGTCATGGCATCGATGGCGAAGCGGACGCCGAACAGACCGAGCCGATCGAGCAACGCGCTCCGAAGTTCGACGGTGAGGTTCGACGCGGAGATGTCGCAGAAGTCGTCGACCGACCGGACCAGTCGCTCGAGCGCCTCGGGTGCATCGTTTGCGAGGGTGCGCAACGCCCCGAACTCGTCCTCGCGGAGCGTCTGACCCGTCTCGGCCAGCAAGCCGGCGACCGGGACCACCGTGGTGCAGAGCGACCGGATGGTGTCGTTGGTCTGATACCGACCGGCGATGCGAGCGGCGGAGGTCATGGCATCGAGCCGACACGCACCGATTTCGTCGGCTCGCGACAGCACGGCGATGGCATTCACCGGCGAGGCCCCGGACACCGAACGGTCCATGAACGCCCCGAGGCACTCGGTGTCGGCGCGATGGAGATGTCGCATCAGATAGATGACCGCGTCGGCGTCGCTCGGCGACTCACTTCCCTGCTCGAGGAAGTCGCGGGTGCGTTGGCTGTTCTCGTCGTTGAGCGACGCCAGGCCGGGCGTGTCGATCAGGCTCACCTCGGCCAGCGCGGACGTCGGCCAGCTGACCTCGAGCGAGGCGACATCGGCCGCGGAGTGCGTTCCGAGCTGGATCTGCAGCGCTCCGTCGACGCGCTGGAACGGCAGCGCCTCGCTCCGACCGTCGGACAGCTTCGCCTGCACGTCGTACGCCTCGCCGTGGACGTACCACGTGACGATCTGGGTGCATTCGCCGGCATCGGTCGGGGCCAGTCGCTCGCCCACGAGTGCGTTGAGCAGTGTCGACTTCCCGGCCTTGATGCGGCCGGCGATGGCCACCCGCAGCGGCCCTTCGAGCCGGGCGAGGATGGCCGCCGCGTTCTCGGCCAGCGGGCCACCGGCGGTCATCCCGGTCGCGATTCGGCACAGCTCGTGAACCTGTGCGGCTGCTCCGGCCGGGTTCACGACCACACCTCGGCCTCGATGGGAGCCGCCGCGTCCTCGAGGTGGCGCTCGACGGTCTCGAGGGCTGCCAGGAGCTTGTTGACGTGCTGCTGGCGTTGCTGGCTCGACGCCTGGTCGCGCTGCGCGGCCTCCTTGCCGGCCTGGATCGCCTGTCCGTAGGTGCGCTGGAGCTCGCTCAGCCGCTCGCCGAACTCGTCCCGCAGTTCCCGCTGGACGGTCCGGATCAGGCTGGCGATCTCGTTGCCGACCTCGAACTGCACGTCGTCGATGAACTGCCGCGACTGCATACGAGCGGTCTGGCGCCGGGCCGCGATCTTGCGCTTGCGTTCGTCGAACAGCTGGATGCCGCCGAAGATCGCACCGGCGCCGAGCAGCACCGGGTTCGACGCGACGATGGTCGCCGCCGCGGCCGGCAGGAACTGGCCCATCATGCCGAACATGATGAGACCGCCCTGGGCCCCGCGGATGCCGGTGAGGCCGCCGCGGGCGACCTTGGTGGCCTTCTTCTCGGGGTCGATGTCCTTGTCGGTCCAGAAGCTGAGGACGTCGATGTCGGCACGTTTGAACCCGTCAGCCGGGAGGTGAAGGTCTTCCTCGCCGAGCATCTCGGCGACCTCGCCGGCGATGGCCAGGCGGCCACGCTCGATCTCGGTGACGACCCGCATGACGGCTTCGGCCACGCTGCCCTGCAACACCCGGACGATGTCGTCCCACTGCTTCGCCGTGTTGACCTCTTCGACCGCCTGATCGATCTCCCGCCCGACCCGACGCATGTCGCCACGGAACCGGTGGGTGATCTCGGTCGACAGGTCGGTCATCCGGTCCCCGACCATCTGGGCCCACTTGGCGCCAGGTCCGCGCAGGTGCTCGAGCTTCTGCTCGGCCTCGCGGAGCTCGGCCATGATGGATTCCTGCCGCGACGGGTCCTCGAGGACCTCGAGCTCGGAGGCGAGCGACGACCGCACGTGCCCGATCGTCGAGCGCCCCTCGTTGATGGCCCGCGCGGCGGCCAGGTCCTTTGCGGGCTCGATCACGCCGCTCGCGAGGTGCTGCAGGAGCTCGGGATACCCGCTGCGGTCGTTGAGCGCCCGATCGCGCTGTTCGAGCGCCTGGGCTCGCAGGTGGTTCGACACCGGGATCATCGGCAGCTCGATGCCGAGCCCCGCGAGATGGGCCGCGTTGAGGTCGAAGATCCTGCGCCACTCGGGGTAGAGGTCGGTCTTGGTCTGGGCCATCAGGACCGTCGGGCAGAGATCGGTGGCCTGCTGGAGGAAGTCGGCCTCGGGCTTGGTCATCTCCTGTGAGCCGTCGGTGACGAAGACCAGACCATCGGCGAACGGGAGGAACGACAGGGTGGCAGCGGCGTGCCCCGCACCGAGACCACCCATCCCGGGGCTGTCGACGATCACGAGACCGTTCTTGAGGATCGGCGACGGGAGCCCGATGTCGACCCGCTCGACACGACGCTGGTTGTCGGGGTTGCCCTGCTCGGACGCCCACGACCCGATGTCGTCGACGCTGATGTCGGTCTTGACGAGCTCTTCGCCGTCGCGTTGGCGCACCGTCGCCGACGGGGTCTCGGCGTGGTGGAGCAGCGTGACCACACAGGTGGCCAGGTCGTCGTCGACCGGGCAGATGCGCTGACCGACGAGTCCGTTGACCAGCGAGCTCTTTCCCTGCTTGAACTCACCGACGACACAGACGATGGTGGACGGACGTTCGAGGCGGGCCCGCGCCGCCACCGCCCGATCGGCGAGGTCGGCCCGGTCGACGTGGCCGAGGAGGCCGACCAGTTCGCCGATCGACGTCGAGAGGTCGCGACGTGCCTGCGCCGCAGGATCCGACGGTTCCTGGGCCGGAGCGGTGGTCTGCGTCTCGGTCATCTGAGCCTCATCATGCCAACTGCGCCGAAACCATTGCCGATCCGCAGCTCCTCACATGAACGCGGCCAGGGGATCGCCTTCGGACTCGGCGGCCACGGTTGCGATGTCGTCGTCGATGGTCGTGGCTCCCCGGGTCATCAGCAGCCCGCCGACGATGCCGGTCGGACCCATGGCTGCCAGGCCCCATCGGATGTCGTAGGCCTCGGCGATGGCGCCGACGATCACCCCTCCGGCGATCCCGCCCATGACCGCGACCATGAGGCCGAGCAACGAGAACATGAGCGGTCGGAGCCGAGGCGGGCTGATGGCCGACAGGGCCGTGTAGAGCGGCGCGATCCCCACCTGGAGGCACAACAGGCCGACCCACGCGGCCGGCACGAACCACCACACGGACGGCAGGAACACCGCGAAGGACAGCAGCACCGAGAACACGGCGATCGCCGCACCGACCATCCGCACCGCCCTGGGAGGGGACTGATCGAAGATCCGTTCACCGACGTTGCCCCCGATGAGGGTGCCCAGCAGCGACGCCGACGCGAGGATCATGCCGACGATGGCGCGGCCGCTGGCGTCGATGCCGTATTCGCGTTCGAGGAAGATGTTCACGAAGGCGACCACGCCGACGAGCCCGAAGCCGAGGATCCCGATGCCGAGGATCTGGCGCTGGAACGTGGGGATCCTCAACAGCCTCCGGACCGCTTCACGGAAGTTCATCCCCGAGGGGGCGCCCGTCACCGTCAGCATCGAGCCCGCGAGTCCGCGGACCATCTGGTTCTCGGGCTCCTTCAGTCGCCGGCTGGCGATCAGGGCGATCACGCTCGGGACCGTGAGCACCGGAAACGCCCAGCGCCAGACATCGGGACCGTTGCCGGCGAAGAACGCGATGGCGAAGGCCAGGGCCGGGCCGAGCATGCCGCCGACCGGGTTGGCTGCACCATGGATGGCCAGCACCCGATTCCACGAGTTGGGCGGGTAGTAGTCGGTGAGCAGCGACTTGCCGACCGGCTCGACACCCGACTTGCCGATGCCCACCCCGAAGCGGGCCAGGAAGAACAGCGGCAGCCGGATCGCGAACGTGGTGGCCAGGCTCATCACGCTCCAGGCCGCCGCGGACCACCGGAGAATCCGTCCCCGGTCGACCTTCGTGCCCAGGTAGCCGATGGGCACCGCCAGCAGCACCAGCGCGGTGACCTGCACCCCGACCAGCAGACCGAAGGTCTGGTCGTTCATCCCGAAGTACTCCTGCACGTTCGGGCCGAACACGCCGAGGACGGCGCGATCGAGTTCGTCGACGACGTTGAGCGACGTGATGATCACCAGCGGGTACCAGCCCACCTGCTCGGTGATGGTTCGCAGCGGCGGGCCTTCGCCCGGCGAGAGCAGGGCCTTGACCTTGGCCCAGCCGCCCCGCGAGGCCTCGATCGGTTGGGTCATCGGCCGCCCTCGGTCCGGATCAGCCGAGGTGCTGGGGAAGCTCCTCGGCGATCTGCTCGGGGGTCACCATCGGCTCGAACCGGGCCACGACCGAGCCGTCGCGTCCGATGAGGAACTTGGTGAAGTTCCAGGCGATGTCGGGGGTGTCGCCGTCGCCCGGCTGAGACTCCTTGAGCCAGGCGTAGAGCGGCGCCGCCCCGTCGCCGTTGACCTCGATCTTCGCGAACAGCGGGAACGTCGCGTCGTACTTGCTCGTCGCGAACTCGAGGATCTGTTCGTCGGTGCCGGGTTCCTGCGCCCCGAACTGGTTGCAGGGGAAGCCGAGGACGGCGAATCCGTTGTCCTTGTTGTCTTCGTGGAGCGTACGCAGACCTGCGTACTGGGGCGTCAGCCCTCACTCACTCGCGACGTTGACGACGAGGCACACCGTGTTCTCGTAGTCGGAGAAGTCGACCTGATCACCCTGGATCGAGGTCATGGTGAAGTCCTGGAACGTGGTCATGGGCCATGACTCTAGAACGTCACGCCCGCGGCTCGTCTCGCAACCTCGGCTCGGTCTTGTTGCTCGGCCTCACCCCGGCCTTGTCGGCGTAGAACGCGCGGATCAGGTCCATGTCGGCGCCGATGTCGCCCGTCGGGTGGATCACCGGACCGAACCCGCCGGTCCGGGTCGGACCGTCGAGGTACGACAGGACGATCGGGACCTCGGCCTCCTGGGCGATGCGGTAGAAGCCCGTCTTCCAGTAGTCGCCTTTCGCCCGTGTGCCCTCGGCGGGGACGAGGATGGCCAACGACGCCGACGAGCCGGCATCGGTGGCCAGGTCGGCGACGAGTGATCCGGGATCGACGCGGTCGACCGGCACCCCACCGAGCGCCCTCAGAAGCGGTCGGAACGGACCGGCGAACATCTCCTTCTTTCCCAGCCACCGAAGGGAGAGGTCGCTGAGCCACGCCATGGCCAGCATGAGAGGGAAGTCCCAGTTCGAGGTGTGCGGGGCGGCGACGACCACGGCCACCGGCACCCCCTCGGGGGGCTTGCCGGACAGGCGGTATCGAGCCACGAACAGCACGATGCGGGCGAGGAGGCGCTTGATCAAACGAACGTACCCGGCATCAGAGGTTGCGGTTGACGTAGTCGCGGGCGGCGTCGAGTTGCTCGCGGTCGCGCAGCGACGTCTGCATGTGATCGGGATCACCCCAAGCGGCCACCATGCCCGGATGGCCCCGACCGAGCGCGGCGGTCATCGCCCGGGTCATGGCGAGAGGACCGGCCGGCATGGCCACCAACTCGGCCACGCAGTGCTCGACCGCGTCGTCGAGGTCGGCGCGCGGGACCAGCCTCTGAACGAAGCCGGTGCGGTGGAGCTCGTCGGCGTCGACGGCCCGGCCGGTCATCACCCAGTCGCGGGTCATCGGCAACCCGACCTCACGCACGAGCAGGGGGACGCCCGCCCAGGTGAGCGGGATCCCGATGGCCAGCTCGGGGATGCGGAGCACCGTGTCATCCCCGGCGACGCGGATGTCGCAGGCTGCGGCGAGGAGCGCAGCGCCCCCGATGACATGACCGTGGAGGCGGCCCACCGTCGCCTGAGGAATGCGATCGAACTGATCGAGCACCCGTTGCCAGGCACCGGTGCGATGACGCCGGATCGCCCAGTCGGTGTCGAGGTCGGCGTAGGCCGTCGCCCGGAGGTCGGCGCCGGCCGAGAAGGCCCGCCCGGCACCGGCCAGCACCAGGACCCCGACCTCGGGGCGCTCCTCGAGCTCGTGGAGTGCTGCCGCCAGGCCGCTGCGGACACCTTCGTCGAGGGCATTGAGCGCGTCGGGTCGATTCAGCGTGAGTCGGGCGACCGCACCGTCGACGGTGAACGCGACCGGCGGGTCGGGCTCGGCCACGGTCAGGCGGTGCGCAACACGTGGAGCGGCAGCTCGCGCGGTCCGCGGACCTGACCGGTCGACCAACGGACGGTGTGGGACAGGTCGAGCTCGAAGTCGGGGATGCGCTCCATCCAGACCTCGAGGGCGACGTTCATCTCCATCCGGGCGAGGTTGGACCCCACGCACCGGTGGATGCCGAGGCCGAACGCGAGGTGACGGTTGTGCTCGCGGTCGAGCACGACGTCGTGCGGCTGGTCGAAGGCCTTGGGGTCGCGATTGGCGGCTGGGAACGGCAACAGCGTCCAGTCGCCCGCCTTCATCTCGACCTCGCCGACCTGCACGTCCTCGGCCACGATGCGGGCCATCGTGACCGGCGCGTAGTAGCGGAGGAACTCCTCGACGGCCACCGGCATGAGCTCGGGCTCGTCGACGAGCCGCTGACGGTGCTCCGGGGTCTGGGCCAGGTGCCAGAGGCTGGCACCGATGGCGGACCACGTGGTGTCGATGCCGGCGATGAGAAGCAGGCCGATCGTGCCGCCGATGTGATCGTCGGTGAGCGGGGCACCGTCGAGTTCCTGTTCGAGGAGGAACCCGATCAGGTCGTCCTGTTTGGTCTCACGGTGCGACGCCACCGCCTTGCTCAGATAGAAGAACAGGGTGTCCTCGGGGTCTCGGGGCGGGTTCTGGCCCGGCTCCTCGAGGATCCGACGGATGAACTCGCGGAACTTGTCGCCATCGGATTCGGGAAGCCCCAGCATCTTGGCGATCACCCGGACCGGGATGTGCTGGGTGTACCCCACGGCGGCGTCGACCGGATCGTCGCCACTCGCGAGCAGTTGGTCGATCAACTCGTGACAGATGGCTCGGGTGTCGTCGCGCCAGCGATCGACGGCCTGAGGGGCGAACGCCGGCAGCAGGATGCGTCGGGCCTCGGCGTGGAACGGTGGGTCGGACGTGATGGGTGGTGCGAACCCGCGTGGCCGGAGACCCTCGGGCTTGAAGTCCGAAACGATGATGCTCTCGGAGGTGAAGTGCTCGGTGTCCTTGGCGATCTGACTCACGTCGTCGTGCTCGACCGGGAACCAGCAGCCACCGAACCGCTCGGTGTGAGCGACCGGGCACCCCTCCCGGAGCTCTTCCCACACCTCGGGTGCCGCTGCCGCGTAGTCGGGGTGGGTGTGATCGAAATCGGTCGCCCAATCGGCGACCGGGGGCCGTGTGCTCATGGCGGTGAGGATAACGCTCGTTATGAACGTTGTCCTCTCTCCGCCGGCCGGCCTCTACGATGCTGGCCCATGGCGCACATCACCGTTCTGCACAACAAGCACTGAGGGTCGTCCAAAACAGCCTTGGCGGTCGCCGAGGAGCAAGGCGTCGAGATCGACGTCGTCGAGTACATGAAGGACAAGCCGACCCGCGACGATCTCGTCGACATCGTGGGCAAGCTCGAGGACCCGGTGGCCGATCTGGTGCGCAAGGACAGCCAGTTCAAGAAGCTCGAACTCGATGCCGACGACTACGTCGAGGCCGATGCGGTGGTGGAGCTGCTCGTGGCCTACCCGCGGCTGATCCAACGTCCGGTCCTGGTGCGAGACGACAAGGCGATCATCGGCCGGCCCAAGGACCGCATCGCACCGTTCTTGAACGGCGACTGATCAGTTCTTGAACGGCGACTGATCAGTTCTTGAACGGCGACTGATCAGCGCGGCTCGCGACGCATCGGGGTCATCACCGGTCCGTCGTCGCCGCCGAGGCGGAACTCACCGATCTCGACGAACCCGTGGCGGCGGTAGAACCCGAGGTTGCGCGGGTTCGACGACTCGAGGTGCACGGCGAAGTTGCCTTCGTCGGCCATGCGGAGACCGGGCTGCATGAGCGCGGCCCCGACGCCGTTCCCCTGTGCCGCCGGGTCGACGCCGGCGATGCCCAGATACACGTGGGGATCGTCGCCCAGGTACTCGATCGTACGACCGAGCTCGGTGAGACCGGGTTCGGCTCGATCGCCGATGTGACGGCCGACGCAGGCGAACAGTGGCCCGAGGTCGCGCTCGCCGAGCGCATGACGGTCCGGAGGTGCCCACAGGGTCGCCCCCGTGTTCCCCGGTGCGACATAGACGTGTCCGAGCGCGAAGTAGCGGTCAGTGAAGAACTCCAGGAAGTCGCCGAGCGCGCCGGCGTAGTCGGGCGCCTTGGCGAAGAGCCACCGTTGAACCGGGTCGTCGAGGAAGGCGTGGGTCAGGGTCGAGGCCACGGCGGGGAGGTCGGCCCTGGTGGCGTGCACGATCCGAGTCATGGGAGCGCCTCGACCGCGCACGCACGTCGGTCCACCGAGGCGGTGGGTCCGTCGAGCTTGCGGGAGACGCTCGCCAGCGCCACCCAACCGTCCCCGGCCGACATCGACGTCGTCACTCGACCCACGGCTTCGACCCCTACCTCGACCGGCGCATCGACCGCCGGGGCGTCACCCTGGCCGCGGAGGCGCACCAATCGGGTCGGCGCGGTCCCGCCGCGGCTGTCCATCCGGGCCACGAGCTCCTGGCCGACGAAACACCCCTTGGTGAAGTCGACCGCTGCGTCGACGAGGCCGGTCGACGCCGCCAGGTCGCCGGGCTGGATGTCGACCCCGAGGGCCGGCACGCCGGCTTCGATCCGTTCGAGTTCGGTCCGGCCGCCGCCCGTCACGTCGGCCTCGAGCGAGATCGAGCAGTCGGTGCGCAGCTTGAACCGTGCCAAGCGGGTGTGCAGCGCGTCACCGAACCCGGCGTCGGCGATCAGCTCGAAGCGTTCGGGAGCGACCCGGTGGATGCGGACCAGTGCGTCGAGCTTGCCATCGGGAGAGAGGACGAACGACCACACCCATCCGCCCTCCGGGATCGACGTGACGGCCTGGCTGACCTGCCCGTGCAGGAACACGGCGGCCTCCGGTCCATCGACCACCACGACGTCGTACGGGTCGGGGAGCAGCGAGTCGGGAGCGGGTGCGGTCATGGGCGCCCGAGCGTATCGACATGAAAGACTGCGACACCGTGGCCATCGACCTGACCGTTGCTGCGGTTCCCGTCTACTTCGCGACGATGGCGGCCGAACGGCACTGGCTCGAGCAGCGGGCGGCCGAGGCGGGCGAGAGCACCGCGGACTACACCCGCGAGGACACGCTCGCGAGCCTGTCGATGGGACTTGGCAGCCTCGTGGTCCCGCTGGCCACCCACGCCATCGCCACCCACGTGGTGCCGGGCGAGGGCCGCTACGGCAAGGTCCTCGTTCGCTCGGCGATCGCCGGGGCCGTGATCACCACGGTCGCCGACCGCCTCGCACGTCGTGAGGAACCACCCGCGGCTGATCCGGGCCGCGTGGAGGAGACCACCGGGCCTCGTGCTCGACGCCGCCAGGTGACCAAGTGGGCGAAGCGAATCGCTCGGGTCGGCGGGGTGGCCACCATCACCACGGGCGCGCTCGCGGTGACGACCAAGTTCGCCGCGGTCACCGAGCCCGGCCGCATGTGGCAGAAGGGCAAGCACCGCGATCTGGGCTCCGGAGTGCTCGGGTGGGCTGCGGCCATCGCCGGCTGGGACTTCATCTACTACTGGAACCACCGATTCATGCACGAGGTGCGCGGCATGTGGGCGATCCACGTCGTCCACCACTCGAGCGAGCGCTACAACCTGTCGACCGCCCTGCGGCAACCGGTGGCCGACGTGCTCGGCGTCTGGGTTCCCTACGGGTTGCTGGCCCGGGCGGGCGTACGCCCCCAGCTCATCAGCCAGGCCCGCGCCATCAACCTGCTCTACCAGTACTGGATCCACACCGATGCCATCGACCGGCTCAGCGAGCGCATCGAGGCCGTGTTCAACACCCCGTCGCACCATCGGGCCCATCACGGCCGCAACCCGCAGTACCTCGACCGCAACCACGGCTCGATCCTCATCGTGTGGGACAAGCTGTTCGGCACCTTCGAACCGGAGGACGAACCGGTCGTCTACGGGCTCACCACCAACATCGACAGCTACAACCCGGCGGTCATCGCCACCCACGAGTATCGCGACATCGCCCGCGACGTCGCCGCGTCGACCACCTGGCGAGAGCGCCTCTCCTATGTGCTCCGCGGTCCCGGCTGGGCCTACGAGCAGCATCGGGCGAAACAGGAGTCGAACGAGCACAAGGCCGCCGCCTGAGCGCGGACCTCAGTGGATGGGTCCGTCTGAGTCCCGGAGCGCCGGGGCCTGGGTTCGACCGGTGCGCATGGCGATGATCTCGGCACAGATCGACACGGCGGTCTCCTCGGGTGTTCGGGCTCCGACATCGAGCCCGATGGGGGCACGGAGCCGGGCGAGCACGGCCGTATCGACTCCCTCGGCCTCGAGGCGGCGTCGACGGTCGTCGGTCGTCCGTCGCGAGCCCATGGCCCCGAGGTAGCCGACCTCGGTACCGAGCGCCGCCATGACCGCCGGCACGTCGAACTTCGGATCGTGGGTCAGCACGCAGATGGCATCGAGCGGGCCGAGCGACGCACCGACCCGGTCGAGCAGCCGGTGGGGCCAGTCGGTGACCACCTCGTCTGCCTCGGGAAAACGAGCCTGGGTGGCGAACACGTCGCGGGCGTCGCACACGGTGACGCAGTAGCCGAGCACCTTGGCCACCCGGACCAACGCTCGGGTGAAGTCGACCGCCCCGAAGATCAACATCTTGGGCGGGGGCGCGAACGACTCGACGAACACGTGCACCGCCGACTCGCGCGCCTCGCCATGGGCGCCGTAGGCACGGACGGCCGTGACGCCGGAGGCCAGCGCACCGGCCGCGTCGCGGGTCACCACCCGGTCGAGTCCTTCGTCGCCGAGCGAACCGACCGGCTCGCCGTTCGTAGGGACCAGCAGCTTCGCACCGGTGTGCGGACCGTCGATGACGGTGGCGAGGGCCGCCGGTGCGTCGTCGCGGAGGACCGCCGCCAGCGACTCGTGCACGGCGACGTCGAGCGGCTCGATGAACAGATGGATGGTCCCGCCGCAGGTCAGACCCACTGCGAACGCTTCATCGTCGGTGAACCCGAACGTGACGACTCGACGCTCACCGGTGGCGATGATCTCGAGCGCTTCGGCCACGACGGCACCTTCGACGCACCCGCCCGAGACCGAACCCGCGACCTCGCTGCGCTCGTTGACGGCCATGGCCGCCCCCGGCAGGCGCGGGCCGGACCCGTCGAGATCGACCACCCGAGCCACCGCCACGTCGAGCCCACGCGCTCGCCATGCGTCGATCTCGCCCATGATCTCCTTCACCGGCGGATCACCCACCCCGCGACGCCCCTCATGGCTACCCTCATGCGGTCATGACCTCGGCGAGGTCCTCGAGGGCGTCGAAGGAGTGGCCGGCCAGGAAGTCGTCGACGTGGGGCAGGGCCGCGGCCATCCCGCCGGCGAGCGGCGCGAAACCCTCCGACGCCTTGAGTGGGTTGACCCAGACGAGCCGGTGGGTGACGCGGGACAAGCGCTCGACCTGGGCGCCGAGCTGCGCCGGATCGCCCCGGTCCCACCCGTCAGAGCACACGACGACGGTGGCCCCCCGGGCGAGCCCACGCACGCCCCACTCGTCGTTGAACGTCCGAAGGGTCGCTCCGAGCCTCGTCCCGCCACCGTGGTCGACGGTCTCGGCTGCCGCCCGGGCCAGCGCCGCGTCGGGGTCGTGCGACCTCAGGGCTCGCGTGAGTCGGGTCAGGCGCGTGCCCAACGCGAACACCTCGACCCGCCGACGTCCCATCGACGTCGCATGAGCGAAGCGCAGGAGGGCACGGCCGTACGGATCCATCGAACCCGACACGTCGAGCAGGAGGACGAGCCGACGCGGCCGCTCGCTCGCCACCGTCCGTCCGACTCGGACCGGTTCGCCGAGCGACCGGACCGCGAGACGAGCGGTGTGGGCCAGATCGAATCGCCCCGAGCGGCCGACCACCGGGCGGCGACGACGAGACGTCCTCATCGGGGGTCGAGGCCGGAGCCTGCCGATGAGCTCGCCGAGCTCGGCGAACTCGGCATCGGTGCACCGGGCGAAGTCCTTGTCGCCGAGCACTTCGTGGGCCGAGAACCGCCGCACATCGTCGACATGGTCGTCGGCATCAGCGGCACCATCGCCGGCGCCAGGGCCCGATGCCTCGAGCACGACCTCAGCGGGCTGCGGATCTCCGACGACGGCCTCGTCGAGGGTGGCACGGCCACCGAAGAACGCATCGAAGACCCGTTCGAAGCGATCGCGGTCCTCCGGGCGGGTCACGAGGCATGCGTGGGCGGCCCAGAAGACCTCGTCGCGGGAGGTGAGGTCGACCTCGGCCAGCGCCTGTGCGAGCAGGGCGACCGATCGGGCCGGGATGTCGACCCCCGCCTGCCGGAGTGTCGTGGCCAGCGCCACCGGCAACGCCGATCCGAGCGTCGTCATCAGCGGTCGGCGACGGCCCACGCCGCCTCGACGATGCCGGGCAGTCCGGCGGTCTCGACCCGCGCCTGGTCCTCGCGGTACTTGAGCACCGCACCGAGCGTGGCGGCGACGACCTCCTCGTCGAGGTCGTCGCGGCCGAGCACCGTGACCGCTCGCGCCCAGTCGATCGTCTCGGCGATTCCCGGAGGTTTGGCGAGGCCGAGGGCACGGAACTCGCCTGCCACGGCCGCGACCTGGCGGCCGACGCGCTCGCTCGCCTCGGGGGCTCGCATGGCGATGATCGCGACTTCGCGGTCGAAGTCCGGGTGCTCGACCCAGTGATAGAGACACCGCCGCTTGAGCGCATCGTGAACGTCGCGCGACCGGTTCGACGTGATCACGACCACCGGAGGTTCGGTGGCGTCGATCCGACCGATCTCGGGGATGGTCACCGAGTAGTCCGACAGCACCTCGAGCAGCAGCGCCTCGAACGTGTCGTCGGCGCGGTCGAGCTCGTCGATCAGCAGGACCGGGGCAGGACCCTCCCGCGGCTCGAGTGCAGCGAGGATCGGTCGGCGCACGAGAAAGCGTTCGTCGTGCAGTTCGTCCTCGAGTTGACGACGATCGACGCCGCCACCGGCGGCCTCGGCCGTCCTGAGGTGCAGGAGCTGGCGTGCGTGGTCCCACTCGTAGAGGGCCTGGGACACGTCGAGGGCTTCGTGGCACTGGAGACGCACGAGCTCGGAGCCGCGCAGCTGAGCCAGGACCTTGGCGACCTCGGTCTTGCCGACGCCTGCATCACCCTCGAGGAACAGTGGCCGCTGCAGCCGGAGTGCGAGCAGAGTCGCCGTGGCCAGACCGTCGTCGGGCAGGTACCCCCGCTCGGTGAGCGCCGCGGTCACCTCGTCGACCGATTCGGGGCTCCACACGGCCGATCACGCTATCGGTGCTCGATCAGCGACCGGCCGAGCGCAACGCGAGCCGACGCTCCAACATGCCGATCGCCGCAGTGGGTTGCACGTTCAACTCGTCGAGGGCGGCACCGCATGCGTCCAGCTCGGTGCGGGCCCGGTCGAGATCGCCTTCGACGAGCGATGCATTGACGAGCAGCTGATACGCGGTCTCGGCGTAGGGGTCGTGTCGGAGGATCCGGGTCCCGATGGCACGGGACGCCTCGACGTCGCCCGTCGACGCCGCCCATGTGCCCGCAGCCGTCGCGGCCTCGACCATCGATCCGTCGAAGGCAGCGAGATCGGGTGCCAGCTCGACGAAGTCGCGCAACTCGACGAAGGCCTCGTCGGTCCAGAGGGCAACCGCACGAAAGCGCGCCGCGGCCGCAGCCGCCTGGTCGCCGCTGCGATCGAGTCGGGTCGCACGGTCGAGGAGACGCTCGATGGTCCGGACGTCGATGCCGAGCCGGTCGGAGTCGTGCAGGGTGATGCGGTCGCCGCGGGTCCGGAGGTGGAACGGGGCCTCGCGTCCGATCCGGTCGCCTTCGAGGAGATGACGCACATGCGAGAGGGTGATGCGCAGGTTGTTCGCACGGGCCTTGGCGTCGAGGTCGGGCCACAGCAGCTCTGCGGTCTCCTCACGCCGCACCGTGCCGCGCAGGATCAGCAGGGCGAGCACCTGTCGCACCCGCAGGCGCGCCAAGCGCCGATCGGGATCGTCGATCTCGGCCGTCAACGGACCGCAGACCCGCACGACCAGCGTCTCGTCGGGTGGCGTCGGCACGGCGGCGAGCACCTGCTGCGCGCCGGTGGCGGCGCGTCCGTCCGGTCCGGCGGCCAGCCGACGGAACTCGGCCTGGGCCCGAGCCCCGATGAGCTCGAGGATCTCATCGGCTCGGTCGAGCGCCAGGTCCTCGTGTCGGGTCGCAAGTCTGGCCACGAACTCGACCGACCACGGCAACGGGAACGCGCAGACCAGTTCGCCGGCGTGAGGAACCGACTCGGGGTCGATGGCCTCGTTGTCGCGCAGCGCGACGAACTGGGCGGCGAGCGCTCGCCGCTGGACGAACTTCGCTCCGAGTCCGGTCGAGGCCGCGAGGTGACGCCGAGCATCCTCGGAGAGCACGTACCCGTAGCTGAGGAACCGGCGATACTCGCCGAGGGTCAGCTGATCCTCGGGGTCGACGCCGGCGAGATGGTCGTCGATGAGGTTGGCGGCGTCGTCCTCACGATGCTCCACGACGGCTGCGGCTGCTCTCGCGAGGGTGGCGAACGAGCGGTCGCGCCCGCGTTCCCACGCGTGCTCGTCGATGAGATCGAGATCGGCCGCATGGCCGAGGCTCGCGGCGATCATGTTCCGGTACACCGCGAACTGGAAGGCAGCATGGGCGTTTCCGTGCGCGTCGGAGAGGCTCCGGAGGTCGGGCCAGGCATCGATGACCGGGCGAGGATCGCCGTACTGCCAGTGAGCGCACACCACCGTGTACTCCGTCACCGGGCCCGAACCCAGCTTGCGCAGGGCCAGTGCGTCTCGCAGACCCTGATCGGCCCGTCCCACCAGGAACGAGAGACTCGACCGCGATCGAAGCACCAGATCGAGCACGGTCGGAGGAAGCGACAACGAGGGATGGTCGACGTCGATCTCGAGGAGGATGTCGGCTGCGGCGCGGCTGTCACCACCGATGTCAGCCGCTGCCGATTCTCCGAGGCGACCGAGGACGCGGGCTCGCTCGACCCCCTGCTGAGCGAGTTCGACCCCACGCAGCACCGTTTCGACGAGGACGTCCTGGTCGCCCTTGATCCAGGCAACGGTTCCCAACTCGAACAGCGCGATCGCCTCGAACTCCACCTGACCCCGCGACCGGAACTCGTGGGCGGCGGTCCGGAGCAGTCCGGTGCTGGCCTCGGCGCCGGACACCAGGCGGTCGAGCACGCCCTTCAGCAGCAGGACCTCGGGCTCATCGGAGTCGTCGACCTCGACCTGTTCGATCCACTGCTCGAGCAGGCGCTGGGTGAACGTGACCTCGCCGTCGCCGATGGCGTTGGCGACCGCCTCGCGCGCCACGTCGAACGAACCCGCCGAGGCGGCGATGCGGATGGCCTCGTCCCAGCGACGGTGCTCGAGATGCCAGCGGGCGACCTCGGTGGACCGCCGTCGCAACTCCGAGGCGGACATCAGCCGATCGAGGTGGTCGCCCCACAGGTCGTGAGCAGCGATCGTTCCCTCCCCCATCTCGACGAGGAGCGGGACGTTCCGCCGAAGCTCGGCCAGGTCGGCACGGCAGCCGAGCTCGGCGAGTTCGGCATCGGTGACGCGCCCGCCGAGCACGACGACCGCGAGTGCCGTCCGCTGCTCAGGCGTCAGCCGGTCGATGACGTCGGCAAGCAGGTCTTCGGGCCGGGTCCCGTCAGCGGCGAGGACCGCGAGTCGGAGCATCGCGGGCCATCCACCCGCGGTGGCGAACGTCGACGACGGCACGGCACTGGCGGTGGCGAACGCCGACACCTCGTCGGCGTCGAACTGGAGATCGTGGTGATCGATGAGGTGAGCCGCGCCCGGGTCGAGCAGGTCGACCAGATCGCCGATCCGGCGACCGGCGAGGACCAGGTGTCCGTTGTCTGGCCGGTTGGCCAGCAGCTTCTCGACGAACACCCCGAGATCGACCGGGTCGAGATGGTGGACGTCGTCCACGAGCAGACACACGTCGCTCGGCGCCCGGGTGGCGAGTTGCAGGGCGATGACTCGGCCGGCTTCGGCCGGGTCGGCGTCGCGCACGAGGTCGGTGCCGTCGGAGCCGACCTCGTCGAGAAGCTCGGACGCGAGCGAGGCGACGGTGCTGCCCACATGACAGCTCACGTAGTGGTCGATCCCCGACGGGTCGATGGCGTTGTCGCGGATCGCCTGCGACAGGGCAACCGACTTGCCGTAGCCGCCGGGTGCCTCGACGAGCAGGAGCGGACTCCGCCAGCGATCGGCCAAGCGGTCGATGAGTCGCTGGCGAGTGACCTCGACCTCGCCTGGGCCCAATGGTGCGAACACGGTGCCGAGAGGTTACCCAGCACCCTCGCCGACGTCTGATCGCATGGCGATCAGGAATCGATCAGTTGCTGCGTGAACGTCCGCAGCGACGCAGTGTCGACCTGGCCGTATTGGGTGAGGCTGGTGGTCCCGTCGTCGTTGATGAACAGGAACGTCGACCGGCTCACTCCCCCGAGGCGGTCGCGCAGATCGCCACTCTCGTCGAACGCCTGCGGAAAGGCGTCGACACCGAACCGGGCGACGAAGTCCTCGGACTCCGATCGCGTCGCCTGACCGGCGACGCCGAGGAACTGCACCTGATCGCCGAGCTCGGCCTGGACCTCGGCGACCGCCGGGGCATCACGAGCGCACGACGGTCACCACGGCGCCCAGAACCACACCACGGCATCGGTCTCGGCGAACGCCGCCAGATCGATGTCGGTTCCGTCGACGCCCGGCACGGTGCCCGAGAACGTCTCGCCGTCGACGGGGTCGGTGGCCACCGGGGTGGACGCGTCGTTGCCGCAGGCCGTCACGAACAGCACACCGGTCACCACGACGGCGAGGATCCGGCGCATGCGACCAGGGTAGAGGCCCGACGTCAGGCTGCGACCGCGGCCTCGGCCCGTTCCTTGGCTGCCGCGAGGCCGGGTGAGGGCCCGAGCGCGGCACCGAGCGCTCGCACCACGGCCCGGCAGGCACCGATCTCGGCGCGGCTGACGGGCGGGATGCCCCACAGCGACCGAGCCCAGTCGGGCAGCGCGGCGAGGCCGCCGCGCAGCAGCACCGGATAGATGCGGCGGGCGACACCGGGGAGGGGTGGGTCCTCGAGAAACGACATCGCCGCGCGGGCCTGTTCGCCGACGACACACTGGGTGCGATGCTCGGCCAGGTGGACCGTCAGCTGCTCCCAGTCGGTCGGGGCGTCGGCGTCGCCGAGCTCGACACCGATCCGGGAGACCTCGGCGGTGTAGCGATCGAGCTCTCGCCGTCGAATCGGCTGTTCCCCGTACAGACGGTGGGCCGCGGCGAAGGCCGCGAACTCGGTGCAGTGCACCCAGTCGAGCAACGCGGGGTCGTTGGCGTCGTACGGGCGACCGTCGGGGGTCGTGCCGTGCACACGATCGTGGACTCGACGAACCGACCGGCACACGTCGGCGGCCTCGTCACTCGTCCCGAAGCAGGTGAGGCCGACGAACTGCGCCGTGCGGCGAAGCCGTCCGAGCGGATCGGTACGGAAGTCGGAGTGGTCGGCCACGCCGGCCATCACGAGCGGGTGCAGGGCCTGGAAGGCCAGCGCAGTGATGCCGCCGACGAACATCGAGGTGTCGCTGTGGACTCGCCAGGCCATGCTGTCCGGCCCCATCCAGCCGGCATCGCCCGCGGGCGGCGGGGACTCGTCGTCCGCCGACTCGGGATCGCGGAACATCCGATCGAGTGACCGCAGCAACACCGGCCGGAGCACGGGGCGCCACGCGCCAACGGCGGCGGACGCGGCGAAGCCGAGCGCCCCCTCGGCCGGCGACACGGCCCGAGGCCACGACCCGGTCACGTGGCCGGTTCCTCGCCGGTGGGTTCGGTCGATTCGATGACCTGCTCGGCCCGCTGGACGGGATCGGTCGTCGGCGCCTCTTCATCGAGCGCTGCGCGAGCCTCGGCAAGGGCCGTGAGCCGGTCGTTGATGGCCTGGGTCGTCTCGCCGATGACCGACTCGTCGGTGAGATCGGCCGCGAGGACGGCATCGGCTGCTGCCTGCTCAAGGGCGACGACCGCGGCAGTGACCCGTTCCATGGGCTCGGCCCGGACCGACTCGGGGAGGGCGGCGGCGGCCACGAGCCGGCGGTCGATGGCCACGGCCTCGCCTTCGAGCCGAACCCGAGCCTCGGTGAGCTGGCCGTCGAGATCGGCATTCGCCTGCAGCGCTCGCACCGCATCGCGAATTCGACGATGGAGCCGCGCCTCGGGGCTGTGTGCACCCGCCCAGGCCGCCGGGGCACCGGTGTCCTGGCCGGCCACGATCACGTTGTCGTCCTCGAACTTCTTCTTCGAGGTCCGGGCCAGTGCGATGGCGCCGATGACCACCGCAGCGACCACGACGGCGAGCGCGCCGACGATGAACGTCACGTCGATCCCGAACTGCTGTTGCCGCTGAACAGCACGAGCAGGACGATGGCGACGATGACCGCGGCGGCGATGGCGAGGCCGATCTTGACCTTGCTCCAGGGCCGCTGGCCCTGGACCTCGCCGGTGACACCGTTGATGAAGACCTGGAACGGACGGCCCTCGAAGATCACCGTGAGCAACCAGACCGGAAGCAACAGGTGCTTGTAGGTGAGATCGCTCCACTGCGTGTTGAGGCGGTGGATCTCCTGATGGTCGCCGCCGATGTCGCGACGGACCGACGACCGGATCTCGTTCTCCATGCGGTTGCGGGCCTCACCGAAGCACTCCTCGACATCGTGGTCGTAGGTGCGTGCGAGGTGCCCGGCCTTGTATTCGGCCGAGTAGGCCTTGGTCTCATGGGTCGGCCACGGCTCGAGGGCGGTCACCTTGTCGCGCTCGAGACCATCGTTGGCGAGCACGGTGACGTCGTCGAACACATTGGCCACGGCGCCACTGACGTTGCGCCACCGGGTGCGCACCTCGGTGCGCCGGTTCTCGCCCGATCCGACGGTCACGGTGTAGTTGTCGCCGCGCCGGCCGGCGTACTGGCTGGCCGTGTTGGCGTCGTAGGTGAAGTAGGCCGAGTAGATGCTCGTGAACGACCCGGTCTCGTGGTACTTCTTGAACGCGTTCGGGGCGAACCAGCGTGAGTTGATCCACGTGTCGATCAGGTCCTCGGCGGTCTTCTCGTCGACGCGGAACGGAAGGACCCCGTCGACGGCGAGCCGGGCCGGCGCCTCGTGCACGTCGTCGCGCTGGATCGGGGTGGCGCAGTAGGGACAGCGGGTGGCGGTGAGGCTGCCGACGAACGTGGTGTGACCGCCACAGTTCTGACACACGACCTCCTTCTCGCCTTCGATGAGTTGTGCGGTGCGGTCGAGCATGCCGGTGCGCAAGGCGTGCAACGCGGCCTCGAAGTCCTGCTCGGCCACCACCCGACCCGCGTCCTCGATGATGTCCTGTTCGCTGCCACAGTGCGGGCACTTGAGGCGCTGCGCTGCGATGTCGAACTCGAGCTCACCGCCGCAGGCCGTGCAGGGATAGGTTCGCGTCTGCTCGGTGACGTGCTGCAGCGCCCGTTGTCGGACAGCTTCGGCGGCGGCGGCCACGCCGGCATCGGCCGCCGGCGGTGCACCTTCGGGACCCGCGGGCGGAGGCGGCGCGGGGGGTGGAGCCGCGGGCGGCGCGTTGGTGGGCGGCGGCGGGGGTGGGGCCGCAGGCGGTGGGGGCGCGTTCGTCGACGGCGGCGGTGGCGCGGGGGGTGGCGGTGGCGGGGCAGCAGACGGCGGAGGTGGGGGCGGTGGAGTCGGGCCTCCGGCGGCGTCGTCGTGCTCGCTCATTCGGCGGGTGGAGCCTCAGGGGCCGGTGGGGCCGGTGGGGCCGGCGGAGCGGGCGGCGGCGTGTCGTCGGCCGAGGGCGGCGGGCCGGGGGGCATGGGCGGCGGAGCGGCGAAGATCGCCGCGAGGGCCGGCACCTGCCCGGCTGGGGTCCAGGCGGCCATGCCGGCGGTCCACACCAGGGTGTCGGCGCTGACCTGACCGTTGGCGGCACCCTGCTGGATCTGCGCGATGCCGTACGGCCCGGCCTGCTGACCGTTGCCGGCGTCGATGTGGAACATCTGCTGGGCGGGCAGCGGCGGCGGAGCGGCGGCGGCCGGCGCGGCCTGGGCCTGTTGGCCGACCGCGCCGCCCATCTGGCCGCCCATCTGATTGGTCATCTGGTTGGCCATCGCCAGGCCGAGACCGAGACCCATGGCGTCGCCGGCGATGCCGCCGGGGTTCTGCGCGGCGGCGAGCGTGGCGTCGGCGGTGCGCACCTGCTGGAGGGCCTGGGCATCGCCCACGTTGTGGACGTAGCTGCCTTCCTCGACACCGCGGGCGACGCCACGGGTCATGGCCTGGGTCACCTCGTCGGGCAGCGAGATGTTCATCGTGATCGAGTCGATGTCGAGGCCGTACTCGTCGTCGACCCGGTCGGCGACGAAGTCGCGGAGCTTGTCGGACAGCTCGACCTGGCGGCCTTGGAGGTCGATGACGCCCAAGCCGGTCTCCATGATGAGGTCGCTGAAGGCCAGGGTGATGACCCGGCGGAGCAGTTCGGTGACCTCTTCGATCTCGACGGCGGAGTCGGTGCCGATGACCTCCTTGAGGAAGATCTCGGCATCGCCGATGCTCACGACACAGAGCCCGTTGGCGCGGAGCTGCACCATCTTGAAGTCGGGATCGCGGACCGTCACCGGCTGGGGGGTCCCCCACCGAAGGTCGGTGACCGGGCGGGTGTTGAGGAAGTACACCTCGGACCGGAACGGGCTGTTGAACCCGTGCTTCCAACCCTGGATGGTGCTCATGATCGGCATGTTCTCGCTGGTCAGCGTGTAGTGACCCGGGCCGTAGCGGTCGGCGAGCTGGCCCCGGTAGACGAACACGGCCTCCTGTCCTTCGCGCACGATGAGCTCGGCGCCGTTCTTGATCTCGTTCTGGTACCGAGGGAAGCGCCAAGCAAGGGTCGATCGCGAATCGTCGATCCACTCGATGATGTCGACGATCTCGCCCTTGATCTTGTCCATCAGGCCCATGGCGGGTCCTCCGTCGGGTTGTGCGGGGTTGGGAACCGTGAGGATATGGCATGGCGCGGAACACGCGCCGCCGGCTCGGGGTTGGAGACGGCATGCGCCTCGATCTCACCGACGACGCCCGCGAGTTGCTGAGCCGGCGCGGAGGGACACTGGCCGTCGACCTCATCCGTCCGACCGGCTGAGGCAAGGTCGCTGAGGTGGCGGTCGCCACCTCGATCAAGGGCCGCAAGCTCGACCCCTACCTGGTATTGCGCGACGACGACCTCCAGGTCCTGGTCACGCCCGACCTCGCCACGATGGCGCGCACGCTCCACGTGGAGGTCCGGCGCGGTGTGCGCAAGGGTCTGGCCGTGCGATTCTCGAACGCCCTCGACTGACGGGCGAGATCGGCGAGAATCAAGCGATGCAACCGATGGCGGGGATGCGCGTACTCGACTTCGGCCGCTACATCGCCGGCCCCTGGTGCGCCCAGCTCCTGCAGGGCTACGGCGCCGAGGTCATCCGGGTCGAACGTCCGGGCGGGGCCGAGGACCGCAGCTTGTTCGAACTCGGTGAGGGCGTGGACGGCGCCATCGTCGCCCATGTGAACCGCGGCAAGCGCTCGGTCACGCTGTCCCCCACGACCGAACCGGGCCGCGCCGTGGTCGCTCGCCTGGTGGCGACGGCCGACGTCGTCGTGGCCAATCTCCCCGACGTCGCCCTCGAGCGGATGGGTCTCGACTGGCCGACCCTGCACGCGGCGAACCCGAGGGCGATTCTCGCCACCGCCACGATGTTCGGGACGACGGGCCCGGCGGCCGGACGCCTCGGCTTCGACGGGGTGGGTCAGGCCATGAGCGGAGCCATCGCCACCGCCGGCCGACCGGCGGACCCGATGAAGAGCTTCGTCCCGTGGGTCGACTTCCAGACCGGGACCGCGTTGGCCGGCGGAGTCGTGGCCGCCCTGCTCGACCGGGCCACGAGCGAGACCGGCCACCGGGTCGAAGTGGACCTGCTCGGTTCGGCAGTGTCGGCCGCCGGCGCGATCCTGCTCGAAGAGGCGGCGACGTCGATCAACCGGGGCCCGACCGGCAACCGGCACACGGCCATCGGCCCGAGCGACGTGGTCCCCACCACGGACGGGGCCATCATCACCCAGGTCATCGGCGACGCGATGTTCGCCCGCTGGTGTGGCCTCGTCGACCGGATCGACCTGGTCGACGATCCGCGTTTCGCCACCGACGCCGACCGGGGCGCACACAGCGAGGCGCTGTCCGAGGTCCTCGCGACGTGGTGCCGGACCCGAACCACCGACCAGGTCCTCGAATCCATGGCGGCCGCCAAGGTGCCGGCCGGACCGGTCCTGACCCCGGCCGAAGCCCTCGACCATCCGCAGATCGCGAGGTTGCTCGAAGCGGTCGACGTACCTGGCCGTTCGGCCCCGCTTCGCGGCCCGGGCCACCCGGTCACGGTCGACGGCGACCGGCTTCGTCTCGGAGCCGCGCTGACACCTCTCGGGGCCGACACCGACGACGTCCTGACCTCCGCCGGGTTCGGGCCGGCCGAGATCGCCGAGCTCCGGGCGACCGGCACCATCTGAGCGGCGGTCAGCGGGCCGTCGGGTCGAGGCCGAACTCGGTCAGCTCGACCGGGCGTTGCTCGTCGATCGATCGGTGAGCAGCGGCCCCCGCGGCCACCGACCACACCCCGTCGTCGACGGTGACCGCCGGCGGCGACCCGCGACGAATGGCCTCGCAGAACCCGAGCAACTCGAGATAGCTCGCCCCGTGGTGGCCCCCCTCGTAGCGCACGCGCTCGTCGCCGCTGATCTCGTGCTCGTCGACCGGCCAGCCCTCGCCACGGCTGCCGATCACCAACTCCGACGTCCGGCCACGACTGGCCTCCATGAACCCGGGGAGGTGGGCCTCGACCTTTCCTCGGTCGCCGACCGCCACCAGTTCCTGCTCCCAGCGCGAGCCTTCGGCGAACATGCACAGGTCGAGCATTCCGCGGACGCCGCTCGGAAAGTCCACGATCACGAACGCGTTGTCGAGGATGTCGCTCGGCGCGCCGTCGTAGGTCTCGTCGAGGTGGTTGACGTCCTGACCCCCCGAGGCCAGCACCCGGAGCGGTCGCTCACCGGTCGCCTGATGCATCAGATCGAAGAAGTGACAGCACTTCTCGACGAGGGTGCCGCCGGTGTTCGCAGTGTGACGGTTCCAGTGCCCGACCTTGACCAGGAACGGGTACCGGTGCTCGCGGATCGAGATCATGTGCAGACGCCCGATCTCACCGGAGCGCACCTGATCGAGGAACTGGGTGACCGCCGGCATGTAGCGGTACTCGAGCCCCATCCACACGAGGCCGGCGTGGTCCCGCGCCCGCTGCTGCACGTCGAGGCAGTCGTCGACCGTGACGCACAGGGGCTTCTCGATCATCACGTGGAGGTCGGTGTCCCAGACCGCATCGAGCTCGCGCCGATGGGTGTGGTTGGGGGTGGCGATCACCAATGCGTCGAGATCATCGCGGGCGAGCAAGGCCTCGGAGGTGTCGTGGGTCTCGATGGGTCCGGAGGCCGCTCGGCGGGCCTCGTCGAGCGACGGTGGGTGCGGGTCGGCCACCGCCACGACCTCGGCATCGACCAGCGCGTTGAGGTTCCGGATGTGCTCGCAGCCCATCATCCCGGTGCCGAGCACGCCGAAGCGCAACAGGTCAGCCACCGGTCGCTCGGTTCCTCAGCCGGCCGGCGACACGCACTCGGGCGGCGCCGTGACCGGGTTGCAGCGATCGGTCAGCTCGACCACGTAGCCCGTGCCGAGCGCCGGGTCCTCGACGTAGTAGTCGGTGGAGAGATAATGAGCACCGCTGCTGATGGCCGCGTCGCGACGTTCGGTGGACCCGGCGGGCGCATCGACGCCGGGGGTGTCGGTCCGGGTCCGGATGAGGTAGCCCGCCTCGGCGAGTTCGGCGATGCGGTCGGCTTCGTCGATCGGATCGTCGACCCGGATGAACGCGGCGTCCGGCCGGCCTTCCTCGCTGCTGGTGAACATGAGGCGACCCTCGAGCGACGTTGCGTCACCGACATAGACGTCACGGGTCGGGCCGGTGTCGACCAGGGCGAACATCACCTTGCCGCGTGCCTCGCCGACCGTGGGCCAGGCATCGCCCGCCAGCACCGCTTCCTCGAGGGTTGCCGCGTCCCCGCGGATGTCGTCGGGGGTGATGATCCGGTCACGGTCGAAGACCGAGGTGATCTCGGCCTCGAGGGCGTCGAAGGTGGTGCGATCGAACGCGAGGACGTCGGTGAAGTCGACGCCGAGCTCGCTCACCCCTCCGAGGCCGAGCGCTTCTGCCGACGACACGAGATCGACCTGCTTTGCCTCGATCATGATCATCAACGGAAGGTGGTCGGGTTCCGCGGTCGACCACTCCTCGATCTCGCTCAGACAATCGACCAGGGTCAGGCAGGTGGACAGGAAGTCGATGTCGGAGATGTGCAGCACCTTGAACCCGGGCTCGTCGAGCGCGGGCTCGCCCGAGGCGGTCGGCTCGCCGATCAACTCGAGCGCGGGACGGTCGGCGAAACGACCTCCGTCGGGGTCGGCGTAGACGTCGATCTCGAACTGACGGACACCGAGATCGAGTTGCTCGGTGAGCGGTTGGTGCTCGTAGTCGATCTCGGTGGCCTGGTCTTCGGAGAACCCGCGGAGCGTGTCGAGGGTCGCCGGCGTCGGACGCAGGTGATAGCTGTTGTGCGAACCGAGCACCGTGACCTGGTCGATTCCCAGCTCGTCTCCCGGCAACGCGGTCGCTTCGACCGCATCCTCGCCGCCCTGCGGGTCGGGCTCGGCATTCTCGGACGAGTCCCCTCCGCCGCAGGCGACGACGACCAGCGCCGCAAGGACGAACCACGTGATGCGTTTCATGATGCTCAGACCGTAGCCACGCCGAAGGTGTCGCAGGCTCCGAACGTCCCCTGCTCGAAGCCGATGCGGAACCACTTCACTCGCTGATCGCTGCTGCCGTGGGTCCACGATTCGGGGTTGACCCGCTGGCCGGCGGACTCCTGGATCCGGTCGTCGCCGATCGCTGCGGCTGCGCCGAGGCCCAGGGCGATGTCCTGGTCGGTCAACTCGACGATGAGCGGCTCACCGGTCGCGGGGTCGGGCGTGGTCGTCGCATGTGCCGCCCACAGCCCGGCGAAGCAGTCAGCCTGGAGTTCCTGACGGACCGCGTCGCTCTGTGGCCCGGTGTCGTTCGACCGGCCGACCCGTGCGCCGATGCCGGTGAGGTTCTGGACGTGATGCCCGTACTCGTGAGCGAGGACGTAGGCCTCGGCGAAGTCGCCGCCGGAAGCGCCGAAGCGGCGCTCGAGGTCGCTGTAGAAGCCGAGGTCGATGTACACCTCGGCGTCGGCCGGGCAATAGAACGGACCGACCGCCGAGGTCGCGTTGCCGCAGGCGGTCGACACGCTCCCCTCGAAGAAATTGGTCACCGTGGGCTGGTAGGTCGACCCGCCGCGGGCGAACTCGGCGGCCCAGTAGTCCTGCAGGCTGTTGACCGTCGCCACGAGGCGGCATTCCCGACGCTCGTTGGCGTCCTCGCCGGTCTGACAGTCGGCCACCGCACCGGTGTCGGTCGCCGGCCCGACCGACTCACCCTGGAGCGAACCGAGACTCCCCAGATCGGCCGCTCCGCCGCTGAACACGGTGAGGGCGATCACGATGAGCAGGCCGATCGCACCGATGCCGCCACCGCCGACGGCCAGGCCCCTCCCGCCACTGGATCCGCGGCCTCGGGTCCGGACCTCGGACGGGTCGAGACGCGAACGTTCGTTGAATCTCACGGGGCGAGACCGTACCGGTCACCGCTTGTGAGGGTTCGACCATGGCGATCCGCAGGGCGGGCCGTACGATCGTCAGCGTGAGCCGAGGTGTCTCCGTCGATCTGGTGGGCATCCGCTGCGCGTACGACGGCACCGAGGTGCTTCACGGCATCGACCTGAGCGTCGGCGCCGCCGAGACGATCTCGCTCCTCGGCCCGTCGGGGTGCGGCAAGACCACCCTGTTGCGCTGCATCGCCGGGCTCGAACGTCCGGTGGCCGGCACCATCACCATCGGCGACCGCGAGGTGAGCGACGGTGCCGCGACGTGGGTCGCCCCGCGCCACCGCGGCCTCGGCATGGTGTTCCAGGACGGGGCCCTGTTCCCCCACCTGAGTGTCGCCGACAACATCGGGTTCGGGATCAGCACCGCCACGGATTCGACCCGGATCGACGAGATGCTCGAGCTGGTCGGACTCGCCGACATGGGCGATCGGATGCCCGGCACGTTGTCCGGCGGCCAGGCGCAGCGGGTCGCGCTCGCCCGAGCGCTCGCCCCGGCCCCGTCGGTGCTGCTGCTCGACGAGCCCTTCTCGTCGCTCGACGCCGCGCTGCGCGACCAGGTGCGCGGCGAGGTCCAGCGCATCCTGCGCGAGGTCGAGGTCACCACGGTGTTCGTCACCCACGACCAGGAGGAGGCCTTCGAGATGGGCGACCGGGTGGCCGTCATCCGTGACGGCCACCTCGAACAGGTGGCAGCCGGACGCGACCTGTACCGCGCCCCGGCGTCGGCCTGGGTCGCCACTTTCGTCGGCGAGGCCAATCTCATCGACGGTCAGGCATCGGGCACTGCGGCGAAGACGAAGCTGGGCGAGGTGGAGCTCCGCGAGGCAGCCGACGGTGAGGTGACCGTCGTGATCCGACCCGAGGACATCATGGTGATCGATCCCGGCAGCGGCGCCGTCCAGGCCGAGGTCGGCCCGATCCGCTTCCGAGGCCACGACATGCTCGTGCCACTCAGCGTCGACGGCCTCGAGATCACCGCCCGGGTCCAGGGCGACATCGACCCTCGCGGCCACGTCGGCCTCGAGATCATCGGTCCGCCGGCGGCTGCCTTCCCGAGGGGCTGACCGGCCGACCCGCTCCGAGCATGCCGAACACCGTGGGCACGACGTTGCCCAGATAGCGGCCGAGGCGAACGAACGATCTGCCGGAGGTGCGGAACCCGTAGGTGATGGGCGCCTCGACGACGACGAACCCGGCCTGGAGCAACTCGATGGTGAGCACTTGGGCGTAGTTGTAGTCGTGGACCACCTCGGCTCGGGCGGCGGCCCTGCCCGACAGCGCCCGGAATCCCGACTGGCCGTCGGTGATGGGGCGGCGGGTGACGAAGCGGAGCCAGGCCGTCAGCACACGGTTGCCGAATCGCCGGTGGGGGCGCATGTCCTCGATCACCCCGGCGAACCGCGACCCCACCACGTAGTCGGCCTCGCCGTCGACGATCGGACGGACGAGCGCCGCTGCCTCGGCCGGGTCGTACTCACCGTCGGCATCGCAGAACACGACGGCGGCAGGCTCGGACTCGCTCGCCGTGCGAAACCCGGTCCGGACCGCCGCACCGAGTCCCCGATTGCGCGGGTGGCGCACGACCATCGCACCGTGGGCGGCCGCGACCGCGCTCGTCTCGTCGGTCGATCCGTCGTCGACCACGACGACGTGCACGGGACGACCTGCCACCACCGGGGGGATACGAGCGAGCACCCGGGCGATTCTGGGCGCTTCGTCGTGGGCGGGAAGGAAGAACACGACGGGTCGATCGCTCGGCGCCGGTTCGGGGGCGATCTCGCTGATCTGCCGCTGCACGCGGAACCTCACCCGTGGCATTAGGTGACCTTTACACATGACGACACGCATGGCTATCTTTCGCACTCGTGTCTTCTGTCCTTCGCCGTCTCGTTCCGATCCTCACGGCGTTCGCCATCGCGGCCTCGCTGAGCGCCTGCGGCGATTCGTCGGGTGAGAGCGTGACCATCTACTCGGGGCGGACCGAGAACCTCATCGGGCCCATTCTCGACGACTTCGCCGAGGAGACGGGGATCTCGGTCGAGGTCCGCTACGGCGATTCGGCCGACTTGGCGCTGCTGGTCGAGCAGGAAGGCGACAACCCGCGTGCCGACGTCTTCCTGTCGCAGAGTCCCGGGGCCGTCGGGTTCCTCCAGGAGCGCGACCTCCTGGCCCCCCTCGACCCCGAGGTGCTGACCCAGGTGCCCGAAGGGTTCCGCGACCCCAACGGCGAGTGGGTCGGGTTCAGCGGCCGCCAGCGGGTGCTGGTCTACGACAGCGACGCCCTGACCGAGGCCGACCTCCCGTCGTCGGTGTTCGACCTCACCGACGAGGAGTGGAAGGGGCGGGTCGGCATCGCACCGTCGAACGGATCGTTCCAGGACTTCGTGACCGCCATGCGGGTCAGCGAGGGCGACGACGTGGCCGCCGACTTCCTGGCCGGACTCGCCGCCAACGATGCGGTCACCTACCCCAACAACAACGCCATCGTGGCTGCGGTCGGTCGCGGTGAGGTCGACGTCGGGCTCGTGAACCACTACTACAACTTCCGGTTCCTCGAAGAGGACCCCGGGCATCCGGGCCTCAACCATCTGTTCGCTGCCGACGACCCCGGCAGCGTGTTCATCGTGACCGGGGCGGCGCTCACCCAGGGAGCGGTCGACGATCCGAACGCCGCCCGGCTCATCGAGTACCTGCTCGAAGCCGATGCCCAGCGCTACTTCGCCGACGAGACCTACGAGTATCCGGTCGCCGCCGGAGTCGAGCCGGCCGCCGCGGTTCCGTCGGTCGATCTGTCGACGGTCCAGGCGATCGACTATGCGGCCCTGGGTGGCGGCCTCGCTCGCACCCGCGAACTCATCAGCGACGCCGGCCTCGCGGGGTGAGCGCACGCCGCCCGCCGAAGAACGTGGCCATCACGGCCACCGCGGTGGCCGTGGCGTTCATCCTCCCGGGCCTCTACGTCATCGGCCGGACGGTCACCACCTCCGACGACCTCAGCGGCGCGTGGAGCAGCGCCGTGGGCCCGACCTGGCGCACGCTCCAGTTGGCGTCGATGGTGTCGATCACCGCGACGGTGGTCGGCACGGCACTCGCGTGGCTGCTGCACCGAAGCGACATCCCGGGACGGCGTCTGTGGCGGGTGCTGGTCCCGCTCCCGCTCGTGCTCCCGTCGTTCGTGGGCGCAGCTGCCTTCATCGCCGCGGTCACCCCGCGGGGCATCCTCGGTGGGTTCGCCGAGTCCGTCGGCCTCGACGGTCCGCAGGGATTCCGCGGGCTCGGCGCGGCATGGCTGGTGCTGTCGCTGTTCACCTACCCCTACGTCTACCTGCCCGTCGCCGCTCGGCTCGGGGGACTCGCGACCAACATCGAGGAGAGCGCGCTGCTCCTCGGGGCCTCGGAGTTCGCGGTGTTCCGACGGGTCGTCCTCCCTCAGATCAGCCGCGTCATGGCCGCAGGTGGGTTGCTGGCGTTCCTCTACACGCTCAGTGACTTCGGGGCGGTCCAACTCCTGGGCTACGACACCCTGACGCGGGTCATCTTCGCCACCCGACTGTCCGACCAGGCCTTGTCGTTCACCTCGGCCAGCATCGTGGTCGTGCTCGCCGTGGCCGTGGCGTTCGGTGCCCGCCGAATCGGCGCACGACTCGGTCCCGAACAGCGGTCGACGTTGCGGTCCAGCCGGCAGGTGGGGCTGGGCCCCTGGCGTTGGGTGGCCATCGCCGTCGCGGCCACGCCGGTGCTGTTGGGCCTGGTCATCCCCATCTCGTCGCTGGCCCTGTGGGCCGCCCGTGGCATCGCCGACGATCGCGTCGGGTTCGCCCAACTCGTCGATCCGACCCGCAACACCGTCGTGGTCAGCCTCGTCGCCGCCGTCGCCGGGATGGCCGCCGTGCTCCCGGTCGCCATGCTGACCACGCGCTACCGAAGCCGGCTCGGCTCGCCCGTCTCGGCGTTCGTGCTGGCCGGGTACGCGGTCCCGGGCCTCGTCGTCGCCCTGGCGTTGGTGTTCTGGTCGCTCAACACCCCCGGGCTCGGGTTCCTCTACCAGAGCTTCCCGCTGCTGATCGGCGCCTACGTCATCCACTTCGGCTCCCAGGCGCTCGGCGGCGCCGAGGTGGCGGTGGCCGCCGTGCCCGGGTCGGTGCGCGAGAGCGCCGACCTGCTCGGTGCGTCACGGCTGCGGCGGTTCTTCCGGGTCGAGCTGCCGCTCATGCAGCCCGGGGTGAAGGCCGGCGCCGGGCTCGTGCTGTTGTCCACCCTCAAGGAGCTGCCGGCCACCCTGCTGCTCGCCCCGACCGGCTTCGCCACGCTCGCCACCTCGGCGTGGCAGTCCTTCGAGGACGGGTTCTTCGCCGAGGTCGGGCTCACCAGCCTGGTCCTCATCGCGGTCGCCGGTGTGCTGTCCTGGTTCCTGGTCCTACGCCGACCGGTCGCGGTCGGACCCTGATCCTCTGCAGAAAGCGAGTCGCCATGCCCATCCCCCGTACCCTCCGAGCCGCCGTCACCGCCGCCGCCCTGGCCCTCGCCCTGGTGGCCTGCGGCGACGACGACGGTGCCAAGGTGACCGACATCGGCGACGACGGAACCGGCTCGTCGAGCGAACCAGCCGGGAGCGGCTCGTCGAGCGAACCGGCCACCGATGACACCGGAGGGTGAGATGGATGGTGGCGGTCGGCGTGTTCGCCGCCGCCGTCGCCCTGACCGGCATCGGCGCCCGCGCGACCTACGGAGCGCAGACCTCGGTCGATGAACCCCAGTACCTGCTGACCGCGCTCAGCCTCGTCGAGGACGCCGATCTCGACATCAGTGACGAGCTCGAACGGAAGGCCTACCGGCCGTTCCACGCCCTCGACCTCGACCAGCAAACCGCACCGGTCGACGATGAGGGTCGTCGCTTCAGCCCGCACGACCCGCTGTTGCCGGTGATCCTCGTGCCCGGGATGGCCGTCGGCGGGTGGGTCGGCGCCAAGGTGACCCTCGCACTGTTGGCCGGGGTGACCGCCGCCGCCACCTGTTGGGTGGCCAACCGGCGATTCAGCGTGTCGCCGGCCGTCGCCGCGATCGTGGTCGGCGGGTTCGCGGTCTCGATGCCCATGACGGCCTACGGCACCCAGGTGTACCCCGAACTGCCGGCGGCACTGGCCGCGGTCGTCGCGGTCGGGGCGGCCACCGGACCGACGTTCACGCGGCGCCACGCGCTGGTTCTCGTCGTCGCGGTGGTCGCACTCCCCTGGCTCGCCGTGAAGTACGTCCCGGTCGCAGGAACGATCGCCGGGCTCGCGCTCTGGCGAGCGTGGCGTGCACACGGCCGGTCACTGCTCGGGCCGATGGTCGCGGCGTTGGCGGCTGCCGGCGTCGTCTACGCCTTGGTTCATCTCAGGATCTACGGCGGCTTCACCGTCTATGCCGCCGGCGACCACTTCGCCGAGACCGGCGAGCTCTCGGTCGTCGGGACCGACCCGGACCACCTGGGCCGGAGCCGGCGGCTGATCGGTCTGCTCGTCGACCGCCGCTTCGGACTCGTCGGATGGTCGCCGATCTGGTTCCTGGCTCCGTTCGCCGTCGCCTGGCTCACGTTCGCCCGCGACCTGCGACACCGATGGTTTCTCATCGCCCCGGTTGCCGCCGGATGGTTCACGGCCACGTTCGTGGCCCTCACGATGCATGGGTTCTGGTCGCCCGGTCGTCAGGTCGTGGTCGTCGTCCCGCTGGTGGCCGTCGCGGTCGCGGCGTTCGTCGAGCGGGTGCGGAGCCTGCTGCTGCCGGCGGCGATCCTCGCCGCGCTGGGGCTGATCAACTGGCTCTGGCTGGCCTGGGAGTCGACCACCGACGGTCGAACGATCGTGGTCGACTTCTTCGAGACCGAGGCACTGCCCTATCGGGCCATCTCGTGGGCGCTGCCCGACGGGGTGGCCGCCACGACGGCCGACGACACCCTCCTGGCCGTCTGGGCCATCGCCCTGGTCGCCGCGATCGTCGGGGCCATCCTCGTGCTCAACCGAGGAGGTCGTCGATCTCCTCGCTCGGTTCGCTCGTGAGCAGCCACCGACCCGACGGCTTCTCGAAGCGATACCAGAGGCCGTCGAGACCCAGCCGGAACTGGAGGTCCTTGCCGACCGTGACCCGGTTGGCCCGCACCCGGAGCTGTGCATCGCGGAAGCCGGCGTCGATGAGACGTTCCTTGGCGGCAGCCATGGTGAGCACCGGCGCCGGCCAGGCCGACGCATCGAGCATCTCGACGCCGCCGGCACCGCCCATCTCCCAGGCCGATCCCTGGGCTTCGAGCGCCGCCGGAAGGGTGCCCGACCGGAAGGCCAGCGTGGGCAGTTCGGAGTCATCGGCGCTCGCTGCCCGCCGGGCCAGATCGGCATGGGCATCGAGTGCGAGGTACGACGCTCCCTTCCCGGCGAGCAGCGCCCACGCCCGTCGGGCGGCGTCGGTGACCAGCAACTCGAGACCGGGACGATCGAACGGCGCGTCGGGCGGCGGGTCGCTCGGCCATGCAGCCGGCCGTCCCGGACCGGTGTCGGCCCGGTGGGGGATCGATGGCAACTCACCGAGCTCGCGCCGCCACGCCGTCCTTGGCCACCACTCCCGTCTTCGCCGGCGCCTCGGCGGCGGCCCCGCTGCCGTTGCGGTTGCTCCCACCCGAGCGGCGAGCCCGGATGGCGTCGATCAGCTCGAGACGGCCCATCCCCCTGAGCTCGAGGAGCACGAACGGATCGGCGTCGAGCGCACCGGCGACGGCGTAGCACACCGCCGCGGCGTGCTTGCAGGGCTCGGCGTCGTCGGGGCAGCTGCACGCCGTGCGCAGTTCGCCCGATGCCGGCAGGAGCTCGACCTCGACCGAGCGGGCGTCGGCGACGATCTCGGGAGCCAATTCGCCGTCGAGCAGGGCAGCGGCGTGGGCCGCCTTGGCCACGATGGCGTCGAGCACACAGTCCCACTCGTCGTCGCGAAACTCGCGGACCGTCAGCAGGACGTCGTAGGGATCGGGCCGGCTGCCGATCACCCGACCGCGCACCTCGCCCGGACCGATGGCCAGCTCGCCGGCATTGCCGCGGCGGGCGTACGTGCGACCGCGCGGGAGGCGGTTCGGGTCGTGCACCGCCCGCTTCTCGAGCGCCTCGATCCACGCCTTTCCCCACCAGGTGCTCCCGAAGGCCATCAGGCGTCACCCGCCAGTGCCACGAGGTCGGCGAGCTGGTCGTCGGTGAGCTCGCTGACCCACGCTTCGCCTCCGCCGACGACGGATTCGGCCAGGGCTCGCTTGGACTCGAGGATGATGGCGATGCGTTCTTCGAGGGTGCCCTCGCAGATCAGACGGTGCACCTGGACCGGTCGGTCCTGACCGATGCGCCAGGCGCGGTCGCTGGCCTGGTCCTCGACGGCGGGGTTCCACCACCGGTCGTAGTGGATGACGTGGGTGGCCTGCGTGAGGTTCAACCCGCTCCCACCCGCCTTCAGCGAGATGACGAAGACCTGCGGTGCGCCCTCCTGGAACGCGTCGACCATGGCCTGGCGCTGTCGGACCGGCAGGGAGCCGTGCAGGAACTGCGCGTCGATGCCCATGCGGGCGAACTGGGCGGTGAGCAGGTGCCCCATCACGACGTACTGGGTGAACACGAGCACCGAGTCGTCCTCGTCGGTGATCACCTGGACCAGATCGGACACGGCGGCGAGCTTGCCCGAGCGGCCTTCGATCGGATCGTCCTGGCCGAGGTACTGGGCGGGGTGGTTGCAGATCTGCTTGAGCGCGGTGAGCAGCTTGAGCACCAGACCGCGCCGACCGATGCCCTCGGCCTCGGCCACGTCGCTCAGCAGTTCGGCGACCACCGCCTTGTAGAGCGTCGCCTGCTCGGCGGTGAGCCCGACGAACACGTCGGTCTCGGTCTTCGGGGGCAGGTCGGGAACGATGTCGGGGTCGGACTTGCGGCGGCGCAGCAGGAACGGGCGGACGATCATCGAGAGCCGCGCCGTGACGACCTCGTCCTGCTCACGCTCGATGGGAATCGCCACGTGCTGTCGGAACGACTCGAGGGTTCCGAGCAGCCCGGGGGTGGTCCAGTCGAGCAATGCCCAGAGGTCGGAGAGCCGGTTCTCGACCGGCGTGCCAGTGAGGGCGAACCTGGCCCGCGCTCCGATCAACCGCAAGGCCCTCGCCGTGCGCGACTGCGGGTTCTTCACGGCCTGGGCCTCGTCGGCGACGACCAGATCCCACCGAACCGACCCGAGGGTCTCGGTGTCGCGACGGGCCACGCCGTAGGTGGTCACGATGATCTCGTTCGGTCCCACCTCGCCCAGGTCGCGGGCGCTGCCGTGGTGGCGGCGCACCGGAATGCTCGGGCAGAAGCGTTCGACCTCGCGCTCCCAGTTGCCCAGCAGGGTGGCCGGACACACGACGAGCATCGGGCCGGGCTCGGGATGTGCACGCCGGGCGACGTGCAGGGCCAGCATCTGGACCGTCTTCCCCAGCCCCATGTCGTCGGCGAGCACGCCGCCGAGACCCAGGGTCGCCATCTCGTCGAGCCAGGCCAGCCCTCGCTTCTGGTAGGGGCGCAGCTCGGCGATCAGCCCGTCGGGCTCGTCCTGGGAACGATCGTGGGTGAACGCGGCCAGCCGATCGGCGATGTCGAGCAGGGGCTGAGCGATCTCGGCATCGATCTCCTCGCCGTCGATCACCAACGACCCGGTCAGGGCCGCGGCCACCACGTTGCCCGTGGCGATCGGCGTGCGCTCGCGGAGGCGATCCAACCGGTGCGGGTCGGCCCTCACCCAGCGACCTCGCATACGCACCATCGGACGCTTGGCTTCGGCGAGCGCGGTCAGCTCCTCGTCGGTGAGCTCTTCACCGTCGACCGCAGCACGCCAACGCAACTCGCCCAGGGCCGACAACGAGAGCTGGCCGCTCGTCGTGCCGGGCTCCTCGGCCTCCTGCGGCGTCGACACCACGGGGCGGAGGTCGATCGGTCGGAACACCTCGGCCGGCCACAACACCGGCAGTCCGGCAGCTGCCAGATCGTCGGCCAGCGGGCCGAACAGCTGGTCGACCTCGACGTCATCGAGCTCGATCCGGTCGGGGCGCGCCTGATCGAGCAGACGAGCCAGCGGTGACCAGACCCGGGATGCACGACGAAGGGTGACGAGCAGGTCGGTGTCGACCTCCTCGCCGAAGCGGGCCAGCACCGACGGGGCGGCATCCCACAGGTCCGAGGCGGCGAGGATCAGTCCGGGGTCGACCGTGCTCTGCACCTCGATGACCGCCTCGATCACCGCGTCGGGGTCCTCGGGAAGGTCGACCCGCAGGTGGGCGAGCGCGTCGCCACCCGCACCGGCGATCGTCGACCGGAGCCATGCTCGCTCGCCCGCCACGTCGGTCGCGGTCTCGATGTCCGGATCGGCGAAGGCCGCGAACCCGATCGCCGTCGATGCGGATGCCGTGCGGAGAAACGTGTCGGCCACGGCGTCGAGGAAGGCCCGAACGGTGAGCGCAGGATCGGCGATGTGCCGCGGGCTCCTGCCGGGGATGCTCACGGCATGGGCCGCAGCCGGCAGTGCGCCGACGAGGGCCTCGATCCGGACGAGGTCGTCGGGGTCGAGCGGTCCGAGGCGCCAGGTGTCGGCGTCGTCGGACCCGATGGCGGGAAGCACCCGGCCCCGAGCGATCAGGTCGAGCGCGACCTTCGTGGCCGTCGACCAGGCGCGGACCGAAGCGGTGACCTCGGCGCTGGCCGGCAGGGTGGCGAGGGGGTCGATCAGATCGCGGAGTTCGCCGATGGCGACCGGGACGGCTTTGCCCCGGATCTGCGAGCCGGCCGGCACGGCGAGCTCGACCACCTGATGGCTGGTGGCCTTGGTGATGCCGGGTCCCCACAGCAGCAGCGAGCCGTCTCGGCCGTGGTCGCCCGCGAGGAACGTGGCCTCGAGGTCGGACTCCAGCACCGGCATCCGGTCGACGCTAACGAGCCGCAGTGACAGTTCAGCCGTCCGGCCCGGTCCGGGCGGTCGTCAGGGAGGCATCATGGGCCCGACCGGTCCCGATCGCAGGAACATCCTCGTGCCCCGTCGCCACGCGGGGTTCGGGCCGGGGTGCACCGGGTGTGCGAGGCCGGTCGCTTGGCTCAGGACGTCCGGTAGTCGCCGAAGGGTTCGTCTCGTTCCTGGAGCGCCTGGGTGAGGCCCTTTTCCTGGACCCTGGCGATGAAGGCGTCCATGCTCGGCTGCTTGATGCCGAGTGAGCAGAGCTCGGTGCCCGAGCGGATGGCGTCGCGCATGCCCTTGATCTCCATGGCCCGGTGGACCGTGCGCTTGTTGAGCGCGGCGATGTCGGGCGGCACGAGCGCCACCCGCTGCGCCCGTTCGAGCACCGCGTCGTCGAGTTCGGCAGCCGGGTAGGCGCGGTTGGCCCACCCCAACCGGACGGCCTCGACGCCCGAGATCGAGTCGCCGGTGAGCACCATCTCCATCGCCGCGCGCATGCCGAGGAGCCACGAGTGGAACTGCATGTCGGGGACCCCGAACCGGACCGCCGGGTAGCCCATCTGGGCCTCTTCGGCGATGTAGACGAGGTCGCACCCGGTGGCCAGCTCGCTGCCGCCAGCAAGGCAGAAGCCGTGTACCTGGGCGATGACCGGCTTGGACAGGTCCCACACGCCCATCCACGTCTCGGTCACGTGTCGCGGCCACTGGCCTTCCCCCTGTGCGGTGAAGTGCGGCAGCGGGATGCCCTCGTTGCCACCGCCGAGGTCGTAGCCGGCGGAGAACGACGAGCCGGCGCCCCGGATGATGGTGACCCTGACGTCGGGATCGTCGTCGGCGGTGCGGAGCGCGTCGACGAGCGCGCCCCGCAACTCGTTGTTGAGCGCGTTGCGCTTCTCGGGCCGGTTGAGGGTGAGACGGCGCACCGCCGGCGCGGGATCGTCGACGAGCAGGACGGGCTGAGCATCGGGCATCGGGTCTTTGTAGTCGGCCGATCGGTGACCGGTCGATGAGCCAGACTGGAAACCCATGCTGTCGAACGAGGGCTACCACACCGAACACGACCTGGCCGACTTCGGGTTCGCCTCGCTCGGCACCAACGTCCGCATCAGCTCCGACGCCCGCGTCTACGGGGCCGAGCGCATCTCGATCGGCAACGACGTGCGCATCGACGACTTCGTCATGCTGGCCACCGGCGAGGGCTCGATCACCATCGGCAACTCGGTCTACATCGCGCGCTGCTGCAACCTCACCGGCACCTTCGGGATCGAGCTGTGCGACTACTCGAGCATGGCGGCCAACACCGTGATCTACAGCGCCTCCGACGACTACTCGGGCGAGTTCATGACGGCGCAGGCGATCCCGAAGGAGTTCACCAGGTTCGTCGGCGGCAAGGTCACCATCGGCCGCCACGTGATCATCGGCGCCAGCTCGGTCATCATCGGCAAGGCCGACATCGGCGAGGGCTGCAGCCTCGGCGCCGTCACCGTCGTCGTCGACACCGACCTCGATCCGTGGGGCATGTACGTCGGCAACCCGGCCCGACGGGTCAAGGAGCGCAAGCGCGACCTGCTCGAGCTGGAGAAGCAGTTGATCGCCCGCCGGGCGGACGAGGCGACCGGGCCGGCCGACTGATCGCTCAGCGGGTCGACACGAAGTCGTCGACCGCGCTCAGCACCCGGTCGAAGTCGGCGTCGCTCATCCCGCTCCCACTCGGCAGGCACAACCCGCGTGCGAACAACTGGTCGGAGGTCCCGTCGAGGGCCGCCGGTGCTCCGGCGAACACCCGCTGCTGGTGCATCGGCTTCCAGGTCGGCCGCGACTCGATGTCGTCAGCCTCGAGATGGAGCCGGAGGTCCTCGGCGGTGAAGCCCGATGCCGGGTCGACCTGGATGCAGGTCAGCCACCGATTCGACCAGCTGCCCTCGTATTCGGGCTGCACCTCGACGCCGTCGACCGCCTCGAAGAAGTTCGTGTAGCTCTCGCAGAACCCCCGCCGCCGCTCGATGCGCTCGTCGAGGGTGGACAGCTGACCCCGACCGAAGGCAGCCAGCAGGTTCGAGAGCCGATAGTTGAACCCGATCTCGTGGTGCTCGTAGTGGGGGGCGTCCTCCTTCGCCTGCGTCGACAGGAACCGGGCCCGCTCCACGAGGGCCTCGTCGTCGCCGATGAGCATGCCGCCGCCCGACGTGGTGATCATCTTGTTGCCGTTGAACGACAGCACCCCGAGTCGCCCGAACGACCCGGCCGCTCGCCCGTCGAGGGTCGCCCCGATCGCTTCGGCCGCGTCTTCGACGATGGGCACGCCGTGGGCCTCGCAGATCGGCTCGATGCGGCGATAGTCGGCGCTCTGCCCGTAGAGGTCGACGGCGATCACCGCGGCCGGGAGCCGATCCTGATCGGCGCGGGCGGCGAGTTCGGCCTCGAGCAGGTCGGCGCTGAGATTCCAGGTCGCGACGTCCGAGTCGATGAACGCCGGGGTGGCGCCGGTGTAGGTCACGGCGTTGGCCGTGGCTGCGAACGTGAACGTCGACACCAGTACCTCGTCGCCCGGGCCGACCCCGAGCCCGAGCAGCGCGAGGTGGATCGCGGCCGTGCCGCTCGAGAGGGCGACGGCGTGGCCGACCCCGCACCGGTCGGCGATCTCGGATTCGAACGCCGCGAGATCGGGGCCGGCCGGGGTGGCCCATCCCGAGTCGATGGCAGCCATGATCGCCTCGCGCTCGGGCTCCCGAACGTCGGGAAGCGACAGGAAGATCCGCTCGGTCATGCCGGTGGACCGCCTGCGGGAGTGTTCTGGTCGGTGAGTTCGGGCATGGTGACGTGGCCTTCCGCGGCGACATCGCTCCGGGCGAACACCACGAGCACGGTCTTGACCAGGATCTTGAGGTCGAGCCAGATGCTCCGGTGCTCGACGTACCAGAGGTCCTGTTCGAAGCGCTCGGGCCAGGTGGTCGAGTTCCGTCCGTTCACCTGCGCCCACCCGGTGATGCCGGGCGCCACGTCGTGGCGGCGCGCCTGCTCGGGGGTGTAGCGATCGAGGTATCGGACCGGGAGCGGACGGGGCCCGACGAGGCTCATCTCACCCCGCACCACGTTGAGCAACTCGGGCAGTTCGTCGAGGCTGGTGGCCCGCATCGTGCTGCCCAGCGGCGTCATGCGCTCGGCGTCGGGAAGCAACGCACCCGATGGGCCACGAGCATCGGTCATCGTACGGAACTTGAGGATCTCGAACGGAGCGCCGTGCCGTCCGGCTCGGGCCTGGCGAAACAGCACGGGCGTGCCGAGCTTCCGGCGCACGAGCACGGCGACGACGAGCGCGACCGGCGAGAGCACGACCCCCACGACGACGGCGATGACGAGGTCCATCGCCCGCTTCGCCGCGGTCATCCGGCCACCCCGCGATAGCGGACCCGGTTGTAGAGGTTCCGCAGATCGTCCTCGAGGGCCATCCCGCCTTCGGTCTTGTGCCGGAACCACCGCATCGCGTCCTCGACCTGGATGGGAGAACGCGACAGTCGATGAAGATCCGTTCGGCCGAACGGATTCGGCTTGGTGCCGGCGATCGCCGCCGTGACGAACCGTCGCCGGACTTCCGACTCGACCTCCGGTGAGGCGAGCAGGGCCTTCGGATAGGCGAAGTGCCGCACCTCGGCGCCGAGGCGATCGCTGATGCGCTCGATCGAGCGATCGAGGTCGGAGGCCGCCTCGGCCGGCGGGACCCGATCGAGGAGGAGGTGGGAGTCGGTGTGCGAGCCGATGGTCACGAATCCGCTGGCCGCCGCCTCGCGAACCCCATCCCAGCTGAGGGCCACACCGTCGTCGGGGAACGACCGGCCCGACTCGACGAAGTCGGTGGCCACGTAGAGCGTGGCCGGCACGCGATGGTCGACCAGCACCGGCAGCGCCTCGTCGACGAAGTCGGCCGTGCCGTCGTCGAAGGTCACGACGATGCGGGGGCGTCCGTCGGGAGCGTCGCCGCGGCAGAGGAGCCGGGCCGCCTCGTCGAGGTCGATCACCTCGAAGCGCTCGGCCAGCTCGGCCATCTGGTCGGAGAACACCGCACGATCGAGGTCGACCGACACCGAGGTCCGTCGACCGACGCGGTGGTAGATCAGGATCGGGATGCCCGAACGAGGCCGCACGCGGTCGGCAGCAGCTGCGCCGCGTTTGACATACTCGCGAAGTCCGGTGGCCACGGGAATGATGATGCCCCATCGGCCCGAGCAACGGTGCGTCGCAGGCCCGCCGGTAGCTTCATCGGTCGTGGACTCACGTCGGTTGTTGCACGTCACGACGACCGACATCAGTCTCGAGCTCCTGCTCGGTCCGCAGCTCCGTGCCTTCCAGGACGCCGGGTTCGAGGTGCACACGGCCTCGGCGGCCGGACGCCACGTCCCGGTCCTCGAGTCCTGGGGCATCCACCACCACGAGCTTCGCCACAGCACGCGATCGATGGCACCCCACCGAGACCTCGCGGCGTTCACCGAGCTCTATCGCCTGTTCCGGTCCCTTCGACCGGCCATCGTGCACACGCACAACCCCAAGCCCGGGGTCTACGGGCGGGTGGCGGCTCGACTCGCTCGGGTCGACGTCGTGGTCAACACCCAACACGGCCTGTACGCACAGCCCAGCGACTCGTGGAAGCGCAAGCTGCCGGTCTATGCGCTCGAACGGTTCGCCGCAGCGTTCTCCGACGTCGAACTCGTCCAGAGCCGCGAGGACGTCGAGACCTTGGCCCGACTGCACGTTCGGCGCAGCAAGCTGGTCCACCTCGGCAACGGCATCGATCTCGACCGGTTCCGGCGTCCGACCCGAGCCGAACGGGACGCGGTTCGGGCCGAACTCGGCATCGCCGACGACCAGATCGTCATCGGAGCAGTCGGCCGGCTCGTCCGCGAGAAGGGATACGCCGAGGTGTTCGAGGCCGCACGCCGTCTGCTCGCCGAACGCGACGACGTGCGCGTGCTGGTCATCGGACCCGACGAGCCGTCGAAGGGCGACCTGCTCACCCGCTCCGACGTCGACCGGGCCACGGCGGCCGGCGTCGAGTTCCTGGGCGAGCGTGACGACGTCGAACGGCTCTACTTCGCCATGGACGTGCTCGTGCATGCCAGCCACCGCGAGGGCTTTCCCCGAACGCCGATGGAGGCTGCGGCCAGCGGCGTGCCGGTGGTGCTGACCGACATCCGCGGCTGCCGCGAGGTGATCGAGGAGGGCCAGGGCGGACGGTTCGTGCGGCCCCACGACGCCGACGATCTCCACCGGGTCCTCGCCGAGGTGTGCGACCTCGACGCCGGCGCACGCCTCGAGTTGGCCCACGACGAGGCGACGGTGCGCGAGCGATTCTCCGACCGGGTCGTCATCGAGCGCACCCTCGCGGCGTACGGCGGGGTCGCATGAGCACCGTGCGGCCGAGCCTGGGCCTGGTGATCCCGACGTGGAACCGGGGATCACTGATCGAGCGAGCCCTCGAGTCGGTGGTCGGCCAGGGCTTCGACGAGATCGTGGTGGCCGACGACGGGTCGACCGACGACACCTCCGAGATCGTTCGGCGCCACGAGGGCGTCGTCTACGTGCGGCAGGAGCACGCCGGCGCCAACGCCGCACGCAACCTCGGCGTGAGGAACATCGACACCGACTTCATCACGTTCCTCGACAGCGACGACCTCATGCTCGACGACTTCGTCGCCACCTACCGCGGCGCGCTCGATTCGGGCGCGGACGTGGTGACGTCGGCATTCGTCGAAGAGCAGCCCGACGGCCGTCGGCGGTCGATCGGACCCGTCGATCTCGGCCCGGCCTTCCACGGCCAGGTCGGTTGTTTCGGACACGGGGGCACCTATGCCCTTCGGCGCGACCTGTTCTGGCGGGTCGGAGGCTTCGACGAGGCGGTGCCCGCCGCCCAACACACCGAGTTCGCCATCCGACTGCTCAACTCGACGCCCCAGCCCCGGGTCGAGGTCCTGTCCAGCGCCCATTGCGTCTACTTCGCCAGCCGACAAGACGGCATCCGATCCGACCCGGTCCGTATCGGTCGAGGGGCCGCCGCGTTGGTCGACCGCCACCGATCGATCCTCGCCCGTGACCCCGAGCGTCTGTCCGACCATGCCGGGGTGGCGAGCAGGGGCGCACTGATCGAGGGCGACGGGCGACGCGGCCGATCGTTCGCGTTCACTGCCGTGCGGGCGACGCCGGGTCGAGGTCGGGCGTGGGGCCGGCTCGCCCTCGCGATGCTCCCCCCATCGGTGCGTCGCCGCATCCTCGACCAGCGGGCGTCATGAAGCTCAAGCGCCTGCTCACCGAGTTCTCGCCCGCCCATCGGCGTTGGCGGTCGTTGCTCGCGTCGTGCGACTTCGACCCGGCGGCCCAACCCATCGACGAGCCCCTCGCCGGCAACGTGATCGTCTGCGGCTGCCCGCGGAGCGGAACCGCGCTGGCCTCGGCCGCGCTGTGCCAGGAGCCGACCTCGCTGACCGTGATGGAACCCTGGGACGCGCTGCGGATGCCACCGGCGGCCCTGTTCGCATCCCTGCGGGCCGAGATCGCCACCGGGCGCCTCGAGCGGGGGCGCCTCGACCTCGACCACCTACGGGCGACGGGAGCGGTGCGGTGGTGCCGCGACGGCGCCTGCCCGGCCGAGGTCGATCTCGGGCCCGACGGGCTGCTCGCGGTCAAGTTCCCTGCCTTCTGGCGCTACCTCGACCTCCTCGAGACCACCCCGTTCGTCGTGTGCGTCCGCCATCCGGTCGAGGTGGTCGAGAGCTTCGAACGCTCGGGCGGACGCCTCGGGATGGGGCTCGACTACGACGTCCCGTTCAACGCCGAGATGAACGCCGCGCTGCTCGACGCCACCGACGACCCGGCCCTCCGCCGGGTCCTCATGTACGACCACATCCATCGAAGGGTGCTCGCCCACCAGGACCGACCGAATGTCTTCGTGCTCCGGTACGAGCGATGGTTCACCGAGCCCGAGCAGCTGCTCACCGACCTGAGCGGCTTCCTCGGGGTCCCGCTCGACGATCCGCCGGTGAAGGTCGAGACCCCGCGATCGCATCGGGAGTCGTCCGGTGCGCAGGCCGCGCTGGTCCGGGCGGGGTGCACGACCGCGACCGCGCTGGGCTACGAGCTCTGACCGCGCCCTCGGATCCGGTCGCGTGCATGTTGCAGGGTCGGCTGGGCCCCCGACAGGATCGACTTGAAGCGATCGAGCGACGCGGCGGTGTCGACCCGCAGGCGCGACACTGCGAGCGGATCGTCCAGCCGAGCGAGACGATGGTCGAACAACAGCGCGAGGTCGTAGCCCTCGGCTCTCAGATGGTCGTCGACCAGGGGCGACCAGTTGCCGTTCGGGTAGGCGAAGAGTCGCTGACCCATCAACCCGGCGTCGGTCAAGGCTCGCAAGCCCTCATCCACCTGACGCATCTGTTCGTCGGGGTGGCACCGGTCGAGACACGGATGGTCCCACGTGTGGTTGCCGATGGTGTGGCCGGCAGCGACCCATCGGCGCAGATCCTCGAGCGAGGCGACGTTCGCCTCCAGCGTTCGACGTGTGTCCGAGTCGAGCCGTGCGTCAGCCCGGGCCAGGACCTCCCGCCGCTCGTCATCGTCGACCTCCTTCGCCGCACGGACCGCCTCGATTCCCTCGACGGCTTCGACGACGTCCCACCAGTGGCAACGCCCGATGACCCCGGGATTCACGAACACCGTGGCCTCGACACCGAACCGGTCGAGCACCTCCGCACCGTCGCCGACCGTGGAGGAGAGACCATCGTCGAACGTGACCCAGACCGAGCGATCAGGCAATGCAGGACCACTCTGCGACGCCTCGATGACGTCGTGTGCCGACACCGGGTGCCAGCGGTCGACCAGATGCTGCACCTGATCAGCGAAGGCCGCGGCATCGGGCACGCCGTGGTAGGCCAACACACGAAGCCGGCCGCCGGTGACCGCCGAAGCCGGCCGGAACACCACGTCGTGACCGAGCACGCGCTCGATCATGCCGCCTGCGCCGCGGCCCACGAGCGAGACTCCGCATGCATGAGCGCGACGGTAGGCCATCGGACCGATCAGACTGGTCGCATGGAAGGACGGAACCCTCGGTGAAGGTCCTCCAGGTCATCAACGGGCTGGGCACCGGTGGCGCCGAACGCTCTCTCGCCGAGTTGATCCCTCGCGCCGCCGCACGCGGGATCGACGTCGACGTCGTGTGCCTGTTCCGGCGCGACGAAGGAGTCGAGGCCGAGGTGCGTGCGTCCCACCTGACCCCGCACGTGCTCGAAGCCACGGGGTGGCGAGGCCGGGTCGCCGAGGTGCGGAGCATCGTGAGGGACGGCGATCCCGATGTGGTGCACACGACGATCTTCGAGGCCGACCTGATCGGCCGCCTGGGTGCGGCGCGACTCGCTCCGGTGCTCACCAGCCTCGTCAACACCAGCTACGAACCCGAACGGCTCGACGACCCGAACATCAGGCGCTCCCGCCTGCGCCTCACCCAAGCCGCCGATGCCCTCACTGGCCGATTCCTCACCCAGCACTTCCACGCGATCACCGAAGCGGTGAAGGCCTCGGCGATCGAGCGGCTCCGGCTGCCCGCCGACCGGATCACCGTGATCCCGCGAGGACGCGACCGCCGTCGGCTCGGCGAACCCACCGAGGAGCGCAGAGCCGCCGCGAGGTCGGCACTCGGCATCGGACCCGACACGCCGGTGATCGTCAACGTGGGTCGCCAGGAGTTCCAGAAGGGCCAGGTCCATCTGATCCGGGCCTTGGCGGAGATGACCGCCTCTGACGCCGTGCTCGTCCAGGCAGGGCGGACCGGGAGTGCGACCGATGAACTCGACCGGGCGGTGGCCGACCTCGGACTCGACGGTCGGGTGCGGTTCATCGGTCACCACGACCGCGTTCCCGACCTGCTGTGCGCGGCCGACGTGTTCGCCTTCCCTTCGATCTACGAGGGCCTCGGCGGTTCGCTCCTCGAGGCCATGGCCCTCGACGTCCCCATCGTCGCCTCCGACATCCGGGCGATCCGCGAGGTCCTCGACGGCGGCGAATGTGGTCTTCTCGTCGCACCCGGCGATGCGCCCGGGCTGGCCGAGGCGGTCGATCGAACGCTCGACGACGCGCCTGCCACCCGCCGACGGGTGGCCGCGGCCCGAGCGCGCTTCGAATCGGAACACGACCTCGAGCGCGTGACCGACCGGATGATCGACCTCTACCGCCGCGTCGCCCGAGGTCCCGACGCCTCGCGCTGAGAACGTTCAGGGGCGACCCGAGTCCGGGCCCAGCAGTGCGTCCCACTGCTCGGCCACGGCGACGAGATCGAACGACTCGACGCAGTGCGTCCGGGCGAGGTCGGGGTCGAAGGCGCCACGCAACGCCTCGTCGACACCCGCCCGAACCGCTCGGAGGTCGCCCGGTCGGACCAGGCGTCCAGTTCGACCATCGAGTACCACCGAGGACACCCCACCGACGTCGCTCGCCACCACGCCGATCCCGCACGCGCCGGCCTCGATGGCAACCGCCGGGATCCCCTCGGTTCTGCTCGGAATCACCACGGCGTCGACCGCCCAGAGAAGCGACCGCGGGTCGGCGACCGACCCCACGAACCTCACGGTGCCGGCGGCGTCTCGCTCGAGCTCTCGGCGCAGCGGGCCGTCACCTCCGACGAGGAGCTGGACGTTGCTCAGCTCGGCACAGGCCGCCATGGCCGTGGCCGGGTCCTTCTCGGCACTGAGCGCGCCGAGGTACAACACGACCTCCGCGTCGGCATCGAGCCCCCAGGATGCGCGGGCGGCCGCCCGCTCGGCCGGCTCGGGCGGGCGGAAGTACGCGGTGTCGACCGCGTTCGGGATCACCACCACCTCGGTGCGCACCCCTCGATCCCTCAACTCCTCCGCGGCGGCCGGCCACAGCGCGACGATGGCCGCAGCGCGGGCGAACATCGGCCGGACCCGAGCCGCGGCGAGCCTCGACGAAGACCAGTAGCGCGGGTCACCGATGCTCCGATAGACGAACGGAGGACCGGCCACCGTGGCGAGCGCAGCGGCCGGAAGCGACGTCGATCCGTGCGCGACCACGTGGTCGTGGGCGGCAGCGCGCTTCCGGAGTCGCCTCACCCCGGGCACCGAGAGGCCTCCGAGATCAGGGATGGGAAGGGTTGCCGTCGACGTGCCGGCCGCAACGGCGACCAACTCGCCATCGCGCCCCAAGCGGTCGAGGGCACCGACCAGATCGTGGGCGAACACCTCGGCGCCCCGCCGGTCCGTCGATGCGACGACATGGAGAGCACTGGCCATTGCGGTGTTCGGGGTCCTCGCCTCGTCCGTCGGAGCACTGCCTCGTCGTGTCCGCGGGGAACTGTAGGTGAACGATTCCCGCCTTCACGAGTGCCGCGACCGGGCGCACTAGCGTCGCTCCGATGGTCGCCGATCTCGTCGTTCGGCGCAGCGTCGACGACGACCGACCCGCGATTCTCGATCTCGCATCCCGATCGCTGCAATGGAAGGCCGACACTCGCGACCGCGACTTCTTCGCATGGAAGCACGACGCGAATCCCGCCGGGCCCTCGCCGGCGTGGGTGGCCGAGATCGATGGCGAGATCGTCGGCTTTCGAACGCTGCAGCGGTGGTCGTTCCGGGCGGCCGACGGCGAGGCGCTCGAGGTCGTCCGGGCCGTCGACACCGCAACCGATCCGGCGCACCAGGGCAAGGGCATCTTCCGACGACTCACACTCGGGGCCGTCGACGAACTCACCGACGCCGGGGTCGACGCCGTGTTCAACACGCCGAACGCCTCGAGCCGGCCGGGCTACCTCAAGATGGGCTGGTCGATCGTCGGCCGGCCCACGCTGTGGATCCACCCCAGAACGCCGGCCACCGCGGTGCGGATGCTGCGGGCCCGGGTGGCTGCCGAGAAGTGGTCCGAGCCGGTCGACATCGGCGCGCCGGCCGCCGAGGCGCTCGCGGACCTCGATCCCCGACACCTCCCGGCCCGACCCCGAATCGGTCGCATCGGCCCCCACCGCACCGTCGAGGGCCTCCGATGGCGCTACTCGTTCGAACCGCTGCACTACCGGGCGGTCGACGTCAGAGGAGGCGTCGCCATCATCCGGGTGCGACGCCGCGGCCCACTCCGTGAGGTCGCCCTGTGCGAGTGGCTCTCGACCGAGTTCGACCCACGCGCCCTCCGCTCGATCGTGAAGACCTGCGGCGACTACCTGATCGGGGTCGGCCTCGGTCCACGACACGGCCTCGTGCCGCTCCCCCGCCAGGGTCCCACGGTCACGTGGCGACCGCTCGCCCGACCCGGGGTGCCTTCGCTGTCCGACCTCGAACTGACCCTCGGCGATCTCGAACTGTTCTGAACAGGCCCGCCCCGCACACGCTCAAACAGATCGGGCGCCGGCGAGCTGTGCATAGACCGCCTCCTGCCGCCGCACCGCGCGCTCGATGCCGTAGTCAGCGGCGCGCGACCTCGCCCCGGCAGCCAACGACGAGCGAACCGCCGGATCGAGCGCGGCGACCAGTTCGGCGGCCAGCGCCTCGGGGTCGCCGGCCGGAACCAGCCGCCCCTCGGTCCCGTCGCGGATGATCGACGGCACGCCACCGACCGACGTGGCGACCACGGGAAGACCGACGGCCATCGCCTCGAGCATGGCGATGGGAAGCCCCTCGTAGCGGCTCGCCAGGACGAACACATCGGCAGCCACCAGCGTTCGGATCGGATCGGCGCGGTAGCCCAGGAACGTGAACCGATCGCGCAGGCCCAGGGCTTCGGCCTCGGAGGCGAGATCGGTTGCGAGCGGTCCTTGCCCCACGGCGAAGAATCGGACCTGGCCTCGACCGTCCACGACCCGTGCCGCGGCCGCGAGGAGGTTCGGGTAGTCCTTGTTGGCCCGGAGGTTGGCGACGGTGACCACCGCGACCTGGTCGTCGGCGAGCCCCAGTTCGGCCCGGGCGGCCGCACGTTCGGATCGGCGAGCTGCGATGGCGTCGAGATCCACGCCGTGGACCAGGACTTCGGGATGACCGGACATCGATCCCGCGACCTCGTCGGAGACGGCGAAGACATGATCGTCCCGGGCGATCGACAGACGATTCACGACCCGCGTCGGGCCCCGGTGGGAGTCCCACACGTTGTGCTCGGTGGTCACCAGGGCCGGCCGGGGTCGCACCGTCCGGGCCACCATCCGGGCCTGCGCCGCCACCAGGGGCGAGTGATCGTGGATCACCTGGATCTGCTCCCGTCGCAGCAGTGATCGGAGCCGGCCCCACCAGCGCGGATCGACCGGATTCGGCGCGTCGAGACACGTCACCTCGACGTGCCGTTGCTCGAGGTCGGCGACCAGGTGGTCCTTCCACGGCAGGAGGTAGGCCGCGTGGATCCTGAACCGCTCGTGATCGACCAGTTGGGCGAAGGAGAGCAGCAGGCGCTCGGCGCCGCCCGGGCCCAGACCCTTGGTCAGCCAGAGCACAGCGGTTCGGTCGTCGGGGGCGGCCATGGCCGCGCCGAGACTACGGCACCGCCGCCCCTCGACCGACCCCGCTCGCCGTCAGGACTCGAGCGCGTCCGAGAACTCGAGAACGGTCTCGTTCGGCGGCTCGTCGTCGGCCAGTGCCACCTCGAGGGCATCGCGCAGCCCACTCTTGACCGGAGCCTCCTGGGGCGACTCGTCGACGTTGGTTTCGGGCTGGGCTTCGGGCTCGGGCTCGGGCGCCGTCCCGCTGGCGTCGGCGGCGACGATGTCGAGGTCGGGCTCGGGTGTGGCAACAGGTGCCGGAACGGGTGCCGGCGCCGGTGCTGGTGCCGCAGCCACCTCCACCACTGCCGCAACCTCGCGTTGCGACTCCGGTGGCGGCGGGGCCACGACCGGTTCGGCCAGGTCGATCGGAGCGGGGGGCTCGGCGACGTCGCCGGGGCGGCGCACGGGAAGGTCGATCAACTCTCGATACGTGCGCCACTGGCGGATCGCGAGGTGTGGATCGCGCGACGGCGACATGAGCTCGATCCGCACGACGCCGAGCTCTGCCAGTCCCCTGACTGCCGAGGTCATCTCGTCGGGTTGGGTCGGGTCGACCCAGTCGGGCGTCACGTCGTCGTCGGCGTCGGTGAGATCGGCGTCTTCGGCGCGAGATCGGCGGTCGTCGAGTGCGGCCCGGTCGGTCAGCATGATCCGGGCGGTCGCGAGCGACGTCGGTTCGTCGGGGTCGGCGAGCAACAGCGGGGCGGCGACATCGCCGGACCCGCCGGCACGGCGATAGGCATCGATCACGCCGGCGACATCGGCGCCGAGCGGCACCACGAGATGGCAGCCGAGCTCGGCGGCCAGCGCGGCCTCGGTCTCCTCGGTGGCCGTGATCGACACCGGTGGGACCTTCGCCAGGCCTCCCGGGAGCCGGAAGTCGTTGACGACGAGGCCTCCGTCCTGCTGATCGACCCGTTCGCCCGCGGCCAGGCGACGGAAGACGTCGATTCCCTCGGCCAGGGCACGGAGGCGGACCGGCCGAGCCAGTCGGGCCCGGCCGGTGACCGCATCGCACGAACCGGCGGAGAACCCCACGGTGAACCGGCCACGGAGGAGCGCACCGGCCGAGGTGGCCAGGTGGGCGACCGCTGCGGGGTGGAGTGGCCCGGTGATCGGGATCCCGTCGATCTGGACATGCACGAACAGCGTCGCCACCGAGATGGCGCCGAGTGACGGCCAGGTCGAGGAGGCGTGGTTGACCCCGTCGATCGGCAGACGCGGATCGTCGGCGAGGTGAACGAAGTCGAGGTCGGCCCGTTCGGCATCGAGCACGACGTGCGCCAGGCTGACCGGGCTCTGTGTGCCGCTGCGTAGTCGGACACCGATCTTCATGACCACGACCTCCCGAAGGGGCAAGGCTACCGAGTCGAGGTCAGGAGCGGGCGGACAGCACGCTCGTCTGCGCCGGGTCGAGGTATTCGTCGATCCGGTGGACCTGTCCCTCGTCCGTGAGCGTGACCACGACACAGGTGTGCGCCTGCAACGAGCCGCCCGGTGCGGTGCCGGTGAGGACCGCCCGCCACACGAACCCGTCGGCCGTCGCGGTGAGGGCCCGATCGGTCCACGCGATGTCGGGCACGGCACGATGAAGCCACGCAAGGGCCTTGGCCGCGTTGACCAGGGGCTCCTCGGTCGCATCGGCGTTGTGCCACACGACGGCGTCGGGCGCCGCCAGTGCCGAGAACGCCTCGCGGTCGCCCCGACGGCTCGCGTCGCAGTAGGCCCGCGCCACCGCGAGGTGGGCGTCGAGGTCGACCACTTCAGGCGATCTCGTGGAAGAAGGTGCGGGGGTTGGCGTCGGCCAGCAGCTTGCGCACGAGGGCATCGACGTCCCCCGGCTCGTCGGGGACGTCCTCGGTCGTCGGGCCGCGTCGCCACCCTTCGGCGATGGCGAGCAGCAGGCCGGACGACTCGATCACCTGTCCGGTGATGTCGGCCGACTGCGGGGAAGCCAGCCAGGTGACGACCGGAGCGACCCAGCGAGGATCGAACTTCGCCAGCATCTCGTCGGGCAGGCCGAGATCTTCGGTGAGCCGGGTGAGCCCGCCCGGGGCCACGGCGTTGGCCGTGACGCCGTAGCGGCTGAGCTCGATGGCTGCGACCTGGGTGAAGGCCGCGATTCCGGCCTTGGCGGCGCTGTAGTTGGTCTGGCCCGGGTTCGCGTAGAGCCCGGCCACCGACGTGGTGTTGATGATGCGAGCGTCGTTGACCTCGCCGTCCTTGGCCCGACCCCGCCAGTACTCGGCGGCGAACCGCGAGGTGCAGAACGTGCCCTTCAGGTGGACACCGATGACCGAGTCCCACTCCTGTTCGGTCATCGAGAACAACATGCGGTCGCGCAGGATGCCGGCGTTGTTGACGACCACGTCGAGGCCGCCGAAGGTGTCGATCGCCTGTTGGACGACCGCCTCACCACCGGCGAACGTGCTGATGTCGTCGGTGTTGGCGGCGCCTTCGCCGCCGAGGGCGACGATCTCGTCCACCACGTCCTGGGCAGGACCGGCATCGCTGCCCTCGCCGTCGCGGGAACCGCCGACGTCGTTGATCACGACCTTCGCGCCGTGTTCGGCGAGCATCAGCGCGTACTCGCGCCCGATGCCGCGACCCGCACCGGTGATGATGGCCACCCGGCCGTCGCACATCTTCTGGTCGGTCATCGGCCGGACAGCTCCTTGAGGTTGTCGCGGAACACGAGGCGCTGCTCGGCGTCGGACAGCGCGGCGAAGTCGCCGATCCAGTGCGCAGGGGTCGCCAGGCCTTCGGGATGGGGCCAGTCGGAGCCGAGCAGGATGCGGTCGGCGCCGATGAGGTCGCGCAGGTCGCGGATGTCGTCCTCGTAGAACGGCGCCACCCACACGTGCTCGCGGAACTGCTCGGCGGGGTCACTGGCGAACAGCTGCGGCGTCTTCCCGTAGGCCTTCTTGAACCGGCGCATCAGCTCGCGCACCCAGGCCGAGCCGAGTTCGAGGGTCGCCACCCGGAGCGTCGGATGACGCTCGAACACGCCGTGACACACCATGGCCGCCATCATGTCGAAGATCGGACGCTCGATGTGGATGGACAGCACCTCCTCGAGCGGCGACATCTTCAAGCCGGTGAAACCCGGACGCTCGCCCCAGTCGGTGAGGTACTTGCCGTAGCCCGAATCGGCACCGTGGATGGCGATGACGAGCCCAGCCTCGGCCGCCATGGCCCACACCCGGTCGTGCTCCGGATCGCCGGGCGAACGGAACAAGCCGGCGGTCGCCACCGGCGCCGGGCGAAAGGTCAGGATCTTGGCGCCGCGTTCGATGGCGAGGGCGACGTCCTTCTCGGCCTCGGCCGGGTCGACGAGGCTGATCAGCGGGCCGGTCTGGATGCGGCCGTCGCGGTCGTGGCCCCAGTCCTCGTCGAGCCAGTCGTTGTAGGCCCGGAAGACGGCGTAGAGGGTCTCGGGGTCGTCGTACAGCATCTCCTCGAGGCCGAGGCCGAGGCTCGGGATCAGCCAGGCGAAGTCGACGCCCTGCTCGTCCATCGCAGCGATCCGCGCGGTGCGCTCGAAGTAGGCGGGCTGGATGGGCTGCATCTCGACGATGTCGCGAATCGCGACACCCTCGGTGTTCTCGGCCCGGAAGTACATCTCGAGCGAGCCCGGAGCACCCACTGGGTCGTAGGTCGGGTTGGGAACCACGGTGAGGAGCTTCTGGTTGACGAGCAGCGTCTTGCGGCCGCTGACGTCGATCCACTTGATCGCGCTCCTGAACTTCGGGTCGAGGTGACGGGTGAGCGCGTCCGCGGTCTCGTAGTAGTGCTCGTCGGCGTCATAGATGCCGTAGTCGAGCTTCGTGGCCGCCGGCTTCTCTTCGAGCATGGTCATGGGTCGACTCCCGTCGCGTGAACTTGACGAACTCGTCAAGTATGGCCCCCACCCGACGAAACCGTCAACCAGCCGACCAGACTGATCCGATGGAGCGGTGGGAAGTCGAGGCCCGGGTGGCGATCGCGGATCTGGTGGCCCGCTACAACACCGCCGGCGACTCTGCCCGGTTCGATCGGGTGATGGAGCTGTTCACCGACGACGCCGTGATGGTGATCGACGGCACGACCCACGCCGGACACGACGCCATCCGAAGCATCTTCACCAGCGCCGAGACCCGGGTGAACTCGGGGCGCAGCCGTCCCGCCCACGTCCGGCACTTCACGGCGACCCACCAGGTCGACCTGGTCGACGAGACGACCGCCACCGGTCGGTGCTACTTCCAGGTGCTCACCCCGGTCGGCCTCGACCACTGGGGTCGCTACGTCGACGACTATCGGCGGGTCGACGGCGTGTGGCGCTTCGCCTCACGTCGCGTCGACATCGACGGCCACGCGAAGCGATCCCTGTTCAGACCCTGACCGCCGACGCACAACCACCCCGCACCCGCGGTTGCGCATCTGTGGTGCCGGGGTTCGTCCTCAGCGGAAGGCGTCGCGGGGGCGCTGGACGAACTCGAAGGGGACACCGTCTGGATCGGACAGGAAGCAGATCCACATGTCGGGGACCGGCGTGCCGTTGAGCTCGACCAACTCGGGCGCCCGGTCGAAGGCGATCCCCTCGGAACGGAGCTCGTCGTAGCTGGCGCGGGTGTCGTCGACTCCCACGGCCGTCCGGTACAGCCCCGCATGGTTCGGGTCGGCCGGCGCCTTTCCGTGCGACGGAGGTCGCGTCCACTGGATCAGGACGACCTCGAACGGTTCGTCGGGGAGCCTCAGCCGGACCGCCGTCCCGGTGACCTCGCCCCCGAGACCCACGAACCCGCCGTCGGTGATCGACGCCCGCCCGATCTCGTCGAATCCGAGGCGGTGGTACCAGGGCAACGAGACGTCGAGGTCCGAGACGGTGATGCGCAGGTGGCGCATGCGGGTCTTGCCCTCGGGGACCTCGGGGTCGACGGCCACGTCGGTCTGCACCCCCCACGGGTCGAGCAGGGTCATCGATGCGACACCGAACGGATCGACGCCTCGGGCCACCTCGACACACCCCGCCGCCTTCAGACCGGCGACGGCGGGACCGATGGCCGCGACCGCGTAGCCGATCGACTGCATGCCGACCGCCGTCGGATCGCGCAGCGGCTCGCCCACGACCGGCGGCGTGTCCCACGCCTGGATCTCGATCGACGGGCTCGTCCGTGGGCCTCGGTGGTCGTAGACGAATGCGGCGGCGCTGACGATGGTCTGATCCATGCCGAGCAGATCGCCGTCGGACGGCTCCATGGGAGTCTGCATCTTGAGGTCGAGCGCGAGTGCGCCCGCCAGGTATTCGGCGACCGGCTCGATCGACTCGCAGCAGTAGCAGGTGTGGAGGAATCGACGGGCCGGACGGGTCGCTGCTTCCGGGGACGGCATGGCCGCGGACCGTACTCGACGCATGTGTCAAGTTGCCGATACGGTCCGGCAGATGCAGGAACAGATCGACGGGAAACGCTGCGACGGCAAGGTGGCGCTGGTCACCGGCGCGAGCCGCGGCATCGGCGCAGCCATCGCCCGCAGGCTCGGTTCGGAGGGCGCCAAGGTCGCGTGCGCAGCCCGCACCCTCGACCCCGATCCGCGCTACGAGGGCACGCTGCGCGACACCGTCGCCGCCATCGAGGCGGCCGGCGGCACCGCCGCTCCGTTCCAGTCCGACCTCTCCGAAGGCGACAGTCGCGCGTCCCTGGTCGACGAGGTCAGCTCGTCGCTCGGTCCGATCGACATCCTCGTGAACAACGCGGCCGTCACGTTCTTCCTCCCGATCGACCAGTTCCCCGAGAAACGCTTCCGCCTGATGGTGGACGTCCAGGTCTGGGCGTCGATCGATCTCGCGCAGCGGGTGATTCCCGGCATGCGCGAAGCCGGTGGAGGGTCGATCCTCAACATCACTTCTCGTGCTGCGGTGAAGCCGGTCGGCCCGCCCTACGAGGCGTTCTACGCCGAGTTCGGGTCGTCGGTCTACGGCCTCTGCAAGGCCGCCCTGGACCGGCTGACCGTCGGCATGGCCGCCGAGCTCCACAGCGACCACATCACGTGCAATGCACTGGCACCGTGGGACAACGTCGTCACGCCCGGCGCCGCCGGCCACGACCTCACCGAGGGATTCCGCACCGAGCCCGAGGAGTGCATCGCCCAGGCCGCGCTCGAGCTGACCGCGCCCGACCCGGGCGGCATCACCGGACGGGTCGCCTACAGCCAGTCGCTTCTCCAGGAGATGGGCATCGAGATGCGCTCGCTCGACGGCTCGCCGTTCACGGTCGGCTGAACACCGTCGGCGCTGCGTGCACCACGTCCTCGTGATCGGCGGCCCGCCCGGGGCCGGCAAGTCGTCGATCGCCACCCGGCTCGCCCGGCGCCACGGCCTGCGCCTCTACTCGGCCGACACGCGCACCTGGGTGCATCGCGACCGCGCCCTCGCGGCAGGCTCGCTTGCCGCTCGACGGTTCGAGGACCTGTCCCCGACCGAGCGGTGGGAACAGCCGACCGACGACCTCGTGGCGATGTCGCTCCATGCCGAGCGGGCGTCGATGGTGCTCGATGACCTGGAGTCGCTTCCGACCACCCCCTGGGTCATCGCCGAGGGAACACCGATCCATCCCTCCATCGTGACCGCAGGCGCGGTGCCGAGCTCGCAGGCGGTCTGGCTGCTCCCGACCGAGGAGTTCCAGCAACGGCAGCTCAGCGCTCGGCGAACGCCGGACGGGCACGCCTGCCTCTACCGCTCGCTCCGCGAGCTGATCGCAACCGAGGCAGCCGACCACGGCGTCGCGGTCGAGGTCGTCGACGGCACGAGGTCGCTCGACGAGATGACCGGCCTCGTCGGGACACGGTTCGGCGACGCGATCAGGTCCGGGTCGGGGGCCGTCGACGAACCCGGACGGCAGCTGATGCTGCGCGAGATGAACGAAGCGGTGGCCGAGCAGATCCGCGGCTTTCACGCCCGCCCGTGGGCGACGGGTGATCCGGAGGGTGTCACCCACAGCTTCGTCTGCGAGTGCGCCGCGCCGAACTGCACCGAGTTGGTCACCACCACGGTCGCCGTGGCAACTCAGGCACCGGTGCGCGCACCGCACCACGGCCTCGACGTGTGACGACTCGCGGTCAGGCGAGCGGAAGCGTGGCGAGGAACACTCCGGAGCCGACGAGGAGCACCGCGCCGGCACCGAGCAGAAGCTTGCGGATCAGCGGCCAGACGATGACCACCGAGATGCCGGCGAAGAAGAGCACCGTGGCGAGCAGTGTGGAGGCGAGCTCGTAGTCGTCGCCGTTCTCGTTCGCGGCCGTCGCATCGGCGAAGAACGCATCGGAGCTCTCGTCGGCCTCGAGACCGGGAGCGTAGATCGCGTCGTTGTAGGCCTCTGAGTCGAACGGTGCCAGCTCGTCGTTGTCGAACCACTCGTCGATGGCGATGACTCCCTCGGGGGACACGTTGGCGAAGATCTGTTCACAGACGAAGTCGGCGTCCTCGGTCCCTTCCTCGCAGACCCCGGAGGACAGCAGTTCGAGGAAGAGGGTCTGGTCGAAGGTCCTGATGCGGTCCGCGGTCTGGAACAGATCGGTCGCGACGTTGTTCTCCCGGACCGATTCGGTGAGCGCAGCGTCCTGCTTTCCTCCCCACAGGCTCGACTGGTAGGCGCTCCATGCGATGGCGATGGCGGCCAGCCCCAGCAACGTTGCCGCGAAGACCTCGAGCCAGTCGTTCTTCGCCTCGGGTGGTTCGCCCGGCGAGGGGGGAGTCGACCGTGGCGGTTGCTCGCCCGGCGCCGGATACCCCGCTGGCGGCGCCACCCCCGGTTCGGTGTGAGTCACGGAACGACGGTAGCTGGCACCGAGTGCCCGAGCGGTGAACTGCCGGCCGCGGCAGCGAGCGATGAGTCAGCCGGGCTCCGGCCGGAGCTGCTTGCGCCAGATGACCTGGGTCTCGTCGGGCAGGTCGGGATACGCGTCCGGGTCCTCCTCGGCGCCGGTCATCCCCATGGCTGCGTAGAAGCGGCAGGCGCTGGCGTTGATGTCCTGGGTCTCGACCTTGAGCTCGGTGCATCCTCTCGTGATCGCCCACGCCTCGACGGCTTCGATCAGTGCCGGTCCCACACCCGAGCCCCGGTGCGCCTGGTCGACCCGCAGGTCCAGAAGGAACGCGAGGTCGGTTCGGCCCTCCAGCATCCACATGTTGGGCGTGTCCCGCGTGACCACCGCACCCCCGATCCGCTCGTCGCCGCGGTGAGCGGCGAGCAGCCCCCAGTTCGAGAGGTCGAAGCGCTCGGGCCAGCCGTCCGGTCCGGCGGCGTCGAGCGAGTCGTAGTCCTTCGTCCATGGCTCGTCGACCGGCTCGACCGCCCCCGTCTGCACATCGAAGCGGCCCCACACCTCGAACGCGATCGAGACCCGGGCGTGGTCGGGCAGCCGGTCCATCGACTCCTCGCTGATGACGAGGGTCACCAGCTCAGACGCGTTCGATGATCGTTGCCGTACCCATGCCGCCGCCAGTGCACATGGTGATGAGTCCGACCGTCCCGTCCTGGCGCTCGAGCTCGTCGAGGACCGTCTGGATGAGGATGCCGCCCGTGGCGCCGATCGGGTGACCGAGGGCGATCGCCCCGCCGTTGACGTTCACCTTGGCGGGATCGAGGTCGAGGTCGCGGATGGTCTTCATGGGAATGGCGGCGAAGGCCTCGTTGATCTCCCACAGGTCGATGTCGTCGACGGTCATGCCCGCGCGGTCGAGACACTTCTGGCTGGCCGGACCGGGGGCGGTGAGCATGATCACCGGCTCGGCACCGGCGACGGCACTCATCACGACCCGGGCCCGAGGGGTGAGACCGTGGGCCCGCGCATAGTCGGGGGACGTGAGCAGGAGCGCCGCCGCACCGTCGACGACGCCGGACGAGTTTCCGGCATGGTGCACGTGATCGACCGCTTCGACCTCGGGGTACACCTGCCGGCACATGTCGTCGAAGCTGGCGTCGAAGCCCTCGAAGACGTGCGCACCCATCTTCCCGAACGACGGGTCGAGCTTGCCCAGTCCCTCGAGTGTCGTGCCCGGCCGAGGAAACTCGTCGTGGTCGAGCGCCACCGTGCCGTCGGGGTTGGTGATCGCGACCAGGCTGCGCTCGAACCGGCCTTCCTCGACGGCGACCGCGGCCCGCTCCTGGCTCGTGAGCGCGAACGCGTCGACGTCGCTGCGGGAGAACCCCTCGCGAGTGGCGATCAGGTCGGCACTGATGCCTTGCGGCACGAGCGGGTAGAGCTCGCGCAGCGCCTGGTTCCCGACGGTGAAGTCGGGCGGGCCATCGGGCACGGGCCAGCGCGACATCGATTCGACGCCGCCGGCGACGACCACGTCCTGATGGCCGGCCTGGATGCCCATGGCCGCGAACGTGACGGCCTGCTGGCCTGACCCGCAGAATCGGTCGAGGGTGACCCCGGGTGCCTCGACCGGCCAGCCCGCGGCCAGCACCGACATGCGACCGATGCAGGCGCTCTGGTCGCCCTGCGGGTTGCCGTTGCCGATGATCACGTCGTCGACATCGGCGGTGTCGAGGCCGGTCTGGTCGCGCAGTCCGTTGAGCACCTGGCCGAGCACCTCCTGCGGGTGCAGGTGGTGCAGCGAACCGTTCGACTTGCCCTTGCCGCGCGGCGAGCGCACGCCGTCGATGATCCAGGCCTCGGTCACGTCGATCCCCTCTCGCAGAAGTGAGCGGCCACCCTAACCCCGGCCACCCGCCCACAATCCCCCGATCCTTGTCCGCCATGGACCAAACGGTGGTCCAGGGCGGACAAGGATCCGGGTGGGTGGAGGTGGTCAGGTGGGGTGGAGAACGGCGGTGAGGACGGCGGTGACCTCGGCCTTGACCGAGTTGGTGTCGACGGCGCCTTCGTAGAGGTGGCCGTAGCTCCAACTGCGCTCACACAGCGAGAAGAACGCGAGGCCGAAGGCCGTCGGATCGGCCAGCGGGCTGCCCCGCAGCTTGCCCACCGCCCGACCGAAGCTGCGACAGATGGCGAGATGCCGCTTCATCCCGGCTTCTCGGATCTCGTCGTCCTCGTGCGCCGCCTGGGTCCAGGCCAGGGCGAAGCTGCCGTGCTCGTCGAGCATGGCGAAGTAGGCGTCGACGAACGTCGCGGGGTCGCTCGCGCCGAAGGACTCGACGACCCGCTGCGAGGCCTCGGCCGAGTCGGCGCCGAGCGCCAGCAGCGCGTCGCGTTTGGTCGGGAAGTACGTGTAGAAGCTCGCGCGCGAGATGCCGGCCGCGGTGGCGATCTCGTCGATCGTCGTGCCCGCGTAGCCACGGGTGAGGAACACCGACCGGGTGGCGTCGAGGATCTTGGCGATGGTGCGATTGGCTCGCGGACCCGGGGCGTCGGCCGGACTGCGCATGGTCGGTTCGAGGCCGAACTCCGCCGGCTTGGCGCGTGCCATCAGGTGCCACCCTTCGTGTAGGTGTCGCCGAAGCCGCTGATCCACGACAGGGTGGCCGAAGTCGACGCCGTCTCGCCGTGCACGGCGATCCAGGTCACCCCGAGGTCGGCCAGGTGACCGAAGGCGTCGCGGTGACGGTCTGCGTCGATGCTCGGATCGACAGCGTCGAGGTCGTCGTAGGCGACCATCACATCGATCGAGGTGCCACGCTCGCCGGCATCGCTCCGGACGCGGGCGATGCGCTCGCCGAGGTCGCCGAGACCGACATGGGGGGTACGGGCCGTGGCCGCGACCTGGGGTGTGGTCGTCATCGGCATCCACCCCTGCGCTCGATCCGCCACCCGGCGCGTGGTGAGCTGAGCGTTGCCGCCGATCCAGATCGGGATCGGCTGCTGGACCGACGCCGGACGGCACACGACCTCACGCGCTTCGAAGTCGGAGCCGGTGTAGCTGAACGGTTGGCCGCTCCAGGCCAGCGGCAGCACGTCGAGCGCCTCGTCGAAGCGGGCGTTGCGGGTGGCGAAGTCGGCGCCGACCGCGAAGAACTCGGACTTGAGATAGCCGGTTCCGACCCCGAGCGTGAAGCGTCCGTTCGACACCCGGTCGAGCGTGGCGGCCGCCTTCGCCAGCATCAACGGATTCCGGTACGGGACGACGGCGAGATAGGTGAGCAGCCGGATCCGCCCCGTGACCGCCGAGGCGTGGGCGAGGGCCACGAACGGGTCGAGGGTCTGGTGCCCCCCGTGCTCGAGCCACTTCGCGCTCGGTGCCGGGTGCTCGGTGAAGCTGAACCCGTCCCAGCCGGCGGCTTCGACCGCCATGGCCACCTCGCCCACGGGACCGGCGTCGAGCAGGTCGCCCTCGGACCCACGGACGTCGGGGTACTGGTACAGGAACTGCATCGGTCGGACTCCCCCAGGGTGTGGGCGGGCGGTACCCTACTCGACACATTCGTCAAGTTCGCCGCTGCAAGGGACGCACGTTGGAACTCGGGTTCACCACCATGAACACGCCGGAGGACCCCCCGCCGGGCGAGCTCGCACGGTCGCTCGAGGAGCGGGGGTTCGGGTCGCTCTGGATCGGCGAGCACTCGCACATCCCGTCGTCGCGCCTGACCCCCTACCCCGTCGGCGGTGAGATGCCCGAGGCCTACAAGCGGATGATGGATCCGTTCGTCAGTCTCACCGCGGCCGCCTGTGCGACCGAACGGCTCACCGTCGCCGCCGGGGTCGTCCTCCCGCTCGAGCGCGATCTGTTCACCCTCGCCAAGGCCGTGGCCTCGATCGACCACGTGTCCGGCGGCCGCTTCCTGTTCGGCGTCGGGGTCGGCTGGAACGAGGAAGAGCTGCACGACCACCGGCCCGACATCGCATGGGCGCAGCGCTACCTCGCCCTCGCCGAGGCCGTCGAGGCCCTCCGCAGCCTCTGGACCGACGAGTCGTCGAGCTTCCACGGCCGCTGGTTCGACTTCGAGGGTGCGTGGTCGTTCCCGAAGCCGTTGCAACAGCCCCACCCGCCGATCGTCTGCGGGACCGGCGGGCCGGTCGGCACCCGACACGCCGTCGCCTGGGGAGACGGGTGGGCGCCGATGGATGTCGCCCTCGGCAACGTCGAGCGCCGGGTGACGCGATTCCGCGAGAAGGTCGCCGAAGCCGGCAGGGACGACGTCCCGGTCACGCTGTTCTGCTTCGGCGACCCGACCGCCGACACGCTGCGGTCCTATCGGGATCTCGGCATCACCCGCGTCGTGCTCGGCTCGGGCCGCGACGGCTGGCACGACCCGACCACGACCTACCCGTTCCTCGACCGCTACACCCCACTGGTCGACGAGCTGTCATGACGAAGAACCGGGTGTGTGAGGATCGAACGCGATGAGCGACGACCGACTCCGCTCCCTCGTCGACCCCGCGCACACCGCCGTGCTCACCATGGAGCTCCGAGCGCGGCGTGGTCGGCGTCGAGGCCATGTTCCCTGCACTGGTCGAACGCGTCGGCGAGATGGGCCTGCTCACCACGGTGGGGTCGTTGTGCACCTCCGCCCGAGAGGCCGGCGCACGGGTCGTGCACTGCACGGTGAAGAACCGGGCCGACGGGGCCGGCGGCTCGGTCAACTGCAAGGTCTTCGCCATCAGCGACAAGCTGAGGCGTGAGCAGGACATCGACCCGATCGCCGAGGGCACGCCGGGTGCCGACCTCGTGCCCGAGCTCGGCACCGACGAGCGCGACATCGAGATCTCCCGGATGCACGGCATGACGCCGTTCACCTCGACGTCGCTCGATCAGGTGCTCCGCAACCTGGGCGTCACGACGGTCATCGCCACCGGTGTGTCGGTCAACCTCGGCGTGCTCGGCATGGCACTCGGCGCCGTCGACCTGGGCTACCAGGTCGTCATCCCCCGTGACGCCGTGGCGGGCGTGCCGGTCCAGTACGCGGAAGACGTCCTCGACAACTCACTGAACCTGGTCGCCACCCTCACCACGACCGACGCCATCGTCGCCGCCTGGAGCTGACACCTTCACGTCGGCGCTCACCGGCCAGTGATCGGAGGGCAGCCGTCGGGCATCGATGCTCTGCCAGACCGCGGCATCGAGGACCTCGACGTCGGCGCTCACCAGGATGTGATCGATCACCGTTCCCTTCGACCCCGGCTCGAAGTCGTGGTTGGTGGCGGGCTCGGCACCCGAGGTCGACCGCATCGGCTGGGCACGAGTCCATCCGCCGTCGACGAGCACATCGAGCGGTGGACTGTCCGGCACCGAGTTCAGGTCGCCCACGATGACCGCCGGTCGGAGGTGGTCGACCCACTCGACGAGTTGTCCGGCCGATCGAATGCGACGCTCGACGGAGGCGGCGTCGAGGTGGGTGTTGGCGACCAGCAGTCGGGCGCCTCCCCATGCGTCGAGGAGGTCGACCATCGTCACCACGCGAGGGAACGGGGCATCGGGGAGCGTGGAACCGGGTGTGTCGGGTCGGTCGCCGAACCAGCGGGTGGAGGTCGACTCCAGGTCGAACCGCTCGGCTCGCCAGAAGATGGCGCAGAACTCGCCCCGACCGTTCGCGTTTCGACCGACCCCGGCCCAGCGGTGGTCGGGGAGGACACGGGCAAGGGTGCGGACCTGGAAGCGAAACGCCTCCTGGATGCCGATCACGTCGGCGTCGACGTCGAGCATCGCCTGGGCCGTCAGCCTCCGCCGGAGCCACCACAGGTGCCGCCCGTCGTTGAACGCACGTCCGTTGCGGATGTTGAACGTCGCCACGCGGATGGTCGACGCCGAGCGGCGGCCGCTGGCCGAGCCGACCGCGGCCACCACCGGAATGCCCGATGGCCGAGGGTCGGTGCGGTCGACCACCGCGGTCGCGACGCCGGCGGCGATCACCCCGATGGCGGCGCCACCCACGACGTCGAGGGGCCAGTGGGCGCCGAGGTGGACGCGAGCGACGGCCGTGGCGATCGGAAGAACGAGGATCGGCCACGCGCGCCGCGGGTATCGCCACACCACCGCGACCGCGATGGCCGTGGCGATGGCGGTGTGGGTCGACGGATAGCCGAACCCCTCGAACTCACCGGCAATGGGTCGTGGCCGGCCGACCACCTCCTTGCCCAGTTCGGCGCTGATCCAGGCCCCCGCGCCGGCGATGCCGATCGACCAGGCAGTCAGGCGGGCGCGCAAGACGGCGGCAAGCGCGACCGCGAGCACGACCGCTCCCCTGGTGCCCGACTGCATCAGGACCTCGAGGCTCCCGGTGACACCGTCCCAACCGGCGATGTCCGCGGACCCCGTGATCTCCCAACCGGCGACCCCGCGTGACGCCGCCGCGGCCGTCACGAGCAGCACGCCGGCGGCCACGGCGACCGAGGGGATCACGCGCCGCCACGAACTCACGGGCGGGTCATTCGCCGAAGGCGGCGCTCCATCCCGTCCCACGCTCGACACCGGGCGGATCGTAACCACGCTCCCAGAGCCTTCGGATGAACACCCTCCAGCACAACCACAGGAAGGCGAAGAACAGCACACCGCCGATGGTGGTGCGGACGAGCACCTCCTGCCAGCCGGCGTCGGACAGATCGACCCCGTTCACGTAGTCCGGGCCACCCCAGACGGGCTGGAACGGCGTCTTGGCGTCGAACCGGGCGAACAGGAACCACGACGTCATCCGGGCGAGCCCGTAGAAGAGGAAGCCTCGGTACACCAGCAACAGGCCTGGCTCCTGGAGCCGGAAGGTCCGGCCGATCCAGCCCCACACCCGCGGGTCGGCGGGGATGACGGTGGTCCGGAAGTAGCTCCGGCGCAGCGTCCGCCAGGCGAAGGCCACGAGCAGGACGAACCAGAAGAAGTCCCAGACTCCACCGAGACTGCTGTAGTAGGCCGCGGCGTCGCCGTAGCGGCCCTGCGACGCGGCGTGCTGCCACATGCTCACGGTCACCGGCTCGGTCGAGAACGGGAAGAACGGCATGGTGCCGGCCGTGTCGGCGAAGTCGGTGAGGACGTGGGCCCACTGCCCGATCAGGATGCCGAGCGCCCAACTCCGGCTCCGGGTGACCGCCAGCACGATCGTCGCGAACAGCACGCCGAACAACAACGAGTGGGTGGGGCCGACCCCGGGCCACCCGCGGTGGAACGCCGCCGGGTTGGTGGCCGCATAGACGAACGACTTGGTGAACAGATCGGGCGCCAGGGCGCCGAGCACGATGGCCAGGAACGACACCTTCAGCCCGGTGTGCTTCTGGAGGAAGTAGTTCTCGAACTCGTGGGCGGCCCAACTCATCGAGCCGGGGCTCCGAAGAACCGGGCTCGGGCCCAATGGAACGTCCGGGGGACGACCACCAGCACCAGGAGCACGAACAGCGGGCCGACGAACCAGTTCAGGAAGTAGCTCTTGAAGAAGTAGCCGAGCACGACGAGCAGGGCGACCGCTGCGACTTGCGCCGTGACCGAGACGGTCCCCTCGTTGGGGGCCGGCGGACGGGCCGGGCCGTCGCCGGCGCCGGGCTCAGCGGGCACTCAGGTGGCGACGGCGGACTTGCGTCGGTCGGCGTCGAGCCGAGCGACCTCGGTCACCAACCGGGCGGGCACGGCCGGCGGCGCGCCCACGAGTGCATCGCCGTCGAGGCCGATCGAGTCGAGGTAGGCCACCGTCGCTTCGTGGTCGGCGAGGCGGCGCTCGAGGGCCGAGCGACCACGTAGTCGGTCATGGAGCCGGCGGCCGGCGGCACGGACGATCGCGACCCCGACCATCGACTGCATCAGGGTCGCCTCGGCTGCGGTCACACAAGAGGAGCACATCTCTCGGACTCTACATCGCGGGTCGGAGCCGAGATTCGGAGCGAGGTCAGGTCGGCGGGTCGTACAACGCGAGCTCGCCGGCGCCCGGGGGCTCGATGAGCCCGGCCCAGTAGTCGAGGTGCACTCGCATCATCGGGTGGTTGCGCCACATGGGCTCGGCGTTGCGGATCTCGATGCGACGCCAGAGCTCGTCGAGCGGGACATCGAGGTAGCGCAGTTCGACGGCGGCGCCGAGCTCGTGGGCACGTACGCGCAGCGCATCACGCTCCTCTCTCGCCCAGACTCCCCACTCGATGACGACGGTCAGCCCGTGGCCGAGCAGCTGTTGGGCCACCACCCACTGGAGCTGTTCGAGCCGGAACCGGAATCCGTCCTCCTCCCACAAGCTCACCTCGAGCGCCTGCATCCACTCGTCCGGGCAGAAGCGGATCGCTCCGAGGTCGGCCTCGAGCTCGCTCGCCAGGGTGGTCTTGCCCGAGCCCGGAAGCCCGCACAGCAGGATGAGTCGTCCGCCCACGTCGCCTCAGCCGGCTCGCCGATACACCGCGACCGCGGTGGCGATGACCCGATCGTCCTTGCCCTCGTCGTGGAGGGTCGCTCGGACCGCCAGCCGTTCGGTGCCGCTCGACTCGACCTCGGCCACCGCTCGGAACGGGCCGACGACGCCGGGGCGCACCATCATCACCGTCCACGTCTCGATCTGGAAGTCATCACCGAGCACGGCGGTGATGGCGTCGTTGGCCGCCGTCTCGAGAGCGACGTTGAGCGGGCCGATGTGCAGCGCCGCGTGCGGCGAGGCGTGCTCGGGCGTCAGTTCGGGAAGCCGGAACGCCCCGTCGGCGCCTCGCTCGACCGCGAACACCGTCGAGAGCGGCGGCAGGTCGGGCGAGTCCTCGACCGGAAGTGGCGGATTGTCGACGGGCTCGAACCCGCCAGGGACGTCGCCGAGGCTCACGCCGGTTCCGGACGAGACAGCGATGACCCGGTCGTGGTCGGCCGCATCGACCACCCTCGACCGGCTGAACCCCATCGTTCGACCGAGGTGGACGACCTCGCGCTGGACATCGACCCTCGAGACGCCGAGCGCGGGGTCGAGGATCTCGTACGACATGACGACCGGAGCAGGGACGCACTCGTCGTCGAGCCAGTAGGGCTCGGGTGCGGCGATGACCATCGGCGCCGCCATCACCCCACCCGACGGATTGCGCATGTCGTGTCGGAGTGGCATCGACTCGACCTCCACGCCGGCGTCGACCCCCGGCGAGACCTTGCCGAGATAGCGATAGGTCAGCAGCGCGGTCCACGCCTCGCCGAATCGGTCCCAGTGCTGCTCCGAACCCGCCGACCGGATGTCATCGACCATGGAACATCCTACGCTCCCGCGGGATGAAGGGCATCCCACTTCCCGACCTCACCGAGGACTTCACCGCCGATCCGGTGGAGCTGTTCTTCGATCTGGCCTACGTGTTCGCGTACGCCCAGATCGTCGCCTTCCTCGTGCACGATCCGACGTGGTCGGGCGCCGGCAAGGCAGCCCTGCTGTTCGGGCTGATCTGGCTTCCCTGGTCACAGGTGACCTGGACCGCCAACGCGGTCTCCGGCAACAACCGGCGGGTGCGGATCCTGTTCCTCATCGCGACCGCGACGAGTGTCCCGCTGGCTGCCTCGGTCTCGACCGCCTTCGACGCCGGCGGACCGCTCTTCGCCGGGTCGGTCATCGGCATCATGTTGATCGGGTTCGCAGCCAACACGCTCGCCCTCGAACGAGGCGGAGCCGTGCTCCGGTCGGCCAACACCTGGAACGGCATCAATGCGGCCGGCATGGTGCTGCTCGCCGTCGGCGCCATGCTGGACGGCCAGCCGCGCATCTGGTGCTGGCTCGGCACACTCGGGTTCGTCCTGATCGCCATGGGGGTGGCGGGTCGGGGCGAGTGGATCATCCGGACCGGCCACATGGCCGAGCGACACGGCCTCATCATCATCGTCGCGCTGGGCGAGATCATCGTGGCCGTCGGACTGCCCGTGATCGATGCCCTCGAAGCGGGTGAGGGCATTCCGGCCAAGGTGGCCGCCGCCCTGGTCGGCGCCGCCGTCTTCGCCTGCCTCCTCTGGTGGGCCTACTTCGACCGCGTGGGTCCGGCGCTCGAACATCGGGCCGAGCAACTCACCGAGCCGCAGGATCGTGGCCGGTACGTCCGCGACGTGTACACGGGAGCCCACGCCGGCATCGTGGCGGGGATCATCCTGGCTGCCGCGGCGCTCGAGGAGATCGCCCTGCATCCGGGCGACGTGATTCCCGAAGAGTTCCGGCTGATGTTCATCGCCGGACTCGGGCTGTCGACGGTCTCGGTGGCCATCGCGATCTGGCGGGCCTACCGCGTGGTCGCACGCGAACGACTGCTCGCCGGGGCCGCCGTCGCCCTGGTCCTGGTCGTCACCGCCTCGCTCCAGGGAGTGGTGGCGATCCTGATCGTCGACGTGGTGATCCTGGTCGCGCTCGTGTTCGAACACGCACGCGTCGAACGCTGAGCCCTTACTTCGGTGCGAAGCGCTGGCCGGCGTCGAGCCGGATGGTGCCGCCGTTGAGCATCGGGTTCTCGACGATTGCCACCGCCAGCTTCCCGTACTCCTCGGGCCGACCCATCCGCTTCGGGAACGCTGCGTCCTTGGTCAGCTGATCGGCGTACTCGTCCGGGATCCCCGAGGTGAGCCCGGTGGCGAACAGGCTCGGCGCGACGGTGTTGACCCGGATGCCGAGGCTCCCCAGATCGCGCGCCATGGTGAGGGTCATTCCGGCGATGCCCGCCTTGGCCGCCGTGTAGGCGACCTGACCGATCTGGCCCTCGAAGGCCGCGATGCTCGCCGTGTTGATGATCACTCCTCGCTCGTCGGCCTCGTCGTCCGGTTCGTTGCTCGCCATGTGCACGGCCACCAGACGGCTGACGTTGAAGGTGCCGATGAGGTTCAGGTCGATGGTGAATCGGAATTCGTCGAGCGGGTGCGGGCCGTCCTTGCCGAGCGTGCGCCGCGCCACCCCGCCACCGGCGGTGTTGATCGAGATGTGGATGCCGCCGTGAGCCTCGGCCACGGCGTCGAGCACCCCCTCGACCTCGTCGAACTTCATCACGTCGATCGGGTGGAACGTCGCCCCGCGCCCGATCGAGTCGGCGACCGCGACGCCGTCGGAGGACTCGAGGTCGCAGATCGCGATCGTGGCCCCACGGTCGGCCAGCATCTCGGCCGCGCTCCTGGCCATACCCGATGCGCCGCCCACCACAGCGGCGGTCTTCCCGTCGATCTGCACGATTGTCTCCCTTCGTCGGTGCCCGCTCGCCGGGCGACCTGAGCGGCGCATGGTAGGCCGACGAGTCACCCCGGGATGCGAGGCGGCCGAACTCGGCGTCGACGCATCCCATCGCTTCCCGATTCACGAAGTGTTCACGGACACGACCGACTCGCGACCCAGACCAGCGGAATCATTCGTGCATGTCCTACCCGCCGCGTGAGCACGTCGTGCTGACGCTCCGACTGCCCGACCGACCGGGCGCGCTCGGCGCTGTGGCGTCACGCATCGGAGCGCTCGGCGCCGACATCACCGAGGTGACGATTCGCCGTCGCGGCCACGGTCTGGCCGAGGACGTGCTCCACCTCGACCTGCCCACCCATCACGATCTCGACGTCGTCGGTCTCCTCCTCACCGAGATCGCCCACGTCGACGGCGTCGAGGCGCCGTGCCTCACGCTCCCGGGTGACTCGTCCTGCTGCACCACGCCGGACTGAATCCGGTCGCTACGGTCGACAGCGATGTGGTTCGCCGACTATCTCGACGCGTGGGCCCGCCACGATCTCGACGCGATCATGGCCAGCGTCACCGACGACATCACCCACGAAGACGTGGCCCTCGGTCAGCAGGCCTCCGGGCGCGAGGCGTTCGGACGGTTCGTGCGCGGGTCCTTCGCCAACGAACCCGACGCGCGATTCGAACTCGTGAGCTTCGTCGAGCACGGCGAGCGATTCGCTGCCGAGTGGGTCATGCAGCCGATGGGCGTGCGGGGATCGTCGGTCGGCGAACGTCGCGGCGGCAAGGTCGCCGCACAGCGCGACTACTGGAACATCCCGGAGTGACCCTGTGGGTACGGCCCGCCGGCCGTACGCACTCGACCCGAGGTCGGGCCCACCGACCGTGAGAAACTGCCCGAATGGCTCGCGTGCTGTTCGTCTGTACCGGCAACGCGACGCGTTCGGTGCTCGCAGCCGGCCTGCTGGCCCACCATCGCCCCGATCTCGAGCCGGTCAGCAGCGGGACACTCGTGATCGAAGGCTGCCCGCCGTCGGCCCGCACGCGGGCCGTGTTCGAGGCCATCGACCTCGACGTGCCGTCGCACCGCAGTGCACAGACGCGCCACGACGACCTGGTGGCGGCGGACGCGGTCGTTGCCCTGGCTCCCGAGCACGTGGGGTGGGTCCGGCGTGAGCATCCGACGATGGCCGACCACACCATCACACTGAAGCGTCTCCACCGCGACCTCGAAGGTGGCGATCGCCCGCTGCACCAGCGAGTGCGCGATCTCGGCCCCCGATCGATCGAGGTCGAGGCGTGGGAGGAGGTCGTCGACCCGGGCGGCCAGGAAGTCGACGCCTACGTCGCGTGCGCGCTGGAGATCCGCGAGCTGATGATCGGCCTCGCAGACCGCTGGTGAAGCGCCGGCCTCCTGCGACGACTGCACCATGAACGACACGGCGCGCGGCTGGCTCTTCGTCGGTGCACAAGCGCTCCTGCTCGGCGTCCTCGTCTTCGGGCCAAGTGGAGACGACTGGACGGTCGACGGATGGGTTCGGACCCTCGGCACCATCGGGCGGATCGCAGGCGGGGCGCTCATCGTGATCGGCATCGCTCGGCTCGGGCTGGCCGCCAGCGTCCACCCTGCGCCGCCCGACCGGGCCGCACTGCGCACGACGGGCCCCTACCGGTTCGCGCGGCACCCGATCTACAGCGGCGTGCTCGCGCTCGCGGCCGCCATCGCGCTGACGTCGGGATCCTGGCTCCAGGTCGCTGCGCTCGTGGCGCTCGTCGCGGTCCTGGCGACCAAGGCCCGCTTCGAGGAGAAGCTGCTGGTCGAGCGCTTCGACGGCTACGCCGACTACGCGCGACGGACCGGCCGCTTCGTGCCCGGCCTCGGCCTCGGCACCGACACCGACACCGACACCGACACCGACACCAACACCGACACCGACACCGACACCGACACCGCCTGAAGGTCAGTCGGGGAGCATCGGGACACTGCGGTCGTCATCGGTGCTTCCCAAGAGCAGGGCCCGTCCGATGGCGTCGGTGCCGAAGCGCTCGCGGATGGCATCGGTGGCCACGTCGAGCGCCCGCCGGTCGCCCGACCCGAAGGGCAGCTCGAGCTGCACCGAGTCGTCGTCGAGGTTGGCCACCGAGAGGCCGATGAGCGTCAGGCCCTTCTGGGCGATCTGATCCTCGACGCTCTCGACGAGCTCGCGACAGGCGGCCAGGACCGGACCGGTGGCATCGGTGAGCTCGGGGAGGGTGCGCGAGCGGGTGATCCGGGTGAAGTCGTCGAAGCGCAGCCGGATGACGACGGTGCGTCCGGCCCGACCGGCCTTGCGCATGCGACGGGTGACGCGATCGACGATGCCGACCAGGGTGCGGTCGATGTCGGCCGGGGTCCAGCTCCCCCGTCCGATGGCCCGCTGCGAGCCGATCGACTTGCGCCGCCGCCCAGTCTCCACCCGGCGGGGGTCGCGATTGTGGGCCAAGGCGTGCAGCTTGTGGCCGGCGGCCACCCCGGCGATGGCCACCAGGTCGCGCTCGGATCGGCGGGCCACCTGCCCGACGGTCGTGATGCCGACCTGGGCCAACTTCTCCTCGGTCACCGGCCCGACCCCCCACAGGCGACGCACGGTGAGGGGATGGAGGAACTCGAGTTCGGCCTCGGGGTCGACGAAGCGGATGCCATCGGGCTTGGCCACGCCGCTCGCGACCTTGGCCAGGAACTTCGTGCGCGCGATGCCGACGCTGATGGGCAGCCCGATGTCGCCCCGCACGCGACCCCGCAGCCGCTCGGCGATCTCGACCGGCTCGCCCGAGATGCGGCGAAGACCACCGACGTCGAGGAACGCCTCGTCGATCGAGATGCCCTCGACGAACGGGGTGGTGTCCTCGAACACCTCGAACACCCGCTTGGAGGCTTCGCTGTAGGCCTCCATGCGTGGCGAGACCACGATCGCCTCGGGACATCGACGCCGGGCCTCGCCACCCGGCATCGCGGTCTTCACCCCTCGTCGACGGGCCTCGTAGCTGGCCGCGAGCACCACCCCGCCGCCGACGATGACGGGCTTGCCCCGGAGCGAGGGGTCGTCGCGCTGCTCGACCGAGGCGTAGAACGCGTCGAGATCGGCGTGCAGGATCGACGCCCGTCGGCCAGGGGACACGAACACATGTTCGCACCTTCGACCGAGGCGGACAAGGGGAGATCAGCGGTTCTGGTAGTCGGGCCGCTCGCCCGAGAGGAAGCCCCCCATCGCTGCCCGGCAGTCTTCGGTCATCGACGAGAGCACCTGGGTGCGATTCTCCATGTCGATCCCGGCCCGAAGCGAGCCGACCTCGAGGTTCGACCACATCACCTCCTTGGTCATCCAGACACCCCACGGGCTGTTGTCGGCGATCAGCCCTGCGATGTCGAGCGCGGCGGGCAACAGATCGTCATCGTCGACCAGCCGGCTCACCAGGCCCAGATCGTCGGCTTCGACGGCGTCGAACACGCGGCCGGTGAGCATCAGCTCCCAGGCTCGCGATGCGCCGATGAGCCTGGGGAGCAACCACGAAACTCCGATGTCGCAGCCGCTGAGGCCGAGCCGAACGAAGGCCGTGCCGAACGTCGCCGACCGGCTGCACACCCTCACGTCGGATGCGAGCGCGAGGGCGAAGCCGCCACCGGTCGCGGCCCCGTTGACCGCGGCGATGATCGGTTGACGAACCGAGCGGAAGTGCGGAACCAGATCGGCGATGACCTGCTGGGTGGCCATGCCCAGTTGAGGTCGGCCGACGCCCTCGGTGCCCGGCACCCGCCCGAACCCGTTGAGGTCGAGGCCGGCACAGAAGCCGCGGCCCGCGCCGGTGAGGACCACCGCCCGCACGTCGAGCTCGGCGTCGACCCGGTCGAGGGCGTCGTGGAGCGCCGCGATCAGGTCGTGGGTCATGGCGTTCAGCCGCTCGGGCCGATTCAGCGTCAGTTGCCGGACCCCAGGGGCCGGATCGGTCTCGATCAACACGGGTTCGTCCATGCCGGCCGAACGTACTGGCAGGACGAATGCGCTCGTTCGGAACCAATAGGGTCGGCGCCATGGAGCCCCGGTTCGACGCAGCCACGGTCCTCGCCACGCTCGAGGCGCTCCCCGAACAGGCGCGAACCCGACCCACGTGGCGACATGCGTCCGCTTGGCTCCGGCACCCCGACCGTTTCGAGACGAGCATCCGATCTCGCCGGTCGATCCGTTCGATCCTGTCGGTCGGATCGGCATTCTCGGTCGGATCTGCGTTCTCGGTCGGTTCGATGCTGTCGGCGTTCTCGGCGGGGTCGATCCTGTCGCTCAACTCGGCCGGCTCGATCCTGTCGATCAACTCGGTCGGGTCGATCCTGTCGATCAACTCGTGCGGAGGAATCCTCACGACGAGCGGCAGCGAGAACGCCGCCGGCGGCGAGCACGGCGTCGCCTCGATCGTACGCACCGCACCCTGAACCGAGACCGGCATCACGGCCAGCCAGGATGACCTAGGTTGCCGCCGGTGAAGGCAAAGATCGCGGCGCTGCGTGACGAGTGGCGACCCGACGCCATCACCGGCGGCGCTGCGTTCTTTCCCCTCGGCGTCCTGTTCGGCCTGAACGCAGTCGACGAGCTCGACCGCGCCGCGTACGCCATCCTGCTTCCCGAGATCCGTGACTACTTCGGCCTCGACAACGAGGGCATCCTCACGCTGGTCGCGGTGTCGGCGTTCCTGATCATCCTGCTCGAGATCCCGCTCGCCCATGCCGCCGACCGGAGGAGCCGAGTGCGGATCGCCACCCTGGGCGCCGCGGCCTGGGCGATCTTCTCGGTGGGCACCGGCATGGCCGTGGCCGTCTGGATGCTGGTGGCCACCCGCGTCGGTGCCGGACTGGGCCGCTCGGTCGTGACCCCGACCCACAACTCGCTCCTCGCCGACTACTACCCGCCCGAACACCGGGTGAAGGTGTTCGGGTTCCATCGCCTCGCCAACTCCCTGGGGCAGATCACCGGTCCCCTGCTCGCCGGCGCCATCGCGGTGCTCCTCGGCTGGCGGTGGCCGTTCTTCCTGCTGGCGATCCCGACCATCGTCATGGTGGGTCTGGCCCGAAAACTGAAGGAACCGATCCGCGGCCGGTACGAACGCCAACGCGGCGGGGCCGACGAAGAAGCGCTCGACCTCGAGGCCCAGCCCGTCGGTTTCATCGCTGCGATCCGATTGCTCGGCCGCATCCCCACGATGCGGCGGTTCTGGTGCTCGCTGCCGTTCCTGGGTATCGCCCTCGCCGGAGTCCCGTCCCTGCTCGCGCTGGTGTACGAGGATGTCTACGGCGTCAACGAGCTCGGTCGAGGCGCCATCGCCGCGGCGGTCGAACCGGCCCAGGTCGTCGGCGTCCTCATCGCGATGCCGTACGCCACGCGGCTCGTGCACCGCGATCCGGGCCTGCTGCTGCGGTTCACCGCCATCATCGGAGTCGTCAACGGCTTGACCCTGGTCGCCCTCGCCTTCGCACCGAACCTGGCCCTGGCGATCGTCTGCAACATCATCGTGGCGGCCACCGTCGGCACGATCGCACCTGCGGTGTTCGCCATCTTGTCCCTGCTCGTCCCCCCCAACGTCCGATCCATCGGCTTCACCGTCATCTCGCTGTTCGCTGCGCCCGGCGTGCTGCTCGTGCTGCCCCTCATCGGGCGCCTCGCCGACGAGTACGGCATCCGGGAGGCCCTGCTCGTCCTCGTGCCGGTGACGATGGTGGCCGGCATCATCCTCTCGTGGGCCGGCAAGACCGCGGGCGAGGACGTGACCGCGGTCCAGGTCGCTGCGGCCGAGGCCGCCCTCGAGGACGCCGACTGAGACGGCGACCCAGCTCCTCAGTCGAGCGTGATCCAGGCGGCCTTGAGGTACGGCGGGTCGGCGGCTCCGACACGATGGTCGAGCGGCACGGTCTGGGTCTCGATCCCCCCGCGACGGCCAGCCGCCTCGAGACCCTGCTCGACCTGCCCGAGGAAGCGATCCCAGGTCATCCGCCGGAGGTTGGTCGAGACGAACACCGTGCCCTCGCGGGCGCACACGTTCACGGAGCGCTCCACCAGCGTGTGCAGATCGGACTCGACCGTCCACCGCTTCGATCGGCCCTTGCGGGGCGTGCTCGAGCTCGGCGGATCGGCGATCACCAGATCGAAGCACCGGTCCTTCCTCGCGAAGCGCTGCATCCAGTCGAGCGCGTCGCCGTACATGAAGTCGTGATCGGCCGGGTCGATGCCGTTCAAGCGGAAGTTCTCGCGTGCCCAGTCCAGGTAGCGCTTCGACAGGTCGAGGGTGAGGGTCTCGGCTCCGGCGCGTGCAGCGGCCACCGACAGGGCGCCGGTGTGGGCGAAGGTGTTGAGCACCGTGCGTCCGGTGAGGTCCGACGTCAGCAGGCGTCGCCGCGTCTCGCGTTGATCGAGGAACAGGCCGCTCGACGTCGCGCTCGCACCCAGGTCGATCCGGTACCGGCAGCCGAGTTCGGTGACCTCGAACCGTTCGGGCCCGTTCCCGGCCACGAGGCGGGCCGGCGCTCCTCCCCCGCCACGGGGACGATGCTGCAGGTGGACCGCGGAGACATCGGCGACCGCATGCAGCGCATCGACCAGCGCAGTCGGCGGATCGGCACCGTCGCGGTAGTCGAGGATCAGCGCCACGTCGCCGAGCCGTTCGACCCGCAGGTCGGCGAAGCCGTCGTGGTGACGATCGATCCAGACGAAGCAGTTCGCGTCGTCGGGGTGGAACAGCACCGTCCGGCTCTCGAGCGCCGTCCGGGCGGCGATCACAGGGTCGGTCGCGTCGGTCGACCCGCTGAGCGCGGCATCGAAGCTCGCCGGAGGTCGGTCCTCGAGCTCGAGACGTGCACCGGTCACCGGATGATCGACGGCCAGTCCGGCGGCGTGAAGGAAGAGCCGCGACGCGTCGATGCCTCCGTGCTCACCGTCGCCGACGATGGGCATACCCAGCGCTCGAGCGTGGATGCGCACCTGATGGGTGCGGCCGCTCTTCGGGTTCGCCTGGTACCGCTGGAACCTCGTCCCCGAGTCGACGAGGGTGAACTCGGTGCGGGCCGGTCGGTCGTCGATGGCACGGTCACAGCTGGCCGACCTCGGGTGGCGGGGGTCGGCAACGACGAGCAGCTCGTACCGCTTGGCCACCCCACGGTCCTCGAACTGCGCCGCGAGCGAACGGTTGGCGACGGCACTCTTGCCGAACAGCAACAGCCCGGAGGTGGCCTTGTCGAGACGGTGGAGCAACGACAGCGACTCGCCGGAGCGCTGGCGCCGCACCCATTCGTACATGCCGTCCTGGGCGTGCTTGTCCGCACGGTGGGTGTTCACCCCGGCAGGCTTGGCGACCACCAGCAGATGTTCGTCCTCGAACCGCACCCAGGGTTCGGACATGCACCGAGCCTACGAAGCCGGTTCGACGCGGCCTAGGTTCAGCCCGGTGAATCCGCCCCTGCACCCCGACGTCGAGTCGCTGGCACCCCTCCTCGGTACGTGGAGCGGTCGTGGGCACGGCGAGTACCCCACGATCGAGTCCTTCGACTACCTCGAGACCATCACCTTCGCCCACGTCGGGAAGCCGTTCCTCACCTACCAGCAGCGCACCCGCGACGCCGACGACGGGCGACCACTTCATGCAGAGACCGGCTACGTGCGCAGCCCCGCGCCTGGCCGGGTCGAGTTGGTGCTCGCCCACCCGACCGGTGTCGTCGAGCTCCAGGAGGGGACGTTCGCCGAGGGGAGGATGGCACTCTCCTCGACCGTCATCGGCCTGACCTCGACGGCGAAGGAGGTGACCGCGGTCGAGCGCGACGTCACCCTCGACGGCGACACGCTCCGCTACGACCTGCGCATGGCTGCCGTCGGCATCGATCTCACCCATCACCTGTCGGCCGAGCTGGCACGGGAGCCGGATCAGTCGACGTAGCGGCGGACCTTGGCCGGTTTGCCGCGCACCGTCGCCGAGTTCATGGCGCGCACCACATCGTCGACCGAAGCTTCGGGCACCCCGACCACCGAGTGGTGCTCGGAGATCCGGATGGGACCGATGTCGCGGCCGGTCAAGCCGCTCTCGTTGGCGATCGCACCGACGAGGTCGGCGGGCCGGACCCCGACCTTCTTGCCGGCGTTGACGTACACGAACCCGGTGTCTCCCCCACCGGAGGGCCGGCCCTTCCCTGGCTTGCCGGATGATCCGGGCCGGCCCTTCGGCTTGCCGGACCCGCCGCGACCCTGCTTGTCGTGCTTGCGTTCGTGCGAAGCATCCGGGATCTCGCGCTCGTCGAGGGTGGTGCCCCGGGCCTCGTGGACCAGTTTGACCGCGGCGAGGGCGATCCTCCGCTGGTCCTCGCCGGCCAACTCGTGCAGGACGCCCTGGTAGTCGTCGAGGTCGTCGGCCGTCAGCGCCTCGTTGAGTGCCTCGACGGTCAGCTCGATCTGCTTCGACCGCAGGTCGGCGACGGTGGGGATCTTGCTGACCTCGATCGACTGCTTGATGAACCGCTCGATGTTGCCCAGCAGCCGACGCTGCCGTGGCTCGGCCAGCGTGATGGCGACGCCCTCGCGACCGGCGCGACCGACGCGGCCGATGCGGTGCACGTAGCTCTCGGGCGCCGACGGAACGTCGTAGTTGACGACATGGGTGAGGGTGTCGACATCGAGCCCGCGGGCCGCGACATCGGTGGCGACCAGGAGTTCGGCCGAGCCCTCGCGCAGCCGGGCCATGACCCGGTCCCGTTGATTCTGGTCCATCCCGCCGTGGATCGCTTCGGCCCGGTAGCCGCGCCCGTTCATGGTGGCCGTGAGCTCGTCGACCTCGGTGCGGGTCCGGCAGAACACGATCGTCGACGTGGGGACCTCGATGTCGAGGATCCGGCCGAGCGCATTGGCCTTGTGATTGCGCTGGACCCAGTAGACGGTCTGGCGGACGAGCGTCTCGTCGCTGTCGCTCGAGCCCTTCCCGAGCTCGATCCGGACCGGATCGCGCTGGTAACGCTTGGCGATGCTCGCGATCCGCTTCGGGATCGTCGCCGAGAACAGGACGGTCTGCCGTGCGTCGGGCGTCTCCTCGAGGATGGTCTCGATGTCCTCGGTGAAACCCATGTCGAGCATCTCGTCGGCCTCGTCGAGCACGACCGTCGTGATGGCGTCGAGGTCGAGCGACCGCCGCTTGATGTGGTCGATCGCCCGACCAGGCGTCGCCACCACGACATGCACCCCTCGACTGAGCTCCTTGAGTTGCCGCTGGATCGGCTGTCCGCCGAAGACCGGGAGCACCTTGATTCCCAGGTCGCGTCCGTACTTGAACATCGCCTCGCTGACCTGCACGGCGAGCTCTCGGGTCGGCACCACCACCAACGCGGTCGGCACCGGTCGGGCATCGCGACCGATCTGTTGGAGGATCGGGAGCGCGAACGCGGCGGTCTTGCCCGTGCCGGTGGCGGCCTGACCCAGGAGGTCCGAGCCGGCGAGCAGCACGGGGATCGCCTCGCGCTGGATCGGGGTCGGTTCCTCGTAGCCGAGGCGGGTCAGCCCAGCGAGCAACGCCGGATCGAGTCCGAGCGCTTCGAACCCCCCGTCGAGTGACTCGTCGGTGGCGTCGGGATCGGTGCTCACCGAACCATTCTCACGGGGTCGACCCGGATCGAAGAATCGAGCAGCCCGCTCAGGACCGCTGCGACCCGGCGGCCGGTTCGAGCGGGTCGTACGTCACGCCGGCGAGGAGCACCTCGACCAGACGGCGTGGTGCCTCGTTCAGCCAGAAGTTTGCGAACAGTCGCTTGGGATGACGGACGTGGCGTTTGCCCTCGGTGACCGCCTCGACCACGTCGTCGGCCAGCCGCTCGGGGGCGATGGTGGGGAGCAACTGCAGCCGCTTGAGTCGCTTGATCACCAACTTGCCCGTCGGTGAGGCCTGCTCGACCTGCTCCCACATCTCGGTGTCGACCGGACCGGGCGCCACGATCGTCACCCCGACCCCATGGGGCTCGACCTCGCTGCGCACAGCCGACGCGTAGTTGGTCAGACCGGCCTTGGTGCCGCAGTAGGGACCGACCGCCGGATACGCCGACGTGCCTGCGAGGGAGGACGTGTAGACGAGGTGCCCGGTCCCGCGCTCGAGCATGCCAGGGAGCACGAGACGGGTGAGGACCATCGGTGCCTCGAGATTCAGCCGGTTCACCCGCCGCAAGGTCTCGACGTCGACCAGGGCGCACGAGTCGATGGTCTCCATGCCCGCGTTGCTGACGAGAACGTCGATCGGGCCATGGGCGGCCTCGATGTCGGGCACGAAGGATTCGACCGCGTCGGCGTCGACCAGATCGACGACGAACGCATGTCCGCCGATCTCCTCGGCGAGGGCATCGAGCTTGTCCTTGGTCCGTGCCGCGACGATCACCTCGGAGCCGGCCGCAGCGAAGGCTCTCGCCATGGCGGCGCCGATGCCCTGGCTTGCGCCGGTGATGACCACTCGCTTGCCTCTCAGCTCCATCGTCGCAGCCTCGCACAACGCGGGGTCGGCAGGGCGTCTGAGAAGCCCACGTCATCCAGCCAGTTCAGGCAGGCAACGCATCACGCGCACTCAGCTGCGCTCTCCCCCAACGCGACCACGAAGGCGTCACCCTGTCCAGCCGGGAGGCTGGTGTCGCCGGCGAGCACCGCACGGAGCGATGCGTCGGAGAACGGCCCGCTCTCGAGCCGAGTCGCCATGCACCCGGCGACCTTCTCGGTCAGCCCGAACTCGGTCATGAGCGACGCGATGAGGTCGTCCCGCTGCGAAGCCGGCTGACAGCTGACGACGCTCTCCCTCAGCGCAACCTTGAACACCTCGACTTCAGCGGCAGGAACCAGACTCGGATCGCCGGCCACCGCGGCGAGGAGTGCCCCATCGGACACTCCCGAGTTCACGAGCCGCAGGGCCGCACAATCTGCCGGCTCCTGCGACATGCCGAAGCCTCTGACCAGACTCGCCGAGATCCCGCGCACCAACTCCGACTCCTGCGGATCGCTCTCGACCGGGCCGGTGCACTCGGCGACGGAGTCCCGAAGGCTTTCACCCAACCGGGCCCGCTCCTCCTCGGGGAACTCCTGCTCCGCATCGACGAGCGACGAGAGCGCGGCCTCGGAGAGCCCGCGCTCGAGGATTCCGGCCGCCACGCAAGCGGCCTGCTCTGGTGTCACGCCGTAGACCTCGACCAGTGACACAGCGAGCTGTTCCTCTGCCTCCTCAGCGGAGACCGCTGGTTCATCGGCGTCGTTCGCCTCGTCATCCGCGCCGCAGCCGAGGGCCACCAGCGCGACGCTGAGCACGACGAACACTGACTTCAGCTTCATCGATCTTCTCCCTGACGACAGCCCATCATGCTATCCAACGGGCGCTGCCGATCCCGGTCGCGTCGTCTCGTTCGCGCCGAGAGTCGACCGAGCGCAGGCGTCCCACCACGTTCCGTGGACTTCTCGCGAAGGACTGCGCTATCTTCTCCGACTGGGAGCGTGGTGTTGGGAGACACGATGAGTCGCAACAACGGTGGGGCCAACGACCCGGCCGCGCGGCGCGCCTTTCTTCGGCGTGCTGCGACGGTGGGAACCGTTGCCTGGGCCGCGCCTGCGATTCTGACGATGCAAGCGGGATCGGCGGCGGCGATGACGAGCCCGCCCGGCCTGATCGACGACGACCGAGAGGAGATCGGTCCGACTGACGTCGGCTCAGCAGGACCAGGACCAGGACCAGGCCCAGGCACCGGCCGCAGCAGGAGAGCTTCCACGGACCGGCGCCGATCTCGACGAGCTCACCGCAGCCGGCCTCGCCGCGGGGCGGTCGGTGGGGCGCTCCTCTGGTGGAGCGGATCGCTCGAGGCCCAAGCCGAGGCCTCGCTGCCCGAGGCAGCCGGCTCCGACGAGTAGCCGACCCGGGCGCGACCTACTCCTCTGCGCTGAACTCCACTATCTTGTCAACGAGGCTCCTACTGCTCCGGGGAGTCCTCTCAGTGCCCGGACGGTGCGAGAGAAATCGACCAAGGATCGCAGTTGCAGCTCGCAGACCTCACCAGATCCTTTCGTCGCCATTGGCGCGCTTCGGTCGTCGTGCTCCTTCTGACCGGGGCGCTGCTTGCGCTGTTCGTTGCCACCCGCAACGAGACGCGACCGAGCAACCGATGGGAGAGCTCGGTCAGGCTGCTGGTCCCCGCGATCGAGCGACAAGGGCGAGCGCCCAGAAGGTGTCCCGCCCGCACTCCTCCAGAGCCAAGAGCCGATTGCGCTGTCGACGAGGTCAAGCGTGCTGCGCTCGACTCGGCCGGTGTGGAACCGACGACCACGGTGAGCTTCAAGTTCACGACCAGCGAGAACCGCGAGATCGTGACCCTCTCCGCCTCCGCACCCGAGGAGGCGACGGCGGTCGCCCTCGCCGAAGCGTACGCACGCGCGTACACCGAGGCACGAGGTCAGATCGTCTCCGATGGTGCCGAGTCGACCAGGGAGTCACGACTCAGCACCATCGATCAATACCGGGAACGCCTGGCAGAGGTGAACGCGCGAACTCCGCGAGACCGACTCGGATTGGTTTCTGTTTCTCCGCCTCCTGCCCGAACCTGCTGAGGGTGAGCCGATCGACTTTCCCGACGCGACCCCTCCGGAAGTCGCGCTGCTCGTTCTCCGAACGCAGCGAGCTCGAGACGCGGATCGCCGAAGCACGGGACACCTACGCCGACAGCAGCGCCGAGACGCTCGTGCCGCAGACCTTCTCCCAGGTCGTCGAACGTCCACGTCCGGTCCTGATCACGGCCGAACTGCCCTCCGACACCCAACCGATCGCCGTTGGAGTCGGCATCGGGATCCTGTTGGCCCTCGCCCTCCCCATCCTCATGGATCGGATCGACCATTCGATCCGCGACGCACGCTCGGCCAACAAGGCGTTCGACACTCCCGTCCTCTCGGCCATTCCTGCGACCACGAGGCCCCATCAGTTCGAGTTGGCCCAGCCCGGGTCCAGCCACGATGCCGCCTACCGATCGCTCGCCGCCACCAGCATCGCCACCGACAAGCTGCCCCGCGCCATCGTCGTGACCTCGCCCGTCGGCGAGATCCAGGACAGCGTGGCGGCCAACTTCGCCGCCGCCCTCGCCGGGCTCGGACTGAAGGTCGCCCTCGTCCCGACCCAGGACCGGCATGCGTGGTTCCTCGATCTCGCCGAGTGGCAGGTCCCCGAGAACCTCCCCGACGTCCTGGCGCTCGCGCAGGCCGGTCAACTCAACGGTCAGGTCAGCGAGAGCTTGATCCCCACCTCGACCAACAACCTGTGGGTTCTCGCCGCCCCGTCGGCCGGCGACGAAGCCCTCCTCGAGGGCATGCCCTCGCTGCTGGAGTCGCTCACGAACGCGGACATCGACGTCACCGTGATCGCCGGACCCGCCCTACTCGAGGATCCTTCGGCGACGATCCTGGCGTGGAGCACCCGAAGCGTGCTCTGGGTGGTCGAGTCGGGCACGGTGACCGAACAGGAGGCACACGAGGCCTGCAATCGACTCGGGCTCGCCGGCGCCGAGGCGTTCGGGGTCACACTCGTCGAGGGCAAGACCTGAGTCCGGCCTTACCCATGACCCCACGACCGTTCGAGCCGGATGACGTCGTGACCCTCCGCCCCGCCGCCACCCGATTTCTCGGAGCAGGTCTGCTGGTGAGCGTCGATGGCGCCGCCGGGTCGGTCGAGGCACTCGTCGGGACCGGCCCCGAGCTCTACACCGCCTTCAGCCACCAGATGACCATCGCCGAGACCGCGGCGAGCATCGCCGACTCGAGCGGCGAATCGGTGACCGACATCCAACCGCAGGTGATCGAGTTCGCGGAACGGCTCGTCGCCACCAACCTGGCCGAACCGGCCTCATGATCCCCATCGATCCCACGTTGTTGGCGTTGACCGGCGTCGGGCTGCCCGACGCACCCGACCTCCCCCGGGACGGCTGGTCGGAACGGATCGACGACGTGATCCCCCACGGGCTCACCGGCCTGCTCGCCGACGCGTGGTCGAACGACCTGATCGACCTCGACGGCGACACGATCCACCGGATGAGCACCCAACTCGAGGCCGAGGCCATCAGGGCGGTTCGGATCGAAGGAGAGCTGATCCGGCTCGCCGACCTCGTCGGCTCGACTCCGTGCGTCGTGCTGAAGGGACCGGTCTTCGCCCACGAGGCCTACCCCGACCCGCAGCTCCGGCCGTTCACCGACCTCGACCTGTTGACGACCGGCGACCACTTCGGATCGGCCGTCGAGCACCTCGAAGACCTCGGGTACGTCCGCACGCGTCCCGAGCCGGCTGCCGGCTTCGACTCCCGCGTGGGCAAGGCCACCACGCTCGAGCATCCCGGCGGTGTCGTGGTCGACCTCCACCGAACGCTCACCCCGGGCGTCGCCGGCGCCACCATCGACGTCGCCGAGCTGCTCGCGAAGCGGATGTGGGTCGACATCGGCCCCATTCGGGTTCCGGCACCGTCGTGGGAAGCCCACCTCGTCGAGGCGGCGTTGCACGCAGTCGTGGGCGACGGCCTCGCCCGGGCGCTCTCGTTGCGCGATGTCGCACAGCTCGCCACCCGGTCCGACCTCGATGCGACTCACGTCGTCGACCTCGCCCGACGGTGGCAGGTGGCCGGACCGGTGGGTGCCGGACTCCACGTCGCCCGGGCGGCGTTCGGTCTCGACCTCGCCGACGACCTGGGCGAGCTCGCCACCGAGAGCGTGGACTCGTATCCGGTCGCCGCTCAGCCCGACGACGTGCGCTCGGCGCGACGGCGACTCGACGAGCTGAAGCACGGAGATCTTCGGACACGACTGATCCTCAGCCGAGCACTGCTCGCCCCGTCGCCCGCGTTCCTGCGCTGGACCTACGGCAGCCAACCCCTCGTCAGCCTCTACGCCCGTCGATGGGTCGACCTCGCGGGCCGGGTCGGCGACGCTCGCAGCCGCCCGGCCGTCAGCCGCGACGCTGTCGTCGCTCCGAAGACCCGACTCCCCGAGGTGGCGGCGCAAGCCCGGCGCAAGCCCGGCACGAGCCGGCCGACCGAGTCGGATCCACCGTCGCCGGTCGCGCTGCGCGAACGGCTGCGCGTCGGCACCGTGTCGGTCCGCCGTGCGTGCGACCCGTCTCCCGATGGCGAGCCGGCGAACACGACCGTTGCCCGCCACGATCGCTGGACCCGGAGCCGGCCACCGCGAGCGACCACGGGCCACCAGCCGCCGCCCGAAACACCCGCCCCGACCGCCCAGCCCGACGCACCCGTCGACCAGACCGGTCGGACGACCACCGAGCCGCCGATGCCGATCGTCGAGGGATCGGCGCCCGCCGCTGCGACACCGGCCGCCCCCCTTCCCGCTGACAACAGCACCGCCTTGATCCTCGGAGGGGTCGCGCTGTTGACGTTCACCGTGCTCGCGACGCAGGGCGGCTTCAACAATCTCGGCGTGGTGACGGTCCCGGCCGCTGCCATCTGTTTCGCGTTCGCGGCGGCGCGCCGCATGCTGGATCGGCATCCCGACGAAGCATGGGTCGGTCGATGGCTCATCGCCGGTGTGGCGGTCAAGCTGCTGGCCTCGTACGCCCGCTACTTCACGCTGGTGTCGACCTACGGCGGGACCGGCGACGCCACCGAGTACGACGAGATCGGAAGCGGGCTGGCCGATGCCTGGCTGAACGGCGGGATCGCTCCCGAGCTCGACGACCTCCGCAAGACCAACTTCATCCGCTGGTTCACCGGCGTCGTCTACTACCTCTTCGGCACCAACATGGTCGCCGGCTTCTTCGTCTTCGGCCTCCTGGCGCTGGCCGGCTCGTACTTCTGGTATCGAGCCACCGCCGACGCCGTCCCCTTCCTCGACAAGCGGATCTACCTGGCACTGGTCCTGTTCGCCCCGAGCATCGCCTTCTGGCCGTCATCGATCGGGAAGGAGGCACTGATGCAGCTCGGCATCGGGGTCATGGCCGTGGGCACGTCGCTCCTGCTCCGACAACGCCTCCTCCTCGGACTCGCGGTCGGCGTTGCGGGCGGCTGGTTGCTGTGGGTCGTCCGTCCTCACCTGCTCGCCCTCGTGACGGTCGCGGCAGGGTGTGCGTACCTCGTGGGACGGGTGCGCCCCGAGAAGTCAGGTCAGAGCACGTTCGTCGGACGACCGCTCGGCATGTTGATCGTCGTCCTGCTCGTTGCCTTCACGGTCAGCGAGGGCGCCGACTTCCTCGGACTCGAGGATCTGTCGCTCTCGTCGATCGAGGCCGAGCTCGACGAACAGACCGAGATCACCGGGCAGGGGGGCTCGTCGTTCGACAACGGGGGCAACTCGTTGAACCCGATCAACCTGCCGTTCGGCGCGGTCACGGTGCTACTCCGGCCGTTTCCGTGGGAGACCGACAGCCCCCTCCAACTCCTGGCATCGCTCGAGTCGGCCGCCCTCGCGGTGTTCATCTTCATGCGGCTGTCGTCGCTCAAGACCGCGCTCGTCAGGGCCCGGAGCACCCCGTTCCTCCTCTACTGCTGGGTGCTGACGCTGCTCTACGCAGCGACGTTCTCGTCCTTCGCCAACTTCGGCATCCTGGTCCGCCAGCGCTCTCTGGTGCTACCGGCGCTCTTCGTGTTGCTCGCGGTACGACCGCGCGGCGACCCCGACGTCGCAGTCGAGGTCGAACCCGACCGCACCGACTCCTCCCGGGCTGCACGGGTCACCGGTTCCTAGGCGACGGCCGCTTCGCTTCTGTGGTGATGACGCGCGCGCCGCTGCCGATCTCAGGGATCGTGATGTCCGCAGTCGCGCTGGTCGCCATCGCCGCCCGCGGATCGCTCCCGGGCTCGGTCGTGGTCGCCGTCGCCGCCATCGCGCTGATCTGCGGCTTGCCGCAGGTGTCCACGGCCGTTGCGGCCGTGCTCGCCGCTCCGTTCGCGTGGATCATCGCCATCGACACGTCCTCGACGACCTGGATCCGGTTCGCGGTGCTCGTCGCCGCCTCGCTCGGCTCGCTGGCGTGCAGCCGGGCCGATGAGGTGTGGGCTCACGAGGCCGTCAGCCCCGGGCTCCTGTTCGGGTCGTCGTGTGGGGTGTTCCTGGCCGTCCCGGACACCGAGGAGGCCGTGGTCCTGGTGGGAGCTGCGGCGCTCGCCGCGCTCGCCGGCTGGCCACTCCGCCTGGCAACGCTCGGCCGAGCGGGCGCCGGAAGTGCATGCGCCCTGTTGGTCTGGGTCGTCGCCATCGGGGGACGGGGACGCACTCCCTCGATCGTCGGCGGACTCGCATGTCTCGGCGTGCTCGTCTGGCTCGCCGTGGTTCCCTGGCTCCGCTCGCGCGTCGGGCGCACGGCTGCCCACCAGCGGCTGACCGGCGGTCGGCAGATCCTCGCCCTGGTGGCCGTCCAGGCAGGGGTGGTGCTGGTGGCCTCGCGCGTCGCCGGAGTCAGCGACGATCTCGGCTTCGCCGCAGTCGTCGGCGCCTTCACCGCTCTCGCAGCGCTCGTCGGTGCGACGATGGTCGGCGCCCCCGCCGGCCATCGACCGTCGGTCCCTCCGGTGTCCTGACCGATCGTCGACGCGGAACTGCTTGCTACGGTCGCCGCTGCACAGCCGACGCGAGAGGAAGCACGATGAACGACGACACCAAGGTGATCCTTCCCGAGTCGGAGATGCCGACCCAGTGGTACAACGTCATTCCCGACCTGCCGAGTCCGCCACCGCCGCCCCTGCATCCGGGCACGCACGACCCCATCGGACCGGACGACCTCGCTCCGCTCTTCCCGATGGCGCTCATCGCACAAGAGGTCACCACCGACTCCTACGTCGACATCCCCGGCGGCGTCCTCGACGTCTACAAGCTGTGGAGGCCGAGCCCGCTGTTCCGAGCCCGGCGGCTCGAGCGTGAGCTCGACACCCCGGCGAAGATCTTCTACAAGTACGAAGGCGTGAGTCCCGCCGGCTCGCACAAGCCGAACACGTCGGTTCCGCAGGCCTATTACAACCACCAGGAAGGTGTGACGAAGCTCACCACCGAAACCGGTGCCGGGCAGTGGGGCAGTGCACTGGCCTTCGCCACCTCGCAGTACGGGATGGAGTGCGAGGTGTGGCAGGTGGCGGCCAGCTACCGGACCAAGCCCTACCGGCGCACGATGATGGAGGTCTGGGGCGCAACGGTCCACCCGAGCCCGTCGGAGGTCACCGAGTACGGACGCAGCCTGCTCGCCGAGGACCCCGACCATCCCGGCAGCCTCGGCATCGCGATCAGCGAGGCCGTCAGCCAGGCCGTCGAGGACCCGGCGACCCGCTATGCGCTGGGCAGCGTGCTCAACCACGTCCTGCTCCATCAGACGATCATCGGCGAGGAAGCCCTGCTCCAACTCGCCATGGTGGAGGAGACGCCCGACGTCCTCGTCGGCTGCACGGGCGGCGGCTCGAACTTCGGCGGGCTCTCGTTCCCGTTCCTGCGCGAGAAGCTGGCGGGCAACATGAACCCGGTGATCCGGTGTGTCGAACCGGCGGCGTGCCCCACCCTCACCAAGGGCGAATACCGGTACGACTTCGGCGACACCGCGGGGATGACCCCCCTGCTGAAGATGCACACGCTCGGGCACGACTTCATCCCCGAACCGATCCACGCGGGTGGGCTGCGGTACCACGGCATGGCCCCGCTCGTGTCGCACGTCTACGACCAAGGACTCGTCGAGGCGATCTCGATCGGCCAGACCGAGTGCTTCACCGCGGCGCTCCAGTTCGCTCGGACCGAGGGCATCGTCCCGGCGCCCGAGCCGACGCATGCGATCGCCGCCGCCATCCGCGAGGCCCTGGCGTGCAAGGAGTCGGGCGAGGAGAAGGTGATCCTCACCGCGCTGTGCGGCCACGGCCACCTCGATCTGGCCGCGTACGAGACGTTCCTCAGCGGCGAGATGGTGGACTACGACCTCCCCGACGAGGCCATCGCGGAGGCCATGACCGGGGTCCCCGTCCTCAACTGAGGATCGGTCAGTCCAGGCTGGCAACGCAGATGCCGTTGCAGGGAATCGACACTCCCGCGGGAACCTCGTACCACACGTAACCGCCCCCGGGCACGTACCAGAAGACGTCGTCACGGCTGTTCAGGTCGAAGTCGCCGACGATGGGCACGTAGACACCCGCCACCGAGGTGGGGGTCGACGCGAAGGTGAGGTCGGCGCGGGCGGTCCAGATGTGGTCGCGACCGGCGCCCGGGCCGTACCAGAACACGTCGTCGCGGGTGTCACCGTCGAAATCACCGGACACGGGCCGATAGGTCCCGCTCGCGCTCGGTCCGGAACCGACGTCGAAGGAGCGATCTGCCCTTCCACTCCAGAGGTGTTCGGCGCCCGGTCCTGAGCGGTACCACAGGATGTCGTCGCGACCGTCGCCGTCGAAGTCACCCTCGATGGGCTCACCGCGTGGTTCGAGCCGGAGCACCGAGAACTGGGGCCAGTTGCGGGCGAGTCCCCACTGCACCTCCCACGCCTCGAAGCTGCCGATCGAGACCGACAGCAGCCCCGATGTCCCGGGCAGGTCGAGGCAGTGGGGCACCGTCGCCAGGTAGGTGAACTCGTTGGTGTCCTCACGTCGCTCCGGCAGAGCGGCGATGGGCCCCAGCGGGACGTACGGGCCCATCGGGTCGTCGGCGAGCCAGCCGACGAGCTCGCCGTTGGTGAAGATCTCGTCGTCCCGGACGCGCCGCGACCGGCTACCGTCGGCGCTCGAATGACCGAGGACACCAGCCGGATCGCCCTGGCGATCCCCGACTACGAGATCGAACGCGAGGCCGGTCGGGGCGGCATGGGTGTCGTGTTCCTCGCCAAGCATCGGCGACTCGATCGGGGCGTCGCGGTCAAGGAACTGCCGCCTGGCTTCGCGTCGGACCCCGACGTACGCGTGCGATTCTCGGCCGAGGCCCGGACGCTGGCCACGCTGTCGCATCCGCACATCGTCCCCATCTTCGACTACGTCGAGCGCGAGGGCCTCTGCCTGATCGTGATGGAGCAGCTGTCCGGCGGCACGGTGTGGGATCGCTTCACCACCACCGGAATCATGCCGCCAACGGCCTGTGCGGTCGTCATGGCGACGTGTGCGGCGCTCCAGTACGCCCACGACAAGGGCGTGCTCCACCTCGACGTCAAACCCGACAACCTGATGTTCGACGCCGAGTCGGCGGTGAAGGTCACCGACTTCGGTATCGCCAAGGTGATCAGCGGTGACCGCACCCTCGGCACCGTCGACGGTCAGGTGCTCGGGACCCCGGCCTACATGTCGCCCGAACAGGCCCGCGGCGACGACCTCACGACGGCCTCGGACGTCTACGCCGCCGGTGTGATGCTGTACGAGCTGCTGTCGGGTCAGCTGCCCTGGCAAGGGGCCACTTCGGCCGGCGAGTTGCTGCAACAACGCCTGACCCAGGACCCGATCCCCCTCCGCAACGTGGCGCCACACGTCCCCGAACCGCTTGCCAACGTCGTGATGAAGGCGCTGTCACGCGACGTCGCCGACCGCTTCGTCCGCGCCGAGGACTTCGGCGTGGCCATCGGCGAGGCGTGCGCCGACTCGTGGGGTCCGGACTGGCTCGACCAGGCGGGGGTGGCCATCGTGGGGTCCGAACGGCTGACGATCGCCGCTCGCACCTCGGCTCGGCGAGCGCCCGTGGCCACCGACCCGCTCGAAGCGCCAGATGCCTCGGTCGCGTCTGCGACCGACGGCACGGTGTCCAACCAGACCATTGCCGGCGACGCCGAGACTCCCGTCGCGCCGGTGTCGCGCGAAACGATGGCCGGCGACGCCGCCGGCGTGGCTCCGGCCCACGCGACCATGGCGGGCGATGCCGTCGAGGTCCCCACCGACGACCAGGACGTCGAGACCCCTCCGGCCACCGACTCGACCGCGGGGTCGGCAGGCGGCGCCGAGCTCGACCCGGCACCCGCCGACGACGCAGCACCTCCGGAGACCGACACCCCTGCCGAGGCCGACACCCCGCACGGCGACGTCGCTCCCCTCGAGTTCGAAGTCGTCCGAGCCGCCGAAGCACCTCGCATCCAGGGTGCCGACCTCCAGGACCTCGACGCCGCCGACCTCATCAGCGTCGAAGACATCCTCGATCCGCCCGGACGGCCATGGCCGTCGATCCTCCTCACGGTCGGGCTGCTCGTCGCCACCGTGGCGGCTGCGTTCATCGGGGCCGGCGAACCCGACCGGGTCGGGACGCTCAGCCCGGGACAAGTGACGGTCGCCGGAGCCGATGTCGCCGCCGGCGAACGAATCGACGTCGACCTGTCGGCCGACGTCCCGGTCGTCGTGAGCGACCCGACCCTCGCCGCGACCGCTGAGGAGGTCACCCTCGAGTTCTCGTATCTCGGTGCCCCGGTGAGCAGCCCGTCGGCGCGGTTGTTCGACGGGCTGGCGGCGGTGGATCCCGGACTCGCCCAGCGCCTCGTGGGCGGGTCGGCCACGATGACGGTGGTGTTGGGCGCTCCCGACCGGCCCGCCGTCGAGCAGGAGACCGGCATCACCGGCACGCATTCGTCGTTCCTGGTCGCACCGTTCATCATCGGCGCACTCTTGGTCCTGTTGGCCGGCGCCAACCTCGAATCGAGCCTCAAGCCGATGGCCAACGGCCAGTTCCGGGTGCTCTCCGCAGTGGGTGCAGCCGCTTCGGGAGCGGTGGCCGGAGTCGGCCTCGTCCTGGTGGCAGGGGCACTCGGAGTCTCCGAACCGACCATTCCCGCCATGGCCATCACGGCCGCACTGGGAGGCCTCACCGGTGTGGTCGCCGCCCACACCCGAGCGCGCGTCGCACGCGGCAGCCGGGTACGAAAGGCCGTCAAACGCGCCGAGCGTTCACTCGGCGTTCGTGCCCGCCGCAGTTGACGGTTTCACTACGTAGAGTACGGTCGTAGCCCTGACCCGAACTTGGGTCGACAACTGGCAAGGGCGCATCGATGCCCGGACGTGATTGGTCGCGTTGTCCGGGCGGAGCGAGAGCGAACCCGACCTTGCCTTCCATGGGGAGCAGCCCGAAGGGCGGTACCCGTCCCGTCCTGACGACCGACGTCAGGGCACGACAAGGAGGCACATCATGCGCAAGGGAATCCTGGCAGCCATCGTGGCTGCCGCACTGTTCGCCGTCGGAGCATTCGCGGCGACGTTCAACGTGACGTCCGAGGACGTCGCGTCGGGCAGCGACAGCTTCGTCGCCTGCGCGGAGGACGTCGACGTCGACTTCGACACCGGCGGGTACGACACCGAGAGCGGAGACTTCTCCGTGACCGGAGCCACGGCCACGTTCTCCGGAGGAGAGGGCTGCGACGGGAAGGACGCGACCCTCGTGGTGCTCGGCATCGAAGGAGAGGAGCTCGGCAGCTCCTCCGCAACCGTCGACGGATCGACCGCCTTCTTCGAGCTCGATGAACTGGTGGGCGACGTCTACGGTGCCGCCGTGCTCGTCGAGGGCAACGCCATCGACACCGCCAACGCCTAGTCCAGCGCTGATGGCCTCGAACCGGGGGTACCGCGGTCGCGGTACCCCCGGGCGGGTCATCACCAGCACCCATGCGAACCCCCCGCTCTCCGCTTCGAAGGGCCGGCCTGGTCTTGGCCGGGCTGATCCTCGCGGCAGGGTGGTTCTCGTGGCTCCGACCGACCACTCTCGGCGGCGAGGTGTCCTACGTCGTGGTCGACGGAACCAGCATGGAGCCGACCTACGACGACGGCGATCTCGTCCTCATCCGCCAACAGAACGAGTACTCGATCGGCGACGTCATCGCGTTCCGAGCCGGAGGCACCTTCGATGATCCCACCCGCATCATCCATCGAATCGTGGGCGAGGCCGACGACGACCATTTCGTCACCCAGGGCGACAATCGTGACGAGATCGATCCATGGCAGCCTGGTCGCGATGACATCATCGGCAGCTCGGTACTCCACATCCCGTGGGCGGGCAGCCTCGCCGGCCTCCTCACCCGTCCCACCACCTTCGCTGCCCTCGGCGCAGCCGCTGTCGTGGCCGGTGGCGAAGCCCAGCGTCGCCGCCGACGTCGACGCGACCGCGCTCACAACCCCGAAGTCGAACCGATCATGAACGATCTTCCGACCCCAGAGGACTCCGACACCGTGCCGGTGCCACGCGGCGCCCAGCCTGCTCCGCGCTGGAGCCGTCACACCCACCCCAGGTGGGCGCTCACCGGACTCGGCATCAGCGTCGCGCTGGCCGTCCCCGTGCTCGCCCTCACCTGGTCGGCGCTTCGTGCACCCGACTCGACCGAGCGGGTCGAGGTCGTCGGTCAGCTCGATCAAGCCATCGATGTCGACTACCGGCTCACAGGTGAGCCGAGTCTGGTCTACCCCACCGGCGAGGTGGTGGGTGTCGCATCCCCGACCGGGGCCGTCGTGACGACCGAACCGCTCTACACCCGCCTGCTCGAGCAGATCGAGGTCGACCTCCGGTTCCGCGCCGACGCGCCCGGCGCCGACCGGCTGGCGACCAGCTACGCGGTCGACGTCGTGGCCGAGACACCCGACGGCTACCGGCTGGCGCTTCCCTCGATCGAGCTGACCGACTTCGATGGTGAGGCGTCCGAGAACGTCACCATCGACCTGACCGACGTCTCCTTCGGCATCGCCTCGGTCGGCGACCTGACCGGTGTCGGTGGCGACACCTACACGGTGACCATCAGCCCACGCCTCTACGGTTCGGCCGGCACCGGCGACGTGTCGGTCGATCGCGAACTCGATGCTCCGCTGAGTCTGGTGGTCGACGGAGACCTCATGACGGTCAAGGCCATCGAGGCCACGGGCTCCGAACCGCTGTCGACGACCTCACGCGAACGGGCCGACTACGCCATCGGACCCTTCGATCTCAGTGTCCCGGTTGCCCGGGGAGTGCTGGGTGGCCTGGCCCTCGTCCTGGTGGCCGGCATCGCCTGGTTCGCGTCGGTTCTGTTCGGCGGGCTCGGCCTCGGCGAGCCGGCTCGCATCGCCGCCCGCTACCGCTCGCAGATGGTCGACGTGTCGACGGCAACCGCACCCCCGGGACCGGTCGTGATGGTCAGTGGCATCGAAGAGCTGGCTCGCATCGCCAAGGTCGAACAGGCCGTGATCATCCACGAGGACCTCGGCGATGGCGCCCATCGCTACCGCGTCTTCCTCGGCTCGGTCACCTACGAGTACGAGACCGCGCCCGAGCACGGCGCCGCCGCCCAGGCCGCCGACGACCACACGACCTCCCACGCCGACGGCTCCGGTTCGAGATGAGGCGCCTCCTGTTGTTCGCCGGGCTCCTGGGCCTGCTGGGCCTCAGTACGGCGTTCGCAGCGGGATTCTCGGTGCAGACCGAGGACGTGGCGTCGTTCCGCGTCGAGACCACGATCACGACCCCACCGCCACCGTGTGACGACGACGAGTGCTGCGAGTACGACGACTACTGGTGCTGCGAATACGACGAGTGCTGTGAATACGACGGCGGCTGCTGCGAGTACGACGACTGGTGCTGCGAATACGACGAGTGCTGTGAATACGACGGCGGCTGCTGCGAGTACGACGGGTGCTGTGAGTACGACGAGTGCTGTGAATACGACGGCGGCTGCTGCGAGTACGACGGGTGCTGTGAGTACGACGAGTGCGACGGCGCCGAGCCCGCGACGACACCATGAGGCTCCTGGGTGCGCTGGGGTGCTCGCTGTTCCTGGTCGTCCTCGCCGCGGGACCGGCCGCAGCACAGGAGGAGAATCGGGGCAGCGTCGACGTCAGCTACGACATCGGGCCCTACGACGGCCCCGCCGGCGATTGGCCGGTGGCGCTGGTCGTGGTGCGCGGCGACCTGGTCGCTGGTGACGATTTCACCGTCGCACTCACCGGCGACGCCGGAACGATCTGGTCCGCAACCGTGCCGTATCAATCCCCGGTGACCCGAATCGAGGTCGACGAGTTCGTCGGCGTCGGCGAATTGACCGGCGTGAGCATCTCACAGGCATTCGAGATCGTCACGGTCATCGAGATCGCCGATGAGGTCGACGAACCCGATCCCGAACCTCCGACCGCGGGCGTGCCCGACCCCGAGCCCGACGTCGCGGTCATCGAGTTCCAACCGCCGACTCCCCTGCCCGCGCCCGATGTCACCGAGACCGCAGGCGGCCCGACCTCCACCCCCGGTCCGGGTGCCGTCAACCGCCCTGCCGAGGTCCTGGGAGGAGGCAGTGGCCGGGACTCGGGGCAACTCGCGGTTTCGGTGATCATCTCGCTGATCGTGGTCGTGCTCGCATTCCGAACCCCGCTCCCGGCAGCAAGCCCACAGAGGTGGCGATCGTGAGCCAGGTGGTTCCCAGGATTCTGGCCCTCACCCTCGCGTGGCTGGCCCTGCTCGCCACCCCTGCGCTCGCCGAGGGCCTCGAGATCACCGGCGAGATCGCCGGGCAGGACATCACGCAGTCCGACAGCCTCGATCCGATCGAGCTCGAGCCCAAGGACGAGATCCCGCTCGCCATCACCATTCGCAACACGACCGACCGCACCGAGGCCATCCGCTACGTCCGACTCGAGGGTGAGGCGCTGGGTCTCACGTTCCTCAGCTACGACCTCGGGGTGCGGACGACCCTCGGCCCCGGCGAGCAGACGACGGTCACCACCCCGCTCGACTTCTTCGACCTCGACGAGCAGGCGACCGGCTACCTCGGCGCCGGCATGAAGGTCTACGACACCGAGCGGCGCGAGATCGGCTCGACCTCCTTCGTCGTCGACGTCCGGGGCAAGGCGACCTCGACGCTCGGGCTCTTCGCCTTCCTCGTCCTCGCCATCGCCGTGTTCAGCGTGACCGTGCTGGTCATCAACACCGTGCGGCGCCGCCTTCCCGCCAACCGATTCGTGCGGGCCATCCAGTTCGCCATCGCGGGCACGGCCATCGGCCTCACGCTGGCCCTCGGCGTGTCGATCCTGCGGATCGCATTCGCCGACGTCGAGGCGTGGGTGCCGCTCGTCGTGATCCCCACCGTGATCGGCTTCTTGTTCGGCTACATCGCCCCGGGTCCGTTGTCCCAGAGCATCGAGGACGTCAAGCAGCAGGAAGAGCTCGACGCAGCGGCCGAAGACGCCGTCGTCCGAGCCTCAGGATCTCATGCTGCGGCGACCTCGGGACGGTTCGACCAGCCCGACGCCGACGGCTGACCCGAAGCGCTCAATCCTGCGGTTCGAGTTCTTCCCAGCGGACCGGGAACACCGTGTGCTCGCCCTCGATCCCCTTGAGGGTCGAGGTGCGCGGCTCGCCGAACTCGAGGTCGCCGCGCGCGAGGTGATCTCGCGAACGATCGAGGACACCAGGATCTCGCCACCATCGGCCAGGCCGCCCACGCGTGCGGCGAGCATCACGTGCTTGCCGAAGATGTCGCCCTCCTCGGCGATGACTTCGCCGGTGTGGACACCGACCCGCACGCGGACCCCCTTGTCGGGGTCGGACTCGGCGAACTGGGCCAGCTCCTGCTGGACACCGACCATGGCGCGCACGGCTCGGCGTGCACCGTCGAAGGTCATCATGAATCCGTCGCCCTGGTTCTTGACGACGGTTCCCTTCCAGAGCTCGACGTGGCGGGTGATGATCTCGTTGTGGGCCGCGAGCACCTGCATCCAGTCGGTGTCGCCCATGGCGGTGGCCCGTTCGGTCGAGGATTCGATGTCGCTGAAGACGATGGTGATGGTTCCCGAGTCGTTCTCGACGTCGGTGAGGGGAGGATGGGACTGACTCACCTCGCGGGCGACCGCGTCGATCGAGGTCTCGCGAAACTCGGACTGGTTGGGATCGATCGCCCGCACCGGTGAATCGATCGGATTCTGCGATCCGGTGTCGAAGGACTCGGGCTCGCCGAGCATCGTGCCCCGGGCGAAGTCATTGGTGGGCCGGGCCGGTCGGAACGCAGCGTCGGCGAGTTGGAGCGCAGAGTTCCCGATGCGCACGACCGCATCGCCCTTCAGCCGGGCGGAGACGACCTTCTCGCCATCGACGAAGGTCCCGTTGGTCGAACCGAGGTCCTCGACGAGGACTTCGTCACCATCGGGCGTCAGCCTTGCGTGCAGACGTGACGCCTTGGGGTCGGCGACGATGATGCCGTCGCACTCGCGACCGATGTCGATCGTGTCGCGGACCTGCACATAGAGCGGCCGGCGACCATCCTGCTTCACGACGATCACGGGAAGTTCCACACCAACAACTCCAGCAAGCCTGCGCACGGACGATTCCGAACCTGTGGTCGAGCGTACCGGTGACGCGCAGGCGCGGGCGGTGTCGGACGCCGAGGTCTCGGCATGCTCAGATGTCCCGATGCCGACCGGGGACCGCGAGCGCGCCGGACTGCGCGGCACCTTCGCCAACCGTGGGCTCCGCCACCTCTACGGAGCCGAAGCGGTCTCGGGCGCCGGCGACGGGATCTTCTGGGTGAGCCTGGTGGTCTTCCTCTCCGACCAACCGTCGTTCGGCATCTGGCTGACGCTCGCGGCCGTCGCCAGGCTCGCGCCCCGAGCGCTCCTCAGTCTCCCCGCCGGAGCCCTGGTCGATCGCCGTGACCTCAGGCAAGTCCTGGTCGTCGTCGACGCCGTGCGTGGCGGCCTGATGTTCGGACTCGCCGTCGTGGTGGGGACCGGCGGCGGCCCGCTGCTCGCCCTGCTCATCGTCTTGGCGAGCTACACCGCTGGAGCGCCGTCGCGGCCTGCCATGTCGGCCATCATTCCGCCGGTGGCCTCCGAGCGCCACCTGGCCGGGGCCAATGCGGTGCTCAGCACCATCCGGCAGACGATGACGGTGATCGGCCCGTTGCTCGGCGTCGCGGTCGCCACGGCATCACCCGAGATCGGCTTCGTCGTCAACGGCGCCACGCTCATCATGGCTGCGCTCCTGTTCCTCGCCCTCCCGCGGACGCCCGGTCGGCCGCGGGCCGCTCGCAGCCCGGCCGATCGGCCGTCGCGCCGACGGCGCGCCTGGCACACCGCCACCGAAGGCCTGCGCACGATGAGGAACATCCCGTCGATGACCTCGGTCGTGGGCCTGGTGGGCGTGATGTCGTTCGTGCGAGGCGCCGAGCTGATCCTGCACGTGTACGTGGTGCGAGATCTCTTGGGTGTGTCGGTCAGTGCCGTCGGGTTGCTGGGCGGAGCGATGGGCCTCGGGGCGGTTCTCGCCCTTCCCATCGCCGCACGTGCGGCATCGTGGGACCAACCGGCTCGCCCGGTGGTGGCCGCGCTCACGGTCACCGCGATTCCCACCGCGCTGCTCGCCCTCACCCGAACCACGCTGGCGGCGTGCGTGCTGGTCACCGCGGTCGGGGCAGCGATGGTCGTGTTCGAGGTCGTGGTGGTGGTGCTCATCCAACGGGTGACGCCCCACGATCAGCTCGGCGGGGTGTTCGGCGCGGTCAACAGCGCCTCGAACACCGGCAAGCTGGTCGGTGCGCTGGCGGCGTTGCTGCTGGTCGCCGGGATCGGAATCGAAGCATCGCTGATCACCGTCGGGTTCCTCGTGCTCGCCGTCGGTGTCGTCACCTCGCGACGGCTCGTGCCCCTCGGACGGGCGGCCGCACTCCGCAGACGGGCCCTGCAACCGACCGTCGACCTCCTCGACTCCCTCGAGATCTTCGACGGTGCACCGCGATCGGCGCTCGAGCGGCTCGCCGACCAGGCCGACGAGGAACAGGTCCCGGCCGGCCAGGCGGTCATCGAGCAGGGCGACGGTGCCGACGACCTGTTCATCTGCCTGTCCGGGAGCTTCGAGATCGTGGTCGACGAGCGGGTCGTCGCCCACCTCGAGCCCGTCACGTGGTTCGGCGAGATCGGCTTGGTGGGGCATCGGCCCAGGACGGCCACCGTCACCGCCACCCGGGACGCCCGGGTCTGGCGGATTCCCGGCACCGAGTTCCTCGACGCCCTCGAAGAGACCGGTGCTGCGCCGTCCGCGCTGGTCGAAGGAATCGCCGACCGGCTCGCCGTCCACCGGTGACACCGATCCGTTGCCGGGCGGGGCGTTCTGCCATCATCGGCTGATGCCGATCGATGTCCTCCAACTGAGCGACGGACTCCCCGAGCGCAGCCTCGAACCAGGCGAGGTGCTCTACGCCCAGGGCGAGCCGTCCTCCGACGTCGTCATCCTCATCGAGGGTCGCCTCCAGATCACCGCCGGTGACGTGGTGATCGACTCGCTGGCCGCACCCGGAACGTTCGTCGGAGAGATCGGGGCCCTGCTCGGACAGCCCCGCGATGCCACCGTGACCGCCACCGCGCCCACGCGAGTCCGCGTGGTCGGCGACCCGGCGGGTTTCGTCGCCGATTACCCCGAGCTCGGGCTCGAGATCGCCCGACAGCTCGCCGGCCGCGTGCATCGCCTCACCGCCTACATCGGCGACGTCCAGCGCCAGTTCGCCGACCGCGACGATCACCTGGGCATGTTCGCCGAGGTGTTGGGACGGCTGTCGAGCCGACCGAGCGTCGACATCGAACCCGGCTCGGATCGTTCGCCCGACTACTGAGCGCCCACTGTCTCGGGAGCGGAGGTCGGATCGGCGAGATCGACCTCGCCGGTTCCGGCGAGCGACCACCAGAAGGCCTTGGCCTCGTCGAGATCGAGCTCGACGAACGACGGGATCTCGCCTCGCTGGTACCCGGCATTGAAGAGCCAGGTGCCGTCGCGCCACTCCGACCAGGCACCCGGGTCGGTGTACGGGGCCTCGTGGATGTGCCCACAGAACACGACGTCGGGCCGGTGACGTTCGAGCAGGCGCGGAAGCTCGGGATCGCCGTAGTGCCGCGACCCCGTCCATGACAGCGGGCCCTCGGGCGGACCGTGGAAGATCCAGGCCCACCGCTCCGGCCGGTCGGTTGCTGCTTCGGCCAGTCGAGCCTCGAGCGCCTCGAGCGTCTCGGGGCCCTCCCACCACGCACACGAGGTGAACCGCCACCCGGCGACGTCGATCGACTCGCCGTCGGTGACGACGCCGTACTGGGCCGCCTCGGAGATCCAGGCCGTCGCCTTCTCGCCCGCATCGGTGCGGTGATCGAGATCGTGGTTGCCCGAACACACCAGCGTGACGCCGAGCTCCGACAACCGTTCGAGGTAGCCCAGCACCACCGTGATCTGGGCATCGAGCGGAACCGCCCCGGCGACGTCGAGCAGGTCGCCCGCGATCACCACGGCATCGACGTCCTCGGCCCGCGCCAGCACCCAGTCGAGCTTGCGCAGGTCGTAGTGCAGATCGGAGACGAGGATCAGCTTCACGCCCGCGAGTGTGTCACCGCTGGGTCTGCGGGAGCACAGCCTCTCCCACGATCGCGCGCTGTGGACGCCGTCTATGCGTCGTAGAAGCCGCGCTTGTGGAGGCCGACCACCGAACGGTCTCTCGCCGACCCGTCCGTCGCTCTTCCCAACGCTTCGGGCGAGAGATGGTTGACCTCGCGGGTCGGGCGCAGCCGCTGCGCGAGGTCTCGACGGCCGTAGTGGATCTGCAGGAAGAAGCGCCGCCCGCTCCCGTCGATCGGCGGGTGGCGGCGATGCCAGGTGTCGCTGGTGAACAGCACCAGGTCTCCGGCCTCGGCCTCGACGAGTCGGCCGGACCGGCCGTTCCAATCGAGATCGTCGTCGTCCTCACGACCCGCCGGAACGGGTCGGCCGGAACGGTTGCTCCCCGGGATGACCTCGGTGGGTCCGCAGTCGGCCGGGCAGTCCTCGAGCATGACGTGGACGCCGACCGCGAAGACCGGGTAGGCGATGCGGTCGTCCCACGGAACCCCGACCGGTCGAGGAAGGTGCGGGCCGGCGTCGGTGTGCCACCGCCCTTCGGCATCGCTCAGCGGCCGCGGCTCGTTGCGCCACGCCGTGTTGGCGATCACATGACAGTCCTCGGCGAGGAGTGGTTCGACGATGTCGAGGATCCGCCGGTCGCCCACGACCTGCTGGACGAGTGGGCTGCGGTTGAGCATCTCGTACCGGAACTCCTCGATCTCTGCGGCCGGCCGCGACCGATTGCGCACGTCCGCGTCGACCCGGTCGAACACGAGGCCGACCTCGTCGCGCAGCTCTGCGACCTCGGCCGGGACGAAGGCTCCTCGCACCCGGGCGTGCCCCTCGGCTTCGAGTTCGCGGCTGGCGAGCGGGGGCGTCGGGCCGTCGAGGAGATCGAGGTAGCCGGTGATCCTCGTGATCATCGCCCCATCCTAGGACGGTCTCAGGTGCAGCCGCCGCGGACGAGTCCGAGGGGGAGCGGGCGTCCGTCGCCGGCGAACGAGGTCTGGACGGTCCTGACCGACCCGCCGTCGGGGTGCCAGATCGTGCCCGCGGTCGAGGCGCTCTCGCGGTGGAACCAGACCGAGTCGGCCCCGTCGCAGCCTTCGAGTGTGGCAGCAACCGGTGAGCCCGTGCTGGGAGCCACGACTCGGGTGGACGTGACGCCACCCGATGCGGTTCCGGTCCAGACGTAGTCGGCCGCCGCGCCCGGAGCGTTCCACAGGATCGCCGCTCCCGGACGGTCGCTGCCGATCATGTAGCCGCCGCCTTCGACGACGACGGGCTCGTAGTTCCCGTTCACCACGAGCCGTCGCGAGGTGACCAGCGCCGGAGAGAACTGGTCGAGCGACAGGAACGTCCACTCGTAGTCGGGACCGCTGCCGGCTCGGTACCACACGATGCGGTCGAACCCGTTGGGGAGCGGGTTGACGACGATCGGCAGATAGGACCCGCTGACCGACACTCGCTGGCTCACCTTCAGCCGGCCGTCGGGGCCGAAGGTCCAGATCGAGTCCCTCACCGATCCCGGCCCGTACCAGAAGATCGACTCACACCGGCAGTTGTTGAAGCGGCCGACGATCGGCCAGTAGAAGCCCATGACCTGCATGGGGCGCGACGTGAAGGCGGTGTTGAACAACTGGCCGGCCTCGGGCCGAACACACGACGACAACCACAGGTAGTCGGGTGCGCTCCCGGGTGCATACCAGAAGATGTCGTCGCAGCCGGACGCGTCGAAGTCCCCGACCACCGGGGCATAGGACCCGTTGACGATGCCCAGCCACAGTCCGGTCGGCTCGTCGGTGCCGTGCCAGCCACCGTCGAACGTGCTCATCACCTCGGGCGTCGAGCCCGGTGAGTACCAGAGGATCTCGTCGCCGTTCGAGGTGGGGTCGCCGGCGCCCGCAGGCACCGCCTCAGGGTCGTCACGGAAGAAGTTGCCGACGATCGGCTCGGCCGCCCCAGGGGAGAGATCGACGTCGTGTGCGCTCACCCCGTCGAGATAGCGGTCGGCGGCTTGGCCCGGGCGATGCATGACGACGCCCTGAGGCACACCCGAACAGGCGAGGCCGGCAGCCGGTTCGGATCGTCCCAGTTCGGTGCCGCCGGCGTCGAAGCCGACGATCACGACCTCACATGCGTCGGGCGCGACCTCGAGTCGGGTCTCGAAGCCCTGCTTTGCGACCGGTGGGCCGAGCGGTCCGCCGTCGGTGGACGCACGCCACGAGGCCACCTCGGTGGCGCCGTTCCAACTCACGTAGGCCGCGGCGGTCGCCCCCTCGGCGCGCACGATCGCATCGGGCGGGGCCAGCGGCGAACCGACCCACTCGTCACGCGTGACGCGATAGCTGATTCCGTCGAGTCCGACCTCGACCACGACATCGCCCACGGCGTCGTACTCGGTGACCGTCGGCGCCGATCCCCAACTCACCAACGACGAACCGCCGGGCAGCTCGCGGTGTGACCCGATGATCAATCCGAACAGGTCGGGGTCGTGGCGCTGGTGTGAGACCCGGGTGGCGGTCATCGTGGTGAGGTCGAGGTCGTAGCGGTCGGCCGAGGACACCGAGGTGCCGTTGTTGAACACGCCGATGGTCCCGTCGGTCCAACGTCGGGCGTCGTGCTGGAACGAGGGTCCGCTGCCCGCCGGGCTGAACGTGAAGCTCGAGGACGTGCCCCCGAGCACCCAGTTGACCTCGCCGGTGGTTCCGTCGATGTCGTAGACCGCGCTCGTGTTGCGGGCCGAGAGCAGGTAGCTGCCGCCGGGCGGGCGGGCGATGGAGTTGACGTGGAAGTAGTCGGGAGATCCGGCGACGACCCCGTCGTCGAGCGGCACGTGGTCGCCGCTGTGCCACTCGAACAGCACCGCACCCGTGTCTCGATCGATGCGTTGGACGACCCCTTCGATGACCGTCTCGCCCGGTGGGGCACCGGGGTCGATGCTGCGACGATCGATCGAGTGGTAGATGACGAAGCTCACCGACCTCTCGGTGTCGTCGATCAGCAGATCGTGGTTGTCGGCCCCGGCGAATCCGACCGGCCGCAGGCGAGCGACCTCGACGTAGTGCTCGTCGACGACCACCCACTCGCCCGAGGTCACGCCGGCCTCACCTTCGGAGGCGGTCGCTTCGGACCAGACCAGGGCAGGCTCGCCGTCCCAGGTCTCGACCCGGAGGTTGCTCGGACCGGCGAGCCGATCGCCCCCGGACCAGACGAGGTCGGGGCCACCGACGAGGTCGTCGGCCATCCAGACCGCGCCGCTCGACACCGGGAACCCGAAGGGGTTGGGCGGGATGCCCAGGGTGTCGCCGAGCAGGAAGCCGGCGCCGTCGGACGTGGGGGCCACCGTGTAGGACAGACCGGGGCTGACGATGTCGGGTCTCGAGAAGAAGGGCGGGGTGCCGGCGTCGGCGCGGGTGGCCCCGGCGCTCCGGGTGGTCGCGTACTCCTCGCGGTCGACGAGGCTCTGGTCGCCGGGCCGCCTGATGGTGAACTCGTGCTCGACGCCGGTACCGAGCGCCGCCGGGCTCACCACCGTCACCCGTTCGCCCGCGATGAACGGGGTGGTGGGCACGAAGCTCACGCCGCCCCCGTCGGAGTGGATGAGGTACGAGCCGTCGTGCGCTCCCGAGGACGTGCCCACCACCTCGAGATCTTCGAGCGGGCCGACACCCGCACCCCGGAACGTGATCTGGGTCTCGGGTGTCGCCACCGTCGATCCCGGCATCGGCACGACCATCTCCGCCGATGCGACCGCCGGGTCGGTGTCCGGGCCGAGTTCCTGGGCCGCAGCAGGATTCGGTGCGACGGCGAGCAGAGCGACGCAGACGCCCACCACCCCCGCCCGAATCAGTCGTGATGCTGTGGTTCGGTGCTGCACCGTCGTGGCCCCCTTGTCGAACCCGACCAACCTACGCGAGACCAGCCGGTCGCGGCCGGAGCCTGGCCCGAGGTCTCGAACGCATCATCCGCTCGACGAGCCGGGCAGGACACCCTGCAGGAAGAGCACCGCACGGTCGAGCGCGGCATCCAGGTCGTCGGCCATGCCGTGTCCGGAATCGTGCGCCACCAACTCGCAGACGACCCCCACGGCCACAGCCTGACGGCAGGTCTCCTCGGCGAGCGCGAACGGAATCGTTGCGTCGTCGCGACCGTGGAACAGCACCGCAGGCGGCTCGCCCGGATCGATGGTCTCGGCGAGCGCGAAGCCCGAGAACGAGACGACCGCGTCGACGTCGGCCGAGGCCTCGGTGAGCTCGGGCGGGACGGGAAGGAAGCTCGCGTCGGCCGTGGCGCTGCCTTCGATGCCGCCGATCGCCACCTCCTCACCCGGACCGAGCTCGCCTGCGGTGTAGGCGAGCGAGAGTGCCGAGATCGCGCTGAAGGAGTAGCCCGCCGCAGCGATCGCCTGCGGGTCGACACAGAGCTCCGGGGCGTTCGCGTGCAGCCACCGCACCGCGACGCCCAGGTCGTGGACCGAGTACTGAAAGGCCTCGAAGATCTCTGGACCGAGCTGGAGACCCGAGTTGCCGGGCGTGCGCACCTCGACGAGGGCGACGGTGAGGTCGCGCGCTGCGAGTCCCTCGGCGAGGCTGGCATTGCTCGTGACGACGGTCGGGGATCCTGGTCCGCCACAGGAAGCAGGCTCGGCCAGGTAGAGGTACAGACCAGGCTGGTATTCGACCGTCGTCGCGTCCGGAAGCAGCGGGTGACCGTCGGCGGGATCGCCACGCAGCGGGTCACGTGGCGGGTCGGTCGGCATGTCACCGGCGAACGGAGGGGCCGTCGAGGTCGATCCGCTCGTCGGAGCGGCGAGGGTCGATGACGAACTCGTCGGCGACGACGCAGCACCGCCATCATCGCCACAAGCGGCGAGGCCCGAACCCGCGAGCCCGGCAAGGGCGACAAGTACGACGAATGGCCTCCACAGCCGCATCGGCTGGGCACCTCCTCTCGGTCACCTCACGATCTCGCGAGGAACGACCGCCGACCAGAGGAGAACGTCCTGCCCGACCGCGGACTACCGCGGCTCGGGTTCGGTTCCCGCTTGTTCTCTCCGTCGCTTCACGATGACTGCGCCAATGACTCCACCCACCAGGAACGCAACGAGGACCAGGGCCCACTTCTTGTTCGAACGGCCGACCACCTCGTCGACAGCTTCCTCGAGCACGGCCGACCCGATCTGCTCGGCGGCGTATTCGGCGATTGGATCCACGTGTCCCCCGTTCGGCGGTTGCCGGCCCGACTGTACCGACCGGCGCAGGTCGGGCTCGCACGACGCGAGATCATTCGGGGCCGGGACCAGCGGTACGGTCGGTGGTCGTGCGTTGGATCGTCGTGCTGGGGCCTGCAGTGGTTGCGGGAGGCGCGCTCCTGATGATCGCCAAGGGGCTCCTCGGTTCCGCCGGTCCGACACACGAGCTTCGACGCCGGGCCAGCCAGGCCAGGGCCAGCTACCACGAGGTGCTCCGCCACGTCCTTCCGGGGCCGCTGCACGAACGGCTCACCGAGATCGGACGGTCGGTCGATGCCGCCGCCGCCGAGGCCGACCGCGTGACCCACATCGTCGAAGCGACGCGGGCGGGCGACGACAGCACACCTGCCCGACGGCTGGAGCAGCTCGTCAAGACCCTCGAACGAGCCGTGGTGGTGGCCGGTGAGCTGGCCGTCGCGGGTCACGACGCCAGCGAGGAGCTCGACCTCGAGCTCGGTGCGATCGACGGTGCGCTGCGCGAGCTCGGGGATCCGGGAAGTTGACCCCCGTGCGACCGACGGCGGAATGGACGGCGAGGCTGCGGCGTTCCCTGCCGGTGACATGACCCGAACCCGCCCGGCCCTGTCGATCCTCGATCTCGCGTCGATCGGTGCGGGGCAGGACGAGGGCGGGGCACTGCACGCCACCGTGGCGTTGGCGCAGCGGGCCGAGGCCGCGGGATACCAGCGGGTCTGGTACGCCGAACACCACAACCTCCCGACGATCGCCTCGTCGGCCACCGCAGTGCTCATCGCTCACGTGGCGGCCCACACCACCACGATCACCCTGGGTTCGGGCGGGATCATGCTGCCCAACCACGCCCCGCTCGTCATCGCCGAGCAGTTCGGCACGCTGGCTCGGCTCCACCCGGGCCGCATCGAACTCGGGCTCGGCCGGGCACCCGGCACGAACCAGCAGACGATGCGGGCCATGCGGCGCGATCCCCGCGACGCCGAGCGCTTTCCCCAGGACGTGCTCGAGCTCCAGGGCTATCTGACCGGCGACTCACTGATCCCCGGGGTCCGGGCCATCCCGGGCGCAGGGACCAACGTGCCGCTGTTCATCCTCGGGTCATCGCTGTTCGGGGCGTCGCTGGCGGCCCACCTCGGCCTGCCCTACGCCTTCGCGTCGCACTTCGCTCCGGCTGCGCTGCCCGACGCGGTCGCCACCTACCGCCGGGAGTTTCGGCCGTCCGACCAACTCGGCGCGCCGCACGTCATCGCTGCCGCGAACGTGATCGCCGCCGACGCCGAGTTCGACGCCCAGCGGCAGTTCGAACACGTCAGCCGGCGCCGGGTCGGCTTCTTCGTCGGCGGCCGATCCGACCTGAGCGACGACGAGCTCGACGCACTCGTGCAGTCGCCCCAAGGTCAGCAGGTCCTGCGAATGATGCAACACAGCGCCATCGGCACCCCCGAGCAGGTGCGCGCGTTCCTCGACGACTTCCAGCGCGAAGCCGATGCCGACGAGCTGATCGTCGTCCATGCCTCCCCCACCGCCGACGAACGCCTCCGCTCGGTCGACCTGACCGCCGAGGCTTGGGGTCACTGAACCCCGACCGGCGCCGGTCCCGATCGGGCCTGCCTCAGCCTCGGGCGTCGAGTGCGGTCTGGAGCGCGTCGAGGGGATAGGGCGGTCCCTGCATCAGGATCACGTGATCGGCGCCGGCAGCCGCGTAGTCGGGCACCAGCTGCGCTGCTGAGGGATCGATGGCGACGGTCCGCTCGATGTCACCTCGGTCGCGGCCGACCTCGTCGCACCAGTCGTCGAGCACGGCGTTCACCTCGGCGAACTCGTCCGGGCTCCCGAACGTGTTCCATGCGTCGGCCTGCTCGGCGACGATGCGCAGGGTCACCTTCCGCCCGCCACCGCCGATGAGGAGGGGAAGGCCGCCGACCGGGCCGGGCGTGAGCCGGCTCAGCCGATCCTTGATGACCGGCAGGTCGCGTTCCATGGCTCGGAGGCGCTCGATGGCCGTGCCGAACTCGTAGCCGTACTCGTCGTAGTCGCGCTCGAACCAGCCCGACCCGAGACCGAGGACGAACCGGCCGCCCGACAGGTGGTCGATCGTCCGGGCCATGTCGGCGAGCAGGTTCGGGTTCCGATAGCTGTTGCAGGTCACCAACGCCCCGAGGGTGGCGTGCTCGGTCTCGACCGCCAGCGCGGCAAGGGTCGTGTAGCACTCGAAGTGTGCAGCATCGCCGTCGCCGTAGAGCGGGAAGAAGTGGTCCCACACCCAGATCGAGTCGGCCCCCATGGCGTCGGCCTGACGGGCCGCAGCCCGTAGATCGTCGAGGCCGGTCGCCTGCGGGTGGAGTTGGATGCCGATCTTGGTGGCGGTCATCCGGGCGACGCTATCGGCGACCCGCCCCATCGGAGCTCGGTCGTGGCTACGTCGCGGCCAGCTCGCAGAACCCCTGCGCCGGATCGGCGAAGGGATTCGTCAACGCCGTGCTCGGCACCCTGCGGTCGGAACTCGCCATGACCCGAGGCTACGTCGCAGCCCAGGGCAGCGCCGACGCAACCGAGGCCGTGTCGTGACGGGTCGTGACGAAAGCCTCTGTCGAGGGATCCTGGACCGTCTTACGAATAGGGAGGAGGGTCTTCATGCCTGTTCGAAGCCGTCGCCGAGTTCTCGCCATCGCTGCCGGGTTGCTGGTCGCCGTCGCCCAGGTCGCCGGGGCCTCCCCCGCGTTGGCTGGCCTCGGCACAAGAGATGCCGCACCGCGGGTCCAGACCACGTGCGCCGCACCAGGGGACCCGGTTCCGCTGACGTCGGTCCAGCAGGTCTCGGACCTTGCCGTCGGGACCTGGATCCGATGTGAGGGGCCGCCGCAGTTCGGCGACGTCGGCGGGGGCGAGGTCGGCGTGCAGGTGGACGCGAACGGACGCTTCCATCGGCTGTTCGACGGGGGTGGCGGCACGTTGATCCGAGCCGACGGGCTCGACCAGGAAGGTGAGTGGACCGTCATCGACACCACGGGCATCAACGGCCCAGGGAGCTACCAGATCAACTGGAGCCTGCTGGGGAGCGGGACGGTCATCACCTCGCCGACGTTCTTCGATGCTCCGTCGTCGCTCCGCCTGGACGAGACCGCGGGCGTCGCCCGCTACGAACCCTGGACCGGACCCGCCCCGGTTCCCGGACTGCCCCCGGGGGTGGGCACGGGCGAGTGTGGACAACCCGCCGATCCGGTCACGCTGTCCACGGTCGCACAGGTCCAGGATCTGCTGGTCGGCGCGTGGGCCCTCTGTGGCGACCGGTCCGTGCTGGGTGACACGGCTGATGAGGTCGGGCTCGAGTTCAGCGCCGATGGGCGCTTCCGTCGACTCGTGCTCGACGCCGCCGGCAACCGGATTCGGGCCGTCGGAGACGGAAACGAAGGCACGTGGGATCTGATCGATTCAACGGCGATCAACGGGCCCGGGTCCTTCCAGCTCGATCTTCGGATCATGGGTCGGGGCACGGTGCCGACGTTCCCCTTGTTCCTCGAGACGCCGCCGTTCGTTCGGTTCGTGGGTGATGGGCTCACGGGCGCCGACTATCTGCGAGCAGAACCGCTTCCCGAACCTCCCCCAGGGCCGCCCCAAACGGCGCCGCCCCCAGCGGTGCCGCCGCCGACCGCACCTCCCGCGACTGCCACTGCTCCGAGCGAGTTGCCGGCAACGGGGAACGGTCCACTCACCCCTCTACTGGTGGTGGCCCTCCTGCTCACGCTCCTCGGGATGGTGGTGCGCGCGTGGTCGCGAGTGGCTGGGTCGCATCGGGGTGACGGCTGATCGTCAGCCAGGAGGTGCGATCGGTGCCCGCGGGTCGGCTTCGCCTGATCAGACGGCCGATGCTGCGGCAACCGATCAGGCGCGAGGTGACGCCATGGCGTGGTAGCCGCTGTCGGCGTGGATCACCTCGCCGGTGATCACCCGCGACGCATCCGAGAGCAGGAAGCACGCGACATCGGCGATCGGGCCGGCGTCGGTCGGATCCCACGCGAGCGGGGCGGTCGACGCCCAGGCCTCTTCGAGGAGGTCGAAACGAGCGATGCCTGATGCGGCCCGGGTGCGCAGCGGGCCTGCGGCGACCAGGTTGACCCGGATACCTGCCGGGCCGAGGTCGCGGGCCAGGTACCGCGCGCTCGATCGAAGGGCCGCCTTGCACACGCCCATCCAGTTGTAGGTGGGCCACGCCCGATCGTCTGCGTCGAAGTCCAACCCGACCAGCGAGGCGCCAGACGGCGGAGCCAGCTCGCGCAGCACCTCGGACAACGCAGTGAGCGTCCATGCGCTGGTGCGGAAGGCGAGCTCGATACCCGCCGGATCGGCATCGGCCATCGTTCCGTCGAGCGCGTCGGCGGGGGCATAGGCGACCGCGTGGAGCGCGCCGTCGAACGCACCGTGGCGGGCGAGCTGAGCGGTGATGCCCGGGAGCTGGTCTGGATCGGTGAGGTCGAGCGGCAGGACTTCGATGCCGGGGTCGAGGGTTGCGGCCAGGTCGACGACATCGTCGAGTTGGCGCGGATAGGCCGTCAAGACGACCTCGGCACCGCTCTCGAGACTCCGCCGCGCGGTGTGGAAGGCGATGCTGTCGGCGGTCGCAACACCGGTGATGAGGACGCGCGTGACGCCGAGCGCAGTCACGTGCCTCGATCCTCGGGCGCGTCGTCGGCCAACGCCCGGATCCGGGCGTCCTTCTCGCGGCTGGTGCTGGCGAGGTCGGTTCGGAGATCGTCGAGGACCGCGCGGACCGCGGGGTCGCCCGCTCCCACGATGCGGGCTGCGAGGAGTCCGGCGTTGCGACCGCCGTTGACGGCCACGGTGGCCACCGGGACGCCGGCGGGCATCTGCACGATGGAGAGCAGCGAGTCGAGTCCATCGAGTCGCGCCAGCTCGACGGGCAGGCCGATGACCGGGAGCGAGGTCACCGCCGCGAGCATGCCGGGGAGGTGGGCCGCGCCGCCGGCGACGCCGATGAGGACCTGGAGTCCGCGACCGGCCGCCGCTTCGCCATAGTCGAGCAGGTCGTGTGGGGTCCGGTGAGCGGACAGGACCCGGGCTTCGTTGGCGATGCCGAGCTCGTCGAGGGCCTCGACCGCGAGTCGGGCGACGCTCCAGTCCGAGTCGCTGCCCATGGCCACGCCGACGCGTGGGGTCGAGGCGGTCATTCGAACATCATCTGCCCGAGCGCGGTCCGAGCTGTCCCGAGGGCGTGAGGCACGTCGGGCCCGACGGCCGTGAGATGTCCGAGCTTGCGGCCCGGCCGCCACGGCTTGCCGTAGAGGTGCAGTCGCACGGACGGATGGACCATGGCGTGGACGATCCGGGTCGGGTCGAAGGGGTCGGGCCCACCGAGGATGTTGACGGTGGCCGCAGCTGGTGTGTTCATGTGGGTGTCTCCGAGAGGCCAGTTGAGGACGGCCCGGAGGTGGTTCTCGAACTGTGACGTGACGGTGGCGTCGATGGTGGCGTGGCCGCTGTTGTGGGGCCGGGTGGCGATCTCGTTGACCAGGAGCCGGCCCTCGTCGGTCACGAACAGTTCGACGGCGATGATGCCGACGGCGTCGATCTCCTGGGCGAGCGAGGTGGCCAGCTCGACGGCTCGTTCGGACAGTTCGGTCGGGATCGGCGCAGGCATGGCCAACTCGTGGCAGATCCCGTCGATCTGGGTCGTCTCGACGACCGGGTAGACGACGAGGCCACGGTCCATGGGTCGCCGGGCGATGACGACCGCGAGTTCGTGGGCGATCGACACGCGAGCTTCGAGCAGCCAGCGCTCGTCCGGACGGGCCTCGGGAAGCTCCGAACGATCGTGGACGATCTGCACGCCTCGTCCGTCGTAGCCACCGGTCGGCGCCTTGAGGACGAGCGGCCACCCGACCTCCTCGGCGAACTCGTCGACGACGCCGAGGTCGCCGGCCGCAACGACGGTGAACCTCGGGACAGGGTAGCCGCCCGCTGCGAACACTCGACGGGCCGTGGCCTTGTCCTGAGCGAGTTCGAGGGCGCCGACACCCGGTCGGATCAGATGACCGGCTGCGGCGAGGTCCTCGAGATGTCGTCGATCGACGAGCTCGTGGTCGAGCGTCACCACGTCGCATCGCTCGGCGAGGCGCCGCAGCGACGCCAGATCGCTGCCGTCACCGACCACGTGACTGGCACCGGCTGCGACGGCGGGATCGTCGGGGCTCGGGGTGAGCACGACCAGCTCGACACCCAGGCCGATGGCCGCCTGGTGTGTCATGCGGGCCAGTTGCCCGCCACCGATCATGCCGACGACGGCGCTCGTGGGCATCGGGCTCCTCGTCGTGCAGGTTCGGTGGTCAGGCATGTGGGGTCCTAGGCCGAGGCTTCGCCGTCGGGATCGACAGGTCGAAAGTACTCGGGCCGGCTGACGTTGGTCTCACTGATGAACACCACGCCGTGTTGGCCGTCGAGTAGACGCCGGACGCCGGCGACGACGGCTTCGGCCGTCTCCAACGGGACCACGCTGATCAGCAGCGAAAGGCTGTTGCGGTCGTTGAACAGCAGTCGGCCTTCGTGCTGGCCGTGGTGCCCGAACCCGGACACGCCGGGTAGGGCCGTGTAGCCGGTTGCACCCGACTCGAGCAGCAGATCGCGCACGGTCGGGACCTGCTCGCCATCGATGACGATCTCGATGCGTGCCATGGGGGTGAATCCGGGCCAGACGTTCATGTGGGTTCCTTGGTGAGATGGTCGACGAGCGATTCGCTGCTGTCGAAGGGTCGAGGGACGGTCATCCACGTCCCGTTGGGGGTGCGGGTCGACCACGGCTCGTGGGGGTGTGATCGTCCCGCGATGCGGAGCCACGATCCAGCGGTCAGGGTCTGCAGGATGGAGTTGCTGGCGATGATGTGCTCGATGCGGGAGAGGTCGGCCTGGATCACCGCGAGCAGCCTGACAGGCTGATGATGCCGTCGTCCGTCGACGTGCGTGCTCTGGAGTGGCAGCCCGACCCGGAGGTCGCCCGCGTCACCCGAGATCACACCGGTGCTTCCGATCGGGTTGTGCAGCAGCTTGTCGCCGGCGCCGAAGACCTCGGGATCGACCGTGGAGAAGTAGTACTGCGCCGAGATCCAGTGTCCGACGACGAGGGGCGCCGTCATGATGGTCTCGAGGACGCGTCCCGCCGGATCGAGGTCGGCATCGTAGGTGTGCAGGAATGCCCGTCCGTCGAGGTCGAGTCCGGCCGTCATCGATCGTGGCCCGATGATGAACGCGGCGTTGCGGGCCAATCCCCACTCCGGACGGACCTGTGCCCAGTCGGCGCCGCGATCAGCCACTCGGGCCGGCGGACCGGGCAGCTCGCGGGACCGGGCCTCGGACTGCATTCGACCGGCCTGGCCGAGTTGGGCCCGGAGGTCGTCGACGATCGGCGCGAGCGCGTCCGGCGCGTCGTCGAGGTCGAGGAGGGTCACGTGGTCGCTCGCGGTGTCGTGCAGACCTGCGACGAACCAGGTGTCGTCGGGAATCGTGATGCCCCTGTCAACGAGGTCGCGACGGACCTCAGGATCGTTCAGGAGGGCGGCGACCGCACGGGCGTTGCCGTCGCCCGATGCGCCCGCACAGGCGCCGCATTCGAGCGCGGTCGCATGCGGGTTGTTGGTGGTGACGCTGGTGTGACCGCACAGGACCACGAGGGGCGCGAAGCGGTCGACCATCCCCATGGTGTTCAGGACGGCTTCGGCGAAGAACACCCGCTGCTCGGCCGAGGTCTCGTCGGCGTCGAGCCGAAGGGTCGATCCCGGTACTTCGGTCGGGCGAGCCGACCCGGGGAACCAGGTGCGCGCCATGGCCGCAGGACCGAGGGCCCAGCCCGCGGTCTCGGCGAGCACGAACGGCCCGCCGGGTCCGTGCTTGGCCTCGTCGTGCGCGTGGAGCACGGCGTCGAACGCCCGCTCGCGGTCGAGTCGCGATGCCACCGCAGAGACGAGTTCTGGTCGGGCCGTTTCGACGGCGCTGACCGCAGGTGCGACGAGCACCGGGCAGCGAGCCTCGGCGCGCTCCCAGCCGAGACGTTGAACCCGCATCGGCACCCCGAAGAACCCGGCGAAGCCGAACGTCTCGACGTTGCCGCCGGACTCGAGATGGCGGCGCAGGCCTTCCGATCGGACGTCGATGCAGAACACCACCTGGGCGTCGGGGCGGGTGACCGTGGTCCCCGGGTCGACGCGGTCGAGGAGCGACAGCAGACCCTGGTCGATGCGGCGTTCCTGCGCTTCGAGCCAGACCGAGGCGCGCGCCGTGGTCGGCACATGGCCGAGCACCTCGGCGATCCGGGCCCGATCGTCGTTCGTCGCTGACGGCGCCACCGCCTCCGCCACCGCTGCGACCCGGGCGGCCAGCACATCGTCATCGTGGGCGTCGGCATCCACCACGGGTTCAGTCGAGGAAGCGGCGCCGTCCACGACCGAACAGAGCACGGCGACCTCGACCATGGCGCGCACCGCGACGACCTCGATCGGAGCGAGGTCGGGGTGCACCTCGTCGGGATGCGCCCACTCGTTGCGCCACTTGGCCAGCCCGGCCCATCCCGTCAAGTGTGCGAGGTGCCCACGCATCTCGTCGACTCGGTGGTCGTCGCCGACCCCTGCCGCGGCGAAGGCGGCGATGATCACCGCGGCCGGGTCGTCGCCGAGATCGGCGATCCATCGCCGCGCCCGGTCGTCGACCAACCGGGCCAGCTGCGGATCGTGCTGGGCGAGACGGCGACTCATGGCGAGGAACGTCTCGTCCGGTCGCCGGGTCGGCCACGTGGGCGATGCGGCGTAGTCGGCGAGCCACGACGACACCACGTCGTCAACGTGGCCGGCGAGGTGCCGGCCGGCCTCGGCCCGATGCTCGAGCGCGGTGCGTGGCAGGCGTGGCGCCTCGGGGTCGGGCCCGTGAAGGAGGTCGGCGACGATGATGTCGATGGGTTCGACGGTCCCACCGTCGAACGACACCGGGCCGCTGGCGCACACGTGCCCGTACCGCATGAGCACGGCGTACTCGAGGTCGTCGCGGGTGGTCACGCCGAGGTCGTGATCGGCGCGGAACTCGGCGAGCGAGAGGTGGGTCCGGCCGCCGAGCCAGCGTCGAGCCGTTTCGGTCGCCTCGTCGAACCCGAGCGACTCGAGTCCGCCGAGCGGGTTCACCGCGACGAACGACGACAGCGGCCAGAGTGGCGCCACGATCGCCGCCGCCTCCGACACCTCGACCCGAACCTCGGCCCGCTGGCGGTCGTCCGACGTCGCCACGCTGATCGGTTCGACCTGGGCGCGGGTCCTGGCCGACCTGGGAGCCGGCGCGGTCACGCCGTCGACGACCTGCCTCGCGGCAGTGCGGGCCGCGTCGCCGGTCGAACCGGGAAGCAGGACCAGGCCGGCCACCGCCACCGCCACCACCGCAACCGTTGCCACGAGCACCTCGGGGCCGATGATCGTCCCCGAGGTTCCCGTCGAGAGCGCCGGCTTGACGAACGCCTCGAAAACCCGCAGGCCGCCCACGTAGGCACCCACGCCCGCCACGACGGCCAGCGTGCCCGTGAGCACCGATGGCAACGGGCTGAGCGGTCCACGAACGAGCCAGCCGTGCAGCGCGAAGGCCGCGCTCAGCCAGGCGAAGACGGCGACCAGCACCTGCCCGGCTTCGGAGACGTCGGGCCGGAGCACCGCCACCGCGATGCCAACGGCGACGGTGGGCACCAGCAGGGTCGCGGCCCAGATGACCGGGGGCGACGGCAGCCGGACCGGCGACGGGCGCCGCCGGGAGCGCAGGGTGCCGGACACCGTGTCGCCGGCCCCGAGGAACAGCGCCGCTTTGTACATGCCGTGCCCGGCGATGTGGAACGCGGCGCTGCTGAACGCGCCGACCGCGCACTGCACCACCATGAACGCCATCTGCGACACCGTCGACCAGGCGAGGGCACCCTTCACGTCGGGCCGAGTGAGGCTGGAGGCCGACGCGAGCACCACGGTCGTGCCGCCGAGGGCGAACGCGAGGATCACCGCGGCATCGGAGGCGACGAACGCAGGGGCGAAGCGGATCAGGAGGAGCCCGGCGCCACTCACGAAGCCGGCGTGCACGAGCGCCGAGATCGGCGTCGGAGCCACCAGAGTCCCGATGAGCCAGCGATGGAAGGGCACCAGCGCCGACCGCGCGGCTCCGGCGACGACGAGCGCCACGGCGAACAGGTCGAGCATCGTGACGCCACCGAGCGTCGAAGCCTCGAGGTCGGCGACCACGGCGGCCGGATCGGTCGTGAACGCTGCATCGCTGGCGGTCGCCGCGACCACGACCGCGACCAGGAGCGCGAGGTCGCCGACCGCCAGGGTGCGCACGATGCGCCGGCGCGCCGTGAGGGCGCGATCCCATGGCGCCGCGAATCCGATCAGCCCGGCCAGGGCCCACCCCGAGACCACCCATCCTGCGAAGAGCAGCCAGGCGGCGCCCGGCACCACGACCAACGCGGATCCGGTGACCACGACACCGAGCAGCAGGAAGTAGCGGCCGGCCCGGCCGTCGGCATCGAGGCTGCGTCGCGAGAAGCTGGCCACCATCGCGGCGGTGGCAGCGACGACGACCAGAAGGGTCGCCGTGACCCGGTCGACCTGGAGATCGAGCACCCCGACGTCACCGACTCGGGTGTCCGAACCGAAGGCGACGGTCGCCAAGAGCCACGACGCGGCCAACACGGCGAGGCCACAACTCGTCGCGACCCACCGCCCGGCACGCAACGCGGAGTTCTGGCGAAGCGCCAGGAGTCCACCGCAGACGGGCGCGAAGACCGCAACCACCAACACCACCGAATTCATGCCCCTACCTCGCCGTGCCCGACGACCTGTTCGATTTCACGTTCTGCAATATACGCATTCTGTTTCCTGTATTGCAACTCTTGCGACGGGGAAGGCTTCGCCACGACCGCGCCTGGCCGCTCGCCCTCTCACCAGAACTCGGCCAGCACTCCGACCGCGAGCTCGCCGAGCCCGCCGATCTCGAGCCGGTCTGCGAGCTGGACCACGTCATCGACGACTCGGCGGGCGTGGTCGGTGTCGGCACCGCGCCCACGGCTGAGCAGTGCCTCGACCAGCCACACCGAGTAGTTGGCTCGAATGGGTCCCTCCCCTGCCTCCCGGTGGCTGTCGGCAGCCACGCGGTTGTGCGCGATCGCCGAGTCGAGGTCTCGGCTCGCTTGGGCCAGGGCGCCCCGGAACCACCCCACATGACCCTGGGTCTCGTGGACCCCTCCCGAGATCCACAGCCCGTCGAAAGGTGCATACAGCTCGTCGAGCTTCCTCGCGACGTCCGGAGGGGCGTGACGCACCACCGGCATCATCCATGCGGTCGAACCGCGCTGCACCCAGTACGGCAGATGGGGTACGAGCGCGGCCCACTCCGCGGCGATGCCTCGGAGCTGCTCGAGCGGCATCTCACCGTTCAGCCCACCGATGACCGCATCTCTGGGTGCGAGGGCGAACGATGGAGCGCGGGCCAGCATCTCGTCGTTGACCCGACGAACCCCGTCGAAGTCCCAGCGACGGGCAGCCATGAACTGTTCGGTGTGCAGCGTGGCGCCGAGGCCTGCGTTCCCCAGCACGTCTGCGAGTTCGCGACAGCTGTGGAGCTCCTCGATCGCGTCGTCCCAGCGGCCGTGGAATCGGAGTGTTCGAGCCATCCCAGTCCGGCGCCCACGTATCGCCAGGCCACCTCGGCGAACAGCTCGCCCTCGCCGGCGGTCCGGGCCTGCTCGGCGGCAGCTTCGAGGACGGACCGGGCAGCGACGGAATTCCGCTCCCTCCGACCACGCCGTCGCCTGGAGCACGAGGAGTCGGGCCTGCACGTCAGCTCGCTCCGGAAACTGTTCGGTGGCGACCGCCAGCGCCCGTTCCGCCAGTGTTTCGGCGTTCTCCCACCCGTTCGACTGCATGGCTTGCTGCGCAGCCTCGAACACCGCCTCGACCAGCGAATCGGCATCCACGACCCCGGCTGCGGCGATGAGGTGGTGGGCCCGGTCCGCCGAAGGCAGCGCGCTCCCGTCGGCCAGCAGGCCGCCAAGAACAGCCCCAGTGCCGCCAGCACCGTCAGCCGCAGCGCTCATCGACCCCGAGACGATCGGCCACGCTCGCTACGCCGAAAGCCACGTCGCCATGGTCGTCCGCGACCCGCATCGCCGTGTCGTGAGCGCCTTCGCGGATCTCAGCGTGGGTCGCGCGCACGAGTGGGGGTTCACCGATCGTCTGGGACGGGCCCGGTTCGAGGTGGGCACGTTTCGGCAGGTCGTCGCGTCGATGCTCACCCGTCATCGAATCGGCGTTGTCGGTGGGTGGAGATCGCGTCGGAGTAGATGGCCTCGAACTGTCGGGCGATGTGCTGCCAGCCGAAGTTGCGTTGCACGTGTTCACACGCTCGACGGCCGCGGCGTTGGCGCTCGTTCTCGTCGGTGGCTGCCGTGACGATCGCTGCTGCGAGTTCGTCCAGATCGTCTGGGGTGACGAGCCAGCCGTCGGGTCGGGCGGCGTCGGTGTTGATGAACGACGGGGGGCCGCCGGAGTTCGTGGCGATGACCGGCAGACCTGCTGCCATGGCCTCGAGGTAGACCTGCCCGAAGGGCTCGTCAACCGACGGTGCGACGAACGCATCGGCGCAGTTGAGCGCGACAGGCAGGTCGTCGTGACCTCGCCATCCAGCGAAGAAGACCCCGTCCACACCCAACGCTGTTGCCACGGTGTGTGGGTGCTCACCCTCGCACTCGCCCGGGTAGCCACCCCAGATCACGAGCGGCGGCGCGCCCGGTCCGAGCGTCGCTCGGGCCGCCGCGTAGGCCTGGACCAGCAACGGCACCCGCTTGAACCCCAAGAAGCGTCCAACGAACAACAAGACAGGCAGTGGGTCCCCCGTGGATGGATCGTGGAAGCCTCGCTCCACGTCCTGTGCGGAATAGCCAACGGAGCCGACTCGCCCTGAGGTGTCCCATCCCCGTGGATCGTCGACGAGCCATCGACGCCAGTGACGCAACCGCTCCCCGGCCGGGTAGGCCTCGACGGAGAAACGCCCCAGGTCGACACCGTTCGCCACAACGTTGATCAAGTCGGGTTCGACCCTCAACAGCTCACACGCGACATCGCGAACGTCCGGGGAGTTCACGACCAGGCGACTCGCGCGTCGAGCGGCCGCCACGAGCCGTTGATCCCACGCAGACGCATGGGACCATGACTCGACCGCACCGTCACGTATCTCTGCCAACATCTTCAGTTCCGTGCCGTGCAGATGCACGACCACGGGCACATCCCCCACAGCGAGCACGGCATCGTTGACGTGAGTCAGATGATGCACGTGGTAGACGTCGGGCGGACCGACCCTGCCGAGCAAGGAACTCCACGCAGTGACCTGGAGGTCGTACTCGGCCTGGCTCAGCGACGCGAAGACCCGGTCAGGCACACCCGGGCGATCCTCGAACGACGGATGCATCGGGACCGGAGCCGTCATGGGATCCCGGCCCTGCTCGAACCACTCCACCGCCTCGGTGAAATCGAGCGACTGGACATCGAGACCAGCGAAGAACGTCGCGGCATGCGAGGCCGAGCCCGGCGAACCCAACGACCCACAGCACACGGTCACCGTCCACCCGTGGCCAGCGAGCGCATCGCCGAGGTAACGCACCACCTGCGCTGAGCCGCCCCGTGGATAGAACGCCAGCGTCATCACGACCCGCAACGGCTCACCCACCAATCCACCCTCCGTCACGTCGTGCCCACACTTCGAACGGAGATGCGCCCTTCTCGTCCACGGCATCAGCATCGTCCAACGAGCGACCGTGATCCAGATCTTCGTGCTCTGTTCGACGCGTGCGAAACGAGAGACACTCTTGGGTGCGAGACGTGTGCCCAGTCCGCGGGTGCCCCCGACCGGCGCCTCCGGGGGGCTGTCACTGGGGACGCCGACAACGGTCGCGAGCGGAAATCCACCGCGCCGACCGCCGCGACCATCGGCACCCAGGGGCGGTCAGTCCCAGCCATTCTCGCGACGGAAGTCTGCTGCGAACTCCATCGTCCGCTCCCAGTCCACGACCTGTTGAACCAGTACGCCGCGTCCGAAGAACTCGGGATCGTCGGCGCGAATCTCGAGGTGATCCAAGTAGCTGATCAGCATCTCGCGATCGAACCGGTCGCGCACGCGCCGCCGGGAGTAGCGCTCAGCCAACTCGTACGACTGAGGTGTGCCAGACGTGTACCACCGCCATCGCCCATCGGTGGCGTGCGCCGCGATCGTTCGGACGTGGTACAGCGGAGGTTCACCGTCCGGACCGAGGAGCCAGAACTGCGTCGAGGCATGACCGGGTCCGTAGGGCTGCGTGTAAACGGCTACAACACATCGGCAGCTGAGGATGCGGGCCAGCGCAGGAGCGATCGCCGTGGGGTCACCACCACCTCGCCCATTGTTCACGTACGCGGTCCACGGTCCGCAATCAACGAGAAGCTCGCGAGTCCAAGGCGATTCCATCGGGTCGAGCGCATGCAGTCCCTCGACCATGGTGCCCACGTCGGTGACCCGGCACTCGTCGCGGACCTCGACAACTGCGTCGAGAACCTCCGCGATGGGACGCTCCAGGAAGCTCACAGCGGACCCGAGCGGCCTTGCCGAACCCCCGAGTAGACAGGGGAACTCGGGCGCCGCCACGTCCGACAGCCTCTCACGTGATCCCGCACCGAATGGCGGACATCGGGCGGCTCCGCCACAAGCACACCGCCATCCGTCTGCCCGCACGATCCGTGGCGAACTGCGGGTCGGCCCGGCGACTCCGAGGGCACTACCTTCGGCCTCGACACGGGTGAGTGGCCCCAGGAGCGGTTCCCGTCATCGATTGAAAACGACGGCATCCTGCTCAGCCTGCAGAACAACCGCGGTGCCATGGCCTACGGAATCAAGGAGCTCGAGAACCGGAACCCGTTGGCCTGGCCGTCATTCGCCACAGAGGGCGACGTGGCCGGACTCCCGCCCACCTTCATCAGCGTGAACGAGTGCGACCCGCTGCGCGACGAAGGTATCGAGTTCTACCGCTTGCTCACGCGCGCCGGAGTCTCCACCCAGTGCCGTCAGGTGATGGGCACCATCCACGGCACCGAGATCTTCAGCCTTGCCTGCCCCGACGTGAGCTACGAGACGGCGGCGAGCATCGCCCGCTTCTGCCAGACGATCTGACACCAAGGCCGGCAACACCAAACGGCTGCGTGTCCTACTCGCCCAGGCCCGTGCAGAACTCCTCGTTGCCGAAGACGACCGGATCGTTCGAGGTCGTGTCGAGGCTGAACGGCACCGTGCTGAAGCCCTCCCCGGTCACGAAGCCTTCGAGGAACCCCTCGGCGGTCCCGCTGAACTCGACGAAGGTGAGGCCCTCGACCTCGCTCGCATCCCCCGAGCCGTCGCACTCGGCGGCGGCACGTGTGGCGAACTGGCCCCGCACCGCAGTGCGGTACCCGTCGAGTTCCGCGTCGCTGAAGGTGCTCGCGGGGTCGGTGAGGCACTCCTCACCCTCGGGGCACTCGCAGCCCTCGTCGATCCCGACGTAGCAGTCGGGCTCGCCGAAGTCGTCTCGGGGCACGTTCTCGTCGGTGCAGACGGTCTCGCCGCCGGACGCGGCGTCATCGATCGCGTCGAGGGTCCCGCCGTCGAGCTCGCCCGTCTGCGGAAGGCCGGTTGCGTACTGGAAGTGCGTGACGGCGCTGTCGGTGGCCGAGCCTGCGACGCCGTCGACCGACCCCGGGTCACAGCCGATGGCGGCGAGCTGCTGCTCCGCGACGAGCACCGGGCTCGTCGACGCCGCCGCGCCGGACTCGGACGAGCTGACCCCGGTCTCGCCGTCGCCGCCGTCGTCCCCGCAGGCGACGACGAGCAACGAGAGCCCGACGAGGACGGCGAGCAGTCGTCTGGTCATGTCGAGCTCCTCACTCGGCGCTCGCCTGCGGTCGACTCCTGGCCGGTCGGATCAACCGATGGCATGCCACCGTCCTGGTCGCTCATGACTGCCCCCTGGTCGGTCAAGAAGCTCTGGCCGTACACGATCGCGACCGGCGACTGAGCGATGGGCCGACCGGGCGAACTCACCCGGGCTGAACCATCCGCGCCAAGCCGGGCAACCGAATCATCCCCGTGCTCACCGAGGGCGAACTCGTGTGGGATGCGGCGAGCAACGACTTCGACATGGCCCGATCGACGGCGGTCCGGGCGGCGCTGGTGGGACCGCTGCGCGAGGAGCCACGCCACCTCGACCTGTGGTGGGCTCGCGACGAGACGCAGCTCGACCTGCGGAACAGCCGCGTCCGGGACGCGATCGCCGACATCGCCGCCCCGGTCCACGGCATCCCCAAGGACGGCCTCGAGAGCGAGGACGTGCGCCTCCACCAGCGGGCCCGGCGACACGCCCGTGGCGCCGTCGCCGCACTCATCATCCTCTTCGTCGCGTCAGTCGCCGCCTCGGTCCTCGGGGTCGGCAACGCATCCCGGGCAGACGACGCAGCCGTGCGGAGGCGTAGGCGACTCCGGCCCTGCCGACCTCTCAACAAGTGAGAGCCGTTCGGCCCTACGACCCCCGCTCAACCTGCCCTACGGTCTGACCCACGGTATGAGCGCGTCTCAGGCGAGGGGAACACCATGGGCGGTACCACAACAGCACGCCGGACGGGACGGCGGAGCATCCGCATTGGCCTGTTCGCGGTCACGGCCCTGCTGATCGCCGCCTGTGCTCCTGCGAAGCCCGGCAACGTCACCGCCACCCCCGCCACGGTCACCGTCGTCCCTGGCGCGTCATCGGCGACGGTGTCGTGGACGGCACCGGCCCCGCACCCTGCGATCCCTGAGATCCTCGGCTACGTGGTCGGCTACGGCACGACCGAGTTGGTGTTCGACGACACCGCCACGACCCAGACGATCACCGGGCTGACGAATGGCGAGACGTACACGTTCTGGGTGTCGGCGTTCAACGCCGTCGGGACCGGGCAAGCAAGGTACGCCGCACCGGTGACGCTGTTGGTTCCAGCCATCTACGTCGACCAGGCAGCGACCGGGGCGAACAACGGGACCTCATGGCCCAACGCGTACACCGACCTCCAAGACGCCCTCGCTGCTGCGAGCCGGGACGATCTGATCGTGGTCGCCGAGGGCACCTATCGGCCCGCCGCCAGCGATCGGACGGTCAGCTTCGACCTGTCGTCGCACGTGACGCTGCGGGGTGGGTTCCAGACCGGCGGTGCTGCTGGCCCTGACCCAGCCGCCTACCCGACGATCCTGTCCGGGGACCTCGCCGACAACGACCTGCCGGGCTTCGTCAACAACGGCGAGAACAGCTATCACGTCGTCACCGCCGAGAGCCTGTCGGGCGCAGTCATCGATGGCTTCACCATCGCTGGCGGCAACGCCAACGGCGTCGCCACCGATCGGTCAGGTGGTGGTCTCTACGTGCTCGGCGGCTCCCCCGCCGTTCTCAACAGCACCGTTTCCAACAACTCTGCCGATGCCTTCGGTGGGGGCGTCTGGATCGATGAGGGCAACTCGCCCTCGATCGTGAACACGCAGGTGATCGACAACAGGGTCACCCAGGTTCTTGGTGCAGGCCTCGCGGTCACCCAAGGCAACGCTGTGTCGATCCTCAACTCCGTGGTGGCGCGAAACACGACCCCTGGGATCGGCGGAGGACTTTATGTCGATGTTGCCTCGCCGTCGATCACCAACACGGTGGTCGCCGCCAACGTGGCAGGCGAGACGGGGGGCATCGGTGGCATCTGGTGTACCGCCTGCGGAGGATCGGCCACGTTCACCAACCTCATCGTCTGGGGCAACGTCCCTGATGGCATCGACGACAAGTTCGCCGACGAGTCGGTCGTCAGCCACTCCGTTGTCCAGGGCGGCTGGCCTGGCGTTGCCAACATCGACCTGGATCCGTTGTTCGTCGGCCCAGGCAACTACCGGCTGACGGCCGCCTCACCGGCCCGCAACACCGGCGACAACACCGCCGTGCCCGCCGACATCTTCGACGTGGACGGTGACGGCGACACGACCGAACCCACCCCCGATCTGAACCTGAACCCCCGCATCGCCGAGATCACCATCGATATGGGTGCCTTCGAGTTCCAGCCCTGAGGCCGAGCCGAACCGGCCGGGGTGGAGATCCACAACTCCTCGACTGCCGCGGACGCCGACCACGGGTCCGTCCGCAGCGAGCGCGTTCGGAGAGATACCAGCGCATCCGTACGCCCACGGGTCGCGATCGCACGGCACTGGCCAACCGGAAGACGCCGACGTGCGCCGTTGCTGCCGACCCCTCGCCCAGCCCACCGGCCGTACGTCCGCTCGATGCGACGGCTCGCGACGATCGTCGCCCTCACGTCGGCTCTGGCTCGATGCGGATCAGCAGTAGCGGCAGTTCGGTCCGGTCAGGTTGATGGCCATGCCACTCGTGCTCGTCGTACCAGTCGTCGGGCATCGGCGTCCGGTACATCCGGCTCAACGATCGGAGATTCTGCGTGTCGCAGCATCGGCCACCGAGATTCGGGGCGTCGCAGGCCGACATTGTCGTATCGGCCCGTCGGGGCCGATCGGGCTTGGGTGGCTGAGCATGGCGGTTCCTGTCTGTTCAGGAGCCGACTGCTGAAGCCGCTAGAGCTCAACGATCCGTGGGTCAGCGCGCTCGGAGGGACTCGAACCCCCAACCTTCTGATCCGTAGTTGACCGAAGGCCGTTTTCCGGGGTTCCCCACCAATGACCGTGATCGCCGAATATGACCGGTGACCTGGGCTTTTGTAGCCGGACGCTGGTCCGGCAGTTTCCACCATAGACCGCTATCGGTCTCGTTTGGTTCTCAATCGGTTCTCACTGAGAACCAGTCCGACTCACCAATCGGGCCCCATCTACGGTGGTGCCGAGGTACCACTCGGGACTACCGGCAGATCGACGTCGCAGTTGAGCCCGGCCGCACCGATCAGCCAAAGCCGCTGACGCGGCGCGCAGGAACCGGCAATCGCGCGGGCGTCAGCCAGTCCGAGTTTCGCAACCAACTCATCGAGACTCGTTGGGGTCGAGACCTTGGAGGCCTCGGCCTCGTGCTTCACTCGTCCTCGGGATCGGCCTCCGGTGGCACCTCGACGTCCAGGAAGCTCACACCGCAGTTCGACTCTGAGAACGCTTCGATCCTCGACGCGGCCCCCGAAGGGTCCGGGCCACCCTCTTCGCCGTAGTCGATCTCGTAGGCCTCGCCCACCCGCTTGGCCCACTCAACGATGACCGCGGCGTCGTCTGCGATCTCGTTCGGCGCGAGCTCGGCCAAGCGGTCCCACTCGTCGTCGGTCGGGAACCCCAAGCGCTCATCGAGGCTGGTGATGTACTCGCAGTACGCGGTCAGGGCGTCATCGCCGCCGGTGGCGTCCGAGATCGACCCCGACGTGCCAACCCCGACCTCGGATTCGTCGGCTCCGCACGCAGCGACCGTCGTGATGAGAGCCGCTGCCACGGCCCATCGAAGTCGACCGATGGTGCTCACATCCCCCCGGGCTCGGTTGACGAGGCGATGATGGGCTTCGATCCGTCACTGGTGTCCTTGGACCCAGCCCTCTCGGCCCAGCGCGCCAGCGTCTCGGGATCCGCGCCGACAACAGCGCGGAGCTCCTCGGCGGTGTTCTGGCGCTGCTCGAGCAGCCCTGACCGCGCTGAGAACTGATCGCTCGGAATCGCGGCCAACCGGGAATCGAGCTGGGCGAGCTCCCTTCGTAACCCGCTTTCGATGCTCTCCACGTCGTCGCTCATGAGACGAACCTACCTCGCCTCGATCGCGATCTCAGACGGCGAGACCGCCGCCGAGCACCCGGGGCGCGGCGGTGCCAGGAGGGCGTCCCTCACCTCCGCGTCCGAGGCGCATGCGTACTGATTTCCGTCAGCGAGTGCCGCAACCAGACCTGTTTCACGGCTCAGCTCGCCCAGCCGTTCATCCCGAGCCCTGGGCGGCCTTCGCCGACGCGCCGACATCGCATCGATCGCCGCGAGGACCGCGTCGGCATCCAGGTCGACCTGGGCGAGGCCGAACTCGTCGGCTGACACCGCCTCGACGCCGAACGGATCGAGCAACTCGGCGGGGAAGTCAGCCAAGTTGTCGGTGACGATCGTGGGAGCGCCAACGTGGACGGCCAGGGCGAGCACGTGCCGGTCCTTCTCGTTGACCGGCATCGCCTCGATGAGCGCCGGCGCCACGTCGGTCAGCGCGTCGGGTAACGCGCGGTTGAGGTGCTCGAGCCGACGGACGATCGCCGCCGGTTCGAGATCGGCTCGGAGAGCGAGGTTTCGGCGGACCTCGACGAGGATCTCGGGCGACCAGTGCGGACGGAAGAGGCGGCGCGTCGCCAAGGTGGCGAACAGATCGGTGACCTCGATGCCGTAGATGACGTTGGCATCGAGGACCACGACGAACCCCGGCCACGGAGGGTCAGGACTCGTAGAGGCCGAGTTCCTCGGCCTCGGACACCATGGCGTCGAGGGCCTCCTCAGCTCGGGCGTCCATGTCGTCGCGGTATGCGAGGACGTCGGCAAGCCGCAGCCGACGGTGAGTGCCGACCATGTGATGTGAAATCTCGCCGGCCGCAATCTGCTTGATCAGGAACGGCCGACTCACGTTGAGCAGCTCGGCCGCCTCGACCGTGGTGAGCTCGGCGTGCATCGGGATGACGGACACGCCGTTGCCCGCCTTGAGTTGCTCGACAATGGACACGAGCAACTCGTGGATTCCTTCGGGCAGCTCGATTGCCGTGCCGTCAGGAGCGACCAAGCGCGCCGAAGGCCCGGTGCGAACGTGCTCCAGAAGCCGCTCGAACTCGACGAGCTGCTCAGGCTGAACGGCGCCAGGACGAACTTCGAGCACATCACTCATGAGGAACAGCATACGCATCCAAGTGCAATAAGTGCAGCGCATGGATCCCTGTTGTTCAAGACCCCACGTCCTGCAGCAACCCTCCACGGGCACCTTGTCCAACAGGATCCGAGAGTCGATCGCGCCGCAAGCGATATCTGGCGTGCGTAGCGCCGACAGATCCGGCAATCTTCGGCGGGTGGTCCCCTTCGGGCCGGGGTCGGTTACAATCGGTCCGATGGCGAATATCGAACTCGAACGGGTCGAGGCGCTGGAACTCCTCGCGATGGTGATGGCACACCTGAACGACGCCGAAGCTCGACGCGAGATGTCGGCGAGAGTTCCGATGCTCATGGGTATTCGAGACAAGTTGGCGGCGTCCCTCCGGGAGGAACAATGACCTACACCGAAGCCCAGGTGACCGCGGCGACGACCGCGATCGACAAGTACCGCTCCGGCGAGGAAGGCGAGGTCGGTGCCGCGCTCGCCGTGGTCGGCCTCAGCGCCGAGCGGGCCGCCCGCGAGGCGGCGCTGCGCGATGACATGATCCGCGTCGCCCACCGGGCTGGCGCGTCGCTTCGCCAGCTCGCCGAGGTCTCCGGGCTCAACCGCAAGACCGTCACCTCCATTGTCGAGTCCGACGTGTCTGCTTGACGACGTCGTGCCCGCTGAAGATCAATCATTCGCGCTGGCCTCGGCGCACCGCGATCCGGCAATACGTGCGTCTTTCCAATTGTCAGTCGATGGCGTGGAGGTCCCAGGTGCCATCGACGCCACTCAGCGTCGTCGGCTCGAGTCGCACGCTGTCGAGGGTCGAGCTCGCCTGGGTGGTCATCGCCGATGCGAGGATCTGGCCGGCCTCCGCACGGGACATGATCCGTGCGGCGATGTGGACGGCGAGACCGGAGATATCGCCGCCTCGCCTATCGATCTCACCGACGTGGATGCCCGAGCGGACCTCGAGTCCCTCGTCAGCGACACCGGTCCGGATGGTCCGGGCGGCCTCGATGGCGGCGGTCGCCGATGGGAAGACCGCAAGGATTCCGTCGCCAGTCGTCTTGACGACCTCACCGCCTCGTCGTTCGACCGCCACTCGGCAGACCGCGTCGTGGCGACCGAGGACCTGCTTCCACGCAGCGTCGCCAGCGGCTGCGGCCCGCTGCGTCGATTCGACGATGTCGGTGAAGAGGATGGCCGCGAGTTGCCGATCGGGTGCGGGGAGGCGGACTTCACCAGTGAGGAAGCGGGTGATCTCGGCGACCAGGTCGTCGACACCGCATCCGACCACGGCGGCGTCGCCGGGTGGGAGGACGACGAGTTGTGCGGCCGGGATCAGATCGACGATCCGCCGGTTGAACTCGGCCGGCACCACGTAGTGAGAGGGGTGACGGTTGAGCACCAGTGTCCGGGCGGTGATCGCGCCGAGATCGGGCCACGGGTCCAAGACTGTCCTTTGCTCCAGGCGGCTCACCTGGCTGGGGCTCGCCCCGATTCGACCAGCCGAATCGTTCCACGCCCGGAAGTCTGGATCCTGGCTGCGCTCCGGCATGGCGTGGTCGCCTGCTCTGGGGTCTTCACCGGCCCGTACCCGCCGCATGCTCTCGATGAGCTCCTCCAACCAGTCCGTGTCCGCCACCGTGAACGGTGCCGAGGGGTTGAACAGGATGAGCGGGCCGACAAGGTCGGGGTGGCGCGGAGCAAACGATTCACCGATCGGGCTCCAGTTCCAGCTGAACACCGCAGGCCTGTCGCAGCCAGCAGCCGACACCACCGCCGCCAGGTCGTCGGTCGACTGATCGACGAGCGGCGTGTCCCAGTCAGTCACGGGGTCGGAGAGACCGACTCTCCGTCGATCGAACAGCACCAAGCGACCGACGCCGGCGAGACCGTGCAGCAGCCGCTCGATGTCGGGCGGCGCCACTGCGAAGGCCTCGATCGACCAGTACACGCCACTCACCATGACGATGTCCTGATCGCCGCTGCCCACCAGCTCCCGGTACGCGATGTGGTGCTCTCCGGCCCTCGCATACGCGATCCCTCCCATCTGCACCAGCGAAGGCTCCCACAGGATCGATGATCCTTGCCGCACCGATGTGCCGATAGCTGAGATGGCCGCTGACGGTAACCACGCACTCACGACGTTCGGGGCGGTTGAGCGCGTGCGGGCGTCTGACTGGCCGCGGCTCTTCCGCTGCCTCGCCTCGACGGCGCGAGCCGCTTCGGGTCGTCAGCCGCTGCCGAACAACGCCTGACCGATGGCGTCGGCCGCTTCTCGCTGCATCGTTGGGGTGACGTGGCTGTAGAGGCTCATGAACAGCACCGGGTCGGCGTGGCCGAGACGTTCGGCCGCGACCTTCGGGGCCACCCCCTGGTCGAGCATGAGGGTGGCGCTGGTGTGGCGGAGGCCGTGTGCGGTGAGTCGGGGAAGCCCGGCCTCGACTGAGATCTCGGCGAGCGACTTCGAGAGATCCTGTGGGTGGTACGAGCCTCCGGCTGGCTTCGTGAACACGTAGTCGGTCCTCTCGTAGGCGGCGCTGCGAGCTTCGAAGCGCTGTTGCTCGCGTTGGTGGCGAAGCGCGCCGACCAGGCCGTCATCGAGATCGACGGTGCGCCGAGACGTGACGCTCTTGCCCTCGGAGGAGACCAGCTCGTAGCCGAGGGTGGTGGCGAACTCGACGATGCGGACTTGGCGCCGCTCGAGATCGACGTTGTCCCAGCGCAGCCAAACCAACTCGCCGATGCGCAGACCGCAGCCGAGCAGGAACGCCCAAAGCGGGTAGAGCCGGTCTCCGTCCTGGGAGCGGAGGAACGTTCTCGCCTGCTCGGGAGTCCAGTGCTTCGGGATCGACCGCTTCGGCTTCGGGCGAGGAACCTCGGCCAGCGGGTTCGACCGCAACAGCTGGTGCTGCACCGCGAGCTTGACCGCGCCGGCGAGGGAGGCCCGGGCGAGGCGAACTGTGTTCGGTGAGAGTGGCTTGCCGCGCTTCGTCCCCGTTCCAGCGGTGAGATCGCGCTGCCATGCCAGAACCACTTCCGGCGACAGGTCGCGCAGCTTCAGCCGGCCGAGCCACGGGCGGACGTAGATGTCGGCATTGATCCGGTAGTCGTACCTGGTCTTGGCGGCGAGCTGTCCGTCGGCGTCGATGCCGTCGAGGTACAGGTCGAAGTAGCTCGTCGACCGCGAGTGAGCGGCCCGCCAGCGGTTGGCTGCCTGACTCGACTTCGTCGAGCAGTGCTCGACGAGCCGCTGCGGCATCGGCGGCGGTGGGAAAGCCGCGTCTGGTGACCTGCACCCGCTTGCCGGTGAGCGGGTGCTTCCCGACGGTGACCTTGCAGTACCACGAGCCATTCGCAGCTCGATAGACGCCCGTGAACTTGGGCATGGAGAACCTCCGAAAATTTCGTTTAGGAGGCCCCCGGTTCTCAATCGGTTCTCACGGCCGGGTGCGAGCCGTGTGTCCCGGTCACCATATGCCTCCTGACCAGGACTTTCCAGCGCGCTCGGAGGGACTCGAACCCCCAACCTTCTGATCCGTAATCAGATGCTCTATCCAATTGAGCTACGAGCGCTGCAGGACGATCATCGTAGCTGCGCCGCGTCGGACGCCCCAAGCGTGAAGACCTCCGGGCTTACACGCTAGGGAACGTCGTCGACCGAGCGATCGATGAGAGACCGGATGGCCGACACCACCTCCGGCGGCGTCGGCGGTCCGGACATCAGGTCGAGGGTCCGACGCCGGTCGGGGTCGATGCGTTCGAGCGCATCGAGGTCGGCGACGAGGGTGTCCAGCGGCGGGAAGCACGGGAACCGGACGTCGGGGTACTGCCGAAGCAACGCGATGCGAGTCCGGAGGCACTTCTCGCATCGCCCGCAGTTCCCTTCGGGCGTCGGGTTCGCCCAACACACGCGGAGGTGCTCGACGACCAGCGGGTGGGCACCGATCGCCGCCACCTTCTCCTCGCGGATGCGATCATCACCGACGTGGCGCACCGCGAGCCGGCCGGAGCTCCACAACGGATCGAGCCGAGCGTGGGTCCCGTAGGGGACGTACTGGCGGGACACGGCGTACGCCGCCGAGATCCAGAGCGCGTCCACGGTGTCCGCCAGGAGATGTCCGACACCGGCGATGGCACCGCCGTGGATCATCGGCCAGTCGACGTCGTGGATCAGGTGGTGATCCCGGAGGTTGGTCTCGACGACATACGGCCGCAGCCCGAGCTCGGCGGCGACGGCTCGGACCTTGTCCTCGGCCCCGTCGAGGATGTCTGCGTCGAACCAGTGCCGGAGGTCGAAGCCACGCACGAACACGAGGCCGCTCAGGCCGTCTCCGTGCTCGAGCAGCGAGTAGAACGAGTCGACGCCGCCGGTGAACGCGAGTACCGCCGAGCGATCGGTCGGAGAGCCGTTCCCGGGGTCGGGCTCGACGGCACGGGTGTCCAGGTCGAGCTTCCCCCGATCGTCGACGAGCCCGACCGGCTGGTAGCCCCACCACTCCCGAGCGAGGGCCATCACACGACCGACCCCGTCGACGAACCGGTCGTCGAGCCGCCCGGTGACGTGCAATGGACGGCCGGCCCGCAGCGCAGGCAGGAGCATCGTCGCCACGACCGCTTCGGGCCACGAGCCGAGTGAGGTGTCCTGAGACGACCACCAGACGTCCTCGCCATCGACGGCGCAGACCACCCGGTCGCCCTCGCGGCGCAACGGACCGAAGGGGATCGCCGCTCGTCGACGAAGCCGCGCACGTCGCCAGATCATCGGAACCTCGTCGGGAAGCGAACGGGCCGTACATTAGGTTGGCCGCACCCCGGGCCGTGGAGGCGAAGTGCGGATCGACAATCGGGTCTTCGACCTCGACGTGGATCGCCGTGGCTCATGGCTCGCGGCGATCGGCGACGCCTGGCCTCGGGTACTCGACGAGGGCACCTACCCGCTGCGGTTCAGCATCGTCGACCTCGACCGGACGACGGTCACCATCGAGGCCACCACGGTGACCTTCGAAGCGGAGGAACCCTTCACCGAGACCTTCGGCGAGATCGAGGTGTTCTCACCACGCTCACGCTCCCGCGCCTCGCCCAACTTCGGCGTCGTCCAGGTGGTGCCCACCGGCATCGGGTGCGAGCTCGGTGGGTACGCCGGCGACGCCTGCCCCTCCACCAATCTTCTCGCGGCTGCGGCCGACATGGTGATCACCCACCCCAACGCCGTGAACGCCTCGGACCTGAACGAGATGGCCGACAACGTCCTCTACGTTGAAGGCAGGGCACTCGACGACTTCCTCCTCGGGCACGTCGGGCTTCGACCAGTACGGAGCAACCGGGTCGCGACCTTCGTCGACCCGACCGGGGGCGCACTTGTCGACGACGTGCTCCACGTCCTCGACGCAGCCCGAGCCGTGAAGGGCATCGACTGCGCGGACTGCATGATCCTCGACCGTCCGCCTGGGGTCGAGATCGCCTGGTCCGAGGCCGGCTGCGCCGTCGGGACCGTGTCGGACCCCGAGGCATTCCTCGATGCCGTCGCCGAACTGCTCGCCGACGGTGCCGACGCCATCGGCGGCGTGTCGGTCATCTCCGGGGTGACCCGCGAGCAGTTCGCGGCCCACCTCGACGGCGACGCGCCCAATCCCTCCGGTGGGGTCGAGGCCATCATCACCCACCTCATCACCAAGGTGTTCGGGGTGCCGACCGCCCATGCGCCGCTCCCCTACTACACCGACATCAAGGATCCGTCGGCCCGCAACCCGCGTGCTGCGGCCGAGTTCGTGTCGACACCCCACTACTTCTGCGTCCTCAAGGGACTCGCCCGGGCCCCCCGGCTCGTGCGCATCCCTTCGCCCGGCGACGCCGCCCCCGATCTCGTCACGCTCGACGGCGTCGGTGCGGTGGTCGTCCCCGCCGATGCGCTCGGCGGCGTGCCTGCGCTGGTGGCCGAGTACCACGACATCCCGCTGATCGCGGTGGCCGAGAACCGGACGGTCCTCGACATGACCAACGAGCGGATGCAGATGCCGAACGTGATCCCGGTGGCGTCCTACGCCGAGGCCGCAGGCGTCGTGCTGGCGTTGCGGTCGGGGATCTCGCTCGAGAGCATCGGGCGCCCGCTCGCACCGGTGCAGCCCCGAACGCGGGGCCAGTCGGGTCGGGCGACGGGTCAGGCCGGCCGGAGCCCCGACGCGTAGAGCAGCGACCAGTGGAGGTGGAAGCCGTCGGGGGACTCGGTCACCTCGAGGAAGCGAGCGATCTCGTCGGACACCTCGTCCATCGTCGCCTGCATCCTGAACAGCGTCCGGCAGAAGGACACGAGTTGCTCCCGGCTCGTGAAGTCCCAGGTGAACTGCTCGTACCGCTCGTCGATGTCGACGAACCCGGCGCCGGCGAGCAGGTCGCCGAACTCGCCGGGTGCGAGGAACATCCCGTCGTGCCCGAGGTCGGTGAAGCGGTCGACCGAGACGTTGAGGAACCTGGCCGGCGGTGACCCGTCGAGCACGTCGGCCACCGTGATGCGGCCGCCGGGCTTCACGATGCGGAACGCCTCGCCGAAGAAGTCGGCCTTGCGCTCCTGGTGGTGCAGTCCGGCCAGACAGCAGACCCGGTCGACGGTGTCGGAGCCCAGGTCGATCGCGCCCAGCGAGCTGAGGACCTTGCCGAACCGGTCATCGATCGAGTCGAGGAAGCTCTGTGAGTTCTCGACGCACACGACGCGGACATCCCCGTCGAGCGCCTGGTCGATGCCCTCCGCCACGTAGCCGCCGCCCGACACGGCATCACACACGGTCATGCCGGACTCGAGTGCGAGGCGCGAGATGAGCAACTGCCGCTCGGTCTCGCGCCCGGCGGCATGCTCTCGGTTGGCCTGGTTGAACGCAGCGACCCGCTCGGTCGTGTACGAACCGGCTCGGAGATCGAATGCGTCGGGCGTGTCCACGGTCACCTCCGGGGGCGGGCGGGCGGGCGAGCCGTGGACATGGTGCCAGTTGAACCGCCGCCCGACCGAGGCCGCAAGCCTGCGCGAAACGACGATCGGGACATCGACGTCAACTCGGCGGATCGTGGACCTGGCGAAACGTGAACGTGTGCGGGGACGGCCCGTTGGCGTCGAGATGGTCGAGACGGGCGACGGCATCTTCGATCGGTGGTATCTCGCCGGTGCGCACCCACCAGAGCACGACCGATGCCTCATCGAGCACCTCGAACCATTCGCGCCGGCGCCGCAGAAGCTGTCGGTGCTCGGTGTCGAACACGAACGTCTTGAGCGAATCGACCGACTCCCAGATCGAATAGTTGACGATCATGAACTCGTCGTCGTAGGCACGGACCGCCGTGGCATCGCCCTCATCGGTCTGGAGACGCCACACGAATCCGGGCGCCGCATCGGCCAGCGCGTTGATCGAGTCGAGCGCACTGACGAATCCCTCGGTGGCCGGGTCGTCGAGCGGGGCAAGGAGACGGCCGACGTTGAGCTGGGCGAGCTGATGTCGGGTCATATGACCAGCCTGCCACCGGCCGCGCGAACCTTCCCCGCACAAACCTTGCGGATTCGGTTGTGATCGAACGTGTGTTCGTGTAGGGTGTCGTTCATGAGTTCTGATGCCTTGGGCATCGAGCTCGAGGAATGGCTCGGCCAGGATCTCGAATCCCTTGACGGCAGAGCCCTCACCGGTCGCCTCGCTCGACTCGAGCAGTTGACCACCAGGGTGCGGGCGGCCGCCCTCGCCACGTTGGGCGAGTTCGAAGATCGGGGGCTCCATCTGCTCGAGTTCGCCCCGACCGCGAAGTCCTGGTTGACCGCACAGATCGGCATCGGGGCCCGCACCGCAGCGTCCTCGGCCCATCTGGCCAAGGCGCTGCGACGCATGCCGCTGGTCGCCGACGCGTTCGCTGCGGGGCGCATCACCGAAGACCATGCCCGGTTGCTGGTGCGCTGCACCAAGCCCCGCACCGCCGAGGCCTTCGGCCGCGACGAAGAGCTGCTGGTCGGCCACGCCGAGAAGCTCCGAGCCGCCGATCTCGACACCGTCGTGCAGCGCTGGTTGCTGGCCAACGACCCCGATGGCAACGAGCCCCGCGACCCCGACACCGACGAGGTGTCGTTCTCCAAGGTCGGAGACCGCTTCAAACTCAACGGCGACTTCGGCATCGAACGAGGCCTGGAGATCGATGCCGCGCTACGCGGAAAAGACCGACGAGTTGTTCCGCCGCGACCGCCACCGCGCCGCCACCGACCCCTCCGACCCCTCCCTGGATCGTTCACCGGCGCAGCGCCGCGCCGAAGCCCTCGCCGAACTCGTCGGCCTCGGGGCGGCCGCACCCACCAACACCCGACGCCGCAAGCCCCTGGTCGTCATCCACGCCAGAGAGAACCCCGACGGGGCGTTGGAGTATCTGGCCCCGAACGGCACCATCCTGCCGCTGTCGGTCGCCGCCATGTTCGCCGAGGACGCGCATCTCACCCGCGTCGTGTTCAACACCCGCGGCGAGTTGTTGGACCTCGGCCGCACCGCTCGGGTCGCCACCGAAGCCATGCGCACCGCCCTGGTCGCCCGCGACGGGCCCACCTGCGGCACCCCCGGCTGCGACGTCCCCGCCGAACAATGCGACGCCCACCACATCATCTGGTGGGACAACGGCGGCAAAACCTGTGTCGCCAACCTCGTCCTGGCCTGCCGACACCACCACCGACGCATCCACCACCGCCACCTCCACGTCCACATGAACGACACCGGCCGACCCGTGTTCACCGACACCATCGGCCACCGCCTCCAACTCCAACAACACCGCCGACCACCCCCAGATGAGGCCGCCGCCTGACGGCGGCACCCCAACCGGGCACCCAACCCAAACCCACCCCCACCCCGCCCCTGGTGGGGGCACGACCGCGTCGGGGTTCAGCCCGGCCTCGAACCCCTCGCGGCAAGTCATCAATGTTACTTGAGATAACAAGTCGTCCCGAGTCGCTCAAGAACCGACGCGAACCGACCGATGGGGAGGGGTTAGGAGGCTCAGGTGACTGAGGACGAAGGCGAGACGGAGGGTACGTGGGCAGCGCGGCGCGGCGCGGCCTTCGCACTGCGTGTCGTCATCTTCCTGATCCCGGTCGTGCTGTCGGTGCTGGGCACCGCAGTGCTCAGCCGTGCGCTTCCCCCGCCCGGGTCCACGGCGGTCCTGATCGTCTACTGGGTGCTGCTGTCGATCGCCGCCACCGCCATTCTCTACATGACCGACAAGGCGGCGCGGCAGCTGCTGCCGCTGCACGCACTGCTCAACCTGTCGCTGATCTTCCCCGACCGAGCCCCGTCGCGATTCAAGGCGGCACTGCGAACCTCGAGCGTCCGCCAACTCGAGCGGCGCATCGCCGAGGTCAAGGCGAACGGACTCGGCGACAGCGAGACCGAAGCCGCCGAGACGCTCGTCGAGTTGGTCGGCGCCCTCGCCCATCATGATCGGTTGACGCGGGGACACGCCGAACGGGTTCGTGCCTACAGCCGGATGATCGGCGAGGAGATGGGCCTCGACGACGAAGCCATCAACAAGCTGACGTGGGCCGGTCTGATGCACGACGTCGGCAAGCTCTACGTCCCGAGCGAGATCCTCAACAAGCCCGGCGCGCTCACCCCCGAAGAGTTCGAGATCATCAAGATCCACCCCGGTGCCGGCGCTGAGTTGGTCCAGCCGCTCGAGGGCTGGATCGGTGATTGGCTCAGGGCCGTCGGCGAACATCACGAGCGATGGGACGGCGACGGTTACCCGAACGGGTTGGCCGCCGAGGACATCGCGCTGGGCGCTCGCATCGTCGCGGTCGCCGATGCGTTCGACGTGCTCACCAGCGCCCGGTCGTACAAGTCGCCCAGCTCGGCAGCCAGGGCCCGCGCCGAGATCCAGCGCTGTGCCGGCACCCAGTTCGACTCGACGGTGGTGCGCGCCTTCCTGAACATCTCGGTCGGCAAGTTCCGGTTGGTCATGGGTCCGCTCTCCTGGCTGGCCCAGGCGCCGGTCGTCGGGGTCCCGGTCGCTCCTGTCGTCGGTGCCCTGGCCGCAGGGTTCGCGACGGCGGTCGGTCTCCTGGTCGGCGGGCAGTTCCAGCCGCCGACGATCGAGCGGGCTCCGGCTGCCGTGTTCGCCGCACCCTCGCCCGAACCACAGGTCGACGCCACCGTGTCCACCTCCACGTCGACCACTTCGACCACGACCTCCACGACCACCTCCACCACGACCACCTCCACCACATCGACCACTGCGCCACCGGCTACGGTCGGAGCACCGCCTCCCCCGCCCACCGGCGAAGCCTTCTTCGACGAGACGTTCGAGGCACCCACCTCCTTCCCTTCGCCCGAGGCTGCCGACGACGTCCTGAATGGGATCGAAGACCAATCGAGCATCTTCGCCCCCTTGGCGAACGACGGCGAGGGGCTCACCCTCACGAACGTCAGCCAACCGTCGGTCGGATCGGTCACCCCACGACTCGACTCGACCGTTCGGTTCGATCCGCCAGCCAACTGGTCGGGCACGACCTCGTTCACCTACACCGCCGTCGACTCGCGCGGGGAGACGACGAGCGCCACCGTCACGGTCCGGTACCGGTCGGCGCCCGATGCGCCCCAGACCCAGGCCGACTGGCTGATCCGCCCCGAGGACTCCGGCCCGTCGACCATCAACGTCACGGCCAACGACAGCGACGCCGATCTCCAACCTCTGACGGTCACCGGCATCAGCCGGGTGCCGTCGTCGGCACCGACCATCGGCAGCGTGTCGATCGTCGGTGCCGGCACGATCCGGTTCGTACCGGTGGCCAACGCCAACGGCAACGACCAGTTCATCTACTTCGTCCGCGACCCCGACGGGCTGACGGCGAGCAACCTGCTCACGGTCACCCTGACGCCGGTCAACGACCCGCCGGTCGCCGGCAACGACGTCGGCTCGATGAACGAGGACACCACCAAGACCTTCGCGGTGCGCAGCAACGACTACGACATCGACGGAGGCCCGCTCACCACCACCAGCGCCACCTCGACCGACGGAACCGCCACCACCAACGGGACGACCGTCACCTACCGACCGGCCCCCAACAGCTTCGGCATCCACCGGGTCACCTACACCATCTCCGACGGTCGCGGCGGCACCGACAGCGCCGTCCTCACCATCAACGTCGCACCGGTCAACGACCCGCCGGTCGCCGCCGACGACGTCGGCTCGATGAACGAAGACGACCCGACCAAGGTCTTCTCGGTCCTCGGCAACGACAGCGACGTCGACGGAGGCCCGCTCTCGATCACCAGCGCCACGTCAGCGTTCGGCACCGCGACCACGAACGGGTCGACGGTCTCCTACCGACCGGATCCCGACGGCAACGGGGTTCACACGGTCACCTACACGATCGCCGACGGTCGCGGGGGCACCGACACCGGCACCCTCACCGTCGATGTCGCGGCCGTGAACGACCCGCCGGTGTTCGTCGCCGGTGGCGACGACACCGTGACCGAGGACTCCGGGCCCCGAACGGTGCCCGCTTGGGCCACCGGCATCGGCGCCGGCCCGATCGACGAATTCGGCCAGACCCTCACCTTCGACGTCACCGCCGACGATCCGGCACTGTTCAGCGTCCAGCCGGACGTCGATCCGATCTCCGGCGACCTCACCTACACCCCTGCCGCCGACGCCAACGGCATCACCACGATCTCGGTCACCCTGAGCGACTCCTCCGGCGCCACCACCGCTGCGCAGACCGCCGACATCGTCATCACGGCCCAGAACGACCCCCCGAGCTTCACCGGCGGCGGAGCCGACACGGTCACCGAGGACTCCGGCGCCCGCACCGTCACGGAATGGGCGACGGACATCAGCGCCGGGCCGCTGAACGAGTCGGCGCAGACCGTCACGTTCACCGTGACCCCCACCGACCCGACGCTGTTCAGCACCCAACCCGCCATCGACCCCGACGGTGACCTCACCTACACCCCCGCCGCCGACGCCAACGGCACCACCACCCTCACCATCACGCTGACCGACTCGTCCGGGGCGACCAGCCCGGCCCAGACCGCCGACATCACCATCACCGCCGTCAACGACGACCCCACCTTCACCGCCGGCGCCGACGACACCGTGGCCGAGGACTCCGGCGCTCGCACCGTGCCCGGCTGGGCCACCGCCATCAGCGCCGGCCCGCCAGACGAGGCGGGCCAGACGGTCACCGTCACCGTGACCGCCGATGTGCCGAGCCTGTTCAGCGTCGAGCCCGCCATCGACTCGACCACCGGCGACCTCACCTACACCCCGGCGCCCGACTTCAACGGGAGCACCACCCTCACCATCACCCTCTCCGACTCCGCCGGCGCCACCAGCGCGTCGCAGACCGCTGACATCTTCATCACCGCCGTGAACGACGACCCGAGCTTCATCGCCGGACCCGACGAAATCGTCGCCGAGGACTCCGGACCCCAGACCGTCACCGCATGGGCCACCGCCATCGCCGCCGGCCCGCTCAACGAGTCGAGCCAGACCGTCAGCTTCGACGTCACCGCCGACGACCCCACCCTCTTCAGCACCCAACCCGCCCTCGACGAAGCCACCGGCGATCTCACTTACACCCCGGGCCCGAACGCCAACGGCACCACCACCCTCACCATCACCCTCGACGACTCAGCCGGCGCCACCAGCGCAGCCCAGACCGCCGACATCACCATCACCGCCGTCAACGACGACCCCACCTTCACCGCCGGGCCCGACGAACTCGTGGCCGAGGACTCCGGACCCCAGACCGTCAGCGGCTGGGCCACCGGCATCGCAGCCGGACCGCTCAACGAGTCGAGCCAAACCGTCACCTTCAACGTCACCGCCGACGACCCGACCCTGTTCAGCACCCAGCCTGCCATCGACTCGACCAGCGGCGACCTCACCTACACCCCCGCCGACAACGCCAACGGCACCACCACCCTCACCATCACCCTCGACGACTCAGCCAGCGCCACCAGCCCGCCCCAGACCGCCGACATCACCATCAGCGCCGACAACGACGCGCCGGTCCTCGACCCGATCGGTGCGGTCGGCGGCGCCGAGCTCTCGCCCATCACCTTCACCGCGACGGCGACCGACCCCGACCTCCTCGACACGCTCGCCTTCACGCTCGTCGGTGAACCCCCGGGTGCGGCGATCGATCCCGACACCGGTGCGTTCACCTGGACACCGACCGAGACCCAGGGCCCTGGCAGCTTCACCTTCGACGTGGTGGTGTCCGACGACGGCGTGCCCCAGGGCGACGACACCGAGACGATCACCGTGACCGTCGCCGAGGCCAACCTGGCCCCCACCATCGACACGGCGACCGGAGCAACCGTCGGCAACGGCACCACCGTCGACCTCACCCCGGCCATGCTCGACGCCTCGGACCCCGACCTCCCGGCCCAGACGCTGAGCTTCACCCTCGACGTCGCTCCGAGCAACGGTGACCTCGAGCGAACGGGGACCCCGCTGGCCCAGGGCGCCACCTTCACCGAGGCGGAGATCGCAGCCGGCGACATCACCTACCGGCACGACGGCTCGGCCACGACCAGCGACAACCTCGAGGTCACAGCGAACGACGGCGTCGGTGGCGTCAGCGCACCGGCCACGTTCCCGATCTCCGTGGCCATCCTGTCGCCGACTCCGGTCACCATCGGTGAGATCCGGACCGACAGCCAGTCGGGTCGCGACTTCGTCGAGCTCTACAACGGCTCCTACCAGGAGATCGACCTCGGCGCCGAGAACTGGACCGTCGTCATCGAGGATCTCAACGGTGCCGTGCTCGAGACGGTGGCCCTCACCGGGGTCATGCCCGTCAACGCCACCGCGCTGATCGTCGAGGCCGGCTACACCGGATGGGGAACCCCCGACGCCACGGCCGCCCTCGCGACGTTCCCTCGCGGCGCCGGCTTCTCGGTGCGGAAGGCGGGCGTCGAGGTCGATGCCGTGGGCACGTCGAGTGGCAGCGCCTTCGCAGAAGGGACCCCGCTCCCCCGGATGGGCGGCACCCTCGACCAGGCCTACGTGCGCAAGAACGGCTGGGGCCGTGGTGCCTGTGTCGACACCGACGACAACGCAGCCGACTTCGTCCACACCTGGGCGCTGTTCGCGTCCACCCCGACCGGCATCGCGGACGGCTCCCCGTTCCCCTGCCGGGAGCCGGCACCCCCGTTTCCCGCACCGCCGCCGGCCGACCACCCGGTCATCCGTGAGTACCGGACCGACGGCCCCGGCGGCGGAAGCGACGAATTCGTCGAGATCTTCAACCCCGGGCCCGACCAGGACATGACCGGCTGGACCGTCTTCCTGAACAAGCCGCCCTTCCAGGTGGTGCACCGCTTCCCGAACGGGTTCGTCCTCGAATCCGGGCGGCACTACCTGCTCGCCGGCACCGGCTACACCGGCACCGCGACGCCCGATGCGCCCACCGACGTGGGGGTCACCAACGGCACCGGCGTCGTCCTCTGGGGCGTTCCTGGTGGTCTCGTCGACGCCCTCGCGATCGAGTCCGGATCGCAGTGGTATGAACCCGACATCGGGGTGGGCCTGCCCCGCATCGACGGTCGGACCCACCACTCCTACGAGCGTCGCAACAACGGCTGCACCGACACCGACAACAACTTCTTCGACTTCCAGCACAACCTGGGCTTCGACACACCGACGAACAACTCGGCCGGGCCCTTCCCCTGCGTGTAGAACCGCACGGGTGACCACCGTCGTCGACCTGCTGGCAATCGATGCGCTGGGCGACGATCGGTTCCTCGCCCACAACCCCGACGAGGAGCGTCGGAGGGTCTTCGGCGGCCAGGTCGTCGCTCAGGCGCTGATGGCCGCGACCCGGACGATCGAGGCCGATCACGTCGTGCACTCGCTGCACGCCTACTTCCTTCGTGCCGGCTCCATGGCCCAGCCGATCGAGATGGCCGTCGAGCGGCTCCGGACCGGCCGGCAGTTCAGCTCACGTCGGGTGACCGCGCTCCAGGACGGCAAGGCCATGCTCATCCTGTCGTCGTCGTTCCACCAGCCCGGCGGCCAGGGCGAGTTCCAGGTCACGGGGCCGACCGGCGTGCCCGGGCCCGAACACGGGCTCCCGCGGACAGGGCACTCGAACCGCTACGGCATCGAGGCCCTCGACGCCAGCTTCGACCAGCCCAGCGGCAACGTCCGCCGGCTCTGGTTCCGCAGCACCGACGACCTGGGAGACGACCAGGCGCTGCATCGCGCCGTGGTCGCCTACCAGACCGACCACGGACCGTTCGGTTCGGCGCGCCGGGTCGTCGAAGCCTCGGTCGGCGGGTTCAACGACATGTTCCGGGCCAGCCTCGACCACGCCATCTGGTTCCACCGACCCTTCCGGGCCGACGACTGGCTGCTCCATGACATCCACGCCGTGAGCTACCACGGTGACCGGGTCCTCACCAATGCCGGCGTCTACGACGCCAAGAACCGTCGCGTCGCGACGGTCACCCAGGAGATCCTGGCCCGGGCCGACTGACTACTCGGTGGGGTCGGCGGGCGCATCCTCGTCGAGCGCGTCGGCGACGGCGTCGTCGACCTTCTGGAGATGCTCGGTGTGCTTGCCGCCGGTCTTGTCGTCGACCATGTCGGTCGCCTTGTCGACACCCTCGACCACCTTGTCCTCGTGGCCGCTGACCATTCCCTTGATCTTGTCGAGCAGTCCCATTTCGCTACGTCCCTTCGATGATGAAGCACTCAAGCTAGTGGACCGGGCTCGCAGGTCAGTTGACGGCGTGCATGCCGACTCGGGCCGGGGGCGCCACCTGCGACAGTCGGGCCGACGCGCGCTCATAGGCGAGCTTGGAGATCGCCGACTGATCGTCGTCGCGGATCATGTCGAAGCCGTGCTGGGAGATCTCGGCGGCCGACGGCACGAGCACGATGACCCGATGACCGCGACGCCGGAGTCGATCGGCCTCGACGTGGACTCGACGGGTGGCGGTCGAGCGCACGAGCTGTTGGGCAAGGGTCGGCCGGTCGTCGAGGTCGTAGGCCATCGGAGCCACCACCACGACGGTCTCGGCCCGTTCGGGCCCCGTGCTGGCGAGTTCGGCGTTGGTGACCGAGTGGGCGCCACCATCGACCAGCACCCGCCGACCCCACCGGACCGGCGGATAGAGGCCGGGGACCGCGGCCGATGCGCGCACGGCGCCGACCAACGACAGTCCGTCGGGCGCACCGGAACGTCCGGCGACGATGCGCCGGCCCGACGAGATGTCGACCGACACCAACCAGGTCGGCTGCTCGGGCCACTCGTCGGCCAACCACTGCGAGAGGGCGTCGGTCATCTCGCTCGTCGATGCCAGGCCGCCGCGCCAGAAGGCGGCGAGCGGTCGCGGCATGACCAGCGGCGGAAAGCGGGTCGCGGTGCGGGCGAGCACGAAGGCCGACCCCACGGACCGTCGGGCCAGGCCGAGGCGGGTCTTCCAGCCGCGGCGGATCGCCGCTCCATCTTCGGCGGCGGGGAACCCCTCGATGTCGTCGCCCTGGCTGGCCGCCCAGATGTCATCGACCGAGTGACCCGACCGGAGGACGGCGGCCATGACGGCACCGGCCGAGGTCCCGATGACCAGGTCGGCGTCGGCCGGCTCGAAGCCGTGCTCGGCGAGGGCCCGCAGGACCCCGGCGTGATGGGCCATCCCGACGGTTCCGCCGGCTCCGAGGACGAGGGTGTAGCTCACCCCTCCATCTTGGTCGCTACGGTGCCCGTCGTGGCAGATGACCAGGTCGAGGCGGCCGGAGGTCTCGTCGTGCGTCAACGACAGGGCCGAGACGAACTCCTCGTCGTCCATCGTCCGAAGTACGACGACTGGACCCTTCCCAAGGGCAAGCTCGACCGGGGCGAGAAGGCCAAGGATGCTGCGATCCGCGAGGTGCTCGAGGAGACCGGCTACCGGTGTACACCGGTCGAACGCATCGCCTCGGTGCGCTACGACCTGGCCGACGGCCGACCCAAGCGGGTCCGCTACTGGTTGATGGAGGTCGAGGACGGAAGCTTCGTCGAGAACGACGAGGTCGACGAGATCGATTGGTGGCCGGTCGCCGAGGCGATCGAACGACTCACCTTCAGGCACGACCAGGCGCTGGTCGCCGACACGCTGGCCTCCGAGAGCGGGACCCGAGCGGGCTGACGACCAGCGGCCGGTTTCGTCACACGTTCGTCAAAGAACGGCGGTCAAAGCACTCGCTTGCAGGACCACGGGCCCCAGCCCTGGTCGTCGAACAGCATGCGGGCGTACATGGCGTTCCAGTACGGGTCATAGACCCGCGACCACGCCTGGCCGGTGCGCCGCTCGAAGTTCGCGCGGTGCACGCTGTTGATCTGGAACAGACCGTGGTTGCCGCCACCGGGGCTGACTGCGCCCGGATTCAGGCCGCTCTCGCAGTTGGCGACCTTGATGGCACTGTTGGTGTGCTCCTGGAAGAAGAAGCCGATGTGGTCCCTGGGGGTGGCATCGGGCGTGCAGGCGCCGAAGAGACCGACGGCGGCTGCGATGGCAGCGACGAAGAGTGCGCGTTTGAACATGAGGACACTTCCTTTCGGACACCGCCATCGTTGGGTCGGCGTCGTGGGGGAGTCACATGATGGTCATGTTGTCACGTAAATGCAACATTTGCCCCTGTGATTCGCGTCACAAGGGTCAGGCGCACCCCCAACACGACGATGAGCGCCCGTCGGATGGACGAGCGCTCATCGGCGGTGAGCGGAGAGGGTGGGATTTGAACCCACGGACGGGTTGCCCCGTCACTTCCTTAGCAGGGAAGCACCATCGGCCTGACTCGGTCACCTCTCCTCGAAGCGAAGACTGTAGGCGATACCGAGCCGCTAGCTTGACCCGGATGCGTCGTCTGCTGGTGGTCCTGTTCGTCGCCGGCACGACGGCGAGCGCCTGCGCCGGTTCGACCGGTGATCAGAGCGCACCGCCGACCACGCCGGTGAGCGCCGAGGCGTCGACCTCCTCGACGTCGGAGGCCCCGGCACCCGAGCCCGAACCCGACGTCTCGGTCGTGGCGGAGGCCACCACGCCGACGATCGACGTCTACGACCTCCCGGCAGCCGGAACGCCGACCCGCACCCTCGACGTCGCCGACGAGATCAGTGGGAAGCTGGTCTTCCTCGCCACCGGCGAGACCTCCGACGACCGGGTCGAGGTGTTCCTGCCCATCCGCCCGAACGGCGCGACGGGCTGGGTCGACCGCAGCGACGTGTCGTTGAGCAGCCACGCCTTCCGGATGGAGGTCCTGCTCACCGAGCATCGCCTCAAGGTGTTCGAGGGCGAGGAGATCGTGCTCGACACCGCCATCGGGGTCGGGACCAACGACACGCCGACACCCGGTGGCGTCTTCTTCATCAAGGAGCTCCTCCGGCCCCCGTCCCCGACCAGCGCCTACGGAAGCTACGCCTACGGGCTCTCGGGCTTCTCGACGGTCCTCGAGACGTTCAACGGGGGCAACGGCGTGATCGGCATCCACGGCACCAACGACCCGTCATCGATCGGATCCGATGTCAGCCACGGCTGCATCCGGCTCGTGAACGAGGACATCGAGACCCTCGTCGAGCAGGTCGGGCTGCCGCTCGGCACGCCCGTGGCCATTCTCGCCTGACCGCCCGTCGCCCGACCGCCAATCGTCTCCTGAACGGTCGACGAAGTGGGCCCGCCGTGCGGCTCGACGCAGGGTCCGCAGCACCACGGGCCCGGCGACCACGACGAGCAGTGCGGTGGTCACGGCGCGACCGATGTCCCAACCGAGCGACGTGGTGAGGCTGAAGACGACCAGCCGGCGCAGGTTGTCGACCACCGCGTCGCCGGGAACGAACGACACCGAGGTGTCGTCGCCGAGGGCGAAGGGCCAGAAGGACAGGTTGAGGGCCAGTCCGTAGAGCAGCCCCGCGGCGGCGCCGTAGGCCGCCAGCATGGCCAGCTCGGCCCGACCGCGCACCCGAAGCGGGAGCAGGCCCGCTCCGGCAGCCACCCACGACGCGGCGAGCATCTGATAGGGCAGCCACGGTCCGACGCCGCCGGTCAGCAAGGCCGACGACAACAGCGCCGTGTTGCCGAGCACGAACCCGAATCCGGGGCCGAAGACCCGCCCGGAGAGCACGAGGAGGAAGAACACGGTCTCGAGTCCGGCCGTTCCCGCTCCGAGGGGCCGGATCGCGGCGCCCATCGCGGACAGGATGCCCAGCATGGCCACCGTTCGGGCATCGAGGCCACCGTCGGCCACCTCGGCAAGTGTGACCGCGAGCACGGCGAGCAGCAGCCCGGCGAAGTAGATCGGCGCATTGCGATCCTGCTCGAAGCTCCACGAGGCATCGACCAGCAGCGGCCACCCGAAGGCCACCAGACCGGCCGACGACGCGAGCACCAGTGCCGCCACGGTGCGGGGGCGAATCGAGATCACGATCGCTCCCGATCGCGTGCCGCCGCCACGTCCGCGACCGTGAGCAGCCGATGAGGTGCCATCACCTTGGCCACTTGCGGCGCGAACATCGGTGAGGCCGACAGGACCTCGACGGTCGGTCCGTCGGTGACGATCTCGCCGTCGGCCATCACGGTCACCCGGTCGGCGAACTGCGCGGCGAACTCCACGTCGTGGGTCGCCACCACGATCGCGTGCGAGTCGCCCGCGATCAGCTCCGACAGCAGCGCGGCGAGCTCGTCCTTGGCGAGGTGATCGAGCCCGCGCGTGGGCTCGTCGAGGAACACGACCTCGGGTGCGGACGTGAGCACGATGGCGAGCACCAGCGCCAGCCGCTGGCCTTCCGACAGATCCCGCGGGTGGGCATCGGCGCGTACCCCGCCCACGAACCGATCGACCAACCGCCGGCACGTCCCAGGCTCCGCCGAGCTCTCGAGGTCGGCCTGTCGGCACTCGGCAGCCACGGTGTCGAGGTAGAGCAGGTCGGCCGGTTCCTGGGGCACGAGCCCGACCCGTTGCCGTCGCTCGGCGGCGGGCAACGATCTCGGGTCCGTCCCGTCGACGGCCACCGTCCCGGCCGCCCGCTCCTGGCTTCCCTGCAGGGCCCACAACAGCGACGACTTGCCCGAGCCGTTTCGGCCCATCAGCGCAACCTGCTCGCCCTCGATCAGGGCCAGGTCGATGCCGTTGACGGCACGGTGCGAACCGTGGGTGACCACGATGCCGCGTGCGTCGAGGACGGTTCGGCCCGGCCGGCCGCCCGGCGAGTGCGGGCCCGGTGCGTCGGCACCGACCCGGGTCCGCAGATCGACGGCTCGGCGACGGGCCTCACGGATCGAGACCGGGACGGGCGACCAACCCTCGAGACGACCGAGCTGGACGACGGGAGGCGCCAGCGGCGACCGGGCCAGCATGGTCGCCGGATCGCCGATGCCGGCCGAGCCGGCGTCGAGCAGCAGCACGCGATCGGCATACGACACCACCCGCTCCAGCCGGTGCTCGGCCATCAGGACCGTCATCCCGAGGTCGTGGACCAACCGATGGACCGCGGCCAGCACGTCCTCAGCCGCACCGGGATCGAGCGCCGAGGTCGGCTCGTCGAGGACCAGGATCCTCGGGTTGGCGGTGAGTGCGGCGCCGATCGCCACCCGCTGGGCCTCGCCGCCCGACAGCGATGCCACCGGACGGTTCCGCAACGGAGCGAGTCCGAGGAGGTCGAGTGTCTCCTCGACCCGGCGGCGCATCACCTCGGCCGGCAGGCCCATCGACTCCATGGAGTACGCCAGCTCCTCCTCGACCTCGCCGGCGACGAAGCCACTCGAGGGATCCTGGACCACGAACCCGACCACGTCGGCCAGATCCCTGGGGCGGTGTTCGGCGGTGGATCGTCCGTCGACGGTGACCGACCCGGCCACCGTCCCCCCGGTGAAGTGGGGCACGAGCCCGTTGACCGTTCGCAGCAGGGTCGTCTTGCCCGACCCCGTCGGCCCGACGACGACGCACAGCTCGCCCTCGTCGATCGTGAGGTCGACGTGGGTGAGCACGGCCGCGTCGTCACCGTCGTAGGTCACGGTCACGTCGTCGAAGTCGATCATGCGGGCACCTCGGTTCGAGCCACGAGGGTCGGCGTCAGCGCCAGCAGCACGCCGATGGCGGCGGCCAGCGGCAGCTCGGGAACCGTCAGCGGAGCGAAGTCCGGGATCAGCTCGCCGGCCCCCGTCCGCTCGGCGACGATCACCCCGATCACGGCGGCGAGGCCGCTGAGGGCGATGACCGTCTCGCGCACCCCCCAGTGGTCAGGCCGGTAGCGGGTGCGGGGCACGCGACGCGACCCGACGGCCAGCCCTGCGAATCCCAGCGTCGCGCCGGCGAGCAACACCGGGAGGCCGAGGCCATCGGGGGCGGTCGTGTCGAGCGAGCCGTAGGCGCCGAGCGCGAGGCCGGCCAGCCCGCCGAGGAGCAACGCACCGGTCAGCCGCCGCTGGGCCTGCGACACGAGATCCATCCGCCCGTAGCCGCGGCTGTCCATGGTCGCGGCCAGCGACAACGACCGGTCGAACGCGTCCTCGATGACCGGAACGAGCAACGAGGTGAACCGGGCGAGACCGCGCTGGGTCACGCCGCGGAGCTGGCGGGCCCGCCGGATCCGGGTGGCGCTCATCACCAGCTGCGGGGCGGTCGTGAGGGCCACCACGATGGCCACCGTGACCTCCGAGAGGGCGGCCGGGAGTGACCGCAAGAGTCGGCGGGGATCGGCCAGCGCATTCGCGGCCCCGACACACGCGAGCAGGACACCGAGCCGCAGACCGTCGACGGCGGCATTGACGACCCCCTCGAGCGACACCGCTCCGCCGAGCCGGACGCCTGCGGCCCAGGCCGGCAGCGGCACCTCGGGCAGGCGAAACAGGATGGTCGGTCCGGCCACGCCGCCCAACAGGATGTGGAACAGCACCCGGATGACCAGGACCACGCAGGCGAGGCGCAGGAACGCACCGTAGGAGGTCGCCCAGGGCGACGGCGTCCGGCAGGTCATCACGACGTAGCCCGCGACCGCCGCGATGAGCGACAACAGCAGTGCGTTGGTGGTGCGGGTTGCCGTCGCACCGAGCGCCAGGGCCCAGATCCACCACGCGCCCGCATGGACGCGACGGATCGGAGGGTTGGTGATCACCCGGTCCGCCGTCGGCGGAACTCCCATGCTGCCGCCGCGAGCACCACGGTCACGAGGGCGAGACCGAGCAGGGCCGCCGGACCGCTCCCGCTGCTCGACGCCGGTTGCGCGGCCAACTCGGCGCTCGGTTCGGCCGCCGCCGTCGCCGTGCCGCTGGTGCTGGTGCTGGGTCCAGGCAGGCTCGGGGTGCTGGTGCTCGGCGTCGAGGTCGAGGTCTCGGCGGGAGCATCGGCCACCGGTTCGCCGGACGCGTCGGTCGGCGTCGGCCGCGGTGTGGGCGCGACACCGGGCGACGCCGGTGTGGGGGTCGGGGCCGCCTCCGCGGGCGTCGGGGTCGGGGCGGGAGGTGGAGGCGCTGGGGGTGGCACGGTCGTGGGGGTCGACGTCGACGGCGGGGTCACGGACGGCGGCAGATCGGCACCGAACGCCCATCCCTCGACCGTGCCGGGCGCAGGACGCCGACTCCCTGCGCCCTGGGTGGCATAGGTCCAGGCCCCGCCCGCAGGCGCGTGCCAGTAAGACCAGTACGCGTCCGCCGGCGCCCCGTTGCACGGGTTCGGCTTGGCGGCGATGGTGCAGACCATGCCGGGGAACCCGGGGCGGAATCCGTACCCGAACCCGGCCCTGCCCAGCGCGTCCAACCCGCTCGACGGGCTGCCCGACGCACACCGCACCGAGGCGCCGCCGCCGAGCACGCCGAAGTCGACCACCACCGTCACCTCGTCGGGACCACACCCGGCCGCACGATCCGCGGTCGGCCCGGCATGAACCGCAGGCGCTCCTGCCAGCAGGCCGACGACGGCAGCCAGCGAGACGAGCAGGAAGCGGGTCCGGCGGCTCATGTCAGCCCGTGAAGGTCGGGTTGGCGCTCACGGGCACCGCAGCCTGGGTCTGCTGCGAACTGCCGAGCACGACAACGCCAGTGGTCGAGGTCGAGGTCGCGGTCGTCGAGGTCGCGGTCGTCGAGGTCGTGCTGGTCGAAGACGAGCTCGACGACGACGCTGCGACGCACTCGAATCGAGGAACCTCGGGCGAGGCTCCGGCCGACGAGACCGTTGCGTAGCCGACGCCGGTCAGGCCGAGGATCGCCTGAGCCGTGGCCCGGGGCGCCGTGCCGGGATCGAAGCCTGCGGCGTCGAACGCCACGGCACCGCGTTGCTCGGAGGCGGCGCAGTCGACCTGCTGCGCCTCGAGGAACGCCACGCCGGCGTCGGCGATCGATCCCTCGTCCGCCACCCGGAGCGCCTGGACGGCGAGTCCGGTGCTGTTGGCGTTGGGGGTCTCGACCGCGTCGGTGCCGAAGCCGCCGTTGCCGGCCTGCACGCTCGCGAGGTAGGCGATCACCCCGACGATCTCGTCGGTGTCATCGGCTCGGCCGGCGGCGAGCAGCGCCTGGAGGGCGTAGGCCGAGGTGTCGACCCCGCTCACACACGACCCCGCGGCAGGGGCAAGGGTGAGCGAGAAGCCGCCGTCGTCGCACTGGCTCTGCAGCAACAGATCGATCGATGCGTCGCTGGGGGCAGCCGACGGCTGTCGCACCAGCACGATGACGGCCAGCGACTGCCCGATGCTGTTGGAGAAGTCGCCGAAGCCGGACACGTCGGTGAACCGACCATCGGGCTGCTCCTGCGAGGCCAGCCGGGCGATCAGGTCGACCGAACCCTCACCCCACGAGGTCGGGTCGAGCCCCCTCACCTGGGCCAGCAAGCTGAGCTTCGCCAGCGCCCCGGCGTAGGACTCGGTCGTTCCGTCGCCGACGTAGAGGTCGGTCGTGGCCGAGGTCTCGAGCCAGGCGGTGGCGCCGGCGGCGAATCCGTCGACGGCTCCCGCTGCGGCGAAGGCGATGACCGCGTCGATGGTGAGGCCCGGGTCGTCGAAGCGGTCGGAGCCGAACGCGACCTGGAGGCGCTCGCCATCGACGAGTTGATCGGACAACCACGACGCCGCGACCTCCGCCCGACCCGCACCAGCCGGATCGGTCTGGGCCGCGGCGGGCACGCTGATGGTGGCCGCGACCACCGCGACGATGGCTGCGGCTCCTGCGAGCAGCAGTCCGATGGGACGTGACATGGGATCCTCCCCAGGAGTATCTCGCTCCCGATGATCGAGGGGACGGTGAGTGAGTCTCCTGACTCCCGGATCGTCGCTCCCCGACCCCTTCCGGCCGATGCCGTGGGATGTCGTCGGGTTGCTCCCCGGTCACAGTGGCGGAACCGTCCCGGATTCACACCGGGTTCCTCTTCCACAACCGTCCGATTCGTTTGTGAACTGCCGACCGTACACTCGACGACGTGCGCCGCACCAAGATCGTTGCCACCATCGGGCCTGCCTCGAGCAGTCCTGCCACCCTCCGCAAGATGATCGACGCCGGGATGGACGTGGCGCGCATCGGTCTGGCGCACGGCGATCTCGAATCACATCTCGTCACCTACGGCGCCATCCGCGAGGCGGCCGAGGCCTCGGGACGGAGCGTGGGCATCCTCGCCGACCTCCCGGGACCCAAGATCCGATGCTCGCCGTTCGGCGACGTCCCCGCACTGCTGGTCAGCGGAGCCACGGTCGCCCTCGTCGGACCGGGTGGTCAGAGCTCCGAGACCGAGATCGGGATCGACCACGAGGGCGTTCTCGAGCACCTCGTGGTGGGCGACAACGTGGCCCTCGGCGACGGCGGCATCACGCTTCAGGTCACCGGCCTGTCAGCCGACGCGGTCGAGACCCGAATCGTCCATGGGGGCGTGGTCCAGGGCCGGCCGGGTATCCACGTGCCCTCGGACCGGATCGCACTCTCCACGCCCACCGACGAGGACTTCCGTCTCGCCGATGCCTTCATCGAAGCCGGCGTCGACATGCTGGCCATCAGCTTCGTGCGCTCGGGCCACGACGTCCGGCGCCTCGGCACCGAGCCTGCACCCCGCGGACCGCTGGTCATCGCCAAGATCGAGACCCGTGCGGCCATCGATCAGCTCGACAGCATCATGGCCGTGTCCGACGCCATCATGGTCGCCCGCGGAGACCTGGGGGTCGAGTGCTCGCTGGCCGAGCTTCCCCACCTCCAGAAGCAGATCATCCGGAGTTGTGTCGCCTACGGACGCCCGGTCATCACGGCGACGCAGATGCTCGAATCGATGGTCGCCGCGCCGGTCCCGACGCGGGCCGAGTCCTCCGACGTGGCCAACGCCGTGTTCGACGGCTCGAGTTCGGTGATGCTCTCGGGTGAGACGGCCATCGGCATCGATCCGGTCAACGCGGTCGACACCATGGCCGAGATCGCTCAGCAGGCCGACGAGGAGTTCGACTCGGAGAACTGGCTACGTCGGGTCGGCGAGCTCCGTCAAGACCTGGGACGGGCCGACAAGGCGCTCGTGACGACCGACGCCATCACCATGGCCGCGGCACGGATGGCCCATCAGGTCGAGGCCAAGGCCATCCTGTGTCTGTCGCGCACCGGGTTCACGGCCCGAGCCATCTCCCGCTTCCGCCAGGACACCCCGATTCTGTGCTTCAGCCCCGAAGCGCGCACCGTTCATCAGCTGTCGCTCAGCTGGGGCGTCGACTCCATCGCGGTGACGAACCACGAACGTCCGAGCGAGATGATCGACGAGGCGCTGCAGATCGCCGCGCAGCGCCGCGAGCTCTCCTCGGGCGACACCGTGGTCGTCGTCTCGGGCCAGACGACCCGCACCCGGGCCACCGACTCGCTCCGGGTCGTCGAGATCCCCTGAGGCGCCCCGAGTCCGCGTTGCCTACTCGGGCACCGGGCCCTTGAGCTCGCGCACGACCCCTTCGGCGATCGCGGCGGCCGCCACCCGCTCGGCCACCTTCGGCGCCACGGTCGTGTCGAACACCGACGGGACGATGAAGTCGCGGGCCAGTTCGTCCGACGGGACGGCATCCGCGATGGCCGAGGCCGCCGCCAGCTTCATTCCTTCGGTGATGGTGGTCGCGCTCACGTCGAGCGCACCCCGGAAGATGCCCGGGAACGCCAGGACGTTGTTGATCTGGTTCGGGAAGTCGCTCCGACCGGTGGCGATGACCCCGGCGATGCCCCTGGCCTGCTCGGGCCGGATCTCCGGATCGGGGTTGGCCAGCGCGAAGACCAGCGGATCGGCGTTCATCTTGCGGAGGTCGTCGGGCTCGATGATTCCCGGTCCGCTGACACCGATGAACACGTCGGAGCCCGAGAGCAGGTCGCCGAGCGCACCCTGACGCCGGTCGGCGTTGGTGTGTTCGGCGAACCACTTCTTCGCCGGGTTCAGGTTGTCGCGCCCCTGGTAGATGGCGCCCTGGCGGTCGGCACCGACCACATCGGCGACGCCGGCCTCGAGCAGGATCTTCCCGCACGCGACCCCGGCAGCACCGACACCGGCGATGACGACCCGCAGGTCCTCGATCTTCTTGCCGGTGATCTTGACCGCGTTCTGGAGCGCCGCCAGCACGACGACCGCCGTGCCGTGCTGGTCGTCGTGGAACACCGGGATGTCGAGCAGTTCCTTCAGCCGGTCCTCCACCTCGAAACACACCGGCGCAGCGATGTCCTCGAGGTTGATGCCGCCGAACACCGGCGCGATGCGAACCACGGTCTCGACGATCTCGTCGGCGCTGCCGACGTCGAGGCAGATGGGGAAGCCGTCGACGCCGGCGAAGTTCTTGAAGAGCAGCGCCTTGCCCTCCATGACGGGCAGCGATGCCTCGGCTCCGATGTCGCCGAGTCCGAGCACCGCCGTGCCGTCGCTCACGATGGCGACCATGTTGCGTTTGATGGTGAGGTCGTGCACGCGGTCCCGGTTGGCTGCGATTGCGTTGCAGACCCGGGCCACGCCCGGGGTGTAGGCCATGGCGAGGTCGGCCGCGTCGCGGACCGGCATGCGGGCCAGCACCTCGATCTTGCCGCCGTCGTGCATCTCGAAGGTCCGGTCCATCCACGAGAGGATCTCGATGCCGTCGAGCTTCTCGACCGCCGCCCGGACCTCATCGATGTGCTCCTCGGATTCGCAGTTCACGATGAGGTCGTTGTCGAGGTAGTCGCCCCGGACGTCGAAGCCCTCGAGAGCCGAGATGTTGCCTCCGACATCACCGATCGCGACCGTCAGGGCGCCGAGTTGGCCCGGGCGGTTGTCGAGCCGGACCTGGAGGTGCACGGAGAAGGCAGCAGAAGGCGTACGCATCGGGGCGACGCTAGCTCTAGGTTCCCAGCCGTGACGACCCGTGTCTTCGACTTGCTGGCCCAGGGCGAACAAGTGACGTTCTGCCACGACGAGATGACCGGTCTGCGGGCGATCATCGCCATCGACTCCACGGCGCTGGGTCCCTCACTGGGCGGCACGAGGTTCCGGCCCTACGTCGACGAGGCGGCCGCGCTCACCGATGTGTGCCGGCTGGCGCGGGGCATGACGCTCAAGCACGCCGCGGCCGGGCTCGATCAGGGCGGGGGCAAGGCGGTCATCATCGGCGACCCTCGAACCGACCGCAGCGACGCCCTGATGCGCGCCTACGGGAGGTGCATCGACGGGCTCGCCGGTCGCTACCTCACCGCCGAGGACGTGGGCACCACCCAGGCCGACATGGATCTGCTCTCGACCGTCACCGACCACGTCACCGGGACGAGCGAGTCGCTCGGTGGCTCGGGCGACCCGTCGCCTGCGACCGCCCACGGCGTGCGGTTCGCCATGCATGCCGCCGCGGAGGCCCGCTGGGGGAACCCCGATCTCGCCGGCCGACACGTGTGCATCAGCGGGGTCGGCAAGGTCGGATCGTCACTGGCGAGCGAGCTTGCCGCGGTCGGTGCCCACCTCACCGTCAGCGACATCGACGACGACGCGGTGGAGCGGATCGTCGACGAACTCGGAGCGGCCGCGGTGGCGACGACCGAGGCCCATCGGGTCGATTGCGACATCTTCGCCCCGTGTGCCCTGGGGGCGGTGTTCGACCGATCGACCATCGGCGAGCTCCGATGCGACGTCGTCGCCGGCGCGGCCAACAACCAGCTGGCGACCGACGCCGACGCCGGCCGGATCGCGGCGCGGGACATCCTCTACATCCCCGACTTCGTCGCCAACGCCGGCGGGGTGATCAACATCGCCGAGGAGATCGGAGGCTATGACCACGAGCGGGCCTGGCGCCACGTCGAAGCGATCGCCGACACCGTGGCCGCCGTGCTCGATCGGGCCAGGGCCGATCAGGTGACCACGACCCAGGCGGCCGTGGCCAGGGCGATGGAGCGGGTGCAGGCCGCCCGGCTCAGTTCCGGAGCTGGCTGACCAGCCGCAGGACGTACCAGAACAACAGCATCACCGAGGCGAACAGCTGGACGGCTGCGCCCACGTGGGCCTCGACCGGGTAGCGGCGGATGATGCTCTGGGTCTGGTAGAGGATCGAACCGCCGGCGAGGGCGATCATGGCACCCGAGAACCAGATGCCGAGCTCGAACCCGAACACGATGGCGCCGAAGATGGTGACCAGCGAGGCGACGCCGGCCCAGATGAGCAGCGGGCGCAGGAACGACAGGTCCTTGCGGGTCACGAAGGCGACCACGGTGAGGGCGGCGAAGCCGACGACGGTGATCACCGCAGCAGCGGCAACGGTGGCCGTGCCACCCGACTCGATGTTGAACAGGTAGTAGAGGAACGGCGCGAACAGCAGGGCTTCGGCGAAGGCCATCCCGAACAGCCCCAGGTACTGGCGGGGCGGATCGGCCAGGTTGTGGGCCGACATCGTGGCCAGCCACTGCGCACCCATGAACAGTCCGAGGATGAGCAGCCACGCCACGCCGCCGGTCTCGACCAGGAACTCATAGAGCCCGCGCGCCACGCCGGTGGTGAAGAAGAGCGCCTCGATCCCGATGAACGCGGCGACAGCGACCAGCAGGTGTTGGTAGACGCGGACGATGAAATCGGCTCTGGACTGGTCGTCGAGCGACGCAACCGGAATAGTCGACATGGGCGAGGTCATGGCGGACAGGATATCGGCCGCGGAGGAAATCGGGGCTCGCGACCAGCCGGCTCGGGGAAGGTGCTCCCTACACTCGGTCCAGTGACACGAGTCGTGGCCGTCGCCAACCAGAAGGGCGGGGTGGCCAAGACCACCACGGCGCATGCGCTGGGCGCCGCGCTGGCCGAGCGGGGCGAGCGGGTCCTGCTCGTCGACCTCGATCCCCAGGCCTGTCTGACCTACTCGGCCGGGCTCGTCCCCGACGAGCTCGACCTGTCCCTCCACGACGTCTTCGTGCACAAGCGGTCGGCAGCCGACATCCGGGTACCCATCGCCGAGCGGCTGATGCTTCTGCCGTCGTCGATCGACCTGGCCGGAGCCGAACTGCACCTCATGTCGCGGACCGGACGCGAGTACGTGCTGCGCAAGGCACTGCGGGACGTGCGTGCCGACCACGACGTCGTGCTCGTCGACTGCCCGCCGTCGCTCGGCATCCTCACCATCAACGGGCTGACCGCGGCCGACGAGGTGATCATCCCCCTGCAGTGCGAGACCCTGTCGCACCGTGGCGTGGGCCAGCTCCTCGAGACGATCGCCGACGTACGCGACTACACCAACCCCGATCTGCGGGTCCGCGGGGTGATGGCGACCATGTTCGACGGCCGCACCAACCTCGCCCAGGAGGTCGTCGCCTCGATTCGCACGACCTACGACCTCGAGGTGCTCGACCCACCGATCCCCAAGTCGGTGAAGGTCGCCGAGGCCCCGGCCACCGGACGATCGGTCCTCGATCACGCCCGTCGATCGAAGCCGGCGATCGCCTATCGCGCGCTGGCCGGCACGCTCATCGGAGTCACAGGTCCATGAACGGAGAACGCCCCCACTCGAGCGATCCGACCGGCAAACGGGCGCTGTTCGAGGCGCCGGTCCAGGCCCCACCCGAGACCCGCCTCGGCGGGGCGGCCCGAGAGGGCCGCGACGCGCTCTTCTCGTCCGATCGCCGGACCCCGGCCACGGTGGTGGTCGAGTGCGAGCAGTGCACGGCCCGGACCCGGGTCGGACTCGCCGACCTCGGGGTGCGGCTGCTCACCGGCTCGGCCTGGCTCCCGTTCCGAGGCGAACGACCCCATTGGATGCGCTGCCCCTCGTGCGGTCGGCGCACGTGGTGCCGAATCGGCTGGAACGAGTGACCTGGCGGTCTGCTAGGTCAGCGTGACCTGACCGGAGCCGGGCTCGATCTGGCCGATCTCGACCGCACGGTGGCCCGCCATCCGGAGCACATCGAGTGACTCATGGGCTTCGGAAGCAGCGACGACGACGATCATGCCGATGCCGAGATTGAACACCTTGGCCATCTCGTCGCCGTCGACGTCGCCGAGTCGCTGGATCTCGCCGAAGATGCGAGGGGGCTCCCATCGATCGCGGTCGACCCGGGCATCGACGCCGTCGGGCAGGACCCGGGACAGGTTGCCGCCGATCCCCCCACCGGTCACATGAGCGATGGCCCGCACGTCGACGTGCTCGTTCAGCACACGGATGGCCGGCGCATAGACCACCGACGGTTCGAGCAGTTCGTCGGCCAGGGTGTGATGGGCGCCGTCGTAGGCAGGGTCGTCGAGCGACCGATCGGCGACGTCGAAGAGCACCTTGCGGGCGAGCGAGTAGCCGTTGGACCTGAGTCCGGGCGACGGGAGCCCGATCAGCACGTCGCCGGCCTGGACGGTGGTTCCGTCGAGGATGCGATCACGTTCGACCACCCCGACGGCGAACCCGACGAGGTCGAACTCGCCTGGCTCCATGGCGCCGGGGTGCTCGGCCATCTCGCCGCCGATCAGGGCGCAACCGGCCATCCGACAGCCACTGGCCACCCCGGTGACGAGTTGCTTGATGTGATCGGGGTCGAGCGACCCGACGGCGATGTAGTCGAGGAACCACAGGGGTTCGGCGCCCAGGCACACGATGTCGTCGACGCACATGGCCACCAGGTCGAGGCCGATGGTCTCGAACCGCCCGGTCGCCTGGGCGATCAGCGCCTTGGTGCCGACCCCGTCGGTCGAGGACACGAACACCGGGTCGCGCCAGTCCTTGGTGGCGAAACGGAACAACCCGCCGAAGCCTCCGATGTCGCCGAGGACCTCGGGCCGGAACGTCGAGCGGACGTCGGCCTTGATCGCCTCGACCGCCGCATCGCCGGCGGCGATGTCGACGCCGGCGTCGGTGTAGGTGATGCGGCTCATACCGGACCGGGGATGAGCAGCTGCGGTGCGTCGGGCTCGGTCGGCATCTCGAGCACGTCCTTGGACAGGTTCACCGGGACCTCGACCGGGTAGTCGCCGGTGAAACAGGCGTCGCAGAACCCGGCTCGAGGAGCACCGGTGGCCTGCACGACCCGCTCGAGCGACAGGTAGGCGAGCGAGTCCGCTCCGAGATAGTGCCGGATCTCCTCGATCTCGAGGTTGGCGGCCAACAGATCCTTCCGGACGCCGGTGTCGATTCCGTAGAAGCACGACCACTGCACGGGCGGCGCCGTGATCCGCAGGTGGATCTCGTCCGCTCCCGCTTCCTTCAGCATCTTGACGAGCTGCTTCTGGGTGGTTCCGCGGACGATCGTGTCGTCGATCACCACCAGCCGCTTGCCCTTGATGTTCTCGCGCAGCGGGTTGAGCTTCATCCGGACCGCCCGGGCCCGGGCCTCCTGGTCGGGGGCGATGAAGCTGCGACCGATGTAGCGGTTCTTCACCACACCCTGGCCGTAGGGGATCCCCGACTGGCGGGCGAACCCCTCCGCGGCCGGGATGCCGGACTCGGGAACACCCATCACCAGATCGGCATCGGCAGGTGCCTGCTCGGCGAGCTGCTCACCCATGCGCACGCGTGCCTGGTGCATGTTGTGCCCGTAGAGCTGGCTGTCGGGGCGGGCGAAGTAGATGAACTCGAACAGGCACAGCTTGGGATCGACCGGCGTCTGCCAGTCGACGATGACGGATCGTTTGCCGGTGGCATCGATCACGACCATCTCGCCGGGCTCGAGCTCGCGGACGAACGTCGCTCCCATGATGTCGAGCGCCGGGGTCTCCGAGGCCAGGACCCAGCCGTCGTCGAAGCGCCCGAGGCACAGCGGTCGGATGCCGTTGGGATCGCGCACACCGATGAGGTGGCCCTCATCGAGGCCGACGAAGGAGAACGCGCCACGGAGACGGGGGAAGAGTCGCAACATCGCTCGCTCGAGGGCCCGACCATCGGTCGAGTGGTCGACATCGTTCTCGAGCTCGGCCGCGAGCAGCTCGGCGACGAGATCGCTGTCGCTGGCCACGGTGCCCGGCAGCATCCCGGCCTCGGCCGCCAGCTCGGCGGTGTTGACCAGGTTCCCGTTGTGGCCGAGGGCGAACTGGTGCTCACCCGCCACGCGGTGCACGGGCTGGGCGTTGCGCCACGTGCTCGATCCGGTCGTCGAGTAGCGGGTGTGGCCGATGGCCAGGTGGCCCGACTTGTCGAGCGCCGCGAGGCTGTGATCGTCGAACACCGAGGCCACGAGGCCCGAGTCCTTCTGCACGACGATCTCGGTGCCGTCGCTGACGGCCATACCTGCCGCTTCCTGGCCACGGTGCTGCAGCGCGAACAGGCCGAGGTAGGTCAGGTGAGCCACGGTCTGGCCGACGCCCGGGGCGTAGACCCCGACCACGCCGCACTCTTCGGAGAGCTCGTCGTCGTCGGGACGACGGTCCTCAGCAGGCACGTCACCCAATATAGGCGGCGGCGCGGCTCAGTCCGGTGCTCGGACCTGGATGCGTCGTCGCAGGGCCTTGACCTCGTCGCGCAACGACTCGATGGCCTCAGTGCTGACCACGTCCGATGGCACCGACGCGGGGACCTCGCGAGCCTCGAGCGCTGCGACCCGTGCCGACAGATCGTGCAGCAGGTCGGTGGCCGCCGACACGTCGGTGGCCACCGCCTCGAGCTGGGGGCCGAACGCCGAACGGACTCCGTCGACCACCGCGGCGGTGTCGACGCCGTCGCCCTGCGCCGCGGCCGACTCGATCATGCCGGTCAGATCGGCTCGCATGGCGACGATCTCGGCACGGGCGACTTCGAGATCGGGCCACTCGATCACCGCCCGACGGAGGCCGCTGAAGTCGGCCCGCAGTTCGTCGATCGCCTCGCGGACCGGAGCGTTGCTCGCCCGCTCGTTCAGACCGTCGAGTGACTCGCGGATCAGCGACGCCTCGGTGCGAAGCGAGTTGAGCTCGGGGATCAGATGATCGGAGAGAGTCCTCAGCTCGCTCAGCACCCGTTCGGCGAACTGGTCGAGGGCACCGGTGACGAATCGCCCGAGCTTGTCGGTCGAATCGATCAGCTCGCGGACGTCGGTGGCGTGGCTCCGGACGAACTCGGCGAGGAGGCCGATCTCGGTGATCAGCTGATCGCTCTGCGCCGAGACCGTTCGGACGTACTCCTCGGAGTCGCTCATGGTCCGTCGGATCTCACCGACCGTCCGCTCGTTCGCCTTGCGGAACTCGTCGAGGTCGTTGGCCTGGGTTCGATTGAGCCGGTTGACCAGGTCGGCGTACTCGGTCAGCCGATCGCTCATGACCGACCGGTAGGTCGTGGTGGCGGCGATGAGGCTGTCGACCCGCATCGAGAGGGCGCCGATGGCCGCCACCATGGTGTCGGCCCGGCCTCCGCCGGTCGCGGACGTCACGGCCGGCAACAGCCCCGCCCCCTCACCGGAGACGAGTTCGGAGGCATCGGGCGGCGGCGCTTCACTCCCCGGTCGGGGCTTGGTCATCCATGCCGGAAGCTCGAGTTCGTCGTCGACCGCGTCGGGGACGGCCGAGTCGCCGTTCGCCCAGTCGCCGTTCGCCGAATCGCCGTTCGCCGAATCGTCCTCGGCAACGTCGTCGTCGACCGGCTCGGGGACGGCCGCGTCGGGGACGGCCGGCTCGACCGGTGGCGGCGGCAGCACCGAACGCTCGTCGTCCCACGGATCGGGGGCCTCGTCGCGACCGACGTGGTCGCCCACCCCACCGTTCCGGGTCTCCTCAGCCATGGCCAGAGGTTAGACCCGGTACGCTCCTGCGATGGCCACCACGGCTCCCGCCAAGCCACCGATCCGACGGTTCGGGCTGGCGAAGTTGGCGAAATACACCGGAGCGTCGCTCGCCGGAGTGATCGTCGGACAGTCGACCCTGTTCTTCTTCTCGGCGATCCTCGATTGGAGTCCGGGCTGGTCGAACCTGATGGCTGCCAGCCTCGGTGCGGTCCCGAACTACACGATCAACCGCTACTGGACCTGGAACAAACGCGGCAAGAACCACTTCTGGCGCGAGGTGGTCCCGTTCTGGCTCCTGACCCTGGCCGGGCTCGGCATGTCGACCTGGATGGTGGTCCTCGCCTCGTCGCAGTGGCCCGATTCACAGATCGCCATCCAGCTGGCCAACCTGGCCGGCTACGGCAGCGTGTGGTTCATCAAGCTGCTCGTGCTCGAACACCTGCTGTTCAAGCACGAAGGGGTGGAAGAGTCGGCGAACTGAGTTCAGCTCTGGGTCGTGCCGCTCCCGAGCGCGGTCGGCAGCCGGTCGCTCCATGCGCTGCCGAGCCGCTCGACCGTGGTGTGGATCACGTCACCCACGCGGAACGAGGGACCGCCGGCCTCGCCCAGGTCGTGCGTCTCGACCCCTGCCGCCGACGCCATGTCGAGCACGTCGGCCAGCGCTGAGGGAGCCACGGTGGCCACCACGGCCCCCGGGGTCTCGCCGAACGCTGCGATCAGGTCGGCCTCGGCGACCGTGACGCCGACACCCGACGAGGCCGCCATCTCCGCCAGGGCAACGGCCAGGCCATCAGCGAGATCGTGGACACCCGAGAGCAGGTCGTCGAGGACCAGGGTGCGCACGAGTTCAGCCGTGACCCCGAAGTGCTCGAACGACACCTCCGGAGGCGTGCCGGTCTTCTGGGCCTGACGCCAGGCCCAGAGCGAACCGTCGAGCGAGGTCGGGCGCGGCCCGACCATCACGACCCGGTGGCCGTCGACCAGGCGAACACCCGGCGGTCGGCGGGCGAGATCGTCGACCATGCCGACCATCGCGATCACCGGACTGGGGTCGATGTCGGTCCCGCGTGACTCGTTGTAGAAGCTCACGTTCCCGCCGACGACCGGGATGGCGAGGGCGCGACACGCCTCGGCCATGCCGTCGACGGCCTCGGAGAACTGCCACATGACCTCGGGATGCTCGGGGTTGCCGAAGTTGAGGCAGTTGACGAGGCCGAGCGGCCGAGCACCGACGCAGGCGAGGTTCATCGTCGACTCGGCGACGACCGCCCGCATGCCCTGCCGAGGGTCGAGCGCGCACCACCGATGGTTGCCGTCGCTCGTGACGGCCAGGCCTCGCCCGGTGTCGGCGCCGGTGGACGGATGCTTGAGGCGCAGCACCGCGGCGTCGCCACCGGGCGCTTCGACGGTGTTGAGAAAGAGCATGTGGTCGTACTGAGAACTGACCCATGACGTGTCGGCCACCATGGCGAGCAGGGCTTCGGTGCCGTCGGTCCCGGGGGCGGCCGCCACGTGGGCGGCCTGGCGCTCGGCGAGACCGGCGGGGGGCGCCAGCGGTCGCTCGTAGAGGGGAGCATCCTCGTCGAGGGTCGACGCCGGAAGGTCGGCCAGCACCTCACCGTCGAGACGGTCGAGCACACGGAACCGACCGGTGCCGGTGACCGTGCCGATCACCGAGGCGGCGACCTCCCAGCGGGCGGCGATCTCGAGCACCCGATCGAGCCTGGCCGGCTCGACGATGGCCAGCATGCGCTCCTGGCTCTCGCTGGTCATGATCTCGAACGGCTCCATGCCGGTCTCCCGGAGGTGGACCTCGGAGAGGTGGAGGTCCATGCCGACCCCGCCCTTGGACGCCGTTTCGCTGGCGGCACCGGTGATGCCGGCCGCGCCGAGATCCTGGACCCCGACGGCCAACCCCTCGTCGAGCAGCTCGAGGCACGCCTCGATCAGCCGCTTCTCCTCGAACGGGTCGCCGACCTGCACGCTCGGCCGCTTGTCGGCATCTTCCTCGTCGGTGCCGAAGCCGGCCGAGGCGAGCACCGACGCGCCGCCGATGCCGTCGCGGCCGGTCGAGGACCCGAGGAGGACGGTCAGATTCCCGGCTCCGGACGCGCGGGCCAGGATCAGCCGCTCGGCGGGCAGGATGCCGAGGCAGAACACGTTGACGAGCGGGTTGTCGGTGTAGGTCTCGTCGAAGACCGTCTCGCCCCCGACGGTCGGCACGCCCACCGAATTCCCGTACCCCGACACCCCGCTCACCACACCCTCGGCGATCCACCGGCTGCGCGGATCGTCGAGCGGACCGAAGCGGAGCGGGTCCATGAGGGCGATCGGACGGGCGCCCATGGTGAACACGTCGCGCAGGATGCCGCCCACCCCGGTGGCCGCGCCCTGGTAGGGCTCGATGGCCGACGGATGGTTGTGACTCTCGATCCGGAACGCCGCGGCGATGCCGTCACCCACGTCGACCACGCCGGCGCCCTCGCCCGGACCGACGATGACGTGCGGCGCCTCGGAGGGCAACCGTCGCAGATGCACGCGGCGACGACTTGTACGAGCAGTGCTCGGACCACATCACCCCGTACATCGCGAGTTCGAGGTGGGTCGGTTCGCGAGCGAGGATGCGCTCGATCGCATCGGCCTCGTCGTCGGTCAGCCCGAGCGCCCGGTGCAGCGGTTCAGCCATCGCCGCTCACCGTAGACGGCGCCGCCAGACCCGAAATACACCGCAGGGGAATTGGCGGTGAATTGCCGAATGGGTCTCGTTGAGGTTGGATGGTTCGCATGGCTGCAAAGCGGGAAATGTCAGATGAGCACAAAGAGGCACTCGCCGAGGGGCGCCGTCAGGGAAGAGCCGTTCGGGCCTATCTCGAAGCACTCGAGGCGAACAAGCCCAAGCGGGGGCGAAAGCGCACGCCCGAAACGATCAACAATCGACTGGCCAAGATCGACGCCGAGCTCGGCGCCGCCGATCCGCTCAAGCGACTGAACCTCATCCAGGAACGACTCGATCTCACCGCCGAACTGACCGCACTCGAGACCGAGGTCGACCTCTCGTCGCTCGCCGACGACTTCATCCGAGCCGCCGCTGGGTACGGCGAGCGCAAGGGGATCAGCTACGCCGCATGGCGCGAGCTCGGCGTCGATGCCGCGGTCCTCAAGCAGGCCGGCATCAAGCGGAGCAGCTGAGCTCAGCTCGCGAGGAACGACCCCAACAGGATCGATCCGTCCTCACTTCCGAGCAGCGGATGGCACGCGCGTTCGGGGTGGGGCATCAACCCGACCACGTTCCCTTCGAGGTTGCTGATTCCGGCGATGTCGGCGACCGAACCGTTGGGATTGTCGACATAGCGGACCACGATTCGGTCTTCGTCTTGCAGCTGATCGCGGGTCCGGTCGTCGCAGGTGAAGTTGCCTTCGAAGTGGTTGATGGGAATGGCGAGCCTCTGACCGACCACGCTCTTTCGGGTCAGCGCCGAGCGGGTCGAGGCCACTTCGAGCTCCGCAGTCGTGCACAGGAACTTCAGGCCGGCGTTCTTCTGAAGGGCGCCGGGGAGCAGACCACACTCGGTCAGCACCTGGAATCCGTTGCAGATCCCGACGACCGGACCACCCTCCCGGGCGAAGTCGGCGACCGCCGCCATCACCGGGGAGAAGCGGGCGATGGCGCCGGGACGGAGGTAGTCGCCGTGGGCGAAGCCGCCGGGGACGATGACCGCGTCGACATCGCCGAGCGACGCTTCGGTGTGCCACACCAGATGTGCGTCGCCGCCGAGTCCACCGACTGCCTCGACGGCGTCCTGTTCACAGTTCGATCCTGGGAAGAGCACGACCCCGACACGGGTGGCCATCAGGGTGCTTCGCTGACCGAGATGTCGGCGTCCTCGATCACCGGATTGGTGAGGAAGCGGTCGCACACGTCGCGGACGCGGTCGCGTGCCGCCTGCTGGTCGGCTGCTTCGAGAGTGAACCGGAACGCCTTGCCCACCGTCACCCCCTCGATGCCGTCGAACCCGAGTGCCGGCAACGAGCGTTCGATCGTGGCGCCCTCGGGATCGGCGATCCCTGGTCGGGGGCGGGTCTCGACCAGGACATCGAAGCGCATCGCCTCCCAGGCTAGGCGCCCGGCCAGTCGTCGAGCGACAGCCCGCTGATGCGCTCGTACGCCTCGCGATAGCGAGCCGACGTGGCCTCGACGACCTCGGGGGGCAGGGTCGGCGGCGGCGGGGTCTTGTCCCAGTCGAGACCGTCGAGGTAGTCACGGACCGGCTGCTTGTCGAACGACGGTGGCGTGGTCCCCGGCTCCCATTGGTCGTCGGGCCAGAAGCGCGACGAGTCGGGCGTGAGCACCTCGTCGCACACGATCAGTTCGCCGTCGGCGAGCCCGAGCTCGAACTTGGTGTCGGCGATGATGATCCCGCGCTCGCGTGCCCAGATCGAACCTTCCACGTACAGGTCGATGCTCAACCGTCGGGCGCGCTCGGCCAGGTCGGCACCCAGCAGTTCCGCGGCGTCCTCGAAGCTGATGTTGATGTCGTGATCTCCGTCGGCGGCCTTCGTGGATGGGGTGAAGACCGGCTCAGGGAGCTGCTCGGACTCGCGGAGTCCGTCGGGCAGTGCGGTGCCGTGCATGGTGCCGTGCTCCCGGTACTCCTGCCAGGCCGAGCCGGTGAGGTAGCCACGGACGACGCACTCGATCGGCAGCATCTCCGCTCGGCGGCACAGCATCATCCGTCCGTCGATGTCGGCGTCGCCCGCGCCCGGCACCGACGCCACGTCGGTGCTCAGCAGGTGATGGTGTGTCGTGGCGGAGAAGTGGTCGAACCAGAACGACGACATCGCCGTGAGGACGCGGCCCTTGTCGGGGATCGGTTCGTTCATGACGACGTCGAAGGCCGAGATGCGGTCGGAGGTGACCATCAGGAGGTGCTCGTCACCCGCGTCGTAGATGTCTCGTACCTTGCCGGACGCGATCTTGGGGAGTTGCACCGTCATCGAGGCATCATGACGCAGCGCCGATGGTGAGCCAAGAACAACCTGCGGTCTGCCAGACTCACCAGCATGCCGTCCTCCCGCGTCGTGATCATCGGCCAGGGATACGTCGGGCTTCCGCTCGCCATGCGTGCCGTCGATGCCGGGTTCGACGTGGTCGGCATCGACCTCGACACCGACCGGGTGAAGGCCCTCGGTGCGGCGACCTCCTACGTCGAGGACGTGTCCGACGAGCGGCTCGCGGCGGCGCTGGCATCGGGCCGCTACCAGGCCTCCGACGACTACGCCACCGCGGCCGGGTTCGACATCGCCGTGGTCTCGGTGCCGACACCACTCTCCGACGGCGCCCCCGACCTGCGATTCGTCGAGGATGCCGCCGACGCACTGGCCCCGCACGTCACCGAGGGCTCGACCATCATCCTCGAGTCGACCACCTACCCCGGCACCACCGATGAGCTGTTCGGCCCGATGCTCGAGGCCGGTTCGGGGCTGGCGATCGGCCAGTTCCACCTCGGCTACAGCCCTGAACGCATCGATCCGGGCAACCAGACCTTCACCCTCCAGAACACGCCAAAGGTGGTGTCGGGCGTCGACCCGGCCAGCCTGGCGAAGGTCCGCGGCTTCTTCGACCACATCGTCGATCAGACCGTCCCGGTGAGCACGACCAAAGAGGCCGAGCTGACCAAGCTGCTGGAGAACACCTTCCGGCACGTCAACATCGCGCTGGTCAACGAGCTCGCGATGTTCGCCAACGAACTCGGTATCGACGTCTGGGAGGCCATCGACGCCGCCTCGACCAAACCCTTCGGCTACCTGCGGTTCACGCCGGGACCGGGGGTCGGCGGCCACTGCCTGCCCATCGACCCGTCCTACCTGTCCTGGCGGGTCAAGCGGGCGACCGGATCGGCGTTCCGTTTCGTCGAGTTGGCCAACGACGTCAACGAGCACATGCCGGCCTACGTCGTCGAGCGCCTGCTCTGGGCGATGAACGAGCGGGGCATGTCACTCAAGAACCGGCGGGTGCTGCTGCTCGGCCTGGCGTACAAGAAGAACACCGGCGATGCCCGTGAGGCACCGTCGACCCATGTCGCGGCCGGCCTCACCGACGCCGGAGCCACCGTCGTGGCCTGCGACCCGCACGTGCTGCGCAGCCAGATTCCTCGCGGGGTCACCCTGGTCGACTTCGACGTCGACGAGATCGCGGCGGCCGACGCCGTCGTCATGCTGGTCGATCACGACGACTTCGACGTGTCCGTCGTCACCGACCACGCGTCGTACGCGTTCGACACGCGCGCCGTGCTGCCGCGCGGCCCCAACGTCGAGTTGCTCTGAGCAGCTGCGCTCAGAGGATGTCGGCCGGGCGATAGGCCGCGGCGGCCGGGTCGGCGGCCACGAGCGGCTCGACCTGGGCGCAGAAGGCCGCCACCTGCGCCGGCGCGGCGCCCACGAAGCTCAGGGGGTCGCTCAAGGCCACGGCGAGCGCAGCGCGATCGATCTCGAGCCGGTCATCGGCGCCGAGGCGGTCGAGCAGGTCGTTGTCGACCACCCCCTTCTCGCGGATCTCGAGGGCCACCGCCACCGCATGTTCCTTGATGGCCTCGTGCGCGGCCTCGCGCCCCGCCCCGGCCCGAACGGCGGCCATCAGGACCTTCGTCGTGGCGAGGAACGGCAGGTAGCGCGCCAGTTCGCGGTCGATGACCGCCGGATGCGCGCCGAAGCCGTCGAGCACGGTCAGCAGGGTCTCGAACTGCCCGTCGAGGGCGAAGAACGCGTCGGGAAGTGCCACCCGGCGGACGACCGAACACGACACGTCGCCCTCGTTCCACTGATCGCCGGCGAGGGCGGACACCATGGTCACGTGGCCGTCGAGGATGTGTTTGAACCCGACGATTCGTTCACAACTGCGCGTGTTCATCTTGTGGGGCATCGCGGAACTGCCGACCTGCCCCGCGACGAAGCCCTCGGTCGCCAGCTCGTGGCCGGCCATCAACCGAATCGTGGTGGCGAGACTCGATGCTGCGCTGGCCATCTGGGCCAACGCGGTCACGACGTCGAAGTCGAGTGAGCGCGGGTACACCTGTCCGACGTTGTCGAGGGTGTCGGGGAACCCGAGGTGGGCCGCGACCGTGGCCTCGAGAGCGTCGAGGGCTTCGGCGTCGCCGCCCAGCAGATCGAGCTGGTCCTGCTGGGTCCCGACCGGACCCTTGATGCCCCGGAGGGGGTAGCGATCGAGCAACTCGACCACCCGCCGGCGACCGATGAGGAGCTCCTGTCCGGCGTTGGCGAACCGCTTGCCCAGCGTGGTGGCCTGCGCGGCCACGTTGTGCGAGCGTCCGGTCATCACCAGCTCGGCGTACCGTGCCGACAACTCGGCCAGCCGAGCCAGGGCCGAGGTGCTCCGGGCGACCACCAGTTCGAGCGACGCACGGATCTGCAGCTGCTCGACGTTCTCGGTGAGGTCGCGCGAGGTCATCCCCTTGTGGATGTGCTCGTGGCCGGCCAGCGCGCAGAACTCCTCGATGCGCGCCTTGACGTCGTGCTTGGTCACCCGGTCACGGGCCTCGATCGACGCCAGGTCGACCTGATCGACCACCGCTTCATAGTCCTCGATCACCCCGGTGGGAACGTCGACGCCGAGATCACGCTGGGCCCGCAACACCGCCACCCACAGCTGCCGCTCGAGCACGACCTTGTGCTCGGCGGCCCAGATCGAGCACATGGCGGGGCTCGCATAGCGCGTTGCGAGGATGTTCGGGATCGGGGCCATCGAACCTCAAGGTTAGAGCGCAACGCACCGATACAGGTCCGAACGACTGCACGCATTCGGACACGAGGGACTTCAAGTGACGGCAGCGAACTGCGAAAAGCATCCATTCGAACTCGCGGAGAACCCGTGTTACGACTGCGGCTACGACGCATGCAAGGCGTGCCTGGTCTTTGCCCGCGGACCGAAGCGACCGGCCATCTGCCTCGAGTGTTCGATCACGGCCGCTGGGGTCCGGCGAACCGCAGCCCGACCTCCGAAGTACGTCGGCAAGGACATGAAGATTCTCCGCAAGCGCCTCGTCAAGGCGCTGAAGGAGCAGCGGGCCTCATCGAGCCGTCTGGTCGACTTCGAGGAGATGCCTCCCTACGATCCGACCGAGGACTTCTCGTCCAATCCCCCGCCGCCCACGCAACCGTTCGAGCCCATCGCCGAACCAGCATTCGAACCGATCGCCGAACCGGCGTTCGAGCCGGTCGGAGAGATGACCATCGACGAACGCATCGCCCCCGGGCTGGCTGCGACGGGTGGTGGTTCGGATGAGCAGATGCCGACGATGGACTGGTCCCAGGACTTCTCCGAGGGCTGGAACACCACGCCCGCGGTGACTGCCGACAACTGATCAGCGGCGGGCCGCCTGATCGGCGCGATGCTCGGCCAGGTGGGCGGCCATGCTGGCGCCGCAGATCACGGCGGAGTAGCCCTCCGCACGAGCAGATCGGCTGAACTCGGCGACCGCTTCGGGTGAGCGGTGGGCCGACATGACCCGCAGGTCGCACTCGACGTCGAACCCCTCGAGGGTGTCGGCGGCGGGCTGCATCTTCCCCCGGTCGTCGGGCGAACCCATCAGGACCGCGAGCTTGTGGCTCATCTCGCGGGATCGGCCTTGGCGGCCTCGGCAGCGATGTCGGTACGGAAGAAGCGGCCGGGCCAGGTGATCGTCTCGGCTGCTGCGTAGGCGAGCTCACGGGCTTCGGTGATGGTCGGAGCATGACCGGTGGCGCACAGCACGCGACCCCCGGCGGTGACCAACCGATCATCGGCTCCGGAGGCGACGCCGGCGTACTGCACATCGACGCCGGCCATGTCGCGCACCCGTTCGAGCCCATCGATCGGGTCGCCGGTGAGGGGCGACGCCGGGTAGCCCTCGGCGGCACACGCGACGGTCACGTAGGCGTCGTCGCTGAAGGTCGGTGTGGTCGAGATCTCGCCGTCGGCCGCTTCGGCCAGCAGCTGGCCGAGGTCGTTGGCGACCCGAGGAAGGACGACCTGCGCCTCGGGGTCACCGAAGCGCACGTTGAACTCGACGAGCCGGGGTCCGGCGTCGGTCAACATCAATCCGGCATAGAGCGTGCCGCGGTAGTCGATGCCGCGGCGGCGCAACTCGGCGAGGGTCGGATCGATGAACTCGCCCATGATCTCGGTGACCATCGCTTCGGTGACGAGCGGAACCGGTGAGTAGGCGCCCATGCCGCCGGTGTTGGGCCCGGTGTCGGCCTCGCCCACCCGCTTGAAGTCCTGGGCGGGCGGCAGGGCCACGGCCCGGGTCCCGTCACAGACGGCGAGCAACGACAGCTCGGGACCGGCCATCGACTCCTCGATGACGACGGTGGTCCCGGCCTCGCCGAAGCTCTCGCCGGCCAACTTGGCCTCGATGTCGGCCACGGCCGCATCGAGGTCACCGGTCACCAGGACCCCCTTGCCGGCAGCCAACCCGTCGGTCTTGATGACGTAGGGAGGCGAGAGCGTGTCGAGGTGGGCGATGGCCGCCGCCGCCTCGTCGAACGTGGCGTGGGCGGCCGTCGGGACACCCGCGGCGGCGACGACCTCCTTCATCCACGCCTTCGACCCCTCGAGGCGAGCGCCGTCGGCGCCCGGCCCGAACACCCGCTTGCCCTGCGAGCGCAGCTCGTCGGCCAACCCGGCGACGAGGGGGGCCTCGGGGCTGATCACGAAGAGGTCGGCGGTGACGTCAGCCGGGTCGTCGCCGATCGTTTCGGCGATCCCGGGATTGCCGGGCGTGACCACCACGTCGTGATGGCGGGACAGCACCTGGGTCAGCGTGTGGGCACGCCCGTCACCGCCGACGACACAGATCCTCATGGCGAAGCAAAGTAGTGGTCAGGGCCGGACCTGGACGTACTGCGACCGACCGGGCCCGACGCCGAGAAGGCGGACCGGCACGCCCACGCCGTCCTCGATGAACCGCACGTAGTCGAGCGCCCGGTCGGGGAGCTGATGACGTTCGGTCGCCTCGGACACGTCGGTGGTCCAGCCGGGGAGCTCCTCGTAGATCGGCGTGACCTTGTGGAGCATCGACTGGTTGTCGGGATAGTCGTCGATCCGCTGACCGTCGATCTCGTAGGCCACACAGACCTTCACCGACTCGAACACGTCGAGGATGTCGAGCTTGGTGATCGCCAGCTCGGACAGCGAGTTGAGGCGGACGGCGTGGCGCAGCATCACCAGGTCGAGCCAGCCCGGACGCCGACGACGTTTGGAGTTCGTGCCGTACTCGTGGCCGCGATCGACGATCAGATCGCCGGTGTCGTCGAGCAGTTCGGTCGGGAACGGGCCCGAGCCGACCCGGGTGACGTAGGCCTTGGCGACGCCGACCACCCGGTCGATGTCGCGCGGGCCGATGCCGGCGCCGGCGCACGCCCCGCCGGCGACCGGGTTGGACGAGGTCACGTAGGGGTACGTGCCGTGGTCGAGATCGAGGAACGTGGCCTGCGCCCCCTCGAACAGCACGTGCTGATCGGCCTCGAGCGCGCCGTGGATCAGGTTCACCGTGTCGGTCACCATCGGTTCGATGCGAGGCGCGTACTCGTTCAGGTAGACGTCGGCGATCTCGTCGGCATCGACCGGGAGCTGGTTGTAGACCTTCGCCAGCACCGGATTGCGCTCACGCAGGACGAGTTGGAGCTTCTCGCGGAAGATCTTGGGGTCGTAGAGGTCCTGGATGCGCAGGCCGACGCGACTCGCCTTGTCCGCGTAGGCCGGACCGATGCCGCGCTTGGTGGTGCCGAGCTTGCTCTTGCCGAGGTAGCGCTCGGTGAGGGCATCCATCTCCTGGTGGTACGGGAAGATGAGATGGGCGTTCGTGCTCACCTTGAGCCGAGAGCAGTCGACGCCGCGGGCGGTGAGCATGTCGACCTCTTCGAGGAGCACCCTCGGGTCGACCACGACGCCGTTGGCGATGACCGGCGTGATGTGGTCGTACAACACGCCGCTCGGGATCAGCTGCAGCGCGAAGCTCTCGCCGTCGACGACGAGCGTGTGGCCTGCGTTGTGGCCGCCCTGATAGCGAACGACGAGCGACATCTCCTTGGAGAAGAGATCGGTGAACCGACCCTTGCCCTCGTCTCCCCATTGCGTGCCCACGAGCACGGTGGCTGGCATCGATGTTTCCCTTGCGATTGCGTTGCAGGCCGAGGGGCGATGCTACCGGCGCATCGCGGCGGCACCGAAGCCGGATTCCTCGTGGCGCGCCGACCGGATCAGCAACAGCCCTCCGAGGGTCAGCAACCACCCGGCGACGTTCACCAGCGCGCGGGGGTCGGTGCCGGTCGTGGGCAGGGTGCCACCGGCACCTGCCACCGCCGACGACGAGGTCCGGGGCACCGAGACGCCCAGGACCTGCGCGGGCGGCGTGCTGGGGGTGGTGAGCCGAGTCGTGGGCGGTGGCGGGGTCCCGGTGGCCGGTGGCTCGTTGCCAGGATCGTCGGGAGGCGGCTGACAGTCGACGGTCAACCGTCGGGCGACGAGCTCGATGTCCCCGCTCCTGGCCGCGACGTCGACGGTCCGGTCCTCGACGACCGGGACTCGAGCGACCACCGCCTGCTGACCTGCAGCGACCGGGACGACCACAGCGATCTCGCCGTCGAGCACGAGTGCGACGAGCGTGCTGGTGGCACCGTCGTTGGCCAGGGTGAACGCCGCCGACGACGACGAGCATTCGAGCGCAACGGTGGCGCGGGGCAGTTCACAGTCGCGGCGAACGGTGGCGCGGGCCAGTTCGGTGGCGTCGGGTGCCACCACCGCGATCAGCCGCTCGGTGTCCTCGTCGATCGCGACCGCGTGGCGCTCCACGCGGTGGGCCTCGACGACGACCTCGGTGTCGACGCCGTCGACGACCACCCGATAGCGGATCGGTTGTGGGGTCGGATTGTCGAGCATCACGCTGGCTCCGCCTGCAGCGCAGTCGGGGGTGATGAGCGGAACGGCCGGCTCGGGCGAGCAATCCGGTCGGAGCGATCGCTCGATGACGACCTCGCCCTCGGACAGCACCGCAACGGTGATGGGCGTGTCCTCGACGAGCCCGATCAACTCGGAGCGCTCCGTGCCCGGGGCCACCTCGAACTCGCTCACGTCGGCGCCATCGACCCGCAGCACGATCACCGCATCGAGCTCACCGGTGTTGGACACGGCCACGTCGATGCCTCCACGGGCACACAACACGGCGATGAACGCCGATGGCGACGCTGCGGCGCAGTCGCCGGGATCGATCCGGGCCGCGGCCAGCTCGCTCGAGCCGTAGAGGCTGCGATCGAGCTGGGGTGGGCCGACCGCGGCCACCACCTCGCCGCGGCACAACGCGGCGCGATCGGGCACGTCGATGGTCAACGAAGCCGCACACTCGGCAACGCCACAGACCTCGGCCCGGACGAGTTCGGCAGTGGGACTGGCATCGACGCGATGGGCGGCGAGGGTCACCCCGAGGTCGTCGCACCCCGACGCGGCAGCCTCCCAGACCATCGTGACCGACTGGCCGGCGGCCAGGGGACCGAGGTCGGCGAGGTCGGCGACCGGCTCGGACCCGTCGACCGAGAAGCGCACGTCGCCGAGCGAGTCAGAGCCGCAGGCTTCGACCGCGCCGGCCTCGGAGGCGACGACGAGCACCCCGATGGCACCCAGCCCGAACAGGAGCACCACGATGCGCCGGAGCAGTCGCAGCATCGATCCTCCCTCGCCGGTTCTGCGATGTGCAGGGATACCACGTTGCGTGGTGGAATACGAGCTTTTCAGCTCCGGACCGAGAGGCTTTCGTTCGCATCGACGTCGACGGTGGCGGTGTCGCCTTCGCCGATCGAGCCGTCGAGGACCGCCGTTGCGAGGCGATCGCCGACCTCGCGCTGGATGACCCGCTTGAGGGGTCGGGCACCGTAGGCCGGGTCGTAGCCGAGCACGGCGATTCGGGCCTTCGCGGCGTCGGTGACCACCAGACCGATGCGACGATCGGCGAGCCGATCTCGCAGCGCCGCGAGCTGGATCTCGACGATCGGCGCCAAGTCTTCCTCGGTGAGCGACCGGAAGCGAACGATGTCGTCGACCCGGTTGATGAACTCGGGCTTGAAGAACTCGCGAGGGTCACCTGGCAGGTTCGAGGTCATGATCAACACGACGTTGGTGAAGTCGACCGTTCGTCCCTGCCCGTCGGTGAGGCGGCCGTCGTCGAGCAGTTGGAGCAGCACGTTGAACACATCGCCGTGGGCCTTCTCGATCTCGTCGAGCAGGATCACCGCGTAGGGGCGACGGCGCACCGCCTCGGTGAGCTGACCCCCCTCGTCGTAGCCGACATACCCCGGAGGGGCGCCGATCAGCCGGCTGACCGAGTGCTTCTCCATGTACTCGGACATGTCGATGCGCACCATGGCGCGCTCGTCGTCGAACATGAACTCGGCGAGCGACCGGGCGAGTTCGGTCTTGCCGACGCCGGTCGGTCCGAGAAACAGGAACGAACCGATGGGCCGGTGCGGGTCGGACAAGCCGGCCCGGCTTCGTCGAATGGCGTTGGCCACGGCGTGGACGGCTTCTTCTTGGCCGACGACCCGCTCGTGGAGCACGTCCTCCATCCGAACGAGCTTGGACATCTCGCCTTCCATCAGGCGTGCGACGGGCACGCCGGTCCACCGGCTGACGATCTCGGCGACGTCTTCTTCGTCGACCTCCTCCTTGAGCATCTGGCGGGTCGCCTGGTGTTCGGCGAGGGCCTTGGTGGCCTCGTCGACCTGGCGCTCGAGCTCGGGGATCTGGCCGTAGCGCATCTCGGCCGCTCGTTCGAGGTCGGGCTCGCGCTCGGCGGCGGCCCGCAGGTTCTCGAGTTGCTCTTTCAGACCCTGGATGGTGCCGATGGCCTCCTTCTCCTGGGTCCAGTGGGCCAACATGCTGTCGCGATCCTCGGACAGATCGGCCAGCTCGGCCTCGAGGGCGTCGAGACGCTCCTTGGAGGCCACATCGGTCTCCTTGGCCAGCGCGACCTTCTCGATCTCGAGCTGGCGGATGCGCCGCTCGACCACGTCGATCTCGGTCGGCAGCGAGTCGATCTCGATGCGCAGCTTGCTCGCGGCCTCGTCCATGAGGTCGATGGCCTTGTCGGGCAGGAAGCGACCGGTGAGGTAGCGATCGGACAGCACCGCCGCAGCGACCAGGGCCGCATCCTGGATGCGGACACCGTGGTGGACCTCGTAGCGCTCCTTGAGCCCACGGAGGATGGCGATGGTGTCCTCGACGCTCGGCTGATCGACCATGACCTGCTGGAACCGCCGTTCGAGCGCCGCGTCCTTCTCGATGTGCTTGCGGAACTCATCGAGGGTGGTGGCTCCGACCATGCGGAGCTCGCCGCGAGCGAGCATCGGCTTGAGCATGTTGCCGGCGTCCATGGCGCTCTCGCCGGTGGCGCCCGCCCCGACCACGGTGTGCATCTCGTCGATGAACGTGATGATCTCGCCGTGGCTGTCGGTGATCTCCTTGAGCACGGCCTTGAGGCGCTCCTCGAACTCACCTCGGTACTTCGCGCCGGCCACCATGGCCGACAGGTCGAGGGCGATGAGCCGCTTGTTCTCGAGGCTGGTGGGCACGTCGCCGTCGGCGATGCGCTGAGCCAGCCCTTCGACGATGGCGGTCTTGCCGACGCCGGGCTCGCCGATGAGCACCGGGTTGTTCTTGGTCCGCCGGCTGAGCACCTGGATGACGCGGCGAACCTCGTCGTCGCGCCCGATGACCGGATCGAGCTTGCCGGCGCGGGCGTCGGCGGTGAGGTCGCGGCCGTATCGTTCGAGCGACTGGTAGGTGTCCTCGGGATTCTGGCTGGTCACCCGGTGGCTGCCCCGGACCTCTTGCAGGGCACCGAGCAGGTCTTCGCGGCTGACGTCGAGGCGATCGGCCAGGGCGAGCAGGATGTGTTCGGTCGAGAGGTACTCGTCGCCGAGGTCGGTGCGGGTCGTGTCGGCGGCCTCGAGCACGGCATTGGTCTCGCGGCCCATGCGGGCCTCTCCGCCGTAGGCGCTGGGCAGCTTGGCGATGGCCTCGTCGGCCCGGTTGCGCAGCTTGAGGGGTTCGGCACCCACCTTCTGCAGGATCGGCAGGACGATGCCGTCCTCCTGGCGCAGGAGGGCGGCCAGGAGGTGATCGGGCGTGACCTCGGGATTGTGGTGGTCCTTCGCCACGGCCACGGCGGCGTTGAACGCCTCCTGGGTCTTGAGGGTCCACTTGTTGGGATCAAGCGTCATGGCGAGGAGTATACCAGCAACTCAGCAAAGTTGATGCATATGCACTCAACTTTGGTCCACCTTGCGCGGTCGCTCATCGGCGCGGCCGTCGGCGCTTGCCCTGGTAGATCATCAGGCTCTGCTCGAGCGGCACGAGCTCGCGTTTGTACTGCTTGTGGGTCTGCTCGACATCGGCCGATGCCTGGCGTTCGGTCTGCTCGAGCTTCGCCTCGAGTTCGGCCACCCGGGCCTCGAGCTCGAGCACCTTCTGGACGCCGACCAGATTGAGTCCTTCGCCCGTGAGGTCCTGGATGCGGCGCAGCAGCCTGATGTCGGCCTCGGAGTAGCGACGCGAGCCGCCGCCGGTCCGGGCCGGATCGACCAGGCCCTTGCGCTCGTAGACCCGAAGCGTCTGCGGATGCACGCCCGCCAGCTCGGCGGCGACAGAAATCACGTACACCGCACGGTTCTCGGGCTTCATCCGACCGCCTCCTCGGGCACATCAGCTTCGCGCTCGACGCCGAGATGTGCTCGCGGACTCGACTCGGCGAGGTTGGCGAGGGCTTCGACGGCCTTGCGCTCCTCGCGGCTCAACTTCTTCGGGACCGCCACCTCGACGGTGACCAGCAGGTCGCCGGTCTTCTTCTTCGTCGCCACGCCGCGCCCCTTGACCCGGAAGGTCTTGCCGGTCTGGGTGCCGGCGGGGATCCGCAGCGTGACCGTCGAGCCGTCGCGGGTCGGCACCTTGATGTCGGCGCCGAGCGCGGCCTCGGAAAAGGTGATCGGCACCGTGAGCTTGAGGTTGTGGCCCGATCGTTCGAAGAGGCGGTGCGGGGCAACGTGGACGCGCACGAACAGGTCGCCGGCCGGACCGCCCGATCGCCCGGGCTCGCCTCGCTTCTTGAGCCGGATCTTCTGACCGTCGTCGACGCCGGCCGGAATGCGTACCTTGACCTCGCGCGGTCGCAGCTCGGTTCCGGCGCCGTGACAGGTCGGACAGGGGTCGGTGATGACCGACCCACGCCCCGAACACGCAGGGCAGGGTTGGCTGAACGAGAAGAACCCCTGGTTCTCGTCGATGACACCCCGGCCCGCACAGGTGCTGCACGGCTGCGGCGTGGTTCCGGGTCGCGCCCCCGAGCCCTTGCACGTCGAGCATGCGGCTTCGCTGGTGAGGTGCACCGAGGTGGTGACCCCGGTGACCGCATCGTCGAAGGAGAGGTGGAGGTCGGTGACGAGATCGCGTCCCCGTCGTGGCGCGGCGCCACCTCCGCCCTGGGGTCGCTGGCCACCTTGGCCGAAGAGGCCGCCGAGCAGGTCGCCCAGGTCGCCGACATCACCGACGTTGAACGTGGCGCCACCGGGCCCGCCGCGTCCCCCGCCGCCACCGAACATGCCGCCCATGGGTCCCATGGCGCGGACCTCGTCGTACTCGGCGCGCTTGTCCGGATCGCCGACCACGTCATAGGCCGCCGACACCTCCTTGAACCGTTCCTCGGCCGAGGGGTTGTCGGGGTTCTGGTCGGGGTGGTTCTCGCGAGCCAGCTTCCGGTACGCCTTGGTGATCGCCTTGGCATCGGCGTCCTTGGTGACGCCGAGGACCGCGTAGTAGTCCTTCTCGAGCCACTCGCGCTGGGGCGCCATCGGTCAGTCCTTGACCTTCACCATGGCCGGCCGGAGCACGCGGTCGTTCCACAGGTAGCCGACGCGGAGGACTTCGGCGACGACCTGCTCGCCGCCGTCCCCCGGCTCGTGCATCACCGCCTCGGCGACGTTCGGATCGAAGGGTTCGCCGAGGGGGTCGACTCGCTGGAGGCCCTCCTTCTCGAGCGCCCCCAACAGCGCCGTGAACACCTCGGTCGCGCCGTCGGCGCCATGGGCCATGGCGGCATCGCCGGCGTCGAGGACGGGGAGGAGGCCTTCGACGAAGCGTCCCAACACCCGGGCGACCTCGTCGCCCTGGCGCTTGTGGGCCTGTTTGCGGAAGTTCTCGAAGTCGGCCTGCGAACGCCGGTAGGCATCGAGGAACTGGTTGCGCTCGTCGAGCAGCGCGACCACGTCGACCTCGGACGGATCGATGTCGAGACCGACCGGCTGATCGGCCTCGGGAACGGTGTCGACCTCCTCGACGACGCCGAGGATGTCGTCAGGCGAGAACTCGCCCGACTCGGCTGCGGGTGACGGGTCGGGTGCTCGCTCCTGGTTGGGATCGTCGGACATGACCCTCAGTCCTTGTCGGTGTCGTCGTCGTCCTCGACGATCTCGGCGTCGACCACGTCGTCGTCGTCGACGTCGTCGCCACCGGCATCGGCACCAGCACCCGCGTCGCCGGCCGTGTAGTCGGTCTCGGCCTGCGCCGCAGCCTCGTAGAGCTTCTGGGTGAAGGTCTGGGAGGCGGCCATCAGGTTGTCGGTGGCCGTGCGGATGGCGTCGACGTTGTCGCCCTCGAGCGAGCCCTTCAGCTCCTCGAGCTTCTCCTCGACCGCGGTCTTCTCCTCGCCCGGGATCTTCTCGCCCTGCTCGGAGAGCAGCTTCTCGGTCTGGTAGACGAGCGTGTCGCCGGTGTTGCGGGCCTCGGCCTCGAACTTGCGCTTCGAGTCCTCCTCGGCGTGCGCCTCGGCATCGCGCACCATCTGGTCGATGTCATCCTTGGCCAGCGACGACTGACCTGTGATGGTCATCGACTGCTCCTTGCCGGTGGCCCGGTCCTTGGCCGACACGTGCACGATGCCATTGGCATCGATGTCGAACGTGACCTCGATCTGGGGGACACCGCGTGGCGCCGGGGGCAGGTCGACGAGCTGGAACTTGCCCAACGTCTTGTTGAACTGGCTCATCTCACGCTCGCCCTGGAGCACGTGGATCTCGACCGAGGGCTGCATGTCCTCGGCGGTGGTGAACACCTCGGTGCGCTTGGTCGGGATGGTGGTGTTGCGTTCGATCAACCGGGTCATCACGCCGCCCTTGGTCTCGATGCCGAGGCTCAGTGGCGTGACATCGAGCAGCAGGACGTCCTTGACCTCGCCCTTGAGGACGCCGGCCTGGATGGCCGCACCGATGGCGACGACCTCGTCGGGGTTGACCGACTTGTTGGGCTCCTTGCCGGTGAACTCGTTGACCATGTCGGCCACGGCGGGCATCCGGGTGGAACCGCCCACGAGGATCACGTGCTCGATGTCGCCCTTGCTGAGGCCTGCGTCCTTGATGGCCTGCTCGAACGGCGTCTTGCAGCGCTCGAGCAGGTCGGCGGTGAGCTCCTGGAACTTGGCCCGCGACAGCGACTCGTCGAGGTGGAGCGGACCCTCGTTGGTGGCGGTGATGAACGGCAGGTTGACCTGGGTCTGCTGCACCTGGCTCAGCTCGATCTTGGCCTTCTCGGCCGCTTCCTTGAGGCGCTGCATCGCCATGTTGTCCTTGCTCAGGTCGACGTTGTGGGCCGCCTTGAACTGGTCGACGAGCCAGTCCATCACCCGCTGGTCCCAGTCGTCACCGCCCAGGCTGGTGTCGCCGTGGGTGGCCTTGACCTCGAACACGCCGTCGCCGATCTCGAGGATCGACACGTCGAAGGTGCCACCACCGAGGTCGAACACGAGGATCGTCTGGTCCTCACCCTCCTTGTCCAGGCCGTACGCGAGCGCGGCGGCCGTGGGCTCGTTGATGATGCGCAGGACCTCGAGACCGGCGATCTGCCCGGCCTCCTTGGTGGCGGTGCGCTGCGCGTCGTCGAAGTACGCAGGGACGGTGATGACCGCCTGCGTCACGCTGTCGCCGAGGTAGGCCTCGGCGTCGCGCTTGAGCTTCTGGAGCGTGCGCGCCGAGATCTCCTGGCTGTTGTAGTCCTTGCCGTCGATGCCGATCGACCAGTTGGTGCCGACATGGCGCTTGACCGACCGGATGGTCCGGTCGGGGTTGGTGATGGCCTGGCGCTTGGCGACCTCGCCGACCAGGACCTCGCCGTCCTTGGCGAACGCAACGACCGACGGGGTCGTGCGGGCACCCTCGGCGTTGGGGATGACGACCGGATCGCCGGCCTCCAGCACGCTGACGACTGAGTTGGTGGTACCGAGATCGATTCCGACGGCCTTGGGCATTGCATTCCTCCGAGGAGAGTGGTGGGGGGATGGGCTTGTGGGCTCGCAGTGTATCGGGAGGATCAGCTGAACAACACAAAAGTTGAGTGATATGCACGCAACCTTGGGGCGAAGGCCATCGCCCTCGCCCAGCGGTTGGCGACCTCGGGACGGCGCTCGCAGCCTTGAGCCCTCGCCATCGCCGAACCAGTCGGGACGACGTGGCCGGATCCTCCGACTGACCGATCTGCAGATCGCCCGTTCGGAGGACGACAACACCCCTCACCCTCCGTAGCCTGTGCAGCGTGACCACCCTGCTCCGGACCAGCAGGCTGACCAAGGCCTATCCGGGGGTGGTGGCGCTCGACGAGTTGACCGTCGACATCGGTCCGGGCACGGTCGGGCTGGTCGGCGCCAACGGCGCGGGCAAGACCACCCTGTTCCGCATCATGCTCGGACTGACCTCGCCCGATGCCGGCACCATCGAGGTGGCCGGCGTCGACGTGGCCGCCAACCCGGTCGGCGTGCGCACACGGCTGGGGTTCATGCCCGAACACGACTGCCTGCCGACCGATCAGACCGCCGCCGACGTGGTGGCCACGCTGGGTGAGCTCGGCGGCCTCCCACCTCGTGCGGCGCGGCAACGGGCTTCCGACGTGCTCGATCTCGTCGGACTCGACGAAGCCCGCTTTCGTCCGGTCGAGGGGTTCTCGACCGGCATGCGACAGCGCACCAAGCTCGCCCAGGCGATCGTGGGCGATCCCGAGGTGGTGCTGCTCGACGAGCCGACCGCGGGTCTCGATCCGGCGGGACGCGAGGAGATGCTGGCCCTGATCGAACGGCTCGGCACCTTCGGCATCTCGATCGTGCTGGCCACCCACCTGCTCGACGACGTGCAACAGGTGTGCGATCAGGTCGTGATGCTCGACGGCGGCCGGCTGATCACGGCCGGGCGAACCGACGCGCTCATCGAGACCACCGGGACGGTGACCGTCGACGCCGGCGGCCGGGCCGACGCCCTGCTCGACGTGATCGTGGCCACCGGCCTCGCGGCCGAAGCGGCGATCGACGGCTCGGTCGCCGTCTCGGTGACCGACGACGGCGATCTCGACCGGATCGTCGCGGCCGTCGCCGCGTCCGGACTCCCCCTGCACCGGATGACCCCACGGAACCGCAGCCTCGACGACGTCTTCCTCGACCGGGCCGCTCGATGACCGACCTGTCCACCGGCGCGGTCTACGACCGCGGATACCGGCCGTACGACGGGCCCCGGGGCGGGCGACCCCAGGCGAGATGGGCACTCTGGCGAGCCTCGGTCCGCCGAGCCCTCGGGCTCCGCCGCTCCTGGCGCCAGAAGGTGTTCCCGTGGACCCTGCTCGTCATCGTCTCGATCCCCGCAGTGGTCAACGTCGGGGTGGCCTACCTGACCCGGGACACCGTGGCGGACGAGTTCGAGTTCATCACCTACCGCGACTACGTCGGTGTCGGAACCGCGCTGCTGCTGTTCGTGGCGCTCACGGCTCCCGACGTCATCTGCCCCGATCGCCGACACCGAATGCTGCCGCTCATCTTCGCCCGACCGCTGACCGGCACCGACTACGTCCTGACCAAGGTCGCGGCCATCACCGGCATCGTGTTCGCGTTCGGCTTCCTTCCGCACGTCGTCCTGTTCGTCGGGCAGGCCCTCGTCGACACCGACGGATCGCTCACGTACGTCCGTGACAACGCCGAGTTCATCTGGCAGGTCCCGATCGCCGTGGCGGTCGTGGCGATCTACTACTCGGTGCTCGGGATCCTGGCTGCGAGCACCACCAACCGGCGAGCCATCGCCGGTGCGGTCTTCCTCATCGTGCTCCTCGTCGCATCGGTCGTGTCGGCGGTGTTGAGCGGCGGCGACGAGGACGGCGTCTTCCCGTCGATGTGGGCGATCGTCAACCTGCTCGCCCTGCCGCTCCGGGTGCGCGACCTGATCTTCCTCGGCGAGATGGCGCCGGACGGTCCCCTCGGCGGCATCGAAGGCGGCGCGATCGCGGCGGTCGCCGTCTACCTCGTCGTGGTGCTCGGCTCGCTGGGTGTCCTGATCAGGCGCTATCGCTGGATCGAGGCGTGATGGATCCGGCGTTCGTCGACGATGCGGCCGTCACCGTGCACGACGCCTCGGTCTGGTTCGGTCAGAAGGTCGCGCTGTCGGAGTTCTCCTGCTCGTTCGGGCCGGGCGTGACCGGTCTGCTCGGCCCCAACGGAGCGGGCAAGACCACCCTCATGCGAGCCATCTGCGGGCTGCTGCCCGTGAACCAGGGTGAGGTGCGCGTCCACGGTGCCGACCCCCGCACCGACCGGCCGGTGCACGAACGACTGGCACTCGTGCCCGAGGAGGACTCGGTCCCCGAAGCGCTCACGGCTCGCCAACTCGTGCGCTACACCGCAGCGCTCCGTGGCATCGACGACGAGCGCCGGATCGGCGACGCCCTCGGACGAGTCGACCTGCTCGACGCCGCCGATCGTGCGGTCGGCGACTTCAGCAAGGGCATGCGACAGCGGGCGAAGATCGCCGCGGTCCTCGTCGCCGACCCGACCGTGCTGGTCCTCGACGAGCCCCTGAACGGTGCCGACCCCGTCCAGCGGCTCTCACTGATCTCGTTGTTCACGTCGTTGGGCGCCGAGGGACGGACCGTCATCGTGAGCTCGCACGTCCTGCACGAGGTCGAGCGACTCTCGTCGCGGATCATCGTGGTGCTCGCCGGCCGCTTGGCGGCAGCCGGGGGTCATCGCGCCATCCGTGACGCGATGGCCGACCGCCCCCGACGAGTGATCGTGCGGGCCGACCTCCCGCGCCGCCTCGCCAGTCACCTCCTCGCGCTCGACGTGGTGACCGGGGTCGAGGTCGAGGGCGACACCGTGACCATCTCCACCAGCAATGCCGGTGCCCTCGCCGTGGCCCTGCCAAATGTGGCCGTCGACCAGGGCTGCGGACTGCGCGAGGTCCGTCCGCTCGACGAGTCGCTCGAGGCCGTGTTCCGGGAGCTCACCCGATGATGTCGCGACTGCTGGCCATGGTCGTCTATGTGCCCCGCGCCTGCTTGCCGACCCAGCGCCGTCGCATCCTCGCCGTCCCGATCGGCGCCGCCCTGCTGTTCGGAGCGCTCAGCCACGCCATCGAGGGTGACCGGGCGGCCGCCTTCGCCGATGTCGCCAACGCCGGACTGTTCGGCCTCGTCCTCCCCCTCGGCTGTCTGATCATCGGCGACGCGGTGCTCGGGGCCGAAGTCCGAAGCGGGGCCCTTCCCTTCACCTGGCTGGCTCCGGTCAACCTCTGGGAGATCATCGTCGCTCGGTGGCTGGGCGGCTGGCTGATCGCACTGGCGACGATCGTGCCCGCGTGTGCCGCCGCCGCGCTCATCGCCGGCGTTCCCGAGGCCATCGTCCCGTTGATGCTGGCGACTTCCGTCGGCGCGTCGGCGCTCGTTGCGGTGTTCGTGCTGATCGGATCGACCACGCGCCGGGCCGCCGTGTGGTCGCTTGGATTCGTGTTGCTCGGCGAGCGCCTGGTCGGCGCCACCATCGCCGGCGTCGCCGGCGTCTCGCCGAGCTGGGTGGCCCGGTCGGTCTATGCGTCCTACGGCCCCGCAGCCGAGGCGCTCGAACGCAGCGGCATCCCCTCGGGCGGCGCCGCGCTCGGCCGACTCGTCGCCCTGACGCTCGTCGCCCTCGCCCTCGCGGTCTGGCGGCTCGGTTCGCTGCAGTTGACCGGCAGCCGGGACTGACCGGGACCGGACCGACCCGCCCAGGTTCAGAGCACCGCGGGATTCTGGGTCAGGTTCCAGATGACGAGGGCGAGGATCTTGTCGCGGATCTGGTCGCTCACGTCGACGAACTCGAGGCCGTACTGACGGAGCACCGCCCCACCGGGCGTGCGCCCGTAGAGCGATCGGGTGCGGATGATGACCGACGACTCGAAGTGGAGGGCATCGCCGGGACCCGGCAAGGCCACGTTCACGACGAGGGCCTCGTCGATCTCGTGGTCGCTGGTCGTGATGAGTCCGAGGCCCCCGGCGGACAGATCGACCACCTTGGCGTGCTGCGGCTCGCCGGCGTCCGAGCCGTGGAGTTCGTAGGTCGCGTCGAGCACCAGGGCGAGGCGGACGTCGGAACGGTGACGCCGCCGATCGATGGTGACCGGACGGGCCAGGGCGTACGGCGACTCGTCCGAGGCCCGGACCTCGGTGACGACGGTGTCGAACAGATAGACCGCATCGCCCGGTCGATCGAAGCGAATCGACACCAGCTGCCCCACCGACAACGTGAGCATCCCGTCGCGACGGATCGGGATGTCGATCCAGAGCATCTGGCCGGTGTCGTCGGTGACCGTGGCCGAGTAGCCACCCAGCGAGTCGCTCAGGTCGCTCACCCGGATGCTGGTGCCCGTCGTCAGGTGGGCCAGGCGCTCGGCCGCTCCGGTCGCGTCGTCCTGCTGCTGGGTCATGGGTCCCTTCGATCCGCCTGGTGGAGGCAGTTTCCCACGTCCGCCGTGGGTCGCGACGACCGCAGCCACCAGAACTACGGTTTCGACTCATGCCACGCCTCGTGTTGTTGCGTCACGGACAGAGCGAATGGAACGCCTCCAACCTGTTCACCGGCTGGTGGGACGCCGATCTGACCGACCTGGGGGTCCAGGAAGCCCTCGCCGGCGGTGCCCTGCTCGCCGAGAAGGGCGTGCTCCCCGACGTGGTCCACACCAGTGTGCAGACGCGGGCCATCCGAACCGCCGACCTCGCGCTGCACGCGGCCGGCCGGAGCTGGATCCCGGTGCGGCGGCACTGGCGCCTCAACGAGCGCCACTACGGCGACCTCACCGGCCGCAACAAGGCCGAGACGCTCGCGAAGTACGGCGAAGAGCAGGTCCACGTCTGGCGTCGGAGCTACGACACCCCACCACCGCCCATCGCGGCCGACAACGAGTTCGATCCGGTCGACGACGCCCGCTATGCCGACTTGCCTCCGGAGGTTCGGCCGTCGAGCGAGTGCCTCGCCGACGTCGTCGACCGCATGCTCCCCTACTGGCACGACGGGATCGTGCCCGACCTGGTGGCCGGTCGGGTCGTACTGGTCGCCGCCCACGGCAACAGCCTCCGGGCGCTGGTCAAGCACCTCGACGGGATCGGCGACGACGCGATCGCCGATCTGAACATCCCGACCGGCCAGCCGCTGGTGTATGACCTCGGAGACGACTTCCGCCCGGCCGAGGACCTCGCCATCGAGCAGCGCTACCTCGCCGACCCGGCCGAGATCGCCGCGGCCGCCGAGGCCGTCAAGAACCAGGCCAAGGCCTGAACACGCGGAAGTGCCGCCCTCGAGAGGGCGGCACTTCCGACCGGGGGGGTCCGGTTCTTGTTGCGGCTGGATCCGGCCGTGTGACGGAGGCGCCAGCCGAAGGAGCCAACCACCGACCCGCCCAGCTCCGTGCCAACGGCAGGGAGCCGAGCGGCGGTTTGCGAGGCGGCTGCGGCAGGAGGGCCTAGACCGCTTCGATCCCCATCTCTCCCGTGCGGATCCGAACCGCTCGGTCGACGGAGGTGACCCAGAGCTTGCCGTCGCCGATCTTGCCGGTCTGGGCTGCCGAGACGATGGCATCCGCCACCTTCTCGGCGTCCTCGGTGCCGATGAGCACCTCGACCTTCACCTTGGGCACGAAGTCGATCTGGTACTCCGCTCCTCGGTACGTCTCGGTGTGGCCACCTTGGCGGCCGAAGCCCTTGACCTCGCTGACGGTGATGCCCTGGATCCCGATGCCCTTGAGGGCATCTTTCACCTCTTCGAGCATGTGGGGTTTGATGATTGCGGTGACGAGATGCAGCACGATGGTCTCCTAAGCGTTCGTCGGGGTGGGAGTGGAGGACGAGCCAGCCGAGCTGGGGATGCCAACACCGCCGGACATGATGTCGGGGCCGTAGCCGGGAGCACCGTGCTCTTCGACATCGAGGCCGGCGAGCTCTTCTTCGGGGCTGACCCGGAGGCCGATGGTGTGCTTGATCGCCAGGAACAGCAGTCCGGTGGTCACGACCACGAAGACGAAGTGCACACCGACGAACAGGGCTTGGGTACCGAGCTGGTTGAGGCCACCGCCGTAGAACAGCCCGGCATCCTCACGCCCGAGGAAGGCGTCGTCGAACGTGGCGAAGAAGGCGATCGAGAGGGTGCCCCAGGTGCCGCAGACGGCGTGCACCGAGATGGCACCCACCGGATCGTCGACCCCTCGCCGGTCGAAGAACCGCACCGAGAACACGACGATCACACCGCCGATGCCACCGATGACGACAGCAGCCCAGGTCTCGACCGAGCCGACCGGCGCCGTGATGGCCACCAGCCCTGCGAGCAGACCGTTGGCGGCCATCGACACGTCGGGCTTCTTGTCGAGCGACCAGTTGACGAGCATCGCCATGACCGCACCAGCGGCTGCGGCGAGCAGCGTCCTGACGCCGATCTGCATGACGAACTCGTCAGCCGCGAGCTCCGAGCCCGGGTTGAAGCCCATCCAGCCGATGAAGAGGATCATCGCGCCGAGCACGACGAACGGAATGCTGTGGCCGGGAATGGCCCGGGGCTTGCCGTCCTTGTCGTACTTGCCGATGCGCGGGCCGAGGATGATCGCACCCATCATGGCGGCCCAACCGCCGGTGGCGTGGACGATCGTCGAGCCGGCGAAGTCCGAGAACGGGTACTCGAGCTGGGCGAGCCAGCCGCCACCCCAGGTCCAGCGAAGGACGATCGGGTAGATGACCGCCGTGATGACGATGCTGTAGACGAAGTAGCTGGCGAACTTGGTCCGCTCGGCCATGGCTCCCGACACGATGGTCGCAGCCGTGGCCGCGAAGGCAGCCTGGAAGAAGAAGAAGGTGGAAGGCCACAGAGAGCCTCCGCCGAACCCTTCGTCGACCGTGAACGAGCCATCGAACGTGGCGCCGTCGACGCCGGCGATGCCGAAGTCCCAGCCGAACCATCCGCCGAACAGCTCCTCTCCGCCGAATGCGATGCCGAAGCCGAGGACGGCGAAGGCGAGGACGCCGGCGCTCATGTCCATCAGGTTCTTCATCATGATGTTCGCCACGTTCTTGGCCCGGGTGAGCCCGGCCTCGACGAGCGCGAACCCTGCCTGCATGAAGAAGACCAGGGTTCCGGCGATGAAGATCCAGAGGTTGTCGAGGATCTGCTTGTCACCGAGCGCCTTGTCGGTGAGATCACCGATTTCCTGAGCCGATGCGGGCGCGGCGGTCAGCAACACGATTGCTGAGGCGACCACCGCTCCGGCGAGCAGCTTGCGTTTCACGATTCCTCCAAATGGGGGTGGGGTTGGGTGGGGACACACGAGGTCAGGCCGCGCTGCCTGACGCAGGAGCCAACGTAGGCAAGGCCGATTTCGCAGTTGTTCGCGCTGCGTGACGGGTGTGCAACCGCTGTGTGTCGGGAGTGTGAACGAGCCGAGCGGGGCACTTTTGGCCGCTTCGTCCGCCGCTGCGTGCCTAACATCGCCGCCATGGCCAAGCAGAGCTACGCAGAGCACCTGTCCAACGTCCCGCTGTTCTCCGCATGCTCGAAGAAGGAGTTGCAGAAGCTCGCCAGGGCGACCGACGAGATCACGTTGCCGGCGGGCCACGTGCTCATGGAGCAGGGCCATCTCGGGCGCGAGGCCTTCGTGATCGTCGATGGCACCGCGGAGGTGCGGCGCAACGGCCGCAAGATCGCCGAGCTCGGGCCCGGTTCAGCCGTGGGCGAGCTGTCGCTGCTCGACCGCGGCGAACGCACGGCCACCGTCAAGGCCAAGACCGAGCTCACCGTGCTGGTCCTCGGACCGCGCGAGTTCGGCGCGGTCATCGACTCGGTGCCGTCGATCTCGGGCAAGTTGCTCCAGTCGATGGCCACCACCATCCGTGACCTCGACACCAAGGTCTACGGCTGAACCACCGGTTCAGGGATCCGCGATGGCCTCGGCCACGGGGTCCTCCTCGAAGAGGTAGCGCCAGATGGCTCCGCCGGCGAGGGCACCGAGGATCGGCGCCACCCAGAACATCCAGAGCTGCTCGATGGCCCAGTCGCCGACGAACAACGCCGGCCCGGTCGACCGGGCCGGGTTCACCGACGTGTTGGTGACCGGGATGCTGATCAGATGGATGAGCGTGAGGCACAGGCCCACGGCGAGGGGGGCGAAGCCGACGGGCATCGTTCCGCGGGTCGCGCCGAGGATGACCAGGAGGAACATGGCGGTCAGCACGAATTCGGCGACGAACGCCGCGAGCGCCGTGTAGAGGCCGGGGCTGTGGTCGGCGAATCCGTTGGCGGCGAATCCGCTCTCGACCAGGTCGAAACCGGGTTGGCCGTTGGCGATGATGGCCAACACCCCGCACGCTCCCAGCGAACCGGCCACCTGGACGATGATGTAGGGCGCCACGTCGTTGCGCTGGGCCCGACCGGCGGCGAACAGCCCGAGCGTCACCGCTGGATTGAAGTGTCCGCCCGAGATGTGTCCCAGCGCGAAGATCCCGGTGAGCACGGTGAGGCCGAACGCGAACGACACCCCGACCAGGCCGATGCCGAGATTGGTCTCGGGCATGAATCCGGCGGCGAGGACCGCGGCCCCGCAACCTCCGAGCACCAGCCAGAACGTGCCGAAGAACTCGGCGAGCAACTTGCGGGCCATGCGGCCTCCTCCATGCTGTGCGTGTGCGAACCCCATGACTCGCAGCCCCCGCAGTGTTCCATCGAGAGGGTTCTCGGGTCGCGGATCACCCGAGTACGGTTCGTGACGTCATGAGAACCAGGTTCAAGCCGCACCAGCTCTTCATCGGACTCGGAGTGTTGTTCGGGGTGGTGATCGTCGTCTCCGGCATCATCCCGCTGCTCACCGGATGGGAGAACGACAACGCGGTCCACCGCACGGTGTTCGTCAACATCCCCGGGCCGTTGAAGCTGGCCTTCTACACCCTCGCCCCGATCATCGTCGTCTATGCCTACGTCCTGTTCTCCCAGCGGGTGAAGAACTGGGAACGGGGCACGCCTGATCGGCGCGAAACCCGCAAGGACAACATCGGACGACGCCTCAAGGACTTCCGCGCCGGGGTCTACATGCAGACCCTGTTGCGCGACCCGGCAGCCGGGATCATGCACTCGCTGATGTACTTCAGCTTCCTCATCCTGCTCGCGGTCACGATCGTGCTCGAGATCGACCACCAGATGCCCGAGTCGCTGAAGTTCCTCCACGGCGACGTCTATCGGGCCTACTCCGCCGTGGGCGACATCGCCGGCATCGTGTTCGTGATCGGCGTCACCTGGGCCATCGTGCGCCGCTACGTCCAGCGGCCCTACCGGATCCGCATCAAGACCAAGCCCGAGCACGGGGCCATCCTCGGGGTCATGCTGTTCCTCGGCGTCAGCGGGCTGGCCGCCGAGGTCTTCCGCATCGCGGTGGAGGACCGGCCCGACTACGAGACGTGGTCGATCATCGGCTACCCGCTGTCGGGTCTCGTCGAGAACTGGGACAACGTGGCGGGATGGCACCAGGCCATGTGGATCGCCCACGTCGTCGCCTTCTTCGTGTTCGTGGCGATGATCCCGGTCACCATGCTCCGGCACATCTTCACGTCGCCGCTCAACATGTACCTCAAGGACCGCGACCGGCCCAAGGGTGCGATGAAGCCGATGCCCAACCTGATGGAGACCGAGCTCGAGACCTTCGGTGCCTCGACGGTCGAGGACTTCACCTGGAAGCAGCTGCTCGACACCGACGCCTGCACCATGTGTGGTCGCTGCACGTCGGTCTGCCCGGCCCATGCCACCGGCAAGCCCCTCGACCCGCGTGAGATCGTCCTCAAGTCCGGCGAGGTGATGGCCCGCACCGGCGATCCGGTGGTGTCGACACCCATCGGGCTCGACCCCGAGATCACCATCGAGGCCAGCTCGTTGTTCGAGCGCATCACGCCCGAAGAGGTGTGGTCGTGCACCACCTGCAAGGCCTGCGACGAGATCTGCCCGGTCAACATCGAGATCCTCGACAAGATCCTCGACATGCGGCGCTATCTGTCGCTCATGGAGTCGAACTTCCCGACCGAGTTGGGCAACGCCTACCGCGGCATGGAGAACACCGGGAACCCGTGGGCCATCAGCAACTCCGAGCGCGGCGACTGGACCACCAAGCTCGACGACGTCGACATCGAGATCGTCGACCCCGGCCAGTACTCCGGTGACAACGTGTTCGACCACGAGTACCTCTACTGGGTCGGGTGCGCCGGCAGCTTCGACGACAAGAACAAGAAGGTCAGCGAGGCCATGGCCAAACTGATGAAGCGGGCCGGCATCGACTTCGCCATCCTCGGCCCGTCCGAGAACTGCACCGGCGACCCGGCCCGGCGGTCGGGCAACGAGTACATCTTCCAGATGCTGGCCATGCAGAACGTCGAGTCGCTCAATGCCATGGGCGTCAAGAAGATCATCACCCAGTGCCCGCACTGCTTCAACACACTCCAGAACGAGTACCCGCAGCTCGGTGGCCACTACGAGGTGCTGCACCACAGCCAGTTCCTCGAGGCCCTGGTCGACGAGGGCAAGCTCGACCTGAGCGAGTCCCGCCTCGACGAGCGCATCGTCTACCACGACAGCTGCTACCTCGGACGCCACAACGACGTCTACCTCGCTCCCCGCCGGGTCATCGGCCAGCTGGGAGGCGTCGAGATCGTCGAGGCCGAGCGCAACGGGACCAAGGGCATGTGCTGCGGGGCCGGTGGAGCCCGCATGTGGATGGAGGAGAGCGTCGGCAAGAAGGTCAACGACGAGCGCTCCGAGGAGCTCATCGCCACCGGTGCCACCCGCATCGCGACGGCGTGCCCGTTCTGTTACGTCATGATGGACGACGGAACCAAGGCCGCCGGCAAGGAAGAGGACGAGGTGAAGGTCGCCGACATCGCCATGCACGTCCTCGACGCCATCGAGGCCGGCGAGGCGGGCGAGGCGGTCACGCCCGCGCTCCAGTCAGCCGAGGACTGAACCACCGCGATGGCCCGCAAGGAGAAGCCCTACACCGGCGACGACCGCCGCGACGCGTCCCGCGTCGTCGTGGTCAATGACGACGAGGACGCCGGCAAGCTGCTGCGGAACGTGCTCGAGCAGAAGGGGTTCCCGGTCGCCTCGGCCGACAACCACGAGCAGGCGCTGCTCGCAGCCACCCGCGACTCCCCCCGCGCCATGGTGCTCGACCTGACCCATGGCGGCATCGGGTCCAACCTGAAGCTGCTCGAGAGCATCCGGCACCACGACGACGAGAAGGTGGCGACGACCCGCATCCTGCTGATCGCTCGACAGGCCTCGAACCGGGTCTTCAGCTTCCAGTCGGGCGCCGATGCGTTCCTCGTCCGGCCATTCCACGCCAACGAACTGGTCGAGCAGCTCGGCAAGATCCTGTCGATCCCGTTCCGCGATCTGCCGCAACACCGCCGCCAGCAGCTCGAGGGCTACTGAGGAGGCGCGGCCAGGGCCAACCGGCGAGCTCAGTCCCGACGGAAGTACTTGCTGAGCGTCGATTGCTGACCCTGGTAGTTCGATCCGATGCCGGCGCCGTAGAGCTCGTCGGTGGGTTCGATGAGCCGTTCGAACGCGATCTTGCAGACGCGCAACCGGTCCTGGACCATGAACGGCACGTCGTGGGCCCGCACCTCGAGGGCGGCTCGACTCCCGGTCATACCCGCGGCGTCCCAGCCGAAGCCCGGATCGAAGAAGCCGGCGTAGTGGGTCCGCAGCTCGCCGCTCGTCGGGTCGAAGGCAACCATCTCGCCGGCGACGTCGGGCGGGATCGAGATGCCCTGGCCTGACAACAGCAGATAGAAGTCCTCGGGTTCGAGGACGATCTGGTCGCCTCGTTCGCGGACGACGGGCTCCCAGTAGTCGGCTGCGTCGTGCCCGCCGATGTTGCGGAGGTCGAGCAGCCGGCTGTTGCGTTTGGCGCGGTAGCCGACCACGCCGTCGTCGTCGCCGGTGAGGTCGAGGCCGAGGAACACGCCGCCGGTGTGGACGAACTCTTCGGCATCGACGGTCTTCCCCTGGTCGTAGAGCAGGCCCCGCACGCCGTGCATCCGGGCGAGTTCGTCCTCGTCGACGGTGGCGTGGCCGGCCATCAGGCGGAGCTGGTTGAGCGCCAGCCCGGGGTGCACCTTCACGGTGAAGGTCGACGACACGACCTCGAGGTAGAGCTTGCCCTGGTAGCCCACGCTCACCTCGTCGAAGCGATAGGAGCGGTCGGTGATCACGCGGGTGAACACATCGATCCGGCCGGTTGACGACTTGGGGTTGGCCTTCGCCCGCACGTTGGGCGCGAGGTTCAGCCCTTCCTGCAGCTCGATGAGATACGGCCGGTTCCGCTCGAGCACACCGCCGTCCCGGAGGTCGACGGTGTCCATGGCGAACTCTTCGAGCCGCTGTTCGACGGTGTGGGTCGAGTCGGGCAGGAACGAGCAGCGGAGCCGGTGGGCCACCGGTCCGAGGTGCAGATCGATGCTGGCGGGCTGGACCGCCGGCTTCGAATCGGGCGGGAGCTCGATGAGGCCGTCGTCGGCGGCCGCCCGCAGGAGGTGCGCCGGGAAGACCCCAGGGCCGGGAAGGTCGTAGTCACCCATGTCGGGACGAAGTTAGTCGCAGGGTGGGTGGGCCGGTCAGGTGACGTGGCGGTACCGCTGGTGAGCCGCCTGCGCCGACACGCCGAGCGCGCCACCGATGCTCGCCCACGAGGCACCCGCCTCGCGTGCGTGGCGCACGAGCTCGATCAGATAGGTTTCGGTCCCCGCTCGGACCGCCACGGCAGCCTCGAGCGCGTTTCCCACGGTGAGCAGTTCACCCCAGCTCTCCACCAGTTCGGCCACGGCCTGGCGGGCGGCAACCGACCCGGGATCATCATCAGCCGCCGCCACCGTCAGACTCTGCCCGACGGATCGGGCGCGCGTCAAGAAGGCTTGACAACCGGGCGCGCCGAGCGCTCCGGTGGCGGGCGAGCCCGTCGCGAGCTACCGTCGCCGCCCTCTGCGGGTGTAGTTCAATGGCAGAACGTCAGCTTCCCAAGCTGAGAACGCGAGTTCGATTCTCGTCACCCGCTCTCGACTGCAAGCCCTGGTCAACGAGGCTGTCGGCCTCCGAAACGAGGAAGATCACCCGCGAAGGGTGACGATGCAAGGGAAAGGACGAACTGATGTTGGACGCATGACCGAGAGCACACCCAGGCTGACGACACCATGTCATCGCCCGTCATACCCAGACGGGCCGACGGACGTCAGCCGCCGATGAGGCGCTCCGGTTGTTGAGCCGGCGCAGCAAGCGCGAGGCCGGCGAGTTCGGTGAAATCGACGGGTTCCCGAGTGTCCGGTCAGATCGCTTCGAGCCCCTTCACGCGCGCGAACCGAAACCGTCCGACGCTCGAACACCGACGTCGATCTCAGGGACGAACTCGCCCAGGGAGCGGATGTCGGCCAGGCGGACAACCTGCGCAGCGGGCTGCCGGGCGACAGCGTCGCCCGTGTGCACGGCGACCCGATGTCGGAGTCGGCCGACCGGCCATTGCCGTCACGAATCAAGATGTCACTAACGACTCGCCAGCAATCATCTGACCACTGAGGGAGCGATCAACGTGTCGAAGAAGCACAAGTCGAAGAAGCACAAGTCGAAGAAGCACAAGTCGAAGAAGCACGGGCGGGCCGAGACGGGCGGCGACGCAACCGACGCGCCCGTGAAGCTGCGGAGGAAGCAGTACGAAGCCGAGCTCGAGATCCTCCAGGGCGAGCTGGTGGCGATGCAGGAATGGGTACGGGCGACCGGGGCGAAGATCTGCATCGTGTTCGAGGGCCGCGACACTGCGGGCAAGGGCGGCACGATCAAGCGGATCGTGGAACGAGTGAGCCCCCGCACGTTCCGCGTCGTGGCGCTCCCCGCCCCGACCGACCGCGAGAAGTCGCAGATGTACGTCCAGCGCTACATGGCGCACTTCCCGGCCGCCGGCGAAGTGGCGATCTTCGATCGCAGCTGGTACAACCGAGCGGGCGTGGAACCGGTGATGGGGTTCTGCACCGAGGAGGAGTCGGCGCACTTCTTGAAGATGGCTCCGCTCGTCGAGCGGGCGATGGTCGATTCGGGCATCATCCTCATCAAGTACTGGCTCGAGGTCAGCCCCGAGGAGCAGGCTCGGCGGTTGAAGAGCCGGGTCGACGATCCGAGGAAGATCTGGAAGCTCTCGGGCATGGATCTCAAGTCGTACGGCCGGTGGTACGACTACTCACGCGCTCGCGACGCGATGCTCGCGGCGACCGACACTTCGTGGGCGCCCTGGTTCATCGCTCACACTGATGACAAGAAGCGAGGGCGGCTGAACATCATCTCGCACCTGTTGAGCCAGGTGCCGTACGAGAAGATCGATCGTGCCGAGGTCAAGTTCCCGCGACGGCAATCGGCGCGTGGCTACGTCGAGCCTGAGATTCCGCTGCGTCACATCCCCGAGCCGTTCTGAGGAGCATGAACATGGCGTTGGATCACACGACCGACTCTCCCCCCGAGCCCGACACCGCGTGGTACGCGTTGTCGCCGGAACAGGCTGCCGGACACCTCGGCGTCGACGCCGGCCCGGGCCTCGCTGCCGGTGAAGTGGATCGGCGGCTCGCCGAGTATGGGCGGAACGAGATCGCCACAGAACCGCCGCCGACGCTCTGGGAGACGGCGAAGGGGCAGATCGCCAACCCGATGAACGTCATGTTGCTCATCGTGGCGGTGGCGAGCCTCGCCATCGGCCAGATCGCGACCGGCGTCGTCGTCGGCGCGCTGGTGACGTTCAACGTGGTGATGGGAACCAGTCAGGAGCGCAAGGCGATGGCCAGCGTCGATGCACTGGCCCAACTCCAGGTGCCGATGGCCCGAGTCCGGCGCGACGGAACGGTGCTCGAGGTGGACTCGAGCGGTTTGGTGCCCGGCGATGTCGTGTTGGTCGAGGCAGGCGATCTGGTGCCGGCCGACGCTCGTGTCTTGTCGTCGGCGTCGCTGGAGGTCCAAGAAGCAGCGTTGACCGGTGAGAGCGCACCGATCGCGAAGAACAGCAGCACGATCGCTGAGTCGGACGTGCCCCTCGGCGATCGCACGAACCTGGTGTTCCAGAACACCCAGGTCACCCGTGGTTCGGCCGAGGTGGTGGTCGTCGCCACGGGGCAGTCGACCCAGATGGGCCAGATCGCCAACATGGTGAGTGCGACCAAGCGGGTCAAGTCCCCGCTCCAGCGTGAACTCGACAACCTGACGAAGATCTTCGGGTTCCTCGCCTGGGGTGCGGTCGGTGTGATCGCCATCGTTGGAATCCTGCGCGATCAGGAGAGCGAGACGCTGGTCCTGCTGTGTGTGTCGACGGCGATCTCGGCGATCCCCACTGGACTGCCCACCTTCGTGCAACTGATGCTCTCGTCGGGGGCACAGCGTCTCGCCGAATCCAAGGCGGTGGTGAAGTCGCTGACCGATGTCGAGACGCTCGGCGGCACCACCGTGATCAACAGCGACAAGACCGGGACGCTGACCATGAACGCGATGACCGCGGTCACGATGCTCACCGGGGGCGCCTGGTACAAGATCGAAGGCAGTGGCTACAAGACGTCGGGAGCCGTCCTCGGACCAGCCGGAGCGCCGGCCCCGGACTTCACGAGGATCGGGCTCGGGTTGGCGTTGTGCAGCGACGCCACCGTTGCCGACGACGAGTCGATCATCGGCGATCCGACAGAAGCGGCACTCGTGGTGCTCGCCGCCAAGGTCGGTGTTCATGCAGAAGAGACCCGACGGGCCTTGCCCCGTCGTGCGCTCGTGCCCTTCGACTCGGACTACAAGTTCATGGCGACGTTCCATGACCGTCCGGATTACATGGAGGGTCCGCACCTGACCGAGCCACATTTCATCAGCGTCAAAGGCGCTCCCGACGTCGTGATCGATCGGTGCTCGTCGGTGCTGTGGCGCGGAGACGTCATCCCTACCGATCAGGTCCGCGACGAACTCCTGGACGCCAATCGGTCGATGTCGGAGCGCGGCTTGCGCGTCCTCGCATTCGCGGCGCGCAACGTGACGGACGCGGAGATGGACGCGGCGGTCGAGGATCCGATGGCGGCCGTCGGCGACCTCGTGTTGGTCTCCCTCGTCGGCATCATCGACCCCCTGCGACCAGCAGCCGTCGAGGCGGTCCGGATCGCACATGACGCCGGTATCGACGTGCGCATGATCACCGGCGACCACACGATCACGGCGCGTGCGATCGCCGACGAGCTCGCGCTCGGCCCCGGCGTGATGACGGGCGCCGAGCTGTCCCGCCTGAGCGACGAAGAGGTCAAGTCCCAACTCCCGGAGCTTCACGTGTTCGGGCGCGTTGCACCCGAACACAAGGTTCGGCTCGCCCGCCTCATGCAGGAGTCGGGTGAAGTCGTGGCGATGACCGGCGACGCGGTGAACGACGCTGCGGCCCTCAAACAGGCCGACGTCGGCGTCGCGATGGGCAGTGGATCCGAGGTCACGAAGCAAGCGGGAAAGCTGATCTTGACCGATGACAACTTCGGCACCCTCGTGCATGCCGTCGAACTCGGCCGCGACATCTATCGGCGCATCTCGTCGTACGTGAGGCTCCAACTGACCGTGCTGTCGTCGGTGCTGCAGCTGATGGTGATCGCCACGGTCTTCAACATCAACAACGGTGTCGCGTTGTTCCCGATGCAGTTGCTGTTCGCGAAGTTCTTCGTGGTCGCCACCGTCGTCGTGGGATTCATCGTCGACGTCCCGGACCCGGGCGTCATGCAACGCCCGCCGCGCACCCCCGGCTCCAAGATCGCCACTCGTGCCCAAGCGATTCGCTGGCTGGTGAGCGGCTTCATCATCGCCGGCTCGGCGCTCGCGCTGCTGGAGTGGGGGCCTGGCGAACCAAGCACCACCGACCCGTCGACCTCGATGACGATGGCGTTCGCGGTCGTGTCGTTGAGCGCCGTCAACATGGGGCTGGTGATGCGACGCGAGCGGGAGGCCCCATGGTCGAGCCCGGTCTTCCCCTTCCTCGGATGGGTCATGCTCGGCTGGGGACTCACCTGGGCGGCCGTCGAGCTGAACATGCTGCAACGGCTCCTCGACACCGTGCCGCTCACCGGTGCACAGTGGGTATTGGTGCTCGGTCTGTCGCTCGTGTCGCCGGCGCTGGTCGGGATCGACAAGGCCATTCAGATCCGTCGCCTCGATCAGGAACGGCACACGAACCCCACGGTCGGCGTCGTGACGCCGACCGACGTCTGAGGCCACACCGATTCACATGGGCGTCATACCGATCAGGAGTTGGTTGCCGAGCTACCAGCGGTCCGACTTTCGATTCGACCTGATCGCCGGCGTCACCGTCGCAGCGCTCGTCGTCCCGAAGGCACTCGGCTACGCCGGGATCGCGTAGATACCGATCGAGAACGGCCTGTACGCCGCAGCGATCGGGGCGTTCGTCTATGCGCTGTTCGGCACGTCACGCCAGATCTCCACCGGTCCGAGCTCCGCACTCGCCGCTGTCGCCGCGAATGCCGTTGTGGCTCTCATGGCCAAAGAATGGTCGGGCCTTGCGTGCGCGGGCGGAGGGGAAGGCCGGCCGGTCTCTCCGGCCCACGCCGCTGCTGCGACGACCGAGCGATGACAAAGTTTGCCAAGACGGGTATCTTGTCCTCCGTGTCCACGATGAACGTGGCCCTCCCGGTCGAGCTCAAGTCGTTCGTCGACGAACGCGTCGAGCGTGACGGCTACGGGTCGAACAGCGAGTACGTGCGCGAACTGATCCGCCGACATCAAGACCGACAGCAACTCCGGCATCTGCTCCTCGACGGCGCAAGCTCGGCCCCCGGCCCCACCGCCGACGACGCCTACTTCGCCGCACTACGCGGCCGCGTTCCGACCCAGCACCTGACCAGGTGACCGTCAGACCGGTCCGACTCCGAGAGTTGGCCGCATCCGACCTCGAGGACGCAGCCGACTACTACCAAGAACCCGCCGGCGCCTCGACCGCGCTCGATTTCATCGACGCAGTCCACGAAGCGGTCGAACACATCCGAACCAATCCCGGCATCGGGATGGAGCACGGTCTTGACGAGTGCCGACTTGCCGCTACCGGGCTCGCCGAGTATCCAGCAGTTGGGGTTGGTGACCTGACCGGTGGCGTAGGCCTCGAAGGGATCCCAGCAGAACTCGGCGCCGCCGGCGAGCAAGTCGAGGCCGATGTATGCGCCTCGCCAGCCGAACGATCCTTGAACCGTGCTGAGGACGTTTGCCCCTATCGGCGGAACGGGGCGGTTGCCAGGATCGGGCGATGTGCCTGAGATCTGTGGCTGACGCGACACAACTGGGCCGCAGGCCTTCTGTTCCCTCGTTGCTGGGTTCGGGTCTCGATACGAAGCAGGTACCTCATGGTTGAGTTTCGCAACATCCTGTTCTGCCCCCTCGGTCGCCGGGAGAACCCCGCGGCCATTCGTCGACTGATCGAACTCGCCGATGAGTGTGATGCGACCATCACGCTGCTCGGCGTCGGGCGAGAACCACCGAGGACCTTCAACCCGTTCAAGGATCGTGAGTCCCTCGAGCGCATCGCAGAGGCCGAGCGGGCCGAGGTCGAGCAGCGGCTGACCAGATGGACGGCTGATTGTGAAGGGCGAAGCGCGGGAGTGATCGTCAGATCCGGGAACGCCGCATTGACCATCGTCAAGGAGGTGCTCGGTGGTGACCACGACCTGGTCGTGGTCACCACCGACGAGGACCAGGAGGATCGGGCGACCATCAAGCGGCTGCTCCGCAAGTGCCCCTGTCCGGTTTGGGTGATCCGGCCTACCCGGGCCAGGACCCAGCGGGTGATGGTGGCGGTCAACCCCGAGTCCGACGAGGCCGAACTCAACCAGATGCTGCTCCAGCTGGGGGCCGCACTCGTCGACCTGGGCGGAGGAGAGTTCCACGTCGCCCATGCCTGGGAGCTCTATGCCGAGGACCTGATGCGATCGCCACTCCACGGCGGCTGCTCGGACGCCGAGATCGCCGAACTCCGCCGGGAGGAACGATCGGAACGCCATCGCGACCTGCTCGCCCTCGTCGGATCCGCCCTGCCTGGCACCATCGGCTGGGACTTGCACCTCGTGAACGGGCCACCGGCGCCAACCATCGTCGAGCTGGTCGGGCGCCACCGCATCAATCTCTTGGTGATGGGTACCGTGGCCCGGAGAGGGATCGCGGGCGTCATGATGGGCAACACCGCTGAGCAGATCCTCGATCAGGTCGGCTGCTCGGTGCTGACCGCGAAGCCCCCGGGGTTCGTCTCGCCGCTCGCTCCGAGAGGCTCCGAGTCGTGAGCAACCGCACGTTGGGGGCGAAGGCTTCGATACCGCCGCCTCCACCTCCTCCTCGTCCATCTCAGTCCGAGGCCCGCACGTGGCACCGGCCCCACATCTCAAGGAGTGCAACATGACCACGATCATCGTCGGTGTCGATGGTTCCGACGCCGCCCGACGGGCGCTCGAGTGGGCGGTCGCCGAGGCGCGGCTTCGCGACGCCCGGCTCACCGTGGTCCACTCCTTGGAGCACCGCTATTCCGGGGAGGCTTGGATGCTGGCTCAACCCGACTTCACCCAGGTCGATGAGGCGGCCCTGGCCGTGCTCGACGCGGGGGTCGACCTGGCCTCCGGGCAAGCACCCGGGCTGGAGGTGACCGGCCACCTCGGGTACGGCTCACCTGCGGCCGTGTTGCTCGAGACCGCCGCGGACGCCCAGATGGTTGTGGTCGGCGCCCGGGGGCTCGGCGGGCTCGCTGGGTTGTGGCTGGGCTCTGTCAGCCGGCAGGTGACCCATCACTCGCCAGTCCCGGTGGCGGTCGTCCCTTCGGAAGGATCCACCTCTGCTCGCACCGGCCCGGCCCGGGTCGTTGTCGGAGTGGACGGCTCACCGGAGTCAGTCCAGGCCCTGGGATTCGCGGTCACCGAAGCTCGTGTGCGCGCCGCTCATCTGCGGGTCGTGCACACCTGGACGTTCCCGGCGCTCGCCATCCTGCCGTTCACGCCCGACGTGCCCAGTCCCGAGGAACTCGCTGCGGACGGCGAGGCGCTCATCGAGCGTTGCCTCGCCGACGCCGGTGGCGCCGATGACGTGACCATCGAGCCGACCGTCGAAGCGGGGAGCGCGGCGGAGGCCCTCGTCGCCGCTGCTGAAGACGCCGACCTGCTGGTGGTCGGTGCCCGAGGCGCTGGAGGCTTTCTCGGTCTTCGCGTCGGCTCGGTCGCCGACGCGTGCGCCGGCCGCTCTCCCGTTCCGGTCATCATCGTCCCCTCCGAAGTCCCATGATCGCCGAAGCGGGCAACAGCGGGAGCCAACCGAGAGGCGATGGCATGAGTCTGAGGTACGTGGTCGGGATCGACGGATCGGAGCACTCGCGACGCGGACTGGAGTGGACGGTTGGTCAAGCAGCGGTCCACGGAGCGACGGTCGAGGCAGTCCTGGCGTGGCAATATCCATTCGAGGAGCGACCCTTCAGCCCTTCTCGGGACGACCTCATGGGGCTTGAGGCCGACTGGACCGACACGCTCGATCGGGTCGTCGGGGAGGTCGGGGTCGGGCAACTCGGCGAGCCCATTGCCTGCGCCATACTCTCCGCGCCTCATGCCGGAGCGGCGCTGGTCGAGCACGCGAAGGACGCGGACCTGCTCGTGGTTGGGACCAGAGGGCGTGGCGGCTTTCTGGGCCTGTTGTTCGGTTCCGTTGCCGACTACTGCCTGCACCAGGCAACATGTCCGACGGCGTTCGTCCCTCCGAACCCGTTGCCGACCCGCGGTGGAACCATCGTCGGCCTGGACGGATCTGCGGCCTCAACTGCGGCGCTCCGATGGGCGGTCGAACGTTCGACCAGGGACGGCGGACGGGTCACGGCGCTGCACGCGTGGAACTGGATCGACAAGCCGAAGGAAGCCACTTGGGACACCTTCTTCGATGCCGACGACGCCGAGGCGTTCGTCGAAGAGGTGATCGCGTCGAGCGGCGTCGATCGCACGATGATGGACGTGGTGGTCGTCAACGACCTGCCGTCGCACGCGCTGGTCGAGGCCGCATCGGACGCCGCCCTGCTCGTGGTGGGGTCACACGGGCAGAACGCCGCGAAGATGCTGCTGAGCGGTTCGGTTGCGCGGCAGGCATCTCACCACTCCCCGGCCCCGGTGGTCATCCACCGATAGTCAAAATCTCGAGGTTCCGTGGCCGATGCCGACTCCGCGGCCCCAGCTCAGACCGCCAGCGCGACCGCAGCAACGGCGCCGACATACGCGACGAGGAGAACGATGCTGTCGGGTTCGAGCCGTTGTGCTCGGTTGGCCTTGCCGCTGACGATGCTGGCCAGTGCCAGGGACATGAGCAGAATAGCGCCGGTCCCTGCGACGACGTTCGTGGAGTCCACCGCCGCGAGAATGGGTCCGGGGCGGTAGGCGGCGTCGATGAACACGATCATCGCCATGTTGACGGCGTTGCTGCCCAGCAGGTTCCCGAGCGCGAGATCGAAGGCGCCGAGACGAACTGCTGCGAGTGAGGCGGCGAGCTCGGGAAGGGAGGTGCTGACCGCGAGCAGCGTGACACCCAGAAAGCTCTGACTCACCCCGGTGCGCACGGCGATCTCTTCGGCGGAGAAGGTGAGTGCCGGTGCCGCGACCAGCAGGACGGTGGCAGCCGCTGCGAACCGGATCAGCATCGGCTTGGTGCCGAGCCATCGGTCTCCGCTGTGTGGACGGCGGAACGGAGTCGGATCGGCTTGGGCGACCCCGATCGGCGGGACTCGCCGGAACCACGCCAGCGCAGCGAGGTAGCCGCACATGATCCCGATCGGCGTGATGCCGACATGGAAGATGTCGATGCCGGGTGCGGTTGAGATGCCCATGACCGCCAACGCGGTGAGGCCGATGGCGACAGCTGCGACCCTGGTGTGACCAAGCTCGACCCGTGGCAGCACGTGCCCGCGGTGGCGGAGGTCCACGATCGCAAGGATGGCCATGTTCGCCATGCTCGAACCGAAGAGGTCGCCGATCGCCAGATCTGGTGCGTCTGATGCTGCGGCGGTGATGTCGGTTGCGAGTTCTGGGAGCGAGGTGGCGACTGCGACGAGCAGTGCCCCCACGTAGAGCCGTCCGATACCGGTGCGTTCGGCCAGATCATCGCCGACCCTGGCCAGGACGGTGCCTGCCGCCACGACCATGACGACGGCCAGGGCGGCGATCGCAAGAAGCGCGATTGGCGGAAGGTCAGCCACCGTCGGGGTCGGGCGGCGGTGAGGGCCGGTCGACGAGCGGGAGGAGCGTCACGCCGACCGGGGTCGGATCGGAGACACGAAGCCCGGGGGCTTGATGGCGATCACTGAGCAGTGGACGGCGTCGAGGACACGTTCTGCGGTGTTCCCCATCACCATGGCGCTCACTCCCGTACGCGCCACGGTGCCCATCACCAGGACGTTGATGGAGCGCTTGGCCACCAACGCGGGCACGACCTGGGCGGCTGGCCCTTTGGGCAGGTGCACCTGCCACGGCTCGTGGGCAAGCTGTGATGAGGCCAAGAGGTCTTGGAGCGCTGTTTCGTGCCGCCCTCGTTCTTGCTCGAGAAGCGCGGTGAGTTCCACGGTATCCACGTGCATGAACCCCGAGCCGCGGAGTGCGGACTCGCCGTAGAGCGCCCACGCGTGCACAACGTGAAGCTCACCTCCGTGAAGGTGGACCATCGATGCTGCGAGCTCGAGAATGGTGCGATTGAGTTCTGCCTCGTCGGGGTCGGGATTCACTGCGGCGAGCACACGTTGTGTACGAGCGCGGGTCGGGCGGATCACCCACACCGGGCACGGACACTTTCGAAGCAGGCGACGGATGGAGGCTTGATCCTCGGCGTCCTCATCGCTGGTGACGACGACGAGATCGTGGCTGCCGGCGAGCACGCGTTCGATGATCCGCAGCGCGACGTCGCCGACCTCCACATCGATCTCGGCGTCGGTCGATTCCCGGGCCGCCCATCGTTGGAGGAGCTTGTCGATCCGCGCCCGTTCCGCGAGGACCGCATCCTCGACGAGCCCGTCCCGGTCGAACAGGCGTTGCAGCCGTGTCGGTTCGCCCGCAACCCCGAACAGGGTCAACTCCGCTCCGCTGCCGCGTGCGAAGCTCGGTGACCCGTCGAATGGCAGCCGGATTGCCCCGGTTGGCGAGAGGAACGAACAGGATGCTCTTGAAACGCTGCATGTCAGGATGCACCTCTCCGCGGTCGTGGGCCCGTGGCCCGTTGCAGACTAGATGAGGACGTTCTCCGGCCTGGTCGCCGCGCCCTCGGGTGTCGAGCCCCTCGGCAGGGCGCCTAAGGTCTTGGGACCATGCCAGGGAATGCTGCGGATGCCAGACCGCAGGGTCTCAGCAGCGAACAGGCGCGTGCCCTCCTCGAAGTCCACGGACCGAACGCGTTGCCCGCTGCGGACCCGGTGCCGTGGTGGGCGCGGTGGTGCGCCAGCTACAGAGCTCGATCATCTACATCCTGATCTTCGCCCTGGTGTTCGACGTGGTGGTGTGGATCCTCGACGGCGCCGACGAATGGCCGTTCGAGTCACTGGCGATCGCCACCATTCTGATCTTCAACACCGCCATGGGCGTCTGGCAGGAGTACCGGGCCGAGGACGCCATCAAACGCCTCCGTGAGCTGTCAGCTCCCCACGTGTGGGTGATGCGCGATCAGCAGCTGTGCCACCTCGACGCCACGCTGCTGGTGCCCGGCGATGTCGTGCGGGTCGAGGCCGGCGACCGCATCCCGGCAGATGGACTCATCACCAGCGAGCAGCCACTGCAGATCGACGAGTCGATCCTCACCGGCGAGTCCGTGCCCGTCGATCGTGGCGCCGACGAGGAGGCGTTCGCCGGCACGCTCGCGTTGCGAGGCCTCGCCTGGATCGAGATCACCCGAACCGGGGCCGAGTCGGCCATGGGCCGCATCGCCACCATGCTCACCACCGTCGAGGCCGAACGAACACCGCTCGAGCGGCGCATGGAGCACTTCGGGCACCGCATCGCCCGCTGGATCGCAGCACTCGCGGTCGTCTTGACCGTCGCCGGGGTCGGCATCGAAGGCATCGACCACCTCGACGAAGCCCTGCTGTTCGCGGTCGCCGTCGCCGTGGCCGCGGTGCCCGAGGGATTGCCGGCGGTCCTCACCCTGACGCTCGCGCTCGGAACCGAGCGCATGAGCGACCGCAACGCCGTCGTGCGCAAGCTGTCCGCCGTCGAGGCGCTCGGGTCGGTGACGGCCATCGCGACCGACAAGACCGGCACCCTGACCGAGAACACGATGACCGTCCACGAGCTCGACTCGCCCGACCCGGCTCGCGCCTACCGGGCCATGGTCCTCGCCGCCGATGCCGAGCCAGGCGGGGACACGGGCGATCCCCTCGAGGTCGGTCTGTACACGTTCGCTGAAGCCAACGGCATCGATCCGGTCGGGCTTCGGGCGGCTCACCCCCGTCAAGCGGCTCGCCCGTTCGATTCGGCCTGGCGGTTCATGCGGGTAAGCGTCGTCGAGGAGGGTCAGACCGTGGCGTACCTGAAGGGTGCGGCCGAGGTGCTACTCGAGCGCAGCGACCTCGACGAAGCGACGAAGTCGGACTGGCACGGTCGCATCGAAGCGGCGGCAGCCGAGGGCTACCGCGTCCTCGGCTTCGCCTGGTCGCCGATGAACAGCGAGGAGGATCTGACCTGGCTCGGGACGGCCCGGCTCTGGGACCCCCCACGGGCAGAAGTCCCCGACGCCATCGCAGCTGCCCACGACGCAGGCATCCGGGTCCTCATGATCACCGGCGATCACCCGGCAACCGCACAGTCCATCGCGTCGAGCCTCGGCATTCCCGCCGAGCATGCCCTCACCGGCGATGACCTCGACACCCTTGCACCCGACCAACTCAGCGAGGCCGTCGCGGGCGTGAGTGTGTTTGCCCGCGTGAGCCCCGAGCACAAGCTGGCACTCGTCAACGCTCTCAAGCACAGGGGCGAAATCGTCGCCATGACCGGCGACGGGGTCAACGATGCGCCCGCCCTCAAGCGTTCCGATGTCGGGGTGGCCATGGGCCAGCGAGGGAGCGACGTCAGCCGAGAGGTCGCGGACCTCGTGCTCCTCGACGACAACTTCGCCACGATCGCCGCCGCCGTCGAGGAAGGCCGCGGGCATCTACGACAACATCCAGAAGTTCCTTCGGTTCCTGTTCTCCACCAACGTCGCCCTCGTGCTGTTGGTCGCGATCGGTGTGGTCGGAGCCGCCATCGGCGACGTCCGCGACAGCATCGGCGACCTGCTCGTCCCCCTCACCGCTGCTCAGTTGCTGTGGATCAACGTCATCGCCGACGGCCCCCCAGCCCTCGCGCTCGGCCTCGACCGCAATCCCGGCGTCATGAAGCGCAAACCACGACCCCCCGCCGCCCCGCTGCTGACTCGTCCCGGCATCCAGTTCATCCTCATCAGTGGCGCCCTCAAAGCCGGACTCGGTCTCGGGATCTTCTTCCTCCTGCCCACCCTCGACTACAGCGGCGAGGAAACCCGCACCGCCGTCTTCCTCTACGAATCCCTCGCTCAGCTCGCCTTCGTCTACCCCGCACGATTGATCAGTGTCCGCCCGCTCCCCAACCGAACCCTCAACATCATCGTCGTGGTCAGCGTCCTCCTCCAGATCGCCACGATCACCGTCCCGGGCCTTCGAACGGTGCTGGGTCTCGAATCCATCGACGGCGCCGCCATTGCCGCGGTCGCGGTGGCCCTCGGAGTCTCCGTTGTGGGAGCATTCGGTCTGGCTCGGGTGACCACCGAAGCCACTTGAACGCGGACGAGTGCGAGGCCCCTCCTTCGTGGCGTGCAACACCGATCGCCGAAACGAGGACTGCTCTGGCCGGACATCCCTCGGCTTGTCGGAGAACTGCAGACCAGCTCATCGCCGTTCTGTTGCATCATGGGAAGCTCTCTCGTACGAAGGACCCCTGAGGCGGTGCCCGTGACGACCATCAACGAGACGAGATTGCCTGGTGTGGGGACGCTCCACGACTTCGAGTGCCAGAGCGGCGCCCACGTCGGGGTGATCTCGCATCACGCCGGCCGGCGTGAGGTCGTCTTCTACGATCCCGACGATCCTGACCGCGTCCGCGAGACGGTCACCATGTCGACCGACGAGGCTCGGGTGCTGGCCGACCTTCTCGGGGGTACGACAGTGACCCAACGGCTCGATGACCTCCGTCAGGAGATCCATGGGCTCGCTATGGACTGGCTCCCCATCTCAGCCGACAGCCCCTACGTCGGCAAGACGATCGGTGAGACCGCGCTGCGGAGCCGCACCGGCGTCTCCATCGTCGCTCTCGTCCGTGATGAACAGCCGCTTCCAGCCCCGGGCCCCGACGAGATGCTCCTCGTCGACGACACCGCGGTCGTCGTCGGAACCGCCGAGGGAATCGACGTGGCTGCAGAGCTCCTCACCGTCCGCGCCCCATGATCCTGGCGGCCACGCCGGGCACCGCCGCCCTGCTTCTCGAGCTGGGCGCCGTCCTCATCGCACTTGCGGTCCTCGGCCGAGTTGCCGCGCGCTTGGGCGTCCCCTCGATTCCCCTCTACCTCATCGCCGGACTCGCCGTTGGCGAGGGCGGAGTCGTCGAACTCGTCACCGCTCGGACGTTCGTCGAGAGCGGCGCCCAGATCGGTGTCATCCTGCTCCTGCTCCTCCTCGGGCTGGAGTACACCGGCGAGGAACTGACTTCGGCCCTTCGCCATCATGCAGGAGCCGGCGCGGTCGACCTCGTGCTCAACTTCACACCCGGGCTGATGCTGGGGCTGGTCTTGGACTGGGACTTCCGCGCGGCCCTGCTGCTCGGCGGCATCACGTACATCTCCTCTTCAGGAATCATTGCCAAGGTCCTCAGTGACCTCGGCAACACAGGCAACCGGGAAACTCCCGTCGTTCTCGCCATTCTCGTCACCGAGGACTTGGTGATGGCGCTCTATCTGCCGCTCATGGCTGGGCTGCTCATCGGCGGTGACGCCTTCGACATCGCGCTCGAGGTCAGCATCGCGATTGCCGCTGTGGCGACCGCGCTGGTCGTCGCCATCAGATACGGAAGTCGCATCAGTGCAATCGTGTTCGACCGCTCCGATGAGAATCTGCTCCTGACCCTGCTCGGCGTCGCTGCTCCTCGTCGCTGGTGTTGCCGAGAGCCTCCAAGCTTCCGCTGCAGTCGGAGCGTTTCTCGTCGGGATCGCACTCGGTGGCCCGACCGAGCGCGCGGCTCGACAGATCCTCGGTCCACTACGAGACTTGTTCGCGGCCATGTTCTTCGCGTTCTTCGGGCTCCAGATCAACCCGGCGGACCTTCCTCCAGCCCTCGCGTTGGCGATCGGCCTCGCAGTGGTCACTGCGTGCACAAAGCTGGCGACCGGATGGTGGAGCGCCGGTCGGGCTGGCATTGACTCGCCAGGCCGTCTACGCGCGGGCGCAACACTCATCGCGAGGGGGGAGTTCTCCATCGTGATCGCCGGTATCGCCGTCGCCGAGGGAATCGAGAACGACCTCGGACCTCTCGCCGCGGCCTACGTCCTGACTCTGGCAATCGGAGGACCGCTCATGGCTCGAGCCGCCGATCCGATCGCACGCAGCCTGGGCCCACGATCGAGACGCGGCCGCACCTCCACCTGACTCGTCTCGGGTAGGCGGTGATCAGCACCAATCCCGGCACCGGCAACCTCCGCTGGGCCTACGAACTCGACATCCCTGGCCTCGGAGCCTGGCCGGTCGCTCGATTCGACCACGGCGTCTTCTTCGTCGAAACAGGCGAAGTCATCGACGTGTGGCGGCTGCTGCACCTGAGACGAGGCATCCCGAGGACGCTCCGCAACCCGGACACCTGACCACGGCGACCACGGCCCCCGGCCCAGGGCGACCACAGCCTGAGGCGAACGAATCCGAAGGCGTGGACAACTGGCCTTATCCGTCATACGGTTACGCTGGTGAGGGTTCACCCGTCGGCCTACCGACACCACCTCACTGAAGAAGGCATACGACACGCCTGGAACAACTCCCTCGGCTTCTACGAGATCGACCTCGACCATGAACCACCAAAGGGCCTCTGCATCGGCCCCGACACCGCTGCCAACCTCCTCGAGATCCTCTACCTGCAATTCGCCGACGGCGACCTCGTCATCCATGCCATGCCGCTCAGGCCACAATTCCGTTCGCTCCTCACGGGGGACCAGACATGACCGGGCCTGACACGACACCCAAGCTCACCGACGACGAGATCACCGACATCGCGAGCGAGTTCGAACGACAGGACTTCAGCGACGACGAGGTCGCCACGATCAAGAGGACGCGGCGACGCTCACCGACGCTCGGCGAGGAGCGGGCAGAGGTCTATTCGTTCCGAGCCCCGCCCAGCTACAAGCGGCGGATCAAGAAGCGAGCAGAAGAGGACCGCACCTCGCAGGCCCAGGTCGTGCGCGACGCGCTCGACGCCTACCTGGGCTGAACCGGACGAACCCGGTCAGGAGACCGCCACATGACGGTCCTCGAGCCAGCGGGTCTCCATGCCGAGGAGCGGAACGAGGACGAAGCGACTCCGAGCTGCGGCCCGCCGTGCCATGAGCGTGCCACAAGCAGCCGAAAACCATGGTCGAGAGCGGTCATTGGCGAACAACAAAAATGGGCATTGACCAGGAGCTTTGCCGAAATCGCTGTCAGGGCCTCTTCATGCCCGGCGTGCCATTGGCATGCCGTGGGGAAATGGGAACGACTGAGCATCGCGGACGTGCGACGTGCTGGTTTGTATGGCTGCTGGTGGGCTGGGGTGGCCGAGGCGGTCCATGGTCCCTCAGAGAAACGACGAAGACGACTGCCGTTCAGTGGCTCGTGCCGCTGTGGGCCGTCATGGCGACGAGGAGTTCCTCTTCCTGAGCGAAGTGAAGGCGGAGAACGGCGTCGAGCGAATAGAGCAGCCTCCGGGCCTCCCCCCGGTCGTCTTCGGTGAGTCCGTGCATGGTGGCGTCATCGACCATTCGGTTCAGCTGCGCGGTGAGGTGGAAGATCTCGTGATGCGTCCGGCTCATCGCAGCGAGCGGGTCGTCGCCACCCAGGCGTTCGGCCACCTTGGGATAGATCTCCGATTCATCCTCACGCTCATGCGGGACGATCTCTTCCGAGATGCGCTCGACGACCTTGCGCAGCGACTCGAGCGCTTCCGCATCGCTCTCGGTGTCGGCCCGAAGTGCCACCGAGCGCACATCTTCGAGCACGAGCAGCAACGGCCCATGACCGACCGCCAGCTGGTGGCTCCACGCTTCGGGAATCTCGCCGCGCGATCGCTGGGCCCGGGGAGGACGCAGGGCTCGAAGGGCGTTGGTGATCGCGACGACATCGATGACTTCCTGGACCACGGCCCCGGCCACCGGCGCCAGCAGTCCCGCCGCGGCGAACCCCATACCGATGAACGAGAGCCCCATGCCGACCAGCACGCTCTGGCGGGCGATGCGACTGGTCCAATCGGCCAGGACGACACCATTCGCAAGCAGGTCGAGTCGATCGACGACGAGGACCACGTCGGCGGCCTCCGATGACGCCGTGGCCCCACGAGCTCCCATGGCGACACCCAGATCGGCGGCTGCCAGGGCCGGGGCATCGTTCACGCCGTCGCCCACCATCACGGTCGTGCCAGGTCGACCGGCTGCCTCGGACCGCACGGCGTCGAGCTTCTCCTCAGGGCTTCGGTCGGCCAGGACCTGGTCGATGCCGAGCGAGCTGCCGATCGGCTCGGCGACCTCGAGTCGGTCGCCGGTGACCATCACCACCCGATCGACACCGGCACGGCGCAGCGCCCGCAACGCCCGGGGAGTATCGGTGCGCACCTCGTCGGTGAACAGGATCATCCCGGCCGGTTGGCCATCGATGGCCACGATGATCGTGCTGCAGCCTTCGCGCCGGGCCCTCCGATCGGCTGCACCGAACCACTCTGTCCTCGCAGCGTCTGTGACTGCCGACGCAACCCCGACCCAGACCTTGTGACCGGACACGACACCGCTGACTCCGGTTCCCGGCTCCTCGATCACCTCTCGCGGCTCGGTCAGCGGCAAGTCACGAGCGAGCGCCTCGCGGACCAGCGCGGCGGCCAACACGTGGGGCGACGCCTGCTCGACCGAGGCCGCCATCCCCAACACGCCGCCTGCGTCCCACACCGGCGACGTGATCACCGCCACCACATGGGCTCGACCGGCGGTCAACGTTCCGGTCTTGTCGAGCAACACGGTCCGGGTCTGGCCCAACGCCTCGAGCGCAGCACCGTTCTTGACGATCACACCAGACCGGGCTGCGCTCGCGATTCCGGCCACGATCGCCACGGGGGCGGCCAGCACCAGCGGGCACGGCGTGGCGACGACAAGGACCGCGAGAGCCCGCAACGAGTCGCCGGACACGATCCACGCGCCACCCGCGGTCGCCAGAACCACGGGCACGAACACCATCGCGTACCGGTCGGCCAGCCGGACGAACGGGGTGCGCTCGACCCCGGCCGACCGAACCAGCGAGACGATTCCCGCATACGAGCTCTCCTCGGCGGACGCACCGGCTCGCATCCGGAAGGCACCGCCGGCGTTCAACGACCCGCTCCGCACGGGGTCACCCTGCTCGCGGGGCACCGAGCGAGCCTCCCCGGTGAGCACCGACTCGTCGAGGACCGCGGGCTCGAGTGCGGAGCCGTCGACGGGCACCACCTCACCGGGCTTCACCAGCAGCACCTCATCCGGCCCGATCTCGTCGACGACGACCGTCTCGAAGGAACCCTCGACCAGCCGGTGGGCAACCTTCGGGGCCAGTGACAACAACTCCGAGAGCGAACGTTCCGCTCGTCGATGGGCGTACTGCTCGAGCGCATCGCCCGAGGCCACCATCAGCGCGAGAACCGCGCCGGCAAGCGGCTCACCAAGCCACAGCGACCCGATCAGCGCGATCAGGGCCACGAGATCGACCGCAATTCGCCCCTCGCGGAGCCGGGCGACGGTCACACCCAGCAGATGAACGGCGACGACTGCCGTGGCCACCGACCACACCGCCTCGCCAGCGCCGGCCGCACCGAACAACGAGAGCAGGCCCCCCAGGGCCAAGGCGCCGGCGGCGAAGGGCAGGAGCGCTCGACGCAAGAACCTCGAGAGTCCGGCAGGAAGCTTCACCGGCGCATCCTCACGCACGGGGCAGGGGTCTCGCCAGAGCCCGGGGCACCCAGGATCTCGGGACCAGTGGGCAGGGACCGACGAAAGACAGCTCGTCTGGCTTCACCCGAGGGGGTGGTGCAGTTCGGGACCGCGTGAATCCGCAGAACGCGCCGGCGCCTGCCTTCGCACCGCCCGGATCGAGCAGATCGCGTCATTCGTCGACTGGGTCCTCACCCGCCGTTCGGAGTTCGGAGGTGTGCGGGAGTCCCCCGCTCGCGGAAAGGAACTGGCACGTGAGCACGCTTGCCATCGAGCCGCCGCGGCCGGAGGGGATCGCCGAGACCGGCGCTTCGGATCTAGTCGAAGGTCGATCGATCGCCGCTGATCACGACGCCGTGCTCGGGGTCGCCCTCGATCACCAGTCCACGACCGGAGCGACGGGCGCGGCCGAGCACCGAGACCGGGTCGCCGGGCACCAGCAGCTGCTCGACGATGTCGAGCCGGCCAGCCGGCGCGCCCGAGAACGTCATCCCGGCCTGCTCGAGGGCCTCCTTCGCCCAACCGGTGATCGCCACGCCCTCCCGTCGGCCCGTTGCCTCACGGTCACCGAACAGCACGGTTGCCTGCGCGACCTCGACAAACACCTCGCCCGTGTCGTCGGTGACGACGAACGGCACGTTCCGGCTGAGTTCGACGGAGCGGGTGCCCTGATGGTTGTAGGTCAACGCCAGATGCGTGCACACGGTGAGTTCGCCGTCGACCCGAGACGTGAGCGGTGACGGTGTCGCCTGGCTGATGTGGCCCTGGACCTTGACGGTCTCACCATCGACGGCATCGGCGATCGGCACACGGGTGGCCAAGGCCAGACGACGCATGCGAGCACCGGTCTTGCCGAGCACTCCTGCGACCGCGAACGCGACGAGCACCAAGACGACCAAGCCCACGACCAGCAGCACCACGACGAGGGGACTCACGGTTCGACCGGGTCCACGAGGTCGAACGTACCACCGTCCACGCGTCCGGCGGCCCGGGTCGGCGGGGTCGACCTGATCGGCACTTGGCTACGGTGCCGCCGTGGCCGAGCCCAGCCCCTCCGACGTGCCTCCCATCGAACGATGGGACCGCCTGCTCAACGGGCGGGTGGCCGTCGTCACCGGAGGCGGCGACGGCATCGGCGGCGGCATCTCGCGCCTGTTCGCAGAGCACGGCGCCCTGGTCGAGATCGCCGAGGCCGATCCAGAGCGGGCCGAGTCGGCCCGTGCCGGCATCGAGGCCGCAGGCGGCACGGCACATGCTCACGTCGTCGACGTCCGACGGGCCGACGACGTCGAACGGCTGCGCGCCGAGGTCATCGACCGTCACGGCCGCATCGACGTCCTCGTCAACAACGTCGGCGACTACCGGCCCCTGGTGCGGTTCGCCGAGTCGGGTCCGGAGTCGTGGCAGGCGATGTACGAGGTCAACCTGCTGCACATCCTGGCCGTCACCCGGGCCTTCCTGCCCTCGATGATCGAGGCCGGCTCGGGGTCGATCGTGAACGTGCATTCCGTCGAGGGCATGCGGGGCTACCCGGGTGAGCCCGTCTATGCCGCCATGAAGGCGGCCGCCGCTCACTTCACGACCTCGCTCGCCGCAGGCGTCGGACGCGACGGCGTGCGGGTCAACGCCATCGGGCCCGACCTCACCCAGACGCCCCAGGTCGACTACCTGCGCACCGAGGTGGAGCGCGACCCCGACCGGTGGGCCGGCTGGGCTCCGGCCGGACGAGTGGGTTGGCCCGAGGACCAGGCCCGCGTGGCGCTGTTCCTGGCCAGCGACCTGTCGTCGTACGTCACCGGCCACAACATCCCGGTCGACGGCGGCAGCAAGGCGGCGAGTGGTTGGTCTTGGTCCGAGACCGCCGGGCGCTTCGTCAACCGTCCCGTCATCGACTGACGAAGCGGGGGAACACCCCGACGAGTCGAAGGGTTCCGACGACATGCTTCGCCGTGTCGCCCTCCTCGTGGTGCTCGCGCTGGCCGTCGCCGCCTGTGCCGGCGACCCCTCGCCGAGCCCGACGATCGACGGGTCACCCGACCGGCCGACCGGCGGCGTCGTCACCGCGCTTCAGGATCCCGATCACCCCGATCTGCCGACGCCCACCATCGACACGAGCCAGATCATCAGCGGAGGGCCACCGCCGGATGGCATTCCGTCGATCGACGCGCCCGTGTTCGCGTCGGTCGACGAGACCGACGAGCTCACCGACTCCGAACCGGTGCTCGTGCTCACCGTCGACGGCGGAACGAAGATCTATCCGGTGCAGATCCTCATCTGGCACGAGATCGTGAACGACTCGATCGCCGACCGTCCGGTGTCGGTGACCTACTGCCCGCTGTGCAACTCGGCGGTGGCCTTCGACCGAACCCTCGGAGACCAGGTCCTCGACTTCGGAACGAGCGGCAAGCTCTACCAGTCGGCGCTCATCATGTACGACCGCCAGACCGAGTCGTTGTGGTCGCACTTCACCGGCGAGGCGGTGGCCGGCGAGCTCACCGGCACCGAGCTCGAGCGCTTCCCCCTGACCACCGCATCCTGGGCCGACGCCAGGGCCGCGTTCGGAGACGCCCAGGTCCTGACCACCGACACCGGATTCGATCGCTCGTACGGCAACAACCCATATCCCGGCTACGACGACGTCGGCACCTCGCCGTTCCTGTTCCAGGGGGAGATCGACGGACGGCTCGCCGCCAAGGAGCGGGTGGTCGGCATCGATGTCGGGAGCCCGCTCGCCATTCGGCTCGATGCCATCGACTCCCCCGGCCTCCTCACCGCCGAGGCCGGGGACCTCGAGCTCGTCGTGTTCCGCACCCCCGGGACTGCGTCGGCGCTCGACGACCGCACCATCGGAGCCGGCAACGACGTCGGTGCCGTCGGAGTCTTCGAGGTCGAGATCGACGGTGATCGGCTGCAATTCGCCGTCGAGGTCGACCGCATCGTCGACACCACCACCGGCTCGACCTGGAACGTGTTCGGCGAAGCGGTCGACGGTCCGCTGGCCGGGACCACTCTCACAGCCGTCGAACACGTCGACACGTTCTGGTTCGCCTGGGCCGCCTTCCAGCCCGACACCGTGCTCGTGGTCGAGCCGTGATCGATCAGTGCACCGTGCGCAGCGCCATCCACGCGTAGGTGATCATCGCCAACCCACCGGCGAACAGGCGAAGGTCTCGGTTGCGCCACGTGAGCGCCAACGCGATCACCGCGAGCACCGTCACGACGATCGCTTGCACCGCGACGCCCGCATCGGTGCGCGGCAACAGGAGATCGATCATCCACCCGGCGAACCCTGACGCCGAGCGGGACATTCCCCCCACCATCACCGGGACATTCCCCACCACCACCGGGCCATTCGCCTGCCGTCGATACGATGAACCCGTGGACCCGGCGTACGAAGACCCCGAGCAGTCCTGGCACGTCGAACCGTCGGGGCCTCTGAACGGCGACGTCCGGGTCGCCGGCTCGAAGAACGCGATCACCAAGCACATGGTGGCCGCCATGCTCGGCAGATCTCCGAGTCGGCTCGAGAACAGCCCGGCCGTGCGCGACGTCGGAATGACGGCCGAGATCCTGCGCTCGCTCGGCGTCGGCGTCGACATCTCGGGCGGTCGAGGCGAGGTCGTCACCATCGACCCGACCGAAACACCCAGCTCCGACGTCCCGCTTCGGTTCACCGGGCTCAACCGCATCCCGATCCTGCTGCTCGGGCCGCTGCTCAACATGACCGGCGAGGCGTTCGTCCCACTGGTCGGGGGCGACAAGATCGGGACCCGCCCGGTCGACTTCCATGTCGACGCGCTGCGCCAGATGGGGGCCGAGATCGACATCGAGCCCGAAGGCATCCGGGCCCGCACCACCGGGCTCAAGGGCACCCGCATCACGCTCCCCTACCCGTCGGTCGGCGCCACCGAGACGGTTCTGCTCAGCGCCGTCCTGGCCGAGGGCCGCACGGTGATCACCGGCGCGGCGACCGAACCCGAAGTCATCGAGCTCGCGCTGTTCCTGCAGCGGATGGGCGCTCACCTCGAACTCCGGCCCGACCGGCGGTTCATCATCGAAGGGGTCACCGAGCTCACCGGAGCCACGACCACCCTCGAGGGCGACCGGATGGAGGCGTTCAGCTACCTGGCCGCCGGACTCATCTCGGGCGGCGTCGTGCGCGTGGCCGGCTGCGCCCAGTCACGACTCGTGACGGCCATCAACACCCTGCACTCCATGGGAGCCGACTTCGAGATCACCGACGAGTACATCTCGGCCCGGGCCGACGGGCTCCGTCCGGCTGCGGTCCAGACCGACACCCATCCCGGGTTCATGACCGACTGGCAGCCGCCGCTCATCGTGCTGTTCACCCAGGCCGAGGGCATGTCGGTGCTGCACGAGACGGTCTACGAGGACCGGCTCCGCTACTCCGGCGACGTGCTCAAAGCGATGGGTGGCGAGATCGAGTTGTTCCAGACCTGTCTCGGCGGACCCGCCTGCCGCTTCCATGACACGAGTGCGTTCCATTCGGCGGTGGTCCGCGGCGTCTCGAAGCTGCAGGGAACCGAAGTCGTGATCCCCGACATCCGGGCCGGCTTCTCCGGGGTGCTCGCCGCATCGGTGGCCGAGGGGCCCTCGCTCCTGCACGGCATGCACCACCTCGAACGGGGCTACAACCATCCCTTCGAGACCTTCAGCGACCTCGGCCTCGAGTTGCGCCGCGACGAGGACTGAGCCGGTCGTGTTCCTCGGCGAGGACCTCCTCCCCCTGATGGTGCTGGCCTTCGGTGCCGCCATGGCCGTGGGCAGCATCATGGCCATCGTCCGACCCCCCGAGCGGGTGCGCAGCGGCGAGAGCGATCCGGCGCCCCTCCTCCGGAGTCTCACGTTCGCTGCCGTCGGCACGGTTGCGGCGGTGTGGGCCATCGCCAGCCTGGCGTCCTGAACCCTTCCCTACGCTCCGAATCGGAGTTCCCTACGGAACGTCCGGTTTTTCCTCAAGTTCCTCACCCTCTGCGTCGAAGAATGTGCATCAGCGGATATCGCCCCCGCTGACAACCTGGAACAGGACGGGGGTCCACCTCCCTCCAACGCATCGCCACCATGGCCTCACGGCCACTGGCGTCCTCGTGGGCCCTCGTCCTGATCCACCACCATCTCCCTGCGATCCCCTCACCCCGGCGGCTCGAGGCGAAGGTCCTCGTCGGTCACGACCGGGTCGAGCGCCACCAGCTCGGTTCGTTCGACCACGCCGTTGTCGAACCGCAGTTCGACCCGCTCGAGCGCCCCGGTCGGGTCGTCGAAGCAGAACGTGGCCCGCCGTCCGTAGGGGGCGATCGGAAGGGATCGACCCTGCTGGAGGCGAAAGCAGCCGTCGAGATCGTCGATCACCGTGTACAACGGTTCGTCGCCGTCGAAGTAGGTGGCGAGCACCTCGAGCTCCTCGGCCACCCGTTCGTCATGGGTCCGACCCGCCGTCGGACCGAAGCAGCGGAAGTCGTCGGTGTCGACCGCACCGACGCACCGGAACACCTCGTCGTCTCGGCGCAGCTCGGATTCCGAGAAGCTCACCACCAGTTCGTCGGGTGGACGTTGCACCCGGACTCCTTCGAAACGAAGTGAGGTCCCACCCTCGCGCTCGCGCGTGAACACGGTGTCGGCGGCGTAGGTGGCGCCGCGATGTCGCTCCCACGCATCGAGGAACGACGTCGAAGCCTCCTCGCCCACCACGAGCCGGCGACCATCGGTCCGCGAGTCCAACCCGACGAGCAGGGCGAAGCAGAAGAAGAACGCCACGAACCCGACCGCAGCGAGCTCGGTCCAGCCGGGCCTAGAGTTGGCGTCGGACATGAACCGAGAGGGGATGGAGCATGGCGTTCCACCACGTGGCCCTGGCCACCAACGATCTACGAGCCACCCACCATTTCTACTCCGAGGTGATGGGGTTCGAGTTGGTGAAGGCGGTCGTGGCTCCGACCGACGACCCCGAGGGCTGGGCCCGCCACGTGTTCTACGACACCGGCGGCGACGGTCTGATCGCGTTCTGGGACCTGCACGACGATCGCATGACCGAGTTCGACCCGGCGATCTCCACCGGCCTCGGCCTCGAGCCGTGGGTCAACCACGTGGCGTTCGCCGCCGCCGATCTCGACGACCTCGGCCGGCGGCGTGACCAGTGGCTCGACGCCGGCATCGACGTGATGGAGATCGACCACGGCTTCTGCGTGTCGGTCTACACGATGGACCCGAGCGGAATCCTCGTCGAGTGGTGCACCGACACCCAGCCCTACACCGAGGCCGATCGGGCCCACGCGCTGGAGCTGCTGTTCTCCGACGACCCCGAGCTGCAGACACCTCCGGTGCCGGTGTTCCACAAGGGCCGCGAGCGCGTCCCGACCGGCTGAACCTCAGCGGCGGCGCGACGGCTCAGGCGATGGCGTCGAGCGGTCGCAGCACCCGTCGATCGAGCTGGCGGGTCGCCTCCTCGGCGCTCACCGGCCGCCCGTACAGATAGCCCTGGCCCAGACTGCACCCGAGCTGGCGGAGGCCGTCGCGCTCCATCGGACGCTCGACGCCTTCGGCGATGGCCAGGACGCCGAGCTGCTCGGCGAGATCGATGATCGTGCGTACGAGCGTCCGCTCGGGCTTGTCCTCGACGAGGGCGCTCACGAAGGAGCGATCGATCTTCAACAGGTCGAACGGGACCTGCTGCAGGTAGCTGAGTGAGGCGAATCCCGTTCCGAAGTCGTCGATGGCGACCCGCACACCGATCTCGCGGATCGCCGCGAGTCGTTCGAGCGTGTCGCCGTCGCCGCCCAGCACCGACTCGGTGATCTCGAGCACGAGCAGCGAGGGATCCACCCCGGCTTCGGCAACGATGCCGTCGACCTGCCCGCGGAAGCCCTCCGAGTCGAGCTGCCTCGACGAGACGTTCACGTGCACCGACACCGGCCGGTTCGCCCGATCGTTCCACATGGCCAGCTGGGCGACCGCAGACCGCAGGATCCCCTCGCCGAGTTCGTCGATGCACCCGATCTCCTCGGCGAGCGCGACGAACTCCAGTGGCGACACCAGACCGCGAGTCGGGTGATCCCACCGCGCCAACGCCTCGAAGGCGCCGACCTCGTCGGTCATCAGGTCGACGATCGGCTGGTAGTCGACCCGCAGGTCGCCGCTCCGGACTGCCCGCTCGAGCTCGCTGCTGCTCGTGAGCTGCGCAACCATCGCCTCGTGCATCTCGGTGGCGAACCGTTCGACGCACCCCTTCCCCGAGGCCTTGGCGGCATACATCGCCAGATCGGCACACCGCAGGATCTCCCCGGACTCACCGAGGCCGTCCTGACGAGTGGCCAACCCGATGCTCGCTCGCACGCGAACCTCCTCGTCCCCGATCGTCACCGGCTGGTGCAGCGCCTCGAGAAGACGTTCGCAGGCCTCGACCAGGTCGTCGGGTGATTCGGCATGCTCGAACAGCACGGCGAACTCGTCGCCGCCGAAACGGGCGGCGGTGTCACCGGCCCGAACACACTCCTCGATCCGATCGGCCAGGGTCCGCAGGAGTTGATCCCCGGCACCATGGCCGAGCTTGTCGTTGACGTCCTTGAAGTCGTCGAGGTCGACGAAGGCGACCGCAGGTGACGGGCCGTCGGCGCGACGGTGGACGGTGAGGGCATGGTCGAGGCGTTCGACGAACAGGGTCCGGTTGCCGAGGCCGGTCAACGAGTCGTGAAACGCCTGGTGGCGGAGCTGACCTTCGAGCTCGCGGTGGCGGGTCACGTCGCGAACGGTCAGGACGATGCCGTTCACGTCGGGGTTGGTCAACAGGTTCGAACCGACGACCTCGACCTCGACGGTCTCCCCGTCGGCGCGATGCAGCGACAGGTCGACCACATCACCTCGCTCGGCGACCCCGGTGCGCAACCGACCGAGGAACCGCTCGAACCGCTCGTGCTGCTCGGGATCGACCAGCTCGACGAAGGCCGTGGCGTCGAGATCGACCGGGAGATACCCGATGAGCCGGACGACCGACGGCGTCTGGTACCTGATGGTCCCCGACGGGTCGAGGATGACCACCGCATCGTTGGTGTGGCGGACGAGTTCTTCGAAACGGGCCTCGCTGCGCTTCTGGAGCAGTTCGTCCTCGCGGGCGATGCCTTCGATGGCCATGGCCGCCTGCGTCGCCAGGGTGGGCAGCACCTCGACGGCATCAGAGCCCAGGTCGTGTCGACATGCGACCACGAATCCCTGCCACGGTCGTTCGATCACGGTGAGGACCGCTGCGCTGCCCTCGCGCACGTCGAGGAGCTCGAAATCTGCCGAGCCGTCGCGCGCGTCCAACATCGAGAACAGACCAGAGCGGAGCGGATCGTCGTCGCCCAGCCGGCTGGTGAAGTGGGACACGACATACCCCTGCTGGCGGTCCTGAGCGACCCATCCTGCGAACCGCAGATCAGGACCGATCACGTTGGTGATCGCGCCCATCGCCAGCTCGCTGACCGTCGCCGTGTCGCGGGCGGCCGCGATGTCCGCCGTCGTCTTGCGCACCAGCCCGTCACGGGCCGCGGCGTTTCGGACCTCGCGGATGACCAGGTGGAGGCGGGCCGCCACCAGGAGCATGACGACACTCATCCCAGCGGCGAGGACCACTTCGTCGACCTCCTCACCGAGCACCGACTGGACGATGGCAACGAAGGGCGGGGCCAGGCCGCACAGTCCCAGCAGAGGAACCCGCTCGTTCGGCAGGTCGTTGCGCCGCTCTCCACTCCACGCACCGGAGACGTGTAAGGGAACGGCGAGCACCAGGGCGGCGAGGGTGAGGGCCAACCCGCACACGGCGAGGTCGGACACCGATGTCGAACCGAGGGCGTCGGCCCACGCCCGGACGAGCCCGGTCACGGTGAACCCGAACACCCCGGCCACGAGGAGCCGGTCTCGATGGGTCACGATCAGGTGGCGCACCACCGTCGCCAGCGCGCCGACCATGATGACCGCGTGCGCCGCGAGCAACGGGGCTCGGCCGGCGCCGGCCGAGGTCTCCCGCACCGCCGGCATCGCCGTCAGCAAGAGCATGGTTCCCGCCGACACGGCGACCAACGTGCCGTCGAGGCGACTCACCCGCAGCCGCGTGCTGTCGTGACGGTCGGCGTTGCGGGACAGCGCGACCACCAGACAGAGCGAGGCGGCGATCCACATCACCTCGAGCGTGCTCTCGGTGGTCGTCAGCTCGGCCGACGCCGGCGATGAGGCAAGGAACGGTGCGAACAACGCCATGCAGGCTCCTGCGCCCACGGCGGCCCACCACCACGACACCGACGTGCGACGGACGGTGGCCGAGGTCACCAGGACCAGCGACGTCATGGTCAGCACCAAGGCACCCGGTCGGGTGAGATGACCGTCGGAAAGCGCCGTGGCACCGACGACGATGAGGCTCCCCACCGCACCGAGGACGGCCGTCGCGAGCCTCACCCGCGGCTTGTCCCGCCTCCTCGCATCCTCCCTAACCACCATCAGTGGTCAATTGTGCACGGAAAGTGGTCAGAGCGCTAGTTCAACCGTGTTTTTTTCGGCAATCAGTTGCCGTTGCTGCTCCAGTGCCACGGTTCGGAGGGCAGGTTGTAGAAGCCGTAGGACGCGGCGTTCGAGGCCAACCACCGGAAACCAGCGTTGCTCCGGCTCCGAATCAGGCTGCCGTTGTAGGTGAAGTCGACGGCAAGGCCTCGTTCGTGCATCGAGGTGCCCGGGCGGGCGGTGGGCGGCCGGCACTGCGACGGCGACATCTGGTAGATCGCGTAGTTGCTGGTGCCGCAGTTGTTGCGTCGGGTGTTGATCTGGCCCTGCGAGCTGCGATAGCCGCCACCGCCGAAGTTGTGCCCGGCGGCTCGGGCCGCGTTGAGCATGCGTTCGAGATTGCCGGCGATCGACGAGCTCACCGTGATGCCGCCAACGGTGCGCAGACTGCCGCTGCTGGGGATGTTGACCACCGGAGCGGAGGGAGCCGACGAAGACGACGGGGCCGGTGCCGGCGAACTGGCCGCGGACTGCTCACGAGCCCGATTCTGGGCACTGATCTGAGCCGCGAGCTCTTCCTGCTCCTTCTGGAGCTGGGCCGACAGTTCCTGGTCGAGATCGGCGAGCGCCGCGGCTTCACCCAACTTCTGGTCGAGGCGAGCCTGGACGTCGGCGACGACCTTGGCCTGGTCGGCTCGAGCGGCGGTGACCTCGGCGAAGCGATCGTCGACGGCAGCAAGTGCGTCGTCGGCTTCCTTGGCCACGTCCTCGGCGATCGAGCGAGCGTTCTCGAGGTCGTTCTGCGCCTTGGTGAGCAGATCGAGGGCATCGAAGTCCCGCTCGGAGCGCACGTCGATGAAGGTCCGCTTGAGCACGGCCTCGCTGAGATCGTCGGACTGGAGGGTCTCGATGAACCCGCCGTCGGGCGGGGCCACGAACGCGTTCACCGCCAGTTCGTTCACCGCATCCTGCATGTCGGCCACGGCCTGTTCGGCCTGCTGCTCGGCCAGCTTGGCCGCGTCGAGGGCCTTGGCGGCGTCCTCCGACGCCGACTGGGCGGCCACGAGCTTGGCCTCGGTGGCGGACACCTGACTGTCGAGGGCGTCGAGCGCGCTCTTGACCTCGCTCGTCGTGGCGTTGAGCGTGTCGACGTCCTTGGCGACGTCGGCCTGTTTCTCACGGACCTCGTCGCGCTCGGCCTTGGTGTCGCCGGCTGCGCCGACCGGGACGGCCGAGGTGATGATCAGCGCGAGTCCGGCCAGCACGGCCACGAGCGGTCGGAGCCCGCGGCGCGCAGCCGGGGCGATCGACGGAGACGAGGCGGGAGAAGAGGTCATCAGGAGGGAGCGACTGGCGCTGACACGGAATCGTAACAATTGAAATGTCTTTCCACAAGTGTTCCGCACCGCTCGTCGCGAATCTCGTCACCGAGGCAACAATTCCTTCAGCGCTCATCGTCGCCATCCGAAACCCCCTCTAGAGTCAGCGCTCCGGCGACCGACGAAGCGACCCCGCCCCATGGAGCACCTCCGATCGACCTTGGGCCGAGCCGACGCCCGACTCGTCGCGCTTGCGATGCTCATGGCCGTGCTCGTTGCCGCCTCGGTCGCCACACCTGGGCCGAGGGCGACCGAATCGGCACCGAAGGCTGGCCCGACGCCGACCACGATCGCTCCACCGGGCGAAGCCGAACCGGTCGAGACACCGCTCGCCGACGCCGCGAACACTCGGGCCGTCGACGGATCGGTCGGCGCGGAACCCGGAGGGTCGAGCACCGTTCGCGAGCCCGAGGCAATCGACGGGGTGGCCGACGACGACGTGGCCGAGCCGATCCGCTCGGACTTCGGCCTCCGTCCCGCGGTCGCCCACGGCGACGGCCCCGACCCCCAGATCGTCTGGTCGGGGACCGAGTACATCGTGTTCTCGACCAACTCCGACGGCCGCAACGTGCCCATGCGCACCTCGGTCGACCTCGCCACGTGGAGCGATCCGATCGACGCGGCCCCCGCACTCCCCGCCTGGGGCTCACCCGACCTCACGTGGGCGCCGGCGGCCGCACAGGTCGGCGATCGATGGGTGCTGTATGCCGCCGTCCTCCACCGCACCGCCGGAGTGCACTGCGTTGCGGCGTTCACCGCGCCGGCGGCCACCGGCCCCTACCTCCCCGCCGCCGAACCCGTGCGGTGTTCACCACAGGGAATGATCGACCCGTTCGTGCTCACCGACGAAGGCCGGCCCTACCTCTACTGGAAGGCTGTGGGCGGTCGGGAACGCCAGATCTTCGGCATCGAGCTCCGCCCCGACGGCCTGGCCACCGTCGGTCGCCCGGTCCACCTCGCCACGGCCACGGCGAGCTGGGAGGGAGGTGGCGTCGAGAATCCCGCCATGGTGCGGGCCGGGGGCCGCTACCTCCTGTTCTACTCGGCCAACTGGTGGACCGGATCGCGCTACGCGATCGGCTACGCCGTCTGCGAATCGCCGCTCGGTGAGTGCACGAAGGCCACCCGGGCGCAGCCCTGGCTCGCATCGACCGCCGGGGTCAACGGGCCCGGCGGGCAGTCCTTCACCCTCGGGCCCGACGGACGGGTGTGGATGGCCTACCACGCCTGGACCCCGGCCATCGGCTACCAGCGAGGCGGTCAGCGACGACTCCACGTCGAGCCCGTCGTGCTGGGCGACGCTCGCCCGGTGGTCGACAACCGAGCACCGTTCGGCGCGCTCGAAGATCTCGTCCCGTGGCCGGGGGGCGTGCTCCTCAAGGGCTGGGTGACCGACCCCGACGACACCACACCGATCACCGGGCGGGTGACGGTCGACGGCTCGCCGGTTGCCGAGGTGTCGGCTTCGCACACATCGGCGACCGCATGGGAGTCGTTCGTCCTCGGCGGTCCGTTCCACGGCGTCTTCGATCCGGTGCCGGTCCCGCCGGGCCGTCACGACGTCTGCCTCGTCGCGCTCGACGATCGGGGCGGCCTCGACACCGAGGTCGGGTGTCGCGTCGTCGACGTCGCGGGAACCCCCATCGGAGCGCAGACCCAGTTCGTCACGAACGCCGACCGCACGGTCACGATCCGCGGCTGGGCACTCGACCCCCAGACGGCCGGTCCGGCGACCGTCGAGGCAACGATCGCGGGCAAGGTGGTCACGTCGGTTGCCGATCGGCCGGTCCCCGGGTTGGGTGGCCTTTTCCTCGGGTACGGCGACGACCACGGCTTCGACCTGCGCGTGCCGGTGCCGCCCGGGACCCACTCGGTGTGTGTCAACGTCCAGGCGCCATGGCGAGCGACGGCCCGCATCGCTTGCACACCGGTGCGCGGACCAGCACCACACCACGACGACGACCACGACGACCCGGCCGCCACGACCGACCGACGACGTCGACGTCCACCTCGACCTCGACCTCGACGACGAGCACCACGATGGCCGGATCGGAAGGCTGAGGCCGCGACGAACTCGCCGTCGGCCCAACTTCCCGGTGGTGCGTGCGGTTCGCGGCCATCCGGCCGGGAAGTTGCGGGTCAGACGAGGTGCCTGACGTGGACGTCGTGGGGTTCGGGGACGTAGGACGGCACTCGCCCATCTCATCCGCAGTGCAGCGTCGTCTCGATAGCGCTCGGTGATACCGGCCACATCGTCGCTGAGCGTGAGCTCCGCCACGCCGTCGAACCAGTCGGTCTGGAGGTCGTCGAGCTGGGCATCGAGCCGGACCCAGCGATCGCCGTTCCCGTGCTCGACGATCCAGTGATCGACCCATTGTCGGTCTCGAAGCAGCCGTCGGCTGCATCGGCCGATCCTCCCAGATTGCGACTCCGCTGACGACCAGCAGGCGCCGGCACCCGACGCACTTCAGGGTTCAGACGTTGGCCATGTTGTCGAAGCGGGTCAGGTGCTCACGGAACGCCAGGTTGACCTTGCCCGTCGGGCCCGAGCGGTGCTTGGCGATGATGACCTCGGCCATGCCGCGATCGGGCGACTCGGGGTGATACATCTCGTCGCGGTAGAGGAACATCACCACGTCGGCATCCTGTTCGAGGGCGCCCGACTCGCGGAGGTCGGCGAGGGTGGGCCGCTTGTCGGCCCGCATCTCCAGACCACGGGACAGCTGCGACAGGGCAACCACCGGGCAGCCGAGCTCGCGGGCGAGCACCTTGAGGCCACGGCTCATCTCGGACACCTCGACCTGGCGGGATTCGGCCGAGTTCCGGCCGGTCATGAGCTGCAGGTAGTCGACGACGATCATGCCGAGGCTGCCGACCTGGCTCTTGAGCCGCCGGGCCTTCGCCCGCAACTCCATGACGGTGAGGCTCGGGTTGTCGTCGAGCCAGATGGGAGCTTCGGCCAATCGGCCGACCGCGTTGGAGATGCGGTCCCAGTCGGCGTCGTTGAGGTTGCCGGTGCGGATCCGGGTCGAATCGATCTGGGCCTCGGCGCAGAGCATGCGCTGGCTGAGCTCGAGGTTCCCCATCTCGAGGCTGAAGAACAGCACCGGCATGTTGGCCTCGAGGGCCGCGTGCGCGGCCATGCCGAGCGCAAACGCCGACTTGCCCATCGCCGGCCGGGCACCGACCACGTAGAGCGCGTTGGGCTGCAGGCCGGCGAGGATGCGGTCGAGGTCGCGATAGCCCGTCGGCACACCCGTGATGGCGTCGCCCCGCTCGACCAGCGCCTCGAGCCGGTCGAGGTTGTCCGACAGCAGGTCGTGGATCCGGACCATCGAGTCGGTGACCCGTCGCTCGGAGATCTCGAAGACCAGGGTCTCGGCTTCGTCGACCGCCTTCGACACGTCCTCGGGGTGCCCGTAGGCCATCTCGGAGATCTCGCCCGAGACCCCGATGAGACGCCGGAGCAGCGAGTGCTCCTCGATGATCCGCGCGTAGCGACCCGCGTTGGTCGTGGCCGGCGTGGTGGCCTGGATGTCGACCAGGGCCGACAACCCGCCCACGATGTCGAGCAGGTCGTGACGCCGCAACTCGTCGGCCACCGTGATCGGGTCGGCCGGCTGGCCGGCGATGTCGAGGCTGCAGATGGCGTCGTAGACATGCCCGTGAGCCGGCTTGTAGAAGTCGTCGGGGCCGAGGATCGTGGCCGCGATCGAGATGGCCTCCTTCGACAGCATCATCGCCCCGAGGAGCGACTCCTCGGCCTGGAGATCGTGCGGCGGCACCCGGCCCGGTCGGGACGGGACGGGGCGATCAGACATGGGAACGGCCATTGCCCCACTCTGACCCAAGTGACCTGTGGGTAACGAGAGGATGACCCTGGGGAAGCCCTCGGGAAAAGGCGGCGCGCGGCAGGGGATAAGCCTGTGGACAGCTGTGGACAACCGGGTGGGTGCCAGCCCGGTGACGCATCGTCACCGGGGCGACCTCACGCGGTCTCGACTTCGACGGTGATGGGGAACTCGACGTCGCTGTGGAGCTTGGCCGGCACCAGATGGGTGCCGATCTCCTTGATCGGTTCGGCGAGGCTGATCTGCCGGCGCTCGAGGTCGATCCCCGTCTGGGCCACCACGGCTTCGGCGATCTCGCCCGCCGTGACCGACCCGTAGAGCTGCCCGTCGTCGTGGGCCCGAGCGGCGACCCGGATGACCTGGGGCACGAGCTTGGAGGCGACCTCTTCGGCTGCGCCACGATCGGCGGCGTCGCGGATGTCGCGGGCGCGACGCATGGCGTCGGCCTGGGCCTGGGCTCCGTCGGTCGCCACCTGGGCGAGACCGTTGGGCACCAGGTAGTTGCGGGCGTACCCGGGCGCCACGTCGACGATGTCGCCGCGCTTGCCCACCGGTTCGACGTCCGCGTGGAGGACGACCTTCATCAGGCCTCCTCGGTCGTGGCGTCGGCGGCTTCGACCACGGTCTCGATCTCGACCTCAGCCACCAGCTCGACCGGATCGGCGACGAAGTCGTCGTCGACATCGCCCGCAGGGGCGCTCGGCGGCGGGGCCGAGGGCGTGGGCGGCGGCTCGCTCGCGGCGCGTCCACGATCGCGATCGCCACGGTTGCTCCGCTGCTGGGTCACCCGGTTCGAGTACGGGATGAGCGCCATCTCGCGGGCGTTCTTGATGGCCCGGGCGATCTCGGCCTGCTGCTGGGTGTCGTTGCCGCTCACCCGACGGGCACGGATCTTGGCCCGGTCCGAGATGAACCGCTTCAGCAGGTTGACGTCCTTGTAGTCGACATAGTCGATCTTGTCGATGGTGAGCACGCTCGTCTTCTTCTTGCCTCGACGACCGTTGTCCTTCTTGGGATTCTTGGGGCGGGGTTTGGCCATGGGGGTCTCCTAGAAGGGCTCTTCGGCCGGATCGAACGGGGCCGAGTCGGGGGCGTTCTGGACGGCGCGGTTGGTGGCGCCGCCGCCACCACCGGAGGAAGCGCCGCCGCCGTCGGGGCCACGCCGTTCGTTCTTCTCGACCGATGCGGTGGCCCAACGAAGGCTGGGGCCGATCTCGTCGGCGCGGATCTCGACCACCGAGCGCTTGTCGCCCTCCTGGGTCTCCCAGGAACGCTGCTCGAGGCGGCCGTTGACGATGATGCGATCGCCCTTGCTGAGCGAGTTCCCGGCGTTCTCGGCCATCTCGGCCCACGCGGTCACGTTGAAGAAGGAGGTCTCTTCCTTCCACTCGTTGGTCGAACGGTCCATCCAGCGACGGTTGCACGCGATCCCGAAGTTGGCGACGGCGGTGCCGTTCGGGGTGAAGCGCAACTCAGGGTCGCGGGTGATGTTTCCGACGACGGTGACGGAGTTGTCTGGCATGATTCTGGTCTCCTCTATCCGGCTGCTGCCGGGGTTGCCTCGCCGCCGAGCAGGCCACGACGGGCCGCCTCGGAGTCGGGAAGGCGGATGATCTTGTGTCGGACCACGTCGTCCGCGAGACGAAGGGCACGGTCGAGCGGATCGAGGGACCCGGGCTCGCCCAGGACCTCGAACACCACGTAGTGCCCATCGTGTTTGTGGTCGATCTCGTAGGCGAACGCCCGGCGACCCCACACGTCGGTCGAGGCGATCTCGCCGCACTCGGCCGCCTGCGCTGCGATCTTCTCGACCTCTCCCGACACGACGTTGTCGTCGATCGAGCCGTCGAGAATGACCATCACTTCATAGGCTCGTGTCAACGAGCTTCACCTCCCTCTGGACCCGGTGAGAACCGGGGCCCCGGCGGTCGGGGCAGGGTGTCAACTTGGACCACGGGATGGTAGCGGGACCGACGAGTTCGACTCACATCCACAGTCTGCCCAGGGGGTGTGACGTTATCCCCGTTCCCCGGCCACGCAGGCCGCACCTGGCCGGACTCCTCGTGCCTCGTCGCCCTGCGCACTTTCGTTCCCCGGCCACGCAGGCCGCACCTGGCCGGACTCCTCGTGCCTCGTCGCCCTCGCACGCGCACTTTCGTTCCGTGTGACACGGACCTATCCTGGGCGGGTCCCTGCTGGCTCCCGGAGGTTTGCATACGGTGACGGTGATGCCGGTGCTGCGGTTCTCCTTCGGGACGATGGGATCGGGCAAGAGCACCCTTGCCCTGCAGATCCACCACAACCTCGCCTCGCGCGGCCTGCGCGGTCTGCTGTGCACCCAGCTCGACCGCGACGGCGCCGTCGTCAGCTCGCGCCTCGGCGTGTCGGCGACGGCGGTCGACGTCGGCCCGAAGCTCGACCTCTTCGAGCTCGCCTCGGCCTATGCCGACCAGCACGGCGACATCGACTTCCTCGTGTGCGACGAGGCGCAGTTCTACACCGCTGCGCAGGTCGAGCAGCTCGCCCGGGTGGTCGACGAGCTCGCCGCCACGGTCCACACCTTCGGCCTGCTCACCGACTTCCGCGGCCGCCTGTTCGACGGCTCGGCCCGATTGATGGAGCTGGCCGACGAGCGCCAGGAGCTCCAGGTCGAGGCCCGCTGCTGGTGCGGTGCCCGAGCCACCCAGAACGCACGCGTCGTCAACGGCCAGCAGGTCTACCACGGCGACGTCGTCGTGGTCGGCGACACCGGCTCGGACACCGAGGTCAGCTACGAACTGCTGTGCCGCCGCCACTGGCTGGCCGGCGAGACCGGACGACTCAGCGCCGACGACCTCGATCTCGACCTCACCGTCAACGACTGACTCCCGCATCGCACTCGTCGACGAGTCGGAACGTCGCGCCGTCGGTCGCACCCACCTCGGCGAGTTCCCCCTGGGGAACCTCGAGCGCGAAGCGATAGGGCCCGGCGGCTCCGTAGGTGACGCACTCGCCGCCGTCGAGGCACGGGTCCATGTCGGCGGTCGACACCAACGAACCGTCGCCGCCGAACCAGCCGATCGTGAGCGGCATCGGCGTGTCCTCCATGGTGAACCGCGACTCGACGTCTTCGGCGAACACGAACACCATGCCGGCGTAGCCCTGCAGATCGGTCACGTTCATCAGTCCCTGCGAACGCTCGACGGCGGTGTCGGCGACCAGGACACACGAACAGGTCACCGTGCCGTCGGTCGCGGTGAACTCGGCACCGCCCTGTCCGAACGGAGCGATCACGGGCAGATCTGAGACACCCGTGGTCTCGGAGGTCCGGCCGTCGGCGACCGCTCGATCGGCCGACTCGCCCGAGGTGCACGCTGCGACGAACAGCGCCGCGACGAGCAGCCAGCGACTCACGACCCGTCCGAGGGTTCGATCGGTTCGGTCGCCTCGCTCGGCACGAACGGGTCGGCCGGTTGATCGGCGCCCCGCACCACGAACGCCAGCAGTCCCGCCAACAGCACGGCCCACACCATCCGACGAAGGCGATCGAGGCTGCGTTCGTCGTCGATGTTCGGCACCCAGTCGGCCACCCACCCCGGGGCATCGAGCAACGATTCCGATTTCACCGACGCAGCCTCTCATGGCTCACGTTCTCGGGGCACTCGCGACGCTCGGCCACCCGCGGTGCCGCTCGCGTCGTCAGGCGTAGAGGTGCAGCGTCTCGGCGACGTCGAGGTCGAGGTGGTAGCTCTCGTCGTCGTCGGGGAACGCTCCGCTGCGGACGTCGGCCGCGAAGGCCGAGAGGGCCTCGACCGCGACCGACTTCACGTCGGCGTAGCGCCGCACGAACTTCGGCGCCATCCGGTCCTCGATCCCGAGCACGTCGTGGAACACCAGCACCTGACCGTCGCAATCGGCGCCGGCACCGATGCCGATCGTCGGGACGTCGACCGCAGCCGTCACCATCTGTGCGACCCGACGAGGAACTCCTTCGAGCACGATGGCGAAGCAGCCTGCGGACTCGAGCGCCTTGGCGTCGTCGACCAGTTCGAGGGCGGCGCCGTGTTCCTTGCCCTGCACGCGGAACCCACCCATGGCGTGCATGGACTGCGGGGTCAGCCCGAGATGCCCCATCACCGGGATCTCGGCGTCGACGATGGCTTCGATCATCGGCAGGCGCTTGCGACCGCCTTCGAGCTTCACCGACTGGGCCCCGGCCCGAATCAAATGCGCGGCGTTGCGGACGGCGTCGTCGGTGGTCGTGTGGTAGCTCATCCAGGGCAGGTCGCCGACGACGAACGGGCGGGCCACGTCATCGGCGAGCCCGGACAAGCCCCGCCTCACCGCGGCCGTGTGGTGGGCGATGTCGTCGGTCGTCACCTGGAGGGTGTCGTCGTACCCGAGCACGACCATCGCGAGCGAGTCGCCGACGAGGAGCAGATCGACGCCGGCCTCTGCGGCCATCCGGGCGCCGGGGGCGTCGTAGGCGGTGACCATCACGAGCGGATCGTGACCGTCTCGCACCTTGCGAGCCCGCAGGCTGGGCGCGGTGAGCGACTTCGGCATGGCTTGCCTCCTCGATTTCCGTCCAGGGCCCTTCGGCTCCCGGCGGGTGAGAGCATTGTAGCGTTTCGCCGATGGCTGCAACCACCTGCGACGCCTGCGGGGCCACCGACGACGCTCTGGTCGAGGTCCACCGTCTGTACATCACACCCGAGGCCTGGGACACCGAGGCGAAGACGGTCCGGGTCGAGACGACCGAGCAGTGGTGCTTCCCGTGCCGCACCCACTACCCGCACGAGACCGCGGCAGACTGAGCGGGTGGCACGCGAGCTCCGCCAACTGCTCGACATCGATCACTACGTCGCGATGCTCGTCGAACGCTTCGGACATCGGTTCGGCGGCGACTGGCCCATCGAGGTCGACGACCGGACCGAGATGGCCGTCGGCGTCGTCGGTCTCGGCCCCGACGACATCGACTGGATCGACGAACAGACACCCGCAGCGGCCCGCGGACTCGTCCACCCTCGCGCCGTTCGCCATTCCCTCGACGACCTCCACCGCTACGACGACGCCCTGTTCACCCGACTCGCCGAGCTCGAAGCCGACCAGCTCGTCGCCCCAGGGTGGACGTGTGCGGTCGACGTCGACGAGAACCGGGTGGTCGTCGTGCTCGCCAGCCCGACCCCGGACCCGACCGATCACCTGGTCGACCAGGCTCCCGCCGACGCCGTGGCCGTCATGAGCCAACACGACGCCGGCACCCGCGTCCGCACGCTCGTGGCGCCGAAGCGGCACGAGCGGTCGGTCGGAGCGCGGGCGCTGGGCGCGGCCATGACGGTGGTGGGCGAGATCGTGCACGGCCGCAACGCGGAGACCGAGACCGAAGTCGTCGCCGAGGCACCCGACGGCGAACCACCGCTCGACCTCGACTTCGGAGGGCTCGACCCCCTCGACTGAACGCGCGCCGGCGCCGGACCTACGGCGGGACCGGGATGCTGGTCGATGAGGAACTGGAGCTGCTGCTCGAACTCGACGAGCTGCTCGAAGAAGAGCTGGCCGGGGGCGCGCTGCTCGAGGTCGTCGACGGCTGCGTCGTGGTCGTCTCGGGCGGCCCGCAGGGATCGTCGGGATCCGGGGACCCGTCACCGAGCGTCACCGGCGTTGCGACCTCGCAGGGGTCGCTCGGCTCGGGAGGGGCACACGGATCCGAGTAGTCGATCGATCCGTCGGCGTTGGCCGGGGTCGGAAGGCCGGCACACGGGTCGGTGGTCGTCGTCGACAGATCGGAGTTCAGCTTCTCGCCCGAGAACGGCGGCGGGGCCACGAACGATCCCGAATCGATGCCTTCGAGCGCGTTCGACATGAACTTCTGCCAGATGGTGGCGGGGAACGAGCCACCGGTGACCGCTCGGCCATGGACCGAGTCCATGAACCGGGGCTCCGCACCCGGCTCGCCCGGATAGCCCATCCAGACAGCGGCGGTGAGCCTCGGCGTGTAGCCGACGAACCACGCGTCCCGGTTGTCCTGGGTCGTCCCGGTCTTGCCGGCGGCCGGGCGACCGATGTCGGCGCCGGTGCCGGTGCCGTTGAGCACGACCTGGCGGAGGATCCAGTTGAGGGTGTCGGCCTGGTCGACCGTGAGGACCTGCTCCTCGGCGGGGATGACGTTCTTGAGGATCGTGACCGATCCGTCGTCGGCGATGCGCTCGACCCGCACGATCGGGGTCGGTTCCTTGGCGGTTCCACGGTTGGCGAACGTGCTGTACGCCGCGGCCATGTCGAGGACCGACACCTCGCCTGCGCCCAGGACCAGCGAGTTGACCTCGGGCAACTCGGCCTCGATGCCCAGCTGGTCGGCGAGATCGACCACGTCGGCGGCACCGACCTCGAGCATCAACTGCGCGTAGACCGTGTTCGACGACACGCGTGTGGCCTCGATCAGATCGAGCACACCCTGCTCGCTCCCGCCGTAGTTCCGCACCTTCCAGTCCTCGCCGGCGTTGGCGTCGGGAAGCGTGATGGACGCCGGCGAGTTGAACTTCGACTCCGGGGAGATGTCCTCGCGGAGCGCTTCGGCGAGCACCAACGGCTTGAACGACGAGCCCGGCTGCCGTCCGGACCCCCCGCCTTCGACCCCGAGGGCGAGGTTGACCTCGTTGTCGGCGAAGTTGGTGCCGCCCACCATGGCCTTGATGAACCCGTTGCTGTCGACGGCCACGACCGAGCCGGCAGGGTCGTCCTCCTCGTCGAGCGTCTCGGTGACCGCGCGGTAGGCGTCTTCCTGCATCCCGAGGTCGATGGTCGTGTAGACGCGCAGCCCGCCCCCGTAGACCACGTCCTCGCCGTATTCGGCGATCAACTGCTGACGCACGTACTCGACGAAGTACTCCGACCCGAACTCCGACCCGTTCACCTGGCCGAGGCCCTCGCGCGGGGTGCGTTCGATGACGGTGAGCTCGTTCCACTCGAGGGCGTCGGCCTGGTCGTACGCGGCCTGGTCGATGTAGCCCTCTTCGAGCATGGCGTTCAGCACGGTGCGCCGCCGGAACGTCGCGGTGTCGGGATCACGGCTCGCGTCCGCTGACTCGGGCGCTCGGATGAGCCCGGCCAGGTAGGCGGCCTGATAGAGCTCGAGATCGGAGGCATCGCGGTTGAAGTAGGCGCGCGACGCAGCCTGCACGCCGTAGGCGCCGCGCCCGAAGTAGATCGTGTTGAGGTACCGCTCGAGGATCTCGTCCTTTTCGAGCTCGCGTTCGAGCTTGACCGCCAGCACGGCTTCCTTGAGCTTGCGGGTGATGGTCCGCTCGGAGGTCAGGTAGACGTTCTTGACGTACTGCTGGGTGATGGTCGAGCCGCCCTGTTGTGACTCGCTCCCACGAAAGTCGGACAGCGCGGCTCGGGTGATCCCGATCGGGTCGATGCCCTGGTGGCTGAAGAAGTCGCGGTCTTCGGCAGCGACGATCGCCTCGATGAGCCGGGGGGAGACCTCATCGAGGGTGACGTTGATCCGGTCCTCCTCGGCCGAGAGGCTCGCCATGGCGTTGCTCTCGTTGCAGCCGGTGTTCACGTCGGCGGCGCACACGAACGTCGTCTGGCGCAGAGGCGTCTCGGGCGGCAGCTCGACCTGGCTGAGCACGAACCCAGCGCCGGCGAACCCGGCCACCACCAGCAGTCCCGCGAGGAACAGCGAGCGGCGGAAGCGCCACAGGACGTTCCGTTTCGACCGCGTGGGGCGGCGGCCCTTCTTGGCGGATTTCGGGCGCGAGGGAGGCATGGGGGTGGATCGGCGTTCGGGTCCGGAGGCCAACCGCCGGATGCGAACCCGGAAAGGTTATCGGTGCCGGCACCAAGATTGCCTTCGGGGCCCGGGCCCCACGAGATCAGTGATGCCCCAGCGGAAACGTCCGGGCCAGGTGGTTCCACGAACAGGACGGACACACCTCGACCACGTAGCCGCTGAACTGGCCGCGACGCGACGCGATCTTCTGGAGCTCGCCGCGCGAGGTGATGCACCGACCGTGCTTGGGCAGACGTGGGCCGAAGACGTAGGTGACCAACACGATGTGATCGTCCTCACAGATCGGACACGCCATCTTGGTGGGCGCACTCACCTCGCGAGCGGCCCGCATCAACTCGGGATGAGCGTCACACAGCTCGTGCTGGGCGAGACGGCCCTTCCGGTACTCGTTGATCAGCGACTGGCGAGCCAGACGGAAGTCGACCGTGCCGCCCAGGCCGTCGGCCGCGGCCGCTCCGTTGATGGTCTGAGGGCGAAAGCTCACCGGTCACCACCGTACCGACTCTCAGGTCGGCGCCACGTCGACCACCAGGGCCCGATGATCGCTGACCGCGGTGGACGCGACATCGACGTCCTTGACCTCGAGGCCGAGCAGCGCGACGTAGTCGATCTGGACGACCGGGTCGAGGTTGGGGAACGTCGGGGCGGTCAGCACCAGTTCGTACCCCTCGGCCGTGGTGGTCGGGAGGACCTCGTCGGGGTGGAGATTGAAATCGCCGGCGATCACCCGGGGGGCCGGCGTGGCGGCCATCGTGTCGATCGTCTGGATCAGCTGATGGTGGGCGAGCGCGTTGTCGACCGCGAGGTGGGTGACCCCGACCGAGTAGGCGTCGCCGCCGATGGTTGCGGTCGCGGTCACCAGGCACCGCGGCTCGGTCCGGAAGCGTCGCTCCAGCCCGATCACGCGGACCTCGGCGAGGTCACCCCGCACGAGGAGGGCGTTGCCGTAGTCGCCTCCGTCGATTCGCCGGGTGGTGCCGAAGGTGTAGGTCATGCCGAGCGCGCCGGCGATCTCGGCCGCCTGGTCGACCCGACCGGTCCGTTCGACCCCCCGATCGACTTCTTGCAGGGCGAGCAGATCGGCATCGAGGCCACGGCAGGCGTCGATCAGGCCGTCGAGCGTTCCGGTGCCGCCGGCAGCGGTTGCGCCGTGCTGGATGTTGAACGTTGCGATTCGCACATCGAGAAGTCTGGCATCTCCGGCAGCGGCGATCGCCACGCGGACGTGGGTCGCAGGGACCGGTCCCGCGCGATTGCCGGAACCGCCCCGCCGAGTGGGCCAAGATGAGGACGTGCCCCGCTTCTCCGCTGCCCACCCCGCCGGTGCCGACCTCTCGACCGAAGTGGTCGAATACGGGCCCGGGATTCCCACCGAAGCCGAGCTCCGACTTCTCGGAGACGTCGCCGGCAAACGCATCCTGGTCCTCGGCTGTGGCGCCGGATCCGCCGCCATCGCCCTGGCTCGCCAGGGCGCCAAGGTCATCGCCGTCGACGCCTCGACCGCCCAGCTGTCGGCCGCCCGCGCCGCCGCCGACGCGGCCGAGATCCGGCTCGAGCTGCACCACGCACCACTGGCCGAGTTGGCGTTCATCCGCGCCGACACCATCGACGCCGCCCTGAGCGTCTATGGCTTCGGAGCCATCGAGGACATCGACCGGGTGTTCCGTCAGGTCGACCGTTGCCTGAAGCCCGAGCAGCCGATGGTCTTCTCGCTCGAGCACCCCGTGGCGGCCATCGTCGACCTCGACGACCGCGCTCGGGTCCACCGCTCGTACGACGATCCTCGGCCCATCAGCCGCAACGAGGACGGTCAGCTCGAGATCGACCACCCGCGCACGATCGGGTCACTGTTCACCTCACTCGGGCGCGCGAACTTCCGGGTCGACACCATCCTCGAACCGGTTCCCCGCCAACAGCTGGTCCCGCCGACCCTCATCATCCGGGCCCGCAAGCAAGGCATCTGACCCGGGTCGATTCCGTCGGCGACCCGCCGACCTCAGCGCGTGCGATCGCCGTCGCCCAGCACGGCGCCGACGACGCCGACCCAGCTCTCCAGGTGGGTGTCGCCGAGATGCACGTCGACGGCTCGACGGCGAGCGCCCTCGCCGAGTCGGATCTGCAGACCGTGGTCGTCGAGGATCGCACACAGTGCGGTCCCGAAGCCTTCGAGGTCCGTGGGGTCATCGACGAGCCGGCCCGTCTCGCCGTCGACGATCTGATCGACGATGCCTCCCACCGCACTCGCGACGACCGGCCGGCCCTTCAACATCGCTTCGGCCACGGTGAGGCCGAAGCCCTCGGCCAGGCTCTTCTGGGTGACGATGGTCGCGTGACGCTGCAGGGCGTTGACGATGGCCGCGTTCTCCTCCAGGTCGTGCATGGGCAGACAGACGAGCTGCACCCGCCGCCGCACGGCGTGGGGCAACGAGCGCCACTGCTGCCAGCAGTCCCGGAGCACCTCGGCACCCTCGGGGTCGTCGGCCACCGCCGACACGACCGGGCCGGCCAGCACCAGATGTGCGTCGCGGCCCGAATCGACGTGGTCGGCGAACGCACGCATCACCCCACCCATGTCCTTCATGGCGTCCCAGCGCGAGATCTGGGCGATGATCGGCACGTCCGGCGCGGGTGACGGACCGGTCCGAACGACATCGCAGAATCGTTCGACCCGACCGGGCGACCCGTCCATCCGCACGAATCCGGTGTCGCCGTCGCGCCCGGCGAGCACGCCGACGTGGGTGAGGATCGCTTCGACGGTCGACGGCGACAGTTCCTGGTTCTTGGGCGCGAACGGATCGATCGACGGCCAGACGATCGAGCACCGGTCCTCGGGCACCCACGCGGGCGGGAATCGGGCGTCGGTGAAGACGTAGTGGTCGACGTGCGGTTCGAGGTATCGGCGAAGGAACTCCCACCCCTCTCGACTGTGGTCGTTCTGTTCGTCGAGGCCGACGTGCGACCGCCAGACGACGTGACACCCGATGCGACGGGCATGCTCGGCGAGCCCGGCGGTCTGGGGGTCGTGGAGGACGACGATGTCGCCGGGACGGACGATGCCGGCCAGGTCGTCGGTGCTGGGGCGGAGCGATCGCTCGTAGAGACGGTGCTCGTCGTCGCCCAACGGGCCTCCGTCACCGAGGCCGCCGTAGAGGTGATTGTGGATCCTCTTCGTCAGGGCGAAGAACTCCTCGTTCGCGTCGATGACGAACCAACGGGTGTCGATCCCGACGCCACGGACGTACCCGAGCAGGACGTGCAGCATCTCCGCCACCCCACCGCCGGCGGCGGTCGAGTTGACGTTGATCACCGCCCGGCCGTCGAGCTTCCGAAGGGCCTGGCTCGCGGCGACCACCGCGAGTGCGTCGGCGCGCTCGGGGCCGATGATCTCTGCGAACTGCAGCGGATCGCGGGCGTGGATCGCCACTTCCTGCACCGGTGAATCATGGCTGACACGATCACATCATGCGAGCCGGCACATCATGCGAGCCGGCACATCATGCGAGCCGGCACATCATGCGAGCCGGCACATCATGCGACCGGCGCGTCGTCCGAGCCGGCACGTCATGCGAGCCGAGTTCGGCCCTCAGCGGCTCCGAAGGAACTCGATCGCTTCGGTGCGAGTGAGCGGTCCCACGTCGTACCGGTGCTCCCGGAGCCGCATCAGGGCCTCCCCGACGCCGGGGCCACTCGGAATCGACAACTCGGCCATCACGTCGTCCCCGTCGATCGGGAGGGTCTGATCATCGAGGTCCTCGCGCTCGGCCAACGAGTCGATCACGGTGCGCAGCAGCGCTGCTCGGTCGGCACCCACGACCACCGCCAGCGCGAGGGCCTGTCGCCACTCCGGGCCGAGCGCCACCCAGCGCCGGGCCGACGGCGGATCGGGATCCTCGGGCAACGAGGCGACCGCCTCGACCAGGCGCCGCACCGCACGAACCAGGTCGTTGCTCGCCCTGAGCCGCCGGAGCCGCCGCTCGACCACGTCAGGATCGACGGCGACGAACCAGGCGGCCAGTCGAAGACCCACGTCTGCGTCCAGCTCATCGAGGGGCGCGTCCGGGTCGGCCTCGGGCACGGCACGGCCCAGCACCCCGGTCTCGGCGAGGAACCGAACACCCAGCGAGGGACGCTCGGTTCCGAGCAGCTTGGTCACCTCGTCGAGCGTGCGCTCCACCGAGACGATGTCGAGCCGGCCGGCGTGTTCGCGAGCCGCCGCCACCAGATCGTCGGTGGCTCGCAGGTCGAAGCGGGCGATGAACCGACCGGCCCGCAGCATGCGCAACGGGTCGTCCACGAAGGAGATCTCCGGAGACAGCGGGGTGCGAAGCACCTGCGCCGCCAGATCGGATCGACCCCCGTACGGATCGACCAGCTCGCCACCGGGCACCGCGACCGCCATGGCGTTGATGGTGAAGTCGCGTCGGGCCAGGTCCTCCTCGAGCGCATCGGCGAACTCCACCTCGGGCTTGCGGGAGCCCGAGTCGTAGCGCTCGGTTCGGTGGGTCGTGATCTCGAACGGGCGACCGTCGATCTCGGCGCCGATCGTTCCGAACCGTTCGCCCTGGGTCCAGACCACCTCGGTCAGGGTCCGCACGATCGCGAGGGTCTGCTCGGGGCGGGCGTCGGTGGTCAGGTCGAGATCGCCACGGGCGTCCTCACCGAGCAGGGCATCGCGCACCGACCCGCCGACGAGGTGGAGCTGGTGGCCGGCAGCGAGGAACGGCCGCGCCAGCCGGTCGGTGGCCACGAGCAGGGGGCCGAAGGCCCACGCGTCAGATGCCGTAGCCACCGCGTTCGATGTGGATCCGGAACTCCTCCTCATCGTGCACGACCCCCATCGCCTCCTCGATGGTGATGAGGCCGTCGCGGTAGAGGTCGAGGACACCCTGGTCGAAGGTCTGCATGCCCGAGTAGCGGCCCTCGTCGAGGATCTTCGGCAACTCGTCGATGCGCTCGGGGTCGCTCACGCAGGCCAGCGACTTGGCGGTGCCGATGAAGACCTCGGCCGCGGCGACCCGGCCGGTGCCGTCGGCCCGATCGAGCAGGCGCTGGGAAACGATGCCCGACAGGTTGCGCGACAGCGTCACCCGGACCTGGCGTTGCTCGGCCAGCGGGAAGGCCTGGATGAGCCGGTCGATCGTCTCGATCGACGAGGTCGATCGCATCACGACGATCACCAGCTTGCCCGTCTCGGCCGAGGCCAGCGCCGCCCGGATCGAGGCAGCGTCGGGCAACTCGCCGATGAAGATGACGTCGGGGTCCTGCCTGAGGCAGTCCTCGATCGCCTCGGCCATCGACGGTGCGTCGGTTCCGATCTCGCGCTGGCTGACGATGCCCTTCTTGTCGGCGTGGAGCACCTCGATCGGGTTCTCGATCGTGGCGATGTGGACCGAGCGCTCGCGGTTGATGACGTCGACCATCGCCGCCGCCGTGGTGGTGGTGCCCGACCCGGAGGGCCCGGCCAGGACCACGAGGCCTCGCTCGGTCTCGGCCAGCTTCGCGAGGCTGGGCGGCAGCTGGAGTTCGTCGAGCGACGGGATGCCGGGGACGACCCGCCGCACGGCGCACGCCACCGAGCCCCGCTGTTGATAGAGGTTGACCCGGAACCGGCCGAGACCGGGAACGCTGTGCACGAGATCGAAGCTCCCGTGCTCGTGCAGTGAGGCCCGGGCGTCGTCATCCAGCAGCTGTCGGGTGAGGGCCTCCATCCCTTCGGAGCTCGGTTCGGGAAAGGACGTGGCCTGGAGGAGCCCACCCACCCGGACGTGGGGCACCGACCCGACCTTGAGGTGCACGTCGGTGCCCTCCACCGACACCAGGTGCTGCAGGATCTCTTCGAAGTTCATCGGGTCTCCACTTCGGATCGGCGGCGGTGCGTCTCGAGTGCGGCCGCGACGACGTGCGCGCCGGGGCCGTCGCTCGTCGGGGGTTCGGGGGCGATCCGTACCCCGGCGAGGGCACCGACACATGCAGCGCTCGACGTCTGGAGTGCGTCCAGGTCGTAGCCCCCTTCGAGGAACGCCAACCTCCGGCCGGCGGGCACCAACCCGACCAGGTCGGCGGTGAGGTCGGCGAAGTCGCCCGACGAGAGCCCGAGTCCGGTGAGCGGGTCGGCCCTATGGGCGTCGAAACCGGCCGAGATGATCAGCCAGGTGGGGTCGAAGGTCTCGGCCAGCGGAGCGATGAGGTGGTCGAACGCCGACCGGTAGTGATCGCCGGTGGCACCGGCCGGGAACGGCACGTTGAGCGTCGCCCCGATCCCCGCCCCGACTCCGGTCTCGTCGAACGCACCCGACCCGGGATAGAGGGGGTACTGGTGCAACGACACGTAGGCGACCGAGGGGTCGGCGTAGAAGATGTCCTGGGTGCCGTTCCCGTGGTGAGCGTCGTAGTCGACGACGAGCACCCGCTCACCCCGGGCCGTGAGCGAACGTGCTGCGACGGCGACGTTGTTGAACAGGCAGAAGCCCATCGCCTGGTCGGCGGTGGCGTGGTGCCCCGGGGGGCGAACCGCGCAGAACGCCGCGTCGGCGAGGCCCGCGTCGAGCGCAGCGACTGCCGTGGGCCCGGCCCCAGCTGCGAGCAAGGCCGCCTCGTAGCTGTGCTCGTTGGTCCCGGTGTCCGGGTCGATCGGCCCACCGCCGTGCGCACTGAGCTCCTCGATGAGCCGGCGATGCGGCGGCGGGTGCACCGCATCGACCGCCTCGAACGAGGCAGGCTCGGCCGCCGTGGACTGGATGGCCTCGGCGAGGTCGGGATGCCGGAGACCACCGAGCACCGCCTCGAGGCGGGCCGGTCGTTCGGGATGCCCCCGCGCGGCGATGTGTTCGGCGAAGCGCGGATGAGTGACCAGCAGCACCGACACCAGCCGGAGGGTACTCCCGGCGAACCCGGGTCAGGTCGGACGCCCCCGAGCCAGCCGTCGCCACCCGTCGCCACCACCTTGTCCGGCCGGACTCCTATCGTGAAGAGGTGACCTCTTCCGACGTCGTGCGCCTCGGACCCGAGCGCATCCGCGTCGGTCCGTGGAGGTCGACCGACGGCTGGGGTCTCGTGGCCCCGATCGGGGCCAACCGGCCGCCGTCGTTGGCAGCGGTCGATCGAGCACTCGACGAACTCCGCGCTCGGGGCTACCACCGAGCCGTCACGCCGGCCCTCGCCACGCAGGAACAGGCGACGTTCCTGCGCCGCGGGTTCGAGGTCCACCACCGACTGCACCTCCTGACCCACGATCTCCACGAGCTTCCGAACGTCCCACCGATCCCGACACGGCGAGCCCGCCGCAGCGACCGCGACGCGGTCATCGCGGTCGACCAGGTGACGTTTCCACCCTTCTGGCGACTCGACGTCGACGGGCTGGGCGAAGCCCTCGACGCGACCCCGAGCCACCGTCACCGAGTGGCGGGCGAACCGATCCACGGGTACGCCGTGTGGGGGCGGGCCAACCAGCGTGGCTACCTCCAACGACTCGCCGTGCATCCCGACCAGGCCGGTCGGGGAATCGGAGCGGGCATGGTGCTCGACGGGCTGCGCTGGCTCCGGCGCTGGCGCGTGAGCGAGGTCCTGGTCAACACCCAGGACGACAACGAACGGGCGCTCTCGCTCTACGAGCGACTCGGATTCCAGCGCCGCCTCCGCGGGCTGGCCGTGCTGTTCTTCGACCTGACGGCGCGTTGATGGCGCTCGCTCGTCGCGGCCGACTCGCGGTCACCCTCGCCTGCCTCGGATCGATGCTCGCCACGGTCCACCCGGCGGCGGCCGCTCAACCCGCAGATCCCGTCGTGGCCGTCGACCTCATCGATCAGACGGCATTCGTCGAGCCCGGAGGTCGGTTCGAGCTCCTGCTCGACGTCGACGACGTCCCCACCGACGCCCGAATCGAGGTGGTGGTCCGCGATCGCGTGCTGAGCCGCTCGGAGTTCGCCCTGTCCGTCACCGGCGACCGCCTCCGGTCGACCCGCTTCTCGCTCGACCCGCGTCCGCTGAGCGAGATCGAGGGCTTCGCCGACGGACAGGCCGGCTTCGAGGTCCAGCTCGGACGAGGTGCCGGACAAGCTCGACTCACGCGCGAGGGGGTCTACCCCGTCGAGGTACGCATCTTCGACGCACAGGGCGTCCGGATCGGTGGGCTCGTGACCCACCTGATCCTGTTGCCCGAGGCGAGCGAGGACCCGCGACCGATCGCCGTGGCCCTGGTGACCGAGATCGGGCTCGATCCGGCGACCGCACCCGACGGAGCCGATCAGTTGTCGACCGACGAGACCCGAACCCTGGCCCGCTCGATCGAGGTGCTCGCCGCCAACCCCGACGTCCCGATCTCGATCGCGGCCCGCCCCGAGACGGTGGAGGCACTGGCCGGATCGGACGACCCGAACGCCAACGCGGCGCTCCTGGCACTGCGGGAAGCGGTGCCGGGCCGCCAGACCGTTGCCCTGCCCTTCGTCGACGTCGACGTCGCCGGCATGCTCGCAGCCGGCCTGAGCGACGAGCTCGGCCGGCAACTCACCGACGGCGAACGGGTCCTGCGCACCGAGCTCGGCGTCGAGCCCGACCGCAGCGTGTGGCTCGCCGAGCCGAGCCTCGACCCGGAGGCCGCGGAAGCACTGACGCAGCGGGGACGAGCGTTCTTCGTCGTCGACGAGGGCCGGGTGGCGCCGATCGACGAGACCAACGGACTCTCGCTGACCCGGACCTTCGCCATCCCGATCCCCGGACCGTCGCCGATCGCCGCCAAGGCCGACCCGGTCCTCGGGTTCCGGTTGCTCGACGCCGACGATCCCGAGCTCTCGGGCCACACGGTGCTGGCCGAACTGGCCGTCCTGAGCCTCGAGGAGCCCTCGACCAGCCGCGGCGTGGTGATCCGGCCCCCCGACGGGGCGATCCCACCCATCGCGTCGCTCGAGGTGCTGCTCGATGCGCTGTCGACGCCGAACTCGCTCGTGACACCGGTGACCCTCGATCAGTTCTTCGGTCAGGTGGAGCCGTTGCCGGGCGTCGAAACCGAGCTCACACCCGAGCCGCCCGACGACCTGTCGGTCTACGCCCGGGACCTCCGCGAGACCCGTGCGCTGCTGGGCAGCTACGCGACGATGACCACCACACCGGCCGACGAGGCCGCCCAGTACGAGCGCCTGCTCGCCATCGGTGCCACACGTGGCCTCACCGTCGCCGCGCGGCGCGCCTACGTCGCCACCGTCCGCGACGCCGTCACGGCCCAGATGGGGGCGGTCACCATCTCCGACGCTCGCACCATCACCCTGACCGCCCGCACCGGGAGCGTGCCGCTCACGCTCCGCAACGACAGTGGTGCCCCGCTCGATGTCGTGGTGACCCTCGACAGCGAGCGCCTCGAGTTCCCCGACGGCGAAGTCCTCGAGCTCACCCTGGTCGAGCAGATCACCCGCATCGACGTGGCCGTCAACACCCGGGTCTCGGGGTCCTTCCCGCTGCGCATCGACGTGAGCTCGCCCGACGGTGCCGTCGAACTGGCCGCGACCCGAGTGACGATCCGGTCGACGGCGGTCTCGGGGGTCGGCATCTTCTTGTCGGTCGGTGCCCTCGTCATCCTCGTGCTGTGGTGGCTCCGTGACTGGCGGAGCGGCCGACGCGACCGGCGACTCGTGGAACGGCGCACCGACGACCGACCATCCGGCCCCGAGGTGTCACCCGCCTGACGCTTCGTGCGCCGCGACTACCATCGGTTCCTGGAACCGACCCCGGAGGAACCACCCGATGGCCGACGTAGGCATCGTCACCGACAGCGCTTGCGACCTGACCGACGAGGAAGCAGCCGCCCACGGCATCTCGATCGTTCCTCTGTCGATCCGCTTCGGTGACGAGGAGTACGAGGACCGCACCGAGCTCAGCTCGCAGGCGTTCTACGAGAAGATGGCGTCCGCCGACGTCTTCCCCGAGACCGCGGCACCCTCGCCCGGCAAGTTCGAAGAGGCGTTCCGCGCCCAGGCCGAGCGGGGCGCCACCGAGATCGTCTGCGTCAACCTGTCCTCGAAGCTGTCGGCGACCATGCAATCGGCCGAGAACGCGGCACGCGGCCTCGCCGGCGACCTGAACATCTCGGTCGTCGACTCGAGGTCGATCACCGCTGGTCTCGGGAGCCAGCTCCTCCGAGCCGCAGAGCTGAGCGCCGAAGGCAAGCCGGCGTCCGACGTCGTCGCCCTCATCGCCGACCTCTCGACCCGGACGAAGGTCTACGGCGCGCTCAACACCCTCGACAACCTCAAGAAGGGCGGGCGCATCGGCGGTGCCCAGGCGCTGCTCGGCGGGCTGCTGTCCATCAAGCCGGTGATCGACATCTCCTCGGGTGAGGTGCAGGAAGCAGGCAAGCCGCGGACCCGCAAGAAGGCACTCGAGATGCTCCGCGACAAGGTGTTCGCATCGCCCGAGGCACAGGACGTCTGCGTGTACGACGGACTCGCCGACGACGCCGACGTGATGCTCGAGCTGCTGTCCGACCGCTTCGACGTCGATGACATTCGCACCGGCACCATCGGCGCGGTCATCGGCACCCACGGTGGGCCCGGGGTCATCGGGGTCACCTGGTTCGATCCGGCCTGACTCCGGCCGCGAGGGAACGCCACCCAGCGCTCCAACTACCCTCCCAGCGTGCCCTCCGCCTGCCGAGCCACGGTGAGCCGACGGTGACCGACGACGTCCAGTACCCGCCACCACCGATGAGTGGCCCGCAACCCGGCACGCTCGTGGCCGGTCGCTACCGGCTCGAACGCATCCTGGCGTCGGGCGGCATGGCACAGGTCTGGCGAGCCGTCGACGAGATCCTGCAACGCCCGGTGGCCGTCAAGCTCCTGCACGCCCACCTCGCCGACGACTCGACCTTCGGGGCACGATTCCGCCAGGAGGCGATCGCCGCCGCGCGGCTGTCACACCCATCGATCGTCGCCATCTACGACACGTGCCAGTTCGGTGACCTCGATGCGATCGTGATGGAGCTCGTCGAGGGCGACACGTTGCGCGCCCTGCTCGACGAGAAGCCCGTCCTCGACCCCGCCGACGCCACCGGATTCACCACCCAGATCCTCGACGCGCTCGAGGCCGCCCACCGCCAGGGCATGGTGCATCGAGACATCAAGCCGGCCAACATCCTCATCCTGCCCGACGGGCGGGCCAAGGTCGCCGACTTCGGCATCGCCAAGCTCGACGCCGACAGTGATCTGACCGCAGACAACATGATGGTCGGCACGGCCAAGTACCTGGCGCCCGAGCAGGTGCGGTCCGGACCGGTCGACCCTCGCACCGATCTCTACTCGGTCGGCGTCGTGCTCTACGAGATGCTCTGCGGTCGCCCACCCTTCGACGGAAGCACCTCGGCCGAGACCGCGTTGGCACGGCTGACCGTCGACCCGCCCCGGCCCCGGCAGATCCTGCCGACGGTCCCGCCGCCCCTCGACGACGTGGTGATGCGGGCCATGGCACGCGAGCCCGACCATCGCTACCAGTTCGCCAGCGACTTCCGCGCCGCCCTCCAGGCGACGGCCAACGCCCACGAGGCGACCATCGCCGAGCCGGCCGATGTCGATCTGATCGGCTACGTGGATCCCGAGCAGTCCTTCGTGCGACGTGAGCGGAGCTGGCTCCTGCCCGCGATGCTGCTGGTGCTCATCGCCGTGGCCCTGGGGACCGCCAGCGTCTTGTTCGGCCGAACCGACGCCGGTCGCGAGCTCATCGAACGGGTGGTGCCGGGCGGCGACGACGGTGCCGATCCGGTCGCCCTCCAGCTCGTCGTCGCCACCGCGTTCGACCCGCTGGGCGACGGTCGCGAGTTCGACAACCGCGCCGGCGACGCCATCGACGGCGACGAAGCCACGTTCTGGCAGACCGAGGGCTACACCAACCGCGACATCACCCTGCTCAAGGACGGCGTCGGCATCGTGATCGAACTGGACGGCGAGCACTCCCTCGACGAGCTCACGCTCGTCAGCGCCACCAACGACTGGTCGGGTGAGCTCTACCTCGCCAACTCGCCCCAGGCGAACTTCGCCGACTGGGGCGACCCGGTCGCCGTGTTCGAATCGATCGCGGCCGGCACGACCACCGTGAACACCGACGGCCGTCAGGCCGGCGCCGTCCTCGTGTGGATCACCGACCGCGGCGACGGGTCGCGCGACAACCGATTCGAGCTCGCCGAGTTCCGGGCGACCGGGACCTGATCCAGGCGACCGGTCCTGCCCCGGGCCCGCCGGGGCGCAGACGTAACCTCTCTCCATCACCCCGGCCACGAGCGACGACGCCCTGATCGAAGCGGCCCAGGCCGGCGATCGCGCGTCGGCTGACGCGCTCCTGCGTCGGCACTTCGATCTCGTCTACGCCGTGTGCCGCAAGCTGGCCGGCAACGACGCCGACGCCGCCGACGCCAGCCAGGAGGCCATGATCGCCATCGTGAAGGGACTCCCCCGCTACGACGGCCGAGCGTCGTTCACGACCTGGGCCTACCGGGTGGCCACCAACGCCTGCCTCGACGAGCTCCGGCGACGCAAGCGCCGACCCGATCACGGCCTCCCCGAGCACGAGTCTGCGGCGCTCTCGCCGGTGTCCACCATGAGTGCGACGGTCGATCGTCGGGTCGACGATGCCGTCACCGACCGGCTTGACCTCGACGCGGCCCTGGCCCAGCTTCCCGAGGAGTTCCGTGCTCCGCTGGTCCTCCGCGACCTGGTCGGCATGGACTACGCCGAGATCGCCGAGACGCTCGAGCTCCCGCCCGGCACCGTCCGCAGCCGCATCGCCCGGGCACGGGGGCGGCTCGAACAATCGACCCGCCTCGCCGGGAACCGGCACCCCACCTCAGATCGTCTGAACCCCGAGTCCTGAACCTGCGTCCGACCCCTGACTCCCACCCCCTGACTCCCACCCCCTGACTCCCACCCCCGACTCCCACCCCCTGACTCCCACCCCCTGACTCCCACCCCATGACCGGACCCACTCCCCCCACCAGCGACGACGAACTGCTCTCGGCCGTCCTCGACGGCGAGGCGACCGAGGGCGAGATCGCCCGGGTGCGGTCCGATCCGGCGCTGCAGGCACGCCTCGAACAGCTGACCGCGATCAGCGACGCCGTCGGTGTCGCCACCCCGCCTCCTGCCGGACTGGTCGATCAGGCCGTCGATGCCGCGCTCGAGCACCTGGCGACGACCGGCGCGGGCGTGGTCGCGCCACCCGTCGACGAACTGTCGGCGCGTCGGGCCGCGCGGAGTCGGAGGTTCGGTCCGCTCCTCGCCGCGGCCGCCGTCGTCGTGCTCGTCGCGTTGGGCGCCGTGGCGATCCGTGGCCTCGACGACTCCGACAGCAGCACCGACACCGCTGCGGCGAGCCTCGATGCCGCCGACGACGCCGACCCCGCCGAGACCGCAGCCGAGGAGTTCGCCGAGAACGAGAGCGGGGCAGCCGATGCGTCGGCCGAACCCGCGGCCGACCAACCCGCGGCCGACCAACCCGCGGCCGACGCCGACCCCGGCACCCGCTCCGCCGAGACCATCGACGCCGCCGATGCCGCCGAGTTCGAGGGGCAGGTCCGAACCGAGCTGGAGCAGCGCTCCGAGACGTCGATTCCGGCCACCGGGGCACCCGTGCCCTCGTCGGAGCGGCCCGGCTCGCCCGAACCGTCAGCCGAGTTCGATGTCGACTGTGCGGCTCCGGGTGCACTCGTCGGGCTGCCCGGACCCACGATGCTGAGCGGATCGGGCCGACTCGGCGGAGAACCGGTGAGCTATGCGGTGATCGACGCTCCTGACGGGCCCGTGCTCGTCATCGTCGACGCCGCCTGCGGCGTCATCGCCGAAATCGTCCTGTGACCACCGCGGGTTGCACCCTGAGGTAGGCCGTCACCGCTCCGAGGACCGCCGCCACCCAGACCAGCGACGTGACGTCCTCGACCCCGGCATCGATGTGCCCCGCCCAGACGAGCGAGAGAGCGCTCGCCGAGGCACAGAACACTGCGATGGCCGGGTCGCGCCAGCGGCCGACGGTCACCACCGTCTCGGCGACGAGCAGACCCACCACGGGGCCGGCGACCACGGGCAACCACCCTTCGAACTCGTACTCGCCGAGGATCTGCGACGCGAGCCACGCCAGGGCGGCGCCGGCCACCAACGCGACCGCCACGCGTCCTCTCGGCGCGGTGTCGGCGTCGGGAGGCGGGTCGGCGTGCACCACTGGCAGGCGACATTAGGGAGCGGCGCGGACCGGGCCAAGAACCGCCGTTTCGGTCGCTCCCGCGCCGGTCGGTCGCTCCCCGATCGGGCCGTGAGGTCGCCTCTCGGCGCCTCACGTCCGCTCGACCTTCCCAGCTCCGCCCACGTCGCGGCTTCCGGGACGTGAAGCACGCTTCGCTACAGTCCGCACCCATGACCGAGCCGTCGAGAGTCTCGAACGCTCCTGTGATGCCCGAGGACTGGCCCGCACAGGCCGCCGAACGCGTCGAGGGCCTCGTCGGCACCGTCCGCGACAAGACCACCGGACCGGTGATGAAGGCGGCCCGCTGGCTCGTCTACGGCACGTTGATGGTCATCGTCGGCATCGGCGCCGTCATCCTGCTCACGACGATGCTCATCCGGATGCTGCAGTCCTATCTCCCCTTCAACGACGCGAACGTCTGGGTCAGCTACCTCATCCTGGGCACCGTGTTCACCGTCGGGGGCGTCGTGCTGCTCGCCCAGGCCAAGCAGCCCGACGCGGCGCAGAAATAACCGACCGGCGGTGCGGGTTGGGCCTGGCACCGCTCTTCACCCGAGGAACCCATGACCGAAGTGCACGAAGTCGCCATCATCGGATCCGGCCCCGCCGGTCTCACCGCAGCCATCTATGCCGCTCGCGCCAATCTGGCACCGCTGGTCATCGAGGGCGAACCGTCCTCCACGAGCGACCAGCCCGGCGGCCAGCTGATGCTCACCACCGACGTCGAGAACTTCCCCGGCTTCCCCACCGGGATCATGGGTCCCGAGCTGATGGTGAGCTTCCGCGAGCAGGCCCTGCGGTTCGGCGCCGACATCCGCACCGAGAAGGTCACCAAGGTCGACTTCTCCTCCCGGCCGTTCAGCATGTGGGTCGGCGACCCCGACGCGGCCGACCCGACCTACCAGGCCCAGGCGGTCATCGTCTCGACCGGCGCCCAGCGCGCTGATGCTCGACCTGCCCAACGAGAACGAACTGATCGGCCACGGAGTGTCGACGTGTGCCACCTGCGACGGATTCTTCTTCCGTGACCAGCACATCGCCGTCGTCGGCGGCGGCGACTCGGCGATCGAGGAAGCGCTGTTCCTCACCAAGTTCGCCAGCAAGGTCACGCTGATCCACCGTCGCGACGAACTCCGCGCCAGCAAGATCATGCAGGACCGGGCCTTCGCCAACGACAAGATCGAGTTCCTCTGGGACTCGACGGTCACCGCGGTCAACGGCGACACCAAGCTCGAGGGCATCGACGTCGAGAACGTGAAAACCGGCGAGGCGTCGAAGCTCGGGGTCAGCGGGCTCTTCGTCGCCATCGGCCATCGCCCGAACACCGATCTGTTCAAGGGCATCCTCGAGATGGAGGACACCGGCTACCTGGTGACCGGCAACTGGGGCGGCGAGTCGACCACCAACGTCGAGGGCGTGTTCGCGTGCGGCGACGTACAGGACCACGTCTACCGTCAGGCCATCACGGCCGCAGGCTCCGGCTGCATGGCCGCCATCGACACCGAACGCTGGCTCGAAGGCCAGCACTGACCATCGACGAGTCGTCTGTTTCCGTTCGGAAATAGACGGCTACCATCGAGGCGGTGACGCAGCGGGGCGAGGACACCTGGGAGTCGGTGCTGCGATTCCTGCGCCGGACCGAGCAGGTGATGGACGCCAACCTCCGCGACCGCATCGGCTCTGGGCTCGACGAGTACGACGTCCTGCATCAACTCGTGGTGGCCGAGGTTCCCCTCCGGATGGGCGACCTCGCCCAGCGGCTCCTGGTCGCCAACAGCTCGTGTCATCGGCTCGTGACCAGGCTCGCCGGCGCCGGGCTCGTCACCCGCGAACCCGGGACCCAGGACCGACGCGAAATCCATGTCCGGATCACCTCGGCCGGTCGGGCCCTGCACCGTCGCATGGCGGCCGTCCACACCCGCGACATCGAACGCGAGTTCACCGATCGCCTCACGAACGACGAGATCCGCACCGTCGGACGCATCTTCGATCACCTCGGGGCCGGCGCCGACCGCGCCTGATCATGGAATCGCCCACGGTCGTCGTCGGTGCCGGACTCGCAGGCCTCAGCGCAGCTCGCTTCCTGGCCGAGGCCGGCCGCCCGGTCGTGGTCGTCGACAAGGGCCGCTCGGTCGGTGGCCGTCTCGCAACCCGCAGGATCGGCCAGGCCACCCTCGACCACGGGGCACAGTTCTTCACCGTTCGCACCGACGGATTCGCCGGCGTCCTCGAGGAAGCGCAGGAAGCCGGGGTCGCATACGAATGGTGTCGGGGGTTCTCGGCCGCCGGCGACGGGTACCCGCGCTACGCGGTCCACGGCGGCATGAACCAGCTGGCCAAGCACCTGGCGCGCGGCCTCGACGTGTCGCTCCGGACCGAGCTGACGTCGGCCTCGGCTCGCAGCGGTGGCTGGACACTCCGCCACGCCGACGGAACGATCGGAGCCCGGGCGCTCGTGCTCACCGCACCGATGCCCCAGAGCCTCGCACTCCTCGATGCGGGCGGTGCGGCGCTCGATCCGGAGATCCGGGGCCGGATGGACCGGATCGACTACCACCCGACGCTGGCGCTGCTGGTTGCGCTCGACGCACCCCCGTCGGTGCCGGCGCCGGGGGGCGTGCAACTCGACGAGGGTCCGTTCGGGTTCGTGGCCGACAACCAGGCCAAGGGCATCTCGAGCTCACCCTCGGTGACCCTGCACGCGTCCCACGAACTGAGTCGGCGGCGCTGGGACGACGATCCCGAGGCGGTCCTGGACGACCTCATCCACCTGGCCCGCCCGTGGCTGGGCGAAGCCGGGATCGTGGAAGCCCAGCTCAAACGGTGGCGCTACGCCCAGCCCGTGGCACCGATCGCCCACGAGATCGATGCGACCACCATCGACGGCGCCCCGCTGGTCTTCGCGGGCGACGCCTTCGCCGGAGCGAAGGTCGAAGGCGCATTCCGTTCGGGGCGAGCAGCAGGGAGCCACCTCAGCGAGGTCCTGCGCCCGACCTCCAAGGCCTGATCAACTCGCCCGGGCCGGCACCTCGAACGCCACGGCGAGCACGTCGTCGACCGTGTCGGCGAAGTGCAGCGCGAGGTCGTCGAGCACATGCGGCGGGACGTCGTCGACGTCGTCGCGGTTGCCGGCCGGCAGGACGACGTGCTTCAGGCCGGCGCGGTGCGCCGCCAGCACCTTCTCCTTGACCCCGCCGATCGGCAACACCCGGCCATGGAGGGTCACCTCACCGGTCATCGCCACGTCGGGCCGCATCGGTGTCCCTCGGAGCAGGCTCACGAACGCGGTGGTCATCGTCACCCCGGCCGAGGGACCGTCCTTCGGGACGGCACCGGCCGGGAAGTGCACGTGGAACCGACGATTCGCCGCGAGGTCGAGACCGAGGTCGGCCGCATTGGCCTCGAGGTACGAGAGCACGATCCGGCCCGACTCCTTCATCACGTCGCCGAGCTGACCCGTCAGGGTCAAGCCGGGCTCTCCGTCGCTCGCCGAGACCTCGACGAAGAGGACGTCACCACCGGCGCCGGTCACCGCGAGGCCGGTGGCGATACCCGGAACGACGGTCCGCTCCGCAGGGTCGTCGCGATGGACGGTGCGACCCAGGACGCTGCGGAGCTCCGACACATCGACCGGAACCGAGGACTTCTCGGGGTGACGCACCAGATCACTGACCGCTCGACGGACGAGTCGGTCGAGCCGTTGCTCGAGCCGCCGCACCCCGGCCTCGCGTGTGTAGTCGCCGACGACCGTCCGAATGACCGAGTCACTGATCACGACCTCGTCCGCGGCGAGTCCGTTGCGCTCGTACAGGCGGGGCAGCAGATGGTCACGGGCGATGGTGACCTTCTCGTCCTCGGTGTAGCCCTCGACCGCGATCACCTCCATCCGGTCGAGCAGGGGCGGCGGGATGGTGTCGAGCACGTTCGCGGTTGCGATGAAGACGACCTCGCTCAGGTCGAGCTCGGTCTCGAGGTAGTGGTCGCGGAAGGTGTCGTTCTGCGCAGGATCGAGGACCTCGAGCAACGCCGACGACGGGTCACCGCGCCAGTCACTGCCGACCTTGTCGATCTCGTCGAGCAGGATGACCGGGTTCATGGTCCCGGCGTCGATGAGCGCCCGCACGATGCGCCCGGGCCGGGCGCCCACGTACGTGCGCCGGTGGCCGCGGATCTCGGCCTCGTCGCGGAGGCCCCCGAGGGACATGCGCACGAACCGGCGCCCCATGGTGGCGGCGATCGACTCCCCGAGGCTGGTCTTGCCGACTCCGGGCGGACCCACCAGGGCCAGGATCGTGCCGTTCGCTCTGCCCCCTCCCCCGCCGTCGCCGTCGCTGCGACGCTCGCTCCGGCGCTTGCGCACCGCCAGCGACTCGATGATCCGCTCCTTCACCCGGTCGAGCCCGGTGTGATCGGCATCGAGCTGGGCCTGGGCGGCATCGAGGTCGAGGGTGTCGGTGGTGCGCACGCTCCACGGCAGCTCGAACACGGTCTCGATCCAGGTCCGGACCAGGCTGGCTTCCATGGTCTGGTCGCCCAGACGCTCCAGGCGATCGAGTTCCTTCTCGACGGCCGCGACCACCGCCGGCGGCAGGGCCTCCTCGGCGAGTCGGGTCCGATAGCCGGCCAACTGGTCGTCGTCGGATTCGCCGAGCTCCTTGCGAATCGCCGCGAGCTGGCGCCGGAGGATGGCCTCGTGCTGGTCCTTCTCGAAGCCGGTTCGGACCTCCGAGGAGACCGAGTAGCTCACCTTCGCTTCCGCCAGCGCCTCGGTGGCCCAGGCAAGGGCCTTGCGGATGCGGTCCTCCACGTCGGTGGTCTCGAACAACTCGAGGCGACGGTCTTCCGCGAGCTCGGGCCACCAGCCCAACGTGTCGGCGAGCGCCCCCGGGTCCTCGATGCCATCGAGCAGTCCGACCATCCGACCGCCGCCCATGAGGCCGAGCAGTTCGGTGACGACCGCGCGGTAGTCCTGTCCGAGCGCGCGGGCTGCGGTCGAGGTGGGTGCGACCTCGACGTCGCGGGTCGTCACGAACAGCACGCCGTCGGCACCGGCCTCGCCGCGTCCGATGTGCACCCGCCGCAGCCCGCGCAGGACGACGCCGTCGCCGCCACCCGGCAGGCTGCCCTGCTGCTCGATCCGCGCCAGCAATCCGATCGAACTGAAGTCGCCGCCGTTCTCGGGGACGACCACGACTTCGGCCGGCCCGTCGCCCGCTCGATCGAGCGCAGCTACGAACGCCCGTTGTGCGCCCGAGCTCTCGGCGGCGACCGTCACGACCATCTCGGGGAAGAAGATGCCGTTGGGGATCGGAAGCAGCGGAAGGGTGGTGGCGTTGGTGGTGGACACAGAGCACCTCGCTCTCGAAGGGGTGTAATCTGAATTACGACCTTACCCCGGTGCGGGGATTTCCGGCAGACCGAGCAGCTCGAACAGGTGTTCGTCATCGAACGGGAATGAAGTTCGGTCCCCTACGGTTCTCTGGTGCACGGCCCTCGTCGGGCCTCCCATCCACCCACCGCACTGAGGAGCGAGCCCCCATGGCCGCAGGTATCACGGATCTGACCGACACCACCTTCGACGAGACGATCGGCTCGGCGACCGAAGCCGTCGTCGTGGACTTCTGGGCCGAGTGGTGCGGTCCGTGCAAGATGGTCGCCCCGGTCCTCGAAGAGATCGCGGGCGAGCACGAGGGCAAGCTCAGGGTCACCAAGCTGAACGTCGACGAGAACCCCGACATCGCCCGCCGCTTCGATGTGATGAGCATCCCGACGATGATCGTGTTCAAGGACGGCGAACCGGCCAAGCGCATCGTCGGCGCCAAGGGCAAGGGTGCCCTGCTCGAGGACTTCAGCGAATTCCTCTGAAGCGGGCACGCTCACCTCTACCCACAGGCTGTGCGTAAGGCTGTGGACAATCAACAACCTCTGGTCGAGTCGCCCTCGATCAGGGGTTGTTGCGGTTTTTGGCCGGCACGACGGGAAGCGGCGAACCTTGGCCCTCTCGGCGCCGCTCCCTAGCCCACGATCGTTCGGTAGATTCGCTCGAGGTCGGCCAGGTCGGCGAAGTCGATGACCACCTTGCCGGTCCCTTTGCCGCCCCGCACCGACACGCGGGTGTCGAGGTGGTCGGCCAGCAGGTGCTCGAGCTCGAGGAGCCCGGGTTCGGCCAGCGGGGCCGGTCTCGCTGGCGGAGCGGGCGGGGTCACCGGATCGGATTCGGGCTCGGACACCTCATCGGCATGTTCGTGGGCCCGGACCTCGCCCTCGGCCTCGCGCACCGACAGGCCGTCGGCTAGGATCCGTTCGGCCAGCCGCTCCTGGAACATGCGGTCCGGTGAACCGAGCAAGGCCCGCGCATGGCCGGCCGAGAGGCGGTTGTCGGCCACCATCGCCTGAATCTTGGGCGGCAGCTGGAACAGCCGGAGTGTGTTGGCCACCGCCGACCGGCTCTTGCCGACCCGCTTGGCGACGTCCTCCTGGGTCAGCTCGAAGTCCTCGACGAGCTGCTGGTAGGCCGCCGCTTCCTCGAGGGCGTTGAGATCCTCACGATGGAGGTTCTCGACCAGCGCCTGTTCGAGGCTGCCGAGATCCTCGGTCTCGCGCACCACCACGGGAACGGTTTGCAGTCCCGCCCGCTTGGCCGCTCGCCACCGACGCTCGCCTGCGATGAGCTCGTACTCCCCCGCATCAACGGCCCGCACCAGCACGGGCTGCAACACGCCGAGCTCCCGGATCGACGCCGTGAGGCCGGCCAGGGACTCCTCGTCGAAGTGTCCGCGCGGCTGGTGGCGATTCGGCTTGATCGCCGACACGGCCACCTCGGTGAGCGACGATCCTGCCCCGCCGGTGACATCGGTCGGGATCAGTGCGCCCAAGCCCTTGCCCAGACCACTCTTGCGTGTCATCAGATCTCCCTTTTCTCCATGCTCACGACGGAGCCGGCCCGCCGGCGATCTCGCGGGCGAGTTCGCTGTAGGCGATCGCGCCGCGGCTCGACGGATCGAAGGACAGAATGGGTTGCCCGTACGACGGTGCCTCCGAGAGGCGGACCGTTCGCGGAATCACCATCCGAGCCACCTTGTCGCCGAAGTGGTCGCGGACTTCGCCCGCCACCTGGTCGGAGAGCTTGGTGCGGGCGTCGTACATCACGAGCACCACGATCGACAGCTCGAGCTCGGGGTTCAGATTGCGACTGACCAGTTCGACGTTGCGCAGGAGTTGCCCGAGCCCTTCGAGGGCGTAGTACTCGCACTGGATGGGCACCAGGACCTCGTTGGCGGCAGCCAACCCATTGACCGTCAACAGCCCGAGTGACGGCGGGCAGTCGATGAGGACGTAGTCGTAGTCATCGATGATCTCGTCGAGGGCTCGCTTGAGCCGGTGTTCGCGACTGAACGCCGGCACCAACTCGATCTCGGCGCCGGCCAGGTCGAGGCTCGATGGTGCCACGAACAGATTCCGGACCGAGGTCGGCTCGAGGGTGTCTTCCAGCGGGACGTCGTGCAACATGACGTCGTACATCGAGGCGTCGAGATCGCGGATGTTGATCCCGAGACCGGTGCTGGAGTTGCCCTGGGGATCGAGGTCGACCACCAGGACTCGGTAGCCGATGTCCGCCAAACAGGCACCCAGGTTGACCGTGGTGGTGGTCTTGCCGACCCCACCCTTCTGATTGGCCACGGCGATGATCCGGGGCAGGTCTCGGACCAGCGGATCGACCGCGCGGGTCACCCGCGCCGGGCCCGGCTGCTCGTCGCCATCGGTGGTGTCGTCGGCCGGCGCCGCCTCGTCCACAGCGTCGGTCGAGGGATCCCCCTCGTCGGTCGGATCGGGCGCGGGTGCTCGGTCGACCTCGGGTCGCGTCTCCTCGGGTGGCGTCTCCTCGGGAGCGGTTGGTGGCGAGGCGTCATCGGTGGATGGCTCGGCCGTGCCAGCTGCTTCGTCGCGAGCCTGACGGAGACGGTCGAAGATGGCCTGACCGCGGGCCGCAAGGTCGTCATCGGTCGGCACCGGCACATCCTCGCCGTCCCAGCGCCTCCGATCAAGCACCCTCGCCAGGTTTCCGCCCGGTCGCGCCAACCCGGTTGCTGTTTCACGTGAAACACGTCGGTCAGGGCCGGCGCACGCTCGCCCAGGCGTTCCACGTGAAACACCGGTGAGGACCCATCCACCGATGGCCTGGGCGGCCCCGGGGGAGACGATCAGAACCGGGGCCGCTTGGCCGGGAGGCCGACCTTGCGTGGCACGTCCTCGGGGCAGACGCCCACCAACTCGAGGGTCACCATGCCGGGCGGACCCACCATGCGCTCCGCAGGACCGAATCCGAGCACGGCCACCTCCTCAGCAGGCCAGCGGTCCGTCGCCGAGCCGGCGGGAGGTTCACTCACGATGAGGCGACCACCAGGAACCAGCAGGGGAGCCCCACATTCGGCCACGACCGCCGGCGGCCCGAACGACCGCGCGGTCACGACATCGAACGTGCCCCGATGGGCACCTCGCCCCACGGCCTCCGCCCGCTCCTCCAGGACGGTTCCCTCCACCTCCAGGTCGGCCAGCGCCTGGGTGAGGAATCGAACACGAGTCCGTCTGCTCTCGACGAAGGTCCAGTGCATCGCTGGGCGAGCCACCGCCAGCACCAGGCCAGGAAGGCCACCGCCGGTCCCCAGGTCCGCACCCCGGACGGCCCCGGGCGGCACCAGACCGAGGAACGCCTCGGCGTGCTCGCGGTGCGACGCGACAGAACCGGGGCCGATGAGACCCCGGTTCTGTGCGTCGCGCAGGACCGCGTCCAACCGTTCGGTCGCGGTCATGTCGGGCGGCTCAGCTCGCCGGTTCGATCACGACCCGGCGGCGCGGGTCCTCGCCCTCGGAGATGGTCGACACCCCGTCGATGTCGTTGCAGGTGTCGTGCACGACCTTGCGGTCGGCCGCGGCCATCGGCTCGAGCGCCTTGGCCGTGTCGCTCTCGATCACCTCGGCGGCGATCTTCTGGGTGAACTCAGCGAGCGCGTTGCGGCGCTTCTCGCGGTACTGCGCGATGTCGAGGTGGACCCGGCCCGCGGCCCGACCCGACAGCGTCTGCGCGCTCGCCGCACGGGAGAGCTCGCCGATGGCCTGCAACGTCTGCCCACGCGGCCCGATCAGGAGACCCAGATCACTTCCGTCGACCACGACCTCGGTGTTCTCGTCGTCGATGGGTCGGATGTCGACGTCGCCGTCGAAGTCGAACGCATCGAGCAGCCCACGGAGAAAGTCCGCCGTGGCTTCGGCCTGTTCGGAAAGGGTGATGTCGGACACAGTGGCCCCCTTGTCGGTGGTCGAGGCCTTCGCCTCGACGGTGGATGGATCATGGTCCCTCGGCATGGTCGCCTCGGTCGATTCGTCGGTCGTTGCGGGGGCGCTGGCCGCCGCCCGGGTCTTCTTGGCCGGTCGAGAGGAGGTGGCCTTGGCGCCGGTTCCCTCGGCGGCCGCATCGGTCTTGGCCGACGGAGCGCCGATCTCGCCGGCCTTGGCCTTGTGCTTCGCCGTGCTCTTGCCCTTTCGGGAGCCACGGCCCGAGGACCGCTTGGACTTCCCTCGGCGCTCGCGGCGTTCGATCTTGGGCCGCGGGGTCCGAGGCACCACTCTGGCTCGGACCCGGGCTTCACCCCGCATACGGCCGAACAAGCCGGGCTCCGGGGTCTCGAGGACCTCGAACTCGGCTTCGGCGTCGTCGATCCCCAACTCGTCCAGTGCCCGTTCCTTGGCCTCGGGCACGGTCGAGGCAGTGGTGACGACCCATTCCATCAGCGGCGCTTCTTCTTCTTCTTGGAACGGTTCGCGGCCTTGGCCTTCTTCGCCGCCAACTCGCGAGCCTCCTCGCGGCTCGGCGTCGGTCGCCCCTTCGCCGGCGTGTAGTTCTTGGCGTCGGGGTCGGTCGACTGCGTCTCCTGCTTGGAGTCCTGCTTGGCCTTGCGCGCCTCGGCGGCCGCCTCTTGCGCCTTGCGTCCGGCCGAGTCCTCGGCACCGTAGAGCGACTTGGTGATGTACGCCTGCTGGCCCACCCGGTAGAGGTTCGACGTCACGAAGTAGACGACCAGTGCCGCCGGGAACGACCAGGCGAACACGACCGTGATCAACGGGAGGAACTTCATGACCGCCGCACCCGGAGCCTGGGCGGCGTTCGGGTTCCGGCTGCGGATCTGGTACTGCTGGTAGAACGACGTCACGGCGACGATGGCGATCAGCAGCAGGTAGGGCAGGAAGGTCGTGACCCCTTCGCCCAGGACCGACGATGCGCTCCGCGACAGGTCGATGCCGAAGCTCGTCATCGTGTCGGAGCCCGCCAGATTCCGGTACATCTCCGAGTCGAGCGGCAGGTGATCGGGATCGAAGGTGACGCCGTCCGGGGCCGTCCGAGTCAACCCCTGCACGAGACGGAACAGCACGAGGAAGATCGGGGCCTGGATCAGCAGGGGGAGACAGCCACCGAGCGGGTTGATGCCGTTCTCCTGGTAGAACTTCATCAACTCCTGATTCATCACCTCGCGGTCGTCTTTGTACTTCGTCTGGATCCGCTTCATCTCGGGCTGCAGGGCCTGCATCTGCAGCATGGACTTCGTGCCCTTGAGGGTGACCGGCGTGGTCACCAGCATCACCACCAGGGTGAGCATCGCGATGGCGATGGCGTAGTTCGGAATCAGCTGGTAGAAGAACGCGAGCACCCAGCCCATCGCGTCGAAAAAGCCGTTGATGATGTCACCCATGTGCGTCCACCTCTGGACCGGTGCGAATGCGGGCCGGCGGAACCGGGTCCCAGCCGTGGCCACCCCAGGGATGACAGCGGCCGATCCGTCGCATGGCGAGCCAACTGCCCCGCAGTGCGCCGTGGCCATCGATGGCTTCTCGTGCGTACTGCGAGCAGGTGGGGGAGTAGCGGCACGGTGAAGGTCGGCTCGAGAACACCCATTGGTAGGCCCGCAACAGCGCGTCGATCGCGCGGACCCCGGGCCGCCTCATCTCGCCACCTCGGCCAGACAGGCCCGCACCTCGGTGCGGAGTTGATCGAACGTGTGTTCGTTCACCGGGCGTCGGAGCCCGATCAGGCACGCGCCATTCGGCAGCTCGCCGGCGCGATCGAGTTCGTCGAGCACGGCTCGGAGCCGCCGACGGGCCCGATTGCGGCTCACCGCCGACCCCATCGACGTGGTGATGGCGTAGGCGACCCGAAACGAGTCGTCCGGCGACACGACGAACCGCATCCACACCGCCCCGACGGTGCTCCGCCGACCGCGACGGAGCGCCTCGAAGGTTGCCCGATCACCGATACCCCGAATCAGGCGGACAGACGGGCCCGGCCCTTACGGCGCCGCGCCTTGACGATCGACCGGCCCGCACGGTCGGACATGCGATGGCGGAAACCGTGCTTCTTGGCCCGGCGGCGCCGGTTGGGCTGGTAAGTGCGCTTCACGTCGTCACATCCTCAACTCGAGCGTCGCCCCTGCGCGGAGGAGACGCGGTCGCCGTGCATCGGCGTTGATCCGAACACCCCAAACTAGCCTGCCCCACGACGCGCGCGACAACTGAGGCCCCGCCGACCCGTATCGGCGAGACTCGTTGGGAGGGACCCCCGAGGGCGCGTGCTACGGTGCCCGTCCCACGACAGGCTGCACCATGTCGGGACCCGCGAGGGCGCCGACGAGACCTGCAAGATCGAGACAAGAACGCGCGGGGCCACGCCATTGACAAGCTTGTCCACACCATGTGGACAAGCTTGTGGAGTGCCCTACACCACATGAGGAGACCGGGGTTGGAGGACGCCCAGCACATCTGGGACGCGTGCACCGGTCTTCTCCGCGAGCAGGTTTCCGATGCCGTGTGGCTCAGCTCGTTCCTCCCCGTCCGCGCCGAGTCCTGCGCCGACGGCCGCCTGGTCCTCTCGGTCCCCAGCAGCCTCGTCCGCGACCGCATCGAGAGCCGCTACCTGCCGCTCGTCCGCACCGCACTCAGCGATTCGGGCCGGGGCGACCTCGACGTGGCCTTCGACGTGCGCACCGCCGATCCCGGTTCCACGCCCCCGATCGACCTGGTCGAACGAGAGGCGACCGGCGGGCTCACCACCCACGACGTGGGGGAGGCCGCGCCGCTGTCCACCGACAACGGCAGCGACGGCGCGGTCCTCAACCAGCGCTACACCTTCGACGCGTTCGTCACCGGCTCGTCGAACCAGTTCGCCCACGCCGCTGCGCAGCGGGTGGCCGAGACGCCGGCCCGTTCGTACAACCCGCTGTTCATCTACGGCGACGCCGGCTTGGGCAAGACCCACCTCCTCCAGGGCATCGGCAACTACGTCCTCGAGAACTACCCCACCTACCGCGTGCGCTACGTCACGTCCGAACGCTTCGTGAACGAGTTCGTCGATTCGATCCGGCGTGGCACCAACGACGCATTCAAGCGGCGCTACCGCGACATCGACGTGCTGCTGGTCGACGACATCCAGTTCCTCGAGGGCAAGGAACAGACGGTCGAGGAGTTCTTTCACACCTTCAACCATCTCCACCAGGCCAACCGCCAGGTCGTGCTGTCCTCGGACCGTCCACCCGACGACATCAAGAACATCGAGGAACGGCTCCGGAGCCGCTTCAAGATGGGCCTGCTCACCGACATCAAACCGCCCGAGCTCGAGACCCGCCTGGCCATTCTGCGCAAGAAGGCCGAGGCTGAGCCGGTCGAGGTCCCGCCCGACGTCCTCGAGTACATCGCGTCCCGGATCACCGACAACATCCGCGGTCTCGAGGGTGCCCTCATCCGCGTGTCCGCGTACGCCAACCTGACCAACCAGCCCCTCGACGTCGATCGGGCCGCCCAGATCCTCTCGGACCTCATCACCGAACGGCAGCCCCGACCCATCACACCGGCCAGCATCCTCGAGGCCGCCTCCGAGATGTTCGGCCTCGGCGTCGACGAGATCATCGGCAAGAGCCGGCGGCGGCCGCTGGTGAACGCCCGCCAGATCGCCATGTACGTCATCCGCGAGACCACCGACCTCAGCTACCCCAACATCGCTCGTGAGTTCGGCGGCCGCGATCACACCACCGTGATCCACGCCGTCGACAAGATCGGCAACCTGATGAAGGAACGCCAGCAGATCTACGACCAGGTGACCGAGCTCAACCAGATGATCAAGCAACAACGATGAGCACGACCCCGACCGCGCGCACGTTCGGTGGACAGCGCGCCGGATCCTCTGTGAACAACCTGTGGGCACCGTGGCTCGCCTGGGGACGCGAGGCCGACCATCACCGGAAGCCGGCGAAACCTGTGCAAACCTGGGGACAGCGGTCGGACAGAAAAACCGCCCCTGACCTGCCCCGATGTTTCGTCATCCACAATCCACAGGCCCTACTACCACTCCTATTCGGATGAATCATCTACCCCAATCGAGGAAGTGAACGATCGTGAAGTTCCGTTGCGAGAGAGACCTGCTCGTCGATGCGCTGGCCACGGCTGGCCGCGCCGTGGCGAACCGAGGGTCGGCGTTGCCCGTTCTGTCCGGTCTGCGATTCGTGCTCGAGGGCGACGAACTGACCCTGACCGGGAGTGATCTCGAACTCACGATCTCGGTCCGAGTGTCGGTGAGTGGATCGGTCGACGGAGAGGCGGTCGTCCCCAGCCGCCTCGCCGCCGACGTGGTCCGCGCGCTCGATCCGGGCGCGGTCGAGTTCTCGTTGCAGGACGACCAGGTCGACATCACCTCCGGTCGATCCGACTTCAGCCTCCGCACGCTCCCGGCCGACGAGTTTCCCCGACTCGCCGATCCCGACGGCGACGAGGTCCAACTCGATGCCACCGCCATCGCCGCGGCACTTCGTCAGGTCGTCCCTGCCGCGAGTGCCGACGACCACCGTCCGATCCTCACGGGCGTGTTGCTGGCGGCCGAAGGGGCCGGGCTCCGCCTCGTGGCCACCGACAGCTACCGACTCGCGGTGCGCGATCTGCCGGGCACGTCGGTGCTCTCGGAGGGCCAGAGCGTGCTCGTCCCGTCACGTGCGCTGGCCGAGCTCGCCCGGGTCCTCGAGGACGACGAGTCCGTCACCCTCCGGTTCGGCGAGCGCGATGCGGCCTTCCGCGCCGGATCGGTCGAGTTGACCACCCGGCTGATCGAAGGCGAGTTCCCGAACTACCAGGGGCTCATCCCCTCCCATCAGCCCAACCGGCTCACCGTGGCCCGCGAAGTGCTGCTCGATGCTGTGCGACGGGTCAAGCTGCTGGCGCGTGAGAGCACGACACCGGTGCGTCTGCAGATGAGCACCGACGGGCTCGAGCTGGTCGCGGTGACCCAGGACGTGGGCGAGGCGCACGAGCAACTCGACGCGAAGTACGAGGGCACCGAGCTGACCGTTGCGTTCAACCCCGATTTCCTGTTGCAGGGCATCGAGGTCGCCGGGGGCGACGAGGTCACGCTCGAGACCGTCGACTCACTCAAGCCGGCGGTCCTCCGAGGGCTCGATGCCGAGGAGTTCCTCTACCTCCTCATGCCCGTGCGGGTTCAGTAGTCACCGCCGGTGCAACTGCATCGTCTGCATCTCGAGGACTTCCGGAACTACCGGACTGCAGACGGTGAGTTCGCTCCCGGGCTCACGGCGATCCTCGGGGAGAACGGGCAGGGCAAGACGAACCTGATCGAGGCGATCGCCTATCTGGCCACGCTCTCGTCGATGCGGGGCGCGCCGAGCGACGCGCTCGTCCGGGCCGGTGCCGATCGAGCGATCATCCGGGCCACCGGCGAGCGTGACGGTCGCGACCTGCTCATCGAGGCCGAGATCGGTGGCCGACGACCGACGGTCCAGATCAACCGTCAGAGGTTGAAGCGCACCCGTGACCTGCTCGGGGCCCTGCGCGTCGTGGTGTTCAGTCCGGACGACCTGGCGCTCATCAAGGACGGGCCGTCGCACCGTCGGGCGTACCTCGACGACGTGTTGGTCGCCGTGCACACCAAGTACGACGCCCGCCGCAGTGAGGTCGACAAGATCCTCCGCCAACGCAATGCGCTGCTCCGACAGGCCTCGGGGCGCCTCGACGCCGACACGGCGCTCACCCTCGACGTCTGGGACGACCGGTTCGCCACCGCCGGCGAGGCCCTGGTCTCGGCCCGGGTCAACCTCCTCGACCGACTCCGGCCGCTGTTGTCGGTCGCGTACGACGAGGTGGCGTCCGAACCGGCCCACGTGACCGTCGACTACGTCGCCGACTGGCGAGAAGGTGGCCTCGCCGCGGCCCTCGAGGCGTCGCGTACCGTCGACCTCCGCCGGGGGGTCACCACCGTGGGCCCCCATCGTGACGATCTCGCCATCGCCATCGGCGACCTGGCCTCGCGCACCCATGCGTCGCAGGGCGAACAACGGTCGCTGGCGCTCGCGCTGCGCCTGGCGGCCCACCGGGTGATCACCGAGGTCACCGAGTCCGCGCCGCTGCTCCTGCTCGACGATGTGTTCTCCGAGCTCGACCCGGTCCGATCGGGCGCGTTGCTCGAGCACCTTCCGGCGGATGCCCAGACGGTGTTGACGAGTGCCTCCGGTCTGCCCGAGGGTGCGGACCCCGACCGCATCATCGAGGTCACGTCGGGCACACTCGCAGGATGAGCGACGTCGGTCCGCGCCGGATGGGCGACCATCTCGACCGGGTGTTGCGTGGCCTCGGGGCACCCGACGTCGACACGATCGAGATCGTGTTCGACCGGTGGGAGACCGTGGTGGGTGCCACCCTCGCCGAGCGCAGTCGGCCGGCGGCGATCGACGGCGCCGAGTTGGTCATCGCCGTCGACGAGCCCGCCATGGCGAGTCACCTCGGCTACCTCGAATCGAACCTGATCGAGCGACTCGACTCGCTCCTCGGACCCGGTCGGGTGAGCTCGATCCGGGTTCGCGTCGAGCGCCGTTGAACCGGCCCGTTCCGGGCCCCACCAGCGCCGAAAGAACCCGACCCGCCGATGGCCGGAACCCCGGCTGGTTCGGACTACAATGACGCCGTTGTGATTCGCGAGATCACCCCGACGGTCGGGGCGGAACAACCCCTGGTCAGCGGCTCGCACCGACAGCACTCGCCCCGCGTGGGGACCGCGTGGAACGCACGTTCCGCGTGCCGGGAGCACATCAGATGAAGAGGTCGCACTCATGACCGCAACCACCTCCTACAGCGCCAAGGACATTCAGGTCCTCGAAGGCCTCGATCCGGTCCGCAAACGGCCCGGGATGTACATCGGTTCGACCGGGATCAGCGGGCTGCACCACCTGGTCTGGGAGGTCGTCGACAACGCGGTCGACGAAGCCATGGCGGGCCACTGCGACCGCATCGACGTCACGCTCCTCGCCGATGGTGGGTGCGAGGTCACCGACAACGGCCGTGGCATCCCGGTCGACAAGAACCCGAGCGGCGCGCACAAGGGCAAGTCGGCGGCCGAGGTCGTGCTCACCGTGCTGCACGCCGGCGGCAAGTTCGGCGAGGGCGACGGCTACAAGGTGTCCGGCGGCCTCCACGGGGTCGGCGTGTCGGTCGTCAATGCACTCTCGAGCCGGCTCGAGCTCGTGATCGACTCGAGCAACGACGGCAAGCGCTACGAGATGTCGTTCAAGAACGGCGGCAAGATGGACAAGAAGCTCAAGTCCGTCGGGTCGGCGCCGCGCCAGCGCACCGGCACCACCGTGCGGTTCTGGCCCGACGAGACGGTGTTCACCGAGACCACCCGGTTCCGGGCCCAGACGATGCTCGAACGCCTCCAGCGCATGGCGTTCCTCAACGCCGGTCTCGAGATCCGCTTCCGCGACGAGCGCCCCGAGGCAACCGTCGAGCCGACGACGTTCAAGTACAACGGCGGCATCGTCGACTTCGTCAAACACCTGAACGCGTCGAAGGAAGCGCTGTTCTCCAAGGTGGGGTCCTATGCGAAGAGCGAGGACGACCAGGAGGTCGAGATCGCCTTCCAGTGGAACTCGGGCTTCAACAACGACGGCATCCACAGCTTCGCCAACGGCATTTCGACCACCGAGGGCGGGATGCACGAGGAGGGCTTCAAGAAGGGGCTCACCAACGTCGTCAAGCGCTACGCCAAGGAGAAGGACCTCCTCAAGGGCCAGGACGACATCCAGGGCGAGGACATCCGCGAGGGGCTCACCACCATCATCAGCGTTCGCCTCCGCGAGCCCCAGTTCGAAGGCCAGACCAAGTCCAAGCTCGGCAACCCGCCGATTCGATCGCTGGTCGAGCGGGCCACCAACGATCTGTTGGCGGCCTGGTTCGAGGAGAACCCGACCGAGGCCAACAAGGCGGTCAAGAAGGCCATCGCAGCCGGCCGGGCCCGGGTCGCCGCCCAGGAGGCCCGCAAGGCGACGCGACGCAAGTCGGCGCTCGAGGGCGCCGGCATGCCCGAGAAGCTTCGCGACTGCTCGAGCCGGAACAGCGACGAGACCGAGCTGTTCATCGTCGAGGGCGACTCCGCCGGCGGGCCGGCCACCCAGGCGCGCGACCCGCGCATCCAGGCCGTGCTCCCCATCCGCGGCAAGATCCTCAACGTCGAACGGGCCCGTATCGACAAGATGCTCAAGAACAACGAGATCCAGGCCCTGATCTCCGCCATCGGCGCCGGCCTCGGTGAGGAGTTCGATCCGGAGAAGGTCCGCTACGACAAGGTGATCATCCTGTGTGACGCCGATGTCGACGGCAGTCACATCCGCACCCTCCTGCTCACGTTCTTCTTCCGCCAGATGAAGCCGCTCGTCGAGCTCGGCCACGTCTACATCGCGCAGCCGCCGCTCTATTCGACGGTGGTCGGCAAGGAGAAGATCTACCTCAAGGACGACGTCGCCAAGGACGCGTTCCTCGCCGAGCACCCGAACCACAAGAAGGAGTTCCAGCGACTCAAGGGGCTCGGCGAGATGGACTTCGACGAGCTCGGCGAGACGACGATGGAGCTCGACAAACGGACCCTGCTCAAGGTGTCGGTCGAAGAGGCCGCCATCGCCGACGAGGTCGTGTCGGTCCTGATGGGCGACGACGTCCCGAGCCGCAAGAGCTTCATCCAGACCAACGCCAAAGACGTCCGCTTCCTGGACATCTAGGAGATCACGATGAAAGACACAACGCGACACGAGTCCGACGAGGCACGAAGAGGACGGCCAGTTGCGGCCTCCGTGGCCGGGGAACGGAAATGAGCGGCAACGGCGACGACGACGGCGGCCGGGTCGGCGTCGAGGACATCGAGATCCAGGAGGAGATGGAACGCTCCTTCCTCGAGTACGCGATGTCGGTCATCGTCTCGCGGGCGCTGCCCGATGCCAAGGACGGCCTCAAGCCGGTGCACCGCCGGATCCTGTGGGGCATGCACACCTTGGGCGCCCGCCCCGACCGGCCGACCATGAAGTGCGCCCGGGTGACCGGCGAGGTGATGGGCAAGTACCACCCGCATGGCGACGGTGCGATCTACGACGCCTTGGTCCGGCTCGGTCAGGACTTCTCGCTCAATCATCCGCTCGTGCACCCGAAGGGCAACTTCGGCACCCCCGACGATCCGCCGGCCGCCGCTCGCTACACCGAGTGCCGCCTGTCGGAGATCTCGATGCGGATGCTCGAGGGGATCGACGAGGACACCGTCGACCTCGTCGACAACTACTCGGGCGACGAGTCCGAGCCGCTCGCGCTGCCGAGCCGGTTCCCCAACCTGCTCGTCAACGGCGGCCAGGGCATCGCGGTGGGCATGGCCACCAACATCCCGCCCCACAACCTCACCGAGGTCATCAATGCCACGCTCCACCTGATCGATCATCCCGATGCCACCGCCGATGACCTCATGGAGTTCATCAAGGGTCCCGATTTCCCGACGGGCGGTCAGATCATGGGCCGTCAGGGGATCATGGACGCCTACCGAACCGGCAAGGGCTCCATCAAGATCCGGGGTGTCGCCGAGATCGTCGAAGGTGCGCGCAACGACTGGATCGAGATCACCGAGCTGCCCTACCAGGTGGGGCCGGCGCAGGTGCTCACCAAGATCAGCGAGCTCGTGAACAACAAGGAGATCGACGGGATCGCCGACCTCAACGACGAGTCGTCGGGCGGCAAGGTCAAGCTGATGGTGAAGCTCAAGCGCGACGCGCCGGGTCTCGTCGTGCTGAACAACCTCTACAAGCGCACGCCCCTGCAGGCCAGCTTCTCGATGAACATGGTGGCGCTCGACGACGGCGTGCCCCGCCTGCTCAACCTCGTCGACGCCCTGACCTGCTACGTCGCCCACCAGGTCGAGGTCATCCGGCGCCGGTCGCAGAACCGGCTCGACAAGGCCCAGGCTCGGGCCCACATCGTGGAAGGCCTCATCAAGGCCCTCGACCTCATCGATGCCATCGTCGCCGCCATCCGGGCCAGCGCCGACAAGGGCGAGGCCCGCACCGCGCTCATGGCCGAGCCGTTCGAGTTCAGCGAGGTGCAGGCCGAGCACATCCTCGACATGCAGCTGTCCCGGCTCACCCGCCTCGGCCGCGAGAACCTCGAGACCGAGATGGCCGAGCTTCGCCAGACCATCACCGAGCTCGAGGCGATCCTCGCCGACGAGGGCAAGCTCCGCGAGGTCATCAAGACCGAGATGACCGAGATCCGCGACGAGTTCGGCAAGGACCGCAACTCGCCCATCACGCTCGACCCCGGCGAGATCGACATCGAGGATCTCATCGACGACGAGGACCTCGTCGTCACCCTTTCGCAGAAGGGCTACATCAAGACCGTCGCCGCCGACGCCTTCAAGACCCAGGGGCGCGGCGGTCGCGGGGTGGCCGGCGCCAAGCTCCGCGACGAGGACTACGTCACCAACATCCTCACCACGACCGCGCACGCGTACCTGCTGTTCTTCTCGAACAAGGGCCGCGTCTACCGCCTCAAGGCGCACGAGATCCCGATGAAGGACCGCACGGCCCGCGGCACCGCGATCGTCAACCTGCTCCAGTTGCAGCCCGACGAGAAGGTCAAGACCATCATCGACACCCGCGACTACGAGACCAACCGGTTCCTCTTCTTCGCCACCAAGTTCGGACAGGTCAAGAAGACCAAGTTCACCGAATACGACAGCTCGCTTCGCACCGGCATCATCGCCATCAACCTCAAGGAAGGCGACGAGTTGGTCAAGGTCATGCCGACCAACGGCGAGGACGACATCTTCATGGTCGCCCGCTCGGGCATGACCATCCGGTTCGCCGAGGACGACGTCCGCTCGATGGGTCGGGCCGCCGCCGGCGTGCGTGGCATGAAGATGAAGGGCGACGACGAGGTCGTGAGCTGCGACGTCGCTCGCGACGACGTCGCCATCCTGATCGTCACCGACAGCGGCTACGGCAAGCGCACCCAGCTCGACAGGTTCAACCGCCAGGGACGCGGCGGTCAGGGTGTGATCGGTATCAAGCTGACCGCCAAGAAGGGCCATGTCGTCTCGGCGTTCATGGTCGGCCTCGACGACGAGATCTTCGTCATCGGCACGGGGGGTGTCGTCATCCGCATGGGTGTCCGCGACATCTCGAGCCAGGGCCGCACCGCCACGGGCGTCCGCGTGATGAACCTCGACGACGGCCAGAACGTCGCCGCGGTCGCACCGGTGCTCGCCCCCGACGACGAAGCGGGCTGATCCACCCAGCGGCGAACGCCGCCACCGACTTCCCCCAGCAACCACCGGTCGCCCAGGAGCCGCCGGATGTCGAAGCTCGTCCTGCCGGTCGCCGGCCACGACGACCGTGCCCAGGTCGTCCCGCTGTTCGGGGTGGTGGTGGTCGTGGCGTTGGCGGTTGCGCTCGCGGCCGTCCGCGTCGGTGTGGTCGCCAACGATCGAGCCCGGGCGCAGGGAGCTGCCGACGCCACCGCCCTCGCCGCCGCGGCGGCCGACGACGATGAGGCCGAACAGGTCGCCGAAGCCAACGACGCGCAGGTCGTGTCCATCGACCGCGAAGCGGGCGAGGTGACCGTCGAGGTGCGAGTCGGCTCGGCCACGGCCCGGGCGTCCGCGCACCGGGCCGAAGCCGACTCGGCGATGTCGACGATCGGGGTCGACGGGCTCCACCCTGACCTCGTCGCTTCGATCCGGGACGCCGAATCGGTCATCGGACGCCCGCTCCGCATCACGTCGGGCCTCCGGAGCCGGGCCGAGCAGGAGGAACTCTGGCGGAATCGCCACCAGAATCCCTACCCGGTCGCACGGCCCGGGACGTCGGCGCACGAGCGGGGACTGGCCGTCGACGTGTCGACCCACGATCTCGCCGACCTGGTGCCGATCGCCGAACAGGTCGGCCTGTGCCGACCGCTGCCGTCCACCGATCCAGTGCACTTCCGTCGCTGCGCCGACCTCTGACATCTGCGGTCAGAAGCCATGAGTTCACTCCGCGGGGGAGGCAACGTACACTCAGCGACGATGTCCCTGGACGACCCAGGGCTGGGCACCGTCCCGGTGGATTCCAACTCGGATGATCATCGTGAGCAGCCCCGGCCTCACCAAGACGATTCGGTCGACCATGCCGGCGATCCATCGGATCGACCCCGAACCTCCCCGGATGAGTTGATTGCCTTGGCCGAACAGGAACAAGCGGATCGTCGCGCGGTCGCCGGTGCCGTCAGCGCCCCACCCGCGACCGCTCCGGCGCCCGCCCCGCGCACCAAGCGAACGCGGAAGCGCAAGGCCCGGAAGGTCCGACGCATCGTCCGACGTCTCGACGCGTGGTCGATCCTCAAGGTCAGCCTGCTCTTCTTCTTCTGCGTCTATCTCATCGGCATGGTCGCGGGCGTGTTGCTCTGGAACGCCGCTCAGCAAGCCGGCACGATCGAGGGCTTCGAAGGGTTCATCGCCGACCTCGGTGCCTACGAGACCTTCACCTTCGAGGGCGACCAGATCTTCAACGGCGCGCTCCTCGGCGGCCTCGTGCTGGTGATCGCGGCCTCGGCCGGCAGCGTCCTGCTCGCGGTGCTGTTCAACCTCATCAGCGATCTGACCGGCGGCATCCGCGTCACCGTGATCGAAGAGGAGCAGGCCTACACCGGGCGCGATCGGCGTGCCGGGGCACCTGCTTCGAGCGGGTCACCGGCGCGTGTTCCGGCGCCGGCGTCGTCGCCTGCAGCGCCCGTTCCCGAGCCACTCGCCGGACCATCACCACCGACGCCCTGAACCGGGATGGGACATCGCGTGTGGGTTCGGTAGTCTCGGCCGCTCCCACAACCGAGACACTCTCGGGGCTATAGCTCAGTCGGTTAGAGCGCACCCCTGATAAGGGTGAGGTCACAAGTTCGATTCTTGTTAGCCCCACACGATGACATCCGGGACCACACGACCATGACCCTGCTCCGGCGTGCTCTGGTCGCGTTGGGCGTGGCGAGCTTCATCGCTGCGGTCCTTCGGCTCCGAGGCACGGGCGGAACGCCGCCTCAGGGTGGCGGATGGCGAGAACTCTCCGGACCCGAGCTCGACGAGTGAGGATCGGGATCCTCGGGGTCGGCGCCACCGGGGCGCGAGCGGCCCGACAGCTGGTCGATGCACCCGAGGTCGACGCCGTGGTCCTCGCTGGGGGCCGCAAGGACCGGATCCAGAGCTTGGCCGCGTCGTTGCCCGATCACGGGATCGAGGCGGCCGACCCGGTCGACGTCGGTGTCGACGGGCTGATCTGCGCCGGCCCGGTCGGGAGCCACCTCCCGGCAGTCCGCCGAGCCCTCGCATCGGGAGTGCCGGTGGTCTCGACGTCCGACGGTCCCGACGAGGTCGAGGCCATCTTCTCGCTTTCGGCCGAAGCGATCGAGCGGCAGGTGGCGGTGGTGGTGGGCGCCGCGTTCGCGCCGGGGATGTCGTGTCTGTTGGCCGCCCACGGGGCGCTGCGCTTCGACGAGGTCGACGAGATCCATGTGGCCCGTGCGGGTGCGGGCGGGCCGGCCTGTGCTCACCAACACCACGATGCGTTGTCGGGAACGGCGATCGACTGGCGTGACGGCGGCTGGCAGGAACGTCGATCTGGCTCCGGACGTGAGCTGGTCTGGTTTCCCGATCCGATCGGTGGGCGCGACTGTTACCGAGCATCGCTCGCCGACCCGTTCGTTCTCGTCGACGCGTTCCCGACCGTGCAGCGGGTGACCGCCCGGCTGGCGGCCCACCGGCGCGACCGCCTCACGGCGCGGTTCCCCATGCTCCGAAACCCGCCGGCCGAAGGTGGTCCTGGCGCCATTCGGGTCGAGTTGCGGGGCCGTGTGGGCGGCCGAAGCGAGATCGAGGTGTTCGGGGCCATCGACCGCCCGGCCGTGGCGAGCGGTGCGGTCGCCGCTGCGGCCATTCGTCGCTTGGTGCGAGGCGAGGCGCGACGCACGGGAGTCGGCGGCCTGGCGGCCATGTTCGAGCCGGGACCGTTCTTGTCCGAGCTCTCCTCCGGCGGAGTCCGGGCGGCGGTCTTCGAAGGAAGCCACGCCGACTGACATTACTTGTAATCACGTAATGAGCATGCGAAGCTCTGCGTATGGACACACGCGAAGAGATCGCCGCCTGGTTCGCCGGTCGGATTCCCGATACCTGGTTCGAAGGCGCACCCGAGGTGCGGGTCGACCGCGATGAGATCCTGGTGACCGGCCGCCTCAGCGAACCGGACACCGACGCCGGTGCCGGTGAGGACGCGATCAGCGTCGCTCGGTCGGCTCGCATCGAGGGGTTCCGCGAGGACACCCGCGAGCAGCGGGTGAAGGTGGCACTCGCCGCCGAACATCGCTTCGAGCGCAAGGTCTCATGGGCGACTCGGTGTGGCGATCTCGAGCACCGGTTCACCGTTGCCGCCGTTCCGGTCATGACCCGGCTCCGGATGGACGAGCGAGCGGTCCTCGACACCCTCATCGACGGCAACGTGGCGCGGAGTCGCAGCGAGGCCCTGGCGTGGTGCGTCAAGCTCGTGGGCGAGCACGAGGCGGACTGGATCGACGAGTTGCGGACGGCCCTGGGCCAGGTCGACGAGGTCCGGCAGCGAGGCCCGAAGAACTGACGGGCGAGCGCGCTAGATCCCGCTGAGGGCCTCGACGAAGTCGTCGAGGAGCGCGTCGTCGCCGAACGTGTCGAGCGACGTCCGCGGAACCCGGTTCCAGAGCAGCAGGAGCAGGTCGCTGGCGGACCCGCGTGCGGCCACATCGCCCTTCTCGTGGGCGTGGACGAAGGTGATCTCGTCGTCGCCCAGGGTGAAGACCCACTCGCCGTCGACATCGTCATCGGTCGAATGGAGGTGGATGGTCCGGTCGCCTCCGAAGCCGGCGGGGTCGACCCGTCCGATGAACAGTTCGCCGACCTCGTCGACGCCGTCGGCCGCCAACACCGCGTCGATCGGTTGCGCATGACCGTGGGCCGACTGGATGTCCCATCGGTGCACCGCCATCTCGTGGGCCATCCGCCGGAAGTACCAGAGCGCGGTCGGTGCGCCGGCCCAGTTGGGACGGTGCTCGTCGGGGTCGGTGGCCTCGAGCGTCCGTACGAGGCGATCGGCGCCCTCTCGGTACCAGGGCAGCAGGGTCTCGACGGTGGTCGGTGCCGGGCCGCGATCGAGGTTCAGTTCGGCTCCCGGGCCGGCATGGAGTTGGAGCAGGGCGAAACGGTGGACTTGGCCGACGTGGCTCACCAGCGTCTCGACGTTCCATCCCGGGCAGGCCGGGACGTCGACACCGAGGTCTCCGGCGATCGCGGCATCGAATGCCGCGAGCTCGCGCCGCAGGTGGGCGAGGAACTCGTCGGCCAGCACCCCGGCGAGGCTAGCGCTCCGGCTGAGAACCTCGACCCCTCATGCGTTGAGCAGGAGCAGGAGGCCAGCCACCGTGTAGATGACCATGACGGCGAGATACGAATACTGCGACTTGATGGCCAACCGGTGGCTGAGCTCGCCTTCGGCTTGGTCGTGGGCCACCATCACACCCGCCACGTGACCGATCACGATGGCGAACACCTGGACATAGGAGATCAGATCGGGGCTGAGCGCGGTGTAGTCCGGCTGCCAGTCGACCGTGCCGAAGATGTCGGCACCCCGGGCGAACGGGTCGGAGATCTGGGCGATCGCGGTCTGGGCCTCGAAGTAGAACAGCGAGAAGTAGTGGGCGACGGCATACGCGAGCACGATCGGGATCAGGGCCGTGGCGTAGCGCTCGACCTCGAAGCGACTGGACGGATCGCGCCCGACCAGTCGGGCCGAGATGCGGCTGGCAACGGTCCACAGCAGGGTGACCACGAACACGAGCCACACCAGCCCGACGGTGTTGAGCGCGGTGAGGGCCCACCCCTCGACATCACCGATGACGTCCTTCCAGTACGACGTACGCGAGAAACCGTCGAAGGCGGTTCCCCCGAGCACCACCATGACCACGGCGACGAGGCCACGTCGCCGTTCGAGGGTGGCCAGGCCGGAGAAGGGAACCCGCACTCGGAGACGACCGTCACGGGTCTCGATGGGCGCCATGGCGGCGATCAGCGAGAACAAGACGGTGAAGCCCTCACCGGTGCGGAGCCAGGCTCGTCCCCACCTCGCCGTGGCCGCAGCGATGCCGATGGCGTAGATGGCCATGGCGGCACCCACGACCCGTGGCGAGTCGGGTTCGTGGTAGGCGAGTTCGAGCCACAGGAACCCAGAGAGCCCGATCAGCGCCGGCCAGTACGTGAAGACCAGCTCGGCATCGGCCGGATCATCTCCGACGGGGGGTGGGTCGGGCGTCCCGGAGAAGGGGAGTCCTCGGACCCGCTGCCCGAGTGCAGCCAGGCTGTCGAAGGGTGAGAGCACCTTCCACACGTCGCCCACGAGGCCGCTGGCGAGCGGCAGGCCGACCCAGAACACGACGTAGAACCACCGCGGCGCAGGGTTCGAGGCCGACGAGGTGCTCCCGAAGAGCCCGGCCGCGGTGACCAGGCCGAACGCCGCGACCCCGATGACCCGCAGGACCACCGACGTGCCGACGTCGAGGAACGCAGGAAGGCCGACCGACCGGCCCCGTGCAGCAGTGGCCAGCAGTGGCCGGCGCCACAACATGCCGAGGAGCAGGAAGCTGACGACGAGCGCGATGGCCGCCGCATCGACGAACAACCAGAGTGGGATGGGGAGGTCGGCCCGGACGCCGACGCCGTGAGCGACGATCACCGGGAGGCGATCGGCTCAGCGTCGGGCCCGGATCGACTCATCTGACGGCGAGCTCGAACAGCAGGGTGCCGCTGTTCTCGAGTTCGACCTCGAAGACGCCCGGGATGTCGGCCACGAACTCGAAGTCAAGCGTCTCGCCTGCGGCGATGTCGAACCGGTCGTCGGTTCCGTGGACGTGGATCTCGTCGGCGACATCGGAGGTCGCCTGCACGCTCACCGTCTCACCCGTCGCCACCTCGACCCGTCCGGGACCCTCGGCTGCGCCTCCGGCCACGATCACCGTGACCGTTCCGCCAGCGGCTTCGTCACCGGTCTGGCCGGCCGGCATGTCGGGCATGTCGGGCATGTCGGGCATGTCGTCGCCGCCATGGGAGTGACCCTCGCCCGCAGCCTGGGCCTGCTCGGCGGTGACCTCGATGGTCACCGTCGATGCGACGGGGTCGCCGTTGGCGTCGACGTAGGGCCGGTGGTCGTTGGTGTTGAGCTCGACCTCGATGTCGTGGCTGCCTTCGCTGAGGCCGGTGAGGTGGTAGGCGGGGCCGTAGAGGCGGGTGATCTTCTCGCCGTCGACGTAGATGTGGGCGTGGCCCTCACCCGCGACCGAGGGGGTGCTGGCTGCGGCGCCGTTGAAGGTGAACCCTTCGACCTCGCCGATCACGTTGAACCCGGCCTTGGCGTCGGGCTCGACGGTGAAGGAGATCGCCGCCCCGTCGAGGGTCTCGGCCTCGAGGTCCATGTGGGAGTGCATGTCCTCGCTCGGCGGGACCTCGATCGACGCGCTGGCGGTGATCGGCTCGCCGTCGCCGTCGACGTAGGGCCGGTGGTCGTTGGTGTTGAGCTCGACCATGACATCGTGTGGGCCTTCGGTCAGGTCGCCCAGGTAGAAGTCGTTGGTGTAGAGGCGGGCGATCTTCTCGCCGTCGACGTAGATGTGGGCGTGACCTTCACCGGCGACGTGTTCGCCGCTGGCGTTCTCGGGCGTGAACGTGAACCCTTCGGTCACGGTGAGCAGGTTGAACCCCTTCTTGGCGTCGGCCTCGACCGAGAGGTCGAGTGAACCGCCTGCGAGCGTCTCGGTCTCGCTCGTCTCGGCCACCGGCTCACCTTCGGTGGTGGTCTCGGTGGTGTCGTCGCCGCAGGCTGCGAACAACAGTGCCGCGGCTGCCAGCGCTGCGAGGAATCGGGGACGTCGCATGGGTTCCTTTCAGGCCGCAGCCGGTGCTGCGGGTCGGGGAGAGGGGTGGGAACGTGAGAGCGAGAAGAGGATGCCGACCGCTGCGATCTCCAGCACGTGGTGGGCCTCGGTGACGATGCGGATGTCGCCGGCGAACGCGTCGGCGATGGCCGTGACGAAGAGGATGACCACCACGACCCCAGCCAGGGGGAACACCCCTTCGGCCCGGCGCGGCTGCCACGCAACGAGCAGGAGCGACGCGGCCAATGCGACCTCCCAGGCTGCGAGTTCGCGACTGAGGTGGATGGGCGCGCCGGTGCCGCCCATGACCAGGCCCGGCAGGGCGAGCACGGCGATCGTGAGGCCCAACACGCCGAGCGCCCACCGTCGCCAGTCGGCCGAGTCGGCCAGGTGGTCGGCACGTTCCGGCCGAGTTTCGGCGCGATGCGCGGCCAGGATGCCGCGGGTGAGGTCGGGGACCGCGTCGGCGGGGACGACCCGGGTCATCCGGTGCAGGTGCTCGACCTCACTGGCATGGGCACGACATCCCGAGCACTCGGCGAGGTGCCCTTCCAGCGCCTCGCGCTCGAGCGGTCGGAGTTCATCGTCGAGTCCGGCCGAGACGGCTTCGCGAAACGCTGGACAGGAGCTCATGGATGGATGGTCGTTCGGGAGGCCGTCCTGGTTCCCGAACTCGAAGATCCTTCTACGATGTCGCGATGTGGGCGCTCTCGATCTGGCGTGCTTCGGATCCCTTGCCCGCTGAATGGCGCTCCGCACATCGATGACGGTTCGTTCACGGACTGCTCGCAATCAAGGGCCACACTCCCGTTCCATGCGACGAACCGCCCGCCTCCTGGTGCTCGCGACCGCAGTCGTTGGCTCGGCGTGCGCCTCCTCCGGACCAGACGACCCGGTCGATGCCGCGTCGGCGCCGCCGCGGCCGTTGGCCCGGCCTCGCCGTCTGCTGATCAGGCGTTCGAGGTCGTGGTGTCCGACGACGCGATCGTCGACCCGGGTCGGGACCGGCGCATCCCGTACCGGGTCTACGCGCCCGTCGGTCTCGTGGGTGACGTCCCGCTGATCCTCGTCAGCCACGGCGGAACCGGCAGCGACACCGGGTACCTGCGGGGTGGGCACCTCGGGTCGGCGTTCGCCGAGGGCGGATTCCTGGCCATCCACATCGGGCACGTCGAGTCGGACCCCGGGCGCCGGCCGGTCGAGGATCGGCCGGCCGACGTGACCTTCGTGCTCGATCGTCTCGAGGCGGGCGAGTTCGCCCTCCCGGCGGCGTTCGTCGGGGTGCCCGATCTCGAGCGGGTCGGTCATGCCGGGCACTCCTTCGGGGCGTACACCTCGCACGCGGTCGGGGGCGCGGTGTTCGCCGAGGATCGCAGCGACGATCGGATCGATGCCATCGCCCCGATCTCGCCGGCGGGACTCGGGCAGTTCGGGGCGTTCGACAACGGGGGCGGCGACGACACGTGGGCCACGGTGGCGATCCCGGCCTACAACCTGATCGGCGGCGACGAGGTCGACACCAACGCGGTGTTCACCATCGACGAGCCGGGCTGGCGGCTCACGCCGTTCGAGCACTATCCGGCGACCGGCGACAAGTTCGTGACGATCATCGACGGACAGGACCACGGCGACATGTGGGCGACCGGATCCGACGAGGTCGAGGTCTTCGTGAGCTCCCAACTGCTCGAGTTCTTCGCGATCTACGTTCGGGGCGACGACCGGTCGGCGTGCGAGATCGGGGTCACCGACCTCCGCGGGACCTCGACCGATCGCCTCGTCGACCCGACCAGCGAGCGAACCGCCGCCTGCCGCTGAGCCGGGGCGTCCGGGTGCACGGGGCGGCGCGCTGTGCGGTGGCGGGGACGGGCGGGCACAATCGGGGGGTGGACGACCTGACGCGCCTCGCGCTCGCTGCGCAGGACGGCGATCAGATCGCGTTGGCAGCCTTCGTGCGCAAGACCCAACCCGAGGTCTGGCGGCTCTGTGCCCGCCTCGGAGATCGCGACCAGGCCGACGACCTCACCCAGGAGGTCTATCTGCGGGCTCTCCCCGCGCTGGAGCGCTTCCGCGCCGACGCATCGGCGCGGACCTGGCTGCTCCGCATCGCCCGCAACACCTGCGCCGATCACGTGCGCGGTCGGGTGCGCCGGCGGGCGCTGCTCGATCGGGTGCGACCAGCCGACCGCGACGAGGTCAGTCCCGATCCGGCCGGCGCCGTCGAGCTCGACCGCCTCGTGTCGGCCCTGGATCCGGACCGACGCGAGGCCTTCGTGCTCACCCAGACGCTGGGGTGCTCGTATCAGGAGGCGGCCGACGTCGTGGGCGTGCCGGTCGGGACCATTCGCAGCCGGGTCGCCCGCGCACGCGACGACCTGCTCGACGCGCTGTCGACCGACGAAGCCACCGGCTGAGGGCCGCTCAGGTCGAGCCGCTTCAGGCCAGGAGGTCGAGCCACTCGCGGTGGATGCGACCGTTGGTGGCGATCCCGCTGCCGTGTTCGAAGCCGTCGAGCCCGTCGAGTGAGGTGAATCGGCCCCCGGCCTCGTCGAGGATGACCGGCATGGGACCCAGATCCCAGTGGGCCGCCACCGGGTCGACCATCGCCTCGGCTCGTCCGGTGGCGACCAGGGCGTAGCCGTAGCCGTCACCCCAGGTGCGAACGGTCACCCCGGCTTCCAGAAGCGCCTGGATCTGTTCGATTCGCCACACCCCGCCGAAACCGCTGGTCATGAGATACGAGTCGGCGAGGTCGTCGCAGTCGTTCACCGTCACCCGTTCACCGTTGCCGAAGCAGCCGAGGCCCCGGCCGGCGTAGACCGTCTCGTCGAGCCCGGGCATGTTGATGACGCCGATCAGCGGTCCGTGCTCGTCGGTGACGGCCAGGAGTCCGCTGTAGAGCGGGACGCCGTGGGTGAAGGCCTTGGTGCCGTCGATCGGGTCGATGATCCACGTTCGGCCGCTGCTGCCCTCGGTGTCGGCCTCTTCCTCGCCCCACACGGCGTCGTCGGGGTACCGCTCGCCGATCCGCTCGCGGAGCAGCCGCTCGGCGCCCTGGTCGGCCACGGTGACCGGGGAGCCGTCGTGCTTCCTGATGACCTCGAGTTCGACCGAGCGGAAGTGTTCGAGGGTGAACGCACCGGCCTCACGGGTCCACGCCACGGCTTCGTCGAGGAGTTCGGGAGATGCTGGAGGAGGTGCGCTCACGACATCGAGTCTCGCTCATCGAGTGGTGCGAGCGGCACCTCGACTCGTGCGGCTCACTCGTGGATCGGGGCTTCGCACTCGTGGCACTCGAGTTCGAGGGTCACGTGGCCGATGCCGAAGTCGTCGGCCAGCAGCGTCCGGAGCGCATCGCCGCGCTCCTGTGCCTCGTGGAGCAGCAGGTCGTCGTCGAGCACGACGTGGGCCGACATCGCCGGTGAATCCGACGCGAGGCTCCAGACGTGCAGGTGGTGGACATCGACCACGCCCTCGGCTGCGTTGAGCCGGGCGATCACCTGAGCCGGGTCGACCGATTCCGGCGCAGCCATCATCACGACTCGGGTGGCGTCCCGGAGCAGCCGTACCGCGGCCCACAACACCAGTGCGGCGATGAAGATGGAGACCACCGGGTCGACCCAGTCGGCCCCTGCCGCGAGGACGGCCACTCCCGAGAGCATGGCGGCCACCGATCCGGCGGCGTCGGCCAGCAGGTGCGCCATCGCCCCTCGGAGGTTGAGGTTGCCGGCGCTCACCCGGGCGAGGGCCAACGCACTGCCCAGGTTGACCACGAGGCCGACGCTGGCCACGACCAGGAGGCCCAGGCCGTCGATGTCGGCCGGCTCGCCGATCCGGCGAATCGCCTCGAACACGATCCAGCCCGACGACGCGGCGAGGATCACGCCGTTGGCCTGGGCACCCACCACCTCGGCCCGTTTCATGCCGAAGGTGTGGCGGCCCGATGCCGGCCGATCGGCCAGGGTCTGGGCGATCAGCGCGATGGTGAGCGCGGCGACATCGGACAGCATGTGGGCCGCATCGGCCAGCAGCGCCAGCGATCCGAACACGATGCCGCCCACGACCTCGACCCCCAGGAAGCCGGCGTTGGCTACGAGCACCCATCGAAGCACCCGTCGCTGCCGTTGTCGCAGGGTTGCGTCGCCGCTCAGCACCGGGCCGTGGTCGTGGCTCACGGTCGTTCCCGATCCAGGGCCGGCTCCCGGCTGTGGCCGATGGCGTCGTCGATGATGTGCAGGACGTGGTGATCGGAGATCCGGTATGCCATCTCGCGGCCCCGACGTTCCCCGGCCACCAGGCGCTGATCGCGCAGCACGCGCAGGTGTTGGGACACCAGCGGCTGGCTCAGTTCGAGGGCATCGACCAGTTCGTGCACACATTGTTCGCCGTGACGAAGCTGGTCGACGATGGCCAGGCGGGCCGGGTTCCCGAGGGTCTTGAGCAGCGTGGCCGCGTCGGACATGTCCGTCATATGCAGACATTCGCATGTCTGCATGGTCCGGTCAACCGCTTCACGAGCCGATGGTGATTCGAGTTCGACTGGAAACGCGCCCCCGTGGGCCGCGAGACTTGTCAACTGCACAATGGCGGCCAATGGGCTGCGCATCAGGAGCTCGCACGATGTCGAAGATCTGCCAAGTCACCGGACGCAAGCCGTCGTTCGGCAACACCATCTCGCACTCGCACCGCAAGACCCGTCGGCGCTGGGATCCGAACATCCAGCGCCAGCGTTTCTGGGTGCCGTCCGAGAAGCGCTGGGTGACCCTGAACGTCAGCGCCAAGGGCATCAAGACCATCAACAAGAACGGCATCGAGTCGGTCATGGCCGACATGCGCCGCCGAGGAGTGAAGGTCTGATGGCCAAGAACGACAAGCGCCCGATCATCAAGATGAAGTCGACCGAGGGTTCGGGGTACACCTACGTGACCCGCAAGTCGAAGGTCAACACGCGTGAGCGGCTCGAGCTCAAGAAGTTCGACCCCATCCTGCGCAAGCACGTCATCTTCAAAGAAGAGCGCTGAAGCCAACGCCTGTGGGGTCACTGGCGCAAGGCACGGTCGATCCCGGGTTCGAGGCGGTCGTCGACGCGTTCGAGGCCAACTTCGCCGAGCGCAACGAGATCGGTGCCGCGTGTGCCGTCTACGTCGACGGGCGCAAGGTCGTCGATGTCTGGGGCGGGTTGGCCGACGCCGAGGCCGGCGAGCCCTGGACCGACCACACCCTGGTCCTGGTGTTCAGCTCGACCAAGGGTGCAGCAGCGGTCTGCGCCAACCTGCTCGCCCAGCGCGGCCAACTCGACATGGACGCCCCCGTGGCCACCTATTGGCCCGAGTTCGCCGCCGAGGGCAAGGGTGACATCACGGTGCGCCAGCTGCTGAGCCACCAAGCCGGACTCCCCGTCATCGACGACGTGCTGACCTTCGAGGACGTGCTCGCCTGGGACCCCGTGGTCGAAGCGCTCGCCCGTCAGAAGCCGGTGTGGGAACCCGGCACGGCCCACGGCTACCACGCCACCACGTTCGGGTGGCTGGTCGGTGAGCTGATCCGCCGGGTCGACGGGCGCAGCATCGGGCGCTTCTTCGCCGACGAGGTCGCTGCGCCGCTGGGCCTGCACTTCACCATAGGGACCCCGCCCGACACGCACGACCGGGTGGCCCGCCTGCACGGCCAGGGCCACGGCAGCGGTTCGGAAGACTCCGGCGGTGCCTCCACCGAGGGACTCGACCCCGCCATCCGCGCGCTCGCCGAGGAGTTCATGGGCCCCGACACGCTGACCGGGCGGGCCATGTCGACCCCCAACGGGGTGCTGGCCGAGGGTCGTGGCTACAACCGTCCCGAACTGTGGGAGGCCGAGATCCCGGCGTCCAACGGCATCACCGATGCCCGGAGCCTGGCCAGGATGTACGCCTCGCTCGTCAGCGAGGTCGACGGCGTGCGGACGCTGAGCGACGAACAGGTCGCGGCGGCCGCCACCCGCCAGATCCGCGGTCGCGACCAGATCCTGCACATCAAGAGCCGCTTCGGGCTCGGCTTCATGCTGTCATCGGTGTTCGCTCCGTACGGCGGCGAGGCCAGCTTCGGCCACGCCGGGATGGGCGGGTCGGTCGGCTTCGCCGATCCCGAGCACCGCATCGGCTTCGGCTACGTGATGAACCGCCTCGACATGAACTTCAACGGCGACGACCGCACGAGGGGCCTCATCAAGGCCACCTACGAAGCGATCGGCGTCGAACCCGCCTACGTCTGAGGTCCATCACTTGGCCGGAAAGACGGTGACGATGTCGGCGAAGCCGCCCTCGGCCCGGGTGGCGAGGATGGGGTTGCCGAGGAAGGTGATGTCTTCGCCGAGCAGTTCGATGCCGAACGCCTCGGGCGCGTCGAGCGGACACTCGACGATGAACGTGCGCCTCACCTCTTCCCCGTCGAGCTTGCACACCCGTGCGCCGGTGGCGTCGGCGACCATGGTGGCGTCGACCAGTACCACCGTCCCGACGGGTGCATCGAGCGCCTGGTCGAGCGACTGCAACGTCAGGGCTCCCACATCGATGTCGGTCGTGGCCGGGGCATCGGTCGTCTCGACGATCGGGTCACCCAGGGGTGTTCGAACGATGTCACCGAAGTGGACGGTGTCGCCGTCGACCCGTGTGGCGTGGGTGACGAGGTCGCCCGACTGTGGCCGGTCGAGACGGCGTCCGTACTCGTCGAACACCCCAGACGGCCCGAAGAACGCCCGCCGTGCTGCGTCCCAACGCACCAGTCCGATGATGGTGTCGCTCGGGTCTGCGGTCCGAGCGTCGATGGCACTCACGGTTCCGTCGGCGTGGTGAATGATCACGACCGGGACGTTGTCCCGGTCGAAGGCGAGCGAGGCCTCGCCGACCGGCGGGAGCGGTGCCGAACCGCTCTCGTCGCCGAACTCGGTCGAGATGACCTCGTCGGGAAGCCCGGGGACGATCTCGAACGGCACGACCTCCGATTCGGGGGAGGCTGAGAAGAAAGGCTCCTGGGCGGGGAGACGGATCCGCGAGATGCCGTCGAACGTCGAACGGTCGACCGCCGCGACGATGATGTAGGAAACCGGGACCTCCTCGCAGGTGCGGTAGGAGGGGTCGACGAAGCGGGGCGCGAGGATGCCGGGATCGATCTCCTCGAGGCCGGCGAAGACCGGTGGGCAGTCGTTGCTCGGGATCGCGAACACGACGAGCGCCCGTTCGGCCGGGTCGAAGGTGCCCTCGAGGCCCGCGCGTGGGATGGCCATGCCGAAGCGGCTGGTCATTTCGGCCTCGACTTCGTCGTAGGCGGCCAGGTCGCCTACGAACCGCACGAACGGGAACGAATCGACGGCGAAGGTCGTGGCAAGCGTCGAGAAGCCGAGTGATCCGGTGGTGACCGGCGTCCGGTCGTCCGCAGGGTCGGGGGTGGATGGCCCGGGTCCGGTGATCGTGTCGACGTCGCCGTCATCACCAGAGGTGAGTGCTCCCGCCAGGGCAACCACCAGCAGCACGACGATCATCGCCGATCCGGCGACGAGGCGGCGTCGATGTCGTTGCGCTCGACCCCGGGCCCAGACGTCGGCGACGTCGGCGTCGCTGCGGGTCCGGGTGGCCGAGAGGCCGTCGAGTCGGGTGTCGAGATCAGACATGGGGCACCTCTTCGAGAAGCAGGCGCAACGCGGTGCGGGCGTCGGTGAGGGTGGCGGCCGCCGTGCCGTCGGCGATTCCCATGGCCTCGGCCACCTCGTGCTGGGTGAACCCGAGCACGTAGCGCAGCGCGATCGCTTCCCGCTGACGGTCGGGGAGTCTCGTCACCGCGCTCCACAGGTCGAGGTCGGGAACCAGGTCGTGATGCACGGCCAGCGGGTCTTCGCGCTTGCCGATCTCTCGCTCGCGTGTGCGGCGTCGGCCGGCGCGCCTGAGCTCGTTCCGGGCGACGCGGTAGGTCCAGCCAACGGGGTTCTTCATGCGTCGCACCCGCTCCCAGCGCGCGGCAGCCCGGGCGAAGGCCTCGTTGCTTGCATCGGCAGCGCAATCGGCGTCACCCGTCACCGCACCCAGGGCACTGGTCACCGGACCGTGGTGGTCGGCGAAGAACGCGGCAAAATCGGGTGGCACGGTCAATGCTCACCAGAGTCCCGAGTCACCGGTTCTGTTTAGTCGGGTACTTCCGACCGTCTTGCGAATCTCCTGCGTCGGCGGCCCGGGGTTCGTGGCAGGCTCCGGGCATGTCCGGGTCGATCGTCGCTCGTGGGCTGCGGGCCGAGACGCCAGATCGGGTGTTGTTCGACGGCCTCGACCTGACGATCGCCCCTACGACCCGGCTCGGGGTCGTCGGCGCCAACGGCTCGGGGAAGAGCACGCTGCTCTCGTTCCTCGCCGGCGAACGTGAGCCCGCCGCCGGCACGGTCGAGCGTCAACCCGCCGACCTGTCGGTCGGGCTGCTCAGGCAGGAGCCCGACCGATCGACCGAGGAGATCGGCGCCGAGTGGCTCGCCCGGGTGACCGGGGTCGCCGCGGCCGACGCCGAGTTCGCGTTCGCGGCGGCGGCCCTGGCCGATGCGTCTCCCGAATCCGGTGACCGCTACGACCGTGCCCTCGATCGGTGGACCCGATTGGGTTGCGCCGACTTCGAGGCACGCCTCGGTGAGGTCAGTGCCGACCTCGGACTCGACGATCGGCTCCTCGACCAACCCACCGGGATCCTCAGCGGGGGAGAGGCGGCTCAGACTGGCCCTGTGTGCAGTCGAGCTGAGCCGCTTCGACGTGCTGTGTCTCGACGAGCCCACCAACGACCTCGACCTGGGCGGTCTGGCCCGGCTCGAACGTCTCGTCGCCGATCGTCGAGGCGGGTTGGTCCTGGTGAGCCACGACCGAGCGTTCCTCGAGTCGACCGTCTCGTCGGTGCTCGATCTCACGCCGGACGGTCCCGAACTGTTCGCCGGAGGATGGCAGGCCCATCTCGACGAGAAGGAGCGGCGCCACCGGCTGGCCGTCGACGCCTTCGGTCGGTTCGACCGCGAGAAGGCCCGCATCCGACCGTGAGATGCAGAAGCAGCGCGAGTGGGAGGACCAGGGCAAGGCTCGGGTGCGACGCAAGGCGGGCGACAAGCTCGACAAGTACGAGGTGTTCGCCCAGAACCAGCGGGCCGAGAAGCGTGGCGGCGCCGCCACGGCCGCCGGCCGGGCGCTCGACCGGCTCGAGGAGGTCGACAAGCCGTGGGAGGGCTGGGACCTGCGCTTCGAGATCGCCAGCACCGACCGGGCCGGGAGTCGGGTGATGTGGTGGAACGACGCCGTCGTGCGCTTCGACGGGGTGGAGATCGGCCCGTTCACCGACGAGATCGTCCACGGCGAGCGGGTTCACCTCGCCGGCGCCAACGGCGCGGGCAAGACCTCGCTGCTCCTGGCGGCGCTCGGCGACGTGCCGTTGGCCGACGGTGAAGCGGGGATCGGCCCGTCGATCGTCGCCGGCATCATCGGGCAGCGCCGCGACGCCCTGGACGACCAGCCCGACGCGGTCAGTTGGCTGGCTGCCGAGGCCGGGCTCGCCGTGTCCGAGGCCCGCTCGCTGTTGGCGAAATTCGGGCTGGCGGCCGAACACCTGGGTCGCGACATCGACTCGTGGTCGACCGGCGAGCGGACCCGCGCCCATCTCGCCATGCTGCAGGCCCGAGGCGTCAACCTCGTCGTGCTCGACGAGCCGACCAACCACCTCGACCTCGAGGCCATCGAGCAGGTCGAACAAGCGCTCGCCGACTATCCCGGCACGATCGTCGTGATCAGCCACGACCGTCGGTTCGTCGAGCACCTCGCGCCCACCCGCACGGTCGAGCTCTCCTCGCCCTGAACCGGCTGGTCCGGGCAAGAGGTTCGAATTGGCGCTCGCCGGTCGTCACGTCACGCTGTGGTGGTGAGCACGCCGACCGAGGAGGCCGCCCGTCGGCGGACCTTCGCCATCATCAGCCATCCCGATGCCGGCAAGACCACGCTCACCGAGAAGTTCCTTCTGTACGGCGGCGCCATCCAGGAGGCGGGCAACGTGAAGGCCCGCGGCCAGCGTCGCAAGGTCAGCTCGGACTGGATGGAGATGGAGCAGAAGCGGGGCATCTCGATCACCTCGACCGTGCTCCAGTTCCCCTACCGGGACCATGTGTTGAACCTGCTCGACACCCCCGGTCACCGCGACTTCTCCGAGGACACCTACCGGGTGCTCGCCGCCGTCGATGCGGTGATCATGGTGCTCGACGCGTCGAGCGGCATCGAGAGCCAGACCCGCAAGCTGTTCGAGGTGTGTCGCCAGCGCGAGCTCCCGATCATCAGCTTCATCAACAAGTGGGACCGTCCGGGGCGTGATGCGCTCGAGTTGATCGACGAGCTGGAGTCCGAGCTCGATCTCCATCCGACGCCCGTCACCTGGCCGGTCGGCATCGCCGGCGACTTCCGTGGCGTGATCGACCGCCAGAACGACTGCTTCGTCCGCTACACCCGAACCGCCCGCGGGGCGAGTGAGGCCCCCGAGGAGATCGTCCCGACGGACCAGGCGGCGGCCGAGGAGGGCAAGGCCTACCTCGATGCGGTCGACGAGGTCGACCTGCTGACCGCCGTCGGCGCCGACAACGACACCGAGCTGTTCCACACCGGAGCGGCCACGCCGGTGTTCTTCGGGTCGGCGCTGACCAACTTCGGGGTGCGCCTCCTGCTCGACAGCGTGGTCGACCTGGCGCCGTCGCCCCAGCCGAGGATCGACGTCCACGGCGACCCGCCGCGATCTCGATGCGCCGTTCAGCGGCTTCGTGTTCAAGGTGCAGGCCAACATGGATCCGTCCCACCGTGACCGGATCGCTTATCTGCGGGTGTGCAGCGGGCGGTTCGATCGAGGCATGGTCGTGACCCACGGACGCACCGGCAAACCCTTCGCCACCAAGTACGCCCACTCGGTGTTCGGGCAGGAGCGCGACACCCTGGAGGAGGCCTACCCGGGCGATGTGATCGGTCTGGTCAATGCCACTGACGTGACCGTCGGCGACGCGCTCTACGACGAGGTGCCGGTCGAGTTCCCCGGGATCCCGGCCTTCGCCCCGGAGCACTTCGCCATCGCCCGGGTGCGAGACACCGGCAAGTTCAAGCAGTTCCGCTCGGGCATCGCCCAACTCGACGAAGAAGGTGTCGTCCAGATCCTTCGTGACCGAGACCTGGGCGACCAGGCGCCGCTGTTCGCCGCCGTGGGTCGTCTCCAGTTCGAGGTCGCCCAGTCTCGCCTCGAGCTGGAGTTCGGTGCTCCGATCGAGTTGAGCCCCACCGGTCACACGATCGCCCGGATCACCGATGCCGAGAGTGCCGAGGCCCTTCGCCCGATGCAGGGGGTCGACGTCTACGAGCGGAGCGATGGTGCGCTCCTCGCCCTGTTCGAGTCGATCTACTGGCTCCAGCGACTCGAGCAGGACCAACCCGATCTCCTCCTCGAGCCGCTGCTGGCCGAGGGCATGGCCGGCTGAGTCGGCGGCTGCTTCATCTCGTTCAGCAGTCGTGGTCCTACAGTGCGGCGCAGATGGAATGGCTGCTGGTCGTGTTCGCGCTGGTGTCCAGCGGGTCGTTCCTCTTCTACGGCTACCAGACCCTCCTGTGGGACGCGCCGAGGGTCGAGTTCGAGCGCTACGACATGCCGAAGGCACGCAGGGTCGTCGGGACGATGCAGCTTCTCGGTAGTGCCGGAGTCCTGATCGGCCTCGGCTTCACGCCCCTCGGCGTGGTCGCGGCCACCGGGCTCACCCTGATGATGTTCCTCGGGCTGATCGTTCGGTTGAGGATCCACGACGCTCCACGGCTCATGATCCCGGCCGCTGTGCTCGGCCTCGTGAACGCCGCGCTGATCGGGCTCTTCCTGTCTCAGTGATCGGTTTCCTGGTCTTCGCCGTTGAGGATCGCCGAGGTGGCGGCGAGCGAGAACACGGTGATCGCCGGCAGGGCCCGTTTGAGCGGATCCTTGACCTTGACGTGCATCGCGATGGCGCCGAGCATGAACAGCGCGAGGCCAGCCGATGCCGGCCGCACCAGCTTCGGCACCCGGTGGCCGATGAGCATCATGCTCGCCAGGCCGACCTTCGCGGCACCGACCGCATACATGGTGCTCTCGGACATCCCGTATTCGGCGAACTCCTCCTTCATGTTGGTGGCATTCCCGCCGCGGTAGCCGGTGTCTTTGTTGAAGCGGTTGAACCAGACGTTCAGGATCCACAGGCCGGCGATGGTCTGAGCGACCTTTCCGATGATCTTCATGACATGACATCCCTTCGATCAGCACTGGAGTTCAGCGATCAGCTGGCATTCTCCCCCCGGGCCGAACCGAATCAAACCTGGGCGGCAGGATTCGTGCCGTGAGCACCTGAGCTAGCTTCTCGCTCGATGCCGAATGACGAGAAGCGCGAGTTGGTCGAGAGATTCTGGGCAACCCTCGCGGCCCGCGACTGGGACGCACTCGCCGGGTTCCTCGACGAGTCGAGCGAGTACTGGGACGTGCCGATCGGGCGCGAGACCGGTGCCATCGGACCGGCCAACATCGTGAACCGGCTGAAGCTCGGGCTCGAGCCGCTGGCCGGCTACACCAACCAGCCCGAGCACACGATCGTCGAGGACGACCACGTCGTCACCATCCACTCCGAGAGCTGGACCTGGGACGACGGCCACGCGTACACGCTGCAGTTCTCGACCTACCAGCGGGTGGTCGACGGGGTGATCGTGGAGTGGCGCGACTACAGCGACATGAGCGGCCTGATGGCTGCGGCCCCGCAATGGTGGCTGGACCGCCTCGCCAACGACGACCTCGCCTGGATGTCCTGACCGCTTCCTCACCGGACTTCGGGTGAGACATTCGCCCCGCCCCTCACTCGGGGAGCTTGGCCTCGATGCGTTCGATGGCCTCGACGAGATCGCCGACCACCTCGCGCAGGTCCTCATGGGTCACCACGTCACTGAGGGCGACGCGCACGCTGGCCAACTCGCGTGACAGGAAGTTGGTGTCGGCGAAGGTCCGGGCCTGGAGTTCGCGATCGGACTCGGCCTGGGCGCGGTCGCGGTCGTCCTGGCGGTTCTGCGCCAGCAGGATGAGGGGCGCGGCATAGGCGGCCTGGGTCGAGAACGCCAGGTTGAGCAGGATGAACGGGTAGGGGTCCCAGTCCTGGCCGAAGGCCACGGCGTTGAGCGTGATCCAGGTGATGACGAACACCGTCTGGGCCACCAGGAACTTGCCCGTGCCGAGCGTGCGAGCGATGCCCTCGCTGAAGCGGCCGAAGGCGTCGGCGTCGTAGTGGATGCCGAGGTTCGACGCCCCGCGAGGCTGGCTCAGGTCGGGTGCGCGACGGAACCACCTCATTCGGCGCTCCGCTGCAGCATGCGCCGCCAGCCCTTGGGCAGCATGTGGTCGACGACATCGTCGATGGTGACCGCTCCGATGAGCCTGGACGCCTCGTCGCACACCGCGAGGGCCACGAGGTCGTACGCAGCGAGTCGCCGCGCGACCTCGACCTGGTCGGTCTCGGGCGTGAGCCACTCAGGCTCCTGGGCGATGCAGTCGCCGAGCGTGGTCGACGGGGGTTCGCGCAGCAGCCGCTGGAAGCCGACGACGCCCAGGAACCGCCCGGTCGGTGACGAGGTGGGCGCCCGGACGACGAACACCTGAGCGGCCAGCGTCGTCGGGAGGGTGGGATCACGGAGCCGGGCGAGCGTCTCGGCCACCGTCGTCTCGGGCGTGAGGGCCACCGGCTGGGGTGTCATCAGACCACCGGCGGTGGCGTCGTCGTAGGTCAGCAGCTTGCGGAGCGCGGCCTGGTCGGCGTCGTCGACGGCGGCCAGGAGGGCCGCACGGGCGTCCTCGTCCATCTCGTGGAGCAGGTCGACCGCATCGTCGGGGTCCATCTCCTCGATGATGTCGGCGGCCCGCTCGATGTCGAGGTTCTCGATGATCCGGATCTGCTCGTCCTCGGGAAGCTCTTCGAGCAGATCGGCCAGGCGGTCGTCGTCGAGCTGCGCGGCGAGTCTGCGCCGCTTGGCCAGCGGGAGTGCCCGGATCCTCGTCGCGATGTCGGCCGGCCGGAGATGGCGGAGCTCGACCACCTCGGCGTGCTCGGGGTCCGGAGCGAACAGATCGGCGACCTCGGACCAGTCGACGATGCGGGGGCTCCGACGCCGCAGCGGGCCCTTCCCGCCGATGGCGACGGTCACGATCTCCCATTCGGTCGGTCGGCTGGGGGCATTGCGCAGCGAGAGGTCGGTGACGAATCCGTCGAGCGCACGGGTGTTGAGCAGGTCGGCGACCGCCAGCAGCTCGCCCGAACGGCGCTCGAAGGCCCGCACGTCGATGGTGCCGGTCCTCAAGCGCACGCCGGTCGGCGACACTTCGGTCACCCGGTTGGCGTTGACGAAGATGTGTCGTCGTTGCACGGTCGTGACGAAGCCCAGGACCTTGGGTGCCAGCCGGGTCGTCGGGGCGATGACGACGTCGGAGACCTGCCCGATGGCGCCGCCGGTGTCGTCGACCAGCGGCAGACGCACGATGCGCGACACATAGCGGAGGGTCTCGGGCACGTCCGAACGGTACTGCCGCGACGCCGAACGGTGAATCTCCGGCTGCGACCTCGCGACCGAGCGGCCGGGTGGGGGCTGATTCAGGCGTTGCGCGGGGGTCTGACGGCGTAGACGAGGGTGCCGTGGACGGCTTCGCGGCCGTCGGCGCCGCGGACCTCGGCGCGACAGAACACGAGTGACGACCCCCGTTTGACCACCCATCCCTCGGCGATCGCGTCCTGTTTGGCGATCGCCGACAAGTACTGGATGTCCATCGACACCGTGGCGAACAACCAGCCCGGGTCGTAGGCCTGGCCCACCGCCGGCACGACGACGGTGTCGACCAGCGTGGCGAGCGCGCCGCCGTGCACGATGCCGGCCGGCTGCTCGAGCTCGTCGCGGAACGGCAGCCGCATCCGGCAGTAGTCGGTGCGGACCTCCTCGACCTCGAGCCCGACCACGTTCGCGAACAAGGGACGATCCCAGGTGCCGAACTTCGCCCATCGAGCGGCCGTGTCGGCGGGGAGGGGCGGAAACGACCCCGAGCGCTCGGTCATGGGCATGTGACGGTAGCGGCGGCCCTGCCACCTGCTCGTACCCGCCCAGCCCTACCCTTCGCAGGCAGTGGTCACCAAGGCTCAAGCTCGTCGCAACGGCATGGTCGCGCTCGTCGTGGCCATGGCCCTGGTCGTCGCGGTGCTGTCCTGGGGCTTCGATCGAGCCTTCGGCGGTGGCGGCGGTGAGGGCGACGAATCGACCGCCACGCCGGAGGGCTCGACCGAGAACGCCGGCATCGCACCCTTCGCCGACCCGGCGTTGGCCGGCCAGCCGTGGACCACCGCATCGGTCGAGGGCGTTCTCACGTTCCGAGGCAACCCCACCCGCACCTACTTCGGGCAGGGCCCGGTGCCTCGTGACCCTGAGATCGGCTTCAAGTTCCCCACCAACCCGATGTGCTCGGAATCGACCGACCTGGGCGAGACCAAGACCTGGTGCGGCATGGGCTGGACCGGGCAACCCGCCGTGTTCGAGCGCGACGGCCGCACCTGGGCGGTGTTCGGCGCCTACGACAAGAACGTGCACTTCGTCGACGCCGACACCGGCGAGCGGATCCTGCCCGACTTCCCGACCGGCGATCTGATCAAAGGCTCGGTGACGATCGATCCCGACGGGTTTCCGCTCGTCTACACCGGGAGTCGCGACAACTTCCTTCGCATCCTGTCGATCGACGGCGAAGAGGCGACCGAGGTCTGGAAGCTCTCGTCCGAAGCGGTCTCACCCGTGCGTTGGAACGACGACTGGGACGCGTCACCGCTGGTCATCAACGACTACCTCATCGAAGGCGGCGAGAACGGCCAGTTGCACATCGTCCGCCTGAACCGTGGCTACGACGATGACGGCAACGTCACGGTCGATCCCGAGTTGGTGTTCAACACCCCCGGCTGGGACGACGAACTGCTCGCCGACCTGCCAGACGAGAACGTCTCGATCGAGTCATCGCCGGTGATGGTGGGCGACATCGTCTACTTCGCCAACTCCGGTGGCCTCGTCCAGGGCTGGGATCTGAGCGGCCTCGGCACGGGCCAGGCGCCGGTCCGGACGTTTCGCTACTGGGCCGGCGACGACGCCGATGCGACGATCGCCGCCGACGCCGACGGGATGCTCTACGTCGCCGTCGAATACGAGCGTTACCTCGATCGAGCCGCCGAAGCCGGCCAGCTCATCAAGCTCGACCCCGACGCGGAGGGCGATCCGGTGGTCTGGAAGGTCGATGACCGCGACCTTCGCCCAGGGGGCATCTGGGCGTCACCGGCGGTCACCGACGACTCGGTCTATGCCGCCACCAACGGCGGAGAGGTCTTCGCCGTCGACCGGGCGACCGGCACCAAGCGGTGGTCGATCGGCCTTCCGGGACCGACCTGGGGTTCGCCGGTGATCGTGGACGACGTGCTCCTCATCGGTGACTGTGACGGCGTGTTCCACGCCTACGACGTGTCCGATCCGACCACCGAGCCCCCCGAGATCTGGTCGATCGAGCTGGGTGGGTGCATCGAGTCGACCCCGGCCGTTTGGAACGACCGGATCCTGATCGGGACACGCGGTGGGTTCCTGCACATGATTACCAGCGCCTGAACGACCCTCGGCGGTTCACCGTCAGGCGGGTGGCGCTACTCTGGCCGCCGTCATCAGGGGGGTGGAGGATCGATGGGCACGTCGCGAACGAAGCGTTGGTCGTGGTCGTGGCTGGTCGCGGCGATGTTGGCCACCGTGGTCGTGGCGTCGCCGCCGGCCACCGCCGGCGAGCCACCCCCGTCCGTGCCGACCCCCGACTTCGACGGCAACGGGACGACCGACGTCTTCTGGTACGCGCCGGGAGCCGCCGCCGACGAGATCTGGACGTGGAACGGCCTGACCTTCGACGTCCTTCCGACGTCGGTGTCGGGGAGCTATGAGCGGCTGTTCCTCGATGCCGACGGGGACGGCGACACCGACATCTTCTGGTACGCGCCCGGACCGCGCTCGGACTACCTCTGGAGAGCCACCGATGCCGGCTTCGTCAGCTCGCCCCATCCCGTCAACGGCAGCTACCGGCCGCTGGTGCTCGATCGAGACGGCGACGGCGGCGACGAGATCTTCTGGTATGCCGCCGGGTCTCGGTCCGACCACCTCTGGACGTGGAGCGGCGAGAACTTCGCGAGCCGGCCGGTCGGGGTGAGGGGCTCCTACGAGCCGGTCGTGGCCGATCTCGACGGCGACGGCGGCGACGAGATCTTCTGGTATGCCGCGGGCTCGCCGCCCGACTACCTGTGGTCGTGGGACGACGGAGCGCTCGTCAGTCGACTGTTTCAGGTCACGGGGAGGTACTGGCCGTTCACCGCCGACAGCGACGGAGATGGCGATGCCGAGATCTTCTGGTACGCACCGGGTGGCGCCAAGGACTACCGCTGGGACCTCACCTCGGGTGCGGTGGTCAGCGACCCGTTCGAGATCAACGGCACCTACGAACCGCTCGTCGGAGACTTCGACGCCGACGGCCTCGACGAGGTCTTCCTGCACGCAGACGGCCCGGCTGGCGACTTCCTCTGGCAGTTGCACGCCGGCGGACCGCTCGGCGACTTCGCCGGCCTCGCCGATTCCGGCACCGGCGTCGCTCCGCTCGTCGGTGACTTCGACGGCGACCGGGCCACCGATGTGATCTTCGCCCGGCCCGACGAGACAGCGGTGTCGTGGTGGCGAGGGGGTGCCTCAGGCTTCGACGTGAGCCGAGTCGTCGTGGAGGGCAGCTCCCGGGTTCCACCCGAGAGCTCGCGAGCTCCGTTCTCGTCGACCCACGTGGTCGGGAACCGCACCCTGACCATCAACGCGTTCCTGCCGGTCGGGTCGGCTGCGGGTGTCACGTTGCTGCACCCGGTCGGGATCGTCGAGCGCGTGGGATGGCACCAGGCCCACGCCGGCAACCAGCCATCGCAGATCACCCCCGCGCCCACCGCCATCAGCCCACTCGTTCTTCCCTCTCGGGGTCGGGGGACCGGCCGTCAAACGGCGGCCGACATCCCCGTCGATCCGCACACGCGGGTCTGGGCTTCCGAGACGGGCACCGTGGCCCGAGCGGGCACCTACAACCTCCGCGAGACGAATGGGCGGCTGCACCCCGACATCTTCGTCGTGATCCGACCCGACTCGAATCCGTCCAAGGAAGTCACGATGCTGCACATGGTCGGTCTCCGGGTGCAGCCGGGCGACCGGGTCGAGGCCGGAGTGACGACCGTTGCCGACCACTCGCGTACGTTCCCCTTCGTCTCGCAGGTCGATGACTACACGGCCAGCCCGTCGTGGCCGCACATCCACCTCGAGATCCGGAGCTACAAGGGGAGCAGCGTGGCGGGCACCTCAGGCGAAGCGACGCCGGCCGAGGTGGTGCCCAACACTCCGGCTGCCACCACCGATTCCACCATGTGCGAGGACGAGGCCGCCGGCACGTTCGAGCCGTGCGGCGACGACTGAGCCGGCTCGACCGTTTCAGGCGTCGAGCGCCGCGATCACGTCGGCGGTGATGGCTGCCAGGTCGTCCCCGGGCGACTGCTCGACTGCGAACACCACGGCATTGTCGGTCCGCGTCATGCGGATCTGTGTGGACGCGGTCGATCCTTCCTCTGTGCTCAGCTTGTCGATCGTGTCGGGGTCGACGGCCTGCACCTCGAGCAAGAAGCGGCGGTCGAGCTCGGGGAGACGGCAGGTGCGACCGTCCTTGGCGAGTTCGTTCGCCAGGTAGGCCGCTGCGGCGTCGTCACTCGAGAAGATGTAGATGCCCGCTGCGGGGGAGAAGTCGAACGGAACCCTCACCTCGGTCGGGATCTCGATGTCCTGGTCGCAGTCGGACACGTCGTAGTCGGGGTTGATGGGGTCGACTCCGAACCGGCTGGTGAGCGCGGCGCTTGCGTCCGCGACCGAGAATCCGACCGACTCGGGCGGCGTGGTGGCCGGTGGCTGGCCGGCCTGATCGATGGGCTCGGCGTCGTCGCCGCCTCCGACGATCACCACGGCGACGACGACAAGGAGGACGGCCGCCACGACTCCTCCGATGATGTAAGGAAGCCGTTTCGGCGTGCGGGCCCGATCGGTGAGTTCGACGACATCGGCCTCGACGGGTGCGTGGGTCGGGACCGGTGGCGTGGCCGGCGGTGGCGCCGGCGTCACGGGTGGGGCCGTTGGTGGCGGCGCAGGCGGAGCCGGCTCGGCGACCATGATCGGTACGGCAACCGGCGTGGGCGGTGGGACGTCGGCGTCGTCGGCGATCCCGATGCGCCGAGCGGCGTGATGGGCTGCGCCGCGAGCGATGCCGTGCTTGGGGTCGCTGTCGACGGCCACCGGTCGGCCGAGCTCGCTCGTGACCATCTGGCCGATCAGCGGAATGCGGCTCGAGCCACCGACCAGCAGGACCGAATCGAGCTGGTCGGGGACGATGTCGGCTCGGTGCAGCGCCGACCGGAGCGAGTCGATGGTCGCCGAGAGGAGCGGCCGAATGCGTTCTTCGAACTCCGTCCGGGTCAGCCGCACCTGGGACGAACGCCCGGGAAGGATGACCGGTATCACCGTCTCGGTCGTGGCCGACAGCGCGATCTTGGCGTCGACGCACTCGCTGCGAAGCCGCTCGATGTGACTCCGGACGCCGGGGTCTTCGGCGTCGAGTCCGTCGATGCCGTCGACGTGGTCAGTGACGAAGTCGAAGACGGCCGCGTCGAAATCGAGGCCGCCGAGTGCCTCGATGCCCGCGGGCCGCCCGACGATCTCGAATGCGAGACCGTTGCGTCGGATGATTGCGGCGTCAAAGGTGCCGCCGCCGAGGTCGTAGACGGCGACGGTGGCACCGTCGGGCACCCGGTTGCGGGTGGCGTAGTCGATGGCAGCGGCCTCGGGCTCGGTGAGAAGTGCGGCCGAAGGCAGGTCGGCGCGGTCGACCACCTGCTCCAGCAAGGAGCGGCGATAGTCGCCCCAGTTCGCCGGGTGGGTGATCGTGATCGCCGCAGGCGGGCCGCCCTGCCGCTCGGTGACGACTCCGAGGGTCCATTCGAGCAGCTCGGCCATCAGCATCTGGGTGGCCACCGGCGTGCCGCCCAGCACGACCGGAGCGGGGTCACCCAGTCGGCGCTTGAACTCGCGGGCGATGCGATCGGGTTCGGTCATGCCCCGCCGTCGGGCCGGCTCGCCCACCAGCCAGCTGCCATCGGGCCCGAGCCACACGATCGAGGCCACGACCGGATGCTGGCTCGAGAGGTTGATCATCTCGCCGTGGCCGTCGATGACCACGGCAGCCGCGGTGAACGTGGTGCCCAGGTCGATGCCGGCGGTGTAGGTCATTGCACCTCTTCCTCGGAGTTTCCAGTGTCGTGACCGAACTGCTGGGCGCACGCGACCGTGAGCTTGACCCGACCGTCGATCTGCAGTTTCGCGTAGATGTTCCGCAGGTGGGTCTCGACCGTGCGCCGCGATCCGCCCCGGGCGTGCGCGATTTGAGCGTTGGTGAGTCCTTGGGCGAGGAGTTCGGCGATCGCCGTCTCGGTCTGGGTGAGGGCGCCCCACCCGGTCAGCGTGTTCGGCGTCACTGCCGCGGGTCCGTCGGGCAGCTGCACCCGAACCTGTTGCGCCGAGGCCGTCGCCCCGCACCCCTCGTAGATCTCGATCGCGCGACGGAGGTTGGCCGCCGAGGACTCGGGATCGGCGCTGTTCACCAGGCACTCGGCGAACTCGAGCCGCCGGTCGGTGGCGGCGAGGTCGGCGAGCGCGGCCTCCGCGTCGGCCCGATCGTGGCTGCACACGGCCCGCATCGAGCGCGGCCGACGCCCCGAGCCGGCCCGATCCCGTGAGGGCCGAGGCGCGCTCGATCGACGCGATCGTGTCGATCATCACCTCGTCGTCGCCGTCCTGCCACGCGAGCCAGAAACGGTCCCAGCGCGAGGAACGGCCGACGCGTCGAGCCTCCCATCGTTCCGAGGAAGTCCCAGGTCGCCTCGAGTCCGGCCCGGGCATCGGCGACCCGGCCCTCCGCAATACGCATCCGGGCCTGAGCGAGGATGCCGTACACCAGCCCGAGTTGGCTGCCGCCTCGTCGGAGTGAGCTTCGAAGCAGTTCATAGGACTGGCGGGCCGCCTCGGGACCCCCGGTGTGCAGGAGCGACAGGGTGAGGATGGCCTCGGCCCACAGCCGAGCTTGGGTCGTCCTGGTCCGGTCGGCGAGGTCGAGCACCGTCTCGGCCTCGGCCACCGCCTGGTCGAGCTCGCCCCGATGGAAGTGTCCCGCCGCCGCGAGGGCGCCGTAGAGCGGCAGCGACCAACCCAGGTGCCGCCCGATGGCGAGCTCGGTTCCGCGTCCGGCCATGGCGTCGACGAGGTCGAGGTCGCCCGCGTTCAACGCGTTGATCCCGGCGTACAGGCAGGGGGTGAATCCGTGAGCTCGGCCCGAGGGGTCGGCGTCGGCGAAGGCCACGGCTCGCTCGGCCAGGCGGAGCCCGTCGGCCACGTGGTCGCGATACATCGCGACCCGAGCCAACACTCCCACGCTCACGCTCTGTCCCACCAGATCGCCCAGCTCCTCGGCGAGCACCTGTGCGTCGGTGGCGAATCCGTGCGCACCCTCGATGTCACCGCGAAGGAGCGAGGCGGTCGCTGACGCAGCCAACACTGCGGCTCGTTCCCGGTCGGTTCGCACCGCATGCGCTGCCTGCTCCAGGTGGGTCAGTGCCAGCGCCGGGTCGCCCATCAGCGAGGCCAGCCCGGCAAGGCGCATCCGCGGCATGAACGCGTGCTCGTCGGGCGTCGTGTCGAGGAGCCAGGTGGCGAGCTGCTGGGCCTCGTCGAGCTGCCCGGCGGCGGTGTAGGCCTCCACACGTGCCCGTTCGATGACTTGCCGGAGTGCGAGGTCATCCCGACACAGCTCGGCAGCCAGATCGAGGAACCGACGTGCCGATTCGGGGTCAACCGGTGCGGTCTCGGCCGCCGCGAGACGAAGGCGCTCGACGGTCTCGGGGTCGTCGGTCCCGCTGCCCGACATGATCAGGTGCGAGCCCACCAGCGCAGCTGGGGCGCCACGCTGGGCCAGCACCCCGGCCAATTGCTGGTGAATCGCCGCTCGCACCGGCGCCGGAATCGTCTCGTAGACGGCTTCGCGTACCAGCTGATGGCGGAAGCGAATGGTGTCGTCGGTTCCCTCCAGGAGGTTGGCCCGCAACGCCGCGCTGATGGGTTCGGAGAGTTGCAGGACCGGGACGCCGAGCACTGCCGACAACGCATCGACGTCGAGGTCGCCACCCTGCACTGCCGCGGCGCGGAGCAGATCGGCGATCTCGCGACCCGATCTCTGCAGCTCGCGCTCGACGACGTCTGCGAGCGCGGGTGGCACGCCATGGTCGACGGTCTCGATCAGATCGGCTCGTTCGACCAGGCCACCGGCCTGCAGCAGTCCCGCAGCGAGCTCGTGGAGCAGGAACGGGTTCCCGGCGGCGCCAGCCGCTCGGTCGATGAGGCTCGACCCCGGCGAGCCGCCGCACAAGAGCGGAAGGAGCGCCTGGACCTCGTCGTCGTCGAAAGGTGGCACGTCCACCTCGATGGCGCCCAACGTCCGGAGGTCGGAGGCGAGGCGGGCCGTCTCGGGGAGACCGGACCGATGGCTCACCAGGAGGACCAGCGGGTGCGTGCGGGTCAGCTCGGCGAGTGCGACCACGGCCTCCAGGGACGACGGGTCGGCCCACTGGAGGTCGTCGAGGACCAGCAGCGTCGGGTGCTGGCAATGAGGTTCGACGGCGGCCAGCAGGCTCTCGATCGCATCGAATCGGTGCCCGTGGACACCGGGCCGGACGAGGCCGTCGGGCGAGTCGCCGGCTCTGACGGAGAGGACTTCGGGAGCGAGCAGGCGTTCGCCGGCGGTCGAGCGCACCGAGCCCATGGCCCCGAAGGTGACTGACCGGTCGAACTCGCCCGCCGCTCCACTCCACACGCTCAGGCCGAGTTGCCGTGCGTGGCCGATGGCGAACTCGGCGAGCGTGCTCTTCCCGATCCCGGCTTCGCCGGTCAGTCGCACGATGGCGCCGATTCCATCGAGGTCGCAGCGACCGATGGGTGCGGTCACCGCCTGTTCGAGCGAAGGACGGGCGATGCGCACCGTCGATTCGGTCATCCAGGCGTGCCACGCGCGAGCGGAGCGTGGGGATAGTCGTCGAGGACGAGGCGGGCGAACCGCTCGCACTCCGGCTCGTGGGGGTAGCCGCTGAGGATGAACGCATCGATCCCGACCTCGCGGTAGGCGTCGAGCTTGGCCCTCACCTGGTCGGGGTCGCCCACGATGGCGGCGCCGGCACCGCTGCGCGCCCGGCCGATGCCGGTCCACAGGTTCGCCTCGACGAACCCGTCATCGGTCGCCGACTCGCGGAGCTCGGCCTGTCGCTGCACCCCCACCGATGCAGCGTCGAGCGACCGGTTGCGGATCGCCTCGCCGGTCTCGGGGTCGAGCTTCGAGACGAGGTGTCGGGCGGCAGCTCGCGCGTCGTCCTCGGTTGCTCGCACGATCACGTGGGTCCGCAGGCCGTACCGGAGCGACCGCCCCTTCGCCTCGGCTCTCGTGCGCATGTCGGTCACGGTCTCTGCGACGGCGGCCACGGTGTCGGGCCATGTCAGGAAGACGTCGGCGGCGGCTGCGGCCGTGTCCTTCGCTGCCGGTGAGAATCCACCGAAGTAGAACGGCGGACACGTGCCGTCGACCGTGCGGACGCGCGGCGGATCGAGGTCGAGCTGGTGGAACTCGCCGTCCAGCTCGAGGTGCTCGCCGTTCAGCAGCGTCCGGAGAGCTGTCATCACCTCGAGGGTTCGCTGGTAGCGGGGCTCGCTCTCGAGGCTCTCGCCGGGCCGATCGCTCGAGATGATGTTGATGGTCAGCCGACCGCCGAGCATCTGGTCGAGGGTCGCCAGTTGGCGGGCGAGTTGGGGCACCCACAATTCGCCGCAGCGGACCGCGACGAGGAGCTGGATCTGGTCGATGAGGGCCGCCACACCACCGGCGAACGCAACGGAATCGATGCCCAGGGCGTAGCCCGACGGCAGCAGGATGTTGTCGTAGCCGTTGTGGTCGGCCGCCAAGGTGATGTCGCGGCAGTGGGGCCAGGACGAGAGCAACGCCGGGTCGGAAACGCCGAGATATTCGTAGTCGTCGTCGCACAGCGCCGCGAACCACGCCACCTCTGGCGGCTCGACCGATGTCACGCCGCGAAGCTAGTGGCGGCGGAGCCGGTCAGGTGATGGCGCCTTCACGGAACACGATCATCGAGACGTCGATCTCGGTGCCGTTTCCCACGCCGCTGAATCCGGTGTCCAACAGGGCGGCCCATGCCGATCCCGGTTCGAGGGTCATGGTTGCCGGATTGCCGAGGAAGCCCGGCTGGTGGGTGAACGTGCCGTAGTACGTGAGCAGCTCGCCTTCGTCGTCGACCCCGAAGAGCGTGTGGACGGCAGGCGGGGGGCCCTCATCGCTGCGGTTCGCGTTCTCGATGGTGAGGCCATACGACAGCGGGGGTTCGAGGTCGGTGTTTGCGGCGGAGGCGGTCTGCGTTCCCTCCACCGTCGGGTCCAACACCATCTCGTCGGCGAGGGACATCGGGATCCCGAAGTCGGCGGTCGCCGCCGCGAAGCCCTCGTTGTCGGTCTGGAACAACACGGGGTGGAAGTAGTCGGTCGGAGCGGGCTCGAGCCCGGCGTCGGCCGGAAGGGTGGGTGGCTCGCCCGTGCCGGTGATGCCGATCCATGCGGTCGCGAAGCCACCGGCTCCGTGCGACGTTCCATCGGTCATCAGGTCGCGGCAACTGAGGTGCTGGAGCGCGAACATCGCCTGCCCATCGGGGGTGGCCCTGACCTCGAGGTCGGCGGGAACGAGGGCCTCGGCCGATACGGCGTCGACGGGGGTTGCCATGCCGATCCGCTCGCAGCCCACGAGATCGAGCATCTGAGCGTCCGAACGCTCCGCTGAGACCTCGCTGCTCGCAGTCGCTTCGGGCGGCGCGGCGTCGGTCGCGGTGTTCGACCCGCCGTCGTCGCCGCACGCAGCGGCAAGGATGACCAGGGTTGCAGCGATGGCCATGAGAACTCGGCGGTGCATGTCGGACTCCTGTTCCGGACCTTGGTGGGTCCTGCCTCCAAGCCTCCGCTGCAGGGTGGGAAGGGCCAAGGGCCGAACGACCCGAACCGGGCGGGCCATCGGTCGGCACCCCGAGAAGCTGCCCGGATGCCCGCCGGGGCAGGCGTTGCATCCGAACTCGCAGATCGGGACGTAGGAGGGGCAGAGTCCACTCCACCCTTGGGAGCCCGTGTGAAGATCGCAATCGTCGGTTCAGGCATCGCCGGTCTCGGGTGTGCCCACATCCTCGGCCCGGACCACGAGGTGACGGTGTTCGAGGCGTCGTCGAAGCTCGGCGGTCACACCAACACCATCGTCGTCGACGATCCGGAGGCGGGTCCGCTCGGTGTCGACACCGGCTTCATCGTCCACAACCGACGCAACTACCCCAACCTCGTTCGGCTGTTCGCAGACCTGGGCGTCGAGACCCAGGCGTCGGAGATGAGCTTCGGGGTCCACGACCGGACGACGGGCTTCGCCTACCGCGCCTCGGGTCCCAACACGCTGCTGGCCAGCCGTCGCAACGCGCTGCGCGCCGACTGGTGGCGCATGCTCGTCGACATTCCCCGGTTCTGGCGCGACGCTCGACAGGTGCTGGCCGACGGCGACACCTCCCTGACCCTGGCCGAGTTCCTCGACGAGCAGGGCTACTCCCAGGCCCTGGTCGATCTGCACCTGATTCCGATGGGCGCGTCGATCTGGTCGGCCGACCCGACCCGTTTCGCCGAGTTCCCGGCCGTCAGCCTGTTCGGATTCCTCGAGAACCACGGGCTCCTCGGCCTGCGCGATCGACCGAAGTGGCGGACCGTCGTCGGCGGGAGTCAGCGCTACATCGACGCCATCACGGCCCGATTCGACGGAACGATCGTCACCGACGCTCCGGTCACCGGCGTGCTGCGAACCGAAGGGGGAGTCGAGGTCACGGCGCGAGGCGCGACCGAGAGGTTCGACCGAGTCGTGCTGGCCTGTCACACCGATCAGATCCTCGAACTGCTCGCCGATGCGACGCCCGACGAGAAGGACATCCTCGGGTCCATCGACTACCAGCCCAACGACGCGACCTTGCACACCGACACATCGGTCATGGCCCCCCAACGTCGGGCCTGGTCGGCGTGGAACTACGAGATCGTCGAGGACTCCGAAGAGGCGACCCTGACCTACGACCTCACGACGCTGCAGCGTCTTCCCGGGAGCCGCAGGTACCTGGTGAGTCTCAACCTGGACGATCGCATCGACCCCTCCAAGGTCATCGGCCGCTTCCGCTACGCCCACCCCGTCTTCGACCGCGATGCCATCGAGGCCCAGGGTCGCCTGCCCGAGATCGACGGCGTCGACGGGGTGCACTTCGCCGGCGCGTGGGCCGGTCACGGCTTCCACGAGGACGGGCTCACCTCGGCCATCGCGACGTGTGCACGTATGGGCGTGACGTGGTGACCCCTGGTGCGGCCGCGTTGTGCCCGGGGCGGGTGATGCACCGGCGGAACCAGCCGACCGAGCACACGTTCGCCCGCAAGGTGTCGATGATCTGGATCGATCCGGACGAGCCGTCCGAGCTGTTCGGGCGGAGCCGGCTCTGGTCGGTCGATGGTCGAGCTCCGGTGAGCTTCCGGACCGCCGACTACGGGACTGCGGAAGCTCCGCTCGGGGCCGATGCCGTGCGCGACGAGCTCGACGGCCTTCTGCGCTGGCGCCCGCGAGGACCGGTTCGCATGCTGACCCAGGCGCGCCAGTGGGGCTGGTTGTTCAACCCGTTCACGTTGTTCCTCGTCTGGGACGAAGCGGACGAGGACCCGGTCGGTGCGGTCATCGAGGTCACCAACACTCCGTGGAAGGAGCGCATGCGCTACCCCGTCGAGCTCGTCCGGCGCGGCGACGAGCTGCACGCCCGATTCGACAAGAACCTGCACGTCTCGCCGTTCCTCGGCAGCGATCACCGCTACGACCTTCGCCTGGGAGGCGACCCCGAGCGATTGACTGTCGAGCTCGACGTGCTCGGCGACGGTGGCTCGCCGGTCGTCGAGACCCGACTGGACGTGCGGCGTGTGGCCCCGACCGCTCGTGAGATGCGCCGATTTCTGGTGCACAATGCGTTCCCCACCCACCGGGTCAGCGCCGGGATCCACCTCGAGGCCGCCAAGCTCTGGGCGAAGCGGGTCCCGATCGTGCGCCATCCTGGTTCCTGCGACGAGACCGCCGACCACCCGAACGAATCGACAGCTGCGAGAGTCCGATGACGACCGTCACCCGAGCCACCTTCCAAGCGAGCGACGAGGGCGTCCCGATCGCTGAGGCACCGGAGCCGCCGAGTCCGCCCGCGCCCCTCCTCACGCAAGCCGACGCACCGTCCACACGGCGTTCGCGGGTCGCGACGAAGGCTTTCCGCCGGATCGTCCGAGCGGCACTGAGTCGGCTGCACGGTGGCCGGCTCACCGTCACCGACGTCGACGGAACGACCCAGGTGTACGGCCCGGCTGATGCAGAGCTGACCGCCGAGATCCTTGTGCGCGATCCCCGCTGCTGGTCGGCCATCGTGACCGAGGGCTCGATCGGATTCGGGCGCGGGTTCATCGAGCGCTGGTGGCACTCTGACGACCCGGTGAGCGTTGTGCGCATCCTGATCGCCAACATGCACACGCTCGACGACGTGCAACGGCGCATCGCGGGAGTGACCCATCCCGTGCTCGATCCGATCAGGCGGGTGCGAGGCCCACGGGATCGCCGAGGCAACCGCGAAGACATCTCGGCCCACTACGACATCGGCAACGAGTTGTTCTCGCTGTTCCTCGACGAGACGCTGTCGTACTCCGCGGCCACGTTTGCCTCGGCCGACACGTCCCTGCGCGACGCCAGCCTCGCCAAGTACGACCGTCTGCTCGACAAGCTCGACATCGGCAGCACCGATCACGTGCTCGAGATCGGCACGGGCTGGGGCGGTTTCGCCATCCGGGCCGCCGGCACCCGAGCCTGCGAGGTGACGACCACGACCATCTCGGTCGAGCAGCAGCGCGAGGCCACCCGGCGGGTCATCGCTGCCGAGCTCAGCGACAAGGTGACCCTGCTCGACTCCGACTGGCGCGACCTCGACGGGACCCACGACAAGATCGTCTCGATCGAGATGATCGAGGCCGTCGACTGGCGTGACTACGAGAACTACTTCGCCACCATCGAGCGATGCCTCGCACCCGATGGCATGGTGGGCATCCAGGCGATCTGCATGCCCGACCGACGGTGGGCCACCAAGCGGAACAAGGAGGACTTCATCCGCCGCTTCGTCTTCCCCGGTGGCATGTTGCCGTCGATCGGCTCGATCACCCAGGCCGTCGGCCATGCGACCCACCTGCAGGTGCTCGATGTCGAGGACCTGACGATCCACTACGCCGAGACGCTGCGCCGGTGGCGCGAGTCGTTCGATGCCGAGATCGACGCCGTGCACGAACTCGGTCTCGACGACCGGTTCTGTCGCCTGTGGCGCTTCTATCTCGCGTACTGCGAAGCCGCCTTCCTCGAGCGTCACTGCACCGTCAACCAGTTCGTCCTGGTCGGCCGCGACTGGCGGCCCGATTCCATCCAACTCCGACACGTCTGAGGTTCCTGTCATGGCCCGATTCATCACGACCATCGCTTCACCCAAGCCGGCCGACGAGGTGTTCGACTACCTCTCCGATCTGAGCAACTTCGCCGAATGGGACCCCGGCGTGATCGCGGCTGAGCAGGTCGCCGGCGACGGCGGCGGCCCCGATGCCGCCTTCGACGTCACCGTCAAGGGCTTCCCCAACCCCCTGACCCTTCGCTACGAGACGGCCGAGTACGACCGCCCGAACGAGGTCCGGGCCATCGCCGAATCCGATCGTCTGGTGTCCGACGATCGGATCACCGTGTCCGGCGACGACGACTCGTGCACCGTGACCTACGACGCCGAACTGCGCCTGAAGGGTGCGCTGCGCTTCGCCGACCCCGTGCTCGGGCTGATGTTCAACCGAATCGGGCAGCGAGCCGCCGAGGGCCTACGAACCGCCGTCGACGGGCGACCGGCCCACCGATGAGCTTCGCCAGCGCCATCGACACCGGGCTCGAGTTCGGCGTCGTGCCGAGCTTCACCCGCATCGGACACCGCGCTGCGCTCCAAGTTGTTCGACTGGAAGCCGATCGCGTCTACGACCTGACCGGCAAGGTGGTGGTGATCACCGGCGCGACCTCCGGCATCGGCCGCAATGCAGCCGACCATCTGGCAGCCGCTGGCGCCGAGCTCACCATCATCGGACGCAACCAGGAGCGGCTCGACCGCACCTGCGCCCAGGTGGCTGAGGGATCAGGGAACAACGCCGTGCACGGCATCGTCGCCGACATGGGTGAGCTCGACGCCGTGAACGCGGCCGCCGACCAACTCATCGAGCGCTTCGACCGTATCGACGCGCTGCTGCACAACGCCGGCGCGCTCACCGCCGATCGGCGCACCAACCAGGCCGGCGTCGAGCTCACGGTCGCCAGCCAGGTCCTCGGACCGTTCCTGCTGACCGCCCGCCTGCTCGAGCCGTTGCGCAACGCCCGGCCGGGTCGGGTCATCACCATGTCCTCGGGTGGCATGTACACCGCCGGGCTCACCGTCGACGACCTCGAGATGACCGCGGCCACCTATCGTGGCGCAGAGCAGTACGCCCGGGCCAAGCGAGCCCAGATCGTGCTCAACGAGATGTGGGCGGCCCGGATCGACCCGGCCGAGATCGTGTTCCACTCGCTGCACCCGGGCTGGGTCGACACGCCCGGAGTCGACGAGTCGTTGCCGACCTTCTCGAAGGTGGCCGGTCCGCTCCTGCGCACGCCCGATCAGGGAGCCGACACCATGATCTGGCTGGCCGCCGACGACGGCGAACCGCTTCGCTCCACCGGGTCCTTCTGGCTCGATCGGCGCCGCCGCAACCCGCACCGCACCAACGCCACCCGCCGTACCGACACCGCCACCGTGCGGGCCGAGCTGTGGGACTGGTGTGTCGAGGCAACGGGAGCAACACCCTGAGCCGTGGTCGTGGGCCGGGCCTGGTCTGGCTTCGGCGGGACCTCCGCCTCGACGACAACCCGGCCTGGGCGGCTGCGACGAGCCGGCACGACGAGGTGGTGGCCCTGTTCATCCTCGAGCCGACCCTGCTCGCGACCGCCGGGGACAAGCGGCGCGACCAGTTGCTCGGGCACCTCGCTGTCCTGCATGAGGAACTGCAGGAGCGCGGTGGCGGGCTCACCGTTCGCATCGGCCCGGCCGTCGACGCGCTCCCGCTCGCGGTGGCCGACGCCGACGCGTGCGCCGTCTATCTGAACGCGGATGTCTCCCCGTTTTCGGTCGCTCGCGACGCGGCTGCGCTGGGCGCGATCGCGGTGCCCATCGAGTCCTTCCACGGCCTGAACGTGCACGAGCCCGGCTCGGTGCTCACGCAGGCCGGCACGGTGTCCCAAGTCTTCACGCCGTTCTACAAGACCTGGGCCACAACGCCCCTCAGCCCGTGGCCCGAGCCGGGATCGGCCTCGATCTCCGAACTTCGCTCCGACCCCCTGCCGTCGCCGGAGGGCGAGCTGTTCCAGGAGCCTGGCTCGGCGGCCGCCTGGCGACGTCTGCAGGCGTGGCTCGAGCGGGTCGACGACTACCGCGAGACGCGGAACCTCCCGGGCATCGACGGCACCTCGGAGCTGTCGGCCGATCTCAAGTTCGGGACCCTCGCCGCCCGAACCGTGCTCGAAGCTGCCGGCACCGCCACCGACGGACGGGCCGCGTTCGCCCGGCAGCTGGCGTGGCGCGACTGGTACGCCCACACCCTCGCCGTCCGTCCCGATCTCCCGCATGCCGCGGTCAAGGCCGGCTACGACCGCATCGCCTGGCGCAACGACCCACAGGAGTTCGAGGCCTGGTGCTCGGGCCGGACCGGCTACCCGATCGTCGACGCCGGCATGCGCCAGCTGGTCGCGACGGGCTGGATGCACAACCGGGTTCGCATGATGTGCGCCAGCTTCCTGGTGAAGGACCTGCTCATCGACTGGCGCAAGGGCGAACGCTTCTTCCGCCACCACCTCGTCGACGGCGATGTCGCCCAGAACGCGGGCAACTGGCAGTGGGTCGCCGGCACCGGGCCCGACGCCGCTCCCTACTTCCGGGTGTTCAACCCGATCACCCAGGCGAAGAAGTTCGACCCCGACGGCGACTACGTGCGCCGCTGGGTTCCCGAGCTTGCCGATCTCTCGGTGCCGGCCATCCACGATCCGGCGTCGGTTCCGCCGCTCGAGCTGGCGGCCGCAGGCGTGACCATCGGCGACGATTACCCGGCGCCGATCGTCGACCACGCCGTGGCCCGCGATGCAGCCCTCGCTGCCTACAAGGCGGCGACTGGCTGATCCGGTCGGGCGGACTGATCAGACGTCGAGGGTGCCGCGAAGGATCGACTGGCCCGAGTGGGTCGGGTCTCCGTCGCGGGGCTCGACCGAGAGGTCGACGACGGGAAGTGCTGACGGATCGACGCCGGCTGGAATGGCGTACGTGCCGTCGCCGGAAGCGGTTCCGAGCGAGACCATCTCGTTGATCGAGCCGTCGATCATCCAGATCTCGTAGACACCGTCGGTCTCGGGGAGGTCGGGGAGGTCGAGGTCGAGCGCCAGGTCTCCGGAGTCCTGCCGAATCAGGGTTGCTTCGCCCGCGCCGTCGAGTTCGACCTGGAGGCCGTCGTTGCTGATCTCGACCGAGGCGACCTCGACGCCCGAGGGGTCGTCGGGGCCGTTGGTCGAGACCAGTCCGATCACGAGGACCACGGCCGCCGCGGCGGCGACGAGGCCCAGTTTGCGGACCATCGGTGCGTTCCTGCCGCCGGAGCCGGGCCGCGTCGAGCGAGGTGACATGGGGGAGGGTCAGCTCAGCTTCGATCGCGGCCCAGATCTCCGGCGGGGGATCGTGGAGAAGGGTGTCTTCGTGGGTCAGCTCGCTCGTGAGGGCGCGGAAGCGCGCATCGAGGTCGCCGAACTCGTCAACGCTCATGACCGGCCCGGATGTCGCGCAGCGGCGCAAAGGGCACAGACGCAGGATCGAGCGGTCATGTAGGGAGCTACGGAGCGACGACCAGTTTCAGATGCACCTCCGTACAGTCGATTCCAACTGTCGGCCTGCCGGGCCATGGCAGTACCGTGGTAGATCCGGGTTCAGCCCAAGCACTACCCGGGGACGTAGCTCAGTTGGCTAGAGCACCTGCTTTGCAAGCAGGGGGTCGTGGGTTCGATTCCCATCGTCTCCACCTCAGGAAACCCAGGTCAGAGGCCACGAATCGGCCTCTGACCCAAGAAGGGTCTTGCCGACGTAGCCACCCTGGACGTAGCCTTTTGGCCGATTGGCTACGTCGGGGAGATGCGATGGCGAAGAAGCCGAGCGTCCGCTGGAACGAATCGAAGCAGCGGTGGATGGCCTGGGTCCGGTTCCCCGACGGCTCCCGCCGCAAGGTCGAGCGGGTCGAGAAGGCCGACGCCCAATCCGATCTCGACGAGCTGTTGGCGCTGCGAGCCCAGGAGCAATCGCCCGAGCCGAGGCGCACGAAACAGCTCACGTTCGATCAGGTCCTGGACGACTGGTTCGAGGCCGGCTGCCCGAACGTGGCGCCGACGAGGAACTCGCGCCACGCTCGGCAGAAGTCACCGAACACGATCGCCAATGCTCGCCAGCTCCTCGGGACCAGCGTGCGACCGGTAATCGGTCACCAGTGGGTCGACCGCACGACCACCGAGCGGTTGGAGGAGCTGTTCCAGGACATGGCGGCGAACGGAAGTACGCCACGAGCACGGTCGACCGGACGTGGAACTACCTCAACCAGGCGTGCCAGCACGCCCAGCGGGCCCGGCGGATCAAGACCAACCCGGCGGCCGATGTCCTGTTGCCGACGCGCCGCCCGCCGAAGCCTGCGCAAGAGCCTGACTCTCGAGCAGGCCGAGAAACTCATCACGAAGGGGATCCCCGAGGACCCTCGCCCGGCGATGTGGCTGACCGGGCTCATGTGTGGGCTCCGTCCCCGGCGAGCTCGCCGGTCTTCGGTGGCCGTTCGTCGACATCGACTCCGATGAGCCGAACCTGACCATCGCTGAGCGCGCCCTCGAGGTCGAAGACAAGTACGTGGGTCAGGCATCACCGAAGACCGAGCGGGGCAACCGACGCATGGCGCTTCATCCGCTGCTCATTGCCGCGCTCATCCGCCATCGTGAGGAGCAGCAGATGCTCGGCCTCTACGAGGACGACGGCTTCGTCTTCCCGACGAGGAACGGAACGCCGATGACCATGTCGAACCTGCGGCGCGCCTTCAAGACGCTGTGCAGGAACACCGGTCTCGGCGAAGGATGGACCACTTACGAGCTGCGCCACTCCTTTGTGTCGCTGGTGTCGGACCAGCTCGACGACCTCGTCAAGGTCGCCGACCTCGCCGGCCACGTCGATACGCGGACGACCCAGGGCTACCGCCACTCCGTGAGGCCGGCGCTCACCTCACGCCGTCGAGGCGTGGAACGGGCTCTTGGCGAGTCATCGAGCTTGACTGGGTGCCGCGCCAACTCGGCGCACACTCTCATCACACGTCGACGCGATGATGCACCCGTGGTCAGATCAAACCGTCGTCGCGTGTCATCGCTGGTTTCCCTTGCGCTGATCGTCGTGCTCACCGTCTTGAGCGGTTGCACACCCATCACTCCCTCGGTGGAGTTCGTCCACTCCGAGTTCGAGGGCTTCGAGGTCATCAGCTACGTCCCAGAAGATCCACGCGGCATCGTGTATGTGTTCCATGGCTCCGGCGGTGATGCCTCCTTCGCCGAGAAGACCGAGTCGGTCGATGTGCTGAACCGGTTCATCGCGGCGGGGTACGGGTTCGTCTCCACCGAGAGCACCGACCGCACCGCACCCGACATCAGATGGGATGTGACCCGAACATCGCTGACGGCCAACCCTGATCTGGCGCGCCTCGTCCGCCTCCAGAACCACCTCGTCGCCACCACGCCGATGGAGACCGACACACCGCTGGTCGGCATCGGCATGTCCGAACGGCTCGCGATTCGTCACGTTGTGGGGTCAGGTGTGGGCGGACTCGGGGTATCCGGTCAAGGCGATCTGGGCGTCACAGGGCCGCATCGCCACCCCCATCGTCAATTCCGGTGGCCTGACCGTGCCGACGTTCTTCACGAACGCCGCGAACGACCAGACCGTGCCGCCATCGTGGACGGTCAACGACTACGTGAGCACGGTCGCCGCCGGGACACCTGCGCTGCTACGCACCATGACCGAGCGTCCGCTCGAACCGCTGAGGTTCCTTCGGATTCCGGGAATCGACGGCCAGGAGGCCAATGCCATCGTGGCCGCCGGGAAGGCGACCGGAGTGTGGGACGAGTCGGGAAAGCGTGTGGTTGGCGATATCGACGTGGCCTTGTTCCTGGCGCGAACCGCCGAGCTGCCCGGCTCGGTCCTCGCCGACGGCCTCGAAGGACCGGTCCTGCAGCAGACCGGCGTCCTGCTCGCAGCGCACAACTTCTCGGCGGAGTTCAAGCAGGACGCGTTCGCGTTCATGGATTCGTTCGTGGCCTCCGCTCCACCCGCAGGGTAGTGACCACTCTGCTCAGCGCGGCCGACGCCGACGACCGTCGCTTCCGGGCCCACTCAGTTCAAAGCCGACCCAAGAAGGTGAGCCGCATCATGCCGAAGCTTCCAATCGTCCTGGCCAGGGTTTCCGTCGTCCTCGTGCTCTTCTTCATGGCCGCGGCCGCGCCCGACGCAACCGCAGCCGCCGAGCCACCTCCTGGCGCTGAGGCAGACCGTGCGATCGCACCCACCCCGATGTTCTCGGAATACGCGAACGTTGCCGCGGGCGTCCAAGGCGACGCGCCGACGCTCGTCGACGTCAACGGTGACGAACGCCTCGACATCGTGATCGTCCCTGGTGGCTCGTCGACGTTCAATGTCGTGCTCAACCTCGAGGGTGCGAACGGGGACCCGACCTTCACAGATCTGCCGACGAATCCCGTCGGTCTTCCGAGACGATGGGATCAGCAACATCCCGACCGGCCTGGGCATGCACGACTTCAACGATGACGGTTTGATGGACCTCTACCTGACCAACCAAGGTCGGGGGAATCTGGGGTTGCGCAATCCTCGGCAGGGGCCGTTGCCCGGCGGCGGGTTCGGCTTCGACCTGCGACCCTCGAACATCAGGGCGGGAAACGCCAGCCGCAGCACCTACCGGGTGGCCATCAACAACGGTGATGGCACCTTCGGGCCAGGTCCGGACATCAACGCGGATGGCGACGGCAACACCCGTGCCGCGGTGTTCGCCGACTTCGATGGCGACGGCAACACCGACCTGATGATGAGCAACGCCCCCTACTTCGGCATCAACTGGCGTTCGAGCAACAAGCCGAACCAGCTCCGGATGGGCAAGCCCGATGGCACCTTCGGTGACGACGTGCTTCAGTCGTCGGTGGTGAACGACCCGGCGGGGGCGCTGTGGGTCGATGCACTCGGTAGGGCGAACACCGACTACAAGGGCATCGTCGTGCGCGACTTCGACGGCGACGGCCGCCCCGACATCATCTTGAGCGCCATCGCCGATGTGTGGGACAACGTCGGGGTCCCACCGTTGGCCACCCAAGATCCCGCTGGTGCGCTCGTCGACCTCGACGGTGACGGGGTGGGCGATGGCGGCTACCAGGGCGATTGGAAGCGCGGCGTGCTCGTGCTGCGCAACGTCTCGACGCCCGGGGCAGTGGGGTTCGAGGACGTGAGCAACGCTGCGATCGACAACGCGATCGGCACCACCGACCAGATGCACACCTACGTCACGGTGCCCGCCGACATCGACGGCGACGGCGATCTCGATCTGCTCGCGTCCGGTCCCCGCATCTTCTTCGCCCACAACAGCCTGGAATTCAGCACGGATCGGGTTCGCGTGTACCGCAACGACTCGACCCCTGGCACGATGCGCTTCACCAACATCACCGAAGCCGCGGGCATGGACTTCATGAACGACAACGCCGCGCTCGCCACGTTCACGGGAGGCCGCTACCCCGCCAACATCCCCGGCTACATGCTCGGTGGCGGTGACCTCATCCTGACGCCGTTGATGAGCTCCGCTGCTGCCCTGGACGTCGACAACGACGGCGACGTCGACTGGGTGGCGATCGACCGTCAGCTCAGCAGCCGCAACCCCCTCACCAACGAGGAGTTCTCCCACTGGCTGTTCCTCAACGACGGATCCGGTCACTTCACCCCCGTGCAACCCGAGGACCATGGCATGGTCCACACCGCCCGCGACCTCACCTACGGCGACCTCAACGGCGACGGCCGACTCGACATCGTCTCGGTCAACGGCTCCGGCGGCGGCCAGACCGTCGACGACAAGAACTACGTCTGGCTCAACCAGATCGTCAACGACAACCACTACGTGACGGTCGACGTACGGCTACCTCAGAATCACTTCGGTATCGGCACGAAGGTCACCGTGTTCGAGGCCGGCACGGATGACATCGTCGGCTATGACGAGGTCCGCACCGACTTCGCCTACCGGTCCAAGCGCCCCGCCTCCCTCCATTTCGGAGTGGGCACTGCCGACCGGGTCGATGTGCGACTCGTGGTCCCGGACGGCACGATCGCGACCTATTCCGGCCTCACCGTGGACGCTGAGTACACCTTCGCACCGTCGCTGCCGACGGTGCTCGGTGGTGGTCTGGGGGGTGTTGTCGAGGGCGATGACGGCACCACCATCGCTCGGTTCGAGCTCAGGTTGTCGGCTCCCTCGGATCGGCCGGTGACGGTGGACTGGACGCCCGAGGCGAACGCGGCGAACCCGTTGGTCGCCGAACCCGGCGTCGATTATCAGCTGGCTGGCGGCACCGTCACGTTCGCGCCGGGTGAGACGACCGCGACCATCGAAGTCGAGGTCTACGGCGACACTGATTACGAACCGTCGAGTCTCTGGGGCGATTGGGCGTTTCTTCATCTCTCCAACCCCACGAATGCCATCACCGATCCTGGCCCGAGTGGGCTGGGTGACTACGGCATCTTCGTCATCGTGAACGACGACCTGCCGACGGTGCTCGGTGGTGGTCTGGGGGGTGTTGTCGAGGGCGATGACGGCACCACCATCGCTCGGTTCGAGCTCAGGTTGTCGGCTCCCTCGGATCGGCCGGTGACGGTGGACTG
>CAVPHU010000006.1:0-80002 GCA_963704815.1 uncultured Acidimicrobiaceae bacterium
GCGTCCAGGTGCTCGAAACCGAGCCTGGGTGCTTGCCTCCACCCGACAGGCCGAGCAGGCGATCGCCGACGGCGCCGTCCGCCTCGCAGAAGCCGACACCGCGCCCATGCTCGGCCGAGAGCTGGTGGCCGCAGCGATCGAGCGCAGACAGCACCGCCTCGGCCACCGACTCACACACGGTCAACGACATCTGGTCCTCGACGCCACGGCATCCCCTCGGCAACTCGAGCTCGTGCTCGGCGTCGCCGGGGCCGGAAAGACCACAGCGCTCGACGCGCTTCGCGACGCATACGAAGCAGCCGGGCTGCGAGTGCATCGGCACCGCCACCTCGGGCCAGGCCGCCCGGACGCTGCAGTCGGCCGCGGGAATCGAGTCGTCGACCGCGGCGTCGCTTGTCTGGCGGCTTGCCCACGGCCAACTCGAACTCGACCGCTCCACGGTGATCGTGATCGACGAGGCCGGCATGGTCGACGACCCGACGATGCTGCGCCTGCTCACCGCCGCCGAGATCGGCCACAGCAAAGTGATCATCGTCGGCGACCACCACCAGCTCGGAGCCGTCGGCCCCGGCGGCGGGCTCGAAGCCCTCCTCGCCCGTCACGGCGACGCCGTCCACGTTCTCGACAGAGAACATCCGCCAACTCGACCCCGACGAACGCACCGCCCTCGAAGCGCTCCGCTCCGGCAACACCGCTGCGGCAGTCGACCACTACCTGCAGCTTGGCCGCATCGACCAGCACCCCGACCGATCCGACGCGCTCGCCTCGACCGTCTCGGCATGGGCAGCCGACCTCGCAGCCGGCGCCGACAGCGTGATGCTTGCGTGGCGCCGCGCCGACGTCGCTGCACTCAACCGAATTGCCCGCGAGCACCGGATCGTCGACGGCCACGTCGAGACCGCCGCGGTGCGCGTCGAGGGCGGCAAGGAGTTCGCGGTCGGCGACTTGGTCGTCGCCCTCTCCCCCGACCCCGACAAGCGATACAGCACGAGCCAACGCGGCGAGGTCACCGCCATCAACCCGATCGGCCCGTCGGTGACGATCCGATTCGACGACGCGGACGAATCCGTCGTTCTCCGAGGCGATGCGCTTGCCGCCGACCACCTCGACCACGCCTACGCCGTCACCGTGCACCGAGCACAGGGGGCCACCGTCGACCGCACCCACCTCTACGCCGACGGCGGCGGTGCCGAACTCGCCTACGTCGCCTGCTCACGCGCCCGCGACACGACAACCATTCACTGCGTCGCCGACGACCTCGACCAAGCCACAGAGGATCTCGAACGCGACTGGACCAGCGAACGCCGCCAACGCTGGACCCTCGACACCGACGACCCAGCAGCACCAGGTCAACGAACCCGGCCCACCCTGCGACCCCGCACCGAGATCGGCCTTCGCCTCGGTCGGCTCCGCGCCGAGCGCGCCGCCGTGCTCGCCACCATCCCGATCGACCCGCACGCCGAGCTCGCCGCTCTCCGTCACCGCCGGCAACAGCTCGCGGAGCAGCTCAGGGATCTCGGGAAAGGCACCGGCGGGTTCACCGGTACCAAGATCGGTGACACGGCGCGCTGCCAAGCCGACGCACTTCGAGAGTACGAGACGGCACGCGAGCAGGCTCGAACTGCACCCCGGCGTCACGCTCGCAGGACGGAAGCGGCGCTCGACGAGAAGCACGACGTGCTCCGTTTCGCACAACGACGGTGGGCCGTCCTGGTGCGGCCCGTCGAACAACAGCTGCTCGGCGAGCTTGAGCAGGTCGAGCACGAACTCATCGACCTCGAAGCCCGCGAGATCACAAGAGCGACCTGGCAGCTCCGACACCCTGAGGCGATGCAGCGCCTGGCCGTGCTCAGCCACGAGATCGCCGCGCTGGAAGCTCGGGCCGGCATCGCATCAACCGACCTCGCGTTCAGCCGTCCGCCGCCCGACAGATCGATCGGTGGGCTCTCCCGCTGATTCTCTGTCGAACCCGTGCTTCAGCCTTCGTCGAGATCCCGGCGATCTCGCAGGTCGCGTAGCTCAGGGAGCGCCGCTCGGTCCTTGGCCCGGTTCGCCTTCGTCTTCGCAGCGATCACGTCATCGAGTGAGGCGACGGCGATCGACACTCCCCCGATCGTGCCAATCGACGCTCGCTTGACCAACGACTCGAAGTCCGACTCGCCAGTTGCTTCCGATTCCAGTCCACTGAGCACGTCGAGGCTGCCGGCGTCGGTGCGCCATGTCGAGATTCCGGCGCGGCGGAACATGTCGGGGTGCACGACCGACGGCAGCGCTTGCGACTCGGCGTCACTCAAGCCCTCGATGCGCAGCCGAGCATTGAGGTCGCGAAGCGCTCCGGTCAGCCGCTCGAAGTTCGTGTCGGTTCGAGCGGCAACGACGTCGACGTCTCGGGTCGCCCGCGTCGCGCCGTGGGCGATCGCAGCTGCACCGCCGACCAGCACGAAGTCGACGTCGTGGTCGCTGAGCACTCGAAGGATGCCGCGCCGCATCGAGCTGGCCGTAGCCGTCGTCGGGCTGATCGTCGGTCAATCGCCGGCGGGAGTCAGCGACTCACCAGCTTCGAACCGAGCCAGCGCCTCAGCCCACTCCGACGTCGTGTCGGTCTCACCGTTCCGCTCGAGGTCGGCAAAGTAGCGGAGCACGGAATCGGGAGAGTCGAGAACCTGGCCGTCCAGCATCGTCGTCTGGTCATCGTCGGTCGGCGCGGGCGATGCGTTGATGCGCTGGGACAGCTCGTCGCCATCCACCGCAACCTGAGGAGCGGTCCGCTCAGCCATGGGTAGAGCGTACCGGCGCTATCGGCGCGTGGCCGATCGATAGTCCGTCCGTCTAGTCGCCCTCAGGTGAGGGTTCCCCTAGTCGGCCCAGGAATCGAGGATCGAAGTCAGCTGGGTTTGGTCGATCACTCGAACCGAGAGGCCGAGGTCGCCGTTCTCTCGTGTGACCACGAAGTGGGTGGCTGCCGAACCACTCCACTCAACGAACGGAATCGTGGAGTCGAGGAGCGTGGTCCCAGACTCGTCCTCGATCGTGACGGTCCAATCGCTGCCATTCGGTGTGTAGAGATCTGCGAGCCGATCGCTCTCCAACGTTCCTACGTACGAGATTCCGCGATCGCTACGCACGGTCAGGAGCCAACTAGCGCGCTGAAGGTCGTCGCTGACCTCGACAACAATTCGCTGCGTCGCCAGCGATGCGAGCACCTCCGGCGGAGCCACTCCGTCCTGCAGCGGCCGCTCAGCCTCATCGAGCGCGTACCAGTCGCTGAAAGGCTCAGGTTCTGGCGGCGCACTCGCAAGGGTGACAAACGTGCCGATCGGGCCTCGACGTTCGCCGCCGCCTCCGAAGCTCACAAGAGATTCCTCGGCCAGGCCGACCAGCAAATCGGCCTCCGAGTCGTAGGACGCCGGCACGAACTCAGCGCTAGCCACTGCGAAGTATGCAGCGGCTGCCGCTTGATCGCCGGGAAACGCCAACGCACCATCGCCGTCGGCGACTGCGACGGCCGCAACGTTCCACTCGCTCCCCGTCTCCGCAGCGCCGCCAGGGGAGAAGTCGAGCACGAGCAGGAACGAGCCGTCAGACTCGTCGATGCTGGCGAGTCTCGGCTCAGCCCTCTTCGCTTCATCAACGAACCCCACCACTTCGAACACGTCGAGCGGGCCATCTCGAAGCGGTGGCACCTCGGCCACGCCGTCCTGGTCGAGTGCGCTCCGGAAAAGGACGTCATCGATCTCGACCGTGAAGGTCGCCCGCACCGTGCCAGAGGCCTCGGTCTCGGGCCCGATCGCGACGCCATGAGCTCGCACGACCGACTCACCCATGAACGACTGGAAGTACGGATCGGCCGACGTCGAGAAATCACCTGTCGAGCCTCCCCGGTTGACGCCCTCAGAAGCATCGTCGGAGTCCCCAACCCGAGTGAGTGTCAAGACGCCGACAAGACCAGCGATGAGGAGGACGACGACCCCCACTTGGACGAAACCCCCACGCCGTCTCTTCCGGTGCCGAGAAAGCTCTTCGAATTCGGGCGCGGGCGAGCCGCGTGAGACGAGCTCGGCGAGTGCCTCTCGGATCTTGCCATCGAGCGGGTCCGACGAGGTCATGACAGGGTCCTCCGTAGCTTCGATCGAGCGCGCGCGAGTTGGCGGCGAACTGTTCCGTCGGAGACGGCCAGCAACGTCGCGATCTCGCCGACCGGTAGATCGCGCCAATAGGTGACATAGATGACGGTCCGCTGCTGCAGCGACAGCTCTGCGACCGCGTGCAGGACTTCCGGATAGAGGTCATCGCCGCCGTGGACGGGCTCCGGACGGTCTCGCCTTGCTGCGGCTTCCTCACGTGCGAGTCGACGCATGGTCGACCGGTGAGACGACTTCGCCTCGTTCATCACGGCGCGCACCCAGTACGCGTACCGATCCCTGACCTCCGGCCACTGCGTCGAGTCGATCGTTCGGGTGACGGCCGACGAGACGACGTCCGCCGCAGCGCTGGGTCCCACGAGCGTCGTTGCGAGCGCCATCAAGTCCTCGGCGTGCTTGCGATAGAGCTCGGCGTCGTCCAATCCGACCATCAGCCAGTAGACGCCGCAGAGGGCGCGTCTGGGTGACACGACCTTCTCATGGGCAGGATCGCGGTGAGCTTCCGGTTGCTCCTCACGACGTGGTTCCGTCCAGGACGCGCCCGATCCGGTCGTTGGCCAACGACTCGTCTCCTTCGAGGGCTCCGACGTACTTGGCGACGAGGGTTTCGACGCTGTGGCCCATCCGCTTGGCGACCTCGCCGAGCGGTACGCCAGCGCTCAGCCACGTCGTCGCCGCCGCGTGCCGGCAGTCGTAGATGCGCATCGGTGGGTTGTCCGACTGTCGGCAGGCTCGGTGGAGCGCGCGTGACCAGTTCGATGCAGCCGGCCTTCGATCGTTCTTCGTCCGGAACAGCAGCTCGCCCTCGTCGATGGCATTCGACTTCACCCAGTCCGCGAGCTGCGCAACGAGCACGGGCGGAATCGGGACGGAACGCTCGCCCGTCTTCGGTTCGCCCGACTGGTCGAAGTCGACGTCAGCCTCGGTCACATCGATCCGACCCCAACCCTTCCTCGGCAGGTCGAGCGCCGACGGTCGCAGCATCACGACCTCGGACGGTCGCAGCCCGGCGTAGTAGGCCACGGCCGTCATGCATCCGATACATCTTGCTCGCCGGCTGAGGGCTCTCGATCGCAGCGAGGATTCCGCTGCATCGCCGTCGGGTCGGGAAGTTGGCGAACGATGACCGCTCGGTTTGTCTTCGCCGACTTCCGCTGCGCACGACCCCGTGGCGCCGGTGGCCACGGGTCGTTCTCGAGCACGCCGATCTCGACTGCCCGACGGATGCACGCCCTCGCGAGCTTGCGATACCGACTGGCGGTCGACGGTGCCAGCGGCTTCCCGTCGTCGCGGAGCGCGAGCTTGAGGTCGACTTCGGCGAGCATCGGCTTGGTCAGCCGTCCGAGCGGCGACACCCATCGGTCGAGCCAGTCCTCGCAGTCGTTCCGTTCGACCTCGGCGTCGGCTCGCAGGGTCGCCGTCAGATGCCTGCCGCAGTCCCGTCCGGCGGCTTCGGAGCCGACGCAGGCGCCAGCAGCGGCACGAGGCGGCTCAGCGCCTCGACGGCCGACGTCCGGGTGCGTGGCTGCCACTCGGGCCACTGCTCGGCGAGCCAGCGCCGAACCCACACGTGGCTGCCCACGTCGCTCGGCAGCGGCTGCCACGACTCCGGCTCGCCGGTCGCTGCGTCGAACTGCTCGCCGTGCTGCTGGGCGACGAGCAAGCCGGTGCGGAAGCGGTCGGCCTCGGCTCGGGTGCGAAACGATCGGCTCCGCTGACGCCCCTCGACCGACCATCGGACGATCCACGGGCGCTTGTTCCGTTCACTGTTCCGACGCTGCAACCCAAAGACCGAGACGTCCGCCAGCGGCCGCTGAGTGTCCGCTCCGATTGGGAGGACCATGGGAGGAGACTATCTCGACCTCGCTCGCATGTGCTCTGACCTGCACTTATAGGTCGAAGGACGAACATGCTCCGGAGCCGTGTGCACAGGTTCGAGTCCTGTCGAGGGCGCCAGCGAGAGCAGCGCCCGGACGGCTACATGCGGTCCGGGGCGGCGATGCCGAGGAGATCGAGGCCGGCGGCGAGCGTCCGGGCCGTCAGGCCGCACAAGGCGAGACGCGACAACACCGTGGCCTCGTCGTCGGCGTTGAGGACCGGACAGTTCTCGTAGAAGCGACTGAAGGTCTGGGCCAGCTCGAACAGGTGGGTGCAGATGCGGTGGGGCGCCGCGGCGTCGTGGGCCCCCTGCACCGCCTCGCCGAAGTCCAACAATTCGAGCACCAGCGCCTTCTCGGCGGGTTCGGTGACCACGATGGCGGTGCCGGCCAGGTCGGCCGGTGTCTTGCCCGCCTTGCGGAAGATCGACTGGATGCGGGCGTGGGCGTACTGGAGGTACGGAGCGGTGTTGCCGTCGAAGGCCAGCATGCGGTCCCACGAGAACGTGTAGTCCTTCACCCGGTCGCTCGACAGGTCGCCATACTTCACCGCACCGATGCCGATGAGGTGCGACAGCTCGCCCCGCTCCTCGGCGGCGATGTCGGGGTTCTTCTCGGCGATCAGGGCCTCGGCCCGCACGACGGCCTCGTCGAGCAACTCGGCCAGCTTGATCGTCTCGCCCGACCGGGTCTTGAGCATCTTGCCGTCCTCGCCGAGCACCGACCCGAACGGCACGTGCTCGGCAACGGCGCCGTCGAGCCATCCGGCGTCGCCGGCGACGGCGTAGATCATCTGCGAGGTGCTGGGCCTGCGGGGCACCGACGACGTAGCGGATGACGGTGGCGCCGAGGTCCTGGGTGCGGTGGCGGATCGCAGCGAGATCGGTGGCCTGGTAGCCGTAGCCACCGTCGCGCTTGCGCACGATCAGCCCCAGCGGCTCGCCGTCGCGGTTGACGAATCCCTCGGGATAGGCGACGAGCGCACCCTCGTCGGTGACGAGGAGGCCCTTGGCCTCGAGCTCGTCGACCACCGAGTCGAGCAGCGGGTTGTACGAGCTCTCGCCGGCGATGTCCTCGTCGGTGAGCATCACGTCGAGGCGGTCGTAGACCGAGTCGAAGTAGCGGCTGGACGCGTCGTAGAGCAGCCGCCACAGACGCAGGCTGGTCTCGTCGCCCGCTTGGAGCGCCACGACGCGTTCGCGGGCACGATCGGCGAAGACCGGGTCGGTCTCGTCGTCGAACTTGGCCCGGGCCGCTTGATAGAAGCCCGTGAGGTCGCCGACCGACAGGGTCGCGGCCGCCGCGTCCTCTCCCTCGTCGATCAGGTGCTCGATCAGCATGCCGAACGGTGTCCCCCAGTCGCCGATGTGGTTCTGGCGGATGACGTCGTGGCCGAGCCGCTCGGCGATGCGAACCAGCGCAGTCGCCGATGATGGTCGAGCGCAGGTGCCCGACGTGCATCTCCTTGGCGACGTTCGGTGCCGAGTAGTCGACGATCACCCGACCGGGCTCGGAGGCGCGTGCCACTCCCCCGTCGGGGTCCGTGGCCAGCGCTGAGGCGAAGCCGCCGAGCGCCCCGTCGGACACCGTGAAGTTGATGAATCCGGGACCTGCGATCTCGACCGACGAGCACACGTCGTCCGCCTCGAGCGCAGCCACGACCTCCGCAGCCAGCTCGCGTGGGTTCTTTCCCGCCCGTTTCGCGAGGGCCATGACGGCGTTCGACTGGTAGTCGCCGAAGCGCTCGTCCTGGCTGCGCCGGATCAGCGGGTCGGCATCGGCGAACTCATCGCCCAGCACGGCCACGATGGCCGCGACCGTCCGGGTCGCGAGCACGTCCGCCGGTGTCTGCATCGGTGCATCGTCGTGCCCCGACTCGGGAGCCGTCAAAGCCGTTCAGGCACCCGGGCGGCGGGTCAGGCGACGCAGCCCGCTCTTCAGGCGTGGGAACCGCTCGAACCACGTCGAGGCCCGCACCGGCAGGCTGCGCCGCATCTCCTCGAACTGCATCGTCGCGTCCTCGAGCTGTGCGGCCTGATCCGAGGCGGCGCCGTGCGCCTCCTCGAGCTCGCGCTCGAGTACGGAGATCCTCGCCTCCAGCGCCGTCTGCGACTCTCGCCGGCTGCGGGCGTCGGCTTCGAGACCGGCGATCGTGTCCTGTGCCCCCCAGCACGCCGCGATCCACTCCTCGGTCGCGGGGTCACGCCGGACCGGCTCGGGAGGGTCGGTCCTGGGCGCCCCCGCGGATGCTCTCGACGCCGCAAGGGCGGTCACGCGGTCGGCGATGCGCTGCGACGCGCCGCCGTCGGCGAGGTCACCGAACAACAGCGAGGCGTACTCGGCCCGCTTCTCGGCCTGCTCATCGGGATGCTCGAGAGCGTGGCGCACCGCCGCGGGGAGATCGCTCGCCGTCTCGACCTCGGTGGCCAGGTCGCGCCAGGTCCACTCCTCGCCGTCGGGGTCGAACGACGCCGTGTCGTCGAAGCGCCGCGGGTTGGTGACGAGCACGACCGGCCGGTCGACGGCCAGGAAGAAGAACATGACGCTCGACGCGTCCGTGAGCAGGACGTCCGCGTGCGGCAGGAGCGGGTAGATGTCGTCGTGGCCGTGGACCAGATGGATCCGGTCGTTGCGTCGGGCCATCTCGTGCCAACGGACGACGAGCTCGGGGTCGCGCTCGGCCAGGACCGGATGCGGCTTGATGATGATGTTCAGCTTCGGCAGCTCGCGCCGGAGCTCGTCGACCCAGTCCGACCCGAGGGTCTCGACGGAGTTCAGCAGCGGGTTGTGGGTCGGCGCATAGAGCAGGGTCGGCTCGCCCTCGACGAGTTCGGCAGGCAGCGGAGGAATCGGCTCACTCGATGGATCGAGAATGCGATCGAGCGGCGGGAAACCGGTCACCCAGAAGCCGAAGCGAGGGCGCAGGCCCCGCTCGAGAAAGTCGTCGCGCACCCATGCGCTGGACACACAGACGAAGTCGGGATCGCGCACGTAGGTCGGCTGGAGGTGCTTGCTGGCGAAGCCATGACGGACGAAGACGATCGACGTGCCGGGGAGGTCGTCGCGGAACACCCCGCACACACCGCCGTCGGCGACGACGAGGACATGCGGAGCGAACCGCACCAGCGCCTCGCGATCCTGGCTGAGGAGGCAGGCCGCGTGGCCCTTCGCCAGCTCGTACACCGGTCGCAGCATCGCGGCGTGGAACGGATAGTGGAGGTAGAAGCCGATGCGAGGCGAGTCCACCACCGTCTCGGCATCCTCGAGGGTCGACCGCACAGGCGAACTCTACGACCGCGGATCGGAGCGGGTGTCAACGTTGCCGAGGCACTCGACGAGACGCTCGTTCTCATGCGGAAGCCGCACCGCCAGGCGCAGGCGCTCGTCGGGTCCGTCGAACCGTTCGGACACGTCCTTCACGAGCAGATCGTGGTCGGCCAGAAGCCGGGCCCGGATCTCAGATGCGCGCAATGCGAAGCCGTCGGCGATGTCGACGAGTAGGAAGTTGCCCCCGCTCGGATGCACCAGCCCGATCGCATCGGTGGTCTCGAGCGCATCGCGGAACACTGCGCGGTCGACGGAGGTCTCGACGAACGACTCGGCGAGTTCGGTCCTGAAGCGAGGCAGCAACTCGAGCACGCACTCGGCGATCGAGTTCACCGGCCAGATCGGGCTGCGCTCGACGATCGCGGCCCGGAGGTCCGGGTCGCGGGTGTACGCCAGGCCGAGCCGGACCCCGGGCAGGCCGAGGGTCTTGCCCATGCTGCTGATGACCAGCACGTTGTCGAGCGGATCGCGCTCCACGAGGTCGAGGACCGATCCGAGCGGGGCGAAGTCGATGAACGACTCGTCGACCACGATCAGCTTGTCCGGATGGTCGCGGGCGAACCCGTGGATCTCCTCCGGCGCCCGGGTCGTTCCCGTGGGGTTGTTCGGGTTCACGAAGACGACGACCGAGCCGTCCGGGGCGACCGCGTTGACCTGTTCGGGCTCCCAGCCGACCTGGTCCGGGTAGTGCCGAGGACGGTCGGCGAGTCGCTGGTACTCACCGAAGGTGGGGTCGGGGACCACGACCTCGCGTTCGGCGAAGAGGTCGGCCAGGATCGGGTACACCTGCGACGCCCCGTTGAGACAGATCAGCCGCTCCGGCGGACATCCGACGTGGTGCGACAGCTTCTCGTCGAGGACTTCCTGGGACGACCCGTAGCGAACGATCAGATCCGTCATCTGCCGTTGGAGGAGGGCCAGGAACCGGGCCGGCGGGAACCGACGGTTCGTCATGTGCGCGAAGTCGACGATGCCGAGACGCCACAGGCCTCCCTTTGCTCGTTCGACGAACTCAGCCCCGGCTCCGCGCTCGAACCTGAACCGAGCCACCCGCAGATCGGTCGGGTCGTCGATCTCGATCCACGAATCGTGATCGACGACGTTCGCACGAAGCCGCAACGCGCCGGACGCCGTGAGGTGCCCGAGGATCGCCTCGTAGTAGCACGTCTCGTCGATCCCGCTGACCCCCTCGTCCCAGGTGTCGAGAACCGTCCGACAGAGCTCTCCTGAGAAGCGGTACAGGTTCACCGTCTTGAACGTTCCATCGAGAGGCGTGCTGCCGTCGGGGACGTCGAGGATGAACTCGGACACCTCGCCGTGGTCGACGTGCACCGCGGTGCCGTCAGAAGACGGCTGGTACTCGCTCACCACGGCGGCATCGGGGGCGTCGCCTCGCACGAGATCCGCGATCGCACTGGCACTGCAGATGACGTCGGCCTCGGCCACCACCGTCGGCGCCCCGGGCGGAAGATCGCGCAGCGCCAGGATCAGGGACGCCAGGGTGTTGGTCGAGGCGTAGCGCGGGTTGGAGACGAACTCGAAGTCGAGATCCGGGTACGCGTCGGTGAGGAACTGCTCGACGGCCTCGGCCTGATGGCCGACCACGACCGAGATCGACGTGACGCCGTGCTCCGCCAGCGCGTCGATGGTCCACGACATGATGGGACGCCCGCCGACGAGCCGCAGCGGCTTGGGGGTCTCGTCCCCGAGCGGAGCCATCCGCCGGCCCAATCCGGCGGCGAGAATGACCGCCCGCATGTCGACGCACCTTAGAGGGCGAGCGGACAGGCGCCGTCGCGAAGCAGGTGCCGTGCTCGGCCGAGGCCCGGGCGGCCGTCGCGACGAAGAAGCGGCAAGAGCGGGTAGTCCGGGAACTGCGAGACTTGGCCCTCTCCGTGCAGTTCCTGAGAGGGCGAGCGGGACCGTTGAGCGACCTGGGTCCGGTCGATCCCGACGACGCCCGGGAGTACGATCGGAGGTTCGACCAGCGTCCGGGGAACTCATGGAGTGTGTGATGTTCGGCGTCGCCAGCCCGATGGCTGCCGACGTGCACGGCATCCTCGGGCGCCTGGGCTGGGACGTTCGTGCCTTCGTCAACGGCGTCGACGGCGCGGTGCCGACAGGAGTCCCCACCTGGACCGATCTGGCCTCGGTCGATCCGGCGTGGCTCAGCATGCCGGTCGTGATCCCGATCTTCACCCCCGGCCATCGCCGGTCGGCGCTTCGACAGGCGATCGACGCGGGCTTCGTCGACTTCCCCGCCGTCGTCGATCCGACCGCCGTGGTGGCCGGCGCCTCGACGCCGGGGCGGGGAACGGTCGTGAACGCCGGGGTGATCGTCGGCGCGAACGTGACGGTGGGTGAGTTCGTGCACCTCAACCGGGGTGCGAACATCGGTCACGACGACGTCATCGACGACTTCGCGTCCCTGGCCCCGGGCTGCGTGCTGACCGGTGGCGTCCACGTCGGACGCGGCGCGTTCATCGGTGCCGGGGCGGTGGTGAACCCCGGCGTCAGGATCGGCGCGAACGCCGTCGTGGGTGCCGGGGCCGTCGTGCTCCGCGACGTCGATCCGCAGACCGTTGTCGTCGGGAACCCGGCCCAGACGAAGAAGCGCGACATCGCCGGGTACAAGGACCTCTCCGTATGACCGATCTCATCGTGAACCTCGCCCCGACGGGCATCACACCGACCCGGACCGACAGCCCCCATGTGCCCCTCAGCCCTGCGGACGTGGTGACCGACGTCCTGGCGTGCGCGGACCGGGGCATCACGTCGGTCCATCTGCATGCCCGGGACACCTCGGGACGACCGTCGTGGCACGCCGAGCCCTATGCCGAGATGATCGGCGGCATCCGTGAGACCCGCCCCGATCTGGTGATCGGTGTGTCGTGCAGCGGTCGCGACGTCAGCGAGTTCGAGCAACGCAGCGCGGTCCTCGACCTGACCGGCGACCTGAAGCCCGACATGGCCTCGCTGACCCTGAGTTCGCTGAACTTCGCTCGGGTGGCGAGCGTCAACGCGCCCGACATGGTGCGCCGGCTCGCCGAGAAGATGCGGGATCGCGGCATCAAGCCGGAGCTCGAGGCCTTCGATCTCGGCATGATCAACTACGCCACGTACCTCATCGATCGCGGCGTGCTCGATCCCCCGTACTGCTTCAACCTGTTCTTCGGAAACGTCGCCGGCGCCCAGCCGAACCTTCTCGACATGGCGGCCATGGTGGCGGCACTGCCCCCCGAGAGCGTCTGGTCCGGCGCCGGGATCGGTGCCAGCCAGTTGCCCGTCAACGCCATCGCCGTCGCGGTCGGTGACGGCGTTCGGGTCGGCTTGGAGGACGCGCTCCACCTCGACGCCGCGAGGACCGAGCTCGCCACGAACACCGCCCTGATCGATCGGGTGACCCAGCTCGCCCGGATCCACGACCGCAACGTGATGGCACCGAAGGTGTTCCGCAACCGGTTCCTCTGAGCGGCGACACGGTTCGGCCTTGTTCTGGTGCACGCATGTTGTCGGGAGCAACAACGTGCGTGCACCAGAACGGGACTCACCACTCGATTTCGGCGATGGCGATGCCACACTCTCCGGCGACGGCGTAGAGCAGATAGGTCCGACCGTCCTCGTCGACGAAGATCGCCGGATCACGCAGCTGGTTCACGTGTCCGTGGGCCGTACTGCGCCGGCTCGGCTCGACCGGGGCGTCGGCGCCCTCCCAGTCGCGATCGGGGCGCAGCACCACGGTGGGCTCCGACGCCTCCCAGTCGTGCCAGTCGGGGGTCAGCTCGACGGTCGAGTGCAGGATCGACTCGGGGGCGTCGCCGACTCGAGTCCAGAAGACGTGGAGCACGTCGTCGCGAACGACCAGCGCCGAGTGACGCATGAGGTTCTCGAACAGGGTGGGTCCCTCCTCGAAGTCCGACAGACCGTCGTCGCTGCGATGGAACACGCCGGGCATCGCCATGGCATGGGTCTGACCGTTCCATCGGAACCCGCGGAAGTACGGACGGCCCAGGATCTCGGGTCGGGCGACGAAGTCGACGCCGTTGCTCGACACGGCGGCCCGGGTGAGCTGCCAACCCAGTGCCTCGAGACCGTGGAAGTACATGACGAACTGTCGGCGATCATCGTCGATCAGTACGTCGGGAGACGCGATGTGCGGCGTGGTGGCCTCGGTCAGCATCGAGTGCGGGATCGAGGCGGTGCCCAGGATCTCTCGATAGAGCGCTTCGAGTCCGTCGAGCTGTTCGGCTGTCGCCTCGGGCGGTTCGGTCAGAAAGCAGCTGTCGGCCAGCTTGAGGCTGCCGGGCACGTGAACGGTCCAGGGGCCGACCACCTCGTCCGCATGGGCGAGGCGGATGTAGCCGCCCTTGTGGTCGGCGAAGTAGAGCAGGTAGCGCCCGGGAGCGCCCGTCAGCCAGTTCGGTGCGCGGACCATCGACGGGCCCTGGATGTTGTCGCCGATCGACGGATCGGTGTCCGGCCCGATGATCGGATGATCGAGGAGCCGGGTGGCCTGCATCAGGCGCAGCTCAATGCGCTCGACGCGTCGGGCACGTAGCCGTCGGGCGTCGTCGTCGTGGTCGTGGCCGGTTCGGACCCGTCGACCGCGTCGGCCCCCGTACCGGACGTCGAGGTCGTGGCGGCCGGCAGCAGTCCGCGGCAGATCCTCGACCGCGGGCTCTCGATGGACCGTGCTGAAGTCGGAGCCGATCACGAGCACGACGGAATCTTCCTCGAGGTTGGGGTCGACCAGCAGCTCGGCACGCGAACTCAGGTGCCCGACGAGTTGCAGCGCCGAACCCTCGGATCCGGGCGCGAAGTAGATCGCGGTCCGGGGATAGGGCTCGCTGTCGCCGACCACATCGATGGCGAACCCGATGTCGCCAAGGGCGCCGGCGACCTCGGTCGCCTGCCCCTGCTGCCCTCCACCGTTCAACACCGTCACATCGACGAATTGGGGGGCGACCGTGCCGGGCGGCAGGCCACGGAAGACGTTGAGCGCGTCCTGCGAGGCTTCCTCGTCGAGGTCGAGCACCGCGGCGCCTGCGCTGGTCGAGAACGGCACCACGTCGAGCGTGTGCGTGCGAAGCGTGTCCTCGTCGAACTCGGCGAAGCGCCGACCGAAGCTGAGCAGTTCCTGGACGCCGAGGCCGGGGTCGAGGCCCACGTTGTCGACCCCCACGCCCACCAGTTCGTTGAGACGGATCGGGTTCGACAGCCCCTTGCTCAGCGCTTGGCCGAGCGCATGACGGACGAACAACTGCTGCCGGCTGATGCGGCCGAGGTCGCCGGTGGGATCGGTCACCCATCGGCCGTCCTCGAGGATCTCGAGGTGGCGGGAGCGGACGAACTGCAGCGATTCGATCGAGTCGAGGCTGACGCAGCCAGGGCTGGCGATCTCGAGGCCGGTGTTGGGATCGCGGAGGGGCGAGTCGAAGTACATCTCGACATCGCCGATGGCGTCGACGAGGTCCTTGAAGCCGCTGAAGCTGACCTCGACGTAGTGGTGGATCGGGATCCCCAGATCCTCCTGCACCGTGTCGATCAGCGTCTGGCGGCCATCGGCGAAGGCTGCATTGATGCGGTCCTCGCGGCCGTCGAGCCCGCCGATGGGCAGGTAGAGGTCGCGCGGCAGCGAGATCAGATCGGCTTCCTCGGCTTCCGGGTCGACCCGGAGGATCATGATGGTGTCGGTGCGCTGGCCGCCGGCGCCGGAGTCGGAGCCGTCGACGAAGCCGCCGTAGTCCGGATCGGTCGGGTCGAGTCCCTCGCGGCTGTCGGAGCCGACGAGCAGGAAGTTGCGCGGTGCCCCCTCGGCGGCGGGAGGCAGGGCCACGTCGTAGCGGGTGATCGAGTTGTAGCGAACGTAGGCGTAGCCGACGCCGGCCGCGCCGAGGAGGCACAGCGTCGTCGCGAGGACGCCGGCCGTCAGCAGGACGCGCTGGCGCGTGGAACGGCGCGCTCGCCGTGAGGGGGAGGTCATGGCCCCGTCAGGATACGTTGCGAATGCGTTACGGAAACAGTCAGGCGCCGGATGTCACGCCTGCGGCTTCGGTTCCTTGGGGAGGCCGAGGACGCGTTCGCCAACGATGTTGCGCTGGATCTCGGCTGTGCCGCCCCAGATCGTCTCGGAACGGCTGAAGAAGAACGCCGCCTGGAGCGGGCTGACCGGATAGTCGCGGGCCGCTTCCCGGCGCCCGATGCCGGGCACGAAGTCCTCGTCGCCCTTGCCGGTGAGGATCTGGCCGTCCATGCCGAGCACGTCGATGGCGACGTCGAGGGTGTCGCGGTGGGTCTCGGACCAGAACATCTTGTTCGTGGCCCCGAGTGCGGCGAGCCCGAGCTTCTGGCGGTCGTCGAGGTCGTTGAGTGCGCCGCTGAGGCTGCGCAGGCCGTTGACCCGCATGATCTGGATCTTGCTCCACTGCCGCATCAGGCGCTGCCGAACCGTCGGGTCGTCGATCCTCCCGTTGGCCTTGGCTGCGTCGATGATCGTCTCGAGCTCGCGCTCGAACCGGCGGTGGCTCGTGGTCGCCGACGAGCCGCGCTCGAACCCGAGCGTGGTCATCGCCACCTTCCACCCGTTGTTGACCCCGCCGACGACGTTCTCCTTCGGGCAGCGCGCGTCCGAGAAGAAGACCTCGTTGAACTCGGCCGACCCGTCCGGCTGGACGATGGGTCGGATCTCGACGCCGTCCTGGTCCATCGGGCAGAGCAGGTAGGAGATTCCCGCGTGCTTGCTCACGTCGGGATCGGTCCGGGCCAGCACGAAGCAGTAGTCGGCATTCTGGGCCTGCGTCGTCCAGACCTTCTGTCCGTTGATGACCCACTCGTCGCCGTCGAGCTCGGCGCGGGCGGAGAGCCCGGCCAGGTCGCTGCCGGCGTCGGGCTCGGAGAACCCCTGACACCACGCGATCTGACCACTGAGGATCTGGGGCAGGAACTCCTTCTTCTGCTCCTCGGTCCCCCACTGCAGGATGGTCGGTCCGACCAGGGTGTCGCCGAAGAAGTCGGCCCGCATCGGGGCACTCGCACGGGCGAACTCCTCGTTCAGCACCACGCTCTGGATCGTCGACAGTCCCTTGCCGCCGTATTCCTCGGGCCACGAGGCGCAGATCCAGCCCCCGTCGAACAGCTTCTGGGTCCACGCCTTGCTGAACGCGGCCTTCTCCTCGGGCGTCTGCTCGAAGTCGTCGTCGAACCAACCCTCCGGAAGGTTGTCCTCGAGCCAGGCACGGATCTCGAGACGGAACTCTTCGGCTTCAGCAGGGTAGGTGAGGTCCATGGGGCCATTGTGCTCGCCCCGGCGACGTGATGATCAACCGCCCGACAAGGCCCGTCTACAGTCCACCGCCATGGCGCTGACCGATGTGGTGACCGGGGAGACCAGCCGCTGGACCAACCAGTGGCTCGAACTGAAGGCCGAGGTCATCGACACCGGGCTGTGCACGGGGTGCGCCGGCTGTGTCATCGCGTGCCCACACGACGTCATCGGTTACGACCACGAGCAAGGCGGCTACAAGCCGTTCCACCTCGAGGACGAACTCGGCCCCGACGACTGCGGTCACGGCCAGAAGGGGTGCACCAGCTGCACCCGGGCCTGCCCACGCTTCCGCAACTGGGAACCCGAGGCCGACGAGCACCTCTTCGCCCGCCGGCGCGAGCCCGACGAGATGTCGGGCATCTATCAGGACATCATGCTCACCAGAGCGAGCGAGAAGACCGTGCACGAGCACGGCCAGGACGGCGGGCTCGTGTCGGCCATCCTCATCTGGCTGCTCGACGAGGGCTACATCGACGGCGCGCTCGTGTCGTACCTCGACGGCGCCAAGGGCGACTGGAAGGCCCGGCCCGGTGTTGCGACCAACAAGGCCGAGGTCCTCGACTCCGCCGGGAGCCGCTACACCTACTCGGCCAACACCCTCGCCATCGACGAGGCCACCGACAAGGGCCTCGAGAACCTCGCGCTCGTCGGCATGAGCTGTCAGTCATCGGTCCCGCCGGTCATGTGGCACCGCAAGATCGGCAAGATCAGCAAGCCGATCAAGTTCAACATCGGACTGCTGTGCTCGAAGACCTTCGACGACGCCATCTTCGAGGAGCTGTTCCTCACCAAGTACGGCCTGCCCAAGCAGGACATGGTGAAGATGAACATCAAGGGTGTCTTCCAGATCTGGATGACCGATGGCAGCTACCACGAGATCCCCCTCAAGGAGTGCCACGCGTGGACCCGCGAGGGCTGCACCCACTGCCCCGACTTCGCGGCCGAGCACGCCGACATCTCGACCGGTGGGATCGGCGAGTTCAACGACTGGACGCTCACCATCGTGCGCACCGAGCTCGGACGTGAAGTCATCAGCCGCATGATCGAAGCCGGCGTGATCGAGGCCCGTCCGGGCGACGAGGACCCCGGAGCGGTGGCCCTCATGCACAAGCTGGCCGCCAAGTCACGCCAGCGCTGGCCCAGCTTCGCCGTCGACTTCCCCAAGGTCCCGTCCAAGAACTGACAGCGTTACTCGGCCAACCCGAACGCGCAGTCGAGGGCGAAGCGTTCGATCTCCTCGGGTACGAACGACGGGTCTGCGGCCCGCTGAGCATCGAGCTCGAGGAATCGCTCGTAGGGGATCTCGTCGACGATCCGCAGGTAGATGCACCGGCAGGCCTGGCGATCGGCCGACTCGGCGCACTCGTCGACGAAGGCCTGTTCGGTGGCCAGCGTGTAGTCGTCGGGTGCGTCGTCGCCACAGGCGACGACGCAGCGCCGAGCACCAGCAGCACGGCGGCGAGCCGGGTCACCGCAGCCCTGCGAGGTCGGCGGCGCGGTCGAGGGCTGCGTCGAACATCGGCTCGGTGAGCCGGCCGGTGAACGTGTTCTGCTGGCTCACGTGGAACGACCCGACGAGCGTCCGGCCGTCGGGTGCCTCGGCCTCGACGCCATGGTGGAACTTGGGCCGTGGACGGATGCCGAGGGTTCCTGCGGCGACGCCGTAGGCGAACTGCCCGAGCGCGAGATAGGTCCGGCCGGGCAGCACGGCGAGCTCGCGGTCGAGGAACGGCCGACACATGTCGCGCTCGGCGGTGGTCGGCTTGTTGGCCGGCGGCGCACATCGGACGGGGGCGGTGATCCACACGCCCCGGAGCTCGAGCCCGTCGTCGAGCGCCACCGACTCTGGCTGGTTGGCCAGACCGCACCGATGCAGGGCGGCGTAGAGGAAGTCGCCGCTGCGGTCGCCGGTGAACATCCGTCCGGTCCGGTTGGCGCCGTGCGCCGCCGGCGCCAGTCCGATCACGATGAGCCGGGCCTCGGGGTCGCCGAACCCGGGCACCGCCCGCCCCCAGTAGTCCTGGTCTCGGTAGGCAGCCTTCTTCTCGCGAGCCACCTGCTCGCGCCACTCGACGAGGCGCGGGCACCGGCGACAGACCGCCACCTCGGCCTGGATCGCCCGCAACTCGTCGCTCATCCACCCGAACGTAGCGACGCCCGGTGGATCGAGGGTCGCGGACCGGTGCAGGTACCCTCGGTTGCTCATGGCGACGAAGAAGCCCAAGGCTCCTCCCCCGACCACCGTGCTCCTCGTGCGCCACGGCACCACCCCCACCACCGGCAAGGTGTTGCCCGGTCGTGCCGCCGGCCTCCACCTCGCCGACGAGGGCGTCGAACAGGCCGAGGCGGTGGGCGCCCGCATCGCCTCGGTGATGGGGACGAAGAAGGACGGCGGCAAGGTCAGCGCCATCTACGCCTCGCCGATGGAGCGAACCCAGGAGACGGCCAAACCGATCGCCAGGGCCCTCGGGCTCCGCGTCCGCACGGCTCCAGGACTGATCGAGGCCGAGTTCGGCGACTGGACCGGCAAGAAGCTGTCGTCGCTGTTCAAACTGCCCGAATGGAAGCAGGTCCAGTCGAACCCCAGCGGGTTCCGCTTCCCCAACGGCGAATCGTTCAGCGAGATGCAGACTCGCATCACCGGTGCCGTGGCCGATCTCGCCCACGCCCATGCCGGCGAGACCATCGTGTGCGTCTCGCATGCCGACCCCATCAAGGCGGTCATGGCCGACGCTCTCGGCACCCACCTCGACCTCTTCCAACGCATCGTGATCTCGCCGTGTTCGGTGAGTGCGCTGTTGGTTCGCAGCGACGGACCCCCCATCGTGTTGTGTGTCAATCAGACCGGCGACCTCGGAGCACTGGCCCCCTCATGAGCACTGACGCGAGGCACCGATGCGAGGTCGACGAGGCACGAGGAGACCGGCCACAAACGGCCTCCCTCGGACGAGGAGAAGCGCCAGCGCTCGTCCGAGCAGGGAGCGAGCGTGCGAGCGGCCACAAACGGCACGGCCGGGGAACGGAAACCATGAGCACTGACGCGAGGCACCGATGCGAGGTCGACGAGGCACGAGGAGACCGGCCACAAACGGCCTCCGTGGCCGGGGAACGGAAGTAACCGAATTCATGAGCACTGACTTCGATGTGATCGACCCCGAGCAGTTCACGATCGGCACGGTGGGAAAGCCCGGCGAGCGGGTGTTCTACCTCCAGTCGCTCTCGGACGGCGAGCTCGTGTCGCTGAAGTGCGAGAAGGTCCAGATCGAGACCCTCGGTGAGTACCTGAACAACCTCCTCACCGAGCTGCCGGCCGCCGACTGGGAGACGGTGGGCGACGTCGAGCTCGTCGAGCCCGTCCTGCCGAGCTGGACCGCTGGCCAGATCGCAGTCGCGTACGACCAGCCGAACGACCGGGTGGTCATCGTGATCGAGGAGCTGGTCGGCGAGGACGAGAGTGGTGCCACGGCCCGGTTCGCCATCACCCGCGATCAGGTCCGGGCGCTCGTCCGGCGAGCCCGGGTGCTGCTCGCGTCGAGCCGCACGTCGACCAACGGCCACGGCCACTGACCTGCCGTCGGTGAACGCGCCCTCGCCCGCAGAGCGGCTCGAGATCCTCGAGCACGCCGACATCGAGGTCGAAGGCCGGATGCCGTGGAGCAGCAACGCGACCCTGTTGTGCACGCTCACCTGCGAGGACCGGCAGGCTCGGGCCATCTACAAGCCGCGGCGGGGCGAGCGGCCCCTGTGGGACTTCCCCGGTGGGCTCGACCGACGCGAGGTGACCGCCTACACCCTCAGTGCCGACCTCGGATGGGACCTCGTTCCCGAGACGATCCTGCGCGACGGGCCCCACGGTGTCGGCAGCCTGCAGTGGTTCGTCGATGCCGACTTCGAGCAGCACTACTTCACCCTCGTCGACGACGTGGAGACCCACGGCCAGCTCAAGGCGATGTGTGCGTTCGACTTCGTCGCCAATCAGACCGACCGCAAGGGCGGCCACTGCCTCGTCGATTCCGATGGCCACATCTGGGGCATCGACAACGGACTCAGCTTCCATCGCGAGTTCAAGCTTCGGACCGTCATCTGGCACTTCGAAGGTGAACCGATCCCGGCGCCGCTGATCGACGACCTGACGGCCTGGCTCGACCGCGACGGGCCGGCTGCGCTCGAGCACCTCGACGCGTTCGAGGTCGATGCGGTGCGCGCTCGTGCCCAGGCGCTCGTCGATGCCGGGCGCTTCCCGGTCGACGAGAGCGGCAGGCGCCACCCCTGGCCGCTCGTCTGAGCGGCAGACGGGCGGCTTCGAGACCTAGCGGGCTTCGAGGGCCTCGATGAGGGCCGGGAGGACCTTGTGCAGGTCGCCCACGATGCCGAGGTCGGCGACCGAGAAGATCGGCGCCTCGGGGTCCTTGTTGACGGCGATGATGCTCTTCGAGCCCTTCATCCCCACCAGATGCTGGGTCGCACCCGAGATGCCGGCGGCGATGTAGATGTCGGGCTTGACGACCTTGCCGGTCTGACCGACCTGCTTGGAGTAGGGCACCCAGCCCGCGTCGACGATGGCGCGGGTCGCACCCGTGGCGGCGCCGAGCTGACCGGCGAGCTTCTCGATGAGCTCGAAGTTCGCCGGGTCACCGAGCCCGCGGCCGCCCGAGACGACGATGCCGGCGTCCTCGAGCTGCGGACCTTCACGTTCCTCGACATGGGTGCCGGTGACGTTCGCACCGCCGGCCGTGCCGGTGTCGGGGAGGTCGACCGTGACCACGTCGGCCGCCCCGCCGCCGGCCGGCTCGGCCGGGAACGACTTGGGTCGGGCGAGCACCAGCTTGGTGCCGGGGTTGGTCAGCTTGACCTTCATCAGCTGCGCACCGCCGAACACCGGCTCGGTCACCACGACCGCTGTCGCCGTCGACGGCGATGTCGGTGTTGTTGGTGACGACGGGCTGGTCGGTCTTGACCGACAGCGCCGCCAGCGTGTCACGGGCGTCGTAGGTCGTCCCGGCGAGGATCAGGTCGGGGCCGTTGCCGGCCTCGATGATCGCCGCCAGCGCGGCCGAGGCCACGGGGCCGACGAGCTTGCCCTCGATGGCGCCGGTGGTGTGGACCGTGGTGGCGCCGAACTCGCCGAGCTTGGCGGCCATGGCGGCACCGTCGCCGGCGACGAACGCCTCGACGGAGTCGCCCAGTTCACGAGCCTTGGTGAGCAGTTCGAGAGTCAGCGAGGAGGGCTCTTCGCCCTCACCTTCGGCAAAGACCCAGACCTTTGAAAGTGCCATGTGTGCGTTTCCTTCTCTCGTTCCGGGTCGCTTCTAGATGACCTTGAGCTCTTCGAGCTTGGCGACGATGTTGGTGAATCCTTCACCTTCGTCTTCGATGATCTCGCCCGCCTCACGGACCGGCGCGTCCTCGACGTCGGTGACTTCCTGTCGAGCACCGGCCCACCCGACGGCCGAGCCGTCGATGCCGAGATCGGCGGCACTCACTTCGTCGACGGGCTTGCTCTTGGCCGCCATGATGCCCTTGAAGCTCGGGTAGCGGGGCTCGACGACTCCGGCAGTCACCGACACGACGGCGGGCGTCGGGCACTCGATGTCCTGGCTGCCCGTCTCGGTCTGGCGCTGCACCTTGACCGTGCCGCCGTCGACCTCGATGGCCTTGGCGAAGCTGATCATCGGCGTGTCGAGGATGGCGGCGATCTGCTGCGGGACGACGCCCGTGTAGCCGTCGGAGCTCTCCACGCCGGCGAGGACCAGGTCGTACTCGGCCCGCTGGATGGCAGCGGCCAACACCTTCGCCGTCTCGAGCGCGCCCGAGCCGGAGAGGCTGTCGTCGCTGACCAGGATCGCCTTGGCGGCGCCCATGGCGAGTGCCGTGCGCAGGCCACCGACCTCGGCGCCGGGGGCCATGGAGACGAGGGTGACCTCGCCGCCGCCCGCGGTGTCGACCAGCTGCAGGGCCATCTCGACGCCGTACGAGTCGGACTCGTCGAGGATGAGCTTCACGTCGCGGTTGAGGGTGTTGTCCCCCGCGAGCGAACCTGGATCGGCTGGATCTGGAATCTGTTTCACACAGACGACGACGTTCATGGAACTGATTGTGTCGCACGGTCCGAGGCGCGCGACAAATCGGCACCGCCACCCGGGCCGAACCCGGGCGTGGTCGCGGTAGCTTCAGCCCACCTTGAAGCTCCTGCTCCTCGTCAACCCGTTCTCCTCGTCGGTGACCGCGCGGGCGCGTGGTGATCCAGAAGGCGCTCTCGGCCGACCACGACGTCACGCTGGCCGAGACGAGCCGGCGGGGCCACGCCACCCGCCTCGCCCAGGGCGCCGCAGCCGACGGCACCGACGTGGTGGTGGTGCTCGGCGGCGACGGCACGGTCAACGAGGCCGCCAACGGTCTGGCCCGGACCAACACGGCATTGGCAACGCTCCCCGGCGGATCCACGAACGTGTTCGCGCGCACGCTCGGGCTCCCGAACGACCCGATCGAGGCCACCGGCCACCTGCTCGACGATCTGGCCGCCGAACGCATCCGACGGGTCGGGCTGGGGTCGGTCAACGGGCGCTACTTCCTGTTCCACGTCGGGATGGGATTCGACGCAGCCGTCGTCGAACAGGTGGAGAAGCGAGCCGGGCTCAAGCGCTACGCGGGCCACCCGTTGTTCGTCTACGCCGGCTTCGCCACCTGGCTCCGTCATTACGACCGCACCCGTCCACGCATGGCGATCCGTCACGCCGACGGCGAGATCATCGACGACGGCTACTTCGCCATCTGCATGAACACCAACCCCTACACGTACCTCGGCAATCGCCCGCTCGACCTCGCGCCCGCGGCAACCCTCGACTCCGGCCTGTCGTTGATCGTGCTCCGGACGCTCGACTTCGCCAAGACGATGCGCATCATCGCCTCGGCCCTCGGATCGGGCCGCCACCTCCGTTCCAGCCGACATGCCCACGTGCGCGACGGCCTGTCGAGCATCGAGATCGAGGGGTACGGGCCGTTCCCCTATCAGGTCGACGGTGACCACCTGGGCGACGTCACCACGGTGTCGTTGCACCACGAACCGTCGGTGTTGAGCCTCGTCGGAGTCTGAGCTCGCGTCGCTCAGCCGAGGGCCCGGCGGGCGACGTCGACGACGTTGGTCACGACGCCGTCGACCCCCATGGCTCCGAGCTCGGCGATCCGGTCGGGATCGTCGACCGTCCAGACGTTGACCGCGAGGTCGGCGGCATGGGCAGCCGCGAGATAGGCGGCATCGACCTGGGCGTTCTCGGGATGCACCGTGCGATGACCGCGCTCGACGGCGATCGCGAACACGTCGGCCGGCGTCAGCGAACTCGGGATGGTCAACCAGGCCGTCGCCGGCGCGTCCCGAAGCCTGCGGACGCGGTCGATCGTGTCGAGGTTGAACGACGACACCAGGAACTGCTCGGCCGGACCGACATCGGCCAGCAGACCGACCACGGCGTCGGCGATCGCGTGATCGGGCTCGAACCCGGGCTCGGTCGGGCCGTTCTTGATCTCGACGTTCACCACGCGATCGCCGCAGGCGGCGATCGCGTCGGCCAGATCGCACACGCCGGCGGGTCGATCGGTGAACTGGGTGTCAGCCACCACCCTGCCGTCGCCGTAGGTCCCGTCGTGGGACACGACCAGGACGGAGTCGGCCGATCGACGAACGTCCAGTTCGACGGCGTCGGCACCCAGCTCCACTGCGTGCCGAAAGGCCTCCACGGTGTTCTCGGGTCGGTCGGCCGACGCCCCACGATGGGCGATCACGAGGGTCATGAACTCGTCCTTTCGGAGAATCGAAAAGTGCTTGCTTCTGTTCGCACCGCAGGTCTAGACTGAGCAATTGTTCCAGCCGCACTCCGTCGCATTCGCGCGTCGGGGCGGCATGTGAATCCCATCACGAAGTCTCTCGGAGGACCTCCCTTGGCGCTCGCCACCACTTCGCTCGCCCTTGAACTCGAAACCGACGATTGGCGCGACACGGCGTCCTGCCGCGACACCGATCCCGACCTGTTCTTCCCGGTCGGCACCACCGGCCCGGCCATCGAGCAGATCGCCACGGCCAAGCAGGTCTGCTCGGAGTGCCTCGCACGGACCGACTGCCTCGAGTACGCCATCTCGACCAACCAGGACTCGGGCATCTGGGGCGGCACCAGCGAAGAAGAGCGGCGCCAGATGCGTCGGGCCCGCCAGGCCCGCCAGCGCCGCACCGCCTGAATCGACCTCGCTGGCCGCCATGGCCGACAGCGCTGACGACCTCCCGCTCGCGGGAGGTCGTTTCGCGTGCGGTTCACCGCGTGCTGCGGGGCGCGTCGACGGGGACCACGATCTCCACGACCGTGCCGGGGCGACGGTCTGAGGCACCGACCGACTCCATCGTGATGGTCCCGGCGAGTTCGCTCCCGACGAGCGCCTTCACGATCGAGAGGCCGAGGCCGTCCGTCGCCTCGAGATCGAAGTCGGTGGGCGGTCCGACCCCGTCGTCGGTGACTTCGACCGTCAGTTCGCTGCCGTCGTTCTCCAGCCGAACGGTCACCGTGGCTCCATCGTCGCCGAGATCGAGGTCGGCCGGGAACGCATGGTCGACGGCGTTCTGAAGGAGTTCGTTGACCACCACCGCCAGCGGTGTGGCGACGATCGCAGGAAGGATGCCTGCGTCGCCCTTCACCAGGAAGCGAACCGGCCGATCGGGACCGAGGATGTTGCCGTCGAAGGTGTGGGTGAGCGGCCGCACGATGTCGATGAAGGCCACGTCGTCGCCCGCCTCGCGCGACAGCGTCTCGTGGACGAGGGCGATCGACCGGATGCGTCGGGCCGACTCGTCGACGGCCGCCTTCGCCTCGGGCGATTCGAGCCGGCGACCCTGGAGGCGCAGCAGCGACGAGATGGTCTGCAGGTTGTTCTTGACCCGGTGATGGATCTCGCGGATCGTGGCGTCCTTGCTGACGAGCAGCCGGTCACGTCGTCGGAGCTCGGAGATGTCGCGCAACAGCACCACGGCGCCGGTGGGCGAGGACCGGTCGAGCAACGGGATGCATCGCACGAGGACGGTGACGTCGGGTCCGCGTTCGATCTCTTCGGTCACGGGGCCGAGCGTTGCGAACGCGGTCCGGACCGCAGTCTCGTCGAGGCCGAGCTCGGTGAGGCGCATGCCTTCGGCGTTGGCGTGCACTCCCACCCGGTGGAGTGCCGACACTGCGTTCGGCGAGGTGTACTCGACCCGGCCGCTGCTGTCGATGAGCACCACGCCGTCACCCACCCGAGGGGCGTGTTCGGTCGTGTCCTCCTCGGAGAAGGGGAAGTCGCCGGCTGAGATCATCCGGGCGAATCGATTGAACACGTCGACGTAGACCCGCTCGAGCTCGCCCGGTTGGCGTCCGAACGCCGGCGCCGACTCGCGGGTGAGGACGCCGATGACCTCGCCGTCGAACCGGATCGGGATGCACAGCACCCGGACCCGTTCCTTCAGTGCCGACAGGGTGATCTCGCCCTCGATGATCTCGCCCAGGCGAAACGACCGCGCCACGAGGGGCCGATCGACCTCGTCGACCTCACTGCCGACCCAGTCCCCCCGATACACGGTCTGCGACGTGGTCGGCCGAACCTGGCTGAGGACGACGAATCGTCCGGACTCGGCGTGGAGGGGAGCGAAGAGCAGCAGGTCGGCGAAGCAGAAGTCGGCCAGCAGCCCCCAGCTGGCGACGAGTCGTTGGAGGTGGGCGATGCGTTCTTCGTCGAGCGCGCTCGAGATCCGCGCCAGCTCGTTCAGCGACGCCATGGGCGCTCAGCGATGCTCTGGGTTGTGGTCAGGAAGCGCTGACGAACGACTCGAGATCGGCGCGATCGGTCTCCCAGCGGCAGTAGCAGCTGGGGCAGTGCTGGTACATCGTCTCGGTGCGGGCGTCGATCCGGTCGAGATACCCGGGCTTCTCGCACTTCGGGCACGGCAACGGCAAGCCCCAAGTGTACTTCGAGGATGCGTCGGCGACCGCCGGCTCGGACTCGGTGAGGTCGATGATGGTGTCGTCTTGGCGTGCGGCACGTCGGAACAGTGACATGACAACCCCTTTCTCGCCCGGCGGGCGATGGCGTCACTGTATAGGCCATCCGGCCCATTTTTCCAGCATGGTCGATCGACGGACCGTGCCACCCCTGCGTGGGTCACCGGCGGCGTCGAGTCCGGGACGGACCCCGTGGACGCCTCCGAAGTAGAGATCGAGGGAACCCCAGCGGTTGAGCGGGGCTGCGGCGGCGAGGGCCGCCTCGACCTCGGCATCGAGTCCCGGTTCGACCTGGAGTTGCTCGCCGTCCCAGTGGAACCGGGGTGACGAGACGATCGAGGACAGGACCGCGGGATCGGCGCGGGTGGCCGCATCGATGACCGTCAGGATGGCGGTGCGGATCCGCTTCGACCCACCGCTTCCCACGACGAGCTCGGCGCCGTCGGATCCCACCACGATGGCCGGGCTCATCATCGACGACACCCTGACACCGGGAGGATCGGCGTGGAACCCGTCCGGATGGAGGTCGTCCTCTCCCAGCATGTTGTTCAGCATCACGCCGGTGCCCGGAGCGAAGCACCCGGCACCCTCGCCGTTGGAGGTGGTCATCGAGGCCACGTTGCCGTCGTGGTCGCTGATGCTGACGTGGGTCGTGCCTCGCGCCACCTTGAGTCGGCGTTCGATGTCGTCGTCGAGGCGTGCCTGTTCGACCTCGCGCAGGACCGCCAGCCGATGGAGGGCGTCGTCGACACCGGTTCGGACGACGCCATCGTCGAGGAGGGTGAGCGCCAACGCGAGGAGCGGGCCGCCGAAGCTCGGTGGACTGTTGGTGAGGATCCGGCGCCCGCGGAACTCGACGACCAACGGGTCCCGCTCCCGCACCTCGTAGGCAGCGAGGTCTTCCTGGGTCAGCAGGCCGTCGTGGCGATCACAGGCGGCGACGAGGTCGGCGGCGACGTCGGGGTCGGCGAAGGAGGTCACGCGCCCCGCTCCGATCGAGTCGATGAACGAACCCAGCGCCTCGTTGACCACGACATCTCCCGCCTGGAGGAGCCGGCCGCCGGGGGCGAACACGGCCGCCGAGGCTTCGGTGAGTCGGACGATCGGCTCCAGGAGGGTCACGAACGCGCTCTGCTGGTCGTTGAGCACCACGCCCGCGTGCGCCGACCGGGCCGCCGGCGAGACGACCTGGTCGAGCGGCAACCGGCCCATGGCCCGGTGCGCGTGCAACAGTCCGGCGAGCACCCCGGGCACCGCGACCGAGCCCCACCCCACGTTGAAGTCCTGCGTCGAGGACGGGAACTCGATCGTGACCGGCACGAAGTGGGGACTGGTGTCGGCCCGCGACCGGCCGGGCGTGTCGACGAAGAAGTCGAACAGCCGCTCGTCACCACCCGCAGTCCGGGCGAGGAGAAACCCGCCGCCGGCCAGGCTGGTCAGACACGGTTCGGCGACCGCGGCTGCGAAGCCTGCGGCGACGACGGCGTCGTAGGCGTTGCCGCCGAGTTCGAGGACCTCGATCGCCGCATCCGCCGTCAACGGGTGACCGGCCGCCACCAGAGCCGGAGTCATCGCCAGATCTGATCGCCGAGCTCGAGCAGGCCGCCGAGGTCGGCGATGTCGGAGTCGAAGTAGGGCACCGATGCCACGACCTCGGGGAGCGATCCGAGGGCCGACCGTTCCTCGGCCTCGCGCTGGGCGACGACCCGGAAGTTGAGGTAGCTGTCGCCGACCTCGCGCAGCACCCGTTCGAGTTGATCGGCCGGCATCCCCCGCTGCTCGAGCTCGCCGGCGATCCGCTCGGCATCGTCGGTCATGCGACGGGCCACCTCGGCCCCACCGGCATCGAGAAGGTAGGCGGGCAGCACCTTGTTGAACACGATGCCACCGAGGTGGAAGTCGCGGTCCTGCAACGCCTTGATGAAGAACTCGCTCTCGCGCACGGGCGCCGATTCGAGGGTGGTGACCACGACGAAGGTGGTCCGCTTGTCCTCGAGCGTGCGGGTCACCGCACGTGCCCGGTCGACGAAGCCGTCGTACATGGTCTGGAACAGCAGGAAGAACTCGGCGATGTCCTCGAGGAACTGCGACCCGAGGATGGTGTCGGCCACCCGATAGAAGGGTCGACTGGCGAAGCTGATGATGCGCGAGCGGGCGGGCACCGTGAGCAGGCGCAGGAGCCGGCTCGAGAAGAAGTCGGCCATGCGTTCGGGTGCTTCGAGGAAGTCGATGGCATTGCGGGTCGGCGGTGTGTCGACGACGATCAGGTCGTAGGTGCCTGCGGCGTGGATCTCGTAGAGCCGCTCCATGGCGATGTAGTCGTGGCTCTGGACGAAGCGAGCCGTGATGTTGGTGTAGAGCGGGTTCTTGAGGATCGCATCGCGGGTCTCGGCGTCGGGGGCGTGCATGTGCACCAGGTCGTCCCACGACTGCTTGGTGTCGAGCATGGCGGCCCAGAGCTCGCCTTGCGGCGTGACCCCCGATTCGGCGAAGGCCTCGAGCGGAACCTGCTTCTCGACGTTGCCGAACTGCTCGAGCCCGAGTGCGTTGGCCAGCCGCTTGGCAGGGTCGACGGTGACCACCAGCACCTTTCCGCCGAGGTGCACGGCCGCCTGGGCGGCCATCGCGGCAGCGGTCGTGGTCTTGCCCACGCCGCCCGACCCGCAACAGATCACGATCTCGCGGGCGGCCAACAGCTGTTCGAGGGTCGCGGTCGGAGCCATCAGTAGCCGAGCTCTTCGCCGAGGAACCGTGCGACCTCGTGGGTGGCCCGGACCCCGTGGCTGCGCTGGAACAGGTAGGGCACGTAGAGCTGCGGAAGGGCCGGGTCGAGGGCGTGGCGGAGCTTGTCGAGATGGCCGGCACGGGTGCGGCGCAGCGTCACGGCGAGTTGGGCCGCATCGAGCACCGCGGTCGGGTCGCCGCCGGCCACCGCGGTCAGCCGCGTCCGGTGCCGGTCGGTCCTCAGCTCCTCGAACACTTCCTCCTCGCTCCGGCCGAACAGCTCGGGGAGCACCCGATTGACGATCACGGCCGCGAGATCGACGACGGTCTCGGCCTCGATCTTGGCGGCCAGCTCGATCGTCTCGTTGACCGGCATCTCCTCGGGGGCGGCGACGATGACGGCTCCGGTGATGGCAGGATCGCCGAGGAGGTCGAGCATCCAGCCCGTCTGGTCGCGCACCATCCCGACCTGCACGAGTTCGTTGATCGCCTGGGGCGCCGCGAGCTGGCCGACGATGTGCCCGGTGGCCGATGCGTCGACGACCACGAGGTCGTAGTTCTCGGCCCGCACCTCATAGGCGAGCTTGCCGACCGTCAGGATCTCCTTGACCCCAGGGGCGGCGTTGGCGACGAAGTCGAATGCCGAAGCCAACGGGCCGATCTTGGCGAGAAGGGGGATCTTGAGCTGAAGACCGAGGTACTCCTTCAGCGACTCCTCGGTGTTCATCGACATGGCGAACAGCCCGGGCGAGATCTCTCGTTCCTCGAAGGCCGTCGGGGCGGCCTCGAAGAAATCGGCGAGGTTGCCCTTGGCATCGACCTCGCACACGAGCGTGCGCTTGCCTCGCTCGGCCGCGAGCAGGGCGAGGCCCGAAGCGACGGTCGTCTTGCCCACGCCACCCTTGCCGGTGACGAACAGCAGCTTGCGGTCGAGGAGGTCGGTCACGTCGTGGTCGGTCCTCGGCGCCGCACAGTGCGTGCGGCACGCCGGATCAGCTCCCGAACCCGATGCGGCGATCGTCGCTGGGGCTGCCGATCTCGACGTACGCGATCTTGTCGGAGGGGACACCCACCGAACGGCCTCGCTTGTCGCTCATCCACAGCACGGCGTCATCGCCGGTCAGCGCACCCTCCACCTGCTTGCGCAGCTTGTCGACGTCGGTGTCGTCTTCGAGCTCGAAATCGAGTTCCTTGGCGGTGTAGGTCACACCGATACGAACGTCCACGCTGACGCCTCCTCATGTTTGGTCGGGCTGCTCCCGTTCGGGCGGCTCACCGTATCGCCGCCACCTCGGAGACGGCGACCCAGGGGCGTGGCTCCTCACGGTTCGTGCGCGTCGCCACACCGTCAGCGGGCCCGGGCAGACCCGAGCGGCCCACCCGGTGCCGGGTGTCGACCAGGTTCCGCATCGCAGCGACAGCACGATACGTGCTCACCCCGCCACAGCCGTCCGAGTTCGGGGCATGTCGCATCCACACCTGCGCGACCCCGGCGCCCATTCGAATCTCGAGGTCACGGCATCATGCTGACGCGAGCGAGCGACCCCGGCCAGAATGACGGTGCCGCAACGCGCAAGCGCTCGCTCGTCGATGCCGGGGCGCCTCGGGCATGAGGCCGGCCCGACCGCTCAGCGGTACCTCACGAGGGTCGGCACGACCGCCAGCGCGTCTTCAGGAGGCACATCGAGACGAACACGCAATTCCGGGCGGCCGTTTCGGTGCGCATGGAAGGCTTCGTCCTCTCGAGGAGGACCGATGCCGGATTTCACCAAGCGGGTGCGCAAGGGGCTCGAGCTCCCGGTCGGCGAGAAGGTCGTGCAAGCAGCGGTCGCGCAACCCGCCGGATCGATCAGTCGCGGATTCGCGGAACAGCGAACGTCGCTCGGGGCCGTTGCCAGCGCCGTGCAGGACAAGCTCGCCGGCGACGACGACGGCGCAGCGATGAGCGGTCGTGTCCCGGCGCGCAACGGATACCTCGTGGCGACCGACCGGCGGTTGCTCTGGGCCGGGCAGCGTCGGACGGGGTCGGTCGGCGACATCGAAGCCGAGTTCGCCTATGGCGAGATCGTCTCCGCCACGCTCGGCGACGGCGGCGGCATGAGCAACAAGCTCCTCACGATCGCGTTCCTGGACGGGTCCGCGGTCGAGGTTGCCGTCGCCAAGGGACAGAAGCCGGCGCTCCTCGCCGAGGCGATCCAGGCCCGGCTCGCTCCCCCGCCGTAGGACCGCCTGGCTTCTCAGGACTCGGCTGGCCGGCGCAGGTGGACAGGAAGGCGGGTGGGACTGCGGAACGCCAGCGACGTCTTCCACGTGACGGTCTCGGGATCGATCGTGTAGTCACCGAACCGTTCGAGGATCGCAGGCAGGGCGATGCGCAGTTCGAGGCGGGCGAGCGCCGCGCCGATGCAGTGGTGCATGCCGTGTCCGAACGAGATCGGTGCCGGGTCGGTCCGGTCGAGCCGGAGTTCATCGGGTCGGTCGAAGCGCCGGGGATCACGGTTGGCGGCGCCGAGCATGATCGTGAGGTTCTGTCCGGCGCTGGTCGGCCAGCGCTCCGAGACGGTCGGCGACGTCGTCACAGGTCGCATCGATCTTCGCCGGGTCGAGCACGACGAAGGGGTCGGCGACCTCGCGGAGGGTCGTGAACGCGTCGGCCACCCACGGCCAGAGCTCGTCCGGAATGCCGATCAGCTCGGCGATGACCTGGATGGGCAGCGGCTCGGTGAACCCGCCCACCAGGTCGGGGGTTGTGTCGTCGGCGATGCCCGTGAGCATCCGGTCGACCAGTTCGCCGATCCACGGCTCGAGCCGCCGCATCTTGCGCGGGGTGAACTCTCGGGCGACGGCGGCCCTCAATCTCGTGTGCAGCGGTGGGTCGGTGAAGAGGAGTGCGTTGCGGAACAGGTCCTTCGTCGCAGTCGAGAGATACGAGTACGGGCGCGTCGTCATGAGCAGGTCCATCTGCCCGGCGACCCCGAAGCTCGGCGACGAGAGGACCTCGCGGGCCTCGTCGTGGCCGACGACGGCCCACTGCTGGAGGAACGGGCTGAACGACACCGGCCCGGCGGCCCGCATCCGCTCGTAGATGGGGTAGGGGTCGACGAACCGGTCCGGGCCGAGGATGTTTCCCCACGGATCGAACCGGAAGACGACGTCCGCCAAGCGGGGTCGCTTCACCAGGCTTCGGATGCCTCGAAGCGCCAGTTCCTCTCGGCGGCCCATCAATGATGCCCACCGGTCACGCACCTCATGAGGAGGGGCTTCGACCTGACTCGGTGTGGGTCCCGACGAGGACGCATGCCGTCCCGCCTCGTCGACCGGTCAGGACAGGTGGCCTCAGCGGAGGGTGAGCTCGGGGTGGAAGCGGCGGGTGGGGGCGAGTTCGGTGTCGATGGTCTGGGCGATCGAGGCGAACGCCGCGGACCCTTCGGACTCGGGGTCGGTGACCACGATCGGTCGACCTGAGTCGCTGCCCTCGCGGAGGTCGGTGTCGAGCGGGATCTGGCCGAGCAACGGGACCTCGAGGCGCTGCGCGAGATCGTTGCCACCACCGGCGCCGAAGATCTCGTAGCGCTTGCCGTCGTCGCCGGTGAACCACGACATGTTCTCGATGACGCCCTTGACCTCGAGGTTGACCTTCTGGGACATGAACGCGGCCCGCTGTGCGACGCTGCTGTGCGGCCGGCTGGGGCGTGGTCACCACGTAGACCTCGGCCCGAGGGAGGAACTGGGCCAGGCTGAGTGAGATGTCGCCGGTGCCCGGCGGAAGGTCGACCACCAGGTAGTCGGGGTCGTCCCAGTAGACGTCGGTGAGGAACTGCTCGAGCGCCTTGTGGAGCATCGGGCCACGCCAGATGACCGGCTGGTCCTCTTCGGCGAAGAAGCCCATCGAGATGCAACGCACGCCATTGGCCTCGGGCGGGACGAGCATCGAGTCGATGACCACGGGAGGCCGTTCGACCCCGAGCATCCGCGGGATCGAGAACCCCCAGACGTCGGCGTCGACGACCGCGACGTCCTTGCCCCGCTGCGCGAGGGCGATGGCGAGGTTGGTGGTGACCGACGACTTGCCGACGCCGCCCTTGCCGCGATCGCGACCAGCAGGACGCGGGTCTTCGACGACGGGTCGGCGAACGGGATGGCTCGGCCCTCGGCGTGGCCGTGGCCCTGCTGGCTCCCGGCCGTGGCCGCGGGGTCGCCGTGGAGCTTCTCCGGAGGGCCTCGCGCTCTTCGTCGGTCATCGAGGTGAACTCGACCCCGGCCGACGCCACACCGGGCAGCTCACCGACGGCTTCGGTGACCCGCCGGGTGATCTCGCTCTTGAGCGGGCAGCCGGGAATGGTGAGCGCCACGAGGACCTCGACGGACTCGCCGTCGATGCGCACCTCACGCACCATGTCGAGGTCGACGATGCTGCGATGGAGCTCGGGATCTTCGACGGGCCGGAGGGCCTCGATGACCTCGGCTTCGGTGACGGACACGTGCGCTCCTCTGCGATTGGGAACCGAAGTTCGGCGCCGGGGAATTTCTCCTACCGGCGTAGGTAGAATATCGAGCCGTGGATCAGCCCCCACTGTCGCCGACCGACTTCTCGTCGGCCGTCACCGCCATCACCTCCGCTTTCGGCGACACCACGCGCCGCGACATCTACCTCTGGGTCCGCGAGCAGGGGGGCGTCACGGCGGCTGACGTCGCGGCCGCGTTCGACCTCCACACCAACGTGGCCCGACATCACCTCGACAAGCTCGCCAATGGCGGCTACGTCGAGGTGGGGCGCCTCGCGTCCGGCGGCGCGGGTCGACCCTCGAAGCGCTATTCGGCAGCCCAACCCGAGATCCCCCTCGAGTTCGCCACGCGCCACGACGCCCTCCTCGTGAGCCTGCTCGGGCGGGCCCTGGCCGCATTGCCGGCCGAGACGGCCGAGCACATCGCCGAAGAGGTCGGCATCGAGTACGGCGAGCACCTGGCGGCATCCCTCGGGGTCGAGACCGCACATCAGTCGTTCCGGAGCGCACTGCACACGGTCGCCGACGCGCTGAGCGCCCACGGCTTCGCCGCCCACACCGAGCACCACCTCACCGACCTGCGCATCGTGTCCGAGCACTGCCCGTTCGGCGATGCCCCCATCGACTACCCGGTGATCTGCGCCGTCGATCGAGGGCTGGTCAAGGGGATGCTCGAGCGCGTTGTACGGCGACACCCAACCCGAGACCGCATCGTCGTTGCCGATGGGTGACACCCAATGCGTCACCGAGGTCCAGGCGAGCGCCCCGTAGTGCCACGGCGCCACTACCTCGACCACGCTTCGACGAGTCCGCTCCGACCGGCCGGGCGGGCCGCCATGCTCGAGGCGCTCGACCACCCGATCGGTGACCCGGGGCGCATCCATGCCGAAGGCATGACCGCACGGGCCCTGATCGAACACGCCCGGGAACAGGTGGCCGCTGCGCTGGGGGCACGAAGCCGCGAGGTCATGTTCTGCTCCGGCGCGACCGAAGCCATCGCCACCGTGTGCGCCGGGGCCTCGCCGCAGGGCGACCGACAGGTCGTGGTGGCCACCGAGCACTCGGCAGTTCGACTCGCCGCCGAACGCGCCGGCGGGGTGACCATCGTGCCGGTCGACCGCCAGGGCCGAGTCGACCCTGCCGACGTCGCGACCGCCGCCGCCGACGCCGCGGTCTCGGTCGTGCACGTGCAGTTCGGCAACCACGAGACGGGCGTGACCCAGCCGATCCGCGAGATCGCTGACGCCTGTGCCGACCTGGGCGCCCTCCTCCACGTCGATGCGGCCCAAGCTGCCGGCCGGGTGCCGATCGACTTCGCCGCACTGGGTGTCGACCTGCTCACCGTCAGCTCGCACAAGATGGGCGGACCAACCGGCGTCGGCGCTCTGTTGATCCGTCGCGGGCTCCGTCTCGATCCGCTTCTGCTCGGCGGCGACCAGGAACGGGCCCGACGGGCCGGACTCGAAGACATCGCCGGCGTCGTCGGCTTCGGCGAGGTGGTCTCGCAGATCGACGTCGGCGCCGAGGGAGCCGAACAAGCCCGGCTCACCGGGCGGGTTCGCCAACTCTTCCGGACGCTCGACGGCGTGATCGAGCATGGCCATCCCGAGCACCGACTCCCCCACATCGCCGCCGCCACCATCGAGGACGTCGAGCCCCAGGCCGTGCTTCTCGAACTCGACCGCGCCGGCATCGCAGCCCACTCGGGAAGCGCTTGTTCGTCCGAGTCGCTCGAGCCATCCCCGGTCCTCGAAGCCATGGGGATCGATGCGCACCATTCGCTGCGCATCAGCACCGGATGGTCGACCACCGACGAAGACGCCGACGCGCTCGAGGTGGCCCTCCCCCGGGCCCTGGACGAGCTCCGGGCACTACGTCTCCGGTGACCATCTGAGCTAGCTTCGAGCGCGACATGGAGCTCTACCTCGTGCGGCACGCCCACGCCGGTTCACGTCGAGCGTGGGACGGCGACGATCGCGTCCGCCCGTTGTCCGAGCGAGGCGAACAACAGGCGCAGGGAATCGCGGAGCTGTTGGACTCGCGTCCGATCGAGCGGGTCTTCTCGAGCCCTGCACTCCGGTGTGTCCAGACCGTGTCTCCCCTGGCCGAGAACCTCGGCGTCGAGGTCGAGATCGACGACCGGCTGTTCGAGGGCTCGTGGGTCGCCGACGCCATCACCCTCGCCGAGTCGCTCGACGAGACCGTGGTGTTCTCGAGTCACGGCGACGTCATCCCACAGATGCTCAGAGGCATGGCCAACCGGGGCATGAACCTGCTCGACGACTTCCGTTGGGCCAAGGCCTCGACCTGGGTGATCACCCGTGACGGTGAGAAGTTCACCGAGGCGCGCGCTATCTCCCGTCGACCGCCTGATCGCCCGCGGCGTCGACGAGTCGTCCGACCGCTTCCTCGATGATCTCACCGGGGGCGGCGATGGTCATTCGTGCGAAGCCGGCCCCCTCCCGCCGAACCAGTGGCCGGGACTGAGTGCGAGACCCGCCGAAGCGAGCCACGTGGGGATGTCGGGCACGCCGAGCCCGAGCCGGCGGAGGTCGAAGCCACGCGAGGTAGGTCCCCTCGATCGCCACCAGGTCGACGGTGTCGGGCAGCCCGTCCTGCAGCCGTCGAACGTTGGCGGCCACGAGTTCGAGGAAGTCGTCGAGCCACACGGCTCCGTGCGCGTACACGGCCTCGAACGCCGCGAGCCCGAACACGTTGTTGCGAGTGAGATGGAACTGCGAGCTGCGCTGCTCGAACCGGTCGGCGACGGTCTCGCCGGCCGTGATCAGCAACGTGTCGCAGACACCGGCGAGCCCGAACGTCTTGATGGGGCCGTGCGTGGCAGCCCACGCAACTTCTCGACCCGCGGCGGCGACGCCGAAGGGAACGAACGCATGCGGAGCGAGAGCGAGGTCGGCGTGGATCTCGTCAGCCAGCACGAACACATCGTGCTCGGCGCAGATGGTCGCGACCCGCTCGAGTTCCTGCCGCGTCCACACCCGCCCCACGGGGTTGTGCGGGTTGCAGAGGATGAGCATCCGGTTTCGAGGATCCGATGCCTTCGCCTCGAGGTCGTCGAGGTCGAGGCGGTAGCCGTCGGCGGTCAGGGCGAGTGGATTCCGAACGACGGCCCGGTCGTGGGCTGCGATCAGCGGCTTGAAATCGGTGAAGACCGGAGGCTGGAGGATGACGCCGTGACCCGGCTCGGTGAGCGAGTCGATCAGGACTCCGATCGACGTCCCCACACTCGGACTGACCAGCGTGTGGAGTCCGGCTCCGTCCCAGCCGTGACGGTCGGCAGCCCACCGCCAGAATGCTTCGACGAGCGAGCCGGGGCGGGTCTCGTAGCCGTACCAACCCTCAGCCGCACGCTGCTTGAGCGCCTCGACCACCGCCGGAGCCAGGTCTACGCTCGGCTCCGCGATCCAGAGGTCGAGCAGATCGCCGTGCGGTCCGAAATGACGCTCGAGCGTCGCGGGGTCGGTGCCCTGCCTTCGAGCCACCATCGGGTCAGGAGCCCTCGAGTCGCTCGCGGAGCGAGTCGGCCAGCTGCTGAGCATCGGGTGGGGCGTCGAGTTCGTCGAACACGTCGAGTTGAGCGAGCGCGTCGTCGACCTCGCCCTGGCGATCGTGGACGACCGCACGGAAGACCCGAGCGTCGCCGAACGTGGGGTCGGCCGCGATGGCCTCGTCGAGGAACACCACCGCCGAATCGAGCAGTTCGTCGCCCGCAGGTCCGGCCTGGAACGCCGTCCGGGCGAGGAACCACCCCCGATAGGTGAGCGCCTGCACGTTGTCGGGATCGAGGTCGAGCACCGCGTCGTAACACTCGAGCACCGCGATCGGATCGGTCTCGGTCGCCTCGCTCGCGATGCAATCGCGCACCTGGGTCCGGACCGATGCGTTGATGTCGCCGGTGAGGCCGTCGTTCGAACCGCGACGACCCGACGCCTGGGCCATCACCACGCCGGTGAGCACCGCGACCAAGACCACGGCCGCCGCGATTCCGAGCGTCTTCGCCCGGCTCTGACGTGAGGGGACCGAGGCGAAGCTCGCCTTGCCATCGTCGATCGCTCGGATCGTCGCTGCGGCTCGGGCGGTGTAGTCGTCCTTGAGCGCCACGTAGTCGACCTCGTCGACATCGCCGGCGTCGAACTCGCGCTCCAGGTCGTCGAGTGAACCGAGGAGGAAGTCGCGCTCCTCCTCGAGCGCCGCGAGCGCGTCGGGATCCAGCGGACGCGCCCTCGTGCTCACGGAGCCTCGGCGAACTCGTCGTCGGTGGCCGGCTCGTCGGAGTCGTCGCTGCGGGACCGCTCGGCGGTGAACTCGTCCACCAGCGTCCGGTCGGCATCGGTGGCGTGGCGCGGGGTGCGCGACTGCCAACGGCGCAGCACGAGTCCGAGACCGGTCATCGAGGCGACCAACGCGGCTGCGGGCAGAGCCCACACCAGCCCGGCGAGACCCGAGGCAGACGGGGTGAGGAGCACTTCCTCGCCGTAACGATCGGCGAAGTAGTCGCGGATGGCCTCGTTCGACTCGCCGGCGTCGATGCGACGGGCGATCTCGGTGCGGATGGCACGGGCCGCAGCCGCGTCGGAGTCGGCGGCCGACTGGCTGCGACAGGTCGGGCACTTGATGGTCGCCGCCAGGTCACGGCCTCGTTCGGCGTTGGAGCGCGGCCCCGAGTCGCCGGCGGCGCCGATGAAGAGCACCGTCACGAGCACCACGCCCATGATCGCCCAGGCGAGCTTGGAGGCGGCGAACTGCTTCATCGGCCGTCGACCTCGGCGATCAGCTGATCGAGGCCTCGGGCGGTGACGCCACCGACGACCTTGGCGACCACGGTTCCGTCGGGCGCCACGATGAACGACTCGGGGATGCCGGCGACGCCGTACTCGAGCGCGACCCGGCCGTCGGGATCGAGCACGACGGGCCAGTCACCACCCTGGTCGGCGAAGAACTGGCGGGCGTCGCTGGCCTGATCGTCGTAGATCACCGAGACGACCGAAGCGTCACCTGCTGCCGAGTGGCCTTCGGAGAACCCGACCAGCTCCGGATGCTCACGGATGCACGGGGTGCACCACGTGGCGAAGAAGTTGACCACGACGTACTGACCGCGCCGGTTGTCCAGGTCGAACGCGTCGCCCGAGAGGGTGACGCCCCGGAGTTCGGGGGCGACCTGGTTGAGCAACGGCGACGCCACCTGACGATCGGTGGAGGGCTCGCTGCTGGCCAGGATCCACACGAACGCGACCATCACCATCATCACCATGCAGGCAACGAGCACACCGGTTCGCCTCGTGGTCCGGGGCACGGTGTCTTCGGATTCGCTCACGGTGCTCCTGCCGGAACGGCATCGGCGTCCCGATCGACCTCGGCGACCTCAGCGTCGGCGACGGCCGGCTCGGAGCGACGGTCGTCGTCGTCCGGGAGGCGGTCGACCGAGACCGGATCGGTGGGTCGCCGCCGCTTGCCCGGGAACGCCGCGAGGATCGTGCCGAAGGCCATCACACCGCCGCCGATCCACAGCCAGATCACCATCGGTTGGATGATGACCCGCAGGACGACGGGGTCGCCCGGTTCGTCGGGCACCGTCAGCAGGGCGAGGTAGATGTCCTCGATCGGGCCGGTCTTCACCGATGGTGCGCCGATGGCCTGGCTTCCGAACACGAACTGGCTCAGCGACGGCTCGTAGACCTGCCCCCCGTCGATCTGCACCTGGGCCCGGATGATGGTCTTCTCGGGGAGCTCTTCGGTCGTGAGCCCGAGGTAGGTGACCTCGTGGCCGCCGACGACGCCGCGTTCGCCCTCGAGGAGCGTGAACTCGGCGTCTTGTGCATAGGACTGACTCGCGGCGAACGCCACGGCGATCATCACCACCCCGAGGTGGACGATCATCCCGCCGTTGGTGCGGCCGACGAAGCCGCGCCAGCCCTGGCGGCGGGTGGCCAGCACGATCTGTCGGATGGCGGCGCCGGCCGCGAATCCGCCCAACCCGAACGCCAGCAGCGGCGCAAGCCCTCGCTGGCCGATGGCCACCGAGAACGTGACGGCGGCGATGCCGGCCCAGGCCGGCCAGAACAGCCGGGTCCGCAGCAGCTCGCCCGATGCCTTGCGCCACGGAAGCACCGGAGCGATGGACATCAGGAACAGGATCAGCAAGCCCACCGGCATCGTCATGCGGTTGAAGTAGGGCACCCCGACCGAGATCCGCTCGCCGTTGAGCGCTTCGAGGATCAGCGGGAACACCGTGCCGAGCAGGACCACGAACGCGAACGCGGCGAACAGGACGTTGTTGGCGAGGAACGACGCCTCGCGTGACATCGGCGAGTCGATCGTGCCCGGCGACCGCAGTCGATCGCCTCGCCAGCCGATCAGGCCGACGCTGACCACCACGATCAATGCGAAGAATCCCAGCAACCAGGAGCCGATGGGCGACTCGCTGAAGGCATGAACCGAGTCGAGCACACCGGAGCGGGTGAGGAAGGTGCCGAGGATGGTCAGGGCGAAGGTGGCACACAGCAACGACAGGTTCCACACCCGCAACATGCCGCGGCGTTCCTGCACCATCACCGAGTGCAGGTAGGCCGTGCCGGTGAGCCAGGGCAGCAAGCTGGCGTTCTCGACGGGGTCCCAGGCCCAGTAGCCGCCCCACCCGAGGACCTCGTAGCTCCACCAGGCGCCGAGCAGGATGCCCACGGTCAGGAACCCCCAGGCGAACAGGGTCCAGCGGCGGGTCTCGACCAGCCACCCCTCGCCGAGTCGCCCGGTGGCCAGTGCGGCGATGGCGAAGGCGAACGGGACCGTGAAGCCGACATAGCCCAGGTAGAGCATCGGCGGATGGAACGCCATCAACGGATGGTTCTGGAGCAGCGGGTTCGGACCGGGGCCGTCGATCGGCACCGGGCTCACCGTCGCGAACGGGTTGGCGGGGCCGAGCATGAGAAGGAAGAAGAATCCGCTGACCACGAGCATCGTGAGCAGGGCCCACCCGACGAGCGGGTCGGCGAGCCGGTTGCGGAACTTGTGGGCGATGACGGCCAGATAGCCGGACAGCACCAGCGCCCAGAGCAGGATCGACCCTTCGAGCGCAGCCCAGAGGGTGGCGAAGTTGTAGAGCGCCGGCGTCCGGGTGCTGCCGTTGTTGGCCACGTAGGCGAGGCTGAAGTCGCGGGTGATGAGCGCCCGCTCCATGGCGACGACGGCGACGACCGCGCCGATCAGCACGAGGAACGCGTAGGAGCGGCCCATCCGAAGCAGGTGCGGTCGGTCTTTTCGCAGGCCGACCGCCAGCGTGATCACCCCGAGCAGGGACCCGGCGAAGCCGAGTACGACCCCACCGGTGCCGAGGGCAGCGTTCACGGCACCTCAGTGGCGTCGGCGGGTGCCTCGTCGTAGTCGTCGACGCGAACCGGGTTGTCCTCGACGTATTCGGAGCTGTGCTTCACCAGGATGCGATCGGACGCGAAGGTCTCGAGGTCCGTCTGGCTCCAGTTCCCCTCGAGCACGACCGGGATGCCCTCCTGGAAGAGTTCGGGAGGATCGCCGATGTGCTGCACCGGCACCTCGACCCCGTTGTGAGCGACCAGGAAGTCGACCCGCTCGCCCTCGCTCACGATCGAGCCGGCGACCACCTCGCCCTGCAGGCGGAACCGACGGTCGCCGGTCTCGTCGCGCTGCGCGACGGCTTCGTCGGCGTTGTAGAAGAACACCGTGGCGTTCGAGAGGCCCTGTACCACCACGAACCCCAGGGCGACGACCACCACGGCGACGGCAAGGTAGGCCCACTTGCCACGACGGCGCCGATCGGGGGCCGATGCCGTGGGAACCTGGCGGGGGGTCAGCTCCATCGTCGCTCCTCGGGTGGGACCTGGCGGCTGAGGACCTTTCCTCGCCGGATCGACATGATCGCGTAGCCGCCGATGGTTCCGAGGGTCGCGAGCCAACCGACTGCGATGTAGCCGATGTGGGTCATGACGACTCGCCCCCGGAAGCGACGAGCTCGTCGCCCTCGGCACGCCGCTCCTCGATGGCGACGTCGAGGCCTCGGTCTTCGATGCGGGACTCGAGCCAGGCGATGCGGAATCGGTGGATCATCAGCCAGGCCATGGTGAGGTACCCGACGATCACCGACAGGACCAGCGTGAACTGCTGGAGACCTTCGATCTGTGCGTCGGCGCGGGTGATGGTGGCGTCCTGGTGGAGGGTGAGCCACCAGTCGACGCTGAACTTCACGATGATGGCGTTGGGGATGAGGAGCAGTCCGACGACCGCGGCCCGCTTGGTGCGGATCGAGCGCTCGTCGGGCAGGCGCCGCATCGTCAGGTAGCCGAGCAGCAGGATGAACAGCATGGCCGTCGAGGTCAGGCGGGCGTCCCAGGTCCAGTAGACGCCCCAGGTCGGGCGGCCCCAGATGGCGCCGGTCACCAGACCGAGGCCGACGAAGACGGTGGCGACCTCGGCGGCCGAGACGGCCAGGGCATCCCAGCCGTCGCTCCGCCTGAGCAGCCACAGCAGCGAGGCGATCGAACAGATGGCGACCGGGACGTACATCACGCTGACCATGGGGACGTGGACGTAGATGAGCCGGACCGAATCCTTCTGGATCACGTCGGGACCGGTGGCGACGAGGCCGAGATAGGCGACCAGGGCCGTTCCGATCAGGGTCAGCGAGCCGAGGACACGGGTCCCGCGGGAGGCCGTGCCGTTGTCCGTGCGAACCGACGTGCTGTTCACGACTCCTCCAGGATCGAACCGAACAGTTGAGCTCCGAGCAGGGTGTACACGAGGCCGAGCAGGACCAGGAAACCGCACCACGGCCAACCCTCGGATTCGACGCCGCCCAATGCGGCTTCGAAAGCTTCGGTTGCTCCGATCAGTACGGGCGCCACCACCGGCAGGAACAACAGTGGGAGAAGGGTCTCCCGGGCACGGACACCGGCGGCGAGCGCTCCGTAGAGGGTACCGGCGCTCGCCAGACAAAGGGTCGCGGCGACGGCCGTGGCCGCCAGCAACGGCGCCCCGGCCACATCGAGTGAGTAGAGCACGACGATCCCGAGCCCCAGCACGACCTCGAGGGCGAGCAACTGGGCGCCGATGGCCGCAGCCTTGCCGACGAACACCGAGGCCGGGCGCAGCGCCGAGAGACGGAGCGCATCGCGCGCTCCGTCGGCTGCCTCGATCGAGAAGGCCCGCTGCACGGCCAGCGTGGTCGAGAAGAGCACGGCGACCCAGTAGAGCCCCGCAGCCACCCGGCTGAGGACGCCTCGCTCGGGGTCGAGCGCGAAGGCGAACAGCACGAGCACGAGCAGCGAGAACGGCACGAGCTGGCCGATGGCGACCTTCGAGCGCCATTCGATCCGCAGGTCCTTGGCCGCGACGAGAGCGACTTCGTCAAGCATCGAGCACCGACTCCTCGATGGACGCGCCATCCGGGACATCGGCGGACGACTCGGTCGCCTCGTCGCCGCCTCGTGGGATTCGGGGTTCGGGTGGGGACGGGTCGCGGGTGTCGTTCCGCACCACGCCGCCGGCGACGGTCACCACACGCGTCGCCACGGTGACGGCCCGCTCGAGTTCGTGGCTGGCCATCAGCACCGTCGCACCGGCGGCGGCGGCCCCCACGACCAGCTCGTCGACCAGATCGCGGCCCGCGGCATCGAGCCCGGCGTGGGGTTCGTCGAGGAGCCACACCTCGGGTCGTCGAGCCACGAGGACGGCCAGCGCAGTGCGCCGGCGCTGGCCGGCCGACAACTTGGCGGCCGCCACGTCGGCCAGCCGACCGTCGAGCCCGAGGCTCGCCAGCGCCGCATCGACGTCGACGTCGCGGGCACCTCCGGCCCGGCTCCAGAACCGGACGTTGTCGGTCACCGAGAGGTCATCGTAGAGCCCCGTCTGGTGGGCCAGGAGGCCGACGTGCGGTCGGACCGACCGAGGGTCGGCGACCAGGTCGATCGAGGCGACGGTGGCTTCGCCCTGGACCACCGGCACGAGACCTGCGCAGGTGCGGAGCAACGTGGTCTTGCCGGCGCCGTTGGGCCCCTGCAGCAGCACGATCTCGCCCTGGTCGACATCGAGATCGATCCCGGCGAGCGCCGGGAAGCGACCGAGAACCGACACCGCGTTCCGGAGGTGGACGACAGGCTCCATGAGGACCCTCAAACCTACGGCCTGCCGACGAAACACGACAGATCGCGCCGGGCAGGACCCGGGTGCTCCCCGGAGCGTTGCCAGAGCGCTTAGCCTGCCCGCCATGCGGCTGGCACGGGTTCTCGGCGCGCTCGGGCGGACCCTCATCACCGTGGGCTCGCTGATCCTGCTGTTCGTGGCGTACCAACTCTGGGGAACGGGCATTCGCGAGGCCCAGGCCCAGAACGAGCTCGAAACCGAGTTCGAGGAGAGCCTCGAGGCGTTCCAGGAGTCGCTCCAGACCACGACCACCCAGGTCCCGGACGATCCCGCGGCCGAGGCCACCACGACGACGATTCCCGCTCCCCCGGCACCAGTCGAAGGTGAGGGGGTCGCCGTCATCAAGATTCCCGACATCGGTGTCGAGAAGGTGGTCGTCGAAGGAGTGCAACTCTCCGATCTCAAGCGCGGCCCGGGCCACTTCCCCGACACACCCATGCCCGGCAACCCAGGGAACGCCGCCATCGCAGGGCATCGCACCACCTACGGTGCGCCCTTCCACAACATCGACCAGCTCGACCCCGGAGACGAGATCATCGTCACGACCCTCCAAGGCGAGTTCCGGTACGAGGTCCTCCCGCAGCCGACCGACGAGGTCGACGACAGCGGCCGGCCGGTCGTGAGGGGCAACTTCATCGTCGCACCGAGTCAGGTCGAGGTGCTCGACGACTTCGGGGACAACCGGCTGACCCTCACCGCCTGCCATCCGAAGTACTCGGCTCGCCAGCGCATCGTGGTCGTTGCGCAGCTCGTCGAGGAACCGGCTCCGGCTCCGCCGCCGACGGTTCCCGACGCATCCGGCGCCGAGGTCGCTCCCGATGAACCCGAGACGCTCGAGGACCTCGGAGGCGAAGGCGCCTCGGCCGCTCCGGCCGTCCTCTGGGGCCTCGCCGCAGGACTGATCTGGTTGGTGGCCTGGTTGGTCGGTCGGGCGTGGCGCAAGTGGCCGAGCTACGTGCTCGGAGCACCCGCGTTCTTCGTCGTGCTGTTCATCTTCTTCGAGAACTTCTCTCGGCTCCTCCCGGCGAGCTACTGAACCCTGCTCAGGTGCCCCCGAACCGGGGCACCCGCCGCTCGCCGAACGCGCTGATGCCCTCGGCGAAGTCGTCGCTGGTCCAGGCGCGTGCGATGGCCGCCTCGACGTCCGTGGTGCCGTCCGGGCCGTGCGCCGCCTCGAGGGCGAGCTTGTGCCCGGCGATCGCCAGCGGGGCCAGCGCGCTCAGCTCGGTCGCCCAGTCGAGGGCATCGTCGAGATCGCCGGTTCGATGGACGAACCCGGCGGCGACCGCCCGGTCGAGGTCGACCGTCTCGGCGCCCAGGAGCACCGCCCGAGCAAGGCTGGGGCCCATCAACTCGGCGACCCGCCGCACCGTCCACTCGTCCACCACGAGGCCGAGACGAGCCGCCGGAATCCCGAATCGCGCCGTGTCCGACGCCACGCGAAGATCGCACGCACTCGCGAACTGGGTCCCGGCGCCGAGAGCGAAGCCCGAGACCGCAGCGATCGTCGGCACGCTGAGGCCGACGAGGGCATCGAGGGTGGCCCGGACCCTTCTGGCGAAGCTCCGGTCCTTCACCGCACCGAGGTCGGCGCCCGAGCAGAAGTGCCCGCCGGCACCGGTCAGGACGACGACCCGCACGTCGGTGTCGAGCGAGTCGAAGACCGAGCGGAGGCTCTCGAGAGATTCGAGGTCGACCGCGTTGCGCCGATCCTGGCGATCGATGGTCACCAGCAGAGCACGATCGCGGCGTTCGGTGTGGATCATCGGTCCAGTCTCTCCCGGAGCGACGCCGGACCGGAAACGGACCGTGGCTTCGCGGCGGACCGGGTCCTGACCCGAACCGCTAATGCACCTGTTCTAGGCTCGGGCCGACTTCGATTCCTGGATGAGGAAGGCGTGACGCATGCCCGCGAACGAGCAAGGTTGGCACCCGGATCCTGCAGGCCGACACCAGTACCGCTGGTGGGACGGCTCCAGCTGGACCGATCAGGTGGCCGACGGTGACGTGACGTCGACCGATCCGCTGGCCGGTGGCGCCGCAGCCGACCCGGCCGCCGGCAGCCACGATCCTTCCGGAGCGGGCACAGCCGGTGCTGCTGCCGGTGGCGCCGCCGCCGGCGCGGCGGTCGGGGCAGCCGCAGCCGGCACGCCCCCTGCCGAGGCCACCCCGCCGCCCACCGAGGTCACGCCGACACCGCAACAGGCCGCCGCGGCCCAACCCCCAGCCCCGACCTCGGTGGCTCCCCAGCCGGTGGCCGCCCAACCCACGCCTCCCGGCGGCGGCGCACCGTCGGGTGGTGCTCCCGCACCCAGCGGCGGCTCCGACAAGAGCAAGCTGCCGCTCATCATCGGCGGCGTGGTCGCCGTGGTGGTGGTGGCTGCGGCTGCGTTCTTCCTCCTCGGTGGCGACAGCGAGAGCGACGGCACCGGTGAGTTCACGGCGACGATCGAGGGCGACGACGGTGTGTTCAGCACCGACATCGTGGCCGAGCCGGGCGACGCGTTCGGGGTGACGGTCGAGACGACTGCCGTCTCCAACCTCCGGGGCGGTTCGAGCGACCTGGACGCGGTGCTCATCATCGCCGCAGCCGACGCCGAGACAGCCGACGCGATCAACGAATTCGAGTCCGACGAACTCGGCGCCGATGATCCTGAGGGTGAGCACGATGCGCTCGCCGACCAGATCGACGAGAACACCAACGTCCGGGTGGAAGGCGAAGCCTTCGGGATCCGCGACGACCAGGGTGCTGGTGAGGACGAGGCCCTGGGCATCACGTTCCCGGTCGCGGGCACGTTCACCGTGTCGGTCGCCGGGTTCGAGGACACCGAGGGTGCCATCACGGTCACGATCGCCAAGCAGTCGACCGACGAGGACCTCGGCGACAACCCGTCCGCGGACGAGATCGACGACCTCACCACGGGTGAGCACGCTGACTTCCTGGCCGGGTTCACCGACGATCCGGTGATCTACGCCGACCTCGCCGCCCGGAACGAGGATCCCGACCCGGTCGACGATCCCGTCGAGGATCCCGACCCGGTCGACGATCCGGTCGCCGATCCCGTCGAGGATCCCGACCCGGTCCCTGACCCGGGTGTCGATCTCGAGGCCGAGGCGATCGACCTGCTGACGACCGAGCTCGTGACCTCCGCCGGCCTCTCCGAAGCCGACGCGGCGTGTGTGTCGACCAACATCATCGACACCATCGGCGTGGACGGCTTGGCCGAGATCGGGCTGGCCGCCGGCGCCGGCGGCGACATCACGAGCCTGTCGCCCGAGCAGCAGGACGATCTCTTCGCCCTGATCCAGGGAGCGTTCGACGTCTGTGGCGTCCTCGCCAACTGACCCCGGATCGTCAGTCCAGCACTGACCCCAGACACGACCACGACTGGGGTCGGGCTCCGAGCCCGGCCCCGGTGTCGGGGTTCCAGTACTCCGAGTGGCCCGAGCGGTGGACCCCGCGGCGCAGCGTCGCCGCGATCGAAGCCGCTTCGGGCCGCCCACGCCGTCGGCAGGCCACCCACAGCAGATAGCTGAGCTGCGGCCAGCTCGGCCCCCGCCAGTACTGATCGGCGCAACGGACGGGTTCGTGGCGAGCCACCCCGCCCGGTCCGAACGGCGCACCGAACGACTCGTGAGCCACGAGGTCGGTCGCACGCGCCGCGAGGTGGTCGCCGTCCGCCACGAGGATCGCGAGATGGGCGTCGAGGGTCCGCACCGACGCTCCGTCGCGCGAGGAGTCGTCGACCCAGGTGCCTTCGTCGTCGGTGTGACGATCGCCGATGGCCACGGTGAGACGGCGCACGTCGGCGGCCAGCCCGCCGACGCCGATCGAGACCAGTTCGGCGGCGTTGAAGGCGACCAGGGCGTTGAAGCCGATGCTGCCGACCGAGAACGTCGGATTCGCCACCGGCGCTCCCGACTCGTCGAACCGCAGCGATGCGACGAACCGGCCCTTGTCGGCCCGCCACCGCGCCACGTCGAAGGGCCCGACGTCGTCCCATCGCGGCGAGTCGTCGCATCCCGATTCCCACGGGTGGAAGATCGGCACCAGCCCCGCCGGGGTCGGTGGCCGGTCGAGCAGGTGATGAACGGCGGCGGCGGCCTGCTCGACCAGGTCGCCGACCTCGATGCCGGATCGCACCAGCTCGGCGACCGCATGGCCGAACATCGGTGGCTGCGTGATCGAACTGGTGCCCGACCGGCCCCAGAAGTCGGCACCGGCCTCGGGATCGCCGACGTACCGCATGTGGGGAACGAAGCCGGTCGAGCCCTGATCGGCGAAGAGCGAACCCAACTCGGCGACCGCCCGATCCGGCCGCCCGAGCCGCTGCCAGATCAGCGCGTGAAAGCACGAGTCCCAGAGCCATTGCCACGGGTAGGTGACGGCGTTCGGCGAGGTGAACCCGTCGACCCGCCAGTTCTCCTGCATGACCGCGAGCGCGGCTACGTTCGGCTCGCTCCCGACATGGCCACCATCGCGCTCGTCTCGTTCCGACTCGGCGGCACCGACGGCGTGGCCGTCGTCGCCGACATGTGGGTCCGCGCCCTCACCGATCTCGGGCATCAGGTCCGAACCGTCGCCGGCGCAGGCCCGGTCGACGCGCTGGTACCCGGACTCGAGATCGGTGCGCCGGCCGCACCGCAGCGCGACGACCTCGAAGCGGCGTTCGACCAGGTCGATGTGGTCGTCGTCGAGAACCTCTGCACGATCCCGCTGAACCTACCTGCGTCGCGTGCGGTGGCGGAGGTGCTCCAGGGACGGCCTGCGGTCCTCCACCACCACGACCCGCCGTGGCAGCGCACCCGATTCGTTCACGTCTCGGAACTCCCGCCGGACGACCCGGCGTGGCGACACGTGACGATCAACGACTTCACCCGGATCGAGTTCGCCGAGCGAGGGCTCGACGCGATCACGATCGCCAACGTGTTCGACACCGATCCGCCGACGGGCGATCGGGCAACGATTCGGATGGCGCTCGATGTCGCCGACGACGAGGTGCTGTGCGCTCATCCGGTCCGCGCCATCGAGCGCAAGAACGTGCCCGCGGCGATCGCCCTCACCGAGGCGATCGGCGGCACCTACTGGCTGATGGGACCGGCGGAGGACGGCTACGACGAGACGCTCGGACGGCTCTTGTCCCAGGCGGGCTGCCGGGTGATCCACGCCATCCCACCCGGGTCGATGGCCGATGCGTACGCGGCCTCGGATCTCGTGCTCTTCCCCTCGACATGGGAAGGCTTCGGCAACCCACCGATCGAGGCGGCCATCCACCGACGTCCCGCGGTGGTCGGGCACTACCCGGCCGCGCAGGAACTCAGGGCCCGGGGGTTCAGCTGGTTCGACCCCGACGACGTCGCCGGCGTCGCCGGCGCCCTCGCCGCCCCCGACGCCGGGCTGCTCGAACGCAACCGGCAGCTGGCCGTCGAGCACTTCGGCATCGACCGGCTCCGAACCGATCTGCGACGGCTCCTCGCCGAATTCGGAGGCTGAAGTGGCGGGCGGCCACGAACCGGGGCACCCTTGGTGCGGTGGACGACGACGATCCGACCGACCCGGTCCTCATCAAGCGAGCCCAGGCGTCCCGCCTCGCCGACCTCGGACAACGCGTCGGCTACGGCCTTTTCGGGCTGGCCATCGTGCTGTTCATCGTCGGATTCGCCGTCGACTTCACCTCGACGCTGGTGTCGGTGATCGTGGCGGCGCTCGTGCTCGGCTCGGCCGTGCTCGCGCCGGCCATCGTGGTCGGCTATGGCGTCAAGGCCGCCGACCGGGAGGACCTGGGGCTCTCCGACGGCCATTGAGGAGCTGCGCTGAGGGGCCGAGGATCGTCGTTCCCGGCACCTCTACCGCAGGTACTCTCACCGAGCGATGACCGAACGACTGCCCGCCGCGCGCCGCCGGCGACAGCTGTTCGGTGTCGCCCTGCACCTGTTCGCCGAGCAGGGCTTCCACGCGACGTCGATGAACGACATCGCCGTCACCGCGGGCGTCACCAAGCCCGTCCTGTACCAGCACGTGCCATCGAAGCGGGCGCTGTACCTCGAGCTCCTCGACGACGTCGGCAACGATCTGCTCGACACGATCACCAAGGCCACCGCCGAGGCCACCAGCCCCTCGGACCAGGTCCGGCTCGGGTTCCGGGCGTTCTTCCGCTACGTGACCGACGAGGGCGATGCCTTCCGTCTCCTGTTCGGGAGCGGCACGCGACGCGACCCCGAGTTCGCCGAGGCGGTCGAACGGGTCGAGGACGCCATCGCGTCCACCATCGCCGAGTTCATCGTCGTCGACGGCCTCGATGCCGAGCGTCGCCTCCTGCTCGCCCTCGGACTGGTCGGCATGGCCGAGGCGACGAGCCGTCACTGGATGCGAGCCGGGACCGAGGGCGACCCCGACGCACTCGCCCACCAGGTGGCCGACCTCGCCTGGCACGGGCTTCGCGACATCCGCACCGACTGAACGAGGGAGTTGCCGCGCGATTGCCGGGGCCCCGAACCGTTCGTAGCCTGCGACCATGGAAGCGCTCTCGCTCGTCGGCGTCGTCGGCAGTCTCCGATCCGCCTCGATCAATGCCCAGGTGCTGGAGGCGCTGATCGACCGGGCGCCGAACGGCGTGACCGTGCGACGCCTCGACATCGACGACATCCCGCTCTACAACGGCGACATCGAGGAGGTGGGCCACCCGGCGGTCGACCGCCTCAAGGCCGACATCGACGATGCCGACGGCCTGTTGATCGTGACCCCCGAGTACAACATGAGCACACCGGCCGTCACCAAGAACCTCATCGACTGGTTGTCCCGCCCGGTGCTCGAAGGTCCGATCAATCGCCAATCGGTGGGCCTGGTCGCGGCGTCACCGGGACGACGGGGCGGTGCCGGAGCCATCGACCACCTGTCACAGGTCCTGAGCGTGATCGCCCCCGGCTTCTTCGCGACCACGCTGTCGGTCCCGTCGTTCCGCCACCGGCTCGACGACGACGGTCGACCCGACGCCGAACTGAGCGCCGAGCTGACCGACTGGCTGGCTGCGTTCGCCGACTTCGCACGAGCGCGACACACCGCCGACGGTTGATCCCGGAGCCGGGCCACGCGGCTACGTTCGGACCATGCGCGCCGCACTGCTCGAAGCACCCAACGAACCCCTGACCATCGTCGACGACGTCGACCTCGACGACCCGCAGGCCGGTGAGATCGTCGTCGACATCGCCAACTGCGGTGTCTGCCACAGCGACCTGCACTTCGTCGACGGCAGCCTGCCGGCACCGCTTCCCGCCATCCTGGGCCACGAGGCCGGCGGTACGGTGGCCGAGGTCGGACCGGGCGTCACCGACGTCGTCGTCGGCGACCGGGTCCTGCTCTCACTCCGCCCGCCCTGCGGCCGCTGCTACTGGTGTGTGCGCAACGAGTTCTCGATGTGCGGGCCGGGATCGGCCCTGACCGCCGGGGTCTTCCCGGACGGCGGAACCCGCATCTCCCGCAACGGGCAACCGGTGCAGCGGGGCGGTGTGGTGCTCGCCGCGTTCGCCGAACAGTCGGTCGTCCCGGTCAGCGCAGCGGTGAAGATCCCCGACGACACCCCGCTCGAAATCGCCTCGGTCATCGGTTGTGCCGTGCAGACCGGCGTGGGTGCCGCGGTGCATGCCGCAGAGGTCCAGCCAGGCGACACCGTCGTGGTCATCGGGCTCGGCGGCATCGGCATCTCGATCGTGCAGGGTGCCCGCATCGCCGGAGCGGCTCGGATCATCGGCGTCGATCCGGTGGCATCGCGTCGCGATCAGGCCGAGCAGTTCGGGCTGACCGATGCGGTCGACCCCGCCGATGGTGACGTGGCCGCCCAGGTGGTCGACCTCACCGGCGGAATCGGTGCTGACCACGCGTTCGAGGCGGTCGGCCGCGGCGAACTCATCGAGTCGGCGATCAACGCCACCCGCAACGGTGGCGGCACGGTGATCGTGGGCGTGCCGGGGATGATGGACATGCTCAACCTGCACGCGCTCGGCTTCTGGTCGACCGGCAAGTCGCTGAAGGGCACGTTCCTCGGGGGCGCCAACCCTCACCGCGATTTCCCGATGTTGCTCGACCTGTGGCGGTCGGGTCAGCTCGACCTGGAAGCCATGGTGACGGCCAACCGCCCGCTCGGCGAGATCAACGAGGCCTTCGACGACATGAAGAACGGCGCCGGCCTCCGAACCGTCCTCACCATCTGACCCCATCTGATCCCACCGGTCAGGGAGGTCGGATCAGTCGAGCCGCTTCTCGAAGAAGTGGGTCGGGTAGGGGTTGTCGTTGTAGCGGTCGATCTCGGCGTACCCACACGAGCGGTACATGGCGATCGCCTCGGGGAGGTTCTCGTTGGTGTCGAGCCGCACGAGCGCGTGGCCCAACGCGCGGCTTCGCCGCTCGAGTTCGGCCAGCAACGCAGCCCCGACGCCCTGACCACGCACGCTGCGGTCGACCCACATGCGCTTGATCTCTCCGACCCCCGGTTCGAGCGTGTGCACCACGCCGCAGCCGACGGCGTCACCGCCGAGCCGAGCCAGCACGAACGATCCCTTCGGCGGTCGGAGCAGATCGGCATCGGACTCGATGGCACCGGCACCGTCGAACCCGTCGGGGAACCGCTGATCCAGCTCGTCGAAGTAGGAACGCACGGAGCGACGCGCGTCGGGATCGGTCGGGTCGACCTGTTCGAGCTCGATGCCGTCGCTCAAGGCCGGCACACGATCTCGCCGTGCGGAACGAAGAACACGGCGTCGTCGTGGGCGGCCCACGCTCGGAAGCCCGCACCGAAGTCCTCGAGGTCGGCCGTCGTCGCGCACCCGTACTCGATGGCCTGCCGGCCGAAGGCCGACGAGGCCGACGACCGGTCCGCCCAGAGCTCGGACCACCACCCGCGTTCGTCGTCGGTGGCGAAGGCCCACATCGACCCCGAGGTCGTGACGTCGGTGAACCCCGCCGCGAGTGCCCAGGCCCGCAGCCATCGACCGGCGTCGGCCTGCGCACGGTTGCGCGTCGTGACCTGGTGGTAGACCTCGTTCCAGCGATCGATTCCGGGTTCTGCTGGCCACCAGTGGAACGACGCGTAGTCCGCGTCCCGGCAGGCCACCACTCCCCCGGCTCGGCACACCCGTCGCATCTCCCGGAGGGCTGCGACCGGGTCGGACAGGTGCTGGAGCACCTGGTGGGCGTGCACGACGTCGAACGTGTCGTCGTCGAAGTCGAGGGCATGGACGTCGCCCCGTCTGATGTCGGGATCGACGCCGGCGGCCGCGCAGGTCGCACGTGCGGTGGCGACGATGTCGTCGTTCATCTCGATGCCGACGACGTCTCCGGGGGCGACGATGGCGGCGAACTCGACCGTGATGGTGGCGGGTCCACAGCCGACGTCGAGCAACCGCTGGCCCGGCCGGAGGTGCGGTCGCAGGTAGGCAGCCGAGTTGTCCACCGTGCGCTGCGTGTGCGAGCGCAGCACCGCTGCATCGTGGCCGTGGGTGTAGGTGTCGGGATGGTCGACCATCGGGCGAGTCTCCCCCATCGACAACTCGACGTCAGGTCCATTCGTCGAAGCGCCGGCCCACGTCGATCGCTGGGTTCGGCCCCATGGCATCCGGCCGGAACAGCCCCATGAAGCTGCTCGGTCCGATGGTCGCCGTCGGCGTCGGCGGAGCGCTCGTCATCAGCGTGCTGGGCGGCAGCAGCGACACCTTCGGACCGATCGTCATCGTCGTGTTCGTCGCCGGCTTCAGCTTCCTCAGTTTCCGGTTCGCCGGTCGGTTGACGCGCGGCTTCAGCGGCCAGGACGTCATCGAACGGGACGAGCCGGCGAGTGCGGTCATCGTCTCGATGGCCGAGACGGGCATGACGGTCAATCAGCAGCCGATGGTCTCGTTCGAACTGAGCGTGACCGCCTCGGACGGATCCACGTTCGAGGAGACGGTCGACCAGAGCCACGAAGCGGTCTCACATCACGACTTCCTCGCTCGCGCCGTGTCGGCAACCGGCGAGATCGACTCGATGTCCGAGACGGGTCAGTCAGCCACCGAGCCTGAACGGACGCCGCTCACGCATGGCTAGTCCTCTTGGGCGCCGTCGCGGAGGAAGCGGCGGAGGATCTTGCCGCTGGCGGACTTGGGGATCTCGTCGATGAACTCGACGAGTCGGATCTGCTTGTAGTGGGCCACCTTCTCGGCGACGAAGTCCTTGACCTCGTCCTCGGTGACGTCGCCGACGACGAATGCCTTCGGCAACTCGCCGGCCTCCTCGTCGGGGATGCCGATCACGGCCACGTCGGCGATCTTGGGGTGGGAGATGAGCAACGCCTCCAACTCGGCCGGCGGCACCTGGAACCCCTTGTACTTGATGAGCTCCTTGACCCGGTCGACGATGGCGATGTGGCCCTTCTCGTCGAACTCGGCGACGTCGCCGGTGTGCAGCCATCCGTCGTCGTCGATGGTCGACGCCGTGGCCGACTCGTTGCCGAAGTACCCCTTCATGACCTGCGGTCCACGCACCCAGAGCTCGCCCCGACCACCGGGCTCGGCGTCGTTGCCATCGGCGTCGACCAGACGACACTCGGTGTTGCTGATGGTGATGCCCGACGATCCGGGCACGAAGTCGTCGGGCGGGGTGGCGTGGCTCACCGGTGACAGCTCGGTCATCCCGTAGCCCTGCACGACCGGGCAGCCGACCCGGGCGGCGGCCTCGAGGGCGAGATCGGCGCCGAGAGGGGCGGCGCCCGAGAACACCATCTTCAACGACGACAGGTCGAACTGGTCGACCGCCGGCTGCTTGGCCAACGCGAGCACCATGGGCGGCACGGCATAGAACCGGCTGACCTTCTCGCTCTGGATGAGCGTCAGCGCCTCGGCGAAGTCGAACCGGGGCATGGTGATGACCCGGACCCCGTCCTTGAGCAGGGCGTTCATCAGGACCTGCATCCCGTAGATGTGGAAGAACGGCAGGGCGGCGATCGCCACTTCGCCGGGCTCGTAGACCAACACGTGCTTGCACTGTTCGATGTTGGCCACCAGGTTGCGGTGGGTGAGCATGACACCCTTCGACAGCCCGGTGGTGCCCGACGAGTAGGGCATCACGGCGACGTGGTCGGCGAAGTCGACCGGGACCTGATCGATCGGCTCGCCCATGAGGGCCGACAGTGGCGTCGTCCCGTCGACGGCGTCGATCGTGACGATCTCGGTGACGCTCGTCCCCTCGATGGCGTCGCGCGCCACCTCGAGGAACATCTCGATGGTGACCAGGATCTCGGCCTTGGAATCCTGGAGCTGATGACGGATCTCGTCGGCGGTGTAGGACGGGTTGAGGGTGGTGTTCGTGGCACCGGCCAGGCACACGCCGTGGAAGACCACGGCGTATTCGGGGAGGTTCGGCGCCATGATGGCCAGCACGTGTCCCGGGCCGAAGCCCCGAGCCTGCAGCCCTCCGGCGAGTGACCTGACGGCCGCCTTCAACTCACCGAAGGTGTAGCCACGCCCGCTCGTGTCGGTGATCGCCGACTCGGCGGCGAGTTCGTCGGCCTTGCCGAGGACGTAGTCGGTGATCGAGATGTCGGGGATCTCGACGTCGGGGAGAGGACTCGTGATGATGTTCGCCATAGAGCCCCATGATGGCGCGGATCAGCCGGGCGTGCTGGCAGGCACCGCCACCGTGACCGTCGAGCCGCCGTAGCCGTTGATCAGATCTCGGCCCTCCACCGTCACCTCGGGCACCCCGGCCGGAATCTCCACGACCGTGTCCCGAGTGAAGGGCTGCTCGGAGGCGTGGTCGTGGGCCAGCATTCGCACGCCGAGTTCGTCACCGTCGGGATCGAGCACCCGCCACGCATCCGCGTAGCGTTCGGGTGAGTCGTACGGCGACGACAGGGTGGCCGCCACCCGGTACTCCTCGCCACCGAGCGGCTCGATCACGACCTCGAGCACATCGGGGAACCGCGGTTCGTCAGCGCTGTGCGCAGCCTCGTCGACCCCCGGGGTCGGTGTCGCCGTCCCACCGCACGCGGTGAGCAGCGCAACGAGCAGGACCGCGATGGACGCACCCGCCGACCTCACGATCACACGCCGAGCGGCTCGCGGGCGTCCTGGATCGCTCGGTCCGAGTCCGCGGCGTCGAGGTCGATCACGATGTCGGCCTCGTCGCGGAGATCCACCGCATCGGCAGCGTCGCCGAGCATCCGACGAAGCACGACCAGGGCCACCAGGTAGATCACCATGGCCACGACGAACACCACACGGAAACCGAAGACCATCGCCAGCAGGGTGGTCAGGACCGAACCGGTGACCGAGGCGAACCCGTTGACCGCCCAGCCCCACGCCACGTAGGTCTCGCCGTGCGGCGAGATGGCCGACACGGCTCGGAGGCCCTGCGGCATGAAGGTCCCCAGGCACAGCCCGAGCGGTGCGAGCAACACGAACGTCGCGATCACGCGCACCATGAGCGCGGTGTCGAGCAACCCGTCGATGACGACCGGCAGCACGAACAGGTAGAGCCCGGTGAGCCCGACGACGGCGCCGGCCAGCCCACGGACCACCATCCGCGGATCGACCGGGAGCCGCTCGCTCAGCAATGCACCGATGCCGGTGAAGATGAGCAGCGATGCCAACGTGACGGTGAGCGAGTAGGTCGGGTACCCGAGGAACAGCACCAGCCGCTGGATGAGGGCGATCTCGAACAGGATGAACCCGAGTCCGAGCGCCCCGAAGTAGATCCCCGACCGTCCTTTGTGGGGCAGCGCCTTCCACGTGTCCCGAACCGTCAGGAAGGGTGCGAGCAGGAACAGCGCGGCGAACAGCACCGAGACGACCAGCAGGAGGATGATCACCCGCTCACCGGCGGAGTCCTCGAGGTCGACCGACCGGAGCGGCTGCCCGAAGTCGGTCACGACGTCACCGAGCCGGGCGAAGCTCCAGAAGAAGGGACCGTCGTCGGTGATGGCCGCCAGGTCGTACTCGTGGGTGGCGAGGAAGTCGTCGAGCTCGTCGTCGCCGAGCGTGATGACGTCGGTGGCCACGCCGGGCCGCCCCTGCTCGCCGGGGACGTACTCGACCCTGGCCTCGGGAACCACTCCGGCCCGCTCGCCGAGGCGCGCCAGCTCGTCGGGGGTGAACGGGGTCTTCTTCACCAGGATGGTCGACACCCGCGATGCTCCGAGATCGTTGGGCACGGTGAGCAGGGCGATGTGGGACCGGGCGTCGTCGACACCCGAGGACTCGAGGGCCGCCCGGGCGGTGCTGAGGTACCGCGCCGTGCGGTTGGGTTTCAGATCGAAGTCGACTTCCCCGAACTGGGCAGCCAGGATGCCGTCGTCGTTGAGATGGTCGAGGGCGTCGATCATCATCTCCTGGGTGTAGAGGTACGACTCCGACAGGACGAACGCGCCGGCCGTGGCTGCGTTCTGGGCCGAGTAGCTGTCGGGTGCCGGAAACCACACGACGTCGTAGGTGTCGTTGCTTCGAGCGACGAAGGTCCGGCCGTCGCCCTGGATGTAGTCGACGTTGGGCAACGCGGCGATGTTGCCGGCGTAGTCGGCGAAGGTCTCGGTCACCATCCGATGGGTGACCGGATTCAGCTCGACGGCGTCGATCTGGGCTGCGTCGAAGCGCAGCGCAGCGAGGACTTCGTTGCCGCCGGCGGCGCCGATGATCAGCACATCGGCCTGCTCGCCGACCACCGAGAACGGAAACGCCCGGAGGTCCTGGTCGAACCGGGCGAGTGATGCCGGGTCGCCGTCGTAGCGGTAGATCGCCGAGCCGAGCAGCCCATCGTGGTAGAGCAGCAACCGATCGGGCAGCTCCTGGGCGTCGACCCGGAAGATCGGGTTCCATGCCGAGAACACGGTGTCGCCGTCGAGTTGCTTGATGTCGTCGACCTCGACATCGGGCACGAGGGACGGCGACAGGAAGATGGCGATCAGCGGCACGGCGACGAGCGAGCCGACCACCGCCGTGCTCGGCACCTTCTCGACGAGCGAGTTGCGGACGCACAGCAGCGCCAGCAGGGCGCCCGCCAGCGCGATCGTGGCCGGGGGGCCGCGGTGTTCGAGGAGCCAGACGACACCCAGACACGCCACGCCGGCGCCGAGCAGGTCGAAGAAGTAGAGCCGACTCACCCGAGCTGCGCCCCGACCGAGGATGACCGAGATCAGCACGCCGGCGATGATGAACGGGACCGACAGGGCGAAGCTGATCCACAGGAGCTTGGCCAGGTTGACCGCGGAATCGCGCGAGTAGCTCCAGAGGGTGACCGTCGCGATGTTCGTGCGGGCGACGACGACATAGCTGGCGATGGTGGCGAAGGCGCCGATCGCCGACCCCCATCGGATGATGGTCTCGGTCGGCTGGGCTCGGAGGCGCCTCGAGGTGGCCACGATCACGCCGCCGCAGCCGATGCCCAGCAGGGCCAGTCCGATGGCGAGGTAGGTGTAGTAGTAGAAGAGCTTGAACGAGATCACCCGGGTGAAGCTGATCTCGACCAGGAGCGCCGCCAGGCTGACCAGGAAGATGTCGAGCGTTCGCCGCTCGGCGGTGTCGGGCTTCGGTCCTCGCTCGTGCATCGGGCGGGAATCGTACGGTTGCCGATCTGTGCAACGCGCGATGCCTGCGACACGCGTTTGTCCTGGTCAGGGAGTGTTCGCGCGCCGGTCGGCGGCGAGTGCGGAGCGGCGGACCTTGCCGGCGTCGTCACGCACCGGTTCGTCCACGAACTCGAAGGTGCGGGGCGTCTTGTAACGAACGAGTTGGTCGGCGAGGTGCGCGCGGAGCTCGTCCTCGGTGACGCCGTCGTCGCTGTGCACGATGGCGTGGATCCGCTGACCGAGGTCCTCGTCGTCGACACCGATGACGGCGCACGACACGACGCCGGGGTGACGATCGATCGCCGCCTCGACCTCGGCCGGGTAGATGTTCGCTCCCCCGCTCAGGATCATGTCCTTCTTGCGGTCGCCGAGGTAGAGGTAGCCGTCGGCGTCCATCCATCCCATGTCGCCGAGGGACTCCCAGCCACCATCGATCCGCGTCGTGTCGGCCCCGACGTAGCGGTAGGTGGGCCGGTCGGGGTCGGGGGGCCGCATGAACACCTCACCGGGCTCACCGGGATCGGCATCGGTCCCGTCGGCGCGGACGATCTTCATCTCGCCGGCCATCGGGCGCCCGACCGAACCCTTGTGCTCGAGCCAGTCGGAACCGGTGATGATCGTGGCCGCCTGCGCTTCGGTGCCGGCGTACAGCTCGAAGATCTTCTCGGGCCCGAGCCACGTGATCCACTCCTCCTTCAGCCAGGCCGGACAGGGTGCCGCGAGGTGCCAGACCATCCGGAGGCTCGACACGTCGTACGACGCCCGAACGGCATCGGGCAGCCGCCAGATCCGCTGCATCATGGTCGGGACCACGTAGATCGACGAGGCCGAGTGCGTCTCGATGGCATCGAGCGTGGCGCCGGCATCGAACCTCGGCAACAACACGAGGTGACCGGCATGAAGGAGCTGCTGGGCCGCCCAGACGAAGGGTCCGTTGTGATAGAGCGGCCCGGGCATGACCATGGTTCCGCCAGGGAGGCAGAAGCCCGGCACGGCGTCGTTCTCCATGGTCGAGCCGGTACCGGACAGGATGAGCTTGGGCCGGCCGGTCGAGCCGCCCGACGTCGGCGCCTTCCACGCCGGCGAGACGGCATCGGCGGGAAGGGCGACCGACCCGTCGTCGACGACGTCCTCGAGCCGCGGCCGGCCGAGGTCGATCTCGGGGTGGACGCCGGTCGTCACCGCCGGATCGGCCAGGGCGACGATCTCGCGGACCTCGCGCTCGGGGAGCTTGGACGAGACCGGCTGCGGCGTCGAGCCCATCAACCAGCAGCCGATGGTCGCAGTGACGAACGCGACCGAGTTGGGCTCGGCGATGGTGACCAGGTCGCCCTCGCCCGCTCCTGCGGCCAGCAGACGGCGAGCCACGGCCTCGGACTCGGCGACCAACTCGCCCCACGTGAGTGAGCGGTCACCGAGCACGGTGAGCGCGGGTGCGTCGGGCGTCTGCTCGGCCTGAGTGCGGACCCGTCGGGCATACGAGATCGTCGGCATCCTGTGAGATTCGCACACACACGTCCGTGCTCGCCGAGGGCGCGTGCTACGAAGGTCCGATGCATTCCATCGCAGCCAAGATCGGTCCGACCGGGGTCTGGAACTTCACCGAGGGCATGACGGCCCAGGACGCCGTCGGCTACGCCCAGCGACTCGAGTCGCTCGGGTACGGCGCGCTCTGGATCCCTGAGACGCTGGGGCGCGATCCGTTCGCCCATGCGGCGCTGTTGCTGCAGGAGACCGAGCAGCTGGTGATCGCCACCGGCATCGCCAACATCTTCCACCGCCACCCGGGTGCGATGAAGCAGGCCCAGATGACCCTGGCCGAGGCGTCAGGCGACCGGTTCCTGCTCGGTATGGGTGTGTCGCACGCACCGATCGTCGCCGGGGTTCGCAAGCTCGACTACTCCAAGCCGCTGACCTCGATGCGCGAGTACCTCGAGGGGATGGCCGAGTCGATGTACATGGCCGTGCCGCCGGCCGACGACCCGGCCACCGTCATCGCCGCGCTCGGGCCGAAGATGCTCGAACTCGCCGGAGCGGCCGCCGACGGTGCCCACCCCTACTGGACGACACCCGAGCACACCGCCATCGCAGCCGCCGCGCTGGGCGGCGACAAGATGCTCAACGTCGAACAGAAGATCTGCCTGACCACCGACGCCGACGAGGCCCGCGCCGCCATTCGCGGTGCGTTGGGGATGTACATCACGCTCCCGAACTACTTCAAGAACTGGTTCCGTCTCGGCTTCGACGAGTCCGACCTCGAAGGAGGCGGGTCCGATCGCCTCTGCGACGCCCTCGTGCCCTGGGGCACCGCCGAGAAGATCGGCGACCATCTCCAGGCCCACCGTGATGCCGGGGCCACCCACATCTGCATCCAGCCGCTGAAGCCCGGCGGCGGGTACGGCGAGGTCGATTGGGACGCCCTCGAGACCTTCGCACCCGGCGCCTGAAGCATCAACCGACTCGATAGATCAGCAACGTGTCGTCTTCGCGCTGCAGCACAGCTTTCCATCCCGGCTGGAGCTGGCGGAGGTGGGCGGGAATCTCTGACCACGACCCGATGCGTCCGAGGTACCCGAACGGGTAGAAGACGATGACCTGGTCCGGCTCGAACGACGCCGGCGAGGCGAACGTCAGCGGGCCCTCCGCAGAGTTGAACGACCGGACCTCGCCATCCCACAAGAGCTCACCGGTGGCCGAGCGGGCGACGAGCGGCATCACGCGGGCCGTCTGGCTGTCGGTCCACAGTACGTCGACGTCGGCGCCGTCGTCCTGGAGCCAGGCTCGCAGCTCGTCCAGCTGGGTGGCGCCGTTGTGCTCGTAGATGTCGGCCGCCGCGACGCCTCGATCGGCTCGGAAGGCGAGCACCATCGCGGTCACGATGACGGTCGCCGCGGCCACACGCAACGCAGAGGAGCGGGGCAGTCCGGTGGCGGCGAGGGCTCGGCGGAGCAGGACCGCGAGCACCCCCAGTCCGCCCACGACGACGGCGGGCAGCACCGGCGTCCAGTAGCGGAGGAGTTGCGCCCGGAACAGCTTGAGATCAGGCGACAGCACTCCGGCGGCAAGGGTCAGGGGAACGAGGTAGGCGCCGATCCAGCCGACGAGGAACCAACGGTTCCGCCGGAGCACGGCCCAGCTGAACAGCGACACGACGAACAGCAGACCGACGCCGAAGGTGCCCGAGCCCCCGAACAGCGCATCGGGGAAGCGCAAGAGGGCCTCGACGCGGGTGACGGGTTCGTCGATCCGGTCGACGAGGTCGTCGTGGCCGCCGGCGACGAACAGCCGAGCGAGCGGGTTGCCGTGGACGATGGTGTTGACCACCAACTCGAAGGCGAGGATCGACGCCGCCGGGATCGCGGCCCAGCGCAACCCATCGGCGCCGAAGCGTGACCGGAGCCACCACGCCGCGGGGAGCAGCAACAGGAGCGTGAACTCACGAACCAGGTAGGCCCATCCGAGCAGCAACCCCACGGCGATCATCGCGACGCGGACTCGGGTGCTCGTCGGACGGGTCGACAGCGACACGGCCGCAGCCGCGGCGATCAACGCGGCTGCCAGATGATCGGGCAGCAGGGCCGACGAGTAGCTCAGGAACCAGTTGCTCGACAGCAGGACGAACACCGCGGCGACGCCGACGCTGCGACCGAAGAGCTTCGAGCCGATGAGCATGGTCGAACCAACCAGGACGACGCCCGCGGCGATCGGAATCGCGTAGTAGGCCACTTCGCTCGTCCCGAACACCTCGAGCACCAGCCGCAAGGGCAGGATCAGCCCCAGGCGCAGCGACCAGTGGTCGGTCGCGACATCGGGGAACGCCTGCGCCGCCTCGAAGTAGGTCATCGAGTCCTCGGTCATCGGGGGCCGCAGGTGCAGCGCCTGGACCACGAGGTATGCGACGGCACTCGCCCCGACCAGGACAGGGATCGACAGGCGGCGCAGCCCCGACTCGGCCGGTCGCTGCGGAGCCGATGCCCCACGCAGGCGATCGGCGAGCATGCACCGAACCGTACTGGCGGCCCCTCCGCCGGACCGCTGATCGGGCAACCGGCCTCTGGCGTGCCAGGCTTGGTCGATGGGCGACCTCGAGTACGAGCCGATGACCCACGCCGAGAAGATCCAGTGGATGCTCGACGAGCGAGGGTGGGGGGCCGTTCCGGTGCGTCCGGCCGACAGTGCCGCGCCCGGCGGAGCCGGGTACACACACACCTTCGGGCTCGAGGGATCGTTCGCACGACCCGAGATCGTCGTGTGCGGGCTCCAGCCGGCCCAGGCTCGCGGCCTGCTCGATCTGGTGGTGGCCCAGTACCAGGCCGGCATCGAGCTCCCGGCCGACGGCCCGTTCGTCGGACTGCTCGACAACGATCTTCCTGCGGTGCTGCTGACCCTCGATCCGGCGGCCCAGGCCCATCTGGTGCCGACCATCGTCGCAGTGTCCGGCGAACAGCCCTGGAGGCTCCAGCAGTTCGTCTGGCCCGACCCCAGCGGCGCACTCCCCTGGGACGAAGGCTGCCCCGAGGCGATCCGGGTGGCTCAACCGATCCTGGCCTGACCCATTTCCGAGATTGGGGGTGGGGCGAGCCTCAGTAGATCTCGATGAGGCCGGCGGCGCCCATGCCGCCGCCCACACACATCGTGACGACACCGAGCTTGGCGCCTCGGCGCTTTCCTTCGAGCAGGATGTGTCCCGCACAGCGGGTCCCGGTCATGCCGAAGGGGTGCCCGATCGAGATCGAGCCACCGTTGACGTTGTACTTCTCGGGGTCGATGCCGAGCGTGTCACGCGAGTAGAGGCACTGGCTGGCGAACGCCTCGTTGAGTTCCCACAGGTCGATGTCGTCGACGGTGAGACCGTGGCGGGCCAGCAGCTTCGGCACCGCGAACACCGGGCCGATGCCCATCTCGTCGGGAGCGCAGCCGGCCACGGCCCATCCCTTGAAGGCGCCGAGCGGCTCGACCCCCGCCTTCGACGCAGCCTCGTCGGACATGAGCACGACCGCAGCGCCACCGTCGGACAGCTGGCTGGCGTTTCCCGCGGTCACGTAGTTGCCCTCACCCCGGACCGGAGCCAGGCCGGACAGCCCCTCCAGCGTGGTGGACGGGCGGTTGCATTCGTCGCGATCGACGGTGACGTCGACCATCGACTCCTCTTCGGTCTCTTTGTCGACGACCTTCTTCTGGGTGTCCATCGGGACGATCTCGTCGTCGAACAGCCCGGCTTCCTGGGCCGCTGCGGTGCGCTGCTGGGACTGGAGCGCGTACTCGTCCTGGTACTCGCGGGACACGTTGTAGCGATCGGCCACGATGTCGGCGGTCTCGATCATGGCCATGTAGATGGCGGGATACATCTCGTGCAGCCTGGGGTCCATGTTGGCACTGCCGCCGAAGCCGGGGTTGCGCATCGAGATGGACTCGACCCCGCCGGCCACGGCCGCATCGGCACCGTCCTGCTTGATGTAGTTGGCCGCCAGGGCGATCGAGTTGAGGCCCGACGAGCAGTGCCGCTGAATGGTCGAACCCGCCGTGGTCTCGGGCAGTCCGGCGAGCAGCCCAGCCAGCCGACCGAGGTTGCCCGCACCGTGGGCACCGTTGCCGAGGTAGACGTCCTCGATGACCTCGGGATCGAGGCCCGATCGGTCGACCGCGTGCTTGATGGCATGCGCCGCCATCGTCATCGTCGGGGTGGCGTTGAAGCCGCCACGGCCCGACTTGGCCAGCCCGGTCCGGGCATAGGAAACGAACACGGCTTCAGGCACGAGGTACTCCAGAGGTTCGAGATCGAGGAACGGGGCGACGCTAGCCGGGACGGCCGGGGTCGGCGGGACGGTTGTCCGCCGCCTCCACCACGAATGCTCCGGCTTCGTGTGCGACGCCGTTGACGAGCACCTCGACGGGGTGGGTGCCGGGGTAGTGCTTCCGCGTGGAGTGCTGCGCAACGGAGATGGTCTTGCGGACCCGCCCCGAAGCTCGCGGTTCGAGCTCGAACGTCCGGCCCTTGAACACTTTCGGTCGGATCGAGCCGTTCGAGCCGACGAACCCGACCCTGAGGTCGACGAGCGCCGCGCACACCTCGTCGCCGGTGTTGACGACATCGACCTCGATGCAGACCCGGCCGCCGACCGCCGCCACCCCCGGCTCGATCGACACACGATCGACGGCCACGGGCGCGCCCGCCCGGTAGCCGAGCACCTCGAGCGCTCGTGGATCGCCCCGCTTCACGAGGGTTCGCAGGGCGTGGCGCACGAGGTGTCGTCGATGCTCGTCGCCGTCGGACCACCACCGTTCGCACACGTCGACGACGAGATCCGGGTGATCCTTGGCGATGTCGTTCAGGTTGTTGGCTACTGATCGGCGGACGTATCCGTCCGGGTCGTCGCGCAAGCGCTCGAGCAGAGCGATCACCGGGGCCGGGTCGGCGATGAACGCATCGAGGCGGCTCGCCCACGGCAATCGGGGCCGCGTGCCTTCGGACACGAGCCGGCGCACGTGCACGTTCGGGTCGGTCGACCACTCGGCCAGCTTGGCCAGGGTCTGCTGAGGATGGTGGACGAGGTAGGGGCGGATGCTGAACTCGGCCGTGAATCGCTTGGTCAGTTCGTAGTTGGCCCGCATCGCCTGCTCGAAGTGTTCGAGACCGTGCCCGGCGATGAAGTAGCCGTGCGGCATGTAGAAGAAGCCCGCCATCGGGTTGCCGTCATCGTCGGGATCGGGCTCGGCGTCGTCGGGATCGAGGTTGTCGAGGGCGGGGCCGAACGATGCGACGATCAGGTCGAGCGCACGACCCCGGTCGGTGGGCAGGTGCTCGGCGAGGGCGTCGGCGATCTGGCGAGCCCGAGGGGTGAGCTCGAGATCGTCGAACCCGTCGACGCAGCGGGCGACGAACGAGTCGAGATCGAACATCGGGTCGACGGCCTGCATCGACTCGCCGATACGAACCGCGATGTCGGGTCCGAAATGGTTCTTCAGCGCTTCGGCCAGCGGTCCTCCTCGAGCGTTCCTCGGCGAGCGCCGATCCTGTCATGGCCAGAGCTTGCGGCTCGCCTGGTCGTTGATTCGAGAGACTGGCTCGTGCCCGATGCGATCTTCGCCGACCCTCGGCTCGCGGCGATCTACGACGAGATCGACGACGATCGATCCGACCTGGTCGAGTACGCAGCGCTGGTCGACGAGGTCGGCGCCACCTCGATCCTCGACATCGGGTGCGGCACGGGCACGCTCGCCTGCATGCTCGCCGACCAGGGAAAGCGGGTGATCGGGCTGGATCCAGCCGCGGCCTCGCTCGCCGTCGCCAGGCGCAAACCGGGCGCCGACCGCGTCCGCTGGCTTCGCGGCGACGTGGCGAGCCTGCCACCGGTCGAGGTCGACCTGGTGGTCATGACCGGCAACGTCGCTCAGGTCCTCCTGACCGAGACCGCGTGGGAGGCGGCGCTGCGCGCTGCGTTCACTGCGCTGCGACCAGGCGGATCGTTGGTGTTCGAGGTACGCGATCCGGCCCAGCGAGCCTGGGAGGGATGGAACCGGGCTGCGTCACATCGGCAGGTCAGGACCAAGGCCGAGGGTCTGGTCGAAACGTGGGTCGACCTCATCGACCTGGCGCTGCCGCTCGTGACGTTCCGACACACCTACGTGTTCGAGGACGGCACCCGGACGACCTCGGACTCGACCCTGCGCTTCCGGTCAAGAGAAGAGATCGAGGCCTCCCTCGTCGCTCGAGGCTTCGTGGTGCGAGAGGTTCGGGGTGCGCCCGACCGCCCCGGTCTCGAGTTCGTGTTCGTCGCCGACCGGCCGCCGGGCCTCTGAGCGGCGGATCGGTGTAGACAGGGTTCGCATGGCGCAGACCTCAGACACCCAGACGTGGTCGGTGAAGCGGCTCTCGGGCTCGCTCGGAGCCGAACTCCGAGGCCCGAAGCTGGGCGGTGTCGACGAGGCCGGCGCCAAGGAGATCCACGACCTGCTCATGGAGCACCTGGTGCTGTTCTTCCCCGACCAGCACCTCACGCCCGACGAGCACATCGCGTTCGGACGTCACTTCGGCGACCTCGAGTCGCATCCCAACCTCGACCTCGCATCCGAACGGCCCGAGTTCTTCGAGCTGCGCGCCACCGACGGAAAGGGCGGGGTCGCCGACGAGTGGCACAGCGACATCACGTTCGAGCCGCACCCGTCTCGATTCGCCATCCTCCACATGGTGAGGTGCCCCGAGGTGGGCGGCGACACGCTGTGGACCAACGCCTACAAGGCCTACGACGAGCTCTCGGCGCCGCTGAAGGATCTCTGCGAGGGCCTCACTGCGCTGCACGATGCGAGCGCCCATCTCGTCCCCGACAAGATGCACATCCACCCGGTCGTCCGCGTGCACCCGGAAACGGGGCGGAAGTCCCTGTTCGTCAACGAACACTTCACTCGGCGCATCGTCGAGCTCAGTCACGACGAGTCCGAGATGCTGCTCGCCCACCTCACCCGTTGGGTGCAGGAGCCGCAGTTCACCGTGCGCTACCACTGGACGCCGGGCACCATCGCCATGTGGGACAACCGGTGCACGCAGCACTATGTCCTCAACGACTTCGAGGGTGAGCGGGTGATCCAACGGGTGACGGTCATGGGCGACGAGGTGACCGCGGCTCACCAGGCGAAATGGCCACCGGTGGGCTCGTATGCGGGCTCCTACTGGCGCGACGACAAGCTCCGCACCCAGCTCAAGCGCCAGCGCTGACCGCGTTCGCTCGCCGAGACCGGTTCAGGCATCCACGAGGTCGAGGGACACCCCGACCACATCGCCGACCCCGATCGACTCGGTCAAGCGCACCGCCTTCTTGATCGGGAGCACGTGGGCTTGACCCTCGGAGTCAGGGAAGACCGACGTCGACCACGTGGTCGACCCAACCGTCACCCTGACCCGAACCGAACCGAACCCACGCCTCGGGCCGTCGGTCCGTGCCTCGATGTCGTCGGACACCCCCTCGGGCACGGTGAGGAAGTGCACCGCCGGGTTGCTGTCCCAGAGCCAGAGCTCGGCCTCGAACTCGTACACGTCCGGATCGTAGGTCGCGACCTCGTGGGCGCTCCGAGCCTCGCCTGCGGAAGAGTGAGGCGATGGAGACGATTCCGATCGAGCTCGATGGTGCCGGGGGCGACCTCGAGCCGGCTCACCGACCAGGTCGACGCGTTGGCCTTCGCGCCCGAGGTCACCCCGCTGCGGAAGTGAGACATCGGCTCGTCACAGAAAGAGGTTGCATCACCATCTGAGCCGTCGTACCAAGGACTCGTGGCGAGACCCACGAGCATCGGTTCGTCGTCGGCGCTGGGTCGTCGGATCGACGGCTTGCGGCCGAGGACTGCGACCCGGACCCGCACCTCGGCGGTCGCACTTCGGTCGATCCCGACGGTGGCCAAGCCCGAACGCCTCGCTGTTGTGGCCGCCGTGATGGTGACCGGACTCGCCGCCGAGGTCGCCTGGGCCGCACGCCGACCGCTTCCCGACCTGGAGGAGATCGACGTGTCGGGGCGGGTCGGCCATCGGCCCGGACCGACGATTCGACTGCTCGCGCTCGGCGACAGCACCCTCACGGCACCGGGGGTGACCGATCCGTCAGCCGTGTGGCTTCACCGGGCACTGCTCCAACTCGATGATGCTCCGAGCGTGGACGTCACCTCGTTGGCCGTCAGCGGTTCCCGCGTGGCGGACGTGCTGGAACGGCTCGACGCGGCCGTCGAGTTGGCCCCAGACGTCGTGGTGCTGGCCGTCGGTTCGAACGACGCCATGCACGGCACACCGGCACGTCGGTTCGAGGCACAGCTCGACGCTGCGCTCGCCAGCCTCCTTCGCGCTTCGCCCGTCGTCGCCGTGGCGAACATCGGTGACCTGGGCAACGTCGCACGGGTTCCCAAGCCCCTCGACACCGTGCTCCGAGTCCGGTCGCGGACGCTCTGTCGCAAGGTCGAGCAGGTCGTCGCGTCACACGATGGCGCGGTACTGATCGACGTCACCGTGACCAACGAGGCGTTCCGCGACCCGAGCGTCTTCGCCGCCGACCTCTTCCACCCGACCGAGGCCGGCCACGCCATCTGGGCGGATGCCGCGCTCCCCGGTCTGCAGGCGGCGTTCGAGCGGCTTCGATCATCAAGCGACGGAGCCAGCTTCCGTTGAAAGGCAGCCGGCCAGTGCCCGTGTGCGTGCGGTCCGTCGATGCGCTGCTCAGCAAAGGCCTCTCCTACGCGGCGTATGCCTCGATCAAGCGGGCCAGGATCGATGCGGCGTGGCGCTGGGGTGCCGGGTCATGCGCGGCGCTTGCGCTGCTCCTGCTGGTCATCTGAGCCTCTGCTCGCCACCCGACGGCTGAGCCGCCGGCTCAGCCAGGTGGGATGAAGGTGGTCGGCCCCAGGTCGTCGTCGAGGGTGACGGCTTCGGGGATCTTGGACCGATCCTCGACGACCGCGAGGAAGAGCACTCGCCCGTCGCCGAGCGGTTCGGTCGCGATGATCGGCACCTCGAAGGTCTCGCCGGTCAACGGGTCGGTGCCCTCGATCCCCTCGAGACCGGGTGCGGCGATGCCAGCGACGGCGGTGAGCAGGGTGCCGTCGATTCGCTCGGACTTGGTGAGGACCAGACGCCGCTCGGGGTCGGGGACCGTGAAGGAGGTCCCCGAATTGCCGATCGACAGCTGCAGATCGAGGCCGCCGTCGTACAGCGCATCACTCGCCGTTGCCTCGATGCCCGTGCCGGCCACGTCGGCGCGCAGCGCGACCGGTTCGGGTGCCGTCTGCGGCCCCAGGACTTCGAGCAAGTCGAACGGAGGCTCGGAGGGGCCGAGTCCATCCCTGGCCACGGCTCCTTCGAATTCGGACAACGCGTTCGAGTCGACGTTCGCGGCGAGGTCGACGAGGCGTTCGTCGTCGACCGCGACGGCGAGGATCGCCACGATGTGGCCGGAGCGGACCGTGTAGATCCCCGCGCCGGGCGTGGAGCGCCGGCCATCGAGCAGCCAGCTGCCATCGTCGAGCTGGGTGCGTTCGGCCGCCGTCGCCACGAGTGCCTCGAGTCGGTCCTCGTCGCCCGGCGCCCACGCCAGGACGACCGCGCCTTCTCCTGGCGTTTCGACGTATCCGGTGCCTGCCCAGCCAACCGGACCGCCCGGCGACACGGACAGCGGGTGGGCAAGATCTCGCAGCTCCGGTCGTGCGATCAGGGTCCAACCGTCGATGTCCTCGCTGTCGTCGACGGCCACGAAGTCGCGGGCCGCGTCGACGAGCTCGTCGAGGTCAAGACCCCCGCCCCCCAGCGCATGCCGCCGCCCTCCGCTCTCCCACATGACCGTCGGCCACGCGTCCAAGGTGATGACACCGTCCACACCGCCGAGGTCGACGAGCTCGCCGCCGATTCCGTCGATGCCGCCACCCCCCTCCTCAGAAACGAGCACCAACGAGTCGGTCAACGACTCAGATCCGTCGGGACGGTAGAGGCGGCCTTCCCAGTCCGGGGTTGCCCTGAGCCCGCCAAGCCGATCGAACACCACCGACGGCTCGACGCCGATCTCAGACGCATTGCCGAGGGTGAAGGCGGTGGGTGGCGCGGTCCTCGTCGGTTCGGTCGCGACACGTTGGTCGGACGCCGTGTCGCGGGTCAACGAGATCAGCCCGAACGCGAGTGCGACCGCGCCCAGACCGATGCCTCCCAGGACGTAGCCACGACGACGGCGACGGCGTCGTTGGGCGCGCCGCCTGATCTCGCCGCTCCCGGCGGGCTCGGGCCGGTCGACGGCCAGCGATCTGAGCTGGGTCTCGAGGTCGGTCACGGGTTCGCTCCGTCGGTCTGGGCGAGTGGGTTGTCGGATGGTCGGAGGATCTCGGCGAGGTTGGCCCGTGCGCTGTGCAATGTCGCGGCGACCGTTCCCTCGGTGATTCCCATCACCTGGGCGACATCCGCGACCCGAAGATCCGCGACGTAGTGCAGCGTCACGGCCGTGCGCTGGCGCGGCGGCAGCGCCACGATGGCGCGGGCCAGATCGACGTCCGCCTGCTCGTCCTCGGCATCCGACGCGACCGATGCGGGCCAAGATCTGGGCCTCCCGTCGCCGCTTTCGGTGCCCCTTTCTCACCAGGTTCGACGCCGTCGCCCAGACCCATCCCTCGGGCGAGTCGAGATTGCGAACCCGGTTCCACCGTTCGTACGCGCGGACGAACGCCTCGTCGAGAGCCTCGGCGGCACGACCCGCATCGCCGCACCAAGCCGACAGCGCCGGCGCGATGGACGCGTGGGTGCGGACGTACCACTCGTCGAAGTCCTCACCCATCACCGCTCCGAGTCCCGCCGCACCCCGTTTGCTTTAGTCGCTCGGCGGATCGGCGTGGAGTGACCTCGGTCAGCCGATGGCGCGAGCCAAGTGCGAAGCCCTCAGGAGAACGCAATAGGCCCGCCCTCGTCGACTCGCTCGCCCAGGCCATGCCGACACGCTGACGACCAGAAGAGAACCGGCTCGAGGCCAGTCCCCGCGCTGCTCAGATCACGAGAAAGTGCTGGTCCATGGCCCCGCCACGACGACGGGCCGAACGTCCTGATCGTCCAAGGCGCCTGGCACGGGTCACATCGGCCCGACACGGCAGACTCGACGGACTGATGAGCTTCCGGAAGCGCCGATAGTTGACGCGGCGCGCACGGCCGAGACCGGGATTGGGTGACCGCCGATAGGTGCGCCTCCGAACGGCACCTATGGAACTACGGGGTCGTCGGCACCTCGATCGATGATCTGCTCGAAGAGTGTGGGGAGAGCCGTATCGCTGGTGGTGTCGATCTCGACGATCCGGCCGACACCGAGGGGTCCGAGCCGGTCGAGAGACTCGAACTGGACGAGGAGTTCGTCGCTGCGACGGGTCTCGTCTCCATGGCCGTGGTGGCGACGCCTGTCGAGGAAGCGGCGTACGGCGACCTCCGGCGGGCATCGACACCAGAGCTCGACCGGATCGGGCAGTTCTCCGAGCCATTCGGTTGGTGTTCCCGATGTCGTGGACAACTCGGGTCGTCGCCAGAACGAGACGAGAACGGCAGCCGGTGATTGCTTCGCCTGCTCGGTGAACGCCAGGTCCGCCAGCCGGCTGAGGACCGCACGCTCCCCTTTCGGATCCGAGGATCGGTCCAGCAGGTCGTCGAGGAAGTCGTCCTTGTCGAGGAACGGCAGGTGGAGCTCGCTCGCCAGCGCGCGGCCAACGGTCGATTTCCCAGCCCCGGGCAAGCCCGTGACGATGACGAACGGCATCCCGAGAGCGTAGGAGGACGGTCGGGTCCAGGTCCGGGTGTCTGCCACCAAACGCCGGCGCCGTGACATGGTCGTGATTGGTCACCGTGTCCCCGAACAGCAGAGCCGAGCGTCTCGGAGGATGCGCCGATAGCGCGGACGTCGTGAACGGTCGGGGGAGCAATTGGGTGACGTGTGATCTGTGCGAGCCAACCGGCACTTGACGGGCAGGTCGGCGAGCGGGATTGATGCGGTGTTGGTCGAGCACCAGATGCGCGCCGGCGGTTCTGGGCTGCAGGCCGTGTCATCGCCATGGCGGTCGACGCGATCAGACGGTGACGACGATCTTGCCGGCGGTGCGACCCTCCTCGACGTGGCGCATGGCCTCGGCCGCCTCGGCAAGGGTGAAGCGGCGGTCGATCGTTGGGCGCAATGACCCGGCTTCGGCGAGCTCGGCCAAGGCTCGGAGGTCGCCGGCGTTCTCGTCAGCACGGACGATTCGGATCCGCCGGTCGATGCGGCCTCGGGCCATGATGCGGAGGAAGGGCAGCATCGGGCCGAGGATGTGGCCGTCAGCGTTGATGCCGGCCATCACGTAGCGCCCGTCGGCCGCCAACACCCTCCGGGCCCTTGGGTAGGCGACGTTGCCGGTGATCTGGAGGACGACGTCCCACGTGCGGTCCATGGCGCTCCAGTCGTCGACGGTGCGGTCGACGACTTCGTCGGCGCCCACGGCGCTGACGAAGTCGAGGTTGTGGGTGCTGCACACGCCGGTCACGTGGGCGCCGGCTGCCTTGCACAACTGCACGGCGAAGTGCCCGACCCCGCTGGATGCGCCGGCCACGAGGACCCGGTCGCTGTCGCTCACGAGGGCCTGGTCGCGCACCATCTGCAGCGCGGTGAACGCGGCGACGCCGACGGTCGCGGCCTCCTCGAGCGTCAGGTTCGCTGGGCGGGACCGGACGTGGTCGCGGGGCAGCGCGACGTACTCGGCCAGTCCCCCGCCGTGGTCACTCCAGCCGAAGACCTCGTCGCCGGGTTCGAGTTCGTCGACGTCGATGCCGACGGCCTCGACGACTCCGGCGATGTCGACGCCGTGAATCGTGCGCTTCGGTCGGAACAGTCCTTCGCCGAGCCGGACGATGGCCGGATCGGCACGGAGCAGGTGCCAGTCGAGTGGCTGCAACGAGGTGGCCCGAACGGCGACCAGCACCTCGTCGTCGCCGATGATGGGGGTCGGTACCTCCTGGAGTCGCATCGTCTCGGGTCCGCCGTAGCGGGCTGCGGTCATCGCCCTCATGCTGGCTCCAGTTCGGAGTCGAGAGCGGGAGTGGCGGGGGTCGCCGATTCGATCGAGAAGGCGCGGGACGAGTCGGTCGAGCCAGCGCGGCATCCACCAGTTCCGGTCGCCGAGCAGCGCCATCGTGGCCGGCACGAGGACCATGCGGACGAGGGTGGCGTCGAGGAACACGGCGAGGCCGAGTCCGAGACCGAAGACCTTGATCTCGCGGACGTCCTCGAACACGAACGAGCCGAAGACCACGACCATGATGGCGGCGGCGGCGGTGATGACCCGGGCGGTCGAGGCCAGGCCGTCGGCCACCGAGGTCGATGCGTCGCCGGTGCGGTCGTACTCCTCCCGGATGCGGGAGAGCATGAACACCTCGTAGTCCATCGACAGCCCGAACACGATGGCGAAGAGCATCAGCGGGATGAACGGGTTGATCGGCCCGGCCTCGATGCCGAGGAGCGCGGCGCCCCATCCCCACTGGAAGACGGCGACGACGACGCCGTAGGTGGCGCCGATCGAGAGCATGTTCATGAGCACGGCCTTGAGCGGGACGAGGACCGAGCGGAACACCATCATCAGGAGGAGGAACGACATGCCGAGCACGGCGCCGAAGAACAGCGGCATGCGCTCGGCCGAGGTAGTCGGTGACGTCGATGTTGGTGGCGGCGCTGCCGGTGACGTGGACGTCGAGCCCGTGCCGGCCGACCGCGGCGGGGATGACGTCGTCGCGCAGGGTGCGGACGAGCTCGGTCGTGGCCTCGTCCTGGGGAGCCGTCGTCGGGATGAGGGTCATCACGTAGGCGGCCGGGTCCGACGGGTCGTCGGCGATCGGCGGCGTGACGGCGGCGACGCCCGGGGTCGTCGGCGAGGGTGGCGTGCAGCTCGTCGATGCGCCGGCGTCGGTGCCGGGTGCCGTGGCGACGGTGATGACGAAGGGGCCGTTGAACCCGTCGCCGAAGCCCTCGGCCAGCAGGTCGTAGGCCTGGCGGGTGTCGGAGTCCTCGGGGAAGTTGCCCTCGTCGGCCCAGCCGAGGCGGAGGCCGAGGACCGGCGCGGCCAGGACGACGAGGACGACGGCAGCCGCCGCGCCCCAGAGCAGCGGGCGGCGCTGGATGGTCCGGCTCCAGCGGTGCGACAGCGTCGCCTCGACCGGCTTGGCCGCTCGGTGGGGCACCGTCGGCGCAGCGTGCGGGACGACGCGGCTGACCACCAGGGTGGCGACGGCGGCGACCGCGCCGCCGACGGCCAGCGGGGTGAAGCCGATGCCCGACCCCGAGGATGGCGACCGCGGTGACGCCGGCGGCGAGCAGGCCACGCCAGCGGGTGAGCTCGACCCGCGGCCCGGCCAAGGCGAGCAGGGCCGGCAGCAGCGTCATCGACGTGAACATGGTGGCGAGCACGGTGGCCGAGACGCCGATTCCCATGCCCGACGAGCATCCCGATGCCGACCAGCAGCAGACCGAGCATCGAGATCGACGACCGTGGCCCCGGCGAAGACGACGGCCCGGCCGGCGGTGTCCATGGCGGCCACGACGGCGTCTCGCGGCGAGCGCCCGGCGTGGAGGCCTTCCCGGTAGCGGGTGACGATGAAGAGCGCGTAGTCGATGCCGACGCCGAGGCCGATCATCATCCCGAGCAGCATCGTGTCGTCGGGGATGGTCAACACCTGGCTGAGCAGGACGATGATCCCGATGCCGATGCTCGACGCCACCGAGCGCGACGGCGATGGGCAGGCCCATGGCCAGCACCGACCCGAAGGCCACGATGAGCACGAGCGATGGCGAAGGCGAGGCCGATCAGCTCGGTCTGGGGAGGCTCGACCACGGCCAGGTACTGGCCGCCGGCCAGGACCTCGAGGCCGTCGATCGACGGGGCTTCGTCGGCGATCGCCTCGCCGATCCGGCCCGACTCGGTGTCGTCGACGTCGGCGGACAGGTTCACCTGGGCGAAGGCGAGCTGGCCGGCCAGCGGCCCGGTCGCGGCGATCTGGCTCGCCGCCCTGGGCCGAGTAGGGCGAGACGACGGTCGCACCCGGTGCTCTCGGCTCCCCGGCGTCGTCGGGGAAGCCGGCGTCGACGGTGGCGAAGAGGTCGCTCCATGGCGGCGACGACCTCGGGATCGTCGACGCCCTGATCGGCGCGGAACACGATCGTGCCCGACTGGCCGCCGGTGCCGAGCTCGGGGAAGTGCTCCTCGAGCACGGCGAACCCGGCGGCGCTGTCGGAGTCGGGCACCGCCGACCCGCTTCCGAACGCAGGACCGACCGCACCGGCGGCGGCGAAGACGACGACGAGGACCGCGAGCCAGAGCCCGACGGTCGCTCGCCGGTGGTCGAAGCACCAGCCGCCGAGACGGCCGAGGCGCGAGTCGCTCCCCGGCGGCGGGGCCCCGCCGGGCCGATCGGCGACAGGGGGTGGCGTGACGGGTGGGCGCTCGAGCTGCGATGTGGGCATGGCGACCATCCTCGGGAGTCTCGGATCGGGCGCACATCGGGAGTCCGGCCACTTCTGCACCGGCTGATCGGCCGGTTCGCGGATCGTCCTTTCGGCCGATCCGCCCGATCGCCGCGTGCCTCGTACGCTTGCCCCGTGGTGTTGGACAAGAGCCGTCCGCTACTGGGCGGAACCCCGGGCGGCCGACCCGCCCGGACCGGGACGGCGCGACTGGGTGCTCGTGGCGGTCGTGGCCGTGGCGGCGACGATCGAGACGTTCGCCCGCGACGACCTGGTGTGGAGCGGCGCGTCGCTGGCGGTGACCATCGGCGTGGCGTTCCTGTTGCCCTGGCGCCGGGTCCACCCGCTCGCGGTGGTCGTCCTCGCGTTCGGGACGGTGAGCGCGGTCGAGGTCGCATCGCTGGTCGACGGCGTGGAGTGGGAGGGGCTCAACACCGACGGCGTTCCTGCTCGTGCTGCCCTACGCGCTCGCCCGTTGGGCCTCCGGACGAGAGGTCGGTGCCGGTCTCCTCGTCCTGTCGGTCCCCTTGGTCCTGACCGCCGTCGCCGGCGACCCGATCGGCGACTTCGTCGGCGGTGCCGTCGTGCTCCTGCTCGCCTGCGCGATCGGCTTCGCCGTCCGCTACGCCGGCGAGCTGCGAGCCGAGGAGATCGCCGGGCTGCGATCGCGTCGAACGAGAGGAGCTGGCCCGCGAGCTGCACGACACGGTCGCCCACCACGTCTCGGCCATCGCCGTGCGGGCCCAGGCCGGTCGGGTCGTGGCCGCCACCCGACCCGAGGCCGCGGTCGAGGCGCTGTCGGTGATCGAGGAGGAGGCGTCCCGGGCGCTCGAGGAGATGCGATCGATGGTCGGCACGCTCCGCGACGGCGACGGCGCCGACCTGCGGCCCGCAGCAGGGCGTTCGCGACCTTCGTCGGCTCGAGGGGAACGGCGAGGGCGGCGGCCCCCGGGTGGTGGTGACGATCGAGGTCGACGAGCTCCGCCCGTCGGTCGATGCCGCCTGCTTCCGCCTCGCCCAGGAGGCGGTCACCAACGCCCTGCGCCACGCTCGCCAGGCGTCGGAGGTGCGGGTGCGGGTCGACGGAGACGACGACCACGTGCGGGTCACGGTCGTCGACGACGGACGCGGCGGCGCGGCACCGACCGCGTCGACGCCGGGCTTCGGGCTGGTCGGCATGGCCGAGCGGGCCAAGCTCCTCGGCGGCACGTTCGACGCCGGCCCCCGTCCCGGTGGCGGCTGGACCGTCGCCGCCACCTTCCCTCGCCGAGCGGCGACGGCATGACCATCCGGGTGCTGATCGCCGACGATCAGGAGATCGTGCGCACCGGCCTGCGCATGATCCTCGACGCCCAGCCCGACATCGAGGTGGTGGGCGAGGCGGCCGACGGGCGCGACGCAGTCGAGCTCGCTCGCCGGCTCCGACCCGATGTGTGCCTCTTCGACATCCGCATGCCCGAGCTCGACGGCATCGAGGCCACCCGCCGGCTCGCCGGACCCGACGTCGCCGACCCGCTCGCCGTCGTGGTCATCACGACCTTCGACCTCGACGAGTACGTGCACGGGGCGCTCAAGGCGGGCGCACGCGGGTTCCTGCTGAAGGACGCCGGCCCTGAACTGCTCGCGCAGGCGGTGCAGCTCGGCGGCCAGCGGTGACGCACTCATCGCCCCGAGCGTGACCGCCCGGCTGCTGTCGACGTTCTCGGACCTCGGCGCATCGTCGAGCACGCCGGCGGCCCAGCCGATCGACCCGCTCACCGACCGCGAGGAAGAGGTGCTGGTGACCGTCGCCCGTGGCCGCACCAACGCCGAGATCGCCGACGATCTCTACATCAGCCTCAGCACGGTGAAGACGCACCTCGCCAGCCTCATGAACAAGCTCGGCGCCCGGAACCGGGTCGAGCTCGCCATGTGGGCCTACGAGACCGACCGCATGACCTGATCTGTGCGCGCTCCACCGACACCTCGGGGCGGCTCGCCGACACGGCGAAGATGCCGTACCGATCTGGGGCGCGGGTGCGCCATCGTCTTCTACCGGTTCCCCGGCAGCGGCGGGCAATTCGTCGCATCAACGAGACCAGGACGACTGCCCCGATCGCCGGCTCCGTGACATGGTCGTGATTTGTCACCGTGTCGCCGAACAGCAGAGCCGAGCGTCTCGAAAGATGCGCCGATACCTACAGCGGGCCTTGGGGACGCTCTCGGCCGGGATCATGGGGCGTTGATATCGAGCGTCCTCGACCGGCACCTCGGGGATGGAAGGCAAAGCAGGGATATGAGTAGGGATGGACTCGATTTTGAGCCCGATTGCGGTGCCGACAACGACGAGAGGACGGGCCCGAAGGCAGGTGCCCTCAATCGTTCAGATCACACGAAACCCCAGGCCAGCGGTCCTGACGCAACGGGTCGAGCCGGCCGCCGCTGATGGCCCGGGCGATGATGCCCTGGTGGATCTGCTCGGTGCCCTCGAAGATGTCCATGGTCGATTCAAGTCGTCCGTCGAGTGCCGTTCACCCCGCCTGAACAGGGCTTTTCCTGACTCGCTGCCGCCTGGTGTTGGCACGTATCAGGCAGTTGTAGGGATGAATGTAGGGACGAGTCGCCGATTGCGGTAGTTCACGCAGCGCTATGAAGCGGAGCGCTCGACCTCGGCGACCTCGCAGGTTACGTCCTGTGCGCCGGCGTCGAAGTTTGCGACGGCGTTCAGGTCGTATCCTTCACCCGGCTCAAGGCTGTTCAATTGGGCGGTCTCGATGATCTGGGTCTCAAGATTTCCGGAGCCATCATCGAAGTCGATCGTGATGCGGTAATTCGCCGGCTCCACGGAGCTGGGGACCTGGACGTTCACCGTGGCGGTCGCCACTCCGGCGTCGTCGCCTTGGCAGACGATGAGTTCTACGTCGTCTGCGCCGTCCTCGATGGTCGACTGATCCTGTTCATCGTCGCTGTCGGTCGACGACTCATCCGGTTCGGTTGATCCAGAATCCTCAGCCTGCGTGGACTGAGAGGTTGTCTCGCCGCCGTCGTCGTCGTCGGAGCACCCGGCAATCGCAGCGATCAACACAAACACCGCGAGTCCCGGCGCGATGATGAACAGCTTCTCGTACCAAGGCTGCTTGCCACTGTGGGCGTCGGGCGGGAGTGGCGGTGATGACTGTTCCTCGGACAAGGGTGAGCCTCCTGCTGGAAGTCGCGGTCCAGTTCCAACAACTGGCCCTGTCGGACATGCTCCACGATCTCGCAAACGGCTCGATAACGTGCTCTAACGTCTGCGGCGATGACCGACTCGACCGATGCAGCGTTCTGCAACGGGCACGCGGCGGCATTGTGCGAGCTGGGCGTGCTCGGAGTGGAGAGTGGCGGTCACTTCGCAGCGGTCCGCGGCCCACGGGCACCGGTTCTGCTCGCTGCGCTCGCATTGGCCGGGCACCGCGGTGTCGCCACCGATGAGCTGATCGAAATGATCTGGCCATCTCCTGACCAGCCGCCCGCCGCCGTCAGTCCCTCGCGAACATCGTGCTGCGCCTACGCAGGTCGAATGGCGCATCGTTCGTCGCGTCGACTCCACGTGGATACCGCATTGGCGATCACGTGCAGTCCGATCGGAGGCGATTTCTCGCCGACGTCGAGAGAGCGGGCGAGTTGGTCGCTCGCACGCCGATCGTGCGCTCGACCTCATCGATCAGGCCCTTGCTCGATGGCGAAGTCAGCCCCTGGTCGGGGATCGAACGGCCGGTGGCGATCGAAGCGGATTCGCGCCCATCTGTTGCAGATGCATGCGAGCGCACTTCGACTGCGTGCGACTGCCCTGGTCGCACTGAACCGCCCGGAGAGCGCCTTGCCCACGCTGCGCGAGGTGCTCGTCGCCGACCCCTTCGACGAGTCCTCTCGCTATCGGCTGGTGCGACTCTTGACCGACACGGGCCAGCGGGCAGAAGCCGTAGGCACGATTCACGAGGCAGGCGTCGACTGTTCTCGAAACGCGGCCTGGTTCTCGATGCCCCACGCTCGACGACGTTTCGAGCAACAAGTTGCTGAGCGCCGAGTTCATGGTCAACTCGGAGATGGAACCGCTGCCGGAGCAACCCACTGACTTCGTCGGGCGAGACCGGGAATCCGAAGGAATCGCCGGCGGACTTCGGGTCAGTCGACTGGTGACGCTCCACGGCATCGGCGGCTCGGGCAAGACGAGGCTCGCCGTTCACGTGGCTTCCGAGCTCAGCAGGCCCGGCGAACGCGGATTCGTCGACCTCGCCGGGGCACGATCGCACGGACAAGTCGAGCTCGCGTTCCGCACGGAGACTTGGTCTGCCATGGGACCCGGCTCGACGGACTCGGCAC
>CAVPHU010000007.1:0-32341 GCA_963704815.1 uncultured Acidimicrobiaceae bacterium
CACCCCGAGTGGGTGTTCCTCTACCAATACGCCAACGACGCCAACCCGCGGCTCGCACTACGAGACCACCGGCCCCGAGATCTGGGCCGACGTCCCCGAGATCACCCACTTCGTGGCCGGTCTCGGCACCAGCGGCACGCTCATGGGGGTCGGTGCTCGTGATCCGAAGGAACAGAATCCCGACATCAAGGTCGTGGCCATCGAGCCGCCGCTCGGCGAGCGCGTCGAGGGGCTCCGCAACCTGGACGAGGGCTACATCCCGCCCGTGTTCGACAAGTGGGGCGGCATGGACATCCTCGACCGCAAGCGCATCGTGCGGCCGCGTGAGTCCATCGAGTGGACCCGCAAGCTGAGCTCGGTCGGCGTTCTCGGGCATCTCGGCCGGGGCCGCCATGGCCGGAGCAGCGAAGGTCGCCGCCGAGTTGGCCGACAAGGAGCCCGACACCGAGGCCACGATCGTGTTCATCGTCTGCGACAACGGCTGGAAGTACCTCAGCACCGGCGCCTGGACCGACGACCTCGACGACGTCGTCGAACGAGCCGAGAAGATCATCTACTTCTGAGCGACTCGGCCGATCGCGGTCCCGCTCCAGTCCTTCGCTCTGAGTCGACGCGCCTCGACCAGGATGAACCCTACGACGGGAGAGGTTGGGCGAGGCCCCACGAGCTGCTCGAATGGCTCACGCCCGTCGTGAGGGCGGGTTCGATCTCCGCGACCTCTAGATCTCTCAGCGCTTGGGCGGCTGGGTGTTTCGACGGCCCGACTTCGAGTTCGGCAGGTGCGCCGAGCAGGACGCCGGAATTGCGCATCTCGGTCTGCGTGCACTGGGGGCCGTCGGGGCCGACCGTGTAGGACGAAACGGGCAGGTCGGCGTCGCCGACGTCTTGGCCGCCGGCCCCGAGGCGGAGCCTCAGGACGAGCCCATCGTCCTCGAACCACTCGACCTGGGCCTCTTCGCCGTAGATCGTGTAGCGAAGGTCGGTCACCCACTTGGGGCACCCACACCTCTCGACCCACCGCACAGCTGAATGCGCCGGTCACCGGCAGCCACTGGATGAAGGTCGCGGTCGTCCTCTGCGCCGATCGTCGCCACATCGAAGACGATGCCGACTTCGTTGTACCTCCCTGAAGTCGGATTGCAGGTACGACACGCCTACGACCGAGAGTCCGGCGAGGCCGTCGTCGCCCACAAGCACACGAAATCCTGATTCGCTGATGGTCTCCTGGCGATCGTGGCGGTCGACCCGATAGGACGCGACGATGGAGGTCGCGGCCGGCACTTGAAGCGGCACGGCCAACTCGACATCGTCGACGGTCACCGATGTGGATTCGGACATGGTGGTGTTCGGCACGGTTCCTCGTTTCCTGGGTTGGGCAGAACCTAGATGTCGATGAGCTCAGCGGACGCCACGTGACCTCGGGAAAGGCGCTGCTGATCGAACGTCGGAGATCGAAGCGTCACCAGGGCCGACTACGAGTCGATTCGCCGCCTCGCACTAGACACGCAGGGATGCTCACAGGACTCGAGGCCGTGCTGTTCGACTTCGGCGGGGTCTTCACCGACTCGCCGTTCCATGCCGTCAGCGCTTATGCGGAGCGACTCGGCGCAGCAGACGAGCAGGTCACCGACATCGTCTTCGGCGGCTACTCCGTCGACGGCGACCATCCTTGGCACCAGGTGGAGCGGGGCGAGATCACCTTGGAGGAGGCCCGGGAACGGATCCTGGCGCTCGGCCGAGAGCGGGATCTCGAGGTGGACATCTGGGACGTGTTCACGGCCATGAGCGGGAACGGCGGAGGCCTGCGTGAAGAACTCGTCGACTACGTCGGGCGCATCCGCGCCAGGGTTGGCGTATGGAGATGCACCACGAACAACATCGTCGAGTTCAGGGATTACTTGGCGCGCCATGCTGTTGGTCGACGAGTTGATCGACTTCGTCGTCGACAGCAGCGAGGTGGGCATGCGCAATGGATCCGCCATCTTCGAACACGCCCTCATCGTTGGTGGTCTCGTGGTCGAGCAGGTCATCTCCTGGATGATGACGTGGCAAATGTTGCCCGCGGTGTAGCGCTGGGGATCGGTCCTTGTTGGTCGACGGCGATGCGCTCGAGACCGTCGCCGACTCCTCGACGTGCTGTTGGGTTCATCCAGCTCGGGCTTGGAATGTCACCAGCTGGGCGATGCGCCATCTTCTTGAGCATGGAGACTTTTCCATCCGCTGATGCACCAGGTTGATGGCCTGGAGTGCGGATCATTACTCTTACTCGGTGAATCATGGTCGTTGTTGTATGTGATGATGTCTATGCCTGTCATGCATCTGCCTTCGATCGACGTCGACAATTGAAGCACGGTGGTTGCTGCAGGATCTGCTTCGTGTACCTGAAAGTGCCCCGTTGTCACCCTCGTCGCCGTCGTGGACTTGTTGCTGAGGGCGTCGCGGCTGCTTCGAGGTAGAGCTTGGCGATCTCCTTGCCTTCCTTGGGGCGAGTTATCGGCGACAAGAACACGCAATCGTCGTGGAGAAGCGCATCGAGGCTGACCGGGAAGTTCACCCTCAGGTGCTGATGCCAGCCAGTGGTGCACGCACGTGTGGATCGGATCGGTGTCGGCCATCGGTGAAATCGTCGCACGGACCAGCTCCAATGTGGGAGGATGTTCGATCTGATTGTTCTTGTCCGGCCAGCGAGCCCATCAGGTTCGCTGAAGCTCGACCGACGAGATCGACGTGGGGCTGCTCGACTGTGCCGCAGAAGCGTTCGTCGACTCCCGCGGACGCGATGGACTGTGGCCTGCTCGACGACGGCGTTCGTCGCTTCTTCGGCTTCAGCGGCTTGTCCTCGAATTGATCGGGTTCGACGATGGCGAGGATCTGTCGCCGAAGTGGGCGGCGAGGCGGCGGCGGTGACCTGTTCACCGACAGCGGGGTGCCTGCGCCTGAGCTGGTTGTCGCCGAACTCGAACAGGAGGAGGATCGACTTCACGGCGATCGCCTGGAGCAGGTCGATCGAGGACAGGGTGGTCAGCGCAGGCCTCGTGCTCGATCTTCCTGCATGCGGACCTCGGCGTCGTGGTCCGGACTGGGTCACAGCGTCAGGGTCTGGGTGCAGCGGTCATCGTGCGAAAGGACCTTGCGAGGCGCAGGCGACGTGCTCCGGCGCGATTCGAAACGTCGAGGGAGGAGAACGTTCGCCTTGAACGAACGCCTGCGGGTTCGCGGTCACCTACTACCTGGACCTTGGGTGGGGTCTAGATCTGGCGACGCTTCGGGAGACCGATGCAGTCCTCGGTGTTGCGCCTCCTCGGTGGGGTTCGGACTTCATCCGACGTGAGGAGAGGCCGATGCCAGCGAGTGGATGACGAACGATCAGGGGCCTGCAGGGGAGCGGCTTCGCCCTGGCTGGCCTCGATGAGTTCGTAGACGTCGTTGCGGTCAGTGAGACCTCAGCGGCTCGGTCAGCGACACGATGCGCTCGGGGGTTGGCGACCGATGAGGGCCATCGGCCGCGACGGGATGGACGAGGGTGAAGGCCGACCGCCAGGGTTGCTCGGTCAACCCCCTCGCGCTCGGCCAGACGGTCGAGCACGCGGGCGCAGCTCAGAAGGTCTCTTTCGCCGGTGGCCAGCGACCCGCCGGCGAGTGGGCTCCACACGATCGGAACGGCGACGCCCTCCTCCATGCACAGATCGAAGGTGCCGTCCACAGCGGGTCGAGGTCGGCTGGCCGAGTACTGGGGTTGTGTGGTCGCGATGGGGTGGTCGGCGCCGAGGTGGAGGGCCAGTGCCCGATGCTGAGAGGGAGTGAAGTTCGAGATACCGATCAATCCGATCTTGCCCTCGTCCTGAAGGGCGACGAGGGTCTCGGCCACCTCGCTCGGGTGGGTCAACAGGTCGGGCCGGTGCAGCTCGATAGAGGTCGATGGTGTCGACGCCGAGGCGTTCGAGCGAGGCCTCCACCGCCGAGCGGAGGTGGGTGGCCGAGGAGTCGTAGGGAATCGGCGGTGCGATGCCCCCTTTGCTCGCAAGCACCATTCGTTCCCGGAGGTCGCTTCGACCCGCCAGCACCCGGCCGAGCAGGGCCTCCACGGCGCCGAACCCGTCGCCGCCCCAGTCGAACCCGTACACGTCGGCGGCATCGATCAGCGTGAGTCCGGCATCGAGGGCCGCCTCGAGCACGTCAGTGGCCCGTCCGACATCGGCGTGGGTGAAACGCCAGAGCCGAAACCCAACGGCCGCACTGGACCCGGGCCGAGCGAGCGAGTCGTGGAGTCGATGAGCGACATGGGTTGGGTTTCTAACAGTTCGCTCGTCGATCGTCGTCGGTGCAAGGCGGGTGAGTCGTAGAGTTCGGCCGTGTCCGATCGCCCCATCGGGATGTTCGACAGCGGTTTCGGCGGACTGACCGTTGCCCGGGCCGTCATCGATCTCCTCCCGCACGAGGACGTCGTCTACGTCGGCGACACCGCTCGCTACCCGTACGGCTCGCGCGATCTCGACGACGTCCGCGCCTGCGCGCACCAGATCGCCGAGTGGCTGGTGGTCCAGCACGACGTGAAGATGCTCGTCGTCGCCTGCAACACGGCGACGGCTGCGGCCGGCGAGTCGCTCTCGGAGGCCTTCGACATCCCGGTCATCGGAGTGATCGAGCCAGGGGTTCGCAGCCTCTTCGACGCAAGCCAGTCCGGACGCGTCGGCGTGATCGGCACGGTGGGCACCGTCGCCAGCGGCGCCTATCAGCGGTCGGTGGCCGAGCTCACTCCTGATGCCGAGCTCACCTGCGCGGCCTGCCCCGGATTCGTCGAGTTCGTCGAGAAGGGCGAGGCGCGGTCCGACCAGGTCCATGTGCTGGCCGAGCGTCTGCTGGCGCCGGTCGTCGAGGCCAAGGTCGATGCCTTGCTGCTCGGGTGCACCCACTACCCCTTCCTCGCTCGAACCATCGGCGACGTGATGGGCCGCGACGTCGTGTTGGTCAGCTCGGCCGACGAAACCGCCTTCGAGGTCCGACGCACCCTGCTCGATTCTCCACTGGCGGCGGCCGATCGGGTGGGCCGGCATCGCTGGATCAGCTCGGGTGACGTCGACTGGTTCCAACGGCTCGGGCGCCGCTTGCTCGGCCCCGAGCTCGACCACGTCGAATCGGTGTCCTGGGACGGACTCGTGCAGGATGGCGGACGATGACACGACCAGACGGACGAACCAACGACGAATTGCGCCCTGCGAGCTTCGAGCGCGACTACACGAGCATGACGCCTGGCAGCTGCCTCGTGAGCTTCGGCGAGACCAAGGTGCTGTGCACGGTGTCGATCGACGACGACGTTCCCCGTTGGATGCGGGGCAAGGGCACCGGCTGGGTGACCGCCGAGTACTCGATGCTGCCCGGCTCGTCGCCCGAGCGGATCAGGCGCGAGGTGAAGGCGGGCAAGCCTTCGGGCCGGACCCAGGAGATCCAACGCCTCATCGGCCGATCGCTCCGAGCCGTGTGCGACATGAAGCTCCTCGGCGAACGCGAGGTCACCGTCGACTGCGACGTGCTCCAGGCCGACGGCGGGACCCGCACTGCATCGATCTGTGGCGGGTACGTCGCCCTCCACGATGCGCTCACTCGGCTCGTGATGGCGGGTGAGATCGACACCCATCCGCTCACCGCGCTCTGTGGCGCGATCAGCGTGGGCATCGTGGGTGGGGTCCCCGTGCTCGACCTGCCGTATGTCGAAGACGCCGGCGCCGAGACCGACATGAACGTGGTGATGACCTCCGAGGGCGGGTTCGTCGAGGTCCAGGGCACGGCCGAAGGTGCACCGTTCTCGCGTGCCGAGCTCGACGAGCTGCTCGAACTCGCACGCGGCGGCATCGAGCAGATCTTCGACATGCAGCGGGCCGTGGTGGCCGAGGCCCCGCCGGCCCGACCCGCCCGGTGAAGCCGCAGGTGGTCTTGTCGACCACCAACCTGGGCAAGGTCGTCGAGATCCGCGACGCCATCGGCGATCTGGTCGACCTCGTCGATCGGCCTGCCGGCCTGCCCGACGTCGTGGAGGACGCGCCCGACCTCGAGGGCAACGCCCGACTCAAGGCCGAGGCCATCGCCGACGCGACCGGTCTGGCGACGCTGGCCGACGACACCGGCCTCGAGGTCGACGCCCTCGGCGGCGCACCTGGAGTGCTGAGCGCCCGCTACGCCGGGCCGGCAGAGGACGCCGAGGCGAACAAGACCAAGGTGCTCTCCGAGCTCTCCGGGGTGGCCGATCGCTCGGCCCGGTTCCGCACGGTGCTGGTGCTGTCGGTGCCGGGCGGAGGCGAAATCGTCGCCCACGGGGTCGTCGAGGGCACGATCGCCGAGACTCGGCGCGGCGAGCACGGGTTCGGTTACGACTCGATCTTCGTTCCCGACGGTGACCGTCGAACCTTCGCCGAGATGCCGCTCGAGGACAAGCAGCAACGAAGCCACCGGGCACGGGCCCTCAGCGACCTCATGACGACACTTCGAAGCGGCCCACCCGGATTCCTTGCCGCTGATTGACCGCCCAGTGGTCGATCAGCAGCAGCGAATCGGGGGTCACCAGCCTCGGAGGTCGACCGGCCACCCGTCGATCACCTGGTCGCCGACCGACACGTCGGGTTGCTCGAAGGGCAGCCCGATCGACCACCAGCGCCGGCGTCTGCAGATCCTCGACGGTCGTCACACCGAGATCATGCCCGGGTGGGTCAGGTGGGTTGGCAGGTAGGACACCACCAGACCTTGCGGTTGGCGATCTCGGTGCGAGCGATGTCGGTGCCGCAGCGCCGACACGGTTGGCCCGCCCGCTTGTAGGCGTAGAGCGCCTCGGACCGGGTGATGCGTCCTTTCGGCAGCTCGTCCTTGCGTCGGGTCACGATGCGGTTTCGCTTCACGCCGTCGCGGAGGAGCTCCTGCATCAGCGCCCACAGGTCCTCGAGCTGCGCTTCGTCGAGGCGGTCTCCACGGATCTGGGGGTGGATGCCGGTGAGGAAGAGGGCCTCGGCTCGGTAGACGTTGCCGATGCCGGCGATCACCGATTGATCGAGGAGTTGCAGGGCCACGGGGCGCTTGGAGGACTGCACGGCCTCGATGAAAGGACCGGCCTTGCCGTCTCGACGCAACGGGTCAGGTCCGAGCTTCGCGACGACGGTGGTGCGGTGGTCGGGATCGACCAGCGCACAGGTCATGGCGCCGGTGAGGTCCCACGCTGCGTCGTCGGAGGCAAGACGGACCCGGAGCGCGTCGGACGGTGCGTCGGCGGGGGAGCGTCGGCGGAACTTCCCGACCAGCCCGAGGTGCACGTGCAGCAGATCACCGCTGTCGAAGTGGAGGAAGAGATGCTTCCCGTAGGCCTCGGTGTCGCCGAGCACCTCGCCGTCGAGGCGGGCTGCACCCTCGGCGAAACGGTCCTGGCGCGCCGTCGCCGCGACCGGCTGTCCCTTGAGATCCTTCCGGAGGTCACGCGCCAAGCGGTGAATCGTGTGGCCCTCGGGCATCAGCTGATCTTGGACGCTCGGACGACCCGACCGGCAATCACGGGAGGTCGTCGAACGGGGTGGCGTAGTGGAACGTGCCGCGGATCGCCTCGTCGTACGCCGCAAGCGTTCGGACCTGGAAGAAGTCGCCCCACAGCGGTTCGGGTGGCTCGACCCCGATCGACGTGGCGGCCACGAAGCCGAACTTCGAGTAGTAGTCGGTCGACCCGAGGAGGGCGATGAGCGGTTCGCCGAGGGCGTCGGCTGCGCCGATCATGGCGTGCATCAGCGCATGGCCGACCCCGCTGCGCTGAACGTCGGGCTCGACCCCGATCGGGCCCAGCGCAACGACGGGGTGGTCGTCGCCCACCCGTCCGCGAGTGCACACGGCGTGGCCGACGATTCGGCCCTCGATCTCGGCGACGAGCGACAGTTCAGGGATCCACCCTTCGTCCTCTCGGAGCGCGTCGAGCAGGTTCACCTCGGCCGGCGGGCCACCGCCGTCACGGGCCGGCTGGTGGAACGCCCGCCACTCGACTGCGGTGGCGGCGTCGACATCGGCGGCGAGTTCTCGGCGAACGATCACCGGTGCAGTCTGGCCGAACCCTGGTCGGTCCGCCGCTACGGTTTGCCCGAGGCACCAGTGGCGAAACCGGCAGACGCGCGAGGTTTAGGTCCTCGTGAGCGAGAGCTCGTGGGGGTTCGAGTCCCTCCTGGTGCACGATGCGGCCCGCTCGGTGCGCCAGAGGGCGGGCTCGAGACGAGTCGGCGCAGCGATCAGCGGCGGTCGATACGTTGGGAACCAGCACGGCGATGGGGGAGCACATGGTTCGAATCAGGTTGATGGCACTCCTCTGCGGGTTGCTGATGGTCGGCACCGCATGCCACCCGATCGTCGGGCATCCCCACGATCACCCCGCGGAAGGCACGATCAACGCGCTCACCTACAACGTCGCGGGGTTGCCCGATCCGTTGTCTGGCTCGAACCCCGAGGTGAACACCGAACTGATCGCGCCCAAGCTGAACGACTTCGATCTGGTGCTGTTGCAGGAGTCATGGCGCACGCCCGACCCGAACCCGCTCGCGCCGCTTCGCACCTACCACGAGGTGCTCGAAGCCGGGTCCACGCTCCCGTACCGGTCTGCGCCGATGCCGTCGCCGAACGGGACGGACCCGCTCCGGCCCTCGGCCCTGCTGTCCGATGGACTCAACCGATTCGCAGTCGATCAGTTCGGCAAGGTTCAGCGTCACCGATGGACCAACTGTGGTGAGGCATCGGCCGACTGCTTGGCTCTCAAGGGCTTCTCGCTGGCTCGACACACCCTGGCCGACGGCGTCGTGATCGACGTCTACAACCTGCACATGGAGGCCGGCGGCGCCGACTCCACGCTCGCGCGGAGAGAACGTCGACCAACTGGGCGGCTTCATCGAGGTGATTTCCGCAGGCCATCCCGTGATCGTCGGCGGCGACTTCAACCTGCATCTCGATCGCACGCCCGACAACGGGCAATTCGCTGAGCTCCTCGCCCGAACCGGGCTCACCGACGTGTGCACCGAACTCGGCTGCGACCAACCCAACCGCATCGACAAGTTCCTCTACCGGTCGAGCGACTCGATCGAGATCACGCCGCAGAGCTGGGCCAACCTCACCGACGACTTCCTTCGGGCAGATGGCGAACGTCTCTCCGATCACGATCCGGTGAGCGTCGACTTCGCCTGGCGAACCGTCGAAACCCGCAACGGCTGTCCGTCCGACGGCCTCGGCTGCCAGCCGTAGGAAAGCAGGCTGCGGGCCGAACCCGTTGGTCGAGTCGCGAGGATCCTCAGTCGATCGCCGGTTCGACCTCGATCTCGTCGTGCGCCGAGGAAGTGGGATCGGCGGCCCGCGCCGGCAGGAACTTGGCCCGAACACCGAGCCCGCGATGGCCACGCCGGCGACGACGAGGCAGGCGACGTTGAGGCCGGACAGGAAGGCGTCGCCCGCCTCGGCGAGGTGGGCAGGAGCGAAGGGCCTGGCTTGCCCGGCCACGATGCCTGCGGCCGCCACCGACTCCTCGGTGGCTTCCTGTGCCCCCGGGGGAGCTGCTCGAACACGGGACCGCCGCGCAGCGCACCGATGTAGACGCTGTTGAACACCGATCCGACCACGGCCACGCCGAGCTGGCGTCGCGCACGTGTTGGGCGACGATGCAGGGTCTCGTCAGCCTGCATCCGGCGTTCTCGCGGATCGGCGAGCGTTCTGGCGCGACGGTGGTCCCGATCGGAGATCTCGCAGAGCAGTTCGCCGACGTGGTGTTCGTCGGACTGATGGGCCGCGGAAGCGGCCCTGACGGCAGCTAGCCTGCACCGCCGTGACAGGCACCCCTTCAGAATTGATCCGACCGATGGCCCAGGCTGGTATCGGTGAGGGCAACGAGAGCATCTACAACCGTCTCCTCAAGGAGCGGATCATCTTCCTGGGCACCCAGGTCGATGACGACATCGCCAACCTGATCTGCGCGCAGATGCTGTATCTGGAGGGTCAGGAGACCGAGCGCGACATCTGGCTCTACGTCAACTCACCGGGTGGCTCGGTGACCGCCGGCATGGCGATCTACGACACTATGCAGTTCGTCACGTCCGACGTCTCGACCATGTGCATGGGCCTCGCGGCGTCGATGGGCCAGTTCCTGCTCTGCGCCGGCGCCGCAGACAAGCGCTTCGCGCTTCCTCACGCCCGGATCATGATGCACCAGCCCTCAGGCGGCATCCAGGGACAGGCCAGCGACATCGCCATCCAGGCCGAGCAGATGATCTACATCAAGAAGCTCATGGCCGATCGCATCGCTCACCACACCGGCCAGACGATCGAGCAGATCCAAGAGGATTCCGAGCGAGACCGGTGGTTCACCGCCGAGCAGGCCAAGGAGTACGGGATCATCGATCACGTCATTCTCAAGCGCGGCGAGATCGACTGATCCGCCCGGCCGGTGCCGGGCCCGACCGAGCGCCGGGAGAGCGGCGCTCGATGGGCCCGTCGACTTCGGGTCAGCCCTTGAAGACGATGGCCACGTAGATCTTCCCGTCGGTGCCGCGGGCTTCGCCGACGCCGATCGAGCTGTAGCGGCGATCGAGGATGTGCGCACGGTGGCCAGGCGATCCCATGAACGCGACGTGGACCTCTGCCATCGAGCTTCCGACGCCGACGATCTCGCCGAGACGCGAGTAGGGGCCGCTGACTCCAGAACTCAGGTTGGAGTGGTAGATGCGACGCTGATTCGCCATGGTCTGGGCCTGGGCCTGGGCCTTCGCGTCGAGGTCGCCGGCGCGGGGAAGCCGTGGGATGTTGCGGATGTCCCGTTCCCAATTGACGAGGTTGACGCCGATGGTCGAATCGAACGACGGCTGACACGCCGCGAGGAGTGCGGCGGCAGCGACGAGGATCACGAGGATCTTGCGGGGGAACCGGGTGCGGGTCATGGGTGACAGCCTTTGGCGGGGAGCGGTTGCAAGATTGTTACCAATATTGCGATTGCATGACAAGAACCCATCGAAAATGGGTCGACAGGCAGGAGTTCTGTCGTCTCAGGGGTCAACCCTTGAAGACGTGAACCACATAGGACTGGCCGTCCGAGCCACGAGCTGCACCCATCCCGATGCGGTGGAACCGGCGATCGAGGGTGTGTCCGCGGTGGCTCGATGAGCCCATGGAGGCGTTGTGGACCTGCTGCATCGAGCTCCCCACCCCGACGTTCTCGCCGAGCACGGACTAGGGGGCCGCCACCCCCGCGGTGATGTTCGAGTGGGCGAGGCGCGAAGAACGAGGCGCCAACCAGGAACAGGACGACATGTTCGTCAGGCGACGCAGTTGTTGGCGACGAACACCTCGAGCTCGTTGGTCGCCGCGTCGACCTCGGCGAAGCGCTCCTCGAGGTCGAGGCCGACCTGGGTCGTGGTCCCCGGGTCGGAGGGATCGCCGGCGAGGAGCGAGTCGCGGAAATCGGTGGTGAAGTCGATCAGGACGTCGAGATCGTCGCGAACCTCTGATGGTGCATCGGAACGGAGCGACTCGTAGGCCCCGAGTGCGGTGCTGAACTGGGCCGCCGTTCCCTCGACGTCCGACGGGTCGTAGGTGTCGAACACGGCGTCGAGTTGGCCCGTGTCACGAGCCTGCGCACAGAACGCGTCGAGGTCGCCGCCGTCGCCGGCGCAGGCGACGAACGCGGAGGCGACGACCACCAGGGCGATGATGGCCCTCACCGGGTCCCCTCCGCGAGGGCCCGCAGCTCGGACACGGCATGACCGAGACCCTCGGGATCGCGGTAGAGCGCCGATCCGGCCACGAGCACGTTCGCACCCGAGCGTGCCGCGCCCTCGATCGTCTGCGGGCTGATCCCGCCGTCGACCTCGACATCGGTGTCGAACCCGCCATCGACGATCATCTGGCGGACCTCGGCGACCTTCGCCTCCATCGTCGGGATGTAGGCCTGGCCACCGAAGCCGGGGTTGACGGTCATGACGAGGACCAGGTCGGTCAGGTCGAGGACGTGGGCGATCGCGCTCGCCGGCGTCGCCGGATTGAGGGCGACCGCCGGGCGGGCGCCGAGCTCGCGGATGATGCCCAGGGTGCGATGCAGATGCCGGCAGGCTTCGGCGTGCACGATCAGCAACTCGCAGCCGGCGTCGTGGTAGGCGCCGAGCATCGGATCGGGATCGAGCACCATCAGGTGGGCTTCGAACAGCAGCTTGGTGTGGGAGCGGCAGGCGTCGATGACGTCGGGACCGAAGGTGAGATTCGGCACGAACTGACCGTCCATGACGTCCCACTGGATCCGGTCGACGCCGGCTTCTTCGAGCGCGGCACATTCGTCACCCAACCTGGCGAAGTCGGCCGGCAGCACCGATGGTGCGATCTCGAAGCGACGGTCGGTTCCCGGAAGCGGCGGCATCGGGTCATCCTGTCACCCGCCCATGCGGCGCTTCGACCACGCGGCACTACCGTCGCACCGATGGACGAGGCCTCGCTGACGGTCGAGCGCCTGGTGGCTGGTGGCGACGGGCTGGCGCGAGAAGCCTCGGGCCGGGTCGTGTTCGTGGCCGGTGCCACGCCGGGGGAGCGGGTTCGGGTCCGGTTCACCCAGCGCAAACGCGACTTCGCCAAGGCCGAGATCGTCGAGGTGTTGGAGCCGGGACCGACCCGGGTGGATCCTCCCTGCCCCGAGGTCGATCGCGGGTGCGGAGGGTGTGGCTGGCAGCACATCGACCTCGCCGCGGCCAAGGTGCACAAGGCCGGCATCGTCGTTGAGACCGCCCGCCGGATCGGCCACTTCGACGTCGAGGTCCAGACCGGCCCGGCCTTGCCGTCGGACTCGTTCCGGACGAACATCCGGGTTGCGGCTCGACCGGACGGGCTCGGGTTCCGCAGGCGCCAATCTCACGACGTGGTGGCGGTCGGGCACTGCATGGTCGCTCACCCCCTGATCGACGACGCGCTGCGTTCGGGGGTGCTGGTCGACGCGGACGAGATGACGCTGCGCTGTTCGCCCTCGACGGCGACCCGTCAGGCGATCCTGCACGGAAGTGCGGATGCGATGCTGCGCGCAGCCCCGCCCGACCTCGACGTGGTGACCGACGCCGCCCTCGATGCGGGCGAGCGTTCGACCCTGGTGCACGAGGTCGACGGCGTGCGGTTCGACGTGTCGGCTCGATCGTTCTTCCAGACGAGCCACGCCGGTGCGGAGGCGTTGGTCGCGAGCGTGCGTGACGCGGTGGCCGATGCGCCTTCCGGCCGCTTCGTCGACCTGTACGGAGGGGTGGGCCTCTTCGCCGCGACCTGTGCCGGAGCGCGCGAGGTCGTGCTCGTCGAGTCGAACGCGAGCTCGGCCCGCGACGCCGAGAGCAACCTCGCAGACCGTGACGCCACCGTGGTGCCGGCTCAGGTCGAGCACTGGGTCGCGACCGAGGCCGCGATCGTCGTCGCCGACCCACCCCGATCCGGTCTCCGCCCGAAGGGGGTCGAACGGGTCGTCGCCAGCGCAGCCGAGGTGGTGGTGCTGGTGTCCTGTGATGCCGCGGCATTCGCCCGCGACGCCGCCGGGCTCCGCGAGGGGGGCTACGAGGTCGAGCGATGCGAGCTGCTCGACCTGTTCCCCTTCACCCACCACGTCGAGGTGGTCACGACCCTCCGCCGCCGAACAAGCTGACCTGCGCCCGATCTTCGTACGCCCTCGACCACATGCTGGTCAGGACCGTGCAGAGAACCGGTTGCGGTGATGGGTTCAGCCGACGTCGGCGCCGTACATGTGGCCCAGAGGATCGGAGATGATCTCGAGCCGCTCGCCGTCGGGCCCGCTGAAGTAGACCGAGGTCTCGTACTCGAACGTCGTCAGTCCCGAGGCGTCGATGGCCGCCCGCAGCTCCTCCCAGCGGTCGGGGGCGACCGAGATCGCCAGGTGGTGGAGGCCCGCCAGCACCTCGGCGTAGGGGCCGAGATCGAGGCCGGGGAAGTCGAAGAAGGCCAGGCTGTTGCCGTTGCCGATGTCGAAGAAGAAGTGGGTCGAGCCGGGATAGTCGCGGTTCTCGAACAGCTCGGTCAGCGGGAACCCGAGGAAGTCCTGGTAGAAGCGAATGGTGCGCTCGACGTCGCTCGACAGCAGCGCGACGTGGTGGACGCCTCGCGCGTTCGACGGTGGCCGGTCGGCCTTGTCGGCGAGATAGGTGTCGCGGAGTTCGGACCGGCGGGCCTCGAAGCCCTCGAGTTCGGCGGGAGTGGGTGCAGCCATGAGTGTCACGATATTGGCGTCGACCGCCGCCGACGCCCGAAGTGCCAGGATGACCGGCGATGAGCACCACCACCCGCCCGAGCTTCGACCTCCTCGATCCCGAGTTCTACGCAGCCGACCCGCATTCGGCCTACACCTGGATGCGGGCCAACGAGCCGGTGTACCGCGACGACCGCAACGAGCTGTGGATCATCAGTCGTCACGCCGACGTGCTCGACGTGGAGCGGCGACCTGAGGTGTTCTCGAGCCGCGGCGCCTACCGGGCCATCGAGGGCGACCTCGAGCAGAACATGATCTCCCACGACGACCCGATCCACCTCTCCCAACGCCGGATCGTGAACCGCCGCTTCACGCCGCGAGCCGTCCGCGAACAGCACGACGACTTCGGGGCGCTCATCGACGAGTTGATCGAGGCGTTCGTCGACGACGGGCAGGTCGAGGTCATCGAAGGGCTCGCCGGTCAGCTGCCCGCTCGGCTCACGTGCCGAATGCTCGGATTCGACGAAGGCGAGTGGCAGCTGGTGAAGAGCTGGTCCGAGCGGCTCATGCGGACCGACAGTCGCGAGGCGAGTGAGGAGCGGATGCTCGAGTTCCTCGGCGCCAACATGGAGCTCTACCAACGGGTGACCGAGGAACGCGAAGCGCTGGCCGGCTGCCCGGCCGACCGCCTCGCCGACGCCGGATTGATGGGGGTGTGGGCGAACCATGACGACTACGACCTCGACCGGATGTTCCACGAGGTCGGGCTGTTCGTCGCCGGGGGCGCCGAGACCACTCGCACCGTGATCGCCCACGGCCTACGCACGTTCTGCGACCACCCGGACCAGTGGGAGGCCCTTCACGCCGATCCCGACCTGGCGCCGCTCGCGGTCGAGGAGATGATTCGTTGGGTCACGCCGCTCAACAACATGTTCCGCAAGGTGCTGTCCGACGACACGGTCGGCGGTCAGGCCGTCGCCGCCGGCGACCGATTGATGCTCGCCTACCCCTCGGCGAACCGCGACGAGGCCGTCTTCGCCGATCCGTTCCGTTTCGACATCACCCGCGACCCCAACCCGCACATCGCGTTCGGGCACGGGACCCACTTCTGTCTGGGCGCCAACTTCGCCCGCCACGAACTCGTGCTCCTGCTCCAGAAGTTGGCGGCCGCCATCACCGAACTGCGGCCCATCACCGAACCCGACGTCGAGCCCAACATCTTCGCTCGCGCCGTCCGCAGCTTCGACCTGGCCTTCACGCCCCGCTGATCCACCGATTCTGCGCAACACGCCCAATCCCACGACGCAATCCGACCGGCGACTGGGTCGCGCCCGTGCGCGACGAGCGGCACTCGATCTGGGCTCGCGAGAGCTGGGTATGGCGTGGGAATCGGCGTACGAAGCCGGAGGTGAAGATGATCGGCCAGCCCGCAGGGGCCATGCTCGATGCGAAATTCTTCGTGACCCGTTTCGACGGAGAGTTCCCCGATCTGTTCGAGAGGTACTGGGACGGTGTCGAGTGGATCTGGATCGATCACGGTCGACCCCAGGGCCACTCGATGGCCCAGTCGCCCGGTGCGGCCATGATGAGCCGGGTCGCTCGGTCTGCCCTCGGCCCCGGGCGGATTCGAGATCTACCGAGACCGGGCCGGCCGGTGGCGCTGGCGCCTTCGGCGGCCCGATGGCGAGATCGTGGCCGACGGCGGGCAGGGGTACGACGATCGTGCCGCGCTCGAGCAGGACCTCATCTGGATCCGAACTGAAGCCCAGCGGAGCGATGTCCGATCCCTCGATTGAGTCGCAAGGCCTCACCGGCAGCCTCTTCCGCGACATCGATCTCGACGAGCAGGCCGCGTGATCCCCACGACCGCGTTCGGCATCGTGCGCCACGAGCGGACCCGTCGTCAGTCGAGGAGCTGCTCGAAGAGGTCGGCGAACCCGTCGATCACGTGATCGGGTCGGCCAGCGGCATCGTCGACGGACTCAGGTCGAAACTTCCCCGTCCGAACGAGGCACCCGCGCAGGCGACACGCCTGCGCGCCGAGCACGTCGTTCTCGATGTCGTCACCGATCATCAGCGTGTCCTCCGGTGCCGTTCCGAGCGCGTCGAGCCCGGCGCGGAAGAAGGCCTGGGCCGGCTTGCCGATCAGGACGGGCGAGACGCCGCTGGCCGTCTCGAGGGCGGTGACGTAGGCGCCGGTGTCGAGTTCCATGCCTCGGGCCGTGCGCCAGTAGAGGTTCCGGTGCATCGCCACGAAGGCTGCGCCGTCGAGGATCAGCGCAAAGGCGTGGTTGAGCTGCTCGTGGGTGTACACGAGGCCGGCTCCACCGAGGACCACGACGTCGGCAGCGGTCGTCTCGTCCACCACGTCGATGTCGGCGAAGTCGGCCGACAGATCCCCGCTCGACAGGACGAAGACCTGCGCCTCGGGGTGGTGCTCGCGCAGGTGTGAGGCCGTGGCGACCGGGGCGGTGAGGATCTCTTCGGGATCCACGGCGAACCCGGCCACCGTCAGCGCCTCGGCGACATCAGCGCGCGAGCGAGAGGTGGTGTTGGTCGCAAGACGAAAGGGAAGCCCACGCCGGCGCAGTTCGGCGAATGCGGCCGTGGCTCCGGGCAGCGGTTCCCAGCTCACGGTGAGGACGCCATCGATGTCGACGAGAAGACCCTGCGGCTTCACGATGAGACCCTCCGATCGGTCGAGCGTTCCCTCCGATTCTGGCCGAGCGATCACTCATCGGCGAACCCTCGCGCCGCGCTCCCCACTGGGTGGGGGCCGGGCCGAATGCGGGCAGAGCTGCTCCGTGTCTGTTGGTACGCCCCCTGGGACTTGAACCCAGAACCCTCTGATTAAGAGTCAGATGCTCTGCCAATTGAGCTAGAGGCGCTTGTGTGGTGCTTGCCGGCCGAGGCTAGCGAGCATGGGGTGACCGACGGGATTCGAACCCGCGACATCCGCGACCACAACGCGGTGCTCTAACCGGACTGAGCTACGGCCACCAAGGGAGCGGTGAGCATAGAACACACCCACCCTGACCCGGGAAACGCATTGCCAGACCCGGAAACGGATGAGCGTGGCGGGTGTCGCCTTGACGGGGCGACCCCGGGTGCTTACCGTTGGTAACACCTCCCGCGACCGAAGGAGTCCCTCGTGGCCGCACCCGTGACCGACGTCCCGACCGAGATGAGCGACGACCGGTTCGATGCGCTCGTCGACCGACTGAACGCCATGAGCATCGCGCCGGGCAAGCACTTCGACGCCTACCTCGATGTTCCCTGGGACGATCCGGCCTGCGCCATCGAGCCGACCGATCCCCGGTTCGAGCTCGACGAGTCCGACCCGCTTGGAGCCACCGCCTGGTATCGCTCGCAACCGCCGGAGACCCGGGCCGCCATCGGCCTCCACATGGTGGCGAGCAAGATGCGCACCGGCCTCCAGTTCGAGCAGGTGCTCCAACGGGGTCTGCTCGAGTACGCCGGAACACTGCCGAACGGGTCCAACGAGTATCGCTACGTGATGCACGAGGTCATCGAGGAGTCGCAGCACTCGATGATGTTCCAGGAGTTCGTCAACCGCACGGGCATCGACGTCGGCGGGATGCCGTGGTGGGCGAAGCTGGGCACTCGATTCATCGTCCCGATGGGCACGTGGTTCCCCGAGTTGTTCATGACGTTCGTGATCGGAGGCGAGGACCCGATCGATCACGCCCAGCGCAAGGCCCTCAAGACCAGGGGCGAGATCCACCCGCTGCTCGAACGCATCATGCGGATTCACGTGACCGAGGAGGCTCGCCATCTGAGTTTCGCCCGACACTTCCTGAAGAACCGGGTGCCATCGCTCGGCCCAGTCAAGCGCTGGTGGCTGTCGGTCGCGACCCCGCGCATCCTCGGCGAGATGAGTGGGCTCATGGTGATGCCGAGCCAGGAGATCGTGAAGGCCTATGGCATCCCGTCTGAGGTGGTGACCGAGGCGTACGTCGACAACCCGTCGGCTCGCAACGACGCCATTGCGTCGATGCGCAAGATCCGCGGGCTCAGCCGCGACCTCGGGCTCATGAATCCCGTGGCGAAGGCCGTGTGGAAGCGAAAGAAGATCTACGCCGAAGACTGATCACGCGACGCGGCCCTTCGCCGGGAGGAAGCGCCAGCGCCCGGCGAAGCAGGAGTGAGCTTGCGAGCGACCGAGAGAGCGCGTGGTCGGGGAACGGAGAGACACAGCGTCCCCGACAGGATTCGAACCTGCAACCGTCCGGGTAGAAACCGGATGCGCTATCCAGTTGCGCCACGGGGACGCAGCGAGCCTAGGAGGTCGGAGTGATCGAACCCGAGGCGTTCACGGGGCCGGTCGGCTGACGCGCCACGCGAGGACTCCGAGTGCGGCGAGGACGACTGCACCGAGCAGATAGAACGTCGACTCGCCGCCGGTGTTGGCGATGTTGCTCCCGACCACGTCGGCGCCGCCTGATCCGGCGAGTCCGCCGCCGGGCACCGGCGCCGCGGTCGTGTCGGTGGTCGAGGTCGAGCCGGGTCCGGTGGCATCGCCCGTGGTGGGAGTGGTCGGCGGAGGCGGCGGGTCGGTTGCTGGCGTGGCCGTGGTCTCGGTCGTCTCCGTGGTCTCCGTGGTCTCAGTGGTCTCGGACGTCGGGGTCTCGGTGGTCTCCGACGTCGGCGGATCGGTCGGATCGGACCCACCGTCGGTGGTGGTCGAGGACGAGGAGGTTCCCGACGCCGACTCGTCGTCGCCCAGGTCGCCGGGCTGCACGATGGCCAGCGCGACGCCCACGCTGAGCAGGAGCACGATGAGGGCAGCCAGCAGGTTGCGGGTGGTCGAGGTCAAAGCGGTGTCAATCGGAGGGAGGAGAGAGTGGAGCGGGTGACGGGAGTCGAACCCGCGTCGCCAGCTTGGAAGGCTGGAGCTCTAGCCATTGAGCTACACCCGCACGGCCACACGACGCTAGCGACCGCCGCTCGCCGACCGGGACTCCTGGTGAGATTTTCTTTGCGTCGGGGAGACAGGATTTGAACCTGCGACCCCCTGCTCCCAAAGCAGGTGCGCTACCTGGCTGCGCCACTCCCCGTGGCTCTCGATCGAGCACGCCGCGACCCTATCCGCGCGTTGCCTCGCGACCGGGACACGCTCCCGAGCGGCGATCGCGCGGCGGGCGAACGGGTGATTTCGCGGGCGCCCTGGCTACAGTTGCCGGCTCATGTCTCTGCCTCTCCACCCCTGTCGGAACCGATGAACTCGACACTCGAAGACCTCGAGGACAACTTGGTCAAGCTGTCGATCACCATCGACGAAGCCGAATTCGACAAAGAGCTCGACGCGGCGTTCCGCCGCATCGCGAAGGAGGTCCGGATCCCGGGCTTCCGTCCCGGGAAGGCGCCTCGTCGCCTGCTCGAGGCCCAGTTGGGCAGCGGTGTCGCCCGCGAGGAAGCGATGCGCGAGGGCCTTCCCAAGTTCTACGTCGATGCGGTGCGCGAGCACGCGGTCGACGTGATCGCCCCGCCCGAGATCGACGTGACCGGTGGCGAGGAAGAGGGCCCGGTCAGCTTCGAAGCCGTCGTCGAGGTCCGGCCCGTGGTCGAGGTCGACGGATACGACAGCCTCCAGGTGACCATCGAGCGTCCCGAGCCGACCGACGAAGAGCTCGATACGCAGATCGATCGGATGCGCGAGCTCGATGCGACCCTCGAGGTCGTCGAACGCGCAGCGACCGAAGGTGACCACGTCACGATCGACATCAAGGGAACGGTCGACGGCGAGGAGCAGGACGGCCTGACCGCCGACGACTACTCCTACCCGGTGGGAAGCGCCAACATCGTTCCCGAGCTCGACGAACAGCTCGTCGGGGCCAAGCCCGGCGACATCCTCGAGTTCGAGGCGACCCACCCCGACCCCGACGAGGAGGGCGAGCTCCGCTTCAAGATCCTCGTCAAGGACGTCAAGGAGAAGGTGCTCCCCGAGCTCACCGACGAGTGGGCCAACGAGTCCTCCGACTTCGAGACCGTGCAGGAGCTCCGGCACGACCTCGCCGAGCGGATGTCGACGGTCCGGCGTTCCCAGGCCGCGATGGCACTCAACGAGCGCGTCGGCCAAGCCCTCGCCGATCTGGTCACCGAAGAGCTCTCGCCGGCGATGATCGACGGCGAGTTCCAGCAGCGCCTCCAGGACCTGCTCATGCGGCTCCAGGCCCAGGGCATGGAGCTCGAGCAGTACCTGATGATGACCGGCAGCTCGCAGGAGGAGCTCGTCGCCGAGCTTCGGGCGACCGCCGAGACCTCCGCCCGGGTCGACCTCGGATTGCGGGCCGTCGCCGTCGCCGAGAAGCTCGAGTGCACCGACGAGGACATCGACGCCGAGATCGAAGCCGTTGCCGTCCGAGTGAGCGAGAAACCGGCCAAGGTGCGCAAGGAGCTCGAGCGCAACGACCAGATGGCCGCGGTACGCTCCGACTTGAACAAGCGCAAGGCACTCGACTGGCTCCTCGAGCAGGTCGAGATCGTCGATCCCGATGGCAATCCGATCGATCGGGCCGACCTCGAGGTCACCGACGAAGAGCCGAACGACGACGAAACTGCCGACGACGACACCAACGAGAGCGAGTAGAAGAGATCGTGATGACGTGGACGAGTGTGAGCGACGGAGCGCCAGCGGAGCAGCGGTCCGCACCGGCCTGCCTGACCGGGGAACGCAACTGATGTCGAGCTACCTGGTCCCCACCGTGGTCGAGCAGACCAATCGCGGCGAGCGCGCGTACGACCTCTACTCGAAGCTCCTCAAGGAGCACATCATCTTCCTCGGCACGCCGATCGACGACACCATCGCCAACCTGGTCTGTGCCCAGCTCCTGCATCTCGAGTCCGAGAACGCCGACCGCGACATCAACATCTACATCAACTCGCCCGGCGGCGACATCACGGCACTGTTCGCCATCTACGACACGTTGCAGTACATCAAGCCCGACATCACCACCATCTGCTTCGGGCAGGCCGCGTCGGCCGCAGCGGTGCTGCTCGCCGCCGGTTCGCCGGGCAAGCGCCTCGCCCTGCCGCACGCTCGCGTGCTGCTCCACCAGCCCTACGCACAGGGCGGAGGCCAGGCCACCGACATCGAACTCCAGGCCAAGGAGATCCTGCGGATGCGCGAGCTCCTCGAGGAGCTCTTGGCGCGACACACGGGCCAGACCATCGAGAAGATCCACGCCGACACCGACCGAGATTTCATCATGTCCGCGGAAGAGGCGCTCGAGTACGGCATCATCGATGAAGTGATCACCGACCGCCAGCTCGCAGATCAAAGCGGGCCCATCGGCCGGGCGAGCTGACACCAGGACGATCCGGGGGAGACGACAGACGTGGCAAAGTTCGGTGACGGTGGAGAGCTCCTCAAGTGCTCCTTCTGCGGGAAGTCGCAGAAGCAGGTCAAGAAGCTGATCGCCGGGCCCGGCGTCTACATCTGTGACGAGTGCATCGATCTCTGCAACGAGATCATCGAAGAGGAGCTGAGCGAGACCTCCGAGGTCGGCTTCGACGAACTCCCCAAGCCCCGCGAGATCTTCGACTTCCTCGACGACTACATCGTCGGCCAGGAGCAGGCGAAGAAGATCCTCGCCGTCGCCGTCTACAACCACTACAAGCGGGTGCAGTTCGGGCTCGCCCACGCCGACGACGTCGAGTTGGCCAAGTCGAACATCCTGCTCATCGGCCCCACCGGCTGTGGCAAGACGTTCCTCGCCCAGACGCTCGCCCGGATGCTCAACGTCCCGTTCGCCATCGCCGACGCGACCGCGCTCACCGAGGCGGGCTACGTGGGCGAGGACGTCGAGAACATCCTGCTCAAGCTGATCCAGGCCGCCGACTACGACGTCAAGAAGGCCGAGACCGGCATCATCTACATCGACGAGATCGACAAGGTCGCCCGCAAGAGCGAGAACCCGTCGATCACCCGCGACGTGTCCGGTGAGGGCGTCCAGCAGGCGCTTCTCAAGATCCTCGAGGGCACGACGGCATCGGTCCCGCCGCAGGGTGGCCGCAAGCATCCGCACCAGGAGTTCATCCAGATCGACACCACGAACATCCTGTTCATCTGCGGCGGTGCCTTCGCCGGCATCGAGAAGATCATCGAGAACCGCTCGGGTGCGGGCGGCGTCGGGTTCGCCGCCGACATCCGCAAGTACGAAGAGAAGGAGATCGGCCAGCTCCTCTCCGGAATCCTCCCCGAGGACCTCATGAAGTTCGGCCTGATCCCCGAGTTCATCGGTCGGCTCCCGGTCATCGGCACGGTGGCCAACCTCGACCAGGACGCCCTCATCGAGATCCTCGTCGAGCCCAAGAACGCGCTCGTCAAGCAGTACCAGCGGTTCTTCGAGATGGAAGACGTCGAGCTCGAGTTCGACGACGATGCCCTCGTGGCCGTCGCCGAGCAGGCGCTGCTGCGCGGCACCGGCGCCCGGGGCCTCCGGGCCATCCTCGAAGAGGTGCTCCTCAACGTGATGTACGACCTCCCGAGCCGCGAAGACGTCGGCAAGTGCGTGATCGACCGCACGGTGGTCGAAGACAAGGTCAACCCCACGCTGGTGCCCAAGGACGAGACGGCCAAGAAGGCCGACAACCGGCCTCGCCGGGCCGCCAGCTGAGCGACCCGCTGAGCGAGTTCACCTACGCGTCGGCGATCGAGTTCCTCGACGCCCACGACAACCTCGAGCGCAAGACAAAGGTCGCAGGCAAGGTCGACGGCCTGAGCCTCGCCCCGATCGAGCGGTGGGTCGAGGTGCTCGGCGACCCCCACCTCGCGGCGCCGGCCATCCACGTCACCGGCACCAACGGCAAGGGCTCGGTGGTGCGCATGCTGTCGGCACTGCTGCGAGCCAACGGGGTGCTCACCGGGAGCTACACGAGTCCCCACCTCGAGACCGTCCGAGAGCGGATCGCCATCGCCGCCGAACCGATCAGCGAGGAGGACTTCGCGCTGCTGATGAGCGAGATGGCCCTGCTCGAGCCGGTGGCCGACGTCGAAACCAGCTACTTCACGCTCCTCACCGCTGCGGCCTTCGCCCACTTCGCCGAGACGGCGGTCGAGGCGATGCTCGTCGAGGTCGGGATGCTCGGGCGCTACGACACCACCAACGTCGTTCCCGCCGATGTCGCCGTGATCACGAACGTGGGCCGCGACCACACCGATGGCGAGGGCGACTGGAAGGCCCGAATCGCCTCCGAGAAGGCCGGCATCATCAAGCCATCGAGCCACGTGATCTGCGGCGAGATCGATCCTGCGCTCGTCGGCATCTTCGAGGCTGAGGAGTCCCGCGAGTTCTGGCTGCGCGATCGCGACTTCGCCGTCGAGCACGATCAACTGGCCGTGGGCGGCCGACACGTGACGCTGCGCACGCCCTTCGCCGGTCGCACCGAGCTCCACCTTCCCAACCATGGCGATCATCAGGCCGACAACGCGGTGGTCGCGCTTGCTGCTGCCGAGGCCTTCTTCGGCCGAGCGATGCACGCCGATGCCATCGCCGATGCGTTTGCAGCCCTCAGCCTGCCGGGAAGGTTCGAGGTGGTGAGTCGCTCGCCGCTGGTCGTGATCGACGCCGCCCACAACGCCGAGGGCATTCGGGGCACGGCAGAGACCTTCGCCGAAGAGTTCACCGTCGTCGGGCGTTCGACCGTCCTGGTCGGGCTGCTCGCCGGGAGAGATCCCGAGGCGGCCATCGCGGCCATCGCCCGCTCGGGCGCCGAGGGGCTCGTGGCCGTTCGGCCCGACTCGCCCCGTGCGATCGACCCGGCCGAGGTGGCGGCGCTGGCCCGAGCGGCGGGGATGGAGGCCGAGGTCATCGACGATCCTGCGGTCGCGTTCCGGACCACGCTCGACCGGATGGCCGACGACGACGCTCTGCTCGTGACCGGCTCGTTCTACGTCGCGGGCACCGTGCGCGCCACCGCTCGCCTCCTCGGCCTCCTCGATCCCGACGTCTGACGCTCGAATAGGGTTCGGTGATGCGAGCAACGGTGATGACCGGTCCCCATGAGGTCGAGGTCGCCGACGTCGACGAACCGACCATCCAGTCGCCCGGCGCAGCCATCGTCGAGGTGAGCCACACCGCCATCTGCGGCTCGGACCTGCACCTGTACCACGGCTCGATGTTGGTCCCCGGCGTTCGTCCCGGGCACGAGTTCATCGGGCGGGTCGTCGCCGCCGGCTCCGACGTCGAGTCCTTCGCCGAAGGTGACGAGGTGCTGGTCTCCGGCGTGATCGGATGCGGCCACTGCCGGCCGTGCCTGGCCGGCCAACTGGTCCAGTGCGAGAACGCCGGCATCCGGGTGTTCGGCACGACCGACGCGCTCCACGGGGGTCAAGCCGAGCTGGTCGAGGTGCCCCTCGTCGACCACCACGCACGCGGTCCCGGCGGGCGTCGACCCCGAGGCCGCGGTGATGCTGACCGACATCCTTCCGACGGGCTACCTCGGGGCCAAGCGCGCCGACATCAACCCGGGCGACACGGTGCTGGTGGTCGGGCTCGGTCCTGTCGGGATGTTCGCCCTGCGCAGTGCTCAGCTCCTCGGCGCCAGCCGCGTCCTGGCCGCCGACACGCTGCCCGACCGGCTCGCCCGGGCCGAGGACTTCGGAGCGATTCCGGTGGATGCGTCGCTCGGCACACCGACCCAGGTCACCGAACTCACCGGTGGTCGCGGTGCCGATGCGGTGATCGAAGCGGTGGGCTCGGACCAGACCATCCTCGATGCCGTCATGTCGGTCCGGGCGGGTGGCACGGTGTCGGTCGTCGGCGTCAATCAGAACATGGCGATGCCGTACCCCATGATGTACGCCCTGCTCCGCGACGTCACCCTCCGCGGCACGCTCGCGTCGATTCCGGCCACCTGGCCCGAGCTCGTCCCGCTCGTCGCCTCGGGTCGGCTCCACCCCGAGGAGATCGTCACCCACCGGATGGGGTTGTCGGAGGTCGCGGAGGCCTACCGGATGTTCGACGACAAGGACGAGGGCGTCCTGAAGGTCATCCTCGACCCGAAGTCCTGACGCATCGGCAGGGGTGGGTGGGGTTCGTTCGGCGGAGGGGCGGCTCCCTAGTCTCTGCTGCCATGAATCAGACGCTCGTCCTCTGCAAGCCCGACGCCGTCGAACGCGGCCTCGTCGGTGAGATCATCGGCCGTTTCGAGAACAAGGGCCTGCGCATCGTCAAGGCAGAGCTCCGCACCCTCGACGAGTCGGTGCTCGCCCAGCACTACGCCGAGCACGTCGACAAGCCCTTCTTCGGCGACCTCGTGGCGTTCATGTCGCGCGGCCCGGTGATGGCCATGGTGCTCGAGGGCGACGACGACGAGGCGTTCGCCGTGGTCCGCAAGCTGATGGGCGCCACCAACCCGAAGAACGCCGAGCCGGGCACGATCCGCGGCGACCTGGCCTACGAGACCACCGAGAACCTCGTGCACGGCAGCGACGGTCACGAGAGCGCGGCACGCGAGATCGGCATCTTCTTCGGGTGACCAACGGCCCTGACGCACACCGGCCGCGTTGTTGCAGAATGGTTACAGTTGGTACCCTGAACGCCAGCATCAGGCCAGCTCAGCACGAGCCGGCCTGAATCACTACGCTACGAATCGCCGAGCACAGGTCTCGTAGGGCTGCGGAGCCGCACTTCATGTCCGACAACGTCTTCTCTTCGATCATGGGCCGCGACATGGCGGTCGATCTCGGCACGGCCAACACCCTCGTCTACGTGCGGGGCCGGGGCATCGTGCTCAACGAGCCGTCGGTCGTCGCCGTCAACGTCAAGGACGGCCGTCCGCTGGCGGTGGGAGTCGAAGCCAAGCGCATGATCGGGCGCACCCCCAGCCACATCCAGGCCATCCGACCGCTCAAGGATGGCGTCATCGCCGACTTCGAGATCTGCGAGAAGATGCTCCGCTACTTCATCCAGAAGGTGCACCAGCGCCGCTGGGCGAAGCCCCGCATGGTGATCTGCGTGCCGTCGGGCATCACCGGTGTCGAGCAACGTGCGGTGCAGGAAGCGGCCGAGTACGCGGGTGCCCGCAAGCCCGCCTACATCATCGAGGAGCCCATGGCGGCGGCGATCGGCGCCGGCCTTCCCGTCCAAGAGCCGACCGGCAACATGATCGTCGACATCGGCGGTGGCACGACCGAGGTCGCCGTCATCTCGCTCGGCGGCATCGTGGCCAGCCAGTCGGTGCGCGTCGGCGGCGACGAGCTCGACGACGCCATCATCCAGTACATCAAGAAGGAGTACAGCCTGGCGCTCGGCGAACGCACCGCCGAGGAAGTGAAGATCGCCGCCGGCTCCGCTTGGGAGCTCGAGGAGGAGATGTTCTTCGAGATCCGCGGACGCGACCTGGTGACCGGTCTCCCCAAGACGATCACCACCTCGACCGCCGAGATCCGCGAGTCGCTCGAAGAGCCCGTCGCGGCCATCGTCGATGCGGTCAAGGTGACCCTCGACAAGACGCCGCCCGAGCTCGCCGCCGACATCATGGAACAGGGCATCGTGCTGGCCGGCGGCGGAGCCCTGCTGCACGGCCTCGACGCCCGCCTCGAACACGAGACGGGCATGCCCATCGTGATCGCCCCCAACCCGCTTCACGCCGTTGCCATCGGGTCGGGTCAATCGCTCGAGGAGTTCGAGGCGCTGAAGGGCGTGCTCTTCTCCTCGAACGGTCACTGATCGACCCTGAGGAAATGCGAGGCCTGTGATGGCCGGTCCCCGACGCGGACCCCGCAAGTTGACGATCGCGGTGCTCGTGCTCCTCTCGATCACCGTCCTCACACTCGATTTCCGCGGCGTCGGTGTCATCGATTCCACCCGTAGCGCGGCCTCGACGATCTTCGGCCCGCTCCGGTCCGGGGCCGACTGGATCTCCACCCCGTTCCGGAACACCTGGGACGGCGTCTTCAACTACGACGACGTCCGCAAGGAGAACGAAGAGCTCCGCGCCCGGGTCGAGGAACTCGAGGGCCGGCAGGTGTCCGATGCCGACGCGGCCGCGCAGTACCCCGATCTCCTCGAGCTCCTCGACATTCCCTGGGTCGGGAACATCAACACCGCAACGGCCCGAGTGGTGTCCCGGCCCGCCTCCAACTTCAGCTTCGTCGTCGATCTCGACAAGGGCTCCGAGGCCGGCATCAAGGAGGGGATGCCGGTCGTGACCGGCTCGGGGCTGGTCGGCCGCATCACCCTCGTGACGCCTGGTCGATCACAGGTGCAGCTCATCTCCGACCCCGACTTCCGAGTCGGGGTCCGCGTGGTCACCACCCAGGAGCTCGGGACGGCTCGTGGTCGCGGCAGCGGCCGCAGCCTGCTGGTCGACACCGCGATCGATCCGGAAGTCGGCATCGAACCCGGGGCCCAACTCACCACGAGCGGCACCGACCGGAGCGCGTTTCCTCCGTCGATCCCGGTGGGTGAGGTCACCGGGACGCGCGATGCATCGGGCGGTCTCGTGCTCGACCTGTTCGCCGACCCCTACGCCGACCTCGACACCCTCACCTTCGTGAACGTCCTGCTCTGGGAGGGCGTCGAATGAGCCTGTTCTGTTCCGTTCCCCGGCCACGGAGGCCGTTCTTGACCGGCCTCCTCGTGCCTCGTCGGCCTTGCACGTTCGAGGTGCTCCCACGGAGCTCTGTTGTTCCGTTCCCCGGCCACGTGCTGTTCCGGTCGCTCGCAGGCTCGCTCCCTGGCTCGTCGGGCGCTGGCGCTTCCTCCCGCCGAGCGGGCCGCACATGGCCGGTTCGCTCGGGGTGCTCCCATTGAGCCGTTCGATGGCTGTTCGGGTCGGCCTGATCATCGTCACGACCGTGGTCATCCAGACGTCCTGGGTCGCCGACTTCCAGGTGGGCGGCGCCATCGGCAACATCGTGATCCTGGTGGCCGTGGCCGCCGGCGTCGAGGGTGGCGCCGAGCGTGGCGCGGTGATCGGCTTCGCCGCCGGATTGACGTTCGACGCCGTCCTGCAGACGCCGTTCGGACTCTGGGCCCTCGTGCTGAGCGTGGTGGCCTACCTGGTGGGGTCCTTCCAACGGTCGGTGTTGCGAGCGGCGTGGTGGATTCCGGTGGCGACCGCGGTGGTTGCGACCGCTGCAAGTGTCATCCTGTACGTGCTGGTCGGGCAGTTGCTCGGCCAACAGTTCCGATCGGCAAATCTCCCCATGATCCTCCTCGTCACGTCGACCATGAACGGACTGCTCGCGCCCGTCATGCTGCGCGCCATGCACTGGGCCCTGCCGCAGGAACGCTCGCCTTCCGGACTGATGGCCCGATGAGAGAGCCGTTTCTTCCGCTCCCCGGCCGCTCGGGCCGTGTCGGTCCGCTCAGTCGCTGGCGCTCCTTCGCTCGCGTCGGAGGCCACGTATGAGAGAGCCGTTTCTTCCGCTCCCCGGCCGCTCGGGCCGTGTCGGTCCGCTCAGTCGCTGGCGCTCCTTCGCTCGCGTCGGAGGCCACGTATGAGAGAGCCCACGTCTCAGGTCCGGTTGGGGATCCTCGGCATCGTCACCTTGTCGTTGTTCGTCGCCCTGTTCGCCCGCTTGTGGTTCCTCCAGGTCGGCGTCGTCGCCGGAGTTCCAGGAGGCAGCCGAGTCGAACCGCATCCGCATCGTGCAGGAGCAGGCTCCCCGGGGCCGCATCCTCGACCGCAACAACAAGGTGATCGTCGACAACCGGGTCTCGGTGGTCGTGGCCGTCGACCGGACCGCCTTCGCCGAACTCGAGGACGACGAGGCCGACGCGCTGCTCGTGCGCCTGTCCGACAACCTGACCCGTGCCGGCGACCCGGTCACCACCGCCGATCTCCGCGAGCGCATCGACGATCAGCGGTTCAGCCCCTACACCCCGGTGCCGGTGGCCCAGGACATGACCGAAGAGCTCAAGATCCACATCGAGGAGCACGAGGAGGACTTCCCGGGCGTCGTCGTCGAGCGTACATCGGTCCGGATCTACCCCTACGGCCCGGTGGCCGCGCACGTGCTCGGTTACGTGGGCGAGGTCAACGACGTCGAACTCGAAGAGCGTGCCGACTCCGACAAGCCGTACATCCAGGGCGACGACATCGGGAAGTCGGGAGTCGAGCGGGTGTACGAGAACGATCTGCGTGGCGTGCCCGGTATCACCCATATCGAGGTCGACGCCGATGGCGACCCGGTCCGGATCATCGAGGAGCGTTCCACGCCACCCGTTGCCGGAAACGACGTCGTGCTCTCCATCGACCTCGACATCCAGGCCGTGGCCGAGGAGGCGCTCGAGCCGCGAGCTGCTGGCGGCACGCGAGCGCCCGGCACGCGGCGGAAACTTGCCCAACGAAGGCACGGCGGGTTCGGTGGTGGTCGAGGACCCGGGCACCGGCGAGATCATCGCCATGGCCAGCTACCCGACGTTCGACCCGAGCGACTTCGTCAACGGGATCTCGACCAACAAGTGGGACGAGCTCAACGACCCGACGAACCACTACCCGCTCAACAACTGGGCCATCCAGGGTCAATACGCCCCGGGTTCGACGTTCAAGCTGTTCACGGCCTACGCCGCCCTCACCACCGGACTGCGGTCACCCGGCTTCACGCTGAACGACACCGGCACGTTCGAGGTCCCTCGTTGTGAGGGCACGACCGGATGTGTGTTCGGCAGCCCCGGAGCCGCAGGTGTCGTCGACATGCGGAGCGCGCTCACCCGATCGAGCGACGTCTTCTTCTACGACATCGGTGCCCAGTTCTGGGTCCAGCGCGACGCCTACGGCCCCGAAGCGATCCAGACCGCCGCCCGCGACTTCGGACTCGGCGCCAAGTCGGGGCTTCCCCTCCCGAGCGAGCAGGGCGGCCGCATCCCGACGGCGGAGGGCCGAAAGGAGCTGTGCGCGCAGATCGACTGCCCGTTCGGCGACGAGTGGTTCACCGGCGACAACGTCAACATGTCGATCGGCCAGGGCGAGGTCCTGGTCACGCCGCTCCAGCTCTCGAACGCTTACTCGACCTTCGCCAACGGCGGGACGAGGTACTCGCCGAACATCGTGCTCGAGGTGCGCGAGAACAACAGCGACACGGTGGTCCGCGCACTGGCGCCCCGGGTCAATGGTGAGGTCCCGCTCTCGCAGGAGGTCCGCCAACCGATCCTCGACGGCCTCCTCGGCGTGACCACCGACGGATCGGGGACGGCGACCAGCGTCTTCGCCGGCTTCCCGAGCGACCTCTACCCGGTCGCGGGCAAGACCGGCACGGCCCAGGTCACGGGCAAGGCCGACACGTCGGTGTTCACCGGGTTCGGTCCGGTCTTCGACCCGCAGTACACGGTCACGGCCTTCCTCGAGGAGTCGGGCTTCGGGTCGAGCTCAGCCGCGCCGGTCGTCCGGCAGATCTTCGACGTCCTCTCCGGTTCGATCCCCAAACCCGAGGTGCAGCCCGGAGGCGTGCTGGCGCTCCCCGAACTCGACATCGATCTCTCCGCCGCCGCAGCCGAGGCCACCGACTGATGGTCGTTCTCTCCGCTCCCCGGCCGCTCGGGCCGCGGTGGCCGGGCTCCTCGTGCCTCGTCGCCCTCGTGTCGTCGCGGGGCCTCGCTGATGGCTGCGCTTTTCGCTCCCCGGCCGCTCGGGCCGCGTGCTGGCCGGGCTCCTCGTGCCTCGTCGCCCTCGTGTCGTCGCGGGGCCTCGCTGATGGCTGCGCTTTTCGCTCCTGGCCGCTCGGGCCGCGTGTGGCCGGGCTCCTCGTGCCTCGTCGCCCTCGTGTCGTCGCGGGGCCTCGCTGATGGCCGTACTCACCTCGCCGCGTCGACCCAGCGTGGGCTGGGTTCGATCCGCTCGAACCCGTCGGCCCCGTGGCGTCACGTCGACTTCACCATGGTCGGCGCCGTGCTGTCGATCGCCGCCCTCGGCTGCGTCATGGTCTTCTCGGCCACCCGCGGTGCCGACCCCGAGGCCATCGACACGTCGTTCCTCGGCCGGCAGGTCCTCTTCGTCGCCCTCGGAATCGGGGTCGCGGCCTTCACCGCATGGTTCGACTATCGGCGACTCCGCGACTTCGCCATGATCGGCTACGTGGCGGTCGTTGCGTCGCTCTTCGTCGTCATCTCGCCGCTCGGGACCGAGTCGAAGGGGACCCAGGCCTGGTTCGAGATCGGCTCCTTCCAGCTCCAGCCGTCCGAGTTCGCCAAGCTCATCCTCATCGTCGCCGTCGCGTCGCTTCTCGCTCAGTTCGCCGGCGACATCGATCTGGCTCGGCTCGTGGGAGTCCTGACACGGATCGCATTCCGCTCGTCCTCATCCTGCTGCAACCCGACCTCGGAACGGCCGTCAACGAGACGCATTCGGCCCCCTCATCCATGATCCGCGGCTAGCTCGGATGCCGGTACGATGCCGTCTAGAAAGTGGATCTGGCCCTGGAGCGTCCGGTTGGCGCTCTCGAATGCGTCGCCCGCTACGAGCAGGAACTGGACCCGCTCCTCGAGCGCCAAGTCCACGATGGGCCGCCACGCGATCAGCGTGGAACCGCGCAGGATGGAGGCGATGCCGGCCGGCACCTCGGTGGTGGGGCCGACGAAGGGGCTGTTGAGGTGCAGGTCACCCGTGTGCAGGAACCGGAACACGTGGTCGTCCCCCCTGGGCGCGAACTATCCGAGGCTCACTCAAGGCCACGGCGATTGACTCCTGAGGTTCGGCGACGACTGGAGGTCGACCAAGTGGCGAAGGTCCCGGTCACGAGGACTGACCGGCACTCCCCGATGCGATTGAACACCACCGCCAGCCGCGGTACGCGAACCGTTCAGAACGTCTCCGGTGAGCACTACGGAATGCGCGGCCCCTCGCGGGGCACCCAGACCTCATCGAGGCCGTTCGGCATCGGCCAGTGCGCCTCCCATCGGCCCGCCTCGGCAACGAGCGAGGTGCCGCCGGCGAACTGGAGATGCAGGCGCTCGTCCGCGTCCATGTGGGCGCCGGTGAGCGTGTCGCCGACGAGGTCCAGGAAGCGGCCCAGGCTGGACCGATCATCGGCGTCGGCCTCGCCATGCCACGTTTCCGCGACGGGGCTCGTGATCTCGATGGAACCCCCGAAGTGGATGCAGAACTCGGCCTCCCCTGCGACGATCGCCATCAGCTCGATCGAGAGGTCGCTCGCGGGCACCT
>CAVPHU010000008.1:0-25234 GCA_963704815.1 uncultured Acidimicrobiaceae bacterium
GGATCTCAAGGGACAACCGGTCGCGGCGACGCGCGCCAAGACCGTTTCGCCGAGGGTGCAGCCCGCCTCGACGGCGAGGTGCTCGGCGACACCGAGGCCTACGGGAAGCATCTCTTCCTCCACTTCGACAGCGGTGATCTGCTGCACGTGCACCTCGGGCTGGTCGGGAAGTTCCGCCGACGCTCCCCCGCCGACGCACCGTCCGACGCGCTCCGGGTCCGTCTTGCCTCCGACGACGCAGCGTGGGACCTCACCGGCGCCATGACCTGTGCGCTGGTCGATCCCGACCACCGCACCACCGTCGTCGCGAAGCTCGGACCTGACCCGTTGCGTCGAGACGGCAAGGCCGGTCCTTTCATCGAGGCCGTGCAGTCCTCCAAGCGCCCCGTGGCCCTGCAACTCCTCGATCAATCGGTGATCGCCGGCATCGGCAACGTCTACCGAGCCGAGGCCCTCTTCCTCACCGGCATCCACCCCCAGATCCGTGGAGACCGCCTCGACGAAGCGCAGCTCGAGGACCTGTGGGCGCTGATGCAGGAGCTCCTCCGCGACGGCGTGAAGCGAAACCGCATCGTGACCCGACGCAAGGACGAGCTGCCGAAGGGACGCATCACCCGGTCCGAGGCGCTCTACGCCTACAAGCGGGCGGGCCAACCGTGTCGGCGCTGCGGCACCGACATCGCTCGCACCGAGATCGCCAACCGCAAGGTCTGGTGGTGTCCTACCTGCCAACCCACCTGACCCACCCGGGCATGATCTCGGTGTGACGACCGTCGAGGATCTGCAGACGCCGGCGCTGGTGGTCGATCGGGCTGCCCTTCGAGCAACCCGACGTGTCGGTCGGCGACCAGGTGATCGACGGGTGGCCGGTCGACCTCCGAGGCTGGTGACCCCCGATTCGCTGCTGCTGATCGACCACTGGGCGGTCAATCAGCGGCAAGGAATCCGGGTGGGCCGCTTCGAAGTGTCGTCATGAGGTCGCTGAGGGCCCGTGCCCGGTGGCTTCGTTGCTGCTTGTCCTCGAGCGGCATCTCGGCGAAGGTTCGACGGTCACCGTCGGGAACGAAGATCGAGTCGTAACCGAACCCGTGCTCGCCGCGCCGAGTCTCGGCGATCGTGCCCTCGACGACCCCGTGGGCGACGATTTCGCCTCCGCCCGGCACCGACAGCACCAGCACCGTGCGGAACCGGGCCGAGCGATCGGCCACCCCGGAGAGCTCGGAGAGCACCTTGGTCTTGTTCGCCTCGGCGTCCTCTGCCGGCCCGGCGTAGCGGGCGCTCAGCACTCCAGGTGCGCCGCCGAGGGCGTCGACCTCGAGGCCGGTGTCGTCGGCCAGCGTCGCCAGACCGGTCGCGTCGGCGATGGCCTCGGCCTTGAGTCGGGCGTTGCCCTCGAGGTCGGGCGCGTCCTCCACGACGTCGGGCAGGCCGGCAGGCCGATCGACGAGGTCGACCAGATCGCCGATGGCGTCGCGGATCTCGACGACCTTGCCCAGGTTGGTGGTCGACAAGACCACCTGCGGCTTCACCGGGCGGGTCGGGCCGGCGGGGCCTCGGCCACCACGGCCCGCTGCATGTCGAAGATCTGCTCGATGCCGCCGCGTGCGAGTTCGAGCAGCTCGTCGAGCTCGGCACGCGAGAACGGTGCACCTTCGGCCGTGCCCTGGACCTCGACGAACCCGCCCTCGGAGGTCATCACCACGTTCATGTCGGTCTCGGCGCCGGCGTCTTCGACATACGGCAGGTCGAGCACGGGGACCCCACCCACGATGCCCACGCTGATCGCGCCACAGAGCGCGGTGAGCGGATGGGTGTCGATCTCACCCGCCATCACGAGCCGAGTGAGCGCATCGTGGAGGGCGACGTACCCGCCACAGATCGATGCAGTGCGGGTCCCGCCGTCGGCCTGGAGCACGTCGCAGTCGACGGTGACCTCGCGTTCGCCGAGGAGCTTCATGTCGCACACGGCTCGGAGCGATCGGCCGATGAGGCGTTGGATCTCCTGGGTCCGGCCCGAAGGCTTGCCCGCCTTCACCTCGCGCCTGATCCGCTCGGGCGACGAGCCGGGCAGCATCGAGTACTCGGCGGTCACCCAGCCGGTGCCCTTGCCCCGCATCCAACGGGGAACGTCGTCGTCGATCGACACCGTGCACAGCACCTTGGTCTCGCCGAAGCTCACGAGGCAGCTGCCAGGCGTCATGCTCGTGTAGTCGCGCTCGAAGCTCGCAGGGCGCAATTCGTCGTTGGTTCGTCCGTCTGGTCGTGTCATCGTCCGCCATCCTGCACGAGTCCGTCCCAGGACACCGATTCGACGTGGTCGAGCTCGGGGCCGAGCAAGCGGCGCCCGAGCCGTTGGAACCAGTCGACGTCACCCGAGCTGATCCAGCGATGCCGGCCCACCCGATCGGCCGCCGCCAGTGGAGAATCGAGCAGGGTGCGTCGGACCTCGAAGGCGGTTTCGTCGGCCGAGCTGACCAACACGACGTCGCGGCCCATCACGTCGCCGATGGTTCGAGCGAGGAAGGGGTAGTGGGTGCACCCGAGCAGCAAGGCATCGACCTTGGCCTCGACGACCGGCGCCAGCAGACGCTCGGCCAGCACATGGACCTGGTCGGACCGCGCCTCGCCCTTCTCGACGAACTCGACGAATCCGGGGCAGGCCGCGCAGGTGAGCTCGGCATCAGGAGTGAGCTCGGCAACCGACCGCTGATAGGCGCCGCTGGCGACGGTGCCCACCGTGCCGATCACCCCGACGCGTCCGGACTGGCTTGCGTCGAAGAGGCTGCGAACCCCTGGCTCGATCACTCCGATGACCGGGATGTCGAAGGCCTCGCGAGAGCGACTCACCGGCCGCAGCCGTCGCCGTGTTGCAGGCGACGACGAGCATCTTCACGTCGTGCTCGACCACCAGCCACTCGGCGATCTGGTGCGCGCAGGCGCGGACGTCGTCGAGATCGCGCGAGCCGTACGGGTAGCGAGCGGTGTCGCCGACGTAGACGACGTCCTCGTGCGGGAGGAGATCGATGACGGCCCGGGCAACGGTCAGTCCGCCGAAACCGCTGTCGAACATCCCGATGGGGCGATCGGACACGGCCGAACTCTACGACTCACCCGCCTTGCACCGACGACGATCGACGAGCGAACTGTTAGAAACCCAACCCATGTCGCTCATCGACTCCACGACTCGCTCGCTCGGCCCGGGTACCGAGTGCGGGCCGTTGGGGTTCGGGCTCTGGCGTTTCACCCACGCCGATGTCGGACGGGCCACTGACGTGCTCGAGGCGGCCCTCGATGCCGGACTCACGCTGATCGATGCCGCCGACGTGTACGGGTTCGACTGGGGCGGCGACGGGTTCGGCGCCGTGGAGGCCCTGCTCGGCCGGGTGCTGGCGGGTCGAAGCGACCTCCGGGAACGAATGGTGCTTGCGAGCAAAGGGGGCATCGCACCGCCGATTCCCTACGACTCCTCGGCCACCCACCTCCGCTCGGCGGTGGAGGCCTCGCTCGAACGCCTCGGCGTCGACACCATCGACCTCTATCAGCTGCACCGGCCCGACCTGTTGACCCACCCGAGCGAGGTGGCCGAGACCCTCGTCGCCCTTCAGGACGAGGGCAAGATCGGATTGATCGGTATCTCGAACTTCACTCCTTCTCAGCATCGGGCACTGGCCCTCCACCTCGGCGCCGACCACCCCATCGCGACCACACAACCCGAGTACTCGGCCAGCCACCTCGACCCGCTGTGGGACGGCACCTTCGATCTGTGCATGGAGGAGGGCGTGGTTCCGATCGTGTGGAGCCCACTCGCCGGCGGGTCGCTGGCCACCGGCCAGGGAGTCTCGTCTGAGCTGCGCAACGTGCTCGATCGTCTGGCCGAGCGCGAGGGCGTTGACCGGGCGACGCTGGCGGTGGCCTTCACCCTGGCCCATCCGTCGCGGCCGATTGCCCTGATCGGTACCCAGACCCCCGAGCGCATCGTCTCGCTCACGCGAGCCACTGCGGTCTCACTCGACCGCAACGACGTCTACGAACTCATCGAGGCGAGCCAGGGCGAACCGCTCCCCTAGGGCCCCTGATCAGCTGGTGACCCACTCGCTGGCGTCGGCCTCTCCTCACGTCGGATGGAGTTCGAACCCACCCAAGACGCGACGCCGGTCAGTTCGGCTCCCGAAGCATCGCCCAGATCTCGACCCCACCAAGGTCCAGGTGGTCGGTGACCGCGAACCCGAGGCGTTCGTAGAAGCGAACGTTCTCCTCCCTCGACGTCTCGAGACGCACCGGGAGACGCGTGCGCTGCGCCTCCCGCAGTCCTGGCGCGATGACCGCTGCGCCCAGACCCTGACGCTGTGACCCGGTCCGGACGCCCACGACGCCGAGGCTCACGTGCGGGAAGTCGGGCACGAGGCCTGCGCTGGCCGCCTGTGCCTCGATCGACTGCTCCAGGCGATCGCCGGTGAAGTCGATGCTCCTCCTGTTCAGTTCGGCGACGACCGACTCAGGCGCAGGCGCCCGGCTGTCGGTGAACGCGGCAGCCGCCACCGCCTCGCCGCCCACTTCGGCAACCCAGACCTCGCCATGGTCGAACCCGATCAATTCGAGGACGAGCCGCTGAAGTCCGAGGAGACGCGACGAACACGGTCGTCGGCGGCCACGGTCCATCGCGTCCACGGGGAGTCGGCGAACGCTTCTGCGAGCACATCGGCGACCACGTCGATCTCGTCGGGTCGAGCTCGGCGAACCTCGATGGGCTCGCTCGCCGACAGACGATCAGATCGAGACATCCTCCGCATTGAACTGGCCCGTGCGACAATTCACCAATGGCCGACACCGATCCGATCCACACGTGCATGCACCGCTGGCATCAGCACCTGAGGGGTGAACTCCCCGGTGGCCTCGATGCGCTTCTCCACGACGATTGCGTGTTCTTGTCGCCGATCGTCTTCACCCCCCAGGAGGGCAAGGAGATCACCAAGCTCTACCTCGGAGCGGCCGGCAACACCCTCGGCGGCGACGAGCCGAGCGGCGACGAGGGTGGCGGCGGGACCTTCGGGTACGCGAAGCAGATCCTGCAGGGCAACCACGCCATGCTCGAATTCGAGACGTCGATCGAAGGCAAATACATCAACGGCGTCGACATCATCACGTGCGACGACGACGCCATGATCACCGAGTTCAAGGTGATGATCCGGCCGCTCCAGGCCGTCAACCTGGTGCATCAGCAGATGAAGGCCATGCTCGAGAAGATGGCGCCGTAGCGGGCTCGCTCGTCCGAGCCCGAGCTAGATCAGGCCCAACAGCACGTCGAGGTCGGCGACGGTCTTGGCACCGTCGCCGTCGACCAACAAGGACCGGATCCCCAGCGCTTGCGCCGCAGCAACGTTCCCTTCGTGGTCGTCCAGGAAGATGACCTGCTCGGCCGCGAGACCGCCGACGATGAGGGCGTGTTCGAAGATGGCGGGGTCGGGTTTGCGCATGCCCACCTCGCTGCTGTCGACGACGAAGTCGAACAACTCGTCGACCGGCAGCATGGCACGCCAGTGATCCCTGAACTCGACGATGTTGTTGGTGATGATGCCCGTCGCCAACCCTGAGGCGCGGATGCGTCCGACGTAGTCGACGAGTTCTTCACGCAGGCCTCCGCCGTTCCCGCTCATGGCCGTGAACACGTCCCAGATGTCCACCTCGAGGTCCTGCTCTCGGCCGAGCGCCAGGATCCGTTCCCGGGCCTCCTCCAAGGTGATCTCGCCCCGCTCCACCTGGTGCCAAGGATGGTCGCCGTCGACGGAGTAGCCGCCGAAGACGATGTCGGTGACCTGCTCGTCTGCTGCGCCGAGTCGCTCCGCATAGGCGCTGACGGCATGGAACGGCGAGTCGGTGAAGACCCCGCCGAAGTCGAACAGCACGGCCTCGAGTCCTGTGAGCATCCCTGCGTGTCTAGTGCGAGGCGGCGAATCGACTCGTAGTCGGCCCTGGTGACGCTTCGATCTCCGACGTTCGATCAGCAGCGCCTTTCCTGAGGTCACGTGGCGTCCGCTGAGCTCATCGACATCTAGGTTCTGCCCAACCCAGGAAACGAGGAACCGTGCCGAACACCACCATGTCCGAATCCACATCGGTGACCGTCGACGATGTCGAGTTGGCCGTGCCGCTTCAAGTGCAGGCCGCGACCTCCATCGTCGCGTCCTATCGGGTCGACCCGCGGATCAGCCAGGAGACCATCAGCGAATCAGGATTTCGTGTGCTTGTGGGCGACGACGGCCTCGCCGGACTCTCGGTCGTTGGCGTGTCGTACCTGCAATCCGACTTCGGGAGGTACAACGAAGTCGGCATCGTCTTCGACGTGGAGACGATCGGCGCAGAGGACGAGCGCGACCTTCATCCAGTGGCTGCCGGTGACCGGCGCATTCAGCTGTGCGGTGGGTCGAGAGGTGTGGGGGTTCCCCAAGTGGGTGACCGATCTTCGCTACACGATCTACGGCGAAGAGGCCCAGGTCGAGTGGTTCGAGGACGATGGGCTCGTCCTGAGGCTCCGCCTCGGGGCCGGCGGCCAAGACGTCGGCGACGCCGACCTGCCCGTTTCGTCCTACACGGTCGGCCCCGACGGCCCCCAGTGCACGCAGACCGAGATGCGCAATTCCGGCGTCCTGCTCGGCGCACCTGCCGAACTCGAAGTCGGGCCGTCGAAACACCCAGCCGCCCAAGCGCTGAGAGATCTCGAGGTCGCGGAGATCGAACCCGCCCTCACGACGGGCGTGAGCCATTCGAGCAGCTCGTGGGGCCTCGCCCAACCTCTCCCGTCGTAGGGTTCATCCTGGTCGAGGCACGTCGACTCAGAGCGAAGGACTGACGGGTTCGCGATCGGCCGAGTCGCTCAGAAGTAGATGATCTTCTCGGCTCGTTCGACGACGTCGTCGAGGTCGTCGGTCCAGGCGCCGGTGCTGAGGTACTTCCAGCCGTTGTCGCAGACGATGAACACGATCGTGGCCTCGGTGTCGGGCTCCTTGTCGGCCAACTCGGCGGCGACCTTCGCTGCTCCGGCCATGGCGGCCCCGGCCGAGATGCCCGAGAACACGCCGACCGAGCTCAGCTTGCGGGTCCACTCGATGGACTCGCGCGGCCGCACGATGCGCTTGCGGTCGAGGATGTCCATGCCGCCCCACTTGTCGAACACGGGCGGGATGTAGCCCTCGTCCAGGTTGCGGAGCCCCTCGACGCGCTCGCCGAGCGGCGGCTCGATGGCCACGACCTTGATGTCGGGATTCTGTTCCTTCAGATAGCGACCGACCCCCATGAGCGTGCCGCTGGTGCCGAGACCGGCCACGAAGTGGGTGATCTCGGGGACGTCGGCCCAGATCTCGGGGCCGGTGGTCTCGTAGTGCGAGCGCGGGTTGGCGTCGTTGGCGTATTGGTAGAGGAACACCCACTCGGGGTGGTCGTCGGCGAGCTGCTGGGCCCGCTTCACCGCACCGTTGGACCCTTCAGCGCCCGGCGACAGGATGATCTCGGCACCGAACACCTCGAGCAGCTGGCGTCGTTCGATCGACACGTTCTCGGGCAGGACGATCTTGATCTTGTAGCCCCGCATCTGCGCGATCATCGCCAGGGCGATGCCGGTGTTGCCCGAGCTGGGCTCGATGAGGGTGGCCCCGGGTCGCAGCGTGCCGTCGGCCTCGGCCTCGAGGATCATCGCCTTGGCGATGCGGTCCTTGACCGAGCCGGCCGGGTTCTGGCCCTCGAGCTTGCCGAGGATCCGGACCTTGGGGTTCGGGCTGAGCCGCGACACGTCGACCATCGGCGTGTTGCCGATCAAGTCGAGGATTGATTCGTGGATGACCACGGTCTCGCTGAACCTTCCGGGAATGTCGACTGAACCGATCGGGATTCTACGTGCCCGAGAGAACAATCGGCTCCTCGGCAATGTTCCCGTCGACGATCCGGTAGCTGCGGAGCACCGGCTCGGTGTCCCGCAGCGAGACGATGAGGTAGTGCCAGGCGGGGTCCGGAGCCTGACCGACGTCGGTCGGTGAGGGGTACGCATCGGTGTGGGTGTGGCTGTGCACGACGCCGTTGATCTCGAGGTCGGCGTCGTCGGCGAGCCGGTCGACCCGGAGGAAGTCCTTGCCGGCGATCTCGTACAGCTTCGAGCTCTTCGCCGCGTTCTCACAGGGATGGAAGCTCGTGACCACCGCAAGGCCCGGGGGCCCGATGGTCAGTCCACACGCTTCGTCGGGCATCCCGTCGTAGGCGGCGCCGATCATCGAGGCGTAGGCGGTGCGAGCAACCCGGAGCATGGTGGCCGAGGCTACCGACCCCAGCTCAGACCACCGGTTCTTCGCCCGTCTCCTGCCAGTGCCAGAGGTACTCGCGGGCACTCAATCCGGACTCGTGCATCCGGGTGGCCAGATCGACGCCGAAGTAGCGGTAGTGCCACGGCTCGAAGTCGTAGCAGGTGCGTTCGGCCCGATCGCGGGGGTAGGTGTTCACGAACCCGAACCGGTGGGCGTTCTCGAGCACGAACTGACCCGCCGGCTCCTCGGCCCAGCTCTGGAACACGTCGTCGGCCCCCTCGGTCTTGAAGTCGAGGGTCGTCCCGAGGTGGTGCTCTGAATGGCCGGGCCGGGCCGTTCGGGCCGCCGCCGCGTCGAAGCCGAGCTCGGCCTCGCGCCGGGCGAACAGATCCTGCTGGGCCTCGACGCTCCGATACGCAGCCTCGATCTCGATCGGGGTCCCGTTGGCCTCTGCCGCTTCGCGCAGATCCGCGAGGTCGCCGGCGACGAACTCGCGGATCTGGAAGGTCTCGTCGAAGCCGGCGGTCGACGCCGACGCCATGTCGGTTGGCACGTAGTCAGCGGGGAGTCGTCGGTCGGTGTCGACGATGGACCGCTGCCAGTCCTCGACCAGCGGCGACTCGGTGCTCGTCTCGCCGAAGGCACACTCGGGCGGGGCGACGAGGGTGAAGGCCTCCACGGCGGTCGTCTCGGTGGTGCTCGACGCCGGCGACGCCTCACCGCCACCGCCGGGCAGGATCGAGCCGACGACCTGGACCACGAGGAACACCACGACCAACAACCCGGCGAGTGCCACCCCGCGGCGAAGCGCATAGTTCGGGCGGCCGGGAGGCATGCAGCAGTCGACAGTAGCCGCGGTCGCACCCCCGCTGGCCGCAGCGGGCGGCGAGTCCGCGGCGCCGAATCGCTTGGACTAGTTCTTCTGTATGCCCGAAATGCCCCGTTATGCCCATACAGCCCCCACGTCGGCGTGCCGACGTTCCCTGGGCGGCTGGGACAGATCATCGACACGATGGAGCCTCGAGTGAGAGTGAAGGATTGACATGGCCTGGAGGGCGAAAGGGCTGACGACGACGGGCACGGGAAATCCTGGCTTGAGCACACTGCTGCTGGCCGCGTGCGCGATCGCGGTTGCGGTCATCGATCCCAGTCCGGTCAGCGCGGCAGTCGCCGTCTCTCTCGTCGTCATCGCGGCCGTCTCGATGCTGCGTGCACGGAGCACGACACCCAACGTCCGGCCATCGCTGTCCAGCGCACGAACGCTCATCCCGCTCGGTCTGATCGCCTTCGCCATCGGTGGCGGTGGGCTCGAATCGACCGACCACTGGTCCCTCGCGGCGCTTGCCGCCTTCGCCGCCTATCCCTTCATCTACCACGCGCTGCTGGTCGATGTTGCCGATCAAGGGGTGATCCGGCCTTCGGACCTGTTGGCGGAGGCCATCCTCATCGGCGGCGGCGTGTCGATCATGCTCCAGGTCGGATTGGTCGACAACGTCGCCGGTGACGCTGGGAGCACGATGCTGATCCCGTCGCTCCTCGTGGGCCTCGACGTGGCCATCGTCGTCATGGCGGGCCGAAGCTTCGGGGTCTATCCCGATCGACGCAGCCCCTTCATGTGGTCGGCGTTCGGTGGGCTGGCGCTGCTCTGCGGTCACACGATCGCCGCGCTGGCCGCATCCGAGGCCCGCGACCTCCCTGCGTCGGCGACGCTGCTGGTGGTTGCCGGGGTCGCCGGAATGGCGATGAGCGTGCTCCACGCCCGATTCGGGCGTCGCGGCGTTCCCGTGCACGCCAAGAGCGGCTTCTCGATCAGCCACGCCTTCATCGTGGTCGCCGGCGTGATGACGCCGACGGCCCTGCTCGTGTCGAACTCCCGGTCCGACACGACCAGCACACCCGAAGTGGTGGTCGGCGTCGCGATCACCACCCTGGTGGTGGCGATCCACGTCATCGGGCTCCTGCGAGCGCGAGCAGCACATGAACACGAGGCCACCCACGACCGGCTGACCGGACTCCCCAACCGGGTGCTGCTCATGGACCGGCTCGAGCGAGCGGTCGCCCACGGTGAACGAACCGACCAGCCGGTCGGGCTGCTGTTCATCGATCTCGATGAATTCAAGAACCTCAACGACTCGCTCGGCCATCAGGCGGGCGACGACCTTCTCAAGAGCACCGCCCAGAGCATCTCCGATGTCTGCCGAGCCGAGGACACCGTGGCGCGACTCGCCCGCGACGAGTTCGTGATGCTCGCTCCCTTCCTGGCCGATCGCGAGGCGATCCTGAAGATCGCCAGCCGCGTCCTCGATGCCCTGGACATCCCGGCGGACATCCAGGGCACCCTCATGCGCAACCCTGCGAGCATCGGGGTCGCGGTCTACCCCGAGGACGGCGAGACCGCCGAGGCGTTGCTGGCTGCCGCCGACGGAGCGATGCGGCGAGCCAAGCGCAACGGCGGCGGCACGATCGAGGTCTTCAACCGCCAGATGTCCGCCGATCTGGCCGAGGTCGCCGAGATCGAGGCCGACCTGGTGACGGCGATCAAGGAGAACCAACTGGTCCTGTACTACCAACCGATCGTGGACCCGCGCACCGGCCTCACGACCGGTGCCGAGGCGCTGGTGCGCTGGAACCATCCGGAGCGAGGGTTCATGCAGCCCGACGACTTCATCCCGATCGCCGAACAGACTGACCTGATCGTGCGCCTCGGCGAGTGGGTCATCAACAACGCCTGCCGAGAACTGACCCGTTGGGCAGCGAACGGATTCACCGACCGTTCACTCGCCGTGAACGTCAGCGGTCGCGACTTCTCCCACGACCTGGTGTCCACGGTCACCAAGGCATTGCGGAAGGCCGGCTCCAACCCGGCCAACCTCACGATCGAGATCACCGAGAGCACCGCGGTGGGCGACCTCGAAACGGTGAAGTCCAAACTCGAGGACCTCGGCCGGCTGGGTGTCACCGCATCGCTCGACGACTTCGGAACCGGCTACTGCGGTCTGCGCTATCTCGTCGACCTGCCGGTGCAGTACCTCAAGATCGACCGCTCGTTCGTCGCCGACACGACCGCGCGCTCGGAGGCGATCGTCGCCACCACCATCGCCATGGGCCGGGCGCTCGGCATGACCGTGGTGGCCGAAGGGGTCGAGACCGTCGACCAGCTGCGCTTCGTCGTCCACAACGGCTGTGACCGGATCCAGGGATTCACCATCGCCCGGCCGATGCCCGCCGACGACTTCCTCGATCTGCTCAAGGCCGAGGAGACGGCAGGACCCGACGACTACACCGCCGGGGCCTACGACAACGGCCACGAGAAGTCGCCCGCCTCGCTGTAACCCGAACGTGAGCGGTGCCCCGCAGGGGTACGGTGGTCGACCCCATGGCGGACGAGACCCAGACGGTGGCCACCAACCGTCGAGCCCAGCGCAACTACGACATCACCGACACCTACGAGGCCGGGATCGTGCTGAAGGGCTCGGAGGTGAAGTCACTCCGTGAGTCGAAGGTCACCCTGGCCGATGCCTTCGGACGGGTCGAGGGCGAACGAGATCTTCCTCATCGGGCTGCACATCGGCGCCTACAGCAGTGCGAGCGACCAGGGCAGCCACGAACTCGAGCGCAAGCGCAAGCTCCTGCTGCACCGACGCGAGATCGACAAGATCAAGATCAAGGCCGACCACGAGCAGCAATCGATCGTTCCGCTCCGCCTCTACTTCAAGAACGGGCGGGCCAAGGTCGAGATCGGCATCGGCCGCGGCCGCAAGACCTACGACAAGCGTCAGGTGATCGCCGAGCGCGACGCCGACATGGAAGCCCGTCGGGCCATGTCGCGCCGACGCTGAGGCCCTTGGCCACAACTCGGTGGGGCTTGTCGCGGATCGCCGGTATCCTTGGGGAGCTTCGGTCCGCCGGGGTGGTGTTCATTGACAAGGGGCTGATCGGTTTCGACGTTGAGACCGGATGCGACATTCTGCGACCCGAGTTGCTCAGACTCGTCAAACGGGGCAACCAAACAACTGCCAACTCAAACGAGCAGCAGTTCGCCCTCGCCGCCTGAACAGGTAGTGAGTAAGCGAAAAATCGCGATCCGCAAGGACACGCGGGGCCTGCTCTCTACAGCCCGGCAACAGAAGTAGAGGGTGACGGTGGGAAAGACCACTGACGGCGGGCAAGACCGCTGGCTTCAGGGAAAGACCTGACGGTTGATGCCGACCCGTCGGTGTGGAAACCGCAATCCACGACATCGGGAATGGTCGTAGCGGGATGCGTCACCGCTTGACGGACGGGGGTTCGATTCCCCCCAGCTCCAAGAGTGCTCGAGTGCGAATTCGAGCACTGTTGGAGCTGCCCGATACCCCCTGTGACCTGGGCAAACGTGCCAATCCACGATCCTCGAACTTTGACTGTGCGGATTGGCTTGAAAGACTCCATGACACGCGTACGACACGCGAGTTCGAGCGGCATGGCGCCGATGAAGGCGAGGCGCCGTCAACCGCCGGGCCGGCCGTAAGCAGCGCTACCTGAGTCCCGGCCGCACCTATTTGGTTGGTCGGATCGGCGACAGCAGTGGACAGCCTCCGCGAACCGGCTTCTTGGTATCCCCGACCGGCACTTCAGAGGCAGGCACTGTCCCTGAACCGGATTGCTCAGTAGGGATCGACGACTGGCTTATCTGCGTCGCTCGCACCGATACGGGCTGCCGCAGAGTTCTTGAGGCGCCCGACCGGCGCATGGCCGGCCGCAGCTGCAAGTCCGAACGCAGGCATGTTGCCGTACACAGCTTCGTACTCCCCCGCTCGCACTTTGAAAGTCTCGTGCCAGATCCCGACATCGCCCGAGTCACGAACCACTTTGTTGAACTGTCGCCACGGCTCCAAGTGCGGTAAGTCGGAATCGCGCGCGAAGTGGTCGAGGTCCTCGAAGCTCCGCCAGTACTGGACCAGGATCGTCGTCCGCCCGATCCACTGCTGGTACCCGAGGCAGCCGAGCTCCGGGTGTTCGTCGATCACCCGCAACATCCTGGGCATCGCCGTTGCCACCGGCCACCACTTCCGAACCTTCCACGGTTTGTTGAAGCGCATCCCGATCAGGAACACGACGAAGTCGCCGTCGACCTCGGCGGTGAACCGTCCTCCGTGTACACCCATGGGTCATCAACTTTCTCTCTTGCCGTCAGCAGCTCCGCGGACAGAATGCATCATTCCGCACTCGCCCTGCTCGCTTCCAACGCCGGCAACGGTCGCCGAGAGCTGGGCGTCCCAGAACTTCGCCATGGCGGCGATCCCCGCGAGGAGCGTCGCGGTCGGGCTGATCAGTCGGACGCTGTCGCCGTAGATGACTCCGGTCTTGACCAGCTCGCACGCGTGAGTGAGGTCCAGGCTTGGGTATGCGAAGACCGCCACCTGCAGGGGCGGCCCCCGCCGATCACGCTTCTTCCGCTTCGCCACATGAAGACGGTAGTGAGCACCCGTGACGATCGCCGGCGACCCGTCATCCCCAGGCACGGCTGGCGGCTGACCAGGTCCCCGTGGCTGCTCCGGTGAGGATCGGATCGCCGAAGGCGAGGAAGTCGGCGAGAAGGTCGTCGAACGACGCGGGAGTGCGATCCTCGAGTTGCTGCTTGCGGCGCCAAGCCACCCAACGCGCCTGTGCGATCTCGCCGTAGCCGTCCAGCACCTCGGCCAGCGGACGGAGCTCGACGCCTCGGTGCTCGGCCACTCGGCGAATGACTGCGGTGAGGGTGTCGGCCTCGACCGGTTGCGACCCAGCGAGCGCGACGACGTCTACAAAGTCGCGCCAGCGGGTGTTCACCGTGCCTCGTGCGATGGCCGTGACGATCTTCTCGGCGTGGACCATCTCGATCGGGAACCCTCGAAGCGAGATCGATCCTCCGAGAAGTCGCGGCACCTCGATCTCGGCGGCCGGCGGTTCGATCGGGTCCCCGACGTTCACGTCGACGTGGAAGCGCTGCTTCGCCCGCGCCAGCGATGCGCCCATGGAAACTCGCACGCCGGAGTACATGTCCTCGTCTCGGGTCACCGCAGCCCGTGCGGTGTCAGTATCGAATACGACGCCGTCGTCGATCTCGATCGACGCGATCTCGACGACGAGCTTGCGCACCTCTTCCGCGTCATTGTCGATGGCCTCGGCCTGGAGGTCGACGTCCCGCGTCGGCCGGCGCTCTCCGAACGCAGCCAGCAGCACCCCGCCCTTGAGCACCAGCCGATCTCGCAAGGGCGACTGCGACAAGCGATCGACGAACGCTTCGAGGATGTAGAGCTGGAACAGCTCCTGCACAGGCCGCCCGGATGTGCGCGCCTGACGCTGCAAGCCGAGGTACAACCGACCCGCCGTCGTCTCACCGGAGACGGTCACAGCAGGACCTCGAGCGCGGACCGCAGGGCCGGCTCCGCCCCGTGGAAGCGCGCCGCCATCTCGATGAGCCTCGCCGGGTTTCGTCCTGGCTGATCGAGCCAGCGCCGGAGTGCCTCCCAGACTTGGTCGGGCCCTTGGTCGTGGCGGAGCCGGACCATGTCGACGATCGAGCGCTCGGCCGAGTAGATGCCCAACAGCGTTCGGGCTCCGACGTCGATCGTGTCCCGTCCGATCTCGAAGGTATCGGGGTCGAAGTGGTGGAGGCGGTGTGGTGCCTTCAGCCGAGGTCGCGTCTGTCCTCGTGGGATGGCGACGTCGGTCGCTGCCGGGATGGCGTCGATGAGATCGTGTCGAGCGAGCGCCGTCTCGAGGCACAGCGTCGCTCGGGGAGCACGCTCGGCGATCTCGATCAGATCGAGGTCGGCTGGCGCAGCATCAGCCCAGCGATACAGCCCCCTACCGAGCGGCGTGATGTCACCTTCGTCGCGGAGCGCGTAGAGACGACGCCGGGACATTCCGGCATCGATGGCCTCGGTGTACGTGAACAGCTCGCCGAGCCGATCCCGAAATTTGTCGCTGGACATGTGACACCTCGGGAGGAATCATACACACCTACCGACCTGCTGTGAATACTTTCTCCCGAAGGGTAGGTGGCCTGGCGCCAGGAGCAGGACCGGACGGAGGCGGGCGAAGGTTCGCCGCCGGGCGGCCCGACGACGGGTAGCCGCCATTGGTCGGGCGACGTGGCGCCGGGTCTCTACGAAGTCCCATGGAGCAATCGTGCCTCGGCGAGCACGGTGGAGCGAAGCATCTTGTGGAGCCCGCGCTTGGAGACGAGGTCCACCGGACGGCCGAACAGGTCGGCGAGCTCCTCCTCGAGGTCGGCGATCTCCCCCCCCCCCCCCCGAGCCGCGCCCCGGGAGTCAACTCGTAGATCAGGTCGATGTCGCTCCCGTCATCGGGCTCGCCACGGGCGACCGAGCCGAAGACCTCGAGTCGAGCGATGCCGTACTGTCGGCACAGTTCGTCGAGGCGATCGACGTCGACATCGAGCAGCTCGGACACGTCCACATCGTGCCTCGCTCAGGACACGAAGGCGACACAAGAAGCCCAGAATCGCTGTGAAACGGCGTGATCGAGCGTGATCCGAAAACCGATCCTGACCTGGGCAAACACCCCCCTGACCAGCGATGACGGAATCGGGCCATAGAACATTCGATTCCCCCCAGCTCCAAGAGTGCTCGAGTTCAGGTTCGAGCATTGTTGGAGCTGCCCGATGCCTCTTCGTATCGACAGAGGATCTCCCTCGCCCACTCAGCGCTCGGCGAGCGCGGCGAGGAGTTGCTGGGACGACGCTTCGATCTCGCCGAACCCGTGGGTGAGGGCCAAGTCGTGGGCATGGGTGGCGAACTGCACGGCGAGGGCACGGTCGCCGTCCGCGTCGCGGTCTCGGTGGAGTCGTGCCCGCGACAGATCGTCCTCGGCGACGAAGTGCGGTGATCCGAGGTCGGCGATCTGTGCCTCGGCGGCGGTGAAGAGCACCTCGGCCTCGTCGTACTCCCCGAGCAACCGGGCCACTCGCGCCAGCGCGCTGTCGACGACTCCGTGAGCGAACACGCGGTTGCACGCGACCTGGCCCGACCAGGGCGTGAGGAGCTCGCGGAGGTGCTCGACGCCGGTTGGATCGTCGAGTCGGTCGGCGAGCAGCGCCCATGCGTACGGCGTCGCAATCCAACCGTTGTTGACCTCGTATTCGAATCCTTCGGCCGCATGCTCGTGGAGCATGGTTTGCGCCTCGTCGACCAGGCCGGACGCGCGGGTGAACCACGCGACGGTGGGGACGAGGAGGTCGATCCTCGGGTTGTCGACAGCGGCTTGGCGCACCTGGTCGAGGATCTCGGACGCGCGACCCTGCACCGAACGGGCGATCATCAGGTTGAAGGCGTAGAGGTCGAACGCATCGGGCTCACCTGCGTCGGTCCCGACGGTCAGGTTCTCGGTCGCGTGCTGTTCGATCGCGTCGGCATCTGAGCCCATGATGATCACGACGCCAGCGAGGTTGCCGGCGACCCAGAGGAAAGAAGGCCGACCGATCTCGCTGGCGGCACCGGTGCACCGGTCCAGCGCAGCCGACATCCCGGCGAGGTCGCCCGCGCCGGCCGCCGCATGGAAGGCGCCGGCTGCGGCCCAGAACGTCAGCGTGAGATCGCCGAGCGACTCGGCGATCACGGTGGCTTCGGCGGATGCTGCAAGCCGTGCTTCGAGCGTGTGAGGGACCGCAAAGCTCATGCAGAAGCGATTCAGGACCGAGCCGAGCGCGGCGGGGTCGTCGAGGCCCCGCGCCATCCCGATCGCCTCGTCGATGAGGGCCTTGCGCTCGTCGTAGGAGCCGGCGTACTCGAGCTCGCTGGCCAGGGTGGCGAGCAACAAGGCCCGCTCGCTCGACGGAGCGTCGCCGACCTCCTCCAGTGCGGCCTGGAGCGCAGAGATTCGCTCGTCGTCGCGGCTTCCGATCTTGCTGTTGAAGCCACGGTTGTTGGCCAGCGCGGCTGCCACCATGAGATCGGTGTCGCCACATCGGCCGGCGACGACCCCGGCCTCGAGGAGGGTCTCGCGGTGGGCCGGCTCGCCGGAGTGCTTCTGGGCGGTACCGAATTGGACGAGCAGCTCGGCTCGGGTTCGGTCATCGGGATCGTCGCCGAGATCGAGGTTCTCGAGCGCCATCGTGAACCAGCGGATCGCCTCGTCGGGGGCCAGCCCGGCCAGGGCCCGTTCGCCGGCAAGCTGCGCGTACCTTGTCACCTTGTCGGGCTCGGCCGATGCGGTGGCCGAGTTCCAGTGCGTGGCCAGCTCGCCGACCCGATCGCCGGGGTCGTCGCCGCACGTCGCCTCGATGCTCTCGGCGATCTTGCGGTGCATCCTGCGCCGACGCCCGTCACTGAGCTGACCCTCGAGGGTCTGGCGGGCCAGGGTGTGCTGGAAACGGAACCGCTCGTCGCCGCCGGGCACCTCGACCACGATGCCGGCACTGGTCGCTTGCTCGAGCAGGTCCAGCAGGTCGTCCTCGTCTTCACCGGTGACCTCGGCGAGCAGCGCCAACTCGAAGTCACGGCCGATGACCGCCGCCGCGGTGAGCGCCTTGAGCGGCGCCTCGCCGAGTCGGGCGATGCGCTGACCGACCACATCGCGCACGCTCTGGGGGATGGCCAGCTCGTCGAACTCCTTCTCGATCACCCATCGGCCGTCGTCGCCGAGCACGAGGTCGCCACACTCGACGAGGTGGCGCAGGATCTCGTACGCGAAGAAGGGATTCCCGGCTGACTCTCTCCGCAGCAGGACCGCCATGCCCTTGGCCCGATCGTTCAGCTCGTGGCCGGCGGTCGCCTCGACGAGGTCGATCATCTCGAGATCGTCGAGCCCACCGACGCCGAGCAGCTCGACGCCCGGCTCACGGCGCAACGCAGCGACCGTGTCGATGAGCGGATGGCCGGCCACCAGGTCGGAGTCGCGATAGGTGCCGACGAACATCACCCGGCCCGAGGTCAGGTTCGTGAAGACGTGGCGCAGCATCGTGAGGGTCGGCTTGCCGGCCCAGTGCAGGTCGTCGAGGACGATCACCAGCGGCACGTCGTCAGACAACAGCGCGATCGTCGCCGTCACCGCCTGCAAGAGGAGGTAGCGCTCGGTCTCGGGATCGGTCGACGGCGGGGTGGCGAGGTCGCCGTGGCTTCGACGAAGCGTCGGGACCAGCAGCGCGAGCTCCGGCCCATGCAACCGGATCGCTTCTTCCACCAGCTCGGCAGGGCCGTGGTCGAGGAGGTGGGTCATGGCCTCGACCCATGGCTGGTAGGGAACCGTGAGCTCTTCGTCGGCCCGGCCGTAGAGCACCGCTGCTCCCGTCCCGGAGGCCGTCGCGGCCAGCTCGGCCGAGAGGCGGGTCTTGCCGATACCGGGTTCGCCCACGAGGAACGTGATGCGCCGCTCCCCCGCGGCCGCTGCCTTGAACGCGTCGTCGAGCGAAGCCAGCTCGGCGACGCGACCGGCGACGGGAAGGTCGAGGTCGGGGACGAGGCGGCCCGGCATGTCGATCGCCGCCGTGGCCTGGAGCGGCTCCCACCCCACGAGCACCGACGCAACCGGCTCGGGCACACCCCGCAACTCGAGATCGCCGATCGACTCAAACGTGTGGTCGGTCTTGCGGGCATTCAGCGAGATCAGCTGGGTGGTGATGATCTGCCCCGCCTCGCACTTCGCGCACAGGCGAGCAGCCTCGACCACCGGATCGCCGAAGTAGTCGCCGTCCTCCTCGGTCGCGTCGCCGGCCGAGAACCCGACACGCACGCCCAGCGGTTCGGCGGCGCGGGAGTTGTAGCGCTCGATCGCCTGTTGCATCGCCACGCAGCCGTCGAGGCCCACGGTCAGGCTCGGAAAGACCACCATGAGACCATCGCCCAGGTTCTTCACCTCGACCCCACCAGAGGACTCCATGGCCCCGCGAAGCAGGCCGAAGTGGACCAGGCGCAGCTCTTCAGTCGCCGCAGGTCCCAACCGAGACGAGAGCTCGGTCGAACCCACGAGATCGGTGAACACGACATTGATACCGACGGTCTCAGTCACGCTGCATCCCCTGGTGCGACGGTCGCAGGACCAGTCCTGCCCCCGGAGGGGGCGACAGGGAGCGATGAGACGACGGTCTATCTGTCGCACACGCTAGCCCTCGCCACCCACCGTGGCGAGCGGCAACAGCGATCGGCGAGACCGTCGGGCGATGACGGATCAGATCGCCAGGCCAACCGATGCCTTTTCGACACCCGTCCAGCGTGGGTGCGGGAGGAGCTCTGACCCGCCGTTGGTATATGGCTAGATTTAGCACCCTGAAAGCGCCATACTGGATGGATGGAAGCTGGCGTCCGAGAACTCCGCGATCACCTCAGCCGATACCTCGGCGTCGTCCGCGAAGGACACGAAGTGACCGTGACCGACCACGGCAAGGCCGTCGCCCGCCTCGTCCCCCTCGACACGCCCCGGCCGCTCGACCGTCTCATCGCTGAAGGGCTTGCAACGCCGGGTCGAACGAAGAAGCTGCCTCGCACGGGCCAAGTCATCGCTGCGAAGGGAACGGTCAGCGACCTCGTCGCCGAACAGCGACAGTGATCGCCTACTTCGACACCTCTGCCGTCGTCCCACTCATCATCGACGAGCCCGCCACCGACCTCTGCACCCGCGTCTGGAACGAATCGTCGAGGGCTGTGAGCGTTCGCCTCCTCTACCCCGAGGCGCGGGCCGCGCTCGCCAGGGCCGAGCGCATGAACCGCCTCACCCGCAGGCAACTGACCGCAGCCGTCGCAGAACTCGAGGCCATCGTCGACCAGGTCGACCACATCGAGGTCACGGATTCGATCGCACGGACCGCCGGCGAACTCGCCGAACAACATGCACTTCGCGGCTACGACGCCGTCCACCTCGCCGCCGCGCACACCGTCTTGGACGAGGACCTCGTCCTCATCACCGGCGACACGGATCTCGCCGCCGCCGCATCAGCCGTCGGGATCACCGTCTCCGCCACCAACGGGTAACACTCTTTGGCGCGACATCGGGCGACCCTCAGCCCTCGTCCGACTGGCCGTCGGCGGACGTCCACGGACGTCGGCTCCGCAGCATCGAAATCGGGCGCCCGTCCACCAGCGTCCACCGAGGTCCACGACTATCCGCGGCTTGCACCTCGGCGAGCACCCGGTAGACGCCGCCGTCCGTTACTCCCGCGGTAACTCCCACCGGCCCGGTTCCGCGGCTCGAGAACGCTATGACCAGGGCTTTCGCGACGAGGCGGAGGCCGGGTTCGATTCCCCCCAGCTCCACTTTTGTCCATGGACGTCCGCCGACGTGCGTGGACGTGTCTCCTGTCGGAAACGTCGCGGCGGTAACTCCCACCGGCTCGCCACCAAAGGGTCGCGGATAGACCAGCAGCTGACGCCGGCTCTCCTACGGCCGGCGTTGTCCAAGATCGACCAGCTCGAGCATCGTTGGATGCGAAGCGCCACGTCGTAGCGACGTTCGCCCGGCCTCCCACGCTAACGCCGGTTCTCCTGTGCTTGTTCATGTCCAGCTTCGACCGCCTCACGCGCCAAGATGGGCGGTGTCTGGCGACGACTGCGACAGGGGCTGCGCCTCAGGCAGCCGCGTTTCGAGGTTCGAAGATGACGACGGGGGTCTCGACGGAACGGCTACGAGCGAAGGCCTCGTCTTCGGGTTCGATCGCGAGCCACCGCTTCCAAAGCTTTTCGCGTTCGGCTCCGACGGCAAGTCGGGCGCGGACTGGGCGGGGTTGTTGGTGGGGAAGGCGGATCAGAGCGTCCGGGTGGGCCTCGAGGTTGAGCCACCAGGCGGGGTGCCCTTCGTCCCACCCGTTCGTGGCGAGGCCGGTCACGTTCTGTCCGTCCTCCAGGTAGCGCGCATGTGACGTCACCCAGAGGGCGCCGCCCGGGGACAGGTTCGCAGGGGTGGGTTCTCCCGCCTCGCCTCAGTAGAACACCGGCGGCAAGATGTCGCGCCCCACTCGAGGGCCGTCCGGCCCTGGTCCGGAGATCTCGTCGATCGCATGATGGCTCCGTGCGAAAAGGTCTCCTCGCGCTCGGAGCGACCGCGATCGCCGCCGCGCTACTGGTGTCGATGGTGCGCGCGCTCGATCCGCACTCAGTCTGGTTCGCATTCCTGGTCGTGTGGGTGCCGATGGCCTGGCTCGGCACGGTGAGTCGACTGGCTCGTCCGCGGCTGTCCGAGTCGTACCACCGTCTCCGTTCTGTCGAGCAGAACGGGCGGTTGTACGAGCTCCTGGGTGTCCGGCTCGTGAAGCGGTTGCTGCGCCGTGGCCCACTCGCGGTGTTCAACCCGGGGCTGCACCTACCCACCGAGCGCACGCCGGAGCGTCTCGGACAGCTGGACCAGATGATGCGGGATGCAGAGGCGAGCCACTTCATTCTGTTCGGCGTCATGCTCGGGGTGTCGGCCAATGCCGCAGCACGGAGCTGGTGGGGCGCCGCCGCGTGGACGCTGCTGTTCAACACCCTCCTCAACGGGTACCCCGTGATGCTCCAGCGGTACAACCGCGCGCTTCTCTCCCAACGGTTCGACGTGCGCACCGATCAGCCGCACCGAACGCCGCCAACGAGATGATGAGACGCCCTCCCTATCGGCGCATCTTTCGAGACGCTCGACTCTGCTGTTCGGGGACGCGGTGACCAATCACAACCATGTCACGGAGCCGGCGTTCTGGGACGCCCAGCTCTCGGCGACCGTTGCCGGCGTTGGACGCGAGCAGGGCGAGTGCGGAACGATGCCTGGCCGCGGAGCTTCTGACGGCAAGAGAGAAAGTTGATGACCCATGGGTGTACACGGAGGAGGGCAGACCCGTTCGAGAGATCAGCGAGGGTTGCGCCACATGGCGGTGACCGTCGGTGCGCCCTTGCCGAGGTCGATCTCGCCAGTGACCTCGAAGCCGTGGCGGCCGTAGAACGGCACGTTCCGGACGTTCGAGCTCTCGAGGTAGGCGGGCATGCCCTCGGCATCGCAGCGGTCGAGCATCTCCCGCATCAAGATCGAGCCGACACCGGTTCCCTGCTGGTCTTGATGGGTGCCGATCGCCTCGAGGAAGTAGTGCTCCTCGGTCGGGTGCACCTTCTCGACCGCGCTGAACGCGCCGATCATCCGCGGCGTCTTCGTACCGACCGCATGGACCATCGCCGGAAGCAACCGCGCCATGGCGCCGCCGGACATCTTCCAGTGATTCGGCTGCTTCCAGACGGCGGCTCCCACGCCGTCGCCGGTGGCGAGCACGAGGTGGTCCGAGTTCGAGAGCTCGAGCTTGACCATCGCGCCGAACAGAACCCGCAACTTCGACTCGATCGAGGTTTGCTCATCGACGCCAGCCATCCATTGGAACAAGGGGTCGTACGAGAAGGCGCTGGCGAGCGCGTCGGCGACCTTCCCGAGATCGTCGGTGGTCGCTCTCTGAATGGTGATCATGGTTCGTTCCTTCGGTGGGTCTGGTTCGGGGAATGGAGCTGGGTCACAGGACGCGCACGACACCCGCGACCGGGTCGACCTCGACGGTTGCCCCGGACGCGATGGAGGTGGCGGCCGCAGCGCCGACGACCGTCGGGACGCGGTACTCACGAGCGACGATCGCGGCGTGGCACATCGGACCCCCTTCTTCGACCACGAGCGCGCCGACAAGCGGCAGAAGCGAGTTGAACGCCGGCCCGGTGAACGGGGCGATGAGGACGTCCCCCTGCTCGAGCTGCTCCATCGCGTCGGCGATGTCGCCGACAACGCACGCACGACCTCGATAGGACGTGTCGCCGATCCCGGTCCCGTGGAGCGGCGCATGCGTCGCGTCGGTCGCGTCCGCCATCAGGTTCGCGATGAGGGCGGCGGTGACCCGGGCCATGGGGGCCGGGAACACGTCGAGCGGTGGTTGGGCTTCGGGATCGCCGAGGGTGCGGGGTGGCGGTGCAGCTTCGACGAGGTCTCGTCGTTTGGCCCGGGCGTCGATTTCTTCGGCGGCCGGCCCTCGGCCCGTCCGCAGGAGCGCGTCGATCTCGTGCGGTGGGAGCTCAGCCGCGTGCTCGGCGTCCACGAGGAGGCCCCTACCCACGAGCCGGCGACCGACTTCGAGCATGGCCCGGCGCACGAGGCCGCCCGGCCAGTTCATGCACAGACCGCGGACGTCGTCGCGTTGGCGGTGACCATACCGTGCCTCTTCGAGCACTTCGTCGAAGAGGCTGCGTTCCGGTTCGGGAACCTGGTCACGAACGGCGCTCGGGTCAACGGGATCGAATGTCGCATCCGTCGCGGCGAGCACGGCCCGGAGCTGCAGCGACGGTGCCTCCGCGAGGGTGGGCCGATCGATGTCATCGCTCATGACGAGGCGCCACGAGTGCAGCTCGACCCACGAGTCGATGGCGTCACGCGCACCGTCGCCCAGAGCGCGCACGTCGTCGAGCGTCCTCGGCGTCCCGTCGGCACCGGTGAGCGCTGCCGCGACCGGCCGCAACAGCACGGCCGTCTCGACTGTCGCCGGCGAACAACCCGCCAGCAACGACATCATCGTCGCCGCGTCGATGTCCCAGCGCTCACCATGAGCGATGAGGTCGCCGGTCGGGATCATGTCGGCGCCATGAGTGTCCATGGTGCGGCGCGTGCCATCGGTGTGGTGGGCCAGGCAGTCGGCGAGATGTCCGGCCAGAGCGTCGTCGTCGAGGTCGGCCAGCTCGACTCGCTGCAGCTCCAGGTTCCGCTCGAGCACCTCGTGCCGCCCCTGCTCGAACCAGGCATCGACCTCGGCTCGCCACCGCCGCTCGGACAACGCCGCGGCCGCAGTCCGATTACGGCGGCGGAGTTCGGGGTGCAGACGGGTGAGCACCTTCATGATCAACGCCGGAGGCGGTGCGCTCGCCTTCTCACCCTCGCCGACGGCGTGGGGTCGGATGTAGAAGCAGCCTTCCACGAGTCGGCCCCGCACTTCGTCGAAGGGAAGGCCGTAGCGCTCGAGACTGGCGCGGATCCCCGTCTCGAATCCGGAGACGTATCCGTCGCGGAGCAGATGGGAGAGGGGCCGGAGCCCGTGATGCGTCGTCTCGAGCTCCCAACACCCGGCGCCCGGTGGATCGAACATCACCGGCTTGCCCGTGCCGGTGTCGCCGGTTGCCAGTGCCTCGCCGTGAAGATTCATCGCTTCGAGCCTCTTGCCATTGTGCGATCATTTCACGGGAGATGATCTCTTGTCAATACATATCTCTTCTGCTAATATGGTCGTCATGGGCCACCGCAAGTACGCCTCGCCACTGCGGGAACGACAAGCCGACCAGACCCGCAACGAGATCCTCGACGCTCTCGTCGCCTTGTTGGCCGATCGCCCGGTCGACGAAGTGACGACGAGGGAGCTGGCCAGAGCTGCCGGCGTCTCCGAGAGCACCGTCTATCGACACTTCCCCGATCGCTCGGCGCTCGTCGATGCGCTGGCCGAGCGCTTCACGTCCTCCGGCGGGGACGCACCCACCTACCCCGACCGGATGGAGGACCTCGCGGCGTCGGCGATCGAGATCATGGGCGTCCTCGAGGACCACCACGTCGAGGCCCAAGCCGAAGCGCTGCTCAACGCAGATCCGCGGCGGTACACGAACCAGACCAGCCAACACACCGAACATCTCCGCTCGCTCATTGCGAGCGAACTCCCCCACCTCACCGACGGTCAACAGCGCTCGGTGGTGGCGATCGCCCGGGTGCTCCTCTCCGCTCAGACCTGGCTGCGCCTCGCGCGCGGAGTTCGGAATCGACGGGCACGAGTCCGGACCGGTCGTGGCATGGACAATCGACGCGATGCGCAAGGAGATCGAACGCGGCAACCCACCGCCGGCTTCATGATCCGGAGTGGGTCGACTGCGAAGTCCACCGCCGTCCGTGGTCTACATCGCCGGGTCGGCTCGGTACACGTCGAGTGCGGTAACTCCCGCGGTAACTCCCACCGGCCAGATTCGGCGGCTCGAAAAGCGCTGTGACCAGGACTTTCGCGACCC
>CAVPHU010000009.1:0-15624 GCA_963704815.1 uncultured Acidimicrobiaceae bacterium
CTTCCGGGAGAACACGCTGCAGGACGTGATCACCAAGCTGGAGCCTGACCTGTTCCTCGCCGTCACCGGTCTCACGGTGGACGACTTCCACCTGCTGGTGAGACTGAAGGTCTTCAACACGGAGCAGATGAACCAGGCTGTGTTCGCCTTCCGCCGGTACGAGGACGCCAGCCTCGCCTACACCGGTTGTCGACTCACACCCTGGCCTCACGCACTACGGCCTCTACGACACGGTCGTCGCTCAATCATGCCGAGGTCGACGCGGTCATGGTCGTGGTCCGACGAGAAGCGCACGCAATGGAGGCGAAACGTGAGGCTGGCAACCGAATCGCCAAGGATCTGGTCGAGAAGGCAGGTCCGGAACGTGATTACCGATTCCCAGCGCCCGCCATATGTGAGTCGGCCATCGACATCGATGGAGTCGAGTGGATGCTTGGTACTGAGTGCAGGCAACAACGGCCGTTGGGATCAGGTATCGGAGAGGCGCTACTGGCGGGATTCGGTGGGTCGTCTCGCCCGTCCGCTCGTCAGTTAGTCCGTGCTGTTATTGTGGTTCCGGTGCTCCTCATAGGTGGGTCTCAGACCTCAAACTGCTCGGAGTCTGTGCTGAGACGGCTGGAAGGGGTTGTCGTCGGTGACGGTCGCATAGCCGCAGATGTGAGCAATCTCGAGAGCGTCCAAGCCGCGTGCCGCCAGCGCAATGCCGATGTTGGCGGCAAGCTCTGGATCCTCGGGCGGGAGCTGGTCGCTGAGGGGTTCGCGCGTACGCTACCGACGTGCGCCGAACTGCTTGTAGAAGCGAGTGCGCTCGTTGGCGGCGATGAGCTTGAGGTTCCACGCCCGCTCGATCAGCGCTTGCATCGAGACCATCCAAGCGTGCTTCAGGTCGTGGAGCCTGCCGAGGGTCAGGTTGCGCAGCTCGGGGCGGATCACCTCCGCTGGCATGAGAAACTCGGCCGCAAAGAGGTTGGCGTCCTCCTCAGGGGTGTCCGTGAAGTCTGCTGAGTGCAGGACCAGGTGTCCGAGCTCATGGGCCAGGGTGAGCGCTTGCGATCGACGGGAAGTCGGTCGTTGATCAGAAGTACGGGGTAGTCCTCGATCCACTGGGACATCCCGTCGACCCGGGTGGTGCCGAAGTCCTCTTCGATGATGATGCAGCCGGCAGCCTCCATCCACCGTACGAGTCCGTGGACGGCGCCGACGGGCATACGCCACTGCATCCTGACGATCCGAGCGGCTGCGGCCGGGTCGACGTCAATCGGATCGAGCTGTGGGATCGACTGCTCTGCCCGGACGGCTACCTCATCCATCAGTCGCTTGGTGTGGAGGCGATGCATGTTGAGGCCGGTCTTCGAGGCGTCGCCATTTCGTCGCCGGTGCAGTGGCACGTCGGCGCATGTGAGCGTCGACGGCCATTGCTCCGCTGATCCGTTGCCCGGTGGCCAGAAGCTCCGGAGTGACGCCGAGGGCAGCAGCGAAGGCATCGACGGTCTCCTGTGCCGGCGCCCGTAGGTCGTTCTCGTAGCGTGACAGCGCCGCTTGGGCGATCCCGATTCGCTCCGCAAGCTCAGCTTGGGTAACCCCCGTCGCCCGGCGAGCAACTCGGAGCGCTTCACCGAGCGCAGTCATCCCTGATCCTCTGCCTTGTCCTCGGCTCCAAGCCCGGGACGGATCTCGATCGATGGTCCCGTCGGGCTGGCCTGTGCCGGCAGGTCCACCACAGACGAGGTGCCACCTTCGTCTTCGGGGAGCGCGCAACGAGCCAGATGATGTTGTCGTTGCGGTCGCGGAGCGACAGCACCGGCCGCAAGATGGCGCGCTCATTCGTGGTCCCATTCGTAGCCAGCGATCAGATGGACCAGTTCCATCCCCTCAAGTTGTCCGGAAGGCTGTTCGAGGAATTCAAGTGCGGTCTGCGTCGGATAGGTCGACACCAATCCGTCCGTGTGGTGGCGCTTGATCCTCAGTCGGTAGGTGCTCGACACCATCACCTCTCGAGTCACGCCTCGCTCGTGGACCTCGGCGTCTTCCACCGCGTCGAGTCCACCGGCGACATGGTGCCAAAGATGGTCCTGGATCCAGTTGGCGAGACCGCGTTCCCCGTGTCGAGCTACCCAGTCCGGGCGAAGTGCCCGGTACTCTTCGAGATCCTCCCGGTGTGAGCACCACCGCTCGGCCCAGTGCGTGCTGCACCTTCTCGCCCAGCTCGTCGAGTACAGCATCAGCCTGTGGGTAGGAATTCATACCGCGAAATATACCACCCTCAGGACCTGACGTAGCGCATGAGCGACCGAGTGCGGGCTGGGGAAGGATCTCGGTCCGAACGATAAATCGCACACCGTGCGATAGTCTGCACACTGTGCGATCGGTCGCACCAGGCCGGGGAGAAGGTATGGACGTCTCGATGCCGATCACGACGGTCGTTCCGAGTCTCGACGGACCTGTTTGGCTGCTCTCTCGGGGCGCACGACACCGGTAGGGCTCGCTGCCGTCCACGGACGTGGTCGCGGCTCGAAGTCCGGCGTTCGGTCGGTTTTGCTGAGGATGGTCGACGAGGGTCTGGTCCTCGAGGTTCCCGGTGGCTACGTGTTCAACCGAGACCACATCGCGGCCGCCGGTGGAGCTGCTCGCCAGCCTCCACGGCGAGTTGACCAGCCGCATCCGAGCCGCGGTCGACGAGTGGCCCATGCCCCCGACGCTGGTCGGCATGTTCGGTTCGGCCGCCAGACGTGACGGTCACGCCAGCAGCGACATCGACGTGCTCGTCGTCTCCGACGATCCCGACCTCGACGATAGCGTCGACGATCTCGCTGAGCAGATCCGACGGTGGACAGGCAACCGGGCCCACGTCATCGGTCGGACGCCGAAGGAGATCGCACGACTACGGCGTTCCAACGAGCCGATCCTCGCCGAATGGACTCGGGATCTCGTCGTGATCATCGGCGACGGAACGTCCTCGGGAAGGTGGCGTGATGGCTCGACCGAAGGCACGAACGCAATCGTGCGACCGCAACGACGCACGCAACCGCCTCGCCCAGGCGGAGTCGTTCCTCCTCGCCGCCGAACTGATCGTCGACGACGACAGCGACGATGCGACGCCGGGCGTCGCCGCATCACTCGCGGTCCTCGCCGCCATCGCGGCGTCCGATGCCGCCTGTTGCGCACGTCTCGGTGCCGCCGCGGGCCAGTCCCACGTCGAGGCCGTCGAGCTCTTGGCATCGTCGAGCCGCGTGGCGCCGACATGGCCGAGGATCTTCAGCGTCTCCTGAACCGAAAGGACGACTCGCAGTACGGCATGACGTTCGTCTCTGCTGGCGATGCGGGTAGGATGGTGGCTCGGGCGAAGCGTCTGGTGGGCCACGCTCGCCGCGCCGTCGAGGCGTAGCACGAGCCGAGGAGAGACCCGAGGCGTTCCCCGACTTGGCCGCTGCCAAGGTCAGCTCACGACGGCGTCGAGGAAGGCTTCGGCCTCCTCGGGCGTGAGGTCGTCGATGACCTGCTCGCCGTAGGGCAGGTGCGGTTTGCCGCGCCGGAGCAGCGCCTCGACGGGAAGCTCGAAAGCTCTCGTTCGGAGCGGGCTCGGGGCGTGGGTCGACATCTCGCGGGCCAGCGTAGAACTCATCCCCGCACGCCTCCGCCGTGTTGTCCAGGAGACCGTGTTGCCTGTCGCAGACAACAGTGAAATCGAGGCGACCGAAGGGGGTGGGCGTCTCTACCGATTTCTCTACCGGATCTCTACCGAACGGGTAGAGATCGAGCGATTTCGAACCAACATCGTTCAGCATGCCTAACACACAAAAGCCCAGCTCAACGGCACTTTTCGGCATCGATCAGCACCGATCGAAAATCCCTCGGTTCACCGTTCAAGTCCCCCCTCGCCCACCAACCAACCAACCAACTCATCCCCTCGACCGCAATGGCCGGTCCTGGCGGACCGAGCAGCCGAGGTGGGCTACGGTCCGCAGCCAAACAGGGGGCTGCACATGGAATCGGTGTCATCGAGGAAGATCGCCGGCTACGCCGGGATCGCCCAGGTCGTGGTGTTCTTCGGGTTGGGTCTGACGATCTTCGACAGCCCGGTGATCACGGACTCGGCCGACGAGGTCCGTCAGTACTTCACCGACAGTGCGGACACCATCAACCTCTTCAACTACGGAGCGCCGCTGGCCTTCGTGGTCTTCTTCATCATCTTCGCCTCGGGTCTGAGGAGCGTGCTCGGCCCGGCAGACCGCGCGTCTGGCGGGATGTGGGCGCGGGTGATGTTCGCTGGCGCTGCGATCCAAGCGGCCGTCGGCTTGGTCGGGCTGACGTTCTGGGGCGTCCTCGCCCAGGAGGACGTCCTCGCCGAGCTGTCGGACGGCACGGTGCTGGCGCTCAATGCCCTCGACCAGATCGTCTTCTTCGCCATGATGAACTGGGCTGCGGCGATCTTCCTCATCGGGGCATCGGTGGTGATCCTTCGGTCGGGAGTGATGGCGGTGTGGATCGGGTGGCTCGGCGTCGTGCTGGCGCTGGCCGGCGTCATCGCCTCGCTGTGGACGTTCAGTGGGGACAGCGGGGGCTTCTTCGATGTCCCCGGCACGATCTCGTTCCTGGGCACCTTGGTCTGGACGGTCGCGGTGTCCGTCGAGTTGATCCGCTCCGGCGCCGAAGAGAGACCATCAGAAACCTGACGCAGGGAGTTCGCCCTCCCGACCAGTCCGTTCAGGGTTCGCACGCGGCCTCACAGGGTCCACCGACCGACGTCCCGGCCGAGTGCGGCTGGGTCGTGGGACGCGTGAGCGCCAGGCCGAAGTGTGTGACCATGGTCTTCTCGAGGGTCGCCGCAGCACGAGGAGCGAGATGAGCGTCTACGACGGGCCCCTGTTCGACTGCGACAACCACTACTACGAGGCTGCCGACGCCTTCACTCGCCACCTTCCCGAGCACCTGCGATCGCGCGGTGTCCAGTGGGTCGAGATGGACGGGCGACGACACCATCTGGTCGGTGGACGTGTCGATCGCCAGGTGACCAACCCCACGTTCGATCCCGTCGCCAGTCCCGGGTCGCTGCGGGAGTACTACCAGGGCAACCCGCGGGGCATGTCGGCCGCCGAACTCATCCGGTCACGCGTCGAGCCACTCCCGGTCGAGTACGTGGACCGAGAGGCACGGCTCGCCTGCCTCGATGCCCAGGGCCTGGAAGGTGTCTGGCTGTTCCCCACCCTCGGAGTGCTCTACGAGGACCGACTGAAAGGTGACCTCGAAGCGATGTGCGCCACGTTCGAGGCGTTCAATCGCTGGGTCGACGAGGACTGGGGACTTGCGTATGCCGACCGGATCTTCGCGGCCCCCTACATCTCGCTCGCCGATGTCGAATGGGCATGCCGCCAGCTGGAATGGGCGCTCGATCGAGACGCACGCATCGTCGTCATGCGGCCGGCGGCCGTGTGGACGGCCGATGGGCCCCGGTCGCCGGCCGACCCGGTGTTCGACCCGTTCTGGGCCCGGGCCGACGAAGCCGGCATCTGTGTCGTCGCCCACGTGAGCAACTCGGGCTACTCGACCAACGGATACCCGCGCGCCTCGTTCCTCGACACGATCGGCGGCGGCAAGCGCCCCACCGTGGTGAGCCTCAATCCCGAGCGGGCGATCTACGACTTCCTGCTCACGTTGGTGTACGACCGCCTGTTCGAGCGCTTCGGCAACCTGCGGGTGGCGTCGATCGAGAACGGCTCGGAGTTCCTGGCCGACCTGTTCCGCAAGGTCGACCAGTCGAAGAATCGCCTGCCCGGCTACTACGGCGACGACCCCGCCGAGGTGTTCCGTCGTCACGTCTGGATCAACCCGTTCTGGGAAGACGACCTGGCCGAGGTGGTACACCACATGGGTGCCGATCGGGTCATCTTCGGGTCGGACTGGCCGCACATGGAAGGCCTCGAGCACCCGCGCGACATCCTCGGCGACCTCGGTGGTGTCGCTCCCGAGGACTGGGAGAAGATCCTCTACTCCAACACCGCCGGGCTGAATCAGCGCCGGTCCTGACCGAACCGCCCCGGCGCGTCATCCCTGAGTCAGCCTGCGGTCAGCGGTCGTCTCGCACGGTCGGGCCATGACCTCACGACTGCACCCCCGCCGCCTCTTCTCTCTCGTGTCGCTCACTGTGCTCGCCCTGGGGCTCGCAGCCTGTGGTTCTTCGAGCGACCCTGCGACGCCCGATCCGTCCGCCAATCCGACCGTCGACGTCGTGAACGCAGACGACGTCGCCTGCCCGACCGAAGGCGAGGAGTGGGAGGTGGCCAAGGTCTACATCGAGCACAACGCCACCGACGATGACACCGGCTTCCACGGCATCTTCGGGGGCGAGGCGTGGCGGGAGCTGTGCCTCGTCGATCCCGACGGCAATCAGATCTGGCTCGTCGATCCACAGGGTCAGCTCCACGACCTGGCGGTGTCCGACTTCTTCTTCGAGTCTCGCGAGCCACCGGCCGACGAGTACACCATCGATGACCTGAAGGCCGACTTCCCCGAGGGCGACTACACGGTTTCGGGCACCGACTTCGAGGGGACACCACGCATCGGGACCGCCCGCTTCACCCACGCCATTCCCGCGCCGGCGACCATCACCGAGCCGACGCTGGCGGACGATGCCGAGACCGCCGCTGACAGCCTGGTGCCCAGGTCGGACCTGGTCGTGACCTGGGACCCGGTCACCGAGACCATCGACGGCGACCCGGTCGACATCACCGGCTACGAGGTGATCGTGACGACCGAGGAGTTCGACGACCCCGACGGCAACTCCCGACCGATCTACGACGTTCACGTCGACAGCGACACGACATCGCTGAGCGTGCCGACCGAGTGGCTCCAGCCTGACACGGTCTACGAGCTCGAGGTCCTGGCGCTCGAGGAGTCGGGCAACCAGACCATCTCGGTCGGCTTCTTCGGCACCACCTGATCGCCGCCCGCCCGTCGTGGCGAGGAGCCGGAGTACCGTCGCCGTCCATGCGTTTCGACCTCTCGCAACGAAAGGCACTGGTGACCGGCGCCGGTCGGGGCGTCGGGCTCGGCATCGCCCGGGCCCTGGGTGAGCACGGCGCCACCGTCGTGGTCAACGACCTCGATCCCGAACGGGCAGCCGATGCTGCGGCGCAACTCGCCGACGACGGCCTGTCGGCACAACCGTCGGCGTTCGACGTCACCGACCACGACGCGGTCGGTGCGGCCCTCGCCGACTTCGGCCCGGTCGACATCCTCGTCAACAACGCCGGTGTTCCCTCCGACATGGCCGTCGGGCCCTTCCGCGAAAGCGACCCCGAGGACTGGGACCCGCTGCTCACGCTGAACACGCGGGCCGTGATGTCGTGCTGCCGTCATGTCGTGCCGACGATGCGTGCCACGCGGCCACGGGCGCATCGTCACCATCTCGTCGGGAGCAGGGACCGCCGGCGTCGGCCTCGGGGTCGCTGCCTACGGGGCAGGCAAGGGCGGTGCCATCTCGTTCATGCGCAACCTGGCCCTCGAAGAGGCGAGTGCCGGCATCACCGTCAACACCGTGGCCCTGGGCCTGATGGACAACGTGGCGGCCGACGAAGGCATGCTGGCCTCGATCGCCCGCAGTGTGCCGGTGCGCCGGCTGGGCACACCGGCCGACGTCGGGGCCCTCTGCGTGTATCTGGCATCCGACGAAGCCGCATGGATGACCGGTCAGACCATCGAGCTCAACGGGGGATCGTCGACGACATGAACCGCACCGACCGAGCCGACGAAGTCGTGGTCGTCACCGGCGCCAGCCGGGGCATCGGTGCGGGGATCGCTCGTCGGCTGGCGGCCGAGGGGATGGCGGTCGCCTGCGTGGCTCGCACCGCGACCGAGGGCACCAGCCACCTGAGCGGCTCGCTGGCCGGCACCGTCGAGACGATCCACGACGCCGGCGGGCGAGCCGCCGCGTTCGTGGCCGACCTCGCGGCCGACGACTTCGACGCCGGTCACCTCGTCGGTCAGATCGAATCCGAGCTCGGGCCGGTGACCCACCTGGTCAACAACGCCGCGGCCTGCTTCTACATCCCGTACGCCGACATCCCGGTGAAGCGGATCGACCTCTCGTACCGGGTCAACGTGCGTTCACCGTGGCTTCTCGCCCAAGCCGTGCTCCCAGGCATGATCGACCGCGGCACCGGGTCGATCCTCAACATCTCGAGCGCCTCGTCGGTGCGACCCGACGGTCCGCCGTTCGCCGATGTCGGCATCGGTGGCGCCGCGGCCTACGGCGGATCGAAGGCGTGGCTCGAACGTTCGACGGTCGGCGCCGCACTCGAGCTCGAGGGCACCGGCGTCAGCGCCAACACCCTCGCGCCCGAGTACGCCGTCGTCACCGAGGGCGCCGACGCCATGATGAGCGACCTCAAGCACCGCACCGACATCATCCTCGAGCCGATGGCCACCATGACCGAGGCTGCGCTCGCGCTGCTCACCGGCGACCCCGCGACCCTCACGGGTCAGGTCACCTACTCGTTGTCGTTGCTGCGCGCGCTCGACCGTCCTGTCCGTGACCTCGACGGGACGACGCTGGTCGAGGGCTGGCAGCCGGCCGACTTCCCGACCGAGCTGCTGCGAGCGCCGCGTGATCGAGCGGGATCAGTCCTCCGGCCCGGCGCCGTAGGTGTTCGGGCCGTCGCTGGCCTGGACGTAGAACACGATCATGATGATGAAGCCGACGAACGGGATCAGCCCGATCAGGATCGTCCAGCCCGACTTGCCGGTGTCGTGGAGTCGGCGTACGGCGATGGCGAGGCCAGGGATCAGCACGGCGAGGCCGTAGAGCGCGTAGAAGATGAAGAAGAAGTCGACGACGCTCGCGAGGATGCCGAGGCCGAAGAAGACGACGAAGTTGGTGGCGACGAAGCGCCAGAAGCCGCCGACCGAGGTCCGACCGCTGAAGTCGGCGTAGCGGTTGAAGCGCTGTCTTGTAGGCGTTGATGAATTCGTCCATGACCGATCCTGTGGTGTCGTCCGTTGTGTCGGCGTGAAGCTACCGAATGCAGCAGGCCAGCACGGTGAGGGTGCTACTCGGCCGTGGTGGCCACGGCCGAGTAGCACATCTCGTCGTCGGTGCCTTCGTTCCAGGTGATGTGTCGGGGTTCGAGCATCGGCGCCAGATCGCGACGCCACGTGCACTCGATGCGCAGGGTGTCGTCGCGGTCGATCACGATGGCCTCGGCTGGTCGGTAGTCGAACTGCCAGTCGAAGCTCCACGACGGGATGTCGAGCAGGATCTGCTCGTCAGGCGTGCCCGGGTTGAGGGTCATCCGGAACGACTCGCCGAACTCGTGCATGTGGCCGAAGATGCCAACGATCGTGCCCGGGTTGGACACCCGGCGATCGCAGCTCGCATCGGCGGTGCCGTCGGTGTCGGCGAGCTCTTCCTCGAGGGTCGCCCCACAGCTGGCGAGCAGGCCGTCGCCGATGAGGGAATCGGCGAAGCCGTAGCGCTCGCGGATCTGTTCGAGCACGGCGTTGCGGTCGCACAGTGGCCCCTGCTCGGCAGGCGTGCAGGGGATCTCTGCGGGGGCCAGGTACACCCGGTAGTTCACCGGCTCGAACGTCCCGCCGGCGGCGGCGAGCTCGGCGTCAGAGGCGGTGTCGAGCACGATCGCCGACCGGTCGACCGGGAACTCGTGGTCGTAGTGGTAGTGGATCTGGACGACGAGGAAGTCGCCCGGCTCGACCGGCACGCCGACCCCGTCGGGGTACTCGACCGGTTGCTGACCCGGCGCCCATGCTGCGATCTGGCTGCCCGCGCCGAGGGTCCCGCTGAAGAAGCAGCGCCATCCTGCGGCGGGGTCGCCCGCATCGAGCGCCTCGGCGTCGGCCCGGGCTTCGGCCTCGACCAGTGAGATCACTGCGTGGTGGACGACCTCGGTCTGGTCGGGCTCGAAGTCGAAGCTCTTGAGCCACGTCGTCGCGTCGCCGGTCTCGGGGATGTCATAGATCTGGCACCGGTAGTCGTCGGGGTACTCCTCGGTGCCGGCGTAGCCCTCGCCCGGAAGCACGTGATCGCGTTCGATCTCGCGGAGGTCGATCTCCTTCGCCTCGAGCAGGGTGTCGGTCGGGCACGTCGAGCGGACCATCGGCCTCGGCCCAGGCGGCCACGGCTTCGATCTCCTCGTCGGTGAGCGACCAGTCGTGCTGGAAGTCGACCGAGGCATCCGAGGCCGGCCACGGCGGCATGTACCGGGCCTGGGTGACGAGGGCGAGGTCGGGCGCCACCTCGGCGGCGTGCCCGGCGGTCGAGAGCAGGAACGTGTCCTCGCCGATGCCGTCGTCGCTGTGGCACGAGGCGCAGTTGGACTCGAGGATCGGCTGGATGTCGCGAGCGAAGGAGATGCCGCCGCTTGCGGCTGGCTCGATGTCCGCGGCCGGGTCGGCAGCCACGAGCACACTCGGATCGCCGGGGTCGGTCTCGACGGCCGTGAGATCGAAGGTGAGCTCGACCTCGTTGCCGGTGGACACCAGGCCCGAGATGGCGATCGGCCCGACGTCGTAGGTCGACATCTCGATGTCGGCGCTCACCCTGGCCGTGAGGGTGTCGCCGTCGAGACGGGCGGTGCCGGTGAACGTCTCGGTCGCGGTCGTCTCCTTGACGGTGAGGTCGCCGGTGATCGTGAGGTCGGTGTCGGTGCCCTCGTCCGCGGTGGCGGGGAGCCCCTGGATGTCGGTCGGCGTGAACTCGGCGTAGGGGAACTCGGTCGACTCGAGGTAGTCGTGGCGGATGCGCTTGTCGCGCAGCGCCGAGTCGGACTCGAAGGCCTCGATGTTGACCACCACGGTTCCGATGCGGGCCGAGGCGGGATCGTCGAGGTCGATGGCGATGTCGCCCGCCACCAGGGCCGTCGAACCGCTCGCCGTCTTGGTCGAACCCGCCAGTCGTTCCTCCACCGCATAGGTGACCTCGGACCCTTCGCTGATCCGGAAGAGGGTCTCGCCTGGCGCGACGGTGAGCGTCGGTGCGGCGACCCCTTCGGACTGCACTGACCCGTCCTCGAGGAGCCAGAGCCACTGATCGCTGGTCACCCACGCGCCGGCGAGCACGAGCACCAGCAGCGCCGGGAGGCCGATCTTCAGCCAGGTGGGCCGCGGCGTGGCTCCGTCCTCGCGGGCCTTCGCGCCGAACAGCCACCGGAATCCGAAGAAACCTCCGACGACGGTGACCACGAGCACCGTGCCGATGATCCACGGGTTGGACGCGACGCTCTCGACGCCTGAGTGGGCGACCATCATCGGCAACGAAACCCCCGGACCACGACGCGACGATAACGAGGCGATTGTCGCCATCCGTAGTCACTGCTCGACGACGGTCGCCGGCTGCGAGTCGGTCGCCGTCAGCGAGGTGGACGGTGGAACTCGACCGCGAACCGAGCGCCGTCGCCCAGTTCGACGTGGTGCGGGGTCGACGGCGGGATGACCAACGATGCACCCGCGTCGAGGTCTTCGCTCCGGTCAGGGTCGTCCTCGAAGACGAAGCGAAGGGTGCCGGCGTGCACCACGATTCGCCCCCACACGCCATCGGCGATGCGGTGGGCGCGGAGCAGGCCGCCAGGCACGGTGTCGGCGTCGAAGACGTCGGTGGTGCGGACGTGGTCGAGGTTCTCGGGCAACTCAGCGGGCACGCTCAACCTTCGCGCAGCCAGGTCACCGCGCCGTGGGCCGCCGCAACCGCGGTGCTGAAACACGCCTGGAGGAGGTAGCCGCCCGTGGGCGCTTCCCAGTCGAGCATCTCGCCGGCGACGAAGCAGCCGGGAACCCTCCGGAGCATGAACCGTTCGTCGACCTCGTCGAACGAGACACCACCCGCGGTCGAGATCGCTCGATCGATGGGCATCATCGCCACGACCTCGATCGGAACGGCCTTCGCCAGCGCCGCCATGCCGGTCGGGTCGGTGGGCAGGTCGTTGCCGGTCGCCTCGCGCAGGAGCGACGTCGCCACCGGTGGGAATCCCGAGCGTCGCAGCCAACTCGTCGCGGAGTCCTTCGGTCGTCGGCGCTGCGACAATCGCCCGATCAGGCTGGCCGCGTCGAGATCGGGCCAGAGGTCGACCGCCACCATTGCCGAACCGACATCGGCGAAGCACTGCCGCAGCGCCGATGAGTGGGCGTAGACCGGACCGCCCTCCAACCCGTCGTCGGTGACCATCACGTCGCCCCGAACGGGCACGTCCTCGACCGACACCGCCACGTTCTTCAACGGCTCTCCGGCGAACCGATCGACGAACGCCTCGGTCCAGTCGATCCGCACCCCGCTGTTGGCCGCCACCAGCGGCTCGACCGTGATGCCCTTGGCCTCGAACGAGGTGACCCACGAGCCGTCCGAGCCGACGCGGGGCCAACTCGCTCCACCCAGCGCCATCACCGTGGCATCGGCGGTGACGTCGGTGGTCGTCCCGTCCGGGGCGGTGAAGCGGTCTGCTCGGTCCGACCAGCCCTCCCAGCGGTGGCGAACGTGGAACTCGACGCCGAGCGAATCGAGCCGACGGAGCCAGGACCTGAGCAACGGCGTGGCCCGAAACGACGCAGGGAACACCCGGCCGCTCGATCCGATGTGGGTGGGCTCGCCCAGCTCTGCGCACCAGGCCCGGAGGTCGGCCTGGCCGAATCGGTTCACCGCAGGCTCGAGGTGAGCGCGTCCGGCGCCGTAGCGACGAAGCAGGTCCTCGGTCGGCTCGCTGTGGGTGATGTTGAGCCCGCCGCGTCCCGCGAGGAGGAACTTCCGACCCACCGACGCCTTGTGTTCGTAGACCGACACCGAGAGGCCCTCGTTCGCCAGCACCTCGGCAGCCATCAGGCCTGCGGGACCACCGCCGACGACCGTCGCCCGGCCCACGGAGCTCCCGTCCGTGGCCACGGCGTCAGCGTAGGTCGGTCACGCATCGGTGGCGACGGGGGGACGTCCCCGTGATCGCTTGACGATCGGCCACGAACGACCCAGGCTTTGCCGGTGGCATGGGACGACGACGGGTTCGTCAAGGTCGAGCGGTTCGCCGATCCAGCGGTCGGCCAGGCGATGCTCGACGATGTCGTCGGCCTCGCTCGGACGGCAGCCGGGACGTGGGAGGCCGAGGGCACGCTCGTGATGCCCGAGGCCAACCTCGCCGGCACCGGCGGCACGCCCGAGCAGATGACGTCGAAGGTCTTCAAGCTCCACCGAAGGCCTGCGTTCGCCTCGTTCGTCCGGTCCGCCGAGGTGGTCGACGTCCTGGTCGACCGTCTCGGGAACGACGTCGACTGCTTCCTGTCGCAGTTCATCTTCAAGAACCCCGGGGCCTGGGGTCAGCCGTGGCACCAGGACTCCCACTACTTCCCGTTCGAGCCGGCCCGGCCCGTGGTGGGCCTGTGGCTGGCGGTGACCGAGGCCACCCTCGCCAACGGCTGCCTCCACGTCCTGCCCGGGTCGCAGGCCGAACCCGTCCACGAGCACGTGCCCGATCGTCGGCCGGGCGCGAACTACGGCTACGTCGAGATCGTCGACCACGACATGTCGGCCTCGGTGCCGGTGCTCATGCACCCTGGCGACCTCCTGGTGTTCGACAGCCACCTGATGCACCGCTCGACCGACAACGAGAGCGGTGGCATCCGAGCCGCCATGGTGTTTCACTTCGCCGCTGCCGGCACCGTCGACCACACCGAGCAGGCCACCGGCGCCCCGAGCCCGGTGAACGACTGGGTCCCTCTGGTCAGGGATGGACGGGCGGTCGAGATCATCTAGACCATCGGGGATGACCGTGCACCCGATCCCCGCCCGCTGAACTGGAGGCGACTCCTTGACCGAACCCCTGAGCACCGAGCCACTGTCGAAGCAGTACGAGACCGTGAACGGCAAAGAGATGGCCTTCCACGAGGTGGGCGAGGGCCCGACGGTGGTGTTCCTCCACGGCAACCCGACCTCGTCGTACCTGTGGCGCAACATCATCCCGCACGTGTCGTCGAACGGCGCGCTGCATCGCGCCCGACCTGATCGGGATGGGCGACTCCGACAAGCTCGACGACACCGGTGCCGGCTCGTACCGCTACGTCGAGCATCGCGAGTACCTCGACGCGCTGTTCGATCGACTCGATCTCGGCGACGAGATCACCTTCGTCATCCACGACTGGGGATCGGCCCTCGGTTTCGACTGGGCCAGCCGCCATCCCGAACGGGTGGCCGGAATCGCCTACATGGAGGCGATCGTCCGTCCGATGACCTGGGACGACTGGCCCGAGATGGCCAGCGAGATCTTCCGCGGCTTTCGTTCTCCGGCGGGTGAGGAGATGGTCATCGAGAAGAACCTGTTCGTCGAGGCCGTGCTCCCGTCGTCGATCCTCCGTGGCCTCACCGACGAGGAGCACGACGTCTACCGCCAGCCCTTCACCGAGCCCGAGCACCGTCGTCCGACGCTCACCTGGCCGCGCGAGCTTCCGCTCGACGGCGAACCGGCCGACGTGATCGAGATCATTCGTGGCTCCGGCGACTGGCTGGCGAGTTCGGACGTGCCCAAGCTGCTCGTCAACGCCGAACCGGGCGCCATCCTCACCGGCCCGCAGCTCGAGTTCTGCCGCACGTTTCCCAACCAGACCGAGATCACCGTGCCCGGCATCCACTTCGTCCAGGAGGACAGTCCGCACGAGATCGGCGAAGCCATCGCCGACTGGCTGCCGACCGCCTGACCCACCCAGCCTGAGCCACCGCAGGCTGAAAACAAGCGGTGAACTCTGTGTTGCGGGTGACCATCGGTGCCGGGGGCGACGTAGGGTCGAATCCGTGACCCTCGTCGATTCGCCGGAGATGCCGGGCGAGGACGGCTGGCTCGACGAGCTCACCTACGAAGCGCTGGCCGCCGACCCCGACACCGTGGTGCCCGACTCGGCCATCCCGTTCGCCCGGATGGTCGGCGACGACGACGGGGCCGAGGGCCTGCTGCCCGAGTGGTACATGCCGGCCACCGCGTCGTCGATCCACCTCACCGGCTGGCGGCGACGGGTGGCATGGCTGCTCATCGCCACCTTCATCGCCATCGTGAGCAGCGGGCTCTGCTCGACCTACGGCATTCTCGAGGTCGCCTGACCCACTGCAACTTCCCGGCTGAGTGTGCGGTTCGCGGCCACGCCACCTGGGAGTCGGGCGTGCTGTGGTTGAGTCGTAGCGATGTCGACGCCGCCGACTCGCCACCTCCCGGTGTTCGTCTACGGGACGTTGCGGGTCGGCGGGCGGTTCCACGATCGATGGCTTGCCGGTCGGTTCACCTCGGTCGGGCCCGCAACCCTTGACGGCGGCATCATGTGGGACAACCACGGTGCCTACCCGATGTTGGTGCTCGATCCTTCGGCAGGTGCCGTGACCGGCGAGTTGTTCGAGATCGACGAAGCCATCTTCGCCCAGGTGCTCGCCGGACTCGATCACCTCGAGGGTCACGTCCCCGAGGAGGACGGCAACCTCTACGAGCGGGTCGTCGTCGAGGTCGCCACCGATGCAGGCCCGGTGGCGGCGTGGATCTACGTGATGGCCGAGTCGGAGATACCGCGCCTCGACGCAGAGCTGCCACGAATCGCGAGCGGCGACTGGTTCGAGCGGTAGGCGCGGCTCGGTCGTACCTCGGGCTGGTGGCGTGCGGC
>CAVPHU010000010.1:0-638380 GCA_963704815.1 uncultured Acidimicrobiaceae bacterium
GAACGAGGCTGACGAGACTCCAAGAGGCAACTGGTCGAGTCGGCTTCAGTCGAGGAGTTCGATCGGAACGTCCTCGAACTCGCTCCAGGGGACGAGAAGTCGCCGATTGTCGGCCCCTTCGACCACGAGGTGGGTTGCTCCGGCCTCGACGACTGAGCCTTCGAGCCCGGCGGCTCGGAAGACCTGCCCCGCGGGCAACTGCGGAGCCAGAGCGCGACCCGTCGCGATGCTGCGGGCCATCGCTTTCGACCCGACGATGGCGATGCCTGCGAGTGCGCCTGCGAGGCCGAACGCCGCCGCAGCGATCAGGATGTTCAGGATCGTGGTGTTGACGCCGAGTTGCCCCAAAGCGAGAACCGCGGCGGCGGCGAAGATCGCCGAGCGAACAGTCTGCTCGAGCGCCGGCTGTCGGCGGCCTCCGGCCCGCGATGCGGCCTGCCCGACCGCGGCGCCCACGGTCGCTCCGAGGGCATAGCCGACGATGAGCAGGAGTCCGGCGATCAACGCGTTCGGCAACCACGTCAGCACGCGCGTCGGAAGCGGTTCGAGCGTGTCGGGGCTCGTGGCCGCGACGGCGAGGATGATTCCGGCCGCCACCGAGATCCAGAAGAGAAAGACGCCGGTGATGGGCGCCATGTCGTTGAGCGTGCGCCGCCGCTTCTCGCTCGAGAGATAGGCGCGTGCGCCACGACCCGCAACCGCACCGACAATGATGCCGCCCGAGATGGCTGCGACGGCCAAGGGCCAAGAATCAGACGTCATTGTCAGCCTCGTTGATCGCAGATCTTCTGGCGTGGATGGGTCAGCGCTCCTGCAGCCGCTGGAGAAGCGAGATGATGGCGTCGGGGCGATCGAGCACGGTGCCGATGAGCCATCCGGCCGCCGCGAGGCTGCCGACGAAGATGAGTGCTCCGGCGTCGAAGACGATCATCAGGATGGCGAGCGCCGCACCGATGATGGCACCGATCAGCGCTTTCGAACGAGGCATGTGGAAGCCTTTCACGGCGTCACTCATCGGACGCGCGGAGGGTTGGGGTGGTGGACCACCACGATGTCGATGGCGAAGTCGGCAAGGCCGAGGTCGATCCAGAATGGGGTTCCGAGCAAGCCTTGCGCCTCGGTGGTCACGAGCTCGAGGTCCGCGCGGTCGTCAACGCGAATCTCGATGCGCATGCGTTTCTTGTCGAGCGTGGGCGCGGCATCCACAACGCCTTCGATCTTCTCGACCTCGTAGCGAGCTGCGGCGATCGCTGCTCGTCCCCGAACGTGGGTCAGGCCGTCGGTCCCTGAGCTCACCTCGTGCATGATGTTGAGTCCTCTCTTCGGCGGCGCGATGTGCGCGGCCACGATCGCCACTCCCAGAACCGCCAGGACGATTCCGACGATGGCGCTCGCCCATCCTGGCCAGGTCGGCGTGACGACCTCGTCGAACGCATCGGCAACCTGGTCACGCCACGCTCCAGAGGTGGCGTCGGCAGCTTCGGCCACCAACGCAAGACCCACGGCGATGCTCGCCGCGGCAAGCACGAGCGCAGTCGTGGCGCGGACACCCCTCATCGGACTCGTCTCCGGCCCTTCACCGCTCGTGGTCGTGTTGCGCGGATCCGTCCGGAGCGGCACGGGAGGTGCCGCTCTGCGACGATGGTGTCGAGCCGTTCGCGGACGTCGAGTGACGATCCGGTTGGCGTCGGGTCGGGAGAGACGACGTCGAGATCGATCCGTCCTGAGCGCCGAACGTGAACATCGACGTCGGCGCGCTGATCTACCTTGCCGAGTTCTCGTTGGAGGGCATCGCCGAGCGTTCGGCGATCAACCGCGACACCACCGCCGGCGCGCCTGCGCCGCTGCACGGTGATCACGCTGCCACTGCTCACGCGGGAGCGAAACACGACGACCCCGAGCCACAGACCAGCGACGATGAGCGCCACGCCGGCGATCATCGCCGCACCCGACGACGGAGTCGAGCGCACCCAACGTTCGATCCGGCCCGCGAGATCGCTCCCGACCACGGGTTGCCGGTCAAAGCTGACCGCCAAGAGCTGGCCAGCCGCCACCATCATGGTGACGGCAACGGCCAGCCCGGCGATTCGAAGTCCGAGATGGGACCGGGTGATCACTCGACGCGGTTGGCCGGGGCGCTGCTCTCGTCGGGGAACACGAGGTCGTCGACTTCGATGTTGACTTCCTTGACGATGAGTCCGGTGCCGCTCTCGACCGCAGCGATGACGGACTCGCGAACCTCTTGGGCGAGGGTCGGGATGGCGCTGCCGTAGTTGACCTTGATCACGACATCGATCGCGGCTTCCTTCTTGCCGACCTCGACGTTGACACCAGCCGAGAGCGGCTCTTCGCCGGGGCGAACTCGGTTGAGCAAGCGGCGGAAGCCCGAACCCATCTCTGCAACACCGGGGACCTCGCGGCAGGCGTGGCCGGCAAGCTTCGCCACGACCTCGTCAGCGATGGTGGTGATGCCACGGTCGGTCTCGAGGGTGAGGCCAGTCTCGGAAAGGGTGGGCTTGGTATCGGTGGCAGTTGCCATGGCGGACTCCTTGGGAAGGTGGTTGATGGCGTCATCGGCTCAGACGCCCGAGGTCAGCCCTGGTCGCGGAGGTTCTCCGAGGAATCGTCCGATTCTCTCGATTCGGCACGCCTGGTGTCGGGCGAATCGCTCTGGGTGAGATAGACCTCGGCCGTACGGACGCCGAGTCCGAGGAAGTCGCCAATGGTCGACACGACCCCGCGGTCCTTGAGTTGTCGCTTCACGCCGTGGGTGGTGGTCCTGACGAGATCGGCCGGGGGAGCGGTCGCGATCCTGATCGCCTCGACTTGGGCAGCATCCAGATCGCTCAGGGACCGAATACGTCGTTCCAGGCCCGGATCGTGGTGGAGCCGCCGGCCGACGCGACGAGGCGTGCCGGTTTCGAGCCAGCGTCGCAGCGTGCGATCGGAGATGCGAAGCCGCATCATCGGTCCCACTCCGCCAGCGCGACCTTCATGGCGTGGCGCGCCCGGTAGAGCTGCGCCTTCACTGCCGACGGTGTCGTGTCGAAGAGGTGGGCCAGGTCTTCGTAGCTTGCGCCGTCGTTGTGCTGGACCACGATCATGGTGCGCGACTCCTCATTCAACTGTCCCAGAGCGACGAACATCGCCTCTGCCATCTCGCTTTCTTCGAGCATCTGCTCCGGTTCGGGTCTGAGATCCGATCGGGTCTCGAAACTCTCGGTGATGTCGAGGCGTGCCCGCGAACGCAACATGGAGATTGCAGTGTTGCGAGCCACTCGGCGCAGCCAGCGGACCGGAACATCGTTCTCCCACGAGGGCATTGATGTCCAGGCCTTCACGAAAACCTCCTGGGTCACGTCGTCGGCCGACGATCGATCTCGGAGAACCGAATACGCCACGCGCCACACCATCGGAGCGTGTTGTTTGACGAGCCATTCGATCTGGGCGTCACTCGCGGTGGTGTCTTCTCTCCGGTCGTGCTTGCCAGGCGGCGGAGTAAGCATCCGCGCACAGTCGCCCGACGCCGCCACGTCGAGTTCAACGCCTTCCGGGCCCTGAGGTCGCGCAGATTCAGACCTCGTGTCGCGATCGGGCGGTCCCATCCGGCCGCATACTCGCAGACGGCTGCGGCGTGGATGGCTTTCGACCTCAACGGGCCAGGCGTCGTGACGGGCACTTGGCTCGGTCGAGGACGTGAACGTCGATGAGTCGATGCGCGTCTCCCGAATCCTGGCGGTGCGCTGATCGCGACGCAACGACCGCGTCGAGCACATCGAAGACCGCAACTCGGCCCACCGATGCTCCGACCCGGTCGGCCAGTCGGCAGTCACGTGCTGCAAGACTGGGCACCATGACGGTGCACATCAGCGACGACGGGCCGGTTCGGCTCGTCACGATCGACCGCCCTGAGGCCCGCAACGCGGTCGACCGCCCGACGGCCGAGGCGTTGTTCGCGGCGTTCACCGAGTTCGATGCCGACGACGACCTGCGCGTGGCCGTCCTGACCGGTGCTGCGGGCACGTTCTGCTCGGGCGCCGACCTGAAGGCCGTGGCCACCGGGCGAGGCAACAAGGTCACCCTCGAGCCGGCCGACCGCATCGCCATCAGCATCGGTCCGATGGGCCCCACGCGGCTGCTGCTCGACAAGCCGGTCATCGCTGCGGTCGAGGGGTTCGCCGTCGCCGGCGGCCTCGAACTGGCGCTCTGGTGTGACCTCCGAGTCGCCGCGACCGACGCAACGTTCGGCGTGTTCTGCCGGCGGTGGGGCGTGCCGCTCATCGACGGCGGCACCGTGCGCCTCCCACGCCTCATCGGCCAGAGTCACGCCAACGACCTCGTGCTCACCGGGCGCGAGGTGGGCGGCGACGAGGCCAAGGCGATGGGGCTGGCCAACGTGCTCTGCGAGCCGGGCACCGCAGTCGAGGAGGCCACGCGCCTCGCGCGTCACCTTGCCGAGTTCCCACAGCTCTGTCTGCGCAGCGATCGCCGGTCGGCCCACGAACAGTGGGGTATGTCGGTGCCCGAGGCCCTGGCCAACGAGGCTCGGCTGGGGTGGGCGACGATCGCCAGCGGCGAGACCCAGGCCGGTGCCGAGCGATTCCGTTCCGGCGAGGGTCGACACGGCGAGTTCTGAGCTCGCCGGCTGACCCCACCCCGTCCATAACTGTCACACCCCCTCGGCATGATGGAGGTATGACTCGATCGCAGTCCCCGATGGCCCCGGAGGCCTGCGATGACACTGGGATGTGGGGGTCTGATCCGGGGTCGTCGCCGTCCGACGCGAGTCACCAGTTGGTCTCCGACGTCTTCAACGCCGTGGCGGCGTTGAAGCACCTCCGGCTCGACGACTACGGCGCCGACGAGCGGGCCGATGCGTTGCGTGATCTCGACGAGGCCCGCAGCTCGCTCGAGGCCCACTTCTCCCGCGAGCTCCGGGACTTCTCCTCGATCGCCAACCTGCGTGAGGTCGCTGTGGCCTCGATGTCGGGATGGCTGGTCGCCGCCACCGGAACGACCCGTCGTGATGCCGGACGGCGGGCCACGTTGGCCAACACCCTCGCCGAGTTGCCGCTTCTCGACGAAGCGATGTGCGCGGGCGAGGTGCCGGTCGAAGCGGCGAGGGTGATTGCCCGAGCGCTCACCCCGCGCACTCGGCATCTGTTCGACGTGTTCACCCAAGCTGCGTTCGTCGACGCCGCCAAGCACGTGCCGCTCGACCAACTGGCAGCCGACGTCGAGCACTGGCTCGAGGTCGTCGACCCCGACGGGCCCGAACCCGACGACCCCACCACCGACACGCTCCATGCCGGCCAGGTCGGCGACCGCGTCCGGCTCCGCGGCGACCTGAGCCGCGAGACCGGCATCGGTCTCCTCGCGGCCCTCGACGAGGAGATGGCCAAGATCCGCGCCTCCGAACCCCGCGAGCCCGACGGGTCGCTGCCCTGGCGACCCGAGTCGAACCGACGGGCCCAGGCCCTGAGTGACCTGGTCGGCCGTGGCGCAGCTGCGCCCGACTCGACGACAAGGCGCGAGCCAGCGTTCGTCGTGATCGACACCAGCACCTCCGAGGCACCCCGCTTCGAGCTTCCCGGCGGCACGTTCGTCCCAGCTCGGCTGGCGCAGCGTTGGGCCACCGACGCCGAGTGGCTCCGGCTGGTGTTCGCCGACGCCATCAGTGGCGAACCCGCCCGGTTCGTCGACGCCGACGGGAACACGGTTGCCGAGCTCGACCTCGGCCGCACGATCCGATTCGCCAACCGCGCCCAACGCCGCGCCCTCGCCGCCCGCGACGGCGGCTGCGCGTTCCCCGGCTGCAACCGCGTCCACCAGTACTGCGACGCCCACCACATCAGGTGGTGGGAAGACGGCGGGGCAACCGATCTCGACAACCTCGTGCTGCTCTGTCGGTTCCACCACGTCCTGATGCACAGCGGCCACTACTGCGTCGACATGGTCGACCACGGTCCCGTGTTCCGGGCCACCGATCCCGACCTCCCCGGCTGGACCGGTCCGCCGATGGGCACCAACTGGCACCGACACGAGACCTGCGACCAACGGCGAAGACCCGCTCAGCGCTGATCCGCACCGCGCCTCCAGGGGAGCACCGGGCGCCCGCCCCTAGGATTGCCCGCCATGCCCACCGAGCACTTCGATCTCGTCATCGTCGGCGCCGGATCGGGGAACACCATCCCCGACGACCGGTTCGCCCATCTCAACATGGCGATCATCGAGAAGGCCGAGTTCGGGGGCACGTGCCTCAACCGCGGCTGCATCCCCTCGAAGATGTTCGTCTACTCGGCCGAGGTGGCCGAGATCGTCAAACACGCCTCGACCTTCGGGGTCGAGGCGACCTTCGGCGGGACCGACTGGATCGCCATCCGCGACCGGGTGTTCGGCCGGATCGACCCCATCCCGCCCGCCGGCGAGGACTATCGGGAAGGGCTCGACAACACCACCGTGATCAAGGGTCACGCGACGTTCGTCGAACCGGGGGTGCTCGAGGTGAACGACCGCCGCATCACCGCCGATCGCATCGTCCTCGGGGTCGGTTCGCGACCGTTCATCCCACCCATCGCCGGACTCGCCGACATCGAGTACCACACGTCCGACTCGATCATGCGGCTCGACGCGTTCCCCGAGCACCTGGTCATCATCGGCGCCGGCGTCATCGCGTCCGAGATGGGTCACGTGTTCGAAGGCCTCGGCGCCAAGGTCACGATCATCACGCGGGGCTCGGGCCTCCTCTCGGGCGAGGACGAGGAGATCCACGAGCGCTTCACCGCGGTGTCACGCGAGCGCTTCGACATCCTCACCCACTCGACCGGACTGAAGGTCAACCCGACCGACCACGGGTTCACGGTCACGGGCACGAGTGCCGAGGCCGGGGAGTTCAGCGTCGAGGCCGATTGCATGCTCGTCGCCACCGGCCGCACGCCGAACTCCGACACCATCGGCGCCGAAGTCGCCGGCATCGAGATCGACGAGGCCGGACGGGTGGTCGTGAACGGGCGGCTCGAGACCAACGTGGACGGCATCTGGGCGTTCGGCGATCTGTCGGCGCATTGGCCGTTGAAGCACCTCGCCAACGCCGAGGCGCGGGTTGTCGCCCACAACCTGCTCAACCCCGACGACCCGATCGAGGTCGACTACGGCCACCATCCGCGCGCTGCCTTCGGTTCGCCGTCGGTCGCCTCGGTGGGCATGACCGAGCAGCAACTCCGGGCCGAGGGGGTGCCCTACTGCATCGGTAAGCGCGACTACGGCGACACGGCCTACGGCTGGGCGATGGAGGACACGACGAGCTTCGCCAAGGTCCTGGCCTCGTCGACCACGGGCCGGATCCTCGGGGCCCACATCATGGGACCCCACGCATCGACGGTGATCCAGCCGCTCATCCAGGCGATGGCGTTCGGCACGACGGCCAAGGAGCTGGCGAGCGAGGTCATCTACATCCACCCCGCACTCAGCGAGGTCGTCGAGAACGCGCTGCTCGACCTCCCGTTGATGAACGAGTGACCGACCGAACCCTGTGGTGGCGGGTCGTCCTGGTCGGAGCCATCGCCGGATTCACGTCAGGCCTGTTCGGCGTCGGCGGCGGCATCGTCATCGTTCCCACGCTGGTCATCATCGCCGGGTTCCAACAGCGACTCGCTCACGGCACATCGCTGGCTGCCATCGTGATCATCGCCGCGACCGGGACGATCGGCTACGGAACCGCAGGCGAGGTCCAGTGGGCGACGGCCGCCGCGATGGTTGCCGGCGGTCTGGTCGGAACCGTGGCCGGCACCTCGTTGCTGCAACGGGTCTCCCAGCCCAAGCTGCAGGCCGGGTTCGCCGTCCTGCTGCTGGCGACGGCGGTCCGCATGCTCGTGTCAACGCCGGAAACTGGCGACGTGCCGTCGATGACCGGCTGGGCGGCGGTGGGGTTCGTCGCTCTCGGGTTCGCTGCGGGTCTGCTCGCCGGTCTGATGGGCGTCGGCGGCGGCATCATCACCGTCCCGGCGCTCACCGTGCTCGCCGGGTTCCCGCTGGTGGTCGCCAAGGGCACGTCGCTCGCGGTCATCGTGCCATCCGCCATCGTTGGGACGATGCGGAACCGGGCCAAGGACAACGTCGACCTCAGAGCTGCGCTCACCATCGGGATCGCCGGCATCGCAACCGCCTACCTCGCCTCGAGGATCAGCCTCGATCTCGATCCCGATCTGTCGGCCCGTCTGTTCGCGGCCCTGCTGGTCGTGACGGCGCTGCGCATGGCGAACACCGTCCGCAAGAAGGTCGCCGCCGACCCGACGAAGATGCAGTGAGGGTGGCGGAACTGTCACGGGTGCTGTCAGAATCGGTGGACTGAATCCAGGGGGACTCCATGCACGATCTCGTCATCCGCAACGGCACCGTCGTCGACGGGACCGGTGCGCCGGAACGCCACGTCGACGTCGCCGTCGACGACGGCGTCATCACCGAGGTCGGCGACGACCTCGGAGCCGGTACCCGTGACATCGATGCCGACGGGCGCGTGGTCGCTCCCGGATGGGTCGACGTCCACACCCACTACGACGGCCAGGTCACCTGGGATCCCGAGATGGCCCCGTCGTCGTGGCACGGCGTCACCTCGGTCGTGATGGGGAACTGTGGTGTGGGGTTCGCACCGGTTCGTCCCGGCGGCCAGGACTTCCTCGTCGAGTTGATGGAGGCCGTCGAGGACATCCCCGGCACGGCGCTGCACGAGGGCATCGACTGGAAGTGGGAGAGCTTCGGCGAATACCTCGACGCACTCGAGACCATGCCGCGCACGCTCGACGTGGCGGCCCAGATGCCACACGTCGCCCTGCGTGCCTATGTCATGGGCGACCGGGCCCACGACGAGCCCGACGCCGATGAGCTGGCCGAGATGTCCAAGCTCACCCAGCAGGCCATCGCCGACGGTGCCATCGGGTTCAGCACGTCCCGCACCATCCTCCACAAGTCCAAGCACGGGCTCGTTCCGGGGACCCACTCGGCCCCCGACGAGCTCATCGCCATCGCATCCGGCATGGCCGAGGCCGGCAAGGGCATCTTCCAGTACGTCAGCGACGACCTCGGGGGCACCGACGAGGAGCGCGAGTGGGTGCGCGACATCGCCTCGTTCAGCGGCCTGACCGTCACCTACTCGTTGGCGCAGACCCCCTTCGCCCCCGACGCGTTCCGGCGCGCGCTCGACGATGCGTCCGAGCTGCGTCGGGCCGGCATCAATGTCATCCCTCAGGTCCCCGCCAGGCCGACCGGCATGCTGTTCGGCCTGCAGAGCTCGTTCAACCCGTTCATGGGCTACCCCAGCTATCGCGAGCTCTGGAAGGTCACCCTCGCCGAGCGGGTGGCGAAGCTCACCAACCCCGAGTTCCGCGCCCAGCTGTTGTCCGAGGAGTTCCAGAGCCACGACCGCACCGCACAGTTCCTCGCCCACAACTGGGCCCACATGTTCCGGCTCGGCGATCCGCCCGACTACGAGCCGGCCCCCGAGACCTCGGTTGCGGCCACGGCCGAGCGCGAGGGTCGCCGTCCCGAAGAGGTCGTGCTCGACTGGCTGCTCGAGGACGACGGCAAGGCGTTGCTGTTCGCACCGCTCGGCTCCTACGTCGACAACGATCACGAGGCCATCCGCGAGATGATCAGCCATCCGGCTTCGGCCATCGGGCTGTCCGACGGCGGGGCCCACTGCGGGCTGATCTGCGACGCCTCGTTCCCGTCCTACCTGCTCACCCACTGGGTGCGCGACCGCACCCGAGGCGAGCGACTCCCCATCGAATTGGTCGTGCACAAGCAGACCCAGGCGACGGCGCAGGCATACGGGCTCACTGATCGCGGGGTGATCGCCGAAGGCATGAAGGCCGACCTCAACGTGATCGACCTCGACGCCATGCACCTGCACGCACCCGACATGGTGTTCGATCTTCCGGCCGGAGGCCGGCGCCTCGTCCAGCGGGTCGACGGCTATGCCGCCACCGTGCAGACCGGCGAGGTCACCTTCGAGAACGGCGAGCCCACCGGAGCCCGGCCCGGCACGGTCGTCCGTCCCTAGACACCGGGATCAGCGGCCGAACATCGCGACCCACTGTTCCTGGGTCTTGGGCTTGAACACGTAGTTCCACTTGCGGGTCTCGCCCATCGTGGCGCTCGGCTCGGCCGAATAGAGGTGACCGGGGAACAGGATCGCGTCGTCTGGGACCTTGGCCAGCTTGGTGTTGATGCTCTCGTACAACTGCGCGGCATCGCCGCCGGGCAGGTCGGTCCGGCCGCACCCTTCGAGGAACAGCGTGTCGCCCGCGATCAGCTTGTTGTCGACCAGAAAGCACTGACTGCCCGGGGTGTGGCCGGGTGTGTGGATCAACTCGATGTCGATGGCACCGACCGAGAGCACATCGGAGGAGCGGTGGCTCACGAGCTCGTCGGTGGCCCCGGTCATGAACGTCACCCCGTCGGCCTCGTCGGCCTGCACGTGCACCGGCACCTGCTTCTTCATCAGCAGCTCGCGGACCCCGGAGATCGTGTGGCCCATCATCGAGCCGCCCACGTGGTCGGGGTGGTAGTGGGTGGCGAGGGCACCGACGAGGTTCATGTCGTCGCCATCGATGATGTCGATGAGCCCGGTGACGTCGTAGGCCGGGTCGACCACCACGGCTTCCCGGGTCTCGGTGTCGCCGACGAGATAGACGAAGTTGACCATCTGGCGGGCAACCGGGTCGGCGGTCGCGAAGTCGCGGCCGGCGAGGAGTTGCTTGAAGTAGAGGCGTTCGCTCATGAGATGACCAGCCTAGGTTTCCCGATGCGCCCCGGCTTGCAGCCGATGTGCCGAGCCGCAACTCTGAGGACTGGCATGGACGAGGCAACGTTCGACAGGAAGACCATCGTGGTGGCAGGCCTGGCGATCCTCGGTTTCGTGGTGGTCGGCGCACTGGTGGCCGTCTTCGGGGCGCCCGAGGAGTCGACCTCGGTGCTCACCAGCCGCGAGACCCCGACATCGTCGGTGGGCGCCGACGAACCCGACTTCGGCGAGTCGGCCACGACGGGTTCGACCATCGCCGACGAGATCGAGATCGTCTTCGAACCGGTCTTCGGGCTCGGGTTCGAACTGCGACGCGTGTGGACCTATGACGTCACCACGAACACGCTGGAGAACGTGGTCGAGATCCGGCCTGATCGGCCCGACCTGCTGGTTGCTTACACCGAGGTGCTGCCACCGTCCATGGTCGATCTCGGTGACTACGAGTTCGAGCCTCTGACCGACGATGTCGTCACCCTCGACAACGGCACGAAGGAGTACGGCTTCGCGCTCGAGGCGACCGATGACGACCCAGGCGAGCTGCGGTGGATCGTCGTCACCGATCGGACACTGAACGCGGTCGAGCTCGACCAACTCGCTGCTGCCCGCAACGCAGCGGAGGCGGCGTCAGTCGGGGGGTGAGCGTCGAGCCGAATCGAACCACAGCCGGTGGGTCCGGGTGAACGTCATCTCGTGGTGATCGAACGACTTCCGGAGCGCATCGCCCGGCCAGGTCTCGCTGAGCAGCTCATCCGGCAGCAGCGGGTCGGCACCGAAGTGGCGGATGGTGTCGGCCGACAGCACGAACCCGCGCTGCAACGCGTCCGGTGCACCCGAGGCGAGGGCCGGTTCGAGCTCGGCCATCTCGCGCGCGAGGTGTTCGGCTTCGGCGGCCCACGCCTCGGTTGCGAAGCGATCGACCGGTGGATCGTCGGGTCGGGCCCCAAAAACCGCCGTGCTCTGTGCGGTCACCACCGACCGGCTGTCGGGAAGCCGCTCGGGGTCGAGGTTGTCGGGCCGGCACCACAGCCCTTCGCGCCACTCGATCAGCCGGAGTCGGCGAGCCGCTTCGCGGAATGCCGCCCGTTCCGTCGGCGTTCGACGGTCGCGGTCGATGATGAAGAGCACCCAGGTGCCGTCCCAGCCGAGGCGCTCGGCGCGTCGGCTCTCGGACTGCCGCGCCTGCCGGGCGCGGAGGTCGCCCTGCAGTTCATAGTCGCCGCCCTGGGCGGCGAGTTCGCCGGCCGCGACCATTCGTGAGAGTGCGGTGCGCGTCGTGCCCTCGCTGACCCCGAACAGTTCGTTCGAGCGAACCAGGAACTGGGCCGTCGTCCGCGGCGGATCGAGACCGAGGAGCAGGGACGCGATCAGCGAACGTGCGGTGAGCTGTGGTCGGTTGGCATTACGCATGGCAGACACGTGTATCGAGAGTGTAAGGTACGCCGCGTGACTGCTGTGACCGAACGGCTGACCACCGTGCTCCCTCCGCCCAGTGCGCTGCCGGACGTGCTACCGACCGATCGACTGTCTGCGTCAGGCATGGCATTGCGCCCTCTCCGCGACGAGCTTCGCCGGATCGACAACGTCCGCAACGTCGGAAGCCTTGTCCTCACCTGGCTGCAGCCCATCGTCGTCGTGGGCGCCGCCATCGCATGGTCGAACCCGGTGGGCTACGTCCTCGCCTTCTTCCTGATGGGTCCCGCCTACGTGCGGTTCGCCATCCTCGGCCACGAAGCGGCCCACCGCCTCCTGTTCACCGACAAGCGGCTCAACGACTTCATCGGCCGTTGGTTCGTGGCGTATCCGGGCTTCGTCCCGTTCGAGGGCTATCGGCGGAGTCACTTCGCGCACCACAAGGACGAATTCGGCCCCGACGAGCCCGACCTCAATCTCTACAACGGCTACCCGATCCCCGCCGACTCGTTCTGGCGGAAGATGCGGCGCGATGCATTCGGCAAGAGCGGCTGGAAGAACCTGAAGGGTCTGTTCATGGCCCTGACCAGCAAGACCGCTCGGCCCTTCGCCGGACGGATCGTCCTCGCTCAGCTGGCCATCCTGGCGATGTTCACCGCCGCCGGCCGCCCCGAGCTGTTCGTGTTCCTGTGGCTGCTGCCGTGGATGACGGTCTGGCGGGTCATGAACCGTCTGCGAGCCATCGCCGAACACGGCGGCATGATGCGCTCCAAGGACCGACGCCTCACGACGCACCACGTCGAGCAGTCGCTGTTGGCCCGGGCCACCCTGGTGCCGTTCAACACCGGCTGGCATCTCGCGCATCACGTCGACATGGGCGTGCCGTGGCGCAACCTCCCCAAGCTGCACGCCGAACTCGTGGCCGCGGGATGGGTGACGCCCGAGTACACCTATCCGAGCTACCGGGCACTGTGGAAGGCGCTCCGTTCGGGCTGAAGCCTTCAGGGTTCGACGACGACCGTGTCTCCGACTCGGACGGTGCCACCTTCGAGCACCCATGCATACGCCCGGCTCCAGCCGGGGTGGCGGTCGTGGCTCATGCGGTTGAAATCGCCTTCGGCGAACCACGGCGCGTTCTTGGCGCACGGCGTCGCCCACGCCGAGATCTCGATCGACACGTCGCCGACGAGAAGACGGACACCGGGTCGGATCGTCGACCAGTCGATGCCGCTGAGGGTGAGGTTCTCACCGGCGAGTCCCGTCGCGATCGGGTGACCTTCGGCCTGCAGATCACCGATGATCTCTTCACTCCACAGGCACAGCGCCTGCAACGGTCGTCCGTGATTCCGGCGATCGTGCTGCCGGTCGCCGACGAGCCCATGGCGCCCGACCTCGGCGGTGGTCACCGGTGTCTTCGGCACGCCTCCGTCGGACGTGTTGATCTGGGCGACCGTGCCCCGATGGCTGGGTGCCCCGACGCCGAAGCCGTGAAGGATTCGGCCCACGTCCTTGAGGTGATGGGTGGCGTCGTGCACGGCATGGCCGAGGATCCAGGTGACGTCGCGCTCGTGGCCGTCCAACGAAACGGCTCGATCCCAGTCGGCCGCGTCGAGCCGGGCAACGCCATCGTGGAACCGGGCGGCTGCGGACTCGACCTCGTCGATGGCGACCTCGATGGACGGCGGGACCTCGGGTGCAGCCATGCCGTCGGGAGGGGTCGGCTCACCGTCGAGGTCGGGGTGGTCGAACTCGATGGCGAAGCCGGCCATGATGGCGAGGACGCCGGTGATGTCGCGGGTGTGGGCCGCGTATTCGAGCGCCGACCAGACCTCGGGCGCCGGACGCCGGCCGAGTACCTCGCCGTCGACGCCTTCGACCATCGTTCGCCACATGGGGCTGACCGCACGCAGGGTGCCGAGGAGGTCTTGACGGGTGTAGTCCGAGCTGACGAAGGCGCACTCGTCGCACGCCTCGATCTCTGAGGGCCCGGCCACGGCACCAGTCTGTCGCCAACTTCCCGGCGGAGCGTGCGGTTCGCGGCTATTCGGCCGGGAAGTTGGCAGACTCGGGCCGTGATCGACGCGCTCCGAGACCGGTGGGATCTGCTGGCGCTCGACGTCGGCGTGGTCGGTCCCGGGTCCGAATCGGCCATCGGTGACCTGCTCGCCCGGCACGCCGAACCGCACCGTCGCTACCACTCGATCGAGCACCTGGTCGAGGTGCACGCGGCGCTCGACGAACTGGCCGCGGCCGGAGCGGAGACGGCCGACGACGTCGCGGTCCGATTCGCCGTCTGGTTCCACGACGCCATCTACGACCCGACCGGCGACGACAACGAAGCCCGCAGCGCCGACCTGGCCGACCGTGTGCTCGAACGACTGGGAGTCGAGCCCGACGTTCGTCGCGACGTCGTGGACCTGATCCGGATGACGACCGGCCACGACCCGCCCGACGGCAACGATGCCGCAGCGGTCCTGAGCGATGCCGACCTGTCGATCCTGGCGGCAGCACCTGAGCGATACGTCCGCTACCGCCGCCAGGTCCGGGCCGAGTATGCCCACCTCGACGACGCCGCGTGGGTGGAGGGTCGGACGCGCGTCCTCGACCAGTTCCTCGGCCGTGAACACCTCTTCTGGACCGTGCAGGGGCGCCTGAAGTGGGAAGCTACCGCTCGATCCAACCTCCGAGCCGAACGGGAGATCCTCAGCCGTGGCCCATGACATCGTCGCGCTCGATCACGTGCAGCTGGCCATGCCCGGAGGCGCCGAAGTCGATGCCGAGGCGTACTACGTCGACGTGCTCGGGTTCAGTCGTGTCCCGAAGCCCGAGCCGCTGGCGAGCCGTGGCGGCTGCTGGTTCGTCGCCGGGCCGGTTGCCCTCCACCTCGGTGTCGAGGACGAGTTCATCGCCGCCCGCAAGGCCCACCCGGCCTTCCGAGTGTCCGACCTGCACGCCCTGGCGGCCGCCCTCGAGGCCGCGGGCCACGAAGCCCGGTGGTCCGACGAACTCGCCGACGCCCGCTTCCACACCGACGACTGCTTCGGTAACCGCCTCGAATTCATCCAGGCCTGAACCGCCCGAGGTCAGCTCGGCGGCTCGGACCTGACCGGTCGCCGCCGGCGAAGCCCGGCTTCGCGGAGGCGTCGCACCAGGACGCGGCTGTCCACCGACTCGGCACCCAACTCGATCGCCCGCGATCGATACTCGGTCGGGACGTCGTAGTGGTCGCCCTGGAACGCTCGGCGCGGGATGCCGAGCTGGGCGGCGAAGTCGTGCAGTTCGTCGTAGCTCTCGTCGCTCACCAGATGGGCCCACTTCCTGCCGTGCCAAGACCAGACGGCGGCGTCGACCAGGATCGTCACGAGGCGTCGTCGTCGGGTTCGGGATCTGGCTCGGGGCGCAGACCTCGCCGCCCGGCTTCCTCGGCGAGCGACACCACTTCTCGGAGTGGGAGACCCTCGAGTTCGGCGATCCGGGCGGCGTCGTCGTGTTCGACCTTGATCCGCCCGGCGCTCACCTTCACCCGGACCGGCCGTCCGGCGACCTCGACGGTGTGGTGCTCGCGTGACTGCGGCCAACGCTGCATCTGCTGCCCCCGCACGCCCAGTGTTCCGGTCTCGGACACCATCACCGCGGCGACCTGGGCCGCGATCGCCACGTCGGCCAGAGCCGACACGGTGTGGGCCGGTCGGCCCTTCTTCATGATCATGGGCGTGATCCACGCATCGTGAGCGCCGGCTCCGAGGATGGCCACGATGGCGTGCGCCAGGGTCTCGCCGGTGGCGTCGTCGACGTTGCACTCGAGCAGGACGACGGGCTGACCGTCGGGGAGTTCGGCCGTTGCATCTCCGAGGACGACCTGGGTGAGGTTCGGCTGCTCCTCGATGTCACGGCTCCCCGCCCCGAATCCGCTGGCCCTGACCTGCATGGCCGGCATCGGCCCGAACGTCGTGGCGTTGGCCGCGAGCAGCGCCGCGCCGGTCGGGGTGGTGAGCTCGATCGACAGGTCGAGTCCCTTGACCGGCACGTCCCGGAGGAGCTCGACCACGGCCGGCGCCGGGTTCGGCAGCAGGCCGTGCGCCGAGCGGATCATGCCCCGCCCCACCGCGATGTCGGAGGCGGCCACGATGTCGACATCGAGGAGTTCGAGCGCCGCGCACGTGCCGACGACGTCGACGATGGCGTCGAGTCCGCCGACCTCGTGGAAGTGGACCTGTTCGGGGGGCCTGCGGTGGAGGCGGCCCTCGGCGACCGCGAGCGCGTCGAACGTCGCCAGTGCTCGTTCTCGTACTCGGTCGGGAAGTCGAGCTTCGGTCACGAGGCCCTTGATGTGGGCCGCGGTACGGACGACCGAGGTCTCCTCGGTCACGACGGTGACGTGGGTCGCGGCGATGCCGCCGCGCATGACGGCCTGGGCGTCGAGCGCCCATCCGTTGACCGGCAGCGTGTGGAGCATGGCGCGGATCTCGTCGATGTCCGCACCCGCGTCGACGAGCGACCCGAGGGCCATGTCGCCTGCGATGCCCGAGAAGCAGTGGAACCACGCGATCCGTTCGGTCATCGGGCGAGCAGCATCCGCATCGTGGCGATCGCCGCGCCGTAGCCGTTGTCGATCCCGACCACCGTCACGCCGGCCGCACACGACGCGTGCATCGACAGGAGCGCCGTCACGCCCTCGAGCGCGGCGCCGTAGCCGACGCTCGTCGGCACGGCGACGACCGGTGCGCCGGTGATCCCGCCGACCACGCTGGCCAGTGCGCCCTCCATGCCGGCGACGACGATCACGGCATCGGCCTCGGCGAGCGTGTCGGCCGATGCAAGGAGCCGGTGGATACCGGCCACCCCGGCGTCGGTGATCCGTGCCGCCTTGACCCCGTGCGCAGCGAGGACCGCGTCGGCCTCGTCGGCGACGGGCAGGTCGGCCGTCCCGGCCGTGACGATGAGCACCGACGCGTCGGGGCCGTCGTCCTCGGCCGAGGGTCGCCACACGCACAACCTGCCGTGACGGGCCCCACCCGGGTTCGCCGCCAGCGCCACGTCGGCCTGGGAGTCGTCGGTCCGGGTCAGCAGCACCGGTTCGTCCCCGCCGTCCAGCAACTCGGTGACGATGGCGGCGCACTGCTCGGGTGACTTGCCCGGCGCGTACACGGCCTCGGCCAGCCCCTGGCGGATGGAGCGGTGGTGATCGACGCGGGCGAATCCGAGATCGGCGAACGGGAGCCGACGCAGGCTGCGGGCCGCATCGTCGGCGTCGATCCGGCCGGCGGCCACGTCGGCCAGCATTTCGCGGAGGGCAGCGTCGTCCACGCCAGTATCTTGACCGTCCGTGACCCAACCCGCAGCTTCAGTGCCTCGGCGGGTCGGGTTCCTCGGCCCCCTCGGCACGTTCACCGAGATGGCACTGCTCACGCAGCCCGACCTGGCGGCGGCCGAGCTCCACGCCATCGGCTCGATCGCCGACGTGTTGTTCGCCACCCGCGACGGCGAAGTCGACATGGGCTTCGTGGCCATCGAGAACTCGATCGAGGGATCGGTCAACGTCACCATCGACACCCTGGCGTTCGATCTCGACCTGCGCATCCAACGCGAGGTCGAGATGAAGATCGAGCTCAACCTGCTTGCGAAGCCCGGCGTCGGGATCGATCAGATCAAGAAGGTGATCTCGATTCCGGTTGCCTCGGCCCAGTGCCGGAACTTCCTCCACGACCGGCTCCCCGGCGTGACGATGGTCGCCGCCAACTCGACCGCCGAGGCGGCCCAGATCGTGGCCGACGGCGAGGACGCCACGACGGCGTCGATCAGTACCGCCCTGGCCGCCGAGATGTACGGGCTCGACATCGTCACCGAGGACGTGGAGGACCACCCCGAGAACCGGACCCGCTTCGTTGCGGTCACCCGATCGGGCGTTCCGGCCCCGACCGGGCACGACAAGACGAGCATCGTGGTCTTCCAGCGCACCGACCGTCCTGGCTCGCTGCTCGGCATCCTCCAGGAGTTCGCCGCCCGGGCCATCAACCTCACCAAGCTCGAGTCGAGGCCGACGAAGAAGGGCCTCGGCGACTACTGCTTCCTCATCGATCTCGAAGGCCACATCGCCGACGAGGTGGTCGGCGACTGCCTGCGTGACCTGCGGGCCAAGTGCGAGGACATCAAGTTCCTGGGCAGCTATCCGGCCGCCGGCGCACACGGCCCGGGGCTGCGCCGAGAGGCCGAGTCGAACTGGCGCGAGGCCGACGCCTGGCTGCAGGGGCTGCGCAGCGAGCTCGGCTGACATCGGCGAGTAGCCTCGGACCTCCCAGGAGGGGTGCCCGAGCGGACGAAGGGAACGGTCTTGAAAACCGTCGGGCCTCTTGCAGGTCCCGTGGGTTCGAATCCCACCCCCTCCGCCAGAAACATCCAGGTCAGGCATGGTTTCTTGGCAAAGCCGGCAAGTCGCCACTGACCACGAAAGGGAGCGGTGGCAGAGGCCGTACCAAACGCAGCTTCTGGGAACCTCGAGCAACAGGCCGGCATCGCCACGCCGCAGTCGCAACGCCGACCGCCCCCGGCCGTCGGCGGCCTCAGCCGATAGAACCGCCAGCGCACCTATCCGGAATTCGGGCCGCCCCGGCCCCTACCGAAGAGCGGCACGTCGGTTGGCCCTGTGAGCAGAGGGTCAGGCGGACTCGACGACCGCTCCATACCGCTGCTGGGCGGCCTGAGCCGACGTGCCCAGGACCGCACCGATGCGCTGCCAGGACAAGCCCTTGCCGCGCGCGGCTGTCACGGCCTCGACCACTTGGCGCTCACTGCGAGCCCGATCCAACGTTGCTCGTTCCAGCAGGTATTCCTCGACGGAACGTTCGTCCCCGTCGGCGGGCTCGTAGTCCTCGAACCGGCCGGCGAGTTCGTCGGCGTGGTCGAGGATCTCCTGAATCGATCGAGGCATGGCTACTCCAAGAACCTTGGACGGGCGGGCATTGCGTGGACCACGAAGTCAACGGACTCCGCGTGGGCGACACCGATCTCCAGCAGGCGTGCGGACTGATCGGGGCCGATCAGCATGGTGAGGTCATCGAGGTCGAATACTCGGATCGGGTTTCGGTAGGCGTGAAGCATGTCGTCGTCGGCGATCCCGTGCTTCCGGGCACTTGCCAGGATCACCGGGTCCACGACGCCAAGTTACCTTGATGTCGGATCGACCGCTACCACGAGCGCGGAATCGGCAGTTGGGTTGGCCGCGTTGCCGGCGAGCTCGTCCGAAAATGTGACACTGCCAGTATGAGGACCGAGCCGTCTGGCCTCGTGTCGTGTGCTCGTCTCCAGTATCGCGTTCTCTCTGCTGGTCTTCTCGATAGCTGCGTGCGTTGCAGAGCTGGAAGACAAAGCTGAGAGTTGCGGGCGACCGCAACCATCTAGCTCAACGGTCGACGATCTGGTGGTCCAAGCACAGGTTCCTGATGGTGAGTCCCTTGAGATTCGAGCAGACGACGAGAGTCCGGTTGTGGATGTGATGATCCGCAACACAGGGACCACTCCGATAGAAGTCGGATAGGGAAATCCGCTTCTCGATGTTGTTCTTCTCAGGAGCTGATGGTGGAGGGGCGGGTCCTGACGTTCCTGTGTGAAGGCACAGCGCCGATAGGTGCAGGCTCCTACAGAGCTGCGCCGCTCCTGAACTCCACGAGCGGCGATGTGCTGGGCGAGACCTTCGACGTGACGGTTTCCGACCCGTAGACAGGGTGCGGAATGCCCGAGACACGTTCTCAACGTGTGGTCACGGTCAGGAGGCTGCGTCGAGATGGTGTCGAAGCGCTTCGCGGATCACCTCGGAAACGGGCATGCCGTCAGCTGCTGCCCTCTGAGCGAGCCGTTCCTTGAGTTCGGGGTCGAGTCGCACCGATTCCACCGTTGACGGGCCCGACCCGAGAGGTGGTCGGCCCCGCTTGCCGCGCCGGCTGAGGATCTCCTCGACGTCGTAGCCCTGTTCCGCCTCGTCGGCCAGCTGTTCGATGAGTTCGTCGGTCAGCGGAGTGCCCGACTTGGTGTGTCCGTGGGGATCAGTACTCATTGTTCGAGAAGCCTCCGATACTGGGGCCGCATTGGCATGGCGTGGATGATGTGCTCGTCGCGACTGCGGCTGATGAGGACGACGACCTCGGCCTGACTCGCGGATGTCCGCACCCGAATAATGTACTACGAAAAACTGAAGGTCAATCCGCACACCCTCATCGGACTCGGGCGTCCGGCAACGTGACGACGAAACGAGCTCCTCTCAGTCGTTCGCTGGCTTCGACCCGTACGTCGCCGCCGAGGGATTCCACCAGCTCTGCGACGATCGCGAGCCCCAGCCCGAACCCGCCGTCGGACCGGTTCCGGGACTCGTCGAGCCGCACGAATCGCTCGAAGATCCGTTGGCGATCCTCCAGGGCGACACCGGGTCCGTCGTCGTCGACGGCGAGGATGACCCGTCCGTCGACGCTGTCGAGTTCGACGGAAACGGTTTCGGTTGCGTGGCGCAAGGCGTTGTCGAGCAGGTTGCGAACCACCCGGCAGAGCTGCTCGGGGTCGCCGCTCACCTGACCTGCCGACACCCGAGCAACGTCGATTCGGAGGGTCGAAGGCACGCGGCGGACCTCGTCGAACACGATGTCGTCGAGGTCGACCGCAGTCCAACGATCCCTCGCGACCACGCCCGCATCCGTCCGTGCGATCAGCAGGAGATCGTCGACGAGGCGCTCCATCCTGATGTCTTCGTCCAGGACGCTGTCGACGAGTTCGTTCCAGTCGGGTGCATCGGTCGCCCGGGCGACCTCGAGCATGTGACGGATGACGGCGATGGGCGTGCGCAACTCGTGTGATGCGGCGCTCACGAAGTCTCGCTGCGCGCGGGTGCCCGACTCGATGCGCCCGAGCATGTCGTTCATGGTGTCGGCGAGTCGGCGGATCTCGTCGTCGGTCGCAGGCTGGGTGACCCGGCGGTCGAGATCGCTCACGCTGATGTCAGCGACCTCGGCGCGCATGGCATCAACCGGTCTGAGCGCCCGGCGAACGACGGCCCAGGTGGCGGCGCCGGCCAGGGTGGTGAGTGCCAAGCCGGTGATCGCGAGCGTCCAGGCGGCGACCCGGGTCGTCTGTTCCATGTCGGCGAGCGTCGTTCCGACCGCGATGGTGACCGGCCCCGCAGGGCTGTTCTGTTCGGTCACGAGCAGTCGAAAGTCCTCGTCTTCGCCGGAGGTCTGTCGGACGGTGATCTCCGACGAGTCCGTCAGTGTGTCGACCGGCGGCTGACCTCGCACGTTGGTGCTCGAGGCGATGACGTCGCCATCGAGGATGATCTGTGCGAAGGAGGTCCCGTCGTCGGGAATCGTGATGTCGCGCGGTGCGACGCCACTCGCGGTCAGCGCCCCGAGGTCCGCGGCCCGGAGCGCCAACGCCGTGTCGATGTTGTCGATCATGGTTCGTCGCAGGATGGTCAGCAGCGCCAGCCCCGTCACGATCAGGGTCAGCGCGAACAGCAGGGTGACCAGGATGGTGGTGCGGCCACGAACCGATGACGACAGGTTCATCGGCGGTCTTCGCGCAATCGGTAGCCGACCCCGCGGACGGTCTCGATCGTCGCTCGCCCGAACGGTTCGTCGACCTTCCGGCGCAGGTGACCGACATAGACCTCGACGATGTTCGCATCGCCGGCGAAGTCGACGTCCCACACATGGTCGAGGATGTCCTGCTTGGAGACGGTGGTCCCCGCATTGCCCATGAGGTGCTCGAGGACCGAGAACTCTCGTGCGGTCAGCGTGATCTCCTCCTCGCCCCGCCGACAGATGCGACTTCCCGGATCGAGCACGAGGTCGTCCACACGAAGCACCGTCGGGCGAACGTCCGGGCCGCGCCGGAGCAGCGAGCGAAGCCGTGCGACGAGGACGACATGTGAGAACGGCTTGCGGAGGTAGTCGTCGGCCCCGGTGTCGAGCGCTTCGGCTTCGTCGAGATCGCCGTCCTTGGCGGTGAGCATCAGGATGGGGGTCCAGTCCTCGCGCTCGCGCAAGGTGCGGCACACGACGAAACCGTTCGTGCCGGGCAGCATGATGTCGAGCACGATCGCGTCGTATGCGTTGATGTCGGTCATCCAGAGCGCCTCGGTGCCGTCGTGCACGACGTCGACCGAGAAGCCGTCGGCTGTCAAACCGTCATGAAGTGAGCGAGCCAGCTTCACCTCGTCCTCAACGACCAGCAGCCTCATGGACGACAGTGTGCCAGGAGCGATCGATCGCGGGTCCCACGCTCGTCGGGGCTTGCTGAAGGCGCGTTCAGCACGGTTCAGGGCCCTTTCAGGAACCGCCCGGCAGGATCGGTCTCGTTCACTCGCCTGCACCTGAAAGGACGTCGACGTGTACGACGCAGCTCCACCGAGGTCTCCGGTCCAAGGTCCGCCCGCCACGTCGTTCGGGCCGCCACCCTGGACCGAGCCGACACCTCCGACGAAGGCCCGGCTCAGTCGAGGCGCAGCGATCGTCCTCACTCTGGTCGCCGTGACCGGAGGCACGGTGGGTGGCGCGGTCGCCGGCCGGGCCTCGACCCCCGACCCGGTCGCCGTCGTCGCCTCCGATGCCGAGTTGGCATCGCTCGACGACCCGACCGGGACGTCGTCGCCCGACATCTCCGGCCTCGTCGAAGCGGTGCGTCCGAGCGTCGTGCGCATCGATGCGGCCACGTCCGATGGCCGCGGAACGGGGACCGGCTTCGTCATCTCGAGTGATGGCCGGATCGCCACCAACGCCCACGTCGTCGGTGACGCTGCGACGGTGGAGGTCGAGTTCTCGGACGGGACCACGACGACCGCCACGGTGCTCGGCACGGCGCGGTCCGAAGACCTCGCGGTCATCCGTGTCGATCGCGACGACCTGACGCCGGTCGAGTTCGGCTCATCGGACGATCTCAAGGTGGGCGAGCGGGTGGTGGCCATCGGCAACTCGCTCGGTTTCGAAGGCAGCCCGACCGCCACCGAGGGCATCGTGTCGGCCCTCGATCGCTCGATCCGGACCGATGACGGGAACCGCCTGACCGCGTTGATCCAGACCGACGCAGCGATCAATCCGGGGAACTCGGGGGGTCCGCTCTTCGATCTCGACGGCAAGGTCGTCGGCATCAACTCGGCGGGCTCGCCGTCGGCGCAGAACGTGGGCTTCGCCATCGCTGCCGACCGTGCGCAGCCGATCCTCGACACCTTGTCGACCGGCGAACCCGTGCTCGAAGCGTTTCTCGGGATCAGCTCGGCGCCGCTCACACCCGAGACTGCGGCTCAGCTCGGGGTCGACCCCGTGGGTGATCTGCAGGGCGCAGTGGTGCTCGACGTCACCGCCGGGTCGGCAGCCCAGGTCGCCGGGCTTCGTTCTGGCGACGTGATCACCGCGATCGACGGCAACACGGTCGAGACCCCCGAGACGATCGGCGATGTCATCGCCGCCAGCGACCCCGGCGACACGATCCGTCTCACGGTCAGCCGTGACGGCGCCGAGGCAGTCGTCGACGTGGTGCTCGGGTCCCGTCAAGCCTGAACCAACCTGAGGGACCGGCCCGGCCCGGGCATCCGCGTTCTCAGGATCTTTTTCGAACGTTCTTGCAGGAGTTCGGGGCTCCCATGGCTCATGGGGGCATCGGATTCGACCGAAACTGGATCCGGGATGGATGAGGACGATGGGTTCGAGCAGTTCTACGAGGGGGTCCGCCCCCGACTCGTGCGATCGCTCGCCGTGTTCTGCGGTGGCGACCTCGATGCCGCGGCCGACGCAGCCGACGAGGCCCTCGTGCGTGCGCTGGAGCGGTGGTCACGGGTCCGGGCCATGGACTCGCCGGAGGCATGGACCTTCACGGTCGGTCGCAACCTCTTGCGTCGCCGATATCGGCGTCAGAGCGACGAACGCAGGCATTCGGCGTCGCTGGTCCCGCGAGACGCCAGGGATTTCTCGGGCGGGGTGGACGACGCCGTGACCGTGTGGGGAGCCGTCGCCGAGCTGTCGTCGACCGAACGCGAGACGCTCGCCCTGCGCTACCTCCTCGGCCTGACCGAGGCCGAGGTGGCCGAGACGGTCGACAGACCGGCAGGCACGGTGAGTGCTTCGCTCGCTCGCGTCCGGCGCCGCCTTCGGATTCGGCTGGGAGAGGACGCCCGGCCATGAGCGATCCACGGCTCGACGACCTGGCGGCGACGATCGAGGATGGCGACCTCCCCGCGCCTCCTCCCCTCGCCGACATCCGCCGTCGGGCGCACCGCCGGCACTCGCGGCGACGCGCACTGAGCGGTGCCGCCATCGTCGTCGTCCTCGTGGCTGCGGTCGCGGGCGCAGGGTTGGTGGATCGCAGCGACGCCGAGCTCACCACCGCCACCCCGCCAGGCGTCGAGATCGAGCGATTCGACCGAGTGCCCGAAGGCATCGGGAGCTGGGAGTTCCGCACGTCGCCGGCCATCGTCTCGCGCACCGCTGAGCAGAGTGGGTTCGGGCTCCGGCGGGTCACCGGCGCCGACGACCTGCTGGTCTACCTCGACGACGGGGGCGTGTGTGTCGACGCGGTCAGCTGCCGCACGGCTCGATCGTCGTTCGACGGTGCGGACCTCGAGGCCGAGTTCGTCGAGGCCGATGGCGGCGATCTCGACTCGCTCATCGCGGCCGGGGGGCCGTTTGCCGCCTGGAACGTGGTGGTCGTGCCGGGCATCACGGGCGACTTCCACGCTGGGGACAACACCGGCGTCGACGTGCCGGGCGGGCCGCAGGACCAGCAGTTCGTCGGTGCCGAGAACCTGCGGCTGGCTCTCGCCGAGGTGTTCGCCGACGACGAGATCCGCCACGAGCGGGTGGTGCTCGCCGGATCGGGGTCGGCCGGGCTCGGCGCACTCATCGAGGTCGTCGACGTCGCCGAGGCAGCCGGCTCGTCGCTGACGGGCGTGATCGTCGACGGTGGCGCCATCCCTCGGCTGAGCGGCCAATTGCCTGCGTGCGTCGTGCAGCGCTGGGCTGCGCTGGGCGACCTGACCTACCCCGAGGACTGGGACGAGCGGGTCGGTGAGGACGAGCCCAACAACCTGTCGGGCCTCTATCGCTACGCCTCCGACCGCTACCCCGACGTCGCGTTCGTCCTCGTCACCAACCAAGACGACCCCGAGATGCGGAGCCTGTTCCGTGCGGGCGCCGACGGCTGCGAGACCTCACCGGCCGACCCCAGCCCGGAGGGCTTCGAGCGCGGCATCGACCTGCTCGAGGCCGAACTCGCCACGCTGCGTTCCTGGTCGGTGGTGGTCCTCGATGGTTCGGGGTCCACCCCGATCGCCCACGCCGATGACCTCGCCGAACTCCCCGAGGTCGACCAATTGCTTCGCCGGCTCGCCGAAGGAGCGGGCTCGTGACCGACCGATCCCTGCAGAGGAGACTCCTGCCATGTCCATGAGCACCGAACCCGCCACCGAGCAGCCCGAGGCCCCGGGCCATCCGCCCACATTCGATCGGCGCGAACTCATGCGTCGACCGTGGGCCCGCGCCGCGGCTGCTGCCGCGGTTGTCGGTGGTGCGACAGCCCTGGCGGCGTGCGACCTGACGGCCGCTCCGTTCGACCGCGAGCTCCACCTGCTCAAGCGGCTGACGTTCGGGCCGACGCCCGCCGACAAGGACGCGATCGGCTCGCTCGGCGAGGCAGCCTGGTTGGCCCAGCAGGCCGACCCGGCAAGCCTCGACACGTCGGCGCTCGATGCCAAACTCGCCCAGTTCCCGGCGCTGTCGATGACCCCGGTCCAGCTCGACCAGAACTACCCCGACCAGGGGTCGGCCAATGTCGCCGCCGCGCAGCTCAAGATCGCTTTCGCACTCCGCGTCGCCGAGAGCCCGGCGCAGTTGCACGAACGGCTCGTCGAGTTCTGGTCCGACCACTTCAACGTGCCGACGTCGAACCGGAACCTCGCGTTGCTGAAGATCGTCGAGGACCGCGAGGTGATTCGGCCCCACGCGCTGGGAACCTTCAAGGATCTTCTCGTCGCGTCGGCGCAGTCGCCGGCGATGCTGCTCTACCTCGACAACGCGTTCTCCTTCGACGGCAAGATCAACGAGAACTACTCCCGTGAGCTCCTCGAGCTCCACACGGTCGGTGTCGACGGTGGCTACACCGAAGACGACGTCGTGGCCCTCGCCAAGTTGTTGACCGGCTGGTCGATCAACGACACGACCTATGAGTTCCAGTTCAAGGCCGGTCAGCACGACACCGATCCGGTGACGATCATGGGTTGGAATCGACCCGGCGGCAGCAACCATCTCCAACACGGCGTCGACTTTCTCCACTGGCTCGCCGAGCAGCCGAGCACGGCCGAGTTCGTGTGCACCAAGCTGGCCCGCCGCTTCGTCGCCGACTTCCCGCAGCCCAGCCTCGTCAGCGCGATGACCGCGGCCTGGTCGGCCAACGGGACGGCGATCATGCCCGTGATCCAGGCGATGGTCGATCATCCGACGTTCGACGAATCGGTCAACCAGAAGTTCCGGCGTCCGCTCACCTACCTGGGTGCGGTCCTCCGTGCTCTGAACACGTCGGTGCAGCCGACCATCGAGGTCGGCCAGCTGACGGGCGTCTACAACTACCTCAACTCGCTCGGCCAGGTGCCCTTCGAGTGGCCGGCGCCCAACGGGTTTCCCGACGTCGAAGGGGCGTGGCTCAATGCTGGTGGTCTGCTCGGCCGCTGGAACCTCGTCGGTGATCTGCTCGCCAACCTGACGCCGGTGTTCCAGGTCGACATCGGCGACCTCTCCACTTCGCTGCTGGGCCTCACGTCCCGCGAGATCTATGACGGGTTCGCGCAAGGGCTCCTGCTCGAGCCGACGACGGGTCCCGGCCGCTGGGTGCTCGACGAGGCGACCGGATGGGATGAGACGACCGTTCCCGACAACGCCCAGTTCCTGCAGGCGATCTCGCCGATCGTGATCACCCTGCTCACCTCGACCGACACCCAGTACGCCTGAAAGGACAACCCGTGCCACTCACCCTCGACCGACGTTCCTTCCTCAAGACCACAGCCGCCACGGGTGCCGTCGTCGCCGCGGCGCCCCACCTCGGCATCTCCTCGGCGGGTGCGGCCACCCGGCGTGGCTCGCCGCCGGGGCGTCTCGTCGTGCTGTTCCTTCGGGGCGGGCAGGATCACCTGAGCGTCACCGTTCCCTACACCGACTCCGACTACTACGACCAGCGCCCGACGATCGCGATTCCCGATACCGAGGTGCTCGACCTCGACGGCCAGTTCGGGTTCCACCCTGCCATGTCAGGCATGCACGCGCTCTTCGCTGCGAACCGTATGAGCGTGGTGGTCGCCGCCGGGAACCCTGCCGGCGACCGCAGTCACTTCTTCGCGGAGGACCTGTGGGAGTACGGCGACGTGGCCCTTCCGGCCGACGGGTTCGGTTGGCTCGGCCGCCACATGGTGGTCACCGACGTGCCCGATGCCTCTCCGTTCCGCGCCATGACGCTGGGGAACAACGTCAATGCGAGCCTTCGGGGGTATCCGGCACTCGGGTTGCCGTCGATCCAGGAGTTCGGACTCGGCGGCCTGAGTGGCGTCACGGCGCCATTCGAGAGCACCTTCCGCAACTCCTATGGCGGGAACAGGGCAGTCGAGCAGTTCGGCCGCCAGGCCCTCGACGCCGCCGACGAGGTGTCGTCGCTGTCCGGCTCGTCGAACGCCGATCCCGACGTCAAGGCATTCGCCGACATCGCCGTGCTGCTCGAAGCCGATCTCGGGATCGAGGTCGTCACCGCCAACATCGGCGAATGGGACACCCACAACGGCATGGGCACCCACGACAACGGCCAGATGCGCGATCTGCTGCTCGGACTCGACGGGGTGCTCGCCGGCTTCCAGGCTGACCTCGACGCCCGCGGCCTGAACGACGTGACCACCGTCGTGATCACCGAGTTCGGTCGTCGCGTGTTCCAGAACGGGAGTGGTGGCTGCGATCATGGCTGGGGTTCTGCCATGTTCGTGATGGGCGGCGCGGCCGCGGGCGGGGTCCATGGTTCCTGGCCGGGGCTGTCGGAGGCCGCCATTGCGCCTAGGTACGACGTGCCGGTCACGACCGACTTCCGCGACGTGCTCGGCGACGTCGTGGTCGATGTTCTCGGAGCCAGTCCCGGCGCGGTCTTCCCCGGTCACTCCTACACCCCGGTCGGGGTCACCGCCTGAACGCGAATCGAGCCAGCGGCGGTGCCGCTGGCCCGATTCATCCGGTGGTCGGGACCGGCGTCGATCCGGTGACCTCTCACTTTTCAGGCGAGCGCTCTGCCAACTGAGCTACCCGACCAGGATTTCGGTTTTCTGGTGGCGGTCCCGACGGGATTTGAACCCGCGACCTCCGCCTTGACAGGGCGGCGTGCACTCCAAACTGCACCACGGGACCAGACCAGACCTGTCCGACCGGGGTCGGGCAGGAAGCGAGACCGTACTCAACAACCGACGACATCGGCAATGTCGTTGGTTGTCGAGTACGGCCGTTCGGTTCAGTTCCGGGCGAGGTGGCGGGCCTGGTTGCGCATGACGGCGGTTTCGCGTCGTTGTGACTCGCAGAAGGCGAGGCCGCCGAGCATGAGCAGGCCGAGGCCGATCAGGGCGAGTCCGGTGGTCTCGACACCGGTGGCGGGGAGCTGGGCCCCGGTGGTCTGGGTCGGTGTCGGTGGTGCGACCTGGGCGATGGCCCGGGGCTGCACGGCCGGGGGTGGGTCGCCGAGGAAGAACTCGACGATCTGGGTGATGGAGTAGATGAAGCCGTCGTCGTTGGTGCCGGGTTCGACGGCGCCGTTGGCCTCGGGGTCGGTGATCACGCGGCGCAGGGTGTACTCGAAGTCGTCGAGTCCGGTCTGGCCCGGGTCGGGGGTGTAGGTGAACTCGCCGGTGAGGGGGTCGAAGACCACGGTGCCCTTGGTGGGCGCCTTGGTGACGACGAACTCATAGGGGTTGACCTCGTCGAATTCGTCGTCGAGGTCGCGGATGCCGGCGGAGAGGTCGCCGCTGACGGGTCCGCTGGTGGCGTCGAGCACGCCGGTGAACACCGGGCAGGGAATGTCGGTGCCGGGGCCGCCGACGAGCATGATGTCGTCTTCGTCGCCGCACACCACATCGTTGCCGCCGCCTCCGCCCAGGATGTCGGCGCCGTCGTCACCCATGATCAGACCGTCACCGTCGAACGGCGAGCCCGAGACGAGGAGCAGTTCGAACAGGAACTCGATGCAAGACATCCCCACCCGACGCCCGTGATCGGGAGCGACCCTGGACGCTGGGCCGAAACGAGCGTCGCGTCCCTCGACCTCGAGGCCGCTGCGTGGCACCCCCAACGGGATTCGAACCCGTGTGAGCTGGGTGAGGTGGCAGTGGCCGAGTTCGTTGCGTGGCACCCCCAACGGGATTCGAACCCGTGTTACCTGCGTGAAAGGCAGGCGTCCTAGGCCGCTGGACGATGGGGGCCTGCCCCGATGGGGGCGGCTCAGGTTATCCAGCGGCCGAGCGTGCACTCAATCGGAATCGAGGAGCTTCCAGACGGTGCCTTCGGGTTGGTCCTGGATCTCGATCCCGGCTGCGACGACGTCGTCGCGGATCTGGTCGGCGAGCTCGAACTGCTTGGCCGCTCGGGCTGCGGTGCGAGCCGACAGAGCGGTCTCGACGAACGGCGCCACGATCTCGCGCGGGTCGCGTGCACCGTCGACGGCGACCTGGCCGAGCCGCACGATCATCCGGCGCAGGGTGGCTCGGGCCAGGTCGGACTCGCCGGACTGCAGGGTGTCGCGTGACCACTCGACGATCGAGGTGTCGAGTTCGAGCACGGCGGCCACGGCGCCGTCGACATCGCGCCGGTCGAGGGACTCGTCGAACGTGGCTTCGAGCCGTTGGGCATCGCCCGCCAGCGACGGCGCGTCGGGGGCATCGGTGGTCGGTTCTACCGACGGTTCGGGCTGCATGGGGGCCGCCGAGGTCGACGTCGCTCCACCGGGATCGGCCCCGGCTGCGACGAGCTCGTCGAGATCGATCTCCGTACCGGTCGGGAACGTCGTGCTGACTCCGTGGCGGCGAACGGTGACGACGCCGTTGCCCACCACCTCGCAACGGGATGCATCGAGGTCGACGACGAGGCCGGTGTGCTCGTCGACCCCCAGCACGAACGCGTCGTCGGGCAGTTCGGGCTCGAGCATGGCGAGCCGGCGCTCGCCCAGATAGCAGAACCGGGTGTCGTGGCCGCCGCCCTCGGCGTTGTCGTAGTGGGGGATGACCGCGACCTTCATGCCGATGGCGGCGAGCAGGTCGAGGCCGGCGGCCCACGCCGGCACGGCTCCCACCTTGTAGATCTCGTAGACGGGGACCGTGCAGGCGCCGAGGGTCAGCGCTGCAGCACTGGCGAAGGTCACCCCTCCACCGCGCTCGAGCTTCTCGGCGAGAAGCGACGCCAGGGGCGTGCCTTCCCACTGGCGAAGCGCATAGGTCGGGCTGCCCGGCCCTGCGAACACGTAGTCGGCCGCACCGATCCGACCCAGCGCCGTTTCGCGGGTCAGGGTGTCGTCCTCGGCCGACTGCCAGTTGGCGACCTCGATCGGCGCGCCGACGCTGTCGCGGAAGTACTCCTGGGCCTTCGACGAGATGTCGGCGGCGTTCTCCTGGAACCCGTAGGGCGTGTCGAGCATGACGGCGTCGGGGCCGACGGCCTCGATCAGCCGGCGGTGGGTCTTGATCATCGTCGGTGCGGTTTCGCCCGATCCCATGATCGTCAGCAAACGTGCGCTCATCGCCTGATCCTTGCGCGTGCGGTGGTGGGCGTCGTCATCGCCAGAAGTCGTGCGACGCGTCGTGGAACAGCGTCGCCACTTCCACCGGGAACTGAGCATGCAGGTCGTGATCACCCACCATCCATTCGACGCGCACGTCCTGGATGGCCGCCGCAGCTGCCTCGATCGTCGCCCGCTTGTCGGCGGTCCAGCTGGCGGCAAGGCCTTCAGCGGGGACGAACAACACGGGAACCTCGATGTCGGCGTAGCGGCTGATCGGGTCGTGCTCCCACAGCCCGCGCAGCACCGTCATGTGTCGCTCGAAGGTCAGCCACGGTGCGGCGGTGCCGTCCTCGCGTTGTTCGAAGCAGGCGAGCGTGCCGACGATGCCGACCTCGGGCCAGTCGGGGTGTGCACTCCGGATGAACTGCTCGATCTGGGCGAAGGGCGTCCCGGCCGATCGGGGCGGGGCCATGACGTCGGCCGCCTCGTCCCACTCGGGAAAGCGGGCTCGGAGATCGATCATGCCGCCGTCGACGCAGGCGATCCCGCGGATCTGCGCGTCCGTGGCCGCAGCGAGCTCGACGGCCACGTTCCCGCCCCACGACTGGCCGACGACGATCGGTCGGGCGAAGCCGCTCAGCTGGATCAACCGGGCCAGGTCGTCGGCGACGGTGGGCAGGTCGTAGCCGTCGTCGGGTTTGTCGCTCCGACCGTGGCCACGCTGGTCGACGGCGATGACCGGGTGGTCGAGGCGGGCGAGTTCGACACTGACGCCGTCCCACTGGCGAGCGTTCGAGGCGAGGCCGTGGGCCAGGATGAACGGGGCTTCGTCGGTGTCGGACGGGTCGGGACCGAACCACAGCGTGCGCAGCTGAAGGCCGGGTCGGACCTCGACGTGCCGGGAGTTCGCCTCGGTCACGAGTGAGCTGCCTCTTCGAGCAGGGCGGCGAGCCCGATCGACTGTGACGGCGTTCGTCGCTGGGTGGCGTGGCCGCCGACGACGGCGCAGAAGTGGTCGACCATCGCTCGGTACGAATCGTTGCCGTCGATCTCGATGTGCTCGACGGTGCCGGTGAGGTCGTGGACCTCGATGATCGCGTCGTCGACCCCCGCGGTGAAGGGACGTTCGACGCGGATCGCCCCGCCCGTCCCGACGAGCTCGAGATGCTGCTGCTCGGGGAGCTCCATCGACGCCACGAACGTCGCGGTGAAGCCGTTGGTGAAGGTGAGCAGGCCGCTGGTCGTCGCATCGACGCCGCGGTCGGTGCGAACTGATCGGGTCCGCCACGCCTCCAGATCGGCGCGGGCCGCGTCGAACAGGGGCGTGAGCACGTAGACCCCGACGTCCGCGAGGGCACCGCCGCCGAGGTCGGGGTCCCACCGGTGGTCATCGGGGTCGGGGTGGGTGAAGGTGAACACGGCTCGCCCGGTGCGCAGCGAGCCGATCCGACCCGATGCCACCAGGTCGGAGAGGGCCACGTTGCGGGTGTGGAACGGCGCCATGTAGGCCTCCATGAGGGTCACTCCGGCCGCGGCGCAGGCGTTGATCATCGCGGCGGCGTCGTCGGGTGTGAGCGCCATGGGCTTCTCGACCAAGACGTGCTTGTCGGCGGCGGCGCACGCCTCGACCCACTTCCGGTGGAGGCCGTTGGGCACCGGGATGTAGACGGCGTCGACGTCGGGATCGGCGAGGACCTCGGCGTAATCGCCGACGATGCGGGCGTCACCCACGTCGCGCACCGCGGCCGGTGTCCGGCTGGCGACGGCGGTGAGCTCGGCCTTGTCGCTGGCGAGGATGGCAGGGGTGACCGCCAGCCGCGCCACCATCGACGTGCCGCCCAGCACCCCGAAACGAACCGGGGCCGCACCGTCGACATCGGCGACCGATCCGGCCCGCGCGGCGCGCTGCACGCGCAGGGTCACCGCTTCACCCTCCTGCGAAGTCGGGATGCTCGACCGTGCCGCCGGCTTCGACCGAGCGTTGCGCTGCTTCGAGCACGGCGATCACCCGCCGAACCTGCTCGGGCGTCACGTCGAGTGGCTCGCCCAGGTGGAGGTGGTCGGCCAGGTTGCGATGGAACGCGTGCGGCGCCGCCAACTGGGGCGGGAGCGTGGTCTCGGTGAGGCCCCAACCCGGTTCGTAGCGGGCCAAGGTGAGGTCGACCGGTGCCTCGGCGTGGTGGCTCTCCTCGTTCACGTACCCGAGCCCGGGCTCGACCCGTTCGTTGGAGAACGGCCGGTAGTGCCCGGTCATCGTCCCCTTCGTGCCCTGGACGTAGAGCTTCGGTGGCCGGAATCCGGCGACGTCGCTCTGGAGGAACTGCGCCTCGCGTCCATCGTCCCAGCCGAGTCGGACGCGTACCTGATCGAGGTTGGTGACGTCCTGCCACACCCGCTTGTGGCCGTGTGCGACCACGGTGATCGGATCGCCCTCCATGAGTTGGAGGATCCAGTCGATGTGATGGCTGCCCCAGTCGTAGATGGCGCCGCCGCTCACCGCCACTTCGCTGTGCCATGCCCGGCACGGGTGTTCGAAGCTGCCGACGAAGGTCTCGACGTTGAAGACCTCACCGAGCAGGCCGGCCCGCACCGCGTGGCGAAGGGTGCGGTAGTCGGGGTCCCACCGGCGATTCTGGTTGACGGTCAACGCAACGCCGTGATCGGACGCGGCGGTCAGCAGCTCGTCGGCCTCGGCGACGGTGATGCACATCGGCTTCTCGGTCACCACGTGCTTCCCGGCACGGATGGCCGCAAGCGCGAGGTCGGCGTGGCTGTTGGGTGGTGTGGCGACGACCACGATGTCGACGGAGTCGTCGGCCAGGAGGTGGGAGAGGTCGGCGTAGGTCGTGATGCCGGGGAACTCCTGCTCGGCGGCCTTCCGGCGTTCGGGTGCCTGGTCGACCGCGGCGACGAATTCGAGGCCGTCGACTCGTTGTGCCGCGTTTCCGTGCAGGAAGCCCATGCCGCCGAAGGGCCCGTAGCCCACGACCGCCAGCCCGAGGTCGGTCGTCACCGCCTCGGCGGCGCACGGACGGAGCAGACGGCTGAGCACTCGAGACAGCTCGTGGTCGTCGAGCGCAGCATCGGTGCGACCGAGGCCCGACGTGACGATGCGCCCGTCGCCGAGCCGTCGCTCGACCAACGCAGGCCGATGCCGGAAGCGGATCGACGACGTGAGGAGCACGGTGGCTCCGTCGTCTGGTGCGAGCGTGACGAGATCGTCGTCGACCGGCCACTCGCCGGCGGTCCGAGCCAGGGCCGGATGATCGGTCGCTCGGGTGGCGAACACCTCGGCTGGTCCGACCCGCTCGCCGGCCTTCGCTGCGGCAACCGCGGCCAGGTCGCCGTCGGGGCCACCGATGAGGAGCACCGATCCGCCCCGTTCCGCGGCGGTGACGAGATGCTCGATCACCCCGGACGGAACCGCGCCGAGGTCGCCGTCGACGATCGCCACCTCTGCGGTGTCGGCGGTGCCGGCCGTCGCATCGGGCGGGAGCAGACGTTCGAGCGCCGCTCGCCGCTCGTCTCCGGCTGAAGTCCACACGAAGGCCCGAGTCACCCCGAAGATCGTAGGAGGCGATCGGGCCGTTGCGGCGAGTCGGGCCGATACTCTCCGCGACGTGCGCCGAACCGGTCGATTCGCCCGTCTGGTCGGGGCCGCGGTCGGGGGGTATCTCATGGGAACCATCCCGTCGGCCGATCTCGCCGCCCGGCTCGCGACCTCCGGTGAAGCCGATCTGAGGAACGAGGGCAGCGGCAATCCGGGCGCAGCCAACGCCATCGCCGTGCTCGGGACGAGTTGGGGCCTCGGGGTCATGGCCGCAGACGTGGGCAAGGGCGCAGCAGCCTGCGGCCTCGGGCGACGCATCGGAGGCGACGACGGCGCCCACCTCGCCGGCACCGCCGCGGTGATCGGGCACTGCTACCCAGTGTGGAACGGCTTCCGTGGCGGCAAGGGGGTGGCGGCCAGCGCCGGACAGTGCCTGGCGACGTTTCCGGCCTACTTCGCGTTCGACCTGGGGGTGGCCGCGCTGACGGTGTCGTCACCCGCCTGGAAGCGGCGTGCGTTCGGCGCGACGGCGGTGGCCTCGACCTGCTGGGTCGGTGCCGGCGTGCTCTGGGAGCGGAAGGGGTGGCCGAATGCGTGGGGTCCCGACCCCACGGTCGCCCTGCCGCTCGCCGCTGCCGTCAGCAGCGTGGTGATCCTCGACAAGTTCCGGCGGGCCTCCAGCACCCGGCCGAACACGACTTCATGACCGTCCGCATCGTGACCGACTCCAACGCGCAGTTCCCGGTCGAGCTGGCCGAGCGCTACGGCGTCGCAGTCGTGCCGCTCACCGTCGTCGTCGACGGCGAGAGCTTCGCCGAGGGCACCGAGTTGACCGCAGACGACTTCTACGCCCGCTTCGTCGGCGGCGCCACGCCCGAGGTGTCCACCAGCCAGCCGAGCCCCGGGTCGTTCGTCGAGACCTACACCCGACTCGCGGAGGAGGGTGCGACCGAGATCCTGTCGATCCACGTCGGCGCCGACGTGTCGGGCACGCTCAACAGCGCTCGGGTCGCGGCGGGCTCCGTCGAGGTGCCGGTGAGGCTGGTCGACACCGCGACCGCGAGCTTCGGCGTGTCGTGCTGCGTCTGGGAGGCGGCGGATGCACTGCTCGCTGGTGCGACCGTCGAGCAGGCCGCCCAACTCGCCGGGTCGGTCGCTCGAACCGTGGGCAACGTGTTCGTGGTGGGCGCGCTCGACCTGGCCCGGGCCGGCGGTCGGATGCGCGTCGACGATCGCGACACCGGCACGGGGATTCCGGTCCTGTCGTTGGTCGACGGCGAGATCACGGTCGTCGGAACGGCCGCCGATGTCGGCGCGTGCGCCGAGGCCATGGCTTCGGTGGCTCGCTCGTGGGGCACCGGGCTCCGGGCTGCGGTCGGAACCGCCGACGCCGGCGCCCGCCCACTGTCGGAGGCTCTCGAAGCGGCGCTGATCGACGCCGACGAGATCGTCGATGTCGTGCCCTACCGGATCGGCCCGAGCGTGGGGGTCCACACCGGCCCGGGCACCTCGGGCGCCTTCTTCTGGCCCGCAAGAACCTGACCCGACTTCCCGGTGGGGTGAGCGGTTCGCGGCCACTCGGCCGGGAAGGTGCGGGGGAGTTGCTACAAGTCCTCGCGGCGGGCCCGGATCGCCTGTTCGAGCATCCAGGCCAGGTACTCGTAGACGGCGTACATGGGTGCTTCGGGGTCGTCGACGTCGAGATCGGGCATCTGCTCGCCGACATCGAGCCGCGTGCCGAGCACCAGGCGCAGGCTGTTGAGTGCGGTCATCCAGGCGTCGAGTTGCTCGATCGTCAGCTCGTCGGCCCCGATCGTCGACTCGATCACCTCGATCGCCGCCAGACGTGATTCGAGCAGCTCGTCGTGCACGAGTTGCTGGTACTCGCGGTCTCGTTCGGGGTCCTCCGCGTACGCGGTGGGGAACACGCGCCGGGTCGACGAGTCGTCCATCGTCAGCAGGTCGCGCAGCTGGGGCATGAGGCTGAGGAGCACCTCGCGCTCCTCCTCGGGCAACCGCAGCACGTAGCGGCCGGCTGCGATGCGCTTGATCCGGAGTCGGGGGAGGATCATCGGCTCATTCGTCGTGCTGCATCGTTGCCCACAGCCCGTGTTCGTGGAGGCGGAACACGTCGAGCTCGGCCTTCTCGCGCGTGCCGTTGGAGACGACTGCCCGCCCCTTCTCGTGCACGTCGAGCATCAGTTCGGTGGCCTTCTCGAAGGAGTAGCCGAAGAGCTTCTGGAGGACCATCGTCACGTAGGACATGAGGTTGATGGGGTCGTTCCACACCAGGACCACCCACGGGCGGTCTTCGGTGACGTCGTCGTCGACCGTCGGGTCGTCGACCTCCATCGGTGCCGTCACAGCGGAGATTGTTGCAGGACCGGTGCTGCCTCGGCGACGGCTTCGGGCGAGGAGTCCGGAATCGGTTCGCGCAGGCCGAGATGGAAGGCGATCATCGACGCCCAGACGAGCGTGGCTCCGGCGACGTGGATGCCGACGAGCACGACCGGCACACCGGTGAAGTACTGCGTGTACCCGACCGCCGCCTGGGCGACGAGCACCATCAGCAGCCACCCCGCGTGCCGCCCCACCTCGGGCGCGGCGTCGCCGCGCCGGCAGGCGACCAGCATCGCGAGGACGATGCCACCGAACAGGATCACGGCGATGCCGTGGATCCGGGCGACATCGGGGACGAAGAACTCGAGTGGCCGGACATCGGGATCACCGCCGTGGGGTCCGCTGCCGGTGACGACCGTGCCCGTGACGAGGGCGAGGACGGCCGCGCCGACCGCCATCCGCGAGAGGAGAATGACTTCCCGGGTCGCCCGCGGCCGTGCCTCGGCGCCGTCGGGCCAAGCGGCCCGACGCCAGAGCACGACGGCGTTCCAGACCAGCACCATCGAGAGCAGGAAGTGGCCCATCAACAGGGGCTTCGCCAGCTCGGAGCGCACGAGGATCCCGCCGAGGACGATCTGTCCGATCACCCCAGCCACCAGGCCCAGCGACCACCACGTGAGATCGGAGCGCCGGGGCGCGCGGCGGAGCGATCCCAGGACCGCCAGGATCACCGCGATCGAGACGATGCCGGTGATCGTCCGGTTGACGAACTCGATCATGGCGTGGAACTCGAGCGGCGCGACGAGTTGGTCCTCCTCGCAGGTCGGCCAGTCCGAGCACCCGAGCCCCGAGTCGGTCAGTCGGACCGCCGCACCCGTGACCACGATGAACATGAGACTGAGGAGGGCACCGAAGGTGATCCTGCGGTACTGGCCCGGTGTCACCCTGCCGGCGATGAGGTTCGCGAACACGTCCACCAGCGTGGCGCGCTCGCGGCCTCGGGGCCAAGGCGGAGGACACCTCGCGAGCCGAGGACCCGTTGAACGTCCCGGCTTGGCTCCGTCTCTTCGGGAGCACCTAGTGTGCGGTCGTCATGGTCACGACTGTCAGACCTCGTCGAGGATCAACCCGATCGAAGGTCGGCGCGTACGTCGCGCTCACCAAGCCACGCATCATCGAACTGCTGTTGGTCACGACGGTTCCGACCATGGTCGTCGCCGAGCAGGGCATGCCCTCGCTGTGGCTGGTGGTCGCCACCGTGCTCGGTGGCTCGCTCGCCGCCGGCGGCGCCAACGCCATCAACATGTACGTCGACCGCGACATCGACAGCCTCATGGAGCGAACCAAGGGCCGTCCTCTCGTCACCGGAGCCGTGACCCCGAGAGCCGCGCTCGGTCTTCGCCATCACGATCGAGGTGCTGGCCTTCGCCTGGCTGTGGGCGACGGTCAACCTCCTCAGCGCCGTCCTGGCGGTCGCGGCGTGCCTGTTCTACGTGTTCGTCTACACGCTGTGGCTCAAGCGGTCGTCGACCCACAACATCGTGATCGGCGGCGCCGCGGGCGCGGTGCCCGTCCTCATCGGCTGGTCGGCGGTCACCAACTCACTGGCCTGGGCGCCGGTCGTGCTCTTCGCCATCATCTTCATCTGGACGCCGCCGCACTTCTGGGCCCTGGCCATCAAGTACCAGGACGACTATCGCGCCGCCGATGTCCCGATGCTGCCCGTCGTCGAGTCCTTCCGCACCACCACGACGCGGATCATCGGCTACACCGTGGTGCTCGTGGCCCTGACGCTCGGGTTCGCCCCGGTGGCCGAGATGGGCCCGTTCTACCTGGTGTCGGCGGCCATCCTCGGCGCCGTGTTCCTGGCGTTGACCATCAAGCTGCGCCGCACCGAATCGCCCAAGGTCGCCATGAAGGTCTTCACCTACTCGATCACCTACATCACGCTCCTGTTCGGTGCGATGGCCACCGACCAACTCATCCGTTCGGGCTTCTGAACGGCCGATTGTCCTGTCCACTTCTCACAGTTCGCCTGTCCACTTCTCACAGTTCGCCTGTCCACTTCTCACAGTTCGATGGAACTCCGCCCCATGAGTAATGTCCGAAGCGGTCCCTCCGGACCCCCCTTGCCATGACTGTCACCGAGACCGAACCGACGACCAGCGGCACGGCTGCCGAACCTCTGGCCGAGTCCGACACCGCGGTTGGTGGTTTCGCCGTGCTGCTCGGATCGGGCGATCACAAGACGGTCGGTCGCCTCTACATCGTCACGTCGCTGCTGTTCCTGGTCGCCACTGGTGTCACGGGCGGGCTGCTCGGCGCCGAGCGCATCGATCTCGCCCAGTCGAACAACATCGTGTCGGCCGACATCTTCACCCAGGTCTTCGCGCTCCACTCGATCGGCGGGGTGTTCCTGTTCATGCTCCCGCTGCTCATCGGCCTCGCCATGATCGTGGTTCCGCTCCAAGTGGGGGCCCCGACGATCGCCTTTCCTCGCGCCGCAGCCGCTTCGTTCTGGACCTTCCTGGTCTCGGGTGGACTCGTGGCGGCGGCGTTCGCCATCAACGGCGGCCCCGGCGGCGGCGACTCCGATGGCGTCGAACTGTTCCTCGCCGCCATGCCGGTGCTCGTCGCGTCGCACCTGATGGCGACGGTCTGCATCGTCACCACCGTGATGACCCTGCGGGCGCCCGGTATGAGCCTGCATCGGGTCCCGCTGTTCTCGTGGGCCAACCTGGTGGCCGGCGCGATGTGGCTGCTGACCCTTCCGGTCCTGATCGGAATCCTGGTGATCCTGTTCGTCGACTATCGCTACTTCCGCGAGTTCACCGGCGGCAACGACGGCGTCTACGCCCGCCTCGCCTGGGTCTTCGCCCAGCCGAGCATCTACCTCTTCGCCATTCCCGTGCTGGGGATCATCGGCGACGTGGTTCCGGTGTTCTCGCAGACCCGCCTGCTGCGGCACCGGGTCAACATGGGTGCGATCGGTGCGTTCGGCATCCTGGCGTTGGGTGCATGGGCCCAGCTCGGGTTCACCATCGACTTCAACACCGCACCCGGCACGCCGTTCGTCGATGAAGGCCCATGGATCGCCTTCGGTCTGCTCACCCTGATCCCGCTCTTCGTCCTGCTGGCCCTGTGGGCCGGCACGATGCGCAGCGGCAAGGTCAAGGTCGCCCCGCCGCTCACCTACGGCCTCGCCGCGGGCACGGTCCTCTTCCTGGGCGTCGCCATGGGTGCGGTCATCCCGGTCGAGGACCTCGACCTCATCGGCACCTCGGCCAGCACGGCGCAGGCCCATGCGGTCATCGCCGCCGCAGTGCTCGCCTTCTTCGGTGGCATCACCTACTGGTCGTCCAAGATCCTCGGACGCTCGATGGCCGCGATCCCGAGCAACCTCATCGCCCTGCTCCTGGCCGCCGGAGCCGTGGTGTTCGTGGTGCCCGACCTCATCAGCGGCGCCCTCGGCTCCGACGACACCGACACCATCGAGATCCTCAACATCGTGTCGCTGGTCGGTGGTGTCCTGGTGATCATCGGTGCCCTCGCTTTCGTCGGGCTCGTGCTCGCCACCGCGGCCAGCCGCACCTCCGCCGAGACCGATCCATGGAACGGCCACACCCTCGAGTGGCTGACCGACTCGCCGCCGGCCGTCGGCAACTTCGCCGAGCTTCCCGAGGTCACCAGTGAGGCTCCGCTCTACGATCTCCACCACGAGGAGGCGTCCGCATGAGCACCCTTCCCGCCCCCCGAACCGTCGAGATCGTCGGCGACGCGCCGGCACCCGAGCCCGCCCGCCCCCGCGTGCTGCTGGTCGGCACCGCGCTCGCCTCCGGTGCCAGCTTCATGGTCTTCGCCGGCATGGTCGGTGCCTACGTGAGCGTTCGAGCCTCGGTCCTCGCCGACGGCGAGACCTGGCTCCCCAGCGGAGTCGAATTGCCGCTCACCCCCGCCAACATGGGGTTGTTCACGCTGCTGATGGCGGTGGTCACCATGCAGTGGGCGGTCGACGCGATGGGCAAGTCCGATCGTCCGCACGCCTACCTCGCCATGGGGACGACGCTGCTGCTCGGCGTCGCTCACGTCGTGATGATGGCCTACTACTACACAGAGATGAACCTGGTGCTGAACGGTGAGGCGTCCACCCAGGCGGTGCTCATCTACAGCATCACCGGGCTGCATCTCGCCATGGTCGTCGCCGCACTGATCTTCATCGCACTCATGGCCTTCCGGGCCCTGGGTGGCCAACTCACCGGGCGCGATCGCGAGGGCGTCGCCTCGGCCGCCATGTTCTGGTACGTCACCATCGCGGTCTACGCCGTCGTTTGGTACTCGATCTTCATCGTCAAGTAGGGCTGATGTTCACCACAGGAGCCAAGTTCTTCTACGCAGTGGCACTCGTTGCGTATCTCGCCGCCCTGGGCCTGGGCTGGACCACGGGCGGCAACGGCCTCGGTCCGCTGACGGTCGGCTACAAGGGCAGCGTCGGCGACCACCTCGGCTACTCGATCCTGCTGTTCACGGCGGCCACGTCGCTCTTTTTCGCTCTCACCACGTCGGCGTTCCGTGATGCCGACCCCGAGGCTGCGGCCGAGGTGGCGGGCACCGACGTCGTTCCGGCGGTGGCCCCGGCCACGGTGAGCTACTGGCCTGTCGCCGCGGCATTCGCCCTCGGCATCGTCGTGCTCGGCCTCGTCGTGTCGAACGTGGTCTTCGTCGCCGGCCTCATCGTGCTCGGGTTCGTGATCCTCGAGTGGCTCGTGCAGGCCTGGTCCGAACGGGCCACCGGCGATCCGGCCACCAACAAGGCCATCCGCAATCGCCTCATGTACCCGCTCGAGATCCCGATCGCCGGCGTGCTCGCCATCGGCCTCGTGGTCTTCTCGTTCTCGCGAGTCTTTCTCGCCGTGTCCAAAGCCGGCGCCGTCGTGACCGCAGGTGTGCTGGCCGTGCTGGTGCTCGCCGTCGGCGCGCTCATCGCCCAGAAGCCTCGCATCAGCCCGAACGTGGTCGCCGTGCTGCTGTTCGTGGGCGCCATCGGCGTGTTGACGGCCGGGGTGGCCGGTGTCACCGCCGGCGAGCGCGACTTCGAGCACGAAGAAGAGCACTCCGAAGAGGTCGACGAGTCCGAAGAACCGGCCGGCGCCGAGGGTGAGTCCGAGCCCGTCGGCGAAGAAGAAGGCGGCCTCGCGCCGATCGGAGTCGGCGACTGATGTCTCGTCTGCAGCCCACCGACGACAAGATCGCGGAGTCGTCCCCGCAACCCGGAGGTTCTGTGTTCGCTCGTCGTATCCGCTTCGTCGGCCTGGCCGCCCTCGCATTGGTCGTGTCGGCCTGCGGCACGCTCTGGGAAGACGATGCGCCGCAGGACACCTTCCGGCCCGAAGGGTCCGAGGCCGACAAGATCTTCAACCTGGTCGTCCCGGTCTTCGCCATCGCCGGCGTCGTGTTCGTGCTGGTCATGGCCGCCGCGCTCTACGTCGCCTTCAAGTACCGGGCCAAGGACGGCGACGACGAGCTCCCCGACGCAGACCCACGGCAACACCCGTCTCGAGATCGGCTGGACCATCCTTCCCGCCGTGATCCTCGCCTTCGTCGCGGTGTTCACGGTCGCCACCATCCTCGACCTCGCCGACGAGGACCCGAACGCGATGAGCGTCGACGTCTACGGCCAGCAGTGGTGGTGGGGGTACGAGTACGACGTCGATGGCGACGACGAGATCGACTTCGTCACCGCCAACGAACTCGTGATCCCGGCCGTCGACGAGGTCAACCTCCGCATCATGTCGCGCGACGTCATCCACTCGTTCTGGGCGCCGGCCCTCAACGGCAAGAAGGACGCCGTCCCGGGCCGGGTGCATCCCCTGACGTTCCAGGCGTCCGAACCGGGTGTGTACATCGGGCAGTGCACCGAGTTCTGTGGCCTGTCCCACGCCAACATGCGACTCAAGGTGAGGGCTCTGCCGCGCGCCGAGTACGACGCATGGGTCGAGAATCAGCTCCGCGAGGCAGCTGAGCCCACGAGCGAGGCTGCAGCCGCCGGGCTCGCGGTGTTCGAGGCCCAGTGCACCACCTGCCACCTCATTCGCGGGGTCAACCAGGACACCTACGAAGGAGCAGCGCAAGTGTCCGGAGCTGCTCCCGATCTGACCCACTTCGCCAGCCGGAGTGCCTATGCCGGCGCCATCTTCGACCTCTACGTCGATGTCGACGGCGACGGATTCGGCGATCCCGAATCCGGCGAGTTCGACATCCCGCAGCTCGAGGCCTGGCTGCGCAACCCGCCGGCCGAGAAGCCGATGGCTCCGGACCCGCCTGCTGACGGCGAGTTGGGGCGAGGCATGCCGAACCTCAACCTGACCGAACGGCAGATCGATGATCTTGTCGCCTATCTCACCGGACTGGAGTAAGGGAATCGATGGCCATCGTCGAACGACCCACTGAGCCACTCGAGCTCGAATCAGGCGAACGGAAGTCGACCGATCCGCTCGGCGTCTTCGCGCGGCCGCGGACCGACACCGGATGGCGTTCGTGGATCACCACCGTCGACCACAAGCGCATCGGCATCATGTACGGCGCCACCGCGCTGGTCTTCTTCGTGATCGGTGGCTTCGAGGCGCTGCTCATCCGCGTGCAGCTGGCGGTCCCCGACGGTCAGTTGCTGTCGGCCGACCTCTACAACCAGGTCTTCACGATGCATGGCGTGACCATGGTGTTCCTCGTCGTCATGCCCATCGGTGCGGCGTTCATGAACTACCTGCTGCCGCTCCAGATCGGTGCCCGCGACGTCGCGTTCCCGCGCCTCAACGCCTTCAGCTACTGGACGTTCCTGTTCGGCGGCATCTTCCTGAACACCTCGTGGTTCCTCGGCGGCGGTGCCGACGGCGGCTGGTTCGCCTACGCACCCAACACCAGCGTGGTGTTCTCTCCGAGCAACGGCATGGACTTCTATGCGCTCGGCCTGCAGATCGTCGGTATCGCGTCGCTGGTCGGTGCCATCAACCTCGTCGTCACGGTCATCAACCTCCGGGCACCCGGCATGTCGCTCATGAAGATGCCGGTGTTCGCCTGGATGTCCTTCGTGACCCAGCTGCTGCTGGTGTTCGCCATCCCGGTGATCTCGGTGGCGCTCTTCCTGCTCACCTTCGACCGGCTGTTCGGCGCCAACTTCTTCAACGTCTCAGCCGGCGGCGACCCGTTGCTGTGGGAGCACCTGTTCTGGATCTTCGGTCATCCGGAGGTCTACATCATGATCCTCCCCGCCTTCGGCATCGTGTCCGAGATCCTGCCGGTCATGTGTCGCAAGCCGATCTTCGGTTACCCGTTCATCGTGTTCTCGGGCATCGCCATCGGCTTCATGGGCTGGGGCGTGTGGGCCCACCACATGTTCGCGTCAGGCCTCGGGCCCATCTCGGTCGCCGCGTTCTCGGTCTCGACGATGTTCATCGCCGTCCCGACCGGGGTGAAGATCCTCAACTGGCTGGCCACGATGTGGGGCGGCAAGATCACGTTCAACACGCCGATGCTGTTCTCGATCGGCCTCGTGACCATGTTCACCATCGGTGGCCTCTCGGGTGTCACCCACGCCGTCGCTCCGGCCGACACCCAGCAGACCGACACCTACTACATCGTCGCTCACTTCCACTACGTGCTGTTCGGCGGCGCCCTGTTCGGGTTCCTCGGTGGCTTCTACTACTGGTGGCCCAAGGCGTTCGGCTACATGCTCAACGACCGCATCGGCAAGTGGCACTTCTGGATCGCCCTGCTCGGGTTCAACCTCACGTTCGGGCCGATGCACGTCCTCGGCCTCCAGGGCATGCCCCGACGGATCCAGACCTATGCCGACGGCTACGGGTTCAACTTCTGGAACATGGCGGCCACCATCGGTGCGTTCCTCATCGCCCTGTCGATGCTGGTGTTCTTCTACAACATCGCCAAGAGCAAGCGCGATGCTCCGAACCTTCCCCCACCCGGGCCCGATCCGTGGGATGCCCGCACCATCGAGTGGATGGTTCCGTCGCCCACCCCGGCGCACAACTTCGACACGACGCCGACGATCACCGAACTCGACGACTTCTGGCACCGCAAGTACGCCGAGGACGAGAACGGTCGAGTGGTGCGCATCGCCACCGGTGAAGAGATCGCTCAGGACGGCTCGGGCAATCCGCATCTTCCGTCGCCGAGCTACTTCCCGCTCATCCTGGCGCTCGGGCTCCCGTTCATCGCCTGGGGCCTGATCTTCAACCTCGGCATCGCGTTCTTCGGCGGACTTCTCGTCCTCATCGGGTTCGTCGGATGGGGCCTCGAACCCCAGGACGACCCCGAGGCCAACGGCCACGGTGACGACGACCACGACGGCGGTGGCCACGACGACGACGCTGCGGCAGGAGATGTCGAGCCCTCGGCAACCGAGGACGCACCGGCCGAGGAGGTCTCCGCATGAGCGTCGATGTGCATGAACCCCACGGCCTGGCCGCGATGGACGAGGAACTGGCCACGTCGTACCCGGATGCCGGGGGACATCACTCGGCCACCGGGCTCAGCAACGAGAAGCTGGCCATGTGGGTCTTCCTCGGGTCGGACTGCCTGCTGTTCGGCGGGCTGATCTCGACGTACCTCCTGCTCCGCAACCGCGGGCCGGTGGGGTTCGACGGGCCCCGCGCCGAGGACCTCTTCGACATCCCGTTCACGTCGGTCACCACCTTCATCCTGCTGATGAGCTCGATGACCATGGCGCTCGCCGTCGCCGCCATCACCCGGGGTGAGCTCCGGCGGAGCCGCATCTGGATGTTCACCACCGCCATGTTGGGGGCGACCTTCATCGGTGGCCAGATCTACGAGTTCACCACCTTCTACCGCGAGGGTCTCGGCTACACGACCAACATCTTCGCCTCGGCCTTCTACACCCTCACCGGTTTCCACGGCGTTCACGTCACCGTCGGCATCATCATGTTGATGGCGTTGGTGATCATGTCGCTGCGGGGCCGACTGACCGCCGACCGGGCCGAGACGGTCGAGATCGTCGGTCTGTACTGGCACTTCGTCGACATCGTGTGGATCGTGATCTTCACGGTCGTCTACCTGATTCCCTGAGTGGAGCGCAGCAGATGAGTACCGCAACCGAATCCGTCGAGACCGACACCGAGCACGACGAGCACGGCCACCCGCAGGACAGCGACTACGTCAAGATCGCCCTCCTGCTCGCGGTCATCACCGCCCTCGAGGTCGCGACCTACTGGCTCGAGCTGACCAACGTCGTCATCGCCGCCCTGTGGGTGATGATGATCGTGAAGTTCGTCATCGTGATCGGGTACTTCATGCACCTCAAGTACGACTCGAAGATCTTCCGCTGGATGTTTCTCGGGGGCCTGTTCATGGCCTTGGCGGTGTACGTCATCGCGTTCGCCGCGAGCGGCTTCTTCGTCGGCGACTGGATCGGCTGACCCGCCGTCCCTTCCACAGAACCGTCCGACTCGGCGTTCGACGGTCTGGTCTGGTGAACTGAGAGCATGCTGATGGCAGCGGAGAATTTCTGGCGGTGGCAACCTCACCCCGAGGTCTGGCTGCTGCTCGCAGGTCTGCTCGGCCTCGGGCTCTACGCCACGCGAGTGGTCGGCCCCAAGATCGAGTCGAAGGGTCTCCCCGGCGTGCAGCGCAGCCACAAGCGCTGGTTCACCCTCGGCATGGTGCTGCTCTGGATCGCCTCGGACTGGCCGATGCACGACATCTCCGAGGAGTACCTGTACTCGGTGCACATGACCCAGCACCTGCTCCTGACGCTGGTGATCCCACCCATCTTCCTCTTGGCGACCCCGACGTGGTTCGCCCGCCTGATCCTCGGCGAAGGCCACGTCAAGACCTGGGTGTACCGGCTGAGCCGCCCCGTCCCCGCCGCCGTGATCTTCAACGGCCTGCAGATCTTCACCCACTGGTCCGGGGTCGTGAACACCACGGTCGAGAGCGGGCCGCTCCACTACGCCTTGCACACCGCGGTGGTCGCGAGTGCCCTGCTGTTGTGGATGCCGGTCTGCGGCCCGATCCCCGAACTCCGGATCAGCCTTCCCAACCAGATGGTGTACCTGTTCCTCACGTCGATCATCCCGACGATCCCGGCCGCGTGGCTCACCTTCGCCGACGGGGCCGTCTACGAGGCCTACGACACCTCGGCCCGGTTGTTCGGCATCTCGGTCACCAGCGATCAGCAGGCGGCCGGTCTGATCATGAAGTTGGCCGGCGGCATCTATCTCTGGGTGCTGATCACCATGCTGTTCTTCCGCTACGTCAACCGTCACGAAGAGGCCGAGAAGGAGCGCCGCGCCGACGCTCGCCGGCGCCGTGAGACCGAGACCCTCACCTGGGACCAGGTCGAGGCCGAGCTCGAGGCCGCCGGGCCTCCGCCGATCGAGACCGTCTCCGACTGAGATCCGGTCGGACGCGAACTCGTCCGACGGCGCCTAGCGTGGCCGCATGCGCATCGGAATCAACGGCTCCGGCCAGCTCGTCACGCCCGACCTCGGTGGTCTGACCGCCGACATCGCCGCGGCCGAGGCCGACGGCTTCTCGTCCTACTGGCTCGCCCAGTCCGGTGGCGTCGATGCCCTCACGGTCTTCGCAGCCCACGGCGACACCGGCTCGTCGACCGAACTCGGCACCGCGGTGATCCCGACCTGGGTCGTCCACCCGCAGGTCCTCGCCGGCCAGGCCCTCACCACCCAGGCGGCGATCGGCCAGCGACTCGTGCTCGGGCTCGGCCTGTCGCACGAGCCGGCTGTCGAGGGGCGCTGGAAGATGACCTGGGAGCGACCGGTGCGACAGATGCTCGACTTCCTCGACGTGCTCCAGCCGCTCCTCACCGACGGTCACGTGAGCCACGAGGGCTACTTCTGGAGCTTCGAAGGCGACTCGGCCCGCTGCTCCGAGACCCCGCCGAAGGTCATGATCGCCGCTCTCGGCGAGCAGATGTTGCGACTCGCGGGTGCTCGCACCGACGGCACGATCCTCTGGTGCGTGGGTCCGAAGACGATCGCCGACCACATCGCGCCGGTCATCAACGCGGCGGCAGCCGAGGCGGGCCGGCCGGAACCGTCGATCGTGTGCTCGATCCCGGTGTGGGTGACCGACGATCCCGAACCGGCCCGAGGGTTCCTCGGTCAGATCCTGGCCAACTACGCCGAGCTCCCCAGCTACCGCCGGATGCTCGACATCGAGGGGCTCCACGGTCTCGGCGAGCTGTCGATCGTCGGCTCCGAGGACGAGGTGGTCGCGGGAATCGACGCCGTCGCGCAGTCGGGCGCCACCGACTTCACGGCCGTGCCCATGGGCGGGAACCCCGACGAGATCGCCCGCACCCGCAGCGTCCTCGTCGCGGCATCGGCCAGCTGAGGTCCCGCCGGCCCGATTCTCTGCTGCACACAGACCACCCAGTGGTCATATGGCAGCAAGGAATCGGTGGTTGGTCCGACGACTACCGTCGGGCGCCATGGTCGAGAGCAACCGGCAGGTCGTGCTGCGTCGTCGCCCCACCGGTCTCGTGGTGCCCGAGGACGTCGAACTGATCGAGCAACCGATGCCCACGCTCGCCGAGGGCGAGGCACTGGTCCAGACCACCCACGTCGGGGTCGACGCAGCCGTTCGCACCTGGCTCGACGGCGAGGAGGGCTACCTCCCGGCGCTCCAGTTGGGTGACGTCATCCGATCGGGCAGTGTCGGCGAGGTGGTGGAGTCCCGCTGCGACGCCTACGAGGTGGGCGACGTGGTGACCACCCTCGGCGGGTTCTGCGACTACACCATCGCCAAGGACGACTTGTTCACCACCAAGGTCGATCGCGACGTCGACCGCAAGGCGATGCTCGCGGTGTTCGGGTCGACCGGGGCCACGGCCTACTTCGGGATGTACGACATCGGGAAGCCCACCGATGGCGAGACCGTGGTGGTGTCGGCGGCCGCCGGCGCCACCGGATCACTCGCCGGCCAGATCGCGCGAGCGATGGGGGCCTCCCGCATCGTGGGGATCGCCGGCTCCGACGAGAAGTGCCGGGTGGTGGTCGAGGAGTTCGGCTTCGATTCGTGCATCAACTACAAGACCGACGAACTGAAGCCGGCGCTCCGCTCGCACTGCCCCGACCGGATCGACGTCTACTTCGACAACGTCGGGGGCCCGGTGCTCGACGCCGTGCTCGGTGGGCTGGCTCACGGTGGTCGGATCGCGCTGTGTGGCGTGATCTCCAGCTACCTGACCGGCGAGCACCCCGGCCCGTCGAACTACGTCAAGCTGCTCTCCCAGTGCGGTCTCATGCAGGGTTTCAACACCCTCGACGAGTGGGGCCGGTTCGACGAAGCCTTCGAGAAGCTGCGCGGGTGGGTCGACTCGGGCCAGCTCACCTATCGCGCCCACGAATTCGAGGGTCTCGACGAGGCGGTCCCAGCCCTGAACGCGTTGTTCGAGGGCGCCAACATCGGCAAGACCATCCTGAGTCCGTGAAGGGCCGGCTCAGTCGTTCGTCGCGACGGCCCAGGTGAAGTAGCGGCCGGTCGATCCGCCGGTCACCGTCCAGCCGTGAGGTCCGAGCAACTCGGCCAGCCGCTCGGGCGACCGGTACACCTTGACGATGGTGAACGTGCTGCCGTCGTTGAGCAGCCGCTCGGACAGCCCGGTGTCGTTGTCGGTGGTGCCGTCGGTGATCTCGACGACGTTGTGCTCGTCGGCACGACCGCCGCGGTTGTCGAGCATGGCCACTCGGGTGTCGGGCTTCATCGCTGCGGCAACGGTGTCCATGAATTCCACGAGGCCGGCGTCGGGAACATGCGAGACCCAGAAGCTGAAGAAGACGTGGTCGAATCGGCGTGGCGGCGTCCAGTCGAAGATGTCGGCCACCACGTGGTCGACGGGGGCACCCGCTCCCACCTTCTCTGCGTTGATGGCGAGCGTCTCGGGCGACGCATCGACGGCGGTGACGCGGTCGGCGTGCCGGAGCAGTCGCTGGGTCCAGTTGCCCGTTCCCGCCGCGATCTCGAGCACGTCGCCGGTGGGTCCGAACCCGTCGAGCCAGGCCTCGGCCTCCGCCACCTCGGCGCGCCACGCCTTGGTGAACTCGTCGCCCTTGTCGTAGCGGCCCTCACGGTTCCACCACTGGTCGTACTCGGCGCGCGGGCCCGGTAGTAGTCGATCTGGTCGCTGAGGATGCGGTCGCTCATCGGAGGTCCATCCTGTCGCGTCCCCGAATCGCAGTCCCGTGAGATTCGGGCAGACTCGAGGCCGTGGACGAGTGGGACGAGATCGATGAGGCCGTGCACGACGCTCCGATCTGCCCTTCGTGCGGCGTGACGGCGCTCCCCGCCGAAGGCGAGGTCGGTTTCGTCTGCGAGAACCCCGATTGCGAAGCGTTCGGCGAGCGGCTCTGAGCCCGGTTCACTCCCAGCGGAAGCTGCGTGCCGCGACGATCGGGGTGGCCAGCGCCCAGACGACGAGGACGACCCACGACCGGGCGGCGGCGGTGGCACCGGAGGTGAGTGAGGCGCTGACCGTGTCGGCCAGGGCCGCCGCCGGGAGCACCTCGGCCACCCGTTGCATCGGTTCGGGCAACTCGTCGATCGGAACGATGAACCCGCCGATCAGCAGCAGCACCAGGTAGAGCCCGTTGGCCAGTGCGAGCGTGACGAGCGCGTCGAGCGTTCCGGCCATCAGGAATCCGAGGCCGGCGAAGGCGATCGTGCCGAGCACGACCGCCGGCACGATGGACAGGCTGACCGACGGTGACCAGCCCAGCAGCAGCCCGATCGGGACGAGCACGGCCAACTGGACCAACTCGACGATCACCACGGCTCCGGTCTTGGCGGCCAGGAGGCGGGGCCGGCCGAGGGGGGTGACGCCGAGGCGCTTGAGGACGCCGTAGCTGCGCTCGAATCCCGTGGCGATCGCCACGCTGACCATCGAGGTCGACATGATCGCCAGGGCCAGGATGCCGGGGGCGAGGAAGTCGATGGGGTCGTCGGCGTCGATGGGCAGGACGTCGACCGACGAGAAGAACACGAGCAGGATGACCGGAAGCCCCAAGGTCAACAGCACCGACTCGCCCCGTCGGAGCGTGAGGAGCACCTCGAGCTTCAGCTGGGCGCGGAAGGCCCTCACCGGTCGCGCCGCCGCGAGCGCCGACTGCTCCGTTCCGGCTCGGCCACCGACGTCTCCTCGGTCAGCTGGAGGAAGACGTCCTCGAGCCGTTGGCGTCCGGCGCGGAGGTCGCCGAGGGCGATGTCCTGCTGGGCCAACCAGCCGGCGAGGGACGCGACGAGCGTCGGGACTCCCTCAGCGGCGACCACGTATTCGCCCGGTGTCGCCTCGTGGACCGCGGCTCCCAGGTGCGCGGCCAGTGCCGCGACGTCGAGCCCGGGCGGTGCACCGAACCTGATCCGGTCGCCGCCCGCCATGAGCTCGGCCACCGTGCCGGCCGCCACGATGTGGCCTCGATCGATGATGACGAGCCGATCGGCGATGCGTTCTGCCTCGTCGAGGTCGTGGGTCGTGATGAGGACGGCGACGCCGGCGTCGCGGAGCTCACGGACGATCGCCCGCACGACCTGGCGACCGGCCACGTCGACCCCGGCGGTCGGTTCGTCGAGCAGTACCACGTCGGGTCGACCGATGAGGCACAGGGCCAGTGACAGCCGCTGCTGCTCACCGCCGGACAGCTGGCGCCACGTCCGACGAGCCTTGTCGGCGAGCCCGACCCGTTCGAGCAGTCCTTCCGGATCGAGCGGGGCATCGTGGAACGACGCATAGAGCTCGAGCATCTCGAGCGGGCGGGCGCCGGGATAGACGCCCCCCTCTTGGAGCATGGCTCCGAGTCGGGTGACCAGTGCGCCGTGGTCGACGACCGGATCGAGGTCGAGCACCCGAACTCGTCCGGACGTCGGTGCCCGAAATCCCTCGAGGGTCTCGATGGTCGAGGTCTTGCCCGCCCCGTTGGGACCGAGGAGCGCCAGCACCTCGCCGGGCTCGACCGCGAACGACACGCCGTCGACGGCCGCCACGTCGTCGAAACGGACGGTGAGGTCCTCGACGGTCACGGCAGCCACGGGGTGCGACGCTACGGCGACCGGGCCGGTCGATTCGAACCGGCATCGGGACCATGATCGACGCGACGCTGGTCGGAATTTCGACCGTGACCGAGTGAGGCGGCCAGTAGCTTGACGCGCCATGCTCGATCTCCGACGGATTCGTCACGACCTCGACGAGGTGAAGACGGCGTTGGCGCGCCGTGGTGGTGATGTCTCCTCCCTCGACCGGATCGTCGACCTCGACGCCCGGCAGCGACAGATCGGCATCGAACGCGACGAGCTGCGAAACCGCATCAAGACCGCCAGCAAGGCGGTCGGCGCGGCCAAACGCGACGGCGACGAAGCTGCGGCCGAGGCGGCGATGACCGAGAGTCGCCTGCTCGGCGACGACGAGAAGGCGCTCGCCGATGAGGTCGACCAGCTCGCGGCCGAGATCGACGAGCTCCTGCTCGCGCTGCCCAACACGCCCAGCCCCGAGGTGCCCGACGGCGCCACCGAGGACGACAACGTCGTCCTTCGAACGCACGGACCCGATCCGGAGTCCTTCGCCGACCATCAGCGGGTTCCCCACTGGGAGATCGGCGAGGAGCTCGGCATCCTCGACTTCGCCGCCGCGGCCCGCATCAGTGGCGCCATGTTCAGCATGTACCGGGGCTGGGGCGCTCGGCTGCTGAGGGCCTGCATCCAGCTCAGCCTCGACCGCAACACCGACGCCTACGAGGAGATCCGGCCTCCGACGCTGGTGCGGACCGACACCATGATCGGAGTCGGCGAGCTTCCCCAGTTCGCCGACGAGGCCTACCTCATCGAGCGCGACGACCTGTGGGCGGCGCCCACCGCTGAGGTGCCGCTCACCGGGATGGGCCGTGATCAGGTCTTCGACGAGGCCGAGCTCCCGATCAGGCTGATGGCCTACACCTCGTGCTTCCGGCGTGAAGCCGGCGCCGCGGGCGCGACACCCGCGGCCTGCTCCGGAGCCACGAGTTCGACAAGACCGAGCTGCTCGCCTACGCAGCCAACGCCGAGCAGGGCATCGCCGCGCAGGAGGACGTGCTCGCTCGCAGCGAGTCGATCCTCCGCGACCTGGGCCTGAGCTATCGCGTCGTCGATCTCTGTGCCGGCGATCTCGGCGCCAAGGCGGCACGGACGTGGGACATCGAGGCCTACGCCCCCGGAGTGGGTGCCTGGCTCGAGGTGTCGTCGGTCTCGTGGTTCGCCGACTATCAGGGCCGACGCACCAACATCCGCTACCGACCGACCCATGGCAAGGGAACCGAGGTGTGCCACACGGTCAACGGGTCGGCGATGGGCTGGCCTCGCACGGTGGCCTGTGTGCTCGAGACCCACCGCCGGCCGGATGGTCGGATCGACGTTCCCGAGGTGCTGCGAGGCTATCTGGGCGGTGTCGACGTCATCGGCTGAGCGGGCTCACGCGCGGCACGATCGGCAGTGTCCGGCCAGGGCGAAGTGCGGCACGTCGAGCTCGAATCCGTGGTCGGTGCTGACCCGGGCCGCGACCTCGTCGTACAGGTCGGCCGGCAGCTCGATCAACGCCCCGCACCCGTCGCAGACCGCATGGTGATGCCGGTCCTCGGTGAAGTGGTACGTCGACGGCCCGTGGCCCAGGTGCACGTGCCGGAGGACCTCGAGATCCTCGAGCTCGTGGAGGATGCGGTACACCGTCGACATCTGCGTGTCGGGGAGTTGGCGGATCACCTGCTCGGCGATGGATTCGGCGGTCAGGTGATCGTCGGGATGGCCGGCCATCACGCTGATCACCGCGCGCTTGGTGGCGGTGACCCGGCCACCTGCCGCGCGAACGCGCGAGAGCACATCATCGATCGTCGCCATCGGCGCCGATTCTAGGACTGCGCCGCGGAGCGACGCCGTCGCCTACCGTCGACATGTGGACCTGAGTGGCATCCGTCGTGAGTATCCGAGCGAGGGCCTCGATCCGGCGGCCCTTCCCGACGACCCCTTCGAGACCTTCGCCGAGTGGTTCGCCGACCATGCCGTGATCGCCGGCGAAGACGCCAACGCGGTGGTGCTGGCCACCAGTGACCCGGTGTCGGGCCGGCCCTCGGCCCGAACCGTGTTGCTCCGCGCCGTCGATCGAGGTCGGTTCGTCTTCTACACGAACGAAACGTCGCGCAAGGGTCGTGAGTTGCAGGCGAACCCCCAGGCCACGCTGCTGTTCTCGTGGGTGTCGATCAGTCGTCAGATCGTGATCGAGGGCGAGGTGGCGCCCATCGCCGGTGACGAGAGCGATGCCTACTTCGCGTCGCGACCCCGGCCGAGCCAGATCGGGGCGTGGGCGAGCGAGCAGAGCCGGCCCATCGACACCCGGGAGGTGCTCGAGGAGGCGGTCGCCGACGTCGAGGCCCGCTTCGCCGGCGGGGAGGTACCCCGCCCGCCCCACTGGGGTGGCTTCGCCCTCGTCGCCGATCGATTCGAGTTCTGGCAGGGGCGCCCCAGCCGGCTCCACGACCGTATCGAGTACCGCGCCGCGGGGAGGCGGTGGGCCACGCAGCGGCTCGCTCCATGAGCGGTACGAAACATCCTGGACACGTTCGGTCGGTACGGTCGGATCTCTGATGGAGGGCATGTTCAGCGGCTACGACCCGGGCGGATTCTTCGACGAACTGGTCTCGGACGACGGTGTCGTCCGGACGCACTACGAGCGCTTGGTCGCACGCATGTCGACGCTCGACCGCGATGAGTTGGCCCGCCGGGAGGTCCTTCTCGACGAGGCCTTCCGGCAGGCGGGCATCACGTTCACGGTGTACGGCGAGGACGACGGGGTCGAGCGAACGTTCCCGCTGGACCTGGTCCCGCGGGTGATCCCGGCCGACGAGTGGGCCACCATCGAGGCCGGCCTCGAACAGCGGGTCACGGTGCTCAACCAGTTCCTCGACGACCTCTACGTCGGCGGACGCAACGCCATCCGCGACGGCATCGTGCCTCGCTGGTTGGTCGAGAGCAGCGATGGGTTCACGCGCGAGGCGTTCGGCATCGACGTCCCCCACGCCGCCCGATGCCTGGTGGCCGGCATCGATCTGGTGCGCGATGCCGAGGGCACCTACCGGGTGCTCGAGGACAACCTTCGGAATCCGTCCGGGGTCTCCTACGTCGTCGAGAACCACGCGGCCATGACGCGAGTGATGCCCCGCGTCTTCAGCGACCACCGGGTCCGTCCGGTCGACCACTACGGCGCCTCGTTGCTCGCCGCGCTCACCCGCGTCGCACCGGCGGGTGCCGGCGACGACCCCACCGTCGTCGTGCTGACCCCCGGGGTGTTCAACTCGGCCTACTTCGAGCATGCGTTCCTCGCCCGTCAGATGGGAGTCGAACTGGTCGAGGGACGCGACCTCGTCGTCGACGACCACGTCGTCTACCTCCGATCGACCCAGGGTCTCGATCGGGTCGACGTCATCTACCGCCGCATCGACGACGACTACCTCGACCCCGTCGTGTTCCGACCCGATTCCACGCTCGGTGTGCCCGGCCTCGTGGCGGCCGCGAGGGCCGGCAACGTCACGCTCGCCAACACGGTCGGGAACGGGGTGGCCGACGACAAGGCGGTGTACGCCTTCGTCCCCGATCTGATCAGGTACTTCGCAGGCGAGGAACCGATCCTCCCGAACGTCGAGACCCACCTGCTGTGGGAGCGCGAGGTTCGCGAAGAGATCCTCGGCCGACTCGACCAGGTCGTCGTCAAGCCGGTGGCGGAGTCCGGTGGCTACGGCATGCTCATCGGACCGGCTGCGTCGGATGCCGAGATCGCCGAGTTCGCCGGACTCATCGAGGCCGATCCGAGGAACTACATCGCCCAGGAGGTCGTGTCGTTGAGCCGTCATCCAACCCTGGTGAAGGACCACTTCGAGGGACGACACGTGGATCTCCGACCCTTCGTGCTCTCCGGCGACAGCGTCGAGGTCCTGCCAGGAGGCCTCACCCGCGTGGCGCTGCGCAAGGGCTCGCTGGTGGTCAACTCGAGCCAGGGCGGTGGCTCGAAGGACACGTGGGTCCTGGCACCCGAGCCGGTCCCGGAACCCTCGGCCGAGGAGTCCTGAATGCTCGCCCGACACGCAGAGAACCTGTTCTGGGCCGGTCGCTACCTCGAACGCGCCGAGGACGCCGCTCGCCTCCTCGACGTGACGTACCACGGGCAACTCCAGGCGATGCCGTGGGAGACCGACCAGGCGTGGTCCGACCTGCTGATGTCGTTGGGCCTCCAGTCCGGCTTCGAAGAGACGGGTGCCCAGCCGAACGCGGCGTCGGTCAGTCACTTCATCGTGCACTCGTCGGCCAATCAGAGCTCGATCGAGGTGTCGGTGTCGCGTGCACGCGAGAACATCCGCGCCGTCCGCGAGATGGTTCCCACCGAACTGTGGGAGGCGCTCAACGCCTTCTATCTCGACCTCACCCAGCGCGATGTGGGGTTCGAGATCGAGAACCAGCCGCACGCGCTCTGCGGCGACGTCAAACGCCGGTGCCAGTCCGTGGCCGGCGTGGCGGCCGAGACGATGAATCGCGACGAGGCCTGGCAGTTCCTCCAGATCGGCTGGATGCTCGAACGGGCAGCCATGACCTGTCGCTTGCTCGACGTTCGCTACCCCCAACTCGTCGAGGCCGGTCCGAGCGGGGGCTTCCACCTGTGGCTCACCACGTTGAGGGGGGCCGCGGGTGCCGAGGCGTTCCGCCGGACGTACCGCGGGTCCATCTCGCCGACCGACGTCATCGACTTCCTGTTGCTGTCCGACACCTTCCCCCGATCCGTCTACTTCTGCCTCAACCGGGCCGAGGGCGCCGTGCGGCGGATCTCGGGTCGCGGGGAGCGCACCCGCCCCCAGCGGCTCCTCGGGCAGCTCCGGTCCGACCTCGAGTACGTCGATCTGGCCGAGCTGGTCGGCGGCGACCCCCATGCCGAGCTCGACCGGCTCCACAGCTCGATCGAACAGATCTGCGAGGCGGTGGGGTTCCAGTTCTTCCGCAACAGCGAGGAGTTCGCCCTGCTGCCGCTCGACCGGCAGGTGCGATTCTGATGAGGGTCGCTCCGACGATGCGATTCGAGATCCGCTACTCGACCGACATCGCCTACGACGACCTGGTTCGGGAGAATCAGAACGAGGTCCGTGCCGCACCGACCTCGAATGATCACCAGCAGCTCATCAGCCACCGGTTGACGGTGTTTCCCGTCGCTCGGACCGTGAGCTACGTGGACTACTGGGGGACCCGGGTCGAGGCCTTCGGGATCCGCGAACCGCACGTTGCGTTGGGCTTGATGTCGGAGGCCACGGTCGAGACCTCCGAGCCTCTCCTGGTGACCGGGTCGCCCGATCGACTCGACCTGATCGATCCCACGTTCGTCGACGAGCATCGCGAGTTCCTCGAGCCGACCGAGAAGACCGCTCCGGGGGCCGGGGTCGTGGGGGTCGCCGACGCGGTGGAGACGATGGCCGATGGCGACGTGGTGGGGGCGGTGCTCGCCGTCCATCGACAGATCCATCGGCGCCTCACCTACGAGCCGGGTGCCACCACGATCCAGACGTCCGCCGAGGAGGTGCTGTTGCATGGTGCCGGCGTGTGCCAGGACTACGCCCACGCCGCGGTGTCGGTGTGTCGCCAGCTGGACATCCCTGCTCGCTACGTCTCGGGCTACTTCTTCGCCGCCGACGAGTCGACCGGCGACGACGTCGAAGAGGATCTGATCGAGGTCGCGACCCATGCATGGTTCGAGGCGGCGATTCCCGGTCATGGGTGGCTGGCGCTCGACCCGACCAATTCACTGCCCGTCGGGCCGAGACACGTGATGATCGGCGCCGGGCGGGACTACGACGACGTCCCCCCGATCCGGGGGGTGCACCGCGGCGGAGCCGGCGTCCACGTCGAGTCGTCGGTCGAGATGCGCCGATTGAACAGCCAGCAGCAGCAGCAACAGCAGTAGCCGGCGGTCAGCTCCAGCTGCGGGCGGCGGCCGACAGCCCGTCGATGAGGGCGACGGTCGGCGGAACCAACTCCCCGGGCGGCGCGTCGGCCCACGTCGGGCCCATCCCGCGGACGCGGGCGGGAGTTCGATCTGCACACCGGTCGAACGCGGGAGATTCACCGGGTTGTGCTGGTGCAGGCCGCGAAGCGGCTGCGGGATGGCGTCGAGTTCGTCGAGGATCTCGTAACCGTCGAGCGCCGGGCGCAGACACGCCGCCACGTGCCCGGCGAGGAAGCGATTGCGCCCGCCGAGGAGCAGACTCGTCCAGAATCCGTCACGGCCGTAGCCGTGAATCGAGATCGCCACGTCGACGTGGTCGACGAACTGCTGCAGCGCAGGCGACGGCGTGCTGCCGATGGCGGCCGACGGCAGATGCCAACGGAGGTCATCGGGCTGGCACACCGTGTAGAGCGACGCCCCGCTGGCCTCGGCGGCTCCGCGGGCGACGACGTCGGTGACTCGTTCGAGATTCCCGCCGTGGTAGGCCATGAACCCGATGCTCGAACGGAGCTCGACCTCTTCGACGACGCCAGGTGTGGCGAGCAGATCGGCGAACACGAGCGCAGTCAGGATGACGTGCGCGAGCGCTGCTTCATGACGAAGACCACGCCCGAACCGGCGACGACGAGGGCGAGCACGAGACCGATCTGGGTCGCTCCGGTCTCCTGGACCCACTGATTGATGCCGTCGGACCATCCGGTCACGACGTCGACCGGCCCGGCGTTGGCATCGAGGTTGCCGTACTGGGTGACCTGGATCTCGAACCACGAGTAGTAGGCGATGTAGAGCCCGGCGAGGATCACCAGGGCCCCGCTCACCCGGTTGATGTAGGGCAGCGCGCGGCGGAGGGCGCCGACGAAAGCCGACTTGGCGAGTGCGAGCGACACGGTGAGGGCCACCAGCACCAGCGCCATACCGACCGAGTAGGCGACGAACACGGTGAGACCGGACAGGAAGTTGGATCGGTTGAACGTCGAGGTGACCGTTCCGGTGAAGATGGGAAGGGTGCACGAGATCGACGCCACGGCGTAGGAGATCCCGAAGACGAACATCGAGCGAGACGTGCGCTCCTTGCCTCCCTTGTTCAGCTTCGGGAGGCGAGCGGCGAGTTCGAAGCCGCCGAGCATGGCGATCCCGAGCACCACGAGCCCGGCGCCGATGACCAGCGTGAGCCACTGCGACCACTTGGCGATGGACAGCGAGGCGAATGTGAAGAGTGCCCCGGCCACGCCGAACACGAGCAGGAAACCCCCGGACACCGCAGTGGCGACGCCGATCGCCCGGGCGATGGTCTCCGACCGGCTCGCACTGAGCCGCTCGTCACCGAGGAAGAACGAGAGATACGCCGGCAGCATCGCGAACCCACACGGGTTGACGGTGGCCACCATGCCGGCGGTGAACGCGAGGAGGATGGGTGCGTCGATCACGCGAACAACTCGTCGATCGTGGTCCTCAGCTCGTCGGCGGTCAGTTCGCCGAGGTGAACGGCGAGCACGGTGCCGTCGGGCGCCACGAAGGCGGTGGTGGGCATGACGAATCCGCCGACGGCGCTCAGCACGTCACCGTCGCGATCTCGCGCCACCTCGTAGGTGACCCCGGTCTGCGCCACCAGCTCGAGCGCGTCCTCGGGTCGGTCCTGGACGGCGAGACCGAGGAAGTCGACCTTCCCTTCGAGTTCGCCGGCGACTTCTTCGAAGGCAGGCATCTCGAGCCGGCACGGCGTGCACGTCGAGGCGAAGAAGTTCACGACCGTCGGAATGTCGCCTTCGACCGCCTCGCCGAAGGTCCGGGTTCCCCCGTCGAAGTCGAGGATCTCGCGGGTCGTCAGGTCGTCGGCCGGGTCGGTCGGCGTCAGGTCGAGCGGATTCCTCTCCTCGGTGACTGCTGCATTCGAAGACGGGTCGTCGCTGAGCAACGAGGCCACGGTGTAGGCAGCAACCGCAGCCAGGACGAAACCGACGACGAGGGTCGCCCAGAAGCGGCGGTCACGGAGTGCAGGCGAGGATGGCATCGGGGATCGAAACCCGATGCTACGACCGTTCTGTTCCGCATCGTCAGTCGCGACTCCGAAGTTCAGGTCTTGTTGAGAACCACACGCAGCCGGGGGCTCGACGACCCATCGAGGGGGACCTGGGCCTCGTCACCCCCGACTGCATCTGTGTGGTTCTCCACCCACCTCCCCCACCGATCCCGCAGTCCTGCGGGGTCAGGCGGGGCGGGCCAGGCCGACGAGGTGCTCGGGGATCGGCACCTCGGGGAGCTGGTCCTCGGGGCGAGGGACCTTGGGTGGACGGCCCCGGCGGCGCTTGCTGGCCAGGATCCTGCCGTTGAGGAACAGCTGGCCGCCCCAGACGCCCCAGGGCTCGCGCCGTTCGAGGGCCCCTTGGAGGCAGGTCGCCAGCACCGGGCAGTCGGCGCAGATGCGCTTGGCCGCGGCGATGTCGCCCAGCTCGTCGGAGAAGAACAGCTGCGACGGCATCCCGGTCAGGTCGTTGCAGGCCGCGTCGGCCCACCAGTCGGCTCGACCGAGATCGAGGGTCGGGGTTCGTTCCGTGGCTTCGAGGGCGAGCATCGCTCGGTCTCCCATTCGTGTCGGGTGGTGCGTGTGGATGGCTGGAAGGAGGGGTCGTGGGACAAAGAGAAAGGCCGCCGGGTGTTCCCGACGGCCTCTGGCGACTCTGTGTCCCTTGTTCTTGTCAGGGGGACGGTCGTCGGAGGTGTCGAGAGCGGTGGTAACCCATGGTCACCGGCTTGGCATCGGCGATCACCGGGAGCCAGCAGATGACCGAGGTCGATCCAAAGGCAGCGGAGACGCGCGCGGCATTGGCGTTGGCCAGGTCTGCCGTCGTGATGCGCTGGATGCTGCTCATCGGGTGGATCGTTTCGTCGGTGGTGGTCGAGGCGCCGCGCGAGGAAAGCCCCCGGAGCACTCGCTCATGGCACCACGAGAATCCGACGACGTCAATTGAATTTCGAAAGAATGTTTCGGCACTACCGTGCAACGCTTCATGTCCGACGTCGCTCCGCTGGCCGAGTTGCCCACGTCCGGGCGCACCTACGTCGGCCGCCGCCGCGTCCGACTCGCCGACGTGGGACCGAAGGGTCGCCTTCGCCTCGACGCCGCCGCCCGCTACCTGCAGGACGTCTCGAACGACGACGCGCTCGATGCGGATCTGGAGGGGGCCATGGCCTGGGTGGTGCGACGCACCCGCGTCGACGTCGAGCAGTTCCCGACCTTTCGTGAAGACCTCGCGTTGACGACATGGTGCTCGGGCATCGGCGGGCGGTGGGCGTCCCGCCGCATCGATGTCGTGGGCGCCGAGGGCGGACTCCTGCGCTGCGATGCCCTGTGGGTGCACCTCGATCTCGACCGGGGCACGCCGAAGAAGCTGCCTGCAGAGTTCGTCGACCTCTACGGCGAGGCCGCCGCTGGGGTGAAGGTCCGAGCTCGGCTCGAGCACGACGCCGCGGTCCCCCCGGCGGCCGCCGCCCGCTCGTGGGCGACCCGGTTCGCCGACTTCGATCTGCTCGGCCACGTGAACAACGCCGTCTCGTGGGCCATGGTCGAAGAAGTGCTGGCCCAGGACGCGGACCTCCGGCAGCGGATCACGGCCACCGTCGAGCACCCCGAGCCCATCGATCCCGGTCAGGACGTGACGCTCCACGTCGCCGATCGAACCGACGGTTTCGACCTCTGGGCGACCACAGACGGGCGGACGGCCACCACCGCACGGGTACGCCGTCGCGGCTGAGCCCGGGGGAACCTCAGAGTCGTTCGGCGACCTCGGGGTCGATCTCGAACAGCAGGTTGTCGTCGGCCCATCGCGAGGTGGCCTCGCCGGCGTGCCGGAGGTGCTCGAGATGGGCGTAGGTCTCGCTCTCGGCCATCTGTCCCCAGCTCTGCGGTCGGAACAGTTCCTGGCTGAGCGCGGTCACCGTGGCCGGCCCGATGCGGGCCGTCGCCTCTCGCAGCGTCGCCAGCCGTTCCTGGTGGTGGTCCTTGATGGCGTTGGCCCGCCCGGCCAGATCGGTGAACGGTTGGCCGTGGGCGGGGAGGACCTGGGTGATGTCGTCGAGTTCGGCCATGCGATCCAGGGATGCGAAGAAGGCGTCGAGCGGATCGGCGCCGGCCGACAGACCGCTGATGTGCGGCGTGATGGTGGGCAGCACGTGGTCGCCCGACAGCACGATGCCCGCGTCGGGTGCGTAGAGGCAGAGATGGTCAGGGGTGTGCCCGGGGGTGTGCATGGCGACCCACTCGTGGCCTCCGATGGTGATGCGCTCGGCGTCGGCGAGCCGGACCGATGGCGTGGGGGGCCGCATGAACCTCTTGCCGAGGGTCTGCATGACCCGGTAGCGGAGGCGGCGTTTCATCGGCGGCTTGAACGTGGCGCCGCCCCACGGCACGGTGCGCCCGAACGGTGAGGTCGCCCGCACCTTCTCGCCGGCTTCGTCGGCGGCGTCGTCGGCCTCACCTTCCTCTTCGGTCGGGTCGAACCAGGTCCGGAACGTCTCGTGGGTGATGATGTCGGCCCCGGACTCGTGACGAATCGTGCCCGCGCCCCCGAAGTGGTCGGGGTGGGAGTGGGTGACCACCACCCGTCGGATGTCGGCCACCGAGTTGCCCGTGGCCGCCAACCGCTGCTTGAGCGCCTTCCACGACTGGGGCCCGGGGAGGCCGGGGTCGACGACCGTGATGCCGTCGTCGTCGGTCAGCAGGTAGCAGTTGACGTGTCCGAGCCCGGGCAGCGAGATGGGGAGTTGCATTCGCAGCACGCCGGGCGCGACCTCGGCGATCTCGTCGGACGCCGGCTGCTTCTCCTGCTTCGCCGGGCGGGGTTCGGTCGTCGAGGTCACCCGGCCACCGTACTTGACCATCTGGTCAAGTCGTCGGGCCGGCGATCGGGTCGAAGCGGCCCCGGTTCACTCGTCGCCGCTGGCGATGAACAGGTGCTCGCGATACCACCGGAGCTCGTCGATGCTCTCGCGGATGTCGTCGAGGGCTCGGTGCGATCCGCCCTTGCGGGGCACCTTGGCGAGAACGTCGGGGGCCCATCGGCGGGCCAGTTCCTTGATCGTCGACACGTCGACCGAGCGGTAGTGGAGGTGGTCCTCGATGGCTGGGAGGTAGGTGGCGAGGAAACGCCGATCGGTGCCGATCGAGTTGCCACACAGCGGCACGGTCGAGGGCTCGGGTACGTGCTCGGTGAGGAAGTCGAGCGTCGCCCGGCCGGCGTCCTCGAGGCCGATCTCGGACGCCTTGATGGCGTCGAGCAGGCCGCTCCGGGTGTGCATGTCGACCACGACCTCGGGCATCCGGGCGAGTGCCTCGTCGCCCTGGTGGATCACCAGATCGGGGCCCTCGGCGACGATGTTGAGGTCGTCGTCGGTGATGATGGTGGCGATCTCGACGATCACGTGGATCGAAGGGTCGAGGCCGGTCATCTCGAGGTCCATCCAGGCGAGCATCGGCGCAACCGTAGAGGACACCGGGCGGCGGGCCGGGACCTACAGTCGTCGCTCGTGCTGAACGTTCCGATCACCCGGCTCGACCCTGACCTCGACCTTCCGGTCTACGCCCGGCCGGGCGACGCCGGCGCCGATCTTCGATCTGCCCACGACCTCGTCCTGCCCGCCGGGGGTGGCCGGGCGCTCGTCGGCACCGGGATGTCGATCGCCCTGCCGCCCGGGTACGCGGGGTTCATCCAGCCCCGCAGCGGCCTCGCGCTGAAGCACGGGGTCACGACCCTCAACTCGCCCGGCCTCATCGACTCGGGATACCGCGGCGAGTTGAAGGTCCTGTTGGTGAACACCGACCCGGCGGAAGATCACGAGATCTGTCGAGGCGATCGGGTGGCCCAACTCGTCATCAAGGCGGTCGAGCAGGCCACGTTCGTCGAGGTCGCCCAACTGCCCGATGCCGAACGGGGCGATTCGGGGTTCGGCTCGACCGGGCGGTGAAGCGGCCGCCATCGAGGAACGAGTGGGCAGCGTTACCCTCGGCCCGTGCCCCTGATTCCGTTGCTCAACGAGAACTGGGGGTTCGACTCCAACTGCTTCGTGTGCGAGGCCCGCAACCCCACGGGCCTCCGGATCCCGTTCCATCACGACACCGAACGCGACGAGGTCGTGGCCGAGTTCAACCTCGGCGACGAGTTCTCGGGAGCACCGTCCTACGTCCACGGCGGGATCAGCCTGTCGATCCTCGATGAGGCCCAGGCCTGGGCCACCATCGCGGTCGGCGGCAAGTTCGCGGTGACGTCACGGACGTCGACCGCGTTCGAGCGCCCGGTCCTGGTCGGCCGCGACTACCACGTCGCCGCAGCCGTCACGACGGTCACCGACGACACGATCGAGACCCGCGCTCAGATCACCTTCGGACCCGACGACAAGGTGTGTGCCGTGTCGACGGCCGCGTTCACGGTGCTGTCGGCGGCCAACGCCGTCGGTGCCCTCGGCGCCGATGTGACCGGCACCGCCGACGCTGCATACCTCCGGGACCCGTGAGGAGCTGGCGCTTCTCGGCAGCTGCTCGTTGTTGCGAACAGTTCCCGATAGCGTTGTGGAGATGGTGAAGCGAACCTCTCCCTTCATGCTGCTCCTCGTGCTCAGCCTCATCGTCGCTGCGTGCGGTTCGACCTCCGAGGAGGCCGACGACGGCCGGCTCAGGGTGGTCACGACGGTGGCGCCGATCACGTCGATCGCCGCCAACATCGGCGGCGACGCAGTCTCGGTCACCGGCCTGGTGCCAGAAGGCACCAACAGCCACACCTTCGACCCGCCGCCGTCGTCGGCTGCGACGCTGGCCGACGCCGACGTGGTGTTCCTCAACGGGTTGCAGCTCGAGGAACCGACGCTCGAACTGGCCGAGGCGAACGTCGGCGACGGCGTGCCGATCGTGGCCCTCGGCGAAGAGACGATCGGACCCGACGAGTACGTGTTCGACTTCTCCTTCCCCGAGGAGGGCGGAAAGCCGAACCCCCACCTGTGGACCAACCCGCCGATGGCCGAGCGCTACGCCGAGGTGGTCAAGGACACCTTGTCCGAGCTCGACCCGGACAACGCAGCGGCGTTCGAGGCGAACTTCGAGGAATACACGGCGCGCCTCGATGCGCTCGACGAGGCGATCCGGGCCGCCACGGCGACCGTGCCCGAGCAGAACCGCCAGCTGCTCACCTATCACGATTCCTTCGCCTACTTCGCTCCCGAATACGGCTGGAACGTGATCGGGGCGGTGCAACCGTCGAGCTTCGGCGAGCCCACCGCTCGCGAGGTCGCCGGCCTGATCGACCAGGTGAACGAACTCGAGCTCCCGGCGGTCTTCGGGAGCGAGGTCTTCCCGAGCCCGGTGCTCGACCGCATCGCCAACGAGACCGGGGCCACGTACATCGATGATCTCCGCGACGACGACCTGCCCGGCGAACCGGGCGATCCCGATCACACCTTCCTCGGCCTGCTCCAGTTCGACTTCGTGACCATGGTCGAGGCCCTCGGCGGAGACCCGGCCGCCCTCGAGGAGGTCGACGTCTCCGACGTGACCCCGGACAACGCGAACTATCCGCAATGAACGACGAGGCGCCAGGCCCGCTGATCACGTTCCAGCAGGTCGGCTTCGCCTACGACCGCGATTCGGTGCTCTCCGAAGTCGACCTGACGGTCGATCGCGACGACTTCCTCGGCATCGTCGGCCCCAGTGGGTCGGGCAAGACGACGCTGCTCCGGCTGCTCCTCGGCACGCTGCGCCCGACCGCCGGCGTGGTGAAACGGGTGGACGGCCTGAAGGTCGGCTATGTGCCCCAGGTCGAGACGGTCGACTGGAATTTCCCCGTCACCGTGGCCGAGACCGTCCTGATGGCCCGGCCACAGCAACGCTTGTGGCCCCGTCGGACCGCCGACGAGCGAGCCGATGTCGAGTCGGTGCTCGGTCGTCTGGGCATCGGCGATCTTGCCGACCGCCACATCCGGCAGCTGTCCGGTGGCCAGCAACAGCGGGTGTTCATCGCTCGGGCCATGTTGCGCCGGCCCGACGTCCTCGTGCTCGACGAGCCGACCTCAGGGGTCGACGTGCGCACCCGTCACGAGGTGATGCACCTGCTGGCCGAACTCGGAGCCGGCGGGCTGGCCATCGTGCTGACGACCCACGACCTCAATGGCATCGCCGCTCACCTGCCCCGGCTGGTCTGCCTCAACCGGCGGGTCATCGCATCGGGCACCCCGTTCGACGTCCTCACCTCGCACAACCTCGAGGCGACGTACGGCGCCCCCATGGAGATCCTCGAGCACGGTGGGATGCCACTCGTCGTCGACCGAGCCAAGGTGCCGAACCGGGAGATCAGCTGATGGAGACGTTCCTCGAGCCGTTCCAGTACGAGTTCTTCCGCAACGGCGTGATCGTGGCGATCCTGACCGGCGCGCTGTGCGGTCTGATCGGCACGTTCGTGGTGCTCCGGGGGATGAGCTACATCGGTCACGGCCTCTCGCACGCCATCTTCGGCGGCGCCGCAGCATCGGCGGTCATCGGGCTGAACTTCTTCGTCGGCGCCGGCGTCTGGGGCCTCGCCTCGGCCCTCGCCATCGGGCGGGTGTCGCGGCGTCGGATCATCGGCAGCGACGCCGCCATCGGGGTCATCACGACCGCCAGCTTCGCGTTCGGACTGGCCCTCTTCGGGCTCTACGGGCAGGCCCAGAAGAGCACCGACGCGCTGCTCTTCGGCAGCATCCTCGGCGTCGAACCCGTCGACCTGTGGGTGACCGCCGGTGTCGGGCTCGTCTCGATCGTCTTCGTCGTGACCCGCTACCGAGCCCTGTTGTTCACGACGTTCGATCCCGATGTCGCCGCCGTCTCCGGCGTCAACACCGGCCGAGCCGACGCCATGTTGATGCTCGTGCTGGCCATGTCGATCCTCGTCACCATGCAGGTGTTGGGCGTGATCCTGATCGCCGCCATGCTCGTCATCCCCCCGACGATCACCCGCCTGTTGACCAACTCGTTCAGCCGCATGCTGTGGGGATCAGCCGTGATCGGCGCCGCCTGCGGTCTCGTCGGAATGGTGGCCAGCTACCACCTCGACATCTCGAGCGGCGCCGCCGTCGTGCTGGTCGCCGGCTCGGTGTTCGGCATCACGTTCGCGGTGACCGGCCGAACCAAGCGGGCGACGCGGGTGACCGCGGCGGCAACGCCGGCTCCGGTCATCGCGGCCGTCGACGGCTGAGGACATCTCCGGCCGGCCGACGCTCAGTCGTCGTCGACGTGGGTCTTGGCCACTCGGATGACCTGGCGATCCTCGAGATACTCGATCTCATCGACGCCGCCGTCGCTCGGCCGCTCGGCAGCATCCGTCAGCAGTCCTCCGACATCGGATCCGTTGATCCCGATGTCGATGGCGAGGTGGTGGTCGCCCACGACGAACGTCACGTCGAGGTGATCGGCGTCGGGCACCAGGGCGATGAGCTTGGTGCAGACGTCGGCGACGGCCGCCCGGAGGTCGTCGACCTCCTCGAAGGAGAACCCGAGGCGGGTCGCGAGGCCGGTCACGGCCACCCGTGCGAGCCGGGTGTACGGCCCGGCCGCAGGCATCGTCAGGCGGAGTTCGTCGCCGTCCACGCCGTTCCTCCCGTCATCGACCCTCAGCTTCCCATGCGGCCGCTCACGGCTCGCGTACCACCGCAGAGGCGTCCTTGTCGGTGCGGCGACCGAGGTAGGCCGGATGGCGGAGGCGGCCGTCAGCGGTCCACTCGCCGAACGCGACCTCGACCACGACCCGGGGCTCGACCCACACGAGGGCGGGACCCGGCCCGGGCGGGGGTGGTCGGTCGAATGGGGAGGTCTCGGTGACCAGGGGGGCGAGGAGGTCCTCGAGGGTCGCGGCCTCGGCACTGCTGATCCCGGACCCGACTCGGCCGGCGAAGACCAGCGCGCCCGCGTCCCGGACGCCGATCGCGAGTGACGCCAGTTCCGAGGACCGGGCACCCTGACCGCGCGCCCATCCGCCGACGACGAACTCCTGACGGCGCCGGACCTTGACCTTGCGCCAGTCTCCCGAGCGCGCTCCCGGCCGGTAGGGCCGATCGGTCCGCTTGGCCATCACCCCCTCGAGTCGTTGCTCGGTCGCTGCGGCCAGCAGTGCGGCGCCGTCGGAGTGCACCGCCGAGACCCGCCAGTGGGATCCGTCGTCGAGGAGCTGTTCGAGCAGATGGCGTCGCTGCTGCCACGCAAGGGCGATCGTCGGCTGCCCATCGATCTCGAGCACGTCGAACACCGCGAAGACGATCGGCACCTCGGTGGCGCGCAGGCGCGCCTCGGCGTCGTTGGTCACGTGCATGCGGCGCTGGAGCATCTCGAAGCTCGGCCGGCCGCCGTCGTCGAACGCGACCGCCTCGGCATCGAGCACGACGTCGAGGCGGCCGAGCGCGTCGGCCAGCAGCGCCAACTCGGGAAAGGCGACGGTGACGTCGTTGCCGTTCGAGCTGAACGCCGCCGCCCGGCCGGCTTCGACGCGGATCACGAGCCGCATGCCGTCCCACTTGAGCTCGAAGATCCAGCCGGGCCCGGTCGGCAGCTCGCCCGATGTCGCCTTCATCGGCAGGGGCGGCGGCCGGACCATCACCCCAGTGTCCCACCGAATCCCGGGTTCAGCCGTTCCAGAGCTGGACGGTGGCGTACGCCCGCCACGGGCGCCAGCGGTCGGGGTCCGACCCGCCGGCGTGTCGGACCACGTGGAGGTCCCGAGCCGGGAACGCGTCGGGGTCGCCGAGGCGGAGGGCGAGGTAGTTCGCCGTCCACGGTCCGACGCCCGGAAGGGTGCACATGGCGGCTTCGAACTCGTCGAGCGACTGCGATCCGTCGAGCGCGATCGCCCCGCTGAGGTGGGCGGCAGCGAACGCCCGCACCGCATCGGCACGCTTCCGGGGGATCGGGAGATCGGCGTCGACGAGTTGGTGGGCTCCGGGAAACGCGGTCGACAAACCCAGCTGGGTCAACCCGTCGATCGCGGTGCCGTGGGCGGCGACGATGCGACCGGCGGTGGCGGTCGCGCCGGCCACGCTGACCTGTTGACCGAGAATGGCACGGACACCGGCCTCGAAGGGATCCCAACAGCCAGGGACTCGGAGGCCGGTCGGCCACGGCGAGAGCACCGGATCACCGACGAAGTGGGTGGCCGGCCCCGACGGGTCGTGGTCGAGGTCGAACAGCTGGCGGACTCGGCTGACGTGGTGGATGAGGTCGTGCCAGTGGGGGAGGTGGAATCGGGCGAGGAGCTCGTCGCCTGATCCCGGCGCCACCTCGAGGACACCGACGGCGTCGCCGACCGTGATCGTGCGACGGTAGCTGTCGCCGTCGACCACCTCGACGCCGGGCACGGCTCGCGCCGCGAGGAAGTCGAGGAGGGCGTCCCAGTCGAGCGGGGGCCGGTAGGGGAGCCGGCAGACGAGGCCGCCGTCGGCGACGAGTCGGTCGCGTCGCCGCCGACGTTGTCGAAGCGCCGTGGGCGAGTCCCTGAACGTCTCGTGCATCGCGGCGCGACATCTGTCGCACCGAGCCGAATCCGGCTGCGAACGCGATCTCGGTGATGGACAGATCCGAGTCGTCGAGCAGCCGCCTGGCGAAGTGGCACCGACGAGAGCGGGCGACCTGCCCGGGTGTCGCGCCGACGTGTTCGACGAACAGCCGGCGGAGGTGGCGGGCGCTCACCCCGACGCGGCTGGCGAACACCTCCTCGGTGACATCGTCGAGCCCGCCCTCGAGGATGAGCCGGACCGCCCGGCAGACGAGTTCGGGTCCCTCGAGCCATGCCGAGTCGCTCGAGCGGTACGGCCGGCAGCGAAGGCATGCCCGATAGCCGTCGGCTTCGGCGGCCGCAGCGGATCCGTAGTGCGTCACGTTCTCGGGATTCGGCGTGGCGCTGCACTCGGGACGGCAGTAGATCCCGGTCGTCCGCACGGCCTCGAACGTCGTCATGGCTGCAGTCCTAGCAAGTCCCGGCGGAGTGGATCGGACAGATTCGGACATGTTCGTCACCGTGTCCGGATATGACCGGCAGCCGGCAGGGACGGCGACTACCAATGTCCTCATGCCGACCACGACGTTCTTCTCACCCATCGGGTACCTGCGGGTGACCGTTGATGAATCCGGTCGCCTCGTTGCCATCCGGCTGACCGAACCAGCCGAGTCCGCTGCGCCTTCGACGGGCGAGAGCCCTGTCCTCGAACCCGCAGTGTCCGCGCTCGGCCGCTACTTCGCCGGTGACCTCGACGCGATCGACGCGCTCGGGGTTGCGCCGGACCACGGGACCGAGTTCCAGCGGTCGGTGTGGGACGCGCTCCGGCGCATCCCGTCCGGAGAGACCATCAGCTACGCCGATCTGGCCGCCGAGGTCGGGCGGCCGACGGCGTTCCGAGCCGTCGGGTCGGCCAACGGTGCAAATCCGATCCCGATCGTCGTGCCCTGCCACCGGGTCGTCAATGCCGACGGGGCCTTGGGCGGGTACGCGCTCGGGCTCGACGTCAAGCGATGGCTGCTGGCCCACGAGGGTGCGCTGGCCTCGACCTCGCTTCCCGGCCTCGGCTGACACCCGGTCGGCGGCACCCGACAGCCGTCAGCGTTCGAGGCGTCGCCCTCATGTGTCCCAGTGCACCTGGACCAGCGGGTCAGCCGTGTAGACGCAGTAGGTGCCGGTCCGCACCCGCTGGCCGAGGTGTGTGGCCAGCCCAGGATGGTGCTCGGCGAGACGACCGAGTGAGTAGCGGATCGATCGGGTCACGCTCGTCCGAGCACGCTCCGAGGTGCCCCCGACGGATCGGTCTCGTCCCCCGAGGCCGACGGCACTGGTGAGTTCGGCCACGAGGTAGTCACGATCGCGTTGCGCGAGTTCGACACGGCCGATGTCGTTGAGGCGGGTGGCTTCCTCGATGTCCTCTTCGACGTCTGCGAGGCGGCGTCGATACGCCTCGCGGGCTTGTTCGTCGAGGACGGGGAGCCCTCCGCCGAGATCGCCGACGGGCTCGAGTTCGGCATCGACGGCCACGGGGAGGACAGCCGTGCCTTCCTCGCCGGCGACCAGGTCGAGGACATGGAACTCACGCCCCGGCTCGGACAGCAATCGTTCGACGTACCGAAATCCTTTCAAGTCGCGCACGGTCACGCAGGCGTCGCCGTAGCTGACCGTTCGGGTGTCCCCGTCGCGCCGGAACGTCGCCGACGCGCTCGCCGGTTCGTGCAGGGACGCGGTGGGCTCGTCCAGACCGCTGGCGAGACGCTCGGCCGTCTCGGCCCATCGGAGTGCGCCGAACGCAATGAACGCCGCGCGTGCCGTCTCGTACTCCATCCGTGCGCCGGCGGGGTTGCCGGCCGCACGATGCGCCTCCGCGAGCAGTGTGCGGGCGACTGCGGTCTCGAACGGTGCGCCGATGTCGGCCCACGCACCGATGGCCGACGTGGATCGTTCGATGGCGGTGTCGAGGTCCCCATCGATCAACGCGGCCCTGGCGGTTGCCACGGCGGCCGAGGCGTCGAGGGATGGGTTCCGATAGATCGTTGCGATCGCCCGCAACGCGTCGGCCGCCTGTCGTGCCGTGCGGGCGTCGCCTCTCGCACCCGCGATCTCGGCTTGGGCAGCCAGGAACGGGGCGACACGGAGATCGCCGAACGGAGGTCGTTCCTTCGACGGGATCTCGAGCGGATGGGCAATGGCGTCGGCAATCATCGCTGCCGCCGCGTCGGCGTGGCCCTGAGCCAGCCGGAGTAGTGCAAGTGCTGGCTGCGGGCACCACGAGTGCTCGCGTGCCTCGAGCAGCGCCTGCTCGGCCCCTTCGAGATCACCCTTGCGCAGCAGGATGTTGCCGAGTTCGGCCAGCGGCCAGCCGAACTCGCGGCGCATCCACGGCCGGAGCTCCTCACAGGCGGCAAGCGCCTCCTCCTCGGCCTCAGCGCATGGTCCGGAGACCCGAAGCAGCTCGGCACGGTGCACGCGACAGCGGCCGTTGATCCCGCCGAAGGCAGCGTCGCCTCGCCAGTGGTCCATCACCTCGGTCCACTCGACGGCTCGGTCGTGCAGCGCCAGGCCCTGCGCCGCACAGATCAGTTCGCAGTACATCATCCCGGTCGTGAGTGGGTCGATCTGGTTCGACATCAGGAGCGCTCCCACTTCGTCGAGCAGGCCGAGTCCCTCCTCGACTTGGCCGTCGAAGATCTTGATGCGGGCCGCTGCGACGCGTCCGATCACCACTGCGGGCACCACGTCGAGCCGGCCACCGAGTTCGATGGCTTCGGCCGATTGTTCCAGTGAGGCCTCCATGTCCCCGCACATGAAGCGTTCGTAGGTCCGGACCATCGCGATCAGGGCGGTGGCGGGTACTTCGCCGTGATCGATCAACAGCCGCTCAGCTCGTCGCAGCCAGCCGCGCACCGGCGCCATCAGCCCGGTGTCCATCATCAGGTACATGGCGACCATCGCCGCCGCCCGTGCGGCTCCGGGCTCGTCGCCCTGGGTCAGCAGCAGCTCGTGCAGGTCCTCCCACGCGGAAATGGACGCCTCGAGTTCTCCGTTGCCATAGGCCGCCGAGGCCCGGAGCTCGAGGTCCTCGGCTGAAATCGCCGTCGTCGGGCGGTCGTCGAGCAGGTCGAGGGCCAGCTGCCATTGGCCTCGTTCGACGGCCGCCCGTGGCTCGTCGAGCGGATGCACAGGTTCCATGGGGTCTCCCGTCGAGGTCGGATGCCGTTCCCAGGCGTCCCAGGAGTGATGCGTGTCGCATTGTGACATCAATTGTCACGCCTTCCGTGGTGACGGGGCCGGGCCATCGAGGGCTCGGTCCACCAACCCACCCGAAAGGCGATCCATGGAACCGATCGAACAGCTCAGCTACATCCTTCCGACCGTCAGCACGACCGTCGGGCACATCGTCCCTTCTCAACTCACCACGGCGACCCCGTGTTCGGCGTTCACGGTGCAGGACCTGCTCGATCACCTGATGGTGGGCGGTGACATGTTCGCCGCCGAGTTCCGCGGCGAGGATGGTTCCTCCATCGAGCACGAAGCGGTCTATGGCGTCGTGCCGGCCGCAGCCTTTCGGGCGACGATGGACGACCTGCTGGCGGCGGTGAAGTCACCCGGGGCCATGGAGCGCACGATCTCGGCGCCCATCGGTGAGGTGTCCGGGTCGGTCATGGCCCGTTTCGCCGCGTTCGACGTGTCGATGCACGGCTGGGACCTCGCGCAGGCGACCGACCAGCGCTACGAGCTTCCCCCAGCGGTCATCGCAGCGGTCGACGACTTCGCCCGTTCCGCGCTCACGCCGGAGATGCGCGACGGCGACACGTTCAAGGACGAGATCACCCCGCCGTCGGACGCAAGCCGGCTCGAGCGCCTGGTCGCCTTCAGCGGCCGCTCGCTCTGAACGACCGACAACTCCCGAATCCAACCCCAACCACCCGAATCCAACCCCAACCAAAGGACAGAACCATGCACGTCTCCAAGCACGACATCCCGGTCAAGATCGACGCCCCCGGCGCCGTGGCCCGTCAGCTCCCCGGCTTCGGTGTCGCCTCCGGCGAGATCGGCGCCGAGTTCTTCTCACTCGGCGCCGGCACCGACCTCGCGCCCCTGCTGGAAGGCCTCGAGGGCGACATGTGCGACGCCGCCCACTGGGGGTACATGATCGACGGCGACCTCGTCGTCACCTACACCGGCGGTGACAGCGAGCGTTGCACCACCGGCGACCTCTTCCACTGGCCCTCCGGCCACAGCGTCCGGGTCGAGCGCGACGCCGAGGTGATCCTGTTCAGCCCGCAGGTCGAGCACACGGCCGTGCTCGATCACATCCTCGGCAAGATGGCTGCCGTGTGAAGCGACCGGCGGTGTGAGCCGACCGACGGCGTCTGAGGAGCTGCGCGGACAGGGCCAAGTGTCGCAGCTCCCCGTGACTCCCGCTCTTGCAGCTCCTTCGTCGCGGCGGGCCGTTCGGGCCCCGGCCGAGCACGGCGCCTGCTTCGCGAGGGCGCCTATCCGCTCGACCTCTGAGACGCAAAGCCTCAGACGTCGTCGTCGGTCAGGCCTCGGCGGGCCGGCGGGAGCGAGGAGTCACGGTTCGGCTCGGAGGGCGGCATGTTGAACTCGCCTGCCGGCGCCCACCCCGCCTCGGTGATCGCTTCCATCACGTGGGTCATGTTCATGATGTCGTGCTCGTAACAGAACTTCCCGTTGCCGGCGTAATAGAGGATCGAGATGCCGGGCACCCGGATCTCCGAGCCGTCGTCGCGGTGGCCCATCACCTGCCACCACATGGTCACGACCCGGTTGCCGTCGACCATCGTCCAGGCCTCCGGGAAGGACCAGCCCTCGAGACCGACCATCGACTCGTCCCAGAACACCCGAGCTTCGTCGATGCCCTCGACCCGGCCCCATGCGGGATCGATGAACGTCACGTCGTCGGTGAAGAACTGTTCGAGGCTCGACCACGGGATCTCGCCGGCCTCGATTCGGCTCCGGGTCTCGACATACGCGGCGTACGCCGCTCGGGCTTCCTCTTCGATCGTCATGGCCGACACTCTGCCATCACCCCGGCTGCGTGCGCCGACCGACCGGTCAGAGCTCGGAGAGCCTGTGCACGGTCGCCTGTGGGGTCGCGATGGGGCCTTCGGGGAGCATGTAGCGCCAGAAGACGAGGCCGAACGGCCGTCCCTCGGTGTCGAGCCAGTTGGGGACCCCGGGGTCCTCGTGAGCGACGACCACCGTGAACGTACCGTCCTCACCGACACCGGTGGTCGAGGCCCGGTTCAGCGACACGTGGTGCCGGAGGTAGTCGAACGTCTGCATCTGCCGGTTCCACAGGTTGACGTTGGCGCAGCGGCACTCGGGCCACGCGGCCTCGATGACCAGGGCCTCGTCGGGCCCGAGGAGATAGGGCGCCATCGAGTACGCGGCGTCGGCGGCGGCCAGCGCATGTGCCCCGGGCTTCACCGGGGGTGGGAACTCGTGCGGAGTCCGCGACACGAACGCAGGTGGCTCGCCCTCGCCCGGCTTCAGGATCGTGTCGAGCGTGCGGCTGCGGACGTAGGTGGCCAGCCGATCGATCGAGACGGCGATCGACGCGTCGGTCGGTGCCCGTGGCGCACCGTCGACATCGCCGCCGACGAGCTCGATCGTGAGATCGACGTGGGGTCCCGGCGGCGTGGCCGGCGGAGTCTGCTGCTCCCAGTAGTGCCGAACCGTGAGCCGGGATGCGTCAGGGGCCAGCGGCAGATCGGCCCCGGGTCCTCCGACCCGGAACGAGAACGTGCCGTCGGCGGCGACGTCGAAGTCGGCGTCGTTGAGCACGCCGACCGTGCCCGACGGGAACGAGCCGTCCTCGGCACCGGCTTCCACCGTGAACGACACGTACACCGCGCCGGCGGTGCTGCCACGAACGACGTACTCGCCGCCGGGATCGACTCGAGTGTCGTGGTAGACGGCGTCGGCGTTGTCGCCGAGCGACTTGCGCCAGGGGGTGACGATCTGGCGGAAGACCGGATGGGCCGGATCGTCGTCGAACTGGGTCTCGATGGCCGTTCCGAGATGGACGAGGATGGCCTTCAGCGTCTCGGCGACGTCGGTCGGATCGGCGATCGCCCACTCCTCACCGGCGAACCGCTCGCCGACCTCGTCCAGGGTTTCGAGCAGGCGGGCGTACGAGTCGCGGCTGGCCGACATGGCTTCACCATGGCACAGCGAATCGACGCCTACGGTTGCGCGATGACCTTCGTGACCGTCGAGACCCCCCGGCCCCACGTGAGGCTCGTGACGCTCGACCGACCCGAACGGATGAACGCCATGGCGTTCGACGTGATGATTCCGCTGCGCGAGGCGATCGACGCCATCGGTCGCGACGGTGATGCCCGGGTCCTCGTGCTGACCGGCGCCGGTCACGGCTTCTGTTCGGGTGCCGACCTCGAGGACCCGGGGGAGATGCCCGACATCGACCATCTCGGCATGCCGAGCATCGCGTTGCGGGCCGGGCGCCTGCTGCACGACGTCATCGTGTCCATCCACGAGTTGGCGGTCCCGGTGGTCTCGGCCATCAACGGCCCGGCGATCGGTGGCGGGTTCTGTCTCGCGTCGGCGACCGACATCCGGATCGCAGCCGAGTCGGCGTACTTCCGCGCCGCGGGGATCAACAACGGGCTCACTGCAGCCGAACTCGGGCTGAGCTTCACCCTTCCCCGGACGATCGGGTCGTCGCGTGCGATGGAGCTCATGTTGACCGGCCGCGACATGGACGCCGCCGAGGCCAAGGCGATCGGGTTCGTGTCCGACGTGGTGCCGGCCGACGAGCTCCTCGACCGGTGCTACGACACCGCCGACCGCATCATCGGCATGAGTCGGGCCGGCATCGAGCTGACCAAGCAGATGGTGTGGGCAGGCATGGAGTCGGGGAGCTTCACCACCCACATGAACGCCGAGATGCATGCACAGCTGTTCATCCGGATGACCACGACCAACTTCGAGGAAGCCATCCGGGCCCGCCGAGATGGCCGGCCCCCGGTCTTCACCGACGGCATGTGACTCCCGACCCTCCGGCGATCCTGGGTCAGGTGGTGTCGACCAGCGTCGCGAGTTCGTCGTCGACCAGTTGTGTGAGGCGGTCGAGGTCACCGACGACGCCGGTGCACGACGTGATGCCGATGGACACCGTGTCGCGGTAGCTCCACGCCGTGGCATTGAGCGCGTGGTGGGGGATGAGCACGCTGGCCGAGCGCAGGCTGACGACCTCGGCTCCGAACACGTGGAGCGTGTCGCGAGGACCGGCGACGTTCGACGCCACGAAGTTCATCGGGGTCTTGCCCACCCGCCGAGCAGCCACGTCGACGACGGTGCGCGAAACGTGGCGCATGATGCCGTAGCGATCGAACCAGTCGCGCAGGAGGTGCTCGTCGAACACGTTGCGCTCGGCGCGGAGGTAGCGGGTCTCACGGTGCACCGTGTCCAGGCGCCCGACCGGATCGTCTTCGTCGGAGGCCAGGTTGACCGTCCAGTTCCGCATGAAGTTCCCGTGGCGGGTGTGGTCGTCGGCCGGCCGGACCGACACCGGCACGTTGACGGTGAGGGGTCCCTCGGGCTCGGAGCCCAGTTCGGTGAGATGGCGGTGCACCGCCCGGCCCACGACCGAGAGGTAGACGTCGTTGATCGTGACGTCGTGAACCCGGCGGACCCGCTTCAGGTCGTCGAGGCCGACCTCGGTCTGGGCGTAGACCCGGCCTGAGGTCAGCGGCACGGCGAACGGGGTGGCCGGGCAGTCGAAGCGGATCTGCGGTGTGATGCCGGTGGAACGACGGAGCCGCATGACGCGGGCCCCACTGGCGAGGCTGCGACCGACGAGGCGTGGAGTGCCGACGACGTTCGATGCGTGGTGACGGGCCAGGTCGGTGAGGCGCCATCGCGTTCCGGGAATGTCCTCGGGCTCCTGATCGGCCGCCAAGTCGGTGTCGGCCGCTTCGCCGCCGTCGACCACGGCTTCGATGATCCGCGCGCTGGCAGCACCGTCGGCGAGGGCGTGGTGCAGGGCCAGGACCAGGGCGACGCGACCACCGGTGAGGCCATCGACGAACGTGAGGCGCCACAGCGGCTGATGGCGAGGCAGCGGCGCGCCGAGGCTCTCGGCCATCACCTGGTCGAGCGTGTCCCCGCCACGCTCGTCGAGGTGCCGGTACTCGAGGTGGTCGGCGACGACCGGGCGACCGAGGTCGATCCACGATGCCGGTGCCAGCCGGCCCGGAGCTTCGACCGGCACCCAGCGAGCCTCGGGCAGGTTGGCGATCCGTTCGGCGAAGCGCTCGGCGTCGCGCCAGTCGAACCCGTCGGGACCGGGGTCGAGCACCAGCGTCTTGAGGGTGTGCTTGGGCTCGGCGTCGGTCTCTTCGTAGAGGTGGTACCAGTCGGCACCGTGCATGGTGATCGGCATCGTCGGTTCCTCCTCTCGTCGAGATCGGCCTCGGTCTGCCTAGCCTGAAGCCATGAGCAATGAGCAGCGCTATCGCGTCCAGATCAAGTACTGCGTCCCCTGAAACTATTCGGGGCGCGCCGTGAGCGCGACGCAGGATCTTCTGAGCACGTATCAGCACGTCATCGACGATCTCACCCTGGTCACCGGCGCCAAGGGAGTGTTCGACGTCGTCGTGAACGACGACGTCATCTACTCCAAGGCCGAGACGGGCCGCCACGCCGAACCGGGCGAGGTGCTGGAGCTCTTTCGCGCGGTCGTCGGCCCCGACGTTCCCGAGTTCGGCACCTGACCAAACGGGCTCAGGTGGTCCAGGCCCGACCGAGTTCGAGCACGAGGTCGGGATCGGCGCCGTAGGGGAGTTGGATCGCGATCCGGTCGGCGAGGCCGTCGTAGCGCTCACGAAGCTGCGCGGCGACCTCGGCTGGTGAACCGATCACGGCGATGGTGTCGAGCATCTCGTCGGTGAACACTGCGCCGAGCTCGTCCCAGGCGCCGGCCTTGGTGAGGCGCCGCAGTTCGGGCTGGGCGTCGTCCCAGCCGTGGGCGTCGAGCACCGGCCGGTACGCGGGCGTCGACCCATAGAACCCGAGCTGGGCGCGAAGGGCGAAGTCGATGTCGCCGCGTGCGCCCCCTTCGCCGAGGAGTCCCACCATGGCACCGACCACGCGCGTGAACGGTCGGTCGGTCGGCAGCTTCGGCTGCGTGACCGAATCGAGGTAGTGCGGCGTGCAGAACGGGTGGGTCACGATGCCGTCGGCGACCCGGGCTGCGAGCGCGGTCATCTGGGGACCGACGGCTGCGAGCCAGATCGGAGGCGGACCGGCTTCGATGGGTTCGGGGGTCAGCAGCGGCACGTGGAGCGTGTGGGTGTAGAACTCGCTCTGGTGGTCGAGCCGACTGCCGTCCTGCCACGACGTGAAGATCGCTCGGACGGCAGCGATGAGCGCGTCCATCCGGGCGATCGGACGATCGAAGTCGGCGCTGTACCTTCGCTCGACGTGAGCCCGGATCTGCGAGCCGAGGCCGAGGGCGAACCGTCCGCCACTCGCTCGGTGCAGGTCCCACGCAGCGATGGCGAGGTGCATCGGGCTGCGGGGAAAGGCGACGGCGATGTTGGAGTAGAGGTCGGTTCGGCGCGTCGGTGCCGCCTCGGCCAGCGGGAAGAACACATCGGCGGGCCCTTCGAAGGTGAACAGACCGTCGAACCCGGCGTCAGCGAGGGCGCCTGCTCGATCGGCGATGCGGCCGAGGGGGGCGTCGATGACCGTGTCGATCTTCACCCCCGCGGTTCTACACTCGCCGGCCATGGACGTCCTCTTCGTCGCAGGCATCGCCCCGATCGTTCGTGACCCCGACGGAGCGGCGAAGCTGTACCGGGACGACCTGGGTCTGCCGCTCGAGGTCGTGATGGGCGACTACCGCGCCACCGAGGCCGTCGACGGGGCCAAGCACCTCGGTGTGTGGCCGCTGGCCGATGCGGCCCAGTCGTGCTTCGGCTCGCCCGACTGGCCGTCGGATGTGGCGGTTCCGCAGTGCACGATCGAGTTCGAGGTGGCCGACGTCGCGGTCGCGGCCGCGGAACTCGAGGCCAAGGGGCATGAGTTGATCCACGGCGAGCGAACCGAGCCATGGGGGCAGACCATCGCCCGGCTGCTGAGCGCCGACGGCCTGCTCATCGGCCTCACCAACACCCCGCACCTGCACTGATCCAGAACGGTCGGTGGACCGGTTCGGTCACCGCGCCTGGTCAGGAGCGTGGTCTGGGCTCGACGGGAGCCGAACGACGAACTCGGATCCGGTGCGTGGCGATTCGCGGTCCAGGGTGGCGTCGCCGCCGTGACGCCTCGCGATGTCGCGCACGATGGCCAGGCCGAGCCCGGTGCCGCCGGACTCCCTGGTCCGTGCGTCGTCGAGTCGGGTGAATCGTTCGAAGATGCGCTCGGCGTCGTCGGGTGCGATGCCGGGGCCATCATCGGCGATGGAGAGCCGGACCTGATCGTCGGCCTCGCCGAGGGACACGGTGACGGTCGACGCGGCATGGCGCTCCGCGTTCTCGAGCAAGTTCCGCACCAGACGGGTGAGCGCCCGAGAGTCGCCCTCGACGCAGCCGGCCGACACGGCATGGGTGTCGATGTCGATGCGACCGCGCTCGCGAATGCGGCGGCATTCACGGAACACCAGGTCGTCGAGGTCGAGCGCCTGCATCGGTTCCGGCGGAGCCGACGAGTCAGAGCGGGCCAGGTGGAGGAGGTCGTCCACCAGGTGCTCGAGGGTCACGACCTCGTCGGCGAGCTCTCGCTGGGTCTGACGGAGCTCTTCGGCATCGGTCGGATTCGTGATCTCGAGTGTCGTGCGTATGCGGGTGAGCGGGCTCCGGAGCTCGTGGGACGCATCGGACACGAACTGTCGTTGCCGTTCGGTCGCCACCTCGACCCGGTCGAGCATGGCGTTCATGGTGGCGGCCAGTCGCGCTATCTCGTCGTCGCCCGGCGGCTGTGGCACCCGAAGCCTGAGGTCGCCGCCGTCCATGTCGGCGACCTGCGTGCGGATCGATTCGACCGGCCGGAGCGTGCGGCCGACCAGGATCCAGACCGTGGCGCCGAGCAGGACCACGACCAGCGGGATGGCGACGGCCAACGCGGCGGCGAGGGCTCGGACGCTGTCGGCCACGTCTTCGTCGGCCTCGCCCACCACGAGGAGGGCGGCCTGGTCGTCGATGACCACATCGCGAGCGAGGACCCGGAACGTGTCGTCGTCGACTCTGGCTCGCCCGACGAGCGTCTCGGCGTTCGCCAGCGGGGTGGTGGCGACGGCAGATCGACTCGCGGCGACGACCTCGCCTGCCACCACGACCTGGGCGAAGGTGTCGTCGGCGGGGTTGGGAGGAAGGTCGGCGCCACGGACGAGCAATGCCTCGAGCTCGTCGGCCCTCAACTCCAGCGTCTGGTCGAGGTTCGACGTGAGTTGGTTGCGTTGGATGAGCACCAGAGCCGCTCCGGCGAGCACGAGCACGACGGCGACGACCACGGTCGCGATCGCCGTGATGCGAAAGCGGATGGTGCCCGAGCGGCGGGCCAACTCAGCCACCGTCGGCCGCCAGCCGGTATCCGGCACCCCGGATCGTCTCGAGCGCCGAGCGATCGAACGGTTCGTCGATCCGGGTTCGGAGTCGGCGGACGTAGACCTCCACGATGTTCGGGTCGCCGTCGAAGTCGAGGTCCCAGACGCCGGCGAGGATCTCGCGTTTCGACAGCACCTGGCCGGCGCGACGGATGAGGAATTCGAGCACCTCGAACTGGCGAGCTGTCAGGGCGATCTCGGTTGAACCGCGCCACGCCCGTCGTTCGCCCGGGTCGATGCGGAGGTCGCCGGCGGTGATCGGTGCCGGAGACCGACCGGTCGTCCGCCGCAGCAGGGCGCGGATCCGGGCCGTGAGGACTCCGAAGCTGAACGGCTTGGTGAGGTAGTCGTCGGCGCCGGTGTCGAGGGCCTCGGCCTCGTCGAGATCGCCGTCCTTCGCGGTGAGCATCAGGATGGGTGTCCAATCCCCGGCTTCGCGGAGTGAGGCGCAGACCTTGTAGCCGTTGAGGCCCGGCAACATGATGTCGAGCACGATGAGGTCGTAGCTGCTCTCGGTCGCCCGCCACAGCCCGTCGTCGCCGTCGAAGGACACATCGACCGAGAACCCCTCGTCTTCGAGCCCTCGCTTGAGCGACGTGGCGATCTTCTTGTCGTCCTCGACGATCAGCAGCTTCATGGTGGAGCGAGTGTCCCACTGGCGAGCTGACCCGTGCCTGACTCCTGGCTGACTCGCAGCCGACCGCGCGTCAGGTGCGTGTCAGCGAAGCACTCCTATCTTCGTCTCATCCCCCAGATGAAGGAGTCAGCAGATGCGCAAGAAGACGATCGCAGCCGTTGCCGGAGGTGCCGTGGCCGCGGCCGCCGTCGTCGCCGGTGCCGGCGTCGCTCAGGCGACGGGCGACGATGACGGAAACGAGGTACCCATCACGGGCGAGGCGCTCGACCGGGCCTCGACGGTGGCGCTCGAACACACCGGGGAGGGCCGGGTGACCGAGACCGAGGAGGGCGACGAGGAGTCGTACTACGAGGTCGAGGTGACCCTCGAGGACGGGTCCGAGGTCGACGTGCAGCTCGACCGGCAGTTCAACGTGGTCGGCTCGGAGTCCGAGACCGGTCCCGACGACGACTGATCGAGACCACGGCGGTGAGTTCGGGCCGACCGGCGAAGCTGCGCCGGTCGGCCTGTCCGGGTCCGGCGCCGTCGGCTCGACCCGGCGCCTACGATCCGTCGCGTGCCTCGCCTGAACGAAGTCCCCCGCGCCGACGCTCATCCTGAGAAGGTCGTCCCCCTCTACGACCTGTTGTTCGGTGACCGTGATCCGGTCGCCGAACCGGGAACGGCGACCGGTACGCCCGGTGACTGGTGGACGGTGTTCGCCAACTCACCCGACGTGTTCGAACATGCCGTCCAGGGGTTCGGTCTGTACCAGTCCGGGGGACGCAAGCTCGATCCGAAGCTGCGCGAGCTCGGTCAGACCCGTGCCGGCTGGACCCGTGGCTCGCAGTTCGTGTTCAGTCAGCACTGCAAGAGCTGTCGGGCGGTCGGGCTGACCGACGAGCAGATCAGCCGCATCCCCGATTGGCAGGTCGCCGATTGCTTCTCGCCCGTCGAGCGGGCCGTGCTCGCCTACACCGATGCACTCGTGTACGACGGGGGTCGGGTGGCCGACGGCGTCTTCGCTGCGCTTCGCGAGCATCTCGACGACGAGGAGATCCTCGAGTTCACCTACATCACGTGCATGTACGAGATGCACGCCACGATGAGCCGGGCGCTGCGGGTCGAGTTCGACGACCGCGACGAACCCATCGTCGAGGTCGACTCGCCCGAGGGCTTCACCTCGATCTACGACGTCGGCGCGGCCACGTCGCTCCCCGCCGATCGGGGCGACGCATGATCGTCGAACACCACACGTTCGCCCTGGCCGAAGGCGTGAGCGAGGACCAGTTCCTCGCCGCCGACGCGCGGGTCCAGCAGGAGTTCGCGCCGTTTCACGAAGGCTTCATCCGACGGACGACGGCCAAGGCGGTCGACGGCGAGCGTTGGCTCGTGTCGTACTTCTGGTTCGATGCCGACTCGGCCGATGCCGCGGCTGCGGCTGGTGCGACCGATGATGCGGTCCGGGCGCTTGTGGCCTGCTCTGACGGGTCGAGTGTGTCGATCGCCCGCTACGAGACGCTCGACTGACCGAACGGCCGGCCCAGCGCTCCGGCTACTGCTGGACGAGCACGACCGCGTTGCCCTCGGGATCGGTGATGCCGGCGAGCGTCGGTCCGTCGGGAAGGTCGAACGGTTCGGCGGTGATCGTGCCGCCCAGCTCGGCCGCACGATCGAGCGAGGCCCGCAGGTCTCCGACCTGGACGTAGATGCTCACGCCGGGCTCGTCGCCGCCCATGATGTGACCGGCAGGTCCTGGCTCGGGGCCACCGAATCCGGCGCCGATGCTGAAGATCGGTCCGTCGGAGATCTCCCAGTTGAACAACGCGGCGTAGAACGCACGTTGCGCCTCGGGGTCCTTGGCCCGGATCTCCCAGTGCACCACCGGCCGGGCCCAATCACGACTCATGCGGATCGACCGTAGCTGTCACGGTGCGTCCGCATACTCGGGTGATGGCGATCGTCGACCCGGCGAAGGAGAAGCGCTGCTCGACCTGTCACGAGGTGAAGCCGCTCACCGAGTTCAACAAACTGGCCAAGGCCGAGGACGGTCGCCAATGGAGTTGCCGTGCATGCAACAAGCGGTACCACTACGACAACTGGGACCGGCACATGGAGCAGATCCGTGGGCACACGGAGGCTCGTCGCACCGCGATCCGGCGATTCATCGTCGAGTACCTGCTCGACCACCCGTGCATCGATTGCGGAGAAGCCGACGTCGTGGTCCTCGACTTCGACCACGTCGGAGACCACAAGAACCACGACGTCGGTTACCTGATCTCCAGCGGCACGATGGCGCGGGAGCGGGCCGAGATCGAGCTGTGCGAGGTGATGTGCGCGAACTGCCACCGACGACGCACCGCGTCACGAGCAGAGAGCTGGTACCGGATCGACATGGTCGAGGACCAGAGGGAGGACTGAGACCATGGATCGAGCGGTGGGCCCCCCGGGGATCGAACCCGGAACCGACAACTTAAAAGGCTGCTGCTCTGCCAGTTGAGCTAGAGGCCCGCATGTGCGGATGGGAGCGTAGGAGGTGACATCGGCTCCGGCCACATGTCACGGTCGAGATGGCCCGCCTACATTCGGGGGCATGACGGCTCCCGACTGGTTCGATCGTGCGCTGGCGGTGCCCCGGACCGACGAGGTGGTGAACGTCGACGACACCGAGATCCACTACCTGGCGTGGGGCGATCGGGGCTCACGGGGGCTGGTCTTCGTCCACGGCGGAGGGGCCCACGCCCACTGGTGGACCCACATCGCCGCATCGATCGGTGGTGACTACCGCATCGCCGCCCTCGACATGTCCGGCCACGGCGACAGCGGGCGGCGCGACGAGTACGACCTCGAGGTCTGGGCTGATGAGGTGCTGGCCGTCGCCGACGACGCAGGCATGTCGGGCCCGCCGGTCGTGGTCGGTCACAGCATGGGCGGCTTCGTCAGCATCGTGACCGCGGCGCAACACCCCGACCGGGTGGCCGGCATCATCATCGTCGACTCGCCCGTCACCGAACCCGATCCCGAGATCGCCTCGGCCCGGGTGGGCGAGGCATTCGGCAAGCCGAAGATCTATCCCGACGTCGAGAGCGTCCGGGCTCGGTTCCGGACGGTTCCGCCCCAGGAGCACTACCTCGACCACGTCATCGATCACGTGGCGCCGCACTCGCTGCGCCCGGTCGAGGGCGGGTACAGCTGGAAGTTCGATCACCACGTCTTCACGAGCGCGTTCCGACAGAGCCCGCGCACCATCGCCCGGCCGTATCTGCCCCAGGTGCGGTCGCGGGTGGCGCTGTTGCGCTCGGAGTGCGGGCTCATCTCCGAGGACATCGGCGCGTTCATGTACGACGAGCTGGGCCGGGTCGCCCCGGTGATCGAACTCCCCCTCGCCGGTCACCACCCCATGCTCGACCAGCCACTCCTGCTGATCACCGCGCTGCGGACTCTGCTCGCCGACTGGGACCACTCGCGCCCCCACCCCCGAGCGGAGTAGCTCCCCAACTTCCCGGTGGGACGTGCGGTTCGCGGACATCCGGCCGGGAAGTTGCGAGCCGCTTCGGCACCTTCCCGGTGGAGTGTGCGGTTCGCGGGTGTCCGGCCGGGAAGTTGCGACTCAGCGGGGTGCGTCCGCGGCCACGAGCGGCCACGGGCGTGCGCGCTCGACGGCCAGGGCGACGTCGAACAGCAGCGGGTCGGTGTGGTGGCGGGCGATGACCTGCATGCCGATCGGCAGCCCGTCCTGCTGGGCCACCGGGATCGACACGGCCGGGTTGCCGGTGATGTTGGCCGGGATCGTCAGGCCGCCCATCTCGACCAGCTGCGGGAACTTCCCCGACACCCAGTCGAGCAGCCGCGACGGAAACGATGGCACGAATCCGCCGCCGACCCGTACCCCCCACATCGCTGCCCGGAAGGCGTACTGAGCGGCCGGGTTCTCCTTCGCCCAGTCGACGAAGCTCGCCTGCTCGCTGCTCATCGCCGACTCGGCACCGAACGCCGGGCCGGGGTTGGTCGACGTGATGATGAAGTCGACCTCGTCGAACGCTCGAGCCATGGTCTCGTTGGCCTGGGTCCGGAGCTTCTCGGCCTCGGCAGCGGTCGACAGGTTGTACATCGACTGGGCGAGATACATCCCGACGGCCATCTCGTTGGTGAGATCGTCACGGCAGTCGGGCCAGAGATCGCCCAGGTCGGCGAGCAGCGTCGCCAGGTTGCCCATGGCCCACTGCGACGCCATGATCGGCATCTCGATGCTGCCCTCGACCCGCCTCATGCCGGTGTCGGAGATGAGCGCCTCGGCGGCGTCGACGACGATGCCTTCCATCGTCGGGTCGATCGTCACGCTGCTGAGGCGGGGGTCGACGAGCACCTTCCGGCCGGCCAGGTCTTCGGACCCGAGCGACGCCTCCCAGCTCTCGGGTCGCTTGGGCAGGCTCGTCGGGTCATGGTGGTCCTGGCCTGCGCACACGTCGTACCAGCGGGCCGCATCGCGCACCGACCGTGCGAGGCACCCGATGACCACCGTGTTCGGTCGCATGTAGGCGTCCGGGCCCCGCGGGATGCGGCCGTAGGTGCCCTTCATGCCGAGCAGGCCGTTGTAGCCCGCCGGAATCCGGATCGAGCCACCTCCGTCGCCACCGCTCGCGATCGTCACCAGCCCACCGGCCACGGCGGCGGCGCTTCCGCCGGACGACCCGCCGGCCGTGCGGCCCTGGCGCCACGGATTGTGGGTGACCCCGTTCAGCTTCGTCACGCTCACGTTGAGCCCACCGAACTCGCTCGCCGTGGTCATGCCGACGGGCACGATTCCGCCGTCGCCGATGGCGCGTTCGATCATGGTGCCGGTCTTCGTCGCCCGCCGATCCTTGAAGACGAGCGACGCCTCCGTCGCCGGCCACCCGGCCACCGACTCGAGCTCCTTGATCCCGGTCGGGACTCCGCCGAACGGCTTGGACACATCGGCTGCCGTCGCACGCTCGGTCGCCCGCTCACGGTCGAGGAACGAGAAGCAGTTCAGCTCCGAGGCCTCGATGGCCTCGTAGGTGGCCTCGAGCTCCTCGGCCGGCGACCGCTCACCCGAACGAAATGCATCGACGAGTGAGCAGGAATCGCCTTGCCACGGATCATCGGTCATGGCGACCGAAGCTACCGGTGCACCGTCAGGCGGTCGGGTAGAAGTCCTCGATCCGCTCGGACCGGTAGATGATCAGACCCCGGTCGGTGGCCAGTCGAAGGTCGAACACCTCGGTGCCGCCGTCGGTTCCCTCGGGCACGACCTCGACGACCTGCGAAGTGACGCCGTCGTCGCGGTCCTCGCCATAGCCGCCGTTGGTGATCAAGACGTTGCCGTTGGCGAGACGATCGGCGTCGCCCACGAACCCGGCGAACGCCGTGTCCTCGCCGACCCGGCTCTCGTACTCCCACACCTGTTCGACGGTCCAGGTGTCGCGTGGGCCGCTGTCGTCGATTCGGTACTGCACCGCTCGGCTGGTGGGAAACGGGAGCCCGCTGCCGAACTCGAAGCTCCGGCCCGGCCGGAAGTTGCCGTTGTCGTAGAGCAGCAGGGTGCCGTCGTCCTGGATCTCGGGCGCGTGTTGGTGGTACTGGAACTCCCCGTCGCCGACCATGGTGAAGTCGCCGTCGGGCCCGAGGCGCCACAGCAGCTCGCCGGTGTCGCGGCTGATGGCCACGACGGCGTCGAGATGGCGGATCGAGACGATGAACGCGTTGCGCTCAGGGTCTTCGATCACCGCGTTGGCGTGGGTCCAGTCCCGCGACTGGTCGAATCCCTGGGCTCGGTACATCCAGTTGGGGAACACCGCACCCTGGGGGAGGCCGCACACGTTCTGGTCGCGGGGGTCGTTCACCGGGTCGAACAGGTCCGCCAGCTTCGCCTCGAAGACGATCTCACCGTCGGGTGTGTACTCGGTGACGATGTCGCTGATCAGGTCGTACGAGCCGTCGAAGGGCTCGAAGTTCTCGAACCCCTCTTCGGTGTCGGGGCACAGCGACTCGGTGAAACCGTCGAAGGTGCGGAGCTCGGTGCTGAGCACGGCGATGTTGCCGTTCGAGAGCTGGTTGATCTCGTGGTGCATCGAGTCGGTGGGAACGACAATGGGGTCGTCGCCGATGACCTGTCGTCCGAAGTCGTCGGTCGGCAGCACGTCGGCGATGATCTGCCCGGCCCACTCGTCGAGGACCTCGCCGAACAGGTTGATCCGCCGCGCGGCGGTGTCGTTGAACTCGTGCAGGATCGTGCCGTCGTCGAGCATGCGCACGTCGCCGATGCTGTGGCTGGTCTGGTGGTACCAGACCACCTCACCCTCGTTGTCGACGGCCATGATCAGCCCGGACTCCGGCGGCGTCTCGGGTTCGGGTTGCGGAATCGGGTTGCCGTCCTCGTCCTCCGGCGGCGATGTGAAGTCGATGACGTCGAACATCGTGAAGCCCGGGCTCATCTGCTCGGTCTCGGCGGCCGCGATGGTGACGTCGGGCAGCTCGTCGGGGAGCGCCACCGTGTCCAGGACGAGCTCGATCTCGTCGGTCCCGTCGGTGACCGTGACGGTGTAGGTCGACTCGGCGCGCAACCCGGCGATCGGGATCTCGTGATGGGTCGCCTCGTCGACCACCGGAACCTGGAAGCTGCGCTCCTCGCCGGTGACCGTGATCGTCGGCGCCGCCGGAGTCTCGGTGTCGATGACCAGTCGGCCGACGATCGCATGGTCGCCATCGAGGCCGAGTGTGGCGTCGAGGGCTCCGGCTGACGCTGACTCCGTCGGCGGGGCGATGGTTGCTTCACCGTCGTCTGCATCACCGGACGAACACGAGGTCGCAGCCAGCACGAAGACGAGCAGCAGGGGGAGGACTCTGCGCATGGCCGACATTCTGACCGGCCCGGCCGGCGATTCCCTATCAATCGGCGAGAGTCTCCGGGGCCCGTCTGGTTCGTCAGCCGATGGGAATCCCGTCGAGCCAGGTGCGCATGACGTCGATGTGTTCGAGGTCGCCGGGATCGGCACGCAGTGGGTTCATGGGAGAGTCGGCGTGGAGGCTGACGCGGTGGCCGTGGTCGATCGCCGACCGGACGGGCATCAGACCGTCGGCTCGCTCGGGCCCGATGATCTCGTCACGGTGTCCGCGTCGCCCATGCCCTCACCCTGCCATGGCGGCGCGGCATGCGGGCGAGGTCGTGGGTGCAGCGATACGTTGCCGCGATGGCCGATCCCTCCACGCAGTCCCCTGCCACCGACGAAGAACGTGCGCTGTTCGCGCTGAAGGTCTGGCAGTTCAAACAGGGCCAGATGGTCGCGCTCATGCTCCATCTCGGCGACGAGCTCGGCCTGTTCGACGCCATGGCCGACCGGGGTGAGATGACGAGCGACGATCTCGCCGAGGCCACCGGGCTGGCCGAGCGGTGGGTGCGCGAATGGCTGCTCGGCATGGCAGCCGCCGAGGTGATCGACAGCGTCGACGGCATCGTGTTCTCGCTCTCGGCCGCCGGTGCCGAGGTGTTGACCCACCACGACCGATCGCTCTGGTACGCCGGCGGTGCGCTCAGCCGACCGCACAGCGACCGGGTGGTCGAGGGCATCACCGACGCCTTCCGGACCGGCATCGGCCTCGTGTACGACGAGCTCGGACCGAACGGTGCCCACCAGATCGAGCGCATGTCCGCGCCGTGGACCCGAGAGGCGCTCATCCCGGTGGTCCTCGAGCTCGTCGACGGTCTCGTCGACCGGCTGCAGGCAGGCGCCCATGTGATCGACGTGGGATGCGGGTCAGCGGGGGCGCTGTGTGAGCTCGCCCAGGCCTTCCCCTCGTCGACCTTCGCGGGCTACGACCCGTCGACCCATGCCATGGAGCGGGCCGCGGCGCGGGTCGCGGAGCTCGGCCTCGAGAACGTCGCACTCTTCGAGGCAGGAACCGAGGCGATCGACCCGTCGGTGGCCGTCGACCTGGCGCTCACGTTCGATTGCCTGCACGACATGCCGTATCCGGGCGCCGCGTTGCAGGCCATCCATGGGTCGCTCGCCGACGACGGCGTGCTGCTGGTGAAGGAGATCCGGTCGGCCGAGACGTTCGAGGAGAATCGCAAGAACCCGGTGCTGGCCATGATGTACGGGTTCTCGATCACCACGTGCATGTCGTCCTCGGCGAGCGAAGCCGATGGTGCAGCGCTCGGCACGCTCGGTCTCCCGCCGAGCAGGCTCGAAGCGCTCGTACGTGAGGCCGGGTTCGCCGGTGAGGTCGAGGCGCACGACATCGGCGACCCCACCAACCTGTATTACATCGTCCGGCCCTGACGAGCGGTCAGGTGGGGTTCGGGTCGCCGTCGCGCTCCTGATCCATCGCGACGAGTTCGGCCTCGACCGCTTCGAGCTCGGCGGCGACATCCGCGATGATCGCGAGGTCGACTTCGAGCGTCGGCTCGGCGTCGGACGCCTCGGCCGCGTCTGACGAGGTCGCCTCGGTCCCGGGATCGGTCGTCTCGCTCACCGCGGTCACCGTAGAACGTGGCGCGGCTGTCGTCGTTGACCCGGGCGGCTTCTCAGATGCTGCTGGGCGTCGTCGCCAGGTCTTCGTCGATCAACTCGACCGCTTCGCCGATGTGGAAGTCGTGCTCGCCGACGAGCGTTCGCCCTCCGAGGTTGGGGATGCGTCGGCCAGGTTGGCCGAGGGAGGTCTCGAGCGTTCGGATGACCCCGCCGTGGCTCACGATCAAGATGTCGGCGCCAACCGGCGCCCAGCGTCGCAGCGATGCGTAGGTGCGCTCGGCCACCGCCTCGTCCGGCTCCCACCCGTCGGGCCGGCGCCCGTCGTCGATCCAGCCCGGGAACCGCTCGTGGATCTCGGGCCGGGTCAGGCCCTGCCACTCGCCGGCGTGCCGCTCGCGGAGGTCGGGGTCGACCTGGACCGGCCCGACACCGATCGCGTCAGCGATGATCTCGGCGGTGATCCGGGCCCGTTCGAGGTCGGACGCGACGATGAGGTCGACCGTTCCGACATGGGCGGCGGCGGCGAACGACTGCTGCTGGCCGTGGTCGCTCAGGGGCGGGTCTGCCTGACCCTGCCAGCGGCCGATGGCGTTCCACTCGCTCTGGCCATGACGGACGATCAGCAGGTTGGACATCGCCGGCCAAGGCTAGGCCACCGAACGGGCGTCGATGCTGCGACGGAGCATCCGCGAGTCGGTCACGATGGGTGGTGAACGGACGACGCTGGGTTGGTCCAGGTAGCACTGATTCTGCGCTTCGGCAGTAGCTTCGGAGGCCGTGGCGGTCCTTCGATTGTTCGCTGCGGCCCGCGAGGCCGCGGGCACCGGGTCGATCGAGATCACGGCCTCGACCGTCGGTGGCGTGCTGGCCGAGGCTCGATCGCGCTTCGGTGACCCGTTCGTCGAGGTGCTCGAGACGGCGAAGATCTGGCTCGACGGTGAACCCGCCGACCCTTCCGACCCGGTCGATCCGTCCTCCGAAGTCGCCGTGCTTCCTCCGGTGTCCGGGGGCGTGTGATGGCCACCCGATCTGCCGAGCGTTCCAAGCGCAGCACCGAGCGCGCGGCTCGCAAGCCCACGACCGATCGACGACCCGCGGCGAAGCGGCGGACCAAGACTCGTCGGCCCGCGCCCAAGCCGCAGTCCGGGACCTCGGCATCGGGTCGCAAGCGGCTCGCGGTGGTGTACGACATCGACGGCCCACGAGTTCGTCTCGGCGTGCTCTGGTTCGTCTGTGTCGTGGTCGCCCTCGCCGTGGGGCCCATCGGCGTCGCCGTCGTCTACGGCCTGGCCGCCGTGGCCGCCGCCGGACAGTCGGCCCGATGCTGGCGGGCATCGCGACAGGTGAAGGCTCGGCCCCACGTGGTGGGCGCGGCAGCGTTCGCGGGATTGATCCCGCTCGCCGCGGTCCTCGGACCGGTTGCCGCCGGCGTGGCCGTGCTCGCGCTGCCGGTCGTGGCGGTCGTGGTGTGCGGATCAGGCAAGCGGCCGCTCAGCCGCGTCCTCGACGATGCCAGCTACACGATCCAGGTCTCGTTGTTCCCCGCCGTGGCCGCCGCGTCGGTGGTGCTGCTGCGCGATCTCCGTCTGGGAGCTGCAGTGATGCTCGTGCTGGTCGCATCGGCCTACGAGTGCGGCGACTTCCTGATCGGAACGGGCGCGCCGAACAGCATCGAAGGCCCGATCGCCGGGATCGCCGCGGTGCTCGTGGTCACCTTCTCGTTCGCAGCGCTCCAGGTCGCGCCGTTCGACCTCGGCAGCGCGCTCGTGTTCGGCGTGCTCGCCGCCGTGCTGATCCCGGCCGGACAGCTGTTCGCATCGGCCATCCTGCCGCGGGCGTGGTCGAATGCCCCGGCGTTGCGGCGGCTCGACTCGCTGCTGCTGGCCGGGCCGATCTGGTTCGTGCTGATCGATCTGACGCTGGTGTGAGCGGGCGCCTCGCCTCGCATCGCCGAGGCGCCCCACACCGACGGGCCTACTTCTTGGTCTCCTGGAAGATCCGGTCGATCTCGGCGATCTGATCGACCAGTTCCTGAGCGACCGCTTCGTCCATCGACTTCTTCGCTTCGCCGGCCTGCTTGGTGGCCTTCCAGAAGATGTCGTGGAGGTTCGGGAACGCCTCGACGTGCGGGGGCTTGAAGTAGTCGGTCCACAGGACCCACAGGTGCTCCTTGGCGAGCTGGGCCCGCTGCTCCTTGATGATGATGCACCGGGTGCGGAAGACATCGTCGTCGGAGGCGTGGTACTTCTTGACCGTCTCGAGGACCGACTCGGCCTCGATCATCGCCTGGGCGGGGTTGTAGACACCGCACATCAGGTCACAGTGGGCATCAGCCTCCTCGGAATCGAGCAGGTCGGACACACCGAGAAGTCGGGAAACCAGAGCCATCGAACGCTCCTTGCGCAATCGGGAACAGAAGAGTTGGCACCCTATCCGCTCGCTCCGCGACTTCGTTCCGAGACGGCTGGTGCCGCTGTTGGCCGGGCTGGTGCTGGTCCGGGCGGCGTCGGCGCGGCTCGGTCGGGTGAAGGTGCGAGGCGAGTCGATGGCGCCGACGCTGCAGCCGGGCGACCATTTGCTCGTGTGGCGTCCGATCCGTCCCGTTCGGGTCGGACAGGTGCTGGTCTACCGCGACCGCTTCGAGGGTGGACTTCGCGTCAAACGGGTGGTCGGCGTCTCTGCCGACGGCACCGCTTCGATCCGCGGCGACAACCTCGTGCTCAGTACCGACGAGGCCGACCTCGGTGCCGTTCCGCGGGGACAGATGCGCGGCGTGGTCGTGCTGAAGAAGGCGCAAGGTCAGAGGTGGAGGTTGCTGGGGTAGCATCGAGAGCGATGACTTCCAGCCTCGACCGGGTCACCGATCCCGACTACCTGGGCGACCTCGCCGTGCGGCCGATCGACGAGATCAGGACGATGCGCACCGACTGCCAGGCGATCGAGACCGGGCTGTCCTATCTCCGGCGGATGATCCAGGGTCAGCACGACCTCGTGGCCAGCGAGGCCGCCAACCGCCAGCGCGGCGAGGGCAGCGAGTCGCTCGTCGATCTCATCTCGAATCTTCCCGACATCCTCGCCGACCGTGAGCGACCGGCCGGGAACGGTCGGCTGCCCCAGGGCCTCGGCACCGGCGACGTCGACCCGTCCCTCGAAGCCGAGGTGTCCTCGGTGTTCGGCCCTGGCGACGTGTCGGAGATGGATCAGCTCTCCGATGCCCAGTTGGCCGATGCGTCCTCCCGTCTCGCCGATCTCGAGCGGCGGGTGTCCGATCACCGTCGGGTGCTGTTCGATCGTCTCGACGCACTGCAGGCCGAGTTGGCTCGTCGCTACAAGTCGGGCGAAGCGAGCGTCGAGTCCCTGCTGCACTGAGGTGCGCGGTTCGCCGGTCGACCGGCCCGACCGTTGATTTCAGTGCGGGCCTGATTACGCTTCGGACCCTGTGAAGGACGAGATCGAGAACCGTTGGCGTGACCTGGGTGAGTTCATCCGTGAGCAACGCCGGATCGACCACCTGTCCTTGCGCAAGCTCTCCGAGATGGCGGGGATCTCGAACCCCTATCTCAGCCAGATCGAGCGAGGGCTCCGGAAGCCGTCGGCCGAGATCCTCCAACAGATCGCCCGGGCCCTCGAGATCTCGTCCGAGTCGCTCTACGTGCGCGCCGGCATCCTCGAGGAACGCACCGACGAGGCCGACGTGGTGGGCGAGATCGGTCGCGACGCCCACCTCTCGGAAGACCAGAAGCGCACGCTCGTGCGCATCTACCAGTCGTTCCGGCTCGAGTCGGCCGAAGCCGAACCCGACGCCGAAGCGTCCTGATCCCGACCTCACCGGTGGGCTCGGAATGGCACGGCCGCTTCAGGTGTTGATCCGCCCGTGCGCAACCTCGCAGTCCTGAGTCTGCACACCTCTCCCTTGGCCCAGCCGGGCACGGGCGATGGTGGCGGCATGAACGTGTACGTCCGCGAACTCGCAGGCGCGCTGGCGCAAGCGGGCGTCGAGACGACGGTGTACACCCGGCGGTGGGCCGACGACCTGGACGACGTGATCGAGGTCGAGCCCGGATTCCGGGTGGCCCACATCGAGGCCGGCCCGCCGGATCTCCCCAAAGAGGCACTTCCCGAGATCGTCGACGACTTCGCCAAGGGCGTCGAACTGCGGCTCGCGCACGAGGGCGATGTCGACGCCATCCACGCCAACTACTGGCTGTCGGGCGTCGCCGGGCACCAGCTCAAGCACCGACTCGACCTCCCGCTCGTGAGCACGTTCCACACGCTCGCCCGGGTGAAGGCGCAGACCGGCGATCCCGAGCCAGAGCGTCGGTCACAGGCCGAGGCCGAGGTGGTCGCCTGCAGCGACGCCATCCTGGCCAACAGCGAGGCCGAGCGGGCCCAGCTGGTCGAGTTCTACGGCGCCCCGGCCGACCGCATCGAGATCGTTCCTCCGGGCGTCGAGCACGCGTTCTTCTCGCCTGGCGACAAGCGCGGAGCGCGCCTCGCGCTCGACCTCGCCACCGACCGACCCGTGGTGCTGTTCGTCGGTCGGATCCAGCCGCTCAAGGGTCTCGACGTGGCCATCGAGGCGTTCGCCCGGCTCGAGCGGCGCGACGCCCAGATGGTGGTCGTCGGCGGAGCGTCGGGGTCCGACGGCGCCACCGAGGTGGCGCGCATTCGCGCGCTGACGGCGTCGCTCGGGGTGACCGACCGGGTCCGGTTCGTCGATCCGCAGCCCCACCACCTGCTGTCCACCTACTACCGGGCCGCCGACATCGTGTTCGTCCCCAGCCGGAGCGAGAGCTTCGGGCTGGTTGCGCTCGAGGCCTCGGCCTGCGGCGTTCCGGTCGTTGCTTCCGCTGTGGGTGGTCTGCTCAGTCTCGTCGACGACGGCGAGACCGGTTTCCTGGTCGACGGCCGGGACCCTGGGGTGTTCGCTCGTCACGCCGACGCGATCCTCGGCGATCCTGCGCTGGCCGCCTCGCTGTCGGCGTCGGCCGCTCGCCGGGCGCGGCAGTACACCTGGTCGACCGCCGCCGCTCGACTCCGTCGCCTCTACGCCGACCTCAGCACCCGGGCGCTCGTCACGTGCCCGTGATCGAAACCGAGTGAAGCCGCCCAGCACCGACCAGGAGTTGGCGGCGATCGGCGAACTGATCGATCGGTGGCTCGATGCGCAGCTGGCCGAGAATCCGGTGGTTGCCGCGGTCGAGCGAGAACCGGAGGACCGTCGCTGGTTCGTGCGGGTCACGGGCGAGGAGAAGGACGTCTATTCGATCTGGTTCCAGCTCGGCCAACGGACGCTGAGCTTCGAGACCTATGTGATGCCGGCCCCCGAGGAGAACGAAGCTGCGTTCTTCGAGCACCTGCTCCGACGCAACAAGGGCTTCTACGGGCTGGCCTTCGAGATCGGCGAGGAGGAGGCGGTGTTCCTCGCCGGTCGGCTCGGCAACGACGCCGTCGACGAAGACGAGCTCGATCGGGTGCTGGGCACGATCTACGCCGCCGTCGAACAGTGCTTCCGCTCCGCGCTTCGGATCGGCTTCGCCTCGCGGCTCGAACTCGACGACCGCACCTGATCACCTCGACGACGATCCGAGAGAGCATTTCATTGCTTTTCGATCTCTTTCCATCTACGGTCGGCCGTGCTCCGGATCGGCGGCGCGAGCCGTGCTCGGGGAAGTGGCGGTGAGCACCGCCGGTCTCGGAGCAACCCTCGACGACGAAGCCACCGGCGCGCCGCCGGTCTGGCTGATCTTCAGCATCACCGTCACCGGCATCCTGGCCAACACCATGTTGAGCCCGGTCATCCCCGATGTGCTCGACGACCTCGGCGTCGCCGACGACCGGGCCGGATGGTTGGTGTCGGCCGGCACCCTTCCGGGCATCCTGATGGCCCCGGCGATCGGCCTGATGGCCGATCGCTTCGGCCGGAAGCGTGTGCTCGTGCCGTGCCTGACGAGCTTCGGCGTGTTCGGCCTGGCCGCGGCGCTGGCACCGAGCTTCTCCACGCTGTTGCTCGCCCGATTCGGCCAGGGTCTGGGGTCGGCTGGTCTCATCAACCTGGCCGTGGTCATCATCGGTGACCACTGGGAGGGCGAGGAACGCACCCGGCTGGTCGGTCGGAACGCGGCCGTGCTGACCGCTTCGCTGGCCCTTTTCCCTCCGCTCGCCGGCGTCCTCAGCGACCTCGGAGGCTGGCGGCTCGCGTTCGTGCCCTACGGCATCGGGCTGGTGACGGCCGGGTTGATCTGGCAACGGCTCCCCGAGTTCCGGCCCGGAGGCGACGACAAGTTCACCGAGCAACTGGCCGATGCCCGGCGGGTCATCGCTCGCCCGGTGGTCCTCGCGACCCTCGCAACCGGGTTCGTGCTGTTCGTCTGCATCTTCGGGCTGTTCCTGACCACGATGCCGGTCCACCTCGAGGAGCAGTTCGGACTGTCGGCGTCGGGACGCGGCCTCATCATCGCCGTGCCTGCCATCCCCTCCACGCTGATGGCGCTCAACCTCACGGCGGTTCGGCGTCGCCTCGGGCTGCGACGACTCGTCGTCGTGGCCGCGTCGATGTTCGCGATCGCGTTCCTGATCATCGGACGCACCGATCTGTTGTTGGTGCTCTGCCTCGGCGCCGGGTTCTACGGACTCGCCGAGGGGATCTTCATCCCGACGCTCCAGGACGTCGCCTCCAGTGCGTCGCCACCGGAGCAGCGAGGCACCGTCGTGGCCGTGTGGGTGGGTGCGGCGAGGGCCGGGCAGACCGCCGGTCCACTGGCCGCCGGAGCCCTGTTCGCCGCGACCTCGACCAACACCACGTTCGTGGCCGGCGCCGGCCTCACCGCCGTGCTCGCCGTCGCCCTGTACTTCGGCCCGCTCCGCGAGTCGCGCATCAGGCCCGGCTGACGACGGCAGCCGTCCGGGCCGACCGGCGGCGCTACCGTGCCGACTCGTGACGAAGATCCAGATCGTCGGCGGTGGCCGAATGGGCGAGGCGCTGCTGGCGGGACTGCTCGCAGGGGGGTTCGCATCGTCCGGTGAGATCCGGGTGGTGGAGGTGCTCCCTGCGCGTGCGGACGAGCTCCGTGCCACCCACGACGGGATCGAGGTGGCCGACGTGGTCGGCGCCGCCGACGGAACGGTGATCGCCGTGAAGCCCAACGACGTGGCCGCGGCGGTCCGAGCCGCGGTCGACGCCGGCACCCAGCGCGTCCTGTCGATCGCTGCGGGGGTCACCCTCGCCACTCTCGAAGGAGCGGCCGGCGAGGTGCCGGTGGTACGGGCGATGCCCAACACGCCCGCGCTCGTGGGCCGAGGCGCCGCGGCGATCGCGGGCGGGTCGACGGCGAACGAGGCCGATCTCGCGTGGGCCGAGCAGATCCTCGGCGCCGTCGGCATCGTCGAGCGGGTGTCCGAGCTGCTGCTCGACGCGGTGACCGGGCTGTCGGGGTCGGGTCCTGCCTATGTGTTCGTGATCGCCGAGGCCCTGGTCGAAGCCGGGGTCCTCAACGGCCTGCCCCGACCGACGGCCGTTGCGCTGACCGAGCAGACCCTCCTCGGCGCCGCGACGCTCCTGGCGAGCTCGGACGACGATGCGGCAACGCTGCGGGGCAACGTCACCTCACCGGGCGGCACGACCGCCGCCGGGCTCCGGGTCCTCGAGGACCGAGGGGTGCGAGCGGCCTTCCTGGAAGCCGTCAGCGCCGCAACCGAACGAAGCCGAGAACTCGGCGCCTGACGAAGCGCCGGAGGAGTGGTCAGCCGGCTTCGGTGTAGCGGTCGGCGAGGTAGGCGTCGACGTCGTCTTCGCGGAGGCGGTACGACCGTCCGATGCGGACGGCAGGGAGATCGCCCTTCTTGATCAGGCGGTAGACGGTCATGTCGGACAGACGCAGCAGCTCTGCCACCTCGTTCACCGTCAGGAAGCGCGCACGCGCATGGGACACGGCCACGGCTCTCCACCCTTTCTCCGCGTAGGGCAACGAACTCTACGGCACGATGCTCCGGTGCGAAAGGGGCAGCATCGGGTGGGTACGGTCGTCCCGTCATGAGCGCTCGCTACGACACGATCACCTTCTTCTCCGACTATGGACGCGCCGACGAGTTCGTCGGTGTCGTGCACTCGGTCATCGCCTCGATCGCTCCGGAGGTGCGCATCATCGACCTCAGCCACGACATCGCACCCCATGACGTCCGTGCCGGCGGCCTGCTGCTCGCACGAAGCGCGCAGTACCTGCGTCCGGGCGTCGTGCTCGGGGTCGTCGATCCCGGAGTCGGCTCAGCCCGGCGCGGGGTCGCCATCGAGGTCGGCGGCGGCCAATCGGTGCTCGTGGGTCCTGACAACGGGCTGTTCGCCGCCGCCGTCGCCATGGTCGGCGGGGCGACCCGCACGGTCGAGCTGACCAGCGACGATCACCGCCTGCCCGCGCCGGGGGCCACCTTCGATGGGCGCGACGTGTTCGGCCCGGCGGCCGCGCATCTCTGTGCCGGCGTCGACCTCGGCGATCTCGGGCCCGAGGTCGACCCCCAGACCCTCATGCCCGGCACGCTGCCGGTGCTCCGTGAGGACGACGGAGTGATGACCGCCGAGGTCTTGTGGGTCGACCGGTTCGGCAACGCCCAGCTCAACCTCGACCCCGAAGACCTGGCGAACCACGGCGAGTGGTTCCGTATGCGGATCGGCGAGGACAGCCGCCGGGTGCGGGTCGTGACCTCCTACAGCCAGCTCGACCACGGCGAGATCGGCCTCGTCATCGACTCCTACGGGCTGCTCGCCCTCTCGGTGGCCCAGGGATCGGCCGCGTTCGAACTCGGGCTGTCGGGGGCCACCGAGGTCGCGCTCGAGCCGGCGGAGGCTCCTCGAGGAGCCAGCACTCCGGTCGACCTCCGACCGAGAACGGAGATGCCATGAGACCCGGAACCACCCTCGTGCTCGGGATCCTGCTCCTGCTGATCCTGGGCGCTGCGGTCCTCCAGCTGTTCATCCTCGCCCGCTGACGCGGACCAGCTCGGCAGCCGCGTTTCGCCGCCTGTCCGCTCGCCCTCTCAGACCCGGTTGGCGAGCTCTTCGCGGGTGAACCGCTTGGCGCCGCCCCGGATGAGGAACAGCGCGATCGCCCACAGCGCGCCGCCGATGGCGAACGCCACCGGCAGATCGACGAGGAGCAGGCCGGTGGCCTGGCCGACGGCCAGGAAGATGAGCGGCAGGATCACTGCGCCACCCAGCTGGTTCGCCTCCTGGCTGGTCTTGGCCCGAGCCGAGACCCTCACCATGACGGCGAGTCCGAGCGCCGCGACGGCCGGTGCGACCCAGAAGATCATCACGCCCCAGAGCTGGGTCGGCACGAAGACGCGGTGCATGACCGGCCAGGCAACCGAGTTGGCGACGATGGCGAACGCGAGGAATCCGATCCAGCTCACGAGCAGCGCCGGCACGTAGGCGACGAGCAGCTTGCTGTAGAAGAGGTCGCGAGCCGAGACGTTGAGATGGAGCAGCGACTCGAGGGTGCGGCGCTCCTTCTCGCCGGCGAAGGCATCGGCGGCGAGCACGGCCGAGACCATCAACGGCACGATGAGGAACAGCGGTGCCAGGAGATAGCCGTTGACGAGCACGACGAGCTGCTCCTTGGCCGGCAACTCGAGGATCGGCCGGGCGAGGTCGCCGGGCAGGCTTCCGAGGAAACGATCGAGGCTGAAGCTCTCCTGCGAGCGCGCCGCGAAGCCGATCACGGCCGGCAGCACGATCATCAACAGCGTGGGGACGAGCAGCATCGGCAGCACGACCGCCTTCGATCTTCGGATGGCGGTCAGGTCCTTCATGAACACCGCGAAGACCGCCTGACGGTCCATCGGCTTGCGCTCGGGCTCGGGCGGCTCGACGTGGTCGACGGTGACGGCGCTCATGACATCGCCCCGAGCCCGGACGACTCGACCAGGGGCGCGTCGACCTCCGACCCGGTGATGCCGGCCTCGATGGCGAAATAGACGTCTTCGAGCGTGGGCGGCCGGGGAACGGCCGCGAAGACATCGACGTCGAGGCCGACCAGGACGGCGACCACGCGAGCGAGGCTGTCGCGGTCGTGGACGCGGAGCGCTGCGCCATCGGGTGTGGCCTCGGCCGACTGCACACCGGGGACCGTGCGGATGGTGGCGAGCAACTCGATCGAGGCCGGGTCGCCGAGGTCGAGCGCCGCTTCGAGGTGGGGCCAGAGCTCCGAGGCCAGGTCGGCCGGACGGCCGAAGGCGTGCAGGGTGCCGCGGTTGAGCACGGCCATGCGGTCGCGAGCCGTCCCGCCTCGCCGAGGAAGTGGGTGCACAACACGATGGTTCGTCCCTGCTCGCTCGCCAACGATCCGATCAGTTCGACCACATCGCGGGTCGCGGTCGGGTCGAGTCCGGACGTCGGTTCGTCGAGGAACAGAACTTCCGGATCATGCAGCAGCGCACGCGCCAGCCCGAGTCGCTTGCGCTGGCCGGTCGAGAAGCCCTGCACGAGGTCGTCGGACCGATCGGCCATGCCGAAGCGGCCGAGCAGTTCGTCGACCCGGCGCTCGGCGGGATGGGGGTCGAGGCCCCGGATCTTGGCTGTGAACATGAGGTTCTCGCGAGCCGTCAACCGGTCGTCGAGACCGGCGTGTTCGGTCAGCACGCCGGTGCGGGCCCTGAGGTCGTCCCCCTGACGGACCGGATCGAGCCCGAGGACCGTGGCCGAGCCGCCGTGTGGGTCGAGCACGCCGTTGAGCAGCCGCACCGTGGTGGTCTTCCCGGCGCCGTTGGGACCGAGCAGGGCGAGCACCTCGCCGGCCTGGGCATCGATCGTCAGGCGATCGACGGCCGTTCCCGACGAGAAGTTCCGGGTCAACTCGTGGGTTCGGATGACAGCCATGTGTGCCCGATCGTGAGGGGACTCGTCCAAGATGCCACGGTCATCGCCCGGGCGGCCACACCGGCGGCGCGACCTGCGGAGCATCGGCTGATGGGAGCCGGACCTTGAGCCCGAATGCCGGCGGGTGCACGGGCGCCGAACTCAATTGCACATGGGGACGTTCTTCTGTGGTGCACTGGTGGTCCGCGCTTCGCGGGAAGAAGGGAAAGGTGCCCGGTTGAATCTGGCCTCGATCATCGACGACCATCCCGCCGACAAGGTGGCCATCATCAGCCGTGGCGAGCCCACCACGTACGGCGAGCTGCGTGACCAAGCCGCCCGTCTCCGTGGCGGATTGGTCGGCCTCGGCATCGAGCCAGGCGACCGGGTGGCGATCCTGGCCGCCAACAACTGGTACTTCGTGGTCAGCTACCTCGCCGCACTGGGTGTCGGCGCCGTCGCAGTGCCCATGAACCCGGCCAGCCCGGCCGCCGAGATCGAACTCGAGCTCTCGACGATCGGGGCTCGTGCGCTCGTCGTCGGCCCCACCGGAGCCCGCGCGTTCGCAGCGTGCGACCGCTCGGCGGTTCCCTCGCTCGAGTCCGTGATCACCGCTCCGGGCACCGACCTCGCCGACTCCATCTGCATCGACGACCTCATCGAGGCCGAGCCCGTCGGCGTGGTCGACCGATCGGACGACGACCTGGCGGTCATGGTCTTCACCAGCGGGACGGCGGGTCGCCCCAAGGCGGCGATGTTGAGTCATCGCAACCTGCTGAGCAACATCGAACAGCAGCAGGCGTTCGCCCCGCGTGCCCAGAATGCCGACGACGTGGTCTTCGGTCTGCTGCCGATGTTCCACATCTTCGGCCTCAACGTGGTGCTGGGCGGGTCGTTCTCCACCGGCTCGACCGTGCTGCTCGTCGAACGATTCGACCCCCAGTCCTCGATCGACGCGATCCGCAAGCACGAGGTCACCATCATCTCCGGAGCGCCCACGATGTTCGCGGCCTGGGCCGCCATGCCGGGGGTGACCCATGCCGATTTCGCGTCGGTCCGCCGCGCCGTGTCGGGGGCGAGCAAGCTCCACCCCGAGACGGCGGAAGCGGTCGAGTCGCGGTTGGGCATCGAGCTCAGCGAGGGCTACGGGCTCACCGAGGCCAGCCCGGTGGTCACCACGGGAGTCGGCGTGCCGGCCCCGCGCGGCAGCATCGGCGCGCCGCTGACCGGCCTGTCGGTTCGCCTCGTCGACGCCGACGGCCAGGATGCGCTCATCGGCGACCCGGGCGAGTTGTGGGTCAAGGGCCCGAACGTGTTCCTCGGCTACTGGGAGAACGCCGAGGCCACCGCCGGGTGTCTGACCCCCGACGGCTGGTTGCGTACCGGCGACATCGCCGTGGTCAACGACGACGGATTCCTCTTTCTCGTCGACCGGGCGAAGGACCTCATCATCGTGTCGGGCTTCAACGTCTATCCCGCCGAGGTCGAGGACGTGATCATCGATCATCCGGGAGTCGACGCCGTTGCCGTCGTCGGCGTCGAGCACCCCTACTCGGGCGAGGCGGTCAAGGCCTACGTGGTCCCGAGTGGCTCACCGGCGGTCGAGGAGGACGACATCATCGACTTCTGCGCACAGCGGCTGGCCCGCTACAAGTGCCCCGAGAAGGTGCTGTTCGTCGACGAACTCCCACAAGGGCTCGGTGGCAAGGTGCTCAAGCGTCAACTCCGCAACGTCTGAGGTTTCGATCGGGCGAGCTCGGCTGATCTCAGTTCGACCCAGGGGCGTGTGAGGCCGAGAAGAACTGGGCGGCGGCCTGTTGTGTGGGCGTCGTGCCCTCGTTCGCTGTCTCGGATCGGAGATCGATCTCCTCGAGCTCGGCGAAGACCGACCCGGGTCGGGGAGCGGCGTAGTCGACGTCGATGAACACACCGTCGGGTTCCCCACGCAGCGCATCTACCCATGCGAGCGGGTCGGACTCGAACTCGTCCGGCACCCTCATCGACGGTGAGACATCCTCAGCCTGCTCGTGCAGGCCGAGGGCAACGGCGGCGGCCGCCCCGGCGAGCACGGCGATCAGGACTGCTCCGATCAGAGCGGTCGTGCTCATGAGGGGCGGGGCTTGAGTGAGCTCGAGGGTCGCGGTGAATTCGTAGCCGTCGTTCTCGACCAAACGAAGCGTCGTCTCGTAGTCGCCGACTCGCGTCGAGAGCTCGGCGTAGTCCGCAGCGAGCGGTTCGACGAGCGCGGCGATGGCGGTCAGGTCGTCGGAGGCCACCGGGTCGGCGCGAGCTGCGAAGTCGAGCTCGACGAGCTGCTCGATCTCGTCCCACAAGTCGTCTGACCGCTCGGACAGGACCTCGATCCGTGCCGACAATGCGTTGAGCTGCGTCGAACGGCGGACGTCGGCGAACGTGGCCGCAGCTGTCTCGGCCAGATCCCGAGCTTCGACCGCAGGGCCTCCCTCGACCTCGATCACCAGCACCGAGTCGGAGTCCTGTTTCGGTCTCGCCGTCGCGATCTCGGCGTCGAGCGTGCCCCGGTACGCCGCAGAGATCGAGCGAGTCACACGATCGGAGTCGAAGCTCCGGGTCTCCTCCTCGAGCGAGAAAGCGAATCCTTCGTCGTTCTCACCGAGGGAGATGAGTGCCGACGGGAGTCGGACTTCGGTTCTTGCGGTGGCCGACCGGCCGGCGACGGCGTTGATGAACAGGAGCGACACTCCCACGGTGAGCCCGAACAGGACTGGAATCCACCAACGACCACGCACAGTGACGAACTTAGACGCGCGGTCACGTTCCGCGGGCGGCGGAACCGGTGAGCCGCGGTCACCTCGCCGCCCGCCGTCCGATCGTCGTCGGCGCCGAACGGGATCCTTCCCTCGGAGGTCAACGCCGCCGGTCGAATCTGATGGCTACGGTCCGGTGATGGTGAGCCTTGCCGTTGCCGACGACAACCGGTTCGGATCCGAATTGCGCCGCTGGAGGACGCACCGCCGTCTGAGCCAACTCGACCTGGCGACCGGCGCCGAGGTCTCGGCCCGACACCTCTCGTTTCTCGAGACCGGTCGGTCCAAGCCGAGCCGGGAGATGGTGATCCACTTGTGCGAGCACCTCGACGTCCCGCTGGCTCAACGGAACGAAGTGCTCAATGCGGCCGGCTTCTCGCCGGCGTACTCGTCGTTCGATCTCGAAGATCCGGCGATGGGCGCGGTGCGTCAGGCGATCGACGCCGTGCTCACCACCCACCTGCCGTTTCCGGCGATCGTCGTCGATCGGCACTGGAACCTCGTGTCGGCCAACGATGCAGCCGCCCTCTTCCTCGCCGACGTCGCGTCCGAACTGCTCGAGCCGACCGTCAACGTGGTGCGGATCAGCATGCACCCCGATGGCCTGCAACCACGGATCGAGAACTTCGGCGAGTACGGCGCCCACATGCTCGACCGTCTTCGCCGTCAACATCACCGGACGGGCGACCCGGTTCTCGCCGATCTGCTGGCCGAGGCGACCGCGTACGTCGAGGAGGCCGGCGGTCCGGTCCACCCGATCAGCGGGTCGCAGGTCGTGCTCCCGATGATCGTTCGGTGGGAGGGCCGGCGGTTGTCGGTTTCCAGCACGATCGCGGTGTTCGGTGCACCCCACGACGTGACGGTCGAGGACCTGGCGATCGAGGCGTTCCACCCGGCCGACGACGCGACCCGCGAGGTGTTCCGCTCGCGCTTCGGCTGACTTTGTGCGCTTGTGATCCGCGTCGTAGTCTCGGTCGACCATGGCGGAACGGTCCACGCAGAAGAAGATCCCCGACGCAACGGTCGCCCGTCTGCCGTTGTACCTGCGCAGCCTGCTCGAGTTGGCCGGCGAGAAGACGACCACGATCTCCAGCGAGCGGCTCGCCGAGCTGGCGGGAGTGAACGCGGCGAAGGTCCGCAAGGACCTCAGCTACCTCGGGTCCTACGGCACCCGCGGGGTGGGGTACGACGTCGACTACCTGCTGTTCCAGATGCGCCGTTCGCTGGGGCTCACCCAGGACTGGCCGGTGGTCATCGTGGGTGTCGGAAACCTCGGCCAGGCCTTGGCCAACTACGGCGGATTCGGCGATCGCGGCTATCCCGTCGTGGCGCTCATCGACGCAGCCGCCGAGACGGTCGGCAAGGTGATCAACGACATCACGGTGCGACACATCGACGAGCTTCCGGCCGTCGTCGAGGAGTTCGACATCGCCATCGGCATCGTCGCCACCCCGGGCGGCGTAGCCCAGGACGTGGCCGACGCGCTCGTTGCCGCGGGGGTCAGGTCGGTCCTCAACTTCGCACCCGCGGTGATCTCGGTTCCCGACGGTGTGTCGCTGCGCAAGGTCGACCTCGCGGTCGAGCTGCAGATCCTGAGCTTCTATCAGCAGCGCACCCTCGGCCTCGACGGGGCCGAGCCCGAGCCGGCCGAGCGCTGAGGACCGCGGTCCGGTGCCGGTCGACGAACCGTTGTATCCGGTCAACCTGCGACTGCGAGGCCGATCCGTGCTCGTCGTCGGCGGCGGACCGGTTGCCCTCAGCAAGACGCAAGGACTCATCGAGGGTGGCGCCGACCTCATCACCGTCGTGGCCCCCGAGGTGGTGTCGGGCTTCGACGATCTCGACATCGCGGTCGAGCGCCGCCCCTATCGGTCGGGCGAGGCCGGCGAGCACCGCTATGTCGTCACCGCTGTCGACGACCGCGCGGTCACCGCAGAGGTCTCCGCCGACGCCGAAGCAGCCGGCGTGTGGGTCAACGCGGCCGACGATCCCGAGTTCTGTTCGGTCACCTTGCCGTCCCGGGTTCGGCGCGGTCCGGTGCTGCTCACCGCCTCGACCGGCGGACGGTCCCCGGCGCTCTCGGCGTGGATTCGCACGGTGCTCGAACGGGAATTCGGCCCCGAGGTCGAGGTGTTGATGCACATGCTGTCCGAGGCGCGTGAGCGAATTCGGGCCGAAGGTCGGTCGACCGAAGGTCTTGATTGGCAGAAGGCGCTCGATTCGGGAATGCTTGAGTTGGTCCGCGAGGGCCACATCGTCGAAGCCGAGAGGCTGCTCTGGTCGTGTCTGTCGTCGTCATAGGTGTGAATCACCGAACGGTTCCGCTCGACCTGCTCGAGCGGATGACCATCACCGACGCGCGACTCGACAAGGCGCTGCACGATCTGATCAGCCGGCCCAACGTGTCGGAGGCGGTCGTGCTGTCGACCTGCAATCGCACCGAGGTCTACGCCCACGCCGAGCGGTTCCACGGCGCCTACCAGGACATCCGCAACTTCCTGTCCGAGATGGCGTTCCTCCCGCCCGAGGCCTTCAGCGACCATCTCTACGTGCACTACGACGAGGCGGCCGTGAGCCACCTCTTCGGGGTGACCTCGGGCCTCGACTCCGCCGTGCTCGGCGAGAGCGAGATCCAGGGCCAGGTCAAGGCGGCCTGGGAGCGGGCCCGGGTCGAAGACGCGTGTGCCACCGGTCTGAACCTGCTGTTCCGTCACGCGCTCGAGGCCGGCAAGCGCGCTCGAACCGACACCGGCATCGCCACCAACGTCACCTCGGTCTCACAAGCGGCGGTCTCGATGGCGGCCGAGCGCCTCGGCGACCTCGGCGGACGCAACGTGCTCGTGCTGGGCGCGGGCGAGATGGGCGAGAACATGACGACGGCGTTGGCTGCCGCAGGTGTCGCCGACCTGCGCATCGCCAACCGGTCGGCCGACAAGGCCGACGAACTCGCCGCTCGCGTCGGCGGCCGGGCCGTGCGTCTGGGCAACCTCGTCGGCAGCCTCGCCGACGTCGATCTGCTGCTGACCTCCACCGGTGCCCCCACCATGCTCGTCGAAGCCGACGAGATGGCGGAGGTGATGCAGCACCGTCCCCACCGTCCGCTCCTCGTGGTCGACATCGCCGTGCCTCGTGACATCGATCCGGCCGTGGCTGCGCTCGACGGCGTCACCCTCCTCGACATGGACGATCTGAGTGCGTTCGCCGAAGCCGGCATCGAGGGGCGCCGACGTGAAGTCGCCGCCGTCGAATCGCTGCTCGCCGAAGAGGTCGATCGCTACCTCGGCGAGACGTCAGCCCGCGAGGTGGCGCCCATCATCGGTGGGCTGCGTTCGCTGGCGGCCGACATCCGCGCATCCGAGCTCGAACGCTTCTCGGCCAAGCTCGCCGATCTCGACCACGCAGAACGCGAGGCGGTCGAAGCGCTCACCAACGGCATCGTCGCCAAGCTGCTCCACGAGCCGACGGTGACCCTGAAGGACGCTGCCGGGTCCCAGCGGGGCGACCGCCTCGTGGCCGCCCTGCGCGACCTGTTCGACCTCGACGACTGAGGCGTGCCGAACCGGAGTCGGGCGTGACGGTGGTGAGGGCCGCGACGCGGGGGAGTGCGCTCGCTCGCTGGCAGACCGATCACGTGGCACGTCTGCTGGCTGCGGTCGATTCGGCCGTCGAGGTCCGGGCCGTCGTCATCAGCACCAGAGGAGACCGTGAGCGTGACGTCCCGCTGTCGAGCATCGGCGGCAAGGGGGTGTTCGTCAAGGAGGTCCAGGCTGCGCTGCTCGACGGCCGGGCCGACATCGCCGTGCACTCGGCCAAGGACATGCCGGCCGAGACCCCGAGCGGGCTGGTGATCGCTGCGGTCCCCGAACGGGGTGACCCACGCGACGCCCTGATCGGTGGCGCACTTCACGATCTCCGGCCCGGAGCTCGCATCGCCACCGGATCGCCGCGCCGACGCGCACAGCTGGCGTGGCTCCGTCCCGACCTGACCTTCGCCGAGCTCCGCGGCAACATCGAGACCCGGGTCGCGCAGGCCGGTGATCACGACGCCGTCGTCGTCGCCGCCACCGCCATCGAGCGGCTCGGCATCGACGCCGAGCTGCATCCGCTCGACGCGACCGAGTTCGTTCCCCAGGTGGGCCAGGCGGCGCTCGCCGTCGAGTGCCGTGCCGACGATGTCGACACCCTCGGGCTCCTCGCTCGGATCGAGCACACCACCAGCCGGCGGTGCGTCGACGCAGAGCGGGGCTTCCTCGCCCGACTCGGTGGCGACTGCGATCTCCCGGCCGGTGCCCACGCCACGATCGACGGAGACTCGGTGATGGTCGACGGGTTCGTGGCCGACCTCGCCGGGCAGGTGCTCCTGCGCCACCAGGTCCTCGGCGACGACCCCGCCGCGGCCGGCATCGAGCTCGCACGGTTCCTGCTCGAGGATTCGGGCGGTTCGAGCCTCCAACTCCGCTGAGGTCGCGCCCAGCAGCTCAGTCGAGCAGCGCCTCGATCTCGCGACTCGCCGACACCGTGCCGTCGTTGGCGTAGGCCTCGTGGTTCGAGTCCATCGTCGCCTGGTCGTAGCGGTAGTTGACCATGACCCCGAAGGACTGCTCGAGCCCACGATCGCTGGTGTCGGCGTCGCCGTTGATCCGGTCGACGGTGGCGCCGTTGCGCAGATGGAACCGGGCCACCGGATCGAGGGGCTCGCGGTCGCGCTTGGCGCCGAGCAGGTAGCGGGCGGCGAGGCGGTCGAGATCGTGGGTGTCGGGTGATGCTCCGAGGCCCTCCACCCATGCCCGGAACCCCGGCAGGGGTGAGAGCGTCACGAACTGGCGGAGCTGGGGCAGTTCGGCCCGGAGCGCTTCGGTCACCTGCTTGAGGAGCAGGCTGCCGAACGAGATGCCTCGGAGTCCCTCCTGGCAGTTGGAGATCGAATAGAACGTCGCCGTGTCGGCTTCGACCTCCGGGCGGCTGGGCGACGGCGACGACAGCAGGGTCTGGATCGAGTCGGGCATGCCGGTGGTCAGCGCGACCTGGACGAAGATCACCGGCTCTCCGGGCAGTGAGGGGTGGAAGAAGCCGAAGCATCGACGATCGCGGTCGAGGCGACGGCGGAGGTCGGCCCAGCTGGTGATCTCGTGGACGGCCTCGTAGTCGATCAGCTTCTCGAGGACGGACGCCGGTGTCTGCCAGCCGATGCGGTCGAGGGTCAGGAAGCCGCGGTTGAACCAGCTTCGCAACGTGGCCTCGAGGTCGGCTGCGGTGGTCGGGTGATCGACCGCACCGATGCGAAGGCTTGCTGCACGCAGACCGACGATGGTGGCGGTCCCACCGGGAGCGACGTTGATCGCTTCGAACAGGCCCATCCGCGCGCTCACCGATGCGACGTGGAGCCGTTGGACCGACGCAGCATCAGCCGGTTCGACCTCGGCGAGCGCCTTCTCGACCGCCGTGCGATCCGGACCGAACTCGACCTCGAGGTGGCGCAGGAGCGCGGCCGACCGGTCGTCGTCGAGCGCGCTGACTCGACGGACGAGCTGGGCGGCCAGCTGGAGGCTCGATGCGTCGTCGCGCATCGACAGCAGGGCGTGGCAGGTCGAGACGATCACCTCGACGCGGTCGTCGGGAGCACTCGCCCCGGGTTCGCTCACCCACAGATGATGGCAAGCGGGCAGTCGTGCCTCAAAGGGCGGGGTTCGGTGGGTTCATCCGTAGCTGTCACTGGTGATCTCTACGGTGGAACCATGCATGGCCCGGCGAACATCCCGATGTTGCTCGAACAGCTCGCGCCGATGGCCATGTCGAGACCCGCCGCCGCCGCAGGGACGGCCGCGGCCCACCATCTCGCCGAGCTGGCGACGCAGAGCACGACGGCGGTCGAGGCCGATCAGCTCGCGCAGGCCTGCCTGCTCGAGCCGCTGCATCGACTCACCCGAGGCGGGTGGCGCATCGCCGAGATCGAGCGGGTGGTGGCGCTGCGCGCTGCCTCGCCGGCGTCGGTCTCGGTCCTGGCCGACCTGGTGTCGCTCGACGCCGACGCCGACGACCCTGGCCGTTGGTGGCGTGACGACTGCTGGTTCGCATCGGTCGTCACCCGCGGTGCCGAACCCACCGCCGGTGTGGTCGCCGTCGCCGCGGTGTGGTCGGTGCTGACCTCGATCAGCCCGCTTCCGCTCTTCGTCGTGAGCGACGACCGCGACCTCGACCGCGGGCTGCTCCGCAAGGTCCGCGCCCTGCTGGCGAAGGCCGAGTCGACCGACTTTCCCGCCGAGTCCGATGCGCTCACCGCCAAGGCGCAGGACCTGATCACTCGCCATGCGCTCGACGGACTCGGTGTCGACCCCGGCCAACGAACCGAGGTGCGCAGCCGGCGCATCCCACTCGACGTGCCCTACGCCAGCGCCAAGGCCATCCTGCTCGCACGAGTCGCAGCCGCCAACCGCTGCCAGAGCGTCCAGTGCACGTTCACCCAGACCTCCACGGTGATCGGCGTGCCCGCCGACCTCTCGGCAGTCGAGGTGCTCTACACCTCGCTGCTCACCCAGGCCACGACGGCGATGCTGTCGGCCGGCTCGGTCGAAGACCGTCGCGGCCGGAACCGGACCAAGTCGTTCCGGCGGTCGTTCCTCCTCGGGTTCGCCCAACGCATCGGCGAGCGACTCCGTGCCACCACCGCGGCTGCGGTCGATGCCTCCGACTCGCCGTCACTCCTTCCCGCACTCCGGGCCCGATCGGCCGCCGTCGACGAAGCCGTACGCGATGCGTTCCCGGCCCTGCAGAAGCGCCAGGTGGGTCACAGCAACGTGGCGGGGTTCGGAGCCGGCGACCGGGCCGGAGCTTCTGCCGACCTCGGTGGTGTCAGGGTCCGCGGCCCCGGCGGAAGCCTGTCCGCCTGAGTCGCCCAGTCAGCCTGAGTCGCGCAGTCGCCTGATGTCGCGGGCGAGTCGTAGCCTCGGCCCATGACCGTCTACCTCGTCGGAGCGGGACCCGGAGATCCCGGTCTCATCACGAGACGGGGTGCCGACCTGCTCACGCAGGCCGACGTGGTGGTGCACGACCGTTTGTCGGCGGCCGAACTCCTCGACCTGGCGCCCGACGCCGAGCGAGTCGACGTCGGGAAGCGCCCAGGACAGTCCCGGGTGACGCAGGAGCAGATCAACGAGATGCTCGTCGAGCTCGGTCGGCGCCACGAGGTGGTGGTGCGGCTCAAGGGTGGCGACCCGTACGTCTTCGCCCGCGGCGGTGAAGAGGCGGCGGCACTCGCGGACGCAGGCGTCGCGTGGGAAGTCGTGCCCGGGATCACCTCGGCCATCGCGGTGCCTGCCTATGCCGGCATCCCGATCACGCAGCGCTTCTCGTCGACCAGCTTCACGGTGGTCACCGGTCACGAAGATCCGAGCGTCGGACGTGACGGCTCGGTCGACTGGGACGCCGTCGCACGGGTCGGCGGCACGATCGTGGTCCTGATGGGCATCGGCCGCATCGAGGCCATCTGCGACCGGTTGATCGTCGCGGGCCGGTCGCCCGACACCCCCGCCGCTGCGGTGCAGTGGGGCACTCGCCCCGAGCAGCGAACCGTTCGGGCGACGCTCGGAACCCTCGCCTCCAAGGAGTTGGGCACCCCGTCGACCATCGTGATCGGAGCCGTCGCCGACCTCGACCTCGCGTGGTTCGAGTCCCGACCCCTGTTCGGCAAGACCGTCGTGGTCACCCGGGCCCGGGCGCAGGCCAGCACGCTGGTCGATCGACTCGGTCGACTGGGCGCGGCGGTCATCGAAGCGCCGGCCATCCGGATCGCCGATCCGGCCGACGGGGGTCGAGCGCTGCGCGATGCCGCGGCCCGGCTCGACGACTTCGACTGGGTGATCGTCACCTCCCCCAACGGTGCTCGTCGGCTGCTCGCCGCGGTGCGCGATGCGCGGGCATTCGGCGGGGCGAGGGTCGCGGCGATCGGCTCGGGTACGGCAGCCGCGCTCCGAGACGGGAACGTCGAGGCCGACCTCGTGCCCGAGCGATTCGTCGCCGAGGGTCTGCTCGATGCGTTCGCCGACGGCCCGGGCCGGGTCCTCCTCACCCGAGCCGCCGTGGCCCGAGATGCCCTCCCGACCGGGCTCGAGGCCAAGGGCTGGGATGTCGAGGTGGTCGAGGCGTACCGGACCGAAGCCGCCTCGCTCGACGTTGCGACCATCGAGGCCATCCGGAGCGCCGACGTCGTGACGTTCACCAGTTCGTCGACGGTCACGAACTTCCTCGATGTCGCCGGTCGCGACGCCACGCCCCCGATCGTGGCCGCGATCGGCCCCATCACCGCGCAGACGGCACGAGACGCCGGCCTCACGGTCGATGTCGAGGCCGCTGAGCACAGCATCGACGGCCTGGTGGCCGCACTGGTCGAAGCACTCGGTCAGGGCTGACCCGTGGGTGGCTTTGGGCCCGTGTCGGTGGACCGCCCAGACTGACGTGTGGTCGACGCCGTGATCTTCGACTTCGACGGGTTGATCCTCGACACCGAGACGCCCGCCTTCACCTCGACCGCCGCCGTGTTCGCCGAACACGGCGTGGAGCTCGATCGGGACTGGTGGCTGTCGATCATCGGGGTCGCCGATCATCCGCACTGGACCGAGATCCTCGAGGAGGCGCTCGGGCACCCGCTCACCGATCGAGAAGGGGTGATCGCCGAACGCAACGTCGTCAAGAACGCCGAGACCGAGGGCAAGCCGATCCAGCCCGGCATCGTCGACCTCCTCGACGAGTGTGCGGCCGCCGGTGTGCCGGTCGGTGTCGCGTCGAGTTCGCACAGCCCCTGGGTCCACGGCCACCTCGAACGGCTCGAGCTGTTCGACCGCTTCGAGTTCATCGCGACACGCGATCTGGTCGACGCCGGCAAGCCGTCGCCGGAACTGTTCGTGCTCGCCGTCGAGCGGCTCGGCGTCGACCCTTCCCGGACCGTCGGCCTCGACGACTCACCCGCTGGCATCGCCAGCGCCAAGGCCGCTGGCATCGCCGCCGTCGGGGTCCCGAGCGGCATGACGTCGACGGCCGACTTCTCGGGCGCGGACCTCGTGGTCGGGTCGGTCGAGAGCCTCGATCTCGCCCGCTTGCGAGCGCTGTTGGACTGACCGACCGGGGCGGTTCAGTCCCTTCGGTTCGCCGTGGCGAACTGATACGTGGTGAGGCCCATCAGCAGGACGCCGTTGGGCACGTGCCACGACGCAGCCTCCAGCGAGTCGCGACCCACGTAGCCGAGGCCGATCTGAGCGAACACCAGCAGGCCGATGATCAGCGCGATCAGTTCGCCCTGTCGGCGCTTCACGGCGAGTCCGCCGTTCACCAGGGCGAGAATGAAGAGCGTGTTGCCCACATAGCCGTGGAGTTCGATCTCCCACGTGCCGAAGAGCCTGACGCTCCGACTCGCCATCACCGCGAGCACCAGCACCAGGGCCGCCATCAGTCCCGCCACGAGCTGATGGGCCCGGTCGACGCCGGTGCGCTCGGTCTTCGTCGGGGGAGGAGCGGCGGCCGGCGACGTCATGCCCGACATTCAAGCCGAGCCGTCCTCGAGCCCGGCAACTCGCGGGAGGGTGGGGTCGCAGTGCGTCGCTACGCTCGACGATCGTGAGCTTTCCTCAACGGCGGATGCGTCGACTCCGGCGAACCGAGACGCTACGGCGTATGGTCGCCGAGACCGTCGTGACCGTCGACGATCTGATCGCGCCGCTCTTCGTCCGGGAGGGCATCAACGCTCCGATCGAGATCGACAGTCTTCCCGGTCAGTATCAGCACTGCCTCGACAGCCTCGAGGCCGAGGTCACCTCACTCGCCGAACTCGGGGTTCCGGCGGTCGTGCTGTTCGGGGTGCCCGAGACCAAGGACGCGGAGGGAAGTCAGGCCTACGCCGACGACGGCATCGTGCAGCAGGCGCTCCGCCGGTTGCCGCGGCGGTGGGCGATGACGTCGTGCTCATCGCCGATCTGTGCGTCGACGAGTACACCGACCACGGCCACTGCGGCATCGTCACTCCCGACGGTGAGGTCGACAACGACGCCACGCTCGGGTTGTACGAGGCAGCTGCGGTCGCCCAGGCCAACGCAGGCGCCGACATCGTGGCGCCCAGCGGCATGATGGACGGCCAGGTCATGGCCATCCGCGACGCGCTCGACGACGAGGAATTCGAGCAGGTCGCCATCCTCGCCTACGCGGCCAAGTACGCCTCGGCCCTCTACGGACCGTTTCGCGAGGCGGTCGACGTCAGCATCGCGGGCGGCGGCGATCGGAAGGGCTACCAGCAGGATCCTCGCAACGTGCGCGAGGCAGCCGACGAGGTGCGACTCGACCTCTCCGAGGGCGCCGACATGGTGATGGTCAAGCCGGCGCTCGCCTATCTCGACGTCATCGCCCAGACTCGCGCCATCACCGATGCGCCGGTGGCCGCCTACCACGTGTCAGGCGAGTACTCGATGATCAAGGCAGCAGCCGCCAACGGATGGATCGACGGCGACGCCGTGGCCCTCGAACATCTCACGGCCATCAAACGTGCCGGCGCCGATCTCATCCTCACCTACCTCGCCAAGGAGGTCGCACCCTGTCTTCCGAGGTGACGTCTTCCGAGGTGACGGCTCCCGCGTTGACGTTCCAAGTGGTCATCGATGCCGGCGCTCCCCGGGCGATCGGCGAGTGGTGGGCCGACGCACTCGGCTACATCGAGCAGCCACCCCCGCCCGGATTCGACACCTGGGAGGCAGCGCTCGAAGCGGCCGGCATGGATCCCGACGTGATGGAGGACATGGCCTTCGCCATCGTCGATCCGTCCGGCGACGGGCCACGGGTCTTCTTCCAGAAGGTGCCCGAGGCCAAGCAGGTGAAGAACCGGCTGCACCTCGATCTGAACGTCGGACCGGCGGGCATGGACGCCAAGGCCGACGAACTGGTGGCGAACGGTGCGACCCTCGTCGGCCGATACGAAGAACCGCACGGCACGTGGATCACCCTGCTCGACCCCGAAGGCAACGAGTTCTGCGTCCATTGACGCGCGGGCGGGGTCGATGACGGCGCGCCCGCTCGCAGCGGTCATCGCCGAGGGCCTGGCCCCGGCCGGCGAGCACCGGCTCGAGCGCCGGTTGTTCGGCTCGGCCGATCCACGGATCATCGCGGGCATCGTTCGAGAATCGGTCGCCGAGGTGCTCGGCGACGAGGTGGTCGCCGGACTCGCGTCGCACACGTCGGTGGGTGCCACGTTCGGTGCCGTGCTCGGATCCGGCGATCGCGTGGCCGTGAAGTTCCTGCGACCCGAGCGATGCGGACACATCGACGCATCGCGGGCAGTCCAGCGAGCCACGTGCGAGTCCGGGCTGCCGGTCCCTCGTCCGCTCACCGACCCGTCGCGGTGGGGCGAGTCGGTCGTCGTGATCGACGAGTGGCTGGATCCCGGGCCACCCGACGATCCCGCTTCTGCTCGCACTCGCAACGCTATGGCGGGCAGCCTGGTCGCGCTCCTCGACGCGGCCCGACCACTCGTAGGTCGGGTCGACCTTCCCTCGGCCCTGGCCACGGCTGACGGAAGCGCCTATGGCGAGCCGCACGACCTGCGCTTCGACTTCGACGCGTCGGCTCGCGGCGCCGAGTGGATCGACGACCTCAACCAGGACGCCCGCGCCGTGCTCGCCGCGCACCCCGACGACACGATCGGCCACGTCGACTTCCGGGGCGGCAACGTCGTCGTCGTCGACGGCGCCGTGGCCGCGATCTACGACTGGGACAGCGTCGCCCTCACCAGCGAGCCGGCGATCGTGGGCATGACCTCGGCCAATTGGAGCCTCGCCTGGGAGTGGGGGAGCGGCGTCCACCCGGACCTCGCGTCGATGGAGGCGTTCGTCGCCGACGTCGAGCGGGCGCGCGGCACCCGGTTCGACCCCGACGAGCGGTCGGTGGTTCGCGCGGCCCAGCTGTCGCTGCTCTGCTACTCGGCCCGGTGCGAGCACAGCGATCGCGAGTTGGGCGTCATCCCGGGCGACGATCGGCCCTTCGCCCGGACCCTGCGCCAGCTGGCATCGACCGATCGCGACCCGCGCTGAGATTCGGCCTCGACTCGGGCGTGCGTGACAATCTTCGTCGGGTGAGCACCAACGAGCATCTCTTCGACCGGGCCGTGCGAGTGATTCCCGGGGGCGTGAACTCGCCGATCCGTGCGTTCAAGGCCGTCGGTGGAACCCCACGTTTCATCGCTCACGCGTCCGGTTCGAAGATCACCGACGTCGAAGGCACCACGTATCTCGACCTCGTGCAGAGCTACGGCGCCATCATCGCTGGTCATGCCCACCCCGACTCGGTGAAGGCGATCCAGGCCGCGACGGCGCTCGGAACGAGCTACGGCGCCCCGACCGAGCGCGAGGTCCTGTTGGCCGAGAAGATCTGCGATCGCGTCGCGAGCGTTGACATGGTGCGCCTGGTCAACAGCGGGACCGAAGCCACGATGTCGGCGATCCGGCTGGCTCGTGGCTTCACCGGCCGCACCAAGGTCGTGAAGTTCTCGGGCAACTACCACGGTCATGGCGACGGACTCCTCGCCCAATCGGGAAGTGCCCTTGCCGTGTTCGCGCTCCCCGACTCCGCCGGCGTGCCCGAATCCACCGTTGCCGACACCGTCGTCGTTCCCTACAACGAGATCCCGCGGCTCGACGACGACGTCGCCTGTGTCATCGTCGAACCGGTGGCGGCCAACATGGGGCTCATCGCTCCGGCCGAGGGTTTCCTCGAGGGTCTGCGCGACGAGTGCGACCGGGTCGGCGCGCTCCTGGTGTTCGACGAGGTGATCACCGGTTTCCGCGTGGCCAGAGGTGGTGCGCAACAACTGTTCGGCGTGCTGGCCGATCTCACCTGCTACGGCAAGGTCATCGGTGGCGGGCTCCCGATCGGGGCCTACGGAGGCAGACGCGACGTGATGGAAGCCGTGGCCCCGGTCGGCCCGGTGTTCCAGGCCGGCACCCTGTCGGGGAACCCGCTCGCGACCGCAGCCGGGCTCGCTGCGCTCGACCTGCTCGACGCGGCGGCCTACGACTCGCTTCGCGCCAAGGCGTCGAAGCTGAAGGGGTTGCTGGAGGCCGCGTTCAGCAACGCCCACGTCGAGGTGTGCGTGCCCCAGGTGTCGACGCTGCTCGGCGTCCACTTCGGTCCGACGGTCCCCACCAACTACGACGAGGCCAAGACGACCGACGAAGCCGCGTTCGCCCGGTTCTTCAACGGCATGCTCGATCGTGGGGTGGCCATGGCGCCCGGGGCCTACGAAGTGATGTTCCTCGGACTCGCTCACACCGACGCCGACATCGACGCCATCGGCGCCGCAGCGAGGGACGCGGCCGCCAACCTCAACTGATCCCGTTCTGGTGCACGCATCTTGCACACAGCAACAACATGCGTGCACCAGAACCGGGGACGCGCCGTCGGGTCCCGCCGGTGTTAGACACGGCCCATGAAGATCGGGATGGTCGGGTTGGGGAAGATGGGCGGCAACATGGTCGAGCGCCTTCGACGCGGCGGCCACGACGTCGTCGGCTACGACGCCTTCAGCGACGCCACCGAGGTCCCCTCGCTGGCCGCACTCGTCGACTCGCTCGGTGACTCGCCCCGGGTGGTGTGGAGCATGGTGCCCTCGGGCGACCCCACCGAGGAGACGGTCGCCGCGCTGTGCGGACTCCTCGGTGACGGCGACCTCATCATCGAGGGTGGCAACTCGAACTGGCGTGACTCGCGCCGACGAGCCGAAACGGCCATGGGCCGCGGCGTCGCCTACATCGACGCCGGCGTCAGCGGCGGCGTGTGGGGGCTCGACAACGGCTACGCCCTCATGGTCGGGGGGAGCGACGAGCACGTGGAGCTCGCGCAACCGATCTTCGACACGTTGTCGCCCGACGAGGGCGGCTTCGCCCACGCCGGTGAGGTGGGCGCCGGCCACTTCACCAAGATGGTCCACAACGGGGTCGAGTACGCCATCATGCAGGCGTACGCCGAGGGATACGAACTGCTCTCGAAGGTCGACATCGACCTCGACGTGCTCGGCGGCATGAAATCGTGGCAGCACGGCTCGGTCGTGCGCAGCTGGCTGCTCGACCTGCTGATCAAGGCACTCGACGAACGCCCCGGCCTCGACGGCATCGCGCCCTACGTGCCCGACTCCGGTGAGGGCCGGTGGACCGTCGAGGAGGCGGTCAACTACGGCGTGCCCGCGAACACGATCGCAGCTGCGTTGTTCGCCCGGTTCACCAGCCAGGACGACGACAGCCCCGCCATGAAGGCACTGTCGGCGATGCGCAACCAGTTCGGCGGCCACGCGATCAAGGAGGAGTCGTGAAGCGGGCTGGTGGCGGGGTGAGGGTGACGAGGCACGAGGAGCCCGGCCGGGGTGGCCCCATCGGCGGGAGGAAGCGCCAGCGCCCGCCGAAGCAGGGAGCGAGCTTGCGAGCGACCGCGGCAGCGCGTGGCCGGGGAACGCAAAGGAGGAATCGTGACGACAACAACCAATGATTCGTTGGTGTTGTTCGGCGCCACCGGCGACCTGGCGAAGAAGAAGATCTTCCCGGCGGTGTTCCGTATGGTCGAGAGCGGCACGCTCGCCTCGGGTGTCCCGGTGGTCGGCGTCGCCAGCTCGGACTGGACGCCCGACGACCTCCGTACCCGGGTGCGGGAGTCGGTGCTGTCGGCGTTCGACGATGCGAACTCCGACGTGCTCGACAATCTCTGCGAGCGCCTCGACTACGTGTCCGGCGACTACACGCAGGCGTCGACCTACGACGACCTCGCTGCCCGCCTGGGCGGGTGCCGTGCTCCGCTTCACTATCTGGCGATCCCGCCCAAGCTGTTCGACGACGTCGTCCAAGGTCTCGGCAAGGTCGGCCTCGCCGCCAATGCACGGGTCGTGGTCGAGAAGCCCTTCGGCCGCGATCTGCGCTCCGCACGCGAGCTGAACGAGATCATCCATGCGGTGTTCCCGGAGGACCGGGTGTTTCGCATCGATCACTTCCTCGGGAAGGAACCGATCGAGAACCTGTTGGTGTTCCGATTCGCCAACTCGCTCCTCGAGCCGGTGTGGAACCGCAACTTCGTCGAGTCCGTCCAGATCACCATGGCCGAGAGCTTCGGGGTCGAAGGCCGGGGAAAGTTCTACGAGGGCGTGGGTGCCATCCGCGACGTCGTCCAGAACCACCTGCTCCAGATCGTCGCGCTGCTGGCCATGGAACCGCCCTCGGTCGCCGACGCCGCAGCTCTGCGCGACGAACGGGTCAAGGTGTTCAACGCCATCCCGTCGTTCGATCCGTCGAAGGTCGTCCGAGGCCAGTATGCGGGGTACCGGGACGAAGAAGGTGTGCCCGACGACTCCGACACCGAGACCTTCGCCGCCATCTGCTTCGAGATCGATTCCTGGAGGTGGGCCGGCGTTCCGTGGGTCATCCGGACCGGCAAGCACCTGGCCGCCACGGCCACCGAGGCGCTGATCGAGTTCCACGCGCCACCCCGATCGCTGTTCACGCCCGACGGAACCGACCCGCCCCACCCGAACCATCTCCGATTCCGGTTGGGGAAGAACGACGGCGTGACGTTCCACCTGCAGACCAAGGAACCCGGCGAGGAGCTCCACAGCCGCCCGGTCGATCTCGACGTCGACTTCGCGTCCGTGCTCGGTGCCCGTCAGGACGCCTACCAGCGACTGCTCGAGGATGCCTTCGAGGGTGACCCGCGCCGTTTCGGTCGTGAGGACGGCATCGAGCAGCAGTGGCGCATCTGCGATCCGGTCCTGTCGAACCCTGAACCCGTGCATCTCTACGACAAGGGATCGTGGGGTCCGGTCGAGGCCGATCGGATCGCGTCGTCGATCGGTGGATGGCACGTTCCGGACAGCGCTTCCTGACGCATCTGCCTGCGCGATTCACCCAGCGGCCCACGGAGGGTCAGAATGGCGTTCGTGTTCGCCGGCATCAGCTACACCACATTCCCCGAGATCACCATCGGGCCGCTGACCCTCCAGACCTTCGGGCTCATGGTCGGCATCGGCGTCGTGTTCGGCGCCTGGGCGGCGGCCAAGTACATCGAGTCGCGGACGGGGACGCCCCGCGACCAGACCTACTCGCTCGCCACGCGGATGGTCGTCGCCGGCATCATCGGGTCTCGTATCACCTGGGTGCTCAGTCACTGGGACGAGATCGAGAACCCGATCGACATCATCGCCGTGTGGGAGGGCGGCCTTCAGTTCTCCGGCGGTTTCATCGCAGCCATCATCGTGGGGTTCCCGGTGTTCCGGAAGTGGCCGCGGCTCGTGCGTTGGAAGAACCTCGATGGCTATGCCTATGGCCTGACGGCCGGTCTCGCCATCGGACGCATCGGCTGTTACGCGGTGGGCGAGCACTTCGGATCCACCACCAACTTCTTCCTCGGAACCACCTATCAGGGCGGGAGCACGCGCGAAGGCCTGTCCGGTACGGCGTTCGAGACCTCGACGGCGCTCGAGTTGGGCGGCGTCGGGACGACCTTTCACAACACGTCGCTCTACGAGTTCGGCTACCTGGCCATCCTGTTCGGGGTGTTCACCTTCCTTCTCTACGCGCGCTCGAATCGTCCGACGCCCGGAACGATCATCGGCATCTTCTGTCTCTACTACGGCATCACGCGGTTTCTGTCCGACGCGCTCCGGGTCAACGACACCCGGGTCCTCGGGCTCACCGGAGCGCAGTACATGTGTCTGGCGCTGGTCCCCGTCTCACTGTGGATCCTGTTCAAGGTCCGGCCCGCGCTCGTCGTGCTCGAAGCGTCCGGGGCCGTCGGCGTCTACGAAGACGACCTCGACGACGACGCGTCGAACGAGTCGAGTCCCGCCGAGATCGTCGACGACGAGGACGAGGACGAGCCGTCCGATGAGGACGGCGACGAGCCCGCCGGCGACGAGCCACGCGACCATGAGGTCGCTGGTGACACCGAAGAGTCCGGCGCGGATGCCGACGCGTCGGACGCCGACGAAGGCGACTATCCGAGCATCGACCGGAGCTGACGTTCGCCGAATTGCTCGGGCCGGATGCTTGACGACCCGACCGCTTGACTACCCGACCGCTTGACTACCCGGCCTCGGGTGCGCCTTCGCCCTCGATCACGAGCTCTTCCTCGGTGAGGTCGGTGCCCTCGAGCAGCGCCTGGACCTCTTCGAGGATCAACGCGTAGCTCGCCGCCTCGTCGGCCGCAGCCAGCTCGGTCTGGAGGATCAGGCCTTCATCGATGCTGTCGGCGGGTGGCTCACCGGAGAGCCCCGAGCGCTCGTAGTTGAGGATGAGCAGCATCTCGGCATCTGACAGCGCCTCGAAGGCGGGCATACCGCCCATCACCGGCTTTTCGGTCGCGCCGTAGGTCGCTTCGGGCCAACCCGCCGAGCCGAGGCGCACCCAGCGGAACTGATCGCGCCAGTCGGGGAACGTCTCGTAGATGGCACCGTCGGACAGGGCGGGACCGACACCTCCGCCGCCCCCTCCGCCGTGGCACGCGGCGCACTGGGCCTCGTAGAGCTCCTGGCCGATGGCCATGGGATCGCCGGCCTCGGCGGCGGGCTCGAGGGTGCCCTGGTACAGGTAGGCCCACACCGGCAGGAACGCGAGCACGGGCATCACCCAGTAGGGGATCCGCTTGCGGGTGAGTGCGGCCTGGACGTACGGAGGTGGCGGCGCAGGAGGGGCCTCCTCGATCTCGGCGGGGGCGACGGCGGCCGGAGCTGCCGGCGCGGACGCAGCCGCCGGAACGGGTGCGGTGCTCGCCTCGTCGGAGGACGCAGCAGCGTCTCCGTCGTCGCCGCCACCTTGGCCGGTCAGCTTGGCGCGCTGTTCCTTCGCACGCTTGAGCAGATGCTCGGGGATCTCGGTCAACGCTTCCTCCGTCGAGGTGTGCCTGGGCGGCGGTCAAGTTAGAGCACCGGGGCGGGGTGCAGCCAACACACTCGCAACTGGTGGACCACGTCTGCCAATCTCTGCCAATCTTCTGCGGTTGATGTGAGGTGCTTCTGGAGGTCGTGCTAGACCGTTTGGGAACGAGTCGGAGAAGGTCTCCGGCCTATGTGAGCGAATTCACGAGGAACGTCTTGGTCGCCTTCGTTGCTTCCGTTGTCATCGGGCTCGCCCTCTTCGGCGCGGTCTTCTTCGTCGGCTCCCGCCGCGATGCCGACGCCAGCCTGAGCTGGGGCGAGGCCATGGCCGCCGCGACGTTCGCCTTCTTCGTCATGTTCTGGTTCTACGGTGTCATCCCGCATCAGTGGCTCACCTGGGCCGACAACGAGCTCGCCTGGCGGACCGACAAGGTCTTCGCCGGCCCGGGCGGTGTGCTGCAGTCGAATGCCGACGGCGGGAACTCGCCCGTGGTGTTGAGCTACCAGGTCGCCCGAGACATCATCGCCGTGCTCATCTACGTGGTCGGTCTCGGCATGCAGATCTACGCTTGGGCCTGGTGGAACGACCGCAAGAAGCCCAAGGAAGCCGTCGTCCCATCGTCCCGCTACGGCCGCCCCCTGGTGAAGTCATGACCGCCGAGCATCGTGACCGGTCGCCGCTGTCCCTTCGGCGGGAAGAAGCGCCAGCGCCCGTCGAAGCAGGGAGCGAGCTTGCGAGCGACCGCGACATCATGACCGGGGAACGGAGAGGCACGTCATGACGAAGACCGACGCGAATCCACCGCTTCCGGAGTTCCGTGACGACTACGTCCTGCAGGAAGTCGACGCGGCCTGGCTGAGCCAGGCGGTCAAGCCCAAGCAGTTCATCCACATCGACCAGTCCGAGTGCATCATGTGCGAGGGCTGCGTCGACATCTGCCCGTGGAAGTGCATCCACATGGTGTCGCCCGATGCCGTCGACGAGTCGATCGGGACCGAACAGCCCGGCGACGACCCGAGCGACCATGTGATCTTCACGATCGACGACGACGTGTGCACCCGGTGCGCACTGTGTGTCGATCGTTGCCCGACCGGCGTCATCATCCTCGGCAAGATCGGCGATCCCGCCCGCGACGGCGACCCCCATCAGCGCACCCCGACCCATGGCTACGGCTATGGGATGCGGCTCGGATAAGGAGCAGCGTGGCCAGCACCACCGAAGACAAACCCAGCATCGGCGAGCGGGTCGGTCAGACCTTCAAGGATCTGCCCGACAACGTTCAGGGCAGCCAGGCCTGGAACTCGATCTTCCGACCCGGGTCGATCTTCCGCAAGGGCTACACCGACAGCCCGCGGAACCGCAGCTACGTGATCATGAACTCGGTGCTCTACCACCTGCACCCGGTCAAGGTGAAGCGCCACACGGTCAAGGTCAGCTACACGCTGTGCCTCGGCGGCCTGTCCTTCTTCCTGTTCATCCTGCTCACCGTCACCGGCATCTTCCTGATGTTCTTCTACCGCCCGACGGCGGCGCAGGCTTGGGACGACATCTACACGTTGCAGACCTCGGTGACCTTCGGGCTCCTGGTCCGCAACATGCACCGATGGGCGGCCCACCTCATGGTGCTGACGGTGTTCCTCCACATGGCTCGCGTCTTCTACCACGGGGCCTACAAGCCACCCCGCGAGTTCAACTGGGTCATCGGGGTCATCCTGCTGACGCTCACGCTGCTGCTCAGCTTCACCGGCTACCTGCTCCCGTGGGACCAGTTGGCGCTCTGGGCGGTGACGGTCGGAACCAACATGATGGGCTACACCCCGGTCTTCGGTGAGCAGGTCAGGTTCGTTCTCCTGGGTGGGGTCGAGATCGGCTCCGACACGCTCTTACGCTGGTACGTGTTGCATGTGCTGATGTTGCCCTTCGTGATCGTGATCTTCATGGCGATCCATTTCTGGCGAGTACGGAAGGATGGAGGCATCTCGGGTCCGCTCTAGGCACCCGGGAGACACCGACTCATGACCGAGATCCCCGAACATCTCCGCAAGCGAGCCGAAGAAGCTCGTGCCAAGGCCGCCGCGGCGAAAGCCGGCGGCGACGATGCGCCCTCGGGCGACGACGCACCGCAGAGCGAGGCGGCCAGCAAGATCCCGGCCCATCTGCTCGAGCGGTCGAAGGCTGCCCGGTCCAAGGGCAGCGCCGAAGAGGGCGGCGGCGGCGGGACCGCCGTCGTCACCGCCGATCCGACCGCACCGGCGGTCGCCACCGGCGCTCCGCAACCCATCCCGACCGGCCCCGGTGGCCACACCCAGCGCCTGCTGACGGTCGTGAAGTCGGGCTCGATCCAGGACGTGCGGGCCACGCCGCTCGACAAGGTGCACGTCTGGCCCCACTTGCTGGTCGTCGAGTTCGTGGCCGCCCTCGCGATCACGGCATTCACCCTGATCTTCTCGATCTTCGTGAACGCACCGCTGCTCGAACTGGCCAACTTCAACCAGACCCCGAACCCGTCGAAGGCGCCGTGGTACTTCATGGGCCTCCAGGAACTGCTCACGATGTTCCACCCGATGGTCGCCGGTGTGACGATTCCCGGTATGGGCATCTTCGCGTTGATCCTGGCGCCCTACATGGATCGCAACACCTCGAACAAGCCCGAGGATCGCAAGTTCGTCATCTCACTGTTCACCGTCTTCTTGATGTTCTGGGCGGTGCTCGTGATCATCGGGTCGTTCTTCCGAGGCCCTGGTTTCAACTTCGTGTTCCCCTGGAACGCCGGCCTGTTCTTCGAGCTCTGAGTTCGTAGAACCCCCTGTCCGTCAACTGATCGCCAAACCCTTCGAAGGAGGGTCATCATGGAAACGAGCACCATTCTCCTGATCGCCATTCCGGTCCTGGTCGTGCTGGCCGGCGTCGTTCTGTTCGCCTCGATGCGGCGCCGCGACACCGGTGAGGCCATCGGCATGCTCAGTCGTGAGACCTCGAAGCGCGATGCGGGCAAGGTGCGCCTCGCGTCGACCGACGAGGCCGAGGCCACACCTGCGGTCACCGGCACCGAGGTCGAGCGGGCCGCCGTGCTCGCCCGAACAGGCGGTGGCGACGTCGTGAAGGCCGGCGACACTGCGGCACCGGTGGCCTGGGTGCCGCCCGACGCCGAGACGATCGGCGTCACCCGCCGGCAGTTCTTCAACCGCTCGATCATCGGGATGTTCGGCTTGGCGATCACCGGCTTCGGTGCAGCGTGCATCGCCTTCCTCTGGCCGCAGGTGTCAGGCGGCTTCGGCTCGGCCATCACCGTCGGTTCGCTCCCTGACGTGAAGAAGCAGATCCAGGACGGCAACGGGTTCGCCTACTTCCCGAACGGGCGCATGTGGATCACCGAGTACCCGGCATCAGCACTCCCCAAGGCCGAGGCGGTGTACTCCGAGCCCGAGCTGGCCGGCATGCGGGCAGGCGTGGTCGCGCTCTACCAGAAGTGCCCGCATCTCGGCTGCCGTGTTCCCGAGTGTGTGACCTCACAGTGGTTCGAGTGCCCGTGCCACGGTTCGCAGTACAACCAGGCCGGTGAGAAGAAGGGTGGGCCGGCCCCACGCGGCATGGACCACTTCGCCATGTCGGTCTCCTCCGACATCCTCACCGTCGACACGGGAACCATCATCCAGGGACCGCCCATCGGCACCAACACCACCGGCCAAGAGGCCGAGGGACCGAACTGCATTGGCGCTTCGGACCACTGATCGAATACGACTCCGCTCCTGACGAGAAAGCTTTCGTTTCCTCACGCCCATGACTCTCCTCTTCGCCGCCAGCGTGTTCCGCACCATCGGCATCCTCATCTCGCTCATCGTCGTGGGCGGGTTCGTCGTGTATGGCCTGATCAACATCCGTGCCGGGCGCAAGGAGATCGGCAGTGAGATCGAGCTGGCCGCGAACCGCAAGCCCTACTACGACGACGACGTCCTCGAGGGCAAGAAGCTCGATCGTTCGCTCGGACTCGGACTCGCCACCCTTGCCGTCGTCGGCATCGGTCTGCCGCTCTACTGGCTCCAGGAGCCGGCTCGGCAGGAGAACGCGGTCGGCAACTTCGACCGGATCTTCGAAGACCGCGGTGCCGAGCTCTACGAAGCCGCGTGCGCAAGCTGTCACGGTCCCGAGGGTGTGGGCGGTGTCGCCGCCTACACGGTGCTCGATCCCGAGGACAACAGCTTCGTCGCCCAGGTGAACTGGAAGGCCCCCGCGATCGACACGGTGCTCCAGCGCTACAGCGTCGAGGAGGTCACCGAGATCCTCAACTACGGCCGCCCGTTCTCGCCGATGCCGGCATGGGGCGAACCGGGTGGTGGTGCGTTCACCAGCCAGCAGATCGAGGAGGTCATCGCCTACCTCGCCTTCATCCAGCCGCCCGCCGCCGAGACCCAGGAAGCCGCAATGGTGCAGCTGACCGAGGTGCTGGGTTCCGAGCCCGACTTCGACAGCGATGAGGGTCTGGTCGAATCGGGCGAGATCCTGTTCAACCTCGGGCGAGAGGACGGGTTCGCAGGTGGCGCCTATTCGTGCGGCCGGTGCCACACCCAGGGGTGGTCGATCTCGGCCGACGTTGGCACACCGAACTTCATTCAGAACAACGAGGTCGATCAGGTCGCAGGCTCGGCCGAGCGCGCATCGGTGGTCGAGCTGGTGAGCGCCCAGCCCGGCTCGGGCGCCTACGGCCCGAACCTCACCAACGGGGCCACGCTCCGCCAGTTCCCGACCTTCGAGGGCCAGGTCGACTTCATCACGGTGGGGTCGCAGAACGGGCAGCTCTACGGTCGAAACGGTCAGGGAAGCGGCGGTATGCCCGGCTTCGGAGACGACCCCAACACGCTGGAGAGCGACGACGGCATGCTGACTCAAGACATGATCCGGGCGATCGTGGCCTACGAACGGACGCTCTGAGATGTCGACGCTGAACCTTCTCGCCGGCATCGCTTGGGATCCGACGATCCGCGGCATCCTCACGGTCGTGGTGGCCGTGGCGGTCCTCATGGGGTCGACGTACCTCATCCTGGCCACCAACACCGGCAACCGCATGGGCTTCCTGATCGCCACCACCGGTTTCTTCGGCTGGATGATGCTCATGGGCCTCATCTGGTGGATCTACGGCATCGGCATGTTGGGCCAGGCGCCGAGCTGGCAGGTGGTCGAGGTCAACACCGGCGATCTCTCGGCGGCGGCAACCGACGAGGTCCGAGATCTCGTCGTCGACAACCTGCCCCCGGCCGACGAACTGAACGCCCTCGAGGTCGCCGACTTCCGTGCCGAGGCCTCCACGGTGGAGGGTGACCTCAACGGATGGCGCCTCCTTCCGCTGTCGGACACTCAGGTCGGTGAGGCCCAGGCAACGGTCGATGAGTACTTCGCCGAGGGCAACTACGTCGGCGTCACCGGGCCCAACGACTACGTGAGCCTCTACGCCTTCGACATCGGCGGCAAGGATCGGCTCGGTGAAGACCGTTCGATGGTGGAGCGGGTCAGGCTCTCCATCGAGCAACTCCTCCAGGTCACGCATCCCACGCACTTCGCCGTGCTGCAGGTGCAACCCGTGGTCGACGTCACGCCCGAGCCTGGTGCGGCACCGCCGACGCCCGAAGCCGACCCGAACCGACCGGTGATCTCGGTCGTCATGGTCCGTGACCTCGGCGACCTCAGGTTCCCGTCGGCGATGATCACGCTGGCCTCGGCCGTCATGTTCGGTCTGTTGTGCTGGGTGTTGCACACCCGAGATCGTCGTCTCGCCGAGAACCTCGCCGCGGCCGAGGCGTAACGTTGGTGAACATGACCGTGCTCCCTGCGAGGCCGACGAGGCAAGAGGAGTCCGGCCGGGGTCGGTCTGCGTGGCCGGGGAACGCCGTTGTGGTGGGTTCGGAGCGGGCTGTTGATGCGAGGCTGACGAGGCACGAGGAGGCCGGCCGGGGTCGGTCTGCGTGGCCGGGGAACGCCGTTGTGGTGGGTTCGGAGCGGGCTGTTGATGCGAGGCTGACGAGGCACGAGGAGGCCGGCCGGGGTCGGTCTGCGTGGCCGGGGAACGCCGAATAATGGGCCAATATCTCCCGATACTCGCCCTGTTGGTCGTTGCGACGCTGTTCGCTGCGATCAGTCTCGTGGCGTCGAAGTTGCTGGCCCCCAACAACTCGACGGCGGCCAAGCGTGCGCCCTACGAGTGCGGCATCGTGCCGGCCCAAGAGCCGCCCGAGCGGTTCCCGGTCCGGTTCTTCCTCGTGGCGATGTCGTTCATCGTGTTCGACATCGAGATCATCTTCCTGTACCCCTGGGCGGTCATCTACCGGGACCTCGGGGCCTTCGGATTGATCGCCGTGGTGCTGTTCTCGGTGCCGATCTTCGTGTCGCTCGCCTATGAGTTCAGCCAGGGCGCTCTCGACTGGGGTCCGAGCAAGCGGAACCGCACCGAACCGATGGTCGTCTCCGCAGCACGCGATGCCAGGACCACCGTCCGTCAGGTGGGACTCGAAGGCAGAGAACCCAGAACCGAGGCCGCGTGACGGTGGCGACGAACGAGACGGAACGCGCCGAGTCCTGTCGGCCCCTTCGGCGGGAAGAAGCGCCAGCGCTCGCCGAAACAGCGAGCGAGCGTGCGAGCGACCGCAGCAGGGCGTGGCCGGGGAACGCCAAGTAATGGCCTGGGACGTGAATGAGGGACTCGAGGGTCTCGACCACAACTTCATGACCGGAAAGGTCGAGGACCTGCTCAAGTGGTCACGTCAGCGGAGCCTGTGGCCTGCCACGTTCGGGCTTGCCTGCTGTGCCATCGAGATGATGGCCACCGGTGGTGCCCACTACGACATGGGTCGCTATGGCATGGAGGTCTTCCGGGCGTCGCCCCGCCAGGCCGATCTCATGATCGTCGCCGGCCGGGTGAGCCAGAAGATGGCACCGGTGCTTCGCCAGATCTACGACCAGATGATGGAGCCCAAGTGGGTGCTGTCGATGGGTGTGTGCGCCAGCAGCGGTGGGATGTTCAACAACTACGCCATCGTGCAGGGTGTCGATCAGGTGGTTCCGGTCGACGTCTATGCGCCGGGGTGCCCGCCAGGGCCTGAGACGCTGCTCCATGCCATCAACACGCTCTACGAGAAGATCGAATCCGGCGAGCTCCTCCGGCGACGGGCCGAGACCGGCGCAGGAGCCAACATTCAGCTCGACCAGCTCGATGGCCAGGCCGACGACGGCGCCCGCCCGATCGAGTTCCTGAACAGATGAGCGACGACGCAACCGAGGCAGGGGCCGACCCCATCTCCGAGGCCGTCGAGCCCGAGACCTGGCATGGGGCGCCGGTCACCGAGTCGAATGGCATGCCGGTCTTGCACGTCAGCCGCGACGCCTACGTCGACACGGTGCGGTCGCTGCGTGACGACGACGACTACATCATGTGCCTCGACGTGACCGCCGTCGACTACCTGAGCTTCGAGGCCGATCGCGGGCTGCCCGACGGCATCGAGCCCGAGCGTTTCGAGATCATCACCCATCTGATCACCCATGGCTCTGGCGAGCGCCTGCGGATCAGGCTCAAGGTGCAGGTCCCGGCCGACGACGCGATCTGCGGTTCGCTGTACGACGTGCACCCCGGATCCGAGGCGATGGAGCGCGAGGTCTACGACATGTACGGCATCCGCTTCGACGGCCATCCCGACCTCACCCGGATCCTCATGCCGGAGGACTGGGAAGGTCATCCGTTGCGCAAGGACTATGGCGTCGCGTCGATTCCGGTGCAGTTCAAGGCGGCGACGAACGTCCGATGACCGTTCTGTTCCGTTCCCCGGCCACGGAGGCCGTTCTTGGCCGGTCTCCTCGTGCCTCGTCGGCCTCGCAGGCCCGACGTGCTCCGATGACCGTTCTGTTCCGTTCCCCGGCCACGCGCTCCTGCGATCGCTCGCGGGCTCGACTCCCTTCATCGGCGGGCGCTGGCGCTTCCTCCCGCCGAAGGGGCCGTTCTTGGCCGGTCTCCTCGTACCTCGTCGGCCTCGCACCAGCAGTCCGCTCCGATGACCGTTCTGTTCCGTTCCCCGGCCACGCGCTCCTGCGATCGCTCGCGGGCTCGCTCCCTGCATCGGCGGGCGCTGGCGCTTCCTCCCGCCGAAGGGGCCGTTCTTGGCCGGTCTCCTCGTACCTCGTCGACCTTGCGTCGGAGGGTCCGATGACCGTCACTGAAGAGCAGCCCGGCGACCCTGAGATCGTCGCCGTCGAGACGTCCGAGGGCGACCAGGAGATGGACGTCCGCGGCAAGTCGAATGCCGAAGAACTGCTGCGTGAGGCCGGCGCGACGCTTCGGCTCTCGGAGACCGAAGCGGCTGAGCTGACCGCCGACGACCCCACCGAAGATCAGACCATGATCATCAACATGGGGCCCCAGCATCCGTCGACCCATGGCGTGCTCCGGTTGATGCTCGAACTCGACGGCGAGGTCGTGCTCCGAACCAAGCCGATCGTCGGCTACCTCCACACCGGCATGGAGAAGACCGCCGAGACGCTCACCTACCTCCAAGGCGGGACCAACGTCACTCGGATGGACTACGCCTCGCCGCTGTTCAACGAGCTCGCGTTCAGCCTCGCCACCGAGACGCTGTTGGGCATCGACGAGGACGTTCCGCCTCGAGCGCAGTGGATCCGCATGCTGCTCACCGAGCTGAACCGGATCAGCTCGAACCTGCTGTTCATGGCCACCAACGGGATGGACATCGGCGCGGTGTCGATGATGATCTACGGATGGCGTGAGCGCGAGGAAGCCCTTCGGGTCCTCGAGGCCATCACCGGCCTGCGGATGAACCACAACTACATCCGGCCCGGGGGAGTGGCGGCCGACCTGCCCGACGGCTGGCGCGACCGGGTGCTGCACCTGATGGACCTCCTCCCGCCCCGACTCGAGGAATACGACACCTTGATGACGGGCCAGCCGATCTGGCGGGATCGCCTCCAGGGAGTCGGTGTCATCACCCAGCAGGAAGCAATCGCGTTGGGGGCCACGGGCCCGATCCTGCGGTCGACCGGCCTTCCCTGGGATCTGCGCCGCGACGATCCCTACCTGTTCTACGAGGACGTCGATTTCGACATCATCGTGGGCAGCTACGGCGATTGCTTCGACCGGTACTCGATTCGTCTGAACGAGATCCGCGAGGCGATGCGCATCGTGCACCAGATCCTCGAGGCGATGCCGTCCGGCGACTACCGGATCCAGGACAAGAAGGTCACCCCGCCGCCGCGGGCTCGGATCGACGAGTCCATGGAAGCGCTGATCCACCACTTCAAGATCTTCACCGAGGGGTTCAAGGTCCCCGAGGGTGAGGCATACCGTGCGGTCGAGAGTCCACGGGGCGAGCTCGGTTGCTACATCGTCAGCGACGGCTCGGCGACCCCCTACCGGATGCACATCCGTGGTCCGAGCTTCGTGAACCTCCAGTGCCTGCCGCACATGATGCGCGGCGGCCTGCTGGCGGACGGTGTGGCCATCATCTCGAGTGTCGACCCCATCATGGGTGAGGTCGACCGCTAGGAACACGCAGCGGTGGATCGGGTGCGCGGTAGTCTCTCTTCGGTGATGGATCCGTCCGCTTCTTCGCTGGAGTATCGACCTGCATCTCCAGAGTCGATCGGAACTCTCTTGGCCGGCGGCGATGGCGAGGTGGTGCACGCCTCGGCTGCGGCCGCGAACCTCCTCGGTGTGTCCCCGGTGGATGTCGTTGGCTCCAAACTTCCCGAGTTGTGTTCACCCGACGACCGCCCGAGTCTGGTCGACTGGATCTCCCAGTCCGACCGAAGGTCCGCGAGGGAGTCCATCCGATTCTCGATGCGCCGGAGCCCCTCGGGCGTCGCTGACGCTCGAGCTCACCGCTCCGCCGCGGAGGGGGAGACCGTTGTCGTCGAGGTTGGGTCGCATCAGCTCGGTCCGGGGTTGGGCAACCGCGCCTCGACGTCGACGCTCGCCGAGGCCGTTCGCCTCCTCGAGCGCGCCAATCGGAACATCCGATCGGGAACCGAGCGATCGCTCGATCCCGCCCAATCACTGGATGCGTCGGTCGAGGCCGTGCGTGCGCTGGTGGACGGTGCGGCCGAACGTCCGCGAGGCGACGGTCCGATCAGGTCCGACACCTTGCTTCGGTTGGGCGAATTGAGCGCTGCAATCGAGGGGTTCGTCGCATTGTCCCGGGCAGGCGTCCAGACGAATCTTCAACTGATACCGGCAGAGCAGCTCGTCGCAGATGTCCTCGAGCGTGCACGACCGGATCTCGAGGCCGTTTCCGCACAGGTCGCGCCGCTGCCGACAGGATCGCTGGTGGTCGATCGGCGTCAGGTCTCCGATGCCCTCGGTCGGCTCATCGAGAATGCGATTCGCCATCGATCACCCGAGCGCGGCCTGCGGATCGAGATTCGATTGGAGTCGTCGTTCGACAGCCGTTTCCTGATCGTCGCCGACAACGGCCGAGGAATTCCGGCAGAGCAGCGCGAGGCGATCTCTGGCATCGACACGTCCGCTCTTCCGGGTGGCGGCTTCGGGCTCGCCATCACTCGGCGGGTCGTGGAGAGCCATGGAGGTCGGATGCGCCTCGAAGACGGCTTCGACGGTGGCGTCGCCGTCAGGCTCGAATTTCCGCACTTTGAATCGACCGCCGAGCTCACCGACCTGCGCGTGAACTCATCCCGGATCGGCTGAGGAGCTGCGCGGAAAGGCAAGTCTCGCAGCTCCCCGCCATGCCCGCTCCTGTCGCTCCTTCGTCGCGACGGGCCGCTCGGGCCCCGGCCGAGCACGGCGCCTGCTGTGCGACGGCGCCTATCCGCTCGACCTCTGAGTCGAAATCGACTCCCGGGTCGATCCTCACGACGAGAACACCCTCTGCCAGAGCGTGCGAAGCCGACCACTGGCCTGGTGGCTCGGGCCGTCGACTGGCTCGCCAGCTCGGTTCACCCCGGCGTCCGCCCGGTGGAGGGACACGATGGCGCCGTCCTGGTGGGTGAGATCGATCTCGATCTCGGTGAGCGAGTCCGCAGCCTCTGGCGGTTGAGCACCCACCGTCGGTGTCGGCCGCCAGTCGATCGTTGCATCGGAACGGTCCGCGCCCACCGATGTTCCTACGTCGTCTCCCTGCGGCTGCAGCGCGTCTGCGAGTGATCGAGCGAGGTCGGTTGCATCGGTGATCGAAACACGGTCACCGACCAGATGATCGGTTGCGCTCAGCACCTCGGCGAGTTCACGGTCGGTGATTCGGCCGGGGTCGTCGACGTTGTCGAGCACATGCTCGAGGGCTTCCGCCACGGTCTGCTCGGGGCGGACGTCCTCAGAACGCACAGCCGCGTCCGTCGTCCGCGGTGGAGGAGGCAGACGGGAGAGGTCCTGCGTGGCTTCCAGGTGGTCGTCATGCTGCGTCCCCTCGGCAGGCGGAGCCGCTTGCGCCGGCTCGAAGTCGTCGGAGTCGCCGAGGTCGATCACCTGATCGATCGGTCCTTCCATGACCGGCGGCCCTGGTGAGGCCGAGTCGGCTTGGTCGTGAGCGTCGCTGACCAGGTCGATGATGGCTCGGGTACCTTGTCCGGGTGGGAGCTGCTGAGGGCTGGCCTGCGTCGCCACCTCGATCGCGACATCCCGGGCTCTCGCTATGAGGTTGTCGGCGTGCCGACTCGCGGCACTCAATTCGGCTTCACGGAACTCGCGAATCTCTCGGAATGTCGAACTGAGGAACTCTCGGAGACTTGCTTCCTTCGAGGTCGGACCTCGAGGGGTGTGTTCGAGCACGAGATCGTGTACCGCGGCGAGGACGCGTCCGACCTCAGCGATGCGATCGTCGAGTGTCGTCTCGAGGAGCGCAGCACGAACGGCGGCTGCGTCGAGCAACGCGGTTGCGATGCCATGGGCGGTCTGGTGGATGGTCCGGGCCTCGGCTCGGTAGGTCTCGGCGGCCAAGAGCGCAGCATCCACCTTCGCTCGTTCGGCTTCGAGCTCAGCGCTGGCGGCGTCGAGGCTCGCGGTGCGTGCGGACAAGGCTGCTCGCGATCGTTCCACGTCGAGCCGTAGCTCCTCTGCCCGCCGCCGTTCCGCGCTCGCTGCTGCAAGTTCGGCCTCGGCCTCTTCGGTGAGGCCGGCCATGGCCGAAGAGGTTGCCTGCACGAGTTGGTCGGTCCGCCTGCGTGCTTCGAGTTCGGCAGCTCTGCGGGTCTTCTCCAACTCCCGCTCGGCAGCGAACAGCAGTCGCTCACACTCCTCGAGGGTCTCGTCGAAGATCTCGGAATGGATCAACACTTGCTCAACGGATTGCTCTCGCTGTTCGATCGGAACACCTCCTTGACTGACGCGACCCAGCACCGCGAACGAATCGTAGTCGCCTCCGCTGCGGCTGATGCTGATCGACGCTTCTCCTTCGCGGTTGGTGGATCGGCCGAGAACTCCAACACCCGAGCGCGCTCCGGCGAACCGGATGACGCGGCCACCGGCGGAGCGAGACGGGTTCCTCACGCTGCGTAGGCCCTAGGGTACACCACTCTTCGTGGCAACCCGCGGAGGCTGACTTGCGTTGCGACTGCATGACGGAAGGGTCGCGGCGCCGTGAACAGTAGGTTCCCGGACGGTCATCCGCGTCAGATCGATCTTGCGTAACCACGGAGCGTGTGATAGCCCATGATCCTTGCGTTGGAGCAAGGAGGTGGAGGATGGCACTCGTTGACGATCACGACATCGATGGCGAGGTCGACGCGCCCATTGCGTTGAGTACCGCCCACCTCCGCCAAGTGGTGGATGAGCGGACGCCACTCCAGACGGACCACGTCGACCTGGGTCGCCGGCTTGCGGCCACCGACCTGCTCACCACGAGCCTGGGTTGGGGCACCACGCTGGTGTGGCCGCCGCTGGCGACTTCTGGCGCGCGGGTCGAGCGTCTGGTGGCTGCTCGGGGTTGCGGTGCTCGCTGTCGGGGTCACGCTGGGTCTGTTTCGCTGGCAGCGGCTCTATCGATCACAAGTCGCAGCGGTTCGTTCTGAGGAGATCGCCCGGATCGCACGTGCAACGATGGTCGCAACGCTCGCGGCCATCGTACTGACCCGATTCGGTGATGTCGGCGTGTCCGTGGCGGCCCTGCTCGCTGGAGGCTTCGCCACGTTCGTCTTGTCGTCGCTCGGCCGATCCCGCTACGCCAACTGGCTTCGCCGGCAACGGCGCCAAGGCAGGTGTTGTCGGAGGGTGGTCATCCTCGGCGATGGTCAAGCGGCGGTGAGCCTGATCGATCGAGCGACCCGTGCTGCGCCCGAGCTGGGCTACCTCGCGGTGGCGCAGGTCGGCGAGCGTCCGGTCAGTGACATCCCGTTCATCGGATTGGCCGGTGATCCCGATCGACTCGTCGAAGCGATGCAATGTGCGGGCGCGACCGGCGCGATCGTGACCGCGAACTTCGCCGCGCGCGTGGACCTCAACGGGGCCGTTCGTGCGATGCTGGACGCGGGAATGCATGTGCATGTCGATACCGGAATCACCGGGGTTGACCACCGCCGCATCGGAGTTCAACCCGTCGGTTACGACCCGTTCATCTACGTCGCCCCCAACGGGTGGTCTCGCGAGCAGTCGATCGCGAAGCGCGCGCTCGACATCGGTGGTGCGGTCGTCGGACTCGTGTTGGTGGTTCCGGTCGGCGTAGCCATTGCGCTGGCGATCAAAATGAACGACCGCGGTCCGGTGTTCTTCCGGCAGGAGCGCGTCGGCCGGCACGGGCAGCCGTTCAAGATCATCAAGTTTCGGACCATGTGCGAGGACGCCGAGTCCCGTCTCGAGGAGCTTCGGAAGCGAAACGAGCGGACCGGGCCGCTGTTCAAGGTGGCAGATGATCCGCGTGTGACCCGACTCGGGCGATTCCTGCGTCGCTCGAGTCTCGACGAGCTCCCCCAGCTGTGGAATGTGCTGACGGGATCGATGAGTCTTGTGGGTCCTCGGCCAGCTCTCGCCGATGAGGCCGCTGCCTTTCCACACCGGAGCATTCGTGACCAGGTCCGACCCGGGATCTCTGGTCTCTGGCAGGTCGAGGGTCGTGACGATCCGTCCTTCGACCTGTACGAGCGTCTCGATGTGTATTACGTCGAGAACTGGTCCGTGATGCTCGACGTCGCGATTCTGCTTCGTACGGGTCGAGCCGTGTTTCAGCGGCTACGGCGCGAGCAGCACCCTGAGATGCATGTGCTCGTGGGCTCCTGAGGCGATCGATCAAGCCGAGATGCTGGTCATCACCCCGAGGAGCGTTGGCGTGAGTTCAACGCGCCTTGACCACTGCGCCTGACTGGTCGGTATTGGTCGTCCACTCGTCGAACTGGGTGCGACCATCGATGCGGGTCGCTCCGTTGATCGAAGAGCCGTCCACCCACACATTGTCGGACACGGTCACCCGCTTCGGAGCGGGTCGTGGGTCCTTCTGTCCGATGTAGAGGGTGAACGAGCCACCCGAGAGCCGGTTGCCGATGATGGCCACGTCGGTCAGGTTCGACCGGTCACTGTCGATCTTGATGGCGCTGGTGGCGCCCTTCCACGGACCCTCGAGGTTGTTACCGACGATCCAGATGCCGCTTCCGCCGGTGGACTGCACGCAGTCGCTGTGGGTCACGCCGTGAACCTTGTACAGGTCATGGCACCAGGAATTGAGCAACACCGTGTTGGTCGACATCTTGATCCCGTCGGTGCATCCGGAGACGTCGATGCCAACAGCGACCCACCCGCGTCCGACGAGTCCCGCCTTGCAGATGCTGTTGTCCGGACCATCGATCGTGACGTTCTGGATCTTCACGCCGCGTGCGTCGTCGTGAACATCGATCCCGTAGTTCATCGTGGGTTGCACGAGCACGTTGCGAACCGTCACGTTGTCGGCGTTGATCGCCAGCTTGCCCTTGATCAGAAGGCCTTCGACGACTTGGCCGTCGGTGCTGACCGTGTAGGTGCCCTTGATGACCTTGAGCTTGCTGGTCGGCGTCTGATGACCGGTGTTGGACGGGCCAGGCCAGCCGTCGGTGGGCGGCTGGGGCGGTGTCGGCTTGACCGTGGTCGTTGGAGCCGGAGCCGGAGCCGGAGCCGCGGTCGTCGGTGTCGGAGCTGGTGCGACGGTCGTCGGTGTCGGAGCTGCGGTCGTCGGTGTCGGAGCTGGTGCGGCGGTCGTCGGCGCGGGACCCGGGGCCGGCGGCTGCGGAGCCGCTCCGTTGCCTACTTCAAAGGTGGCCGAGACCGTTTCGATCGTGTCGCCGGTCTTCACCTCGGCGGTGATCACGTGGGACCCGTCGCCGAGGCCGCTGCTGTCGACCGGGCGAGCGTTTCGATTCCCTCCGCCGAGGTCGAAGGGTGCTTTGTTCTCGGTCCTGGCTCTGGTGCCGTCGATGAAGAAGTCCACTCGGTCGGCGCCGTCGGGCGAGACCAGCTCGACATAGATGTCGCCGGCAACGACGGCGCCATCGAGGTTCACGACCTCGGCCTTCGCCTGGTCAGTGGCCACCACCAACGTGGGTTCGGCCTGAGCCGAGACCCGGTTGAGCTGCAGAAATGAGATCTGCAGGATCGCGGCGAGTGCGATCGCCCACAGCGTGATGGTTCTCCGCCGCTTGGCAGGATCGGGCGCTTCGACGTCGTGCTGCATGGATTGCTCCTCGGTGGACTGGCTTCGACTCGACCGTGCTTCGGCAACGTGTGACCTCGACTTGAGCCATTCGGTCCAGTCGCGGCAGGACCGGGTTACCCTCTCGGGACGGTGGATCAGTTCGTGGATCGGCGGTCCACGCTCATCGGGCGGTTGTGAAGGTATGTGTCAATTATGACAAACATGTTGCGAAAAGGTGCGTACCCCCGCCGAATTCTTCATGTTGCCGGGTGGCTGGCGGCCACGGCGGCGGTGATCGGCGTGGGGTTCGCCGGATTCCTCGTTCTCGTCGCTCCGAGTGACGCACCGGTCGCGGGGCCGTTCGTCGAGCAGCCGACCAGCACTCCATGGGTCGCGGTCGCCGACACGGGTGTGCAGGCTCCCGAGGATCTGAGGCCGGTGGACGGGCAGGTGGTGCAACGAAGTGGCGCACTCATCCAGAACCTGCACGTCACCGGACGCCTGACCATCGACGCCGACGACGTCACGGTGCGAAACGTGCGGATCGACACCGACGGCTCTGCCTTCGGGCTCCGGATCGTCGAAGGCGCCGAAGGAACGCTCCTCGAGAACGTGACGGTCGTGGGTGCGAGCGGTTGTTCGGCGGCGGTGAGTGGCGCGTCGTATGTGGCCCGTCGGCTCGATGTCTCGGGATGTCACGACGGGTTCAAGGTCGGGGGCGACTCGACCATCGAACGCAGCTGGGTGCACGACCTGCGAGATGCCCCTGGCTCCCACAACGACGCGATCCAGTCAGGAGGCGGCGATCGGATTCGCATCGCGGAGAACGTGCTCGAGGGGCCGTTTCGAGATTCGACATCGGCGCTGAAGCTCGACACACGCCTGGCGCCACTCCGCTTCCTGGAGGTCGAGGACAACCTGCTCCACGGAGGGAGCTTCACGATCTATCTCGGCGCGGGAGGCGATCCCGAGGCAAGCGCAGCTTCGAGCGTTCGGGTGACGGGCAACACGTGGGTCAGCGGCTCATGGAGCGTCGGACCGATGTCGGTCGAACAGGCGATCACGATCGAGGCATGGGACCAGAACGTGTTCGACTCGGGCGGCTCGGTCGATCTGGTTCGGAGTGCACGCGAGGCGAACTGACGCTGCTCCGACGGCTTCGATTGAGCACGGTGGGGCCGGCTTCGATGGCCGGCTTCGATGGTCGGTCTCCGGCGGTGATTCGATCGAGCGCTCCGATGCACCCGAACAGGAGCCAGAACAGTCCGGCGAACCCGGCGAAGGCGAGTGCATCGAAGGTCGCGGCACTGGTGATGGCGACCAGCATCGACGCAGCAAGACTGTTGCCGAGATGCGCAGTCTTCTCGGGGAGGTCCGCCCGGTGGTACACACGTCGTGCTGCGAGGAACCCGGCGAAGAACACGGCGATCAACGTGACCAAGCCGATGATGCCCGACGAGGCCACGGTGCCGAGGTACTCGTTGTCGAGGATGAAGTACTGCTCGGGAAGGAACGTGCCGGGGCCGAGCCCGAGCGCCGGGCGAGCGGCGACCAGGTCCTGCACGAGGTCGTAGTCGTCGGTGCGCGCTCTGGACCGACGAGTCCTGATCGGCGTAGGTGAACAGGCCGAGGATGGTTCCCACCAGACCGGGAACGAGCGCACGTGTCAGGACGATGAACACCATGGCGACGAACATCGCGCGGATCCGCAGCTGCCAGTGCCACGCTATGAGAAGGACGACGAGCGCCACGGTGACGCCGATCACGGTCGAACGCGAGATCGTCATCGGAATTCCCGCGATGAGGATGACCAGGATGACCCATCGGAGCTGGCGCTCCTTCCGTGTGCGGGCGAACAGCGCGAGGTGGATCGCAATCGGCAGAACCATCGCGATCATCACGCCGAATTCGATCGGGTGTCCGGCGGTTCCGGCAACTCTCCGAAACGATTGGTCGAAGCCGCGCTCGGTGATTCCGATCAGGTCGGTGTTGAGCTCGAATCCTGGAAGCCTGATGTACTCGGTCAGATCGATGCCGACGGTGAACTGGAGGATCGCGATCGAGCTCGAGAACGCTGCTCCGCAGGTCACCCAGCGCATCACGGTCGTGATGCGCTCGACTGATCGGAGCTCGTCGACGGCGTACAACACCAGTCCGGTTGCCGCCAACACTGCGATGAGTTGGCGGTCAGCCGAGCGCACCTCGGCGCTCGTCAGGGCTCGAGTCATCCCGCTTCCGTACGCCAACAGCGTCACCAGTGCCCAGGCGACCATCGCCCTGCTCACCGTGCTGGTGGTCCGCTTCTGCACGGAGCTGAGCCGGCCGATCACCCAGGCGACTCCGAGGCCGAGGCTGATGATCGTGGCCGGTGTTCCGATCGCTCCGAGATTCTTGATGACCAGGCGGTCAGGCAACCCGAACAGGACGACCGCGTAGAACGACAGCGCTGTGCTCGGATAGATCGGCGGGAGGCGGAGCGATCGGACGAGGAGCGTGAAGGTACTCGGGGCGCGGTTGCCCAAGTGACGAGGAGTCGTCGACTCCGTCGTGGCCAACCTGCGCGTCATCGATCCTCGGGGAGGCGATCGTCGACCGGACGAGCCTCGGTCGTGAAACGGTCACGGACCACGACGAACAGGTTCGCTGCCAGCACGGCGACGAGCGCTGACAGCGCAGTGAGTGCAATGGCCGCGCGGGCCCGGCCTCGGCTGTTCTCGACTGCGACCTCGTCCACCGAGAGCACCTGCGTCCGGATCAGTTGATCGAGCGGGACGTCGATCTCGGCTTGACGGTCGAACAGATCCGTCTCGATCGTGACGATCACTGCGTCCACCGTGGCGACCGCAACGTCGGCATCGGTGGACGCCACACTGATCTCGAGAAGCGGCTCCCGGTTCACAGCCTGAATCGAGTAGGTCGGTTCGAGGCCTGCTGCCGAGATCTCCGCACGCGTGGCGGGGCTGCCCACGGAGACCTCGGTGGCGAGCGCAAGCGTGTCGACCCCGCCTTCGGCCAGTGGGTTGACGGGGTCGTCCTCGCCGGGGGTCGGACCGACCAGGAGCATGGCCGCCTCGGCCTCGTATTCGACTTCGACGCCGTTGATGTAGGCAAGCGACACGGCCATGCTCAGCGCGAAGACGATGAGGGTGACGTACCAAGCCCGAAGAGCGGCTCGCGCGATGTTGAGAAGGTCCATGGCTCCTGGTGTCTTCCGAGAGTGCGGCAGCGTAGGCGGGTGGAGAACGAAAGCTATTCGTACGTGGCGACCGGGTCCAGATCGGGCACGGGTGACTCCGTTCAACTGGCGCGAGGTCGTCGACCGCGAGATGCTCCGTGCATGGATGGTGGCGCACGAATTCTCGTTCTCGTTGAGAATCTGTCCGTGCCGATGGATCGGCGAGTGTGGCAGGAGTGCTCAGCGCTGAAGCGGGCGGGTCACCGCGTGGTGGTGGTGTGCCCTCAGGGCGTCGGCCGCGACGAAGCGGCGTTCGAGGAGATCGATGACATTGCCATCCACCGCTACCCACTGAGGGCCGCATCCGGCGGTGTTGCCACGTACCTCACCGAATACCCGGCTGCGCTCTTTCGAACGGTCCGTCTCTCGGTGCAGCTGGCCCGGTCGGAACCGTTCGACGTCGTGCACGCATGCAATCCGCCCGACCTCCTCTTCCTCGTCGCGTGGATCCTCCGGCTCCTTCACGGCACCCGCTTCGTCTTCGACCACCACGATCTCGTGCCTGAGTTGTATCGGTCTCGTTTCGTCGACCGTCAGAGCGGTGTTCTCTATCGGGCGGTGCTCGTGCTCGAACGGCTCACGTTCTGGACCGCCGACACGGTGATCTCGACGAACGAGAGCTATCGGCGGGTTGCGATCGAACGCGGCGGTGTCGAGCCGCATCGAGTCGTCGTCGTCCGGAGCGCACCGGCCGTCGACCGCTTCGAACCGGTGCGGCCGAATCCGGCGTTGAAGTCAGGGCGACCCTTTCTCGCCTGCTACCTCGGCGTGATGGGGCCGCAGGACGGAGTCGACTTCGCCCTCCGTGCGCTCGCGTCATATCGCAACGATCTCGGGCGAGACGATCTCTCGGCGGTGTTCATCGGCGGTGGGGACGCATTCGACGAGTGTCTGCGACTCCGGGATGAACTCGGGCTCGGGGATTGGGTCGAATTCACCGGGCGAGTCGACGACGCGACGGTGATCGAGCATCTCTCGACAGCCGACGTGTGCCTTGCTCCCGACCCGCTGAACCCGCTGAACGATGTGTCGACGATGAACAAGATCATGGAGTACATGGCCATGAGCCGACCCATCGTCTCCTTCGATCTGGTCGAGGCCCGGGTTTCTGCCGGCGACGCGGCGGTCTATGCGACACCCAACGACGAGGCGGAGTTCGCCCGTCTCGTCGCTGATCTGCTCGACGATGCCGGCCGGCGCGAGTCGATGGGTCGGATCGGTCGCGAGCGGGTTGGCGGTACCTTGTCCTGGGACAACTCCGAGCGAGCGCTGCTCGCCGCCTATGACCTCACGCTCTCCGCCGGGCGCGGTCGGCGGAGAGCGCGTTCCCGCCATTGACTTCTCGCCCGTCCGGCTCGCCCCAGCCAGGCAGCCAGGATCGTCGTGCCTTCCAGACCGGACCCCAGTAGGGCGCGACCGGTGAACGGCGAAGGCGTCTGGTGAGGCGGCCCAGCACCGCACGCAGCAGCACGCCGCTCCAGAGCATCGCGATGCCCAGTCGCTGCTGCGGGCCTGTCCAGTGGGTCCGCACCAGGGTCGCCTTTCCCCGCATCACCATGATCCACCGGCTCGCCTCGTCGCTCGACGACCGACCGAGGGCGTGCACGATCGTGGCATCCGGCGTGATGCGAGGGCGGTAGCCCGCCCGCCACGCACGCATCGACAGATCCGCGTCTTCGCCGTACAGGAAGAATCGCTCGTCGAAGCCGTCGAGTTCGTCCCAGGTCGTTCGTCGCGGAAGCAGGAGGCAGCCCGTCACGACCGGGACCTCGCGCTCGGTGTCTCGGTCCCAACCGGGAAGGCTCTCCGGGTCGAATCGCGCTGAGCCTGACGCGGCCGCTGACAGGCCGGTGCCGAAGCAGATCAAGCTCCACAGCGTCGGGGCTCCCCATGCCGATCGCGGGTCGAGCTCACCCTCGGTGCTCACCGTTCGCCCGCCGTAGAGACCCGCCTCGGGGTGTCGTGCGGCAAGATCGAGGAGGGCCTCGATCGTCCCGTCGAGCATCTCCGTGTCAGGGTTCAGCAGCAGCACGAACTCACCGTGTGTCTGCGCGACGGCGCGGTTGCATGCTCGCCCGAAGCCGAGATTCACCTCGGACTCGATGAGGCGGGTGCTCGGGAAGTGGTGCCGCAGGCTGTCGGTGGTGTCGTCGGAGGAGGCGTTGTCGAACACGACCACTTCGTGGCGGATCGGACTCGTGGCGAGGCTGTCGTCGAGCGACGCGAGGCACTCGCTCAGGTCAGCGGCGTTGTTGAAGCTCACGACCACGACTGAGACGTCCGGCTGTCGAGCGCCTGGTTCAGTAGCCATGCGCCGCGAGGCTCGCGCTGTGGCGGTCGGCGAAGGCCATCAGCTCGGGCGAGTTGCGATAGGCGAGCCCGCGGTCGGTCCGAAGGCCATCGGCAGCGCTCACGGCACGCGAGCGATCGAGTCCCGCGAACGCGGCAATGCGTTCGAGCTCCGTGGTCGGGTCAGCCAGGAGATCCTCGTACCGGAGTTCGATCGCACGATCGCCCATGTCGTCGACATGCTGGTGCCCCAGACTCGTGTAGTCGTCCCACAGTGCGAGCGCCTCTTCGAGCGTGCCGACCCGCGGTGTGTCAGCGAAGGTCGCCGTCCTTCCTCGGAAACGGTATCGCCAGCGATGTCGTCGGTAGCGGTCCTCCGCGATCTCGATCATCTTTCCGTATCGCACGGTGAGGCTGCTCGCGACGTCGACTCCGTTTCGAACGACGTGGATGGCCCGGAGGTCGGGAAATATCTGCCTCCAGATCGAGAGCGTGAGCGTCGTGCGCGGGTCCTTCCAGCCCCAGGGGCTCGGAAGCCTGGTGAGCGATCGATACTTCGCGTAGCGAGCGGGCCCGAGGAAGGACACAGCTCTTGGTGATGCGACCGACAGACGCAAGTAGTCCAGGGCCAGGCTCTCCACGCGAGGATCGACCCCGATGGAAGTCATCGGAGCGGGCGCATCCCAGGTACCGCCGGCTTGGCGCAGGATCCAATCGTTCAGATCCTGGAAGTAGGTCGCCTCACCGTGCTCCGGCTGTTGCCGCCATCCGACGAAGAGGCCCGCCGACTCGAGCGTTCGAGCGAGCAGACTGGTCCCCGAGCGGTGCATGCCGATGATGGCGATGGGTTCGTGGGTCTTCTCCTTGCTCAACCAAGGCCTTTCGCTCGCGGATCCCCAACAATGGTCACGGTAACGCCGCACCGCGCCGAAAGACGATGACTCGTCCTCGGGCTCGCAACTTGGGCCGATGAGCCGCGAGTCCACCATGATGGTGCGATGACTCGAGATGTCGTCGCTCGTCAGGTGACCCCCCATCCGGCCACCGGGCGCCTGCGCCTCGGCCTCCGGTTCGCTCGGTTCGGCGCGCAGTCGGTCCGCCGCGGATGGTTCGACTTCGCCGGCGAGGCCGCTCGCGGTGAGGTGTCGCTTGCTCGCGCTTGGAGTCGGGATCGCGGCGGCGCCCAGCGCGTCGAGTGTCCGATCTGTGGGTGGCGCGGCGCCGAGTTCTATCCGAACGTCGGTCCGGGCTACAGCGAACCGCAGACGACGTGTCCCGGCTGCGGCAGCCAGGATCGACACCGGTCGCTCGCTCATGTGTTGATGCGTGAGACGCCATTCCTCGTTCCGCACGCTCGGGTCGTCGAGGTCGCTCCGATGCGCGGCTTCCAGCGGTGGTGTCTCGAACAGCCGGCTCTCGACTACGTCAGCTTCGATCTCGAACGGCACGCGATGCAGCCGGGGGACATCACGGCGATGCGATTCGGGACCGGTTCGGTCGATGTGTTCATCTGCTTCCACGTGCTCGAGCACGTGCCCGACGAGGAAGCTGCGTTGGCCGAGATCCGTCGTGTGCTCAACGGATCCGGTGTGCTGGTCGTCCAGGTTCCGATCGATCCGGCGGTCGAGACGACCATCGAGTACGACCGGCCCGAGCCTCGCGAGACCAATCACGTCCGTCGACACGGGCGGGATTTCGCCGACCGGGTGCAGCGCGCCGGATTCGATGTGCGGGCCGTCTCGGTCACCGACTTCCTCTCCGAAGAGCAGGTCGTCCGAGAGGGCCTCAGCACTGATGAAATCCATCTCGCCAGGCCCTGCTGAACTCTGTGGTGCACCTTCGCGGTAGCGGCTGGATCGGTCGAAGAGCGGGTGATACGTTGGCGCCGATGGCCACGGAGGGTGGCCAATTGAAGCAGGAATGTGGCGAATTGGTGACTTTGAGTGGTCAAGTTTGGCGGCGGCTTCGTTGGGCCCTTCTCGTTCTGTTCGTCCTCGCTGCGGCTGCGTGCCAGCCCGTCGAGCCCGAGGACGTGCTGTTCACCGTCAACGCAGGGGGAGACTCGATCGGAGCAGATCCGGTCTGGGAGCAGGATCTCAAGTTCGACCCGTCGCCCTACGTGAACTCGCCCGCCTCGGGCACGCTCGTCGGCAGCACCTCGACGGCCATCGACACCTCCAGCGTGTGGATCCCTTCGACGACCCCGGTCGAGATCTTCCAGACCTATCGCGAGGACGCCGACAACGGGACTCCGATGGAGTGGGACTTCGCGGTCCCGGCCGGCATGGAGGTCGAGGTGCAGCTGTACTTCGCCGAAACCTGGTCCGGTGCGTACGCGCCGGGTGCACGGGTCTTCGACGTGCTCGTCGACAGCGAGATCTTCCTGGACGACCTCGACATCTATTCGAAGTTCGGCCCGGCGAAGGGCCAGATGCGGTTCAAGCGGGTGGTCAGTGACGGAAACATCGACATCGACTTCGTGCGAATCGCGGGAAATCCCCAGGTTCGCGGCATCCAGATCGTGAACCTGGGGACGACCGCTATCCCGGACCCGTCGTTGTCAGCGGCGCCGAGTTCACTCGACTTCGGCGCGGTGGAGCCGGGCGGGAGCTCCGCTCGGGGTCTCGACCTCAGCAACACCGGGGTTGCGGCGAGTGGGCCGCTGACGATCTCGGGTGCGACGGTGACGGGGGCCGATGCGGCTGAGTTCTCGGGTGACTTCGCGCCGCTCGCCGGGCAGGTGCTCGCGCCGGGTGAGTCGGTCAGCACGTCGGTCACGTTTGCTCCATCCCTGTCAGCGGGATCTCGTTCGGCTCAGCTGGAGATCACCCACAGCGGCCTGAACGGGGTGACGGTGATCCCGTTGTCGGGTGTCTCCGATCCTCCCGATCCCGGCGGGCCGAGCCTGTTCACGGTCAACGCCGGTGGTCCGGCGGTCGGGGTGGATCCGGTGTGGGAGCAGGACCTGAAGTTCGATCCGTCGCCGTATGTGAACTCGCCCGCCTCGGGCCGCATCGTCCAGAGCACCTCGACCACGGTCGACTTGTCCGATCCGTCGATTCCCGCGGGAACCCTGTCGGAGATCTTTGCCAACTACCGCCTCGATGCCGACAACGGGACGCCGATGGAGTGGGACTTCCCGGTTCCGTCGGGGACCGATGTCCAGGTGCGGCTGTTCTTCGCCGAGACGTGGTCGGGGGCGTACTCGCCGGGGGTGCGGGCCTTCGATGTGTCGGTCGAGGGTTCGTTGTTGCTCGACGACTACGACATCTGGTCCGACGTCGGACCGGCGACTGCGGTGATGAAGTCGACCCAGGTGACCAGCGACGGCAACATCGACATCGACTTCGGGACGGTTTCAGACAAGCCGTTGATCAGCGGTGTACAGATCGTCGAGCTCGCTCCGCCCAGCGCTCCCGGGGTGTTGTCGGCGTCGCCGGTGAGTTTGGGTTTTCCGCAGACGGGTGTGGGTGGTCAGTCGGGGTTGGATGTGGTGTTGAGGAATGCGGGGTCGGTGGGTGATCCGGTGATCACGGTGTCCTCGACGGGTGTGGTCGGTGTTGATGCGGGTGAGTTCAGTGATGATTTTGCTGATGTGGATGTGGTGTTGGGGCCGGGTGAGTCGACGACGGTTGGGGTGGTGTTTGCTCCTTCTGGTGTTGGGGGCCGGTCGGCGAGTCTCGAGGTTGTGCATGATGGGGTGAACGTTCCGTTGGTGGTGCCGTTGTCGGGCACGGGGATCGATGTGTCGGCGGATCGGTTCTTGAGTGATCAGTTGGGGGCGTTCCCGGGGAGTTTGGATTTCCCGGTGGGGCCGGTTGGGGTGCCGACGGATTTGTCGGTGTCGGTGCGGAATCTGGGTGCTCCGGGTGATCCGTCGGTGACGGTGTCCGGGGTGTCGTTGGCGGGGGTTGATGCGGGTCAGTTCTCGGTGGCTCCGGGTTCGTTGCCGGTGGTGTTGGCGCCGGGTGAGTCGCGTTCGGTTGATGTGACGTTGACGCGGACGACGACGGATCCGGTGTCGGCGCAGGTGTTGGTGGCGAGTTCGGCGCCGGCGTCGCCGTTGGTGGTGCATGCGGGGTCGGGGCACACGGTGTCGTTCGGGAAGAGCCCGTTGGCGGGGGAGAGTTCGTTCAAGCCGACGTCGTTGCAGTTCGGTCCGGATGGCCGGTTGTATGTGGCGGGGATCAATGGCGACATCAAGGTCTATGACGTGGTGCGCAATGGCCCGAATGATTACGACGTGTCGGCGACTGAGGTCATCGATCTGGTGCAGAACATCCCGAATCATGATGATGACGGGACGGTCAATCCGGGTGAGGACAACCGTTTGATCACGGGGTTGTTGGTGCGGGGGACGGCGGCGTCTCCGGAGATTCTGGTGGTGTCGTCGGATCGTCGGATCGGTGCGGGTCCGAGTGGTGAGGACAAGAACCTGGACACGAACTCGGGGGTGTTGTCCCGGTTGACGCTGAATGGGAGTACGTGGACCAAGACTGATCTGGTGCGGGGGTTGCCGCGGTCCGAGGAGAATCATGCGTCGAACGGGTTGCAGTACGACCCGGTGACCGACACGTTGTTCATTGCCCAGGGTGGGAACACCAACATGGGTGCGCCGTCGAACAACTTTGCGTTGTTGCCCGAGTATGCGTTGGGCGCGGCGATCTTGTCGGTGGATCTGGGGGCGATCGGGAACTCGACCTATGACTTGCCGACCTTGGATGACGAGGATCGGCCGGGGGTTGTCGATGCCAATGATCCCTTTGGTGGCAACGATGGCAAGAACCAGGCGATCGTGGTGCCGGGCGGTCCGGTGCAGGTGTATTCGCCGGGGTTCCGGAACCCGTATGACCTGGTGATCACCGAAGCCGGGTTGATGTTCACGGTCGACAATGGTGGCAACAGTGATTGGGGCGGTCAGCCCCAGGGTGAAGGTCCCGGCGGGACCTGCACCAATGCGGTGGTCGATCAGAGCGGCAGTGATCCCGATGTGATGATCCGGATTCCGGGTCCGGGGTATTACGGCGGTCATCCGAACCCCACTCGTGGGAACATGGCCAACACGTTCAATGCGAGCAATCCGCAGTCGCCGGTCTCGGCGGCGAATCCGGTCGAGTGCGATTATCTCGATCCTCGTGATGAGCGGTTGCCGATCGCGTCGTGGACCGAGTCGACCAACGGTCTGGTCGAGTATCGGGCCTCCAACTTCGGTGGTCAGATGACCGGTGATCTGTTGGCTGCGGGGTATGGGAACACCATTGATCGGGTCAAGGTCGACGCGACCGGTGATGTCGCGGTGCTCGATGAGCCGTTGGTGAACAACGTGTCGGTCGTTCCGCTCGATGTGACCGCGCAGGCCGACAACGAGGTGTTCCCGGGAACGATCTGGGTGACCGATGTGGCCGGTGGCGGGATCGTGGTGCTCGAACCGGCCGACTACGACGGTTCGGTCGGGGTGTGCACCGGTGCTGATGATCCGGGCTTGGACGAGGACCTCGACGGGTTCGACAACGCCGATGAGATCGACAACGGCACGGATCCGTGCTCGGCCGCCGATACCCCCGATGATGCCGACGGTGACCGCACCTCGGATCTGAACGATCCCGATGACGACAACGACACCGTGCTCGACCCGGTCGATGCCTTCGCCATCGATGCGGCCAACGGTCTTTCGACCACGATCCCGGTTCATTACGGCTGGGAGAACGACGATGTTCCGGCCGGTGGGATCCTGAACCTCGGGTTCACCGGGTTGATGACCAACGGAACCGACGCGTGGTCCGATCAGTACGACTCGGGGCAGATGACCGCTGGTGGTGCCGCGGGGATCACCACGATCGACAACATCTCCGAGGGGACCGCCCGTGGCGCGGCCAACTCCCAGGAATACGGCTTCCAGTTCGGGGTCGACCCGACCTCTGCCGGTGGCCCGTTCGTGGTCGGGACCCGGGTCGAGTCGCCCTTCTCCGGAGGGATTCCCGCTGGTGATCCTTCGATGGGTCTGATGTTGGGAACCGGGAGCCAGGACGACTACGTCGAGATCGTCGTCGCCGGTGAGTCCGGTGCCGGTGCCATCCGGGCCCAGGAAGAGATCGGTGGAACCCCCGGCACCCCGACCAGCCAGGCCGTCACCTTCCCTGGCCCGCACGCGGTCGATCTGTTCCTCCACGTCGACCCGGCCGCATCGACGGTCCAGCCGATGTATCAGCTGCTCGGCGGTTCGCCCGGCCCGCTCACCAACCTCGGTGCACCGATCGCCATCCCGGCGAGCTGGACCGATGGCAGCGCAGGTCTGGCGGTCGGGTTGATCTCCACCTCCGCCGGGCCGGCCCCCACCTTCACCGGAGCCTGGGACTTCATCGAGGTCCTCCCCGCCGGGCCCGTCGCGTCGGACGCCGCGGTGTCCATCGACATCACCCCGACCGGGAACATGGGAGCCTCGACCTACTCCGCCGGGTCCTTCGTCGTCACCAACAACTCCACCGGAAGCCAACAGATCGACCAGTTCGTGCTCGACCTGAGCACCTCGATCCTGCCCGACCTGGTCTTCGACCCCGACGGCACCGCCGGTGACCCCGCAGGACGAGGATTCACCGTCGATTCCGAAGGCGGCACCGGCGTGGCCACCTCGAACATGCTCGGAGCCCATGACGGCGGCTACGACGCACTCGAAGTCAACTTCACCGACTTCGATCCCGGCGAGACCATCACCTTCTCCATCGACATCGACCCGACCAGCATCAAGGGAGCGCCCCAACCCGGCCCCAGCAACTCCGGAAGCGTGTCCGGCCTCGAGATCACCGGCGCCACCTTCGGAGCCAGCTTCGACGACGCCACCACCCTCGGCGGCCGACTCTTCGCCACCCCCGGATCGGTCAGCGGATCACAACTCTCACTGACCCCCACCGCCGCCGCGCAACCCACCATCACCGCACTCGGCCAGACCAGCCCCGCGTCGGTCACCACCGCCAACCACACCATCACCGTCACCGGAACACCCGGCGCATCGGTCCGGCTCCTGCGCCTCGAATCCGGCCTGTTCCTCACCGGCGTGCCCGGCGGCGGCTTCGACATCGACCCCTTCGAATCCAACAGCGCACAGAACATCCAGGAATACGCAGCCACCATCGGCGGCGGCGGCACCGTCGACATCGCCGTCACCCTCAGCCGCAACAACAACGACTCGGGCTACAACAACTTCCTCGCCGTCATCAACGGCACCGACACCCCCACCCTGTCCAACCAGATCCTGCTCTGGTACCCACCCACACCATGACCACCAACCCCACCGGTTGGCGACGAGGAGTCTGCAAGTGACCATGACTTCGACCCCAAAGACGATGCGATCGACCAGGAGCGGTCGCCGCGCGCTCGTTCCCGTCGTGGCGTTGCTCTCGCTCGTGCTCGCGGTGTTCCAGCCGCTCATGGTGGGCGCCGCGCCGCCGGTCGACCCGTCGGCGGTCCTGTTCGCGGTGAATGCGGGTGGCCCCGAGGTCGGGGTCGATCCGGTGTGGGAGCAGGACCTGAAGTTCGACCCGTCTCCGTATGTGAACTCGCCGGACTCGGGTCGCCGTCTCGGCGACACGTCGACGACGATCGACCTGTCGGACCCGTCGATCCCGGTCGGGACGTTGCCGGCGGTCTTCGCGAACTATCGGCTCGATGTGGACAACGGGACGCCGATGGAGTGGGACTTCCCGGTTCCGTCGGGGACCGATGTCGAGGTGCAGTTGTTCTTCGCGGAGACGTGGTCGGGTGCGTACTCGCCGGGGGTGCGGGTGTTCGATGTGTCGGTCGAGGGTTCGTTGTTGCTCGACGACTACGACATCTGGTCCGACGTCGGACCAGCCACCGCGGTCATGAAGTCGACCCAGCTGACCAGCGACGGCAACATCGACATCGACTTCGGCACCGTGACCGAGAAGCCCATCATCAACGGTATCCAGATCGTCGATCTCGGCTCGACCTCCACACCGCTGCCTTCGCTCGCTGCGGTGCCCGATGCACTCGACTTCGGTGCGGTCGCACCCGATGCTCCGACGGCGCTGCCCGTTGATCTGACCAATGTGGGGGTTGCGGCGAGTGGTCCGTTGACGATCTCGGGTGCGACGGTGACGGGGGCCGATGCGGCTGAGTTCACGGGTGATTTCGCGCCGTTGGCCGGTCAGGTGTTGGCGCCGGGTGAGTCGGTGAGCACGTCGGTGACGTTCGCGCCGTCGGCGCTGGCGGGGTCGCGTTCGGCGCAACTCGAGGTGAGCCACAGTGGTCAGGGTGGGGTGACGGTGATCCCGTTGTCCGGGGTCTCGGATCCGCCGAACCCCGGCGGCGGCACTTCGTTCTACGCCGTCAATGCGGGTGGCCCCGAGGTCGGGGTCGATCCGGTGTGGGAGCAGGACCTGAAGTTCGACCCGTCTCCGTATGTGAACTCGCCGGAGTCCGGTCGCCGTCTCGGCAGCACGTCGACGACGATCGACCTGTCGGACCCGTCGATCCCGGTCGGGACGTTGCCGGCGGTCTTCGCGGACTATCGGCTCGATGCGGACAACGGGACGCCGATGGAGTGGGACTTCCCGGTTCCGTCGGGGACCGATGTCGAGGTGCAGTTGTTCTTCGCGGAGACGTGGTCGGGGGCGTACTCGCCGGGGGTGCGGGTGTTCGATGTGTCGGTCGAGGGGTCGTTGTTGCTCGACGACTACGACATCTGGTCCGACGTCGGACCGGCGACTGCGGTGATGAAGTCGACCCAGGTGACCAGCGACGGCAACATCGACATCGACTTCGGCACCGTGACCGAGAAGCCCATCATCAACGCGATCAGAATCGTCGACGCGGGCACGATCTCGACACCTGATCCGACGTTGTCCGCGGCGCCGAGTTCGCTTGGTTTCGGTGCGGTGGAACCGGGTTCGAATGCGGCGCTGCCCGTTGATCTGACCAATGTGGGGGTTGCGGCGAGTGGTCCGTTGACGATCTCGGGTGCGACGGTGACGGGGGCCGATGCGGCTGAGTTCACGGGTGATTTCGCGCCGTTGGCCGGTCAGGTGTTGGCGCCGGGTGAGTCGGTGAGCACGTCGGTGACGTTCGCGCCGTCGGCGCTGGCGGGGTCGCGTTCGGCGCAACTCGAGGTGAGCCACAGTGGTCAGGGTGGGGTGACGGTGATCCCGTTGTCCGGGGTCTCGGATCCGCCGAACCCCGGCGGCGGCACTTCGTTCTACGCCGTCAATGCGGGTGGCCCCGAGGTCGGGGTCGATCCGGTGTGGGAGCAGGACCTGAAGTTCGACCCGTCTCCGTATGTGAACTCGCCGGAGTCCGGTCGCCGTCTCGGCAGCACGTCGACGACGATCGACCTGTCGGACCCGTCGATCCCGGTCGGGACGTTGCCGGCGGTCTTCGCGGACTATCGGCTCGATGCGGACAACGGGACGCCGATGGAGTGGGACTTCCCGGTTCCGTCGGGGACCGATGTCGAGGTGCAGTTGTTCTTCGCGGAGACGTGGTCGGGGGCGTACTCGCCGGGGGTGCGGGTGTTCGATGTGTCGGTCGAGGGTTCGTTGTTGCTCGACGACTACGACATCTGGTCCGACGTCGGACCGGCGACTGCGGTGATGAAGTCGACCCAGGTGACCAGCGACGGCAACATCGACATCGACTTCGGCACCGTGACCGAGAAGCCCATCATCAGCGCGATCCAGATTCTCGAGCCAGGCTCATCGAGCCAGGTGCTGAAGGCGACACCCGCCGGGCTCGGCTTCGCCGACACCGAGCTGGGCGCAGCCTCGAACCTCGACGTCGTGCTCAGCAACGAGGGCTCGCCGGGAGATCCGGCCATCACGATCTCGTCGTCCGGTCTCACAGGCAGCAATGCCGGTGACTTCACTGACGACTTCGCAGACACCGACGTGACGCTGCAAGCAGGCGAGACGACCACCGTCGCGGTCTCGTTCACGCCGCAGGCACTGGGTGTTCGCAGTGCCGACCTGACGATCAACCACGACGGGATCAACGACCCGACGGTCATTCCTCTTTCGGGCACCGGCACCGAGCCGCCACCGAACGAGGCCGGGGTGTTGTCGGCGTCGCCGGTGAGTTTGGGTTTTCCGCAGACGGGTGTGGGTGGTCAGTCGGGGTTGGATGTGGTGTTGAGGAATGCGGGGTCGGTGGGTGATCCGGTGATCACGGTGTCCTCGACGGGTGTGGTCGGTGTTGATGCGGGTGAGTTCAGTGATGATTTTGCTGATGTGGATGTGGTGTTGGGGCCGGGTGAGTCGACGACGGTTGGGGTGGTGTTTGCTCCTTCTGGTGTTGGGGGCCGGTCGGCGAGTCTCGAGGTTGTGCATGATGGGGTGAACGTTCCGTTGGTGGTGCCGTTGTCGGGCACGGGGATCGATGTGTCGGCGGATCGGTTCTTGAGTGATCAGTTGGGGGCGTTCCCGGGGAGTTTGGATTTCCCGGTGGGGCCGGTTGGGGTGCCGACGGATTTGTCGGTGTCGGTGCGGAATCTGGGTGCTCCGGGTGATCCGTCGGTGACGGTGTCCGGGGTGTCGTTGGCGGGGGTTGATGCGGGTCAGTTCTCGGTGGCTCCGGGTTCGTTGCCGGTGGTGTTGGCGCCGGGTGAGTCGCGTTCGGTTGATGTGACGTTGACGCGGACGACGACGGATCCGGTGTCGGCGCAGGTGTTGGTGGCGAGTTCGGCGCCGGCGTCGCCGTTGGTGGTGCATGCGGGGTCGGGGCACACGGTGTCGTTCGGGAAGAGCCCGTTGGCGGGGGAGAGTTCGTTCAAGCCGACGTCGTTGCAGTTCGGTCCGGATGGCCGGTTGTATGTGGCGGGGATCAATGGCGACATCAAGGTCTATGACGTGGTGCGCAATGGCCCGAATGATTACGACGTGTCGGCGACTGAGGTCATCGATCTGGTGCAGAACATCCCGAATCATGATGATGACGGGACGGTCAATCCGGGTGAGGACAACCGTTTGATCACGGGGTTGTTGGTGCGGGGGACGGCGGCGTCTCCGGAGATTCTGGTGGTGTCGTCGGATCGTCGGATCGGTGCGGGTCCGAGTGGTGAGGACAAGAACCTGGACACGAACTCGGGGGTGTTGTCCCGGTTGACGCTGAATGGGAGTACGTGGACCAAGACTGATCTGGTGCGGGGGTTGCCGCGGTCCGAGGAGAATCATGCGTCGAACGGGTTGCAGTACGACCCGGTGACCGACACGTTGTTCATTGCCCAGGGTGGGAACACCAACATGGGTGCGCCGTCGAACAACTTTGCGTTGTTGCCCGAGTATGCGTTGGGCGCGGCGATCTTGTCGGTGGATCTGGGGGCGATCGGGAACTCGACCTATGACTTGCCGACCTTGGATGACGAGGATCGGCCGGGGGTTGTCGATGCCAATGATCCCTTTGGTGGCAACGATGGCAAGAACCAGGCGATCGTGGTGCCGGGCGGTCCGGTGCAGGTGTATTCGCCGGGGTTCCGGAACCCGTATGACCTGGTGATCACCGAAGCCGGGTTGATGTTCACGGTCGACAATGGTGGCAACAGTGATTGGGGCGGTCAGCCCCAGGGTGAAGGTCCCGGCGGGACCTGCACCAATGCGGTGGTCGATCAGAGCGGCAGTGATCCCGATGTGATGATCCGGATTCCGGGTCCGGGGTATTACGGCGGTCATCCGAACCCCACTCGTGGGAACATGGCCAACACGTTCAATGCGAGCAATCCGCAGTCGCCGGTCTCGGCGGCGAATCCGGTCGAGTGCGATTATCTCGATCCTCGTGATGAGCGGTTGCCGATCGCGTCGTGGACCGAGTCGACCAACGGTCTGGTCGAGTATCGGGCCTCCAACTTCGGTGGTCAGATGACCGGTGATCTGTTGGCTGCGGGGTATGGGAACACCATTGATCGGGTCAAGGTCGACGCGACCGGTGATGTCGCGGTGCTCGATGAGCCGTTGGTGAACAACGTGTCGGTCGTTCCGCTCGATGTGACCGCGCAGGCCGACAACGAGGTGTTCCCGGGAACGATCTGGGCGACCGATGTGGCCGGTGGCGGGATCGTGGTGCTCGAACCGGCCGACTACGACGGTTCGGTCGGGGTGTGCACCGGTGCTGATGATCCGGGCTTGGACGAGGACCTCGACGGGTTCGACAACGCCGATGAGATCGACAACGGCACGGATCCGTGCTCGGCCGCCGATACCCCCGATGATGCCGACGGTGACCGCACCTCGGATCTGAACGATCCCGATGACGACAACGACACCGTGCTCGACCCGGTCGATGCCTTCGCCATCGATGCGGCCAACGGTCTTTCGACCACGATCCCGGTTCATTACGGCTGGGAGAACGACGATGTTCCGGCCGGTGGGATCCTGAACCTCGGGTTCACCGGGTTGATGACCAACGGAACCGACGCGTGGTCCGATCAGTACGACTCGGGGCAGATGACCGCTGGTGGTGCCGCGGGGATCACCACGATCGACAACATCTCCGAGGGGACCGCCCGTGGCAGCGGCCAACTCCCAGGAATACGGCTTCCAGTTCGGGGTCGACCCGACCTCTGCCGGTGGCCCGTTCGTGGTCGGGACCCGGGTCGAGTCGCCCTTCTCCGGAGGGATTCCCGCTGGTGATCCTTCGATGGGTCTGATGTTGGGAACCGGGAGCCAGGACGACTACGTCGAGATCGTCGTCGCCGGTGAGTCCGGTGCCGGTGCCATCCGGGCCCAGGAAGAGATCGGTGGAACCCCCGGCACCCCGACCAGCCAGGCCGTCACCTTCCCTGGCCCGCACGCGGTCGATCTGTTCCTCCACGTCGACCCGGCCGCATCGACGGTCCAGCCGATGTATCAGCTGCTCGGCGGTTCGCCCGGCCCGCTCACCAACCTCGGTGCACCGATCGCCATCCCGGCGAGCTGGACCGATGGCAGCGCAGGTCTGGCGGTCGGGTTGATCTCCACGTCCGCCGGGCCGGCCCCCACCTTCACCGGAGCCTGGGACTTCATCGAGGTCCTCCCCGCCGGGCCCGTCGCGTCGGACGCCGCGGTGTCCATCGACATCACCCCGACCGGGAACATGGGAGCCTCGACCTACTCCGCCGGGTCCTTCGTCGTCACCAACAACTCCACCGGAAGCCAACAGATCGACCAGTTCGTGCTCGACCTGAGCACCTCGATCCTGCCCGACCTGGTCTTCGACCCCGACGGCACCGCCGGTGACCCCGCAGGACGAGGATTCACCGTCGATTCCGAAGGCGGCACCGGCGTGGCCACCTCGAACATGCTCGGAGCCCATGACGGCGGCTACGACGCGCTCGAAGTCAACTTCACCGACTTCGATCCCGGCGAGACCATCACCTTCTCCATCGACATCGACCCGACCAGCATCAAGGGAGCGCCCCAACCCGGCCCCAGCAACTCCGGAAGCGTGTCCGGCCTCGAGATCACCGGCGCCACCTTCGGAGCCAGCTTCGACGACGCCACCACCCTCGGCGGCCGACTCTTCGCCACCCCCGGATCGGTCAGCGGATCACAACTCTCACTGACCCCCACCGCCGCCGCGCAACCCACCATCACCGCACTCGGCCAGACCAGCCCCGCGTCGGTCACCACCGCCAACCACACCATCACCGTCACCGGAACACCCGGCGCATCGGTCCGGCTCCTGCGCCTCGAATCCGGCCTGTTCCTCACCGGCGTGCCCGGCGGCGGCTTCGACATCGACCCCTTCGAATCCAACAGCGCACAGAACATCCAGGAATACGCAGCCACCATCGGCGGCGGCGGCACCGTCGACATCGCCGTCACCCTCAGCCGCAACAACAACGACTCGGGCTACAACAACTTCCTCGCCGTCATCAACGGCACCGACACCCCCACCCTGTCCAACCAGATCCTGCTCTGGTACCCACCCACACCATGACCACCAACCCCACCGGTTGATCTCGGTCGGCGTCTGGTGCCAGCTCCCACGTTCCTGCTGATCGGCGCGCAGAAAAGCGGGTCCACGTGGCTCGCGGCGATGCTCGACGCCCATCCGGAGATCTGCACGCCCGCGCGGAAGGAGTTGCACTACTTCGATCGGCCTGACGGCGACGCCCAGGGAATCGGGTGGTACGAGTCGCAGTTCCGAGTCGAGGTGGGGCAGCGTGCCATCGGCGAGTGCACCCCGGACTACCTGTGGTCACGCGGACACCGCACGCAGCCCGACGAACCCACGGCGGGAGCGCAGGAGTTGCTCGACTCGATCGTGCCCGAACCCGACATGCGTCCGGGGACTCCGGATCGGATCTTCGAGCAGTATCCGGATCTCAAGCTGCTGGTCGTGCTGCGCGACCCGGTCCAGCGAGCCATCTCCGGTTTCAAACACCACATCCGCCAGGGTCGCCTGTCGCCGCGTGCGAGGTTCCGCCAGAGCGCAGGACGATACGGGATCGTCGAGCAGGGGTTCTATGACGCTCAACTCGAAGCCTGGACTCGACGATTCGACCCCGACCGCTTCAAGATCCTGATCTTCGAGGAGGACGTCCTCCGACGCCCCGAGCGTTCGATCGGTGAGGTCTACGAACACCTCGGCGTCGATCATCGGTTCGTGCCCGAGAACCTGCACGACACCTTCAACGAGGGCGTCGGCGGGTTCTATCTGCACGTGAACTCCTACGCCGGGCGGGTCGCCCGCCCGATGTTCAAGGCGTTTCCCTCGCTTCGCAGAGTGAACGTTCCCCGACCGCGGGTCACGGTCGACGACATCGCTGATCTCTGCGATCTCTATCGCGAGGACACCCGTCGGCTCGCCCAGCGGCTCGATCGGCCACTCGACCGATGGGTCACGTGGCCGACGGAGTCGAACGGCGCTCGCTCCAATCACTGAGCCCAGACGCCCACCCGAGGTCAGCGCCCTCCGGTCTTGAGACGCCGAAGGCGGCGCCGGAGGCGGTCACGCTGGCGTCGCCAGCCTCGGTGGTACTTGGCATCGAGTGGGGCCGCCTGCACATCGCGCGCCGTCGCTTGGAGGCGGGCGATCCAGTCGTCGAGCGAAGTGACCCCGTGTCGCGCAGCAGTGAGTGGCATGCGTGCGAGGAGATCCTCGTCGGACCGCATCGCCGTGTTCGGCGAGCGGGGGTCGTCCATGTGATCCTCGCGGATGAACGGATGCACCCAACCGTTGACCCAGCCGTCGAGCCCGAGACGGGTGAACCACGACGGGAGCATTTCTCGCTCGCCGAGACGGCCCATGATCTCGACACACTCCCTCTTGAGCAGGAACCCGCTGCCCTGCACCCAGTGATTACGAAGGAGACGGTGTCCGCCGGGAAGGTCGATCATCTTGCGTTCGGCGAGCTCCGGTACGAAGTCTTCGGGGAAGAAGCGCCAGGTACCGACCACACCGAGCTTCTCGACCGATTCGTGCGCGGCCCGCAGTTCCTCGATCCAGCCGTCGGCAACGAGGCAGTCGTCATCGACCTTCGACAGGTACTTCCCCTCAGCCTGCTCGAACAGCCAGTTGATCGCGGGAACCTGGCCGACGTTCTCGGCGCAGTGGCGAACCTCGGCGACGGCTGGATGATCGGCGTACTTCCGGACGATCGTGAGGGCGTTGTCGTCGCCGCCGTTGTGCCAGAGCCAGACTCGTGCGATTCCGTCGCACTGATCCAGCAAGCGAGGGAGAGAGCGTTGCAGGTAGTCCGGCCGGCGATGGGTGACCATCAGGACGTCGACGTCGACGGTCATGGCTTCAACCCGACTCGGGGAGGAGGACCCTCGGCGTCGGGCGCGGTCATCGAGGGCGGCGTGGATGCTCTGCGGTCGAGGACCGACCTCACGGCGGTTCGTGCCTCGGGGTAGAGCGCCGGAACCGAGCACATGGCGACCATCACCGACACGGCTGCCACGAGGAACGCCTCGCGCCCGTCATCGAGTGGGCTGAGGGATGCCACGCCGATGGAGGCCCCGACGATGAGCGCCGCGGCGATCGCGCCCGGGCGGATCTCGGACACCAGTCGCCGCATGTCGAGGTCGGCCGTCCGACCGATGACGAGGGCATACAGCGACAGGGTGAACGTTGCGTACAAGGCGGCGCGGGACCCAGCCATGGCCGTGATCTGACGACCGACGGGCTCGTTCTGTAGTGCGATGCCCATGGCCACGAAGGCGGCTGCTCCGACGCCGGCGTTGAGCCACGTGATCGCGGCGAGCCGTTGGGGCCGGCCGATGGCATTCAGCACGGCGCCACCCACCAACGTGAGCGACCAGACCGCGCCCACGATGCAGAGCATCCGTAGTGGCGTGACGGCCGGCGCCCAATCGTCGCCGAGAATGAACGGCAACGTGCCTGCGGATGCGGCGAGGACGGCGAACGACGGCAGCGCGAGCATTCCTGACAGGCGGACGACCCCGCACGTGCGTTCTCGGAACGCCGATCGATCCCCTTGGAGCCGGGCGAGTTCGGGTAGCGCGGCCTGCTGAAGTGCACGAGCGGCCACGTCGACGACCACCCCGACCAGCCGGGTGCCGAGGCGGTAGAGCCCAATGGCGACCGGACCGAAGAACAGTCCGGTCAGAAGCGCATCGATCCTCAGCCCGAAGAACACCCCCATGCCGTTCACCGCCGACGCGACCGAGAACCTCAGCAGCTCGCGCGCACGGGCCCATTCGAACGAGCGACGGGGCCGCCAATCGCTGACGCTCCACAGCACCACGACATCGATGACCCGATTCGTCAGCTGCTGGGCCACGAGGGCCCAGATCCCCGCACCTGCCAGGGCCAGGCTCACGCCCACGACGGCACCGATGATCGCCGCGGCGTTGGTACGCAGGGCCAAGGACTTGAACCGCATCTCGCGCCGTAGGATCGCTTCCTGCACGACGGAGAAGGCGCTGAGCAGGAGCAGGGGTGAGAGAGCCACGATGACGCCAGAGAGCGCAGGAGTGTCGTTGACCTGGGCCCACCACCGCGCGCCGAGGAGGCTCAAGACCGTCGTCGCGACCGCCATGGCCATGATCATCCAGAACGCCGCATCCTTGTGAGCGCGAGACAGGTCGGGGCGCTGGATCAGTGCAGGAACCATCCCCTGCTTCATGAGCATCTCGATGAAGCCGAGATAGATGATGGCCATCGCGAGGATGCCGAAGGTCTCCGGACCGAGCAGCCCGGCGAGGACGAACGTCATCACCAGCGTCACGAATTGTTGTCCGCCGGTCATGACGAACGACCACCCGACGGCATTGGAGAATCGCGAGGTCATGACAACCGTCGGTTCGAATTCGACCTGCCACACGCGAGTCGGGCAACGTGCGAGTCGTGAGCCGAGACCCCGGACTGTTGGTGGCGCGCGTCCTGCACCCGAACTCGTCCCTTGCCCACAGACGAGTCACCGTGAGTGCACATCACCCTCCGAAGTGTAATTCTCTCTGCGAATCCGCCTCATCGCGAGGCCACGCGGACGTCCGAGACGGGAGCTGAGCGTGTCTGCGACGAACCAACATGGCACGGGAATGGGCTTTGCCTGTCTCTGGGAGCCCGATCCGACACAGACCTGGTCGCACATTCCGTGGAACCTGTTGGGCGCGCTACGGGTGGAGTCCGAGACCGACGTCGTGGACCTGGGACCCCACCTCAGTCGCCCGACCCGAGTTGCGCTGCGCGCTGCTGCGACCCGGCGGCGATCGGGAACATGGGTGAGTCCATGGAAGCATCGCTCGCTCACCGATGCGGTGACGGGTGCGGCGATTCGACGAGCGCTCGAGCGCCAACCGTGTGATGTCATCTTGGAGATCCACGACCTGGCAGCCCTCGACCGGCCCTACTTCGTGTTCCAGGATCTGAGCTACCAAGTGCTCCTCGACCTGTGGGAGGAAGGAAGTGCACTTCAGATCTCCGGACTCGATGTCGAGCAAGTGCGTCGGCGCCGCGATCGACAGCAGGAGATCTACGACCGAGCATCGGGTGTGCTGGCGATGAGTGCGTGGTTCGCCCGTCACCTGGTCGAGCGATCCGGGGTCGCACCCGAACGTGTGCACATCGCGTATGCCGGGATCAGCGCTCGCCCACGGCCACGTTCCACCCACGCCGGCAGTCGGTCTCCCTCGCGGTTGCTCTTTGTCGGTCGCGACTTCGAGCGGAAGGGAGGCCCCCTCTTGGTGGAGGCGACGGGTCGCCTCCGTGCAGGAGGCGACCAGCCGATCCAGCTCACCATCGTCGGACCTGAGACGCTGCCGAACCACGTCCTCGAGTTGCCGTGGATCGACTTCCGGGGGCCACTCGGCCACGACGCGGTGTCCGAGTGCTTCCGGGAAGCTGATGCGTTCGTGATGCCGTCCTACTTCGAGGCATTCGGCATCGTCTTCGTGGAAGCCCTCGCTCATGGCGTGCCGGTCGTGGCGCGGGATGCCTTTGCGATGCCCGAAGTGGTGGAGCCCGGACACAACGGCAGGCTCGTGGCCACGAACGACCCTGACGACTGGGCTTCGGCGATCAAGTCGGTCCTCGACGACGACGAGATGTCTGCTCGAGTCGATGGCGAGGCAGCCGAGGTCGCTGAGCGTTTCTCCTGGACGTCCACGGCTCGTGCGGTCCTCGAAGCCGTCCGCTCGACAACTCCCGGGTTGGGCTGAAGCGTGTTCAGCGTGATCATCCCGGCCCACAACGAGGAGGTCGTCCTCGAGGAGTGCCTGGTTCGCATTCTCGACGGGCTCGAGCCCGACGAAGCCGAGGTGGTCGTGGTCGCCAACGCATGCTCTGATCGCACGGCCGATGTGGCTCGGTCCTTCGAGCGGGTCGAAGTCGTCGAGACCTCGCTGCCTGGCAAGCCCAACGCGCTGGACCTGGGCGACGATCGGGCCACGACGTTTCCGCGCCTCTACGTCGATGCCGACGTCGTCACCGATGCCCATGCCCTTCGCCGAACCGCCGAAGTGCTCGCCGCCGGGGGGGCGGAGCTGGCGGCCCCCGCGCTTCGGGTGGACCGTTCGAGGTCATCGGTGCTCGTCCGGGCGTACTATCGCATCTGGCTCAGGCTGCCCTGGGCTGCGGACGAACCCGTCGGTTCAGGCGTGTACGGCCTCTCCCGAGCCGGTCGCGGCCGCTTCGGACGATTTCACCCCGACGGAGCCGACGACTGGTGGGTGCACCGCCACGTTCCTCGCGAGAAGCGTCGCTGTCTGACCGACGTGACCTTCACCGTTCCCGCGTCGGTGTCGATTGGCGAGGTGATTCGCCGCAAGTCCCGGATTCTGGCGGCGATGAGCCTCGTCGCAGGTGACCTGCCCGATTCGGAGGCTGTGGGGCCCAGCATGGGTCGCACCTCGGTCGACTTGATCCGATCGGACTGGCGTCGTCTGCCCGATCTCGCCGTGTTCGCGTTCGTCTCGGTGGCCTCGAGGTTGCGAGCCAGGGCGATGGTGCGGCGCGGCCGAGTCGAGTGGTCGGGCGACGAACGCCGCCGCATCGACCCCCGCACCTGACGTGTCAGGCACGGCGGGCCGAGCTGCTGCTCAGTGGCGCTCGACCTCGCTCGGCGGCCAGAACGTGGCGATGACCTTCCCTTCGATGCGAGCGATCTCGATGGTCCCGAACATCCGGCTGTCCACCGAGACGATCCGGTTGTCTCCGAGCACGAAGACCTCGCCGTCGGGGACGGTCACTGCGCTGAAGTCCGGCGTCGGAGTCGTGCCGGTGAGCCACGGCTGATCTGTTGAAGTTCCATTCACCTGAACGCTCCCGTCGACGCTCTCGATCACATCGCCAGGAAGCCCGACCACCCGCTTCACGAGCCGTTCCGCTGTGTCGGTCAACCCCTGCGTGTCGTCTGCCGGGTCGAGCACGACGATGTCGCCGCGCGCTGGATCGCCGAAGCGATACACGACCTTGTTCACGAGGAGTCGATCCCCACTCCTCAGCTCGGGCTCCATCGACGCCGCTTGAACGGTGTAGGTCTCGACGATGAAGAGATTGGCGAGCTGAATCGAACCCATGACCAAGACGAGGAGAAAGACCGATCGCCAGATCGACCGACGTCGCTTCGGCTCGCTCTGCGCTCCGTGGACCTGGGCTCCGTCCTCAGACGCCGTCTCATCGACCGAAACGGTCGTGCCGTCGGCGGGGAGGTCCGATACGCGAGCTCTCGTTTCGTCGTCGGGTTGCGGAGCGGGGCCGGGAAGGTCGGTTGTCGTGCCTGGTGCTGCTGGCGCGGCCGGTTGGGGCGAGAGCGTCAGGATGCCGGAGATTTCTGGTTCGTCTTCGCTGCTCGGTTCGTTGATCGCACCCGATGGCTCCGGTCGGTGAATCGAGGTCTCGTTCGCGCTCCCGGCCGGAGGATCGCCGGGCGAACGCTGTGCGGGTCCGTCCCCGGGGTCGTCGACTCGGTCGTCCGGTCGAAGTGGCGGAGTGTCGAGGTCAGAGCGTTCGTCGGCCTCATCGGACTCTTCCGCTCCGAACCGAGTGAGGTCGAGGTCTTCGGCGGCGGGCGATGCGACCGTCCCCTGCTGGAGGAACGCGACGACGTCGAACGCCGCCCGGGCCTCGGCGGCGAGCATCAATCGTTCTCGATCGCGGTGGGTCTCCTCGACGATCTCGTTGGCTGTCCTGCGCGCCATCGCGAGGAGGTCCTCTGCTTGCCGACCAGCCGCGGCGAGTTCGGCCTCGCGGTGGAGTTGGAGCTCCCGAAACACGTTGCGCAGCAGCTCTTCGAACTCGTCGAACGCGTGAGGCGCCGTTGGGACCGGGTGGCCGAGCGCAAGATCCTGCACCGTCCCGAGTGCGGACTCCACTTCGGCGATTCGATGATCGAGCGTTGCTTCGAGGAGCGCGACGCGATCTTCGGCTGCGGCGGTGAGCTCGATCGCGAGCTGATGGGCTTCGTGGCGAGAAGCGACAGCATCTGATCGGTATTGCTCGGCCGCAGCGATTGCGCCGGCGAGCCTTCGGCGTTCTTCGTCCTGCGCTTCTCGTTCGGCAGCAGCTTCGGCCAGCCGCCGCTCGGTTGCGGCCCGGAGTCGCTCAGCCTCGCGGCGAGCGCTCGCGGCCTCGTCCCGTTCGCGGTCGATGGTCACCCGGTCCCGCTCAGCCTGCTCCGCGAGTCTCGCAAGTGTCACCGACGTCGCCGATATCAGCTCTTCTGATCGACGCTTGGCCGCAGTCTCAGCGGCGCGCCGGATCTCCGCCGCGTCACGTTCGGCGGCGGCCAAGAGCTCCCCGCACGCCTCCATGGTTTCGGCCATGATCTCACGTTGGATGGCCACTTGTTCTGCGTAGTTGGCGTCGTGCTCGATCGCCTGGCCTCCCTCAGCTGAGCGCAACGCCTCATGGTAGCCAGGCGACTGGCCGGCGTGAACAGGAATGGAGCGTCGACCGCGCGGGCGGGCGTTGCTCAAGCGCTTCTCTTGATCTGACGATGTTTCGCGCATGGGAGGCCGCGCGTGGTTCGAGACCTGCCGGTGTGGAGCGCTCATCGTCGACGGCTGGGACACGTGCCGATTCTGCGGCGCCGCGGACGACTCACCTCCCGTCAGCATCGTCGGCGTGCTCGGCCCTCAGACGACGGCCAAGGATGTCGCGCTCTCGCTCCTGCAGCTGTTGGGCGCGCTGGCGTTGGCGTGGGTGCTCAACGGAGTGGTGCCAGACCTCAACTTCGCTCGGTCCGAAGCGAGCCCTGCCGTCGGAGCGTCCGATGTGGCCGGCCCGCTCCTGGACCAACGGGTCGATCCCGAGGTCCTGAGTGCGTACCGGGGATTCTGTTCGGGAGATCGCGCGAGCGGCGTCCAGCAGAGCGACGCGTTCGATCCGTCGGCGACCGATCGAGGAGTCTTCGACGCCCAGGGTCCGCCGTTGAACTCCAGCCTGTCCGTGGACGAGCTCTCCGGGACTGGCCGCCTGCCGCCGGTGATCGTCTGCCGGGATGTGATCGGAGAGGTCGTTGACGGCGCGCTGTGCGACGGCGGTGCGACGGGGGTGCGCTATCAGCAACGGATCGCCTACTTCCGATTGACGGCGTACGCCGCGCGAAGCGCCGAAGTGCTGGGAGTCGTCGACACCGGCCCGGATGACCGGTGTCCCCGACAAGTCGTCTCAGCAGCGAGCGACCGCGTCGTCATGGGCGTGGCCAAGCCCGATCATGAGGCGTACGAGGCGTTCCTCGCACTTCTCGCAAATCGGAACTGATCGCCGGCTGTCGTCCTCCTGGTGGTCAGGTGCCGTCACCGAGACGACGAACGCAGCGGTCGAAGCGACGTCGCGGTGGACCGCCCGTCCCCACGCCCACGCAAGGCTCCAGGTTGCTGACGCCATGCCGACGAGCATCGCTTCGGACCCCTGGGCCGCACTGTCCCAGTCGTAGATCGCCGCCAGCTGCCCGTCGGCCACCACGACGTTCCCGCCACGCCAGTCGACGTGGCCGATCGCATCGACGGGTGCGTCCGCGAGTACCGCGCGAGCCTCGGCGTTCACCTCGTCGATCCACTCGGCACCCGCGCTGCTGGCCGGGAAGTCGGAGCGGAGATCGTGGGGTTCGGCGTACGACGAGCCCGGAGCGGTGGCCAGCGGGTCGACGAGGTCGACGGTGCCGATCACCGCTCGCGGCCACCACACCCACGGTCACGCCGACCGAGGCGTGACATGCGATGCCGCTCACGACGTTGGCGCCGGTCACCTCAGCGACGACCTGCTTCACCTGGTCAGCGATCGAATCCGGCTCGTCGGAGCCGAACACCCGGCGTTCGAGGCCGGCCGGCGGCGCCCGTCGAGGCGGGTAAGGGGGCAGAAACGGGGGGCTCCGTCTTCGCGGGTGTTCTGAGCTTGTGCAAGGATTCACGACGATGCCCCGGTTGAACGCCGAGAACACCCTTCTGGCGAAGGAGATCATTGCGCGTTACCCGGTGGCGAAGTCGGCGTTGATCCCGTTGCTGCACCTCGCACAGGAGCAGGACGGCTACGTGACCGACGAAGCCATGGAACACCTCGCAGAGCTGGTCGACGTGACCCCGGCCGAGGTGTCGGGCACGTGTTCGTTCTACGAGATGTTCAAGCGTGAACCCGTCGGCGACTACCTCGTCAACGTCTGCACGAACATCTCCTGCCAGCTCAACGGCGGCGAGGAACTCCTCCATCACCTCGAGGACCGCCTCGGAGTCCGGCCCGGCGGCACCACCGCTGATGGCACCTTCACCCTCGAAGACGTCGAGTGCATCGCCGCCTGCACCGAGGCGCCCTGCCTGCAGGTGAACTACCGCTACTTCCACCGGATCTCCCACGACGAGGTCGATGCCCTCCTCGACGACCTCGCCGAGGGCAAGCGGAGCCACGAGGTGCCCAAGCACGGCACCCTCGCCCGAACCCGTCAGCACATCCCGGCCGACCGCCGCGCCGGTCCCACGCTCCCGACCGAGTCGATCGCCCCGCCCTGGCTCGGTGGACCGGGTGGACCCGACGTCGCCGAGGAGACCGAGGCCACGTGATCACCGACGCTCCGAAGATCATCACCTCACGGTTCGAACACGACGACTCCTACACCATCGAACGGGCCCAGGCGACCGGCGCCTACACCGCGCTGCGCAAGGCCCTCACGATGACTCCAGAGGCGGTCCATCAAGAGGTGAAGGACGCCAGCCTCCTCGGCCGAGGAGGTGCGGGCTTCCCGGCGGGCGTGAAGTGGGGTTTCTGCCCCCCTGACGTCTGGCCGCGCTATCTCGTGGTCAACGGCGACGAGTCCGAGCCCGGCACCTACAAGGACCGTCTCCTCATGGAGAAGGATCCGCATCAACTCATCGAGGGTGCGCTCATCGCGTGCTACGCCGTCGGTCTGACCCAGGCCTTCCTGTACGTGCGAGGCGAGATGGCGCTCGCCCAGGAGCGGATCGCCCGGGCGCTGAACGACGCCTACGCGGCCGGCTTCGTCGGTCAGAACATCCTGGGTACGGATTTCAGCGTCGACATCGTGTTGCACTGGGGCGCCGGCGCCTACATCGTGGGCGAGGAGACGGCGCTGATCGAGTCGCTCGAGGGCAATCGGGGAATGCCGCGGCTCAAGCCGCCGTTCTTTCCCGCCGCCAAGGGCCTCTACCTGCAGCCGACGATCGTCAACAACGTCGAGACGTTGGCCAATCTCCCCTGGATCGTCGAGAACGGCGGTGCCGCGTTCGCCGCGCTGGGTGCCGAGAGCTCGAAGGGCACGCGGGTGTTCGCCGTGTCCGGTCACGTCAAGAACCCCGGCGTGTACGAGGTCGAGTTCGGCGTGACCACCTTCCGCGACATCATCATGTCGCCCGTGTATGCCGGCGGCATCCGGGGCGATCGCAAGCTGAAGGCGTTCATCCCCGGCGGCGCGTCCGCCCCGTGGCTCTACGAGGAGCACCTCGACACCCCGCTCGAGGCCGGTGTCGTCGGCAAGATGGGAACGATGCTCGGTTCGGGGGCGATCGTCGTCATGGACGAGACCACCGACATGGTCAAGGCGGCCCTGCGGGTCGTCCGCTTCTTCGCCCGCGAGAGCTGTGGCAAGTGCACGCCCTGCCGCGAAGGCACCAGCTGGCTCGAGAAGATCCTCGATCGGATCGTCGACGGTCACGGCCGACCCGAGGACGTCAACCTGCTGCTCGATGTGTGCGACAACATCTCGGTCGGCATGAACTGGCCCCCCATGCAGACCACGATCTGTCCGCTGGGTCAGTCGGCCACCACCCCGGTCGCGTCGGCGATCATGCGGTTCAAGGACGAGTTCGAGGCCTACGTCGGCGGTCCGGCCGAGATCACCGTCGACGTGAAGGGCGCCGCGTTCGTCGGCCCCGTCGGGGAGCGAGGAAGCGTGAGCGGGACGTGTGGGTGTGCTCCGATGCGAGGGCGACGAGGTACGAGGAGTCCGGTCCGGCGCGGCCCGAGCGGCCGGGGAGCGGGAAGCATGACGCGGCGTGTGGGTGTGCTCCGATGCGAGGGCGACGAGGTACGAGGAGTCCGGTCCGCGCGGCCCGAGCGGCCGGGGAGCGGGAAGCATGAGCGAGGACACGGCCACCACCGTCAGTGTCACGATCAACGGCCACGAGATCGAGGCCGCCGACGGCGACCTGCTGATCGATGCTTGTGAGAAGGCCGGCGTCTACATCCCGCGGTTCTGCTACCACCCGCGCATGGAGCCGGTGGGCATGTGCCGGATGTGCATCGTCGAGGTCGATTCGGGCCGGGGACCGGGGCTGCAACCCAGTTGCATGCTGACCGTGTCCGACGGGATGGTCGTCGACACCGAGAGCGACGTGACCAAGAAGGCCCAGGACGGCATCCTCGAGTTCCTGCTCATCAACCATCCGCTCGACTGCCCGGTGTGCGACAAGGGCGGCGAGTGCCCGCTGCAGGACCAGACCATGGCCTACGGGCCGGGCGAGTCGAGGTTCGTCGAGGAGAAGCGGCACTTCGAGAAGCCGATTCCGATCAGCGAGACGGTCAACCTCGACCGTGAGCGCTGCATCCTCTGCGATCGGTGCACCCGCTTCGCCAAAGACGTGGCCGGCGACCCCCTGATCCACTTCCAGGACCGGGGGAACCAGACCCAGGTCAACACGTTCCCCGACCATCCCTTCGCCAGCTACTTCAGCGGCAACACCGTCCAGATCTGCCCCGTCGGAGCGCTCACCGCGACGCCCTACCGGTTCAAGGCCCGACCCTGGGACCTGGCGACCACCGAGTCGACCTGTCAGTCCTGCGCCGTCGGTTGTCGGGTCACCATCGACAGCTCGCGCAACGAGGTGCTGCGGTACAACGGCGTCGACATCGACCCGGTGAACTGGGGATGGCTCTGCGACAAGGGTCGCTTCGACTTCGAAGCGGTCAACAGCGGCGACCGGCTCGACGACCCGCTCGTCCGGACCGACGAGGGCCTGCTGCCGGCGAGCTGGGCCGAGGCGATGCGAGCAACGGCGAAGGCGATCAAGCACGGCATCGACCAGTCGGGTCCCCAGGGGTTGGCCGTGATCGGAGGGGCGCGCCTCACCAACGAGGACGCCTACAGCTGGGCGAAGCTCGTCAAGGGGGTGCTCGGCTCCGACAACATCGACGCTCAGATCGGCGACGGCTTCCCCGCCGACGCCGTCCTCGGCCTCCCCAGGGCCACGATCGACGACGCGTGCGCCACGGGCGCCACCGTCCTGCTGCTCGGTCCGGATCTGAAGGAAGAACTGCCGGTGCTGTACCTGCGGCTCCGTCACGCCGTCGAGCACGACGGCGTGAAGCTCGTCGAGATCGTGCCCACGCTCGGTCCGACCAGCGAGATCGCCCACACGAGCGTGACCTACCGGCCCGGCGAACTCGTCGAGACCGTCACCGCCCTGCTGGCCGGCACGGCCGAGGCCGAAGAGCACGCCGCGGCGGTGGCTGCGCTCGCAGCAGCCGATGCGCCGGTCGTGATGCTCGGACGCGCCAACCTCGCCGAGTCCGGCGAGCACGTGGCGGCAGCGGCGACCTCGGTGCTCGATGCGCGGCCCGAGGCGACCTTCCTGTCCCTGCTGCGGCGGGCCAACGTGCACGGTGCGCTCGACATGGGACTCAGCCCAGGGCTCCTGCCCGGCCGGGTGGGGCTCGACGACGGGCGGCAGTGGTTCCACGAGCACTGGTCCACCGTCCCCGACACCGAAGGGCTCGACAGCACGGGGATCCTCCAGGCGGCCGCCGCGGGCAAGATCGACACGCTGGTGCTGCTCGGCGCGGATCCGATCGCCGACTTCCCCGATGCCGACCTGGCCGCCCAAGGGCTGGCCGGCGCTCGCACGGTGATCGCGCTCGACACGTTCATGACCGACAGCACCCGCCGGGCCGACATCGTGCTGCCGACCGCTGCGTTCGCCGAGTGTGCCGGCACGACCACCAACCTCGAAGGTCGGGTCAGCACACTGCACGCGCAGGTGACCGCGCCCGGGACCGCGAGGTCGGACTGGATGATCGCCGCCGACCTCGCGCTGCGCCTCGGAGCCGATCTCGGCCTCGACTCGGTCGAGCAGATCTGGAGCGAGATCGAACAGGTGTCGACCGTGCACGCAGGCATCACGCTCGAAGTGCTCGCGAGCCGGGCCTTCTCCGACGGTGTCGTCCTCCCCCGAGAGGCTTCGGTCTCGATCACCGGCCTCGGAGCATCCGCAGCGGGGGACGCCGATGGCGAGGTCGACGACGAGGAGGACGTGCCGACCGACATGCCTGACGACGCCGACGCCGACGCCGATGCTGACGCGGGCGAGGCCGACGAAGCCGTCCCGGACGAGGTGGGCGAGCCGACGGCACGCCCGCCGCTGGTCACCGCCGTCGAGCGAACTGTGCAGTCGCCGCCGGTCGACGCCTACGGTCTGCGTCTCGTGGCCAGCCGAAAGATGTACGACCTCGGAACGCTGGTGCAGCAGTCGCCGTGCATCGCCCCGCTCGCCACGGAAACCGAACTGCGCATCCACCCTCACGACTTCGACCGGGTGGGCGTCGAACCCGGGGGATCGGTGCGGTTGACGTCATCGAAGATCTCGGGCGTCCTCGCCGTGTGCCGGCCCGACGAGGCCGTGCACCGGGGGAGTGCGCACCTGTTCTTCAACCAGCCCGGCATCCGCGCCAACGAGTTGATCGACTCACTCGAACCGGTCACCGACATCCGGATCGAGAGCGCATGAGCTCTGTCCCATTGATCTTCGGCGTCGATCCCCTTCTCGATGGTGGCATCGGGTGGCCCGAACTGCAGGTCGTGCTGCTCAAGGTCGTGCTGGCGTTCGCGCTGTTGATGGTCTCGGTCATGTTCATGGTGTGGTTCGAGCGCAAGATCCACGCCGACATGACCAACCGGATCGGCCCGAACCGCGCCGGGCCGTTCGGTCTGCTCCAGACGCTGGCTGACGGCATCAAGCTGTTCTTCAAAGAGGACCTGATCCCCGACCAGGCCGATCGCAAGGTCTTTCTGCTCGCGCCCTACCTCTCGCTGATTCCGGCGTTCCTGATCTTCACCGTCGTGCCGGTCGGCGGCGACTTCTCCGATCCCGAGAAGCCCGGCGTCGTCGGCATCCTCGGGCAGGACACGCTGCTCCAACTCGCCGACCCGGGCATCGGCATCCTCTTCGTGCTCGCCATGAGCTCGATCGCCGTCTACGGCGTGATGCTCGCCGGCTGGGGCTCGGGCTCGAAGTACCCGCTCCTCGGTTCGGTGCGGGCATCGGCGCAGATGGTGAGCTACGAAGCCGCCCTCGGCCTGTCGGTCGCTGCGGTCGTCCTGATGACCGGCACCCTGTCGACCCGCGACATGGTCATCGTGCAGGCGAGCGACGGGTTCGCCGGGTTCGTCCCGAACTGGAACGTCATCGTCACCGGGGTCGTCCCGTTCGTGATCTTCCTGATCGCCGTCACCGCCGAGCTCAACCGTCCACCGTTCGACCTCGTCGAGGCCGAGCAGGAACTCGTCGGTGGATTCCACACCGAGTACAGCTCGATCCGGTTCGCGCTGTTCTTCCTCGCCGAGTTCATGAACGTGGTCACCATGTCGGCGATCATCGTGACGCTGTTCTTCGGCGGACCAGCCGGGCCCCAGTGGTTCGGTGTCGTGTCCGGAACCATCTGGTTCATGGTCAAGGTCCTGGGCTTCCTCTTCGTGTTCTCGTGGTTCCGTGCCACCCTTCCCCGCTTCCGGTACGACCAGCTGATGGACATGGGTTGGAAGGCGCTCATTCCCCTGTCGCTGGCGTGGCTCCTGCTGCTCGCCGGCATCAACATCGGGCGAGACGAGGGCTGGAACCTCGGTGTCGTGGTCGCGGTCGGGTTCGCCGGTGTCGTGCTCGGGTGGGCCCTGCTCGCCGCCGCGATCCGCAATCACGGCGAACGCCGTGCGCTCGCAGAAGCGAACGAGGTGCGCTGATGGGTTATCTCGACGGATTCGCCGTCACGTTCCGGAAGGTCTTCAAGGGCGCCGGCGACGGCGAGACCCTCACGAAGAACTACATCAAGGACGAGGGCGGCAAACGCGAGAAGCCGGTCCGTCTGCACGGGCGTCACGTGCTCAACCGCTACGAGGACGGGATGGAGAAGTGCATCGGCTGCGAACTGTGCGCCGGCGTGTGTCCCGCCAAGTGCATCTACGTCCGCGGTGCCGACAACCCGGCCGACGAACCGGTGTCGCCGGGCGAGCGGTACGGCTACGTCTACGAGATCAACTACCTGCGCTGCATCCACTGCGACCTGTGCGTCGAGGCCTGTCCCACCGAGGCGATCACCGAGTCGAAGCTGTTCGAGTTCTCGTTCACCAATCGGGCCGACGCCATCTACACCAAGGACGAGTTGGTCGTCGGTGACGACGGCCGGCCCCAGCAGCTGCCGTGGGAGGACTGGTCCGACATCGACGATGTCGAGGACAACACGTCGGCGTGGATGCGAGCCACCGCGCCCGGCGGCGCAGCCGAGTTCGAAGGCATCGTGGCGTGGGCCGGCGAACTGGGCTACGGCGTCGCGAGCAGAAGCCGGCCAGACGGACGCAGAATCATGAGCGTCGTGAACGTGGCTGAGTGCACGAGGCCGAGGCCGAGGAGGCCGGCCGAGTGCGGCCTGCGTGGCCGGGGAACGCAGATCATGAGTGTGGAACTCCTCGTCTTCCTGATCGCCGGAGCGATCTGCATCGCCGGCGCGCTGGGTGTGGTGCTCAACCACAACCCGGTGCACTCCGCGCTGTCGCTGGTGGCCACCCTGTTCGGTGTCGCCGTGCTCTTCGTCGCGCAGGAAGTCCACTTCCTCGCTGCAGTCCAGGTGATCGTCTACGCGGGCGCCATCGTGGTGCTCTTCCTGTTCGTCATCATGCTGCTCGGCGTCGACCGCACCGAACGCCTCGACGAAGAGCCGATCGTCGGCCAACGCATCCTCGCCGGTGTGCTCGGCGTGGCCATCCTCGCGTTTCCGCTCGTGGCCATCCTCTCCACCACCGACACCGACGGGAACGTCGCCGCCACGGGACAGACCGGCGTGCTCGGAACCCCGACCGCAGCCCAGGACTTCAACGTGGCCGAGATCGGTGAGGTGCTGTTCACCGACTACCTGTTCGCCTTCGAGATCACCTCGGTGCTGCTCGTCATCGCCGTCGTCGGTGCCGTCATGCTGGCCAAGCGGGTCAAGGGCGAGCCGCTCGCCATCGACGCAGACGAGATCAGCGACGACGACCCCGAACCGACCGACGAACAAGACGACGACACCGGGGCCGACGAGGCCACCGAAGAGGTGTCCGCGTGATCGCCGTGTCTTCCGCTCCCCGGCCGCTCGGGCCGTTTGTGGCCGGGCTCCTCGTGCCTCGTCGCCCTCGCACCGGTTGGTCCGTTCGATGATCGCCTGTCTTCCGCTCCTCGGCCGCTCGGGCCGTTTGTGGCCGGGCTCCTCGTGCCTCGTCGCCCTCGCACCGGTTGGTCCGTTCGATGATCGCCCTGTCTTCCGCTCCCCGGCCGCTCGGGCCGTTTGTGGCCGGGCTCCTCGTGCCTCGTCGCCCTCGCACCGGTTGGTCCGTTCGATGATCGCCCTGGCTGTGACCCCGGCGTGGTATCTCGTGCTCGGGTCGATCCTGTTCGCGATCGGCGCGGTCGGTTTGCTGGTTCGTCGCAACCCGCTCGTGATGTTCATGTGCGTCGAGTTGATGCTCAACGCCGTCACGCTCACGTTCGTCACCTTCAGCCGCATGCTCGACGACGTCGGCGGTCAGGTGGTCGTCGTGTTCGTGCTCGTCGTCGCCGCGGCTGAAGTCGTGGTCGGCCTCGGCCTCGTCGTGGCGATCTTCCGCAAGAAGCCGGGAGCCACGGCCGACGACCTCGTGGTCCTGAAGGGATAGCGACGATGCTCGAACTCGTCTGGCTCATCCCCGCGCTCCCGCTCGCCGGCTTCCTGCTGCTGTTGGTCGGCGGCCGCAAGCTCGGTGAACCGCTCGCCGGCTGGCTGGCCACGCTCATGGTGGCCGGGTCGTTCGCGGCAACCGTGGCCGTGTTCGCCGGGCTGTATGCCGAAGAGGAAGAGGCACGGGTCTTCACCCAGACGCTGTTCACCTGGCTGCCGGTCGGCGGCCTCGAGGTGAGCTTCGGGTTCCTGGTCGATCCGCTGTCGATGACGATGGCGCTGTTCGTCACCGGCATCGGCACGCTGATCCACCTGTATTCGATCGGGTACATGCACGGTGACCCGAAGTTCTCGAAGTTCTTCGTCTACCTGAACCTGTTCGTCTTCTCGATGCTGATGCTGGTGCTGGGCGACAACCTGCTCGTCACCTTCCTCGGCTGGGAGGGCGTCGGCGCGTGTTCGTACTTCCTGATCGCCTTCTGGTTCTCGGACGAGGCCAACGCCTCGGCCGGCAAGAAGGCGTTCGTCACCAACCGGATCGGTGACTGGGGCTTCATGGTGGCGATGTTCCTCATGTTCGCGACCGTCGGCTCGCTCGACTACCCGACATCTTCGAGGCGTTCGAGCCGGGCGAGGTCGCAGCGGTGACGGCGACCGCCATCACCTGCTGCTGTTCGTCGGCGCGATGCGGGAAGTCGGCCCAGATCCCGCTGTTCGTCTGGCTCCCCGACGCCATGGCCGGCCCCACCCCGGTCTCGGCCCTCATCCACGCCGCCACCATGGTCACCTCCGGCGTGTACCTGATGACCCGGATGAACCCGGTGATCGCCAGTGCCTACGAGTGGGCACCCGACATCATCGCCTGGGTCGGCGTGCTCACCGCCCTGTTCGCCGCCACGATCGCGGTCGCCCAGAACGACATCAAGAAGGTGCTGGCCTACTCGACCGTCAGCCAGCTCGGCTACATGTTCCTGGCGGTCGGCACCGGCGCCTACGTCGCCGCCATCTTCCACATGGTCACCCACGCCTTCTTCAAGGCGCTGCTGTTCCTCGGCTCGGGCTCGGTCATCCACGGGATGCACGACGAGCAGGACATGCGCAGGATGGGCGGGCTCCGCAAGTACATGCCGATCACCGCGGCCACCTTCATCGTCGGCTGGCTGGCGATCGCCGGCGTGCCGCCGTTCGCCGGCTTCTGGTCGAAGGACGAGATCCTGCTCTACGCCTACGGCTCGGGTGGGACCCAGGGATACGTCCTCTACGGCCTCGGACTGCTCACCGCACTGCTCACCGCGTTCTACATGAGCCGCCAGGTCTTCCTCGTCTTCTTCGGCGACGAGCGCTTCCGCGACACCGACGTCGTCGAGGCGGCGTCCGACGCAGACGCCGAAGAGGTCGACGAGCACCCAGACGAGGTCGAGCCCCACGAGTCGCCCTGGACCATGACCCTTCCGCTGATGGTCCTTGCCGGACTCTCGCTCGTCGGAGGCGGGCTCAACCTGGTCTTCTCGGAGCGGACCAAGTTCCTCGAGAAGTGGCTCGAGCCCGTCGTGGAGGTCGGCGAGGCGAAGATCGACGTCGCCAGCGCGACCAAGGTCGGCCTGGCGATCGTCGCCGTTGCGTGTGCCGTCGTCGGCATCGGCTATGCCTACACGCGTCTTCATCAAGAAGCGCTCGAGGGCCATCGAGCCCGAGGTGCTCGCCCACGGCTGGTACTACGACGAGGCCATCAGTGCCTTCGTCGACAAGCCTGGTCGCGAGGCGTTCCAGGCCACGGCCGACTTCGACGCCGGCATCGTCGACGGTGCGGTCGACGGCGTCGGGTCCGTGGTCGCCTTCGCGGGCCGTCACGCCCGCAAGCTCCAATCGGGCTTCGTTCGCGCCTACGCCGCGGGTATCGCTGCCGGCGCGGTGCTCCTGCTCGCCTACTTCCTGAACCGGGCGGCCTTCTAGATGCCGTTCTTCTTTCCGCTCCCCGGCCGCTTGCTTCCTCGGTCGCTCGCATGCTCGCTCCCTGGCTCGTCGGGCGCTGGCGCTTCCTCCCGCCGAGCGGGCCGTCCTGGGTCGGTCTCCTCGTGCCTCGTCGACCGCGCATCGGCGGTGAGCTCCTAGATGTCTTCGGTCTTCGCTGCTGAGGGCGCTGCGGTGAGCTTTCCGTTGCTCACGTCGCTGATCATCATCCCGGCCTTCGGCGCGCTGCTGCTCGGCCTGATCCCTCGCGGGCGGGCCGAGCTCCACCGTCTGGCCGCCCTGATGGCCTCATCGGCGACCGGAGCCGTGGCCATCTACGCCCTCGCCGACTTCAACACCGGTGATCCGGGCTTCCAGTTCGTCGTCGACACCAGCTGGGTGTCCGAGCTCGGCATCAGCTGGCACCTCGGGCTCGACGGCATCTCGCTGTTCCTCGTGGTGCTCACCGGCATCCTCTTCCCCATCGCCATCGTGGCCGTGACGCCCGAGCACGACTCGAAGCCCTACTACGCCTGGATCCTGATCCTGCAGGCCGGCTGCATGGGGGTGTTCACCGCCCTCGATCTCTTCTTGTTCTTCGTGATGTTCGAGATCGTGCTCGTGCCGATGTACTTCCTCATCGGCGGATGGGGCCACGGCCGGCGGGTGTATGCCGCGCTGAAGTTCTTCCTGTTCACGATGTTCGGGTCGGCGCTCATGCTGGTCGGCATCCTGGCGCTCGTGTTCCTCCACCAGGACGGCCTCGAGGAGCGCAATGCCGAGCAAGCGGCCCAGATCGAGACCCAGGTCCAGCTCGAGGTCGGCCAGGGCGTCGAGTTCTCCGACGAAGAGATCGCCGAGCTCACCACGACGCTCGACGACCTCCAGGCCGAGGTGCCGCTGACCTTCGACGTGGTCGAGATCGCCGACGAACAGGTGATCCCCGACGACGACGCCGGCGCCAACCCGTTCGACTGGTCTGCCGCACGGTGGATCTTCCTGGCCTTCGCGCTCGCCTTCTCGGTCAAGGTTCCGCTCTTCCCGCTCCACACGTGGCTGCCCGACGCCCACACCGAGGCCCCGACCGCCGGTTCGGTGATCCTGGCCGGCGTCATGCTCAAGCTCGGGACCTACGGGTTCATCCGGTACGGGCTCTATCTGTTCCCGGGTGCGTCGTTGTTCTTCGCTCCCACCTTCGTCACCCTCGGCGTGATCGGCATCATCTACGGCGCCATCGCCGCGACCATGCAGAAGGACCTGAAGCGCCTGGTCGCCTACTCGTCGGTGGCCCATCTCGGGTTCATCGCCATGGGAACGTTCTCGCTCACGACCCAGGGCATCCAGGGGTCGGTGTTCCAGATGGTCGCCCACGGCGTCTCGACCGGGGCGCTGTTCCTTCTGGTCGGCATGATCTACGAGCGCCGCCACACGCGCGAGATCTCGGCGCTCAAGGGGCTCCAGAAGGTCGCGCCGATCATGGCCGGCGTGTTCACCCTCGTGATGCTGAGCTCGGTCGGGCTGCCCGGCCTCAACGGGTTCGTCGGCGAGTTCCTCATCCTGATCGGATCGTTCCTGACCTACCGCTGGTGGGCGGTCGTCGCGGCCGCGGGCGTCATCCTCGCCGCCCTCTACCTGCTGTGGGCCTACCAGCGGGTGTTCCACGGTGAGCCCGACGGCGACAACGCCGACATGCCCGACATGAAGGGCCGCGAGTTCCTCGCCCTGTCGCCGTTGTTGATCCTGATCGTGTTCATGGGCGTGTATCCCAAGCCCATCCTCGACCGGATGGCGCCGTCGGTCGACGCGTTGATCGCCCATGTCGAGGTGCACACCGACTACGTGCAACCCGAGATCTCGGTCACCGGCTTCGTCGAAGGCGACGAAGCAGCCGACGAGGACTCCGACGAGTCCGAAGCCGAGTCCGAGTCATCCGAGGAGGAGGGCGAGTGAACCTGCTCCCCGCACTCCAGCCGGTCGACCTCCCGCCCGAGCCGATCGTGACGCCCGACGTGGCCTGGTCGGCCGTGTTGCCCACCGTCGTGCTCATCGTCGGCGCGCTCGGCCTGATGGTCGTCGTCGCGCTGAGCCGTCGCAAGCCGATCGCGGGGGCCTACACGCTCTACACGACCGTGGTCGCCGTCTGCGCGATCATCGCCGCGCTGCCGTTGTGGGATCGCATCCGCCCGTTCGTTCCCAGCCAGAGCACGCTCGACGACCTCGACGCCCTCAGCCTCACCGATCCCGCGGCCGCGCAGCAGCTCGCGCAGGAACTCGGGCTGAAGGCGGCCGAGCACGGCCCCTACACCGCCATGGCCGGCTCGATCGGCGTCGACGGCTTCTCCGTCTTCGTCACCATCGTCATCTGTCTCGCCGTGATCCTGACGGCCTGGACGGCCGACGACTACCTGCGCCGCGAAGGACTCGAGGGCCCAGAGCTGTCGGTCCTGCTGCTGCTGTCCGCGGCCGGCGGCGTCGTGATGGCATCGGCCAACGACCTCATCGTGATGTTCCTGGGCCTCGAGATCCTCTCGATCGCCGTCTACGTCCTGGCGGCGATGCATCGCAAGCGCCTGACCTCTCAGGAGGCGGGCGTGAAGTACTTCGTGCTCGGCGCCTTCAGCTCGGCGTTCCTGCTCTACGGCATCGCGTTCGTGTACGGCGGGACCGGCTCGACGAACCTGGTGCGCATCGTCGACTACTTCTCGACGACGGTGATCGCCTCGAACGGGCTCGTGCTCGCCGGCCTGGCCCTGATGCTGGTCGGCTTCGGGTTCAAGGTCGCCGCAGCGCCGTTCCACTGGTGGACCCCCGACGTCTACCAGGGCTCGCCCACACCGGTCGTCACGTTCATGGCCTCGGCGGTCAAGGCGGCCGGCTTCGCCGGGCTGCTGCGGGTCTTCTACCTCGGATTCGAGACCTGGCAGGACGACTGGAAGCCGATCGTGTTCGCGCTGGCCGTGCTGACCCTGCTGGTCGGCTCGATCATCGCCGTCGTGCAGACCAACGTGAAGCGCATGCTGGCGTACAGCTCGATCGGTCACGCCGGCTTCATGCTGGTGGGAGTCCAGGTGGCGTCCGAACTCGGCGTGGCGGCCGTGCTCTTCTATCTCGCCGCCTACACGTTCATGGTGGCCGGCTCGTTCGCCGTGGTCACCGTGGTCGGCCGTGAGGGTGATGGTGCGCACCGGTTGTCGGACTACCGCGGCCTCGCCGAAACAACGCCCTGGGCTGGCGTTGGTGTTCTCGATCTTCCTGTTCGCCCAGGCCGGGGTGCCCCTCACCTCGGGCTTCTTCGCCAAGTTCTACGTCATCGGCGCAGCCGTCGACGGCAACTCGGAGGGTCTGGCCATCATCGCCATGCTCGCCGCGGTCATCTCGGCCTTCATCTACCTGCGGATCATCGTCGAGATGTTCTTCGAGGCCGACGACGACCGCGAGCCCCGTCCGATCGCCATCCCGCTGGGCGTCCGCCTGACGCTCGCAGCATGTCTCATCGTGACCATCGGTGTCGGCCTCGTGCCCGGCCCGCTCAACGACTGGGCCGCCGAAGCCGAGCCCGAGCTGGTCGAGTTCCCCGAGTCGTCGGCGACACCCGAGGTCCCGACGATCGAGGACGAACTCCTGGGTCAGCTCGAGGATCAGGTCCCCGGCGGGTAGCGCACCCTTCCGGCCCGCCGTCGCGGCCGAGACCGTTCAGTCGAAGGCGGAGGCGAGGGCCGTGGCGTTCGGACCGAACGTGGTGACGTCGTCGACCCCGAGTTCGGCGAGGCGGGCGAGGTCGTCACGGATCCCGGTGTCGGTTCCGAGCAGCATGAACGGGCTGTCGAGGTAGGTGGAGGGTTCCTGAGCTCGCGTGGACGCCATCTTCTCGGCCGTGGCGACGCGGTCGTCGGTGACGACGACCGCCTGGACGAGGATGCTGAGCCGCAGGTCGTCGAATCGTGCGGGTGCGCATCGCCGGACGTGGTCGATGCGCTCGGCGAGCCCCGCCCACGAGAAGTGGCTGAGGTCCGTGTGGATGCTCCCGCTGCCCGAGGTGATGCCGTTGAGCCCCACGATGTCGGCGCGTCGGGCGGCGATCTCGAGCACCCGGTCGCCGTTGCCGCCGACCATCAGCGGAACATGGTCCTGCGCGGCTGCGAACCCGACCGGCCCGTCGGCTCCGGCGTCGAGCACCCGTCGGAGTTCGGCCACGTCGCGGTCGAGGCGGCTGACGCGCCGGCTCGGCCGTTCGTAGAGGATGCCCACGTCATCGAATTCGGACTCGGTGTGACCGGCACCGAGTCCGACCTCGAGGCGCCCGTCGGTCAGCAGGTCGACCCCGATGACGTCGCGGGCGAGGAGGACCGGGTTCCAGAACTCGTTGTTGAGCACCTGGACCCCGAACCGAAGCCGATCCGACGCTTCGGCCGCGGCGACCAACGGCGGGAACGGCGGCAACAAGCCCAAGTGGTCGGGCACGAGGAGGAGATCGAAGCCGAGGTCGTCGATGCGGCGGACCTCGTCGAGCCATGCGGCCCGTGGCTGTGCGGGACCGGCGGCCACCACCCCGAAACGCATCCGCCAACCCTAGAGAGCTACGCGGCATCTGTGGTCCAGAACGGACGCGATTCGGTCAGATTCACTCCACAGATGCCGGGGATGCGGACGAAGCTGTCAGACCGCGTCGATACGGTGCCTGCGTGACCGTCACCCGCCCATCGACGTTGCTCGAGCCGTCTCGACCCACCCACGCCGAGGTCGACGCCGAGCTCCGACAGCACATCACCGCTCTCGCCGGCCCCGACGCCGAGCCGCGGCCCGAACAGCTGGCGGCGGTCCAGGCGGTGGTCGCCGACCGCCGCCGCACCCTCCTGGTGGCTCGCACCGGGTTCGGCAAGTCGGCCGTCTACTTCTCAGCCACCCGAATGCTGCGCGATCGGGGGTGGGGGCCGACGCTGGTCGTGTCGCCGCTGCTCGCGCTCATGCGCGACCAGGTCGCGGCCGCTCGTCGGCTCGGCCTCACGGCTGAGACCATCAATTCGTCCAACACCGACGACTGGGACGACATCGAGGACCGGATCACCGAAGGCCAGGTCGATCTGCTCCTCATCAGTCCCGAACGGTTGGCCAACGACGGATTCCGTGAGCGGGTCTTCGACCTGCTTCGAAGCCAACCGATGGCGCTGGTGTGCGACGAGGCCCACTGCATCTCCGACTGGGGTCACGACTTCCGTCCCGACTACCTCCGCCTCCGCCGCATCATCGACGAGCTGCCGTCGTGGACCCCGGTGCTCGCCACCACCGCCACGGCCAACCAACGGGTCACCGACGACGTTGCTGCCCAGTTGGGCGGCGACACGCTCGTTCAGCGGACCAGCCTCGACCGTGCCAGTCTCCACCTGTCGGTGGTCGAGCTGGCCGACGACGCCGAGCGTCTGGCATGGCTGGCCGAGAAGCTCCCCGACCTCGACGGCTCGGGCATCATCTACTGCCTCACCGTCGACCAGGCCGAGCGCACCGCCGCCTGGCTCCACCGTCGAGGGATGCAGGTCGAGGCCTACACCGGGTCGACCGAGCCGACCGACCGCGAAGGACTCGAGGACCGACTTCGCACCAACGACCTCAAGGCGCTCGTGGCCACGAGCGCCCTCGGAATGGGGTTCGACAAGGGCGACATGGCGTTCTGCGTCCACCTCGGCCTGCCGCCGACCCCGGTGGCCTACTACCAGCAGATCGGCCGTGCGGGCCGCGCCATCGAGCACGCAGACGTGATCGCCGTTCCCCGTCCGGTCGAGGACGCGGCCGTCTGGAACTGGTTCGAGAAGGTCAGCCTGCCGCCCGAGTCGACCTGCCAGGAGGTCCTCACCCAGCTCTCCACGGCGTCCGCCACCAGCATCAATCGCCTCGAGGCCGAGGTGAACCTGGGCCGGACCCGCCTGATGACCCTGCTCAAGATCCTCGAGGTCGACGGGGCCATCGCGAAGGTGGCCGGCGGCTGGGTCATCGTCGATCCGGGGTGGCGCTACGACCACGAGAAGGCCGATCGACTCCGCTCGCTCCGGCGCGAGGAGTCCGAGCAGATGCTGGCCTACGCAGGGCTCGGGGAGTGCCGCCTTCGGTTCGTCCGGGCGTCGCTCGACGATGCCGAGGCGGCCGACTGCGGCCGGTGCGACCGATGTCTCGGGTCCGAACCGCCCGCCGCGCCTTCGTCCGAGCTCGTCGAGGAGGCCCGCCGCCACCTGTCGGGCGCCGATGTCGAGATCGAACCGCGCAAGCAGTGGCCGTCGGGCCTCGACGAGCCGAAGGGTCGCATCAAACCCGAGCGCCAGGCCAAGCGCGGACGGGCGCTGAGCCGCCTCGGCGACGGTGCCCTCGGCGCCCAGGTCGACGCCCTCCTCGACGGTTCGTCGCGAGAGCTGTCACCGGCGATTCTGCGTGGGCTCATCGACGTGCTGCGCCGGTGGGACTGGGAGCAGCGCCCCACCTGGATCTGCCCCATGCCTTCCCGGTCGAACCAGCAACTGATCGACGTCGTCGCGGACACCATCTCGAAGTCGGGCACGATGCCGGTCGTCGGCGCGATCGCACGGGTCGACGACGGCGGGGGAGCCCAGGCCGATCAGTCGAACAGCGCTCATCAGGTAGCCAACGTGTGGGGTCGGCTGGCCGTCGATCCTGAGGTCGTCCTGCCCGACGGACCGGTGCTGTTGATCGACGACCAGATCCGATCGGGCTGGACGATGACCATCGCCGCCGCGTTGCTCACCGAAGCCGGCGTCGACACCGTGCTCCCGCTGGCGCTGCGCTCCCGGTAGGTGTCGGGCGATCAGGCCAACCGGTGCACCAGCTGACGACCGTCGAGTCCTGATCGACATCGACGCTCCGGGTCGGCCTCGTGGTTCTGCGGGCCGATGGTGCCCGTGAGGTCACCCAGACGGTCAATCGAGGTACGGGCAATGGCGGCAGCCGGTGTCGCAACAGGATCCGGAAGCGGCGAGATGTGCGGCCGAGAACACGAAGAGTCCGGTTCGAGGGTCGAGGTAGCCCGGATCGCCCGATGCGAGTGCCGCCGAGTGCGCACGGATGATCGATGCGCGATCGGGCGCCGCAGGGGCCAGTCGGGACGGGTGAGGCTCGGCCAACGGACGGTCGGCGAGCGGACGACGACCCGTCGGCTCGTTCGGCATGCGCTGAGGCTAGAAACCGAACGGCGCGATGCCTCGTGCTGGATGACAATGGCGCGGCGATCCGCCGGGCAAGCATCGACGACGTCGACGAACTCGTCCGGCTGCGTGGCGCGACGTTCGTTGCGCTCGACACCGTCGACGACGGCACAGGGTGCATGCCGACCGTGCGCTGGTTCCGGGAGGCACTCGCCGAACCCGCTGGCAGCCGTGTCCCCCGATTGACGCCGACAGTCCTGCAGCCGGCGTCACACTGAACCCGATGGAGCGCCTCCTGCACGTCGCGGCCGACGGGACCCGAACCGTCGGCGCCGAGCCGTCCGAACTGGGCCGCCTCCGCCAGGAGGGTTGGGTCTGGCTCGATGTCCTCGACCCGACCGACGACGACATCAGCCGCCTCTGCGAGGAGTTCGCCCTGGACCGGCAGACCCGGGACGACCTCGGTGACGAGGCGCAGCTTCCGAAGGTCGACGACCTCGAGACGTACGTGGTCCTCGTCACCCACGGGCTCGCGGCCGACGATCGCGAGCTGAGGACCGTCGAGGTCGACTTCGTGCTCGGACCCGGTTGGCTCATCACCGTGCACGACGAACCACTGACGAGCATCGATCACGTCTTCGAGCGGGTGGGTCACGCCAGGTTCTCAGCCGACGGTCCCGATCACCTGCTGGCGCGAATCGTCGAATTCAGCGGCGAGCGGTTCCTCCCCCTCATCGACGCCCTCGACCTGCGCATCCTCGATCTCGAAGACCATGCGATCGATGGTGACCCGACCATCCTGACCGACGTCCAGCTCCTGCGACGCGAGGTGGCCACGCTCCGGCGGGTGATCGGTCCGCAGACCAGTGCGCTGCTCGTCGCATCCCGCCTCGAGGAGCTCGGCAACCGGGCTCGACGCGAGCTGTCCGACGCACTCGACCACCACAGCCGCCTGATCGCGCATCTCGATTCGGCTCACGGCCTGCTGGCAACGGTGCTCGACACGTATCGTGCGTCTGCGGCGGAGCGGATGAACGAGACGATGCAGGTGCTGACCGTCTTCTCGGCGATCGTCCTGCCACTGTCGCTGATCGCGGGGATCTACGGCATGAACTTCGCCAACATGCCCGAGCTCGATCAACCGGCGGCCTACTTCGTCGTCCTCGGGGTCATGGGAGCTCTGGCGGTGTCGTTGTGGTTGTACTTCGTCCGTCGCGGCTTCATCGGCCGACCGAGGATGACCACCATCACCCGAGGCACCACACGGGTCGGACGCGGCCTTGCGTCGACGGCGACCGTTCCTGTCCGGGCCGTCGGGTCGGCCGTGCGCACCCCGTCCGGATCCAACGACGACGCCTGAGCCGGTCGGCCACGACCGAACCGAAGATGCTCGGCCGGGGCCCGAGCGGCCCGTCGCCGCTCGAAACGCGCGGCCCGAGCGTTGTCGGGCAGCGGAGGTTGGCCGCTTGTTCAGGGCTTCACTAGTGTTCGCCGCCGTGTCGGAATTCCTCCGCGACTACCTCACCGTTGCCATATTCGGCGGTGTCAGCGTCGCCCTGATCGCAGGTGTGCTGGGTCTCGGCAGCCTTTTTCGACCGAGCCGCCCGCAGGCCCAGAAGTACGTGAACTACGAATCGGGCGTCGACCCCGTCGGCAGCATGTGGGCCCAGTCGAACGTCCGCTACTACATCTTCGCCCTGCTCTTCGTCATCTTCGACGTCGAAGCAGTGTTCATCTTCCCTTGGGCCACCCGGCTCGAGGTCTACGGGGTGTTCGGCCTCGTGGAAATGCTCATCTTCATCGCAATTCTCGCCCTCGGCCTCGTGTATGCGTGGCGAAAGGGTGTGCTCCGTTGGATCTGACCCGAAAGCACCTCTGAATGGGCCTCGTCGAGAGCGGCAAACTTCCGAAGCCGCTGACCAAGCTGCTGAACGTGTCGCGCAAGTACTCCCTGTGGATGTACCAGTGGGGCCTCGCGTGCTGCGCCATCGAGATGGGGGCGGCCCTCGGCTCGCCTCGCTACGACGTGATGCGCCTCGGCGTCATCCCGCTGCCCGCCAGCCCGCGTCAGGCCGATCTCATGTGCGTGTCGGGCACGGTCACCGACAAGATGGTGCCGGCCATCCGGCGGCTCTACGAGCAGATGCCCGACCCCAAGTACGTCATCAGCATGGGGTCGTGTGCCAACTGTGGTGGCCCCTACTGGGACAGCTACTCGGTGACCAAGGGTGTCGATCAGGTCCTGCCCGTCGATGTCTACATCCCTGGCTGCCCGCCCCGCCCCGAGGCGCTGCTCGAAGGCATCGTGCTGCTCCAGGCGCGCATCCTGAACGAAGATCCCGCAGCCCGTTGGCGAGGTGATCCGCTTGTCGTCGACTGACACCGAGCCGGCCACCGACGAGACCGATCCCGACGATGCGGTCGAGTCCGACATCGTGCGCGAGGGCCAACTGGCGGAGCTGACCGACAAGCTCGGCGACTCGATCGTCGCCAGCCACCTCGTGCCGCACCGTGACCTGTTCGTCCGGGTGACCCGTGACGACTGGGCTCGCACCGCCTCGGTCGCACGAGCGCTCGGCTACCACTTCTTCGACTTCCTGTCGGCTGTCGACTGGCTCCCCTCGCCCTACGGCCGCTACGAGGACTCGGTGATCGACGGCGGGGTCGGTGGCGGCGACGACGAATTCGGTGCCGTCGAGCCCGGCTACACCGGCGGCGAGACCCGCTTCCAGCTCATCGCGCGGGTCTTCGACACCGACCGCAAGATCGGCGTGCACTTCCGGGCCGACCTCCCTGACGACGACCTCCGGGCCGACACCTGGATCGGCGTGTACGCCGGCGCCAACTGGCACGAGCGCGAGACCCACGAGATGTTCGGCATCACCTTTGCCGGCCACCCGTACCTCGAGAACCTCTATCTCCCCTCGGGATTCGAAGGCTTTCCGCTCCGCAAGGACTTTCCGCTCCTGGCTCGCATCGTGAAGCCGTGGCCCGGGATCGTCGACGTCGAGCCCATGCCCGAAGAGGACGAAGCAGCAGACACCGACGAGGCAGCAACAGAGGACGCGAGCGATGACTGACGCACGCCTCGTGAGGCTGCGGAGGCGCCAGCCGGAGCTGCACCATCACCTCGCCCGGTCGCCGCAGGCCGTGAGGACAGCGACGAAGGAGCCGACGAAGGTGCAGGCAACATGACTGAAGTCGTCTCCGAGACCCAACAAGCGGCCTATGTCGCCGGTCAGCTGGCCGACGCTCGGGTCAACCTGGAGGTCGAGACCGACGAGGGCATGACCCTCAACATCGGTCCTCAGCATCCGGCCACCCACGGAACGCTGCGCATCGTCGCCAAACTCGACGGCGAGCAGGTGCTCTGGGCCGAGCCGGTCATGGGCTACATGCACCGGGGCTACGAGAAGCTCACCGAGGTCCGCACGTATCCGCAGGTCACCACCCTGATCAACCGCATCGACTGGCTCGGGAGCTTTGCCAACGAGGTGCCGTTCATCCTCGCCTCCGAGCAACTGATGGACGTCGAGGCTCCCGATCGGGCCAAGTGGATCCGCACGCTGCTGTTCGAGTTGGGTCGCATCGGCCACATCGTGCTGTTCCTCGGCGACATGTCGTTGCAGCTGGGTGCGGTGACGCCTGCGTTCTACGCCTTCCGCGATCGCGAGTTCGTGCTCAACCAGATCGAGGCGGCGACCGGCGGTCGTTTCCACCCGAACTTCGACCGCATCGGTGGCGTCAAGGACGACCTTCCGAAGGGTTGGCTCGAGGACACCAAGGCCGTGATGAAGCGGGTCCGCGGCTTCTGCGACCAGATGGAGGACCTGCTGCTCGGCAACGTCATCTTCGACGAGCGGACGCGAGGCATCGGGGTCATCCCCGCCGACAAGGCCCGTGCCTACGGGCTCTCCGGAGCCAACCTCCGCGCGTCGGGCGTCGACTGGGACATCCGGCGCGACAACAACGTCGGCCTCTGCTACGACGAGCTCGACTGGAAGGTCTGGACCCACCCCGACGGCGACAGCTACAGCCGCTTCTGGGTCCGGCTCCAGGAGACGCGCGAGGCCAGCCACATGGTCGACCAGATGTGCGACGGCCTGCCGAGCGGGCCGATCATGGCGAAGGTGCCCCGCATCATCAAGGTGCCGGCGGGCGAGGCCTACGTGGCCACTGAGAACCCGCTCGGCGAGATGGGGTTCCACGTCATCAGCAAGGGCGACCTCGGCCCGTATCGGGTCAAGATCCGCACGGCCAGCTTCTCGAACATGAGCATCACGCCGTGGCTGCTCAAGGGGGTCTACGTCCCCGACATCGTCGCCATCCTCGCCAGCCTCTACTTCATCCTCGGGGACATCGACCGATGATGGGGTCGCTCCGATGATCTTGGGCCTCGATCTGGCGTACTGGCAGGAGTCGGTGCTGCGGTCCGTCGGGATCCTGGTTGCCGTGCTGCTGCCCGCCGGCACCTTCGTCTACCTGTTCCTGTTCAAGATGGTCAGCTTCATGCAGAGCCGGTTGGGCCCGATGGAAGCCGGCCCCTACGGATCGATGCAGCTGCTCGCCGAGGTCGGCAAGTTCCTCCAGAAGGAGGACATCGTCCCCGAACGGGCCGACCGCACGATGTTCAAGGCGGCGCCCTACCTCGTCGTCGGCACCGTCCTGCTCGTCTATGCCGGCGTGCCGTTCGGACCCGATGCCGTCTTCACCGACTTCGACACCGGCATCTTCTACATCATGGCCGTGAGCTCGATCTCGGTGATCGGGATCCTGCTGGCCGGTTGGTCGTCGGCGAGCAAGTTCTCGCTGCTCGGCGCGGTGCGGGCCGCAGGCCAGCTCATCGCGTACGAACTCCCGCTGGTCCTGGCCGTGATCGGTGTCGTGATCCAAGCCGGCACGCTCAACATGCAGGGCATCATCGCCGCCCAGTACGAGGGCGAGATCTTCGGCTTCGGCGGGTTCGGGAACCCGTTCTTCCTCACCCAGATCGTCGGGCTGGTGGTCTTCCTGATCGCCACCCAGGCCGAGCTCACCCAGACGCCGTTCGACATGCCGATCGCCGAGTCCGAGCTCGTCACCGGCTACATGACCGAGTACTCGGGCCTGCGGTTCCTGCTGTTCTTCATCGGCGAGTTCGCCACCGCGGGTGCGTTCGGAGCCGTCGCCGCGGTCTTGTTCATGGGCGGCTGGACCATGCCGCCGTTCGTCCACGACCTCATCGGGGTCGATCCGGGCGACGACATCATGAACGTCCTCGGGCCGCTGGTCATGTTGTCGAAGATGCTGATGGTCGGCGGATTGATCTTCTTCATTCGCTTCACCTACCCCCGCCTGAGGGAAGATCAGCTCCAGCAGTTCGCGTGGAAGCTGCTCATCCCGATCAGCCTGGTCAACATCGCCGTGACCGGCATCCTGAAGGTGGCGTTCTGAATCATGAAGATCTCCAAAGCCATCGGTGGCCTCGTCAAGGGCCCGACCGTCACCCTCCGCGAACTGTTCCGTCCGAACGTGACCGTGCAGTACCCGCACGAGAAGGAGGCGCCGCCGCCCCGCTCTCGTGGCGTCATCGCCCTGAAGGAAGAGAACTGCACGGTTTGCATGCTGTGTGCGCGCAGCTGCCCCGACTGGTGCATCTACATCGAGGGTCACAAGCACAAGGCGCCACCTCGCCGACCGGGTGGCAAGGAGCGCACCGTCTCGGCGCTCGACCGGTTCGACATCGACTACAGCCTCTGCATGTACTGCGGGATCTGTGTCGAGGTCTGCCCGTTCGACGCGCTGTTCTGGACGCCCGAGTTCGAGTACTCCGAGCTCCGGATCGCCGATCTGCTCCACGACAAGGAGCGCCTCGGTGAGTGGATGGAGACCGTCCCGGATTTCGAGCCCTACGAGGCCGGCTCCGAACAGAAGGTCAGGAAGGTTCCCCGATGACGTGCGTTCCCCGGCCACGCAGGCCGCGTCTGGCCGGTCTCCTCGTGCCTCGTCGACCTCGCACCGGCGGTCCTCTCCGATGATCGCTGCTGCGGTTGCGCAGAACATCTTCTTCTACGTCATCGCTGCGGTGATGGTGTTCGCCGCGTTCCGGGTCGTCACGACCAAGAACGTCGTGCACGCAGCGGTGTTCCTGGTGATGGTGCTCGCCGGTGTCGGCGCTCAGTTCATCCTGCTCGCCGCCGAGTTCATCGCCGTCACCCAGGTGCTCGTCTACATCGGCGCCGTGGTCGTCCTCATCCTGTTCGGCACGATGCTCACCCGGGCGAAGATCGGACGCGACGTCGACCTGACCCACGACTACTGGTTCGCCGGCGCCATCACCTCGGTGTTGCTGTTCGGAGTCATGGGATACGCGCTCTGGGATGCGTTCGACAGCACGGCCCTCCCCAGCGACACGCGCATCGGGAACCCCAGCAACACCGCCGCGGTCTCCGACGCCATCTTCGGGCAGTACCTCGTGCCGTTCGAAGCCATCTCGGTGCTCCTGCTGGCCGCCCTCGTCGGCGCGATCGTCATCGCGAGGAGGGACTGACCATGAGCACTCGGCATGGCTTCGAACCGTTCAGTCCCGGGGAGGCGGGAGTCTGATGGACGCGCTCTACCTGAATCAGTTCCTCTTCCTCGGTGCCATCTTGTTCTGCATCGGCGTCTACGGCGTGCTCGCCAAGCGCAACTCCGTGCTCGTGCTCATGTCGGTCGAACTGATCCTCAACGCCGTCAACATCAACTTCATCGCTTTCGGCGCCTACTGGAGCGGCCAGCCCGGCGGGTCGCCGATCTCGGGCACGGTGTTCGCCCTGTTCGTGATCGCCGTCGCCGCAGCCGAGGTCGGCGTCGGCCTGGCGATCATCCTGCTCATCTATCGCAACCGCAAGAGTGTCGACCTCAACGACGTCGACCTCATGAAGGGATAAGGGGGGATCGATGCTCGAGAACGCTGTGCTGCTGCGGTCGGCTCCTTCGTCGCCTCCCTGCTCGTCGGGGCGCTGGCGCTTCCTCCCCGCCGAGGGATCATCCAAGTGGGTGGCGCATGCTTGAGAACGCTGTGCTGCTGCGGTCGGCTCCTTCGTCGCCTCCCTGCTCGTCGGGGCGCTGGCGCTTCCTCCCCGCCGAGGGATCATCCAAGTGGGTGGCGCATGCTTGAGAACGCTGTGCTGCTGCGGTCGGCTCCTTCGTCGCCTCCCTGCCGCTGGCGCTTCTCCCCGCCGAGGGATCATCAGGGGTGGCGCTGCTGACGTGGATCATCCCGTTGATCCCTGCGGCGTCGTTCCTGCTGACGCTGGCCTTCGGCAAGCGTCTCAAGGGCCACGCCCACTGGTTCGGCATCGCCGCCGTCGGCACCGCCTTCGTGTTGGCCCTGGTCGTGAACGTCCAGTGGTTCCAGCACGTCGACGAGGCCGAGGACGAGGCCAAGGCGGCCGAGGTCGAAGGCAAAGAGGGCGAGCCGGTCGTCGAGGGCGAGGAAGGCGAAGAAGGGCTCGGTGCCGCCGAGGGCGAGTCGGCCGCGGCACTGGCCGCCGCCGAGGAAGGCGAAGAGGGCGAGAAGGAGAAGTTCGTCGTCGAGCCGTACACCAAGTCGTGGACCTGGTGGCAGAGCGGCGGCGTCGAGTTCCGGGCAGGGATGCTGCTCGACGGCATGGGCGTGATGATGTTGCTCGTCGTCACCCTGATCTCGCTGCTGGTGCACATCTACTCGACCGACTACGTCGAAGGCGACCGGCGCTACACGCACTACTACGCGTTCCTCAGCTTGTTCACGGCATCGATGCTCGGGCTCATCATGGCCGAGAACACGCTCCAGCTCATCGTCATGTGGGAGCTCGTGGGCGTCTGCAGCTTCGTGTTGATCGGCCACTGGTGGGAGGAGAAACCCAACTCCGACGCCGCCCTCAAGGCCTTCCTCACCAACCGCGTAGGCGATGTCGGTCTGCTCGTCGGCGTGATCATCCTGTTCTTCGCCGCGGGCGAGACCTTCAACATCGTCGAGATCAACTCCCTTGCCAACGAAGGCGCCATCAGCCAGACCGCGCTGCTCGTGGCGAGCCTCTGTTTGCTGGCCGCAGTGATGTCGAAATCGGGTCAGTTCATCCTCCACACCTGGTTGCCTGACGCCATGGCCGGCCCGACCCCGGTGTCGGCGCTCATCCACGCGGCCACCATGGTCGTTGCCGGCGTGTTCATGGTCGGCCGCATGTACGGGGTGTTCTTCAACGGCTTCAACATCGGCACGTCGAGCGTGAACGCCCTCGCCGTCGTGGGTGGTATCACCGTGCTCGGCGGCGCGGGCCTGGCCTTCGTGCAGGACGACATCAAGAAGGTGCTCGCCTACTCGACGGTCAGCCAGCTGGGCTACATGGTCATGGCCCTCGGGGTCGGGGCGTGGACCGCCGCGTTCTTCCACCTGTTCACCCACGCACTGTTCAAGGCCGGGTTGTTCCTCGGCGCGGGCTCGGTGGCCCACGCCGTCCACAGCTTCGACATGAAGAAGGACATGGGAGGCATGAAGAAGTTCATGCCCAAGACCTATGCGACGTTCCTGATCTGCTCGCTCGCGCTGGCGGGCATGTTCCCGTTCGCCGGCTTCTTCTCCAAGGACGAGATCCTCGCCGGGGCCGGTCAGCTCGGTGGCGAGGGCAACTACACGGCGTTCGTCGTCGTCGGCACCCTGGGCGCGCTGATGACGGCCGCCTACATGACCCGCTGCATCTACCTCACCTTCTTCGGCGAGTACCGCGGCGATCTGTCCCACCACGCCGACGACCACGGCGATGCCGAGGCCGCCGAGACCAGCGACGAGATCGACCACGCCGACGACCCGCACGCCGCCGATGACCACGCGGTGCCGCACGAGTCAGGTCCCCGCATCCTCGTGCCGCTGTACATCCTGTCCGGGCTCGCGATCATCGCCGGCTTGGCCAACCTGCCGAAGAACGGCATCTTCTCGTTCCTTCCGGAGAGTCTGACCCTGCGCTTCGAGCACTACTACGAGCCGAAGGACCTCTACTTCCCGATCATCGACCACCCCGAGTTCAGCCTCGCCACCGCGATCACCTCACTCGTCATCGTGACGATCGGTTGGGCGCTGGCCTACAGCTGGTACTTCCGGGGCCTCGGGCCGCATGGCATCACCAAGCGCAACTCGCTGGCTCGGGCCGGTCACACGGTGCTCGTGAACAAGTACTACTTCGACGTGCTCTACACCGACATCATCGTCGGCTCGGTCAAGGGGCCCATCGCCCGGGCTGCGAACTGGTTCAACCAGAACGTGCTCGACGGCATCGTGAACGGCTTCGGAATCGGCGCCCGTCGGAGCGGCGAATGGGTCTACCGCAACATCGACCAGGGCATCGTCGACCGTGTCGTCAACAACTCAGGGGCTGCGGCCGAAGGCTCCGGCCAGGTCCTCCGACAAGTCCAGACCGGCAAGGTCCAGCAATACGGCGTGCTGCTCTTCGCAGCGACCGCAATCCTCGCCGGCATCTTCATCATCGTCATCTGACGCAGAGAGAGAATCACCGCAACGTGACTGAATCTTCCGCTCCCCGGCCGCTCGGGCCGCAATTGGCCGGCCTCCTCGTGCCTCGTCGGCCTCGCATGACTAGGAGTCGCCCCACGTGACTGATTCTTCCGCTCCCCGGCCGCTCGGGCCGCAATTGGCCGGCCTCCTCGTGCCTCGTCGGCCTCGCATGACTAGGAGTCGCCCCACGTGACCGATTACACCCACTACCTGAGTGCCATGGTGTTCGTGCCGCTGGTCGGCGCGGTCATCATGATGCTGATCCCGAAGACCGAGGAGTCGCTGCACAAGCTCGTCGCCCTCGGCACGACCCTGGTGTCGGGTGGCTTCGGCGTCTTCCTGTTCACCAAGTTCGACTACGACAACTCCGGGGTGCTCCAGTTCTTCGCCGACGAGACCTGGATCCCGGTCATCAAGTCGAACTACATCGTCGGTCTCGACGGACTCTCGCTCCCGCTGGTCGCCCTGACGCTGCTCATCACGCCGCTCGTCATCGTCTACAGCTGGAACCACTTCCCGGAGCCGCACAACCCGAAGGCGTTCCTCATCCTGATCCTGGTGCTCCAGACCGGGATGCTCGGGAGCTTCGTCGCCCAGGACCTCATCTTGTTCTTCGTGTTCTTCGAGCTCGTGCTGCTGCCGATGTACTTCATGATCGGCGTGTGGGGCGGCCCCGAGCGGCAGTACGCGTCGATCAAGTTCTTCCTCTACACCCTGTTCGGTTCGGCGCTGATGATCGTCAGCTTCCTGGCGCTGTTCTTCGTGGCCGGCGGCGAGACGTTCTCGATGGTCGGTCTGGCCGACGGGGTTGCCGCACGAGACATCGCCCTGTCGACCCAGGTGCTGATCTTCGGCGGCATGTTCATGGGCTTCGGCATCAAGGTGCCGATGTTCCCGTTCCACACCTGGCTTCCCGACGCCCACACCCAGGCGCCGACCCAGGGCTCGGTGATCCTGGCTGCCATCCTGCTGAAGCTCGGCACCTACGGCTTCATCCGGGTCGCCATCCCGATCCTGCCCGAGGCCGCCATCGAGTGGGCTCCGTGGATCGGGCTGCTCGCCGTCATCGGCATCATCTACGGCGCCCTGGGCTGCCTGGCCCAGACCGACATGAAGCGGCTCATCGCCTTCTCGTCGGTGGCCCACATGGGCTTCATGATGCTCGGCATCGCCACCCTCACCGACTTCGGCCTCAACGCCGCCGTGTTCGGCATGGTCGCCCACGGCCTCATCACCGGCATGCTGTTCTTCATCGCCGGCTCGGTGAAGGAGCGCTACCACACCCTCGAGATCAAGCGCCTCGGCGGGCTGCTCCTCTCAGGCGCCCCGCATGGGTTGGATCCTCGGCTTCTGCGTGATGGCCTCGCTCGGCCTTCCGGGCCTCGCCGGGTTCTGGGGCGAGTTCCCGGCCATCCTGGCGGCCTACAACCCGGCGCCGGGCCTGCCCGTCGAGACTGTTCCGCGTCTACATGGTCGATCGCCGCGCTCGGCACCGTGCTCGCCGCCGGCTACCTGCTGTGGCTGTTCCAGCGGACGTCGTTCGGCACGCCGACCGACGAGTTCGCCGACGAGCGACATCCACGACGTGCAGCTCACCGAGTGGATCGCCTGGACACCGCTGGTCGTCCTCATCGTCGTCCTCGGCATCTTCCCGAACATCATCTTCTCGATCACCGACGACGGCGTCCGATCGTCGCCGCGGACGCCGTGCCACGCGGCGGGGCTGTGGCGGGTAGTCGATGCTCCTTGCTGGCCCAGGTCGGCGAGTTCGTCCGACCCGACGCTCGACTTCCACGCGCTCGCGCCCGAGATCGTGCTGGTCGGCACGATCGTCGTCGTGCTGCTGGCCGACCTGCTGACCCCACCGGAGCGGGGCAGTGCGGCGTTGCCCGCCCTCGCCGGCATCGGCTTGCTCGCGTCGATGATCCCGGTGCTGACCCTCGCCATCGACGGTGCCGACCGGGTGATGTTCGGCGGCGCCTACGTGGTCGACGACTTCTCGCTCGTGCTCAAGGCGCTGTTCCTGCTCTCGGGCTACATCGTGGTGCTGCTGTCGACCAACTACATCGCCGAGGGCGACTACTCGGAGGGCGAGTACTACTTCCTGCTCCTCTGTCTCGATCCTGGGCATGATCGTCATGGCGTCGGCCCGCGACCTCATCTCGATCTTCGTGGCGCTCGAACTGCTGTCGATCCCCGCCTACATGCTCGCCGGCTGGCGCAAGCGAGACCTGAAGGGCAACGAGGCCGGCGTGAAGTACTACCTGATGGGCGTCTTCGCCTCGGCCGTGATGCTCTACGGCATGTCGCTGCGTCTACGGCGTCACCGGCTCGACGGTGCTCATGCGACATCGGTGCGCAGCCTCGACGCCAACGTCGAGGGCCGAGCCGGCGATCCTCACCGCTCGGCATCGTGTTCGTGCTCATCGGGTTCGCGCTTCAAGGTCTCCGCGGTGCCGTTCCACACCTGGGCGCCCGACACCTACGAGGGCGCGCCGACCCCGGTCACCGCGTTCCTCGCCGTGCTGTCGAAGGCCGCCGGCTTCGTGGCGCTGCTCAAGCTCATCTTCGTCGGCGTTCCCGGCGCGGGCCGACGTCGTCCAGCCCGCTCATGTGGGTGCTCGCCGCGGCGACCATGACCGTCGGCAACCTCATCGCCCTGCGCCAGACCAACGTGGTGCGCATGCTCGCCTACTCGTCGGATCGCCCAGGCCGGCTTCATGCTGGCGCCCCTCGCCGTGGTCGGCGACAACGCCGGCGGCCGAGCGCGCTCGACGGCCGTCGTCACCTACCTGCTCATCTACGCCGCCATGAACCTCGGCGCCTTCGCCGTGGTGATCGCCGTCGCCCGCAAGACCGGCTCGGGCGAGATCTCGCTCCTTCGGCGGGCTCTTCCAGTACGCCCCCGGCCTCACCGTGCTCATGACGATCTTCCTGTTCTCGCCTGGCCGGCATCCCGCCGCTCGGCGGCTGGTTGGCCAAGTTCGAGGTCTTCCGGGCCGTGCGTGTCGGCCAACACACCGGCGGCCTACGTCCTCGCGCGTGGTCGTGGCCGTCAACTCGGTGATCGCGCTCTTCTACTACGCCAACGTCGCCCGGGAGATGTGGATGAACCCGGTCCCCGACGGCGACGAGACCCCGATCCGCGTCCCCCCGCGCCTCGTGGCCGCCGTCGGCATCACGGCGGTGCTCACCCTGGCCTTCGGCGTGAGCAACCTGGCCACCCGGTTCGGAAACCTCGCCGAACTCACCAATCTCGCCACCGGCAACTGACGTCGCAAACCCCGGCATCTGTGGTGGATGTCGGACCGAATTCGGTTCGTTCTGACCCACAGATGCGCAGGGGTGGTCGGTCGTGACGGAGGTGACGCCGGCCGAGCAGGTCCTGCGGGAACGACTTGCGGACGGGCCCGTCGGATTCGACGTCTTCATGGCCATCGCCCTCTACGACCCCGACGTCGGGTTCTACGCGACCACCGGCCGCGCCGGCGGTCGGCGCGGCGACTTCATCACCAGCCCCGAGACCGGACCGCTGTTCGGGGTGCTGGTGGGCCGCTACCTCGACCACGTCTGGCACGACCTCGGCGAGCCCGGCGACTTCACCCTGGTCGACGCCGGCGCCGGGCCGGCCACGCTGGCGCGGTCGGTCCGGGCCGCCGACCCCGAATGCCTCGACTCGTTGCGGATCGTCTGCGTCGAGGTGTCGGCTGCCCAGCGCGCCCTGCATCCCGACGGCGTCGAGTCCCGGGCCGACCTGCCGGACGAGCCGATCACGGGTGTGATCTTCGCCAACGAACTCCTCGACAACCTTCCGTTCCGCATCGCCGACTTCGAACAGGGTGAGTGGCTCGAGGACACGGTCATGGTCTTCGACGACCGGCTCTGCCTGACAGACCGTCCGCTCGACGACCCGACTGCCCAACGCCTGCGGACCGTCTTCGAGGCCGCAGAAGGAAGTGTGGTGCCGGTCGCCGACCGGGCTCGCGAATGGGTTGAAGCGGCGCGGTCCCGCATCCGGCGGGGCCGGCTCGTCGCCATCGACTACGGCGGCAACACGGGCGAGCTCGACATTCTCGACTCCTGGCTTCGCACCTACCGGGGGCACGAGCGGGGGAGCGACCCGTTCGACGCCATCGGCGAGCAGGACATCACCGCCGACGTGCCGTTCGATCAGCTCCCGCGCCCCGATCAGCAGACGACGCAGGCCGAGTGGCTCGCCGGGCTGGGGGTCCACGGCCTCGTGGAAGAGGGCCACCGAACCTGGAACGACCGAGCCGGCATCGGCGACCTCGAGGCGCTGAAGGCTCGGAGCCGCATCAACGAAGCCGAAGCCCTCTGCGACCCGGCCGGCCTCGGCGGGTTCACCGTGCTCGAGTGGTCGGTGGGCTGAACCCCACCAACCACGTGCGACCGATCGACCCCGCACCCAACCTTGCGCACCGGGGAGAGGTGGGTCGGCCCGCTGTAGGAGGTCGGGCCTGGGTTCGCTCGGCTGCACGAAGTCCGTCCTCGACCGCGCCGCTATTGTCGCCGGTCGACACCGATTGACCTTGGGGAGACCACCGCATGGCAGACGAGACGGGCGCCGCGATCGAGGAGTTCGGCCACGAGGCCCGACTGTTCCCGCCGCCTGCGGACTTCGCCGCAGCGGCCAATACCAACGATCGGTCGTTGTACGAACAGGCCGCCGCCGACCAGGAGGGCTTCTGGGCCGCCCAGGCCGAGACCCTGGTCAGCTGGTACGAGCCGTGGGACACGGTGCTCGAGTGGGACCTGCCGTATGCCAGGTGGTTCGTGGGCGGCAAGCTCAACATCTCCTACAACTGCCTCGACCGCCACGTCGAGGCCGGTCACGGCGACAAGGTCGCCTTCCACTGGGAGGGCGAGCCCGGCGACACCCGCACGCTCACCTACACCGACCTGCTCACCGAGGTCGCCAAGTTCGCCAACGTGCTCAAGGGCTACGGGGTCGCCAAGGGCGACCGGGTGGCGCTCTACATGCCGATGATCCCCGAGCTGCCGATCGCCATGCTCGCGTGCGCACGAATCGGCGCACCGCACAGCGTCGTGTTCGGCGGGTTCTCTGCGACGGCGCTGGCCGACCGCATCAACGACGCCGAGGCCAAGGTCCTCATCACCGCCGACGGCGGGTACCGGCGAGGCGAACCGGCCCTGCTCAAGCCCCAGGCCGACGATGCCCTCGCCAACACCACGACCATCAGCGACGTCGTGGTGGTCAACCGCACCGACTCCGACGTGCCCATGACCGACGGCCGCGACCACTGGTGGCACGAGGCCATGGCCGAGGCCAGCCCCGAGTGCGAGCCCGAGCCCATGGACTCCGAGGATCTGCTCTACCTGCTCTACACGTCGGGCACGACCGGCAAGCCCAAGGGCATCATGCACACGACCGGGGGCTACCTCACCCAGGCCGCCTTCACCCACCGCTACGTGTTCGACCACAAGCCGGAATCCGACATCTACTGGTGCGCGGCCGACATCGGCTGGGTGACCGGGCACAGCTACATCGTCTACGGACCGCTCACCAACCTGGCCACCAGCGTCATGTACGAGGGCGTGCCCAACTTCCCTGGTCAGGACCGGTTCTGGGACATCATCGAGCGCTACCGGGTCACGATCCTCTACACCGCTCCCACCGCCATCCGGACGTTCATGAAGTGGGGGGCCCAGGAGCCCGAGAAGCACGACCTCAGCTCGCTGCGCCTCCTCGGTTCCGTGGGCGAACCGATCAACCCCGAGGCCTGGATCTGGTATCACGAGGTCATCGGCGGCGCACGATGTCCCATCGTCGACACCTGGTGGCAGACCGAGACCGGCGGCATCATGATCAGCCCGCTCCCGGGTGTCACCACCGCCCGACCCGGATCGGCGACCGAGCCGCTCCCCGGCGTCGCCGCCGAACTGGTCGACGAGCACGGTGGCGTCGTCGAGCACGGTGGCGGCTACCTGACCCTCACCAAGCCGTGGCCGGGGATGCTCCGTGGGATCTGGGGCGACCCCGACCGGTACTTCGAGACCTACTGGAAACGCTTTCCGGGCCGCTACTTCGCCGGCGACGGCGCCAAGATCGACGAGGACGACTACCTCTGGATTCTGGGCCGGGTCGACGACGTGATGAACGTCTCGGGCCATCGCATCAGCACGACCGAGGTCGAGTCGGCGCTGGTCTCGCACCCCTCGGTGGCCGAGGCGGCGGTCGTCGGCGCCGTCGACGCCACGACCGGGCAGGCGATCGTTGCGTACACGATCCTCGTGGGCGACGCCGACGTCGGCAGCGATCACGGCGAGGTGCTCCGAGCGCACGTCGCCGACGAGATCGGTCCGATCGCCAAGCCCAAGACCGTGGTGCTCGTGCCGGAACTGCCCAAGACGCGGTCGGGCAAGATCATGCGGCGCCTGCTCCGCGACGTCGCCGAAGGCCGTGACCTCGGCGACACCACGACGCTGGCCGATGCCAGTGTCGTCGAGGAGATCCAGCACCGGGCGAGCACGAGCGACGAAGACTGAGCCGCCCCACCCCCGAGAACTGGCACTGGCGCGACGCGCCGGTCGATGGCGGCCCGGCCGTCATCTTCGATGTCGACGGGGTGCTCGCCGATGCGTCCAAGCGCCAGTGGATGATCGAGTGGCCCAACCGCCATTGGGACGGCTTCTTCCAGGCCTGCGGCGACGACGACCTCATCGATGACGTGGCGGCCACCTTCGGTGTGCTCCGAGCCGAGCTGAAGATCGTCCTGCTGACCGCCCGCCCCATCTGGGTCCAGTCGCAGACGCTCGGCTGGCTCGAGCGGGTGCAGATCCCGTGGGACCTGTTGATCATGCGTGACTTCGGTGACTACGACGCATCACGGAACTTCAAGCGTCGCACCCTGGCTGATCTCCGCTCCTGGGGGTTCGAGCCCGAGCTGTCCTACGAGGACGACCCCCGCAACGTGATGATGTTCCGCGCCGAAGGAGTTCCCTGCGTCTACATCCACTCGGGCTACTACGACTGAGAGCCTCGACCGGGTCGCTGGGGTGGCGGACAGCAGTCGGGAGCGCAAGGTGAACGGCGGGGTCCCAGCGTGCCGAGAGCCTTGGCGGCGGCGCCGACCAGGTGCTCGTCGATCAGGTCGGCCAGACCCCGGACGAACAACGGATGGGTCCCCGCGGTCTCGGCCCGCACCATGGTGATCCCGGCATCGGAGGCGGCAGCCGCAGCGAGGGTGTCGAGGTCGTAGCGCACCTCCATGTGGTCCGAGATGAACCCGATGGGAACGACCACGACCGATCGCACGTCACCGGCGGCCAAGGTGTCGAGGTGATCGACGACGTCGGGTTCGAGCCACGGCACCTGGGGCGGCCCGGACCGCGACTGGAACACCAGATCGTGTGGCAGGTCGACGGCCAAGCGCTCGGCGACCAGGCCCGCGGCGTCGCGAAGCTGCTGCTCGTAGTCCGAGGTCATGGCCATCGACTCCGGGATCGAGTGCGCCGTGAACACCAGACGGGTGGTGCCGAGCTGTTCGGGATCGACCCGTTCGAGGGCCGCGTGCACCCGCTCGACCATGGCGAGGACGAACCCGGGGTGGTTCCAGAACGGCCGGACCTTCGCCCACTCCGGTGCCGCCGAGCCCACCTCGGCAATGGCCCGATCGAGGTCTTCCCGATACTGCCGGCAGCCCGAGTAGGAGCTGTACGCCGACGTGGCGAGGGCGACGATGGATTCGTGGCCGTCGTCGGCGACCTGCTGCAGCGTCTCGGCGAGGTAGGGCTCCCAGTTGCGGTTGCCCCAGTACACCGGGGTTTCGCGACCCCGGCGGGTCAGTTCGGCACCGAGGGCGTCGCGGAGCGCCCGGTTCTGATCGTTGATCGGGCTGACGCCGTCGAACAGCGCGTACTGCTCGGCCACGACCGCCAGCCGCTCGGGCGGCACGTTGCGGCCCCTCGTCACGTTCTCGAGGAACGGGATCACGTCGTCGGGTCCTTCGGGGCCGCCGAAGCCGAGGAGAAGCACTGCGGTGGGGCTCGCCATGGGCGCCGACCGTAGTCAGCCGCGACGCACGGAGATGGGTCGGACGCGACGGCCGCGTGACGCCCATCACAGCGGGCCGGGGAACGCGGCGGGGCGTTCGGGCGTTCACATCGATGAGATGAAGAACACACTCAAGACCACCGTCCTGCTCGCCGGCCTCGGCGGGATCATGATCGTCATCGGCAGCCTCTTCGGGTCCGGCGGCGCCATCATCGGGCTCTTCGCGGGTCTGGCGTTCGTCGGCGGGAGCTACTGGTTCAGCGACAAGATCGCCATCAAGGCCGCTCGGGCGCAACCCGTCACCGAGGCCGAGATGCCCGAGTACTACGCCATCATGCGTGAGCTCACACAGGTGGCGGGCATGCCCATGCCTCAGCTCTACGTGACGCCCGATCCGCAGCCGAACGCCTTCGCCACCGGACGCAACCCCGAACACGCCGCCGTGGCCGTGACCCAGGGACTGCTCCGGATACTCGACCGTCGAGAACTCCGAGGTGTGCTCGCCCACGAGCTCTCACACGTGGCCAACCGTGACATCCTCATCAGCTCGGTGGCTGCTTCGATCGCCATGGGCATCACCCTCATCGCCAGCCTGCTGCGGTTCACCGCCATCTTCGGCGGGCGCAACGACGATGAGAACCCGATCGCACTGCTGGGCATGGCCATCCTCGCTCCGATCGCCGCCGGCCTGCTCCAGATGGCGCTCAGCCGCAGCCGGGAGTTCGAGGCCGATCGCACGGGTGCTTCACTCACCGGCGACGGCGATGCACTCGCGAGCGCGCTGCTCAAGCTCGAGGCGACGGCGAAGCAGGTCCCCATGGACATCGATCCCGCCCACGCCCAAGCGTTCATCGTCAACCCGCTGACCGGTCGCAAGATGAGCTTCGGCAACCTCTGGCGCAGCCACCCTCCGACCGAGGATCGGGTCGCTCGCCTCCGAGCCGCTCAGTACGGCTGAGGGGTCAGTCGCGGAAGTTCGAGTACTGGAGCGGGATGCCGAAGTCGCCTGCCTTCAGCTCGGCGATGACGGCCTGCAGTTGATCACGCTTCTTCGACGTCACCCGGAGCTCTTCGCCCTGGGTCTGGGACTGCACGCCCTTCAGGCCGAGCCCCTTGATGAACTTGTTGAGCTCGCGGGCCTTGTCGGAGCTGATCCCTGCCACCAGCGTGATGACCTGCCGGGCCGAGCCGCCGGCAGCGTCGACGACCTCGCCGTGGTCGAGCGCCTTCAGCGAGACCTTGCGTTTCACGAGCTTCTCCTCGAGGACCTGGCGCATGGCGTTGAGCCGATCCTCGCTGACGGACTGCAGCGTGATGGCCGACTCACCCAGCTCGAGCGAACTGTTGGTGTTCTTGAAGTCGTAGCGGTTGGCGATCTCGCGGGACGCCTGATCGACCGCATTGCGGACTTCCTGCATGTCGCACTCGGAGACGATGTCGAAACTCGGCATGGGGTCCACGGTAGCGGCGCGGCTATCCTCGTCGGTCTCGCACCAAAGGGTCGGTGCCCGAGTGGCCAAAGGGAACGGGCTGTAAACCCGTCGGCATAGCCTTCGGAGGTTCGAATCCTCCCCGGCCCACGTTCTGTTTCGGTCGCCTCGGCAAACCACGCCTCGGCTTCCTGCCGTTGGCACGGAGCCGCGTGCATCGGTGGTGTCGCTCCTCCGGCTGGCGCCTCCGTCGCGCGCCCGACGGGATTCTTGGAGCGTGGCTTTGGTGCGGCCTGGGGCGGCCTGCGTGGCCGGGGAACGCTGTTTGCGGGTCTTGGAGCGTGGCTTTGGTGCGAGGCCGACGAGGCACGAGGAGGCCGGCCTGGGGCGGCCTGCGTGGCCGGGGAACGCTGTTTGCGGGTCTTGGAGCGTGGCTTTGGTGCGAGGCCGACGAGGCACGAGGAGGCCGGCCTGGGGCGGCCTGCGTGGCCGGGGAACGCTGTTTGCGGGTCTTGGAGCGTGGCTTTGGTGCGAGGCCGACGAGGCACGAGGAGGCCGGCCTGGGGCGGCCTGCGTGGCCGGGGAACGCAGCAGTACGGCCGGGGAATGCTGTCAGAGCAACTTCTGGACGACGACGACGTCGAGCCACTTGCCGAACTTGCGGCCTACTTCCTTTTCGGTGCCGACGATCTCGAAGCCGCACTTCTGGTGCAGCGCGATCGAGGCGAGGTGGCCACCGACGATGCGTCCGATCATCGCGTGGAAGCCGTGGTCGCGTGCGGTGTCGACGAGACGGTCGAGCAGCATCCGGCCGACGCCCTTTCCCTGGTGGTCGCGATGGACGTAGATCGAGTCCTCGACCGTGGTGCGATAGGCGGGCCGATCGCGGTACACCGAGAGCGATCCGAAACCGATCACGTCGCCGCCGTCCTCACAGACCAACACCGCGTGGGCGCCGTCGCGCGCGGCCAGCCACGCCACCTGGTCGGCGAGCGATCGCTCGACGAGATCGAAGGTGACCGTGGAGGTCAGCACTTCGGCGTTGTAGATCTGGCGGATCGCCTCGGCGTCGGCGTTGACGGCGCGTCGCAGTTCCAAGGGCGTTCAGGCTACGCCCCGAAGATCAGTAGACGCTGACCTCGGCTTCGGATCGGTTGGTCTCGGCCTCGGGAGTCGGCTCGATGATCGACACGTCGCCGGTCAGCGCTTCGAGTCGGGCCCACGAGGCAACGTCTTCGTCCTGGGTGAGGAAGATGACCTGCGGATTGCCGGCGGTGGTGCTCAGCAACTCGAGCAGCAACGGCTTGACCGACGGGTCGACCTCGGCGAAGGGCTCGTCGAGCACCAGCGGCAGGTTTGGGTCGAGCTTGCCGATGCCGCGCGCCTCGCTGAGCCGTTGCACGAGGACCTGGGCGAGGTCGGTGGCCTGGTCACGCGAGATGGCGGGGGTGGTCTGCGACATGGTGTCGAGCGAGTCGACGTTGCGGCGAACCTGTGCGGCGGCGTCGATGGCGTCCTTGTGCTTGAACGCGAACTCGACGGTGATGTCGCCGGCAACGGCTTCCCACTCGCGCTGCGCGCTGCGGCTGCCTTCGGCGGCGTCCATGAGTCGCTTGCGGCTGCCGTCGTCGGACAGCAGGCCGTTCACGCGTTGGAGGTGGAAGCCCAGGTAGGAGGACGCCCCCGCCTCCTGGAGTGCTTGCTCCTCGGCTTGAAGTGCTTGCTCCATGCGGCGGCGGAACACGATCGAGGCGACCGCAGCGGCCAGGCCGATCAGCAGGACGAGGACCGCGAGCGGTCCGATGACCACGGTGCCGATCGTGCCGATGATGCCTGACGCTCCGCCGACGCCGAACGCCAGCTTGCGGACCTTCTCGTGATGCTCGATCGCCTGCTCGTAGGCCTTGTGCCGCTCTTCGATCTTCTCGATGATCTCGACGTCTTCGGGCACCGAGCCGACGGCGTCGGCCTCGAGTTGGAGGTGGTTCTCGGTCGCCAGCATGCGATCGGCGGCCTTCCACAAGCGGTTCTGATCGACCGAGGCCAGTTGTTGGACCGCGTCGTCACGTTCTTCGCCGGTGCGAAGCTGATCGGAGGAGAGCCGCATCACCTTGCGGGCGCCACGAGCGTCGATGCCGTGCTTTCCGAGGATGTCGACCGAGCCGGTCGCGTCGGTGAACTCGGTGGTCAGGTCGACGGCCTTGTCGGTGTCGATGACCCGATGCTTGCCCACGGTCGGGCGGAAGACGGCGAGCTGGCGCTGCCGGCTGTCGGTGAACTCGAGGTGGACCCCCGAGCGTGCGCTGCTCATCGAGCCGATCAACTCGTTGATCAGTCCTTCGCGTTCGAGCCGACCCACCCCGGCGATCACGGTCAGTCGCTCGTGGAAGTCGACCCCCAACGTGTTGTCTCCGGACTCGATCACCAATCGATTCACGCGCATGGTGGTCCCTTCGGCACGGCCGGTGCCGAACTTGAGCCGAATGGCCTATTCGCGTCGGCGCCGTGGGATGGGCACCTCGGCCCCTCGTCGCGGCCCGCGACGCAGGTGGTGCAACCCACTTGGTGGGTCGGCAGATCCTCGGCCTAGACTCAGCCGCCGCTCGCCCCCTTAGCTCAGTCGGCAGAGCACAGCCATGGTAAGGCTGGTGTCGCCGGTTCGATTCCGGCAGGGGGCTCCAAGGCGACGTAGCTCAGTTGGTGAGAGCGCTCGACTCATAATCGAGAGGTCGTCGGTTCGAGTCCGACCGTCGCTACTCACGAAACACCCACCCACCAAGGAGAGTTGCCATGTCCAAGGAGAAGTTCGAGCGGACGAAGCCGCATTTGAATGTTGGGACGATGGGTCATATCGACCATGGGAAGACGACGTTGACGGCGGCGATCACGAAGGTGTTGTCGGATCGGGTGGATGGGAACAATTTCACTGAGTTCGAGAACATTGACAAGGCGCCTGAGGAGCGTGAGCGGGGGATCACGATCAACATCTCTCATGTTGAGTATGAGACGGATAATCGTCATTACGCGCATGTGGACATGCCGGGGCATGCGGATTACATCAAGAACATGATCACGGGTGCGGCTCAGGTGGATGGGGCGATTCTGGTGGTGGCGGCGACTGATGGTCCGATGCCGCAGACGCGTGAGCATGTGTTGTTGGCTCGGCAGGTGGGGGTGCCGGCGATCGTGGTGGCGTTGAACAAGGTCGACATGGTTGATGATGATGAGTTGATCGAGTTGGTGGAGATGGAGGTGCGTGAGTTGTTGTCGGACCAGGAGTTCGATGGTGATGGCGCGCCGGTGGTTCCGGTGTCTGCGCTCAAGGCGTTGGAGGGTGATGAGGCGGCTGGTGATCAGGTGATGGAGTTGATGGCGCAGGTTGATTCCTATGTGCCTGAGCCTGAGCGTGAGTTGGACAAGCCGTTCTTGATGCCGATCGAGGATGTGTTCTCGATCACGGGTCGGGGGACGGTGGTGACGGGCAAGGTCGAGCAGGGTGTGGTGAACACCGGTGATGAGATCGAGATCATCGGGATTCGTGACACGCAGTCGACGACGTGTACGGGTGTGGAGATGTTCCGCAAGCTTCTGGATCAGGGGCAGGCGGGGGACAACATCGGTGCGCTTCTGCGGGGGATCGACAAGGAGGATGTGGAGCGGGGTCAGGTGTTGGCCAAGCCGGGCAGTATCACGCCGCACACTGATTTCGAGGCGCAGGTGTATGTGTTGAAGAAGGAGGAGGGTGGTCGTCACAAGCCGTTCTTCAGCAATTATCGGCCGCAGTTCTATTTCCGGACGACGGACATCACGGGTTCGGTGACGTTGCCGGAGGGGACCGAGATGTGTATGCCGGGTGACAACACGGACATGACGGTGGAGTTGATCAATCCGATCGCGATGGATGAGGGGTTGCGGTTCGCGATTCGTGAGGGTGGCCGGACGGTGGGTGCCGGGCGGGTCACCAAGATCCTCAAGTAGGACCGGGCCACCACGATCCTCCAGGAGTCCGCGCCACCAAGATCCTCGGGGAGCCGACCGAAGTAACCTCGCGGGCGATGTCGCAGTCTGAATCGCCGATGCCACGACACGTGGCCGATCTGGTCGCCGCCGCCAAGGACGGTGACCGGGCCGCCTTCGACGAGTTGGTGCGTGCAACCCACGCAGAGACCTACACGCTTGCGCGCCGACTCACCCGCAACGAGGAGGACGCGATGGACGTGACCCAGGAGGCCTACCTCCGGGCCTACAAGGGCCTCAAGCGCTTCCGGGGAGACGCGCAGTTCTCCACCTGGATGTACCGCATCACGGCGAACTGTGCGGCGACGTTCCTGGGCAAGCGGAACAAGCACGGCCACGACGAACTCGGCGAGCACCTGGTCGACGACCTCCCCGAGCACGATCCCGAGGCGCGAGCCGAGGCGTCCGCGCTGCGGGACGAGCTCGACGCCGCGTTGGGCGAGCTGTCCCCCAAACTGCGGGCAGTGGTCCTGTTGCGTGACGTCTACGACCTCCCCCATGAGTCGATCGCAGCCGAGCTCGGCATCTCCGAGTCGGCGGCCAAGGTGCGGCTCCACCGAGCCCGCCAGCAGCTCAAGGACCGCCTGTTCGGTCGGCGCGGGCAGCTCGAGCAGGTTGCGGGATGATCGGGCTCCGCAGCCGCTGCGACAAGCTGGCCGAGACCCTCGCCGGGGTCGCCGACGGCTCGGTCGTGCTCGATGCCGACGAGCAGGCCCATGTCGATGCATGCCTGCGATGCCAGGCCGACCTGGTGCAGTACCGCCGGGTGCTCAGGGCCATGCGTGCGATGCGGACCGAGGTGCTCCGTCCGCCGCCCGGCCTGCTGGCCGACATCGTGAACGGCCTCGAGGCCGCGGGCGAGCGCCAGGTCCTCCGCTCGATCATCACCGGCCGCCGGGTCGCCTACATCGGCGGCATCGCTGCGGCGACCGCCGCCGGAGCCGCCGGCGCACTGATCGCCGCCCGGTCCCGCGACGCCAGCTGAGCGACCGACCGGCGCGCATCCGTCACCCAACCGTGATCCCGAGTTCGTTCAACGCGGGCTGACCGCTACCATCACTCGACGGACCCCGCCCGAGGGCAGTAGCTCAACTGGCAGAGCACCGGTCTCCAAAACCGGCGGTTGGGGGTTCGAGTCCCTCCTGCCCTGCACATCCCATCCATCCGACTGAGGCCACCATGGCAATGAACCGACAGCAGAAGCGCCAGATGCAGCGCGCTGGCCAGATCGGTGAAGATGGTGCGCCGAAGGCCAAAGAGCGCCGCCAGAGTGCTCAGCAACCACAAGAGGAGCGCACGAGCCCCCTGAAGTTTCTCGGCGAAGTACGTGCCGAGTTGAAGAAGGTCGCATGGCCGACCCGCACCGAGGTCGGCAACTACTCGGTCGTGGTGTTCGTCGCCATCGTCCTGCTGACCGCCCTCATCGCCGGGCTCGACTATGTGCTCGGCGAAGCCGTCTTCAAGCTCTTCGAACGATGACTTTCCTCACCCCCGAACCCACCACCGACCCAGCCGAAGCCGAGGAGGCCCCTCCTTCCGAGGCGCCAGCCGAAGCAGCAGCACCAGCGGGTGCGGATGCCGAAGGCGAAGCCGAGGACCGCGACGAAGGAGCCGACGAGGCTTCCGAGCAGGGCCGCGACGCTGCGGAGGCGCCAGCCGAAGCAGCAGCACCAGCGGGTGCGGATGCCGAAGGCGAAGCCGAGGACCGCGACGAAGGAGCCGACGAGGCTTCCGAGCAGGGCCGCGACGCTGCGGAGGCGCCAGCCGAAGCAGCAGCACCAGCGGGTGCGGATGCCGAAGGCGAAGCCGAGGACCGCGACGAAGGAGCCGACGAGGCTTCCGAGCAGAACGAAGATCCCTCGATCTCGCCGTACGACCGTCCGGGCAAGTGGTACGTCGTGCACACGCAGTCGGGCTACGAGAAGAAGGTCAAGAAGAACCTCGAAGCCCGCATCGCCTCGATGAACATGGAGGATCGGATCTTCGCGGTCGAGATCCCGATGGAAGACGTCGTCGAGTTCAAGAACGGCAAGAAGCAGGTCGTTCCGAAGAAGATGTTCCCGGGCTACCTGCTCACTCGGGCCAAGCTCGACGACGACAGCTGGTACGTCATTCGCAACACGCCGGGAATCACCGGGTTCGTGGGCCAGGGAGCCAAGCCGTCGCCGCTTCGCCGGCGCGACGTCGAGAACTTCCTCGGTACCAAGGAGGAGTCGGCCACCAAGGACGTCTCCAAGGTCAAGGTCCGCAGCCAGTGGGAGCTCAGCGAGACGGTCCGGGTCAAGGAAGGCCCGTTCGCCGACTTCTCGGGCGAGATCATCGAGATCAACGACGATCAGCTCAAGGTCAAGGTCCTGGTCAACATCTTCGGTCGCGAGACCCCCGTCGAGCTCGAATTCGGTCAGGTCGCCAAGCTCTGATCCTGCCCGCACTGCATCCTGCGACCGCCACGAATGGCGTGTCGCGTCCCACTCCGACCAGACTGGTCGATTCGTAGAGAAGAAGGAACGGCTCTCATGGCCAAGAAAAAGGTCGCGGCACTCGTCAAGATCCAGATCCCCGCCGGACAGGCTTCGCCTGCTCCGCCGGTCGGCACCGCGCTCGGTCCGCACGGCATCCAGATCATGGACTTCTGCAAGGCCTACAACGCGGCCACCGAGGCCCAGCGCGGCACCATCGTTCCGGTCGAGATCACGATCTACGAGGATCGCTCGTTCACGTTCATCACCAAGACCCCGCCGACCGCGGTGCTCCTTCGCCAGGCGGCCGGGCTCGAGAAGGCGGCCAACAATCCGGGCAAGGAAGAGGCCGGCACCGTGACCCGGGCGCAAGTGACCGAGATCGCCGAGACCAAGATGCCCGACCTCAACGCCTACGACCTCGACTCGGCCATGCTCCAGGTCGCGGGCACGGCCCGGTCGATGGGCATCAAGATCGTCTGATCATCCACCATCGCCGATCCGGATCACCTCGCCGGACGGCCTGAACGAACGAGGAAGCCGACATGGCGCAAGGCAAGAAGTTCCAGAACGCGCAGAAGCGCTACGACAACGAGCGACTGCATCCGCCGCGCGAGGCGTGTGAGTTGGTCAAGACCTTGGCGCCGGCCAAGTTCGACGAGTCGATCGATGTCGTCGTCCGTCTCGGCGTCGATCCCCGCAAGCCCGACCAGGCCGTGCGCGGAACCGTCGCGCTGCCGGGTGGAACGGGCAAGGACGTCAAGGTGGCCGTGTTCGCTGCCGGCGACGCGGCCAACGAGGCCCGTGAGGCCGGGGCCGACTTCGTCGGTGCCGATGACCTGGCGGCCGAGGTCGAGGGCGGCATGCTCGACTTCGACGTGGCGATCGCGACGCCCGACATGATGCCGCAGGTCGGCAAGCTCGGGCGGGTGCTGGGTCCTCGTGGCCTCATGCCGAACCCCAAGACCGGCACGGTGACCACCGACGTGGGCCGGGCGGTCGAGGAGTTCAAGGGCGGCAAGGTCGAGTACCGCACCGATCGCCACGGCAACGTGGCGGTGCCGATCGGCAAGGCCAGCTTCGAGGCCGACGGACTGTTCACCAACCTTCGGGCGCTCATCGACGAGCTCAATCGGGTCAAGCCGGCCTCGTCGAAGGGTCGGTATCTGCGCAAGGTGAGTGTGAGCTCGACGATGGGTCCGAGCGTGAAGATCGACTCCTCGCGATTCCGGGACGACGACGAAGACTGATCGACGTCGCGGTGCCCATGCGCCGCTCCGTTCCGGTCGAGGTTCAGCGGCGATGGGCGCGTTCGACGCGCTCGATCGCCCGACGGAGGCCTGAGGCGAGGTCGTCGACGTATGGGGGAAGCATCATGCGGACGTGGCCGGCGTCGACCGAGATCGCTTCGAGGGGGCCGGCCACGACCCGGTCCCAGCCTCGGTTCGCCGGCACGACCGTGTGCGATCGGATGACCAGGACCGGACCGTCGTGGCGGGGGGGCGTCCAGTCGGCCGCAGCACGATGAAAGTCCGGGGTCAGGTCGACGAGGTCGGGGAGCCGGCCGCGACGGAGCACGGCCAGCAGGTTCTCCGGTTGGGTCAGGCGATCCGCGACGACCCGGTTGCGGAGCACGCGGATCGCCGCCATGTCGTCGGGTGCACGGAGTTCGCGCAGCCCGTCCACCAACCTCCTGCCGAGTGAACGCGACTCGAGCTGAGGGTTCATCGTGTCGATCAGCACGACGAGCATCACCCGCGTGCCGGCCGCCCCGAGCCGTCGCGCCATCTCGAGGGCGACGAGTCCGCCACCGGCGTAGCCGGCCACCGCTACGGGCCGGCCGCCTCGGTGTTCTCGAACGGCCAGAGCGAATCGGTCGGCCATCGCCTCGATGGTCGAATCGGGGCTGCTCAGGCCGTCGGTTCCGGCGAACTCGAGGCCGAAAAAGGGCCGGCCGAGGGCCTCACCGAGGGGCCGCAGTGCCGCCGCATGTCCATCCGGACCGGGCACGCAATAGACCGGGAGCCCATCACCCCCGGGGCTGATGGGCACCAGGGTCTGGGGATCGCCGCCGAGCCGTCCCTCGTCGATCGCCGCGGCCAACCGCTCGACGCTGCTGTCGGCCAGCAGCGTCGCCATCGGGACCCGGCGTCCGATCAGCGATTCGAGGGCGCACACCAGCGACGTGGCAGAGGCGGAGGTGCCGCCCAGGTCGAACAGCGACTGATCGGGCGGGGCCTGCCGAACGCCCAGCACGTCCTCGAAGATGGCGGCGACCCGGGCCTCGGTGGACGTGAGCGAGCGGCGGTCCTTGCGTCGCTGGGCCCGTTCGTCGGCGAGATGGGAGAGGGCGCCCGGATCTGGCGCTCCTGACCCGTTCCGCGGGAGATGATCGAGCCGATGGAAGATCGAGGGGACCATGGGCTCGGGCAGGGTCTCCTGCATCCACAGGGCCAGAGCCTCGTCTGATGCGTCTTCATGCGTGACGACGAAGGCCTCGAGATGGCGGCGTTCGGCCGTCCCGATCACGACCGTCGCGGCCTCCGCGATCGAGCGGTGCGCGGCGAGGCGAGCGTCGACCTCGGCGAGTGCGATCCGGTGCCCACGAACATCGACGCGTCCGGCATCGCAACCGACGATCTGGATGGTGCCGCGGGCGTCGCTCCATGCCGTGTCGCCGGTTCGGAACGCCGGCGCGCCGTCGCGCTGGCTGAACGGCGAGGGCGACGCGGCGCGTCCCACGTACCCATCGGTCACGCTGTCTCCGACCACGACCAGATCTCCGATCTGGAACGCTCCGAGGAGTTGTTGGCGTCGGTCGATGATGTCGGCCCGGTGGCCGGGGAGCGGCCGACCGACCGGCAGGGCGCCCGCAGTGATGCCCGAGTCGGCGATGCCCCACGCCGTGTCGACGGTGCACTCCGGGGGTCCGTAGCGGACGGTGATCTGTGCCCTCGTGACCGATCGGAGATCTGCGACGTGCTCGGCCCGCACTTCCTCGTCGCCGATCAGGAGGTGGCGAACCGTCTCCAGGATCTCGCGACCGTCGCGACTCCGCATCATGAGCGCCGCCATGGTCGGGGTCGTGTTGAAGTGGGTGACCTGTCGTCGGCGAACCACCGGCCCGATGGCGATGTCGCGGCGAGGGTCGATCACCACCTCCCAGCCTCGGGTGAGGGGCCAGATGAGTTCGAGCATCGAGGAGTCGGCGCCGATGGGGGTCGAGGCGAGCATCACCCCGTGCCCGTCGGTGCCCGGCATCACCGGGGTGATCGCTTGGAGGTAGTGACTGAGTCGGCGATGGCTGACCGCGATGCCGCGGGGCCCCTCGTCGCTGGACACGAACACCGTCCATGCGGCGGTGTCGAGCGCTCTCGGAGGGGTTCTGCGGCGCCTGATCCGCCGGTCGCTGACCTGGCGGTCGACATCGACCGGTGCAACCGTCCGGCTGGGTCGTCGCCAGCCGCCGAGGTCGGTCACCACCCTGCTCGCCCCGGCGAGCCGGAGCATCTCGAGCACTCGGGCACGAGGCTGGCTGGTCGTGATGGGGACGAACGACGCGCCGGCCTTCCAGATCGCCAGCATCGTGGCCACGAGATCGGCCGAGCGGGTCACGTCGAGGCCGACGGTCGCACCGGGGCCGATACCCCGCCGGCGGAGCATGGCATGGCGGTCGCCGGTGACGTTCATCAACTCGTCGTAGGTCAACGAGGTCCACGGCGTCGTGATGGCGGGTGCGTGCGGGGCGCGGCGCGCGGTGCGTTCGATCTCGGTGAGCACGTGCCGGATCGGTCGGAGGTCGGCACCGGACCGTTGGCCCAGCGTGCGAGCCCTTTCGTCCGGCGGAATCGGTGCGATGGTGTCGATCGCACGGTCGACCGACACCATTTCGATCAGCCAACTCAGGCGCTGGGCGAGCACCGAGATGCCGTCCGTCGGCTCGACCGGCCCCTCCAACTCGATCCCGTCTGGTCGGATGCGGAGCGCAACGTGCGAGCCGTCGACCAGGTGGTCGCCCAGCACCACGACCGCGCGGTTCGGCGGCGGTGGCCTGCTGACGGGCGGACCGGCCAGCTGCTCGGTCACCACCTGGTGCAGGCTGGCGGTGGCCGTCCCCGGCGCGAGGTCGACCGTGATCGCCCGCCAGTGGGTGTCGTCGTGGGCAGGGACGGTGATGGTGTCCTGGTCGGTGCTGCGTGCCGCCAGGACGGCGAACGCCAGGACGGCCGTCGCGGCATCGGGTTGCTCGGCGTCTCGGACCGCCTCGCCGATCGACGTGCTTCGCCGTCGCCGTGCTCCCCCGTACCCGGGAAAGCTCACAGTCTGCGGCCAGTCCGTCACCCGCAGGAGACTAGGAACCTGCGTCGAACACTCCAAGGGCCGAACGCGTCGCGGCGTGGGTTGGGTGGTTGGGGGGCTGCTCGCTAGGTTGTCGGGTCCAACACAAAGACTTTCGCCACAGACCTCCGGTGCGCCTCGGCGCTCAATGGACTTCGGTCCGCCCGACGAGGCGAGCACTTTGTAGGCCACCCCCGTGACCTCGAGGCGTTCGACCGTGTGCGAACCCGAGGAACGAGAGGAGGTGGCAATGGACAACCCAAGACCCGAAAAGGTCGCGATCGTCGACGAAGTGAAGCAGAACTTCGAGGCTTCGAACGCCGTGGTGCTCACCGAGTACCGCGGACTCGACGTCGATGCCATGCAGGCCCTGCGAGGTGCGCTTCGCGAGGCCGGGGGCCACTACAAGATCTACAAGAACTCCCTGGTGCGCTTCGCGGCGAACGATCTCGAGCTCGGGATCGACGATCTGCTCAGCGGACCGACGGCGATCGCCTTCGTGACGAGAGCCGACGACGGGACGCCCGGCGACACCGTGACGGTGGCGAAGGCCCTCAAGACCTTTGCCAAGGACCATCCGGACCTGATCATCAAGGGTGGGTTGCTGGACGATCAGCTCCTTGCCCCCGACGAGATCAACCGGCTGGCCGAGATCGCACCCCGCGAAGAGCTGCTCGCTCGCCTCGCCGGTGGCCTGGCGGCTCCGCTGCAGAAGCTCGCCGGTCTGCTCCAAGCCGTGCCGCGAGACTTCGCCTACGGCCTCTCAGCGCTCATCGCCGAGGGTGGTGCGGGTGAGGCTCCTGCCGATGGCGACGCGGCCCCGCCCGAAGACGCCGCAGCGGTCGACGCTGCCGCCGACACCTCGGTCGCCGACGAAGCCGCCACCGAGGCGGCAGAGACCGAAACCGAAATCCCTGCCGAGGCGTCCGCCGAGGCTGAAACAACCAACACCGATGCTGCGGACGCAGCGGAAGAAGAGTGAACACCATGTCCAAGGAAGAGATTCTCGACGCAATCGCCGGTATGACGGTGCTCGAGCTCAGCGAACTGCTCGCTGACTTCGAGGAGAAGTTCGGCGTGACCGCCGCAGCTCCGGTGGCTGCGGTCGCAGCTGCCCCTGCGGGTGGCGGCGATGCAGGCGGCGGCGAAGAGGAGCAGGACGAGTTCGATGTCATGCTCACCGCAGCCGGCGACAAGAAGATCGCCGTGATCAAGGAAGTGCGCACCCTCACGAGCCTCGGGCTCAAGGAGGCCAAGGATCTGGTGGACGGTGCGCCCAGCGCCATCCTCGAGAAGGTCAGCAAGGAAGACGCCGAGAAGGCCAAGGAATCGCTCGAGGGTGCCGGCGGCTCCGTCGAGCTCAAGTAGGAACCCCGTTCGTTCGGCTGACGGGAGTCGGGTCATCAAGGTGGCCCGACTCCCCGGCACGACCGACATCTGGACACTGCGCGTCGACAACTGCGGCCGCTGCGGCAAGTGCCTGCTCACCATGTCGGCGCTGGTGGCGGCCGGTGCACTGGCCGACGCACGGCTGTTCGCCGGCCAGATCGATCTCGACGCGCTGGGCCGGTTGCGCATCAGCCCCTCCAATCGCGCATCCACTTCACCGAGGCCGCGTCGGCCCTCGCCCGAACCGGCGAGGCAGGGGAGGTTCGTGAGGCGATCGTGCGGGCGCTCCGCCGTTCGGCCCGGCCCCCGTGGCGCGATCGACTTGCGTTCATGGCGCAGCGAGTTCGGGGCACCCGCCCCAGCGTCCACCCGTCGTGGACCGATCCGGATCGCGGCTTCGACACCCGATTCCACGCCACCACCCTCGAACTGTTGACCCGCGGCGAACCGTGGCCCCCGTGGGAGGCCCGGACGCCCGCGAGATGCCGGGCCGCTTGCGGCCAGGTGGGCGGGTGTCCGAGCCCGGTCGGGATCCTTGACGATTCCGGCGTTCGTGTTTACCCTCATCCCCACCTTCCGAGGTGCCTGGAACCGCCTGAGCGGGCCAGGTTGCTTCTGTGCGTGCTGGTGCGTAAAGTTGGCGGTTCCGTGTTCGGTCGTGCCTCCTGCAGGAACTCCAATTCTTCTTCGGCGCGCCTGACCACACCTCGGCCATCCCCTTCTGTCTAGGAGTCGTCGCCTTGCCAGCTCGCTCGACCGTCCGCGACCGGTATTCGTTCAACAACATCGAGGACACCCTCGAACTCCCTGACCTCATCGCAGTTCAGCGCGAGTCCTTCGACTGGTTCCTCGACGAGGGACTGGCCAACACGTTCCGGGACATGAGTCCGATCAAGGACTTCACCGAGAACCTCCAGCTCCACCTCGAGTTCGATCCGCACGACCCGGACCTCGAGCCGATTCCGAAGTTCTCCGTCGAGGAGTGCAAGGAAAAGGACATGACCTACGCGGCCCCGATCTTCGTGCGGGCCCAGTTCCAGAACCGGGAGACCGGCGAGATCAAGGAACAGACGGTCTTCATGGGCGACTTCCCGATCATGACGGACAAGGGAACGTTCATCATCAACGGCACCGAGCGCGTGGTCGTGTCTCAGCTCGTCCGCTCGCCGGGCGTGATCTTCCAGCCGGGTGAGCGCTTTCGTCTTCGCAACCTGGCCAAGCACCAGCTCGTCACGGGCACCATCCACCCGTACCGAGGCGAGTGGATCGAGTTCGACGTCGAGCAGAAGCCGGGCAAGGACGTCACCGCCGGCACTCGGGTCGCCCGCAAGCGCCGCCTCAGCATCTTCGTCATCCTCCGGGCCCTCGGCTACGACGAGGAGAACGCTCCCGGGTTCCTCGAGGCCTTCGTCCGCCACTTCGACTTCCTCGAGGGTCAGTGGGAGAAGGACCGCGACCTCGCACCGACTCAGGACGATGCCCTCGTCGAGATCTACAAGCGAGCTCGCCCAGGCGAACCGCCCTCGGTCGACTCGGCCCGCAACTACTTCCGCACGGCGTTCTTCGAGAACCGACGCTACGACCTCAGCCGGGTCGGTCGTTACAAGCTCAACCGCAAGCTCGGCCCCGAACTCGGCAAGCTGGGCGAGCTCTTCCCCCAGATCGAGCTCGACCTGCCCGAGTCCGATCAACCGGTGCTCAGCCGCTGCGAGGTACTGGCCTCGATCACCTACCTGCTCAACCTCGTGCAGGCCGAGCCGGGCTACCGCCTCGACGATCAGGACCACTTCGCCAACCGCCGCATTCGCAGCGTGGGCGAGCTGATTCAGAACCAGGTCCGCATCGGGCTGTCTCGCATGGAGCGGGTCGTGCGCGAGCGCATGACCACCCAGGACGTGGAGGCCATCACGCCCCAGACGCTCATCAACATCCGTCCGGTGGTCGCGGCCATCAAGGAGTTCTTCGGAACCTCGCAGCTCAGCCAGTTCATGGACCAGGTCAACCCGCTGTCGGGCCTGACCCACCGCCGACGCCTCTCGGCCCTCGGGCCGGGTGGTCTGTCCCGTGAGCGGGCCGGCTTCGAGGTCCGCGACGTCCACTTCTCCCACTACGGCCGCATGTGCCCGATCGAGACGCCGGAGGGCCCGAACATCGGCCTGATCGGTGGTCTGGCCACGTTCGCCCGCGTGAACGAGTTCGGCTTCATCGAGTCGCCGTATCGCAAGGTGGTCGACGGCAAGGTCACCGACGAGATCGTCTACCTGGCAGCCGACACCGAAGAGGACTACGTCCTCGCGGAGGCGAACGCGCCCCTGAACGAGGACGGCAGTTTCCGAGATCCACGCGTGCTCGTCCGACGCTCTCCTCAAGCCGCCACGCTCGGCGAACTCAAGCTCATGCTCGAGCGCGACGTCTTCTTCGGCGCCACCACCGAGATCAGCAACGTCCCGCCCGAAGAAGTCGACATGATGGACGTCAGCCCCAAGCAGATCGTCTCGGTCGCCACGGCCCTGATCCCGTTCCTCGAGCACGACGATGCCAACCGTGCCCTCATGGGTGCCAACATGCAGCGCCAGGCCGTGCCGCTGGTCAAGGCCGAAGCCCCTTACATCGGGACCGGCATCGAGGCTCGTGCGGCGCGCGACGCCGCCGACATGATCGTGGCCGACGAGGACGGTGAGGCGCTCGAGGTCGACGGCGACCACATCACCGTCGAGTACAAGAAGGCCGGCCGCAAGGTCTACCGCCTGCTCAAGTTCGAGCGTTCGAACCAGGACACGAGCATCAACCAGAAGCCACGGGTCCGCGAGGGCGACAAGTTCAAGAAGGGCTCGATCCTCGCCGACGGCCCCTCGACCGACAACGGCGAACTGGCCCTGGGCAAGAACCTGCTCGTGGCCTTCATGGTGTGGGAGGGCTACAACTTCGAGGACGCGATCATCCTCTCGGAGCGCCTGGTCCGCGACGACGTGCTCACGTCGATCCACATCCACGAGCACGAGATCGACGCCCGTGACACCAAGCTGGGTCCCGAAGAGATCACCCGGGACATCCCGAACCTCTCCGAGGACATCCTCAAGGACCTCGACGAGCGCGGCATCATCCGCGTGGGTGCCGAGGTCGGCCCCGGCGACGTGCTCGTCGGCAAGGTCACGCCGAAGGGCGAGACCGAACTGACCCCGGAAGAGCGCCTGCTTCGTGCCATCTTCGGTGAGAAGGCCCGTGAGGTCCGCGACACCAGCCTGAAGGTGCCGCACGGCGAGTCGGGCAAGGTCATCGACGTCCGGGTCTCGACCCGCGACGAGGGCAACGAACTGCCGCCCGGCGTCAACCAGATCGTTCGGGTGTACGTCGCCCAGAAGCGTCAGATCAGCGTGGGCGACAAGCTCGCCGGCCGTCACGGCAACAAGGGCGTCATCTCCAAGATCCTTCCGGTCGAGGACATGCCGTTCCTGGCCGACGGGACTCCGGTCGACATCATCCAGAACCCGCTCGGCGTGCCGAGCCGGATGAACGTCGGTCAGGTGCTCGAAGCTCACCTGGGCTATGCCGCCCGCTGGGGCTGGAATGCCGGGGACGACATCGAGGGCGTTGGCGCCGAGCCGGTCCGTGGCACCGAGGAGAAGACCCGAACGGTCACCCCGCCGGCGACGCTCATCGCGACGCCCGTCTTCGACGGCGCCCACTGGGACGAGGTCGAGCAGGCCGGTCGACACCCGACGATCAAGAAGATCTTCGCCAATCTCCGGCCCGAATCGGTCGACGGCACCCAGCTCATGGGACTCGACGGCAAGGCCACGCTCTACAACGGCCGCACCGGCGAGGCCTACGACCAGCCCATCACGGTCGGCTACGTCTACATCCTGAAGCTGAACCACCTCGTCGACGACAAGATCCACGCCCGTTCGACGGGCCCGTACAGCATGATCACCCAGCAGCCGCTGGGCGGAAAGGCGCAGTTCGGTGGACAGCGTTTCGGCGAGATGGAGGTGTGGGCCCTCGAGGCCTACGGCGCCGCCTACTGCTTGCAGGAGCTGCTGACCATCAAGTCCGACGACGTGCTCGGCCGAGTCCGGGTCTACGAGGCGATCGTCAAGGGCGAGAACATCCCCGAACCGGGGATTCCCGAGAGCTTCAAGGTGCTCATCAAGGAGATGCAGGCCCTGTGCATCAATGTCGAGGTGTTGGCCAAGGACGGCGCCGAGATCGAAATGCGTGAACTCGATGAAGAGATCTTCCGCACGACCGAAGAGCTCGGTATCGACCTGACCCGCCCCGAACGTGGCACCGACGAGGACGACGCTCGCCGCGCCGCCGGCCGGCTCTAGACAGGCCTTCGGCTCATGACCCGATCCACCGACCCCGCTGCACGCGATCGCCTCGCGATCTCGTGGAGCGCCGCCCGCCGGCGAAGCTTCGCCGGGCGGAACAGCAGGAGCGGTCTCGCCGAAGGCGGGCCCGAGCAGTTTGCGACCAGAGGGAGCAGCACGCAGTGCTAGACGTCAACAACTTCGACCAGCTTCGCATCGGACTGGCCACCGCGGATTCCATCCGCATGTGGTCCAACGGCGAGGTCAAGAAGCCCGAGACCATCAACTACCGCACGCTGAAGCCCGAGAAGGACGGGCTCTTCTGCGAGAAGATCTTCGGCCCCACCAAGGACTTCGAGTGCGCGTGTGGCAAGTACAAGCGGGTGCGGTTCAAGGGCATCATCTGCGAGCGCTGCGGCGTCGAGGTGACCCGGTCCAAGGTGCGGCGCGAGCGCATGGGCCACATCGAGCTCGCGGCACCGGTCGTCCACATCTGGTATCTCCGCGGCACCCGCTCCTGGCTCGCCTACCTGCTCATGGGCACCGAGGCCCGCGAGGAGCTCAAGGCCAAGATGCTCGAGAAGGTCATCTACTTCGCGGCCAACCTGGTCGTCTGGGTCGATGACGAGAAGCGTCACGAGGACCTGCCCAACCTCGAACAGGAGATGCTGCTCGAGAAGGACGAGGTCGAAAAGGACCGCGAGAAGCAGATCGCCGAGCGCTACACCGAGCTCGAGACCGAACTCGCCGAGCTCGAGAAGGAAGGCGCCAAGGAGACCGAGCTGAAGGCTCGCCGTCGCCAGGCCGAGAAGGACATCGAGGCGATCCGCGAGGAGTTCGACGTCGAGCTCGACCTCGTGCAGCGCAGCTTCGACGAGTTCAAGGATCTGTTCCCCCGCAAGATCATCGAAGACGAGATGTTGTGGCGCGAGATCGAGGACCGCTACGGCGAGTACTTCGACGGTGGCATGGGCGCCGACGCCCTCGCCCGTCTCATCGAGCGCATCGACTTCGACGACGAGGAGGAGAAGCTCCGCATCGCGGTCGACCCGCCCGAGGGCATGCGACCCCTCAGCCAGCAGCGCAAGCAGAAGGCCATCAAGCGCCTCAAGATCGTCTCGTCGTTCAACCGGCGCGACGACCGCGGCAACCGGGTCAACGAGCCCGGCGCCATGATCCTCGAGGTCGTTCCGGTGATCCCGCCCGAACTGCGCCCGATGGTGCAGCTCGACGGTGGCCGCTTCGCCACCTCCGACCTCAACGACCTGTACCGCCGGGTCATCAACCGCAACAACCGTCTGAAGCGTCTGCTCGACCTCGGGGCTCCCGAGATCATCGTGAACAACGAGAAGCGGATGCTCCAGGAGGCCGTCGACGCACTGTTCGACAACGGTCGTCGTGGGCGCCCGGTCACCGGTCCGGGCAACCGCCCGCTGAAGTCGCTCTCGGACATGCTCAAGGGCAAGCAGGGTCGGTTCCGCCAGAACCTGCTCGGCAAGCGGGTCGACTACTCGGGCCGTTCGGTCATCGTGGTCGGCCCGAGCCTCAAGCTCCACCAGTGCGGCCTGCCGAAGCTGATGGCGCTCGAGCTGTTCAAGCCGTTCGTCATGAAGACGCTGGTCGACCGCGAGTTGGCTCAGAACATCAAGTCGGCCAAGCGGATGGTCGAGCGTCGCCACCCCCGGGTGTGGGACGTGCTCGACGACGTGATCAAGGAGCACCCGGTGCTTCTCAACCGTGCCCCGACGCTCCACCGCCTGGGCATCCAGGCCTTCGAGCCGGTGCTGGTCGAGGGCAAGGCCGTCCAGATCCACCCGCTCGTGTGCACGGCGTTCAACGCCGACTTCGACGGTGACCAGATGGCGGTCCACCTCCCACTGTCCGCCGAAGCCCAGGCCGAGGCTCGGGTGCTCATGTTGAGCGCCAACAACATCCTCAGCCCGGCCCACGGCCGCCCGCTGGTCACCCCGACCCAGGACATGATCATCGGTGCCTTCTACCTGACCGAGATGATGGACGGGGCAACCGGCGAGGGCCGTGTGTTCCGGACGATCGAGCAGGTCGAGCGGGCCTACGAGGGCGGCGACGTCGCCCTGCACGCCAAGATCCAGTTCCGCGACGATCGCCTCATGAAGGACCCCGAGGGGCTCGAAGAGGGCGAGGCCCCCTTCGAGCAGACGACGCCGGGTCGGGTGCTCTTCAACAGTGTCCTTCCCGAGGGTTTCGGCTACGTCAACCGTCCCGTCACCAAGCGCGACATGGGTGAGATCGTCGACGAGTTGGCCAAGAACTACGGCAAGGCGGCCATCGCCACGGCACTCGACGGCATGAAGGACAAATGCTTCCGGTATGCCTCGCAGTCGGGCCTCACGATCTCGATCGAGGACGTGCGGACCCCGCCCGAGAAGCGGGGGATCCTCGACGGCTACGAGGTCGAGGCCGACAAGGTCGAGACCCAGTTCCGTCGGGGCATCATCACCGACGGCGAGCGTCGCCAGAAGGAAGTCGAGATCTGGACCAACGCCACCGAAGAGGTCCGCCAGGCGATGGAGTTGGCCCTCAAGGCCCAGCAGTTCAACCCCATCGACATGATGGTCGGCTCCGGAGCCCGAGGGAACATGATGCAGGTCCGCCAGATCGCGGGCATGCGTGGCCTGGTGGCCAACCCTCGAGGCGACATGATCCCTCGTCCGATCAAGTCGAACTTCCGCGAGGGCCTCGCGATGCTCGAGTACTTCATCGCCACGCCGGGCGCCCGCAAGGGACTCGTCGACACCGCGCTGCGGACGGCCGACTCGGGCTACCTGACCCGTCGACTCGTCGACGTCAGCCAGGAACTGATCATCAACCACGACGACCCCTTCGAGCGGGCCGAGGAGTCGGGCACGCCGATCCGCGGCATCTGGATCGAGGACATCGTCGCCGACACGTCTGGGAAGCGGGGCTACGTCGAGACCCGCCTTCTGGGTCGCGTGCTCGCCAACGACGTCGAGTGCTCGACCGAGGGCCCCGACGGTGAGAAGAAGTACGAGGCCGGCACCCTGATCACCCAGGAGATCATGGAGCACATGCGCGACGATCCCGAGGTGACCCGGGCCCGCTGCCTGTCGCCGCTCACCGACGATTCGGTGCTCGGCATCTCGGCCCGGGGCTATGGCATCAGCCTCGCCACCGGCAAGCTCATCGAGGAAGGCGAAGCCGTCGGAGTGATCGCGGCCCAGTCGATCGGCGAGCCGGGCACCCAGCTCACCATGCGGACCTTCCACACCGGTGGTATCGCCGGATCCGACATCGCTTCGGGTCTCCCCCGAGTCGTTGAGCTCTTCGAGGCCAGAACCCCGAAGGGCAAGGCCACTCTCGCCCGTGTCTCCGGCGTCTGCCGGGTCGGCGAGGACGAGGGTCGCGGCCGCTCGATCACCATCGTCACCGACGACGGTGAAGAGGACGTCTATCTCGTCCCGTCGGCCGCCCGACTCGAGGTCACCGACGGCCAGGAAGTCGCCGCCGGCGACGCCATCGTCGAAGGTGCCCGCGACCCCAAGGAGCTGCTCGAGATCAAGGGCCTCCGCGAGACCCAGCAGTACCTCGTCGACGAGGTACAGAAGGTGTACCGCGACCAGGGTGTGTCGATCCACGACAAGCACATCGAGCTGATCGTGCGACAGATGACCCGGCGAGTCGCTGTGTCCGAGCCGGGCGACAGCGACTTCCTGCCCGGCGAGCGGGTCGACCGCAAGGTCTACGTCGACGCCAACAAGCAACTCCGCCTCGAGGGCAAGCAGCCGGCCGAGGCCCGTGACGAGATCATGGGCATCACCAAGGCCTCGCTGTCGACCGACTCGTGGCTCTCGGCGGCTTCGTTCCAGGAGACCACCCGGGTCCTGACCGAAGCGGCCATCGAGGGCAAGTCCGACAGCCTGCTCGGCCTCAAGGAGAACATCATCATCGGCAAGTTGATCCCGGCCGGCACCGGCTACGGCGACTACAACGAAGTCGGCACCGACGCTCCGGCGTACGAGCCGATGGACTTCTTCAGCATGGAGGACGACGAGACGAACCTCGCCGAGTGGCTCCGTGGCGAAGTCGACGCCGCCGCCGGCGGCAACGGGGACACCGCCAGCTGATTCCGCACGAGCTCAACTGACGATGGCCGCCTGAAAAGGCGGCCATCGCCGCGCCCGGAACCGGAACTTCCCGGTGGAGTGCCCGCGAACCGCACACGGCACCGGGAAGTTGCGTGTGGCTTGAGGGGTGACCTGGAACTTCCCGGTGGAGTGCCCGCGAACCGCACACGGCACCGGGAAGTTGCGTGTGGCTTGATCAGGTGGGGAGATCGACGCAGGTGCCTGAGTCGGGGTCGAACACGTTGTGGTCGACGGTGGCGACGACCCCGCAGATCTGGGTGGCGGCGCCGACATCGGCGGGTCCGACGGTCATGAGGAAGCTCGTGGGGTCGTCGGTGATCTCCCACACGCCCGGTGGGTTGCCGTTGTTGCCGGCGTTGGCGGGCTCGGTGGTGTTGAGGAAGAAGTGCAGGTGCAGCGAGTCGGGTCCGCCGTTGATGTCAGGCGTGAAGTTGGCGACCGAGTAGCCGAGCCGGAACTGCGAGCCCTCGACCGATGCATCGGCGAGGGTCACGAACGGACCCGTGGGCGCAGGTGGCGCGGTGGTGTCCGAGGTGGGCGCCGCCGTGGCCTCGGTGCTCCCGGTGGAGTCGTCGGTCGTCGCCAGCGTGGTCGACCCCTGCTGGGAGACCTCGGCCGGAGCGTCATCGTCCCCGCCGAGGAGCACGAAGGCTCCGACGATGAGGATGACGACCGCCGCCACGCCTCCGATGATCGCGGCGAGCGGAGGCTTGCGGCCGCCGTCGTCCGACCCGTCAGCGGGTCCTGGTGGGGGCGCGACCGGGGGAGGAGCCACGGCCTGGGTGGGCGCGTCAGCCGCCTGGGTGGGCGGCGGTGCCGGCGGGGTCGCTGTGGCCGCGGCGGGTGCTGGTGGAGGCTCGGCTGTAGGCGGCGGAGCTTGAGAGGCCGCCGGAGCATCCGGGGTGTCGGACGTCGCCCCGACCACGGCCGCGGTTGCTGCTGCCGCGGCGACGACCGGAACCACGGAAGCGGCCGGTGCCGGTGCCGGCGGCGGGGTGGGGTCGAGTGGCGGTGTTGCGGCAAGGGTCGCGTCGGGGTCGAGGGTGGCGAGCGCCCCGCCCTCGTGGGCAGCCACGATGGCGGCGCCGAGCGCGATGCCGTGCTTCGGGTGGGCGTCGACCGCCACGGGGCGTCCGAATTCCGAGCCGACCAGTTGGGCGACCAGAGGGATGCGCGACGATCCGCCGACGAGGAGGACCGCCGACACCTCGGCAGGCTCGACCGAGGCCGACCGCAGCGCCCGCTTGAGCGAGGTGATCGAGTCGGTCAGTGCCGGTCGAACGAGGTGTTCGAACTCGGCGCGGGTGAGCCGCACCTCGGTCTGGAGGTTGGGGAGCATCACGGGAATCGAGACGTCGGTGTCAGCCGAGAGCGCCTCCTTGGCCTCGACGCAGTCGTCTCGGAGCCGTGCCACCGCCGCCATGGACGCAGGGTCATCGATGTCGAGCTGGTCGATGGCGCCGTCGGTTGCTCGGACGACGTGTTGGAACACCGCTTCGTCGAAGTCGAGCCCCCCGAGGCGCTCGACGCCCTGGGGTTCGCCCAGGATCTCGAAGCCGTCGTCGGTCTTGCGCAGCACGGCGGCGTCGAACGTGCCACCGCCCAGGTCGTAGACAGCGATCACCGAACCGGGATCGACCCGCGCCTGGCTGGCGTAGTGGATCGCCGCGGCCTCGGGCTCGGTCAGAATGGTCACTCCGTCGAGGTCGGCCACCTGGACCGCCTGATCGAGCAGTTCGGTCTTGTACTGGCCCCAGTTCGCGGGGTGGGAGACGGCGATGCTCGTCGGCGGTCCGCCTTCGGACTCGGTGATCTTGTCGACGACCCATCGGAGCAGCCGCCCCATCAGCGATGCCGCAGAGTACGGCGTTCCGCCGACGATGATGGGGGTCGGATCGCCGAGACGGCGCTTGAACTCGCGTGCGACCCGCCCGGGCTCGGTGGCGGCGCGCCGTGCGGCCGATTCGCCCGTGAGGATCTCTTCGTCCTCGCGGAGCAGGATCACCGAGGGGATGACCGGTGACCGGTTGCCGAGGTTGGCGATCTCGACCCTCGAGTCGCGCCAGATGGCGGCGGCGGTGTAGGTGGTCCCCAAGTCGACGCCGAGGTGGTAGCTCATCGATCTCTCCGTCGGATGGTGGGCCGGCGGCCCGGTTGCGGCGCGCCAGACATGTCCAAGCGATGGATTGTAGACAGGTTGACCGAAACCCGAGCCTGCAGGGCATGGCTCCGGCCGACGAAGGTCCGGCCGGCCATCTACATTCGGCGCCGTGATGGTTCGGGTTGGAGACGTTCGCCGGGTTGTCGGCGCACCCATTTCGGCCCGTGCGCGAGGCTGAGCACCATGACGACCGACGGGCGACCCCAGGCCGAGGCGGCCGCCCAGGTGCTCGATCTCGGATCCAAGGCGGCGACGGCGTACGGCCGAGCCGACCTCGCCGAGCGTCTTGCAACGTCGCGACGTCGCCTCGAGGACCCCGATGTGGCAGTGATGGTCGTCGGCGAGTTCAAGCAGGGGAAGAGCACGCTGGTCAACGCCTTGTTGAACATCGATGCCTGCGCGGTCGACGACGACATCGCCACCGCCATCCCCACGCTCGTCCGCTACGGCGAGGAGGCTTCGGCCTCGGCTCGATTCGCCGGAGCCCCCGTCGTCGAGGGTGACGGGGCCGAGGTCGACCCGGGCCCGTCGACCGATCAACCCGTGACCGTCGACCCGCTGTTCGAAGCCGAGCCCGAGCCCGTCGGACTCGACGACGTCCACGGACTGTCGACGGCCACGGCCGACGTCGGAGATCGGAGCATCCGATCGGTCGAGCTGACGGTCAATCGCAAGCTGCTCGCCGCCGGTCTCGCCATCGTCGACACGCCAGGCGTCGGGGGTCTTGCCAGCGAGCACGGTGCGGTCACCCTCGGCGCGCTCCCGGCGGCACGGGCGGTGTTGTTCGTGAGCGACGCCTCCCAGGAACTCACCCAACCCGAGCTCGACTTCCTTCGTCGGGCGCATCAACTGTGCCCCCACGTGGCGTTGGTGATCACCAAGGCCGACCTGTACCCGAGCTGGGACCGCATCGCCGAGCTCGATCGGGGCCATCTCGCGGCAGCCGGGTTGTCCGAGCTCCCGGTGATCACCGTGTCATCGCTGCTGCGGATCCGGGCCGTTGCCGAGAGCGACGCCGATCTCAATCGCGAGTCCGGCTACGGCGCGCTGGTGTCGTTCCTCCGGACCGATGTCCTCGAGCGAGCGGACGAGCTCGGCGCCGACGCTGCCGGGCGCGACGTTGTCGATGTCTGCCGGCAGCTGGCCATGCAGTTCGAGTCCGAACGCGAGGTCCTGGCCGACCCTTCCGGGGCCGAGGCCACCCTCGCCGAACTCAGCGCTGCCGAAGGGCGGGCCGAAGCACTCCGGTCAGGCGCCTCGAGGTGGCAGACCACCCTCAACGACGGCATCCAGGACCTCAACGCCAACGTCGATCACGACCTCCGCAACCGGTTTCGTGAGGTGAACACCGTCGCCGACGAGCGCCTCGACGAGGCCGACCCGCTCGACGTGTGGGACGAGTTCGAGCCGTGGATGCGCCACCTCGTCGCCGAGCAGGTGGCGGAGAACCACCGCGAGCTCATCAACCGTGCGGACGAGTTGTCGGCCACCATCGCCGAGCTGTTCGCGGCCGACGCCGAGGCCCTCGGCGTCGGGTCGGCGCTGGTGAGCCCGCTCAGCACGGTCGAGCAGGTGCAGGTCGAGATCGGCGTCGACGCGTCGGGCAAGGCGGGTGTGATCGCCAACTCGCTCGGCGTGCTGCGGGGCGGGTACGGCGGGATGATGATGTTCGGGATGCTCGCCGGGATGGCCGGTCTGACCCTCGCCGCTCCGCTCACCGTCGGGATCGGCCTGGTGATGGGCAAGAAGCAGCAGAAGGACGAGAAGGTCCGGCAGCTCACGCAACGCCGGCAGCAGGCCAAGCAGGCGTACCGCAAGTACGTCGACGCCGTGAACTTCGCCGTGTCGAAGGAGAGCCGCGAGCAGCTTCGTCTCGTCCACCGAGAGCTCCGTGATGGATGGGCCGAGCGGGCGCAGGAGCTCCAGGCCTCGGCGCAGCAGGCCCTGAGCGCAGCGCAGCAAGCGGCCAAGATCGAGGGCCCCGACCGAGAGCGCCGCCTGGCCGACCTGACGGCCGAGCTCGAGCGGATCGGCAAGCTCGAAGCACGGGCGCTTCTCCTGCGAACGGTGCCGCGATGACCCTCGTCGAGGATGCCCGGAATCTGCTCCAACGGGCTGCCGCCGGCATCGAGGGTCCGACGAAGCAGCGCATCTCCAGCGCGTACGCCCGTCTCGACGAGCCGGTCCGGGTCGCCATCGCCGGAAAGGTGAAGGCCGGGAAGTCGACGCTGCTGAACGCCCTGGTCGGTGAAGAGCTCGCCCCGACCGACGCCGGCGAGTGCACCCGCATCGTCACCTGGTATCTCGACGGCCACACCTACAGCGTCGAGCTGCATCCGCACGAAGGCGACCCGAGGCCGGTGCCGTTCAAACGCGAGGACGGCGCGCTCGAGATCGACCTGGGCGGCACCGATCCGGCCGGCATCCGTCGGCTCGAGGTGCGATGGCCGTCGGCCCGGCTGCGCGAGATGACGCTCATCGACACGCCGGGCATCGATTCGCTGTCGACCGACATCTCGCAGCGGACCGTCGACTTCCTGGCACCCGACGACGAGCGGGTGCCCGAGGCCGATGCCGTCCTCTACCTCATGCGACACATGCACGGCAGCGACGTGCGGTTCCTCGAGTCGTTCCACGACGACGAGATCGCCCAACCGAGCCCGATCAACGCCATCGGTGTGCTCAGCCGGGCCGACGAAGTCGGCGTCGTGCCGAACCGACGCCATGGAGTCGGCGGGTCGGATCGCCGAGCGGTATGCAGCCGACCCGAAGCTCCGCCGATTGGTGCAGACCGTCGTGCCGGTGTCGGGGCTCATCGCCCAAGGTGCGGCGACGTTGTCCGAGGACGACTACCGCGCGTTCGCCGCCATTGCCGCCATGCCGGAGAACGACCGCGAGATGCTGCTGCTCTCGGCCGACCGGTTCACCGCCGAGGAACGGGCCGAGGCCGTGGTGCCGATCGTCCGGCACCAACTGCTCGCCCGCTACGGCATGTTCGGCGTCCGTCAGTGCGTCGACGAGATCGGTTCGGGACGCATCACCTCGAGCCCGGCCCTCGTCCGGCACCTCAGCGACCTGTCGGGCGTCCAGGACCTCCGACAGATCCTCGTCCGCCAGTTCGGCGAGCGGGCTGCGCTCCTCAAGGTCCGGTCGGCTCTCGAAGCCGTCGACCGTGCGGCGCACGAGGTCGGTGGAAGCGTCGGGGTCGAGTTGTCCGCCGAGGTCGAACGCATCACCGCCGGGGCCCACGAGCTCGTCGAGGTCCGGTTGCTCAACCAACTCCGGCTCGGAACGCTGAAGCTCAAGGCCGACGAGCTGTCCTCGCTCGAGCGTCTGATCGGGGGCGGTTCGGTGGCCACCCGGCTCGGCTGCCAGCCGATCTGTCGAACGATGCGCTGCAGGCGGGTCTGGTCGAGGCGCTCGGCCGCTGGCAGGCGCGCGCCGAGTCGGCCATGTCGAGCCAGGAAGTCAAGGATGCGGCCCGGGTGGCCGTCCGCACGTGTGAAGGAATGTTCGCCGAGCTGACCCCGATCAGCTGATCCAAGGAGAGTCCCGTCATGGCCAAGTCGCCAAGCAGAGTTTCGTGGAGGTTGATTCGTCGTCGTTGGTGGCGTCGGGTTCGGTGTGGGTGGAGGTGGAGTCTGATGTCGGGTCGGTGTGGTTGAACACCGAGACGTTGGGGGTGGCGGTGTCTCCGGGTGGGGCGGAGCCGGATCCGGTGCCGACCCAGGTGGTGATGGACATCGATTCGCCGGCGTATCGGATGGGGTATTCGATTGATCCGGATGCGGCGTCGTCGGGTGAGCTGTATGCGACGGGGATGTTGGATCTGTCGTCGGGTGCGATCTATGACGATGACGGTGCGGTGGTCGGTGTGTTGTCGGGTGATGGTCCGCCCGACGATGTGAGGTTTGTCGAGACCGACCAGGGTGTGGCGACCTATGTGCCCGGGTTGGGTGGGTGGGTTGGTGCTGATGGTGCGGTCATCGAGGAGTTCGGTGCAGTATCCGACGTTGGATCAGCTCGATTCGTTCACCCAGAATCAGTATTTGATGGCAGCGGGGATCATGGATCCCGAAACCGAGGAGTTGTTGCCGGGTTGGGAGGATGTGGACCTGGAGACGCTGGCGTTGGATCCGGCGTCGGGGCAGTTGTTGACCCATGATCCGGATCGGTGGGCGTTGGTCGATCGGTCTAAGCAAGGGGACCATCGTGAGCGTCCGCCGGAGTGGGTCGATCGCGACACCGGTGAGGTGTATTCGTCCCCGAACGGTGAACCGACCGGCGCAGACCATCGACCTCTCTGCTGGTCACGACGGCACGCATGACGCTTTGGTGGAGGTTGATTCGTCGTCGTTGGTGGCGTCGGGTTCGGTGTGGGTGGAGGTGGAGTCTGATGTCGGGTCGGTGTGGTTGAACACCGAGACGTTGGGGGTTGCGGTGTCTCCGGGTGGGGCGGAGCCGGATCCGGTGCCGACCCAGGTGGTGATGGACATCGATTCGCCGGCGTATCGGATGGGGTATTCGATTGATCCGGATGTGGCGTCGTCGGGTGAGCTGTATGCGACGGGGATGTTGGATCTGTCGTCGGGTGCGATCTATGACGATGACGGTGCGGTGGTCGGGGTGTTGTCGGGTGATGGTCCGCCCGACGATGTGAGGTTTGTCGAGACCGACCAGGGTGTCGGCGACCTATGTGCCCGGGTTGGGTGGGTGGGTTGGTGCTGATGGTGCGGTCATCGAGGAGTTCGGTGCAGTATCCGACGTTGGATCAGCTCGATTCGTTCACCCAGAATCAGTATTTGATGGCAGCGGGGATCATGGATCCCGAAACCGAGGAGTTGTTGCCGGGTTGGGAGGATGTGGACCTGGAGACGCTGGCGTTGGATCCGGCGTCGGGGCAGTTGTTGACCCATGATCCGGATCGGTGGGCGTTGGTCGATCGGTCTAAGCAAGGGGACCATCGTGAGCGTCCGCCGGAGTGGGTCGATCGCGACACCGGTGAGGTGTATTCGTCGCCGAACGGTGAACCGACCGGCCAGACCATCGACCTCTCTGCTGGTCACGACGGCACGCATGACGCTTTGGTGGAGGTTGATTCGTCGTCGTTGGTGGCGTCGGGTTCGGTGTGGGTGGAGGTGGAGTCTGATGTCGGGTCGGTGTGGTTGAACACCGAGACGTTGGGGGTTGCGGTGTCTCCGGGTGGGGCGGAGCCGGATCCGGTGCCGACCCAGGTGGTGATGGACATCGATTCGCCGGCGTATCGGATGGGGTATTCGATTGATCCGGGATGTGGCGTCGTCGGGTGAGGTGCATGCGACGGGGATGTTGGATCTGTCGTCGGGTGCGATCTATGACGATGACGGTGCGGTGGTCGGGGTGTTGTCGGGAGATGGTCCGCCCGAGGATGTGAGGTTTATCGAGACCGACCAGGGTCTGGCGACCTATGTGCCCGGGTTGGGTGGGTGGGTTGGTGCTGATGGTGCGGTCATCGAGGAGTTCGGTGCAGTATCCGACGTTGGATCAGCTCGATTCGTTCACCCAGAATCAGTATTTGATGGCAGCGGGGATCATGGATCCCGAAACCGAGGAGTTGTTGCCGGGTTGGGAGGATGTGGACCTGGAGACGCTGGCGTTGGATCCGGCGTCGGGGCAGTTGTTGACCCATGATCCGGATCGGTGGGCGTTGATCGATGAGGGTGGTGAGACGGGTTTAGGTGAGCGGCTGCCGCGAGTGGGTGGATCTGGAGTCCGGTGAGGTGTATTCGTCGCCGAACGGTGAACCGACCGGCCAGACCATCGACCTCGATCAGTACGGCTACGGAGGCGACGAGGGAACGTACGAGCCACCGGACGACTACGACCCCGACGACCTCGACGAGCAGGTGACCCAACTCACCGAAGACCTCGGGTACACGACCGAGGAGGCCGAGGCCGAGGCGATGGAGGCGGTCGAGGCCGAGGCAGCCGCCGCCGAGGCGCGGATGACGGCAGACGACGAGGCCGCCGACGTCATGGAGGCCGAGGTGGCCGTCGACGCTGCCTACGACGACGTCACCGAGGCGAAGGAGGTGCTCGACAAGGAACTGGCAGAGGCCGTCGACGCCCGCGCCGACTACGCCGACGAGTTGTCCGACTATCGGGCCGCACGCAGCGCCGAGGTCGAGGCCTCTCGTCAGGTGTCGGCGGCGAGGGCCGACGTCGAACGGCTGCGGTCACAGCTCGCCGAGGCCAAGGGTGACACGAAGTCACCCACGATCGATCCGAGAAGCCAGGTCGATCCGATGTCGCGACTGAGCTCCCCCGATCTGTCGCGGTCGGCGCCGGGCCGTGAACCCTCACAACTCGGCCGTGAGGCGGCGCGGCCCGCCGATCCGGGTGTCCGCGATCTCGAGCGACAGCTTGCTCAGGCCGAGGCGACGTTGCGGGTCGAGGAACAGCAGCTGGCCAAGGCCAGGGAGACATCGGCCGAGGAGGCCGCCGACGTGATGGATGCTCGTCGTACGATCGCGGCCGAAGATGCCGACGTCCGCGACGCCGAGGCCGATCTGGTTGCGGAGTTGGACGACCTCGCCGACGCCGAGGAGGTGCTCGAGACCGAGAAGGCGGAGGCCGAGGCGGCCGACGAGGTCGCCGACGAGCTCGAGGAGGTCGCCGAGGCCGAACGGGCCGAGGCCGACGACGCCGCGGACGTCGTGGAGGACATCACCGACGAACTCGACGACCTGTCCTTCGGCGAGGGTGACGCGCCGACGGATTCTCCGACGGGCGACGAGATGGGCACCGGCGCAGACGACGGCTACGGCAGCGGCGACATGGCCGAGTCTGCCGACTCCGGGATGGACGACTCGTACGTGGACGACGACGGTTTCGGGACCGGCGGTGCGACGTCGAGCGACACCGCAGCTCCGACCGGGCCGGAGTACGAAGGTGACGAGGTGACGCCGCCCGAGGAGACCTCGACCGCACCCCTCGGCATGGACGAGCCCACCGACCCGTTCGACGACTCCGCACTCGAGCCCGACTACGAGCCCGAACCCGAGCCCGACTACGAGCCCGAACCCGTGGACACGGGAGCCGACGATCCCGGGTACGACATGGACTGATGCAACTTGGCGCGCCGAGCGGGTAGCTCCTACCATGTTCTGCTGGCCATGCGCGCCCTTGTGCGTGGCCGTTCTCCAGAAGATTGCTACGAGGTTCATCTCCGTTGCCCACGATCGAGCAGCTGGTCCGCAAGGGCCGCAAGGCACGCCCCGCAAAGGGCAAGACCCCCGCACTGAAGGGCGCGCCGCAGCGCCGCGGTGTCTGCACCCGCGTGTCCACCTACACGCCGAAGAAGCCGAACTCGGCCCTTCGCAAGGTCGCCCGAGTCCGGCTGACCAGCGGCATGGAGATCACCGCCTACATCCCGGGGGAAGGCCACAACCTGCAGGAGCACTCGATCGTCATGGTTCGTGGCGGACGAGTGAAGGATCTGCCAGGCGTGCGCTACAAGATCATCCGCGGCACCCTCGACACCGCCGGCGTGCGCGATCGCAAGCAGGCCCGCAGCCGCTACGGCGCCAAGAAGGAGGGCTAGGCATGCCTCGCAAGGGACCGGCCCCCCGCCGGGCGCTGATGCCCGACCCCGTCTATCACGAGGTCATCGTGACCCAGCTGGTCAACAAGGTGCTCCAGCACGGCAAGCGCGGGACCGCCGAGAACATCGTCTACGAAGCCCTCGACATCATCGAGACCAAGACGGGCGGCGAGCCGATCGCCACGCTCAAGAGAGCGGTCGACAACGTTCGTCCGCAGCTCGAGGTGCGCAGCCGTCGCGTCGGTGGCGCCACCTACCAGGTGCCGGTCGAGGTCAAGCCTCGTCGGGCCGGCACCCTCTCGCTGCGGTGGATCGTCACCTTCTCGCGCCAGCGGCGCGAGCGCTCGATGTCCGAACGTCTGGCCAACGAACTGCTCGATGCCTCCAACGCCGTCGGTGCCTCCGTCAAGCGCAAGGAAGATCTCCACAAGATGGCCGACTCCAACAAGGCCTTCGCCCACTACCGCTGGTAGACACGCCCCTCATCCGGGGGCACGCCCCCGGGCGTGTGACCGGATGAGCGGGTCCTGACCAGGACCCGCTCGACTCGTTTTCGAACAGAGAGACCTGAACGTCATGGCCAAGCGCCGTCACAACCTCGCCGACACCCGGAACATCGGGATCATGGCCCACATCGACGCGGGCAAGACCACGACGACCGAGCGGATCCTCTACTACACCGGCAAGTCCTACAAGATCGGCGAGGTCCACGACGGCGCCGCGACCATGGACTGGATGGAGCAGGAGCAGGAGCGAGGCATCACCATCACCTCGGCGGCCACCACGTGCGAGTGGCGTGACCACACGATCAACATCATCGACACCCCCGGCCACGTCGACTTCACCGTCGAAGTCGAGCGCTCGCTCCGCGTGCTCGATGGTGCCGTTGCGGTGTTCGACGGCGTCGCCGGCGTCGAACCGCAGACCGAGACGGTGTGGCGCCAGGCCGACAAGTACCACGTTCCTCGGATGTGCTTCATCAACAAGATGGACCGCACCGGTGCCGACTTCTACGGTGCCCTCGACAGCATCAAGGACCGCCTCGGAGCGACCTGCGCCGTGCTCCAGCTGCCGATCGGCTCGGAGGGCAACTACGCAGGTGTGATCGACCTCGTCAGGATGAAGGCGCTCGTGTGGCCGCCGACCACCGACGAGAAGGATCTCGGCGCCACCTACGAAGAGCAGGACATCCCGGCCGACATGGCCGACGAGGCCGCGCAGTACCGCGAAGAGCTCATCGACGCGCTCGGGACCTTCGACGAGAACATCCTCGAGAAGTTCGTCGGCGAAGAGGAGATCACGTTCGAGGACTGCCAGTCCGCACTGCGGGCCGGGACGCTCGCCGGCGAGATCGTGCCGATCCTCAACGGCACCGCCTTCAAGAACAAGGGCGTGCAGCCGCTCCTCGATGCCGTGGTCGACTACCTGCCCTCGCCCATCGACGTCGGGTCGATCAATGGCATGGATCTTCCGGGCAAGGAGGAGCTCGTTCGTCAACCGAACGACGACGAGCCGTTCGCCGCCCTCGCGTTCAAGATCCAGACCGACCCGCACGTGGGTCGCCTCACCTACTTCCGGGTCTACTCGGGCCGCCTCGAGAAGGGCGGCACGGTGCTCAACGCCCGCACGTCCAACAAGGAGCGCATCGGCCGCATCCTCGAGATGCACGCCAACGACCGCATCGATCGCGACGAAGCGGTCACCGGCGACATCGTGGCGGGCATCGGGATGAAGGACACCCGCACAGGCGACACCATCTGCGATCCCGACGCGGCGATCGTTCTCGAGCAGCTCGAGTTCCCCGAGCCGGTCATCCGGGTTGCCGTCGAGCCGAAGACCAAGGCCGACCAGGACAAGATGTCGAAGGCCCTCGGCGCGCTCTCCGAGGAGGACCCGACCTTCGTGGTCCACACCGACGAGGAGACCGCGCAGACCATCATCGCCGGGATGGGCGAGTTGCACCTCGAGGTCCTGGTGGATCGCATGCTGCGCGAGTTCAAGGTCGACGCCACCGTGGGCAAGCCCCAGGTCGCCTATCGCGAGACCATCACCAAGCCGGTCAAGAAGTACACCTACACCCACAAGAAGCAGACCGGTGGCTCGGGCCAGTTCGCCGAGGTCACCATCGACCTCGAGCCCACGGGTCCCGGTGGCGGCTACGAGTTCATCGACAAGATCACCGGCGGCCGCATCCCGAAGGAGTACATCGGGTCGGTCGACGCCGGCATCCAGTCGTCGCTCGATGCCGGCGTCCTCGCCGGCTATCCGACCGTCGATGTCCGAGCCACGCTCACCGACGGCAAGTACCACGACGTCGACTCCTCCGAGATGGCCTTCAAGATCGCGGGCTCGATGGTGTTCAAGGAAGCGGCCCGCACCGCCAAGCCGGTGCTGCTCGAGCCCATCTTCTCGGTCGAGGTCGTGACCCCCGAGGAGTACATGGGCGACGTCATCGGCGACCTCAACTCCCGCCGCGGCCAGGTCGGCGGCATGACCCAGCGGGGCTCGGCCCAAGTCGTCGATGCGCTCGTGCCGCTGTCCGAGATGTTCGGCTACGTGGGCGACCTCCGGTCCCGCACCCAGGGCCGGGCCAGCTACACCATGCAGTTCGACTCCTACCAGGAGACCCCGAAGTCCGTTCAGGAAGAGATCGTCACCCGCGTGCGCGGCGAATGATCGACCCCTCTCTCTACCCCTACCCGAATCCAAGAAAGCACTGAGGAGCACACGTCATGTCCAAGGAGAAGTTCGAGCGGACGAAGCCGCATTTGAATGTTGGGACGATGGGTCATATCGACCATGGGAAGACGACGTTGACGGCGGCGATCACGAAGGTGTTGTCGGATCGGGTGGATGGGAACAATTTCACTGAGTTCGAGAACATTGACAAGGCGCCTGAGGAGCGTGAGCGGGGGATCACGATCAACATCTCTCATGTTGAGTATGAGACGGATAATCGTCATTACGCGCATGTGGACATGCCGGGGCATGCGGATTACATCAAGAACATGATCACGGGTGCGGCTCAGGTGGATGGGGCGATTCTGGTGGTGGCGGCGACTGATGGTCCGATGCCGCAGACGCGTGAGCATGTGTTGTTGGCTCGGCAGGTGGGGGTGCCGGCGATCGTGGTGGCGTTGAACAAGGTCGACATGGTTGATGATGATGAGTTGATCGAGTTGGTGGAGATGGAGGTGCGTGAGTTGTTGTCGGACCAGGAGTTCGATGGTGATGGCGCGCCGGTGGTTCCGGTGTCTGCGCTCAAGGCGTTGGAGGGTGATGAGGCGGCTGGTGATCAGGTGATGGAGTTGATGGCGCAGGTTGATTCCTATGTGCCTGAGCCTGAGCGTGAGTTGGACAAGCCGTTCTTGATGCCGATCGAGGATGTGTTCTCGATCACGGGTCGGGGGACGGTGGTGACGGGCAAGGTCGAGCAGGGTGTGGTGAACACCGGTGATGAGATCGAGATCATCGGGATTCGTGACACGCAGTCGACGACGTGTACGGGTGTGGAGATGTTCCGCAAGCTTCTGGATCAGGGGCAGGCGGGGGACAACATCGGTGCGCTTCTGCGGGGGATCGACAAGGAGGATGTGGAGCGGGGTCAGGTGTTGGCGAAGCCGGGCAGTATCACGCCGCACACTGATTTCGAGGCGCAGGTGTATGTGTTGAAGAAGGAGGAGGGTGGTCGTCACAAGCCGTTCTTCAGCAATTATCGGCCGCAGTTCTATTTTCGGACGACGGACATCACGGGTTCGGTGACGTTGCCGGAGGGGACCGAGATGTGTATGCCGGGTGACAACACGGACATGACGGTGGAGTTGATCGATCCGATCGCGATGGATGAGGGGTTGCGGTTCGCGATTCGTGAGGGTGGCCGGACGGTGGGTGCCGGGCGGGTCACCAAGATCCTCAAGTAGGACCGGGGCCGAGCCCCAAGCGTTCGAGTCGACCCCCGGGTTCATCCCGGGGGTCGACTCGCGCCCGGGCTCAGTCGAGTGTGATCCCGAAGATGGCGGCCCGTTCTCGCTGGTGGGCGGTGATCTGGCTGACGATGAGGATGGCCAGGATCGCAGCGACGACGAATCCGGTCTCGATGAACGCGTTGATTCGGACCAGATTCAGCGCGCCCTCGACATCGAAGTCGTCGAACGCGGCATCGGTCGCCGCGACGAAGCCGCGCGAGACCCACCAGCCGATCATCCACAACACCCACCATGCGTTGATCAACCCCGAGACGGGCCGACCTTCGATGCGGTAGCCGCTGGGCACCGTCGGGTCGTTGGCCCGCCACAGGTCGTTCAGCACCAGCTTCCCGATGACGACGTTGGCCAGCGGGATGAACCATCCTCCGACGGCCATCCCGTCGGTCTGGCGCTGTCCGGCGGCACCGAGCGCGGTCGCGTTGGCCCGAGCCCGTTGGACCCAGAGCACCCACAGCACCGCGGTGACGAGGGTACCGATGACGAACACGGCCGAGAATCCACCGCGGAGGTCCTCGGCATCGAGCGCCTCGGCAAAGCTGCCGTCACCGTTGAAGAGGCTGTCGATCTTCGACGCGTAGTTGACCTCGAGCGCGACCGACACCGCGCTGAGCACGGTCATGACCCCCAAGGCCACCTTGGCGGCGGTGGCGAGGCCACCGATCGGTTGCAGTCGGGTCGGTGCCGATGCCTGCCCCCAGCCCTGCTGGTTCGGCGGCGGTGTCGGCGCCCAGGGCTGATGGGTCCAGTCCGGTTCGCTCGGGATCCCCGGTGCCGACTCGACCGGGCTCGGTGACCAGCCCGTCGCGCCGCCGGGCTCGACCCAGCCGGGTGGCGCCGGCGCCGCCGTCGGGGGTGGGGGCGGAGGTGGTGGTGGAGCAGGTGGCGGTGGCGGCGGAGCTGGTTGGGGTGGCGGAGCTGGTGGGGGTGGCGGTGGAGGTGGCGGTGCCGCGCGCTGTGGTGGCGCGTCGGGATAGGTCGCAGGTGGCGGCCGCGCCGGAGCGTTGGGGTCGTGGATCGGTTCGTCGGACATCGAGGCACCTCTCGCTCAACGGTCGGCCCTGCATCGTAGATTTGCTCGCGGGCTGGGCGGCGTTTGGTCCCGACGGGCGCCGGATGGCTATCGTCTTCGCTTCCACCCGCCCGATCGGTCGAGTGGGTTCCTTGACAAGCGAGTGGAGTGCCGACGTGGCCGAAAGCCAGAAGATCCGAATCCGCCTGAAGGCGTACGACCACGAGGTCATCGACCAGTCGACCAAGAAGATCGTCGAAACCGTCGTCCGGACCCAGGCATCGGTGCGGGGGCCCATCCCGCTGCCCACCGAGAAGCACCGCTACACGGTCATCCGCTCGCCGCACAAGGACAAGGACAGTCGCGAGCACTTCGAGATGCGCATCCACAAGCGCCTGATCGACATCGTCGACCCGAACCCCAAGACCGTCGACAGCCTCCAGCGCATCGAACTGCCGGCCGGCGTCGACATCGAGATCAAGATCCAGCAGGCATAGCCCGATCGCCCCGGCTCGGGGCGCGGATCGATGCAGCGCACGCCGCCTCCGGCGGGTCAGCGCACGACGAGGGTTGCCCACCCGTCGACGATCAGTGAGGGGCCGACCTCGCGCCCGGCGAAGGCGTCGACCACGTCGTCGACCTGGTGCTCGAGCAGGCCGCTGAGGACGATGGGCCCGGTGGTCGCGGCCAGGAGCGCCGGCGCCAGCTCGATCAGGGTGGCCGCACCGATGTTGGCGAACACGGCATCGGCCTGATCGGTGGGTTCGATCGAGCGCTGCTCGATCGTCACCCGATCGGTCAGGTCCGAGCGCTCGACGTTGACCTTCGTCACCGCGACGGCGGGTTCCCAGACATCGACCGCGGTGACCAGCGCACCGCGCTGTGCCGCAGCCACGGTGAGCAGGCCGGCGCCGCAGCCGAGGTCGAGGACCCGGTCGCCGGCGTGCACGAGGTCCGAGACCAACCCGAGGCACGTCGCCGTGGTCGGGTGGGCGCCGTCGCCGAACACGTTGGCCGGGACGTCGAGGTCGATGGGTCGGCCCTCGAACTCCACGGCGACCCGTTTGACCACCGGAGTCCACGAATCGACTTCCGTGGCGTCGCCGCCGAGGGCGAGGGCGACGGCGGCCTGGTCCGCCGGCGCGGCAGGAGACGAGGAGTCGGACCTGCTCGTTTCCCGCGATCCACTCCTCGGCGATGCCTGTGGCCCCGGCGAGCCAGGCCCGACCGGTGAGGTCGTCGATCCGGTGCCCTTGCACCGAGATGCTCAACAGGACCGGCGCTTCCATGGCCAGAGCCTTCCATGCCGATTCGAGAGACTGCCGAAGAACCGTCCGCGAGTTGGACGCGACCAACGGCCCGCCCTAGTCTTGCTTCTTCGTGCCCGTCGGCTTCTGGCCGACCGCCCGAATCGAACGTACTGCAACCGACGTCCGGAGAGGCCCACCCCCGGTGGGAACCGCCCGGCACAACTTCAAAGCACGCTCCGCCGGGGCCATCCCCGTGCGGAGCGTCTGCGTGAGTGGCCACCGTCGCTCCCGTCCTCGAGACAATTCGAACCGCAGAAAGAACGCTGCAATGGCGAACAAAGCAATCGTCGGCGAGAAGGTCGGCATGACCCAGGTGTGGGATGACGACGATCACGTCGTTCCCGTCACCGTCGTCAGCGTGCCGACCTGCCGCATCGTGCAGATCAAGACGCCCGAACGCGACGGCTACAGCGCCCTCCAGGTCACCTATGGCGTCAAGAAGAAGAGCCGAGTGACCTCACCCGAGGCCGGCCACTTCGAGAAGGCGTCGGTTGACCCCGGGACCAAGCTTGTCGAGCTGCGGATCGACTCGGTCGACGACTTCGAGGTGGGCCAGGAGCTCAAGGTCGACCTCCTCTCCAGCGGCGAGATCGTCGATGTCACCGCCGTGAGCAAGGGCAAGGGATTCGCCGGCGCCATGAAGCGGCACGGCTTCAGCGGCCTGCCTGCGAGCCACGGTGCCCATCGCGTGCACCGGGCCCCCGGAGCCATCGGCGCCTGTGCGACGCCCAGCCGGGTCTTCAAGGGCCAACGGATGCCGGGTCGGATGGGTGGCGACAAGGTCACCACGCTGAACCTGACCGTGGTCGAGGCCGATCCCGAACGGGAAGTGCTCCTGGTCAAGGGCTCGGTACCCGGCCCTCGTGGCGGCATGGTCCTCATCCGCGACGCGGTGAAGGGGAACTGACGATGCCGACCATCAAGATGCGCGACGCCAAGGGCGCCGAGGCCGGCAGTGTCGACCTCGACGAGGCGACCTTCGGCATCGAACCCAACGTCCCGGTGATGCACCAGGTCGTGACGGCTCAGCTGGCCGCCAAGCGTGCCGGGACCCAGAGCACCAAGACCCGTGCCGAGGTGCGGGGCGGCGGTGCGAAGCCGTGGCGCCAGAAGGGCACCGGCCGTGCCCGTCAGGGTTCGATCCGTTCGCCGCAGTGGCGTGGTGGCGGCGTGGCCCTCGGCCCGAAGCCCCGCAAGTACGACCAGAAGACGCCGAAGAAGATGAAGAAGCTGGCCCTGCGGTCCGCGCTGTCCGATCGGGCAGCAGAGGACAAGGTCGTCGTCCTCGACGACTGGGGAATCTCCGAGCCGAGCACCAAGTCGGCCAAGGCGCTGCTGTCGGCACTCGAGCTCGACGGCCGTGTGGTCCTGGTGGTCGGCACCGACCAGGTCGACGGACCGGTGTGGAAGAGCTTCCGCAACCTTCCCGAGGTGCACGTGCTCACCACCGGCGAGCTGAACCCCTACGACGTCCTGGTGAGCGACTGGCTCGTCTTCACCGAAGCCACCCTCCCGGGCGGTGGCGACGCAACGGCGTCCGCTGAAACCAAGAGCAAGAGCAGCAGCAAGGCTGCGAAGGCGCCAGCCGAAGCAGCAGCGAAGACCGGTGCGGATGCCGAAGGCGAAGCCGAGGACAGCGACGCAGGAGCCGACGAGGCTTCAAGCAGCGCAGAGGGGGCTGTGAAATGAGAGACAAGCGTGATGTGATCATCGAACCGGTCGTGTCCGAGAAGAGCTACGGCCTGCTCGAGACCAACGTCTACACCTTCAAGGTCCACCCCTCGGCCACCAAGCCCGAGATCCGGGAGGCCGTCGAAGACATCTTCGGTGTCACCGTCCTGAAGGTGAACACCATGAACCGCAAGGGCAAGAAGAAGCGCGACCGCCGCAGCGGTGGCTACTCGAAGCTCTCCGACACCAAGCGCGCCCTGGTCACGTTGGCCGTCGGCGACTCCATCGAACTGTTCGAGGCTTGATCCGACATGGCACTCCGCAAGCGCAAGCCCACCAGTCCCGGTCGACGGTTCCAGACCGTCTCGGACTTCTCCGAGCTCACCACGACGACCCCCGAGAAGTCGTTGCTGGCTCCCAAGCCCCGGACCGGTGGCCGGAACAGCTACGGCCGCAAGACCGCCCGTCATCGCGGCGGCGGCCACAAGCAGCAGTACCGGATGATCGACTTCCGTCGGAACAAGGACGGCGTGCCCGCCAAGGTGCACTCGATCGAGTACGACCCCAACCGCAACTGCCGCATCCTGTTGCTCCACTACCTCGACGGCGAGAAGCGCTACATCCTGGCGCCGCGAGGGGTCGAGGTCGGCGACACCCTCCAGTCGGGTCAGGGCGCCGAGATCAAGCCGGGCAATGCCCTGCCGATGCGCTACATCCCCGTCGGTACCACGGTGCACAACGTCGAGTTGCGTCCCGGTGGTGGCGGCAAGATGGGCCGCAGCGCCGGCAACGCGGTGCGACTGGTCGCCAAGGAAGGCGACTACGCCACCCTGCGGCTGCCGAGCACCGAGATGCGCCGGGTCCCGATCGACTGCCGGGCGACCGTCGGTGAGGTCGGCAACGCCGAGGCCGAGTTGGTCCAGATCGGCAAGGCGGGCCGCAACCGGTGGAAGGGCGTCAAGCCCCAGACCCGCGGCGTCGCCATGAACCCGGTCGATCACCCCCTCGGTGGCGGCGAGGGCAAGACCTCGGGTGGCCGCCATCCGGTCTCCCCCTGGGGAAAGCCCGAGGGCCGAACCCGCAATCAGAACAAGCCGTCCCAGAAGCTCATTGTCCGGCGTCGCCGTACGCGCGGGTCGCGGAGGTAGCGATGCCAAGGTCACTCAAGAAGGGTCCGTTCGTCGACGACCATCTCATCAAGAAGGTCGACGCGCTGAACGCCCAGAACGAAAAGAAGGTCATCAAGACCTGGAGTCGTCGCTCGACGATCATCCCCGACATGGTGGGGCACACCATCGCGGTGCACGATGGCCGCAAGCACGTGCCCGTCTACATCACCGAGGCGATGGTCGGGCACAAGCTCGGCGAATTCGCCCCGACGCGGACCTTCCGGTTCCACGCCGGCCAGGAACGCTCCACGGGGAGGCGCTGATGCCGGCGTTCGGCGTCAAGACCAACGAGCGTCCGGGCACCCGGGCGTCGGTCCGCCACATCCGGATGTCCGCGAAGAAGGCCCGAGTGGTGCTCGACCTCATCCGTGGGCTCCCGACCGACGCAGCCCACGACATCCTCGACTTCAGCGACCGCCACGCCGCCGAGGTCATCGGTGGCCTGCTCGATTCGGCCATCGCCAACGCCGCCCACAACGACGAACTCGATCCCGAGGGCCTCTACGTGTCGGCCTGTTTCGCCGACGAGGGCAAGACGCTCTACCGGTTCCGCCCACGTGCCCGCGGTCGTGCGACCAAGATCCGCAAGCGCACCTGTCACATCACGATCATCGTGAGCCCGATGCCGACGGAGATGCTCGACCAGCACCAGGCCAAGCAGGAGAACATCCCGGGGAGTCGTGCGGCTCGCCGCCGAGGCCAGCAGGAGGCCGAGCGCCGCGCCAAGCGTGTGGCCGCCAGCCAGGACCACGACCACGACGACGAAGAAGTCGACGACGAGATCGAAGCCGTAACCGACGAGACCGCCGACAGCAGTGACGCCGCGGACAAGGCCGTGAAGGACGAAGAGCGCTCCGAAGAAGATGCCGACGAGGCCGCAGACGAATCCACGTCTGATGAGGCTGCGGAGGCGCCAGCCGAAGCAGCAGCACAAGCCGGAGCGGATGCCGAAGGCGAACCTGAGGACAGCGGCGCTGACGACGACGAAAGCGATGACGACGTGAAGAACGAAGCCGAAACCGACGCCGAGAATGGCGCCGCCGACGAAGGTTCGAAGTAATGGGTCAGAAGATCAATCCGTACGGGTTCCGCCTGGGCGTCACCACCGAGTGGAAGTCGCGTTGGTTCGCCGACCGCGACGAGTACCGCAAGTTCGTCATCGAGGACTGGAAGATCCGCGACTACGTCATGCGCGACCTCCCGCATGCGGCCATCAGCCGCATCGAGATCGAGCGAACCCGCGACAAGCTCCGTATCGACGTGCACACCGCCCGTCCCGGCATCGTGATCGGCCGCCGAGGCAGCGAGGCCGACCGTCTCCGCGCCGGGCTCACCGAGATCACCGGCAACCCCAAGGTGCAGCTCAACATCCAGGAGATCAAGCAGCCCGAGCTCGACGCTGCGCTGATCGCCCAAGGCGTCGCCGACCAGCTCGCCGGCCGTGTGGCGTTCCGGCGGGCCATGAAGCGTGCGGTGCAGGCCGCCGAGAAGAACGGTGCGCTCGGCATCCGGGTGCAGTGCTCGGGCCGCCTCGGTGGCTCGGAGATGAGCCGGACCGAGTGGTACCGCGAGGGACGGGTGCCGCTGCACACGCTCCGAGCCGACATCGACTACGGGTTCCGTGAGGCGAAGACGTCGGCCGGACGCATCGGCGTGAAGGTGTGGCTCTACAAGGGCGACATCCTCCCCTACAAGAGCAGCGCCTCCGACAAGATCGAGCGCGAAGCAGCCATGGCCGTCGGTGAGGCCAGCGGAGCCGAAGGACCGCGGAAGGTCGTGTCGTCGGCTGCCGGTCGTCAGCGGACGCCCGAAGAGGGCGTCGAGGTGCCGGTCGAGGCCGAGCCGCTCATCAAGGAAGCCGATCCCGAGCTCGAACGGCTGTTGGCCGAAGAAGAAGAGATCGAGCGCCAGACCCGCGAGCACACCGAAACGCCGCATTTCCGGCAGAGCGACGACTAGGAGGCGCTGAACATGTTGATGCCCAAGAAAGTCGCTCATCGCAAGCACCAGCGCGGCCGTCTCAAGGGACAGGCCAAGGGTGGGACCGAGGTCAACTTCGGCGAATACGGCATCCAGGCGCTCGAGCCCGGATGGATCACCGCTCGCCAGATCGAGGCGGCCCGAATCGCGATGACTCGTCACATCAAGCGTGGCGGCAAGGTCTGGATCCAGATCTTCCCCGACATGCCCGTGACCGAGAAGCCCGCTGAGACCCGCATGGGTTCTGGCAAGGGCAACCCCGAACGTTGGGTCGCCCGGGTCAAGCCCGGCCGGATCATGTTCGAGCTGAGCTACCCGGACCCCGAGGTGGCTCGCGCCGCGATCGACCGGGCCATCCAGAAGCTGCCCATCAAGGCCCGCTTCGTGATGCGGGAGGAAGAGCTCTGATGGCACGCGACAAGAGCATCACCACACTCGACGATGCCGCCCTCCTCGACCGGTTGGGCGACACCAAAGAAGAGCTGTTCAACCTGCGCTTCCAGCACGTGACCGGACAGCTCGACAACTCGTCCCGGCTGGGACAGGTCCGCCGTGACGTGGCCCGCATCATGACCGAGATCCGGGCCCGAGAGATCGCTGCGGCTGAGGCCGCACAGACCGAGGAGACCGTCTGATGGCCGACACCCAGACTGCCGAGACCGCCGAGCGCGGCGCCCGCAAGGTGCGCGAGGGGATCGTGACCTCGACCGGCATGGAGAAGACTGCGGTCGTCACCGTGACCAGCCGCAAGCCGCATGCGCGCTACGGCAAGACGATGCAGCGTTCGAAGAAGTTCTACGCCCACGACGAGACCAACGACGCCAAGGTCGGCGACCGGGTCCGCATCGTCGAGACGCGTCCGCTGAGCAAGAGCAAGCGCTGGCGTCTGCTCGAGATCCTGGAGCGTGCCCGATGATCCAGCAGGAGTCACGTCTCAAGATCGCCGACAACAGTGGCGCACGCGAGGTGCTGTGCATCAAGGTGCTCGGCGGTTCGAAGCGTCGCTACGCCGGCATCGGCGACGTCTTCGTCGCCACGGTGAAGGACGCCATCCCCGGTGCCGCGGTGAAGAAGGGCGAGGTCGTCAAGTGTGTCGTCGTCCGGACCAAGAAGGAACGCCGCCGTCCCGATGGCAGCTACATCCGCTTCGACGAGAACGCCGCGGTGCTGATCAACGATCAGGAGCAGCCCCGTGGCACCCGCATCTTCGGCCCGGTGGGTCGAGAGCTGCGGGACAAGAAGTTCATGCGCATCGTCTCACTCGCCCCGGAGGTCCTGTGATGCAGATCAAGAGAATCGCGGCCTCCTCGGACGAGGAGAAACGCCAGCGCCCGTCCGATCAGGGAGAGAGCCTGCGAACGACCGAGGCAACACAGCCCGGGGAGCGGAAGGTATGAAGATCAAGAAGGGTGACGTCGTCCAGGTGCTCTCGGGCAAGGACCGCGGCAAACAGGGCGAGGTCATGACCGCCATCCCGGCCAAGGGCAAGGTCATCGTCGACGGGGTCAACGTGGCCAAGAAGCACCAGGCCCCGACCAGCGCCACCATGCAGGGCGGGATCATCGACAAGGACATGCCGATCCCGGTCGCCAACGTCGCCTTCGTGTGCCCCGACTGCGGGCCGACTCGCGTCGGCTATCGCATCGAGGGCGATGGCACGAAGCTCCGTGTCTGCAAGAAGTGCGGAAAGGACCTCGACTGATGAGCGACGTGGGAACCAAGCCTCGTTTGAAGGACGAGTTCGAGACCAAGCTCCGTGCAGAGCTCCAGGAGTCCCTGGGCCTCGGCAACGTCATGGAGGTGCCCCGGCTCTCCAAGATCGTGCTGAACATGGGCGTCGGCGGAGCCGTCGACCAGCCGTCGCTGCTCGAGGGCGCGGTCGCCGACCTGGCGGTGATCTCCGGCCAGAAGCCGATCACCACCATCGCCAAGGCGTCGATCGCCGGATTCAAGCTCCGCGAAGGCAACGCCATCGGCGCCAAGGTCACCCTCCGGGGCGACCGGGCCTGGGAGTTCCTCGATCGTCTGGTCACCGTCTCGGTGCCTCGCATCCGAGACTTCCGTGGTCTGCCGACCAAGAGCTTCGACGGCCGGGGGAACTACACCTTCGGCGTCAACGAGCAGTTGATCTTCCCCGAGGTCGACTACGACACCATCGACACCGTTCGTGGTCTCGACATCACGATCGTGACCACCGCCCGCACCGACGACGAGGGGCGTGCGTTCCTCGCTGCCGTCGGATTCCCGTTCAAGCGCGAAGGATCGAATCAGTAATGGCCAAGAAGGCGCTCATCGAGAAGAACAAGCGCAAGCCCAAGTACAAGGTCCGGGCCTACACCCGGTGCCAGAAGTGCGGTCGCCCGCGCGCCGTGTACCGCAAGTTCGGCCTGTGTCGCATCTGCCTGCGCCAACTCGCGCACGCCGGTGAGATCCCGGGCCTGACCAAGGCCAGCTGGTGAAGGAGGGACAGAACTCATGACGATGACTGACTCTTTCCGTTCCCCGGCCACGGAGGCCGCCGCCGCCGGCTTCCTCGTGCCTCGTCAGCCTTGCACTGGAGGTTCGCTCCGATGACGATGACCGACCCGATCAGCGACATGCTGACCCGCATCCGCAACGCCAACGTGGCGATGCACGACGACTGCCGCATGCCCAACTCCAAGCTGAAGGAAGCCCTCGCCGGCATCCTGAAGAAGGAGGGCTACATCGACGACTTCGCCGTGAGCGAGGTCCCCGATCGCCCCGGCACGGTGCTCGACATCACGATGAAGTACTCACCCGAGCGCGCCCGCACCATCTCGGGCCTGAAGCGCATCTCCAAGCCCGGTCTCCGGGTCTATTCCAGGGCCGACGAAGTCCCCCGTGTCCTCGGTGGGCTCGGCGTCGCCGTTCTCTCGACCAGCAAGGGTCTCATGACCGACCGCGAGGCCCGTCGGGCCCACGTGGGCGGCGAGATCCTCTGTTACGTCTGGTAGGCCGATCATGTCTCGTGTAGGAACCAGTCCCATCCCCGTTCCCAGCGGCGTCGAGGTCTCGATCTCGGGCGTCGACGTGACGGTCAAGGGACCCAAGGGATCGCTCGATCTCGCCATTCCCGGAGAGGTCAGCGTTCGCCAGGACGGCGACGAACTGATCGTCGAGCGTCCGAACGACGAACGTCAGAGCCGGGCCCTCCACGGCCTGGTGCGTTCACTCATCAACAACATGGTCGAAGGTGTGACGAACGGCTTCAAGAAGGAGCTCGAGATCAACGGTGTCGGCTATCGCGCCGAGGCCAAGGGCAAGGACAAGCTGCAGCTGGCGCTGGGCTTCAGCCACCCGATCGAGTACCAGGCGCCCGATGGCGTCACCTTCGACGTGCCCCAGCCCACGCAGGTGATCGTCGAAGGCATCGACAAGCAGCTGGTCGGTCAGGTCGCTGCCAACATCCGAAGCTTCCGCAAGCCCGAGCCCTACAAGGGCAAGGGCATCAAGTACATCGACGAGCGGATCATCCGCAAGGCCGGAAAGGCCGGGAAGTGACAATGTCGAGCATCGAGAAGCGTCCAGCCGCGGCCTCCGTGGCCGGGGAACGGAACGAGGCGTGACCATGTCGAAGAACAAGGCCACGGCACGCAAGCGCCGGCACAACCGGGTCCGCAAGAAGATCGTCGGAACCGCCGACCGGCCCCGCCTCGCCGTGCACCGCTCGAACAAGCACCTCACTGCCCAGGTCATCGACGACTACGCGGCCGTGACGCTGGCGTCGGCGTCGACCCACGAGGCCGACCTGCGCGGCAGCGGGACCTCGATCGACACCGCCAAGAAGATCGGCCAGCTCGTCGGCGAACGGGCCAAGGCCGCGGGCATCGAGAAGGTCGTGTTCGACCGTGGTGGCTATCGCTACCACGGCCGGGTCGCGGCACTCGCCGAAGCCGCACGCGAATCCGGACTGGAGTTCTGAGAAGACCATGGGACAAGGACAAGATCAGCAGCGGGACAAGCGGCCTCGGCGTGAGCGTGAGCCGCGCGAGAACCCCCGCCAGTCCACCGACGCCACGCTTCGAGAGTCGCGGGTCATCAACATCAACCGGGTCTCCAAGGTCGTCAAGGGTGGTCGTCGCTTCAGCTTCACCGCCCTGGTCGTGATCGGCGACGGCAACGGCCGCGTCGGACTCGGCTACGGCAAGGCCAAGGAAGTGCCGCTCGCGATCCAGAAGGGCACCGAGGAGGCGCGCAAGAACCTCTTCAACGTGCCGCTCGCCGGGTCGACCATCACCCACCCGATCACCGGACGGGTCGGCGCCGGTCGAGTGCTGCTCAAGCCGGCATCGCCCGGTACCGGTGTCATCGCCGGTGGCGCGGCACGGGTCATCCTCGAAGAGGCGGGCATCCACGACGTGCTCTGCAAGTCGCTCGGCTCGTCCAACTACATCAACGTCGCTCGGGCGACGATCCAGGGCCTGCAGAGCCTCAAGCGGCCCGACGAGGTCGCCCGCCTCCGTGGCCTCGATGCCGACGAGTTCGTGCCCAAGGGCATGCTCGAGGCCTATCGCGAGTCCGAGACCGGCAAGCGCCGCGACAAGGCCGAAGCCGGCTCATGATGCGTTCCCCGGCCACGCAGGCCGTACCTGGCCGCAACTCCGCTGGCGCTCCGTCGCTCGCACCGGAGGTCCGATCCAATGTCTGAACTCAAGGTCACCCAGGTGCGCAGTGGCATCGGCGCCAAGCCCAAGACGCGTGGCACCTTGCGTGCCCTCGGCCTCGGCCGGATCGGCAAGACCAACACCTTGCCCGACCGTCCCGAGATCCGTGGGATGATCGCCCGGGTCCCGCACCTCATCGAAGTCGAGGAGCAGTCGTGAAGGTTCATGATCTGAAGCCCGCCGAGGGCTCGAAGAAGGCCCGACGTCGGGTCGGTCGCGGCATCGCCGGCAAGGGCGGCAAGACCGCCGGCCGCGGCATGAAGGGCCAGAAGGCCCGGGGCACGATCCCGGCCCGTTTCGAAGGTGGCCAGACGCCGATCTACATGCGTCTGCCGAAGAAGCGCGGCTTCAACAACCCGTTCCGGGTCGAGTACCAGCCGATCAACCTCGACACCCTGGCCGAGGCCGGCCTGACCGAGGTCACGCCCGAGTCGTTGTACGGCAAGGGCCTGGTCGGCAAGGGTGCGCTCGTGAAGATCCTCGGCCGTGGCGAGATCAGCAGCGCCATCGTCGTCAAGGCCCACGCGGTGTCGAAGTCGGCCGAGGCCGCCATCACCGCCGCGGGCGGTAGCGTCGAGATCCTTGCTCTGCCGTGGGGCGATCGACGCCCACCGGCCAAGGGCAATCAGTTCACCAACCGCTAGCCACCAAGGGCGCTCACCGCCGTGCTCCAGAGTCTTCGCAGCCTGGCCCGAGTCGTTCGGGTCGCCGATCTCCGCAACAAGATCCTGTTCACCATCGGGATCATCGCCCTCTATCGGGCGGGTTCTGCGGTCCCGGCGCCGGGCATCGACCTCGACGCCGTGCAGGCGTTGAAGGAAGAGGCCGAGGCCTCAGGCGGGGTGCTCGGGTTCCTCACCCTGTTCTCGGGGGGTGCGCTCACCCAGTTCGCCCTGTTCGCGCTCGGCATCATGCCGTACATCACCAGCTCGATCATCATGCAGATCCTGACGGTGGTCATTCCCCGCCTCGAGCAGTGGCAGAAGCAGGGAGCGGTCGGTCAGCGAAAGATCACCCAGTGGACGCGCTACCTCACGGTCGCGATCGCGCTCCTCCAGTCGACCGGCCTCGCATTCATCTTCCACAACGGCGGCGGTGGGTTCCTCGGCCAGACGACCAGCGGGGTCGACATCGACGTGCTGCCCAACTTCACGCCGCCCCGGGTCCTGCTCGTGGTCCTCACCCTCACCGCGGGCACGGCACTGCTCATGTGGATGGGCGAGCTGATCACCCAGAAGGGCATCGGCAACGGAATGTCGTTGCTCATCTTCGCTTCGGTCGTGTCAGCCATCCCGGTCCAGGGCGCGGCCATCCGGGCCGAGAACGGTTGGGGCCTGCTCATCGCGCTGTTCGCCATCGGGGTGCTGCTGATGGTGGCCATCGTGTTCGTCGAACTCGGGCAGCGGCGCATCCCGGTGCAGTTCTCCAAGCGGGTCGTCGGGCGACGCATGTACGGCGGTCAGTCGACCTACATCCCCCTCAAGGTCAACCAGAGCGGCGTGATCCCGGTCATCTTCGCCAGCTCGATCCTCTACCTGCCGCTGCTGGCCACGCAGGTCCTGCCCACCAGCGGCTGGGGCGCATCGGTGCAGGAGTGGGTCAACAACAACCTCGTCCAGCCCGACAACATCGTCTACATCTTCACCTACGGCCTGCTCATCATCGGCTTCGCCTACTTCTACACCGCCATCAGCTTCGACCCGGCCCAGCAGGCCGACACCATCCGCAAGCAGGGCGGCTACATCCCCGGCATCCGTCCGGGTCCGCAGACCGAGCGCTACCTCGCTCGCATCCTCAGCCGCATCACTCTTCCTGGTGCCCTGTTCGTCGCCGGCATCGCCCTGCTCCCATCGATCCTGCTCGCGTTCGCTGACGTGCAGCGGTTCCCCTTCGGCGGCGTCTCGATCCTCATCGCGGTGGGCGTCGCCCTCGAGACGATGAAGCAGATCGACAGCCAGCTCATGATGCGCAACTACGAAGGCTTCCTCTCGTAGTTCGCGATTTCCACAGCCCGAGCGTCACGGAATCCGCGGCGCTGGCGTACGAGAACCGTTGGCGCCGTCCACCCGTTTTCGTCGGGTGGAAAAATTGGCAGCTAACGTCCCGCAGATGACCTCGGGAGCACGCCTCGTCATGCTCGGCCGTCAGGGAGCAGGCAAGGGGACCCAGTGTTCCCGACTCGCTGCCCACTTCGGCATCCCGCACATCTCCACCGGCGACATGCTGCGGCTGGCGGTCAAGGAAGGCACCGCGTTCGGCACGAAGGCCAACGAGTTCATGGCGGCGGGCGATCTCGTCCCCGACGAGGTGATGATCGGCGTGGTCGACGAGCGGCTCCACAAGGAGGATGCGCTGAACCACGGCTATGTCCTCGATGGATTCCCGCGCACGGTCGGTCAGGCCGAAGCGCTGGCGACGATCACCGATGGCAGCCTCGAGATGGTGATCGATCTCGACGTGCCCACTGCGGTCGTGTTGCCGCGCCTCGCCAGCCGACGCGTGTGCAAGGGATGCGGCACCATCTACTCGGTCGACGAACCCCCCACGTCGAATTGGACCTGCGACAAGTGCGGCGGCGAAGTCGTCCAGCGCGAGGACGACGAGGAAGAGGCGATTCAGCGCCGGCTCGACCTGTACGAAGAGGTCACGACGCCGCTCACCGCGTGGTACGCCGAACGCGACCTGTTGGTCGTCGTCGATGGCATGGGTGAGCCCGACGAGGTCGTGGCTCGCGTGCTGGCCGCCATCGACGCGAAGCGGGCCTGAACCCGGCGTGGCGGCACGCAAGACCGTCGAAGAACTCGCCGTCATGCGCCGGGCCGGCCGGGTGGTCGCCGAGATGCACGAGCGGATCCGCGGGGCGATCCGGCCGGGGGTCACCACCGCCGAGCTCGATCGCATCGGGCGCGATGTGCTGGCCACGCGGCACGCGACCTCCAACTTCCTCGACTATCACGGGTACCCGGCGGTCATATGCGCATCGCCGAACCAGGTGATCGTCCATGGCATCCCCAACGACGACCCGCTCGAAGAGGGCGACATCGTGTCGATCGACTGTGGAGCGATCGTCGACGGCTGGCACGGCGATGCGGCGTTCACCGTCGGTGTCGGTTCCATCGACGCCGACTCCCAGCGACTCATCGACACGGCCGAGGCATCGTTGGAGGCCGGCATCGCCGCCATGGTCTCCGGCAACCGGGTCGGCGACATCGGTGCGGCCGTCCAAGCTCACGCCGAACAGCACGGCTACTCGGTGGTGCGCGAATACACCGGCCACGGCATCGGCCAGGCCATGCACGAGAGCCCCGAGGTGCCCAACCACGGCAAGCCGGGCCGGGGGATGAAGCTTCGCGACGGTCACGTGCTGGCGGTCGAGCCCATGCTGTGTGCGGGTGAACCCGCCACCGTTCTCGAGGCCGACGGGTGGACGGTCACGACAGCCGACGGATCACTCGCCGCCCACGTCGAGCACTCGATCGCGATCACCGAACACGGACCCGAGATCCTCACCCTCCCCTGACGCGTCGATTCGGCGGCACCCTCCGCGTCGCATGGCCGGGGACGGGGTACAGTCTCGCCGTTCGTCGGGCCACGGGTCCCGGCAGGACCTCCCTGCGCGGAGTTGGACCGTTGTCGGCCCTGCGCTAGGGTTTTCCTTCGGCCTGCTGGCGGTTTGACCGCGCGGCAGGCCTCCTGACCGTTCCGGCCCGTGTGAGAGAAACCCTGTTCATGAAGGTTCGACCCAGCGTCAAGAAGATCTGTGAGAAGTGCAAGGTCGTGCGACGGCACGGCCGCGTCCACGTGATCTGCACAAACCCCCGACACAAGCAACGGCAGGGCTGAAGACTCCCCATGGCACGTATCGCAGGCATCGACATTCCTCGGGACAAGCAGGCCGAGATCGCCCTGACCTACATCTTCGGTGTGGGCCGCACCATCGCCCGTACCGCGTGCGAGCAGGTCGACGTGAACCCACACACCCGGGTCCGCGACCTGACCGACGACGAGGTCGCCAAGTTGCGGGGTTTCATCGAGTCCAACGTCCAGACCGAGGGCGATCTGCGCCGCGAGGTCCAGAACGACATCAAGCGCAAGATGGAGATCGGGTGCTATCAGGGCATTCGGCACCGCCGTGGCCTCCCGGTCCGTGGCCAGCGCACCCACACCAACGCCCGGACCCGCAAGGGCCCCAAGAAGACCGTCGCCGGCAAGAAGAAGGTCACGAAGTAATGGCAAAGCCAGCCGCGGGCGGTCGCCGTCCTCGCAAGCGTGAGCGCAAGAACGTGAGCTACGGCATCGCGCACATCAAGTCGTCGTTCAACAACACGATCGTCGCCATCACCGACCAGCAGGGCAACGTGCTGTCGTGGGCCTCGGCCGGGAACGTCGGCTTCAAGGGATCGCGGAAGAGCACCCCGTACGCCGCCCAGACCGCGGCCGAGCAGGCCGCCCGCCGGGCGATGGAGCACGGCGTCCGCAAGGTCGACGTCCAGGTCAAGGGTCCGGGCTCGGGCCGCGAGACCGCCATTCGCACGATCCAGAGCACCGGCATCGAGGTGACCGGGATCAAAGACGTCACCCCGGTCCCGCACAACGGCTGCCGCCCGCCCAAGCGGCGTCGGGTCTGAGGAGCACGAGATGAGTCGTTACACCGGACCCAAAGCCCGTGTCTCCCGCCGTCTCGGCGTGAACCTGTGGGGCACCATGGGCGAGAACCGCGCCATGGAGCGCCGGCCCTACCCGCCGGGCGAGCATGGCCGCACCCGCCGTCGGGGTCAGCCCTCGGAGTACCTCGCGCAGCTCCAGGAGAAGCAGAAGGCCCGCTTCTCCTACGGCCTGACCGAGAAGCAGTTCCGCAACCTCTTCGCCGAGGCCAGCCGCCGCAAGGGTGTCACGGGCGAGATCATGCTCCAGCTGCTCGAGCTCCGTCTCGACAACGTCGTCTACCGCGCCGGCTGGGCGTCCACCCGCCCGCAGGCTCGCCAGTTCGTCAGCCACGGCCACGTCCAGGTCAACGGCAAGCGGGTCGACGTGCCCAGCTATCGGGTTCGCAAGGGCGACAAGATCTCGCTCAGCACCAAGTCTCGCGAGATGGTCGTCGTCGTCTGGAACAGCGACGTCCTCGACCGTCAGCCGCCACCGTGGATCGACAAGGTCGCGGACGATCCCTTCGCGGTGACGGTGTACGACATTCCCATGCGCGAGCACATCGACGTGCCCGTGCGCGAGCAGCTCATCGTCGAGCTGTACTCGAAGTAGTCCCGACCTTCCCTCAAGTCGCACGCCCCTGCGAGGAGTACCCACCAAGATGCTGGTCATCCAACGCCCGTCAGTCGAGCCGGTCACTGACGCCGACGCCAACCGCCAGAAGTTCGCCATCGGCCCGCTCGAGCCCGGCTTCGGTCACACGCTCGGCAACTCGCTGCGCCGGACGCTGCTGTCGTCGATCCCGGGTGGCGCGGTCACGCAGGTGCGCTTCGACGATGCGCTGCACGAATTCGACACGATCAAAGGCGCCACCGAGGACGTCACCGACATCATCCTCAACCTCAAGGACCTCGTGCTCCGTTGCCACAGCGACGAGCCCGTCGTCGTGCGTCTCGACGTGCGCGGGCCCAAGGACGTCACCGCAGGTGACATCGAAGCCAGCTCCGACGTCGAGATCCTCAATCCCGACCTCTCGATCGCCACGCTGAACAAGGACGGGCGTCTCGCCGTCGACATCACCGTGAGCCAGGGTCGGGGGTACGTCTCCGCCGAACGCAACCGGCAGGCCGAGACGATCGGCGTGATCCCGGTCGACTCGATCTTCTCGCCGGTCCGGCGGTGCACGTTCGAGATCGAGCCCACCCGCGTCGAGCAGTCGAACGACTACGACCGGCTGATCATGGACATCCTCACCGACGGCTCCATCGAGCCCGCCGAGGCGCTGGCGTCGGCCGGCGACACCCTCCGTTCGCTCGTCGGCCTGGTCGCCGACATGAGCGAGGAGCCCCAGGGCCTCGAGCTCGGCGACGTCGCCACCGCCTCGGCCGGTTCGCCCGACCTCGAGCTGCCGATCGAGGACCTCGAGCTCTCCGAGCGTCCCCGCAACTGCCTCAAGCGGGCTCAGGTGAACAGCATCGGCGAGCTCCTCCAGAAGACCGAGGACGACCTGCTGGCCATCACCAACTTCGGCCAGAAGTCGCTCGACGAGGTCATCCAGAAGCTCGACGAGCGCGGCCTTTCGCTGCGCACCCGGTAGGAGACGCTCCCATGCCTGCAACCCCCAAGAAGGGCCGCCGTTTCGGCGGAAGCAGCCAACACCAGAAGCTGATGATGGCCAACCTGGTTGCGTCGCTCGTGGCCGCCGAGGCCATCGTGACCACCGAGGCCAAGGCCAAGGCGCTTCGTCCGATCGCAGAGAAGATGATCACCAAGGCGCGCAAGGGCGGGTTGCACAACCACCGCCAGATCCTGAGCTTCATCGGTGATCAGGAGATGGCGGACAAGCTCATGGAAGAGGTCGGCCCCCGGTACGCCGACCGACCCGGCGGCTACACCCGCATCCTGAAGCTCGGCCCACGCCATGGCGACAAGGCCCCCATGGCGCGTATCGAGCTCGTCTGAGGCTGGGGGCGCCATCAGGGAGCCGAGGCTTGCCGAGGCGACCGAGACGGTGCGGCGCGTATCGAGCTCGTCTGAGGCTGGGGGCGCCATCAGGGAGCCGAGGCTTGCCGAGGCGACCGAGACGGTGCGGCGCGTATCGAGCTCGTCTGAGGCTGGGGGCGCCATCAGGGAGCCGAGGCTTGCCGAGGCGACCGAAGTGATGCGGCGCGTCGTCGCATCGAGAACCGGTACGGTCCGCCGATCGTGACCTTGTTCGAACCTGACGACCGTGCGTCGGCCCCGTCGGGCGAAACCGTGCGGGTCTCGATGCTGGTCGCGTACGACGGCCGAGACTTCCACGGATTCGCTGCGAACGCCGGCGTGAAGACGGTCGCAGGGGTCCTGACCGAGGCGCTCGAGCGTGTGCTCGGCCATGGTGTCGACCTCACCTGTGCCGGACGGACCGACCGCGGCGTCCATGCGCGGGGCCAGGTGATCAGCTTCGACGCGGCCCGAGACGGTCTCGATCTCGACCGACTGCAGCGATCGGTCAACGGTCTCTGCAAGCCCTGGATCGTCGTCCGCGACGCCTCGCTCGTCGCCAACTCGTTCAGCGCACGCTTCTCGGCCACGGGTCGGCGCTACCGGTACACGATCGTCAATCGGCCGGTGCCCGACCCGTTCCTGCACGCGCAGTCGTGGCACGTGGCCAAGCCCCTCGACTTCGACCTGCTCCGCCTGGCCTGCGACCCGCTGATCGGCGAGCACGACTTCTCGGCCTTCTGTCGCAAGGTCAAGGTCAAGGGCGGCGAGACGGCTCCCTCGCTCGTGCGGCGGGTTCGCAACGCCCGGTGGGTGGACGAGGGCGACGGGCTGCTGAGGTTCTGGATCGAGGCCAACGCGTTCTGCCATCAGATGGTGCGCTCGATCGTCGGGACGATGGTCGCGGTCGGCCATGGCCGGATCACTCCCGGCGACATCCACGGCATCCTTGCATCGCAGGACCGCCGTCGTGCGGGCGAGATCGCCCCTCCTGACGGGTTGGTGCTCTGGGACGTGATGTACTGAGCCCGGCTGGGCTTCGCGTATTGCCTGCGATCCGGTCCGACCCGTAGGCTGTCCCGTTCGCGCTCGGACCTCTCTGTCCGGGCGAACCCGTCTGAGAGAGAGTCGGCCGTGCGCACGTACAGCCCCAAAGCATCCGAGATCACGCGGTCGTGGTACATCGTGGACGCCGATGGACTGACCCTGGGTCGTATGGCGACCGAAGTCGCCCGCATCCTGCGTGGCAAGCACAAGCCGATGTTCACCCCGAACCTCGACATGGGCGACCACGTCATCATCGTGAACGCCGACAAGGTCGTGCTCAGCTCCAACAAGGCCGAGCGTGAGGTCGTGCACGATCACTCCGGCTATCCCGGTGGTCTCACCACCCGCACCATGGGTGACGCCATGGAACGCAAGCCGGCCGATGCGGTCCGTCGCACGGTGAAGGGCATGCTGCCCAAGAGCCGCCTCGGCTCCCAGATGATCACCAAGCTCAAGGTCTACGCCGGCCCCGAGCACCCGCACCACGCGCAGAAGCCCGAAGTCCTCGATCTCGCCGACGCCCGTCGCTCGGCATAGAGAAAGCACCAACACCACCACCATGACCAAACCGCTCGTGCAGACCACCGGACGCCGCAAGCGTGCCGTCGCCCGGATCCGGGTTCGTCCCGGAACCGGCAAGATCACCGTGAACAACCGGACCCTCGAGGACTACTTCCCGTCGGACACCCATCGGATGGTCCTGGCCGAGCCGATGGTGCTCACCGAGACCACCGAGGTCTACGACATCGACGCGACCCTGCACGGTGGTGGGCCCACCGGTCAGGCCGGCGCCATCCGTCTCGGCATCGCCCGCGCCCTCATCGAACTCGACCCCGAGTCCCGGCCGCAGCTCAAGGCGGCCGGCTTCCTGACCCGCGACTCCCGCGAGAAGGAATCGAAGAAGTACGGCCTCAAGAAGGCCCGCAAGGCTCCCCAGTACTCCAAGCGCTGAATTCGCCGGTGCTCCGTTTCGGCACCGACGGCGTCCGCGGCATCGCCAACGACGAACTCACTCCCGAGTACACCTTGGCGCTCGGGCGGGCAGCGGCACGCGTGCTCGGCGGCCGCCGCTGGCTCATCGGGCGCGACCCGCGACGCAGCGGCAGCATGCTCGAGGCGGCCTTGGTCGCCGGTCTGACCTCCGAAGGGGTCGATGTCGAACTGCTCGGTGTCGTTCCGACCCCGGCGGTCGCCTATGTCTCGGGACTGCACGGCGAACCCGGCGCGGTCATCTCGGCATCGCACAATCCCTTCGGCGACAACGGCATCAAGTTGTTCGCGGCCGGCGGGACCAAACTCGCCGACGCGACGCAGCACCAGCTCGAGGCGGTCCTCGCCGAGGTGCTGGCCGGTCCGTCACATGCCTCGGCCGCGGTCGGCCACCGCGTGGGGACCACCCAGAGCGGAGGCGACGACGTCGCTGCCTATCTCGATCACGTGGTCGACTCGCTCGGGGGCCGAAGCCTCGGAGGACTCGCCATCGTCCTCGACTGCGGTCATGGCGCGGCCAGCGCGTGCGCCGGCGACGTGTTCGAGCGCGCCGGGGCCGAGGTCACCGTGCTCCACGCCGAGCCCGACGGCGTCAACATCAACGACGGGGTCGGCTCGACGGACACGTCCGCGCTGCAACGGAAGGTCACCGAGCTCAGCGCCGATCTCGGGCTGGCCTTCGACGGCGACGCCGACCGAGTGATCGCCGTCGACGAGCGGGGCGAGGTCGTCGACGGCGACAAGGTGATCGCGCTGTGCGCCACCGATCTCGAGGCCCGGGGCGAACTGCCCAACGACACCGTCGTCGTCACCGTGATGAGCAACCTCGGGTTCCGCCTGGCGATGGCGGAGGCCGGCATCGAGGTCGTGGTCACGCCGGTCGGCGACCGCTACGTCCTCGAAGCGATGGCAGCAGGTGGTCACGGGTTGGGCGGCGAGCAGAGCGGGCACGTCGTGTTCGGGCGGCTGGCCACGACCGGCGACGGCATGTTGACTGGCCTGCAGCTCGCGGGCATCGTGGCGGCAGGAGCCGACCCGTTGGGCACGCTGGCTGATCGGGTGATGACCCGCTTGCCGCAGGTGCTGCACAACGTCCGGGTCGCGACGCGCGACCCGGCGATCGTCGAGGCGCTCGCCGAGCCGATCGCCAGGATCGAGGAGCGGTTGGGCGACACCGGGCGGGTGCTCATCCGTCCGAGCGGGACCGAGCCGCTCATCCGGGTGATGGTCGAGGCCGCCGACGTCGTCCTCGCCGAGGAAGCGGCCGCCGAGCTGGTCGCCGCGGTCGAACACCACGCCGCCTCCTGAGCCCCTCGAAGCTTCCGGAACGACGGACGCCCCGTTCTGGTGCACACATGTTGTTGTCGGCAACAACATGTGTGCACCAGAACGATGGCGAGGGGCGGTCCGGACTTCCTCGGGCGAGGTCGGCGTCGCCGTCGCGCCCATAGACTCGGCCGCCATGTGCGGAATCATCGGTATCGCCCGGAAGCGCTCGGCGCGACGGATCCCGGACGCCGATGAGCTGACCGGAGCGCTCGCATCGGCCATCGAGCGCTTCTCCGACGACCAGCCCGACGTGGCGCGCATCATCGAGGGAGCTGAGCAGCTCGAGCAGGCCGATCGGTTGCTGCGCGGTCCGGTCGGGGTGGTCCTGCTGCGCGACGATGCCAGGGTCCGCGCCGAGGTGGTCGCCGACCTCGACGTCCTCGATGGCCGGGTGCAGATCATCGAGGCCGGTCTCGAGGATCGAGTGGCCGAGGGACCGAGCAGGATCGAGGAGCTGAACGCCGCGTTGATCCGCAGCCGCGATGCGTTGTGGGCCCTCCGTCACGACCGGCTGCGGTCGGCGAACGCCGTGGCCGAGCTCGCAGGCGTCGACGCCGGCTGGGCCGCGGTCGAGGCGTTCTGCTCGGTGCAACAAGCCCTGTCGTCGCTCGACCGGCTCGAGGTCCGCGGGCGCGACTCTGCCGGCATCTCGGTGACGGTGAGCGGCCACGGCATCGCAACCGACGATGCCGCCTTCGCCGCGCTCATCGCCGAGCGGACAGCCGATCCGCTCTTTCGCTCTGGCGCAGTGCGGCGTGCGGGCGACCAGCTCGTGTTCGTCTACAAGGCGGCAGCCGAGATCGGCGAGCTCGGCGACAACACGCGGCAGCTCCGGCTCGCCATCGGTGCCGATCTCGCACTGCGCCGAGCGCTCGCCCACAACGAGGCGCGGGCCATCGTCCTCGGCCACACGCGCTGGGCGTCGGTCGGGATCATCTCCGAGGCGAACGCCCATCCCCTCGATTCGTCCGAGATGTCCGATGCCGCCGGACCACTGGTCGTCGCCGCCCTCAACGGCGATGTCGACAACTTCGCCGACCTGAAGGCCGCCGCTTCGCTGGCCATCGCATCGGAGATCACGACCGACGCCAAGGTGATCCCGACCCTCGTGTCGCGGCGGCTGGCCGACGGGGCCGAGCTCGACGATGCGTTCCGAACGACCGTCGCCGGCTTCGAGGGCTCGGTGGCCATCGGCGCCGTCGCCGCCGACCGGCCCCACACCATGCTGCTGGCGCTGCGTGGGAGCGGTCAGGCCCTCTACGTCGGACTCGATGACGAGGCGTTCGTCGTCGCCAGTGAGCCGTACGGGCTGATCGAAGAGACGACCCGCTATGTACGGATGGACGGCGAGACCCCCGCCGACCCCGACAACCCGACGGCCAGCCGAGGCCAGGTCCTCGTCCTCGACGCCGATCTGGCCGGGACTCTCGACGGCATCAGCCGGTCGTCCTACGACGGGATGCCGCTTCCGCTCGACGAGGCCGATGTCACCGTGGCCGAGATCACCACGCGCGACATCGACCGTGGTGAGTACCCGCACTTCCTGCTCAAGGAGATCACCGAAGCGCCGACCAGCTTCCGCAAGACCCTTCGCGGAAAGATCATCGACGGCGACGCCGGCCTCCAGGTCAGGCTCGGTCTGGCAACGCTCGGCGACGACGTCCGCGATCGGCTCCGCAGCGGCACGATCGGGCGAGTGATCGTGATCGGTCAGGGCACGGCCCACATCGCCGGACACGGCCTGGTGGCCGCGCTGCTCGAGCAGCTGGGCAGCGACACCGACCTGCGGGTCGATGCCGACACCGCCACCGAGCTGTCGGCCTTCAAGCTCCGGCCCGACATGAGCGATTCGCTCGTGATCGCCATCAGCCAGTCCGGCACGACGACCGACACCAACCGGACCGTCGACCTCGTGCGAGATCGCGGCGCCACGGTGATCGCCATCGTCAATCGGCGCAACAGCGACCTGACCGACAAGGCCGACGGGGTGCTCTACACGAGCGACGGTCGAGACATCGAGATGGCGGTTCCCTCCACCAAGGCCTTCTACAGCCAGATCGCGGCCGGAACGCTGCTGGCGCTCGCCATCGCCGAGGAGCTCGGGTCGCCGGCCGACCAGGATCTGCTCGCGGCCCTCCGCGACCTTCCGGCCGCCCTCGAGGCGTGTATCGAGCTGCGTCCCGAGATCGCTGCGGCGGCCCACCAGTTCACCCCGCCGCGGCGCTATTGGGCCGTCGTCGGCAGCGGCACCGACCGCATCGCCGCCGAAGAGGTCAGGATCAAGCTCTCCGAGCTCTGCTACAAGTCGATCGCCTGCGACGCAACCGAGGACAAGAAGCACATCGACCTCTCGGCCGAGCCGCTCATCCTGGTCTGTGCCGCCGGACTCACGGGCTCGAACGCCGACGACGTGGCCAAGGAAGTGGCCATCTATCGGGCCCACAAGGCGGCACCCATCGTGATCGCCATGCAGGGCGAGTCGACCTTCGACGGTGCACTCGCCGTGATCGGCGTTCCGCGCACCCACCCCCGGCTCGCCTTCATCCTGTCGGCCATGGCCGGCCACCTGTTCGGTTACGAGGCGGCCCTCGCCGTCGACTCGTTGGCCCAGCCCCTGCGCGAGGCACGAGCAGCCATCGAGACCGCCGTCAGCAAGGGCGTCGACGGTGCCGACATCCTCGTCGAGCTGCGCGAACCCTTCGACTCCGTGAGCCGTCAATTCTACGACGCGCTCCGAAACGGTCGGTACGACGGCACGCTCGAGGCCTCGACCGCAGTCCGTCTCGGCAACCTGCTCCGCTATGCGTCGTCGTCGATCCCGCTCGAGAGCTATCAGCTCGATCACGGGAAGGTCGGCACGCCGTCGGTCGTGGTGGAAGATCTGACCTCGGCGCTGTCCGAGAGCATCGACGAGCTGACTCGCCCGATCGACGCCATCAAGCATCAGGCGAAGACGGTGACCGTGGGCATCAGCCGGAGCGACGAGAGCCTCCTGCAGGTCCCGCTCGTGGCCGAGACCCTGGCCGCCGGCGCGCCACGCGATCGCCTCTCCTACAAGACCCTTCGCACGCTCGCGAATCTCAGCCCGGCCGTCACCGAGGTCACCGGGTACACCCGCTACCGGATCGAGAGTTGGGACGGCGACGACGCGGTCATCGTGGTCACCGACCGAGGAGGCATCAGCCTCGACCTTCCGCTGCGAACCTCGTCGAACCCGACCCTTCGAGGGACCAAGCACCGGGTCGCCATCGAACGCGAGGTGCTGGTCGCACGCGGCCGCAGCGACGGCCGCCCCATCGTCATCGTGCCCGAGCTCAAGGACGGTCAGAGCACCGGCCTCACCCTGCTGCACGTCGGCTTCGCCGGCGAACTGCCGGCGGCCACGGCACGGGCGGTCCTGCGCGGCTACCGCGATCGGTTCAGTGCGCTCAAGGACTCGGTCACCGAGACCGAGGCCAGCTTTCGCGAAGACCTGCTCGGCACCGTCCCGATCGGCGACCTGCTCACCGTGCCGGTGACCGTGTTGGCCGAGCAGTGGCGGACGACCACGATTGACTGACGAGCCTGTGACCGACCGGGGCGCCGGGGTGGTCGGCGTCGGGACCGACGTCGTCGAGATCGAGCGGTTCCGCACGATCCTGCGTGACCGGCCTCGGGTCATCGAGCGACTCTTCACCGACCACGAACGCTTGATCGCCGAGCGGCGATCCGAGCCGGCGCGCCCGTTCGCCGCTCGGTTCGCAGCCAAGGAGGCGGCCATGAAGGCCATGGGCGTGGGACTCGGGGAAGTCCGGTTCCACGAGCTCGAGGTACGACGGGCCGACTCGGGCGCACCCTCGCTGCTGGTCACGGGAAGTGCTGCCGAGCTCGCCGGGTCGCTCGGCATCGTCCGATGGCACCTCAGCATGAGTCACAGCGACCTGATCGCCCAGGCGTTCGTGGTCGCCGAGGGCTGATCGGAGCCCGTCCGCCCATCAGCCGTCACGCTGGAGGCGTCGAAGCAGAGCGCCCCGTCGTCGATGAGTCCTTCGATCGCCGGGACCACGCCCTTGGTGACGCAGGCCGGTCGTGGGCGCGAAGATGGCGCCATGCTGCCGGTCGTCACACCTTCGGAGATGGCGGGCATCGACGCAGCAGCACCCGAGCCCGTCGAGGTCCTGATCGAGCGAGCCGGCTCGGCGGTCGCTCGTGCCGCGCTCGATCTGCTGGGTGGTACGTACGGTCGGCGGGTGGTCGTGCTCGCCGGGAAGGGGAACAACGGCAACGACGGCCGATCGGCGGCGGTCCGGCTCCGTCGACGCGGCGTGCGGGTCGAGGTCCTCGACGCGGCCACGGCTCCCGACCAGCTCCCGCGTGCCGATCTCGTGATCGATGCGGCCTACGGGACCGGCTTCCGCGGAACCTACGCCCCGCCCGATCCCGGACTCGCCGCCGTGCTGGCGGTCGACATCCCCTCGGGCGTCGACGGGCTCACCGGGGCCGCCTCGGGATCGCCGATGCAGGCCGACGCCACCGTCACCTTCGCCGCGCTCAAGCCGGGCCTGCTCTTCGGCGACGGCAGACGGCTGGCCGGCGACGTCGAGCTGGTCGACATCGGACTCGACGTCAGCGGGTCGTCGTGCGGCGTCATCGAGGCCGGTGACGTGGCGTCGCTCGTTCCGCGTCGAACCGCCGGTGACCACAAGTGGCGCGAGGCGTGTGTCGTGCTGGCCGGATCGCCGGGGATGGGTGGAGCGGCCCACCTGGCGGCGGCGTCGGCGCAGCGGGGCGGGGCCGGGATGGTCCAGGTGCTGACGCCGGGGGCCGCCCAGCCCGAACCGATGCCGGTCGAGGCGGTGGCGATCGACGGTCGCGGGGATGACTGGATCGCCGATGCCATCGCCGGCGCGGAGCGCGCCCACGCCGCGGTCATCGGGCCCGGATTGCCGCCCGATCGTCTCGACCCGCCTGGCCTGGCCCGTCTGATCTCCGGCCTCGGGGTGCCGGTGGTCGTCGATGGTGGCGCCCTCGGCGCCGTCCGCCCCGGCGGCGATCTCGATGCGAGCGCTGGCGTCGTGCTGACACCCCACGACGGTGAGTTCACCCGGCTCACCGGCCGCGCTCCCGACGCCGACCGCATCGGCGCCGCCCGACACGCGGCCGACCAGACCGGGTGTGTGGTACTGCTCAAGGGTCCGACCACCGTCATCGCCGACCCGGCGGGCCGGACGACGGTCATGGTCGACGGAGACCAGCGACTGGCCACTGCCGGTTCGGGCGACGTGCTGGCCGGGTTGATCGGCGCCTTCCTCGCCCGCGGCGCAGATCCGTTCGACGCGGCCGGTGCCGCCGCCGAGGTGCACGCACTCGCCGCCGACGCGACGGCACCATCGGGACTGGTCGCCTCCGATCTGGTCGAGGCGCTTCCCCTGGTGCGGGCCGCGCTGGGCACCTAGTGCCTGCTCGTCGCTGATCCCGGGGGGTTCGGAGGGCACTCGCTACCGTGCACCGATGATGGAGGCTCGCTCGGTCGTCGAGGTCGATCTCGGTGCGATCGCGCACAACGTGTCGGTCCTGACCGCTCAGGCGCCCGAGGCGCGGCTGTGTGTCGTGGTGAAGGCTGACGGGTATGGCCACGGAGCGGTGCCCGTCAGTCGAGCGGCCCTCGCAGCCGGTGCCGACTGGCTGGCGGTCTCGCAGGTCGCCGAGGCTCGGGTGCTCAGGCGGGCCGGACTGACCGAACCCGTGCTGTTGCTGTCCGAGCCGACGCCGACCGAACTGGCCGAAGCGCTCGAACTCGGCTGTCGGATGATGGTGTACCGCGCCCACACGATCGATCAGATCGACGAGTTCGTCCGCGAACGTGGTCTCCCCGCGGCCAAGCTCCATCTGAAGGTCGACACCGGGATGCAGCGGGTGGGGTGTGCGCCGCGAGCTGCGCTCGAACTCGCGATGCAGATCTCCGAAGCGCGCAGTGTCGAGTTCGAGGGACTGGCGACCCACCTCGCGGTCGCCGACGACGCCGACCACCCCGCCACCAACCGGCAACTGGCTGCCTTCGATGCGGTCGAGGCCGAGATCCGCAACGCCGGCCTCAGCCCGGCGGTCGTGCATGTCGCCAACTCTGCGGCCCTGATCCGACTCCCGTCCGCCCGACGCGACCTCGTGCGCGCCGGAATCGCGGTCTACGGGGTGACGCCGGGTCCCGGCGTCGGGTCCGATCTCGATCTGCGGCCCGCGCTGGCCTACCGGACGCAGGTCACCCTGGTGAAGCAGGTCGAAGCGGGCTCGGCGGTGAGCTACGGCCTCGCGCACACCTTCGACCGGGCGACGACGGTGGCCACCATCCCGGTTGGCTACGCCGATGGCGTGCCTCGTGCGCTCGGGATCGCCGGCGCCGAGGTCCTGATCGGCGGCCGCCGGAGGCCGATGGTCGGTGTGGTGACGATGGATCAGGTCGTCGTCGACCTGGGCGACGACGACTCGGTGCAGATCGGGGACGAGGTGGTGCTCATCGGCCGGCAGGGTGACGAGCAGGTCACGGCGGAGGAATGGGCCTCGCTCACCGGGACGATCGGCTACGAGATCGTGTGCAACGCCGGTCGACGGGCCGAACGACGCTGGATCGAGCCGTGATCACCGACGTCGCCGGTGTCGCGGTCGGGCACTGGACCGACGCCGATGCCCAGACGGGGTGCACCGTGGTTCGGTTTCCCGCCGGCACCGTGGCGTCGGGTGAGGTCCGGGGCGGCGCACCGGCGACCCGCGAGTTCGCCCTCCTCGCCCCCGATGCCATGGTCGAGCGCATCGACGCGCTGGTGCTCACGGGTGGCTCGGCGTTCGGGCTCGCTGCCGCTGACGGGGTGATGGTGGGCCTCGAGGCCGAGGGGATCGGCTATCCGACCATCGGCGGACCGGTGCCGATCGTCGTCGGCCTCGCGTTGTACGACCTCGCGGTCGGCGATCCGGCTCGGCGTCCCGGAGCTGCCGAAGGTCGTCTCGCACTCGACGCGGTGACCGACCGGCCGACCGAGCTCGGGCTCGTCGGAGCCGCAGCGGGCGCGACGACCGCCAAGTGGCGCGGCCCCGAGCACCGGCGTCCCGGCGGGCTGGTGTCGGCGACCCGTCGCCACGGGGGCCTCGTGGTCAGCAGCCTGGTCGCCGTGAACGCATTCGGCGAGGTGTCGGCCGATCCGTCGGCGGTCATCGCCGGCTCGACCGAGGGGGCCTTCATGGCTCGGCAGAACACCACCATCGGCGTCGTCGCCACGAACGCTCGGCTGACCAAGACCGAGTGTCACCTGGTCGCTCAGAGTGCCCACGACGGCCTGGCCCGAGCCGTCGCTCCGGCCCACACCCGTGCCGACGGCGACGCGTTCGTGGCGGCTGCGACCGGCGAGCTCGATGCCGAGGTCGACCAGGTCCGCCTCCTCGCCGCGCACGTCGTCGAACGGGCGATCGCCGGACTCGCGGAGGGTGATCCGGCAGCGTCTCGATCCCAGGATCGTTGAGGCCGTCGCCGACGGATTCGGAGTCCCTCGAGCTCGCCCTGCACGCCGACTCCCGCCGGCATCCGAAGGTCTGCTGCGCTCGGCCCGTCCTCGACAGTCGGCGGGTACGGTGGGCGGGTGTTCGCCACGCTCGACGACGCTCGCGACGCTGCGTCGACCTGTACCAGGTGCGAGCTCGCCGAGGGGCGCCTCAACGTGGTGTTCGGCATCGGCTCGGCACAGAGCGACGTCATGTTCGTCGGTGAGGGACCCGGGGCCGAGGAGGACAAGCAAGGCATCCCGTTCGTCGGCCGATCGGGCCAGTTGCTCGACCGGCTGATCGTCGAGGAGATGGAGTCGAGTCGCGACGACGTCGCCATCTGCAACGTGGTGAAGTGCCGGCCGCCCGGGAACCGTGACCCGAAGCCGGCCGAGATCGAGGCGTGCCAGCCCTATCTCGATGCCCAGATCACCCACATCGACCCGAAGGTGATCGTCACGCTCGGGAACTTCGCCGCCAAGCTCCTGCTCGAGACCACCACCGGCATCACCAAGCTCCGTGGGACCGAGTACCCGTTTCGCGACCGCACGCTGATCCCGACGTTCCACCCTGCAGCCGCGCTGCGCGGAGGCGGGCTGGTGCTCTCGCAGATGCGGGCCGACTTCGTGCGGGCAAAGCTCGCCATGCGCCGATGACCCTCGTCGTGGCCACCTCGTCGGTCGAAGCAACGCGGGCCGTGGCAGCGGTCGTGGCCGGTCTGGTCGAGTCCGGCGACGTGATCCTGCTGGCCGGCGATCTCGGAGCCGGCAAGACCGCGTTCGCCCAGGGCCTGGGTGCCGGGCTCGGGGTCGATGAGCCGATCGTGTCGCCGACGTTCACGCTGGCCCGGCAGTACGACGGGCGGGTCCGCCTCCACCACCTCGATGTCTATCGACTCGAGCGGATCGACGAGATCTTCGATGTCGGGCTTCCCGAGCTGGTCGAGGACGATGGAGTCGTGGTGATCGAGTGGGGCGACGTGGTCCGGGCCGAGCTGCCGCCTGATCACCTCCAGATCGATCTCACGCTCGGCGACGGCGACGACGATCGCCGTCTCGAGTTCGCCTTCGCCGGACCCCGATGGTCGGCTCGTGCCGATGCGATGTCGAGCGCGTTGGCGGCGTGGCGATGCTGATCCTCGGGATCACCACGTCGACCCAGCAGGTGGGCTGTGCCATCGGCGGCCACGAGGGGGTGCTCGCCTCGGTGCACTCGTCCCGTGGCAAGCGCCATGCCGAAACGCTCACCCCGGCCATCGAGTTCATCACCCGCCAGGCCCGGGTCGATCTGGCCGAGATCAGCGCCGTGGCCGTCGACGTGGGTCCGGGGCTGTTCACCGGCCTGCGGGTCGGAGTGGCCACCGCCAAGGCCATCGCCTTCGCGCTGCGGGTGCCCATGGTCGGCGTGGTGAGCCTCGACCTGCTCGCCTTCACCGTCCGCCACTCGCCACGGATGATCCACGCGGTGCTGGACGGCCGCCGCAGCGAGGTGTTCGCCGCGTCGTATCGCCAGGTCCCTGGTGGTGTGCAACGGCTGTCCGAGCCTTCGGTGCTCACTCCCGACGATCTCGCCTCCGACCTCGTCGCCGCCGGCGAGGAATGCCTGCTGGTCGGTGACGGAGCCATCCGCTATCGCGACATGTTCGCAGGCATCCGACGCGTCGACATCGGCGAACACGGCCTCGCCCATCCCAACGCAGGGGCGCTGGTGCAACTGGCCCATGCCCGGGCCTTGCGCGAGGACTTCGTCAACACCTGGGAGGTCGAGCCCCTGTATCTGCGCCCGCCCGATGCCGAGATCAACTGGGAACAGCGCAGCCGGACATGACCGACCTCGCGATCCACATCGGCCCGATGCGGCGTCGGCACCTGCGGGGTGTCGTCCGTATCGAGCAGGCCAACTCCTCGCGGCCGTGGAGCCTCGGCATGTTCATGTCCGAGCTCCGCGCTCGCGAGACTCGCCGTTACGTCGTGGCTCAGCGCGGCGGCTCGGTCGTCGGCTTCGCCGGGCTCATGCTCGCCGGCGATGACGGCCACATCACCAACCTCGCGGTCGACGAGGAACATCGCCGGAACGCCATCGCCTCGCGCATGCTGCTCGTCCTGGCGCAGGCCGCGGTCGACGAGGGGGCCACCCACCTGAGTCTCGAGGTCCGGGTGTCGAACGACGCGGCCCAGGCGTTGTATCGGCGGTTCGGGTTTGCACCGGCCGGGGTGCGGAAGAACTACTACACCGATGTCGCCGAGGATGCGCTCGTGATGTGGGCGAGCGACATCGCCACCCCGCCCTACGCACTGCGCCTCGACCGCATCGAGTCCGAACTGCCCTCCGACACCGTGCTCGAAGGCGTTCGATGAGCACGGCTGACGTCATCCTCGGAATCGAGACCGTGTTGTTGGGGTCCATCGTGCGCGAGGCAGTTCGATGAGCACGGCTGACGTCATCCTCGGAATCGAGACCGTGTTGTTGGGGTCCATCGTGCGCGAGGCGTTCGATGAGCACGGCTGACGTCATCCTCGGAATCGAGACCGTGTTGTTGGGGTCCATCGTGCGCGAGGCAGTTCGATGAGCACGGCTGACGTCATCCTCGGAATCGAGACCTCGTGCGACGAGACGGCGGCGGCGATCGTGGTCGGCGGCACGACCGTTCGGTCGTCGGTCGTCTCGAGCCAGGTCGATCTGCATGCGCGCTATGGCGGGGTCGTGCCCGAGATCGCCGGGCGGGCCCATGTCGAACTGCTGACCCCGGTCGTCGCCGAGGCATTGGTCGAGGCCGGCATCGACCATGGCGACATCGAGGCGGTCGCCGCCACCTATGGCCCCGGCCTGGTCGGGTCGTTGCTCGTCGGAGTCAGTGCCGCCAAGGCCCTCGCCCTGGTGTGGGGCGTGCCGTTCGTCGGCGTGAACCATCTCGAAGCCCACCTCCACGCGGCCCGTCTCGACGACCCGACCCTCGAGTACCCGGTGGTCGTGCTGCTGGTGTCGGGCGGGCACACGATGCTCGTCCACATGCGCGGCGAAGGCGACTACACGGTGCTCGGCGGAACCATCGACGACGCGGCGGGCGAGGCGTTCGACAAGGTCGCTCGCTACCTCGGGCTCGGCTATCCCGGTGGGCCCGCCATCGACGCCATCTCGGGTGAGGGTGATCCGAAGGCCATCGCGTTTCCGCGGGCGTTGCCCGACCAGCCCTACGACTTCAGCTTCAGCGGCCTCAAGACCGCCGTCGTCAACCACGTGCGCAAGAACCCCGAGGTGTCCACGCCCGACGTGGCTGCCAGTTTCCAGGAGGCCGTGGTCGACGTGCTGCTCACGAAGGCTCGGCGAGCTGCCGCCGATGTGGGGGCGAAGGGCATCTGCCTCGGCGGGGGCGTTGCCGCCAACAGCCTGCTGCGCGAGCAACTGCTCGACGTGTGCGCCGAGGACGGATTGGCGGGCTATCTGCCCAGCCGGGCCAACTGCACCGACAACGCGGCCATGGTCGCCGCTGCCGGTTGGTATCGCCTGCGAGCCGACGGCCCCAGCCCCCTCGACCTCGGCGCCGATCCCGGGCTCAGCCTGTAGGCAGCTTCCGGAGTCCGCAGCGAAGCGGCGACGAGCCGACCGGCGGTTTCGCGGTGCGGTTCAGGGGCGGCGAACGAAGACGAACGACGCACCGGTCGAGAACTCGGCCAGGGTGACCGGGGTGGGTTGAGCGACCGGCACACCCTCTGGATCGACGGTGATCGACCACCGGGCGGCCTCGCCGTAATGCGGTTCGATCCGCTCGACTCGGGCGGTGGGGACGAGACCGATCGCCGCAGCCTCGAGGATGGCATCGCCGCCCGTACCGGCCAGCAGTGCCGGCCACGTGAGTCCGTCGTCCTCGTCGAGGCCCGGGCCGTCGAGCAGCGACAGCGAGAGTTCCTCGTCGTCCACGGACGATGCGATCGGCACGTAGGCCCGGGGGAGCAGCAGGGGATGGACCGCCAACACGGCTGCGAGTCCGGCCAGGTCGTTGCTCACCTCCAGCGCCGCCGCGAGCCGTTTCGTCGTGAGACCGGCGATGCCCGAGGCCTGCTCGATGCCCACCGCCGTCACCTCGTCGCCATCGGCGAGTTCGGCCACCTCGAGCAGGAACGCCCGGGCGAGGAGCTGTCCCTGGAGCGCCACCTCGTCAACGATCGCCGACAGCGTCGCCGAGGAGAACCGCTCCATGGTGAGGTCCGGATCGAGGTCACCGGCGTAGTCGTCCCACCCGTCGTCTGACGGCAGCGTCGGCTCCGGCAGGGCAAGCGCCAACGACGCGGCCGCGCAGCCCGCCAGCCGGTCGTGCGACGGAGACAGCGCCAGCGGCTCGGCGCCGGCGTCGACGGTGACGGTCCACTCGCAGTGCGGTGCCCGATCGGCCGGCCGTCGGGGTGGGCGATGGACCGGCCTCATCCGCGCCCGCGGATTGGTGGCCGCAGCCGTCGCATCGAAGGTCGGGTCCTCGATGGAGTGGCACATCGCCGTGACGTACTCGTCGCCCATCGGCTCGACGTCCATGAGCGCGCCGCAGTGATCGAGGTGGAAGCGACCGTGGTCGTGGTCGATCACCTCGTAGCGGAAGTCCATGAACTCGGGCGGCGCACCCACGTCGAGCTGCATGCCCTTGAAGATGATCTCGACGCTGTCGCCCTCGAACCCCAGCAGCTTCTGCATCCGCCGGGTGTAGATCGGCGACGCGGCCCGCCACTCCTCGATGGCCACCTGCTCCATGCCTTCGCGCCCGAGCCGGGCGATCACGGCAGGCATGCCGGCACGGTCGATGAGGTGCCCGGCGAGCAGCAACTCTCGGGTCAGCTCGGCCAGTTCGGGGTGCGAACGACCCGCCCACGGCCGACCAGACCGATTCACGAGGGGCGATCCCAGATGCCGACCGGCACCTCACGGATCGGGTAGTGGCCGGGCAGCTGCCCGGGTTGGATCGAGCGCTCCATACGGGCGGTCATGCTCTCGGACAACGTGTTGTCGCCGATCATCTCCACGAACACGGCGGCGGCGTTGCCGTAGTCGAACCAGTCGCGCTGCCACGCCCACTGGAAGTCGCCGCCGTAGATGAACCAGCTGCCGCCGATGCCGGCCACCTCGTAGTGCGAGCCGTCGTCGCGGGTGGCGTCGGCGATCTGCCGCCAGAAGCCGATGACATGGCCCTTCGACTCGTCGATCACCACCTCTTCGTAGGGGTACTGCCAGCCGTCGAGGCCGCCCATCTCCTGGCCGAGCGCGATGTCGCGGATCTCGTCGCGACCGACGGCCATGAAGTGCTCCTTCGGCCCGAAGTTCCAGCCGTAGGTGGCGTCCTCGGTGTACATCTGAGCCATCGGCTTCCAGTCGCCGGCTTCTTCGGCGTCGCGGTTGGCCTGGAGCCAGCGCTCGACCATCTCGTCGAGTTCGGTACGGGGATAGGCGGCCATGGGTTCCTTCCGGGTCAGTCGTCGACGATCGACAACGCGTGGGTGGGGCAGTAGCGGACCGCCGCCTCTGCGGCGGCGCGGGCATCGTCGGGCGGGCGCTCGTCGATGATCGTCAGGTCGCCCTTCTTCGAGACCTCGAAGACACCAGGGGCCTCGTTCTGGCACACGGCGTGGCCCTGGCACAGGTCGGCGTCGACGACCACTCGCCACCCCTCGGAGCGGGTGGACGTCTCGACCCGGGTCGCGTCGGCGCGATTGGCGGCGGCTCGGCCGCACCGCGTGCCCGTCTCGACGCCGGAACGTGGCCAAGCACGGCTGGGCGAGCTGGACGACCATCTTCGAGTGGTCGTTGCGATAGCTGTCGAGGGGTTGGGCCGCGGCGAACTCCCAGTCCTTCAACAGGATCGAGAAGATGGCCTTGAGCTGCATCATGGCGAACGCGGCGCCCACGCAGCGGTGGCGGCCGGCGCCGAACGGAATCCAGTTCCAGGGGTTGGCGACATCGTCGCCGGGTTCGGTGAGGTAGCGCCCAGGTCGAAACTCGTCGGCACCGTCGAACGCCTCGGGGATGCGGTTGGAGATGGCGGGGCTGGCCGCCACCATCTTGCCGGCGGCGATGTGGCGACCGCCGACATCGAGATCGATGTTGGCCACCCGCAACAGCAGGATGAGGGGTGGGTGGAGGCGGAGCGCCTCCTTGATGGCGCTCTCGAGCCGGGGCATCTCGCGTAGCGCCTGGTAGCTGACCTCGGCGCCCTCGGCGTAGAGCTCGTCGAGCTCGGCGACGACGGCCGCGAGCTCGTCGGGATTGCGCAGGAGCTCGATGAGTGTCCACGCCGCCGTGCCCGAGGTCGTGTGATGCCCGGCGAACATCATCGAGATGAACATGCCGGTGACCATGTCCGCGTCGAAGCGCAGGTCGCCGTCGTCGTTCGAGATCGACATGAGGACGTCGAGCAGATCGCGGTCGTCGTCGTCCGGTGGCTCGCCGGCCGCTCGTCGGTCCATGATCTGCTGCACGAGCGCGACGAGGGCGACCCGAGCTTCGTCGCGTGCCCGGAAACTGGGAATGTCGGCGTAGGCGTCGACGTAGGCGAGGGCGTCGGTGCCCTCGTTCGAGGTCGTGGTAGAGCTCGGCGAAGCGGTGATCGAGGTCGAGCCGGAACCGTGCGCCCGATGAGACACGACGAGGACGTGTAGATCGTCAGCTCGGCGAACCAGTCGAGCAGGTCGATCTCGCCGTCGGCGCCCCAGCGACGCCACCATCTCGTCGACCTCGCGCTGGATGGTCTCGGCGTGGCCCCGCATGTAGGAGTCGCGCAGCGCCTGGTTGTGGAGCATCTCGCGTCGTCGCTCGGGAGACGCATCGAACACCACTCCCTCGCCGAAGATCGGTGTCATGAACGGATAGGCGGCCGCCTGGTCGAGCTCCTCGTCGGGAGCACGGAAGAAGACCTCGTTGGCGTCGGCCCCGGTGAGCAGGACGACCTCGCGGTCGGCGAGCCGGAACTCGCCCACGTCGCCACATTCGTCGCGTACCCGTTGCATCAGCCCGATCGGATCACGCGCGGAGCTCCTCGAGGTGGCCGGTGGCGCCGTCGTCGCCCGACACGAGCGGGGGATCGGGAAGGGTCATCGGTGGCTCCGGTCGGGGTCGATCGGGGCCTCGGGTTCGACCTCGATGAGGGTGTAGTGGGTGCCCTTGGGCACCGAGACCATGGCGACGATGGCGTCGGCCACCTCTTGCGGGCGCAAGGCGCCGTGATGACGCAAGTGCCCCCAGCTCTCCCACGCGGGCATCACGTGGAGCACGGTCTCCTCCGACCAACTCGTGCCCTGCTCGGTGCTGGCCGGGCCGGGGCGCACCATGCCGACGCGCACGCCGGTGCCCTCGAGCTCCATCTGCATGGCGCGGGCGAGACCCTCGAGTCCCGACTTGGCGGTCACGTAGGCGGCCATGTGGGTACGGGGTCGCACGATGACATCGGAGGTCACGAACACCACGTCGCCGTGGCCTCGCTCGACCATCGGTGGACCGAGGCGTGCGGTCAAGTGCTGGGCACCGAGCAGGTTGACCTGGACCGATGCACCGAACTCGTCCGGGTCGGCCGCCATCCCGGTGAACGGCACCACTTCGCCGGCGTTCGAGACCACGACGTCGAGTGGCCCGAACACCGAATCGGCCTGGGCGGCGAACGCCTCGATCGAGTCGGCGTCGGCCAGATCGAGCGGCACGGCAACCGCTTCGCCGCCCGCGAGCACGATCTCCTCGGCCACTCCTTCGAGCCGGTCGACCCGGCGAGCCCCGAGCACCACGGGATGGCCCGCTGCGGCCAAGGCGAGGGCGGTGGCCTCGCCGATGCCCGACGAGGCGCCGGTGACCACGGCGGGACGGCGCTCGGGGTGGGGGTCGAAGCGGGGCATCACCGCACCGTCACCGAGGTCGGGAGCGTGTCGAAGCCGCGCACGTTGACCGAGTGCACCCGGCGAGCACCGGATTCGTCGATGTCGTAGTCGCTGACCCGGCCGACGAGTTCCTCGAGGACCATCCGGGTCTCCAGGCGGGCGAGCGACGCACCGAGGCAGAAGTGGCGGCCGACCCCGAAGCTGGCGATGGCCGACGTGTCGCGGTCGAGGTCGTAGCGGTCGGGGTCGTCGAACACGTCGCCGTCGCGGTTGGCCGAGCCAGCCAGCAGCAGGACCCGCTCGCCGGCGGGGATGACCTGGCCGTGGAGCTCGACGTCGACATGGGTGACGCGGGCCAGCATCTGGCTCGACGTGTCGTAGCGAAGGGTCTCCTCCACCCAGTCGACGACTCGGGTCGGGTCGGCGAAGACCTTGGCCAGCTCGTCGGGGTTCTTCCACGCCCAGTACCAGGCGTGAGCCAGCAGCTTGGTGGTGGTCTCGTTGCCGGCGACGACCATGAGGAACAGGAAGCTGATGATCTCGTCGTCGGTGAGGCGGTCGCCGTCGACCTCGGCGACGCACAGGCCCGACACCAGATCGGTTCCCGGGTGCGTGCGTCGGTCGGCGACCATGTCGGCGTAGTAGCCCGCCAGTTCGAGCGCAGCGATCATCCCCGCCTCGGGGACGTCGACCACCCCTTCTTCGCGGTGGACCAGGAGGTCGGACTTTCGGCGCAGCTCGGCCCGGTCGGCCACGGGCACCCCGACCATCTCGGAGATCACGTCCATCGGCAGCTTGCCGGCGAGGTCGGCGACGAAGTCGAACTCGCCCTGCTCGATGCATGCCTCCACCCGGTTCGCCACGAGCTGACGCAGGTCAGGCTCCATGGCCGCCACCCGCCGGGGCGTGAACGCTCGTGAGACGAGGCCACGCATGCGGCCGTGTTGCGGGCGGGTCCATGGCGAGGAACGACATCGTCTTGTGGGCGTGCGGACCGGACGCGGCCGGGTCGATCGAGACGCCCTGGGCGTTGGAGAACCGCTCGGAGTCTCGAAACGCCGCCATCACGTCGGAGTGGCGCGACAGCGCCCAGAAGTTGCGCTCGTCGTTGCGGTAGACGGGTGCTTCGTCTCGCATCCGGGCGTAGGTCGGGTAGGGGTTCTCGTGGATCTCGTAGGCGTAGGGGTCGTAGACGATCGGCTCGGTGGTGGTCATTGCGAACCGCCGAGGACGAGGTCGGCGGCGTCGGCCAGCAGGCCCGGCACGGCCGAGTAGTCGAGGTGACCGGTCCCGACCTGCACGAGCGCACCGGTGGTCGTCAGCTCGAGCAATTGCACGACGGCCGGTGTGCCGTCGTCGCCCAGCGCGCCGGTCAGCCGCCGGTGAAAGGTTCGGCCGATCTTCTCGCGCAACTCGCGGACCTCGGCGTCGTCGGCCAGCAGCGCGACCGTGCACGCGGCCGCGACATCGGTCTCGTCGGCGACGACGAGCGCGAAGTCGAGCAACACGTCGGTCACCCGGTCGGCGGGGCGCCGGCGCCGGTCGAGTGGCCGTTCGTCCTGGGCCTCGATCCGCCGCCAGAACACCTCCGCGACGAGGTGGTCCTTCGAGGCGAAGTAGGTGTAGGCCGTCGCCGGCGCCACGTCGGCCCGCTTGGCCACCGACCGCACGGTGAGACCTTGATGGCCGACCGCCTCGAGTTCGACGGCGGCGGCTTCACACAGCTTGTGAACGGTTTGCGCCTGGCGGTCGGTGAGGTGCCGTCGTGGTGCCGCCGTGGAAAGCTGGACAACGGTACTGGACACGAGTCCAGGTTCTAGACGCGCCGGGACGGCGCGTCAACCCGGCCGGCCTGACGTCATGGCCCGGCTCGGGGTGCCTTCACGTGAGGAGGTGCGCGAGGGCGTCGACCACCAGCGCGGCACCGAGCGCGAGCGAGAGCCAGACGCGCAACGCTCGTGCGTTGGTCGTCGTCCACCTCTCGGAGCGTTCGAGCACATGTCGGGCCCGGTCGGGCGCGATCATCACGAACCCGACCGGCCCCCAGACGAGCGCCGTGGCGATCACGATGTAGGCGACCACAATGGATGCGTCGACGATCACTCCGTCGCCTGCTCCGCTGACCGCAGCCATGGCCAGCAGGGTGAACAACAGGCGCTTCGGGCCCCCGAAACCGAGGAGTGCTGCCATCGAGAACGCGGCAGCAGGCCTCATGTTGCGAAGGTCCTTCGTGAGCGCTGCCCTGCGGCCGGTTGGCTCGGGCGCGGCGCCGGCCCGCCAGGTCCGGGCGCCGACCACCAGGAGTGCGACGCCCGCCAGGAGTTCGATGAACGCCTCGAACTCGCCGCCGGAGTCGACGCGGTCGACGAACGCCGAGCCGACGACCAGGCCCGCCATGCATGCGAGTGTGGTTCCGAGCATGTAGCCGCTGAGAAATCCGATGCCGTCGATGCGCGGCCGTTCGCCCCTGATGACCACCAATGTCGCGGTCAAGGTGAGTGGGCTGGCCGCCGCCACCAAGGCGAGCAGCACGACGTGGAGCGCGACGTTCACCGGCCCAGCTCCGCAATTCGCCCGCGCCACGGAACCAACCGACGCAGCGGGTGTGTTCGGGACATGACGGGTCTGCCGATCAGCGCCGACGGTTCACGAGTTCGACGCTCATGCGCGCGAGGGTCACCGTCGGAGCACGGTTGCCGGTGACTCGGTCGCGCCCCGCACCGAGAAGATCTGTCAGTTCGTGCATGCGGTCATCTTTCCACGGCGGCAACCCCGGGCTCCGAGGCGGACCCGAGCCAGCGCACCATCGGACCCACGGCGACGTTCGGCCGGGCCGTCGTGCGTGAGCGATCGCTCTGGTCAGGTGCGGGGACCGGCCTCGATGCTGCCGGTGAGTTCGGTGACCCAGTCGCCCATCGGCCAGGAGCTGTCGACGAGCCAGTCGACGCCCACGGCTTCGAACTCGCCGGCCGCATGGTCGGGATGGCTCGACGCGAACAGTTCCCAGCCCGCCGGGCGATCGGCATCGCCGACGTAGCCCGCGAGCTCGGCCGGCGTCACGAACCCCTCGTCACCGATGGGAAAGAAGCCGTCCCATCGCAGCGAACGTTCGAGCGGGCGGCGGTTCGGCCACGTGCCGGCCACGAAGATCGGCGGCCGCGGCGACTGCACGCTCGCCGGCAGCAACGTGGCGTGCACGGTGAACTGGGGTCCGTCGTGGTCGACCTGCTCACCGCGGAGGAGCCGGTCGAGCAGCCCGAGGCTCTCGTCGAGGCGCTCGGCCCGGATCCGGTCGTCGACCTCTTCGCCGAACGCGCCGAAGTCGCCGTCGGGCGGTGCGCCGAGGCCGACCCCGACCATGGCCCGTCCGCCACTCAGGTGATCGAGCGTCACGATCTGTTTGGCCAGCACCTGCGGTCGGCGACGGGCCAGCGGGGTGACGGCCGTGCCGAGCTTCACCCGCTCGGTGCGCACCGCCATGGCCGACAGCAGCGCCCAGGGATCGTGGGTGTCGAGGCCGAGCTCTGGGATCCACTGCACGTGGTCCCACACGAACACGGCGTCCCAACCGGCTCGCTCGGCGGTGATCGCCAGCTCGACCAGGGTCGAGGCGTCGGTGAATGGGGGAAGGTTCACGGCGTGACGCACCTCGCGACGGTACGCAGCAGCCGTGACCGATGCCGGCGAACCGCGGCGTCGGAGGCCTGAATCGGTCCCAATCGTCTCGAATCGGCGCGAATTGGCACTCCCGTGTTGCGAGTGCCAGCCCGCCGGGCCTATCGTTGGCACTCGCAATACACGACTGCTAACCCACCTGAGCGTCAACGGAGGCGCCACTCATGAACCTGCATCCCCTCGAAGATCGAATCGTCGTCAAGCCGGGTGAGTCCGAGGAGACCACGGCCAGCGGCCTCGTCATCCCCGACACCGCCAAGGAGAAGCCCCAGCAGGGTGAAGTCCTCGCGGTCGGCCCCGGTCGTCGCTCCGACAACACGGGCGAGATCATCCCCGTCGACGTCAGCGTCGGCGACACCGTCCTGTACAGCAAGTACGGCGGCACCGAGATCACGTCCGACGGGGACGACCTCCTCGTCCTCAACGCACGCGACGTCCTCGCGATCGTCAAGTAGTCCGCGAAGGACCGAAAGGAACACATGGCAAAGATTCTGAAGTTCGACGACGAGGCACGCCGTGCCCTCGAGGCGGGCGTCAACAAGCTCGCCGACGCCGTCAAGGTCACGCTCGGCCCGAAGGGCCGCAACGTGGTCCTCGAGAAGAAGTTCGGCGCTCCCACCATCACCAACGACGGGTGTCTCGATCGCTCGGGAGATCGAGCTCGAGGACGCCTTCGAGAACATGGGCGCCCAGCTCGTCAAGGAAGTGGCGACCAAGACCAACGACATCGCCGGCGATGGCACCACCACCGCCACCGTGCTGGCCCAGGCGCTCGTGAAGGAAGGCCTGCGCAACGTGGCCGCCGGCGCGAGCCCCATGAGCCTCAAGCGGGGCGTGGCCCTTGCGGTCGACGCGGCCGTCGAGTCGATCCACGAGCAGTCCAAGGAGATCGACGACAAGAGCGAGATCGCTCAGGTCGCCGCCATCTCGGCTGCCGACAACGACATCGGTGACGTGCTCGCCGAGGCGATCGACAAGGTCGGCAAGGACGGCGTGGTCACCATCGAGGAGTCGAACACCTTCGGCATGGAGCTCGACTTCACCGAGGGCATGCAGTTCGACAAGGGCTACCTCTCGCCCTACTTCGTCACCGACCAGGACCGCCAGGAGGCCGTGCTCGACGATCCGTACATCCTGTTCGTCAACAGCAAGATCACCTCGGTCCAGGACATGCTCCCGGTGCTCGAGAAGGTCATGCAGGGCGGCAAGCCGCTGCTGATCGTGGCCGAGGACGTCGAGGGCGAAGCCCTCGCCACCCTCGTGGTCAACAAGATCCGTGGCACGTTCAACTCGGTCGCCGTCAAGGCCCCGGGCTTCGGTGAGCGCCGCAAGGCGATGCTGGCCGACATGGCCGTCCTCACCGGTGGTCAGGTCATCGCCGAGGAGGTCGGGCTCAAGCTCGAGAACACCACCCTCGACCTGCTGGGCACGGCTCGCAAGATCGTCATCACCAAGGACGACACCACCATCGTCGAAGGTGGCGGAACGTCCGACGACGTTGCCGGTCGGATCAGCCAGATCAAGCGTGAGATCGACGACACCGACTCCGACTGGGATCGCGAGAAGCTCCAGGAGCGTCTCGCCAAGCTCAGCGGTGGCGTGGCCGTCGTGAAGGTCGGCGCGGCCACCGAGGTCGAGCTCAAGGAGAAGAAGCACCGCATCGAGGACGCCCTCTCGGCAACTCGTGCAGCCATCGAGGAAGGCATCGTCGCCGGTGGCGGCACCGCCCTCCTCCGGGCCCGTGCATCGGTCGCCAAGGTGGCCGATGGTCTCGAGTGGCGACGAGGCCACCGGCGCTCGTTCGGTGTTCCGTGCCCTCGAGGCCCCGGCTCGGCTCATCGCCGACAACGCCGGCCTCGAAGGTGCCGTGATCGTGCAGCAGGTCGAGCGTGAGACCGGTTCCATCGGCCTCAACGCGGCCACCGGCGAGTTCGAGGACCTGGTCAAGGCCGGCGTCATCGATCCCGCCAAGGTCACTCGTGCGGCGCTGCAGAACGCAGCGTCGATCGCGGCGATGCTGCTCACCACCGAGGTGCTCGTGGCCGACAAGCCCGAGCCCGAGGGTGCCGCCGGCGGCGGCATGCCCGACATGGGCGGCATGGGTGGCATGGGCGGCATGATGTAGCCACGCTGCATCGCAGCTCTGCTGACGCCCCGGGCTCCGGCCCGGGGCGTTTGCGTTTTCGTGGCGCCTCAGCCGATGTCGACGGTCAAGGTCCGGGTGTAGGGCTGCGGGGGTTGAGCTTCTGGGTCGGCCGCGGACGATGGCGTCGAGGTCGCGACCCCGTCGAACTCGTACGCGACCTCGATCGGGAGCGCCGTCCTGAGGTCGATCACGACCGTGCCCTGCCCCCGTTCTTCGAAGCGAGTCTCGACCGCACCCCGCCCGAACGACGAATGGGTCTCGGTCGAGGTGACGCCGAGGCTGATCGTTCGGTCCTGCACCTCGAGCAGCTCGAAGCTGATCATCCCGATTGGCGTGTCACTGCCCTGGGCTCGAAGTCGGGCAGTCCAGGTCGCGCCGACCGCCACCGGTTCGACGGGAAGCGGCGGGAAGACCCGCGCAAGGTCGAGCGCGAGTTCGATCACCTCGTTCGGGCTGTTGTGGGTGCCGGACAGCTCGAAGATCCCGTCGACGGGGATCCGCAGGCGAGCTTCGGCCTCATCGCCGTCGGGCGCATGACCCTCGTTGACGGCAAGGCTCGCGCTTCCCACATAGAGCGCAGGATCGCCGAATGATCGCCGTTCCATGTCGACCGAGAACGACCCGAGGATCGCATTCTGGAAGTACGCGTCGTCGGTGAGCGCCGGGTCGTCTGCGACGACGCCCTGGAGCTCGCTCGTCCCGGTCAGCGTCAGTCGAGGCGGCTCGGGCGGCCCGTCCTCGGCCCGAGCGCCGTCCTCGGCCTCGTCCAACAGTGCCGCGCCGAAGAGCCCGTACTGCAGGGTCACCCGCTCGCCGCTGCCCTGCCCGGTGAGCTCGGGAGGGCCGGCCCATGCAGACGCGAACCACTCGATCGTCGACCCCTGGGCGGTGGTCGTGCTGCTCGTCGACTCGATGCTCGCGGTTGTCGTCGACGACGAGCTGGTGCCCGTGACCCCGTCGTCGGACGCCGCACACCCCGCGCCGAGCATCAGCACGGCGGCGGTGAAGACGGCGGCCGCATGGAGTCGATCCACCTCCGAAGTGTGACACCACCTCGCTGCGGCGTTTCGCCGGATCTGTCATCGTGGCCCCATGAAGCGCTCCAACGCACCGGTCTGGGTCGGTTTCGGGACGGCGCTCGTCGTCGTGCTCGTCGCCGGAAACCAGTGGGCGACCGAAGAGCTGCTCGAGCGCATCAACGACTCGCCGTGGCTGCGAGGGTTCATCGAAGCCCAATGGCGCCTCACCACCGATGGTCGCCCGTTCGACGTCTATCTCGTCACCAACTCCTTCATCGCCGTGTACCTGATCGCGCTGCTCGTGCTGCTGGGTCTCACGTTACGAAAGGTCGACTCGCCCCTCGTGGCGCTCATCGCCGCGTGGGGCGCCTCGTCCGCCGCAGGTCTGCTCGGCGGGTTGGTGCGTGGCGGGCTGGCCGAGATCACCGACAACCCGTTCTTCACGCGGGCATTCGAGTCGAGTCCGCTCGAGAGCCTCACCGTGTCGGTCGAGCGAGCCGCACCGTTCGTCATCTGGACGGGGCTCCTCGTCGGCATCGCAGCAGCCATCGCGACGGCGGTGACCTCGTCGCCGAGCGCGAACGCGCCGGCGTTCGTGCCGCCCATGGCAGGCGCAGGCCAGCCTCCGCCGCCGGTGGGCGCTCCCGCCGCGGCATCGGCTCCGGCGCCCTCGCCCGCCCCAGCCGGGGATCCGCCGCCGCCTGTGCCTTCCACCGACCCGATACAGGGACCGCCTCCGGGATCGTTCTGATCGATTCGGTCAGCGTTCGGCACGACTCGCCAGGAAGGCCCCCGCCACCACCAGCACGACGCCGACGAGCGCCAGCGCCGGCGACGTGGTCGTCCTGGAAGACGACGCCGAGGCCGCGAGCGACACCCCGGGATCAGGTAGGTGATGAAGCTGGCCCGTGTCGATCCGACCCGTCCGACCAGCGTGCCCATGATGAGGAACGCGAACGCCGGTTCCGACGACACCGAGCACGATGACGGCAACGAGCGGCCCGGCCTCGAACGTCGACTCGCCCCAGCCGATCATCCCGTAGGGCAGGGTCCAGACCGTGGCGAGCAGCAGCATGCGGGCCATCAACGTTCGCGAGCCGTACTTCAGCTGGAGCGGGTAGGCGAGGTTGGTGGCGACGCCGTAACACATGGTCGCCGCGACGACGAGCAGGACGCCACGGAGCTGGGTGCCGCCCTCGCTCGCACTGGGGAGGCTGATCAGGGCCACGCCGACGAAGCCGACGGCGACCCCGAGCAGCTGGGGACCGGTGGTACGCCGTCCGAAGAACAGCGCGCCGAACAGCGCAGTGAAGATGGGAACGCCGCCGTTCAGCAGCCCGGTGACCGCCGAGTTGATGTACTGCTCGGCGATCGGGAACAGCGTGAAGGGGATCGCCACCCACACGATCGACAGTGCCACGATGTTGCGCTGGTCGGCTCGGTCGAACCGCGCCCGGGAACCCGGGATGACGTTGAGGGCCAAAGCGCCGAGCCCGACCCGGAGCAGGGTGACGACGCCGGGGTGCATCGTCTCGAGGCCGATGGCGATCAGGAGGAACGACGACCCCCAGATGAGGGCGATCGACATGAACAGCGCCCAATCGACCGGAGAGAACTCGTCGCCCGGGCCCGAGCCGCTCCGCAACTCGGTCGTCTCGGTGGCCACGCCGACAGTCTGACCCGCCGACCCCAGGTCCGTCGGACTGATTCGGACGAACTGCGGGCCGCGGATCGTTCGGACCTCGGTAGCCTCGGCGTCCATGGACGACAGGCCGCCACCCGATCCCGAGAAGCTGCTGGGGCAGTGGATGGAGTGGGAACGGGGCGAGACGCCCCCGGGCAAGGTCATGGCCAACCTCAAGACCGGTGGCCTGCGCGATCTGCTCGAGCAGCTCGCCGGCGTCACATCCGGCTGACGCACGCGCCGATGGTGGACCGGGGCGGCCCTCAGCGGATCCCGCGTCCGCCCGGAACCCGACCTGGCGATCCGCCCCCGTGGCACGACCTCGCCGACCACGCCCGAGATCTCGGGCTCGAGGACATCCGTGCCCGCCTCGCGGCAGTCGGCCCGCCGAAGCCGTCGCCGATCGAGCGCCTCCCCGTGCGGGCATCAGCCGTGCTGGCGCCGCTCTACGACGATGGACACGGCGTCGAGGTCATCCTGACCCGTCGGGCATGGCACCTCCGCTCACACACCGGTGAGGTGAGTTTCCCCGGCGGTGGCGAGGAGGAGCACGATTCCGACCTGGTGGCCACCGCGCTCCGAGAGACCCACGAGGAGATCGGCCTCGACCCGGATGCCGTCGAGATCGTCGGTGAGCTCGATCACCTCTCGACCGTCACCAGCCGGTCCTTCATCGTTCCCTACGTCGGGGTGATCGAGGGCCGTCCTGAGGTCGAACCCGACCCGAACGAGGTCGATGCGGTCCTCCACGTGCCGCTGGCCGAACTGCTCCTCCCCGAGGTCTATCGCGAGGAACGGTGGGGGTTCCGCGGCCTCGACCGACCCATCTGGTTCTTCGAGCTGGTCGGCGACACCGTGTGGGGTGCCACGGCCGCGATGCTGCGTGACCTGCTCGTGAAGGCACTGGCCATCGAGTCGTAGGGCCTGCGCGGCGCCCCGACTACAATCTCCTCTTTCCCTCAACGGGACGAAGGGGTGCGCCAACGTGGCCGAGATCGAGATCGGGATCGGGAAATCAGGGCGGCGGGCCTACGGGTTCGACGACATCGCCATCGTTCCCAGCCGGCGAACCCGTGATCCCGAGGACGTCGACATCAGCTGGGAGATCGACGCGTTCCGCTTCGACCTGCCCCTGTTGGCGTCGGCCATGGATGGGGTCACCTCACCTGCCACGGCGATCGAGGTCGCCCGGCTCGGCGGTGCGGGCGTGTTGAACCTCGAGGGATTGTGGACTCGATACGCCGATCCCGACCCGGTGTTCGACGAGATCGCCTCGTTGCCGAGTGAGAAGGCGACCAGCCGCCTCCAGGAGCTGTACACCGAGCCGATCCAACCCGAGCTCGTCGCAGCGAGGATCGCAGAGATCAACGATGCCGGGGCCATCTCGTGCGCGTCGGTCACTCCCCAGTCGGCCGAGGCCCTGGCCCCCCACGCCCTGGCCGCCGAACTCGACCTCCTGGTCATCCAGGGCACGGTGGTGTCGGCCGAGCACGTGTCGAAGACCGGCGAACCGCTCAACCTGAAGAAGTTCGTGCGAGAGCTGGCCATTCCGGTCATCGTCGGCGGCTGCGCCAGCTACCAGGCAGCTCTGCACCTGATGCGCACCGGTGCGGCCGGCGTGCTCGTCGGGGTCGGTCCCGGCGCAGCCTGCACGACCCGGGGCGTGCTCGGGATCGGGGTACCGCAGGCCACCGCCATCGCCGATGCCCGGGCGGCACGGATGCGCCATCTCGACGAGACCGGTGTCTATGTCCACGTCATCGCCGACGGCGGCATGGCGACCGGAGGCGACATCGCCAAGGCCATCGTCTGTGGCGCCGATGCCGTGATGGTCGGCTCGCCACTGGCCGCGGCCCACGAAGCGCCCGGCCGCGGGTGGCACTGGGGCATGGCCACGCAACACACGTCGCTGCCCCGCGGCACGAGGGTCCACGTCGGGCCTCGGGGCACCCTCGAGGAGGTGCTCGTCGGTCCGGCGCACGAGAACGACGGCCGCACCAACCTGTTCGGCGCCCTTCGGACGTCGATGGCCACCACCGGCTACGAGACGGTCAAGGAGTTCCAGAAGGCCGAGGTCATGGTGGCCCCTGCCCTCCAGAGCGAGGGCAAGGCGCTCCAGCGCGACCAACAGGTCGGCATGGGTCGATGAAGATCGAAGAGTTCGACACCGTCCTGGTGGTCGACTTCGGCGCGCAGTACGCGCAGCTGATCGCTCGCCGGGTACGCGAGGCCCGCGTGCACTCCGAGATCGTTCCGCACGACATCACCGCGGCACAGGTCGCCGAACGCAACCCGTTGGGGATCATCTTCTCCGGTGGGCCCGCATCGGTGCACGCCGATGGCGCACCCGACGTCGATCGGGCCATCTACGACCTGGGCATCCCGATTCTCGGCATCTGCTACGGCGGCCAGCTCCTCGCCCGTGACCTCGGTGGCGAGGTGGCCGAGACCGGCGTCGGCGAATACGGCCGCACCACGCTGAGCCGCAACCAGAGCGGCGTGCTCCTTCGTGACGACAGTCCGGCCGAGCGCAACGTCTGGATGAGCCACTTCGACACCATCACCCGTGCGCCCGACGGGTTCGACGTGCTGGCCTCGACACCCGAGACCCCCGCCGCGGTGTTCGAGAAGCCCGAGGCCGGCCTCTTCGGCGTGCAGTTCCATCCCGAGGTGGGCCACACCGAGCTCGGTCAGGACATGCTCGAGCGGTTCCTGTACGACGGCTGTGGCTGCCGTCCGACCTGGACGATGAGCTCGGTGATCGAGACCCAGGTCGAGGCGATTCGCGCTCAGGTGGGCGACCGCAGGGCGATCTGTGGGTTGTCCGGCGGCGTCGACTCGGCCGTCGCCGCAGCGCTGGTGCACAAGGCCATCGGCCCGCAGCTCACCTGTGTGTTCGTCGACACCGGACTCATGCGCAAGGACGAGGGCGAGCAGGTGGTCGAGACGTTCAAGCGCAACTTCGGCATCGAACTCATCCACGTGCGTGCCGCCGACCGGTTCTTCGAAGGCCTTGCCGGGGTCACCGAGCCCGAGGCCAAGCGCAAGGTGATCGGCGAGCTGTTCATCCGGGTCTTCGAGGACGCGTCGGGAGGCATCGAGGACGCGACGTTCCTGGTCCAGGGCACGCTGTACCCCGACGTCATCGAGTCCGGTGGTGGTGCCAAGGCCGCCACCATCAAGTCGCACCACAACGTCGGCGGACTGCCCGACGACCTCGACTTCGATCTCGTCGAGCCGCTCCGTGACCTGTTCAAGGACGAGGTTCGCCGGGTCGGCGAGGAACTCGGGCTCCCCGAGGAGATCGTCTGGCGCCAGCCGTTCCCCGGCCCCGGGCTCGGGGTCCGCATCATCGGTGAGGTCACGCCCGAATCGGTGGCGATCCTCCAGGAAGCAGACCACATCGTCCGCGAAGAGCTCCGGCTCGCCGGCCTCGAACGCGAGATCTGGCAGTCCTTCGCCGTGCTCCCCGACATTCGAACGGTCGGGGTGATGGGCGACGAGCGCACCTATGGGCACCCGTGCATCATCCGTGCGGTGACCAGCGACGACGCCATGACCGCCGACTGGGCCCGCCTGCCCTACGACGTGCTCGAGAAGATGAGCAGCCGCATCATCAACGAGGTGGCGGGCATCAACCGGGTCGCCTACGACGTCACCTCCAAGCCCCCAGGAACCATCGAGTGGGAGTGATGAACCACCCAAACGACCGCACCGGTGGGTGCGAGGCCGACCCTTGGTCGGGAGGAAGCGCCAGCGCCCGTTCGAGCAGGGAGCGGAGCGACCGCAACAGTGTGGCCGGGGAACGCAAGTAATGGACATTGAGCTGCTGCCGGTTCGGCCGCTCGAGCGTGCTGATGAGCTGTGGGCCACCGATCTGCTCATCGACGTGATGTCGGGCCCGCCGATCGCGAGCCGGGGCGTGCTCTACGACGGCACCGAGCTCCCGGGGCTGGTCGCCGAGTACGAGGGTTCACCGGCCGGGCTGCTCCTCTACGACATCGCGGACAGCGAGATGCACATCGTCTATCTCGCCAGCACGGTCGAGCACGTCGGCGTCGGCACATCGTTGCTCGACGCCGCGATCGCGCTCGGTCACGACGAGGGATGCCGCCGCGCCTGGCTCGTGACCACGAACGACAACGTCAAGGCCTTCCGGTTCTACCAGCGGCGGGGTTGGGAACTGGTCGGTGTCCACCTCGATTCGCTCGAGGAGTCTCGGCGGCTGAAGCCGACGATCCCGTTCGTCGGTCACGAAGGCATCCCGATCCGCCACGAGATCGAATTCGAGGTGTCGATCACCCGATGAGCGTGCGCATGCGAGGTCTCGTGGCGGTCGGTCTCGTCGTCGGGCTGGTCCTTGCGGCATGCGGAGGCGACGAGAGCGAGTCCTCCGATACCGACAACCCGCTGCCCGGCCCGGTCACGCCGTCGTCACTTCCCGAGGCGGCGGCGGGCGCGGGCACCCTCATCGTCGACGGCGTGACCTACGAGTTCGACGTGAGCAGCTGCGACTTCGGCAGCACCGACGGGGCGGAGCGCGGCGTCCCCATCGTCCTGTTCTCGCTCGAGGGAGCCGGGACCGGTCCGGGTGACGAGCCGCTCACCGTGATGGTGACGCGGGTGTTCGCCGCGGGCGACACCGACACGTTCACCGACTCGATCGTGCTGCGCCAGCCGGGGCTCAACTTCCTGGTACAGGCCGATCGCTCGGAGTCCGACGGCCTCATCATCGACCTGCGTGACCCCACCGCCACCAGCCCCCTGCTCAAGCTCGGCGATCAGCACGTCACCGGAAGTGGCACGTTCGGCAGCCGCGGCAGCACTGCCGACGACCCCACCCTGCCCGGCACCCTCGCAGCCGGCTGCCCCTGACGTACTCGATCTCGGACAGGGCTGCGGCGCCGCGCGTGGTGCAACGCCAGTGGCGAACGTCAGGTTCCCGCGAGGCGGGCGACGACCGGGGCCATGTCGTCGACGACGTCGGCGGACAGGCCGATCATCGAGATGCCCCACCGCTCCCGGCGCTCGATCAACTGGTCGCACAAGGCGTCGACGGAGCCGACCAAGGCATGGGGTGTCTCGACGGCCTCGGTCGGGGTCAGCCCGAACTGGGGGGCCAACTCGTCGACGAGTGAGGGCGCATCGTCGGTGACGAGGGCCAGATGGATACGGGTCTGGATCGTCAGATCGTCGAAACGGTCGCCCGCCGCCCGTCGCACCCACCGCAACTTCTCGTCGGTCGCTTCGGCGGTGCCGTTCGGATAGGCGCGCTCGTCGATCGTCCCGACAGCCAGGTTGACGTTCAGTCCGACGATGTCGGCCTCGCGCGCAGCGAGCTCGAGCACCCGGCGGCCCCCTCCGCCGATGATGATGGGCAGGCGAGGGTGCTGGACCGGTTTGGGGAGACCGTCGAGGCCGGTGATGGTGTAGTGGTCGCCGGCGAAGTCGAGCGGCCCGTCTGCGAACAGGCCCTTCACCACCGTCACTGCCTCGGCCAGGCGATCGATCCTCACCCCGGGGCGGTCCATGATGATCCCGGCTCGCTCGTAGTCGGTGGTCATCCAGCCGGCGCCGAGACCGACGAGGAGCCGGCCACCGCTGAGCCGGTCGATCGTCGCGGCTTCCTTGGCGACCACGACCGGGTGCCGGTAGTCGTTGCACAGCACCAGCCACCCGAGGCGCAGCGACGTGGTGCTGTCGGCTGCGGCCATGAGCGCGGGCACCGGGGCGAGCTGGTCGTCGAAGTGATCGGCGATCGTGAGGGCGTGGTAGCCGAGGTCCTCGGCGCGTCGGGCCTGCGACCGGAACTCGTCGGGGTCGGTGGTCGACGAGCACTGCAGGGTGAACCGGAACGGAGCCATCGAGGGCCATGATCGCAGCTACCGTCGCGACATGGGCGCACTCGACGGCTACACCGAAGACACCTTCACCCACGACGGCGAGCAGAAGCACCTCTTCCGGCAGGGTGAGGGTCCGGCGGTCATCGTGATGGCCGAGATCCCGGGCATCACCCCGCTGGTGGCCGACTTCGGCCGCCGGGTGGCCGACTGTGGTCTCACCGCCGTGCTTCCGAGCCTGTTCGGCACGCCCGGGAAGGAGCCGAGCGGGCCCTACATCCTGAGTTCGATCACCAAGGCGTGCATCAGCTCGGAGTTCGCGACGTTCGCCACGAAGAAGACGTCGCCGGTCACCGAGTGGCTGCGGGCCCTTTGCCGGCACGAGCACGAGCGCAGTGGCGGACCAGGCGTGGGTGCGGTCGGGATGTGCCTCACCGGCGGATTCGCCTTGGCGCTGATGGTCGACGAGTCGGTGATGGCGCCGGTACTCAGCCAGCCGTCGCTTCCGTTCCCGCTCTCCAAGGGCCACAAGCGCGACCTCGGTATCAGCGACGCCGATCTCGCCAAGGTCAAGGAGCGGGTCGACGCCGGCGTGTGCGTGCTCGGCGTGAAGTTCACCAACGACAAGGCATCACCGAACGAGCGGTTCGCCCGGCTCGAAGAAGAGCTCGGCGACGGGTTCATCGGCGTCAACATCGACTCGAGCAAGGGCAACCCCTACGGGAACCCCACCAATGCCCACTCGGTGCTCACCGAACATCTCCAGGACGTCGACGGTCACCCCACCAAGGAAGCCCTCGACCAGGTCCTCGACCACTTCACGTCCCGCCTCCTCGTCTGAACCCCCGATCTCTGTCCGGTCCTGGCCACATCGTGGCCTGAACCGAACGAAGAACGGGGCTCGGGGTCAGGTGAGGCAGGTGTCGATGGCTTCGGTGAGGCTCTTCGTGCGTGGGTCGCCCGAGAGGTTGTTGCCCATCTGGTTCATCACGTAGCCGTAGCCGATCTTGCGGTCGCGGTCGGCGGCGCCGAGGCTGCCGCCGGCGCCCGCATGGCCGAAGGAGTTGGCCCCGAGGAGCGGCGAGAAGTTCGACGGCAGGAAGAAGCCCACCCCGAATCGGGTGGGGACGACGAGCGTCTCGTCAGGGCCGTTGCTCTGCTCGATGAGCGCGGCGTCGACGGTCGTGTCGTCGAGCAGCCTGACACCGTCGACCTCGCTCACGCACGAGGCGTAGAGCTTGGCCAGCGAGCGGGCGTTGGTGACGCCGTTGGCGGCCGGGATCTGCGCAGCTCGCACCTCGTCGGTGTTCCACACGATGTCGTCGCCGTCGATGGCCAGGGCTCCGTTCATGCTCAGCGCCCGATTGGTGACCGAGTTCGGGTCGAGGTACGCCGCGGCGAGCTGGGGGAGGATCTCGGCGATCGCAGGGTCCATGTTCTCGAAGTCGACGCCACCGCTGGACATGTCGGCCGCGAGCATCGGCGCACAGCGGGCCTGCTCGGAGTCGGGGAGGCCGATCCAGAAGTCGAGGCCCAGCGGCCCGGCGACCTCGTCGGCGAAGAACTGGCCGATCGACCGGCCGCTCACCCGGCGGATGATCTCACCCACGAGCCAGCCGTAGGTCAGTGCGTGGTAGCCGTGCGCGGTGCCCGGTTCCCAGAGCGGCTTCTGGGCTGCGAGGGCCCCGACGATCGGGTCCCAGGCCAGGATCTGTTCCTTGGTCAGCTGGGCGTCGACGACCGGAAGGCCGGTGCGGTGCGAGAAGAGCCAGCGAATCGGCACGTCGCCCTTGCCCTCGGCGGCGAACTCGGGCCACACGCTGGTCACGGGAGCGTCGAAGTCGAGCTCACCTCGCTGGGCCAGCAGGTGGCCGCAGATGGCGGCTGCGCCCTTGGTGGTCGAGAAGACGAGCTGCAGCGTCGTGTCGTCGTAGGCCGCGTCCGGTGGCGGGGTCGGCGATCCCGCCGGTGAGGTCGACGACGCACTCGCCTTCGACGTAGAGGGAGAAACCCGCACCCACGTCGCCGTGCTCGGCGAAGTTGGCCTCGAACGCGTCGCGGACGGGCTCGAAGCCGTCGGCGACGGTGCCGTTGATCTCGGTCATGGCTTCCCCCGGATGGTCGTGATGTCGGGCCGACGCTATCGGCAGCGTCGGCGTCAGGCGAGCGGCCGTCCGAACGGCAACGAGTCCTGCCAGCTCGACAGGAACGCTTCGGCCCGCTCGATCGACGCCATCCAGGCACCGACCCCGCTGGAGCTGAGTTCGGACGCCAGGGCCCGCACCCGCTCGATCGGATCGCCGGCGTCGAGGTCGAATCCGGCCAGCAGCGGCGCGGCGGTCGAGACGAAGTCGGGGACGACCACCGTGTCGGCCCGGGAGAGCACGGCGAACGCCTTCGCGGTGACCGGCACCGCAGAGAAGGGCACGACCGCTCGGGCCTGCATCGTCGACGCGACGTCGTGGCCGATCGAGCCGGTCTTGCCGCCGGCGAAGACGATGTCGCACTCCGTGGCCAGCACGTCGGACCGGTCTGCGGTCGTCGTCTGCCCGACGACCTCGCCCCCGGCTGCGGCGATGGCCTCGACGAGTTGGTCGCTCTCGCCGTCGATCACGACCTTGGCGCCCGACACCGACACGAACTCGTCGGCCACGGCCACCGCCCCCAACGCGGCGAGGTCGGCGGCGAGCCCTTCCTCCCAGAGGGCGGCGGGACGGGGGTCGACCTGGCGGAGCGGGGCGAAGTCGGCGTCGGACAGGCCGAGGCCCGGATCGGTCGCCCAGGTTCCGGCGCTCACCAGTTCGCTGACCTCGGCGACGAAGGCCTCGATCGCCGCCGCCGTGGCGTCGCCCTCGGCGTTGATGCCGGCGGAGCCGCCCCCCATCTTCACCTCGAAGCTGGCAAAGGCGTAGGTCGTCGAGCGCGCCAGCGTCTTGGCCCCGTCGACCAGCACCTTGCGGGCCAATCGGGTGATGCCGGTGGCGGGAGCATCGTCGAGGTCGAAGGCGATGAACGCGTCGGTGGAGGAGAGCTTGTGGATCCGCATCAGTGCAAGAGTCTGCCAGGAGGGCACCGATAGGGTCGGACTCGTGGCCCCTGACCCTGGAATCGCGCCGTTCGGCGACGACCTCCTCGCAGGGCTGAACCCGTCCCAGCGCGAGGCGGTCGAGCACGTCGAAGGGCCGCTCCTCGTGCTGGCGGGCGCCGGGTCGGGCAAGACTCGGGTGCTCACCCGTCGGATCGCCCACCTCATCCAGGAGCACCGGATCTCACCCTTCGAGATCCTGGCCATCACCTTCACCAACAAGGCCGCCGACGAGATGAAGGGCCGCATCGCCGCGTTGGTGGGTCCGGTCGCCCACAAGATGTGGGTCTCGACGTTCCACTCGGCCTGCGTCCGCATCCTGCGCCGTGACGCCGACCTGCTCGGCTATCCCAAGGCGTTCACCATCTACGACCAGGCCGACGCCAACCGGCTCACCGGCTATTGCATCCGCGACCTCGACCTCGATCCGAAGCGGTTCCAGCCCCGCAGCGTGCACGGCCGGATCAGCGCCGCCAAGAACGAAGGGGTCCTGGCTCCCGAGTTCGCCGAGCAGGCCAAGCTCGCCTACGAGGTGAAGATCGCCCAGGTCTACGCCGAGTACCAGGCCCGCCTCCGGAAGGCCGGCGCCATGGACTTCGACGACCTGTTGCTGGTCACGGTCGAGCTCTTCAAGCAGCACCCCGATGTGCTCGAGCACTACCGCCGGCGGTTCGGTTTCGTGCTCGTCGACGAATACCAGGACACGAACTCGGTGCAGAACGAGCTCGTGCTCATGCTCGCAGCCGATCACCGGAACGTGTGCGTGGTGGGCGACGAGTCGCAGTCGATCTACCGGTTCCGTGGGGCCGACATCCGCAACATCCTCGAGTTCGAGACCGCCTTCCCCGAGGCCAACGTCATCCCGCTCGAGCAGAACTACCGATCGAGCCAGACCATCCTCGATGCGGCCAACGCGGTCATCGCCAACAACCCCAGCCGAAAGCGCAAGGAGCTGTGGAGCGAAGCCGGGGCCGGCGAGAAGATCATCAAGTACCACGCCGACGACGAGCACGACGAGGCCCAGTTCGTCGCTCGCGAGCTCGCCCGGCTCCACGACGGCGGCACGTCCCGGTGGGGTGACTGTGCGGTCTTCTATCGCACCAACGCCCAGAGTCGGGTGTTGGAGGAGTCGCTCATGCGAGCCGGCATCCCCTACAAGGTCATCGGCGGGACCCGGTTCTACGACCGCCGCGAGATCAAGGACGCACTGGCGTATGTGAAGGCGGTCGTGAACCCCTCCGACGAAGTGTCGGTGAAGCGCGTGCTCAACATTCCCAAGCGTGGCGTCGGCGACACCTCGGTCGGCAAGCTCGACCTGTTCGCAGCGCAGCACGGCCTCACCTTCGAGCAGGCGCTGCGGCGCTCCGACGAGGCCGGAGTGAGTGGCACGGCGGTCAAGGGCATCGCTCGCTTCCTCGACGTGCTCGACTCGGCGAGCCCGATCGTCGAGGACGGTCCGGCGCCGCTCCTCCAACACCTGCTCGACGCATCCGGCTACCTCGGCGAGCTCGAAGCCGAGCGGTCGATCGAATCCGAGGGTCGACTCGAGAACCTCGCCGAGCTGGTGGGGTCGGCCCAGGAGTTCGAGACGGTCGACGAGTTCCTCGAGCAGGTCGGCCTCGTCAGCGACGTCGATGCGCTCGAGGACGACACGAGCGACGTCATCCTCATGACGCTCCACTCGGCCAAAGGCCTCGAGTACCCGAACGTGTTCCTCATCGGCCTCGAGGACGGTGTCTTCCCTCACATGCGCGCGCTCGGTGAACCCGACGAGCTCGAGGAAGAGCGCCGCCTGGCCTACGTGGGCATCACCCGTTCGATGGAACGACTGTTCCTGTCCCACGCATGGTGCCGAACGCTCTACGGCGCCACGCAGTACAACCCGCCGAGCCGGTTCCTCGACGAGATACCGGCCGAGCTGATCTCCGAGGTCGAGGGGCGGCGCAGGGCGAGCCGGGGCGGCAACACCTACGACTCGTCGGGGCGGACAGCGAGCCGCAAGGGGGCAGGTCGTGCAGGAGTGTTCGGTGCCGGCGATGGCAGCGGAGCCAAGTCCTTCACGCCGCGGGCCGATCGCGAGAAGACCCGTGAGGATCGCCGGGCTCGGGCCCGGGCGAAGGCAGCAGAGCTGCGCATGGACGATGGCAAGGACCGGATGGTCGACCAGGCCCTCGCCGCCGCCAAGCGGGTCGCCGACGCCCCGGCTCCCGATCACGGGTTGAAGGTCGGCGACGACGTCCGGCACGACCAGTTCGGCGAAGGGGTCGTCCTCGACCTGGCCGGTGTGGGCGACAAGGCCGAGGCTCGGGTCCGCTTCCGTGAGGCGGGCGAGAAGTCACTGCTGCTCAGCTGGGCCCCGCTCGAGAAGCTCTGAGCAGCTGCGCAACGTGGCTCTCTCCGCTCGACGCTGAGTCGCCCTGGGCTGGCGGCTTCGACACGCAGCGTGGCGATCCGGACGGTGGGTGAAGTAGAACCTGTTCCCGTATGTCGCGTGTCCTCGATCGAGCATCGTTCGCCTTCAAGCACGATCTCGTGCTCGGCGAGCTGTTCGAGCGGCTGGCCCGCATCCACGGCAACCGCCATCTGGTGACCGAAGCCGACGGCGGGCTCGATCTGTCGTATCAGCAGGCCGCGAAGCGGGTGAGCCGATGGGCCGGCGGCATCATCGATCGAATCGCTCCGGGTGACCCGGTCGTCGTCGCCGGCGACAACGGCGTCGAGCAACTCCTGCTGTGCCTGGCCGTCTCACGGGCCGGCGGGCTTCCGGCGCCCGTGAACGACAAGATGACGCCCGCCGAGATCGAGCACGTCGTGAAGGACAGCGGGGCGACCCTGGTGCTGCGCAGCGCAGTGGAGGTCGACGGCGCCGAACCGCTGACCGAAGCGGTTCCGGCCGATCCGGCCGACATCGCTGCGCTGTTCTACACGTCCGGCACCACCGGTGCGCCCAAAGGCGCTGCACTCTCGCACCGGTCGCTGACGGGGTCGATCAGCCCGGCCGTGGTCGTTCCGTCGAACCTCCGTCGCGACGAAGTCGTGATGAGTCTGCCGGTCGCGCACATCATGGGGTTCGCTGCGTTGCTCGGCATGGCTGCGGTCGGCATCCCCACCTACTTCATCCCGAGGTTCCGGCCCGACACCGTGCTCGACGCCATCGAGCACCGGCGGGCGACGATGTTCGTCGGCGTGCCGGCGATGTATCGGATGATGCTCGATGCAGGGGCCGAAGAACGTGACCTCAAGAGTGTCCGTGTCTGGGCCAGCGGCGCCGACGTGATGCCGGCCGACCAAGCCGCGGCGTTCAAGCGCATGGGCGCGAGTGCCACGCTCCCCGTGATCGGCTCGGTCGGTCAGGCGATGTTCGTCGAGGGCTACGGGATGGTCGAGGTCGGGGGAGGCGTCGCCACCAAGATCTCGCCGCCGTTCCTTCCCATCGGTCTCGGCGATTCGGTCGGATTCGCCCTCCCCAGTTACAAGATGCGCGTGGTCGACGAAGAAGACCAAGAGGTCGGGATGGGTCAGACCGGCGAGCTCCAGGTCAAGGGCCCCGGCATCCTCAACGAGTACTGGCACGCGCCCGAGGCGACCGCCGCGGTGCTCACCGAGGACGGATGGCTCCGCACCGGTGATGCGGCTCGACGCGGACCGTTCGGCACCGTCGGGTTCGCCGGCCGGATCAAGGACGTCATCATGCACGGCGGCTACTCGGTCTACGCCGTCGAGGTCGAAGCCGATCTCGAGGAGCATCCGTCGATCGCCGAGGCCGCCGTGGTCGGGCTCCCCGACGATCGGCTGGGCGAGTCGGTGGCCGCCGCCATCAGGGTCGAATCGGGGGCGACGTTCGACGAGGCGGCCGTACCGCGCGTTCTGTGAAGAGCGGATGTCGGACTACAAGATCCCCTCGACGTTCCTCGTGGTCGATGACTTCCCGCGTACCGGCACCGAGAAGATCCAGCGACGAGAGGTCGTCGGCCTCTTCGGCTAGGGCCGGGTCCCGAGTGGCCCGCTGCGACGAAGGAGCGGGATGGTGGAGAGCCGCGACGCCTGGGCCCGTCCGCGCAGCTCCTCAGTCGTTCTCGGATTCTTCGGCTTCGAGCTCGGCTGCCTGGCGCTCGACCGAGTTGAGGTCGATCAGCAACCGGCCGTCGACCACCGTGGTGGGGTATTGGCGGAGGCCCGTGCCGTCGGGCGGGTAGGTCACCTCGGGGTCACACTGATTGACGAACAGGTCGAGCCCGGGGGACCACTCGACGATGCACTCGTTGTCGTTCGGGTCGAAGGCGCTGAAGGCCAACCAGCCCGTCTCGGGGTCGTTCCCGAGGTGCTGGACGAAGATCGGCCGCCCGGCGAAGGCTGCATCAGGGAAGATGAGCGGGATGCCGGTCTCGTCGATCGGGCCCGCGATGCTGTTGACCTGGCCGGCATCGAAGAGGTCGTCGCCGAGCCGGACGTCGACGCTTCCACGGTTCGCCAGCACCGCGAACAGGAACGCCATGGCCAGGGCGAAGCCCACTCCGACGCCCGCGACGAGGAGCGCCTTGCCGGCATGCCGGTCGGTGCCGCGCGACAGGGCTCATGAGAGGAACCTGTGGGGTGCGAGACCGACGAGGCACGAGGAGGTCGGCCGAGCGCGGCCCGAGCGGCCGGGGAGCGGAGAGCGGGGGCTCATACCGTTGGCTTTCTGACGCAGATCGGCACCCACCTAGTATCCGCTGCGGCGCCGGCAGACATGTAGTCGGTCCTCACTTCGAAGTTGCGACGGCCGGGAGGCATCAGAGTCCGATGGATCTGTACGAGTACCAAGGCAAGCAGTTCTTTGCCTCCTATGGCATCCCCGTGAGCGCGGGCGATGCGGTCACCGACGTCGACTCGGCCGTGGCCGTCGCCGACCGCATCGGCTACCCCGTCGTCGTCAAGGCGCAGGTGCAGGTGGGCGGCCGGGGCAAGGCCGGCGGCATCAAGCTGGCCGACAACGCCGACGAGGTGCGCGAGCACGCCGGCAACATCCTCGGCATGGACATCAAGGGTCACACGGTGAACATCGTGTGGATCGAGGTGGCCTCCGACATCGCCGAGGAGTACTACGCGAGCTTCACGCTCGACCGCTCGGCCAAGAAGCACCTCGGCATGCTGTCCAAAGAGGGCGGCGTCGAGATCGAGACCGTCGCCGAAGAGAACCCCGACGCCATCGCCCGCATCCACGTCGACCCGGTCGACGGCCTCACCGAGGCTCAGGCCCGCGAGTGGGTCGCTGCGGCGAACCTGAACCCCGACGCCAACGAAGGCGCCGTCGACATCCTCCTCAAGCTCTACACGGCCTACACCGAGGGCGACGCCGATCTCGTCGAGATCAACCCGCTCATCCTCAAGCCCACCGGCGAGGTCCACGCCCTCGACGCCAAGGTCAGCCTCGACAACAACGCGGCCTACCGCCACGAGTACGACGAGTACATCGCCACGCAGGTGCGCGACGAGCGCGAAGAAGCAGCCCACGCCAAGGGACTCGAGTATGTCGGTCTCGAGGGCACGGTCGGGGTGATCGCCAACGGTGCCGGTCTCGCCATGAGCACGGTCGACATCGTGAACCAAGTCGGCGGCAAGCCGGCCAACTTCCTCGACATCGGCGGCGGCGCCAACGCCGACGTGATGGCCGGGGCGCTCGAGGTCATCAACAACGACCCCGACGTCAAGGCCATCTTCATCAACATCTTCGGCGGCATCACCAAGGGCGACGAAGTCGCCGACGGGATCGTGCAGGCGCTCGACCGGGTGTCGATCGACGCTCCGATCGTCATCCGCCTCGACGGCACCAACGCCGAGCAGGGACGGGCGATCCTCAAAGAGCACGAGTCCGACAAGCTCATCAGCAAGCCGACCATGGTCGAAGCCGCCGAAGCGGTTGTCGCCCTCGCAAAGGGAGCCTGAACATGGCCATCCACCGTCGAATCAATCAGGAGGCGCGTTCATGAGCATCTTCGTCAACGCCGACACGAAAGTCGTGTACCAGGGACTCACCGGCTCACAGGGCCGGTTCTACGGGCTCCGCAACCGCGACTACGGCACCCAGGTCGTGGCCGGTACCAACCCCAAGAAGGCCGGCACCGACGTCGACGGCATTCCCGTGTACGCCACGGTCGGCGACGCCGTCGAGGCGACCGGCGCCACCGCGTCGTGCATCTTCATCCCTGCCGGCGGGGTGCGCAGCGCGGTGCTCGAAGCCGCCGAGGGTGGTGTGGAGTTCATCGTCTGCATCACCGAGGGTGTGCCCGCGCACGACGAGGCGTACTTCTACAACAAGCTGAAGCGCGACTTCCCGAACGTCAGGCTGCTCGGCCCGAACTGCCCCGGCATCATCAGTCCCGGTCAGTGCAACATCGGGATCACGGCCGGCGAGATCGCCCAGGAGCCCATCGACGGCCAGCCCGCGGTCGGCATCGTCAGCCGCTCGGGCACGCTCACCTACCAGGCGCTCTACGAGCTCAAGCTCAGCAACATCGGCGTGAGCACGTGTGTCGGGATCGGTGGCGACCCGGTGCCGGGGACGAGCTTCATCGACTGCCTCGAGGCCTTCGAAGCCGACCCGCAGACCCAGGCCGTCATGATGATCGGTGAGATCGGCGGATCGGCCGAGGAAGAAGCGGCCGACTACATCAAGACCATGAGCAAGCCGGTGTCGTCCTACGTGGCCGGAGTCACCGCCCCTGCCGGCAAGAAGATGGGCCACGCCGGCGCCATCGTCTCGGGCGGCAAGGGTGACGCCAAGTCGAAGATGGCCGCCCTCGAGGCCGCGGGCGTCAAGGTCGGCCACAACCCGACCGAAGCGGGCGAACTCATGGTCGAGATCGTCAAGAACCTCTGACCGACCCGTCCGGGCTCGAAAACGATTGATGCCCCGCCATCGGCGGGGCATCAATTCGTGACAGGAAATCGGGCCTCAGAAGGGCTGCGGCGGTGTGCTTCCTGGTGCGGCCGGGCCACCGGCGCCACCCTCGGCCTTCTCGGCCTGGAACTTGAGGAACCCGCCGACCGCCAGAGCGATGGCCGCGAGCGTGGCCAGGAACAGACCGAACTGGCGGGTGACGTCGACGCCGGGGATGCCTTCGTCGCTCTCGCCGATCAGGAGCTTGAGGACCACGAGCACCGCGGCGAGCGAGCCCAGACCCAAGTGGATCTGGCCCCAGGTCGCCGGCATGTCGGGCAGCTTGGTGTCGGGGGCGAAGACCGAGATGGCCACCTGCGCCACCATCAGCAGGCCGAGGAGCATGGGGAAGGTTCCCCAGAGGAATCCGACGTCGAAACCGTTGCCGGTCACCGAGATGCCGCTGAACCCGAAGTCGCCGCCGGCCGACACCTTGAACCAAGGCAAGAACTGGGCGATGAACAAGACGATGCCGCCACCGGCGATCACCTTGTCTGACGTAGTGAGTTTGCTGAGATCCAAGGATCCGCCTCCTGGGCTGTGTGCAACGTTGGGGTCACGCTAACGCAAACCGAGAAACGGGGCTGGAACCCCGGGATCTGACCGACCTCCGGCCGGCCGCTGCTACGGTCGGCCGGGTGCGTACCGCTGTGCTCGCATCCGGCAGCGGGACCCTGCTCGATGCGATTCTGAGCGACGAGATCGATGTCGCCCTCGTCGTCGTCGATCGGCCGTGCCCGGCCACCGATGTGGCGGCTCGCCACTCGGTCGACGCCGTCCTCGTCGAACGGACCTCGTTCGGCGAGGGCTTCGATCGGGCCGCCTACACCGACGACGTCGTCGACGTGTTGCACTCGAACCGGATCGAGCTGGTCGTCATGGCCGGCTACGGCACCATCCTCGACAAGCCGATCCACGACGCGTTTCCCCATCGCATCATCAACACCCACCCGGCCCTGCTTCCCTCGTTCAAGGGCTGGCACGCCGTACGCGATGCCCTCGCCCACGGAGTCAAGGTGACCGGCTGCACGGTGCACGTGGCGATGCTCGAGGTCGACACCGGACCGATCCTGGCTCAGGAGGCGGTGGTGGTCGAGCCCGGCGACGACGAGGCCACGCTGCACGAACGGATCAAGCAGGTGGAGCGCCGGCTCTATCCGGCCACGATTCGCAAGGTCCTCGCCGATCCGGCCATTCTCGACCGAGGGACCCACCCATGATGCTGTCGACGACCTCCCAGGAGCACCGATGAACGAATCCACTCCCCGCGCCCTGCTGTCGGTCTACGACAAGACGGGGGTCGTCGACCTGGCTCGTTCCCTGGCGGATCTGGGCTGGGAGCTGGTGTCGAGCGGCGGGACGGCCGCAGCCATCCGCGACGCCGGGATCGACGTGATCGACACGGCCGAGCTCACCGGCTTCCCCGCCATCCTCGGGCATCGGGTGGCGACGCTTCACCCGAAGATCCACGGCGGACTCCTGGCCGATCCGACCGATGGTGAACACCAGCGCGACATGGCCGAACACGGCATCGCCCCGATCGACCTCCTCGTGGCCAACCTGTACCCGTTCGGATCCGAGACCGCCGGCGAGATCGGCGGCCACGTGCTCGAGCCGGGCATCGACCTGATCGACATCGGTGGCCCGGCGATGGTGCGGTCGGCGGCCAAGAACCATGCGCATGTCGCCGTCGTGACCGATAGGTCCCAGTACGACGGCGTCGTCGCCGAGGTCCGCGAGTCGGGCGCGATCAGCGCCACGACCCGGCGAACGCTGGCCCGGGACGCCTTCGCCCACACCGCCGCCTACGACGCGGCCATCGTCACGTGGTTCGACGCCTCGGCCGACGAGCCCGAACCCCTGCCGCCGACCATCCACCTCGCCCTCGAACGCACCCAGGAGCTGCGCTACGGCGAGAACCCGCATCAGGTCGGCGCCCGCTACCGCCAGGCGGGGACGAGCTCGTGGTGGGACACCGTCGAGCAACACAGCGGTCTGGCCCTCAGCTACCTCAACCTGTTCGACACCGACGCCGCCTGGGGTCTCGCCCACGATCTCGGCTCCACATCAGGTCGGTTGGCGGTGGCCATCATCAAGCACGCCAACCCGTGTGGCGCCGCCCTCGGAACCGACCTCGCCGACACCTATCAGCGGGCCTACGAATGTGATTCGCGCTCAGCGTTCGGCGGAATCGTCGCATTCAGCGAACCGGTCGACTCGGCCACCGTCGAGCGGATGGTCGAAGCCGCGCAGGCCGACGTGGTCATCGCGCCGGGGTACGACGACGGTGTGGTCGACGCGTTGATCGCCAAGCGCAAGAACACCCGGATCCTCACGGCGGCCGCCCCGTCGCCCGAGGCCCGGTCGTTGCGCCAGATCGCCGGCTCGTGGCTGGTGCAGGACGCTCACCACTTCGTCGCCGGACCGGACGACTGGGAGGTCGTCACCGACCGCGTGCCGACCGAGGCCGAACTCGCCGACGCGGCGTTCGCGTGGCGGGTCTGCGGGTGGGTCAAGAGCAACAGCATCGTGCTCGCCAAGGACGGCACGGCGTGGGGTATCGGCGCCGGCCAGCAGAACCGGGTCGAGGCCGGCGAGATCGCCGCCTCGAAGGCGGCCGGTCGGGCCGAAGGTGGTGCGTGTGCGAGCGATGCGTTCTACCCGTTCCCCGACGGCATCGAAGCCGCGGCTGCGGCTGGTGTCGCGGTGATCATCCAGCCGGGCGGATCGATGGGCGACGACAAGAACATCGCCAAGGCCGACGAACTGGGCGTCAGCATGCTCTTCACCGGGGAACGCCACTTCCTCCACTGACCGCCGTTTCCACAACCGGAGCGTCGCGGCTTTCGTAACGCACGTGCATGAAAAGGGTCACGCGGCGTGGGTCATCAGCATGTGGACCGCCCGTTCGATGCTCGCCACGACGCGATCGGGGTGGAACCAGAGATCGGTGTCCCACACCGGCACCACGGCGAATCCGGCTTCGGCGAGCTTTGAATACCTGATCTCGTCGGCCTGGGCATCGACGAGCGCCGAGTGGTAGGCCTCGCTGTTGATCTCGACGATGAGCGGCACGTCAGCGTGCAGGTAGTCGACCCTTCCGATCGGGGCGTCGCCTCCGACCACGACCTGTCGGCGGAACCGGTGGAGACCGGCGCGTTCGATGACGAACTCGAACCGGGTCTCGAGATTGGACTCATTCGGAACGTTCCCGCCAGATCGCTCTTCGAGGACCTTTCGGAGAACGACGACGCCGTCTCGGCCCGATCGTGCGATCTCCGTCAGCGCGTCGTTGAGTTGGGATTCGGACACGATGCGCTTCTGCACGGCCCGGTCGACCACGGCGCGGAGCCTTGGGGCACCGATGTGTCGCGCCAGATCGAGAATGGTCTGAGTCGGACTCGTGACGGGGATGTCGCGCAGTACACGGAGCGAACGATCCACTGCCCTCGCAGTGGTGTGGACGACGGCGACGTCGGACTCGACGCGTCTCGATCTCTCTGGTCGGAGGACGTGGACCGGGTGGCGCCGGCTGTGGACGAAGCCGGCGATCTCCCACTGCGCGGCAGCGCTGATGCCGTAGAGCGCCGCACCCTTGCCGACGTCGAGCACCGCCGTGGCCACGTGCTGCTCGCTCGTCGTCGGCGTGCCCCGGAGTCGCAAGACCCGTCGAGTCACCGGCACCCACCGGGCGGATTGCTTCGCCCTCCACCATGCTTGCCGGCCGGCTCCGTCGTCAGCGAAGTGGTGTCGAGCGACGAGACCGTGGTTTCGCTCTGCGATGGAGAGAAGATCTGCGGTGCCATGCATCCCTCCAGCATGCGGCGGGTCACTGACAACAACATGGGCTACGGCAGCCCCGACGGCTCCCCTGCAGCAGCGTTACGGAATACGCGATGGCGGCGCTGTGGAAATCAGGGGGTGCGGCGGACCTTGTGCTTGAGCTTGGTCCAGAGGTCGCGCGGGTCGGGCAGGAGGAAGCCCTTGCGGATGATCCGCTCCTTCATCGACGTGTAGGGCGGGTAGAGCAGCGGCGGATCCGACTTGGTGCTCTTGGTCATCACCGACCGTTCGTGGCTGAACGTCACGAAGCCGGTCTCGCCGTGATAGGCGCCCATGCCACTTGCGCCGACCCCGCCGAAGGGCAGGTTGGGGTTCGACAGGTGCAGGACCGTCGCGTTGACGCACACCCCACCGCTGCTCGTCCCGTCGATCACCCTGTCGCGTTCGTCGTCGTCCTCGGTGAAGACGTAGAGCGCCAGCGGCTTGTCGTCGGCGTTGATGTAGTCGACTGCGTCGTCGACCGTGTCGACCTCGAGGATCGGCAGCACCGGACCGAAGATCTCGTGTTGCATGATCTCGTCGTCGCGCGTGACGTCGGTGACCAGGGTCGGTGCGACGTAGCGCTCGTCGCGGTCGACCGTGCCTCCGGTGATGAGCGTGCCCGCCTCGACCAGCTTCTCGAGGCGCTGCACGTGGCGATCAGCGACGATTCGGCCGTAGCTGTCGCTCTGCTGGGGGTCGGTGCCGTAGAACTCGCCGATGGTGGTGACGATGCGGTCGACGAGTTCGTCCTTCACCGACCCTTCGACGAGGACGTAGTCGGGCGCCACACAGGTCTGACCGGCGTTGAGGAACTTGCCCCACGTGATCCGTTTGGCTGCGATCTCGAGGTCGGCATTGGCCGTGACGACGACCGGGCTCTTGCCCCCGAGCTCGAGCGTGACCGGTGTGAGGTGTTCGGCCGCCGCCTTCATGACGATCCGGCCGACCTGGCCGTTGCCGGTGTAGAAGATGTGGTCGAATCGCTGGTCGAGCAGCTCGGTCGTCTCGGGGACCCCTCCCTGGACCACCTGCACCGCGTCGGTCCCCAGCGCAACGAGCAGATCGCCCACGACCTCGGCCGTGCGTGGCGCCACCTCCGACGGCTTGCACACCACCGTGTTCCCCGCGGCGATGGCGGCGATGGCCGGGAGCAGCACGAGCTGCACCGGGTAGTTCCACGGCGCGATCACACCCGCAACGCCCAGCGGCTCGCGCACGATCTGTGACGTGGCGGGCTTGAACGCCACCGGCGTCGTGACCTTGCGAGGGCTGGCCCAGTCGGCGAGGTGGGTGAGCGTGTGGTCGATGTCGCCGAGCACGAAGCCGATGTCGGTGGCGAACGCCTCGACTCCGGGCTTGCCGAGGTCGGCCTCGAGCGCGACCAGGAGTCGCTCCTCGTGCTCGGCCACCAGGTCTCGGAGCCGGCCCAGCGTCTCGCGACGCCACACGAGGGGTCGGGTCAGCCCCGACCGGAAGGTGGCCCGCGCGGTGTCGACGCGGGCCGAGATCTCGCTGATGGTGGTGGGGGAAACGGGAACCGGTTCGGCCGGGGTCATCGCTGCTCCAGAGACGAGGTGCGAGGCATCGAGGCCAAGTCTCGCACCTCGACCCGCCGAATCACACCGCCGACTCACACCGCCGAATCACATCGCGACCCGCCCCGGCGAGGGACCCGTCGCTCGCTCCGGTCGGGCTGCCATGATGGGACGGCGCACGACGACTCGGAGGATTGCTCCATGACCGCACAACTCTTGGCCGGTGCCCCGGTCGCCGAGGCCGTCCTCGAAGACGTGCAGAAGCGCACCGAGGCCCTGGCCCTCCGCGGCAAGCCCGTCGGGCTCGGCACGATCCTGGTGGGCGACGACGAGGCGAGCGCGGGATACGTCCGCAAGAAGCACGAGACGTGTGAGCAGTTGGGGATCCAGAGTCGCAACATCGATCTGCCGGCCGACGGGACCCAGGCCGACCTGCTGGCCGCGGTGGCCGACTTCAATGCCGACCCGGCAGTCGACGCCTACCTGATCCAGCATCCGGTTCCCGAACAGTTCGACTTCAACGCCGCCCTCGGGGCCATCGATCCGGCGAAGGACGCCGATGGCCTCCACCCGATGAGCCTCGGCAAGCTCGTCCTCCAACAGGACGGTCCGCGGCCGTGCACGCCGGCCGGCATCCAGGCCCTGTTCGTGCACTACGGCATCGACATCGCAGGCAAGGACGTCGTCATCGTCGGTCGCGGACCCACGCTGGGGAGGCCGCTCTCGCTCCTGCTCACCCTCAAGGCGCCCGGGGCGAACGCCGCCGTCACCGTCGTGCACAGCGGCGTTCCCGACCTCGCTGCGCACACCCGCTGCGCCGACGTCGTCATCGCCGCCGTCGGGAGCCCGTCGATCATCATGCCCGAGATGGTGGCCCCGGGCGCCGTTGTCGTCAGTGGCGGGATCGTGTGGGAGGGACGCAAGCTGCTGGCCGACGTCGACGAGTCGGTCGGCGAGGTGGCGTCCTGGATCACCCCGCGCCTCGGAGGCGTCGGCCCCACCACCGTTGCGCTCCTGCTTCGCAACACCGTCGAGGCCGCAGAACGCACGCTCGGTCCCTGAGGTCGGTCTGAGCGCCTGCTCGCTCGGCTTCCTCGGTCGCTGAGCGGTCGGCCGGCCACCACCGGTCTTCGCGGTCGGTTCGACAGGTCAATAGCCTGCCCGCATGACCCGGATCGCCGATCTGCTCGACCAGGGCCCCACGGTCAGCTTCGAGTTCTTCCCGCCGAAGACCGATGAGGCCGAGCGCACCCTCGAGAAGACCGTGTCCGATCTGGCCCTGCTCGCGCCGACCTTCGTGTCGGTGACCTACGGCGCCGGCGGCTCGACGCGCGATCGCACCCGCGACATCGTGATCGGGATCAACCGCGACTTCGACTTCCCAGCGATGGCCCACCTCACCTGCGTCGGCCACACGACCGAGCAGATCTCGTCGCTCCTCGACGAGTACGCCGCAGCCGGCGTCGAGAACATCCTGGCGTTGGGCGGCGATCCGCCCGCAGACGGCCCGGCCCCCGAGGGCGACTTCACCCATGCGTCCGAACTGGTGGCCTTCGTGCGGGACCGGGGCCAGTTCTCGATCGGTGTGGCGGCCTTCCCCGAGCTCCATCCCCGCTCGCCGGATCGCGACACCGATCGTCGTCATCTCGCCGCCAAGCTCGAGGCTGCCGACTTCGGGGTCACGCAGTTCTTCTTCGACGCGGCGGACTACCAGTCCATGACCGACGACCTGGCCGCGCTCGGCTGCACCACCCCGGTCCTGCCCGGGCTGATGCTGTTCAACACCGTGGGCGGGCTCACGCGTATGTCGGCCATGAACGGCACCAAGGTGCCTGACACCCTCCTGGCCCGCCTCGAGGGTGTCGAAAACTTCAGTGACCAGATGCGAGACGTCGCCGTCGACGACGCGACCCGCCTCGGCCGCGAGCTGCTCGACGCCGGCGCACCCGGCATCCATCTCTACGCCCTCAACCGCTCCGAGGCCGCCACCGAAGTGCTCCACAACCTCGGCCTCCGGTGAGCCTCCGAGACCACCTCCCGCGGAGTACGCGGATGGGCTCCGCGAGGTGGGGGACCGGCAGCGGGGAGCCGACTGATGCCGGCGGCCAAGACCGAGATCACCGAGATCGTCACCGGCCTGGCCATGTTCGGGATCCGCGATCTCGAGACCGCCCTGGCCGCACCACCCGAGCGTTTCCTCAACGTCGTGCCGGACGTGTGGGACCGACTGCAAACGTTGCATCGCGCCGACGAGCACCGCCGGGAGTTCGCCGCAGCCTGGGCGAACGGCGTGGCCTTCCTCGATGCCGATGAAGGCCTCCGGCGTCGTCCTCCGCTGCGGGTCGAGTGGCGCGGGCCGAGCCGACCACCCGGCGACGACACCGTCCCGGCCGACCTCCGGATCGATCACGTCTACCTGGTCAGCTGCAAGTACCTGTCCTCGGTGCTGGCCAACGCCGCCCCCGCGCGGCTCTTCGATCACGGACTCTCCGAACGGCTCTCGCCGTCGACGGACTGGTACACCGAGGTCGCGGTCGAGCAGCACCAGCGGCTGTTCGAGGAGGTCCGTCGCGATGTCGTCGGCGGTGACGCACTCCCGTCCCGGGTCGCCGACCTGACGCCCGAACATCGCACGGTGCTCAAGGAGGGCCTGCGCACCGGTCTCGGTGCTGAGGCGACCGAGGCCTACGGGGAGCTCGCCGTCGCCGTCGGTGAGGCGTCGGCGGCCCGTTGGCGACACCAGCTCGCGGGCCGTCGTGCACAGGAACGGATGCTCTGGCGACTGCTCCGGATGGCCGGTGCTCCCTACTTCGTCCTGGGGTCGTCACGCAACGCCTCACTCAGGCTGAGGGTCATGACGCCATGGGACTGGCGGCAGGCCTACGAGCTGCGGCGGTTCGACGTGTGGGGAGGTCAGGCCGGCCAACCTCGGGTCGAGTGGCGCGCCGTGGTTCGTCCTCGCCAGGGCGGCGAGGACCGGTTGGTCGACGGCCACGTCGAGGTCCGCTGGAGTCACGGCCGCTTCGGCGCCCCGCCGGAGGCCAAGGTCTACCTCGACACCGCCCATCCCGACGTCCCCGGGTATGTCGCATTGCACTGATGGCTCTCGGCCGCCGGTGGTCAGATCGCCTGCCGACCGATAGCGTTCGTTACCGAACGATTCACGAACGAACCCCAGGGGGATCAGGTGCAGGAGTACGACAAGATCTACATCGATGGCGCGTGGGTGTCATCGACCGGCAGCGACACCATCGAGGTGTTCGACTCGACCGATGGCTCGGTCATGGCCACCATCCCGAGCGGCACCGCCGAGGATCTCGACAAGGCTGCCCAGGCCGCGCGAGCTGCGTTCCCCGAGTGGGCCGCGAAGTCGCCCGAGGAGCGGGCCAAGTACTGCTCGCGCATCGGTGAAGGCCTCGGCGCCCGCATGGACGAGATCGCCACGGTCGTCAGCCGCGAGGCCGGCATGGCCAAGTGGCTGAGCACCATCGTGCAGGCCGGTCTGCCGATCAACAGCTTCAACACCGCTGCCGAGATCGCCGAGAACTACCAGTACGAGGAGACCCTCGGGAACAGCCTCGTGGTGAAGGAGCCGGTCGGCGTGGTCGGCTGCATCACGCCGTGGAACTACCCGCTCCATCAGATCGCCGCCAAGGTCGCCTACGCGATGGCTGCTGGCTGCACCGTCGTGCTCAAGCCGAGCGAGATCGCTCCCGTCGACGCTTACATCCTCACCGAGGTCATCGACGACGTCGGCCTGCCCGCCGGCGTCTTCAACCTCGTGCCCGGGGTCGGCACCGATCGTCGGCGAAGCCATCTCGGCGCACCCCGAGATCGACATGGTCAGCTTCACCGGATCCACCCGCGCCGGCAAGGCCGTGGCCGCCGCCGCGGCAGCCGGGGTCAAGCGCGTCGCCCTCGAACTCGGTGGCAAGTCGGCCAACATCCTGCTCGACGACCTCGACGACGAGGGCTTCGCCGCAGCCGTCACCGACGGCATCGGCAAGTGCTACATCAACCAAGGTCAGACGTGTACGGCGCTCACCCGCATGCTGGTGCCTCGTGATCGGCTGGCCACGGCCGAAGAGGTCGCCGCCGGTGTGGTCGAGGCCATGTACCAGCCCAAGGATCCGTTCGAGGAGGGCGCGATGCTCGGCCCGCTCTCGAGCCAGGCGCAGGTCGATCGGGTGCGCGGCTACATCCAGAAGGGCATCGACGAAGGTGCCCGGGTCGTCACCGGCGGTCCGCAGGCCCCCGAGGGCGTGAACCCCGACGGCTACTTCGTCACCCCGACGGTGTTCTCCGACGTGACCAACGACATGACCATCGCCCAGGAAGAGATCTTCGGCCCGGTCTTGTCGATCATCGCCTACGACACCGAGGAGGAGGCGATCGCCATCGCCAACGACTCCGACTACGGCTTGTCGGGTGGCGTCCAGAGCGGTGATCTCGAGCACGGCAAGGCGGTCGCTCGACAGATCCGCACCGGTCAGATCGAGGTCAACCAGGGCTCGTTCAACGCCAACGCTCCCTTCGGTGGCTACAAGCAGTCCGGCTACGGCCGCGAGTACGGCAGCCACGGCTTCGAGGAGTTCCTCGAGACCAAGAGCATGCAGCTGCCGTAACACCTCGGTCGGCTCGGCACACCACGCCTCGCACTTCCTGCCGTTGGCACGGAGCCGCGGGGCGTGGTGCGTTTTGCGCCTTCGGCTGGCGCCTCCGTCGCGCGCACTGGTCTGCCGTAACACTTCGGTCGGCTCGGCACACCACGCCTCGCACTTCCTGCCGTTGGCACGGAGCCGCGGGGCGGTGCGTTTGCGCCTTCGGCTGGCGCCTCCGTCGCGCGCACTGGTCTGCCGTAACACTTCGGTCGGCTCGGCACGCCTCGCGCTCCTGCCGTTGGCACGGAGCCGCGGGGCGTGGTGCGTCTTGCACGGGTCTGTCGTGGTTCGCCTTCAGGTCTCCAGGCGGGTGATGGCTTCGCCGGCCATGTCGACGTAGGCACTGACGGCCAGGGGCCACATGTCGAGGTCGAGGCCCTCGGTCGACAGCTGGCCGGCGAGATAGCGGGCGTAGACGCCTTCGGCGATCGCTGCGCTCTTCCAGGCGGAGAACGCGGTGTAGTAGTCGATGCCCGACAAGTCGGTGTCCGATGCGGCCTCGTAGCGGCTGATGAGCTCGGCTCTGGTGGGGAAGCCGGGCAGGGTGGACGGTGCCGTCGCGCCACCCGCGGCCGGGGTGCGCTCGCCCGGCTCGGGCCAGGTGGCGAGCACGTACCCGACGTCGGCGAGGGGGTCGCCGAGGGTGGCGATCTCCCAGTCGAGCACGGCCAGCACCGATCCGTCCGGACCGGTCAGGCAGTTGCCGAGCCGGTAGTCGCCGTGCACGACCCGAGCGGGCCCCTGCTCGGGTGTGTGGGCGATGAGCCACGACGTGACCTCGTCCATGTCGGGACGTTCCCGGGTCTTCGACGCCTGGTACTGGCCACCCCACCGCTTCAACTGGCGGGCGAGATAGCCCTCCTTGCGGCCCAGGTCGTCGAGGCCGACCTCGTCGGGGTCGACCTCGTGCAGCGCGGCGAGAACGTCGATGAAGCTCTCACCGGCGGTCCGTCGTTGCTGCTCGTCGTAGGCCTCCTCGGCCTGGGCCGCTGCGTGCATCACGACACCTTCGACGTATCCCATCACGTAGAAGTCGGCACCCGTGACGTCGGCTTCCGCGGAGAATCCGAGCGACTCGGCGACCGGAACCGGGGTGTCCTGCAGCGCGTGGATGATCTTGTACTCGCGCCCCATGTCGTGAGCCGTCGGGAGCAGCTCGCCCATCGGAGGGCGGCGCACGACCACGTCGCGTCCCGTTGCGTCGGTGACCTGATAGGTCAGGTTCGAGTGCCCACCGGCGAGCCGGGTGAACGTCAGCGGCGCAGCCGTCCCGACGTGTTCGGTCATCCACGCGGTGACGGCCTCGACGTCGATGCCGGTCGGGTCGTCGGCGCTGCTCATGCGGGTGGGCCCGAGACGCAGAACTCGTTGCCTTCGACGTCGGTCATGACCGACCATTCGTGGCCGAACTCGGCCTTTCGGGCGACGAGCGTCGCGCCCAGCGAGACCAGTCGTTCGACCTCGGCGGCGACATCGTCGGCCTGGAGATCGAGATGGACCCGATTCTTGACCGATTTCTCTTCGGGCACCTTGATGAAGAACCAGTTCGGCGAGACCTCGGCTGTCGTGGTGCCGATCGAGACGAAGAACTCGCTTCCACCGGGAGCGGCCTCGAGATCCATCGCTGACGCCCAGAACGCAGCAACCCGCTGCGGGTCGTCGCAATCGAAGGTGATGTTGGCGATGGTCAGCGACACGGGACCTCCCTGGTCGGGGTGAGGAGGCTCGACCCTAGGACACCCGGTGCGTCCGCATCGCCGCCTATCGTGGGGTGATGTCCGACGTGAAGATCGACGAACGCAAAGGGCTCGACGAGCGGCTCGACGACGGCGACCACGATCGGTTCGCCCACATCTGCCGGAAGGAAGACATCGCCCGCGCCTACGTGACGGGTGAGGCGATCGAAGCGCTGTGTGGCAAGAAGTGGGTGCCCTCTCGCGACCCCGATCGCTACCCGGTGTGTCCGTCGTGCAAAGAGGCGCTGTCCTCCCTCGGCAACAGCGACGCCAACTGAGGAGCTGCGCCGAGCCGTCAGTTCACCCGGGTGCTGCGGTGGTCGCCGCCGGGGGTTCGTGACCACAGATAGGACACGTTGCGGTCCGACACCCAGAGGAGCTCGTCGCCGCCCATTCCGTCCGCATCGAGCGCCAGCGTTTCGTAGGTGCCCGTCACCGGCCGGGGCTCGGATCGGCGCCCGGCGGCCTCGTGGAACCACAGGTAGTCGGGGGCGCCACCGGCGGCGTACCACATGATGTCGTCGGTGCCGTCGCCATCGAAGTCGCCGGCGAGCGGGTCATAGACCCCACCGACGTTCGTGGCGACGGTCGCGAGCTCGCGCGTGGGCGCACCGGACCAGACGGCGTCGGCCTCGGGTCCGGGTGCGTACCAGAAGATGTCGTCGGCACCGTTGCCGTCGAAGTCGCCGACGAACGGCTCGAACCCTCCGTCGACCGACACGGCGTCGAGGGTGAGCGCCCGGTCGGCACGGCCCCACATGAGGTGATCGGGGTTGCCCCTCCATCCGAACCAGAAGATGTCGTCGGCACCATCGGCGTCGAAGTCGCCGACGACAGGGGTGACGTGATCGTTCATCGTGATCCTCGCTGATGTGAAGCCACCCGGTCCGCCCCAGAAGACGTGGTCGGACGTGCCGTGGTCGCCGTAGAACAAGATGTCGTCGGCGCCGTTGCCGTCGAAGTCACCGACCCTCGTGACGTAGTCGCCGTGGATGTTGGTGGTCACGTTTCGATGTCCACCGCCCGGTTTGCCGTACCAGACGTAGTCGGCCGGCGAGCCGGGTCGATACCAGAAGACGTCGCCGATCGTGTCGCCGTCGAAGTCACCCGAGAGGGGCTCGTAGAGCCCGCTCACCCGTGAGGACCTCCTCGTCAGGTCGGGTCCGGTGGCACCCGACAGGTCGATGTCGGCTCGCGATCCCGGGTGGTAGATGAGCGCATCGTCTCGTCCGTCCCCCGTGCGATCTCCACGGACGAGAATCGACGGCGCGCTGCGTCTCGACCCGTCGATCGCCGCGCCGACGAGGTAGCGGATCACATCGAGTTGGCCGTACAACCGCCCGCCGGGGCAAGTCGTCTGGCCGGTGTTGCGATGGCCGCTGATGCGGTTCAGGGTGACGGGCGTACCCGCAGCCCCATGATGGGTGGCGATGCCCGGGTACATCGTCACCGATCCGTGGTTGGGGACGTGGTGCTCCGCGAACTTCCACGCGATCAGATCGCTGGTCGCCCTGAGCGAATCGAAGGGGGGAGCAACGTCCTCGTGGGTGCCCAGCACGACGATGCCGGTCGTCCCGACGTTGAAGCCGTACGCGTGGCCGCCGATGACCGTCCGGTCGATGCCGCCGGCCCGGGCCTCCCACGTCTGGCCGAATCGGTCGACCGCGAAGTTGTACGCGATGTCGTTCCAGCCCCGAACATCCATGTGGTACGCCTGGATCGATCGGAGGATGCCCGGAACCTGCGACGAGGAGTAGGTGTTCGAGGTCACCGAGTGGTGGACGATCGCCACCTCGAGGGTTGCCGACGTCGAGGGAGTGACCTTGGGGCCCGGGCGCCCCAAGCCGACCGCGGGCGCACGACCGGGTCGGCGCCGGCCGTCGGTTCCTCGACCGCCAGGGTGGCCTGCGCGTCCTCTCGCACGAGGTGCACGGTCGGCTGGCCCAGGGCGGTGGGGAACTGGATCTCGTACGCATCGGCCGAGCCGACCCAGAAGGGCTCGGTGACGGCTGCCGCCGCGGCCTCGTCGTCGGGCCGGTGGTCGGCCGAGAACGCGAAGTGGTGCCATGGGTCCCATGTCCCGCCGGTGCGGGTCCGCACGATGACCGCCGACGGATCGACCCCGGCCGGCCAGCCCACCCCGATGGTGGTGAAGGCGCCGGCATCGTGGTCGAGCACCACGAGATCGTTCCTCGGCACGGGTGGCACCGGCCCCACTGCCCTGATCGTGGTCGTCGCCGGCGGTCGGCACCGTCGTGGGGTCGACGAACGCCTCGCCCACGGGTGTCGGCACCGGATTGGTCGACTCGGTGGACATCTCGGTCGCCCACACCAGGCGGGGCACGGGGACGAGCACGAATCCAACGGCGAGGACCGCAGTGACCAGCACGGCTCTGGTCAAGCGTCGGTATTGCGGGGAGCTGCGAAACTCGGCCGTATCCGTGCAGTTCCCGAGCATCATGGGGTCTTCGACACCTTCACCGTCTCGGTCAAGCACGAAGTGTGCGGTATCGCGAGCTTCGGGATGCGGATGGCCGAGAACTACCTTTGCCTCTCATGAGCACGCCTCCCGTCAATGTCGCCGTCACCGGAGCCGCCGGCCAGATCGGCTACTCGCTCCTCTTCCGAATCGCCAGCGGCGATCTGCTGGGCCCCGACCAGCCGCGTCAAGCTCCAACTGCTCGAGATCCCGCCGGCCATGGGTGCGGTCGAGGGGGTCATCATGGAGCTCGACGACTGTGCGTTTCCGCTGCTCGCCGGCGTCGAGGCGACCGACGACCCGAACGTCGCCTTCAACGGGGCCAACATCGCCCTGCTCGTCGGTTCGATGCCGCGCAAGGCCGGGATGGAACGAGCCGACCTCCTCGAGGCCAACGGTGGCATCTTCACCGTGCAGGGCAAGGCGCTCAACGACAACGCCGCCGACGACGTGCGGATCCTCGTGGTGGGCAACCCGGCCAACACCAATGCGCTGATCGCCATGAACAACGCCCCCGACATCCCCGACGCCCGTTTCACGGCGATGACCCGGCTCGATCACAACCGGGCGATGGCACAGCTGGCGTCGAAGACCGGCACGACCGTCAACGACGTCACCAAGATGACGATCTGGGGCAACCACTCGGCCACGCAGTACCCCGACATCTTCCACGCCGAGGTGAGCGGCGGCAGTGCGTTCGAGGCAGCCGGATCCGATCAGGCCTGGCTCGAGAACGACTTCATCCCGACCGTGCAGAAGCGGGGCGCGGCGATCATCGACGCACGGGGCGCGTCGTCGGCGGCATCGGCGGCCAACGCGGCCATCGACCACGTCCACGACTGGGTGCTCGGCACGCCCGACGGCGACTGGGTGTCGATGGGGATGCCATCAGGCGGCCAGTACGGCGTCCCCGAGGGCCTCATGTCTTCGTTCCCGTGCACGTGCTCCGACGGCGAGTACACCGTGGTCGAGGGTCTCGACATCGACGACTTCAGCCGCGCCCGCATCGATGCCTCGGTCGCCGAACTCGCCGAAGAGCGCGACACCGTGAAGGACCTCGGCCTGATCTGAGACCCAAAGCTCCGGTTCTGGTGCACACATGTTGTCGTCAGCGACAACATGTGCGCACCAGAACGGGTGTTACTTGAGGAACTTGCTGGTCGTGTTGTCGGCCAGCACCTTGCCGCCGGTCTGGCAGGTGGCGCAGTAGTTGACCGTGTAGCTGCGGTACGCGACCGCACGAATCGTGTCGCCGCACACCGGGCATGCTTCGCCTTCTCGGTGGTGGACCGACCCGGGACGATCGGCGGACTTCGACATCGAGTCGCGGCCCCGCTCGAACTCGAGTGATTCGGCGATGCACCCGTGCATCGCCTCCACCAGGGTCTCGGCGTCGTCCGAGCCGAACTTGCCGGTCATGGCGAACGGCGACAGCTTCGCCCGATGGCAGATCTCGTTCGCCAACCGCCGGCCGACGCCGGCAATTCTCCGCTGATCGCGGAGGAAGCCGTGGAGCCGCGGTGTTCTCGCTTCCGAGCGCGTCGAGGAGTTGCTCGGCATCGAGGGCATCGGCATCCGGTCCGAGCTTGGTGAGCGGCTCCTCCCGGGTGGGGTCGGCGTTCACCACCCACACCCCGGCCCGGCGTTCGGTGCCGGCCTCGGTGAGGAGGAGGGCCCGACCATCGGCGAAGGTCCACCGGGCCTGTCCGCCTCGGGGCTTGGCCGACTGCTTCTCGTCGGGGAGCAGTCGGCCGCCCTGCATCAGGTGAACGACGAAGGTCGCGGCACCGAAGTCGAGCAGGAGGTACTTGCCGCGTCGCCCAACCGTTCCGAGAGGGTGGCCGTATGCGGTCGCCGGGTCGGGAGTCGCGGTCTTGAGCGCGGTGAACGTGATGGGCCGGAAGCCGTTGAGCTCGTTGCCGCCGAACTCGTCGGTCAGGCGTTCGGCGTGGGCTTGGAGCTCGGGCATCTCCGGCATGGCGAATCCACCCTACGCATTCGTCGGCGCCGGCCGCGGCGGCCCGGCTGCCCGGTTCGTCGAGGCCGTGGCAGGGTGGAGCCATGGATCCGGACCAGCCGGTGTGGTACGTCGCCTACGGCTCGAACCTCCGGCGCGCCCGGTTCGAGGTCTACGTGCACGGCGGCACGGTCGAGGGTGCATCGAGGGTCTATCCCGGCTGCCGTTCGGGCGCAGCGTCGACCGATGAGGCGCCCGTGACGCTCCGGCATCGCCTGGCGTTCGGCCGGTACTCACCGAACTGGGGGGGTGGCGTCGCCTTCATCGACCCGAACCGGGACGAATCGGCCACGACGATCGGCCGGGCGTGGCGCATCCGTGCCCAGCAACTCGGCGACGTGATCGCGGAGGAGAACGGAGCGGCCACCCACGATCCCGATCCGACCTGGCTCGATCTCGCGGTCGGGGGCGCGGCCCACGGACCGTTCGGGTGGTACGGCGCCGTCGTGCGCTGCAACGACGTCGCCGGTGAGCCGGCCTTCACCGTCACGAGCGGCGACTGGCCGATCGAGTCCAACGCGCCGACCGTGGAGTACCTGGCCCACGTGCGCATCGGTCTGCACGAGTTGGGCCACGACGAGGCGTCGGTCGACCGCTATCTCGCGGTGGCGACCAGCGGGCTCGCCTGACCGGACGGATCAGTCACCGCTTCCCGCCGCCGGGAAGAGGACGCCGAGGCCTTCGAGCAGGCCCTGGTGGCGCATCACCTTCCGGAGGTCACCGCCGACGACCACCTCGCCGCTCATGAACGCATCGAGCGCCGAGCGGTCGCCCGCGGTGATCGCCGCAGCAACCGCAGGCTCGGCGGTGATACGGAGATCGGCGCTGCCTTCGTGGTCGGTGGTGGCGCACACGCGGCCGCCGGCGATCGTCAGGCGATAGGCGCGATCACCGACCCGGTAGTCGATGCTCAGATCGACCTCGGGCTCGACGGCAACCGACGCGGCGGCGTCGTTCAGCGCCGCCACCCAGTCGTCGGAGAAGGGCTCCATGGCGGGCGACCCTACCGCCGTTGCCGGCCGCCGATACCCTCGCTCCATGGAGCCGGTTCCGTCCGACGAGGCCCGACCTGCAGCGGCCAGCCGGCCGCTTCGCTTCGCCGCTCGGGCCTGCGACCTGGCGCTGATCGCCTACGTGTTCGGCGTCGTGGTGATCGAGATCCGCGGCCGCCTGCTGGGGGGCGACGTGTTCGCCACCCGACCGCTCGCCGGGGCGCAGGACCCGCAGCAGATCCTGCCGATCCTGGTGGCCGTCGTGCTCCTCGCCGACACCGTCCCCGTGGCGATCTGGGGGCGAACCCTGGGCAAGGCCATGCTCGGCCTGCGGGTCGTTCGTGCCGAAGCGGTCGATCGCGCGCCCGGGCTGCTGCGAGCTGTCCTCCGGACGGTGCTCGTGTTCGGCGTGCTGGTGCTTCCGCCCGTGGTCGGCGTACCGGTGTTCCTGGCCCTGGTGGTCAGCGTCGTCGCCGACCCGGGTGGGCGGGGCCTGCACGACCGACTCGCCGGGACCCTCGTCGTTCCGGCGCCACGACCCGAACCACCGGCGCGCGGTTCCATACCCCTGGCCGCCCCCCGTCCCCCTCACCCCGACGACCTCTGACCGGATCGTCGCCGATCGGAACCCGATGCTTTCTCCCACCGATGAAGCGCACCACCCGGCGGGCCCCGAACCGCTCGCGTTCGAGTCCTGGTACTTCGACTTCGCCACCCTCGACGGCTCGGTCGGGGGCTACGTGCGCATCGGTCTCATGCCGAATCTGGGCCGCACCTGGTACTGGGCGTGCGTGGTGGGCGAGGGTCGACCGCTGGTCACCGTGATCGACCACGACGTGCCTTTGCCGGCTCGACCGGGTTCACTCGAGATCCGGTCGGAAGGGCTCTGGGCCGATCACACGGTCGAGACGCCGTTCGAGCACTTCACGCTGGGGGCCGAGGCGTTCGCGGTCGGGGTCGACGACCCGTTCGAGGTCTACGACGGCGAGCTTCGAGGCGATCGGGTGGCGTTCGGTCTCGACCTCGAGTGGGAGACCGACGGAGGGGTCTACCCCTATCCGGGGAACACCCGCTACGAGGTGCCGTGTGTGGTCCATGGAGAGGTGCTCGTGGGCGACGAGGTCATCGACTTCGACGGGGTCGGCCAGCGCGACCATTCGTGGGGGGTTCGCGATTGGTGGTCGCTCGGATGGTGCTGGACGTCGGGCCGGCTCGAGGACGGCACGCGATTCCACGGTGCCGACATCCGTGTCCCGGGGCTCGACTACGCCGCCGGATACGTCGGTGCACCCGGCGAGGCGCTGACGCAGATTCCGCATCAGATGCGTTCGACGGAGGTGCTCGGCGATGCCGGTGTGCCCACGACGGCGTCGCGTCGACCTCGGCCTGCTCGACGTCGAGGTCGAGCCCGTCGCCTGGAGCCCGGTGCTGCTCACCGCTGCGGACGGTCGACAGAGCCGGTTTCCCCGGTGCCTCGGCCGGTTCGCCGCGAGCGACGGTCGCACCGGGGTCGGCTGGACCGAATGGAACCAGCCGCCACCCCCGGCCTGATCTTCACGCCGGTCGAGTGTGGTGGTCAGTCGAGGGCGTCGTGCAGAATGGCTGGTTCGGGGTTGGTGTGCTCCCGGCGGCGAGCGAACGTGGCGAGCCCGATGACCACGGCCGCGGCGATCACGGCGAGGATGATCGGCACGATCGGGTCGGCGCTCGAGACGAACGGCTCGGCGTCGTCGATCTCGATGTTGAGGTCGACGCCCGGGCCGGCCAGATCGGTGCCGTGGGTGCCGTTCGGCCACGGCCACAACACGCGGAGGGAGCCGATCATCAACCCGACGAGCGCAGCCATGATCACCGGTTCGTGCTTGTCGAGGGCCCAGCCGAGCACTTGGGAGAACAGTCCGAGCCCCACGACGGCGCCCACACCGAACACCGCGACGATCACCAGGTCGCGCTCGTCGACGGCATCGAGGATGTACTCGTACATCCCGAGCATCAGCAGCAGGAACGATCCGCTGACCCCCGGCAAGATCATGGCGCAGATGGCGATCGATCCTGCGGCGAGGACCACCAGCAGCGATGGATCCGACACCGGCCCCGACCGCAGCCCGAGCACGAAGAACGCGATCGCGCCCGTGCCGACGAGGATGAGCCAGCGCTGGGGGTCGAGTTTGTCCATCTCGCGGCTCGTCACGATGATCGACCCGACCACCAGCCCGAAGAACACGGCTGCAGTGCGGACCGGCTGCTCGTCGAGCAGTCGCTGGATCACCGACACGAGCGAGAGGACCGCCAGGCCGATGCCGGCCAGCAGGGGGATCAGGAACGCGAAGTCGAGCTCGTCGAACTTCTCCCTTGCACCTGCGAAGTCGAGCTTCGCCACCCGGCCCAGCATGCGGGCCCCGGTGCGCACCTGGTCGACCAGCTCGGTGTAGATGCCGAAGACCAGGGCGATCGTGCCGCCCGAGACGCCGGGGACCACGTCGGCGGCGCCCATGCAGAATCCGCGGGCGATCTGGGCGCTGAGCTTGCGAATCACAGCCGTGAGGTTACGGCTCGGCGGCGCACAGCTCCGAAACGTCGGGTGGTGGTGCGGACAGGAGTGACCCGGGTGGACCGATGGGTGTCCCTCAGCCCGGCATCTCGAGCACCACGCCGAGTTGGCGCGAGTTCGCCAGCACGCGTCCGTCCTCGCTCCACAGCACGCCGTCCTCCTCGAGGTAGCCGCGTGTCAGCGTTCGGCTCGTGAACTGCACGAGACACCACTCGTGAGCCATCGGAGGGTCGTCGCGAAAGTGGACCGTCAGATCGACCGTGGGCACCGGGTTCGGTCGGGACAGCTTGCCGAAGACCGCAGGGAGCCAGGCATCGCTGAGGGCTGCCAGCACCGTGTGGTCGAGCGGGGTCTCCTCGGCGAGCCGGATCCAGCCGCCGACCACCGCCGGGGCATCCGGACGCGGTTCGCCGGCGACCGGATGCTCGCCGAACACCCATCGCTGGTCGTAGCGCGCCCGCATCGGGACGTCCTCGGCCGGCACCGGTGGCGGTTCGAGATCCTCGGGTCGGGGGACGTCGGGCATGACGAGGTCGTCGAAGGACTCGGCCACCCGGTCGACGGCGAAGGCGGCCAATCCGATCACGAGCAACCGATCGTCCTGGGTCATCCGGACACTGAGGTTGTCGAGCGTCCGTCCGGAACGCTCGACGGTGACGTCGATGGTCACGGCACCTTCGGTGGGCGGGCGGAGATAGTGGAGGGTGAGCGAGCGGGCCGCTCGTTCGGCGTCGTCGACCGCGTCGGTGAGGGCCCGCATCGCCAGCGCCGCGAGGTATCCACCGTTCGGGCCACGGATGATCCACCACGCCCGGCTGACGTTCGCCGTCCACCGGCCTTGGGCCACCCGTGTGACCGCGGTGTCCTCGGTGAACCGACTCGCCACGTCGGCGACGCCGCTCAGCTCTGGCCGGACAACTTGCGGTTCTTGAACTGCGCCTTCACGTAGTCGCGGTTCATGTAGGCGATGTAGTCGATCGGGATCTCCTTCGGGCACGCCTCCTGGCATTCGCCGTGGTTCGTGCACGAGCCGAAGTACGACTCCATGGTGTCGACCATCGACTGGACCCGTTGGTAGCGCTCGGCCTGGCCCTGGGGCAGCAGGTTGAGATGTTCGATCTTCGCGGCGGTGAACAGCTGGGCGGCCGAGTTGGGGCATGCGGCCACGCAGGCTCCACAGCCGATGCACGCCGCGGCGTCGAACGCTGCGTCGGCGGCTTCCTTCGGCACCGGAATGAGGTTGGCGTCGGGCCCGGCACCGGTCGGCGCGGTGATGTAGCCGCCGGCGTTGACGATCTCGTCGAGCGCCGAGCGGTCGACCATGAGGTCACGGAGCACGGGGAAGGCCGCCGCCCGCCACGGTTCGATCTCGATGGTGTCGCCGTCGGAGAACTTGCGCATGTGGAGCTGGCAGGTCGCCGTGCCCTGTTGCGGGCCGTGGGCCTGCCCGTTGATCATCAGTCCGCAGCTGCCGCAGATGCCTTCGCGGCAGTCGTGCTCGAACACCACCGGCTCCTCGCCGGCCACGGTCAGCTGCTCGTTGAGGATGTCGATCATCTCGAGGAACGACATCTCGGGCGACACGTCGTCGATCGGATAGTCCTTCATGGCCCCCGGACTGTCGGGTCCGTCCTGGCGCCAGATCTTGAGGGTGAGTCTCATCGTTGCGATCCTCTACTTGTAGCTGCGCTGGGTGAGCGGGACGTGCTCGAAGGTCAGGGGCTCCTTGTGCAGGGTGGGCTCGGCGCCCACCCCCTCGAACTCCCAGGCCGAGGTGAACGAGAAGTTCTCGTCGTCGCGGAGGGCCTCGCCCTCCTCGGTCTGTGACTCCTCGCGGAAGTGGCCGCCGCAACTCTCCTCGCGAGCGAGGGCGTCGGTCACCATGAGCTCGCCGAACTCGAGGAAGTCGGCCACCCGGCCGGCCTTCTCGAGCGACTGGTTGATGGTGTCGGCGGATCCCGGGACCCGCACGTCGCTCCAGAACTCCTCGCGGAGTGCGGGAATCTCCGACAGGGCCTTCTCGAGGCCGGTCCGGTCGCGGGCCATGCCGCAGTAGTCCCACAGGATCTTGCCGAGCTCGCGATGGAAGTGGTCGACGGTGCGGGTGCCGTTGACGGCGAGCAGGCGGTCGACCTGGTCGTTCACCTCGGTCTCGACCTGAGCGAAGGCCGGGTCGTCGGTCGGCACGATCGGGTCGCCGAGCAGGCCGGCGAGGTAGTCGGCGATCGTGTAGCTGATGACGAAGTAGCCGTCGGCGAGGCCTTGCATCAGTGCCGACGCTCCGAGCCGGTTGGCCCCGTGGTCGCTGAAGTTGGCTTCGCCGAGCACGAACAACCCGGGCACGTTGGACATGAGGTGGTAGTCGACCCAGAGTCCGCCCATCGTGTAGTGGAGCGCCGGGTAGATGCGCATCGGAACCTCGTAGGGGTTCTCGTCGGTGATGCGCTCGTACATCTCGAAGAGGTTGCCGTAGCGCTCCTCGATGGTGTCCTTGCCGAGCCTGCCGATGCTGTCGGCGAAGTCGAGGTAGACGCCGTTCTTGAGCGGCCCGACGCCCTTGCCCTGGTCGACCACCGTCTTGGCGTTGCGGCTGGCGACGTCGCGCGGCACCAGGTTCCCGAAGCTCGGGTACTTGCGCTCGAGGTAGTAGTCGCGGTCCTCCTCGGGGATCTGCCCCGGGGGCCGGGTCTCGTCGGGGTTCTTCGGTACCCACAGCGGCCGTCGTTGCGCAACGACTCGCTCATGAGCGTGAGCTTCGACTGGAACTCCTCGGACTGCGGGATGCACGTCGGGTGGATCTGGGTGAAGCACGGGTTGGCGAACAGCGCGCCGCGCTTGTGGCTCCGCCACGTCGCCGACGTGTTGCAGTACATGGCGTTGGTGCTGAGGTAGAACGCGTTGCTGTAGCCACCGGTCGCGAGGACCACGGCATGGGCCGAGCGGCGGCTGACCTCACCGGTGACCAGATCGCGGGTGATGATGCCGACGGCCCGGCCGTCCTTGACGACCAGGTCGAGCATCTCGGAGCGGGTGTTCATCTCGACCGTGCCGGCCTGCACCTGATGCATCAGCGCCTGGTAGGCGCCGAGCAGCAACTGCTGGCCCGTCTGGCCCCGGGCGTAGAACGTGCGGGACACCTGCGCACCACCGAAGGACCGGTTGTCGAGCAGTCCGCCGTACTCGCGGGCGAAGGGCACGCCCTGGGCGACCGCCTGGTCGATGATGTCGACGGACAGTTCGGCGAGCCGGTAGACGTTGGCCTCGCGGCTGCGGTAGTCGCCACCCTTGACCGTGTCGTAGAACAGACGCCACGTCGAGTCGCCGTCGTTCTTGTAGTTCTTCGAAGCGTTGATGCCGCCCTGGGCCGCGATGCTGTGCGCCCGGCGCGGTGAGTCGTGGTAGGTGAAGAGTTTGACGTTGTAGCCCTGCTCGCCCATGGTGGCCGCGGCCGAGGCGCCGGCCAGGCCCGACCCGACGATGATCACGTCGAACTTTCGCCGGTTGTTGGGTGCGACCAGCTTCATGTCGAACTTGTGCTGGGTCCACATGTCCTGGATCGGAAGATCCGGCACACGGCTGTCCAATGAGCCGATCATGTGCGTTCCCCGGCCACGCAGGCCGTGCCTGGACGGCTTCCTCGTGCCTCGTCAGCCTTGTGTGGATGGCGGGTCATTCGCCTTCTCCTTCTTCGATCTCGCAGGTCACGAACACGTCACCATCTTTGATGCAGTCCTCGTCGCCTGCCACACCGGTCTGCACCGCGAGGGGGAAGCTGAGGTTGCCGACGGTGACGAAGATGGCGAACCCGGCGGCGAACCAGCGGCGCCAGCTGTTGTACTTCGGGTTGTTGAGTCCGAGGCTCTGGAACATCGACCAGGCGCCGTGGAACAGGTGAATGCCCAGGGCGATGCTGGCGACGACGTAGATCATGGCCACCGGCAGGTTGCTGAGGCTGGCCAGGACGTTGCGGTAGACGTCGCCGCGGACGAAGTCGGGGTTGAACCAACCCCACGTCAGGTCGGCGAGGTGGAAGAACAGGTAGATGAGGATGATGAGGCCGGTGACCCGCATGCTGCGGCTGGCGACGTTGGCGGCCTGGTAGTCGCGGGGTTGGGCGTAGGCACCGGCCCGGCTCTTCTGGTTGATCCGAGTGAGGCCGTAGGCCGAGTGGATGTGGAAGAAGAAGGCAGCGATGAGGCCGATGCGGGCGATCCAGAGGAACACCGTGCGGGGGAGGATGGGCACGAGGAGTTCACGCAGGAACTCGCCGTACTCGTTCATCTTGGCGGCGCCCTCGTAGATGTGCAGGTTGCCGACCATGTGGTAGGCGACGAAGCCCATGAGCATGATGCCCGAGACCGCCATCACCCACTTCTTGCCGACCGCCGACCGGTAGAACGCGACCGGCCACGGTGCAGGCCGCCTCGCCTTGTGGACCGGAGCCGGTCCCGGTCGCGCCATCGTCTCCATGCATGCCTCCGAAGATCCGAAGAAGTTGAACAACAAAGATCTGATCCGAACGTAGCCCGAGCCGGCGAGAGCGGCCGAACCACACGGACGATGATCATCGGTCAGGCCAGGGACGTCGTCCAACGGTTGGCTCCGATCCGTCACATGTTCACAAGTGATGACCAGCGGGTGATCGGTGCCGGCCGGGCACGAGCCGAAGTCTTCACGCGGACGTCACCGGCACGCCTTCTGCTCGTCGACTGGGGTCCGTACCTTCACCACATCTGGACCCGACGACTCGGAGAACGTTGACGGTGCGTGTGCTCGCATGCCTGGGTGCCGTCGGCGACGAACGTGCGGCCGTGGGGCCCGCCACCCTCTGGCAGGGGGTCGACGGCTCGGCGGAGGCCCCCGAACCGCGGACCGACCCCGACGACGGACTTCCCGTGCTCCGCCTCGCCGTCGTGCTCGGGCTCTCGGGCACGATCGTCCTCGTCGCTGCTCGCCGCCGCCGCCCGATCACCCGACCGCGGCTCGTGGCGAGGGCAGATCAGGGCTGAACCGTGAACTCGTAGCTCGACTCGACCGGTTCGGGTGCGCCCTCGAGGCGAAGCGTGACCAGCACTCGCCCGGCGATGTCGGGGGCCGCGAAGTCGAGATCGCCGACCTTGGTGACGGAGTCGGCTTCGAGGTCGCCGCCGAAGGCCCAGTCGAGCGTGCCGCCATCCCACTCGACCGTTGCCCTCACCTTGGCGGACGCGATCGGGGACCGGAGATCGCTGACCACGTGGACGTCGAGTGCGAGCTTCTCGCCCGGCTTCACGGTGGCGGGCGGCCGGTCGGCAACCACGATGACGGGTGCGCACACGGCCTTGAGGGCCTCGTACGCGAGCTTCGGCGAACGGTCGTGGCCGAGCACGGCCCAGCTGATCGCGGGCATCGAATCGGCGAAGCTGAAGTGGGCGAACCCTCCGGCGGGTCGGTACTTGAGGCGCCTCAGCGTCTCGATGTGGAAGCGGGCGACATCGGCCTGATAGCGCTGCGAGGCGAGTCGCCACTGGTCGAACGTCAAGCCGGCGCGTGGCACGTACCGGTCGTGGAAGCCGGGTTGGTAGGCGTGGCGGTCCTCGAGGTGCTCCCAGTCGAGGTCGGGCCAGCGGTCGGGGTCGGCGAAGTCGGCGGTGTTCGGCACGGCCTGTGCGCCGAACTCGGTGAGGAACCGGGCCAGGCGAGGAACACCGGCCACGAAGCCGGGGAAGTCGCGCTCGGTTCCCCAGTACCACCCGAAGTAGAGGTGCCCGTCGGTGCCGTCGAGTTGCGGCAGATGGGGGAGCACCCCCGAGTGGGCGACGACCGGTCGACTCGGGTCGGCCTTCTCGAACGCCCGCTTGATCGAGCGATCGAGCACGGTCTTGTTCCAGGTGGGGAGCTGCTGGCTGGCGAACGCCTGCGCTCCGACCTTGACCTTGGTCAGACCGCCGAGCTTGCCCGGGTCGAGGTCGACGGCCATGGGCTCGTTGTGGCCGCACCACAGAAAGATCGACGGGTGGTGGCCGAGCAGGTCGACGGCTGCGGTGGTCTGGCGGATCGCCTGCTTGCGGATGCTGCGGGCGTAGCCCCATTGCAGCGGCATGTCCTGCCAGACGAGCAACCCCGCGGCGTCGGCCGCTTCGTAGAACTCGGGTCGGGTCACGTGGGCGTGGATACGGAGGAAGTCGAGGTTCGCGTCGACGGCGAGTGCGACGTCCCGGGCCAGGTCGGCAGGGCTGGCTTCGGCGAGGTCCATCCGGGTCGGACCGAGGTTCGAGCCCTTGAGGAACATCCGCTCGCCGTTCACGGTGAGGGTCCACTTGCGCCACTCGAGCGAGCGGAGTCCGGTCGTGACGGTCCGGCGATCACTGACCATGCTCCCTGCGGCGTCGGCCAACCTGACCTCGACGTGCACGTCGTGGAGCGTCGGCTCGCCGAGCGAGTGGGGCCACCAGAGGTCGGGGTCGGTGATGGCGACGGTCCACTCCACCGTGTTGTTGCCGGCGGCGAGCGGGTGCTCGACGCTCTGGTCGACTCCGGCGACGGTGGTGCGGACGTGGACCGTGCGTGCCTCGAGGGTGTCGAGATCGGCGATGATCGAGAGCACGGCCTGCTCGGTCGTGGCCTCGGTGCAGATGACCCGGAGGCGGCTGATGCGCACGGGACCGGTGTCCTCGAGGTGCACGGGACGCCAGAGGCCGCCGGGGTTCCACTCGGGATCGATGCAGTCCCAGTGTTGGAACACACCGGTGATGTTGCGTTTGGCGGTGCGGTCGCGTTGCTCGTCGCAGGTGGCCTCGACGGCGAGCACGTGATCGGTACGGGCCGCGATGGCGTCGGTGACCTCGAAGGTGTGCGGGAAGAAGTAGCCCTCGGTGTCGCCGACGTAGCTGCCGTCGAGCCACACGTCGCCCTGGTAGAAGATGCCGTCGAAGCTCAGCCACGATCGTGTGCCGGAGGCGGGGCGGTTCGACGAGAACCTCGTGCGGTAGAGCATCGGCCCGGTGTCGTCGGCGAAGGGTTCGTTCGACTGCCAGTGCCCGGGTACGTCGACCGGGGCCCACGAGGTGTCGTCGAAGTCGGGGTCGGGATAGGTGCGCCGCAGGTCTTCGTCGGCGACTGCGGCGACCCATGGTCCGGAGAGCTCCATGAGGCTCGCGAACCTACTGGCGAGGGGTGCCGACCGCGTCGCCCCTGACCGGTGGGGGCATCAGCCGTCGAGCGAGTCGATCACCTCGCTGAACCCCTCGAAGGTCGTGATGTCGGTCGGAACCGTCTCGAGCGGAACGTGGTGACCACCCCGAAACGGCGATGGTGGGGCCCCGGTCAGGCGAGGTCGGCGCGGACGAACACGGTGAGCGCAGAGTCGGCGTCGATCTCCACGTATGCCCCCGAATCGAGGAACGTCCCGAAGCTCTCGCCCTCGGTCCCCGGTGCGAACGTCGACTCGAACGCAGGATCGACGACGACGTAGGGCGGCGCCGACTCGCGGATCTGTTCGACCATCTCGGCCCAGACGGCCTCGGGGTACTGCTCGGCTGACCAGCCGTTGATGCCGACAGCGGGCCGCCGACCGATCTCGACGAAGACGATCGGGTTGCCGACGAGGTGGATCGGAGATCGGTCTTCGTCACGGGGTTGCCGATTCGTCCCGCCGTGACGATCATGGGGGCGTGCCGACCCAGGACCCGTACGAGCAGATGGAGCCTGAGGACTTCGAGCCGATCACCCGGTCTCCGTGGCTACGGGTGGCGGCGCTCGCCTGTCTGATCGCGGCGCTTCTGCTCATCGTCGTCAGCATCTGAGATGGCTCAGTCGACCACAGCGCCGGCGGCAGCCCGACCGTCGACGATCCACCCGCCGGCCAACGGGGCGAGTGAGATCGTGTAGGCATCGGTCTCGTCGACCACGATCCGTTCGATCTCCTGCTCGGTCCCGTCCTCGTCGGACGACGTGAACGTGCCCTCGAGGACGAGGCCGCCGGGCCCGCTCACGTCGATCGGAACCGAGGGAAGCTCGAGGACCACGCGGCCCCGGAACTGCACGGTCGGCACCTCGGTCGCGCCGGCGACGAACTCGACGGCGTCGCGAGGCTCGGCGAGGCCGGCACGGCCGACTGCGACGGGTGCATCGACCTGGTACGTGCCCGGGCCGAGCTGTGCGGCGTGGGCACCGACGTCGGCACGGAGGGTTCCGCCGGCGAGCGTGATCGGTGCACGATCGAACGAGAAGCTGCCAGCGCCGCTGATCATGAGCGGGCGCCCCCCATCCCACACGATCGTCGCCAACTCGTCGCCCACGAGGACGCCCTCGATCTCGGCGCCGTCGCTCGAGCCGTTTCCCTCGGCAACGAAGGTGGCGCCGAACAGCACGTCCGGATCGAAGTCGCCGATCAGCTCGAGCGATCCGACTCCACCACGGAACTGCACCTCGCCCGACCCGGGATCGTCGGGAGCCGGAGCCGTCGTGGCGCGGGTCGGCGCAACGACGGCCGGGACGTCACTGTCCGAGCCCGCCTGCTCGACGGCCACTGCTCCCGCGCCGGCGGCGAGCGTCGCCAGCGCCCACATGGCCAGCAGCGTGATGGTGGTCGGACGCTTCACCCGGACTCCCTGGCCCGTCCCAGCGAGGAATCCATCGATCCAAGGCTACGGTGGCGCCCATGTCGTCGCGTCCAGCAACCCTCGGCCAGCTCCGCGAATCCGGATGGGTGTCCCGTCCGGTCAAGGAGGAGTTGCGCCGGAACGCGGTGGCGAAGGTCCGTGCGGGCGAGACCCTCTTCGAGGGCGTGCTCGGCTACGAGGACACGGTCATGCCGCAACTCGAGAATGCCCTCCTTGCCGCCCACGACATCATCTTCCTCGGCGAGCGAGGCCAGGCCAAGACGAGGATGATCCGCTCGCTCACCGGACTGCTCGACGAATGGATGCCCATCGTCCTCGGTTCCGAGATCAACGACGACCCCTACCACCCGATCTCGCGACACGCGAAGAACCTCATCACCGAGGAGGGCGAGGACACCCCCATCCACTGGGTGCACCGCGACGAACGCTTCGGAGAGAAACTGGCGACGCCCGACACCTCGATCGCCGACCTCATCGGCGAAGTCGACCCCATCAAGGTCGCCGAGGGTCGCTACCTGTCCGACGAGTTGACCCTGCACTACGGCCTCGTGCCCCGCACCAACCGCGGCATCTTCGCCATCAACGAGTTGCCCGACCTGGCCGAACGCATCCAGGTCGGTCTGCTCAACGTGCTCGAAGAGCGTGATGTGCAGGTGCGCGGCTACAAGGTGCGACTCCCACTCGACCTCATGCTGTTCGCCTCGGCCAACCCCGAGGACTACACCAACCGTGGGCGGATCATCACGCCGCTCAAGGACCGGTTCGGGAGCCAGATCCGCACGCACTATCCGCTCGAGGTCTCGACCGAGATGGAGATCGCTCGACAGGAGGCGCGGAGCTTCGACACCGACGACGTCACCGTCACCGTGCCCGATCACCTCGAGGAGATCGTGGCGACGGTCAGCCACCTCGCCCGTGCGAGCTCGAACGTGAACCAGCGCTCGGGTGTGTCGGTGCGACTCACCGTGTCGAACATGGAGACCCTGGTGGCCAACGCCATGCGCCGGTCGCTACGCCACGGGGAGACCGAGGTCGTGCCCCGGGTGTCCGACCTCGACGCGCTTGCGGCGTCGACCATGGGCAAGATCGAGATCGAATCGCTCGACGAGGGACGCGACGAGCAGATCGCCGGAACGCTGGTGAAGGGTGCCGTGCTCACGGTGTTCCGCGAGCGGGTCGACCCCGAGATCTTCATCCCGGTGCTCGAAGCGTTCGAGGAGGGCCGGGTCATCGATGCCGGCGAGGACATCTCGTCGGCCGACTACGAGACGCTGATCGCCGAGTTGCCGGCGCTGCGTGAGGCGGCCACCAAGCTCGCCGAGAACGAGAGCCCCGGCGCCATGGCCGCGGCCGTCGAGTTCCTGCTCGAGGGTCTGCACCTGTCCAAGCGCCTCAACAAGGACGCCTCGGGCGCCAGAGCCAGCTACCGGAGCCGAGGCTGAGCATGCGTGCGTTCGGAGTGGTGCGGACGGCCTGCCATTCGCCGGGAGGGAGCGCCAGCGCCCGGCGAACCAGGGAGCGGAACGACCGCATCGACACGGCCGGGGAACGCATCTGATGAGTTCTTCACGGTTCCGGTACTCGCGCTGGGACGGCACCCAGATCGGCTTCGACTACGACGCCGATTCGATCTTCGAGGAGCTGACCGACGATCTGCTCTACCACGGCGATCTGAACGCGGCCCTGCGGCGGCTGATGCAGCAGGGCTTCGAGGACCGCAACGGGGAACGGATGCAGGGGATTCGCGAGCTGATGGAGAAGCTCCGCGAGCAGCGCCAGGAACGGCTCCAACAGCACGATCTCGGCGGTGTCTACGACGAGGTCGCGGACGCGTTGCAGGACGTCGTGGAGATGGAGCGAGCGGCCCTCGACCAGATGCTCGAGCAGGCCCGCGAAACCGGCGACGAGCGCCGTCAGGAGATGGCCGAGACGACGGCCACCACCAAGCACATGGAGCTCGACATGATGCCGCCCGACCTCGCCGGGCAGGTGCGGTCGCTCGACAGCTACGAGTTCGAGTCGGCCGAGGCAGCCGAGAAGTTCGCCGAGTTGATGGACCAGCTCAAGCAGCAGCTGGCCCAGAGCTACTTCGACCAGATGGCCGGCGCCATGGCCGACGTGAGCCCCGAGGACATGCAGGCGATGAAGGACATGCTCGCCGACCTCAACCAGATGCTTGCTGATCGCGAGGCGGGCAACGAGCCCGACTTCGACGGCTTCATGGAGAAGCACGGCGAGTTCTTCCCCGAGAACCCCGAGACGCTCGACGAGCTGCTCGAGATCATGGCGCAGCGCATGGCGGCCATGCAGGCGATGCTCAACTCGATGACGCCCGAGCAACGGGCACAGCTCCAGGGACTCTCACAGCAGCTCATGGAGGACATGGACCTGGCGTTCCAGATGGATCAGCTCGGGTCGCACCTGCAGGACCTGTTCCCGCAGATGGGCTGGGACCAGAAGTACGACTTCTCGGGCCAGGACCCGATGGGTCTCGCCGAAGCCGCCCAGATGATGAACGAGCTCGGCGACCTCGACCAGCTCGAGAACCTGCTCGGCAACGCAGCCTCGCCCGGAGCGCTGAGCGAGGTCGACATCGACAAGGCGCGTGATCTTCTCGGCGACGATGCCGCACGGAGCCTCGAGCGGCTGTCCGAGATGGCCAAGATGCTCGAGGAGGCCGGCCTCATCAACAACAAGGAAGGCCGGCTCGAACTGACGCCGAAGGGCCTCCGCAAGATCGGCCAGAACGCGCTCGCCGAGCTGTTCAAGAAGCTGACGCGCGACAAGGTCGGCAAGCACGAGCTCGAACAGCGGGGGACCGGCCACGAACGCAGCTACCAGACCAAGCCCTATGAGTACGGCGACCCGTTCAACCTCCACATCGAACGGACGGTCCGCAACGCCGTGCAGCGGCACGGCGGGGGAACCCCGGTCACGTTGTCGCCCGAGGACTTCGAGATCGAGCAGACCGAACACCTGGTGCGCAGTTCGACGGTGCTGATGCTCGACCTGTCGCTCTCGATGCCGATGCGCGGCAACTTCCTGCCGGCCAAGAAGGTGGCGATGGCGCTCCACAGCCTCATCTCGGGCCAGTTCCCGCGCGACTACATGGGACTCGTCGGATTCGGCGCCGTGGCCCGCGAGATCACCGCCGCCGATCTCCCCGAGGTGAGCTGGGACTACGAGTACGGCACCAACATGCAGCACGCCATGATGCTCAGCCGTCAGATGCTGTCGCGTGAGTCAGGCACCAAGCAGATCATCATGATCACCGACGGCGAGCCAACCGCCCACTTCGAGGCGGGGATGGACTACCCCTACTTCAACTACCCGCCGGTTCCCGCCACCATCGAGGCGACGCTCAAGGAAGTGCAGCGGTGCACGAAGGACGGCATCCGCATCAACACCTTCATGCTCGACGCCGACCGGGGTCTGCAGAGCTTCGTCGAGCGCATGACGAAGATGAACGGCGGCCGGGCGTTCTTCACCACCCCCGACAACCTCGGCGACTTCGTCCTCGTCGACTTCGTCGAACAGCGACGCAAGCTGTCGAGGTCCCGCCGAGCCGGCTGACCAACTGGAAGCGCCAGCGCCCGCCGAACCAGGAAGCGAAGCGTCCGCGACAACAGAGCCGGGGAACGCAAGGAGTCGGGGTGGCGTGAGGCTGCGGAGCAGCATCGCTCGTGCAAGGCCGACGAGGCACGAGGAGGCCGGAGGCTGCGGCCTGCGTGGCCGGGGAACGCAAGAACTCAGGTTCCGAGGTGGGCTCGGTAGCGGTTCAGGGTCGGCTCGTCGTAAGCGACGAAGACGGCTCGGCGGAGGTTGGTGGGTGCCGAACGCACGGTCGTGACGGCGATGTCGGCGGCCTCGTCGGGCGGGTAGGCGAACAGGCCGGTCGAGATGGCGGGGAAGGCGATCGACGTCGCGCCCACGGCCTCGGCGACCTCGAGGCTGCGGCGGTAGCACGACATCAGCAGATCGGCCTCGCCCTGCGTGCCACCGTGCCAGACCGGTCCGACGGTGTGGACCACCCAGCGCGCCGGGAGTGCGTGCCCGCCGGTGACCTTGGCGTCACCGGTCTCGCATCCGCCGAGCCCGCGGCATTCCTCGAGCAGGCCCGGACCTGCGGCCCGGTGGATGGCGCCGTCGACGCCGCCTCCGCCGAGCAGCGACGAGTTGGCCGCGTTGACGATGGCGTCGACCGCGAGGGTGGTGATGTCGCCCTGCCACGCTTCGAGTTGCATCACCGACGAGCCTGGCACGACTACCGTTGAGGACCATGATCCTCGCCGCCGTCGGAGACGACGCCTACAACATCGTCCTGCTGCTCCACATCCTCGCGGTGATCGTGGGGTTCGCCCCGGCGGCGGTGCACCCGTTCATCGACGCCGGGTTGCAGGACGCACCCGAGGCTCGCATGGCGTTCCTTCGGCGGGCCGCCACCAACGGCCACCGGATCTACCTGCCGGCCATCACCGTCGCCGGCCTGCTCGGCATCGTGCTGATCATCATGAGCGACAGTGGCTTCGAGTTCTCCGACGCGTGGATCTCGGCGTCGTTCCTCGTCTGGATCATCATCATGGGATTGGTCGCCGGCGTGATCATCCCGGGCGAGAAGGCCGCCGGGCAGGGCGACTTCTCCAAGGAGCGGATGGTCACGATCGGCGGCCAGGTCACCTCGCTGCTGCTCGTGGTGATGCTCTACCTCATGATCTTCAAGCCCGGAGCCTGAGAGGTCGAGCGGAGAGGCGCCGTCGCGAAGCAGGCGCCGTGCTCGGCCGGGGCCCGAGCGGCCCGTCGCGACGAAGGAGTGACAGGAGCGGGTATGCCGGGGCCCGAGCGGCCCGTCGCGACGAAGGAGCGACAGGAGCGGGTATGCCGGGGCCCGAGCGGCCCGTCGCGACGAAGGAGCGACAGGAGCGGGTATGCCGGGGAGCTGCGAAACTCGGCCCCATCCGCGCAGCTCCTGAGTCGGACGCCCGGCCGCTCATACGACGCGAGGCCCGGGAAATCAAGCTTCCACTTGCATTCGGCATCGATTCGGGCCATCATCACACCACTGTAATTACATCTGTGGAAGTGCCACCGGGGGACCGAGAGGTGTTCGAGGGCGCAACCGCGATGTACCACCCATGACCGGGAGGAGGCCGAGTTGCACATTCCCGTCGAAGCTGAAACCCAGGCCTGGCAGGAGTTCGCGAACTGCCTTGGCGTCGATCCAGATCTGTTCTTCCCCGAGCGTGGGGCATCCACCCGTGAAGCCAAGGCCGTGTGCCGAGGCTGCGTCGTGCGGGCCGACTGTCTCGAGTTCGCCCTCGAGAACTCCGAGAAGTTCGGCATCTGGGGAGGCATGTCCGAGCGCGAGCGTCGCCGCCTGCGTCGCGAGCGCGCCATCGCCCGTCGGGCGACTCCGGACGCCAACCCCGCCACCGCGACCGCCTGAGGCCTCCCGCCGCGGTCAGTTCCTGATTCCCTGCGCTGCCAGCCGCGCCTCGATGGTGCGGTCGGCAGCCAGGTCCAGTTCGGCCCAGCGCCGCTCGGGTACCCGGGCGAGCACCGCTGCCGGGGTCAGCCCGACGAGTTCGGCTCGGGCCACCGGCGCCCGCGCCGCCACCGCGTCGTAGACATCGGCTGGTCCGGTGACGTCGGGCGCGATGAGGTTCATCGAGACCTGCACCGCGTCGCCGACCTGCATCGCGAGCGCCCGCACGGTTGCACTGCGAATTCCGCGCGCCGCCCGGCGAGCCTGCTCGAGGTCGGGCTCGGCCAACCACAGGTTGTACGCCAGCATGAGGCCGCGTGCGCCGACGCAACAGGCGCCTGCCGTCGGGTGGGGCTCGGGCGGGCCGGTGTCGGGTCCGAACTCGACGAACGCCCCTCGCCGGACCTGCGGGAGCGACCGCTCCGGCCCGTAGCGGAAGCAGGGGAGGCCGACCTCTCGACCGGCCCAGGCCGCGAAGGCGTTGCGGGCCTCGATCGCCTCGGCCGGGGGTCCGCTCAGCGCGACGAACGGGACCACGTCCACCACACCCATGCGGGGGTGCGCGCCGGCGTGCGCGCCCAGGTCGAGGAGCTCGACGGCCGCCTCGGTCACCGCACGAGCCGCCGCGGGTCCGATCAGGGTCAGCACCGAACGGTGGTGGTCGGCGTCGGAGTGGACGTCGAGCAGACTCCGCCCTGCGGCCTCGGCGATCCGTTCGACGGTGGGGAGATCGCGGCCCTCGGAGACGTTGACCACACACTCCAGCATCCGCCGAGCCTCGCAGAATCCGGCCGACACTGGCGAGACCCGACAGAAGGGGTAGGGTGACGTCCATGGCAGGCCTCGGCACCGGTGAACTTCTCATCATCCTGGTCGTCATCCTCGTGTTGTTCGGTGGCGCCAAGCTCCCGAAGCTCGCTCGTTCGTTGGGTCAGGCCCAGAACGAGTTCAAGAAGGGCATCAGCGAAGGTGAGACCGACGAGAAGACTCCCCCTGACGACGCCTGATCATCGGCCTGGCTGAGGCCACCGATGCAGCGGGAACCAATGGCGGGGCGGTTTCGTTGGTATGACGTCGTCCTGAATCGCGGTGTCGGCGTTGCCTGAGCGGCGCCGCCGGCGGTTTCTCCGGGGTTCGGAGGACTCGTCCGAACAGGTTCCGACCTGGGAGGACATCGCCCGTGACCACGGGCGATTCATCTACACGGTGGCCTTCCGGCTCACCGGAAACCCCGACGACGCGCAGGATCTGGTGCAGGAGGTGTTGGTCAGAGTGCAACGAGGACTCGCCACCTACGAACCCGGATCCCTCCACGGCTGGCTGGGGCGCATCACGACCAACGCCTTTCTCGACGACGTGCGGCGCAAGAAGCGCCGACCCTCCGAAGCGCTCCCTGACGAGCCCGACCTGGTGCTTCCCTCGTCCCCGTCGGCCGACGACGCGCTCGCGGCGGCCACCCTCTCGCGTGACGTCACCGACGCGCTCGGTGCACTCAAGGAGGAGTTCCGCACCCCGATGGTGATGTGCGACCTGATCGGGATGAGCTACGAGGAGATCTCCGAAGCGCTCGACGTGCCCATCGGCACGGTGCGGAGCCGCATCCATCGGGCGCGAAGCAGCCTGAGGACGGCGCTCACGTGACCGCCGACGCCTTCGAGGGCGCCCACGCGGGCGAGTTGCTGAGCGCGCTCGCGGACGGTGAACTCGCACCGGCCGAGGAAGTCGCCGTCGAGGAGCACCTGGAGGAATGCGGCGCCTGTCGCAACGAGTTCGAGCTGATCCAGCGCTCGAGGGCGGCGCTGCTGGCTCTTCCCGAGCTCGATCCGCCCAACGACCTCATCGAACAGATCGTCCGTCGTCGGCATCGGCTGCTCGTGCGAGGGGCGCTCGGTGGCTTCGCTGCAGCGGTGATCGCCGCCGTCTTCCTGCTGAGTGCCGACCTGCTCCCCGACCCGCCGATCGAGCCCGAACTCGCCGCGCTGGCCGACGACCACTCGACGACGGCGGTCACTGCGCCCGATGCGCCGACCCTCGCCACCACGACGTCGTTCGGATCGGTGCAGGTCGACAACGAGGTCGCCGGGTTCGATCTGGTGGCCGTGAGCACCGAGGACGACATCGTCCATGCCGTCTACCGGCGGGGTCAGCGTGTCGTCTCGGTGTTCCAGCAGGCCGGCGAGGTCGACTGGGATGCGCTTCCGGCCGATGGTCGTCGGCTCAGCGTCGGTGGCCGGGACGGCTGGCAGGCCGGCGACGCATCGAGCACGGTGCTCGATGCCGACGGTGTGGTGTTCGTCTTCGTGGGTGACGTGTCCGCCCAGACCGAACTCGCGGTCGAAGTCGGCGATGCACCGTCGCCGAGTTGGTGGGACCGAGCCCACGATGCTGCGCAGTCGGTGCTCGGCGCATTCGACTTCGGCTGACGGGCTGCGCCGACCGGCGGTCGGCGCAGGGAACGGGCCTCAGGCGGTGGTGGCCGCAGCCTGCTGGCGACGAGCCTTGAGGATGCGCCGCCGCTGGCGTTCGGATGCCCCACCCCAGACGCCGTGATCGATGCGGTTCTGCAGAGCATGCTCGAGGCACTGCTCCTTCACGGGGCAGTCGCTGCAGATCGCCGCCGCGACCTGCACGCCGACCCCATCGCTCGGGAAGAACGTCGTGGGTGGGTGGAATCGGCAGTTGCCTTCGCTCATCCATTCCGCATTCATGTCCAAGAAACCTCCATCGTTGTTGTTTCTACGAACCGGGGAGCTGTTTGGTTCCCGAAATCTGGCCGCGATGTCCCGATCGGCCCACGATGAGCGAGACTGCTGATGTGACCGACGTGGGCTCGCCGCAGCACAACTGGCCGGCCAGCGAGCCGTACCCCGAGCCGACACCCACCGACGACGTCGGCATTCCCGATGTCCCCCCGGTCGACGCCGACCAGTGGCCCGACCGCCCCGATGGCTGGCCCGCCCTCGACCTGCCGACCGAACCCGTCGACCGTGCCACGGTGGCGAGTCGGGCCGCGACGGTCGGTGGCTTGATCGGCGCACTCGTGGCCGTGCTGCTCTTCGCCCTCGTGTCGTGGGTCACCGACGACGGCGGTTCGGCCGACGAGGCCACCGCCGACCCGAGTGGGAGCTCCGGCATCGACACGCCGGCCAGCCCGCTCCCGGCGGGTGTGCTCGACATCCAGGCGGTCCTGACCAAGGTCCAGCCGTCGGTGGTCAGCATCGAGGGCTCGTTCGGGTCCGACGCGGCCGGGGGCAGTGCCGGGACGGGGATCGTCCTCAGCGAGGACGGCCTGATCCTCACCAACGCCCATGTCATCGCCGACCTCCAGTCGATCGAGGTCCGCTTCAGTGACGGGTCCACCGCGTCGGCCACGACGGTCGGGTCCATCCCGTCCGAGGATCTGGCGTTGATCCAGGCCGTCGACGTCGCCGGGCTGGTCCCGGCCGAGCTCGGTTCGTCCGCCGATCTTCGGGTGGGCGACGACGTGGTCGCCATCGGCAACACGCTCAACCTCGGCGGGGAGCCGACGGTCACCAAGGGCATCGTGTCGGCCAAGAACCGCAGCCTGACCGTCGACGAGTTCGGCGAGACCCTCACCGGTCTCATCCAGACCGACGCAGCGATCAATCCCGGCAACTCCGGTGGCCCCCTCGTCAACCGCTCGGGTCAGGTGATCGGCATCAACACGGCCGGGTTCCTGGTCGACAACGTCAGCTTTGCCATCGCCATCGATGGCGCCCGGTCGGTGATCGAGGAGATCAAGAGCGGAGTCGGCGAGATCAGTGCGGACGATGCCGTGCTGGGTGCGTTCGGTTCGAACGTGTCGGACCTCAACGACGATTCACGCGAGAGCTTCGGCATCGACGTGTCCGTCGGTGGCTTCGTCACCGATGTCGAGGCCGAGAGCGCCGCCGCCGAGGCGGGACTGGCCCTCGCCGACGTCATCGTGCGCATCGACGGCGAGGACATCACCACCTGGGCCGATGTCGAGGCGATCGTCCGAAGCCGCGATCCGGGTGATGTGATCGTCGTCGACATCGAGCGTTTCGGCGAGGTGGAGACGCTCGAGGTCACCCTCGCCCGACGGGGTGGCTGAGGGTCCGACCGCCGGCTGCTGATAGTTTGGTCGGCCATGTCCGACGCCGCCCCCGAAGCACCCACCGAGCCGCCGCGAGCCCACGCCCGGATCGTCTACGTCGGGCCGGTGTCGCCCCATTGGGAGATCCAGTCCGACTTCGGCGACAGCCGGATCATCGAGGACTTCCGCTCGCGGGTGATGGCTCGCCTGGTGCTGTTGCCGGCCCACGACCCCCAGTTCCGTCGAAACCGCGAAAGGGTCAACCGTGACGCCGAGCGCGAGAACATCCTGCTCCAGTGGGACCTCGGGTACCCCGAAGACGAGGAAGCTCCCGCACGCGCCGGCTGATCGAGCGTCTGCGAGCGTGGTGGGGCCGATCGGTCGCCGCGCCGGCTGCCGACCCTGCCCCGAGACCGGCCGCCGAACCGGCCGTACCGCCGCCCACCGAACCGGCTGTCCCGCAGGCTGTCCAGCCGCCTGTCACGCCGGCTCGTGAACTGGCCGCCGAGCCGGCCGTTACGATCGAACCCGTGACAGACACCATCGCTTCTCCGTCGACGACGGATCCGGCCCGTCTGCTCAACCGCGAACTGTCCTGGCTCGACTTCAACGCTCGGGTGCTGGCGCTGGCTGCCGATCCCGCCGTGCCGCTGCTCGAGCGGAGCAAGTTCCTCGCCATCTTCGCCCAGAACCTCGACGAGTACTTCCAGGTCCGGGTGGCCGGGCTGCTCGACCAGGTCGCCGCAGGTATCACGTCCGAGACGGCCGACGGTCGGACGCCGGGCGAGCAACTGGCAGAGATCCACGTCCGTGCGACCGAGTTGACCCGGCGTCACGAGCACATCTTCCTCGACCAGGTCGTGCCCGAACTCGCCGACGTGGGCATTCGCTTCTCGTCGTGGGACGACCTCGACGTCGACGACCGCAAGTTCCTCGTCGAGACCTTCGACGAGCGGATCTATCCCGTGCTCACCCCGCTCGCGGTCGACCCGGGTCACCCGTTCCCCTACATCTCCGACCTGTCGCTCAACCTGGCGGTCGATCTCCGCGACCCCAAGACCGGTACGCAGCGGTTCGCCCGGGTCAAGGTCCCGAGCCTGCTCAGCCGGTTCGTCGTGCTTCCCGACGGCGAGCGCTTCGTGCCGCTCGAACAAGTCATCGCCGCCCACCTCGAACGGCTCTTCGGCGGCATGGAGGTGCTCGAGGCATCTCCTTTCCGGGTCACGCGCAACGCCGACCTCACGCTCGAGGAAGAGGAAGCCGAAGACCTGCTGGCCGCGGTCGAGATCGAGCTGCGCCGCCGCCGGTTCGGCAAGGCGGTCCGCCTCGAGGTCGATGGAGAGATGTCCGAACCGATCCTGGCGCTGCTCAAGCGAGAACTCGACGTCGCCGACGAGGACGTCTACCGCTTCGCCGGACCCCTCGACCTGAGCGGCCTGTGGGCGATCGCCGGCCTCGACCGGGCCGACCTGAAGGACCCGTCGTGGACCGGGCTCAACGCAGCGACGCTGGTGAGCGACGACGACGAGCCGGTGAACCTCTTCGACCAGATCAGCCAGAAGGACGTGCTGCTGCACCACCCCTACATCTCGTTCTCGGCCACCGTCGACGAGTTCATCCGCCAGGCCTCGGTCGACCCCATGGTCCAGGCCATCAAGATGACGCTCTACCGGACCTCGGGCGACAGCCCGATCATCCAGGCGCTCATCCGAGCCTCCGAGCAGGGCAAGCAGGTCGCGGTGCTCGTCGAGCTCAAGGCGAGGTTCGACGAGGCGGCCAACATCGAGTGGGCCCGCGCGCTCGAAGAATCCGGCGTCCACGTGGTCTACGGGCTCGTCGGGCTCAAGACCCACACGAAGACCGCGCTCGTCGTCCGCAACGAGCCCGACGGCCTGAAGCGGTACTGCCACGTGGGGACCGGCAACTACAACGACAAGACCGCTCGCATCTACGAGGACCTCGGTCTCCTCACCTCCGACGACGACATCGGGCAGGACCTCACGCACCTGTTCAACCACCTGACCGGCTATTCGCTCGAGAACGACTACCACAAGCTGGTCGTCGCGCCGCTGCACATGCGACCCCGGCTGCTGGCGCTGATCGCGGCCGAGCGCGACCTCGGTCCACGAGGCCGGATCATCATGAAGATGAACAGCCTCGTCGATCCCGAGATGATCGATGCCCTCTACGAGGCCTCCCAGGCCGGCGCCAGCATCGATCTCGTGGTCCGCGGCATCTGTTGCCTGCGTCCCGGCGTGCCCGGACTCTCGGACAACATCCGGGTGCGGTCGATCATCGGCCGCTACCTCGAGCACTCGCGTATCTATCACTTCGCCAACGGCAACGGCCCTGGCGAGCCCGTCTTCCTCATCGGGTCGGCCGACCTGATGCAGCGGAACCTCGGCGGTCGGGTCGAAGCGCTCGTCCCGGTCGAGGACCCGCCGCTGCAGAGTCGTCTCCGCCAGGTGCTCGAGGTCAACCTCGCCGACGACACCCTGGCCTGGGAGCTCGACGGCGACGGCCAGTGGACCCACGTCGAGGTGCGCGGGCTGGTCGACACCCACCTGCGCCTCCAGGAATTGGCTCGGGCACACGTTGCGTCGGTGAGCTGACGGATCGTGCGCTCGATCACGAGCGCGACGGCATTCGAGGGTCGGAGACGGGAAGCGGGTGAACGTTGTGGTGCCGTTCACCTCACGTTCACCAACGAGGCGATTGCGGTCCACCCGGGGTGCCTACGTTGGCGGCACGCAAGCCAACCCTCCCAAGGAGAAACTCTGTGCCAAGCAAGAAGCGCCTGATCGCCTGGATCGGGATCCTGATGTCGTTCACGCTGCTCGCCGCGGCGTGCGGCGACGACAGCAGCAGCAGCGAGACGTCGCCGGAAGGCGGAACCCCGACCGACGGAGGCGGCGCCTCCGGATCGATCGAGATCTCGGGCTCGTCGACCGTCGAGCCGATCTCGACCCGGGTGGCCGAGCTGCTCGAGGACGAGAACAGCGACATCTTCGTGAACGTCGACGGCCCCGGAACCGGTGACGGCTTCGCGCTCTTCTGCGAGGGCCAGACCGACATCTCCAACGCCTCGCGTGCCATCAAGGACGAGGAGATCCAGACGTGCGAGGACAACGGTATCGAGTACACCGAGCTCCTGATCGCCCAGGACGGCATCACCGTCATGGCCAACCCGGCGAACCCGCTCGAGTGCGTGAGCTTCCCCGACCTGTACGCGATCATCGGCCCCGAGTCGAGCGATGTGGACAACTGGTCCGACGCTTCGACCCTCGCCGCCGAGCTGGGCAGTGACACCGAGTTCCCAGACCTGAGCCTCGACATCAGCGCCCCCGGCGCAGAGTCGGGCACGTTCGGATCGTTCATCGAGATCACCCTCGAGGGCATCTACGACGAACGTCTGGAAGAAGGCGCCGTCGAGGAGACCGACCCGCCGATCCGCAACTACCCCGGCCAGGCCGATGACAACATCATCATCCAGGGCATCGAGGGCAGCGAGGGAGCGTTCGGCTACGTCGGATTCGCCTTCGCCGAGGAGGCGGGCGACCAGGTCAAGGAGCTGGCGGTCAGCGAAGAGCCGGGCGGCGACTGCGTGATGCCGACGGCCGAGACGATCGCCGACAACACCTACCCGATCTCGCGACCCCTCTACATCTACGTGAGCAACGCGAGCATCGCCGACAACCCGGCCGTCGCCGAGTACGTCGACTTCTACCTCGGCGACGCCTACGGCGCGGTCGAAGAAGTGGGCTACGTCAACCTCGACGACAGCACACTGGCCGACACGATCTCCACGTGGGAGACCGCTCGCGGCTGACCGGGCCTCGACCTCCGGTCTCGGAGGTGACCGATGATCCGGGCCCGTGGCTCCGCGCCCCCTCCGTGGGGCCCGGCCCGGACATCGGTCGGCCTCCGTTCTGACATGATCTGTTGTCTGCACGCTCTCCCCATTCGCCGCTGTGGCGACGACGACCCCCGATGAGGTCCTTCGTTGACTGACGTCTCCATGCCATCGCCCGGCCGGCTCAGCTCGAGCGACCTCGTCGGCGATCCCCGGCGCCAACGATCCGAGGCCGCCGCCAGGATCGTCTTCCTCGGCGCAGCCGTCACCTCGGTCGCCATCACCGCAGCGATCATCTGGTCTCTGGCCCGCGAGACCTGGACGTTCATGTCGACCGTCGTGTGGTCCTCGGTGTGGGGCGAAGGCTGGTTCCCCCGTGCCGGCGAGTTCGACATCCGCACGTTGATCGTGGGCTCGCTGATCGTCTCCGCGGTCGCCATGGTCGTGGCCGCGCCGCTTGGCCTCGGTGCGGCCATCTACCTGAGCGAGTACGCGAGCTCGCGGGTGCGCAAGGTGCTCAAGCCTGCGCTCGAGATCCTGGCCGGCATCCCGTCGGTCGTGCTGGGGTTCTTCGCGCTGACCTTCATCGCTCCCGAGCTGGTCCAGCGCATCTTCGACGGCTCGCCGCAGGCCAACCTGCTGGTCGCCGGCCTCGGCGTGGGCATTCTCACCATTCCACTGGTGGCGTCGGTGTCCGAGGACGCACTCCAATCGGTGCCCAGCTCGCTCCGCGAAGCCAGCTACGGCGTCGGAGCCCGCAAGGTGTCGACGGTGACCCGCGTCGTGATCCCGGCCGCCATCTCGGGTCTGGTGGCGTCGGCCATCATCGCGGTGTCCCGTGCCCTCGGTGAGACGATGGTGGTGTTCATCGCCGCCGGCGGCGGCAATGGCGCCTTCTTCACCACCAACCCCCTCGACAAGGGCCTGACCATGACCGCAGCCATGGCGACCCAGGCCGCCGGCACCGACAACGTGGCCGGCGTCGGGCTCTCGTTCCAGAGCCTCTTCTTCGTCGGCACCCTCCTCTTTCTCATCACCCTGACCCTCAACCTGATCGCCGACCGGTTCGTCCGCCGCGTCCGGCAGAAGTACTGAGGAGCGACCCATGGCCATCGCCACGCGCCTCTCGACCGGACCCGACCGCGCCATCGAGATCACCCGTGCCATCACCGGCCGAGGCACCGACGCCAGAGGCGCCATCTTCCGCGCCCTGCTCCAGATCGCCCTGTTGATCTCGGTCCTGCTGTTGATCATCCTGCTGATCGATCAGGTCACCAAGGGCTGGGACGTGCTGTCGACCCGGTTCGGCGCCTTCTTCCAGGGCACCCTCCGTTCTCGACCCGAAGACCCGACCATCGGCATCGCGCAGGGCCTCGTCGGGTCGTTCTGGATCGCCATCTTCACCGCAGGCTTCGCCTTCCCGACCGGCATCGCCGCGGCGATCTACCTCGAGGAATACGCCACGCAGAACCGGTTCACGAACTTCATCGACATCAACATCCGCAATCTGGCCGGTGTGCCCTCGGTCGTCTACGGCATCCTCGGGCTCTCGGTCATCGTCAACACCTTCGGAATGCGCCAAGGGGCCGGTGGAACGCTGATGGCCGGTGGGCTCACCCTGGCCATCCTCGTGCTCCCCATCGTCATCATCACCGCCGCCGAGGCGATCCGTGCCGTTCCCGACAGCCTCCGCGAGGCCGGCTACGGGGTCGGTGCGACCCGGTGGGAGGTGGTCCGCCATCACGTGCTTCCCTACGCCGCGCCGGGAATCATCACCGGCACCATCCTGTCGCTCGCCCGTGCTCTGGGCGAGGCTGCGCCGCTCATCCTCATCGGTGCCGTCAGCGGCCGGCTGGCATCCGATCCGTCCTACCTCGACGTCGGTCAGCTGACCGAGCGCTTCACGGCCATGCCGATCGTCATCACGACCTGGGCCGGTCGGCCCGAGACCGAGTTCCGGACGCTCACGGCCGCCGCCATCGTGGTGCTTCTCGTGGTGGTCCTGCTGTGCAACCTGACCGCCATCCTGCTGCGAAACCGATTCGAGAAGAAGCGAGGCTCCTAACATCATGTCCCCCGATCCAGGTGCACCAGCGATGACCGAGACCCCCCCCGACGATGCGCCGTCAGACGCCCCTGCTGCCGACCCGACGGTGCTCGACGACCACGCCGTCGTGTTCGACGTCAACGACCTCGACGTCTACTACGGCAGCTTCCGGGCGGTCGAGAACGTCGACCTCGATGTCCGGGAGCACGAGATCACGGCCTTCATCGGCCCGTCAGGGTGTGGCAAGACCACCGTCCTGCGCTGCTTCAACCGGATGAACGACCTGATCGACACGGCACGGGTCGAGGGCGAGATCCTCTACCACGGCGTGAACCTCTACGACGACGCCGTCTCGCCGGTCGAGGTCCGGCGGCGCATCGGCATGGTCTTCCAGAAGCCGAACCCGTTCCCGAAGTCGATCTACGACAACATCGCGTACGGCCCACGGATCACCGGCATGAAGGTCGGCCTCGACGACGTCGTCGAGAAGGCGCTCCGTCGGGCGGCATTGTGGGACGAGGTGAAGGATCGTCTCGACGAGTCGGCGCTCGGCATGTCGGGCGGCCAGCAGCAGCGGCTGTGTATCGCACGCGCCATCGCCACCGAACCCGAGGTGCTGCTCATGGACGAGCCGTGCTCGGCCCTCGACCCCATCGCCACGGCACGCATCGAAGACCTCATGCAAGAGATCAAGAGCCTCTACACGATCGTGATCGTGACCCACAACATGCAGCAGGCGGCTCGGGTGAGCGACCGCACGGCCTTCTTCACCGTCGACGTGAACCCCGACAGCGACTTCCGGACCGGCAAGCTCATCGAGTTCGATCAGACCGAGACGATGTTCTCGAACCCGAGTGACGAACGGACCGAGAACTACGTCACCGGACGCTTCGGTTGAAGACGGGTCAGCCCTTGCGACAGGCATTCCAGGCCGAGCTCGACCAGCTGCGCATGCAGGTGGAGGTGATGGGCGTTCGCGTCGATCAGAACCTCGAGCGGATGCGCCAGGTGCTGGCGCACCACGACGCCGGTGTCGTGGCGTTGGCGGTCGACGCCGACGACGACATCGACGACATGAACGTGTCGCTGACCGAGCGGTGCTACGACCTGTTGGCTCGCGAGAACCCGGTGGCATCGGACCTGCGGTTCATCGTGTCGGTGCTGCGGATCCTCTCCGAGCTGGAACGGATCGGCGATCTGACGCTGCGCGTGGTCAAGCGCTCCGACGAGTTCGAAACGGTGGCAGCCCACCCGGTGATCGCCGATCTGCTCCTCGCCATGAGCGAACACGCCGTCGATCAGTTCCGCATGGCCCTGCGCGCCTGGTCGAGCCAGGATGCCGACCTCGCCGACCGAGCTGGCCCGGGCCACCGGCGAGGTCGACTTCTATGCCGGCCGCCTCGCCGAAGAGCTGCTCAGCCTCACCGGCGACGATGCCGTGCGGGTCGCCCTCACCAGCCTCGTCATCGGGCGGGCGCTCGACCGGATCGCCGACCACGCCGCCATCATCGGCGCCCGGCTGCGCTACCTGCTCAGCGGCGATCCCGACCATCTGGCGGCCGAGGTCCGATGAGCGAATCACCAGGGGTCGTTGTAGTCCGTCCCAGACGGGTGATGATGGCACCTGCGGATCGAGGGAGGAAGTGACGTCGTGATCGAGACCCGAAAGACCTTCCACGATCAGCTCGAGGACGTGAGCCGCGACATCGTTCGTCTGGCGGCCCATGTCACCGAGATGATCCCGAAAGGCACCGATGCCCTGCTCGACCAACGACCTCGCAGGCGCTCCAGGAGCTCATCGACAGCGACGACGAGCTCGACGAGCTCACGTCTGGATCGAGGAGCAGTGCTACCAGATCCTCGCGCTCCAGCAGCCGATGGCCGCCGACATGCGCGCCGTGGTCACGGCTATCCGCCTGGCGTCGGAGATCGAGCGGTCCGGCGACCTGGTGGTCAACATCTGCAAGGGGGCGCGCCGGGTCTACCCCGTCGAGATCAGCCCGGCCATCCGGGGGCTCATCGAGCAGATGGCCGAGCAGGCCTCGAAGCTCTTCAAGTTGAGCATGGACGCCTACGTCGAGGGTGACGCCGGCCTCGCTGCGGCGCTCGACGACATGGACGACACGCTCGACCTGCTCCATGAGCACTACATCGAGACGCTGCTGACCGAGCACCCCGAAGCCGATCTGCAGGTCGCCGTCCAGTTCGCGCTCATCGGCCGCTACTACGAACGCATCGGCGACCACGCCGTCAACATCGGCGAGCAGATCCGCTACATGGTCGACGGCTGGCTCCCCGAGCATGCCGGAGCCGCGCGGATGGCGGCGAAGCGTGCGGCCGAGGAGACATCGACCGTTCCGCCGCCCGAAGACGAGAGCTGACCGTGCGACTCCTGGTCACCAATGACGACGGAGTCGATGCACCGAGCCTGCACGTGCTGGCCCGCGCCCTCGAGCAGGCGGGTCACGATCTGGTGATCGCTGCACCCGATCACGACTACTCGGGAGCCGGTGCCTCGATCGGGCGGGGCATGCCCGACGCTCCGATCGAGGTCGGGACCCGCGACATCGAGGGGGTCGGCGCCGGCGCCCACGCCGTCGCCGGACCTCCGGCGTTGTGCGTGATGCTCAGCCGGCTCGGCGGTTTCGGTCCGCCGCCCGACATGGTCGTGGCGGGCATCAATCCCGGGAGCAACACCGGACGGGCGACGCTGCACAGCGGGACGGTGGGCGCGGCGCTCACCGGGGCGAACTTCGGGATCCCCGGGGTGGCCGTCAGCCTCGCCAACTACGACGAGCTCGGGCTGGCCGAGGTCTCGCACTACGAGACGGCGGCCCAGTTCGGCGTGCGCGCCGTCGACTGGGTGATCGCCCGCGGCGATCGGACGGTGCTCAACGTCAACGTGCCCAACCTCGAGATCGACGACGTCCGTGGGGTCCGACCCGCCCGGCTGGCGCCGTTCGGCACGGCGCGGGCCGCCATCGTCGGTGGGCAGACGTCCGAGATCCACATCGAGTACCAGCCGACCGACGTCGAACTCGGCGCCGACACCGACACTGCGCTCGTGCGGTCGGGCTACGTGGCGGTCACCGCCCTGATCGGCATCCGGCGCGACCCTGATGGCGATGTCGAGGCAGCCGCCGGTGCCATGGACGCGCTGCGAACCGAGCAGGCGGCGAGCCGATGATCGTCGCCGACACCGTCGAACTCGAGGCGGCGGCCATCTTCGGGGGCATCGCCGCGCTCGCCATCGTGCTCCTGATCGTGCTGCTCTTCGTGTGGCGAGCCAGGCGGCGGTTGGTTCGTCGGCTCCACGGCAGCATCGTTCGGCTCGATCCCGACGCGGTGGCGGTCGAACAACGCGGTCTCGAGTGGACCCTCACCGCGCTCGACCGGGCGGTCGACGACGAACTGCTCCGGGGAGGTGAGGCGACCGTTGCCGAGGTCAGGTTCGCCCGAGGTCTCGCCGCGATGCCCTCAGGCGTGCTGTTGTACGACGAGGAGGGCACGGTCGCCTACCGAAACGACCCGGCCGCCGGATTCATCGACGCTCGACACGGCGACGCCCTCGTCGAGGAGGCCATCGACGAGCTCCGCGATGCCGCGCTGACCGGCGAGGAGGGCGGACGAACCCTCGAGCTGTTCGGCCCGCCCCGCCGAACCCTGGTGGTGTCGGCGAGCCCGCTCGACGACGGCCGCCGCTCGATCGGTGCACTCATCGTCGTCGACGACGTCACCGAGCGCCGCCGGCTCGATGCGGTACGGCGCGACTTCGTGGCCAACATCAGCCACGAGCTCAAGACACCGGTCGGCGGCCTCGGCCTCCTCGCCGAGACGATCGTCTCCGAGGACGACCCTGCCGTCGTCGAACGCCTCGCCCAACGGATGCACGACGAGGCGTTCCGCGTGAGCCGCATCATCGACGACCTGCTCGAGCTCAGCCGGATCGAGGCCGGCGAGTCACGGCTCGGCGATCCGGTGTCGGTGGGCCTCGTCATCGCCGAAGCGGCCGAGCGGCTCCGCAGCTCAGCGGAGCGGCGCGGGATCACCCTCGACATCGTCGAACCAGCCAAGCGCCTCACCGTGATCGGTGATCGGCGACAGCTCGCCTCGGCGATCGCCAACCTGCTCGACAACGCCGTCAAGTACAGCGAGGACGGATCCGTGGTGAACGTGAAGGCCGACACCAGCGGCGACCAGGTCGAGATCGAGGTGACCGACCACGGTGTCGGCATCCCTCGCCGCGACCTCGAACGGGTCTTCGAGCGGTTCTACCGCGTCGATCGGGCCCGCAGCCGCGAGACCGGCGGGACCGGCCTCGGGTTGGCCATCGTCCGTCACGTCGCATCGAACCACTCGGGCGACATCACCGTGACCTCACGCGAGGGCGAGGGGTCGACGTTCGTGCTGAGCCTCCCCGCAGGGCCCGGTCCGGTCGGCCTCACCTCGGAGGCCGTGTGACCGACACGGTGCTGTTGGTCGAGGACGAGGAGTCGTTCGTCGACGCACTCAGCATCGGGTTGGAGCGCGAAGGATTCCTGGTCCACGTGGCCCGCGACGGTGCCGAGGCCCTCGACCGGTTCGACGTCGTGAAGCCCGATGTCATCCTGCTCGACGTCATGCTGCCGAAGGTGAGCGGGATCGACGTCTGCCGTGAGATCCGGAAGTCGTCGAAGGTGCCGATCATCATGGTCACCGCGAAGGCCAGCGAGATCGACACCGTGGTCGGGCTCGAGGTGGGCGCCGACGACTACGTGAGCAAGCCCTACCGGGTGCGTGAACTCGTGGCCCGCATCCGTGCCGTGATGCGGCGGGTGCCCGATGCCCCGGTCGATTCGGTGAGCGCCGACGCCATCGAGGTCGGCGACGTGACCCTCGATCCGGCCCGCCACGAGGTGACGGTGCGGGGCGATGCCATCACCCTGCCGCTCAAGGAGTTCGAGCTGCTCGAGGTCCTGCTCCAGAACGCCGGACTGGTGATGACCCGCGACACGCTGATCGACCGGGTCTGGGGTGCGGACTACGTCGGTGACACCAAGACCCTCGACGTCCACATCAAGCGGCTCAGGTCCAAGATCGAGGGCGACCCGGCGAACCCGAGCCGCATCAGCACCATTCGTGGTCTCGGCTACAAGTACGAGTCTCGCTGACGACGGCGGGTGACAGACCTCCGCATTCCGCCTCTACGATGCACTCGATGACCGCCGTGCCCGAACCCGGCGGCTGGAGAGCCCTCCAGAAGTCACGGGGGGCCGAGTCGTTTCGGATCTCACCCTTCACCCGACTGGCTCGCACCCATGCCTTCGCGGTCGCAGGCGACACCCTGGTGGCACTGGCGCTCGCCGACTCGCTGTTCTTCTCGATCGACCCGAGCGATGCCCGACTCAAGATCTTCGGCTACCTCGCCCTCACCGTCGCCCCGTTCGCGGTCGTCGCACCGCTCATCGGACCGGCGCTGGACCGGACTCGGGGCGGGCGCCGGTGGATGCTGCTGGGCACCCAGGCCCTCGCGCGCGGTGGTCTGCTTCCTGATGATCGGCGACATCGACAGCCTGCTGCTGTTCCCCGAGGCTTTCGCACTGCTCGTGCTGGCCAAGAGCTACAGCATCTCGAAGTCGGCGCTCGTGCCCACCACCGTGCAGGACGACGACGAGTTGGTCCTGGCCAACTCGCGACTCTCGCTCATCAGCGGTCTGATGGGCTTCATCGCCGCGCTCCCGGGCGCCCTGCTGCTGACGGTCGCCGGGGCCGAGTGGGTTCTCGGTCTGGCGTCGATCGTCTTCCTCGTCGGCGCGGGCTTCGCCGTCCAGCTCCCCCCGGCGCAAGTCGCGGACGCGGCACCCACCGACGAGGAGCGCGCCGAACTGCGCAGCGGGCTCATCCTGCTGTCGGCCACGGCCATGGGCCTGCTGCGGGGCATCGTCGGATTCCTCACCTTCCTCCTCGCGTTCGATCTACGCGGGGGCGATGCACCGGCGTGGAACTTCGGGCTGGTGCTGGCCGTGAGCGCGGTCGGCTCGCTGGCCGGGTCGGGCCTCGCCCCCCACCTGCGCAAGCTCACGTCCGAGGAGAACATCCTCACCGGCCTGCTCGCCCTCACGGCGGTCAACGGGGTGCTGGCGGCCTACATCGGCGGGCTGACCGGCGCCGCGCTGATCGCCCTGACCGTCGGGGTGGCTGCGTCGGCGGGCAAGCAGGCGTTCGACTCGATCGTCCAGCGCGATGCCCCCGACGCCAACCGAGGGCGGTCCTTCGCCAAGTTCGAGACCCGCTTCCAACTGTTCTGGGTCGCAGGCGCCATCGTGCCCGTGGTCGTGCCCCTGCTCCCCGGGGTCGACGAGTTCCCCGCACCCGTCGGGTTCCTGGCCGTCGGAGCGGTGGCTGCGTTCGCCGTCGTCAGCTACAAGGCCGGATCAGCCAAGCTCGAGCACGACGAGGCCGAGGACGAGGCCGAAGCCAACGTCTCACTCGCCGATCCCTTCGTCGACCTCGATGTCCCCGTCTACGACGAGACCGTCGAAGCCCCGCCCCCGACCTCGATCAGCGTCGCCGACCCCGCCGACTTCGACGAGACGACGGTCGAACCCGCCGACACCGCCACCGACGAGCGCCCGGCACCGACCCCACCCCCGCCCCAGGACTTCACGTAATACCCCGTTCCCCGGCCACGGAGGCCGCCTCTGGTCGGCCTCCTCGTGCCTCGTCGGCCTCGTGCGGTTGCTCTGCTCCGGGTCGTCATACCCCGTTCCCCGGCTGTGCTGGTGCGGTCGCTTCGCTCCCTGGTTCGGCGGGCGCTGGCGCTTCCTTCCCGCCGAACGGAGGCCGTGATTTCCGTTCCCCGGCCACGGAGGCCGTCTCGGTCGGCCTCCTCGTGCCTCGTCGGCCTCGTGCCGGTTGCTCTGCTCCGGGTCGTCATACCCCGTTCCCCGGCTGTGCTGGTGCGGTCGCTTCGCTCCCTGGTTCGGCGGGCGCTGGCGCTTCCTTCCCGCCGAACGGAGGCCGTGATTTCCGTTCCCCGGCCACGGAGGCCGTCTCTGGTCGGCCTCCTCGTGCCTCGTCGGCCTCGTGCGGTGTTTGCTCTGCTCCGGGTCGTCATTGACCGTTCCCCGGTCACGGAGGCCGTCTCTGGTCGGCCTCCTCGTGCCTCGTCGGCCTCGCGCGTTTGCTCTGCATCGTTGTCCCGTTCTTGACCGCTGGCGGTCGTGAATCGGACGAAGATCCCGGGTCAGTCGGCCTCGGGGAGGTCGATTCTTGCGAGCCAGAGGCCGGGGGCGTCGACCTCGGCCGGCGTCGGGAGGTCGCGCTCGTCGCTCCACAACCGGGCGAGTGCCTCGGTGCCGGCGCGCTCGACGATGCCTTCGACGAACGCCGCGCCTCGGTCGTACTGCGCCTGGTCGAGCTCGAGCCCGAGCAGCCGCTCGACGAATCGATCGCTCGGATCGGCCTCGACCCGGCGGCGCCGAAGGGCCTCGGTCAGCCGGTCGTAGCTCCCGATCAGCGTGGCCCCGATCTCATCCATCACGTGGTCGACGTAGCCCGCGATGGCGGCGGTCAGGGCGGCGAGCCGTGGCTGCAGGGCCAGTTGGGCCGGGGACACGATGGCCCCCAGGACGACCTCGGGATCGCTGAACATCTCCTGGAGCCCGGCGAGCGCATTGGTGTCGGTGGGGTCGATCTCGGGCAGCCGGCTCTCGAGCCCGGCGGCATCGGACTGGAAGCCCCCGGCGTACTCGAACAGCAGACCTTCGAGCGTGGTGCGGACGTGGTCGATGCCGAGCACGGCGTGATGGGTGATCTCGTGCAAGCAGATCCAGAGCCGCAGGTCGTCGCCGTCGAGACTCCAGTCGGAGCCGAACGCCTCGATCGACGACGGCACCACCATCAGCTCGTCCGACGAGGGTCGAGGGATCGGCAGGTCGTACTGTCCGAAGCTGCGCTGGGCGAGGTGGCCGAGCAGCGAGCCGGCCGTCATGCCGAGCATCATCGGTCCGAGCATCTTCATCAGCGGCCCGAGCATCGCCGCCATCGGGTCGCCGCCGAGCCCGCTGAGCGGGTCGAGATCGTCGGGGTCGTCGGCGCCCGGGTCCTGGGCCAGCGCGTCGCCGAGCTTCTCGAAGAGTGGACGGTAGGCGTCGAGGCTCCGCTGCACCCACTGGGCCCGGGTGACGGGGACGACCGACAGGCTTCGCCCGGTGGTCGCCACGTCGAGGCCGGTGGTCGCGGCGACCCTCAGCTCGGCGACGCGGGCCAGTTCCTCGAGCTTGATGCGTTCGAGCGGGTCGACGTTGGGCTCGGACACGCCGTCGGTGGCGAGTTGCATGGCCAGTTGGCGGGCGGCGTCCCACGCCACCGGACCCTGACCCCCCATCATCTTGGACAGATCTCCCAAGAACGGGATGCCCGAGAAGGGATCGTCGCCGAGTGGACCGGGATCGCTCACAAGGGCATGGTAGAGCCATGATCTCGGGACGCGACCCTCGGCAACCGGTGTGACGACGGTTCTGGTGACCGGCGCCGCCGGCGAGTTGGGCGGTCGGGTGCTGTCGCTCGTGGCCGACGACCCGTCGGTCGACCGTCTGATCGGCGTCGACCGGGTCGAGATCACCGAGCTTCCCACCCGGGCGCAGGTCGTGCGCGCCGACCTGCTGGACGCCGATCTGGTCTCCCTCCTCGACGGCGTCGACGTGGTGCTGCATCTGGCATCGAACGCGTTGCCGGCCGACGACGCGCCGACGCCCGGCGACGTCCCCATGGCCCGCCGGCTGCTCGAGGCCGCCGCCGAGGTCGGGGTCGGCCATGTCGTGGTGCGGAGCTCGGCCACCGTCTACGGCGCCTGGCCCAACAACCCCCTGCCCCTGACCGAGGAGGCTGAGCTCCGCCCCGAGCCGCGCTTTCCGTGGGCAACCGAGCGGGCCAAGATCGAACGTCTCGTCGGTGAGTACGTGCAGTCACGCAGCGGGGCGACGGCCACGGTGCTCCGGCCCACGGTCACCGTCGGCGACCACCGGATCTCGTGGCTGGCCGACGCACTCCGGGCCACGGCGCTCATCCGAGCCGGTGACCAGGACGACCCGCCGGTCCAGTTCCTCCACATCGACGATCTCGCAGCCGCCGTCGACGTCGCCCGCACCCAACTGATCGACGGGCCGGTCAACGTCGCGCCCGACGGCTGGATGACGGGCGAGACGGTGCGTGCCCTCGCCGGCGGAGGCCCGCGCCTTCGTCTGCCGGAGCCGTTGGCGACCCGATTCGCCGGGTGGCGGTGGCGACGCCGACTCGCGCCGACCCCGCCCGGGCTCGTTCCCTACACCCAGCATCCCTGGGTCGTGTCGAACGACCGGCTCACGGCCGCCGGGTGGAAGCCCGAGTTCAGCAACGAAGAGGCCTATGTGGCCGGGCACGAGGCCAGTCCGTGGGCGGACCTCAGCCCGCGCCGCCGCCAGGAACTCGCGCTCGGCGTGGCCGGCGGTGTCATGGCCGCGGCCGTCGTGGGTGCGGTGGTCGCGCTCCGACGGCGGGCGCGCCGGTCCGGCTGATCGGGACCGCCCCGCCGCGGGTCAGCGGCGGCCGAGGTCGATCGTCGTCGAGACCTCTTCGCCCGCACGCCGATAGGTGATGGTGACCGTCTCGCCGGGATCGTGCGCCCGCAACGTGACCACGAGGGCGGACATCGTCGTGGTCGGCTGGCCCGCCAGGCTGGTGATCACGTCGCCCGGCTGGAGTCCGGCTCCCGCTGCGGGCCCGCCGTCGGCGATCCCGAGGACCAGCGCACCGCCGGGCACGTCTTCGGCGGCAGCCGCCGCCATCGCGAGATCGGTGCCCTCGATACCGAGCAGCGGGTGCTGCGCTTCGCCGGTCTCGATGATGTCATCGGCCACGTTGCGGGCGATGTCGATCGGTGTGGCGAACCCCAGCCCTTCGGCTCCCACCTCGGTGACCGCGATGGCCGTGGTGATGCCGATCACCGCCCCTTGGGAGTTGACCAGCGCACCCCCCGACGACCCCGGTGCGATGGGTGCATCGAACTGCACCATGTCGTGCAACGTGCCCGCATCCGGTCCGACCACCCGACGTCCGAGTGCACTCACGACCCCGGTGGTCACCGACGGTCCGCCGCTGAGCCCGGCGGGAGAACCGATCGCGATCACCGGTTCGCCGACCCGCAGGACCACGTCGCTGCCCAGGACGGCGGTGGGAACGTCGTCGACGTCGATCTTGATGACGGCGAGGTCGGTGAGCGGGTCGGCTCCGATCACCTCGGCTTCGTACAACGAGCCGTTGGCGAGTTCGACCCGCACCTCGCGGGCGTCTTCGACGACGTGGGCATTGGTCATCAGGTAGCCGTTGCTGCGGAACACGACGCCCGAACCGGACCGGATCTCGTTGTCGGTGGCGATTTCGAGGCGGGCGATGGCCGGGCTGATGCGGTCGGCGACCTCGACCACGCCGCCGTCTCCGGTCGCCACGCCGGACGTGGCGACCGGGGGGATGGCGACTCGTTCGATCACCTGGCGCTCCACGACCCGAGGCTCGAGGCCGCCGATCAGGGTGATGACGCCCATGCTGAACACGGTCCCGATGAGCCCGGCAACCGCAGCGACGGCCCAGACCGAGACCTGGCGGGACGGGACGGCCGGAGTCTCGGTCGCCGCCGCGGCGCCGACTTCGGAGGGGTGACGCCAGAGACGATCTTCCTGCGGCAGCGGCGGCAGAAAGGATTCGTCGTCGGCGTCGCCCGGGTTGTCCCACGACATGATCGCCGATGCTACGGCACGATCTCGTCGGGTTGATCGCGGGGCCGGTCGGGTTGATCGCAGGGCCGGCGGAGCCTGCACCCTGGGCGAGGCCGTGGCCGGAGCGACCTCCTAGCATGGGCTGTCGTGGAGGCTGCGCTGTTCCCCGAGCCGATCCGTGGCGACCGCTGGTTGGGTGTCGGCGACGACGTCCTTCCCGTCGACCGTGTCTCGGCGTGGGTGATCGAGCCCCGTTGCGGCGCCGCCGTGACGTTCGTGGGGACCGCCCGCGACCACAGCGAGGGTCGACCCGAGGTCCATCGGCTGGCCTACGAGGCGTACGACGAGCAGGTGGTGGTCCGGTTCGACCGCATCGTCGACGAGATCCGACAGCGCTGGCCCGACGTCGGCCGGGTGGCAATGCTGCACCGCACGGGCGAGGTGCCGGTCGCCGAGGCGGCGGTGGTCGTCGCTGTCGCGTCGCCCCACCGCGCCGACGCGTTCGAGGCGGCAAGCTTCGGTATCGACACGCTCAAGGCCACCGCACCCATCTGGAAGCGCGAGGCGTGGCGAGACGGCGAATCGTGGGGACTCGAGCCCCAACACATCGTCGAGGTCGGTGGCTCGTGAGCGCACTCGCCTTCCTCTTCATCGCCCTGCTGCTCTCGGGCATCGGTTCGGCCGTGCTCGTGTTGCGCAACCGCCGCCCGACCTCGGTCGAGTCGGGCATCGACGAGTTCCGCCGCGAGATGAGCGCCTTGGCGCCGCCCGAGCGTCCCCAGCGGCGGCGCGCGCAGGGTCCACCGGCCGGGGCGCCCGAACCCGACCCCGGCGACCCGGTCGAACCGTCGCCCGACGTGCCCGCCTCCGATCGCGGGGTCGCCACCCCAGGCGAAGCGGCGACCGCGCCGTCGGCTGCTGACCCCCGACCGTCCCGTCACGAGGCGACCTCCGCGCCTTCGCCGGCAGATCCGCACCCGCGCGGTTCCGAATCTGCCAAGCTCCGACCACCTGACGAATCCGGGGCAACGTGAACCACCATCCTCCGGTCACGGGCTACTGATGGCCCGCGACCTCGCAATCGACCTCGGCACGGCCAACACGCTCGTGTACGCCAAGGGTGCAGGCATCGTCCTCAACGAGCCGACGGTGATCGCCCTCAACAGTCGGACCGGCGAAGTGCTGGCGATGGGCCAGCAGGCCTGGCAGATGATCGGCCGGACCCCCGGCTACATCGTCGCGGTGCGACCGCTCCGCCAGGGTGCCATCACCGACTTCGACATCACGCAACGAATGATCCGCCTGCTGCTCGAACGGGCCGGGGTCAACCGGCTCAACCGGCCGCGGGTCGTGATCTGCGTCCCGTCGGCCATCACCGAGGTCGAACGTCGCGCCGTCACCGAGGCAGCCCGACGGGCCGGAGCGGCCGACGCCCAGCTGCTCGAACAGCCGATGGCCGCCGCCATCGGTGCGGGGCTTCCCATCAACGAACCCGTGGCCAACATGGTGATCGACGTCGGCGGCGGTACGTCCGAGACCGCGCTCATCTCCCTCGGGGGAGTCGTCGCTCTGCAGGCGGTTCGGGTGGGTTCGTTCGACATCGATGCCGCGATCCAGGCGTTCGTGCGGCGCGAGTACGGCATCGCCATCGGCGAGCGGACCGCAGAGGAGATCAAGGTCGCGGTCGGATCGGCCTGGCCCGTCAACGACGGGGTGAGTGCCGAGGTCCGCGGTCGCGAGCTCATGTCGGGGCTTCCGAAGAACGTGATCCTCTCGGCCGCCGAGGTTCGCGTGGCCATCGCCGAGCCCGTGCAGGCCATCGTCGACTCGGTCGTCGCCTGTCTCGGGCGAGCGCCCGCCGAACTGGCGCACGACCTGATCCTCCAGGGCATGTACCTCGTCGGGGGCGGAGGCCTCCTGAGCGGCCTCGATCAACGCATCGCCAACGAGACGCAGATCCCCGTACAGATCGTCGATGCTCCGCTCGAGTGCGTCGTGCTGGGTGCTGGTCGGTGTATCGAGATGTACGACCAGCTCAAGGTGATGTTCATGGGGGCCCGCGGCTGATCGGGCCCGCGGCGGGGTGCTACGGCACCACGTCGTCGACCCCGAGCACGTCGGCCGCCGCTTGACGGGTCTGCCAGTCCCGATCGGTGCGTGCGGTCTCGAGTGCAGCGGCCACCTCGGGCCCGTCGAAGGGCGCGAGTGCGAGCACGGCGCGTCGCCGGATGGTGGCCACGTCTCCCATTGCGACGAGGATCGCCGGAAGGCCTTCGGGTCGGCCGATGGCGCCCAGTGCGGCCACCGCCGACTCGCGCACCAGCTTGTGGGGGTGCCCGGTCGCGAGATCCGCAAGTGGTTCGACGATGCCTCGTTCGGAGGGCGCACGTTCGCCCGACGCCCACGCCGCCCGTTCGACCACCATCACGTCGTCGTCTGCGAGCAGTGGCACGAGCGAGGGTGGTTCGTCGCCGGGCACGCCCGCCACGATGTCGACGGCCCGGAGGCGAACCGAGACAGCCCGGTCGCCGAGGGCGGCGCGCAGGCGGTCAGGGGTGAGGGAGCCGCAGCGGTACGCGGCGCCGATGGCTGCGACGCGGACCTGGGCGTCCTGGTCGTCGAGCGCCCCGACCACGGTTCCGGCGTCGCCGCGATGGCCCGCGACGATGACGTCGCGTCGTCGATCGGCGACGGATCGGTCCACAGGTCAGATCGCAGACGACAGGATGGAGCCGAGGAACGCGGCGATCGCAGCGATCACCGAGGCGACGACGACGCCGACGCCGGCGGCGATCAGCGCGAGCTCGATCATCGAGAGAGCCTGGCGCCACACCGGCGTCCGGACGTCCTCGCCATCCGGGTCGTCGGCCCTCCGCCAACCCCGGCCACCGCGGTGGTTTCGCGTCGAGTCCATGGCAGGCTTGGCCGTCCGGGAGACGAGCGATGCGAGCACGGCGAGGATGCCCACCAGGGCGACGATGATGACCAACGTGGACACGAGCGACGACATGGTACCGGGCGGTGCCGGGCCGGCGCCGACGGCGATCGACGAGGCTGCGGCTCGAGTCCGTCGCCGTCACCGCCGCCGGTGGTGGATCGCCGGGACCGTCGCCGTCCTTCTGATCGGGATCGTCGCCGCCGGCCTCTTCATCCAACTCCCGTACTACGCCCTGGAACCCGGATCGGTGCGTCCCACCGAGGAGGCCATCACGGTCAGCGGAGCCGAGTCGTTCCCGAGCGAAGGCATGATCGAGTTCACCACGGTGGCGATCCGCCAGATCACGCCGTTCGACGCGGTCGCGGCCTGGCTCGACGACGACGTCGAGGTGCTGTCCGAAGAGGACCTGTTCGGGCCGCGGACGGCCGAGGAGAACCGCCAGTTCAACATCCAGTTGATGGACACATCGAAGCTCGACGCCGTCCGGGTGGCCCTGGTCGAACTCGGCTACGAGGTGCCGATCACGGTGACGGGTCAGATCGTCGTCGAGGTCGGCGACGGGACGCCGGCCGATGGGGTCCTCACGCCCGGCGACGTGATCGTCTCGGTCGACGACACCGAGATCCGCGAAGTGTCCGATCTCAACGACGCCCTCCTCCCGACCCGGCCCGGCGACGAGGTCGTACTCGGGATCGAGCGCGAAGGATCGTCCGAGGTGGTCGATGTGCCCATCGTTCTCGGCGAACGCTCCGACGGTGGCGAGAACGGCTTCATCGGCGTGAGCCTCTCGCCGCGCGACCTGGTGTACGACTTCCCCTTCGAGGTCGAGATCGACAGCGGGAACGTCGGCGGTCCCTCGGCCGGCCTGGCCTTCACGCTGAGTGTCCTCGACGTGCTCACGCCCGGCGAGCTGACCGGCGGGTCCCGCGTGGCGGTCACCGGCACGATTCTCGGCGACGGCACCGTTGGCCCGGTGGGTGGCGTCGAGCAGAAGGCAGCAGCCGTACGCAACGCCGGCATCGAGCTCTTTCTGGTGCCGGTCGGCGAAGGAGCGGTCGCTCGCCAACATGCCGGTGACGGCGTGAAGGTCGTCGAGGTCGCCGACCTCGACGAAGCACTCGCCGCGCTCGACCAGCTCGGCGGGAACGCGCTCGACCTCGGATCGCCGGGGCGCGGCGAAGAGGCCCTCGCCGGCGACTGAGGGGACACGCGCTTCGACCGGGGTGCACGGCCCCACGACAGTGACGTCGTACCATCGAGCACGATGGCCGACTCGCCACTCGATCCGGACGCGATCGCCCGCAAGACCTTTCTCGCAGGCTTTCGCGGCTACGAGCAGCAGGAAGTCCGCGCCTATCTGCACGACCTCTCCCAACAAGCACGCCGAGTCCAGAAGCGGCTCACCGAGGCCGAGCGGCGCCTGGCCGACCTCGAGCCGCTCGCCGACGAACTCGATGCCCCCATCGACCCGGCCCGTCTGGCGCAGTTGGTCGGCGAGGAGACGGCGCGGGTGCTCGAGGCCGCTCGAGCGGCGGCCGACGAGATCACTTCCAAGGCCGAGGAAGCGGCGGCGCGGGTCGTGCGCGACGCGACGGCCGAGGCCCAGACGACCCGTCAGGCGGCCGAAGACGATGCCCGGGCCGTGCGCGACGAGGCCGACCAGATGCTGGCCCGCAGAACCGAGGAGGCCGACGAAGCGGCCCAGGAGATCATCGCCCGCGCCGAGCGCGATGCCGCCACCAAGCGCGAGGACGCCGAGACCGACCATGCCCGCGGCGGTCGCCGACGCCGAGCGTCTCACCGCCGACTCCACCGAGGAGGCGGCCCGCATCGTCGAGGAGGCCAAGGTCCACGGCCGGTCGGTCGTCAGTGAAGCCAAGGCACTGAGGCAGAAGGTCCTCGAAGACCTGGGCCGGCGCCGCCAAGCCGCACGAGCCCAGGTCGCCCGGTTGAACGCAGGACGCGAACGGCTGTTGACGGCCTACGAGACCGTGCAGCGCATCCCTCGACGAGGCGACCGGCGAGCTGACCACCTCGGTCGGTGAGGCCCGGGCCGGCCGCCGAGACCGCCGCGCTCCGCGTCCAGGACGAGGCCGACCCCGACGGCCGAGGAACTCGAGGCCGAACTCGGCATCGCCGCCGACGCCGACCTGCTCGGGGCGTGGGAGGACGAGCCCGACCCGTCCGAAGGTCCCGAGCTGCTCCGGCACCGATCCCGACGAGGCGGCGGCGACTCCGGACCGGTGCGGCGTCGGCCGCCCCGGTCGGATACGCGACCGAGGTCGACGTCCGGCCCGATCGCCGTCCGACGGCCACCTCGACCGCCCCGGTCGTCACCTCCGATGCCCTCCCCGAGATCGACGCCGACCTGCAGGCAGCACCGGTCGAAGATCCACCCGCTCCCATCGTGCTGCCCCGCAAGTCGCCGAAACGCCGGCTCCTGCGACGCGACGCGGCACCGAGCGGAAGCCAGCTCCCGCCGGCCGAGTTGGTGCCGCTGACCGAACGCCACGAGGTCGAGGGGGTGCGCCTCGTCGAGTCCGAGCCCAGCGCCGAGGTGCCCGACACCGACGAGCCGAACGTCAACAGGCCGGGCACCGACGAGCCGGACACCGACGAGCCCGGCGCCGACGGGCCGCTCGCCGATCGGGCCGAAGCCGACGAGCCGGCGACGGCGCCCCTCCGGACACCGCCGAACGGGTCGATGCCCTGTTCGCACGCATCCGTGCCGAACGGGCCGAGGCGACCGACGCAGCGCACGAACTGCTCGACTCCGCGATCGCCGACGAGCCGGTGGTCGTGACCGAGGAGCCCGACGCGGCTCCCGATGTCGAGAACGGCACGGATGACCGACGCAGCCGACGACGAGCCAGCCGACGACGAGCCAGCCGACGACGAGCCAGCCGACGACGACCACCGGCTGGCGCTGATCGCCTTGAGCGAACGAGACGAAGCGCTCGGACCGCTGTCGCGGCGAGCTGGGCAAGCGTCTGAAGCGGGCGTTGGCCGACGAGCAGAACGAGTTGCTCGATGCCATCCGGCGTGCCGGCGACGACGACGTCCTCTCCCACCTTCCCGAGTTGGGCGCCCACGCCTCGGTGTACGTCACCGTGGCCGGGTCGGTGCTCAGCGAGGCTGCCGAGGCTGGTGTGGCGGCCACCGGAGAAGGCGAGGTTCCCGACACCGCCGACATCGCCCGCAAGATGGCCGAGGCCATCTGCGTGCCGCTGCGCGACCGATTCGAGAATGCCCGCGAGGCGTCCGACGGCGACACCGACGAACTCGACACTCGTCTGCGGGCTTGCTACCGAGAGTGGAAGACGACCGTGTTGTCCGATGCAGGCGAGGACGCGCTCGTCGCCGCATGGTCGGCCGGGGTCTCCGCAGCCGTCCCCGACGGCTGCGGACTTCGTTGGTTGGTGGCTCCCGGGGCTGCGCCGTGCCCCGATGCCGAGGACAATGCGCTCGCCGGCGTGGTTGCCGCCGGATCGGAGTTTCCGACCGGCGACCGCATCCCGCCGGCGCATCCTGGGTGCCGATGTATGCTGGTTCCGATCAGCCAATAGGCTCGCCCCTTCATGCGAGCGACAACCGACCTCCCCCGTGAGCCCCGCCGACGTAGCGGATCAGGCCGTGGACGTACCTGGCTCATCGCCGGCGGCGTGCTGCTGTTCATCCTGCTGACGTCTCTCCGCGGGATCGCAGGCTTCTACACCGACTTCCTGTGGTTCGAGTCGCTTGGCTTCGAGGGGGTCTTCACCGGCGTCCTCGGCGCCAAGATCGCCCTGGCCGTCATCTTCATCGGCCTGTTCTTCCTGGCCATGTGGGCCAACCTCCTCATCGCCGAACGACTTGCGCCGAAATTCCGGCCTCCCGGCCCCGAAGAGGAGATGATCGAGCGGTTCGAAGACCTGGTCGGCGAACGTCAGGGCCTCCTCCGGGTGCTCATCTCGCTGTTCTTCGCCTTCACCGTCGGCGTCGGGGCCTCCGATCAGTGGGAGGAGTGGATCCTGTTCACCAACGGATCCGACTTCGGCATCGACGACCCCCAGTTCGGCACCGACATCGGGTTCTACGTGTTCCGGCTGCCGTTCCTCAGCTTCATCGCCGGCTGGGCCTTCGCCGCACTGCTCATCATCTTCATCGTCACCAGCAGTCGCCCACTACCTCAACGGGGGCATCAGGGTGCAGGCGCCGGGTCCGCAGGTGACCAGCCAGGTCAAGGCTCACCTGTCGGTGCTGCTCGGTCTGCTGGCCCTGGTTCGGGCCGCCGGCTACTGGCTCCAGCGCTACGAGCTCACCGTTTCGACCCGCGGCACGGTCGACGGCGCCGACGTACACCGACGTCAACGCCCAACTCCCGGCCATCCAGCTGCTGCTGCTCATCAGCATCGCCAGCTTCGGGCTGTTCATCATCAACATCTGGCGCCGTGGATGGGTGCTTCCCGTGCTCGGCGTCGGGCTGTGGGCCCTGGTGGCCCTCGTCGCCGGCGGCATCTACCCCCAGTTCGTCCAGCGCTTCCAGGTCGAGCCGAGCGAGCTCTCGCAGCGAGTCGCCGTTCATCGACGAGAACATCGAGGCCACCCGCTTCGCCCTCGGTCTCGACAACGTCGAGACCGAGCGGTACCCGTACAACCGACGATGCCGGGACCATCGATCTCACCGACGACGCACCGACCGTGGCCAACATCCGGCTGTGGGACCCCAACGCCAGCATCCTCGGCAAGACGTATCAGCAGCTCCAGGCGACCCGTGACTACTACGTCATCAACGACGTCGACGTCGACCGCTACGTGATCGACGGCCAGGAGACCCAGGTCGTCCTCTCGGTCCGCGACCTCCAGACCAGCGGCGTGCCCCAGAAGTCGTGGGAGGCCGAGCACCTCGTGTTCACCCAGGGCTACGGGGTCGTCGTCGCCAGCTCGAACGCCAAGACGGCGGGCGGACGGCCCGACTTCTTCGTCAGCGACGTGCCCGCGACCACCGACGAGGACAAGCTCGACGTTCTCGGCCTCGACCAGCCCGCGGTCTACTTCGGCGAGGAGCTCAGCGGCTACGTGATCACCGGGTCGACCCGCGAGGAGCTCGACTACCAGGACGAAGAGGAGACCGTCAGTTCACCCGCTACGACGGCGAGGACGGGGTCAGCATCGGATCGTTGCCCGCGGAAGGCAGCGTTCGCACTGCGGTTCGGCGACATCAACCCGCTCATCTCCGACACGCTCACCGGCGAGAGCAAGATCCACTACATCCGTGACGTCGAGGAGCGGGTGTCGAGCCTCGCCCCGTTCCTCCACTTCGACACCGACCCGTACCCGGTGATCTACGACGGCCGCATCGTGTGGATCGTCGACGCGTACACCACCACCGACAAGTACCCCTACGCGCCAGCGAGCCGACGTGAGCGACCTGCCCAACGGGAGCGGGCTCGATCACCGGTTCAACTACGCACGCAACTCGGTGAAGGCGGTCGTCGACGCCTACGACGGCACCGTCGACTTCTACGTGATCGACGAGGAGGACCCGATCATCGGGGCCTACCGCAGCGCCTTCCCCGAGCTGTTCGACGACTTCGCCGACATGCCCGACGATCTCAAGGAGCACCTGCGCTACCCCGAGGAGCTGTTCCGGGTCCAGACCAACATGTGGGCTCGCTACCACCTCGAGGCCGCGGAGGACTTCTACAACAACAACGACGCGTGGGAGGTCAGCGCCGACCCCGGAACCGAGGGTGCACAGGGCCAGACCCAGACCACCGACCCCGACACGGGCGAGGTCACCTCGACCCGTGCCGCCCGCATCGATCCGTACTACCTCCAGATCCAGCTTCCCGGCACCGACGAGCTCGACTTCGCGCTGACCCGGCCGTTCGCGCCGTTCTCCGACAGCGGCGGCCGCCCGCAGCTGACCGCGCTGATGACCGCATCGTCGGATCCCGGCACCTACGGGCAGCTCCGCGTCCTCGAGATGCCGCCGGGCAACCTCCCCGACGGCCCGACGGCCATCGAGGGAACGATCACCAACGACGAGAACGCGTCCAGTCTCGAGACGCTCCTCGGTGGCGGCGGATCGAAGGTGCTCCAGGGCAACCTGATCGCCATCCCGGTCGACAACTCGCTGGTCTGGGTGCGACCGTTCTACGTCGAGTCCGATCAGACGCAGATTCCCGAGCTCGAGCGGGTGATCGCCGTGTTCGAGAACCAGGTCGCGGTCGAGAACACGCTCGAGGAGGCGCTGGCGGCGTTGTTCGGTGAGGCCCCCGACCTCGACGAGGTGGTCGACCAACCGGTCGACCCCGATGACCCCGACGCGCCCGAGGTTCCCGAGGAGAGCGACAACGAGAAGCTGACCCGGCTCCTCAACGAAGCGGCCACCCTGTTCGCCGAAGCCGACACGGCTCTGGCCGAGGGCGATCTCGGGACCTACCAGTCCAAGACCGAGGAGGCACGAACCAAGATCGCCGAAGCGGCGGCGATCCTCGGCGCCGACCCGGCGGCCGAGGCAGAGGCCACCGACCCCGAACCCGACGCCGAGTCGACGACCACGACCACCGAGCCCGACTCCGCCTGAGCACGCCCCCCCGGGATCTCTGTCCGGTTTCGGCCTCGATGGGGCTCAGGGCGGACAAGGATCCGAGGGGGGCTACGTTCGGTCGTTCTATGACCGACGACATCGTTCCGTTCACCGTCGCTGTCGGCGACGACGAGATCGCCGACCTGCACCGTCGCCTCGATGCGACCCGCTGGCCCGATCAGATCCCCGACTCCGCCTGGGACTACGGCGCCGATCTCGCGTACGTGCAGTCGCTGTGTGAGACCTGGCGGCACGAGTTCGACTGGCGTGTCGCCGAGGCCAGGATCAACGCCTTCGACAACTTCACCACCACCATCGACGGCGCCGACATCCACTTCATCCATGCCCGTTCGCCCGAGCCGGATGCGACGCCCCTGCTGATCACCCATGGCTGGCCGGGTTCGATCGCCGAGTTCCTCGACGTCATCGGCCCGCTCCGCGACCCGGTGGCGCACGGGGGCGACGCGTCCGACGCGTTCCACGTGGTCGCGCCGTCGCTCCCGGGCTACGGCTTCTCGGGACCCACCACCGAGGCCGGCTGGGACGTGCAACGGGTGGCCGAGGCATGGAAGGTCCTGATGGACCGGCTCGGCTACGACCGCTACGGGGCGCAAGGCGGCGACTGGGGCGCCATGGTCACGCTTCGGTTGGCGACGGTCGCCGCCGAGCACCTCTCGGGCATCCATCTCAACATGGCGCTGTGCGGACCTGCCGAGGGCGAACTCACCGACCAGGAGCAGGCCGACCTGGTCGCCATCGGCGACTTCATGGCCACCGGCACCGCGTACCAGGAGATCCAGGGCAAGAACCCTCAGACCCTGAGCTACGGCGTCACCGACTCGCCGGCCGGTCTGGCCGGCTGGATCGCCGAGAAGTTCTGGGCCTGGACCGACAACGACGGCAGTCCCGACGACGCCATCACCCGCGAGCAGCAACTCACGAATCTGTCGATCTACTGGTTCACCAAGACGGCCAACAGTTCGTTCCGGCTCTACTGCGAGTCACAACGCTCGGGCCGGTTCGGGCCGGTCGAAGGCCGGATCGACGTCCCGACCGGCGTGGCGGTCTTCCCGAAGGAGATCTTCCGCATCCCCGAGGCCTGGGCTCGGGGCGGGTTCGACCTGCGGCGCTACACCCGGTTCGACCGTGGCGGTCACTTCGCCGCGTTCGAGGAGCCCGATCTCTTCGTCGACGACGTCCGAGCGTTCTTCCGCGATCTCGAAGCCTCCTGACCCCACCCCCAGCTTCTCCGTCGGGTGTTCGACCACCGGCGGTGCGAAACGCGACGGAGAAGCAGGGCTTGTCGGTGGCTCGGTAGGGTCCCCGGCCATGGCCGAGATCGTGACCGACCCTGCCGCGATGACCCCGGCGTGGCTGACCCAGGTGCTGGGTGGCCCCTTCGCCGGGGTGACCATCGCCGACTTCGACGCCACCCCGGTGGGGACCGGCCAGATGGGCGACAGCGTGCGGCTGCGCCTCGACCACGACGGCGGCGACGACGTGCCGGCGACGGTCGTCGCCAAGCTCCCGGCCGCCGACGAGACGAGCCGCCAGACGGCTGCGGCGCTGCGGAGCTACGAGATCGAGGTCAACTTCTACCGGCACCTGGCCTCGACGGTCGACATGCGAACCCCGGGGTGCTTCCACGCCGACTACGACCCCGAGACGAGCGCGTTCGTACTGATGCTCGAGGACATGGCGCCGGCCGAGCAGGGCGACCAGCTCCTCGGCACCACCCCCGAGCGAGCCGCCGTCGCCGTCGATGAGCTCCCGAAGCTGCACGCACCCCGCTGGGGCGACGCCGGCCTCGGCGAGTTCGAGTGGTTCGCTCGCTCGACCCCCGAGGCGGCGTACTTCATGAACCTGCTCGTCCAGGGCCTCTGGGAAGGGTTCCAGCCACGGTTCGACGGCCGGATCCGACCCGAGATCATGGGGGTCGCCGCCGAGCTGATGGCCGAGCTCGAGACCTACCTCACCCTGCGGGACGGCCCGATGACCGTGACCCACGGCGACTACCGGCTCGACAATCTGTTGTTCGGCGTCGCCGACGGAGGTGATCCCATCGCCGTGGTCGACTGGCAGACGGCGACCCAGGGGTATGCGGTGGGCGACCTGTCGTACTTCATCGGTGCCGGCTTGGTTCCGGACGACCGTCGAGCCCACGAGCGCGACCTGGTCGACCGCTATCGCGAAGGGATGGCCGAGCGAGGGGTGCGTCTCGAAGCGAATGCGCTGTGGGAGGAGTACCGGCGCTTCACCTTCGCCGGCCTGATCATGGCGATCGCGGCGTCGATGCTCGTCGAGGAGACCGAGCGTGGCGACGAGATGTTCATCACGATGGCCGAGCGCCATGGCCAGCACGCACTCGATCTCGAGGCCACGGCGCTGCTCTGAGCACCGGTCGGCCTCACGAAGTGCGGGGCGCCCCGCCGCTCGAACCGGCAGGATGCACCGGTGACCATCGCCGACTACCACCTGCTCGACGTCTTCACCGACACGCCGTACCGCGGCAACCAGCTGGCGGTGTTGATCGATCCGCCCGAGATGTCCGACGCCGCCATGCAGTCGGTCGCGGCCGAGTTCAACCTCAGCGAGACCATCTTCGTGTCGTCCCCGACGTCGGAGGACGGGTCCTGGCCGACCCGGATCTTCACCCCGGGTGCCGAGTTGCCCTTCGCCGGTCACCCGACGGTGGGTGCCGCCGTGGCCTTGGCCCATCTCGGGCTCATCGACAACGACTGCGTCCTCGCGGAGCGTGCGGGCGACGTTGCCGTCACCGTCGACCGTGACGGTCCGGTGGTCCGGGCCACCCTGCGCTCGCCCCGGCTGCCCGAGCACCTCGACGTCGCGGACCCCGAGGTCGTCACCGGCGTGCTCGGGCTCGGGCTGGACGACCTCGAGCGGGACGAGGGCCCGACCGGGTGGTCGAGCGGCGTCGGGTTCGTGATCGTGCCGCTGCGCGACGTCGACACCCTCGGCCGGTGCGCGGTCGACGTGGACCGTTGGGCCCGCGAGCTGGTCGGAACCGGACCGGACCACCTCTATCCGATCGTCGTCGACCCCGACGACCCGACCCGGGTACGGGCACGCATGTTCGCCCCCGGCATGGGCATCGTCGAAGACCCGGCAACCGGGGCGGCAGCCTCGGCCGCGGCCGGGCATCTGCTCAGCCGTTCGACCGAGGCCGGGCCCTTCGCCTGGACCATCGAGCAGGGGATCGAGATGGGCCGCCCGAGCACGATCGAGGTCTCGGTCCGCGTCGAGCACGGGCAACTCCACGACGTCCACGTCGGCGGCCCAGCCGTCATGGTCGGCCACGGCACGATCACCCTCCCCGCCTGACCACGGTTCTTGCGGCACTGCGCATCTGTGGTGCGATTCGGACCAGATCTGGTCGGTCTTGCACCACAGATGCCGGCTGGGGGCGTCGGTCAGGCGGCCTTGGAGCAACCGTGAGAGGATCCGACCATGCTCGAGATGCGTGAGGTGTGCGAGAAGTGTGAGACCGCCCTTCCGGCCGACACGACCGAGGCGGTGATCTGCTCGTTCGAGTGCACGTTCTGTTCGTCGTGCCGCGACGAGATGGGCGCGATCTGCCCCAACTGTGGCGGCGAGCTCCAGACCCGACCGAGGCGTTCGGCATGACCGACGAGGCGGTCATGTTCAACCCGTTCGAGCCGGGCTACGTCGAGAATCCGTACCGGCAGTTCGAAGCGCTCCGCGATCACGATCCGGTGCACGCCACGCCGTTCGGCGCCTACTACGTGACCCGGCACGCCGATGTGGTCGAGCTCCTGCGTGATCCGTCGCTGAGTGTGTCCGACACGAACGCGGCCCCGACCCCGCTCGATGACCTGCGCAAGGAGACCTTCGGCGAGGAGCGAGACCAGGGGCCCCCACGCTTGTCGATGCTCCAGCGCGATCCGCCCGACCACACCCGCCTGCGACGGTTGGTCTCACGTATCTTCACTCCGCGCCGCATCAGCGAGCTGGCACCCCGCATCCAACAACTCGTCGACGACCGGCTCGACGCCCTCGAAGCCGATGGCGGTGGCGACGCCATCGGTGGACTCGCCTTCCCACTGCCCTTCGACGTCATCAGCGAGATGCTGGGCATGCCGGGCACCGATCGCGATCAGGTCCGCGACTGGTCGAGCACCGTGGTCCGTTCGCTCGAACCGGTGGTCGATCCAGAGGTCATGCGAGCCATCGCCGACGCCGGGACCAACCTCGACGCGCTCATCCGCGACGTCATCGAGTGGAAGCGGGCGAACCCCGATGACGGACTGCTCACCAAGCTGATCGAGGCCGAGGAAGACGGCGACGTCCTCGACGACGACGAGCTCACCGCCCAGGTCCTGTTGCTGTTCGTGGCGGGTCACGAGACGACCGTGAACCTCATCGGCAACGGGATTCATGCCCTGATCCGCAACCCGGGGCAGCTCGCTCGCCTGCGGGCCCAGCCCGATCTCATCGAGGGCGCCGTCGAGGAGTTCCTTCGCTACGACAGCCCGGTCCAGATGAGTCGGCGCATCAACCTCACCGACCTCGAGCTCCACGACAAGACGATTCCGAAGGGCACGTTCATCGTCGTGGCCCTGGCATCGGCCAACCGCGATCCCCGCCAGTTCGGTGACACCGCCGACCAACTCGACATCACCCGGGCCGACGCCCGCGAGCACGTGGCCTTCGGCGGCGGCGCCCACTACTGCCTCGGCGCCGCCCTCGCCCGCCTCGAGGCCCAGACCGCGATCGGTTCGCTCGTCGAGCGGTTCCCGACGATCGAGGCGGCGTCCGATCCGGTCTACAACGGTCGCATCAACCTGCGGGGCCTCGACAGCTACGAGCTGACCCTCGGCTGAATCGCCGCGGCCCTCTCCGAGCAGCTCCTCAGTCGAGGACGGGCTGACAGTCGTGGTCGCAGTCGGTCGTCGGATCGGGCGTCGCGGCCGGGCGGTGGAGCACGGCGTGGGTAGGCGCCAGACGGATCCTCCGCTCGTCGTCGTCGCCCTCCACGACGGCATCGGCGTCGACGATGAGGCTGTAGCCACCCGGCTCGTCGGGAGGCCACAACAGCGAGGCGGCCGGGCGCGATCCGGCGTTGCGCCCCGACGAACGCCCGCAGCCGCCCACCAACTGAGCGCCCTCCCAGTCGAGATCGATCGACACGGCATGCGGCCTCCCGACATCGTCGGAGGTGAGCAGATAGGGGGTCGAGGACCGATCGGCGATGGCAGTCGCCAGTCCTGCGAGTTCGACCGGGATCGACATGATTCCACGGTACCCCCGTCGGAGAACGACCACGTCGGGCGATGATCAGGACATGAGCGACGTGTTCGACCTGTCTGACACTCCCGTGCACCTCGGTCTCGGGGCCACCGTCGAGCCACTGACCGGATTCCCGTGGGGTCCCGAGTTCTTCGGGGACTACGAGAAGCGAACCGTCTCCGACGGTGACGAGGGCCGGTTGGTCAGCTACCACCGCTTCTCCGAGCCGTGGGACGAGTGGGAGATGCATCCGGTGGGCGAAGAGCTGGTCTTCTGCACCGAGGGTGCCATGACCCTGCACCAGGAGGTCGGGGGCGACGTGGTCACCGTCGAGTTGTCGGCCGGCCAGGGCATCGTCAACGCCGCCGGCGTCTGGCACACCGCCGACGTGGCCGACTCAGCCACCGCACTCTTCATCACCGCCGGCCGTGGCACCGAGCACCGGAAGCGCTGAGCGGTCAGTCCTTCTTGGCCCGACTGGGCGAGACCCTCGGTGGCTCGCCCGGCATCTTCGGATACTGGGGTGGCCAGGGAGCGTCGGACAGGCCGGCCTCACGGTCGGCGGCGTGCATCGCCAGCAGCGGCTCGAGCGACTGCGGGTCGTCGTTGATCGCGGCCCACGGGTCGGGTGAGGAAGCGATGCGCTCGGCGATGACTCCGATGGTGAGCTCGTCGGGGTCGACCTCGCTCACCTCGTCCCAGCCGAGCGGCGTCGACACCTGCGCGCCGACGCGAGACCTCACCGACCATGCGCCGAACACCGTCTTGTGCGGCGCGTTCTGGTTGAAGTCGACGAACACCCGGGTGCCACGCTCTTCCTTCCACCACTGAGCGGTGATGAGGTCGGGTCGCCGCCGCTCGAGTTCGCGCGCCAAGGCGACGGCGGCGAGGCGCACGTCGTAGCTGTCCCAGCGCGGGGTGAGGCGGACATACACGTGCAGTCCCTTGCTCCCCGACGTCTTGGGGAACGAGCGGATCCCGTGTTCGTCGAACAGCGCCTTCAGCTCGAACGCCGTCTCGCGCACCATGTCGAAGCTGACGCCGGTCGTGGGGTCGAGGTCGAGGCGAAGCTCGTCGGTGTGGGCTTCGTCGGACGCGGTGAACGGCCACACGTGGAATCCGAGGCACCCGAGGTTGACCGCCCACGCCACATGGGCGAGGTCGGCGGCGATCATGGCGTCGGAGGTGGTGCCGTTCGGCGTGCTCACCACGGCGGTCTGGAGCCACTCGGGGCGGGACTCGGGCACTCGCTTCTGGAAGAACGACTTGCCCTTGACCCCGTTGGGGAAGCGCTGCATGAGCACGGGTCGTCCGCCCATGGTCCGCATGAGTGGCTCGGCCACCCGGAGATAGTGCTCGACGGTGTCGAGCTTGGTCTCGCCCCGCTTCGGGAACATGACCTTGCCCGGGTTCGAGATCGTCACCTCGTGACCGTCGATGGTCAGGGTCGTCGACTCGCCCTTGGGCATCGGCCGACCGTATCGCGGTCCGCCGGCCCGTGATCGGGGCCCGCCGTGGCTCAGGCCGACTCGCACAGCGTGGCCAGCGGGTCGGGCCAGCACGTGTGGGGGAGACCCGCAGCGTCGAGCGTCGCAGCCAGCCGTTGGCCGACCCGGATCGGGAGCAGGCGAGCCACGTCGGCACGCAACCGGCCGAGTGGCGGGCGGTCGACCAGGAGCCGGCGGGCGAAGCTGCCGTCGTCGAACCACGCACCTTCGCCCGGGTTGAGGCCGGGGACCTCCATGCGGTGCTCGTCGAGCATCTGGCGGAGTGAGTGCCAGGTCACCAACTCGGCGAACCCCCGCAGGATCCCCCGGAGGTCCCGTTGGGTGAGCGAGGCCCCTTCGGCGGGGCCCAGGAGCCGGACCGCCGGGTGCATCTGCACGATCTCGGTCCAGGACGGGATGCGGTCCTCGGTGTGGGTGAAGTCGACGATGTCGATCAGCCACGCCTGTGCGAACATCACGTCGGCCTTGCACGGCGGGTCGGGGGTCGGGACTCCCACCGCTCGGCGGAGCAGGTCGACGACGAGCCCGCTGAGGTGCTGGCCGGTGGCGACCTTCCCCGCCTGGTCGATCGACGTGCTGGCGATCTCGCCGCGGCGGGAGACGAGGACTCCGATCGACGCCTGGCCGATCGTGGCCGAGGGGTCGTCGATCGAGAACATGCGGCCGCCGGTCACCACGCCGAGCGCGTCGGTGTCGGCGTCGACCCGGTGGCCGGTGAGCCAGATGGACGGATGGTCGCCCTCGAGGGGCCGGTGCCCGACTTCGAGACCGCCAGGCCTCAGGCGAACCCGGACGAGGGAAGCGACGAGGTCGCCGCTCAGGTGCTGCCGGGTCAGGGCTTCGGCGAGGGTGTGGATGGTTGCGTCGGTGGCGGTGAAGCCGCCGGTGGGTTCGTGCGCGGACACGCAGGTGCCTCCGTGGTCTGACGGTGGTGTCCGCTCGTCGCGGCGAGGTCGTCGGTTCGGAGGCGAGTCGTCGACCCGCGAGCTTCGACGGTCCCACACGGGTGCCGGCCCGTCAAGGGGTCGCCGGTGTGACCGAGTTCACGTGGGCGCCCACGATGTTCGGGAATGACTCAAGCTCGACGCTGTTTGAACCGATAGATCGACCCGGGAGGGAAAATGCAGAACAACGAAGTCTCACTGGCGAATGGCGATGTCATCGAGTTCACGCACCACACCGATCGGGTGACCGCCGAGGTCATGCTCGTCACCGACGACGGTTCGGTGCTGCTCGACCTGCACGACGACGATCGGATGGTGCACGCGAAGCGCGACCAGCTGGTCGATCTCGCTGTGTTCACGCCCGACACCGTCGCCGCCTGAACCGACCTGGTCGGCTTTCCGCCGGCTGCGCGCCGTCCGACTGACGGACGCGTCATCATGAAGGGGTGCTTCGCCGCTCGCTCGCAACGCTGATCCTCTCGGTCAGCTTGTTCGTCGGGACGCTGGCGTGGAGCGGTTTCGTGGCGCTGCGGACGGTGCTCGACGCCGATCGCTCCCAAGCGGTCGCTGAGGAGCTGTACGACGATCCGATGGTGCGCGACCAACTCGCGAAGAACATCGCCACCGCCGTCGGCGCCACCATCGCAGACGATGTGCCGATCTCGCAGGCCCAGCTGAACACGGCTGCGAAGGCCGCGCTCGACTCGCCCGCCATCGAGGTGCTGGTGGTCGATGCCTTCGTGGCGACGCACCGGGCGTTTCTCGGTGAGGGCGAGGCTCCCGAATCGCTCGACGCCGGGGCGTTCGGAGCGGCTGCCCGCGACGCGCTGGTTGCGCAACAGCCGGCACTCGACGCCGTCCTGCCCCCATCGCCGCAGTTCGAGGTCCCCCTCCCCACCGACCGGGTGCCCAACGCGGGTCCGATCCGTGACTTCCTCGAGCGGGCCGTTCCGGTGCTCGCCTTGGTGTCTACCGTGGGCATCCTGTTCGCGCTCGTCGCCACCTCGGACCGGCCTGCAGTGCTGCGGCGAGCCGGATTCTGGGCCATCGGGGCCTCGGCGCTCTTCTTGGTGTTCGCGTTCGGGGTTCCGTGGGCCGGACGGCAGTTCGCACCCGACCAGTCGGCGGTCATCGCCACCATCGTCGGGTCGCTCGCCGCCACGACTCGGGGCCCGGCACTCGCCATGGCGATGGCCGGCGCTGCTGCGATCGGCGTGGCCGTCGTCTGGAAGCGGGCTCCGAGGCGGTCGGCTCCGCCGCCGGCGCGTCCGGCGGCCACCATGCCTCCGCCTCCGCTTCCGCTTCCCGCCCATCCACCACACGCACGCCGTGGGGGTCGAGCGGTGCGCCGCGACATGCCGGCGGGCCCCAGGGTCACTCGCTTCGAGGCGGGCCCGCGAGCCGCACCACCGATGGCCGCCGCGCCCACGGCCGCGTCCCCTCCGCCGTCCCCCACGCCAACTGCGGTCCAGCCTCCGCCCACAGCCCCGCCGTCGCAGGAGGCATCGTCGCCCCCACCCCTGCCCGCACCGTCGGCAACGACGGGGCGGCCACCGGTCTATGCCCGCCATGTCGAGGAGCATGGATGGGTGATCGACTCGGCGAGTCGCCGCGTTCCGTCGGACGCTCGCTGGGTCCCCGGCGTCGGCTACGTCGTCGACCATCCGCCCGAGCGCTGACCGATCGCCGCCGTTCGTCGGACGGCCCGCCCCGTAGATTGCGCTGATGGACCAGGGACACCGGCTCGCCGGTTCGGACGTGACCATCAGCCCGCTCGGTGTCGGCACTTGGGCCTGGGGCGACGAGAAGACGTGGGCGATGGGCAACAACGCCCGCACGTTCGCGGCCGTCGCCGACGCATGGGCGGCCTCGATCGACGCCGGTGCGACCCTGTTCGACACGGCCGAGGTCTACGGCGGCGGCGAGAGCGAGCGAATCATCGGCAGGCTCTTGGCCGAAGATCCCCAACGGGCCGGCTCGGTGCAACTCGCCACCAAGTTCATGCCGTTGCCGTGGAAGCTCAACGTCCGATCGGCCCTCGATTCGTCGTTGCGCGCATCCCTCGATCGGCTCGGCGTCGACCGGGTCGACCTCTATCAGATCCATGGACCCATCAGCCTGCGAGGCCACGCCGCCATCGCCGAGGCACTGGCCGAGGTCCACCAGGCCGGGCTCGTGCAGGCGGTGGGCGTGTCGAACTACTCCGAGCGCGAGATGCGGTCGATCGACCGGGAACTGCGAGCACGAGATCTTCGCCTCGCCACGAACCAGATCGAGTTCTCGTTGCTCCGCCGGGCTCCTGAGGCGGTGGGTCTCTTGGCGGCCTGCGCCGACCTCGGGGTCGTGCCGCTCGCCTACTCGCCCATCGGGCAGGGCCGCCTGACGGGCAAGTACTCCGCCGAGAACCCGCCGCCGTCGAGTCGGAACTTCAGTGCCCATCCGATGGAGAAGGTCGACCCGATCGTCGACGAACTCAGGCGAATCGGGGCGGACCACGGAGCCAAGACGCCCAGCCAGGTGGCCCTCAGCTGGATCATCGCCAAGGGTGTCGTGCCGATCCCTGGGGCGAAGAACCACGACCAGGCCCGGCAGAACGCCGGCGCCATCGGGTGGACGTTGTCATCCGACGAGGTGCGCACGCTCGACGGGCAGGCGCTCGACGGGGTGAGGACCATCGCCAGTCGGTTCTGGCAGCACGGCTGAGCAGTTCGGCTCGGCTCGCAACCGAGACCGCGACCACAACTACCTTTGCGTCATGGCAACACGGGTCGACCAGGTCGTGACCTCAGGAACGTTCTCGATCGACGGCGAGGACTTCGAGGTCGACAACAACATCTGGATCATCGGCGACGACACCGAAGTCGTGGTGATCGATGCGGCCCACGACGCCGATCCGATCGTGGCGGGCATCGGCGACCGACGGCTACTCGCCATCGTGTGCACCCACGGGCACAACGACCACATCAACGCCGCCGTCGACCTGGCCGAGCGCACCGGCGCGCCCATCCTCATCCATGCAGACGACCGCATGCTCTGGGACTCCGTGCACCCCGACCGGGCGCCGGATCGAACCCTCGCCGATGGCGACACCGTCGAGGTCGCCGACACGACGCTCGGAGTTCTCCACACGCCCGGCCACTCGCCTGGGGGCATCGTGCTGCACGACCGGGTGTCCCGCCGCGTCTTCGGTGGCGACACGCTGTTCAAGGGCGGGCCCGGTGCGACCGGCCGGAGCTTCAGCGACTTCGACACCATCATCGCCTCGATTCGCAGTCGTCTGTTGACCCTGCCGGACGAGACCGTCGTGTACACCGGACACGGCGACACCACGACCGTGGGCGACGAAGCCCCGCACCTCGACGAGTGGATCGCCCGCGGTCACTGAAAGCCTGATCCAGATCAGGACGACTTGATATCAAGGTGAATTGATAGTTCGGACGACGCGGTACCCGCGTCCTAAGGTGTCTCGATGCGAGCATCGGGCAAGCGGGTCGTGAGCAAGTGGATCGCTGCGGCGCTCGTCGTCGGAGTCATGGCATTGGGGGCCTGCTCGGATGGGGGTGGCGAGGAAGGCGAGGCAGCGGCCGATCGCACCACGACCACGGCTGCTTCGGACGATTCCGCTTCGGAGCCGGTGGTCACCGCGTGCGAACGGGTGGACGGCGACGCGGTGAGCTTCGCTGCCGGGGAGGCGTTCAGCGCCGATCTCGAATCGGCAACCGAACGGACGTGCCGCTATCCGCGGGACTCGGCCGGGGGCGACTCGATCACGCTCACCGTCTCGGCCACCACGCTCGACCCTGTTGTGCAGTTGGATGCGCTGGCAACGAGCCCGGCCAGCGCCGAGACGTTTCAGGCCGTCGACCTCGGCGAGGGGGCCTTCACCGCCGTGATCGACGACAAGCCGCGAGCCGGTGTCTTCGTGGACGGTGAGCTGGTCGAGGTGGTCCTGGTCGTGACCGAGCCCCTCGGGATCACGACGCCGCCCGAGGAGGTCCTGCTGACGATCCTCGGCGAGGCGACGGGGCAGGCCTAGCGGCCCATACCGTTGGTCCGAACGGCCCAGCGACAGCGTCGTGTGGGTTCGGTTGACTCTCTGAGAGCGAAATCCCGCTTCCGTCGCGCGCGGAATCGTAGGTTTCGCCGTCGTCAGTTCGTCGCCGAATCCCGAAGGCCTGTCCTCTTGACCGCACAAGCCCAGTCCTCGCCAAGTGTGAGGGATCACAGGCGACCGAGCCGGGCACGGCGACGTATCGCCGAGATGGCCCTGTTGGCCCTCGTCGCGCAGATGCTGATGTTCCTGGTCGGCCCGGTGCAGGAGGCATTCGCTCTGGGTGAGGTCTGCTACACGGTCGCCGACGGCGGGGACCGAGTGAACACGCTGCAGTTGGGGGCGGGCGGTTGGTCCGAGATCGACGATCAGGTCCTGCCGAGCGGCATCGACGACGTCGAGACCATCGCCTACTGGCCTGGAGGCAGCGGCACGCTCTACGGCGCCGACGCCAACCAGCTCGGCATCATCAACCCGGCCACCGGTGGTTGGACGGCGACCTCGCAGACCTTCGGAACCGGCAACGGAGTGATCGGTGGCTCGACGGTCAACCGCACGTTCGACGACGTCGACAGCCTCACGTTCGATCCCTTCAGCGGCATTCTCTGGGGAGCGAATCGCGAGAGTGGCCAGCTCGACCTGTTGTTCCAGATCAATCCGGCCACCGGGCAGCGGATCGCGGGTGCGTTCGGCCCCGGAATCGACTTCGTCGCGATTCCCGCCATCCAGAGCGGACTGCAGGACGTCGACGACATGGCGATCTCGACTTTCGACGGCGAGTTGATCGGCATCCAGAACAACAGCGGCGCCACCGACCGGCTCGTCGCCATCGACAAGACGACCGGCGGCACAAGCAATCCGCGAGCGCTCGGGCCCGGCGTCGACTCGCCGTCGACACCGCTCAGTGACATGGAGGGCCTCGGTTTCCACAGCGACGGTCGCCTCTTCGGCACGACCGGAAACGCCTCGTCAGATGGAGACGACGAGGACCGGCTCTGGCAGATCGACCAGGCGTCTGGACTCGCGTCATCGCTCCTCGCCTTCACGAACGGCGTCGACCACGAGTCGGTCGACTGCCTCACCGAACCGCTGAACAACATCACCGGCACGGTGTGGGACGACCTCGACGCCGATCAGACCATCAACGGCGCCGAAACGGGCACGACCGGCGTCGAGGTGAACCTCTACCGCGACGTGAACGGTGACGGACTCCTCGATGCCGGCGACATCTACCTCGCGACCAAGACCACCGGCGCGGGCGGCACCTATGCCTTCAACATCGCCGCGACCGGTGCCTTCGTGCTCGACGTCACCCCGTCGACGCTCCCCACCGGCCACAGCTTCACGACCGACAACCTCGAGGTCGCCGACTTCGGCGCGCTGTTCGGCCAGACCGATGCCGACAACGACTTCGGTCACCGCGATCCGGTCGACCTCGCCATCACCAAGGCCAAGAGCGGTGGCGGGTCGTTCACGGTCGGGGTCAACGGGTCCTACGACATCGCCATCGACAACACGTCGGCCAGCCCGACCACGGGTGCCGTCACCGTCTCAGACACGCTTCCCGCAGGACTGACCTTCGTCAGCGCCGGGTCGGGTGGGAGTGGTTTCGCGTGTCAGCGCGATCGCCCAGGTCGTCACCTGCACCCGGCCTGCATCCCCGGCGATCGCCGGCGGCGCGAGCCTCTCGTTCCCCATCGTGGTCGCCGTCGGCCCGGCCGCTGCCCCGAGCGTCACCAACACCGCCACGGTGTCGACGCCAGGCGACGACGACCCGACCAACAACTCGAGCACGGTCGTCACGCCCGTCGGCAGCCTGGCCGACGTGACGGTGGTCAAGACGGCCCCGGTGTCGGTCGACGCAGCCGGCGCGTACGCCTACTCGATCACGGTGTCGAACAACGGACCGTCTCCCGCCGCCAACGTGACGCTGAGCGATCCGTTGCCCGCCGGCGTCGGCTTCGTCTCGGTGGTGCCCGGAAGCCCCACCTGTTCGGAGGCGGGCGGCACGGTGTCGTGCGCCTTCGGCACCATCGCTTCGGGTGGGTCGACCGCGGTGACGGTGAACGTCACCGCTCCGAGTGATCCAGGGTCGATCAACAACACGGCGACCGTCGCGACCTCGACCCCCGAGTCCGACGACACCAACAACACCTCGTCGGCTCCGACCGACGTGGATGCCCTTGCCGACGTCACCGTCACCAAGACGGCTCCGGCCTCGGTGAACGCGGCGGGTGGTTTCGACTACTCGATCACGGTCACGAACAACGGTCCGTCGACCGCAGAGAACGTGACGCTCGACGATCCGCTGCCGGCCGGCGTGGGCTTCGTTTCGGTTGCTCCTGGGAGCCCCACCTGCACCGAGGCGGCTGGCACGGTGTCCTGCGGCCTCGGCTCGCTGGCGTCGGGCGCCTCGACCGGAGTCACCATCTCGGTGACCGCACCGGTGAGCCCCGGATCGGTCACCAACACGGCCACGGTCGGCACCTCGACCCCCGAGTCCGACGACACCAACAACTCCGACTCGGCCACCACCTCGGTGGCCGCGCTCGCCGATGTCACGGTGACCAAGACCGCACCGGCCAACGTCGACGCGGGCACCGACTTCGACTACACGATCACGGTCACCAACAACGGTCCCTCGACCGCGGCCGACGTGACGCTGAGTGACCCGCTCCCGGGCCAAGTGTCGTTCGTGTCGGTGTCGCCGGCCGGGCCGACCTGCACCGAGGCGGCCGGGACCGTCGATTGTGACTTCGGTTCGCTGGCCAGTGGTGCGAGCGAGATCGTGACCGTCACCGTGACCGCTCAGGACGAGGGGGCGCCGAGCTTCGACAACACGGCGACGGTGGCGACGTCGACGCCGGAGTCCGACGACACGAACAACGACGACACCGCCCCGGTGGTCATCGATCCGCTGGCCGATGTGACGGTGACCAAGACGTCGCCGGCCAACGTCGATGCCGGGAGTGACTTCGACTACACGATCACGGTGACCAACAACGGTCCGTCGACCGCGGCCGACGTGACGCTCAGCGACCCGCTTCCGGGCGAGGTCAGCTTCGTGTCGGTGGCGCCGAGCCCGGCCTGTGGTGAGCTCGCGGGCACGGTTGGCTGTGGGTTCGGTTCATTGGCCAGCGGTGCTTCGCAGGTGGTCACGGTGACGGTGACCGCGCAGGACGATGCCGCGGGTCCGTTCGACAACACGGCGACGGTGGCGACCAGCACTCCGGAGTCCGATGACACGAACAACGACGACACGGCCCCGGTGACCATCGCGGCCCTGGCCGACGTGACGGTGACCAAGACGGCACCGGCGAGTGTCGATGCGGGCAGCGACTTCGACTACTCGATCACGGTGACGAACAACGGTCCGTCGACGGCGGCCGACGTGACGCTCAGTGATCCGCTTCCGGGTGAGGTGTCGTTCGTGTCGGTGTCGCCGGCCGGCCCGACGTGCACCGAGGCGGCCGGGACCGTCGACTGTGACTTCGGTTCGCTGGCCAGTGGTGCGAGCGAGGTCGTGACGGTCACGGTGACGGCGCAGGACGATGCCGCGGGTCCGTTCGACAACACGGCGACGGTGGCGACGAGCACTCCGGAGTCCGATGACACGAACAATGACGACACGGCCCCGGTGACCATCGCCGCCCTGGCCGATGTGACGGTGACCAAGACGGCGCCGGCCAACGTCGACGCCGGTTCGGACTTCGACTACTCGATCACGGTCACCAACAACGGCCCGTCTGCAGCAGCCGACGTGACGTTGTCGGATCCGCTTCCGTCCGAGGTGACGTTCGTGTCGGTTTCACCCGGGACACCGACGTGCACCGAGGCGGCTGGGACGGTCGATTGTGACTTCGGGTCGCTGGCCAGCGGTGCTTCGCAGGTGGTCACGGTGACGGTGACCGCGGAGGACGATGCCGCGGGTCCGTTCGACAACACGGCGACGGTGGCGACCAGCACGCCGGAGTCGGACACGACGAACAACGACGACTCGGCGCCGTTGACGATCGATCCGCTCGCCGATGTGACGGTGACCAAGACGGCGCCGGCGAGCGCAGGCTCGGGCACCGACTTCGACTACTCGATCACGGTGACCAACAACGGTCCGTCCGCGGCCGACGACGTCACGCTTTCGGACGCGCTGCCGCCGGAGGTCACCTTCGTCAGCGTCGCTCCGGGCGGACCGACCTGCACCGAGGCCACCGGCACGATCGACTGCGACTTCGGGACCCTCGCGAGCGGCGCGACCCAGAACGTGACCATCACCGTCACCGCCCAGGTGGCACCAACCGGACCGTTCGACAACACGGCGACCGTCGCCACGAGCACCCCTGAATCGGACACGACCAACAACGACGACACCGCGCCGGTCACCATCACACCGATCTCCGACGTGACGGTGACCAAGACCGCACCCGCGTCGGTGGTCGCCGGCACTGATTTCGACTACTCGATCGTGGTCACCAACAACGGCCCGGCAACCGCCGCCGACGTGACCCTGACCGACGCCCTGCCGGCCGAGGTGACCTTCGTCTCCTCCACGCCCGGGGGACCGACCTGCACCGAGAGCGGCGGCACCCTCAGCTGTGATCTCGGCAGCCTGGCCAACGGCGCCAGCGTCCCGGTCACGCTGACCGTCACGGCCCAGGACGAGGCAGCCGGCCCGTTCGACAACACCGCCGTGGTCGCCACCTCGACCTTCGAGTCCGACGACACCAACAACGACGACACCGCCCCGGTGGTCATCTCGCCGATCACCGACATCACGGTGACGAAGACGGCGCCGGCGAACGTGGATGCCGGTTCGGACTTCGACTACACGATCACGGTGACGAACAACGGTCCGTCGACGGCGGCCGACGTGACCCTGTCCGATCCGCTTCCGAGTGAGGTCGGTTTCGTGTCGGTGTCGCCGACGCCGGACTGTGGCGAGCTCGCCGGGACGATCGGTTGTGGGCTCGGTTCGCTGGCTCCGGGCGGGTCGGTGGTCGTGACGGTGACGGTGACCGCCCAGGACGATCCTGCGGGTCCGTTCGACAACACGGCGACGGTTGCGACCAGCACGCCGGAGTCCGATGTCACGAACAACGACGACTCGGCGCCGGTGACGATCGATCCGCTGGTCGATGTGACGGTGACGAAGACGGCGCCGGCGAACGTCGACGCCGGTTCGGACTTCGACTACTCGATCACGGTGACCAACAACGGTCCCTCGACGGCGGCCGACGTGACGCTCTCCGATCCGCTCCCGGGCGAGGTCTCCTTCGTGAGCGTCGCTCCGGCTGGTCCGACGTGCACCGAGGCGGCTGGGACGATCGATTGTGACTTCGGGACGCTGGCCAGTGGTGCGAGCGAGGTCGTGACGGTGACGGTGACCGCCCAGGACGATCCTGCGGGTCCGTTCGACAACACGGCGACGGTTGGGACGAGCACGCCGGAGTCGGATGTCACGAACAACGACGACTCGGCGCCGGTGACGATCGATCCGCTGGTCGACGTCACGGTGACGAAGACGGCGCCCGGCAACGTGGATGCGGGCAGCGACTTCGACTACACGATCACGGTGACCAACAACGGTCCCTCGACGGCGGCCGACGTGACCCTCAGCGACCCGCTTCCGGGTGAGGTGTCGTTCGTGTCGGTTGCACCCGGGACACCCACGTGTACCGAGACGACGGGAACGGTCTCTGTGACTTCGGTTCGCTGGCCAGTGGTGCGAGCGAGGTCGTGACGGTGACGGTGACGGCCCAGGACGATCCTGTGGGTCCGTTCGACAACACGGCGACGGTGGCGACCAGCACGCCGGAGTCCGACGACACGAACAACGACGACACCGCCCCGGTGACGATCGATCCGCTGGCCGATGTGACGGTGACCAAGACGGCGCCCGGCAACGTGGATGCGGGCAGCGACTTCGACTACACGATCACCGTCACCAACAACGGTCCCTCGACGGCCGACGACGTGACCCTGTCCGATCCGCTTCCGAGTGAGGTCGGTTTCGTGTCGGTGTCGCCGACGCCGGACTGTGGCGAGCTCGCCGGGACGATCGGTTGTGGGCTCGGTTCGCTGGCTCCGGGCGGGTCGGTGGTCGTGACGGTGACGGTGACCGCCCAGGACGATCCTGTGGGTCCGTTCGACAACACGGCGACGGTTGCGACCAGCACGCCGGAGTCCGACGACACGAACAACGACGACACCGCGCCGGTGACGATCGATCCGCTGGCCGATGTGACGGTGACCAAGACGGCGCCCGGCAACGTGGATGCGGGCAGCGACTTCGACTACTCGATCACGGTGACCAACAACGGTCCCTCGACGGCGGCCGACGTGACGCTCTCCGATCCGCTCCCGGGCGAGGTCTCCTTCGTGAGCGTCGCTCCGGCTGGTCCGACGTGCACCGAGGCGGCTGGGACGATCGATTGTGACTTCGGGACGCTGGCCAGTGGTGCGAGCGAGGTCGTGACGGTCACGGTGACGGCGCAGGACGATCCTGCGGGTCCGTTCGACAACACGGCGACGGTGGCGACGAGCACGCCGGAGTCGGACTCGACGAACAATGACGACTCGGCGCCGGTGACGATCGATCCGCTGGTCGATGTGACGGTGACGAAGACGGCGCCGGCGAACGTCGACGCGGGTGCGGACTTCGACTACTCGATCACGGTGACGAACAACGGTCCCTCGACGGCGGCCGACGTGACGCTCTCCGATCCGCTCCCGGGCGAGGTCTCCTTCGTGAGCGTCGCTCCGGCTGGTCCGACGTGCACCGAGGCGGCTGGGACGATCGATTGTGACTTCGGTTCGCTGGCCAGTGGTGCGAGCGAGGTCGTGACGGTCACGGTGACCGCCCAGGACGATCCTGTGGGTCCGTTCGACAACACGGCGACGGTGGCGACGAGCACGCCGGAGTCGGACACGACGAACAACGACGACTCGGCGCCGGTGACGATCGATCCGCTGGTCGACATCACCGTCACCAAGACGGCGCCGGCCTCGGCCGGGTCGGGCAGCGACTTCGACTACTCGATCACGGTGACCAACAACGGTCCCTCGACGGCGGCCGACGTGACGCTCTCCGATCCGCTCCCGGGTGAGGTCTCGTTCGTGAGCGTCGCCCCGGCTGGTCCGACCTGCACCGAGACCAGCGGAACGATCGACTGCGACTTCGGGTCGCTCGCCAACGGTGCGTCGCAGGTCGTGACCGTCACCGTCACCGCCCAGGTGACGCCCACGGGTCCGTTCGACAACACGGCGACCGTCGCGACGACGACGCCGGAGTCGGACACGACGAACAACGACGACACCGCCCCGGTGACCATCACGCCCATCGCCGACGTGACCGTGACCAAGACGGCGCCCGCGTCGGTGGTCGCCGGCACTGAGTTCGACTACTCGATCACGGTCACCAACAACGGCCCGGCCACGGCCGACGACGTGACCCTCAGCGACCCGCTCCCGGGCGAAGTGAGCTTCGTGTCGGTGTCGCCGGCCGGTCCGACGTGCACCGAGACGACCGGGACGATCGACTGTGACTTCGGTTCGCTGGCCAGTGGTGCGAGCGAGGTCGTGACGCTCACGGTGACCGCCCAGGACGAGGCGGCGCCGAGCTTCGACAACACGGCGACGGTTGCGACCTCGACGTTCGAGTCCGACGACACGAACAACGACGACACCGCCCCGGTCGTGATCACGCCGATCTCCGATGTGACGGTGACGAAGACGGCGCCGGCCAACGTCGATGCCGGTTCGGACTTCGATTACACGATCACGGTGACCAACAACGGTCCTTCGACGGCCGACAGCGTGACGCTCAGTGATCCGCTTCCTGGCCAGGTGAGCTTCGTGAGCGTTGCTCCGGGCAACCCGACGTGCGGCGAGCTCGGCGGAACCGTGGCGTGCGACTTCGGGTCGTTGGCCAGTGGAGCGAGCGAGATCGTGACGGTCACCGTGACCGCCCAGGACGAGGGTGCTCCGAGCTTCGACAACACGGCGACGGTGGCCACCACCACACCCGAGTCGGACACGACCAACAACGACGACACCGCCCCCGTCGTCATCGACCCGATCACCGACGTGACGGTGACCAAGACGGCGCCCGGCAACGTGGATGCGGGCAGCGACTTCGACTACACGATCACGGTCACCAACAACGGTCCCTCGACGGCCGACGACGTCACCCTCTCTGACCCGCTCCCGGGCGAAGTGGCCTTCGTGAGCGTGTCGCCCGCTGGTCCGACGTGCACCGAGGCGGCTGGGACGATCGACTGTGACTTCGGGTCGTTGGCCACTGGCGCCAGCGAGATCGTGACGGTCACGGTGACGGCCCAGAACGATCCGGCCGACTTCGACAACACGGCGACGGTGGCGACGTCGACGCCGGAGTCCGACGACACGAACAACGACGACACCGCCCCCGTGAGCATCGGCGGCATCGTCGACATCACCGTCACCAAGACGGCCCCGGCAAACGTCGATGCCGGCACCGACTTCGACTACACGATCACGGTCACCAACAACGGTCCCTCGACCGCTGACGCAGTCGAGTTGACCGACTCGCTGCCGGCAGAGGTGAGCTTCGTGAGCGTGGCTCCGGGCAACCCGACCTGCGGTGAGCTGGGCGGAACGGTCGTGTGCGACTTCGGCGCCATGGCGAACGGCCAGAGCGAGATCGTGACGGTCACGGTGACCGCCGGGGACGACGCCGCAGGCCCGTTCGACAACACCGCCGTGGTGTCCACCCCGACCAACGAGTCGGACACCACGAACAACGACGACACCGCGCCGGTGACGATCGATCCGCTGGTCGACATCACCGTCGACAAGACGGCTCCGGCCAACGTCGATGCCGGCACCGACTTCGACTATTCGATCACGGTCACCAACAACGGCCCCTCAGCCGCCGACAACGTGACGCTGAGCGATGCGCTTCCGGGCGAGGTCAGCTTCGTGTCGGTGGCACCGGCCGGTCCCACCTGCACCGAGAACGCAGGGACGATCGACTGTGACTTCGGCACCCTGGCCAGCGGTGCCGGCGAGATCGTCACCGTCACCGTGACGGCCCAGGACGAGCCCGCCAGCTTCGACAACACGGCGGTGGTCGCCACGACGACGCCGGAGTCCGACACCACCAACAACGACGACCCGGCACCGGTCACGATCGACCCGCTCGTCGACGTCGCGGTGGCCAAGACGGCCCCGCTCACCGCGGCCGGCGGCGAGAACTTCGACTACTCGATCACGGTCACCAACAACGGTCCGTCGACGGCACTGAACGTGCAGCTCAGCGATCCGCTCCCTGCCGGCACGAGCTTCGTGAGCGTCGCCCCCGGAAGCCCGACGTGCGCCGAGGCCGCGGGAACCGTCACCTGTGATCTGGGTGCGCTGACCCCGGTCGACGTCGAGGTCATCACCGTCACCGTCACCGCGCCGCTGGTGGCCGGCGACATCGTCAACACCGCAACCGTCACCACCGACAGCCCCGACACCGACCCCGACAACGACACCGACTCGGCCACGACAACGGTGTCGGTGGGTTCGATCGGCGACTTCATCTGGGACGACCTGAACGGTGACGGCGTGCAGGACGGTGGCGAGCCCGGCATCGACGGCGTGACGGTTCGCCTGCTCGACGGCGGTGGCACCGAGACCGCCACCGACGTCACCAGTGGCGGTGGCCTCTACTCGTTCCCGAACCTCGCCGGTGGCACCTACACCGTCGAAGTGGTGACGGCCACGCTGCCGCCCAGCGTGATCAACACCGGCGACCCCGATGGCGGCTTCGACGACACCGCGATCGTCGTCCTCCCGCCGGCGACCGACGATCTCGACCAGGACTTCGGTTATCAGGTGGCCGCCGGACTCGGCGACTTCGTCTGGTACGACCTGAACGGCGACGGCGTGCAGGACGGTGGCGAGCCCGGCATCCCCGGCGTGACCGTCCGCCTGCTCGACAGCGGTGGCACCGAGATCGACAGCCAGGTCACCGACTCGAGCGGCCTCTACCTGTTCAGCGGCCTCGGTGCCGGCACCTACACGGTGGCGGTCGACGTCAGCACCCTGCCGGGCGGACTGGTCCAGACCGGCGATCCCGACAGCACCCTCGACAGTTCGTCGACCTTGCCGCTCGCCGGGTCGGCGACGAACCTCGACCAGGACTTCGGCTACCGCGGCGACGGCTCGATCGGTGACTTCGTCTGGTTCGACGTGAACGGCGACGGCGTGCAGGACGGCGGCGAGCCCCCGATTCCCGGCGTGCCCGTCGACCTCACCTGGGGCGGACCCAACCTCGTGGTCGGCGACGGCGACGACGTGGTGTTCACCCAGCAGATCACCGACGGGGCGGGTGGCTATCTCTTCGAGAACCTCCCTGCCGGTGAGTACGTGGTCAACCCGACCGGCCCAGCCGGCTACGCCCTCACGACGAGCAACGACCCGTCGACGCTGGTGCTCGGCCCCGGTGCAGCCGACCTCGACCAGGACTTCGGCTACGACGGCCTGGGCTCGATCGGTGACTTCATCTGGGAAGACCTCGACGGTGACGGCGTGCAGGACGGTGGCGAGCCCGGCATCGACGGGATCACCGTCGAACTGACCTTCGCCGGACCCGACGGCTCGTTCGGCACCCTCGACGACGTGGTGCTCACCGACGTGACCGCCGGAGGCGGCGCCTACCTCTTCGACACCCTGCCCCCTGGTGACTACACGGTCGACGTGATCTCGGGCGTTCCCTCGGGTCTGGTCCTGACCACGGCCAACGACCCCTCGAGCGTCACGCTCGGGGTGGCCGAGGACGACCTCGATCAGGACTTCGGCTACCAGTCGCAGGCCGACCTCGTCCTGACCAAGGACGTCGACGACGACACGCTGCTGGTCGGCGAGACGGTGACGTGGCGGATCAACGCCACCAACCTCGGCCCGGCCACGGCGGCCGCGACCATCGAGGTCGTCGACACCGTGCCGGCCGGGCTCAGCTCGGTCGTGGCGAGCGGCACCGACTGGTCGTGCGACAACGCCGTGCCGACCCTCACCTGCACGTTCGTCGGGACGCCCGACACGCTCGCCGTCGGCGCCGCCCTGCCCGAGATCGTGCTGACGGGCACCATCGACGCAAACGCTGCGTCGCTGCTGACCAACACGGCCACGGTGACCAGCGGAACGTTCGACCCGACGCCCGACAACAACACCGACACCAGCGACGTGAACACCTCGCCGGCCGCCGACCTGACGATCACCAAGAGCCACGCCGGCGACTTCATCGTCAGCACCCAGGGCTCGTACACGATCGTGGTCGCCAACAACGGTCCGAGCACCTCGGTCGGGACCGCCGGTCAGCCCATCACGGTGACCGACACCCTGCCCACCGGCCTCGTGCCGACCGCAGCGTCGGGCAGCGGCTGGTCGTGTGGCATCGCCGGCCAGGACGTCACCTGCGACTTCGTCGGATCGATCCTCCTCGGTGACAGCGCCGAACCCATCACGGTCACCGTCGATGTCACCACGGCCGCCGAGAACCCGAGCGGCGAGGTCATCAACACCGCCGTCGTGACCCCGGGCCCGACCACCGATCCGGTGCTCGACAACAACGACGACGACGATCCGACCACGATCGTGCCGTCGGCCGACATGGCGATCGTGAAGACGATCGACGCGCCGCTCGTCGTCGGCGAGATCGGCAGCTACCTGCTCTCGATCGACAACTTCGGCCCGTCCGACGCGGCCGGCCCCATCACCGTCACCGACACCCTTCCCACCGGGCTCACCTACTCCGATGGCATCGGAACCGGCTGGATCTGCGGCGCCGTCGGTCAGGACATCACCTGCACGCTGCCGCCGGGGCTCGTCTCGGGCGGTTCGACCTCGATCGTCATCGAGGTCGGCGTCGACGCCTCGACGTCGGACCCGATCAGCAACACCGCAACGGTCGGCAGCCCGACCTTCGACCCGGATCCCGACAACAACACCTCGACGACCGAGGACCCGGTGACCCCGACCATCGACTTGGCGATCGACAAGAGCCACGCCGGTGACTTCTCGATCGGCACCACCGGCTCCTACACCCTTCTCGTCGCCAACAACGGGCCGTCGATCTCGAACGGCACCATCACCGTGACCGACACGCTGCCGGCCGGCCTCACGCCGACCACGGCGAGTGGGACCGGCTGGTTGTGCACGGTCGTCGGCCAGGACGTCACCTGCACCTTCACCGGTGCCGTCGGCGTCGGCGCCAGCCTTCCGGCCATCACCGTCGACGCCACCGTCGGCCTCGCTGCCTTCCCGCAGGTCATCAACTCGGCGACGGTCACCCCGCCGCCGGCTGCCAACGAGGTGATCGTCGACAACAACACCGACGACGACCCGACCGACATCCTGCCCCTGGCCGACCTGACCATCGACAAGAGCCACGTCGGCGACTTCACCGTCGGGCAGAACGGCACCTACACCCTCGAGGTCACCAACCTGGGCCCGACGGTCGACCCGGGCCCGATCACGATCACCGACGATCTGCCGCTCGACCTCGGCTTCGTGTCGGGAACGGGCGCCGGCTGGACCTGCGACGCCGCCGGCCAGTTGGTGACCTGCACCAACCCGGGCCCGCTGGCCGTCGACGCCTCGACCTCGGTCGACCTCACCGTCAGCATCGGTGCGGCCACCCCCGATTCGATCGTGAACAGCGCCACCGTCTCGTCACCCACCGACGACCCGGACCCGAACAACAACGACGACTCGGACCCGACCACCATCATCCCGGTCGCCGACCTCGAGATCGTGAAGTCCCACGTCGGGGACTTCGTGGTCGGCACGCCCGGCACCTGGACGTTGAACGTCACCAACAACGGCCCGTCGACCTCGCGGGGCCCGATCACCGTGACCGACACCCTGCCCGACGGGGTCACCCCGCTCTCGGCCGACGGGACCGGGTGGGTCTGCGACGTCACCGACCAGGACGTCAGCTGTGTGTTCGCCGGTGACCTGCTGATCGACGACTCGACGTCGATCGACATCGAGGTGGCGCTGGCCGACCTCGCCGTCGGTGACATCGTGAACACCGGTGACGTGTCGGGCACCACGCTCGATCCGAACCCCGACAACGACACCGACGACGATCCGGCGACGGTCGCTCCCGACGTCGACCTCGGGGTCACCAAGGCGCTGCAGACGGTGCTGACCCAGGGTGTCGAGGCCGAGTGGCTCATCACCGTGTCGAGCAACGGCACCAGCCCGGCGGCCGGCCCGATCACCGTGGTCGACCAACTGCCGGCCGGCCTGACGTTCACATCGGGTGGTGGCAACGGCTGGACGTGCACGGTCGACGGCCAGACGGTGACGTGTGTCCTCGAGGACTCGCTGGCTCCCGGGGCGACCTCGTCGTTCTCGATCTTCACGCTCGTCGGTGCCGACGCCATCGGCGAGATCGAGAACAGCGTCTCGGTGTCCAACGACCAGTTCGAGACCACGCTCGAGAACAACGCCGACAGCGCCGGCGGCACGGTGATCGCCCAGATGGTGCCGCTCGCGCCGCCGACGCAGTTCAGCCAGAACCCGCAGCTGCCCAAGACCGGTGCCGACTACGTGGAGGAAGGCGTGACCATCGGTCTCACCCTCCTCGGCTTCGGCATGGTGCTGATGGCCATGGCCTGGATCGAGCGCCGCCGCCGGGAGGCTGCAACCGCCTAGAGCGGCACGCGTTCGGCACTGGTTGTCGCCGTTTCAGCTGACGGCGAGCACCGCGGCCACGATCAGGCCCATCACCACGAGCAGTATCACCACCGCGACCAGCGCGAGGCCGCGAGATTTCGTGTTGGCGCGGCTGACGGCGTCGTGGGCAGCCCGTTCCCACTGCGCGGCGGCTTCGGGACCTTCGGCGGCGACCGCGGCGCCGCCGTGTGTCGTAGGCCGCGATCAGGCGTGCGGCCACCAACACCAGGTCGTCGAGGACCTGGCCCAGTTCTTCCGGCGTGGGTGGCGTGGCCGAGCCCGCGAGGCCCGGGGTGCTCCTGCCCGCGGCGATGCTCACCCAACCGTCGGAAGCATCGAGCGACGTGTCGCGACCGTTCCAGCGCCGGTCGATCATCGCCCGCACTTCGGCGTCGAACGCGGCGGACACCACCTCCGACGGGATGGCCGCCGCGATGTAGCGGTCGTCGAAGACCGGATCGCCGGTGGTGGCCGTCGGCCCGAAGATCGAGCTGCCCTTCCGTGACCAGACGTAGGTGCGGATCGGCCGATCGCCGAGCGACAGACCCAGCCGCAACGTCGAACCCGGGGGAGCGGTGCCCGACCTGATGCGACCGAGCCAGCTGGCCCTGAGCCGGTGGCCCCGGTAGGTCCCTTCGAGGACATCGAAGGCAGAAACGGATGCAGGGCCCTGCTGCAACGGCCCGGCCAGTCGCTCGAGTTCGGCGACGGTCCCGCCCCAGAATCCCCGATCGATCGACGACACGTCAGGGTTGTACCACCTCGCCGGGCCGGTTGCCGCCCGACCGGGCCGACACCCGACGTTGCCGACGACGAGGCCGACACCGACCGGACCATCCCGGTGTTCGTCGCCGGCAAGGCCTGAATCCCCGGCCCGTTCCAACTCCGACCGAGCGGACCACGGGGCTCGTGGCGATTCCCAGGTCTGCCAGACGCGGTCTGGCGGATCTGGCAGCGCGATCTTGCGCCCTGTCATCGGAACCCGAACCGAGGAGACATCCGATGACGATTGCCACCACCACCCGCGATGCGGCCGACACCAAGGCGGACTGGGAGGTCGCCGGCGAGGCCTGGTCGCATGCAGCAGCCGACTGGGCCTACGTCTTCGAGCCCTATGCCCGTGATGCCGTCGAGGAGGTGTTCCGGGCCACCGGCGTCAGCGAAGACACCCGCCTGCTCGACGTCGCCTGCGGCGCAGGTCTGGCCCTCGGCCGCGCCGCACGACTGGGTGCCGACACTGCCGGTCTCGACGCGGCTCGCGGGTTGCTCGAGATCGCCGAGCGACGGGCACCGGCCAGCGAGTTGGTCCACGGCACCATGTTCGAGCTTCCCTGGGCCGACGACCGTTTCGACGTGGTCGTGGCCTTCAACGGCATCTGGGGAGGGTGCGAGGCCGCCATCGCCGAGATCGCCCGCGTGTGCCGCCCCGGCGGCCGAATCGGGATCACCTTCTGGGGGAGTCCCGATCGTCTCGACCTCCTCGGCTACTTCATCGCCCTCGGAGCGGCCGACGACGAGACGGCGTCCGAGATCACCTCGTTGGCGACCATCAGCGATCCGGGGGTGGCCGAAGACATGTTGTCGGCGTCCGGGTTCGAGTCGATTCGACGAGGAACCACCACGGCCATCCTCGAACTGGCCGACGACGACTCGGCGTGGCGCGCGCTGCGATCGCCGGGACTCGCTCTGCCCGCGCTGGAGCGGATCGGCGAGGACGAGCTGCGGGCCCGGGTGTTGGCGGCCATCGAGCCGTTTCGCGCACCCGACGGCAGCCATCGGCTCGCCAACGAACTGATCCACGTGGTCGCCCAGAAGGCGTCGTGACGGCGGCCCTACCCGCAGTGGTGGCGATCAGCGACTTCACGACGACCCGACCCGGTTACGTTGACGTCATGGAGCAGCATGTCGACACCTGCTTCGGCCCTCACGGCGAGGGCATCGCCTACGCCACGGTCGGCGAAGGGCCGGTCTTGTTGCTCGCGGCGTGGTGGACGAGTCACCTCGAACTCGACTGGCAGAACCGAGAGTTCCGGTCGTTCATCGAGGCACTGGCCGAGAACCACACGGTCGTGCGGTACGACCGGCCGGGGGTCGGGATGAGCGAGCGGGTCGATCGTCCCTTCGACCTCGACACCGAGGCCGGCTACCTCGAAGCGGTCGCCGAAGCGACCGGGAGCTCGCAGGTCGACGTGTTGGGCATCTCGTGTGGCGGGCCGCCGACGGTGATGCTGGCCAGTCGCCGGCCGGATCTCGTCAGGCGGCTGGTGTTCTTCGGGAGCTACGCCTGCGGGCCAGCGATTGCCGACGAACCCACCCGTGACGCGCTCCTCACGCTCGTCGGAGCGAACTGGGGGCTGGGAAGCCAGGCATTCACGGGGATCTTCCTGCCCGATGCCGATGCGCTCGCCGCCCGGCGGTTCACCTCGTCACAGCGGCACACGACCACTGCCGAGGTGGCGACCGCGCTGCTCGACCTGACCTTCGACATGGACGTGTCCGACATCGCCGGCGACCTCGAGCAGCCGGCCCTGGTGCTGCATCGCCGGCGGGATGGAGCCGTCGCCGCCCACCTCGGCGAAGATCTGGCCCAACGGATCCCCGGGGCGACGTTCCAGGCCCTCGAGGGCCGGTCGCATCCTCCCTGGGCCGAACACGCCAACGAGATCACCGCGGCGATCGAGTCGTTCCTCACCGACGGTAAGGCCGCCCAGCCGGTCACCCGGAAGCTCACCAGCGTGGTGTTCCTCGACATCGTCGATTCGACGTCGACCATGGCCGAGATGGGCGACGACGGATGGCGACGACGTCTCGACGATCTGCACCGCTCGATCAGCGAGGAGGCGTCGGTTCGGGGTGGTGCCGTTGTCAAGGACACCGGCGACGGAGCGATGCTCACGTTCGACCTGCCGGGTGAGGCGATCGCGTTCGCCGATGCGGTCCGCGCCCGGGCCGCGACGCTCGATCTCGGGATCCGCGTCGGGGTGCACACAGGCGAGGTCGAACTGCGGGGCGACGACATCACCGGGCGCACCGTCGTCGTCGCCTCCCGCCTCTGCGATCTCGCCCCGGCCGCGGCCATCTTCGTCAGCTCGACGACGGTCGACCTGGTGTCGGGGCGGGGCATCGCGACCGCAACGGTCGGCGTGCGCGACCTGAAGGGCCTGCCCGACCCGGTGCTGGTGTTCGAGGCCGAACCGATGCCGGCGGCGCAGGGCGCGGGCGACGCGCCGTCGTTCGATCGGCGAGGAGAGATGTGGCAGATCGCCTTCGAAGGCGACGACACGACGGTGCGCCACAGCAAGGGGATCGCCGACCTGGCAACGCTGTGTAGTGCTCCTGGAGTCGAGGTCGATGTCGTGACCCTCATGGACGGCCCCGGTGCGCCCGCTCGCTCGACCGGCGCGGATGTGCTCGACCGGCAGGCCATCGAGGCCTACCGGTCTCGTCTCGGTGAGCTCGAGGACGCGCTCGACGAAGCCGACCTGGCCGGCGACACCGACCTGTCACGCGAGTTGGACGAAGAACGCGGAGCCATCATCCAGCAACTCCGGGCAGCGACCGGTCTCGGCCAGCGGAGCCGCCGCCTGGGCGACGACGTCGAGCGGGCCCGCAAGGCGGTCTCGGGCCGCATCCGCGATGCCATCGGCAAGATCGGCGACGCCAATCCGCCGCTCGGGGCCCACTTGGCAGAGCACGTCACCACGGGCCGGGTCTGCCGCTACCGGTAGGGCCTGTGGGGGTACCGAGACGGCCGGGTTGTCCGCAAGCAGCTCGTGATGGGCAGCGACCCGCCATCTTCGCCCCCATTGACTCTCGCGGCTCTCGCAAGGATCGAGGGACGGACGATGCCGTCGATCCTGGCCCGGGCGGCGCGCACCTGCTGCACGCCTGCGGCGAGGGGGAGGTCGAGCTGTTCGGGCTGGAAGAAGATGTCGATGCCGTCGGGTCCGAGGGCGAGATGGCGGTAGTCGTGCTCGAGGGCCGCGTGAAGGGCGCCGGATCATGGGACAGCAACACGATGTCTCGGAGCGTCGTGAGCCAATCGGCGTCGGGCGTGAAGAGCTCGGCCGGCGCGATCAGCCGGTAGCCGCGAGGTCGAGGTTGGCGGTGGCGATGACCGGGTGGGGATGTGCCGCTCCTGCGAGGTGGCGGGTCAGGACACCGCCGGCGGCGGCGATCGACGGTGAGATCAGTTGGTAGCCGCGCACCGAATCGTCGGTGCGCGCCCCGACGACGCCATCGGTTCCGATGGGAAACCCCAGCGCCACCAGGTGCGTCTGGACCACCTGAACCTGGGGCCACTGTCGCCGAGCTGGACTGCCATCGTCAGGTTCCTCTTCGTCGCCACGGCCATGGTCGCAGCGCCCGTCGCGACGCGCAACGCTTTCGACGAGCGCATGCGTGTGCAGAAAGATACGCACGGACATGATAGAGTCGACACATGCGTACGACGATCGAGTTCGAGGATGACACGGCGGCTGCCATCGAAGAGCTTCGGCGATCCGAGGGGCTGGGCGTCTCCGAGGCCGTGAACGAGTTGGTTCGGCGTGGTCTCCTTCCGCGCGCGTCCAACAAGCGGTTCGAGCAACGGACGCAGACGATGGGTATGAAGATCGATGTGTCCAACGTCGCTGAGGCGCTCGACTTCCTCGAAGGACCGGATGCCCGCTAGTGCTGGTTGATGCGAACATCCTGCTCTATGCGGCCGACGATGGCAGCCCGTTCCACGAGCCGGCTCGAGCATGGATGGAGGAGGCACTGAACGGATCAAGACGCGTGGCGATCCCATGGATCTCACTTGCTGCGTTTCTTCGCATCTCCACGAATCCGAGGGCGAGCCGCGAAGCCCTTCAGCCGACCATCGCGTGGGCGATGGCCGAGGATTGGCTCGAGGCCGATCCAGTGTGGACGCCGGCGCCTGGCGCCGGGCACGCAAGCATCTTGGGTCGCCTCGTGACCGACATGGATCTGCGGGGCAACCTCGTGAGCGACGCGGTGCTGGCAGCGTTGTGCATCGAGTACGGCCTCGACATCGTGAGTGCTGACAGCGACTTCGCTCGCTTCACCCAGGTCACCTGGATCAATCCCATCGCTGCGTAGGAAAGCGGATGCGTCGGCGTCGGCCTAGCGTCTGGCTCATGGTGGCGATGTTCGCGGCTCGAGGTCGGCCGAGGATCGGTGGGCCGACACGATGACCGAGGCAGCCTCGGACCTGACCTTCCTGTTCACCGACGTGGTGGGTTCGACGCGGTTGTGGGCCGAACATCCCGAGGCCATGGGCGCCGACCTGGCCTCGCACGACGACATCATCCGCGGGGCGGTGGCCGACCACGGAGGGCTCGAGTTCTCGACGGCGGGCGACTCGTTCGCCGTGGCCTTCGAGTCGGCCGGCGCCGCGGTCGCCGCTGCCGTCGCCGCGGAGCAGGCCCTGGCCGGCCACGACTGGCGTGTGCCCGTCGGGGTCGAGGTTCGGATGGGCATCCACCTCGGAGAAGCGCAGCGGCGCAATGACAACTTCTATGGCCCGACGCTGAACGAAGCCGCCCGCATCATGAGCGTCGGCCACGGCGGTCAGATCGTCGCGTCCGAGCCGGTGGCGGTGGCGGCTGGGGCCGCCGTGCGTCCGCTGGGAACTCACCGCCTCCGCGACCTGCCCGGCACGTGGGTGCTCCATCAGGTGGATGTGCCCGAGCAGCCCGTCGAGCACCCGCCGTTGCGATCGCTCGGCGAGAGCCGGTCGACCCTGCCGCAGCAGCGGTCGTCGCTGGTGGGTCGCACGCGCGAGATCGACGATCTGCGCGAGGCGGTCCGGGCTCATCGCCTGGTGACGCTGCTCGGGCCTGGGGGAGCGGGCAAGACCCGCACCGCCGTCGAGGCCGCCGCGCGATCGTCGGCCGAGTTCCCGGGCGGGATCTTCTTCGTCGACCTCACGACCGTCGACGACGGCGCCGGCGTACCGGGCGCGTTCGTCGACGGCCTGGCCCGCGCCGTGCCGCCCGAGCGATCGCCCACCCAGCACGTGCTGCATGAGTTGGCTGGACGGCAGGCGTTGGTGGTGGTCGACAACTGCGAACACGTGGCTGACGCCGTGGCGGCTCTGGTCGACGATCTCCTCGTGGCCAGTGCTGCGGTGCACGTGCTGGCCACCTCTCGCGTCGTGCTCGAAGTCGAGGACGAACACGCCATCGTGTTGGAACCGCTGGCGAGTGATGCCCCCGATTCGCCCGGGGTCCGGTTGTTCGTCGAGCGGGCGCTGGCGGCCGATCGGTCCTTGGCCTTCGACGCGGGAGATCTCGACACGATCGCCCAGATCGCCACGAGTCTCGACGGCATGCCGTTGGCCATCGAGTTGGCGGCAGCACGTGCCCGGACGCTGGCGCCGTCGCAGATCCTGGCCAACCTCGGCGACCGGTTCCGTCTCCTGGTCGGGCACCGGCGGCGAGACCCACGACAGCGCACCCTCGAGGCCGCCATCGCCTGGTCCTACGATCTGCTGGACGAACATGGCCAGCGAGCCTTCCGGGCGCTGTCGGCGTGCGCTGGGCCCTTCACCCTGGACACCGCGGCCCGCCTGCTCGACGAGGACCAGGTGGGGGCGGCCGACGTGGTCGGTTCGCTGGTCGACCAGTCACTGGTGGAGGTGAGCGCGGCGAGCGAGACGGGGCGCGGCTACCGCCTGCTCGACTCGTTGCGCGCCTTCGGCCTGGAGCAGTTGGATGCGCGTGGCGAGTTGGAAGCGGCGTTCACGGCGTTGGAGCGGGCGCTCATCCCGGATCACGACGACATCGCGGCCGACTTCCTGGTGTTCACCGATGAGTTCTGTGACTGGACCGAGCTGAACGCACTCGAAACGGTCACCCGTCGAGCCGCGGCGACCCATGCCCTGCAGCAGGGTCGCTTCGACACCGCCGCACTGCTGATGTCCACGGCCACCTCGCCGGATGAACCGGGTGCGCACGGTCGGATGCTCGAACAGGTCGCCGAGATCGGCAGGCACGCCGACGATCTCGGTGCCGGCGCGACGTTGGCGCAGACCATCACCACCGTCTGGCTCCAGACCTTCACCTATCAACTCGCGGAGGCGCTCGACACCACGGGCGCCGCGCTCGCCGCTCTCGCCGACGACGACCCCAATCGGCGTCTCATCGAGGCCTTTCACCTCCTGCCGATGACCGTGGTCGATCCCGAGTGGGTGGTCGCCGAAGCCGAGCGACTCCTGCCCCGTGCCATCGAGTGGGCCGGCGAGCCCTACGACTACGCGGTTGCCATGATGGCGTGTGCCAATGCGGTGGCCTTGTTGGCCGATGAACGGATCGACGAGGCGTACGACAAGGCCCGTCTGGCCGTGCGCTGGGCTCGACCAGGCAGCGGCGTTCACGACACGGTGCTCCCCACACTGGTCTGGATGGAATACACCGAGGGGCTTGCCCACGGCCCCGAGTTCGACGTCGCCCAGGCGACGCCATGGCGCGACTACGCCCTGCCCCGAATCAACATCGCTGCGATCATGGCGGCTGATGCGTCGATCGAGGAGCGCGCTGCCCGGCTGTGCGAGCTGGCTCGCCGCCGGCCGCTTGGCGCCCAGATGTACGAGGAGTCGTTGTACCTCGTGCCCTTCGCCTGGCTCGCCCTCGAGGAGGGCGACACGGATCGCGCGACGCAGCTCCTCGACGTGTTCGCAACCGTCGATCCGGGCAGCGGAACCGCCGGGGTTCGGGCGCTCGACCGCATCTCCCGCCAGACAACCGGCGAACCGGTCGCTCGCGAGGAGTTGCTGGCCCGGTTCCTCGATCCGGGCCTGCATGATCGTCTCGGCCCGGCGTGCCCGGCGACCCTGGCCGCCGAACTGGAGCGCTGGGACCAGCGCCTCGGCCGGTGAGCCTCGACGACCGGCTGCACCCGGGTTGGCGTGAACGGCGGCGGCGGCTATCGTCATCGGTCCGCCGCGGGGTGGAGCAGTCTGGTAGCTCGTCGGGCTCATAACCCGAAGGTCGTCGGTTCAAATCCGACCCCCGCCACCAACTAGAAGGCCCGGAACCAATGGTTCCGGGCCTTTGTGTTCTCATGCATGCCCCGGGCGTCTGATCATATTCAAACGGATATACTGGAGTGATGAACCCCATCGTGGCGGTCCGCACGGTTGTCGGCTGGACGCAAGCGCGTCTCGCCGCTGCTTCGGGTACGTCTCAGCCGACCATCGCCGCATACGAGTCGGGTACCAAGAGTCCGACGTGGCGGACCGTCTCGGCGGTCGCTGACGGAGCAGGTCTGGCCTGCTACCCCTTCGTCGGATCACCCATGAATCGTGAGGAAGCTCGCAGCCTGGCACTCCACGCGGCGATCGCCCGCCGACTGCACGATGACCCGATCAGCGTTCTCCGTCTTGCCCACGCCAACGTCGTGAGGATGCGGGACGCCAACCCGAACGCGTCCCGGCTCCTCGACGAGTGGGCACACATGCTCGACATGCCGGTGAGCGACATCGCTTCGCGCATGCTCGACCCCGGTCATCACGGGCGCGTACTCCGTCAGGTGAGCCCGTTCGCCGGCGTGCTGGCTGCCCACCAACGAGCAGAGGTCTATCGCTCGTTTCGGGGCGCAGCATGAAGCGAGCCGACTTCGACCATGCGGTGCGAGCGGCAGGAGCCGTGCTCGGTGAGAACGAGATACTGGTCATCGGCAGCCAGGCGCTGCACGCATCATCGCCTGAGCCGCTCCCGCCCGAGGCCGAGCGGTCGGTCGAGGCCGATGTGGTCGCACTCGACGACCCCGACAGCACGAAGGCCGACCTCATCGACGGCTCGATCGGCGAGGCATCCATGTTCCATCAGAGCTTCGGCTACTACGCGCAAGGCGTGTCTGAAGCCACTGCGGTGCTCGCGGACGGATGGCGTGATCGGTTGGTCCGCTACGAGTCACCGATGACGAACGGGGTCGTGGCTTGGTGTCTCGAGGTCCACGATCTGTGGCTGTCGAAGGCGGTGGCCTTCCGACCCAAGGACATCGAGTTCTGTGCGGCGGTTGCCGGTAGAGGGCTTGTGGATCGCAGCGTGCTCGACGCCCGACTCGACGATCTGGAGGTCGACACCGATCGGTCCGAGCGAGTGCGCGACCTGATCTCTCGGCTGCTGCCGAGCTGACCGAGGATTGCCAGCCGGCGCTGCGAATCCTCGAACGGCCGATCCGACGGTCGCGTTGGGCAATCTCTCGATCGGAAGGTGCAATTTCATTGCATGTGAACCTATCCGGCGTAGGATGTCGGACGTGAGGATGCAGAAATGCAACGTTCTCTGCCGCTTCGGAACGCAATGATCGAAAATCACAACGCCAGTCTCGAAGAATGGGAAATGCGGATCGGCGAGCAGGTACGCGATCTCCGGCTGAGGCAGAATCTCACGCAACTCGAGGTGGCTCGCCGAGCGAACATCGACCGGACCACGGTTGGCCGGATCGAGAGCGGTCACGGTGGCAGCATCGCGTCACTGGTGCAGATCGCCAGAGCGTTGGACCGTGAGGCCTGGCTCGACTCGTTGGCTCCCCCGGTCCCGACGGTGAGCCCGATCGAGCAGCTCCGGGCCCAACGAGCGCGCCGACGTCAACAAGAGGAAGCGCGCCAGTCGGTCGTCGACCGCGCCATGACCTACACATCAGCCGAAGTCGTCGAGGTGCGTGCCTGGGATCGGACCGTCGGAGCCATTGCACTCGACCCGGCAACGGGCTTCTATGCCTTCGAGTACGAACCCGACTGGGTCGCAACCGGCGAGCATCTGTCTCCGCTTCAGATGCCGAATCGGCCCGGCGTGTTCGTGTTCCCCGAGCTCTCGCCGCAGACGTTTCACGGCCTTCCAGCCACGATCGCGGACTGCCTTCCCGACCGCTTCGGGAATGCGTTGGTCGACGCGTGGATGCAGGAGCAGGGCATCCGAACCGCCGACATCACGCCACTTGACCGGCTCACCTACGCGGCGAACCGAGGCATGGGAGCCCTCGAGTTCCACCCGCCAGCCGGCACTCGTTTCGACGACGTCACGGCGTTGCAGCTCGCCGACCTGGTCACTGCTGCGAGGGCGGCCCTCACCGGGAATCTGGGTGAGGCTCCACGGGATGCGCTCCATGATCTCATCCAGGTGGGCACCTCTGCAGGCGGAGCGAGGGCCAAGGCGGTGGTCGCCTACAACCCGACGACCGGGCAGATCCGCAGCGGCCAGCTCACCGCACCCGAGGGCTTCGAGCACTGGCTCATCAAGCTCGACGGAGTCGGCATCGATCCCACCCGCGAGAGCGGGATCCTGGCTGGGGGTGCGGGGTATGGACTCATCGAGTTCGCGTACCACCTGATGGCGTCGGCTGCAGGCGTGACGATGTCGGAGTGCAGGCTCCTGCCCGAAGGGCCGCGGACGCACTTCATGACCCGGCGATTCGACCGTCGCAACAGCGGCGAACGCGTTCACCTGCAGAGCCTGTGCGGCATCGCAGGCCTGGATTTCAACATGGCCGGCGCACACAGCTACGCGCAGTACATGAGCGTCATCGAACAACTCGGCATGGGTGTGGAAGCACGCGAACAAGCCTTTCGGCGGGTCGTCTTCAACATCGCCGCCGTGAATCGGGACGACCACACCAAGAACCTCGGGTTCCTGCTTCCTCAGAACGGCGAATGGGAGCTGGCACCGGCCTACGACGTCACCCACGCTCACAACCCTTCAGGGCAGTGGACCGACGTGCACCAGATGAGTCTCGAGGGCAAACGTGAGGGCATCGATCTCAGCGACCTCCAGCGGTTTGCGGACCGGTTCCGTGTGCCGGGCTATCGAGCGGTCATCGCCGATGTGCTCGACGCCGTGGACCGATGGCCCGAGTTCGCAGAGGAGTCGAGGGTCGACTCGGCGACCGCGGCCCGCCTGGCTGCCGACATCGCCAGCGCGAGGCCGGGTTGATCGGCCCGGACGGCCAGAAGCGCCTCAGCCTGAGGAGCAGTGTGCGATCCCCGGAAGTGCTCTCCAGGTGGCCTCGGTCGATCGGTTCCCCGGTCGTCGGTCGGGTTCGCAGGTGCAGGGCGACGGAAGCTCCCCTCGAGTTCTCGACCGGGATCATCTCCGACACCGCCGAGTGGATCAGCGAGCGTCCGAAGCTGGGCAAGAATGCGATGATGAAGCCTGTACGCGTCGGAACGGCGACGGCGCTTGCCGGCCTCGCCGCGCTGCACACCGCTTGGGGGCTCGGATCATCATTTCCCTTCCGTGACCGGGCCACGCTGGCCGACACGGTCGCGGGCACCCGAACCGCCCCGCAACCCCGCGAGTGCTTTGCCGTCGCGGGGCTCCTGCTGACCGCGGCAGCCCTCGTGAGTGACGTTGCCGCGGTCCCGGTGACGGCCCGACGAGTTGGCGCGCTCGGCGTGGCGACGGTCCTCGGAGGGCGAGGCCTCCTCGGCATCGCGGGATTGACAGGCACGGTCGTGCCGTGGACGCCTTCGGATCGATTCACGCGGCTCGACCGGCGCTTCTACGGCCCCCTGTGCCTCGCCCTCGCGGCTGGGGCAGCGGTTGCGGCATCCGAATGAGCGCCGAGGGGCCCAGCTGCGGTCGGTGACAGGAACGGCGAGCACTGCGACGCCGGCCACGGCGCGAGAGATCATGAGCTCAACTCGACGACCTTCCCGGCCTGGGCGAAGCGGGTCGTCAGCCTGCCTGGCTCGCACCGATGCGAGGCGTGCGGGCCACGTGTTTGTGGACTTCGAGGACGATCAGCAGTGCGAGGCCGAGGCCGACAGCGATGGCGAGGTCGATCGCGCCGAGCGGGTCGAGGTCGAGGAATCCGTTGAGTGGCGTGTAGAGCGCCGCGAGTTGGAGTGCGACGACGAATGAGGCGATGGCAAGCATCACCCGGTTGCTGGTCAAACCGATGGTCCGGAGTGACTCGGTGCGTGACCGGGTGCCGAAGGCTTGGAAGACCTGCATGAATGCGAGCGTCGTGAAGATCATGGTCTGCCACTCGGCTTGATCGGTCTCTCGATAGGCGAACCCGATTCCGAGTGAGACGACGCCGATCAGCGAGCCGATCCACACCGTTTGCCGACCGAGTCCATCCGCCCAGAGACTTGCACCGGGTCGGTGTGGGGAACGTTGCATGACGCGGCGTTCAGCGGGCTCGACACCCATCGACAGGCCGAGGAGGCCATCGGTCATCAGGTTGAGCCACAGGAGCTGAAGGGGGAGGAGCGCAACGGCGGCGTCGAGCTCGCCTCCGGCAAGGAGGTACGGGATGGGCCACCCGAGCATCACGATGATCTTGCCGAGGTTGCCGGCGACGGCGAAGCTGACGAACCGGCGCAGATTGTCATAGATCACCCGGCCCTCCTCGACTGCGGCGACGATGGTTGCGAAGTTGTCGTCGCGGAGCACCATGTCGGAGGCTTCCTTGCTGACGTCGGTGCCGGTGATGCCCATGGCCACACCGATGTCGGCCTGCTTGAGTGCCGGAGCGTCGTTCACGCCGTCGCCGGTCATGGCCACGACCTGATGCTGCTGTTGGAGCGATCCGACGATGCGGAGCTTGTGGGCGGGCGACACGCGGGCGAACACGGAGATCTCCGAGGCGGCCGCATCGAACTCGGCCTCGCTCAGCCCTTCGAGCTCGAGTCCGGTCAGCACCCGCTCATCAGTGGCGATGCCGAGTTGCTCGGCGATGGCCTTGGCGGTGAGCGGGTGGTCCCCCGTGATCATCAACGGCCGAATGCCAGCAGTGCGACACACGGCGACGGCGTCTCGAACTTCGCTGCGCGGCGGGTCGATGATGCCGACCAGGCCGATGATCGTCAGTGAGGTCTCGGCGTCGGCGACCATGTCAGTCGTGGTCGTCGCCGGTTCGGTGAAGTCTCGGTAGGCGACGCCGAGCACACGGAGCCCGGCAGCGGCCATCTCGTCGTTCGCCGCGAGCAGCGAACCGCGCTGCTCGTCGCTCAAGGAGACGATCCCGTCGGTGGTTCGAATGCGGTCGGCATGCGCCACGAGGCCATCGATTGCGCCCTTGGTGACCGCGAACGGGCGGGCGGTGTCGATGCCGTCGAGCAGTGCGGCCATGGCGGGCGCCGGGGCAACCGGCCCATGGACCGTGCTCATGCGTTTGCGGCCCGAATCGAACGGGTTCTCACCGAGTCTCGGAACCGCCGCACGAAGGGCCCTCACGTCGATTCCGGCGTTGGCGGCGAGCTGGAGCAACGCGGTCTCGGTCGGGTCACCGATCATCGACCACGTGCCGTCGTCCGAGCGTTCGGCTTCGCCGTCGTTGCACAAGGCGACCGCTGCGACCAACAGCCGTTCCGAGGTGTTCCAGTTCGCGAGGTCGATCGCCGCTTCAGGCTCGACCGTCGTGCGCACACCCTCGACGTGCAGTGCCGTCACCGTCATCTTGTTCTGAGTGAGCGTGCCTGTCTTGTCCGAACAGATCACCGTCACCGACCCGAGCGTTTCGACAGCGGGGAGCTTGCGGATCAGCGCGTTGCGTCGCAGCATCCGTTGCGCTCCGATCGCGAGCGTGAAGGTGACCACGGCGGGCAGACCCTCCGGGATCACCGCAACCGCGACACTGATGGCAGTGAGCACCAGGTCCGACGCCGACTCGCCTCCCAACGCGCCCATCGCCACCACGAGCGCAGCGACTGCGACCCCGACGAGGGCCAGCTGCTTGCCGACGCGATCGAGCCGCACCTGCAACGGCGTCGCCTCGACCTCCACACCCTGCAGAAGTGTCGCGATACGGCCGAGTTCGGTCCGCATGCCGGTGGCGACCACCAGCCCGAGACCCCGACCGGCCGAGACCTGTGTCCCACTGAACGCCAAGCATCGACGATCGCCGAGCGCGACATCGGGCCGGTCGATCGGATCGGTGTGCTTGTCGACCGGCTCGGACTCACCGGTGAGCGTGGCTTCTTCGATCCGAAGGTTCGCGACCTCGATGAGGCGGAGGTCGGCCGGCACCACCGTGCCGGCGTCGAGCTGCACCACATCTCCGGGTACGAGTTGAGCCGCCGGGAGTTCAGTCGTGCGACCGGCGCGACGCACCCTGACGATCGGCACCGACATCTGCCGGAGCGCAGCGATGGCGCGTTCGGCCCGGTACTCCTGGAAGAAGCCCAACAGCGTGAACAGCACGACGATCGCGCCGATCGCCCCTGCTTCGAGGAACTTGCCGAGCGCCAGCGAGAGCAGTGCTGCGCCGATGAGGATCAACACCATGACCGCTGACACCTGCTGCCAGATGATCTTCAACGGGTGGCTCGAGCCGTTGTCGATCAGTTCGTTCGACCCGAACTCGGCCAGGCGCTTCTCGGCGTCGTCCGGGGTGAGTCCGTCGGACGACGATCGCTGCGCCTCCAAAGCCGCAACAGCCGACACCCGATACCAGTGGGTCTCCTCGCTGGCGTGGGCGCCCGCGGCCTCGGCGGTCGGAGGAGTGGCGGTGGTCGTCATCGACTCGCCAGGGCCGGATCGTGCGCCAGCGCAGCGATGCGCGCCTCGGTCGTCTTGAGAGTGTTCCTGAGCATGGGTTTCCTTTCAGCACACAACGAAGTTGACGATGCTGAAAGTCTCCCCGCCCGATTTCTCGGACTGGCCACGCCGGACCCTGGTGGGACGTCTTGACGACTGGCCTCGAGGGGTACTCCCCTTCAGTGGGCGACATGATACAGGACGCGAATCACCTCACACGCAAAGCCGTGCAGACCATGCAGGCCCGCCAGGGTCGGACAACGAACAGTTCTCCCGAGGAGCGCGTCGTGCGCCGCATCCTGCGACACCTCGGCGACGATGCGTTCGGCACGATTTCTACGCCCTACGACGAGGGGACCAGAGAGGCCGCCTTGGACGTTCTCGACACGGTGGTCCACGGCCCGGGCCTCGCGTAGGTGAGAGTCCCGCGGGCCAGGTGCAGACGAGGGTCCTCTGCCGGTGCCCGGTCGGTGCGATGACGGGTGACCGTCCTCGCGCGTCCGGTCAGGCCGCGCCGACGGTTCGGGTGTAGGTGTCGAAGTCGAGGGCGACCGTGGCGTCGTCGCCGGCGAGCTCGAAGGTGGTGGCCAGACGATCGACCGTGCCCCCGCTCGACTCGTGGCGGGGGAAGTCGCCGATGGGCTGCTCCTCGCCGTCCACCGTGAACGGCGCCGTGGACCCGAAGGTGATCTCGCCGGAGGCCGGGGACGTCCATGCGACGGTGAAGCCCGTGTCGTCGCGCTCGACGGCGGGTTCATCGGCGGTGATCGCCGACTGGAACTCGGCGAACGACCCGGCAGAGGCGGCGTCGCCGACCTCGACGATCCACACGTTGTCGGGCCCGCCGGGCGCCACGAGGTCGTAGGGCGCGGTCATGTCCACCATCGGGTTCCGGGCGGGGTCGTACTCGCGGAACTCGGGTTCGCGAAACGACCACAGCGCGATGAAGCCGTCACCCTTGCGGGCGAAGGTCCAGCGTCCGTCCCGCACCACCTCGTCGAAGCGGTCCTGGGGCACGAAGGCGTGCGTGTAGTCCTGGTACCCGAACAGGCCCCACAGGATGGGGTCGATGTTCTCGGAGTTCCATGCCGGCTGGTAGATGTGGATCCCGGTCCGCTCGAACTGCACCGACCTGGGAATCGACGCTTCACCGGTCCAATAGCCCGGCTTTTCGTCGGCGCCCCAGTCATCGCCCTCGATCAGGTCGGTGGCGGGGTGCGTGGTGAACACGTAGGCCTCGGGGTCGACCGTCGCCTGCCAGACGTGGACCTGGTCGCGCATCTGACCGAAGCGGTGGTCGACCAGGGTCGACATGGCCACGTCGTCGCCCCGCCATGAGTAGGTGTTGGCCTCCCGCAGGTGTCCGAAGTTCACGACCGAATGGTTCTCCTGCAACCAGGCGGCCACCCGGTCGGGGTCGCCGTCGTTGAGTGCGACGATGGCCTTGATCTGCCCATTGGCCTCGGTCTCGAGCAGGTCGAACTTCTCGGCCTCGGACAGGCCGATGTGGGAAAGCTGCCACAGGCCCAGCGCCCCCTGAGACCACCAGAACTCCAGATTGTCGGGGTCGTCGAAGTCGTAGCCGAACGGGGCCTCGGGGTCCGGGCTCACCGGGTCGGTGCCGTCGACGAAGATCCCGTGCCGCTCCCGCGTCACCCCCGGCGCTCCCTCGGTCGCCACGACCAGCAGCGCCTGCGGCGGGCGGTAGCGGGTGGCGCCCGCCAGGTGGTTGGCGCCGGCGTCGGCCCCACCCCGAAAGTCGAACTCGGTGTCGTCGAAGAGCAGCTTGAAGACGTCGAACGTGCTCTCTCGATCGTTGGTCTTGTCCTTGGCGTAGGTGCGGCCCCGCGGTGCGGTGTAGCTCCCCGCGTGGCAATGCCCGGCCATGTCCAGGACGCACAGGTCCAACGCCATCGCGGCGGCGTTCACCAACTCGGGATCGTCGGCCACCTCGATCAGCAGGGCCAGCGGCTCCACGTTCTTCTTCATGTACACGTGGCTGTGCCACTCGAAGAACCCGAACTCGGCCCGCTCGTGCACCCAGTCCAGGATCAGCGGCTTGGCGCGTGCCATGTGCTCGGCGCCGGTCAAGCCGGTGACGGTGAATGTCTCCTCGGGAAGGCGCTGGCCCGCCAGGTACTCGATGACCAGCAGGATGATCACGTGGTTCTCCGACCAGAACCACTGCTCGTCGATCCGGCCCTCGGGCAACGGGTCGTCGTAGCGGTAGCGGTTGTCGAGCAGCCGCTGCTCGACGGCATCGGTGACCGACGGGTCGAGCGTGCGCATCTCGGTCTCGCCGTCAGCCAGGGCCAGGATCCAGTGCATGTACATGAGCGCGAAGTCGCGAGTGTCCTGCCACTCGTCGATCTGGTCCCACCGCTCCTGCAGGGAGTCCATGGTCACCGAACTCGGGTCCCACGAGAAGTCGGGGTCTCGGTTGGCGGCGATCAGCGCGGCCACGATGCCGTTCAGGCTGCTGGGGTCCACATCGGCCGCCGCTCCGGCCAGGTAGTCGTCGATCCGGGCCTGCCAGGCGGACTCGTCGACCAGCCCGGGCGATCCGGGTGCGACCAGCACGTCCTCGGCGTTGGCAGGCGACCCAGGTGGCGCCGACGTCGTCGAGCCACCGTCGGCCGACCCGCCGTCACCGTCGTCACTGCACGATCCCAGCGCAATCGCTCCGGCGAGGCCGATGCCTCCGACGAGGAACCCTCGCCGATGGATCTCACGCATTCCATTCCCCCTTCGCGACGGTCAGGCGATCCTAAGGAGCTGCGCGGAGAGGGCCAAGTGTCGCAGCTCCGGCCATCGCCGCGTTGGTCGGATTGGCTCGGACCGCGGCCCGTCTCACCGCCGTCGTCGCCTGACGCGGTCCGGACCTTCCACCGCTTGCTGAGCCGACCTGGCTGGCCCCGCTGGGGTTCTCAGTTTGCTTCCCGGTCGGTGGACGGGGAGACGACGGCGATGACCGTGGCGTTCGCGTGCCGGAGGATGGACTCGACGGTGTGGCCCAGGAACGCCTCGTCGCCGGCGGTGCGGCGGGTACAGCCGACCACGATGAGGTCGGCGTCGAGATCGTCGCTGAGGCTGACGATCCCTTCGGCCGGCGATGCGTCGTGGCGCAGGACCGGTTCGGCTCGTGCACCCATGGTGTCGGCGAGAGCGACGGCGTCGTCGAGCACCCGCATCGCAGCTGCGGCAGCGTCTGGTTGGTTTCCGTTGCCGCCGACGGTCGCCGGTTCGGGTTGTCGGGTGACGTGAACGAGGCTGAGCTGGGTGCCGAGCCGGGCCGAGATGTTGAAGGCGATCTCCTTGGCGGCTCGTGAGGCGTTGGTGCCGGCGACGGGAACGATGGCTCGGCTGTAGGCCCAGGGGAGGTCGCGTCCGAGGTGGCGGCCGGCGCGGACCAGCACGACCGGCACCGGGCTGTTCGTGACGATGCGTTCGGTTTCGTCGTCGAGCAGGGGTTGGTCGTCGTCGGGGTGGTCGACGCCGATGCCGATGGCCCCATAGCCGAGGCGGGCCTCCTCGAGGGCGGCCTCGGGGAGGGGCTTGTTGGTGGTCTCGGTGGTGATGTCGCGGTCGGCCAGGACATTGTGGACGGCCTTGATGCCACGGGCCCGGGCGGGTCCTTCGATGCCGCTCTTGTCGGCTTCGGGTGCGAGCACGGTGACGTCGACATCCGGGGGCCAGGCGAGGTCGAGGACCTGGGCGGCCATGATCGAGGCGGGGTCGCCGCCGGCGGGAATGAGCAGTTGGTCGCCGCGGACCACGAGGTTCGTGGCCATGGTGCGCTCTCGCTGCAGGCGTTCTTGTTCGGCCGGTGTGCCGTCATAGTCGCGCAGCACTGCCCGCAGGAGAGGTGGCGCCATCATCGAGGTGGCCATGGCCATGACCACGACGATGGTGTAGCTGGCCTGGTTCAGCACGCCGAGCGTGAGCCCGACGGTGGCGATGACGATCTCGAGGGCGCCGCGAGCGTTGAGTCCGACGCCGAGGGCGGCGCCTTCGCGGCCCGGAAGGCGGGCGACGTAGGCACCGGCGACGCTGCCGACGAACTTGGAGATGCTGGCCACGGCGATCACCGCAGCAGCCCAGGCGAGGGTCGTGGGATCGGCGAGCAGGCCGAGGTCGACGCGCAAGCCGGCCGTGGCAAAGAACACCGGGGCGAAGAACGCAGTGGTGACGTGCTCCAGGTTGTGCATGGCCGCGTCGTCGCGGTAGCGCGAGCGGGCGATCAGCACGCCGGCGACGAAGGCGCCGAGCACGGCCTCGACGTGGAGGGCCTGGGTGACCGACCCGAGGGCGATGGCGGCGATGAGGATCACGGCGACGCCGGGGACGGGTCCGGCTTCGGCCCGGCGGACTTGGCGCAGGGCGATGTCGATGAGGCGCTGGCCGAGGGTGAAGGCGACGGCGAAGAACAGGGCGAGGCCGCCGAGTGTGATGGCGAGTTTGTCGAACTTCAGGCCGCCGGCCTGGGCCAGGCCGGCGACGACTCCGAGGAGGATCCAGCCGAAGACGTCGTTGGCCATGCCGGCGGCGAGCGTGAGCTGGCCGAAGTTGCGCCGCATGAAGCCCATCTCGGTCAAGATCTTCGCAATGACCGGCAGCGACGAGATCGACAGCGCAGCGGCGATGAACAGGGCGAACACCAGGGTGTCGGTGCCGTCGCCGATGAAGGTCGAAGGAAGCAGGTAGCCCACACCGAACCCGGCGGCCAGCGGGACCACGAGACTGCCCGCCGACACGGCTGCGGCTGCGGCTCCGAGACGGCGGATCAGGCCGAGGTCGGTCTCGTAGCCGGTGGCGATCAGGAGGAAGACGACGCCGAGCCAGCCGACGGTGAACAACATTGCCGTCTGGACGTCGTCGTCGGGGAACAGCCAGTCGGTGATGTCGGGTGCGACCTTGCCGAGCACGGACGGGCCGAGAAGGAGGCCGGCGCCGAGCTCGCCGACCACGGCCGGCTGGCCGACCCGCACGGCGAGCGCACCGAGCACCCGCGCGGCGACCACGAGGCCGAGCAGAGCGACCCAGAAGACGAGGAGCTGGTGCTCGGTCGGGGGCGTCAGGTTCATGCTGCTCGTTCCCACACTTTCGCTGGCTCGGCGATGCGGCGGCTGTTGATGCCCCGGACCTGCTCACCACGCTCGAGCCGACGCTCCACGACACCCAGGTCAGCCAGGCTCTCGGCGATCGTGCGGCGGTAGACCAGGTAGCCAGCTGCGACGAGGGGTGCCCAACCCCCGCCGATCCAGCCGACCAGGACCCACGGCGAGGGATCGTGGCCGACCCGAGCCATGATCCAGGCCGTTCCGAGGCCGATCGAGTACCAGCCCGTCAACACCAGAATCGTCTCCATGCGGGATGCCCCTGACACGAGCTCGCGTGCAATGCGCACAACGATACTGGAAAGAAAATTCCAGACTCAACCGTGTCATGGGATTGAAACGCATCGTGATTCGCGGCCGGCGTGAGGCAGACGGCGCACTCGTCCCTTCCCGCTCCACCTAGGGTTCGATCGTGCCGCTCGATCCGCAGATCAAGCCCTTCGTCGACGTGTTCAACGCCGCCGCTGCGGAGGGACCGCCTGCGTCCAGCCAGACCGTCGCCGAGCGACGAGCGGGCTACCTCGCACTCGCCGGCATCGCAGGGGCCGGCCCCGACCTCGATCACGTCACCGACCGGACGATTCCGGGACCGGCGGGCGACATCGGCATCCGCATCTACCGCAACGAGGGCGCACGCGGAATCTTCGTCTTCTACCACGGGGGCGGCTACACGATCGGCGATCTCGACACGCACGACGAGGTCTGTCGACAGCTCGCCCTGCAGTCGCAGTCGACCGTCATGGCCGTCGACTACCGGCTGGCTCCGGAGCACCCGTTCCCGGCCGGGGTCGATGATGCCTGGGCGGCGTTGCAGTGGGCCGACGGACATCGTGCCGAGCTCAGCGGAAGCGCGGACGCCAAGATCGTGGTGGGTGGAGACTCCGCCGGCGGCAACCTCAGCGCGGTGGTCGCCCTGATGGCTCGTGACGCGGCACTCGAGCTCGCCGCTCAGTTGCTCGTCTACCCCGGCGTCGAGGTCACCGACGACAGCCCGTCGATGACCGAGAACGGCTCGGGCTACATCCTCGACGCCGAAACGATGGACTGGTTCACCGAGTGCCACGCCGCCGATCCCACCGACTGGCGGGCTTCGCCCATCCGTGCGGATTCACATGCCGGTGTCGCACCGGCACTGGTCATCACCGCCGAATTCGATCCGCTCCGCGACCAGGGTGCCAACTACGCGGCCAAGCTCGCCGCCGACGGCGTCGAGGTCACCCACGAGCTCTACGACGGCATGGTGCACATCTTCTTCCAGCTCGGCCCGCTCGTCGACGCCGGTGCCCGTGCGGTCACCCAGGTCGCCGAGACGGCCAAGAAGGCGCTCGCCTGACAGAGCGAGCGGAGAGGCGCCGGCGCGAAGCAGGTTCAGGCCGTCCGGATGTGGGTGATGCCGTCGATCTCGACCGGGAGAAAGCCCATCGCCTCCCAGAAGGGTCCGGCGGCAATCGAGGCTCGGGCGTTGCAGGTCAAGGTGTCGGTGTGGCGGAATCCGAAGTCGATCAGTTGGGTCGCCAATCGACCGGCCACGCCTCGGCGCCGAGCTCCAGCGGCCACGTAGAAGCGCCGGACTCGCAGTGCTCCCTCGACGTCGGGGCACTGCGCCAGACCACCCACTCCGATCGCCACGTCCCCATCCCAGGCAACCAGCAACGCCTCTCCTTGCCGGTCGTAGCGTTGCGTGCCGTCGATCCACCCGTCGACGAGCGCCGCCGAGTTGCCGATGCCGAACGTCGTCGCCTCGGCCGCCAACGCCGCGAGATCCTCCGCCAGCGACGACGACGCAGGCTCGATGACGATCCGTGTTCCCAGAGAGGGCGCGCCGGTGCCGGGCGGCTCGCCGACCTGGTCGCCATCGTCTCGTCTTGCGGCCACGGCTCACTCTCGCGCACGCGGCCTGATCAATCCCTCACGATCGGTGCGTCGTGCCAACGCGGGTCATCCGCGACCCGCGAACGATCTGGGTGACCTTCGGCCCTACAGCAGCCGGTGTCGACCCCTCAGGCTGGGTGGTGTTCGACGAGCCTGACCCGTGACCCCGAGGAGCCCGGCCATGAGCGTCGATACCGACCACGCCATCGACCAGCGAGCGCCTCGCAGCGACGACGACGTCGGTGCGGCTCCCGACGGTGCTGCCCGGTCGTCCGAACGGAAGGATCGCCTCGGGGCGATCCGCGGTCGGGTCCGCTCACTGCTGGAACCCATCTGGCAGGACCGCCGGGTCGGCCTCGCGGTCGCCGTCGCCTCTGGCGCGTTGTGGGGTCTGCTCGCGGGCTGGTGGACTCCCCGCAGCCCGCTGACCACCGGACAGGCGATCTGGTCGATCGTCATCAGCCTGATCATCGGTACGGCGAGCGGGCTCGTCATGCGTTCGCGATGGGCGGCGCTCGTGGCACCGGTGGCGTTCGTGGTGGTGTTCGAGCTGACGAGGATGGACATCGACGGGCCGACCGTCGACGCCATCGGGTTCAGTACCTACGGAGTGCTGGCCCTGGTGGTCGGACGCGTCTTCCACGCGCTGATCTCGCTCGCCCCGATGGCGTTCGGTTCGCTGCTGGGTGCCGGCATCGCCCGCGAGCTCGACCCGCCTCCGCAGTCGTCGAACAAGCGCCGGACGCTGCCGTTGTGGGTGCGCCGAGGCGTGGCCATCGCGGCCGCCGTGGGGCTCGTCGGGTTCACCGCTGCGCTCGCCCGTCCGCCCAGCACTGCGGCGATCGTCGACGCCAACGGCGAGAAGGTCCCCGACTCGATCGCCGAACTGATCACCGTCGACATCAACGGGCACGACCTGGCGCTGATGATCCGTGGCCACGACGTCCAGAACCCGGTGCTGCTCTTCCTGGCCGGTGGCCCGGGCGGATCCGAGATGGGGGCCATGCGCAACCATCTGCCCGAACTCGAGGAGCACTTCACCGTCGTCACGTGGGACCAGCGCGGGACCGGAACGTCCTACGACCAGCTCGACCCCACCGACACCTACACCCTCGACAGCGCCATCGACGACACGATCGCCGTCACCGACCACCTCCGCGAGCGCTTCGGGCAGGATCGCATCTACCTGGCCGGGCAGTCGTGGGGCACTGCGCTCGGGGTCCTCGCCGTGCAGCAACGACCCGAGCTGTTCCGTGCGTTCATCGGTGCCGGTCAGATGGTCGACCTGCTCGAGACCGACACCATCTTCTACGAGGACACCCTCGAGTGGGCCGAGGCCAACGGGAACGGGGGCCTCGTCGACGAACTCGAGCGCATCGGCCCGCCGCCCTACGACGACATGCTCGACTACGAGACCGCCCTGTCCTACGAGCACGAGGTCTATCCCTACGACCACTCCGCCAACTCCGAAGGCGAGGGCGGGTTCTCGGAGAACTTCTTCGTGTCCGAGTACGCACTGATCGACCAGGTCCACCTGCTCGGAGCGTTCATGGACACCTTCAGCGTCGTCTACCCCCAGCTCCAGGACATCGACTTCCGGCGGACGGCCACCGGCTTCGACATCCCGGTGTTCTTCGTCCAGGGCGCCCACGAAGCCGACGGCCGGGCCGAACCCTTCGCCGAGTGGTATCCGATGATCGACGCACCGACGAAAGACCTCACCGTGCTCGCCACCTCCGGTCACCGTCCCCTGTGGGAGCAGCCCGACGAGTTCGTCGACTACATGGTCGACACCGTCCTCACCCAGACCTCCGAAGGCTGATTGCGGGCAGAGGGACCGGCGAACGAGCCAGGTGCACTCGTCTCGGACGCGCTGAAGCGGAACCGTGGGGCAGAATCGGCGAATGCCTCCCTATCTGGTCCATGGCCTGACCCGGTCGTACTTCACCCGCAAGGTCACCGGCTACCTCGACTACACCGATCGCCCGTGGCGTCTGGAACCGGGAGTCCTCGGGCACTCCGCGGCCGTCGAGGCCGGATGGAACGGCGGCATCCCGGTCGTGAAGAACCCCGACGGTGTCCCGATGTGGGACTCGACCACGATCATCGAACATCTCGATCTGGCCACACCGGTCCAGCGGTCGGTGCTGCCCGAGGATCCGACGTTGCGGTTCCTGGCCTACCTGCTGGACGACTTCTCCGACGAGTGGTTCTACCGGCCCGCGGTCGGGAGTCGATGGAGCTATCCCGCCAACACCGAACCCGCCGGCTGGCAGCTCGCCGAGGAGGTGTCGGTGGCGATTCCCGCTCCCGCTGCGTTCGTGCGCGCGAACGTGGTCGAGACCATGACGGCGAGCCTGCCCAAACTCGGCGTGACGCCCGACAACATCGAGGCCTGGATGAACGAGGTGCTGACCGCCTGGCTCTGGGCACTCGAGGTGCATCTCACCGACGGTGGGTACCTGCTGGGCCACCGGCCGTGCCTCGCCGACTTCGCCTTGTTCGGCGCCAACGTCGCCCACTTCGTCGGCGACCCGTACTGCCGAGAGATCGCCGACGAGCACGGGCCCGCTGTGGTCGCCCACACCCATCGCCTCCAGCTGCCGCAACACCAGACGTTCGGTGCATGGTTCGACGCCGACTCGCTCCCTGATTCGCTCGTCGACGTCATCGCCGAGGCCGGTCGTCACTACCTGCCCTGGGTCGCCGAGGCGACGGTCGCCGGATCGGCCACCGTGGACTTCGGTGACGGGGTGACGGCTGAGATCTCCTCGACCCCGTTCCTCGACACCGCCCGTGGGGTGATGCTGGCAAGGTACGTCGATGCGCGGTCGCCCGAACTCGACGCCGTCCTCGACCGAGCCGGCGTGCTCGGGTACTACGCCGAACACGTTGATCAGGCAACCGATGTTCCCGACGTGAGCGGCCCGGCCCAGCCGACCGACAACCGTCCCTACGCCGTGAACTGACGACCGTTCACCCGGTCAACCGCCTCAGCCGTTGCTCACGGACCCACCGATACCGCGGCGCAGCCGTTTCCGTCGCGGTCGGTGTCGCTCCATCCCGAGCTCGCCGGACCGGATCTCCGTGCCTTCGATGATGGATCAGGCCACGGGTGCGGCGAACACCCACACGTCGTTGTCGATCCGCAGATAGTTCTCGGGATCGGTGAAGTCGAACGTCTCGCGGTCCCCGCCGGCGGTGAGGATCTGCAGTTCGCCGTCTGCGTCGGTCACCACGAGCGAATCGAAGTCGTACTTGACCGCAGACGTGTCTTCTGCGTTCCAGGGCGCTCCCGGCAGCTCGGTCCAGGTCGCGCCGTCTGGACTCGACCACATGTCGGTGGGATTGGTGGTCAGACCGAAGCCGCCGAAGCACACGATCTGTTCACCCAACAGCTCACACACGTGGCCTGGGCGTGGGCTCCAGCCGGCCGCCGGGGTGACCTGCTCCCACTCGGCGCCGTCGGCGGTGCTCCACACGTCGTTGAAGTAGGGGGCTTCGCAGTCGGGCAACGGCTCACAGGTGAACCCGTCCTCGCCGCCGAGCAGGAAGATCTGCTCGTCCTTGACCACGACCGCAGCGCCGGCCCGAGGTTCCCACGGAGCGGCCTCGGCGACTTGTTCCCACTCGGTCCCGTCGGTGCTCCGCCAGACGTCGTTGAAGTAGACCCGAGCCGGCCCTGAGGCGCCCACGATCGACGAGTCGTCGTTCTTCGAGCCGCCGAAGACATAGATGTGCTCGCCGAGGACAGCAGCCGACAGACCGGCACGCCCGTCCCACGGCGCCGCGGCCGTCATCTCCTCCCAGGACTCGCCGTCGGTGCTCCGCCACACATCGTTGAAGAACTGCGAGGTCGGGACGAACTCCGGGCACGGGGCGTCGGGGTCGATCCCCAGTCCGGGAGGCGGTTCGATGCCCTGTTCGAGCAGGTCACAGAACGGGTTCTCGTCGAGTCCGAAGTCCTGACCGCCGATGACGTAGACCGCATCGTCCTTCACCACCGCTTGGAAGTAGGCCCGGGCCGGGAACTGGTCGGGCTCGGTGCCCGTCTCGAGGATCTGGGTCCAGGTCTCGCCGCCGTCGTCGGACGACCAGACGTCGCCGTGGATCGTGCTGTCGCCGGGGATGGTCGACTGGTTCGGGGTCCGCCCCCCGATGAGCAGGAGCTCGTCGTCGAGCTCGACCACCCGGAGACCCGCTCGTGCAGCCCAGGGCGCGTCGAGGGTCGCCGGTTGCCAGGCGAAGCTGGCGAGCTCTTCGGGCCCCGGACCATCAGTCACCGGGTCGGAGCCGGATTCGGTCGATCCCTCTTGGGTTCCGGGCTGAGACTCGGTCTCGCTTGCGTCGTCACCGCATGCGGCCAATGTCAGTGCGCCGACGCACAGGAAGAACAGGATCTGTCGCATCCCGACACCCTAGGAGAGCGACGCGTCCGGGGTCGCCGGCGCGAGGTGGGAGTCGGACGGCGTCTCCGCCCGACCCCGGTCAGCCGGCGGTGGTGCCGCTCTCGGCCTCGGACCGTGGCTCCAGGACCACGACGGCGGTCTCGTTCGGGCGCCGTGCCGCGTAGGCATCGAGGTTCTCGTCGATCTCCTGCCACCGGGCCCACAGGCGTGCGCGCTCCTCACCCTCGGCGGCTCGTCCGGTGACCAGACGGGGGCCGTCGACGAGTTCGATCTTCGCGTCGGGGTGGGCCTGCAGGTTGAGCCACCACGCCGGCTCGGCCTCGCCCCATCCGTTCATGGCCATGGTGACCACGTTCGGACCGTCCTCGAAGTAGCCGACGACCACGCGGCGTTCCTGACCGGTGCGGCGGCCGACGGTGGTGAGGCGCACCGTGCCCCATGCGTTGGGCTTGGGGCGCCAGAGGCCGAAGCGGCCGCCAGTCAGTCGAAGGAGCGTGCGATGGAGGTACCAGAAGGCGCGCATGAACCACCGAGGCGGAAGACGAGGCTTCTTGGTCGCGGCATCCGGCATCGGTGCTCCCTGCGTGTCCATCGTGTGGCCTGATCGTCGCCTGTGCGGGTTCGCTCGAACCAGGGCACAAGGTCCTGCTCGGCCCCACGTGGAGGCCGGGCTGCAGCTGGCGTCAGCTGGTCATGCCTTCGAGGCCCACGAGCGCGCGGGCGTGTTCGATCTCACCCATGTGGCGCAGGCCGTGCTGGTACCACCAACACTCCATGGCGTCGAGCTTGGTGATGCCCGGCTCGCCGGCCACCCGGGCCGAGTAGGTGTTCGCGACCTGCTCGGGGAACGGTCGGGTGATGATCACGTCGGTCAGAGTTCCCGGATCGACCTCGCCGATGAACGCCTCGGTGCGGGCCCACACGGTGGCCATGTACTCGCAGAACGCCTCGTAGTTCCCGATGCGCTGCTCGACCATCTCCTCGGGCGTGCGTTCCTTGCCATGGTCGCCGATCGACATCTCGACCTTGGCGGCCCAGTCGTCGTTCCAGGTGGGGAGTTCGCCGCCCGAGATCACCATGTAAGTCGAGTCCTCCATGTTCACGTAGTGGAACAGGGAGAACGCGATGGGCAGGACCGCGTCGCGTTCGACGTGGTTGACCTGGTCGATCGTCATCGTCTCGGTGGCGTCCTCGTAGAGCGAGTGCATGGCGCGCATCCGGCGGGTCAGCGAGTCGAGGATGAGGTCGTTCACGGGTACTCCGTTTCGTGGCGGTGGCTCCGACGCTCGGGCCGCCACATGACAGTCGGACCAGCAACATCCCACGGTTCAGCGCCGAGAACAACCGCCACGATGGGTCCGCGACCACAGATGCGCCGTTGGGGCGTGGTCGCGGTGTCGCAGATCGACGATTGCCCTCTTTACTGGTGGGACCCAGTTGCGACTGATGAGCCGCGCGAGGAGACCTGCCATGCACCCCACCGCATCCGATCGCCGCGAGGCGCTGTTCGCGCTCGGAGACTCCTACGTCCGGGACGTTCCCGAGCTGTCGATCCCTTTCGACCCCGTCCCGGTCTCCGATGCCGAGCTGATCGTGCTGAACGAAGGCTTGGCCACCGATCTCGGCGTCGACGTGGAAGCGCTGCGGTCGACCGACGGCATCGACATCCTGGCCGGCAACGCAACGCCGGCGAACGTCCGATCGGTGGCGCTGGCCTATGCCGGGCACCAGTTCGGTGGCTACTCACCTCGTCTCGGTGACGGCCGCGCCGTGCTGCTCGGCGAACTCACCGACCGTCACGGCCGACGCCTGGACCTGCATCTGAAGGGCTCGGGCCGGACGCCGTTCGCTCGCGTCGGCGACGGCAAGGCGGCCCTCGGCCCGATGCTGCGCGAGTACCTGTTCGCCGAGGCGATGCATGCGCTGCGCATCCCGACCAACCGTGCCCTCGCGGTGATCGGGACGGGCGAGCACATCATGCGCGAGGGCCCGGTCCCCGGCGCGGTGTTGACCCGGGTCGCAGCCAGCCACCTCCGGGTCGGGACGTTCGAATACGCCGTCCGGCTGGAGGACCCGTCGGTCCTCCGCCGCCTCGCCGACCACGCCATCGCCCGCCACCACCCCGAGGTGGCCGAACTCGACGACCCGTACCTCGGACTCCTCGATGCCGTGGTCGAGGCCCAGGCCGCGCTCGTCGCCAGCTGGATGCTCGTCGGCTTCGTCCACGGCGTCATGAACACCGACAACGTGTCCATCGCCGGGGAGACGATCGACTACGGGCCCTGTGCGTTCATGGACGGCTACGACCCAGCGACCGTGTTCAGCTCGATCGATCATCAGGGCCGCTACGCCTTCGGCAACCAGCCGGCCATCACCCAGTGGAACCTCACCCGGTTGGCCGAGACGCTCCTGCCCCTCTCGGGTGAGGACCACGACGCCTCGGTCGCGGCGGCGACCTCGGTGCTCGAGTCCTTCGCCGGCCGCTACGACGGTCACTGGACGCGTGGCATGCGAGGCAAGCTCGGGCTCGCAGCCGAGGTCGAAGGTGAGGCCGAACTGTTCGACGACTTCCTCGGGCTGCTGGCCGAGACGCGGGTCGACTGGACGAGCAGCTTTCGTGCGCTGTCCACGTCACTTCGCGGCGACCGGCGGCAGCTCGACGAGCTGTTCGGTGGCCACGACGGGCTGAGTTCGTGGACCGCTCGCTGGACCGCAGCGCTCGACGCGACGTCAGAGGATCGGTCGTCGGTGGCCGATGCGATGGATGACCTGAACCCCATCTACGTCCCGAGGAACCATCTGGTCGACGAAGCGCTCGATGCCGCAGAACACGGTGACACGTCCCGCTTCGACCGCCTGCTCGAGGTCGTCACCCAGCCCTTCGTCGAACAGCCAGGTGCAGCGGAGTACGCCGCGCCGGCACCCGCCTCGTTCAACGAGACCTTCCGGACCTTCTGCGGCACCTGACCCGCAGCGCTGACGGCTTCGCGACGGCGCCGGTCCGCTCGACCTCTTCGGCTACATGTTTCACGTCGGCGGGCCGATGAACTCGAGATGCGGTCAGACGACTCGGGGCCGTCGAGAGACGGTGGATCATTCGACGCGATCCTCGACGCGGCGCGCCAGGGGGAACGTCGAGCGTTCGAGCGCCTCTACGAACAGATGAATCCACGCGTGCACGCGTTCGCTCGGGCCCGTGGTGCGGCCGACCCCGAAGGACTGGTGAACGAGGTCTTCCTGCAGGTGTTCACCGCCCTGGATCGGTTCGAGGGATCGGAACCGGAGTTCAAGGCATGGGTGTTCCGGATCGCCCGCAACAAGCTGATCGACGAGGGCCGCCGCGCCGCGCGTCGCCCAAGCGAGGTGCCCGAGGACCCGGACCACGCGGCACGCCGGAGGGCCGCCGACGACGTGGAGGATGCCGTGATCGGGAAGCTCGGTACGGCGTCTGCGCTCGCGCTCCTCGACGAACTCAGCGAAGACCAGCGAGAAGTCGTGCTGCTCCGGATCTTCGCCGATCTCACCGTCGATGCGGTCGCCGACGTCATCGGCAAGGCACCGGGAGCGGTCAAGGCCTTGCAGCGACGGGCGTTTCGGACGATTGCCCGCAATTTGTCGCAGGACCCCGTACCCCTCTGACCGATTCGTACGTTTCCACTGGTGCGATGAACGAAGCCGACCTCACCGATGCACAGATCGAGGCGCTGCTCGACGGGCAGCCGCTCGACGGTCCGCCGGCAGCGCTCGGTGACTTCGTCTCGGCGATCCGAGCGGAGTCGGCGGCAACCCCGCCCGTGCCCGCCGGGAACCAGCTGGTCGACTTCTTCGCCAGGGTCGAACTCACCGCAAGCACTCCCGTCGCGCTGAGCGCCGGACCATCGAGAGGAAGACGAATGTTGGCAGTCGTCAGTGCCTTTGTCGCCACGACCACGGGCAAGCTCGTGCTCGGAACCGCGCTCGCGGCCGCGACGGTCGGCGGAGCACACGCCGCCGGTGTCGTCGATGTCCCGCTGCTCCCAGACGAGGCTGATGAGTCGGTGGTCGTCGAGTTCGAGGACGACGAGTCCGGAGGCGACGACGAGACCGAAGCGTCCGACGAGTCGGACGAGACCGAAGTGACCGAAGTGACCGGCGAGGCTGACACCACCGATGAGGTCGGCGACGACGCGGATGGGCCCGCTGACAAGCCCGCCACCCATGGGCAAGAGGTGTCGGACTTCGTGCACGAGACCGAGCTCGAGGGCTGCGAGAAGGGCCAGGCCGTGTCGGACGTCGCCTCCGCGAACGCCAGTGAACATCGTCAGAACCCCGAGCGCGACCACAACCCCTGTGACAAGAACAACGATGCCGTCATCGACGAGGTCGACGAGGTCGACGAGGTCGACGAGGTCGACGACGGCGAGGATTCCGACCCGGTCGAGGGCTCAGACGACCCCGGCCAGAAGCCGGGCAAGGGGAACACCGACAGCGCCGGGACCGGGACGCCCGGGAACTCCGGCGCCGCACCGGGAAAGGCTGACAAGCCGGACAAGGCCGACAAGCCGGGGAAGAACTGACCCAGATCGCTCCAGCGATGCGTTGATCCGGAGGGAGGAACCGGAGCACCACTCGAGGGTCCGGACTCGAGGGAGGTCCGGGCCCTCTCGCTTCGATCGGGGTGCGGTCAGGGGCTCCCGACCGGGATGCCCGCCACACACCCCGCGATCAGGTAGTCGGCGCCCACGTTCGCGTAGCCGGGAGTGGGACGCAGCAATCGATGGCTGTCGGTGATCAGTGGTGAGTTGTAGGCGTCGTTGAACAACAGGTTGGGGTCGCCGCCCTGGCCGTCCCAGTCGGTGCACCACACGCCGGTCGCCGCGGACAGCCCCACGGAGAACGAGCTGGCCGGGTCGGTCGTCGAGTAGAGCGCTGCGATGTCGTCGTCGGATGCGTTGAGGAGGCGGGTGACCGATTCGGTGAAGCCTCCGACACCGCCTAGGCGGTTGACCGTGATGGTCACCCGGGCGCCGAGTGCGTCGAGCGGAGTGACGCGGAGCGGATCGGCCCAGCCACCTACCGAGACGAAGCCGCTGCTCAGCGGCACCGCAGGGCTGAACCCGGGTTCGGCCGGCGACGACGAGAGCACCTCGCGCCAGCTGGCCGGGCCGAGCGGCACGAACTGCCGGCTGATCAGATCGTCGTAGCGGCGGTCGAGTCGTTGTTCCATGCGTTGGAGCTCGCGTTCCTGGCCCCAGTAGCCGACGCCGATGTCGGCGAAGTCGGGTTCGAAGGCGATGGGAGCGGCCGCGATCCAGGCGGCTCGGGCTTCCTCCCACTGCGTGATGGCATCGCCGGTGAGGACACCGGTCACACCGAAGGCCGGCAGATGTTGACCGACGGGATCGTCGGCTCGGTTGGGTCCGCCGTTGATGGCCACCGCTTCGCGGTACGCGTTGAACAGATCGCCGAACGTGTCGCCACAGCTGCGGCCCTCGGTGCCGGGAAGCGCGGCGACCTCTTCCCAGGTGAGCCCGACTCCGGCGGTGGCGCAGGCGTCGAGCCAGCTGCTGACGCCGGCGCGATCGGCAGGGCCGTACCCGGCGTAGAACGAGCCGTAGACGCCGAAGAGCGTTGCGAAGGCATCGAAGTCGATCACCGACGTGCGGAGGAAGACCTTCGGGTCGTCGACGATGAACTGCAACCCCTTCTGGAGGCCTTCGATGATGTCGGTGGCGTGGAAGACCGGATCGGGTGAGTTGGCCAGCAACTCGAAGAGCTCGGGATTGATGAGTGGCCCGAGGTCGCGCAGGAGTCGGTCGAGCGCGTCGAGCCCTTCCTGAGGGAGCGGGCCGTCGAGCAGCTCGAGGATCTCGCCGGTGGAGACACCTTCGAACAAGGCGTTGATGGTGGCCGCGTCCTCGAACAGGCCGGTGTCGGTCAGGCCGATCACCGACTTGAGCATCAGGGCCATGCGGAGGTCGCGCTCGCGCTGCGAGCAGCGCCGATCGTCGCACGTGTGCAGGTCGGGGTTGGCCCAGATGCTCTCGAGGACGAACGTCGTGATGCTGCCCGAGCTGCCGCCGGCGGCGCACGTGACGGCGCCGTACTCCTCGACGTGGCGAGCGAGCGCCCCGTAGTGGGCGAAGAGGTTCTGGCCGTTCCCCCGAATGCCTGCGCAGGTCGACGATGCAGGATTCGGTCGAGGCGGTGTGAAGTCACGCGCAGCCGCAGCTCCAGCCGGTGCTGCCGCAGCGACCAGGGTGATGACCATCGCAACGGCGATCGCGATGCACGCCCGTCTCGAATTCGGCATGGAGTTTCCCCTCAGGAAGCTGCGCGGACAGGGCCAGTGTCGCAGCTTCCCGTCACTCCCGCTCTTGCCGCTCCGTCGTCGCGGCGGGCCGCTCGGGCGCCGGCCGAGCACCGCGCCTGCCTCGCAGGCGAGCCTGCGACGCCCGAAGACGCCTAGGACCCGTGGTGTCGGTGGAAAGGGACCGAGGGGAGTGCTTCGATCTCGTCGAGCGTCAGGTCGAGCTTGATGTGGTCGTTGCGTACCTGCGTGGCCGACCCGACCGGCACGGTGAACTCGCGGTGCTTCCACAGATGCCCACGATCGATCACGAGATGACTCACCTGGTCGTCGTCGTTCATGACGAAGCCGTCGAGGCGGCCCACGGGTTGGGCGTCGCGGTCGACCACCTCGCTCTGGCGTCGGAGCTCGACCTCGCCGGCGGGAATCAGGTCGTAGGACACCAGCACCGGCATGCCGCGATCGTCGACACCCATCTCACTGGCCGATCCGAGCGCGTAGTACGGCATGGCGAGGACGTCGGAGGTCCCGACCGTCCAGCCCTCGCTCGGGTGCGGCCAGTCGTCGATGCGGAAGTAGTCGGCTTCCTCGACGAGAGGGAGCGATTCGAAGTCGTGCCGGCTCAGGTCGCTCGTGATGGAACCGTCCTCGGCGACGGCAACGTGGTCGATCGGCACGAGCCTGGCTTCGGTGTGATCGTCGTGTGGTTGGACCACGACATGGGTCAGACGTCGCCGCACGGGATGCAACACCACGTCGGCGATTTCGCCGAGGGGCGCGTCGGCGCCGCTGACGTGCGCTCCGAGGTCGATGCGATTGCCGGTCATGGAGACCTCCAGTGTCGAGAACCGGGACAGGAAGGGAAGCTGGTCGACCCTACGCCACGGGTCGTCCCGACCTCGTGGCGGAGTCGAGCCGCGCCGTCCACCGTCGGCCTGCCACAATGGGAGCGACCGCACAGGGGGGACGGAATGCGTCAGCTCAGTGGACTCGACACGGGGTTTCTGTCGGCCGAGACCCGCACCACGTTCCTGCACATCTCGAGCCTGATGGTTCTCGACAGCGAACGGCCAGACGGTTCGCGGGTGACGGTTCCCGAGTTGCGAGCGGTCCTCGAGGAGCGCATGCACGAGATCCCGCTGTCGCGCCGGCGGCTCGTCGAGGTTCCCTTCCAACTCGACAACCCCTATTGGATCGACGACGCCGACTTCGATCCGAGCTTCCACATCCGTCACCTGGCGGTGCCCTCGCCCGGCGACGAGAAGGAACTGGCCGAGTTGGTCGCGTACCTGGCCTCGACCCCGCTCGACCGCAACCGCCCCCTCTGGGAGACGTACTTCATCGAGGGGCTCGCCGGTGGCGATCTGGCGATCCTCACCAAGGTCCATCACGCTTCGGTCGACGGGGTCGGAGGCATCGAACTGCTGGCGACGCTGCTCGACCTCGAGCCACACCCGCGTGAGGCCGCGCCCGACGAATGGGAGGGCGAACCTGAACCGTCTCCCGGCGATCTCCTGGTGCGCGCCTTTCAGCGGGCGCTCGCCCGACCCCGCCGGCTGATGCGGTTCCAGCGCAACGTGTTCGAGAGCTTCGCCCGCACCAACCCGAGGGCGGTGCCGTTCTTTCCGCTCCTCCCGCTCCTCGGCAATCTCGGGACCGCCGGCATCGCGCTGTTCTCCAACCTGCTCCAACCGCCCCCCTCCACCCAGCCCGAGGCCACGTCGCTCCACGATCCGGCCCGGATCCCGCGCACCGTGTTCAACGGGATGATCAGCTCGGGTCGACGCTTCGCCTACGGCTCGGTGTCACTCGACGACGTCAAGCGCATCGGCAAGGAGCACGGCGCCACCGTCAACGACGTCGTGCTGGCCATCGTCGCCGACACGCTGCGTCCCTGGTTCCTCGCTCGCGGCGAACTGCCCGACGAGCCGCTCACGGCCATGGTGCCCATCTCGATCCGCTCCGAGGACGCAGACGGCAACATGGGCAACCAGGTGACGATGGTGGTGAGTCCGATCCACACCCACATCGACGACCCGGGCGAGCGAGTGCGGGCCATCCACGACACCATGCAAGCGGTGAAGGCCGAGCAGGCCACCGTGCCCGACGAACTGCTGCAGGACTTCGCCGAGTTCGCCTCACCGGCCCTCGCCGCTCTGGCGGCCCGGGGTGCCGCGGCCGTCCACATCGTCGACCGGATCGAACCGCTGGCGAACCTCACCATCTCCAACGTTCCCGGCCCGCAGTTCCCTCTGTACGCCGGCGGGGCGAAGGTGAAGGGATTGTGGCCGTGCTCGGCACTGGCCGACGGCATGGGACTCAACGTGACCGTGGTGTCCTACGACGGCGACGTCTGCTTCGGTGTGCTCGGATGCCGCAAGCAGCTGCCGGACGCGTGGGAACTGGTCGACGAGCTTCCCCGAGCCGTCGAGCGCCTCCTGGCCACCTGATCACAACTCCTTCCGAACGGAAATAAACGAGCGACGCGCTCGGTTGGCACGGTCATGAGCACCGGCACCATCGACATCCGACCTGCGGCCGACCGGTTCCACACCCGCGCCGGCTGGCTCGACTCGAAGCACTCCTTCAGCTTCGGGCGCCACTACTCCTCGGACAACACCCACCATGGGCAGCTCCTCGTGCTGAACGACGACCGAGTCGCGGGCGGCACCGGCTTCGAGACCCATCCTCACCGTGACATGGAGATCGTGACGTGGGTGCTCGATGGCGAGCTCGAGCACCGTGACTCCGAGGGCAACCGAGGCCTCATCTACCCCGGACTGGCCCAGCGCATGAGTGCCGGTCGGGGCATCTGGCACTCGGAGAAGAACGCGAGCCGCGACCGACGAGGTGCACTTCATCCAGATGTGGGTGCTGCCCGACACGCAGGCCATCGATCCCGGCTATCAGCAACTCGACATCAACGATCAGCTCGCCGCCGGTGGGCTCGTCCCGATCGCCTCGGGTCGGGGCCACGACGCAGCGATCTCGATCCGCCAACGCGATGCGGTGTTGTGGGGTGGTCGGTTGCAGCCGGGGGAGCGGGTCGAGGTACCCGGCGCCGCGTTCGGTCACGTCTTCGTCGCTCGCGGCGACGTCGAGTTGGAAGCACACCGCCGATTGGTCGCCGGCGACGCCGTGAGGCTCGTCGGCGCCGACGGCCCGGCGTTGGTCGCCGGTTCGGACGGCGCGGAGGTCCTGGTCTGGTCGACGGGTGCGATGCGGTGACATCGGCCATCGAGCTCCGCATCGATCCTCGGGACCGGCCCGTCGGCAACGGGCGAGTCCGGCGGCTGCTCCCTCACCGGACCAGGCGCATGGTCGGTCCGTTCATCTTCGCCGACGTCATCGGACCCGACGAACTCGAACCAGGCGCGGGAATCGACGTCGACGCCCACCCGCACATCGGTCTGTCGACGGTGACCTACCTCTTCGAGGGCCGGATGGTGCACCGTGACTCGACCGGTGCGGTGCGGACCATCGAACCCGGCGCCGTGAATTGGATGACCGCGGGCTCGGGCGTCACCCACACCGAACGTTCGCATCCCGACGACGTGATGACCTCCCGAATGCTGTTCGGGATGCAGACCTGGGTCGCGCTTCCCGACCATGCCGAGGACGCCGAGCCGATGTTCCACCACGCGGCCGCCGACGACATCCCGGTCGAAGCCGTCGGCGCCTCGGCGGTGCGGCTCGCCGCTGGGTCGGGGTGGGGGCTCGTCTCACCGGTCAGCGGCTCCTCTCCCCTGGTCCTCGCCGAGGTCCGGCTCGAGTCCGACGCGCCGGTTCCGCTGGCGACCGGTCATCCCGAGGTCGCCGTCATCTCCCTCGTAGGCGATGTACGGGTCAACGACGCGAGCATCCCGTCGGGCCAGCTCGTCAAGCTCCATCACGACACCGACGCGTCGCTCGCGGGGCCGGGACGTGCGGTCGTGCTCGGTGGGGAACCGGTGGGGCAGCGGCACATCTGGTGGAACTTCGTCCACCGCGACCTCGACCGGATCGAACAGGCCAAGACCGACTGGCGAGCCCAGCGGTTCCCGTTGACGCCGGGCGACCACGAGCCCCACGTCCCGCTACCGGACTGACTCGGCCGTTCCGAACTCAGGCCGACGAGGAACTGACCGCGAGGAGTCGGGCGAGACGACGCAGTCACGAGCGGAGGATGCGTCCCTCAGCGCTGAGCTCCGGGTGCTGCCAGTTCTTCGAAGTAGCTTCGCAGCGTCGTCGTGCCGAGCGGTGGGCCCACACCGTCGATCTCTCCTGCGACGACGATGAACTCGGCCAGGTCGCCGAACTGTCGTGACAGCAGGCCGACCCCCTTCGTCAGCCCGCCCGCCAGCCACAACGGGATGACCGAGATCCTCGGCTTCTTGCCGATGACGTCGAACGCGAGCTCGGCCGCCTCTCGCTGGGTCAGGACGTCGGGTCCACCGGCTTCGATCTCGACGTCGTCGCCTTCGATCGCATCGACGCACACCTGTGCCACATCGCGTCCGTGGATGGGGCTCATGCGATTCTCGCCCGGGCCGACCAGGAACGCCCGACCCCGCTTGGCCATGCTCAGCAGCGCTCCCATGTCCGAGAAGTAGCCACACGGGCGGACGATCCGGTGATCGAGCTCGGATGTGCGCAGTTCGTCGACCACCTTCTCGTGGGCCTTCGTGATGGCCAGCTCGGCGAGGTCGGGCTCGTCGGCCCCCTGCATCGACACGTACACGAACTGCTCGACCCCGGCCGACGTGGCCAGCTCGATGAGCGTGTGGTTGCACCGATAGTCGACGTCGTCGAAGGTGAGGCGGTCGCGCTGACGTGAGATCCCGACCGACGAATACACGATGTCGATCCCGTCCATCAGACCGTCGAGTGTCTCGGGCTTCGTGAGCTCGCCGACGAACACCTCGTCGACGTCGTCCGGTCCGATGCCGGGCGCAGTGAACGGTCCAGGGCGGGCCAGCCGTTCTTCGCTTCGGGTCAGCGCCCGCACCCAGTATCCCCGCTGCTTGAAGGCCTCGACGGCGAACTTGCCGATGTAGCCCGTCGCACCTGCGACGAGCACCCGTCTGGGATCGTCCACCGCCATGGCCGCCGAACCTAGCAACGGCTGACATCTGTCGGACCCGGTGGCGAATCCCCGACGTCGGTGTGCGGGCCTACCAGTCGGCCTCGGGGTTGGGCGGGAACAACTCGTCGCGTGCTGCAGCCAGCCCGGCACAGTCCATGTCGTCGTCGACCCGCTGCCAGATCACCGGGTTTCGCTCGGGATCGTCGATCTGTTCCCACTGGGCCGGCACCAGGAACAGGTCGTTGGTCGCGCCGAGGACCAGTTGCTCGGAGCTGTCGGTGATGGTGCCCACCATGCGGTCGGCCGATTCCTGGGTGACGTCGTAGGCGAAGATCTCGCGTCGAGCGAGGAAGAGTTCGCCTTCGATCTCGTCGTTGAGCCTGATGCGAGCGGTCACCCCCGGGTTCCCGTCTCCGTCGGAATCGATGATGCGGGGATCGTTCGGGTCGGTCGGCAGCGGTTCGTTGGCCGGGTCGGCCAGGTCGATGCCGATCGGGGTCGGGGTGGCGGGTCGGACGACCCGTAGCTTGCCGTCCTCGAGCGTCACGTCGACCGGCGTGTCGATGGGGATGATGGCCGACGTCGCAGCGTCGGACATCGTCGTCTCGATGTTCTGGTCGTTCGCCGTGTCGGCATGGCAGAACCGTTGGACGTTCCACAGCTCGCCATCGCGGAGCTCGAGGTCGGCGAAGCCGGTGCTGATGATGAGGGTCTTCATGATCTCGTCCTCGTAGGCCACCGCGTCGAAGTGGGCCCACCGGCCGACCAGGTCCTCGGCCCCCTCGGGCAACGACGAGGCCGCTTGTGGCGATGCCGCCTCGTCGGTCTCCTCGGCAGCGTCGGCCGATGGCGTGCCGTCGTCGGTCCCGCAGGCACTCGCCAGCGTCAGCATCGCAACTGCCCAGGCGGCGCCTCGGATCAGTCGCTGGTGTCTGGGCATCGTCATGTCTCCTGGAGGTGGGTGCTGGCGCCGGCGCAGCCGCCCGACGAAGCCAGCACCGTAGCCCCGAACACCGTTCGGGAGGGTGTCGGTGCCCCTCCGACCCTGAGCGGAGCCTTCCATGAAAGACGCACTGGATTTCGTGAATCAGATTGCCTATGCTGCATCGGAGACGAGGCGAAAGGACCGTCCATGCCGACCATTCCCGTCGATTCCCGTTCTCCCCAGCGAGCCGATCGTCCGGCACGGCGTCTCTGGGCAACAGCTCGGACGTTCGGTGCCCGCGGGGCGGCCGCCAATGCCCACGCCGTGGTGGAAGCGAGGCGGCGACGAGAGCTCGAGGTCGAGTCGGCGCTCGGTCGCCTCCTCCGGACCAGAGGTGGCTCGGGACCGTTGCGCACCTCGGCGCCGGAGTCGGCACGTGCTGGCCACTGACCTCGATCTGCTGGTTCGCAATGCGGGGTGGCCCAGCGTCTCGGTGTTGTGCGGCGCAGATCGCGCCGATTGGGATGGTCTCCGCCGCGATGCCGCCGACCGTCTCGACGAGGCGGTCGGCGACCGTTGGGCCGATCGCATCCTGGCCAGTCTCGACCGCGTGGGCGACGCACTGGACGGTGGCAACTGGCCGTCGGTCGGGGTGTTCGCCAACGACGACTTCGCCCATGCCGTCTCGCTTCCGCAACCGGTGCGACCGAGGGTCGTGATCGATGCGACCTTCGCCACCCGCGATCTGGTGGTCGGGATGACGCGTACCCCTCGATATCTGGTGCTCACGCTCGATGGCGGCGGCGCGCAGCTGTGGTCGGGTCTGGGACAGCGGCTCGCCCCCGCGCCGTCGGCCGGGCGATTCCCGCTCCAGTTCCCTGCTGCTCCGGCGCCCGAGGAGCGCCGCCAGAAGCGGGAACCCTCACAGGTCCGCGATGCCCACATCGACCGGTGCCATCGGGACCTCGACCAGGCGTTGTCGAGGGCCGTGTCTGCCCAGGATCAGCGCCCGGTCTTCGTCGTGGGAGACCAGCGGAGAATTCACCGTTTCGTCGAGGCCAGCCATCTCTCGGGTCGGGTCACGGCGCTCGTGGCCGGACCGGCAACCGCACCGGGGCCCGAGTTGGCGGCGCTCATCGCACCTGAGCTCCAGGCCGACCGGGCGATCCGAGCCGACCGGGCCATCGAATCCGTCGGCAGCGGGATCGGAGCCAATCGCTTCGCCGCGGGCATCGTCGAGGTCTGGGATCTGGCCCACGAGGGTCGGGTCGAGTTGCTGGCGGTGGAGGAGGACTACGACTGCTCGGCGTCGATTGACGCGGACACCGGAGCCATCGAGCCGATCGACGCGCCGACCCCCGGGGGCATCGACGACGCCGTCGACGAGATCATCGAAGCCGTCCTCGCAGCCGGGGGCGACGTCGAGGTCGTGGCGCCCGGGGCCATCGAGGACTGGGACCACATCGCGGCGCGACTACGACATTGAAGGCGCCGTCACGCGCTCACCGGTGACGAGTCGAACGCTCACTCGACTTCGATGAAGATGCACTCTCCCGGGCACTCCTCGGCCGATTCGATCGTGGCCTCGATCAGCGAATCAGGGACCCGTGCCATGCCTTCTGCGCCGCCGGGGAGACCGTGGCCGGGCTCGAACCGCTTCTCCTCGCCGTAGTGCTCGGCGGTCTCACGTACGTAGGCCAGTCCGTCGTCGTGCATCCAGAACACATCGGGAGCGATCTCCTCGCAGAGACCGTCGCCGGTGCACAGATCCTGATCGATCCAGACCTTCATCGTTGCTCCTCGGGGTCGGCCACGGGGGGTGCCGCAGCGCCCCGCATGATACCGGGACCACGATTCCGGAAACAACGTTCTCGCGTCGGGGGAATCAGGCGACCGGAGGGGTGGTGTGTCCGATCGCCTCGAGCAACTCGCCCACGTCGTGGTGGGCTTCGCGTGGGTGCCGCAGGGGTCGCGAGGGATCGAGCACGTAGTGGTTCCGTCGGCCCACCTTCTCGCGCCGGACGTACCCCGACCGTTCGAGGTCCGAGACGATGCCGACCGCAGTGCGTTCGGTGATGCCCACCCGGTCGGCGATGTCGCGCAGGCGAAGGTTCGGATCGTCGGCGATCGTCAGGAGCACGTGGCCGTGATTGGTGAGGAACGTCCATTCCACCTCGTCGCGGTCCTCGGATGGTTCGCTCACCGACCGTGATCCTACTTTCGACCACCCGCACTTCGTTGCCTGCGTCTCGACGCCCGAGATCCCATGCCGGTATCGACCTGCGTAGGAGGACCGGATCGAGATCGATCGCCCGACGCCGCGGCCCTACGGTGGGCTCCGTGGAGATCCGTCCTCGCTACGACGCCGACCCGCCCATCGTGATCGACAGTCCGGTCGCCGACATCCGAACCCCCTTCCTCCGGCAGCGGCGTCGCCTGGTGTCGACCCTGCACGAACTGAGCCCCGACGAGTGGGCCGCGGCGAGTCGGTGCGACGGTTGGAGCTCGAAGGACGTGATCGCCCATCTGGCCAGCACCGATGGGTTCTGGGGCGCGTCGCTGGCCGGTGCCCAGCACGACGAACCGACCCGGTACCTGGTGGGGTTCGATCCGAAGGCGACGCCGGCCGCGCTGGCCGCTGCGGTCGGCTCGGTCAGCGCGGCCGACACCCTCGCCGGGTTGGCCGATGGGGTCGAGCGTCTGTGCGACACCGTCGAAGGCCTGCAGGACGATGACTGGGATCGCACGGCCGAGGCGCCTCCCGGGCACGTGTCCGTGCGCACGATGGTCCACCATGCGCTGTGGGACGCCTGGATCCACGAGCGCGACGTGCTGCTGCCGCTGGGCCGCGACCTCGTCGAGGAGCCTGACGAGGTCACCGCCTGCCTCCGCTACGCGGCCGCGCTGTCACCCGCCTTCGGCGTCCAACACGATCCGAGCCGTCGCGGCAGCCTCGTGCTCGAGGTCACCGAGCCGGCGCGTCGGGTGGTGGCCACGATCGGCCACCAGGTCGTCGTCAGTGAGCAGGCCGGCGCCGGCGATGCCGCCGATTCTGTCGATGCCGCCGACACCCTCGTCATGAGGGGCCGCGGAGCGGAGGTGGTCGAGGTCCTGAGCGTTCGCCGTCCGCTCGACGCGTCGGTTCCGGCCGATCGTCGTTGGATGGTCGATGGACTGGCCGAAGTGTTCGAGACGACTCGAGACGGTGAGGAGGACTGACGTGTCCGAGGTCGAGGTGTTCGCCGACGTGTGGTGCCCGTTCACCCACGTCGGGCTGCGGCGGTTCGTCGAGCAGCGGTCCGGTCGTGGGGCCGAGGTCGGTTTGCGGGTTCGCGCGTGGCCGCTCGAGCTGGTCAACGGAGCGCCCCTCGATGCTGACTTCGTCGCCGAGGAGATCGACGAGATCCGTGCGCTCGTCGCCCCCGACCTGTTCGAGGGATTCGACCCCGCCCGCTTCCCGAGCACGACGCTTCCTGCGCTCGAGCTGACCACCGCGGCCTATCGGTCCTCGGTGTCGGCCGGGGAAGCCGTGGCGCTCGAGTTGCGCGACCGGCTGTTCGAGCGCGGCGAGGACATCGGAAGCGCCGACGTGCTGGCCGACGTGGCGGCGTCGCACGGGGTCGTGGTCGACCCGGACACGGATCTGGTGGAGGCGGACTGGGAGGAGGGCAAGGCTCGCGGTGTCCTCGGGTCGCCGCACTTCTTCACGCCCGGCGGCGACTTCTTCTGCCCGGCGCTCGACATCGAGAAGGTCGACGGCCACCTGCGAATCACTGCGGACCCCGAGGGATTCGACGCCTTCCTGCAGAGCTGCCTTCCCCACTGACCGGGCCGGTCAGGCTGGTTTGATCGCCGCGCCTTCGGTGAACCAGGACCAGGGCTTCGGACCACTCGCGTACCGCGACTCCACCCGTTCGATCTCGAACCCCGCGACCGAGACCAGTTCGCCGATGTCGCGGGTGAGATGGCACCCGTCGGCCACGCGCTTCTGGATCGGCTCGATCCGGCGTTGCCAGCTGGCGATCGAATCGTCGGGTGCCAGGCCGTGTTCGAGGAAGTGGAAGCGCCCTCCCGGTCGCAGGACCCGTCGGACCTCGGCCAAGGCGACCTCGACGTCGGGGATCGTGCACAGCGTGAACGTCGACAGCGCACCGTCACAGCTCTCGTCGTCGAGCGGGATCGACTCGCCGTCGAGGCCGATGTGTTCGACCCGGACGGGTGAATCGGTGATGCGGGGTTCGGCGAGGCGGCGGGCGGTCGCAGCCGGCTCGACGGCGTAGAGGACCTCGACCTCGGGCGGGTACACGGGCACGTTGAGACCCGAGCCGAAGCCGATCTCGACCACCGTGCCCGACAGCCCGGCGGTCACCCGTTCGCGCCAGCGGCGGAGTTCGGCGGTGCCACACGCCCGGTCGACCAGCCGGGGGAGCACGTGGTCTCGGTAGACACCCATCGATCAACTCTCCCACTGCTCGTCCGTCGGCGCGAAAGCCCGTTCTGGTGAACGAATGTTGTTGCGGGCAACAACATTCGTTCACCAGAACGAAGATGGGTCACGTCGGCAAGGTCTGGTTCGAAATGGAGAAGACGGGCGGGCCGAGTCGATGGAACACGCTCCGCGCCCTTCGGGTGAGGCGATGGGCAGCCCGGAGCGGAGTCGGCTCAGCCGCTCTCGTCGCGGATCCGTGACGCGGGCTGGTAGTTCGGGCCGGCGGTGAGGTCGACCCTGGCCAAGAGCTGTTCGCACGGCGGCTCGAACTCCTCGGCGAACCGGATGGAGGCGGCTTCGCCCAGCAGTCTCCACGGCAGGTCGGTGAGCCGGTCGGTCTCGTCCTCGATGCGCTGGCGCAATGCGATGCCGTCGTCGGTCACCTCGGCATCGACCACGAGGCCCTTGGCCTCGAGCGACGCCCATCCGGCGGCGGTGTCCTCCGGAGTCGTGCCACGCGATTCGGCCAACCAGTCCTTCTCGTAGCCGACCCATGCGTTGTGCACGATCGAGGCCTCGGGCCCTGACAGATCGGCCGCCGCGACGAGCGCCCAGTGGGTGTCGCCCCGCCATTCGCGGACGCAGTTCACCGCGTGCCAACCCGACAGCACCGGGTCGGTCGGCCGTGGCATGCGCAGGTGAGCCCCGTAGAAGACCCGGCCGAGCCTCGGAAGTCGGTCGACGATCGGCCAGAGGTCGGGCCCGAGCCGTTCGAGGGGTTCGAGGATGCCGGGCGCGTGCTCGGCCAGGCCTTCCAGTACGGCTTCGTCACGCGCAGCCCACACCTCGTCGAACGTGGTGTGCTGCTCGACGAGGTCGCAGGCCATGGCGATGCCGAGCGGGCTGATCGAGCCGAACGCGGCCTCGACCGCCACCGGACCGGCCGGGCCGAGAGGCGCGGCCCGCGCTGCGATGTAGCCGAGTGGGCCGGGCAGACCCATCGCCTCGAACCGGGCAATGGCTCTCGGCTCCCAGAAGATCCAACCGATGGTGGTCTGCACCGAGCGGGCGTTGCGCCGGCTGATCGCCGTCCAATCCGTCATGGGCCGACGGTAGCCAACCGGTCGGCGGAGCCGGAACGGTCAGTTCACTCGGCGAGGACGGCGTACAGCTTCTTGCGCGCCTTGGTGAGGACTTCGAGCGCGGCGGCCCGTTGCTCGTCGGTCCCGAACCTGCCGATCTGGCGGGCCTGGCCTTCGAGCTCGGCCATGGCCGTGCGGAGGTCTCCGCCGCGGCCCGGCCCTGCGGCGTCGGCCCAGGGCAGGGGAGCGTCGGGGTCCTGTTCGGCGATCCGTTCGCGTCCTGCGTCGGTCAGCTTGTACTGCCGCTTGCCCGATCCGTCGTCGGTGCCCTCGATCAGGCCCTTCTCCTCGAGGCGGCTCAGCGCCGGGTAGATGGAGCCGGGGCTGGGCCGCCAGTTCCCGTCGGTTCGCTCCTCGAGCTCGGCGATGATCTCGTAGCCGTGCATCGGCCGCTCGGCCAGCAGCACGAGTGCGCTCCGGCCTGCAGTGCCTCGACGGGTTCGTTCCCGCCCGCTGCGGCCTCCTGGTCCGCCCCGGTGGGATCCGGGGCCTCGGCCGTGTCGTTTCCTGGGTCCGTTCATGCGGCCCCCTCCTCTTCGGTTGCGACCCGGCCCACGGCGCTGCCGTGACCCCGGTCGATCGTGTGCTTCGTGGTCTCTGGTTTCTTCGTTGCTGTGGTTGTGCGTGGCCATGGGCCTGACGCCTTTCTGTCTTCGTTCGTGGGAGACCTTCTCCCGTCGGACAGTATAACGATATATCGCGATAGGTTGTTCCACAACGCGGCGAACACCCTGGATCAGGGTGCGCCTCGGGTGTGCGGGAGGACTCGTCCGGCGATCCTCAATCCATGATGACGACGGTTCGACCGGTCGTGGCCCGGTTGGCCAGGTCGGTCAGGGCCTGCGGGATGTCCTCGAAGTCGACGACCCTTCCCACGACGGAGCGAACCGCACCCCGATCGAACAAGGCCACGATGTCGGCCATGATCTGCGCGCCGCGGTCACCCGATGCGAAGTTCCAGCCCATCGCCGTCTTGACCAGCGATCGGATCTCGTCGGTCGCGTAGGCGAGGAGCACCCCGCACAGGTGGATGTTGGCCGTGGCGAGTCGCCGGGGCACGACGAACGGCACGTCGGCGACGTCCTTGTTCGAGGCGAACCCCATCATCAGATAGCGGCCGTTGTAGGCGGTGCACGTGATCGACGGCTCGAAGACGGCTTCCCCGACGTTGTCGAACACGACGTCGACACCGAGGCCGTTGGTCTCGGCGAGCACGACCTCGGCGAAATCGGCGGTCGTGTAGTCGATCGCCACGTCGGCGCCGAGCTGGCAGCACCGTTCGACCTTCTCGGCCGATCCGGCCGTGGCGATCACGCGCGCGCCGAGGTGGGAGGCCAGCTGGATGGCCGCACTGCCGGACCCGCCCGCGCCGGCGTGGATCAGGACCGTTTCGCCGGGCTGGAGATCGGCCCGATCGACCAACCCGAGCCACGCGAGGTGGAAGGGGAAGTAGAGCGCCGCCGCGTCGGGAAGCGGGATCCGCTCGGGCATCTCGAAGGTCGACACCGCCCCGCAGACGGCGTACTCCGCGTATCCGCCGTGTGCCTCCTTCGACATGGCGACCACCCGCCGTCCGAGCCACGCCTCCGCTCCGTCGCCGCAGGCGTCGACGATGCCCATCACCTCCATGCCCGGGATGCTGGGCAGCTCGGGCGTGACCATCATGTTGCCGCCGGTGACCCGTTCGAGGTCGTTGAGGTTGAGCGGGATGGCCTTCACCTCGACCCTGACCTCACCGGCACCGGGTCGGGGCACCTCGACGGTGTCGAGCCGGAGCACATCGAGTGGCGTGCCGTACTCGTGGGTCCGCCAGGCCCGCATCGTGTCGGGCGCAGTCTGCGCATCAGCGGCCATCGTCGTCCTCCACCGTCGGTGGCGGGACGGTAGCCGCAGTAGGTTCGCCCGACCGGGCGTCGTGTCAGTGGACCCGGCGCGGACGGGCACCGAGGGGACGGGACACCCGATGACCAGCGAACGACTGCACACCGATCGCCTGGTGGCCGAAGCCATCGAGGTCGCCGGGAGCGACGATCTGGGCGAGCCGAGCTGGCAGGACGGGCTCGAACGGCTGCTCGACGGACTCCGCAACGAAGCACGCCTGAACGAGTTGGGGGTCGAGATCGCGGCGACCGAGGTCGTCACCTATCTCGCCAATCGCATCGGCATCACCCAGTGGCGGAGCGATCACCCGGAGGTCGGCCGCGGCCGGATCGACCAGCCCATCTTCATCGTCGGACAGCCCCGCACCGGCACCACCATCCTCCATGATCTGCTCGCCCAGGACCCGGCGCTCCGGGCTCCGCTGTCGTGGGAAGTCGATCGGCCGCTGCCTCCGCCCGAGCCGGACACCTTCGACACCGATCCCCGCATCGCCGAGGTCCAGGCCGGCATCGAGATGACCGACGCGCTGATGCCGGGGTTCACGGCCTTCCACCCGATGGGAGCGCGGCTGGCCCAGGAGTGCGTGCGCATCACCGGCTCGGACTTCCGCAGCATGATCTTCCCGACGCAGTATCGAGTGCCCACGTACGACCACTGGCTCCTCCACGAAGCCGATCTCGCACCCGCTTATCGCTGGCATCGGCGATTCCTCGAACATCTCCAGTGCCGACAGCCGGCACCCCAGTGGCTGCTGAAGTCGCCGGCCCACCTGTGGCATCTCGACTCGCTCGCTGCCGAGTACCCGGACGCGATCGTGATCCAGACGCATCGCGACCCGCTCAAGGTCATCGCGTCCACGAGTGCGCTCTCGACCCATCTGCGCCGGCTGGCGAGCGACGAGCCCGACATCACCGAGGTCGCGAGCAGCTATGCCGAGGACATCTTCGTCGGCCTCGAGCGGGGCATGGACGCACGGGTCCGCGGGGTGATTCCCCCCGAGCGGATCGTCGACGTGCACTTCCGGGAGTTCGTCGCCGATCCGGTGGCCACGATCCGGCGGATCCACCTCGCGCTGGGTCGCGAGCTCGACGACGTGGTCGAGCAGCGCATCCGAGGGTTCCTCGCCGAGCACCCGGGCGACGGGGGTGGGGGAGGAACTCGCTATCGCTTCGCCGACACCGGGCTCGACCCGGACGTCCTCCGAGAGCGCTCGACTGCGTACCAGCGCGCCTTCGACGTCGAATCCGAACCCGTGCGCTGAAGCGTTCAGAGGGCGAGCGAACCGGCGCCGCACCCGACACAGTGTTCTCACCTGCGTAACGGACGTGAAACCTTGGCTGCGTAGCGTGCGCGGCGTGACCCGTTGCACCGACGCCATCGAGGGGGTGCGGGGGGACGTTGCCGTTGCGTGTGGTCGGGTGGTCGGCCGGACCCTGACGTCGGCTGCGCACCTCGTGCGGCGAGTCGATCGTTCGGCGGAAACCCGGAAGCCCTCGTTGCGTCGCCGCGTCGACGCGCTCGAGTGGCACGACCTGAGGCTCGGCGACGGCACCAACGTCCGCTACGGGACCGCCGGGGACGGTCCGGTCGTGTTGTTCCTGCACGGCTGGGCGACGGGGAGCACGTCGTACAAGCGGGCGCTCCGCCGTCTTGCTCGTCGCGGTTGCCGGGTCGTCGCTCCTGCCCTTCCCGGCTTCGGTGGGACCACCCCGCTCGCCGCTTCGGACCTGTCGATCGAGGGCTATGCCGATTGGCTCGAGCGGTTTCTCACCGCGCTCGACGCAACCGAGCCGGTGCTGGTGATCGGCCACTCGTTCGGTGGCGGTGTGGCCACCATGCTCACCCACACCCATCCCGAGCGGGTCCGCTACCTGGTGCTGCTCAACGCGGTGGGCTCGCCGCAGGTCGGCCGGCCGCTGGCCGACTGGGCCGTGAAGTTCGCTCGGGACCTGTTCCCGCTCTCCGACGGTCTGGAAGCCATGGCCGCCATGAGCCAGGACCTGGTGACCAACGTCGTGCGTGACCCGGTCAGCCTCGTGGCGGCGGGCCGGCTGGCCCGGACCGCCGATCTGTCCGACCAGCTCCGCGCGATCCGCAGCGGACCCGTTCCGGTGTTGGCGCTGACCAGCGACACCGACGGCATCATCCCCGAGTCGGCGTTCCTGGCCCTCTGTGAGGCGGTCGGTGCGCAGGGCCGGCGGATCAGCGGTGGGCACTGTTGGCTGCTCGCCGACCCCGACGCCTTCGACGAGGTGCTCGCCAACGTCGTCCACCTGGAGGTGGATGCCCACCGGAACCTGACGGCAGCGGCCTCCGCCTCGCGGGTGCTGCGTCAGCTCGAGTCCATCGGGGTGACCGCCGAGGTCGCGGACGAGTTCCTGAATGCGGCGCCTCCGCTCTGGCTCATGAGCGCTGCGCCCGACGTCCTGGCGTCCGATGTCTCGTTGTGCCATCCCCCGTTGGGCGACGGCGAGGTGCGCGCCGTGGCTCAGCCGATCGGAGGCGGTGCTCAGGTCCGGCTGACCGTCGTCGCGGCCGACCGGCCGGGACTGCTGGCGGACAGCCTCGCCGTGGTCGCCGCCGAAGGGATCTCGGTCAGCGACGCGTCGGCGGCGACATGGCCGGCGTCGGGGTTGGCCTTGCACACGCTCACCCTCGAATCGTTTCTGCCGATCTCCGAAGACCAGTGGCAGCGGCTCGGCGAGCGCCTCCGCACCCTTGCCGTGGACGGCGCGCCGCTGCCCGAGGTCGCGTCGCTCGGACGGGTGGAGGTTCGAGTGAACGGGACCATCGATGGGCGAGCGGTCGTGACGGTGACGGCCCGGGACCGGACCGGCCTGCTGTGGTCCATCTGCCGCTGGTTCGCCGAGCAGGGCGTGGGCATCGAGTCGCTGCACGCGACGACCGACCGTGGTGTGGCCGTCGACAGCCTCATCGTCCTCGGCGCTGTCGACGCCGAGCGGCTCGCCGCGGACCTGAGTGCCGGACGCTCGGTGACGACGGCCTGACGAGCCACCGGTCTGCGGCCCCACCGCCACCTCCCCTCGGGCGGTGGGGCCGCAGGGTTCGAGGAGCATCGACGCTGCTACCTTCCGCCGCATGTCCGATGACGAGGTCTCGCTGTACGAGGGGCTGATCAGCACCCGTGCGATCCGGCGCTACGAGGACGAGGACATCCCGGTCGACGATCTGAACAAGATGCTGTTCGCCGCCACCCGGGGTCCGTCGGGGCACAACGGCCAGCCACTGCGGTTCCTCGTGCTCCGCCGCACCCCCGAGGCCACCGATGTGCGCGAGCTGCTGGGCCGGTCCTTCCGGGAGGCGTGGAAGGGCGAGCGCCACGAACCCGACGACGACGATCAGAGCCGGCGGGCGCGGATGGCCCGGACCATGAACCACTTCGTGGACCACATCCAGGACGCCCCGGTCATCGTGCTCGCCCTGTTCCGCAACACGCGCGGCCGGACCGACATCGCGGCCGGGGCGTCGCTCTACCCGGGATGTCAGAACCTGCTCCTGGCCGCCCGCTCGATGGGGTACGGCGGGGTGATCACCCAGTGGCACTTCCACGTCGAACAGGAGCTGGCCGCCGCGCTCGATCTCCCCGACGGGGTCTCGATCGCGGCGACCATCCCGCTCGGCAGGCCGGTGGGGTCGCACGGATCGGTGCGGCGTCTTCCGCTACCCGACCTGGTCTTCGAGAACCGCTACGGCGAGTCGGCGCGCTGGGCCGAAGACCCTCCCGGGACCCGATTCACCGGCGGCTGACTCCGCTCGTCAGCGGAACGAGTAGTCGAGCGGGAGGTGCTTGACCCCCGACACGAAGTGGCCCTCGGCCCACTGGGGGTCGCCGGCCAGCTCGACGTGGTCGAGCTCGGCGCCCAGCCGGGTGAGCAGGGTGCGCAGCTCGCGTCGTGCGAACTGCGAGCCCAGGCAGAAGTGAGCGCCCACGCCGAACGACAGCAGCTTGTCGGCGTCGGGTCGACGCACGTCGAACACGTCGGGCTGCTCGAACACCGCTTCGTCGCGGTTGGCCGACGGGTAGGACAGCAGGACGCGGTCACCTTCGGCGATGTCGACCCCGCCCACCTGGGTCGGCTCGGTGGCGTAGCGGAGGAAGTGGCGGACCGGGGTGGTCCAACGGATGCACTCGTCGGCCGCGTTGTTGACGAGCGCCGGATCGCGCAGCGCCTCGAGTTGCTCGGGGTGGCGGGCCAGGGCCTCCATGCCACCCGAAAGGGCGAACGACGTGGTGTCGTGGCCCGCCGTGGCGACGATGATGAAGTACCAGAGCCGCCGGTCGTCGGCCAGGGGAGCGCCGTCGACCTCGCCGTTGGCGATCACGCTCGCCAGGTCGTCGGCCGGACAGGCCCGGCGATCGGCGGTCATCTCGTTGAAGTACTGGAAGAACTCCATGACGCTGGCCAGCACCAGCGCACCGGGGTCGTCGCCTTCGCCGAGGTACTCGGGATCGTTCGAACCGAAGATGCCCTGCGTGAGCTTGAGCATCAGCGGCTCGTCCTCGGGCGGCACTCCGTAGATGTCCATGATCACCCGCAGCGTGTACGGCTGGGCGATGTCGTTGGCGAAGTCGCACGAACCGCCCAGCGACCGCATCTTCTCGATGAACTCGTCGGCGAGTTCGTCGATGCGCGGCTGCCGGGTCTTGACGGCGGCCGGCTTGAACCAGTCGCTGGTCACCTTGCGGTGCTTGGTGTGGTCGTCGCCGTCGAGCTGGACCAGGCTCGCGGGAGTGAAGGCCGCGAACTGGATCTCCTCCTCCGGGGTGGGCTGGGGCCCGAGCACGACTCTCGGCGTGTTCTCCCAGGTCGCCGAGTCGCGCGACACCGCGAACACGTCGGCGTGGCGGGTGAGGACCCAGAACGGCTGATACCCGTCGGGCTCGCAGCGGAGGATCGGCGACTCGCGCCGGATCTTCCCGACCGCCTCGTGCCACCGGGTCATGTCGGCCCACTCGGGTGCCTCGCAGAACAGAGCGGTCTGCTCGGGGGTTGCGGTGGTCAACTCGGCCTCCTCGCCGGACGTGGGACTGCCGAACGTAGCAAGGTGGGGCACAGCGCTCGACCGCTACAAAGGCGGGCATGACCTACGACGTCGCAGCAGTGCGGGCCCAGTTCCCGGCCCTCCTGGGCGGGATCGCTCACTTCGAAGGTCCCGGCGGAACCCAGACCCCTCAGCCCGTGATCGCTGCGATCGCTGACGCCCTTGCCCACCCCCTGTCGAACCGGGGGCAGTTGACCCAGGGCGAGCGGAACGCCGACGCGATCGTGGCGGATGCTCGCGAGGCGTTCGCCGACCTGCTCGGCGCCCGGCCGAGGGGCATCGTGTTCGGGCGCAGCGCCACCCAACTCACCTACGACTTCTCACGGCACCTGTCTGCGTCGTGGGAACGCGGCGATGAGGTCGTGGTGACCCGGCTCGATCATGACGCCAACATCCGCCCCTGGGTGCAGGCAGCCGAGCACGTCGGGGCCACGGTCCGGTGGGTCGACTTCGATCCGGTCACGGGCGAGCTGGATCCCGAGGCCGTCGGTTCCCTGCTCTCGGAGCGCACCCGGCTCGTCGCCGTGACGGCTGCGTCGAACCTGATCGGGACTCGTCCGGACGTCGAGTCGATCGCGCGCCTGGCCCACGAGGTCGGTGCCCTCGTCTACGTCGATGCGGTCCACCTCGCCGCCCACGCCATGGTCGATCTGGACGAGATGGGCGCCGACGTGCTGATGTGCTCGGCCTACAAGTTCCTCGGTCCTCACTTCGGTGTGCTCGCCGCCCGTCCCGACCTTCTGGAGACCCTCCGACCCGACAAGCTCCTGCCGTCGAGCAACGAGGTTCCCGAGCGGTTCGAGTTCGGCACGCTTCCGTACGAGTTCCTCGCGGGAGGTCGTGCCGCCATCGACTTCCTGGCCGGACTCGAACCCCTCGCCTCGGGCAGCCGTCGCGAGCGGTTGACGGCGTCCTTCGCCTCTCTCGAAGCGCACGAGGAAGCCCTCCGCACGCGGATCGAGGACGGGCTGCGACGCATCGAGGGCGTGACGCTGTATTCACGCGCCGCGCATCGCACCCCCACGCTGCTCTTCACGATCGAAGGCCACGACACCGCGACGGTGTCGCAGCACCTCGGGGCGGGGGCGGTCGCGGCTCCGTCAGGGTCCTTCTATGCCATCGAGGCGTCTCGATGGCTCGGGCTCGGCGACACCGGGGGACTGCGTGTCGGCCTCGCGCCCTACGTGTGCAGCGACGACGTCGACCGCCTTCTCGCCGGCATCGAGGAGTTCGTGGCCGGGTCCTGACTCGCAGTCGCGAATTGCCCGATGGCACACTCGTCGCTTCCGCGGCCGACAGAGGGAGCAGGAGTCATGGACGACTCACAGGACATCGACCCGATGGAGGCCGTGCGCGAGCGCTACGAGCGTGAGCGCGAGAAGCGCCTCCGTGACGACGGCTTGGCGCAGTACGCACAGCTGGCCGGCGAGTTCGAGGAGTTCGACCACGACCCGTGGGTCGAACCGGGCTTCACCCGCGATCCGGTCGTCACCGACACCCAGGCCGTGATCGTGGGCGGCGGGTTCGGCGGCATGCTGACCGCCGTCAACCTGATCCGGCAGGGCGTCCGCGACTTCAAGATCGTCGAGAAGGGCGGCGACTTCGGCGGCACCTGGTACTGGAATCGCTATCCGGGGTGCATGTGCGACGTCGAGTCCTACATCTACATGCCGCTGCTCGAAGAGACCGGCTACATGCCGACGATGAAGTACGCACCGGCCACCGAGATCTTCGAGCACTGCCAGCGCATCGGCCGCCAGTTCGACCTCTACCCGCATGCGCTGTTCCAGACCGAGATCGAGACGGCCACCTGGGACGACGATGACGCACGATGGCTGGTCACGACGACCCGCGGCGACCAGCTGCGGGCCCGGTTCCTCGTGACCGCCGGCGGCATCCTGCACAAGGCGAAGCTGCCCGCCATCGAGGGCATCAACGACTTCGAGGGCCGTTCGTTCCACACCGCCCGTTGGGACTACGACTACACCGGCGGGAGCCCCACCGAGCCCATGGACGGGCTGGCCGACAAGCGAGTCGGCATCATCGGGACGGGAGCAACGGCCATTCAGCTCGTCCCTCAGCTCGCGCGGGCGGCCAAGGAGGTGTTCGTCTTCCAGCGCACGCCCTCGGCGGTGGGCGTCCGCGGCAACCGCCCGACCGACGTCGAGTGGTTCGAGAGCCTCGAGCCGGGCTGGCAGGCAGAGCGCATCGCCAACTTCACCTCGGCGGTCACCGGCGAGAAGCCCGAGCCGTGCCTCGTCGACGACGGCTGGACCGAGGTGCTGTGGGACGACACCCAGACCGAGGCCGACACTCCCGAAGAGGCCGCCGCGCTCGAACGGTTGGACTTCGAGACCATGGAATCGATGCGCGCCCGCATCGAGGACCTCGTCGACGACCCCGCCACCGCCGAGTCGCTCAAGCCCTGGTACGGCAAGCACTGCAAGCGCATCTGCTTCCACGACGAGTACCTCCAGGCCTTCAACGAGCCGAACGTGCACCTCGTCGACACCGACGGTCGCGGCGTGCAGCAGATGGCCGCGAAGGGACCGGTCGTCGACGGTGAGGTGGTCGAGGTCGACCTGTTGATCTTCGCGTCCGGCTTCGAGGTCACGACCGGCCTCGTCAGCCGCCTCGGGTTCGACCCGGTCGGCAAGGGGGGCGTGCGGCTGAGCGAGCGATGGGCCGACGGCGCCCACACCCTGCACGGGATCTTCAGCGCCGAGTTCCCCAACATGCTGGTGCTGCACTTCATCCAGGGCGGCTTCGCGCTCAACTTCGTCCACTTCCTGTCCGAGGTGACCAAACACCTCGCCTGGATCATCGCGACGAGCGACGCCGAGGGCATCACCTCGATCGAAGCCTCGGCCGAGGCCGAGGAGGAGTGGCTCGCCATGTTGTGGAACGCAGGCAAGGGCTTCGGTCGCTATTCGGCGAACTGCACCCCGAGCTACCACAACAGCGAAGGCTCCCGAACCATGGAGGCGGCCCGCAACGTGGTGCACCCCGGCAACCTGATGCACTACGTCGGCCACCTCGAGCAGTGGAGAGAAGCCGGCGACATGCCGGGGACGGTGGTCACCCGGGAGGACGACGCGGCGACCTGACGCTCGGCCTACGCTCTTTTCGCCCGTCGTCAACGGAGGAGCATCGTGTCGAGCACGATCGACAAGGACGCACTGAAGCGCAAGTACGCCGAGGAGCGCGCCAAGCGCCTGCGACCGGACGGCAACGCGCAATATCTCGAGGTGAAGGGCCAGCTCGGCCACTACCTCGACGACCCCTACGTGGCGGTCGCCGAGCGAGCCCCCGTGCACGACCACGTCGACTTCGCATTCGTCGGGGGCGGCTTCGCCGGTCTCGTCACCGGTGCACGGGTGAGGGAGGCCGGCGTCGAGCGGGTGCGGCTGATCGACAAGGGCGGCGACTTCGGTGGCACCTGGTACTGGAACCGCTATCCAGGCGCCCAGTGCGACACGGCCTCGTTCGTCTACATGCCGCTGCTCGAGGAAACCGGCCACATGCCGTCGGAGAAGTACGCCCACGCACCCGAGATCCTCGAGCACTGTCAACGCATCGGGAAGCACTTCGGCCTCTACGAGGATGCGCTCTTCCACACCGAGGTCACCGACGTCGAGTGGGACGACGAGCGTGGGCGTTGGATCGTTCGCACCAACCGGGGCGACGAGTTCACGGCCCAGTACCTGGCCATGGGCACCGGGCCCCTGCACGTTCCCAAGCTGCCGGGCATCGATGGCATCGAGTCGTTCGAGGGCCACAGCTTCCACACCAGCCGTTGGGACTACGACTACACCGGCGGCGACCCGTCCGGCGCACCCCTCGAGAAGCTGCGCGACAAGCGGGTCGCCATCATCGGCACGGGCGCGACGGCGGTGCAGTGCGTGCCCCACCTCGCCCGCGATGCGAAGGAACTGCTCGTCTTCCAGCGCACACCGAGCTCGGTCGACGTCCGGGCGAACGAGCCGACCGATCCCGACTGGTTCGCCGAGATCGCCACTCCCGGCTGGCAGCAACGGTGGCTCGACAACTTCACCGCCAATCAGACCATGGGTCACGCCGAAGAGGATCTGGTGATGGACGGCTGGACCGACCTGGCACGGCGCATCCGCGAGCGGATCGCGGCGCTTCCGCCCGACGAGCGGACACCCGAGGGCATGCTCGCCGCCTACGAGGACTCGGATTTCGAGAAGATGACCGAGATCCGCTCGCGTGCCGAGCAACTCGTCGACGACCCCGACACCGCCGAGCACCTCAAGGCGTGGTATCGCCAGCTCTGCAAGCGGCCGTGCTTCCACGACGAGTACCTCCAGGCGTTCAACGAACCCGGCTGCCGCCTGATCGACACCGACGGCAAGGGCGTCGAGGCCATCACCCCGACCGGGGTCGTCGCCAACGGCGTCACCCACGACGTCGACTGCATCATCTACGCCTCGGGGTTCGAGGTCGGAACCGACCACACCCGTCGGCGGGGCTTCGACGTCACCGGTCGCGACGGCCGCACGCTCTCGTCGTACTGGGAGGACGGGATGCGCACGATGCACGGCATCCACGTGCACGGCTTCCCGAACATGTTCATGGTGCAGCCGACCCAGGGCGCCAACCTGATCTCGAACGTTCCGCACAACCTGACCGAGTCGGGCAAGACCATCGGTGCTGTCGTGGCCCACGCCGAACAGGCCGGCCTCGAACGGGTCGAGGTCACCGAGGAGGCCGAGCAGGCGTGGATCGACCTGCTGCTCTCGGGGGGAGGCCGGATGCTCGGATCCCCCGACTGCACCCCGGGCTACTACAACAACGAAGGCCAGGACCCGGGCCCGGCGGCCGCGTTCTACGTCGGCTACCCGCAGGGAGCCTCCGCGTTCTTCTCCTACATCGATGGCTGGCGCAGCTCCGGCGACTTCGAGGGCCTGGCCTTCTCCTGATGCGCCGTTCTTGCGTTCAGCCGGCGAGCGCGGCGACTTCGTCGATGCCGTCGCGGAGGCACTCCACGTAGAGCTCGGGGTCCGGCACCGCGGCCGGATCGGTGCTGATGGCGAGGTGGAGCTCGTCGACGTAGCTGAGCACGGTGATGTTGCTCGCCGAGCCGCTCAGCGGGCCGAACCCGAAGTTCGCCTGCATCTTCGCCCCGGCGATGTAGATCGGCATCGGTGCGCCGGGCACGTTGCTGGTGACCACGTCGATCGCCTTGAGCATCGAACCGAACAGGCTCGTGGTCAGCGTCAGCGGCAGTCGGTTGAGCACGCCGGAGATCGGCTCGACGATGCCGAGGGACGGCTCGTGACGCTGTTCGTCGACGAGGCGGTGGATCGCCCGCATCCGCTCGGCCGGATCCTCGATCGAGATCGGGAACGTGAACCGGGCCGGGACGAACTGGTTGCCGGCGACGATCTCGTCGTCGTCGGATCGGATGTTGATGGGCATCGTCATCCGCAACTCGTCGACGGCCACGCCGTGCTTGTCGTGGTAGCGGCGGAGCCCACCGGCCACACCGGCGACGAAGGCGTCGTTGAGCTTGCCGTCGACGGTCTTGGCGGCGGCCTTCATCTCGGGCAGCGAGGCGGTCAGGTGGTCGAACCGGACCGAGAGCGACCTTCCGGTCATGATCGGGCTCAGGGGCTCGGACACCGGCTTCAACATCCGAGCAGTCGAGGAGGCCAGTTCGCCGAACCGCCGAGCCGAGCCCACGGGGTCGGTGGCGTTCTCGAGCATCCGGCCCGGGATGCGGCCGGCGATGCCCATCGCCCGCCGGGTCTCGTGCACGACACCCTCGCGGATCATCCGCAGTGGCTCGGGCGACTCGGGATCCGGTGCCTCCGGGAGTCGGCCGAGGGGCTTGCCCTCCGGGGTGGTGTCGAGGAAGGCCATCGACAGCTTCATGGCCCCGACGCCGTCGGTGAGGCTGTGGTGCATCTTCTGCACCAGGGCGGAGCGTCCGTCGGTGAGCCCGTCGACGATCACGAACTCCCACAACGGGCGGGCTCGATCGAACCCGCTCATCGCGAAGGGCGCGGCGAAGTCGAACAACTCGCGGACGGTGCCTTCGCCGGGTGCCTTCTGGAACCGCACGTGGTAGTCGAGATCGAAGTTCGGATCGATCACGAACTCCGGCGGAGAGATGCCGAACGGGGCGCTCACCACCCGCTGGCGCAACCGCGGGACCTCTCGGCTGGCATGGTCGATCTGTTCGGCGAACCGATCGTGATCGGGTTGTTTCTCGAGCAGGGTGACACTCGTGATCGTCGATCGGAGGAGCGGGTCCTTCTCGATCGCCCACATGAGCGCGTCCTGGTCGCTCATCCGCTTCTCGAACCGAAGCTTGGCCATGACGACTCCTCGTCTGTCGTTGCCAGAAGACTATGCCAGCCGGTCGTCGGTAGTCTCGGAGTGGCGGGCGCGTGCCCGACCGCCGACTACGCCTGCGGTGAAGACTCGCTACCCAAGGAAGCAACCTCATGGCCGCCCAAGACAAGCTCGTCCTCTTCGGGGCCCGCTACGACAGCGCCGAAGCTGCCGAACGCGACTACGACGCGGTGAAGTCGCTCTACTACGACCTGAAGATCATCGACACCTTCGACGCCGCGATCCTCAACAAGGACGAGAAGGGCAAGGTGACGATCGTCAAGAAGCACGAGCAGCCGACCCGCAGCGGAGGTTGGCGCGGCGCCGGCATCGGCCTGGCCACGGGCGCAGTCATCGCGCTGTTCCCTGCGGCGGCGATCGGCACCGGATTGCTGGCAGCGACGACCGGAGGCGGTGCCATTCTCGGCGCGGTCGCCGGACACGTGACGGCCGGCATGAGCCGGAGCGACCTCATGGATCTCGGCGAACACCTCGATGCCGGGCAGAGCGGGATCATCGTGGTCGCCGTGACCGATCTCGGCGTACAGATCGAGAACGTCCTGGCCAACGCGGCCGAGGTGAAGCGCAAGGACCTCGAGGCCGACGAGAAGGCGATGGACGAGGACGTCGCCGCTGCCGGCGAGGAGTAGCGACGTCTAGAAGGCGAGCAGGAGCAGGCCGAGGATTCCGAGGACCACCAGCACGCCCATCACGATCTGCATTCCGCCCGACCCGAACGCATGCTTCATGCGCTCGTCGTGTTCCCACTTGTCGTTGGCGGGTGTGCCGACCTTCGGGAGGTGCTTCGGGTGCTCGTGCCCCTTGCGGGGCTTGCTCGTGCTGCTTCCCATGTCCCGAGACTAGCCGCCGCCCCAGCCGCTCGGCCCGGGCCGACCAGCGACTGTTTCCCCCGGCCGCCATCCGCTCGGCCTCGCCGGCTACGCGGGGGCCAGGCGATCCCGGCGCCGGCCGGTTCGTCGATCGCGACGCGGGTCAGGCAGCGGGCCTCAGCCACCCTCGGCTGCGACTCCGTACCTGGCGATGAGGGCGAGGACCGCGTCGACATCGTCCTCGGAGACCTCGGGGTTCATGAACAGCAAACGGAAGGTGTTGATGCCGTGCACCGGCTGGAACCCGACCATCGCCGTGCCGTCGGCCTGCATCCGGGCCTTGATCGCCGGGGGGAGACCATGAAGCCGTCGTCGGACCTGCTCGCTCGCGGCCGCGAGGTCGACGGGACGCAGGTCGGGTGGCACCCAGGCGAAGACGACGTTGGTGAAGTCGCCGGCGACCACCGTCACGAATTCGTCCCTGGATTCGATGGCCGCACGAGCGTGTTCGGCCAAGGCGACCGCGTGGTCGACACGATCGGCGAACCCGTCGTCGCCCCGCACGATCCAGGTCAGCCAGAGCTTCAACACGTCGATGCGGCGAGCGCACTGGAACGTGCGATCGCCCGAGTCGAGCTCGGCGTACTGTTTGTCGGGCTGGAACAGGTAGCTGGCCCCCGTTGCGAAGCACGGTGCCAGCTGGGCCGGGTCGCGAACCAGCAGCGCGGTGCACTGCTGGGTGATGCCCATCATCTTGTGCAGGTTCCACACGAAGGAGTCCGAGCGCTCGACGCCGGCGAGACGGTGCGACTGGTCGGGTGAGAACAGCGCCGACCCTCCGTAGCAGCCATCGACATGGAGCCAGAGCCCATGTCGTTCGCAGACGTCGGCCAGGGCGTCGAGATCGTCGAAGGCCGAGGTGACCGTCGTGCCCGCCGTGGCGATGACGGCGAACGGAACCTCTCCCCGCTCCGTGGCCTCGCCGACGGCGGACTCGAGTGCTGCCGGGACCATCGCCCCGTCAGGGTCGGTCTCGACCTCGATGACCGCTTCCGTTCCGAGACCGAGCAACGCCGCCGACTTCTTGGCGGCGTAGTGCCCGCTCGACGACACGAACACCACCAGCCGTTCGGGTCCGGCGCCGCGGCGGACCAGGTCGGCGTCGCGGCGATGCCGGGCCAGCTGCAGCGCGTAGAGGGTGGCGGTCGACCCACCGGGGCAGAAGAGGCCGGGAGGGGTGTCGAGCATCGAGTCGGACACCGGGTAGCCCGCCAACCGCGCCAGCTTCGACAGGACGGCCGACTCCATGAGTGTGAACACCGGTGCGGCCTCGAAGGTCGCCCCGGTGGTGTTGAGGGCGGCGCCCAGCCAGTCGCCCACCACGGCCACCGGGTCGGGGCCGGCGAAGTTCTGGTTGAGGAACCGCGGGTGGCTGGTGTGGACCGAGTGGCGAATCGTCAGGTCGACCGCGTCGAGGACGGCTCGTGCATCGCGTGGCGCGACCCGGTCGGCCAGCGCGATCCCGCCCGTGCGAGCGAAGGCTTCGAGCAGCTCGTGCGGCGAGGCGAAGTCGATGACGGGATCGTCTCCGCGGGGTGGATCGAGCACGTAGGCGAGGGCCCGCGCCGCGATCTTCTCTTCGATCCGGTCGGTCACCGACACCTCACACGACGCGCCATCTCCCCAGTGTGGCCCGAACGCACCCGAGTCTCGCGGGCGTGAGATGATCGCACTCTCCTCTGGCAACCGCGAAGGAATCGGAACGTGAAGATCAGCACGACCATCGGCTTCAACGGCGACCCACAGAAGCTGGCCGCGCACGCCCGCGATCTCGAGTCGGCGGGTGTCGATCTCGTCTGGGGCGCTGAGATCTACGGCTACGACCTGGTGAGCACCCTCGGATTCCTCGCCGGACAGACCGAGCGCATGCAGCTCATGACCGGGATCATCCCGCTCTATTCACGGAGCCCGGCGCTCATCGCCCAGACGGCGGCGACCCTCGACGCGCTCTCCGGGGGCCGGTTCGTCCTCGGCCTCGGTTCTTCGGGTCCTCAGGTGATCGAGGGCTGGCACGGAGTGCCGTTCGAGAAGCCCCTCGGCCGAACCCGCGACACCATCGACATCTGTCGCAAGGTGTGGAGTGGCGACAAGGTCTCCCACGAAGGTCGTGCCCACAGCCTGCCCCTCGTCGAGGGGGGCACCGGACTGGGCAAGCCGCTGAAGTTCATGAATCGGCCGCCCGAGAACGACATCCCCATCGCCATTGCGTCGATCGGACCCAAGAACGTCGAACTCACCGCCGAGGTGGCCGACATCTGGCAGACGATCCACTTCGTCCCGGACCGCTTCGAACAGGTGTGGGGCGACGCGCTCGCCGCCGGCAAGGCCAAGCGTCCCGCCGATCGAGCGCCGCTCCAGATCCTGGCCGGCGGCACGGTCGCGCTCGGCGACGGCCCGCACGTCGAGCAGGCACGCGAGGCGGCCCGTGGCCTCATCGGCTTCTACGTCGGGGGCATGGGAGCGAAGTCCAAGAACTTCTACAACGACCTGTTCAAGCGCTACGGCTGGGAGCAGGAGGCCGAGGAGATCCAGGACCTGTTCCTCTCGGGCAAGCGAGCCGAGGCCATCGCCGCCGTGCCGGACGAGTACATCGACCTCTCGGCGCTCATCGGCGACGAGGGCCGGGTGCGTGAGCGGCTTCAGGTCTTCAAGGACGTCGGTGTCACCCATCTCAACGTCAACCCCGAGGGCCCCGACCCCCTCCGGACGATCGAGAAGATCAAGGCCTGGGCCGAATAGGCGTCGTCAGGCTGGGTGACGGTCGAGCGGTGAGACGAACCCCGGTGGCTTCACGGCGATGACCGAACACGGAACGGTCTCGAGAATCTGTTCGGCCGTGTTGCCGATCACCACCCCCTGGATTCCGGTGCGGGCGACCGTTCCCATGACGAGCAGGTTGATCCGGGACCGATCGACGACCGCCTGCACGACGTGGTCGGCCGCGCCCTTCACCAGGTGGACCTTCCAGGGCAAGTGCCCGAGGCCGCTCTCGTTCATCAGTTCGTCGAGGGCGTGGCGGTGGGAAGCCTCCTCGGCGTCGAGCAACGCTGCGAGTTCGCTGGCCGAGGTGCGCAGGAAGCCCGATCCTCGCAAGGTCGCCTCTCCGTAGAGCTCCCAGGCATGCACGAGGTGCAACTCGCCGCCGAACCGCTCGACCATCGACGCCGCGAGTTCGAGCACGGTGCGGTTGAGGTCGAGTTCTTCGGGGTCGGGGTTGACCGCCGCGAGCACCCGCTGCACGCGGGCCCGGCTCGGGCGGATGACCCACACCGGGCACGGGCACTTCCGGTAGAGCCGCTCGACGGTCGCGTGCGTCTCGTGACCCGCATCCGCAGTGATGACGACCAGGTCGTGGCCTTCGCTGATCACCCGTTCGATGATGGCGATCGCATGGCTGCCGGTGTCGGTGACCCGTTCGACCGGGCAGTCGGCGTGGGTCGCCCAGCGGCTGAGCCTCTTCTCGGCGGCCGCGAGCTCGGCCTCCTGCGCCTGCTTCAGGTACGTTGCCGAGTTGATCAGCCGTTCGAACCTCGACGGTTCGGGCACGACGCCCAACAGGGTCAGCCGGGCCTCGTTCTGGGTGGCCACTTCCGCGACGCGACGGGCGGCGGCGGCGTTGTCGTCGTCGCCGAGTGGGCTGAACAAGATGTTGGTGAATCGCTTCATGGTCGCCCCCGATCCTAGGCAGCCGCTCGGCCGTTGCGTAGGGGCCGAAGGCCCGAGATCCCGGTTCCGGCGAGCGGCGAGCAGGCGTCGAATACCCTTCGCAGATGCCCGAACTGCACTCGCTCGACACCGTCGGTCTCGCCGATGCCATCCGCCGGAACGACTGCTCGCCCCGCGATGCGGTCGCAGGAGCCATCGACCGTATCCAAGCGCTCGACGGTGACCTCAATGCCGTGGTCACCGAACGGTTCGATGCGGCGCTGGCCGAAGCCCAGGGTGATCTACCCGATGGACCGTTCCGCGGGGTCCCGATGCTGCTCAAGGACCTCTGGCCGGCCATGGCCGGCCAGCCGCTGCACCTGGGGGTCAAGGCCCTCAAAGAGGCCGACTACCGGGCCGACATCGACTCGGCCATCACCCAGCGCTACCGAGCCGCGGGGTTCGTGATCATCGGCCGCACCAACACCCCGGAGCTGGGGCTCGTGGCGACCACCGAACCCGAGTCGTACGGGCCGTCGAGGAATCCGTGGAACACCGGGCACGGCACGGGCGGGTCGAGCGGCGGCGCAGCCGCAGCCGTCGCCTCGGGCATGATCCCGGCCGCCAACGCGAGCGACGGGGGTGGAAGCATCCGCATTCCCGCAGCGATGTGCGGCCTCGTCGGGCTGAAGCCGAGCCGCGGCCGGGTCCCGATGGGCCCGCTCCAGGACGAATGGGGCCTGTCGGTCCAGCACGTGGTCTGCCACACGGTGCGCGACGCAGCCGCCATTCTCGACGTGTCGGCGATCCCGACGCTCGGGGACGGAGTGATCGCTCCCGACTTCGGACGTCCGTATGCGGGATGTGTCGGGACCGACCCCGGGATGCTGAAGGTCGGGTTCTGGGCCGACGCCCCGCAGGCTGCGCTCGAGCTCCACCCAACCTGCCGGTCGGCCGTCCAGGCGACCGCTCAGCAGTTGTCCGAGCTCGGCCACGAGGTGACCGAGGGCCATCCGCCGACGCTCGACGACGAATCGATGGCGGGCGAGTTCACTGCGATGTGGATGGCCGGGGCCCAGCTCTCGCTCGATCGCATCGGCGGCATGCTCGGACGGCCCGTGACCGCCGACGACGTCGAGCCGGCCACCTGGGTGATGGCCGAGATGGCTGCCTCGGTGTCGGGCTTCGACCTGATGAAGGCCCAGGCCGCCATGCACACCTACCGGCGCGGCATCGCCGACTGGTGGGAGTCGGGCTTCGATCTGCTCGTGACACCCACGACCTGTCAGCCGGCTCCGCGCCTCGGCGAACTGACGGCTGCAGCCGACGATCCGATTCGTGGCCTCACGGCCTCGATCCCCTACGCCGCCTACACCTCGCCGTTCAACGTCTCGGGACAACCGGCCATCTCGCTGCCGCTGGCCCAGACCGACGATGGCCTGCCGGTCGGGGTCCAGATCGTGGCGGCCTACGGGCGCGAGGACCTGCTGTTGTCGGTGGCCGCACAGCTCGAGGCGGCAGACGCGTTCGTGTCCGCCACCCCGGCGGTCCACGCCGATCATCTCCGCGGCTGACGGCGAGAGGAGCAGTCACGGAACGTCCTCGATACCGTCGGCAGGTGTCCGATCGACCAGAGGAGCAGCCATGACCGCACCGGAACTTCCACCGTCGCCGAAGTGGCGGGGGATCAACCACCTGGCCCTCGTCACGCCCGACATGGACGCGACCGTTCGGTTCTATGCCGGGGTGCTCGACATGCCCCTGGTCATGACCCTGATGGCCGGACCGATGCGCCACTACTTCTTCGAGATGTCGCCCCACAACACCGTGGCCTTCTTCGAGGTCGAGGGAGCCGAGACGTTCGAGAAGGGCGCCGGGTCGCCCGCGCCGTACCCGGTCCAACTCGACCACCTCTCGTTCGACGTGCCCGACCTCGAGTCGTTGGAGGTCCTGCGTCAGCGTCTCATCGCGGCCGGGTCCGATGTCACCGAGCTCGTCGACCACGGCGTGATGAGGTCGGTCTACTTCACCGATCCGAACGGCATCGCGCTCGAGGCGAGCGTGTGGATCGAAGACGGAACCGGACGCGAGTTCGACCCCGCCGACGAGTCCGTTTTCCTCGACCCCGATCCGGTCCCCGCTGTCGCCGAACTGGCGGCCGGCGGCTTGACGCATCTCCCCAAGACCCACCTCGTCTGAGGAGCACGAACGCGGGGTCGCGCATCGCGCGAGACTCTGCGGATGGCGACTGAACCCTGGGATGCGGTCGTCGTGGGCTCGGGCCCGGGTGGGCTGACCACCGCCGCCTGCCTCAGCGCAGCCGGGAAGAGGGTGCTGGTCGTCGAGCGGCACGACGTGGCCGGTGGGAACACGCAGGTGTTCCGGCGCCATCACGGCAACGACTGGTACGAGTTCGACGTCGGCGTGCACTACATCGGCGAGTGCGGAGAAGGTGAGCTGTTCACCAACATCTTCGCCGGCCTCGGGCTAGGGGATCGGATGACGTTCCGGCCGATGGATCGCGACGGGTTCGACACGCTGCACTTCCCCGACTTCACGTTCCGGGTTCCCGCCGGCTGGGAGGAGTACCAGGAGCGGCTGGTCGCTCAGTTCCCCAACGACCGTGCGGGGATCGAGCGATGCATCACCGTGCTGCGCACCGTCGCCCAGGAGGCGCGGATGATGTTCGGCGAAGACCGTCCGACCTACGACCGGTGGGCCATGCGACCGCTGTCCGACCTGTTCGACGAAGGCGAGCTGTCGCCGGAGGCTCGGGCAGTGCTCGACCACTGGTCCGGGCTGTATGCGGGTGGTCCGAAGCAGTCGGCCATCGTCATGCACGCCCAGATCATCAATCACTACATGAACGGGGCCTACTACCCCGAGGGCGGTGGGCAGATGATCGCCGCCCGGCTCGTGCAGGTCATCGAAGCATGCGGCGGCGAGGTACGCACGCTCTCGCCGGTCGACCGCATCACGATCGAGGACGGCCGCGCCACGGGAGTTCGGCTCGAGAACGGCGACGAGATCGTCGCCCCGATCATCGTGAGCAATGCCGACTACCGACGCACGATCGATCACCTGGTCGGGCACGATCACGTCGCACCCGGAACGGCGGCGTGGGCCGACGAGGCCGAGATGACGCTCGGTCTGGTGTGCACCTACGTCGTGGTCGACAAGCTCATCGACGGGCCGAACACCAACTACTTCGTGTTCGGCGACTATCGGACCGACGAGCTCTACGAGGAGCTCGACCGCGGCCGACTCCCCGACGAGGACGTGCCGTTCGCCTACGTCGCCATGGCGTCCCGCAAGGATCCGGGGAATCCCGAGCTGTGCCCACCCGGCCACACCAACTTCCAGATCATGACCCTGTCGCCCCGCGGCCACGAGTTCTGGGGTGTCGAGGACGGACCAGCCGAGGGTGGCTCGTACCGACGAAACGACACGTACCGCGAGCGCAAGGAACAGCTCACCGACCAGCTCATCAGCGCCGCCGAGTCGGTGCTCGGTCCGTTTCGCGACGACATCGTCCATGTCGAGACCGCGACGACGCTCTCGCACGAGCGCTACACCCACAGCACGGGCGGGACCAGCTACGGCTACATGCACTCACCCGACCAGGTGGGCCACAACCGACCGTCCCATCGCACCGAGATCGACGGCCTGTGGGTGGTCGGCGCCAACACCGTGAGCGGGCACGGCATCGCCGGTGCCATGAGCGGCGGCGTGTCCTGCGCCGGCGACATCCTCGACCGCAACCTCATCGTCGAGTTCTTCCTCGGGCAACCGCTCCTCGAGACCGACCGGATCCCGCCGGATCCCGAGGACTTCGACCCGCTCGAGTTCTGCCGCGGCGAGAAGCTCCGCGCCAAGCGAGCCGACAAGGCCCGGTCGCTGCGCGAGCGGAGAAGATCGGCCGCACCGATTCCCACCCCGCGCTGAAGGAAGGGCACATCGATGAGTGACCAGAAGAAGTCGGCCGACATCCTGGTCGGTGCGCTGGCGGGACAGGTTCTGGGCGACGGTCTCGTGGTGCTGCCGGGGCAGGGGAACTCGTTGTCCATCGAGACCGATGCCGGGGTGGTGGTGATCGATTCGAGTGGTCCGCGCCACGCCGAGGGCATGATCGCCACCCTGCGCGAGCACACCGAGGCGCCGGTCCACGCCATCGTCTACAGCCACGGCCACCACGGCTACAACGCCGCCGTCGACGTGTGGCAGCGACACAACGCCCACCGGGGCGACCCGCCGCCGCGCCTCGTCGCCCACGAGAACCTGCTCGCCCGCCACCGGCGCTACCGCGAAACCGACGAGCTCCAGCGCCGCATGGCGTCGATTCAGTTCCCGGCCAGGAACCCGGTCCCGCTGGACGTGCTGGCCCTGGGCATGACGCTGCATGACCCGACCGAGACCTTCGGCGACCGCATGACCCTGGTCGACGGTGCCCGGCGGGTCGAACTGATCTGGGCTCCGTCCGAGGTCGACGATGCGCTCGCGGTGTGGCTTCCCGACGACGGCCTGCTCTTCGGTGGGGCGGCCACGCCGGGCTTCTCGATTCCCAACATCGGAACCCCGCTCCGGACCCAACGCTTCACCATCCGCTGGGCCGAGACCCTCGAACGCCTGGCCGCGCTCGGGGCGTCGCGTCTGGTGACCGAGTTCGGTCCGATGATCGAGGACGAGGCCGTCGAACATCAGCTGCTGGCGACGGCCGAGGCGCTTCGGTGGCTGCGCGACGAGGTCGTGCGCCGCATGAACGCGGGGATGAACGAGGTCGAGATCGTCAACGACATGACCTACCCGGACCACCTCTTCGATCAGCCGTGGATGCTCCCGCTCTACGGCGCACCCGACTACATCGTGCGCGACCTCTATCGAGAAGAGAACGGCTGGTGGGACCGCAACCCCACCACGTTGCATCCGGCGCCATCCGGCGAGGCCGCCGAGGCGGTGCGATCTGCGATCTCCGACCCGCGGGCAGTGCTCGAACGGGCCCGCACCCTCGCCGAGGCGGGCGACACCCAACTCGCCCTCCACGTCGTCGACATCCTCGCCCTCGGAACGGGCCGCGAGCCCGAGGTCGTCGAAGCGCGTGCGCTGAAGGCCGAGCTGTGCCGAACGAGGGCAGGCGAGGTCGACCCCTTCGTCTCCAAGTCGTGCTATCGGTCGACCGCTCGCCTCCTCGACGAAGGCCACGGCAGCTGGACCCAGCTCAGCTGAGGACGGTTTCGTTCCCGGCCACGAGATCGTGGCGGATCATCGAGGCGCGGGTCCGCGGCCCTCGAGCGGCCCCGTGGCCAGCTGAGGCGGCGGTAACGTGGCGGTTTCGGTCGGCAACGGGAGACAACGATGGAGGATCCGAAGCGCGTCGCCGCGCCAGCGGACCCGTCCGATGCCGTCTCCCGACGGTTACGACTCCCTCGCAAGGCGCTGAACCGTGGCGGCGCACTCCTCGTCACCGCGATCTCGCTCTACTTCGTCGGGCCGAGCGTCCTCGAGGTGTTCTCGTCGTGGGATCAGGTCTCGGTCATCAGTCCCGCGTGGATCGTGCTCACGGCCGCGTGCCAGGTCGCCGCCTTCGCGTTCCTCTGGGCGCTCCAACGGCTGGTCCTGCGCACGACCCGCTGGGTTCCGGTGATCACCTCGCAACTGGCCGGCAACGCCTTCAGCCGCATCCTCCCCGGAGGACCGGCCACCGGGGCCGCCGCCCAGTTCCGGCTGCTCCGGAGTGCAGGCATCAAGACGGCCACCGCGAGTTCGGGCATGACAGCGGCCGGACTGTTGCAGTTGGGCACGACCCTCGCGCTGCCGCTCATCGCCTTGCCGGCGGTCCTGATCGGCGGCCCGGCTCCCGAGAGCCTGCTGAACGCGGCATGGATCGGTGCAGCGTTCTTCGTCGTGCTCCTGCTGATCGCAGTCGCCGTGATCGCCGACGACCGCATCCTCACCTGGGTCGGGCGCGGCGTCGATGGGCTCAAACGCAAGATCGGGCGCCCGCCCGACGACGCGGCCACCGAGGTCCTCCTGACCGAGCGCAACGAACTGAAGACGGCGCTCGGCGAGGGCTGGCGCCGAGCCACGCTGTACGCGGTCGGCCGGGCCGCGTTCGACTTCTTCACGTTGCTCGCGGCGCTGGCCGCCTTCGGCTCGGACGCCCGGCCGTCCCTCGTCCTCCTGGCCTTCGCGAGCGCGCTGTTGTTGGGAATGATCCCGCTGACGCCGGGCGGGCTGGGGTTCGTCGAAGCCGGTCTGACCGGCATGCTGACCCTTGCCGGCGTCTCGGCCGCCGACGCGGTGAGCGTTGCCCTCGTCTACCGGCTCATGTCGTTCTGGCTCCCCATTCCGGCGGGATTGGTCGCCGCGATCATCCATCAACGTCGCTACGGATCCACCCCGCTGCCGGCCTGAGGAGCCGACGCTGAGGGCCTCTCTCGACGGGGGTGGGGGGCGATCGCACTCCCGGCCCGTAGGATGTGGGGTCACCAGCGCACAGCCGATCGGCCACCATGAACCACAACGCTCACTTCCGGCTCGAGAACGTCGGCATCGTCTCGCTCGAGGCATGCGAAGCGCCGATCGTCGTCACCTCCGCCGAGGTCGATGAACGATTGCGACCGTTCTACGAGCGGACCGACGGCAAGCCCGGTCTGCTCGAATCCCTTGCAGGGATCCGCGAGCGGCGCATGTGGCCCGAAGACGTCTCGTTCACTGACGCCGCAGCGCTCGCGGGCGAAGAAGCCATCGTCGCCTCGGGCGTCGATCGTTCACGCATCGGCCTGCTGATCGACACGAGTGTGTGCCGCGCCCGGCTCGAACCGTCGAGCGCGGTCTCGGTCCACGACCGGCTCGGCCTGGCGTCCACCTGCCTGAACTTCGATCTGGTCAACGCCTGCCTCGGGTTCGTGAACGCCATGCAAGTGGCAGGCGTGATGATCGACGCCGGCCACGTCGACTACGCGCTGATCGTCGACGGCGAAGGCACGCGCGAGGTGTACGACAACACGATCAACCGGCTCAACGAGACCGGAGAGGGTCTGCCCGACATCATCGCCAACTTCGCAACGCTCACGTTGGGGTCGGGTTCCGCCGCCATGGTCCTGGGTCGCCATTCCGAGAACCCTGGCTCACATCGGGTGGTCGGCGGGTTCTTCCGAGCTGCCACCCAGCATCACGAGTTGTGCGTCGGCGGACTCGAAGGCATGACCACCGACACCCGAGGGCTGCTCGACGCGGGCACCGAACTCGTCAAGATCGCCTGGTCCGAAGCCGGTGCCGGCGACACGTGGGGCGGCCGAGATCGCTACATCCTCCATCAGGTCTCCGAGGTCCACACCGACGCGGTGCTCGCCGTGCTCGACATCGACCCCGACAAGGTCCCCAAGACCTTCCCCCACTACGGGAACATCGGCCCCGCGGCCATCCCGATCACCCTTGCCTCGGTCGCCGACTCCCTCGCGCCCGGCGACTCGGTGCTGTGCCTCGGCATCGGCTCGGGTCTGAACGCAGGCCTCATCGAACTCGAGTGGTAGCCGAGCCTCCCGCGGCGGCTGCGCAGCTGCCACCCCGCGGCATCGAGGGTCTCGACCCGGCGTGGTCGACGCTGGTTCACGTTCCCGCCACCGACGGGGTGGGTCGTACGTGGCACGTCCTCGACAACGGGGTCGCGGACCCCGAGCTCACCCTGCTGTGTGTGCACGGGAACCCGTCGTGGTCGTTCCTGTTCCGCAACCTGCTGGCCGAGGCACCCGAGGGCGTTCGGGTGGTCGCCGTCGATCAGCTCGAGATGGGGTACTCCGAACGGTCCGGCGTCATGCGTCGCCTGGCCACCCGGATCACCGATCTGGCTGAGCTGACCGACGAGATGGGCATCGACGGTCCGGTGATCACCGTCGCTCACGACTGGGGCGGACCCATCTCGCTCGGCTGGGCCCAGCGTCATCCGGACCAACTCGAGGGAGTGGTCCTCATGAACACCGCGGTGCACCAGCCCGCCGGGTCGCCCGCACCGAGCGTGATCCGCATCGTGCGATCGAAGCCGCTGCTGAGGGCGATGACGGTCGCCTCGACCGGATTCATCCGTGGCGCGTTCGACATGTCGCGGCCGCGACCTTCGCGTGCGATCCGGGAGGGGTTCCTCGCGCCCTGACCGCTCCGCCGATCGACGCAAGGCGATCGGTGAGTTCGTCGCTGACATCCCGCTCTCGCCCGAGCACCCCAGCGCAAGGGCACTCGACGACATCGCGAGCGGCCTCGACGACCTGGCCGACACACCGACCCTGCTGCTGTGGGGGGCGAAGGATCTGGTCTTCTCGGACCTCTACCTGCACGATCTCGAGCGTCGCCTCCCGCATGCCGACGTGCATCGCTACCCCAATGCCTCCCACTTCGTGTCCGAGGACGTCGACGCCGTCGGAGCGATCGTCGACTGGATCGGCTCTCGTCCGGCCACGGAAGCCATCTCCCGCCGCGACCGTCTCTCCTCGTTGCCCGAGACGCATGCCGACCTCGGAGACGAGCTCGCCGTCGCCGAGATGAACGATGGGTCGCGAGGGGTCGAGTTCGCCGAGTTCGATCGGCTCGTCCAGAGCACCGCCGCCGGCTTCGACCTCGCCGGCATTCGTGCCGGCGAGCGGGTGGCGCTCATGGTCCCGCCAGGAGTCGACCTCGCGGTCGTGCTCTACGCCTGCTGGCGACTGGGGGCCGTGGTCGTGCTCGTCGACTCGGGTCTCGGCCCCGCTGGGATGCATGCGGCGATCAAGGCTGCGGCCCCCGATCATCTCGTCGGCGTTCCCAGGGCGCTCCTCGCCGCTCGGGCGCTGCGCTGGCCTGGTCGACGGTTCTCCACCGTCGCCCTCTCGGCGAGTCGCACGCGCGTCCTCGGCGTGACCGACGATCTCGCGTCGATCCGGGTGTCCGGTGGCACGTTCAGCGCGGTGCCGAGACAGGACGACGTGGCGGCAGTGGTGTTCACGTCCGGGTCGACGGGGCCGTCGAAGGGAGTCGTCTACACCCATGGTCGACTCGAGGCACAGCGCGACGTCCTCACCCGCCTCTTCGGCATCACGACCGACGACCGCTTGGTCGCGGCGTTCGCTCCCTTCGCGCTCTACGGGCCGGCCATGGGCATCTCGTCGGTCGTTCCGGACATGGACGTGGCTGCGCCCGGCACCCTCACGGCTCAGGCACTCGGGGACGCTGCGGTGCGCTGCGACGCAACCATGGTCTTCGCCTCACCGGCCGCCCTGGCCAACGTCGTGCGGACCGCAGACCAGCTCACCGCCCGTCACCGGGAGGCGTTCGAGCAGGTCCGCATCGTGTTGTCGGCGGGTGCGCCGGTCCGGCCGTCGTTGCTCCGTGCCGCAGCCGACCTGTTCCCGAACGTGTCGGCTCACACCCCCTACGGGATGACCGAGTGCCTGCCGGTCGCGAGCATCAGCCTCGACGCGATCGAGATGGCGACCGGCGGCGACGGTGTGTGTGTCGGTCCACCCGTCGACGGCGTCGAGGTGAGGATCAGCTCGCTCGACGACCTCGGACGGGCCACCGGCGAGCTCACCGATGCAGCCGAGGTCCTGGGTGAGGTGGTCGTCCGGGCGGCCCACGCCCGCGAGGGCTACGACCGGTTGTGGCACACCGAGTTCGCCGCGTCGCAACCTGTGGGGTGGCACCGTTCGGGCGACGTCGGTCACCTCGACACCGACGGTCGCCTCTGGATCGGCGGCCGCCTCGGCCACGTGATCACGACCGCCGCTGGGCCCGTGGCCCCGGTGCGGCTCGAGCAGGCGATCGAGGCACTCCCGGGTGTCGAACTCGCTGCGGCGGTCGGGGTGGGCCCCGCGGGTGCCCAGCAGGTGGTCGCCGTGATCGAGCCCTCACCTCGTCTCGGGTCGCCCCGACCAGCTCCGATCGAGGTCGTCGATGCCGTGCGCGCCGCCGTCGACGAGGCGGTGGTGGCGGTCTTCGAGGTTCCCGAGTTGCCCGTCGACCGACGGCACAACTCCAAGATCGATCGGACCCGCATCGCGGCATGGGCCGGCGACGCCCTCGGCGGCGGTCGGCTCGGCAAGCCGTGAGAGTTCTGGTCACCGGCGGCTCGAGCATGATCGGTCGGCACACGGTCGCTCGCCTGTCGGCCAGAGGTGATGCCGTCACGACACTGCAACGCAACCCTGGGACCGACCTCGGCGAGGCGGGTCCCGTCGAGGTCCTCGGCTCGGTGTGCGACCCCGAAGTGCTCGAGCGTGCGTGCCGGCGACAGGACGCCGTCGTCCACCTCGCGGCAAAGGTCGGGGTCACCGGTCGCTGGGCCGAGTACGAGGCGACCAACGTGCAGGGGACCTCGTTGCTGATCGACGCGGCTCGCCACGCGGGCGTGCGTGCCTTCGTCCACGTGTCGACTCCATCGGTCGCCCATTCGGGCGGCTCGCTCATCGGCGCCGGAACGACCCCAGCCGATCCCGAGGCGACGCGTGGCCACTACGCGACGAGCAAGGCCATGGCCGAGCTCCTCGCGCTGGACGCCACGTCGACAGCCATGCCGATCGTGGCCATCCGGCCCCATCTGGTCTGGGGACCCGGCGACACCCAGTTGATCGGGCGCATCGTCGAGCGAGCCCGGCAAGGTCGCCTCGCCTTCGTCGGGTCGGGAACGGCACTGATCGACACGACCTACGTCGACAACGCCGCCGACGTGCTCGTCGCCGCCGTCGACCGTGCCGACCAGGTCGCCGGCCGGGCCTTCGTGGTGTCCAACGGTGAGCCGAGGACCGTGCACGAGCTCGTGACCCGCATCCTGGCTGCTGCCGGGGTCGACGCCGCACCCCGCCACGTGCCGACCCGACTCGCCGTGGTGGGCGGATCGGTGGCCGAACGGGTCTGGGAACGGACCGGGCGCGCCGACGACCCGCCCATGACCCGGTTCCTGGCCGAGCAGCTGTCGACTGCGCACTGGTTCGATCAACGGGAGATCCGGGCGGCGCTGGATTGGGCGCCGTCGGTGCCGCTTGCCGAAGGCTTCGACCGCCTGGCGGCCTGGTTCGACCGCGAAGCCTGAAGGTCACCGGCCGCAAGGCGCGGCCGCAGTATCTTGCGCCCACGCGCCATCGAGGCCACTCGGTCCGGCCGCGGAACTCTCCGACCCCACCCACTTCTGGAGCGACATGAGCGACCTGCCCGGCGGCCCGGCCGATTCCCCCGAGCCCGGCACCGACCCGACCACCGTCCAACCCGCGGCCGAGCAGCCAGATGCCGGTGCCGACGGGTCGGGTTCGTCCCGCCCGCCATGGCTCATTCCGTTGCTGATCGTGCTCGCGATCGTCGCGGGCGGGTTGGTCTTCGCCCTCGTGTCGTCCTCCGACGACGACAACGACTGCGACGGCGACGATGTGGCCGCTGCAGAGGTCGCTCTGGCGGAAGCCGAGATCCGCGTGTTGCAGCAGGACCTCACCGATCTCGGGTACTACTCGTGTGCCGTGAACGGCATCTACAACCAGCAGACCGTCGATGCCGTCAAGGAGCTCCAGACCGAGCTCGGCGTGACCGCCGACGGGATCGTCGGACCCGAGACGCTGGCCGCCATCGCCGAACTGCTCGCCGGGGGGTCGACGTCCTCCTCCTCGTCGTCATCGTCGACTGCGCCGTCGGAGACCACCTCGACCACCCAGGGTTCGACCACGCCGCCCGAGAGCACCCCTGAGGTCGAACTGACCGTCGACGGCGGTCCGACCTGGACTTTCGAGGTCACCCGTTGTGACAGCCCGTCCGAGAGCACCGTGACCCTCACCGGTGAGACGGCCGATGGCGGCGACGTGGTCGAACTCGAACTCGAAGCCGAGGACGGCGAGGGCACGATCGTGGTGTCCGGTGGCGACGAGGCCGAGGGAACCGTCGACAGCGTGCAGGTCGGCGACACGGGCGCCATCACGGCGTCGGGCGATCTCGCGCCGTCCGACGACAGCGCCGAGTCGGCCAGCTTTCGCCTCGAAGGGCAGTGCGCCTGAACGGCCGGGTCACTGCTCGGTCATGATGCGGCGCAGTTCGGCTTCGTCGTGGTGGAGCGCATCACCCGAGAGGTCGACGGTCACTCGGTGGATGGTGCCGGTGAAGCGGAAGGGGACTGCGTACCGGTCAGGGTCGACCGAGTCGAACGCGGCGTAGCCGCAACTGAATCCGACCGTCCCCACTCGGCCCGGCGCGGTGTGGGCCAACTCGGTCGCGCCGACGAGCCGGTCGTCGAAGAACAGCAGACCGTGGCCGGCCGGGCCCTTGCCTTCGCGGAGTCGGGGTGGGCCCGTGGGGACGAACTCGTAGTGGAGGCTCACGTCGCCGACCGGCACCGGGTCGGCCGACGACACCACGAAGCGATCGAGCGCGAGGTAGTTGTAGACGTGGTGGAGCCGGCCGTCCTGGACGAACAGGGCATACCCTCCGTGGCGATTGCCGTGTGAGACGAGGATCCCCTCGGCACCGCCCGGGGGAATGGTCACCTCGGCCGTGATGCGATAGGGCCGGTTGTAGGGCTTGGGCGACGCGCCGAAGTAGACGGGCGCGGCGTCGGGATACCAGACCTGGCGATCGCTCGGAGCGGCGATCGTCGGGCGGGGCGTCAGCAGGCGACGGGCGCCGGCGCCGGCCAGCGGGAACACGCCGTACTCCTCGGCCTCGGCGTACCAGCGCTCGATCATCTCGCGCAGCGTCTCCGGTTGTTCGCCGGCCAGGTCGACGGTCTCGGTCGGGTCCTCGTCGAGGCGGTAGAGCTCCCACCCGGTGGCGTCGAGGTCCTCGAGCACCTCGGCCGTGAGCTCCATCCCGAAGTACCGGCCCTTCTCTGCTGCTTCGGCGAAGCTCGGTCCGGGGAACGGGCAGTTGGCCTTCCAGCCGTCGTGGTAGATCGAGCGGCTCCCGAACATCTCGAAGTACTGGGTGTCGTGGTCACTCGGTGCGTCGGGCGCGTCGAACGTGTGAGCGAAGCTCGTGCCGTGGATCGGCGTCTGCTCGGTGCCGGCGATCACTGCGGGAGGCTCGACTCCGAGCGCATCGAGCACCGTCGGGACGATGTCGGTGACGTGGGTGTACTGGTGGCGGACCTCGCCTCGTGACGCGATGCCCGCCGGCCACGAGACGATGCAGGGATCGGTCACCCCGCCCCGGTAGGTCTCGCGTCTTCCACCGCCGAAACGGGGTGTTGCCGGCCCAGGTCCATCCCCACGAGTAGTGCGGGTAGGTGTTGGGTCCGCCCCAGTCGTCGAAGTGGGCCAGGTTGTCCTCGAGGGTCTCGGGCGCACCGTTGAAGAAGAGCGTCTCGTTGAAGGTGCCGTGCTCGCCGCCTTCAGCGCTGGCACCGTTGTCCGACATCACGATCACGATCGTGTTGTCGAGCTCGCCGAGTGAGTCGATGAAGTCGATCACTCGACCGAGGTGGTGGTCGGTCTGCTCGATGAATCCGGCGTACACCTCCATCTGTCGGGCGTACATCCGTCGGGCGTCGTCGGGCAGGTCGTTCCATGCCGGCACGTCGGGGTCGCGTTCGGACAGGGTGGCCGTGTCGTCGACGATGCCCAGGTCGCGCTGGCGTTCGAACACGACCTGTCGGTACTCGTCCCACCCGTCGTCGAACCGGCTCTCGTACTTCTCGATCCACTCGGGCTCCACGTGGTGGGGTGAGTGCCCGGCGCCCGGGGCGTAGTAGAGGAGGAACGGCTTGTCGGGCGCGTGGACGTGGGCGTCCTTCACGAACTGGATGGCCTTGTCGGCGAGGTCGATGTTCAGGTGGTAGCCCTCGGCCGGGGTGGACGGGGGCAGGACCCAGTGGTTGTCGTGGGTCAGATCGGGAAACCACTGGTCGGTCGAGCCGGCGAGGAAGCCGTAGAAGCGCTCGAAGCCCCGACCCAGCGGCCAGCGGCGGAAAGGGCCTGCCGTGGTGGACTCGGTGGGTGGCGTCAGGTGCCACTTGCCGACGGCGAACGTGTTGAACCCGTGCTCGAGCAGCATCTCCGAGAGGAAGCCGTGCTCGGGCCCGATGAAGCAGTGGTGCGCCGGGTAGCCGAGCGAGGTCTCGGTGATCGCCGACAGTCCGAGGCTGTGGTGGTTGCGGCCGGTCAGCAACGCGCCGCGCGTGGGCGTGCACAGCGCGGTGGTGTGGAAGTTGGCGTAGCGCAGCCCCCGATCCGCGAGGCGGTCCAGGGTCGGGGTCTCGCACAGCCCGCCGAAGGTCGAGAACTGCCCGAAGCCCACGTCGTCCCACAGGACGACGACCACATTGGGGGTTCCTTCGGGCGGGCGATCGGGCGCCGGCCACGCGGGTTGCGACTGATCGAGTGTTCGGCCGATGACGCCTGGAAACTCGCGACCCTGGTACTCGACGATCGGGCGCTGCTCGGCCACGGGCTCTCCTCCGTCACGCGATGCCGGGCCACGATTGTGTCGCACCTGCCGCCGAGGCGCGTTCGACGTCTCAGCGTTCGTCGCCGAGCCGGGGTTTGAGGTCGATGACCGGGGTGCCGTCGATCGCTTCGAGCGCGGCGACCTCGACCCGGTTGCCGTCGACCGACACCACCTTCGTCAGGTGGAGGCCGATCGGGTTGGGGCGCACCGGTGAGCGGACGCTGAACACGCCGGTCTCGCGTCGGCTCACGTCGCCGCGTGAGTGCACGACGAGGAGGTCGCGTTCGGCCTCGTGGAGCCACGTGAGCACGAACAGGTCGGTTCCGGGTTCGACGCCGCGAAGCCCGTCGACGTACGCCGGTTCGATGACGATCGTCGCCGGTGGTGCACCCTCGTCGGCCTGCTTCGGTGCATCGGTCCGGTCGGTCAGCGGCGACTCGACCACGCCGATCGGGTGGAGCTCGATCGGCGTCACCGAGCGCTCGCCGCGGACTCGATCGCGTCGGCCAGACCTTCGGGATCGGCCACGCTGACCCAGAGGGTCGAGTGATCCTTGAGGCCGATGACCTTGGGGATCTTCTCGCGGAAGGCGATGCACAACCCGGAGCGGTGGTTCGTGCCGAAGGTGAGCCCGTCGTCGGCGAAGCTGAGCCGGAGGCCGACCGCGGTCCACCACCGATGCGGTCCGGTGACCAGCGTGTGGTCGATGGCGTCGAGCGGGACCTCGACCACCTTGCGCCCATAGGTTGCCCGAACCGTGCCGTCGGACTCGACCGTCACGCCGTCACTCTCGCCGACCCCGAGCGCCTTGAACATGGGCGTCCAGCGACGGTCGAACTCGTAGCCGAAGAACTGCCCGCTCATGGACAGATCCTGCCAGCATTCACGGTCGCCTCCGCGTTCGAGGACACCGGAGCGGCCTCGAACGCAGGACCAATGCCCCTTCCGGGGTCGGCGAGGACGCGGGATGCTGGCAACATGACCGATCCCGAAGCGGCGCCGACCGTCGACGCCCGTACCGGACATGCCGGCTCGCGCGTCGATCTCGACGAGGTGACGAAGCGATACACCGTGGGCGAGGTCGAGGTCACGGCGATCGAGGACATCAGCCTGCACGTGGACGAGGCCGCATTCGTCGTGATCCTCGGCCCGTCCGGCTGTGGCAAGACCACGCTGTTGAACATGATCGGCGCCCTCGACACACCGACATCCGGCTCGGTCCGCGTCGCCGGAACCGATCTGACCGACGTGTCACGGGCGACCCGGGCCCACGTTCGGCGGCACTCGGTCAGCTTCATCTTCCAGACCTTCAACCTCTTCCCTGCCCTCACCGCGTTCGAGAACGTGAAGTTCGGCGCCGACGCCGCCGAACGTACCGATGCCGACACCCGGGCCGCCGAAGCGCTCGAACGGGTCGGGCTGGAGGACCGCGTGCGCCATTTTCCCCACCAGTTGTCCGGCGGGGAACAGCAGCGGGTTGCGATCGCGCGGGCTCTGGCGACCGGGAACCCGATCTTGTTGGCAGACGAGCCGACGGGCGAACTCGACTTCCGAACCGGTGTCCAGATCCTCGAGGTGCTCGAGGAGCAGGCACTGGCCGGCATGACGGTGCTGGTGGTGACCCACAATCGCGAGATCTCGCGGGTGGCCGATCGGGTGATCGAGCTCTCGAGCGGGCGGATCGTCGCGGACGGTCCACCACCGGGGGGTAAGGCAAGAATCCAGGAGCTGCAGTGGTGAGCCACGGTGCCGCCTCGTCTCGGTGGCTGTGGCTTCGATGGTCCTGGCGCGATCTCCGTCGCCACTGGGTGGCGGTTGCCGCCATCGCACTGGTTCTCGCCATCGGTGTCGGGGTGTTCGCGGGGCTGGGGAGCACCGCGACGTGGCGCAGGGTGTCGAACGACGCGAGTTTCTCGGGACAGGCGATGCACGACATCCGGGTGTCGCTGAGCCCCGGCACGTTCGTCGACGAGGGCTCGCTCGACCGAGCGCTGCGAGGCATCGACGATTTCGACTCGATCGATGGGTTCGCCGAACGCCTCGTCGTCGACAGCCAGATCGAGGCCTTCGACGGGACGGATTCCACGTTGGCCGCAGCCCGGGTCGTGGGCATGGAGCTGGACAACGAGGCCGGGGTCGATCGGCTGTGGCTTCGGGAGGGAACGGTTCCGACCGAACGCGAGGGCGCTGGTCTCCAAGGTGTGCTCGAGGCCAAGTTCGCCGACGCCGTGGGCCTCGGGCCCGACGGCTCGCTGGTCGTCGCCGGCGGACACCAGGTCGACTACCGAGGGCTCGGGATCATCCCCGAGGACTTCTACTACGAAGGCCCCGAGGGAACGCTGCTCGGCCAGGGCGAGCTCGCGCCGCTCTACCTCACGCTGGATGCCGCACAGGAGGTGGCCGGGCGCACGGGCCAGGTGAACGACCTGGTGCTGACCCTCGTCGACGGCGCCGATCGCGATGCGGTCGTGGCCCAGGTGACCGAGGCGGTCGACTCCATCGCGGTCAGTGCAACCGTCTCGACACGTGACGACGCGACGGCGGTGGTCGTCCTCTACGAGGACATCGAGAACGATCAGCAGTTCTGGAACGCTCTGGCCGGATTGGTGCTGTTCGCAGCGGCCCTCGCCGCGTTCAACCTGGTCAGTCGGATCGTCGAATCGCAGCGACGCGAGATCGGGATCGGCATGGCCCTCGGCGTGCCCCGACGGTCCTTGGCCATCCGACCGATGCTCGTGGGTATCCAGGTCGCGGTCCTTGGCGTGGCTGCCGGTGTGGGGGTCGGGCTCCTCGTGGGCGTCGCCATGGGCAACGTGCTCGAGTCGTTCCTGCCGTTACCGAACCAACAGACGCCCTTCCAGTTCGGCGTCTTCGCTCAGGCGGCCGCGCTCGGCCTGGTGATTCCGTTGCTGGCCAGCGCGATTCCGACGCTTCGGGCCGTGCGGGTCGAACCCATCGAGGCCATCCGAACCGGCCACCTCTCGGCGAAGACGAGTCGCCTGACCGATTGGACGGGCCGACTTCGCCTTCCGGGCTCGAGTCTGGTGCAGATGCCCCTGCGCAATGTCCTGCGAACCCCCCGTCGGACGGTGCTGACGGCGGTCGGTGTCGGCGCAGCGATCACCGCACTGGTGGCCGTCCTGGGGATGCTGGACAGCTTCGGTCGGACCATCGATCAAGTGAGCGACGAGTTGACCCAGGGTGATGAGACTCGGGTGATGGTCCAACTCGACACGTTCTACCCAGCCGAATCCGGCCCGGTGGCCGAGATCTCGGCCCTCCCGGCCGTCGGTGCGACCGATGCCGGCCTGCGTCTGCCGGCCACCGGACTCGCTGCCGACGGGGCGGACGACCTGGACGTCCTGGTCGAACTCGTGGACTTCGACCAGGCCCGCTGGGCACCGACGATCGAGACCGACGGTGGCGGTGAGGGCTCGTCCGGCGTCGTGCTGGCCGCCAAGGCGGCCACCGATCTGGGCGTCGGGCCCGGTGATGCCGTCACGCTCCGTCATCCCGTGCAGTCGAGTCCGGGTGTGTTCGAGCTGACCGAGTCACAGGTCGAGGTCTCGGGGATCCACGCCAATCCGATGCGAGCGTTCGCCTTCATGGATCTCTCCGAGGCCGAACGGTTCGGCCTCGACGGCGCGGTCAACTTCCTGCACGCCTATCCGTCTGCGGGCACCAGCAGGAGCGACCTGCAGCAGGCGCTGTTCGGGCTCCCTGGGGTCACGTCCAGCCAGTCGGTGGCGCGGGTCGGCGAGAGTTTCGACGAGGCGCTCGACCAGTTCGTCGGGGTGCTGGTCATCGCCGGTCTCGCCGTGCTCGCGCTGGCGTTGCTGATCGCGTTCAACGCGGTCCGGATCACGGTGGACGAACGCAGCCGCGAGCACGCGACCATGCGGGCGTTCGGCCTGCCGGTGAGGACGGTCATGGGAGTGGTGGTCAAGGAGAGCGTCATCGTCGGGGTGTTGGCGACGGTCATCGGCACGGTCGCGGGCTTCGTCTTCCTCGACTGGATGTTGCAGTCGTTGGCGTCGCGAACGCTTCCGGACCTGAGGATCGAGAGCTACCTGTCGCCGACCACCCTGGTCCTGGCGGTGGGAGTGGGGGTTGTCGCCGTGGCCCTCGCACCCCTGTTCCTGATCCGACGCCTCACGAAGATGAGCATCCCCGACACACTCCGGGTCATGGAGTGATGATCCCCGCACCAACGGCCGGAGCAACGCTGACGTTCCTCGGGGCAGCAGGAACGGTGACCGGGAGTCGGTTCCTGATCCAGACTCCCGGGTCGACGTTGCTCGTGGACGCCGGACTGTTCCAGGGCCTCAAGGACCTGCGGCTGCGCAACTGGGATCCGTTTCCGATCGAGCCGTCGCGCATCGACGCCGTCGTGGTCACCCACGCCCACGTCGATCACACCGGATTCCTGCCGCGTCTCGTCACGAGCGGATTCACCGGGCCGGTGTTCTGCACGAGGGGAACGTTCGACCTCGCCCGCGTCGTCCTGCCCGACAGCGGCCACCTCCAGGAAGAGGAGGCGAGGTTCGCGAACCGCAAGGGCTACTCGAAGCACCATCCGGCCCTGCCCCTCTACACCGAAGCGGACGCTCAGGCCGCCCTCGAGCAGTTCGTCGCCGTCCCGTTCGACGAGGCCAGGGCCGTGACCGACGATCTGACGGTCACGCTGCGACCCGCCGGCCACATCCTCGGGTCATCGACTGCCACGGTCGGTCTGGGCCGCTCTGGACGAACCGTGCTGTTCAGCGGCGACCTCGGTCGCCCGCAGCATCCGATCCTCCTGCCGCCGAGTCCTCCCGACGGTGCCGATGTGATCGTGATGGAGTCGACCTACGGCGGCCGCGAGCACGACGATGTCGGGGCTTCGGACCAGCTCGCAGACGCGATCACTCGGACCGCAGAGCGCGGGGGCACGGTGGTCATCCCTGCCTTTGCCGTCGACCGCACCGAGGTGGTGCTGTTTCGGCTCCGCCAGCTCATGGAGGCCGGCTCGATCCCGTCGCTCCCGGTGTACGCCGACAGCCCCATGGCACTCCGTGCCCTCGCCGTCTACCGGCGGGCGATCGAGCGCCACGCCCGCGACATCAAACCCGAGTTGTTCGGAGCACCCGACCCGTTCGAGACGGGCCAGCTGCACGAGATCCGTGAAGTCGAGGAGTCCAAGGCGCTCGCCGGGATGGCGTACCCGGCGATCATCGTGTCGGCGTCGGGGATGGCCACGGGCGGCCGGGTGCTCCACCATCTGGCCCGGCTGCTCCCCGACCGACGCAACACGGTGATCCTCGTGGGCTTCCAGGCCGCGGGGACTCGTGGTCGGCTGCTCGCCGAGGGTCGTCGCGAGATCAGGATGTTCGGAGGCGACGTCTCGGTTCGGGCCGAGGTCGTCGATCTGCAGTCCTTCTCGGTCCATGCCGATCACTCCGAGCTGATCGACTGGCTCGGGTCGGCAACCGAGGAGCCGGCCGCGACCTATCTTGTCCATGGAGAGGCCGAAGGCGCAGAGGCGCTGCGCGCCGGCATCGCCACCGAACTGGGCTGGACGGTGTCCGTCCCCACCCACCTGGAAACGGTTTCGCTCGCATGACCGCTGCATCGTCTGGACCATCCCGCCGCCGGCCCTTTCGCGTCGTGCTCACCGGCGGGCCCGGTGGGGGCAAGACGACCGCGGCCGACCTGCTGCGCCGCGAGATCGGCGATCGGGTGATCGTCGTCCCCGAGGCCGCCACCATGCTGTTCGCCGGCGGCTTCCCGAGGCCGGTCGATCCGGATGCCCGACGAAGTGCCCAGGCGGCGATCTACCACGTGCAGCGCAACCTCGAGGACATCCAGTCGGCTCGCTATCCCGACCGCATCCTGCTCTGTGATCGGGGGACGGTCGACGGTGGCGGCTACTGGCCCGACGGCGCGGACGAGTTCTTCTCGCTCGTCGGCAGCTCGTACGCACGGGAACTGGAGCGGTACGACGCGGTGCTCTTCTTCGAGACCGCAGCCCTGGGTGGTCACGGATTCGAGAGCGAGAACCCGTTTCGCACCGAGTCCCAGCAGGAGGCGGTCGAGGTCGATGCCCGACTCCACCGCGTTGTGGTCGGAGCATCCCCGATTCACGGTCGTCCATCACGAGGCGTCGTTTCTCGCGAAGATCATGACCGGCATCGGGGTCCTCGAAGGTCTCATCGACGAGGTCGGCTGAGGAGCTGCGGAGCGGGTTCGGGACCTCCGCCCCTTCCATGGAGCTCGCGCCGGGGCACATGATGGAATTTCGTCGCCGGCAACAGGGAAGAGGACACGATGTGCTTCTCGGCCGAGGCTGACTTCGTGGCCGGAGTCGCGATCGCGGCCATCGGGGTCCAGACGCTTCGCAGTACGCATGAACGGCGTGAGCTGCCCTTGGCCGCCCTGCCCCTGATCCTCGGCGTGCATCAGTTCGTCGAGGGGTTCGTCTGGCTCGGCCTCGAGGGCGTGGTTGCATCGTCGACCGGGCGGGCTGCCATGTGGGTCTACGTGCTGATCGCGTTCGTGCTGCTCCCGGTGTACGTCCCTGGCTCGGTGTTGGTCATCGACTCGTCGCCTCGACGGCGCCGCTTGCTCGCCGGCTTCGTCGTGCTCGGTGCCGTGATCGCCACGGTGCTTCTGGCCACGAGCCTGACCGGCGACGCCGTCGGTGCAACGATCGAACGACACCACATCGACTACTCGATCGGTCTCGCCGGCCCCGTGTTGGTCATCGGTCTCTATCTCGTGGCCACCTGTGGCTCGGCCATGGCTTCCAGCGACCGTCGACTTCGAGCGTTCGGTGCGGTCAACCTCGTCGGGGCGGTCCTGATCGCCTGGATCGACGCGACGGCGTTCATCTCGCTGTGGTGTCTGTGGGCGGCACTGATCAGTCGGCGCGGTCGCCCTTCACCTCCGGCTCCTCCAGCGGCCCGAGGCGATCGAGCTCCGCGCGCGTCCTGCTGATGCCCACCGGCGGACCGGAGATGTTCAGGGGTCGCCGAGCGCGAAGAACGTCCCACTGCGGGTACCGACGAAGATCTGTCCGTCCCAGACCGCCGGGGTCGATTCGATGCACCCGCCGATCTCGATCGACCAGAGTTCGGTGGGGGTGACCGAGGTGTCGGCCACGTCGAAGGCGTGCATCGTTCCCTCGCAGTCGCCTTGGACGAGCACGTCGTCGATCACGACCGGGCTCTGCCACAGCGGTCCCGGGAGTTCGAGCTGCCAGCGCTCGTCGCCGGTGGTGCGGTCGAGGCCGAGCACGCGACCGTCGTCGGTCGGCACGATCACGATGTCCCGGTGGAGGGCCGGCGTCGCCCACACGCCCGTGTCGAGCCCTCGGTTGGCCTGGGCGCTCCAGACGAGGGGATCATCGGGCTTCGACGGATCGAGCTTCATGACCTGGCCGAGCTCGGTGCCGCGTGCGTTGCCCCTCTCGTACTCGCTGCCGACGTAGAGCATGCCCTCCTCGTCGACGACGACCGATGCGTCGACGTCCTCGCCGGTCCAGAAGCGCAGGACCCGGGTCGGTTCGATGCCTTCTTCGAGCCCGCTGATGTCCCAGCCCTGGACCAGCCCGCCCGAGTTCGCGAAGTAGACGGTGTCGCCGCTGATCGCCACGCTGTTCTCGATCGAGACGTTGTTCCCGACCGCCGCGAGCAGCTCCTGATCCCACCCCTCGGTCGAGAAGGCGATCGACGGATCGACGGTGACCTTGCCGTACGCGTCATAGCCCCGGTTGAGCTTCACGATGAAGAAGCGCGAGTTCTCACCACCGATGAAGAGGTGGTCGTCGATGACCAGGCCGGATCCGTCCCAGTCGTTGTTCCAGAGCGTCGGCTGCACGGCGTCGGCGCCCAGCTTCCACAGCGCGGTGGGTTCGGGCCGGTCGAGGGCGACCACGTGGTAGTCGTTGTCACGGCTGCCGGTGTAGAGGAGCGGGTAGTTGTCGGGATCGATGGTGATCGAACCCTTGATGAGGTCGCCCGTCGGATACGCGGGGTAGACCTCCTCGCCCGTCGCGGGGTCCAGGAAGTTGACGCTCCGGTTGTACCCGCCGAAGGCGACCCACCAGGCGTCGGGGTCACCGGGTGGATGGAACACTGCGGGCTGGCCGGTCCACCCCGAACCGCACCAGGACTTCGTCTCCTGGCCCACCGTCGACTCGGAACAGCCGATCTGGAACGTCCACTGAATCGTCGGTTGGCGGGGGACCGGTCCCCGCCCGTGGTAGGTGCGCGTCGGGTTGCCGTGGAAGGTGAGCAGGCCCTCGGCGGCACCCAGATCGGACCAGGGCAGACCCGATGAGGCAGGGTCCACCCAGCCGTCGAACTCGGCGAGCGGCACGGGCGTGGGAGCCGTCGAAGGCACCTCAGGGGTGCTCGACTCGGCTGACTGCGGCACCTCCGGCTCGCCGGCAGTCGTCGACTCCTCGGGCGACCGTGCGTTGGCGACGACCAGCACCACGGCCACGCCCACTGCGATGAGCACTCCGAGGAGGGTCACCCGTCGACGCCGGGCCGTTCTGGACGAGGAATGTCGTGGCACGAAGTTCAAGGGGTGCCGGTCACCTCGACCACCTCGTCGGCCCCGGTCACGCTGACCCAGACCCGATCGCCGTCCACCACGAGGTCGAGTGGTTCGGGCCCGACCTCGATCGTGTCGACGACCGCGATGGCGAACCGGTCGACGAGCACCACAGTGCCACCATCCTTGTCGCTCACCCAGAGGTCGCGGCCATCGATCACGAGGTTGGCCGGTGCGCCGCCGACGGGGAGAGTCTCGGTCACCGTCGCATCGCCGGCATCGATGAGCGACAGCGTTCCGTCTCCCCGGTTCGAGATCCACAACGCACCATCGGCATCGGCCTCGATGTCGTCGGGTCCGAGACCGACCGGAACCGTGCCGACCACCTCGTTGGTGTCGATGTCGATCTTGGCGACGGTGCCCTGTTCGGATTGGGTCACCCAGGCGGCGTCGGCCGAGACGGTGACGCCGGCGGCTCCAGGCACCGGGATCTCGGCGATGCGTTGCCGCCCGTCGGGATCGATGCGGTCGACCTGCCCGCTCGACGATGCGACCCACAGCGAACCGGCGCCTTGGGCGAACGCCGCCGGTTCGACGGCCACGTCGACCGTGTCGGTGAGTTCCATCGACTCGGGGTCGAAACGGACGATGCGGGCTTCGTTGCGCAACGTCACCCAGACCCCACCGTCGGGGGTGACCGCGACGGCGAGCGGGTCCGAGCCGCGCGGAAGCGACACCGTGTCGCTCGATCCGGACTCGGGGTCGATGCGGGTCACCTCGTCGGCCCGGGTCGATGCCACCCAGAGCGAACCGGTCTGGTCGATGGCGATGCCGTCGGGGAAGTCGCCCACGGCGAAACGCTGTCCGGTCGCGAGGTCGACGGGAGCGTCGGGGTCGTCCCGATCGTCTTGGTCGTCGTCGCCGCCTCCGATTACTCGCACGCCGATGAAGGCGACCGCAGCGACGGCGATCACCGCGGCGCCGATGAGCCACTTCGGTCGGCGACGAGGGCCGGCATCCGACGGCGTCGGAGTCGGTGGCGCGGGCCGCGCGTTCGTTGTCCCAGGGCTCGGCGGCGTCGGGTCGATCGGCGGAGCCGTGCCCTCCGGTTGCCGCGCTGGTGCCGGACCGGTGTCGACCGCGGCCACGGGCGCCGGCTCGGCCAGAGTCGCGGCCGGCTCGACCGGCGGCGGAGCTGCGACGGGCGGTGGGGACTCCGCCCCCGGTTGCGGTACCGGCGTGAGGACGGGGGCGGGGACGGGAATGTGCTCGGTCGGTCCACCTCCGGCTCCGGCTGCTGGCGGCGGTGCTGCGACCGGGAGATCGGCGAAGACCGTCCCCGCCGCGAGGGCGGCACCCAGCGCAACGGCGTGCTTCGGATGGACATCGAGCGCCACGGGACAGCCGAATGCCTCACCGACGAGTTCGGCGACCAGCGGGATCCGCGATGACCCGCCGACCAGAAGCAGCGCCGTCACCTCGCCCGCGTAGGTTCCGGCCGCGGTCATGGCCCGCCGCATCGCCTCGACGGTCTCGCGGAGCGGTGGCCGCAGCATCGCTTCCAGCTGGGTTCGCGTCAGATCGACTTCGCTCTGGACGGCGGGAAGCAGCAACGGAATCGACACCGTCGTGTCGTTCGACAGTGCCTCCTTGGCCACCACGCAGTCGGAGCGAATCCGGGCGACCGCGGCCCTGACGGCTCGATTGCTCTCGTCGAGGTCCTCGAAGCCATCAGGTGCCGAGTCATGGACGTGGGCGAACACGGCGTCGTCGAAGTCGATCCCACCCAGGCGTTCGATGCCCTCGGGCGGGCCGAGCACCTCGAACCCGCCATCGGTCTTGCGGAGGAGGGCTGCGTCGAAGGTCCCGCCACCGAGGTCGTAGACGGCGATCACGGCGCCGACCTCGACCCGGGCGTGCGACGCGTAGTGGATCGCGGCCGCCTCGGGTTCGCTCAGTGTGGTGACCTGCTCGAGCCCGGCCAGGCGAATGGCCTGGTCGAGTCGATCGCGTTTGAAGGGACCCCAGTTGGCGGGGTGGGTCACCGCGATCTCGTCGGGCGGGCCGCCTTCACGTTCGGAGACCTCCTGCACCACCCAGCGAAGCAGGTGACCGGTCAGCGACTCGGCTGAGTGGGGCGCCCCTCCCACGATCAGCGGTGCGCTGTCGCCCATCCGACGCTTGAACCGGGCGGCCAACCTGTCCGGCTCGGAGAGTCCGCGTCGGGCCGCCGGTTCGCCGACGAGGACCTCACCTTCGGCGTCGATGTACACCGCCGTCGGGATCACGGCGTCGTGCGCTCCGAGCCACACGATGGACGCCGTTCCGTCGCGCCGGACCGCCGCGGCGGTGTAGGTGGTGCCGATGTCGACCCCGAGCGCGTAGGGCATCGGCCCGAACGTACCGGCTGTCTCAGCGACCCGACAGCGCTGCCGGGCGCCTCGCAGGATCAGGCGGGGGTCGTGTTGATGTGGAGCCCGACGGTCGGGAACCCTTCGGCCAGCCCGGGGAACGGTTCTTCACCGCCCGGAAGCGGCGTGTCGAGCACGCCTCCGAGTTCGGGCACACCGGCGACGGCCCAGTTCGTGTTGACCACGAAGACGCTGTAGGCCTCGCTGGCCATACGCCGGTTGATCGACTCGTAGATCGCCTGTCGCTTCGCCTGGTCTGGTTCGCTGCGGCCCTCGTCGAGCAACCGGTCGATCTCTGCGTCGTTCACCCGCATGAGGTTCACCGGCGAGTCGCTCCTGAAGTTGACGTAGTGCCGGTCGGGGTCGCCACCGGTGAACTGACGGAACGAGAGCACCTCGTAGTCGCCACTCGAGCGCGGTGCTGACGAACGTCGCCTGATCACCGACGGGATCGAGGGTGCTCGCGATGCCGGCTTCGGCGAGCTGGCCCTGCATCTCCTGGGCCAGCAACGTGTTCGATTCGTTGGTGACGAAACCGAGGTCGATGCTCAGCTCTTCGCCGGTGTCGGCCTCGTAGGCGGCGGCGTAGTCCGCGGCGGCCTCGGGGTCGTACGGCACAGCGGCCCGGATCGTCGAGGTGCCCGAGCGAGCCTGGTGAGTAGGGCCCGTCGGCCAGCGCGAGGATTCCCTCGTAGCTGACCTCGTTGAGCAGTTCGGGGTCGAGGGCCGAGGCGAAGGCCAGCCGCGCGTTCTCGTTGTCGAAAGGGGGCTGGCTCAGGTTGAGCATCTGGAACTGCACCTCCACGAACGCGTCGGACTCGACCAGTGACACCTCACCGCCATCGGCGAGGTCCCGGAGCCGGACGATCTGGGTGGGGTCGGGAGTGTGGATGAGCTCGACGGACCGGTCGGCGGACTCGAGTGCGTTCACCCGTTGGTTGACGTCGGGCGTCGGCACGAACGTGATCGAGTCGAGATACGGGAGCTGGATTCCCCGCTCGTCGGTCTGCCAGTAGTCGGGGTTCCTCACCGCGGTCAACCGCTCGTTCACCACCCACTCGTCGAGCATGAACGGACCGGTGCCGATCAGCTCGTCGGCGCAGCTCTCGCTGTCGAGTTGGGCCTGGGCCATGATGCCGAACCTGCCTCCGTAGTACAGGAACGTGTCGAAGCTCACCCACGGTCTGGTGTGGGTGACCGCGAGGGTGAGCGGATCGATGACCTCGACCGATTCGAGGTCGGCGAGGATGAACTGGCCCAGTCGGGCCGCTCGGCCCTCGTAGTCGCCTGCATAGGCATCGAGGTTGTTCTTGACCACGTCGGCCGTCAGCGACGTGCCGTCGTGGAAGCGCACCCCGTCGCGAAGGGTGATGGTCCAGGTGGTGAAGTCGTCGGACGGCTCGACCGACTCGGCGAGGTAAGGAACCATCGTGCCGTCGGCGCTGGGGACGGTGAGTGGGTCGTAGATGGACCGGGCGACCTGGAGTCCGCTGACCGCCAACTGGGCCTCGGGCAGGCAGTAGCCGCCCGCGCTCTCGGCTTCGAGGCCGAAGGTGACGTCGCCGCCCGGAGCGGGCACGGTGTCCTCGCCGGCATCGGGATTCTCGTCGACGGACTCGTTCTCGCCGGAGCTCTCGCTCTCGCCGCCGCACACGGCCAGCGCCAGGGTGATGGCGAGCAGAACGGCGAGCCATCGGCGACCATCGACCGGGACGGGCATGGGACCTCCGCGGGTCATGGGTCGGGCGGCGCCGCGAACGGCGGCTCCATCTCGGGCGGGCCGAGTCGCCTCAGGCGAGCCGTGAATCCGAGGTAGTCCCAGATCAACGTGTCGCCGTCTCGGCGACGCGTGACCTCGATCGGGACCCCGACCGGTCGGAGCACGTGGACGCCGTCCTCGAACGTGGCCACCACGGTGATGGGCGTGGTGAAGTCGGAGGCCATGACATCGTTGACGCCGTTGTCCTCGGTGCCGTCGGCGCGCATGTCGTGGATGACGCCTCCGCTGGTGATGGCGACCCGGTCGGCCCCCTGCTCGATGCGTTGGACGCTGCCGAGGATCGGATGGTCGGCGACCGGCTGACCGTCGACGACGACCTCGGTTGCCTCCCACACGCCCCGCATGTCCGGTGCGCCGGCGACGAGATCATCGGTGCACCCGGCGAGGACGGGCGCAGGAAAGGTGTCGCCGTACCCACCCGGCGGGGTCTTGGCGACCGGGATGTCGTCGACCGAAGGCACCACCGGATCGTAGCAGCTCGTCCCAGAAGTGCCAGTATTACAAGCAAAGGATGGTCGTTGCTCAGGTGTGCGATCATCGTCGGCCCGGGTCGCACCCGAGGCATTGCGAGGAGCCCCCATGGAGTACCGGAGTCTGGCCGAGCGACAGGAGTCGGGACGGGCGGCGCGTGACCGCGCTCCATGGGCCAGCCACGCCGAGTGGGCCGAGGCGCCGGATCGCACCGATCCCCTCGACGCGATCGAGGCGGACGACGAAGGCCGGATCGAGGCGCTCGTCCCGATCCGCCACGCACGCATGCTGGCCACGCCGTTCACGTTCTACCGAGGGTCGGCGTCGGTCATGGCGGCCGATCTGGCCTCGACCCCGACGGGTGGCATCGACGTCCAACTGTGTGGAGATGCGCACCTCTCGAACTTCGGGATCTTCGCCTCTCCGGCGCGGCGGATGGTGTTCGACGTCAACGACTTCGACGAGACGTTGCCCGGGCCGTGGGAGTGGGACGTCAAGCGTCTCGTGACGAGTTTCGTCATCGCGGGCCGGAACAACGGGTTCGGCGAGAAGACGAGCCGCAAGATCGCCCGCCGGAGCGTGCACGCCTACGAGCGCGCGATGCATGAGTTCGCCCAGATGTCGACGCTCGAGGTCTGGTACACCCGCCTTCTCGCGAAGGACCTGAGGTCGCTGGTCACGAAGACCAAGGGGAAGAAGCAGGTCGACAAGACCCTGGCGAAGGCCCGGAGGCGGAACAGCATGCATGCGCTGTCCAAGCTCGCGGTCGAGGTCGACGGCCGGTTCGAGATCGCAGCCGATCCGCCCATCGTGGTGCCGCTGCGAGATGCGCTGGATCTGATGGATCCCGACCGGGCCGCGGAGTCGGTCCGGAATGCCTTCGACGGCTATCTCGCGTCGACATCGGAGTCGGTGAGGGCGCTCCTGTCTCGCTTCCGGCTGGTCGACATCGCCCACAAGGTGGTCGGCGTCGGAAGTGTCGGCACGCGGTGCTTCATCATGCTCTTCGAGGGTCGCGACCACGGTGACCCGCTGTTCCTCCAGGGGAAGGAGGCAGGCGCTTCGGTGCTCGAATCCCACCTCCCACCGTCTCGCTTCTCCCATGGCGGGCAACGAATCGTCGAAGGCCAGCTGCTGATGCAAGCGGCGAGCGACATCCTGCTCGGCTGGACTACGGGCACGAGCGGTCGCGATTTCTACTTCCGTCAGCTCCGCGACATGAAGGGCTCGGCCGATGTCGAGGCCCAGGATGCATCACAGATGTCCGCCTACGCCGACCTGTGCGGATGGACGCTGGCTCGGGCCCACGCCCGGTCGGGTGATCCGGTCGTCATCGATGCCTACCTGGGCGAGGGCAAGGAGTTCAGATCCGCCGTCGCCCAGTTCGCACTTCGGTACGCCGACCGCAACGACCTCGATCATCAGCAGCTGGCTCAGGCCGTTGCCGACGGTCGGCTCGAGGTGTCGGCCGAGCGGTAGCTACTCGCCGGTGAAGACCGGCCGGCGCTTCTCGAGGAACGCCTGCATGCCTTCGGCCTGGTCCTTCGTGCCCGCGGTCGCGGTGACGGCTCGTCGTTCTGCGGCGAGCGCGTCCTCGAGCGGAGCTTGGCCGTGCCCGACCACGCAGTCGAGGACGCCGGCCACGGCGGCGGGCGGCATGGCCGCGAGCTCGTGAGCGAGGGCGTCGGCCGCCGCCTTCAGCTCGGCCATCGGGTGGACCTCGTGCACGAGCCCGATGCGGAGCGCCTCGGCGCCGTCGATCTTCTTGGCCCGCAGGATCATGTCGAGCGCATGGTCACGACCGACGCACCGGGTGAGCCGGGCCGTGCCGCCCCATGCCGGAACCGTGCCCGAGGTCGAGCTCGGGCAGTCCGATCCGAGCGCCCTCGCTCGCCGCGAGGCGGAAGTGGCAGGCGAGCGGCAGTTCGAGCCCGCCGCCGAGGCAGTAGCCGAACAGCGTGACGATCGACGGCTTGCCCGAGGTTCTCGATGGCGGCGAGCACCCGGAGGCGCTGGTCGAGGACCGCTTCCGTGCCGCCTCGCGTCGCCGGCGTCGGTCATGAGCTGCTTGAGGTCCATGCCGACCGAGAAGTGCTCGTCGCCGGCTGCGGTGAACACGAGCAGCCCGAACGGCAGGATCGTCCGCAGCCTCGCTGACCGCAGCTTCGAGCGCGTCCATGTACTCGAACGTCATGCGGTTGTGCGGCGCATGGTTGTTGGTGAGGGTCAGGACCCCGTCGTCGAGGTCGATCAACAGCGGTGCATCGTTCATCGCATCTCCTGGTTCATGACGTGACGGCCGTTTCGAGCCACCCGACGACGGCGAGATCGGGGCGGGTGCCCGTCAACGCGCCGAGCTGGCGGAGACCGGTCGGGCTGGTGACGTTGACCTCGGACAGGTGGCCGTCGATGACGTCGATGCCGACGAACACCAACCCGTCATCGCGGAGTGACGGCGCGATGGCGGCGATGATTCGCCGATCTGCGTCGTCGAGGTCGCACGGCTCGATGGTTCCGCCGACGCAGATGTTGGCTCGGAAGTCCTGCTCGGTCGGCAGGCGGAGGATGGCGCCCAGCGGCTCGCCGTCGAGCAGGAGAATCCGCTTGTCCCCGTCGCGGATGCCCTCGAGGAATCGTTGAGCCACGACGGGCACCCGACCCCGCATGGTCATCGTGTCGATGATCGACGGCGCGTTGTGGTCGCCCGGGCGGAGGGCCAGCACGCCTCGGCCACCGTGGCCCTCGATCGGCTTGATGACGGCTCCACCGTGGTGGTCGGCGAACTCGACCAGCCGCCCGGCATCGGCGGTCACGATGGTCGGCGGGGACACATCGGGGAAACGAAGTGAATACAGCTTCTCGTTCGCGTCGCGGAGTCCACGTGGCGCGTTGACCACCAGGGTCGTGCCGGCGAGCGCGTCGAGCATCAGGGTGAGGTGGAGATACGCCAGGTCGAAGGGCGGATCGGTGCGGATGAGCACGACGTCGACGGCGGTGAGATCGAGGTCGACCGGTGCGGCCAGCTGCAGGGGAGTCGGAGACGACTCGTCGGCGACCGCCGGTCGAGCGGTGGCCCGCACCCGCCCGTCGGCGAACGAGATGTCGGCCGCACCGCAGTGCCACACGTGATGGTCGCGCTCCTGGGCAGCCAGGATCAGTCCGAACGACGTGTCGGCCCGGGGATCGACGGTCTCGGGACCGTCCATGATGACGACGATGTCCACCGTCAGGTGCTCGCTCGCTGTCGCCGCCGGTGTGCGGGCGGTGGCCCGTCGACCTCGTCGTGGTCGATGCCCCGCTGGGCGAGGGCGAAGGCCACCCTCGTCGCGAACGGGCAGATCCAGTGCCGGTACAGCGACACGGTTGCTGCGGGCGTCATGCGAAGAGTTGATCGCACCCCGTGTCGGCGAGCAACCGGTCGACCGTCGCCCGGCTCGTGGAATCGAGATCGCCGTAGGCCTCGCGCACCCAGCGGAGGCACTTGCCCTGGTAGCCGAACGGAGCCTGCCGGTACTCGTGTCCGTCGATCTCGCACACCACCTCGTCGCTCCCGACATCGAGGGCCGCGGCGTTTGCGAGCATGAAGGGCGCGTAGGTCCGGCCGATCTCGCCGAGCAACTGGTGAACCGTCGGTGGCAGCGCCGCGGCGTCGAACCAACCGGCGTCGCCGTCGACCTCCCACCACGAGAGGTCGTCGACCCGCTCGATCCAGTTCAGGGCGCGGGGCGACCGCTCGACGGCAACCGCCATCGGCGTCGGGTCCCACCACAACATGGGCTTGAGCTGGCCGAAGAGCGCGAAGTCACCTCGCCCGGGTCGGTCGCCGACGAGGAAGTCGTGCGAGCCGAGGTGAGCTTGGAGCAGATCGAGCAGGCGCTCGAAGGAGCGCTCGATGACAGGCTGGTTGGTGTCGGTCGAGCCGACCAGCGCCCGCCGGCCGACCTGCCGTTCGATGATGAAGTCGTGGGCGCGTTCGAGGTGCTCGTCACTGGCCTGCAGGTCCTGGTCGAGCGGCAGGAGCCGGCCGGCCTTCTCGATGTCGTCGGCGTAGGTCCAGCGGTAGTGGTACATGGCCTTGGTGACCCACTCGTCGGCGTAGTCCTCGAGGAGGAAGTCGATGAACGCCAGTGCCCGGTCGGTCGGAACGACGCTGCGGTCGCGGAACTCGGTCTCGAGCCGAGCGATCTGCGGACTCGAGTCGACCATCACGTCGTCGCCCCCGAAGTGCAGGACCGGGATGATCGGGACGGGGGCCTTCGGCAGGTCGTCCCAGCGGGAGTTCCTCAGAACCCAGCGGAACGGGATGTGGCGAAAGCGCAGTACCGCTCGCATCTTGAGGCTGTACGGCGAACTGAATGCGCCGCCGATGGTGATGGGGGTCGAGGTGACGATACCCGACCCTAACTATTGCCAGTGATGTGCGCAATAGCCTACGCTCCGTTGATGGACGTACCCCGCTACGGCACGCCGAACATGGCCTACTTCGCCTCGTGGTTCGAGCGGAAGGAGCCAGGTGGCCCGATGTGGGCCCTGAACCTCATGAAGTACCGCGAGGTGGCCGACTACGCCGACGGGCGCGAGACGACGCTGACCGGCGCCGAGGCCGATGATGCCTATGCGCCCCATGGGCCCCTCGCCGAGGTGGGCGCTCGCATCCTGTTCGTGGCCCCGGTGGTGCATCAGCTGATCGGCGACGAGACCACGTGGGATCGCATTGCCATTGCGCAGTACCCGACACGCATGGCCATGGTCGAGATGAACAGCCAGGAGGGCTTCCAGAAGCAGCACGAGCACAAGGACGCCGGGATGGAGTCGACGATCGTCCTGGGCACGTTCCCCTCCGAAGGCGACTCGGCGCCTGATCCGAGCCTGTCAGGAGTGGGCGAGGACCGACTGATGCTCCTCCACGTCGTGGCCGATGCCTCGGCTCCCGATCTCGCCGACGGGGTCGAGAGCACCCGTGTCGGGCGATTCTGGGTCGAGGACTGCATGATCGGTGATGGTCGTTCGTTCGCCGAGTCCCGGTTCGACCTGATCTCCCGCGAGACGGCCGACGAACTCGTCGCCCGGGGCACGGTCAGCGACGACCCGACGGCGTATGCCGTCATCGTCGACCCGGTGATCGACGGCATCGCCCATTCGCTGTCGGACCCGACGCGGGTGCGGTCGTGACGGCCGGCGCGCCGACCTGATCTCGGTGGACCTCAGACCTTCTTCGGCACCTTGCCGGTGATCGTGAGGACCGCCCGCATCACCTTGTGGGCGCCGTCGGCCGCAGGGTCGAACATGAGCGGACAGCCGCCGTCGATCACCTCGATGCCCTGCTCGCGGCCCCAGTCCGCCGCTTGCGGCGAGACGCTGCCGGCGCCGAAGGCCCGGTGCATCCACACGTGCTCGATGCCGGCTGAGGCGCACTCCTGCATGGTGGCCATGGCCCGCTCGGGCTTCGTGGCGATGACCACGGCCTCCACACCATCGGGAATCGAGGCCACATCGGGATAGCAGGGATCGCCGTCGATCTGCTCGGCGTTCGGGTTGACCGGGAAGACCTCGTAGCCCCGTTCCTTCAGGCGCTTGTAGACGGTGTTCGAGCCGTGATCGCCGGGATTTCGTGACACCCCGGTCACGGCGATGCGCCGCTTGCCGAGAAACGCCCCGGCTGCTTGTTTGATCGCGGTCATGGTTGCCTCGCTTCCGTCGTCGCTCCCCTCAGGGTCCATCGGTGCGACGGCCGTTCGCCAGGGCCGATGGTCCCAGGAACGGCTGCCCTCAGGCGGCGGACTCCGCGGCGTCGGACCGCTGCTCGGCGGACTCGTAGGCGGCGGTGCTGAGGCGCATCAGGCGCATGTCGCCGACCGGGGTTCCGGTGCCGCGGTTGCACACCATGGCCACGGCGAGGTCGTTCGTCGGGTCGGCCCAGCCGCCCGAGCCGCCGAACCCGAAGTGGCCGAATCCGGTCTCGGACGGACCCTTGCTCGTCATCAATCGGTGGTAGCCGAGACGCCAACGCATCGGGACGACGAGCACGAGGTCTCGGCGGTTGTTCTGCTCTTCGCCGATCTGGTCGACCAGGTCGGGCGAGAGCAGACGGACCCCGTCGAGCTGGCCTCGACCGGCGAGTACGCCGTACATGGCAGCCAGCGACCGTGCGGTCAGGAAGCCGTTCAGGGCCGGAACCTCGGCATCCATCAGCTCGGGCGTGGCGATGATGTCCTCCATGCCTCGCGGAATCAGCGCGTTGATCATGCGACGAGGGTTGATCGGCGAACGGACCAGGCTGAGGCCCTTGGCCATCGATTCGCCGATCTTCTTCTCGACCCCGCGCATGCGCTTGGGCAGGATCTGGCGTCCGCTGAACATCGGTTCGAGCGGTGCGACGCGGTGGCGTTGGTCGGGCGGGCAGCCGACGTAGAGTCCGTCGAGCGAGAGTGGGGTGGCGATGTCTCGAGCCACGACGTGGGCGAGCGACTCGCCGGTCACCCGTCGAACGATCTCACCGACGAGCCAGCCGTAGGTCATGGCGTGGTAGCCGCACTTGGTGCCGGGTTCGTAGGCCGGCGCCTCCTTGGCGAGTGCGTCGACCATGTGTTCCCAATCGAGCATGTGGTGGGCCCGGTCGACCACGCTGCGGACACGGTGCAGGCCCGAGGAGTGCGACAACACGTGCCGCACCGTCACCCCGTCTTTGCCGTTCTGGGCGAACTCGGGCCAGTAGGTCGCGACGGGGTCGTCGTAGGCGACCAGCCCGGCCTCGACCTGGAGGTGAAGCGCCATCGAGGCGATCCCCTTGGTCGTGCTGTAGCACATGGCGATCGTGTCGGATTCCCACGGATCGCCCTCGTTGGTCCGGAACCCGCCCCACAGGTCGACCACCCGCTCGCCGCGGTGGTAGACGGCGACCGCTGCGCCACCGGCGGTTCGTTCGAGTTGGTTCTGGAAGGTCTCCTCGACTCGAGCGAAGTCGGGATGCGCGTAGCCGTCCATGGGGTCAGCGTGGCAGGCGATCGTTCAGGGCACCAGTGCCGATCGTCCCCATCTGCCGCAACGATCGGGCCGAGGTGGCGGCGGTCAACGCAGCGCCGAGTAGTGGCGCTTGGCCTCGCGGAGGTCGCGACGCCGTTGCTCGAACGTCGCGCCGACGGCCACGAGCAGGACGCCGACGGTGCCGAGGCTGACCCACCGGGGCACCTGGTCGGCGTAGGGAAGCAGCGCCTGGAGTCCGAGGACCACCACGGTGACCGCGCCCACGTCGAGCGGTGCCCGGCGTCGCAGCGTTGCCCCGGCACCGATCAGGAGTGCCCCGACGGCCAAGCCGAAGACCTGGCGAGTCACGCCTGGATCGCCCAGCGCGTAGAGCACGGTGGGACCGAACGCGACGGCCAGGGCCGGCCCTTCGAGATGCCATGACGCAACCGACGCCAGATCGTCGCCCCGGCTGCGTGCCGCCATCCACGCCGAGGCCCCGAGGAGGATCGCGAGTGGGAGCAGGTAGGCCTCGGGTGTGTCGACCTCGGCTTCGCCGAGGCGGAACCAGAGGAGAGCCAAGGCCTCGGCCCCGGCCGCCGTCCGCCAGACCCACCCTCGGGGCGAAGCCAGCCGGGTGCGGGCGGCGATCGATGCGAAGGCGAGCACGCCCACGACGAGTGCCGCGGTGATCGGAGCCGTCGCCGACACCTCGGAGGACGACTCGATCGACAGGAGGGTCCACAGATGGGCGGCGACGAGGACCGCACCGACCGTGCGTGCAGGCGCCCCTGCGGTGCTCGCGGTCGTCGAGGTCGTGAGAACGCCCGGTTCGGCGTGGGGGAGGGCCGCCCCCGCGATCGCCGCAGCCATCGAGGCGACGGCCCAGGCCCAGGGGTCGCCGGCGCCGAGTGCGGCCGCCGCCACGCCGGCCTCGCCCACCACCGCGACGGCCGTGAGTGCACCCGCTGCGGAGATGAGTGCCCGGTCCCCGGTTTCGCGGCCCCGCAGGACGCCAACCGCTCCGAGGGAGAGGGCAACGCCGCCGACGAGGAGGAGGAGCGGCTGTGACCCGACGGCCCACAGCAGGCCGAGGCCCAGGATGGCGAGTGCCCCGGCCGGCAGCACCCGCCGATCGCCCGACCACGCGGCGGCTGCGACGAGGATGCTGGCGGCGGCCAAGGCCCCCGAGGTCACCAGGCCGAGCGTTGCGCCGGCGAGTGGTGGCACGAGCACGGCTGCCAGTCCGGCGAACGCCGCAGCACCCGAGATGGCCCACCGCCGCTGCCCTTCGGGGTGAAGACGGTCGAGACGACGCAGGCGGGCGCCGACGGCTGCCGTGAGCGCGAGGAGGCCGAGGGCCGCAGACAGCCATGCCGGGTCGAGCGAGGCGATGGCATCGACGTCGACCCGGCCCCAAGCGGTCTGGTGCCATGTCTCCTCGAAGGATCCCGCAGCCGCGAGGACGGCGCCCCCGTTGACCAGCAGGGGAAGGGCGGCGACTCCGGCCGTCAACCAACTCACCACGCGCACTGCGCTGGTCCGGAGGTGGCGGATCTCGTCGGCCGCGACGAGCCCGCCTGCGGCCACCAGGCCCATGGCGGGCCACCACGTGACGTCGGGGACCGCGCCGGCCAGTCCCCGGCCGATGGCCAACGAGGTGGCCGTGGCCGCGGCGATGGTGGCGATGTCGGCCGAGGCGGTGCGAGTTCGCCAGCGCCAGGCCGCCGCGCCGGCTGCGATCGCACATGCCGCCAAGGCGGTCGTCGAACCGGCGTGCTCGGTCCACGAGCCGTCGATGGTCAGCGCATCGGCGATTCCGACGAGCAGTGCGAGGCACCACGTGATCGCAGCACCCCATGCCCAGACCGCGTCGGTCGGTCGATGGCGACCAGCGGAGCCGGGCAGTGCTGCCGCCAGGCCCGCGTGCAGCGCCAGGAGACCGGAGACGAACCCGAGGGGCAACGGTGCAAGGGCCACCCAGATGGCAGGGCCCAGGAGCACGAGGAGCACGCCCAGGACCTGCGGGCTGCGGACGTCGACCGTCCGTCCGAAGCCGATCGCCGCGACGCCGATCACGACGAGCGCAGCCGGCCACCACGACCAGACGCCGAGGTTCTCCCACGTCCGGTCGTCGATGTCGGGCAGATCGATCGTGATCCGGACCGCCTGAGCCACGAGGGGGCCCATCACGATGGTGAGGATCCCGAGGGCTTCCGCGGTTCCGCTGAGCCCGCGCCGTGATGCGTGGCGGGTTCCCGCAGCCGCCGCCAGGGTCAAGCCGACGAGAAGTGCGCCCTGACCGGCGGCACCGAGCCGGCTCCACGAGACCGCGGCGAAGACCAACGCCGCGATCACCAGGAGCATGACGCCCAGCCCGAGCAGGATCGACGAGACCTGCGGTCCCCCCGCTGCCGATGGGTCGAACGACGGCGTCATCGCGGGTGCAGGCGGGGTCTGGGCCGCGGGCCTCGGCGCCCGCAGGAACTCGATCAGCTGCCGCCGTCGTTGCGACAGGCGAAACAGCTCGTGGTCGATGAACCACAGTTCTCGGCCCACCGATCCGCCGAGGTCAGCGAAGCACTCACCACATCGAGTGGTGCCGACCGGCGCTCCGCACACGGGGCAGCGGTGGGCGTCGGGTGGTGCGATCGGGTCGGTCACGCTCATGCGGCCACTGTGCGCCCGCGATTGCCTGATGTCATTGGGCTCGATCCCCCAAAGCCCCCTGGGCGACGCCCACTCGCCGGGGCAGGTGGGTGATCAGCCGCTGGTGAGCAGTGCGTGCAGGGCCCGGCGCAGGGCGTATCGGTCTCGCGCCCACGGCAGCTCGCCGCGCACCCCCGTTCAGGAGGTGAGGATCGCGGCCAGGGCTGGTCGGACGAGCTCGGCGAGCGCCTCGTTGGCGTAGGCGACCCAGGCCACAGGGGTCGTGGTGTCGAGTGGGCAGTCGACCGGGCCTCCGAGCGGATCCTCGAAGAGACCGCCGGCCTCGATCAGCAACATCGCGGCGCAGATGTCGTAGGGATGGCACGCGAGGGTGCCCGAGACGAACGGGCGAAGGTCGCCGACGAGGCGGTCGCGGCCGCACATCACCTCGGCCAGCTGACCGGCGCTGCAGATGTACTGGTCCTCGAAGATGGCGCGTGGGGTGCCGTCGGGTGGCCACAGCCGGTCCCAGAGCTGCTGTTCGATGGTCGCCAGTTCGGCCTTCCCGTCCGGCAGGAAGTGCGCGAACGACGCAAAGCCGTGGGCGAGGCGATGTGCACCGCTGGGAGCGACCGAGATGGCCGACACTGATCCGTCCAGCACGTTGAGTGCCTCGGCCACCAACCCCTCCCGACCACAGCCGCGTGTCCCGCTGTACTGGTCGGACCGCCACTGTCGGGTGGTGGGGATCTCGGTCATCGAGCAGGCCAGCACACCGGACAACCGTGCCTCGGGCCATCCACTGGGACCGGTCCGAGCCGGAGCGATCGCGGCGAGTGCCCATGCCGAGCGCTTGTCGTACATGAGGTTCCGGGTGCCGTCGATGGGGTCGACGATGCACAGCCACTCCACCTCGCCGGGTGGCGTGTCGCGCGGGAACACGACGAGATCGTCGTCCTCGATGCCCTCCATCACCAGGCGAACCGGGTGCTCGGCCGGCCACGACCGACCGAGCCAGGCGAGCACGTGCTGTTCACCGACCCGATCGATGCCGTAGGTGACGTCGGCTGCGACCCGACCGACGTCGGCTCGCAGCGCCTCGGCCGTCTGCGTGCTCCTCGAGGTCATCACCGCGTCGCGGATCGAGGCCCCCAGGTCGCAGAGCAGCTCACGCAGCCGGTCGGGGGTCACGGCGAGACCCTAGGGAGACACCGGCCGCCTCCCATAGATTCGAGGCCATGCTCGAGACTCCGGTCCCTGTCATCGACGAGTCCGTCGACATCGCCCGACCGATCCACGAGGTCTGGTGCACCTTGACCGATTGGAGTCGAGCAGGTGAGTGGTTGCCGAACGTGTCGGAATGCGGCCCCTCGCCCACCGAACAAGGCGCGTCGCTCCCGTTCCGCTACCAGGGCCAAGCGGCCGTGGCCGTGATCGAAGAGGTCCGGGTGCCAGAACACCTCGTCATCCGCCGGCCCAACGGTCCGATCGATGCCTGGTTCACCTACGACCTCTCACCCACGGCCGACGGCACCACGGTTCGTCTGCATGCGGACCTTCGCACCAAGAAGGGAATCGGGCTGATGGCCTGGCTCCTCCGTCGGTTCCTCGCCCGGACCGATCGGCATCAGTTGCGCCGCCTCAAGGCGGTCGTCGAGGGCGCCGATCCGGCGATCAGCTGAGCGATCCCCCGTAGATCTGCCACGCGAGCACCGACTTCGCCGCCAGGCTCAGGACCAGATACACCTTCTCGCCGTAGGCGTAGTCGGTCCATGGTCCGATCTCCCGGTACTGCAGGAACTGGTTGAGGCCGAAGCTGAAGAAGAAGATGAACTCGGCGATCACGATGCCGTAGACGAAGCCGGGCACGGTCTCGGACCCGAGGATGTTGATCAGGATCGCGATCCACGGCGCAAGCCCGACGAGGGTGCCGAACCAGAACGGCAGCATGGTGGTGGTGGTCCGACCTGGCGGGTTCATCCGCTCCTGGATCCAACCGAAGAAGATCATTCCGACGTTGGCGCCGGCCACTGCGACCACGGCGGTGATGTTGGTGATTCCACTGTAGAACGAGATGAGAATGACCATCAGCGTTGCGCTGACCGAGTACTCGACCCAGCGGAAGCGGTTGATCCCCTGGCGGAGGTCTCGTTCGTAGGTGCCACGGCCAACCGTTGCCGTCACCAGGTGGTCGAAGGCTGCGAGGGCGAGGAACACGGCGATGGCAGCACCGATGGGGACGTCGAACAGGCTCTCGGCCGGCGGCAACCGGGTACCGGGTGGTCCCTCGGGGAACGTCGAGGTCACGGTGATCGTGAAGCCGTCGGCCAGCGCGACGATGGCCAGCGCCTGCACCGCGTGCAACACGGTCAGTCCGATGTTCCATCGTCGGAGTCCGGCCAGCCGTTCGCTCGTCACCCCCGTGGCAACTGCGCCCATTGGTTCTGGCCCTTTCGTCTGGATCGTGAGATCGGAGATGTCGGAGGGTAACGGCGTTCCCGCCTCGACCCTCGAACGGCACACCGGATCGCGGACTTTCGGCCCTTGCGGCTCGCCCGTGCGCGGTCGAAGGTGGAGGAGAAGAGGAGGATCCATGCAGGTCATCGAGGCAGTGACACGAAGCGGCGTTTCGATCAGTCCGGCGGCCACACTCGTGGATGCCGCGAATCTGATGGAGCAACGCGGGGTCGGCGCACTCGTCGTCGTCGCCGAAGGCGTTCCGGTCGGGTTCGTTACCGATCGCGACCTGGTGCGTCGGGCAACGGCTCACCGGCTCGCGCCGAGCGCACGGGTCGATGCGGTCATGACGGCGCCGGTCGTCACCATCGACGCCTCGACGGACCTCCGGGCCGCAACCGAGGCGTTGGACGCCCACGCCATCCGGCATCTGGTCGTCACCCGCGGCGACACCTTCGTGGGTGTCGTGAACGTCCAGGACGTCCAGCCCATGCAGGTCGGCTGACGATGGTCGGCAGCGCACGAGTCGTGGTCGGGGTCGACGGTTCGCCGAACTCGGTGGCGGCCCTTCGATTCGCGGTCCGCGAGGCCCGGCTGCGGCAGGCCACTCTCGAGGTGGTGATGGCGTGGTCGCTGCCGTTCACCGGGTCCGGCACCTGGGATCTGGCGCAGCTCCCGGATCCCGAGCCGATCGAGGCCAGCCATCGCGAGCAGCTCCAGGCGATGATCGAGGAGGCCGACACCGAGGGACTCGAGGTTCGGCCCCTCCTGGTCCGCGACGACGCGGCCTCCTGCCTCACCGATGTCGCCGACGGCGCCGAACTCCTGGTGGTCGGACGACGGGGCCACGGCGGCTTCGTCGGATTGCTGCTGGGGTCGGTGAGCCAGAAGCTCGCCGCGCACGCTCCCTGCCCGGTGGCGTTCGTGCCCGCCGACGAGTCGTCGTCCGGGACCTGAGCGTTCAGGCCGACGCGGCCTCGGGCAACGGCGGGCAGCCGAGGTCGTCGAAGCCCTGCTCCACCGCCGCGACCAGCACGTCGAAGTCGTCGAAGGCGTCGGGATCGCCGTACAACCCGAGTACGAGCCGCCCTTCGTAGGACAGCACACCGATCGAGATGGTCAGATTGCCGGCCAGCGGCACGATCGGGATGGCATCGAGCATCTTGGCCCCGATCGCGTAGAGGGGGACGTCGGGTCCGGGAACGTTGGTGATCACCAGGTTGATGAGCGGCTGCCGATGGACGGCTCTGCTGATGACCGCAGCCAGGTTCGGAGGAATGAGGTCGGCGCCCTTGAGCAGCTGATCTGATGCGGCCGCCGTCCCGCTCGCCTTCGCCTCCTTCATCGTGGCGGCCACCGTCTCGATCCGTTCGACGGGGTCGGAGATGCCGATCGGGAGGTCGACCACCAGGCTCGCGACGCGGTTCCCGAGGTCTCCCTCGGCCTCGTGGAGCGAGACGGGCACCAGCGCGCGAAGTGGCTCGACCGACGGTTCGACGGTCTCGCCGCGGGCGAGGAGCACCGCTCGAAGCCCCTGGGTCACCGCCGCCAGGACCATGTCGTTGATGGTTGCCCCGTGTTCGTGCGCCCGGGCTCGCACGACTTCGAGATCGCGCCGCACCGGTTCGAGGCGCCGGCGGTGGCCCACTTCGCGGTTGAGCGAGCTCTTCGGCGCCGTGGCGAACGTGCGGGTGATGGTCTTCAGGTCGAGCGCGCCCGAGCCCGAGCTCAGGTCGCTCACGGCGCCTGCGGCCCAGCGGAAGGGGAGGGCGATCCGGTTGGCCAGGCCCTTGACCAATCGCTCAGCCGGTCCGTCCCAGGCATGGGGATACCACGCGGGGGCATCGTGGTCCTCGGTGTCACGCTCGAGGTCGAGGAGCACGGTCGCCACCTCGACCCCCGAGACGCCGTCGACGATGGCGTGGTGGATCTTCTCGACCAGGGCCACTCGTCCATCGGCCATGCCGTCGACGAAGATCATCTCCCAGAGGGGCCGGTCACGATCGAGACGCTCCATGTGCAGCGACGCGGCGAGTTCGAGGACTGAGCTCTCATCGCCGGGGGCACCGACCTCGACCAGCTTCACGTGATGAACGATGTCGAAGTAGCGATCGTCGGCCAGCACGGGGTGGGCGATCCCGAGGGGCGTGGGTAGCACGACCTGTCGCAGTCGGGGGACCAGGTGGAGTCGCGACTCGATGCGCGATCGCACTGCAGCGAGCCGGAACCGTCCGTCGTCGTCCCGAAAGGGGTCGCCCTCGAAGAACGCCACCGACCCGACGTGGGCCGGCGTGCCGTCGGTCTCGTAGTGGAGAAACGCAGCATCGAGTGCCGAGAGCCGGGTGGTGGCTTCCACCTCCCGAGGTCGGGATGCATTCGCTGCCATGGGGCCTCCTCGCCCTTCACCCTGCCTCGGGTCGAGTGCGTTGACTAGGGACGTTCGGCCCTGCTGCGGCGCGGGCGACGGCGGCACGATGAGTCCATGAGCACCGCAGATGAGATGACGATCGGAATGCTGACCGGCGACGAGGTGATCGCTGTGGGGGGAGACGCGTCCTTGGCTGAGGTCGCCAAGACCCTGACCGACGCCGGCGTCGGCGCGGTCATCGTCGGAACCCCGGACCAAGCGCTGTCGATCGTGTCCGAGCGCGACATCGTGCGCGCCGTGGCCGAGGGAGTCGACCTCGATGCAACGACAGCCGAGTCGGTCAGCAGTCAGACGCTCGTCTGGGCTGACGTCGACTCCCCGGTGATCGAGGTCGCCGGGCAGATGATGCTCGAGTGGGTTCGCCACGTCCTGATCGAGGACGCGGGCCGGCTGGTCGGGGTGGTCTCTTCGCGAGATCTTCTCGGGGTCTACGCCTCCCAGATCCGCGACTGAGTTCGTGGCGGCCGCGTTGTTCGCCAACCGAACCGAGGCCGGCTACCAGCTGGGGGAGCAGCTGGCGCTCTCCGGGATCGACGAGCCGGTCGTGGTGGGGCTTCCTCGCGGCGGGGTTCCGGTCGCGGCCGCCGTTGCCCGGGTCCTCGATGCACCACTCGATGTGATCATGGTGCGCAAGCTCGGTGTGCCCGCCCAGCCCGAGGTGGCGATGGGGGCGATCGGCGAAGGTGGGGTGCGGGTCCTCGACGAGGTCACGATCCGCCGCGCGGGCGTGAGCCAGGCCGCACAAGCCAGGGTCGAGGCGGCCGAGCGCCAGGAACTCGAGCGTCGCCTCGATCGCTACGCCATCGGGCGGCGCCGAACCGACCTCGAAGGACGCAGGGTGATCGTGGTCGACGACGGCATCGCCACCGGCTCGACGGCACGGGCTGCGTGTCAGGTGGTTCGAGCCCAGGGGGCCGCACGGGTGGTGCTGGCGGTGCCGGTGGCACCGGTCGGTTGGTCGGCCCGGCTGGGCGACGCTGCCGACGACTTCGTGTGTGTCGAAACGCCCGAGCCGTTCCTGGCGGTCGGTCGCTTCTACACCGAGTTCGACCAGACGACCGACGATGAGGTCGTCCGCTGTCTGCGCACGGCTGCGATGCGCACGAGCCGGGCCGAGAACGCCCGGTCCTCGTCGGGCGGCTGCTAGGGCTGCGTCGGGGCGATGGCCTCGACCGCCGCCTCGACCGCTTCAGGGGGTTGTTCACCTGCGATGCGCTGGGAGATGGTGCCGTCGGCGTTCATGAACACCATGAACGGGAAGCTGCTCAGGCCGTAGGCCGTCGCCGCCGAGTTGTTGGCGTCGTCGTAGAACTCCTCGCCCGTCCATCCCTCGCGCTCGAGCCACGCCGACGGCGGGTGGTTCGGCTTGGCCGGGTCGGAGCTGGTCAGGACGGCCACCGTGCGAACGTTGTCGAACGTGCCGGCGTTCGCGGCGTCGACCAGCCGCGGGAGCTCGGCCTGGCAGTGCGAGCACCAGTGGGCGAGGAAGAACAGCACCGTCGGCTCACCTGGTGACGTGGGGTCGATCGAGACCGAACCTTCCGGCCGTTCGCTGCGGATCGTGGGACCCTCCGCACCGACGGCAGGGTCGGCGCCGACGTCGGGCAGCAGCGGGAGCACCGTGCCCGTCGCCTCGACCGCTCCGAACTCGGGTCCGGAGTTCGCGGCGTCGTCGTCTGCCCCGATGGCGATCACGGCGAAGACAGCGATCAGCAGGCCGACGCCGACCACGGCTGCGATCACCCGGAAGTCGGGGCCGTTGGCCTGTCGAGATCGTGAGCGTTGCTGGGTGCGTGACACGGGATCAGTCCTTTGTGGGTCGTCGGGCGAGGTGGTCGATGGCGGTGAGCACGATGATGAGGACGAAGGTGGCGGCAGCCATGCGGGGGATCGTCCAGAAGCCGAGTCCTTCGACCCATCGGATCGTGCAGGGGTTCTCGGGGTCGCAGCTCCCGGTGTCGAGGCTCGGGTTGGTCTCGATGATGTTGTGCCACGCGCTCACTGCGAGGCCAATCGCGGCGATGACCATGCCGGTGATGCGGCCGGTGGCCGAGTGGCGGAGTGCGGCGAGGCCGAGGACGACGACGAGCGGATACATCGCGATTCGCTGGTACCAGCAGAGCTCGCACGGCGGGAACCCGGCGTTCTCGCTGAACCAGAGGCTTCCCGTGGTGGCCGCCAGCGCGACGCCGGCGGCGAGCCATGTGCCGGTACCGGCAAGGCTGTCGAACACCCGGGTCCGGACCGTCGGGCTGATCGAGGCCACGAGGGTGACCACCATGGCCAGCAGGCCGGCCGTGATCAGGATGCCCTCGACGTCGGCGACCTCGGCCGGTGTCACTGGGCCGTCCGGGCGGGAAGTCGGCAGGAGTCGGCCCGCCTGACCTGGAGGAGACCGCGCGCGGTCCCGAGCACCCAGATCGTGGTGACGGCGACGCCGACCGAGAGGGTGTGTTCACGCAACGCCACCCCGGCAGCCGAACTCCCCGCGATGGTGGCCAGCACGGTGAGCGTCACCGGGAGGTGGCACGGGCAGAACAGGAACGACCAGGTGAGCCACCGACGCCCGCGGCGTTCGAGTTCGTCGGCCTCGGGGGGAGGAGGGGACATCTGGGTTCAGCCTGGCACGATCGTCGACGTGGGTCACGTCGGGCACCGGCGGCGCTCCCGGAGGGCATCGCCGGTGCCCGATCGGGTCACGAGCTGAGGGCAGCCTGACCGGTGCCGACGCTGATCTTGCGCGGCTTGGCCGTCTCGGCGACCGGAATCGACAGGGTCAGGACCCCATCGGTGTAGTCGGCGTCGATCCGGTCGGTGTCGAGGTTGTCGCCCAGGAAGAGGGTCCGGCTGAACGAGCCCTGCGCCCGCTCGGCGGCCATGACCTCGTCGTCCTCGCTGGGTTGCCATGCTCGCTCGGCGCTCACACTGAGCTGGTTCTTCTCGACGGTGACGTCGATCGAATCGGGGTCGACGCCCGGCAGGTCGAATCGGACCTTGACCGTGTCGCCTCGTCGGTAGGCATCCATGGCCATGACCGAGCGGCGGCGGGCGGGGGTCGCCTCGCCGGCCAGACGGTCGAACTCGCGGAACGGATCGAATCGCATCAACATGACAGGTGCCTCCTTGCGGCAGTGGAGTGGTTGTGCACGTACTGTTCTATCTGACAACAGAAAACTTGACAACGTCACACTCAAGGTAATGCGCACCACACGACTCAGAGGTCGCGGAAGTAGATGTGGATCGCGGTGGGGCCTGCGATCGCATGGCGGAAGGCCCCTGGGACCGTCCCGACCCGGTCGAACCCCAGCGACTCCCACAGCGCGATCGACGCGGCGTTCGTCGCCACGACGGCGTTGAACTGCATGCCCACGAATCCGAGCGCCCGTGCGTCCTCGAGGACGTACTCCGCGAACCGCCGCCCGACGCCCCGGCCCCGAACCGACGCGTCGACCATCCATCCGGCGTTGGCGATGTGATCGCCGAGCCCGATCAGGTTCGGTCGCACGTACGCCGAACCGACGATCGAATCGCCCATCTCGGCCACGTAGGTCACCTGCCGGCGATCGGGATCGGACAGCCACAGTGCTCGGGCCGCCGCCTCGCTGATGTCGGGAGGGTAGGGGTAGGTGTCGCCGGCAGCGACGACGGCGTGGACGATCGGCCAGATGGCTTCCCAGTCCTCGGGCCTGGCTCGACGAAAGGTGAGGTCGTCGCTCATCCCCGGCACCGTAGATCGGGACGTGGCGCAGCGACGCCCGACGATCACTACGGTCGGCGCCCATGACCGTCCGAGCACCTGAACACGGCTCGCACACCTCGCCGGCGCCGTCGTGCGGCTGTGGCGGGCCGGTGCTCAGCGGGCTGGCAGCCCAACTCGAGATCCCGTCGCACGCTCTCGACGTCGGCCGCCGGCCGCGCCCTCCCCGCCGGCGAACCGGGACGCTGGTCGTCCGCGGCGCAACGGTACTGACCGTCGACGAGGAGTTCAGCACCGCCGAGGCCATCGCCATTCGTGACGGTCGCATCATCGCCCTCGGAACCGAGGCGGAGGTGCGCGCTGCGGCGGGCGACGACGCCGAGGTGATCGACCGGTCGGGATCGGTCATCCTGCCCGGCTTCATCGAGCCGCATGCGCACCTGCTGCCGACCGCCCTGCTGGACAGCTGGGAGAACGTGGGACCCTTCCGGTTCGACACCGTCGACGGGGCCATCGCCCATCTCCGTTCGCTCGACGGTGCGACTGATGGGTCGTGGATCACCGGTCGCCAGTTCGACCCGTCACTCCAGGCCGGACCCGACGAACTGACCACCGAGATGCTCGACGCCGTATCGACCACCACGCCTGTCGTGGTCATGAACGCGTCGGGCCACTTCGCCTACGTGAACTCGGCCGCGCTCGCTGTCGCCGGGATCACGGCCGACACCCCTGACATCGCGGGCTCGCCGTATGGCCGCTACTCCGACGGCTCGCCGAACGGCGTCCTGAAGGGCCAGGGGTCGATGATGAGCGTGCTCACCTTGAACCCGGGCATTCGGACGCTCGACATCATGGGTCTGGCCCGTCGGGTGGGCGAGCGTGCCGCGGCCGCGGGCATCACCACCATCTGCGACCAGGGGACGGGCTTCCTTCTGGGCGCCGGCGACATCGGACTGTTCGAGACGCTGGCGGCCGAAGGCGCGCTCTCGACCCGGTTGCGCTACTCGCTCTCGGATGCCCACGGCGAGGCATTCGATCTTGCAGGAGTCAGCCCGGGCGATGGCGACGCACTGGTGCGTGCGACCGGGTGGAAGATCGTCTCCGACGGCTCCAACCAGGGCCGCACGGGCTTCCATCGTGATCCGTACCTGGGCACCGACGATCGCGGAATCGCCTATGTCGAACCCGACGATCTGATCGAGAAGGCCCGGCTCCGGGCCGCGCAGGGCTGGCAGGTCGTGATCCACGCCAACGGCGATCAGGCGATCGACAACACGCTCGTCGCGTTGGCGGCGGCCGTCGAGGCCGGCGGTGCTGATCGACGGCACCGGATCGAGCACTGCTCGATCCTGCACGACGAGCAGATCGCCGAGATCGCCCGCCTCGGGGTCTCGCCGAGCTTCCTCATCGGCCACGTCTACTTCTGGGGCCAGGCCTTCCGCGACGACATCTTCGGACTCGCCAAGGCCGAGATGCTCGACCGAACCGCGTCGTGCGCGACCGCAGGCATCCGGTGGACCGTGCACTCCGACGAGATGGTCACACCGATGGGGCCGCTTCGATGCATCCACAACGCCGTCACCCGCAGCCTGTGGAGGGAGCCCGACTTCGTGTTGAACGCCGACGAACGGGTCGGCGTCGAGGCGGCGATCCGCTCGATGACCTCAGATGCTGCCTGGCAGTGCCACAGCGACCACGAGATCGGGTCGCTCGAACCCGGGAAGCTCGCTGACTTCGTGGTGCTCGATTCCGACCCGCGTGAGGTCGACCCTCATGCCCTGCTCGACATCGAGGTCCTCGAGACGTGGATGGACGGCGAGCGCCGGTTCTGAGAACCGGCTCAGCCGCCGACGCGGATCGGCAGGTGGCGAGGGCCCCGCACCTGGCCGTGTGACCAAGTGACCGCCTCGGGGTCGTCGAGGCTGAAGTCGGGGTAGCGCTCGAGCCAGACCTCGAGGGCCACCCGCATCTCCATCCGGGCCAGGTTCGAGCCGACGCAGCGGTGGATGCCGAGGCCGAAGGCTGCATGCCGGTTGTCCTCGCGATCGAAGTCGACTTCGTCGGGTCGGTCGAACACCTCGGGGTCGCGGTTGGCGGCCGGGAACGGGAGGATCATCCAGTCGTCCTTCTTCATCGGACAGCCGTTCCACTCCATGTCCTCGTTGACGAGGCGGGCCATGGTCACCGGCGCGTACGCACGGAGGAGCTCTTCCATCGCCGTCGGGAGGATCTCGGGTTCGTCGACGAGTCGCTGCCGGTCCTCGGGGTGCCCGGCCAGGTGCCAGATCGAGGCACCGATGGCGCTCCATGTCGTGTCGATGCCGGCGACCAAGAGCAATGCCATGGTCCCGAGGACGGGCGGGAGGAGTGGCTCGAACTCCACGTCCTCGGCCTCCTGGTCGGCCCCGGGCTCGTCGTCGAGTTCGCCTTCGAGCCCGATCTCGTGTTCGATCTCCTTGAGCGCGTCGAGCAGCGACGACGGGTCCTCCTCGAGGGCGATCAGGTATTGGGTGAGATCGTCTCGCGGGTTCTCCACGTGGTCGTCGATCTGGGCCTGGAGGTATCCGAACAGACCCATGATCTCGTCGAAGCGCTCGTCGAAGGGAACGCTGACGTTCTCGAGGAAGGTGTGGATGAAGTGACGGAACTTGGGAGCGTCCTCCTCGGGGAACCCGAGCATCTGGGCGATGACGTGGACCGGGATGTGCTGGGCGTAGGCCGACGCTGCGTCGACGACGTCGAGATCGCCGACGTCATCGAGCAGGCGATGGCAGAAGGCCCGGGTCTCGGGTTCGAGTTCGGCGACGGCCTTCGGCGAGAAGGCGGGCAGGAGCTTGCGGCGTGCGCCCTGGTGATAGGGCGGATCCGAGGTGATCGGCGGGATCGGACCTGCCGGAGCGGCTTCGCTCGGGATGCGGTTGTTCCCCACGACGACGAACCGCGAGGTGAACCGCTCGGTGTCGTAGGCGATCGCCGAGATGTCCTCGTGCCGGGTGGGCAACCAGCCGCCGCCGAAACGTTCGGTGCGCGCCACCGGACACGTGGTGCGGAGCTCGTCCCAGATCGCATAAGGATCCTGCGACCACCGGTCGTCGGTGTGGTCCCAGTCGGTGGTCCAGTCGGTGACGTCGTCGTCCATGGCTCCAGTGTCGCAGATCTTGTTACTCGCGGTTACTTGATGAGCGGATCGCGTGGCAGACCGAGGATGCGCTCGCCGATCTGGTTGCGCTTGATCTCGGAGGTCCCGCCTGCGATCGACAGCCCTCGATGCATGAGCACCAGGAGGTTGCTCATGCCGGCGGCGCCGTCCATGAAGACGGCGTCGGGTCCGTTGAGCTCGGTGAGGACGGCAGCCGCCTCGTGGCCCAGTTCGGACAGCACCAGCTTGGTGATGGCGCCTTCGGGTCCGGGCTCGCTGCCGGCGACTGCCCGGTTGGCGCTGCGCAGGTTGAGCAGGCCCATGGCCTGGTAGTTCGCGGCGTAGCGACCCACGCGACCCGCGCCGCCGGCGAGCCGGTCGGGGTTGGCGTCGAAGCCGGCGACGAGTGCGGACGCCGGAGTGGCCATGCCGCCCTGCCCACCGCCGATGCTGACGCTTTCGTTGCCCAGTGTGGCGCGGGCGACCGTCCAGCCTCCGTCGACGGGACCGACGACGTCGTCGTCGGGAACGAACACCTCGTCGAAGAAGACCTCGTTGAACTCCGAGCCACCCGAGGTCATTCGGAGTGGCCGGACCTCGACGCCCTCGGCGTGCATGTCGATCACCATCATCGTGATGCCCTCGTGCTTGGGCACGTCGGGGTTCGTGCGGACGGTCGCGAAGCCCATGCCGGCGACGTGGGCGCCACTGGTCCAGACCTTCTGTCCGGTGACGAGCCAACCGCCGTCGACCCGCGTGGCCTTGGTCTTCACGCCGGCGGCATCGGATCCGGCGTCGGGCTCGCTGAACAGCTGGCACCAGATCACTTCCTGCTCGAGTGCGGGGCGCACCCAGCGGGCCACCTGGTCCTCGGTGCCGTACTGGATGAGGGTGAGGATCACCCAGCCGGTGATGCCGTATCCGGGCCGTGACACGCCGCCGGCCGAGAACTCCTGCTCGACCACCAGCTGCTCGACGGCTCCGGCTGCGCGACCGTACGGCTCGGGCCAGTGCGGCATCACGTAGCCGGTCTCGATCATGGCGGCGCGTTGGTCGTCGGCCGACAGGTCCTTGACCCGCTCGACGAAGGCCCGGACTTCTTCGCGGATGGTCTCGGCCTCGGGCGGGAGTTCGACGGCCTTCTCGCGTTCGACGCCCTTCCGGAGGAGATCGGTGAGATCGGACGCGGCCTGGTCGGGATCGAGCAGGGCCAGCAGGGTGGTCGCCCGTCGCATGAACAGATGGGCGTCGTGCTCCCAGGTGATGGCGATGCCGCCGTGGACCTGCGTGCTCAGGTTGGCGCACAGGTCCGCCGCGGGGCCCGACAGCGTGGCTGCGACCGCTGCAGCGTAGGAGAGCTGGTCGCCTCCGGTCTGGCTGGCCCGGGCTGCGTCCCAGACCGCACTCGTGGCGAGCTCGGTGGCCACCGCCATGTTGGCGCAGTGGTGCTTGACGGCCTGGTACATCGCGATGGGTCGCCCGAACTGGATGCGCTCCTTCGAGTAGGCGGCCGCCATCTCCGTCGCCTCGCGTGCCACCCCGACGGCGTCGGCCGACAGGATCACGCGGGCGAGATCGATCAGTGTCTGGCGAGCCCCGGGGATCACCGTTGCGGGCGCTCCGTCCAGGGTGATGCGGGCCGAGCGACGCGACTGGTCGAGGTTCTGTGGCGTGTCGACGGTTGATCCGTCGTCCAGGGTGACGACCGCGACGTCGTCACCGGACGCCACGAGGAGGACGTCGGCGAGCCCGCCGCCGAGCACGGTGCCGGCGGAGCCGGAGGCCGTGCCACCGGTGACGGTGATGTCGCCGCCGAGGGCCACCGCGCCGATCGACGTGCCGTCGACGAGGCCGGGGAGCAGCGACGCCTGCGTCTCGGCGTCGGCAGCTGAAGCGAGGACTGCACTGGCGATGACGGTCGGGACGAAGGGGCCGGGCGCGACGGCCCGTCCCATCTGTTCGACCACGATCACGAGCTCTTCGAGCCCGTATCCCGAACCGCCGTGCTCCTCGGCGACGTGGAGACCGAGCCAGCCGAGTCCGACGATGTCGTCCCACAACTTCGGCAGCTCTTCGGTGGGTGTCTCGAGCATCGACCGTCCGGCTCCACGAGCATCTCGGCTCGTGAGCAGGTCAGATGCGGTCTCGGCGAGGGCGACGTGTTCTTCGGTGATGGCGATCGACATGACCATTTCGTAGCAGCCCGGGCCGCCACCTGGTCAGTCCCGTCCCGGGTCTGACCGTTGGGACCCTGTCTCGGCGTGACCGGTCGCCGACGGGCACCGACTACGAATGAGTCGTGGTCATCGCAGGCTGGCTCGTGTTGCTCCTCGCGGGGTTCGCCATGACGATCTTCGCGAGCGCCCGCACCGTGCTCTACGCGTCGGCGCTCGCCCAGGTGACCCGGCTGCCGCCGCTCATCATCGGTCTGGTCGTCCTGGGGGTCGGCACCGACCTGCCCGAGATCGCGAACTCGATCGTGTCGTCGGCGTCGGGCCACGGCGACCTGAACGTGGGTGACTCGGTGGGCTCGGCGGCCACCCAGTCGACACTGGTGCTGGGTCTCATGCCCTTCCTGGTGTCGGCGCTCCCGACGCCGGGCTCGCGCCGATACGCGACCGGGGCCTTTGCCGCCCTCGCGCTGGTGCTCATCGCCGTGCTCGTCGGCGACGACCGCCTGTCCCGGCTCGACGGGGCGCTGTTGGTGACGTGTTGGTTCGTGGGGTCGTGGGCCGCCTACCGCATCGTCAACCAGTCGATCATCGAGGAGGTCGAGCAGCTCGAGGTCGACTCCCGTCTGACGGGCTTTCCCATCCTGACGCTGGTCGTGCGCACGCTGCTCGGTCTCGCGGTGGTGGCGATCGGCGCCACGATGACCGTCTTCGCCGTGCTCCGGATCTCCGAGGAGGTCGGCGTGTCCGAGTTCATCATCGGGTTCTTCGCGCTCTCGATCGGGACGTCGATGCCCGAACTCGTGCTCAGCGTGACGGCCGTCCGCCGTGGCGAGTCCGCGCTCGCCGTTGGGCGACATCATCGGCTCGTCGTTCGCCGACTCGACCCTCTCGGTCGGCATCGGACCGCTCTTGTTCCCGGTTGCGGTGGCGGGCAGTGAGATCGTCCCGGCGGCCCTCCTTGCGGCCGCTGCGGTCCTGACGATCACCATCGTCCTCGTGAAGATCGACGTCCATCGCCGACCCACCGGTGTGTTCGCCCTGTCCCTCTACGCCCTCTTCTTCATCGTTGTCCTCTGACGCTCACACTCGTTCCGAATTCCCGACGCGCGACGCGCCGGCACACGGGCCCGACGACGAGCGCGCTCCTTGGGCGACCTCCGTCGATGATTTGGCGACGGCCTTCGAGACCCGCCTCGACACCGGACTGGCGGCCGAGGAGGCGGCGGTGCGTCTCGAGCGCGACGGACCCAACGAGCTCGCCGCAACGCCCCCGGTTCCGTGGTGGGTGAGGCTCGGCCGACAGTTCACCGATCCCCTCGTCCTGCTGCTGCTGGTGGCCATCGCGATCTCGCTCGTTGCCTGGTGGAGCGGGGGGGCCGACGAGACGCCGCTCGAAGCCATCGTGATCGCTGCGATCGTGGTGCTGAACGCCGGGATCGGCTTCTGGCAGGAGGCGAAGGCCATCGAAGCCGTCGCCGCGCTCCGCCGGCTGAGCGCGACCCACGCGACCGTGCTGCGCGGCGGGCAGGTCGTGCGTGTGCCGACCACCGATCTGGTGGTCGGCGACATCGTCGAACTGGCCGAGGGTGATGCCGTCGGGGCGGACTGCCGTCTGACGACCTCTGCGTCGCTGTTCGTCGCCGAAGCGTCGTTGACCGGGGAGAGCACCCCGGTCGCCAAGGCCGTGGGGGTCGTCGACGCGGAGACCCCGTTGACCGACCGGACCAACATGGTCTTCAGCGGCACGGCGGTGGTTCGTGGGCGTGGCGAGGGTGTGGTCGTCGCGACGGCGATGGACACCGAGATCGGCCGGATCGCGACCATGATCGAGGACCAGGACGAGGGGTCCACGCCGCTGCAACAACAGGTTGCGTGGCTGGGCCGCGTGCTGGGGATCGTCGTCGTGGTGCTCTCGGCGATCGTGGTCGGTGCCGTGCTGATCACGGCGGAAGAGCACAGCTTCGACCGCACGGTCGATGCATTGCTCGTCGGGGTGTCGCTCGCCGTCGCCGCGGTGCCCGAGGGTCTCCCGGCCATCCTGTCGGTCGTCCTGGCGCTCGGCGTGCAGCGCATGGCCCGAGAGAACGCGATCGTGAAGCGGCTGTCCTCGGTCGAGACGCTCGGATCGGCGTCGGTGATCTGCACCGACAAGACCGGCACGCTCACCCGCAACGAGATGACCATCGTCCGCGTGGTCACTCCGACGGCGACCGTCGAGCTCACAGGCGTCGGGTTCGAGCCGATCGGTCACGTGGCGCACGACGGCAAGCTCGTCACCGACGAAGCGCTGCTGCGCGAGGTCGAGCTCGTGCTCGGCGCAGGCAGCCTCGCGAACGACGCAACCCTCCAGCAGAGTGCCCCCGGCCAGTGGTCGGTTCATGGCGACCCGACCGAAGCGGCGTTCCTCGTGGCCGAGGAGAAGGTTGCTGCGGGCGCCCGACTCCGCCGCCGCTTCGAGCGGGTCGCCGAGGTCCCGTTCACGTCCGAACGACGCCGAATGAGCACGGTGCACCGCGACAACGGCCCCGGGTCCGACGGGGGATCAGGCCTCGACGGCATCGGTGACTACGTGCTCATCGCGAAGGGGGCACCCGACGTGATGCTCGATCGGTGCACCCACGAGCGCGTGTCGGACCGTGTCGAGCCACTCACGACCGAGCGCCGGCGCGCCATCAGCGAGCAGGTCGACGACCTCGCTGCTGACGCGCTGCGAACGATCGCCGTGGCCTATCGCCAGCTCGACGCGACGGGCGTTCACGTCGGTGAGCTCGACGAGTCCGCGGAGCACGACCTCGTGTATCTCGGTGTGGCCGGCATTCTCGACCCGCCGCGGCCCGAGGCGATGGCCGCCATCGCCGAGGCCCATGCCGCCGGCATCCGAGTCATCATGCTGACCGGCGACCACCCGGTGACCGCGGCCCGCATCGGGGACGAGCTCGGGATCGAGGCCAGCGAACGTGGGGTCAGCGGCCAGGAGCTCTCGGGGTTCGACGACGACGAGTTCGAGGCCGCGGTCGCGTCCGAATCGGTGTTCGCCCGAGTCGAGCCGCAGCACAAGCTCGCGATCGTCGAGCATCTCCAGCGCAACGACGAGATCGTGGCGATGACCGGGGACGGGGTCAACGACGCTCCGGCGTTGCGCCGGGCCGACATCGGGGTCGCGATGGGGGTCACCGGCACGGAGGTGTCGAAGGAGGCGTCGGACATGATCCTCGCCGACGACAACATCGCGACCATCCTCCGCGCGGTGCGCGAAGGCCGCGAGATCTTCGCCGACGTGCGCAAGGTGCTGCGCTACCTGCTGGCCTCGAACGGCGGGGAGGTGCTCGTCATGTTCGTGGGCGTACTGGGAGCGGGCCTGCTCGGTCTGCGCGCGGCGGGCGCCGAGCAGGCGGTCCCACTCCTGGCGACGCAGATCCTGTGGATCAACCTGCTGACCGACGGTGCGCTGGCGCTCGCACTCGGCGTCGACCCGGCGGTCGACGACATGATGGATCGGCCCCCGCGCCGACTCGGCGAGCGGGTCGTCGATCGCGACATGCTGTACCGGATCGTCCTGCTGGCGGTGGTCTCGGCCATCTCTGCGCTGGCGGCACTCGACCTGGGGCTCGAGGGTGGACTCGTCGGTGGTGGCGGTGACCTCGAGACCGCCCGGACCATGGCCTTCTCGACACTCGTGCTCGGCCAGGTGTGCGACGCCTTCAACTCGCGATCACCGCGGGCCAGTGCGTTCGTCCGGCCCTTCGACAATCGCCTGCTGTGGGTCTCGGCGGCAGTCACGATCGTGCTCCAGCTCGCCGTGGTGCACGTTTCGTTCATGCAGACCGCGTTCGACACCGCCCCGCTCGACCTGCGCGAGTGGGGGATCGTGGTCGTGCTCGCCAGCTCCGTGCTGTGGGCGGACGAGATCCGCAAGCTGATCGTTCGCAGTCGGGAGTGAGGCCGGAGGGTGCGCCGGCCCGGTCGATCGTCCCGACCGGCATGATGCCCGAGTCGCCCCGCAACCGGGCAGCCAGCGCATCTCCGCCCCGGAATCGACCGTATACGGTCGATTCCGGGGCGAGGATGCACGGGAGGGGCGCGTTCTCGGGAGCTCAGTGCGAGACGGGTTCGCGGCGGGTCAGGTCGTCGGCGGCGATGAGGGCATCGGCGAGCAGGCTGGTCATCTCGGCGCGACGGGCTGGATCGCGGTCGTCCTCGCTCAGGTCGACCATCTCGTCGGGGTCGGCGGCCAGGTCGAACAGCTGCTCCTGCCCGTGGATGTCTCGGGTGTAGCGGGCGCTCTCGGTGATGACCGTGCGCGTCTTCAACGGCAGCCCGGGCCCGACGACCGCCGGGGGGAAGTCGTCCTCGACCAGGACGTGGTCGCGAACCGAGGTCGAGGGATCGTCGAGGATCGCCGTCAGGCTGTGGCCCTGCATGCCCTGGTACGCATCGACGCCGCACAGCTCGAGCAGGGTGTGCGGGAAGGTCGATGCTCGAGGCGAGCGAGTCGGTGCGGGTCGGCTCGCGGCCCGGGGTGTGGATCACGAACGGCACCCGCACGCAGCCCTGGTAGTGCATGGCGCCCTTCAGGATCATGCCGTGGTCGCCCATCATGTCGCCGTGGTCGCTGGTGAACACGACGATCGTGTCGTCGGCGATTCCGAGGCGGTCGAGGTGGCGAGGACCCGGCCGATGCCGTCGTCGATGAATTCGATCATGCCGTAGGTGGCGGCGATCGCAGCCCGCGTCTGCTCGGGGGTGGGGCCGAACGGTCGGACGAACTGCTCGTCGTGCGGCGGGAGGCCGCGCAGGACCGTCATGTGGAACGGCCAGCCCTCGCCGGGATCGTCGTAGGTCGAGGGGAGCTCCATGTCGTCGGCGGCGTGCCGATGAAGCCACTCGCGAGGCGGTGACAGGGGATGGTGCGGGTCGGGGAACGAGCACCAGGCCATCCACGGCTCGCCGGCCTGTTCGGCGTCTTCGATGAAGTCGATGGTTCGCTCGGTGACGAACGCGGTCGAGTAGACCTCGGCCGGGTACGGCGCCTCGTGGAGCTGCCACCAGAGCGGCGATCGGTTCGGCACGTCGGAATCGTGGAGGAAGCCGGCGGTGAGCTGGTCGTGGGTGACGCCTCGCTCACGGGCCCAGCAGTAGTGGTGGCCGCCGGTCCCGGACCCGTGGCCCAGCGTCAACTCGATGTGCCCGAACCCGTAGAAGTCGTCGGGATCGGGGACGTCGCCGCGTTCGTATCGCTCGTGGTGTTCGACCGTGTCCCAGCCCTCGGCCCACGGGGTCGACATCCCGGGATCGTCGGGCAGGTCGACGAGGGCATCACGGCTCATGCCGTGTTGGAGGTGCGACTTTCCGATCAGCGCGGTCCGGTACCCCGAGTTCCGCAGCTGCCGGACGAACGTGTTGGCATCGGGCGACAGGGAACGGTCGTTGAAGATCACCCCGTGCGCCGACGGCATCCGTCCGGTCATGATCGTCGACCGGTTCGGCATGCAGACCGGGTTGGAGACGAACGCCCGATCGAACACCGTGCTGCGCGCGGCGAGACCGTCGAGGTTGGGTGTCTGCACGACCCGGTTGCCGCCGAACCCCACGTGATCGGCACGCTGCTGGTCGGTGATGATGAACAGGACGTTGGGTCGCGTGGCAGTCGTCATGTCAGGACTCATGGTGGTCGGTCAGGGTAGGTGAGAAGCTGACAGGGCCGCAGGGCCGTCCACACGCGAAGAGGGCCCCCGGAGGCGCTGCGCACGCCTCGGGGGCCCTTCGGCCGGTCTGGCCTCAGTCCTCGAGGAACCAGAGGTGGTCGGTCCCAGATCCTGGCTGATACCAGACGATCATCCCGACGCCAGGGCTGGCGCCAGGGCGGTAGGTGCCGTTGATCTGTGCAGGAAGTGATGCGAATCCTGCACCGAACAGATCGAAGCCCACGGCGTAGTCCGGTGCGCTCCCGGCGCCGTAGAGCAGCGCTGCAGGGTATTGCGGCAGCGGCTGGTAGGTGCCGTTGATGGTGACCCGAACGTTGACGGCGGGTGAGCCGCCGGTGTCAGGGAGACCTCCCCACACGTAGTCGGCCGCTGGGCCCGGTGCGTACCAGAGGATTCCGGGATCCCCGTTCGGGTCGGCGATCGACACCGGTCGATAGGTGGTTCCACCGACCTGCTTCACCGACGGCGAGGACACCGAGCGCCCCGCGAAGACCCAGAGGTAGTCACGAGCACCCCCGGGGGCGTACCACATGATGGCGGTCTTGCCGCCGGCCTCGGTCACCACCGGCTTGTAGGAGCCGATCACCGACACCTGCACGGAGTCGATGCCTGACGCCTTGCCGTACCAGATGTAGTCCTTGGCAGGTCCTGGCGCGTACCAGAAGATGTCGTCGAACCCATCGAGGTCGAAGTCCCCCACGAAGGGCTGGTAGGAGCCGATCACCTGCGCCGGTTGGTCTGCACCGATGTCGAACGCAGTCGGCGTGGCAACCACGTCGGTCCAGCGCCGGTCGGGGGTAGCGCCGGGTTCATACCAGAACACGTCGCTCGCAGGCCCGCCGTTGAAGTTGCCGACGAGCGGTTGGGCGTCACCCCCGACGTTGAACGAGCGGGATGCGTAGTGCTCGTTGAACGAATCGAAGTCGTCGTCGTCGAGGATGGTGACCTCGGCTGCCGAATCTCCGACGGGGACGCTTGCGTTGCTGAGCGTGACGAGGAAGTGCTCGTCGGCCTCGATGGCGATGTCGCCGCTCACCTCGACGTTCACCAGTTTCGCGATCTCGCCCGGCGAGAACGTCACCGTCTCGTCGACCAGGATGTAGTCGTCGTCGGACGCCGTGACCCCGATGGTTGCGACGTCGACGGTCACCGGACCGGTGGCGAAGTCGGTGAGCCCCACGAGCACGCCGACGGTGTTGGTGCCGGTGTCGTGCTCCTGGACGGAGATGTCACGGACGAACATGCCGATTCCGAGTGGCCCGTAGGTCCGGGTGTGGATCGCCGGCTCGGTGCTCGGGCCCTCTTCCTCTTCGCCCTCGTCGTGTGCGGCCGTGTCGGCGGCCGGTTCGACCGGATCGGGCCGCTCGTCGGCGAGGTCGCCGTTGGAGACGAACGAGACGAACTGGCGGGTGCTCCCGATGGCGGGATCGGCACCGTTGTTCATCGGGCCGAGCACGCCGGTGCGGCCCTCGGGGCGGCATCCGGTCGCCTCGAGACCGGTCGGCACGGGCTGGCTCAGCCGCTCGACCTGGGCGCCCGCGAGCTCGTATCCGTAGACATCGGTGATGCGGACCGTGCCGAACTCGTCCTCGGTCGCATTCAGATCGTCGGCGGTCAGTGCCGCGTCGGATTCGAAGGCCACGTAGGTGCCGTCACCTGACACGCTCGGTCCGGCTCCGACGACGGGGACCGGAACGATCTCGGCGCCGTTCTCGTCGGTCCACGGGAGGCCGGTGCACGGCACCACACTCTGCGGTTCGAGGTCGATCTGGCCGCCCTTGGTGGCCGTACGCCCGTCAACACTGATTCGGGTGACGGTGCCGCCGTCGGAGACGAAGGCATCGAGGTCGTCGTTGGTGTCGTCGGCGACGAGGTTGGTGGCGAAGGACTCGAAGGCGACGATCGATCCGTCGTCGCTGACGGTCGGGCCGTAGTCCAGCGCGCTTCCCTGGTCGCCGGGTGAGCCGTCCGACGCCTTGCTGATGAGCGTGGAATCGGTGACCTCACCTGCGGCGACGCTCACCTTCCAGACCTGGGCTGCGGTGTCTTCTTCCTCGTCCTCGGCGGCCGGTGCGGCTCCGGGCACGGCCGGCGAGAGGTCCTGCTCGGAACCGAACACGACCGTCGTCCCGTCCGGCGTGATGTCCGGCTTGACCGCATTGCCCGGTGGGGCGACGCCGGCAGCGGTGACGCTCACCATGAACGTGTCGATGTCGCCGGCCTGGTCGAAGGTGGAGTCGCCACTGACATCACGGTCGTGGACGTACACCTTGTTGGGGCCGCCACTCGACGGCAGTGGTGTCCCTGGGTCGAGGTTCGACCCCGTCGACTGGAACGCGACGAAGCGACCGTCTTCGCTGAGTGAGGGGAAGTCGCTCAGCCCGTTGGCCGCGACGCCGGAAGCGTTCTTCGAGACGAGCAACGGCGAGCCGGGGGAGGCGGGGTTGGTGATGTCGACGACGAAGACCGTGCGGGACGATCCGTACTCGACATACGCGATGGTGTCGCCATCGGCGGAGATCGCGGGGTTGAAGTGGCTTCCCGATGTGATGCGGAAGGACTGGCTCGAGTCGCGGTCACGCAGCCAGACGCCGTTGTTCTCGCCGCGGCCGACGAACACGACCCGTGAGCCGTCGGCGGACATGCCTGGGAGCTCACGGCCACCGCCCTCGCCCGTGTCGATGCTGGTCAACTCGACGTCGCCACCGGCGCCGGCCTCGACCGACGTCGCCAGGAGCGGGATCAGGAGAAGTCCTGCGATGATGCCGGCCGTCAAGCGGCCGAGCTTCTTTCGGTCCAGCAGCTTCATGATGTGGTCCTTTTCCTGATTGGGGGGAGAGGTCGTGCGATCGGTGAGTCGGGCGGCGAAGAGCAGTAGGAGCGCGCGCGGCCGCGAGGGTCAGCAGAGCTGTCCGCAGCAGGCCGTCGACCTCGGATCCCGTCGCCGGAAGCTCGGAGGTGCCGACCGGAGCGGTAGCGGTGGTGGTGAGGGTCGCCGCCTGGACGACCGCCGTGTTCGTTGGCTCCGTCGTTGGTGGTTCAGTCGGAGGCGGCGATGGTTCGACCTGCATGTTGCGGACCGTGTGGACGCAGGGCTCGCCGTCTTCGTGGCCTTCTTCATGCGCAGCGGCGTGGGCGTGATCGTCGTGGCCGTCATCGTGACCGCCACCCTTCGGGCAGGTCTCGCGGCCGACGAACGTGCCGATGGTGTTCGCGTCGACCACCCAACCGGAAGGCAGGCCGATCTGCACGATGTCATAGGTGAACTTCTTGCCGCCGGGTACCAGGAGGCCGGGTTTCGAACCGTGGCCGGGATTGTCGTAGTTGCACGTCAGGACGTCGGATTCCGGTGGGTAGGTGCAGGCTGCGACGCCGCGGTCGCTGGTCGCCCACAGCGAGTATCCCGAACGCCAATCGGCGTCGGGAACGACCTCGTCGAGCGGCTGGCTGATCAGGACACCGTTGCTGTCGAGCCATTCGACCGCGAGGAGGATTCGATTCGGGCTGCCGTCCTGGGCAGCTCCACAGGCCAACCAGATCTCCTTCTGGCCGGCCGGTACGTCGTCGATGGTCACCTCGACCTCGAGCCGGTAGCCGTTCGGTTTCGGGTCGAAGTCGGTGAGCAGCGACGTCATGTCGTGGACCGATGTCCACTCCGACGTGGTGACGCTGGTGACCTCATCGACCAGCGCGGCCGGTGCACCTTCGGGTGCCGTCGGTGCGATCGCGGTGATCTGGAGACTGACTTCGCGGGGAGCTTCGGGCGCTGCGCCCACCGTCGCGGCCAGGGTGAGGCTGCAGCCGGTGAGCTTGCTGTTGCCCTCGTCGGTCAGGGGCTGTCCGTTGAGGGTCACCACCACGTCGGCGGCGCGCCCAACCACTGCGGGCTCGCCGTCGCCGTCTGCGGCCAACGGATCGGGAGCGGCATCCGATGCCTCGTCGACGTCGCTCAGGTCGTCGCTCGTCTCGGTGATCTCCGGCTCTGGCTCGACGCCAAGCGGCTCGTTCGACTGCTCGGCGGGCTGCTCGGACTCGACCGCGTCGACCTTCTCGGTGGAATCGAACTCGTCAAGGAGGTCGACGTCGGCAACCGGACCGGCTTCGTCCCCAACGGGTACGGCCGGATCGGGCGTCGCCGGAGCGGGTTCGGCTGGAGGATGTTCTGCATCACGGGGAGAGGTCCCCTGAGGCGGCTCGGCGGAGCCGGCGGGCAGCGCCATACCAACCAGCGCGGCGAGGAGCACGATCGCTGCGATCGCGCTGCGCATGGAGCGACGAGAGCGACGGGGGGGCATGGAACCCATCACACCAGCAAGCCTGCCTCTCTCCTAGTGCCGAAAGTCCATACATTCCGAAAGTCCAGACATTTTGGGACCGTCGAGGTCCGAATCCGGATCCGTTCGACTCGCGGACGTCGGGGCGCAACTGGTCGATGTGGCTGCGGTCCTGTGGCTGGCCGCGCGTGGCGGATCAGGGGATGAGCACTGCGGCTCCGGTCACCCGGCCGTGAGCCAGATCGGCCAGCGCCTCGTCGGCCCGGTCGAGCGGGTACGGAACGGTGGTGACCTGCAGACCGAACCGGTCGGCCAGCGCGAGGAACTCCCGGCCGTCAGCCCGCGTGTTCGCGGTCACGCTTCTGACTTGGCGCTCCTGGAACAGGTGACGCTGGTAGTCCAGGGCCGGGATGTCGGTGAGGTGGATGCCGGCGATGGCCAACGTTCCTCCTCGGCCGATCGCCGAGAGCGCGACCGGGACGAGTTCGCCGGCCGGTGCGAAGAGGATGGCCGAGTCGAGTGGTTCGGGCGGCTCGCCCTCGGGCGGACCTGCCGAGTGGGCGCCGAGGGCGAGGGCATGGCGCTGTGCCTCCTCCGAGCGGGTCAGCACGTGGACGCGTGCTCCTTCGGCCAGCGCGAGTTGGGCGGTGAGATGGGCCGAGCCCCCGAAGCCGTAGACGCCGAGCCGGCCGCCGGGCGGGAGGTCGGCTCGCCGCAGGGCCCGGTAGCCGATGATCCCGGCGCAGAGGAGGGGGGCGGCGTGTTCGTCATCGAAGGAATCGGGGAGCGAGTAGGCGTAAGCCTCATCGATCACCGCCCACTCGGCGAACCCGCCGTCGGCGTCCCAGCCCGTGAACGACGGGGCGACACACAGGTTCTCGTCGCCGCTGCGGCACCACCGGCACGTGCCGCACGTGCCGCGCAGCCACGCGATGCCCGCCCGCTGTCCGATCTCGAAGCGCGTGGCGCCGGGTCCGAGGGCGTCGACGACGCCGACGACCTCATGACCCGGAATGGTGTCGCTCCGATGGGGTTGCAGATCGCCCTCGGCCAGGTGGAGGTCGGTGCGGCACACGCCACAGGCCCGGACGTGGATGCGGATCTCGCGTGGCCCCGGTTGCGGGGGGTCGCGCTCGACCGCCACCAGCGGCCGACCGCCGATGGGCCCCGGCGTGCCGATGGCCCACGCCCTCACGGGGCGGGTGTCGGGCCCCAGGCGAGTGAGGTGTCCACCCACTGGCGGATCCGGTCGCCGGGCATGGCGCCGACGGTTCGGGCGACCTCTTCCCCGTTGCGATAGAGCACCATCGTCGGGATGCCGCGGACCCCGAGGCGTTGCGACACCTCGGGTGCCTCGTCGACGTTCACCTTGAGCACGCGGAGGGTGCCGGCCTTCTGCTCGGCCAGATCGGCCAGGGCGGGCGCGACGGCGTGGCACGGTCCGCACCACGGTGCCCACAGATCGACCAGGATCGGCATCGATGCGGAGCCGATGACGGCGTCGAAGTCGGCACCGCCGAGTTCGGAGAGCCAGGCGAGGTCGGCCTTACAGCGACCGCAGGTCGGCTTGCCGGACGTGCTGACCGGAACCCGGTTGCGGGCTCCGCACTGGTGGCAGGTGATCTCGGTGGCAGTCACGGCGCGTTCCCGGTCGGTCGCTCAGTCCGAACCGAGCCGGGCCAGGGCCTGGTTGACCAGTTGCCGGGCTTCGGCGGCGATGGGCGCCATGTCGGCGTTGCCGGTGATCGAGGCCATCAGGCCCGGGTCCATCGCTTCGACGACCACGCCGTCGGACGATTCTCGGACGGCGACGTTGCAGGGCAACAGGACGCCGATCTGTGGCTCGGCGTCGAGCGCACGACTGGCGAGATGCGGGTTGCAGGCGCCGACGATCACGTAGCGGTCCATCTCCTTGCCGACCTTGTCTCGCAAGGTGGCCTGGAGGTCGATCTCGGTCAGGGTGCCGAAACCCTCGGCGGCGAATGCGTCCTTCACCTGGCTGAGGACCTCGTCGAACGGGCCGGTCAGAACCAACGCTTCTTCGAAGATCACGATGGACTCCTCTGGTCGCTTGTCCTGTCACGGTAGGAGCAGGACGCGGCCGACCAGCAGGGTCGAAGGTCCCCATTCGGGAGTACCTCGCTCGATTCCTTGCTGCTGAACGACCACCAGGTGGTCGTTCAGCAGCAAGGAATCCGGGTTCTGGTTACTCGTAGATGAGGGTGCCGTCGTCGAGGTCGGCGGCGGGGAGGTCCGACTTCTCCGACCAGTAGTCCTGGGTGTGCAGCCATGGCTGGTGGTCTCCCTGCTTGGGCAGCAGGTGCATGCTGCGGGTCAGGTAGCCCGGGTTGAAGTTGTCGGGATCGACCCACGGCCCGAGCTCCATGCCCTCGTCCTCGGGCCGAAGCGCGGGCGTGACCACCGACGCGCCGAGCTCGTCCATGTGGTCGAACAGCCGGCACACGAAGTCGCCGATCAGATCGACCCGGAGGGTCCAGCTCGCCCGGAAGTAGCCGAACACCCAGATCATGTTCGGGACGCCGGTGAACATCATCCCCCGGTAGGTGACGGTGTCGGCGAAGTCGAGCGGCTCGTCGTCGATGCAGAACGAGATGTCGCCCAGCACGCTGATGTTGAAGCCGGTGGCCGTGATGATGATGTCGGCCTCGAGCGTCTCGCCGGACTGCAGGAGGATCCCGTTCTCGGTGAACCGGTCGATCTGGTCGGTGACCACCGAGGCCTTGCCGCTCGCGATGCCCTTGAACAGGTCGGCGTCGGGGACGAACGCGATGCGTTGCTGCCAGGGACGGTACGAAGGGTTGAAGTGGGTGTCGATGTCGTAGTCGTCGCCCAGCTCCTGCCGGATGGCGTCGAGCAGCATCGCCCGGACGATGTCGGGCTGCTCGGCCGACATGCGGGTGACCTCGGCCTGGACCTGGAGGATCTTCTGGCGGACGATCTCGTGGGTCCACTCGTCCGGGATGTCGAGCCCGCGCAACATCTCGGCCACGTCGTTCTCGTTGCGTCCGGTGACGAAGAACGTGGGTGAGCGCTGGAGCATCGTGATGTGCTCGCAGTCGGGTGCCATTGCCGGGATCAGCGTCGCCGCCGTGGCCCCCGAACCGATCACCACGACCCGCTTCCCGACGTAGTCGAGATCGTCCGGCCAGGTCTGCGGATGCACGATCGGGCCTGCGAAGTCGTCCATGCCCTCCCACTCGGGGGTGTAACCCTCCGAGTGCCGGTAGTAGCCCTGGCACATCCACAGGAAGCTCGCGGTGAACCGGAGGTGCTCGCCGGTGTCGTTGCGTGTCGCCTCGATGGTCCACTGCCGATCGACACTCGACCAGTTGGCCGACGAGATCGAGTGTCCGTAGCGGATGTACTGGTCGAGGTCGTTGTCCTCGATCACCTCGCCGACGTAGGTGAGGATCTCCTCGGCCGTGGCGATGGGCGCGCCGGTCCACGGCTTGAAGCGGTAACCGAAGGTGTAGAGATCGCTGTCGGACCGGATGCCCGGGTACTTGTGGGTCACCCACGTCCCGCCGAACTCGTCCTTGGTCTCGAGCACCACGAAGCTGGTTCCGGGCCGCTGCTGCGTGAGGTGGTATGCGGAGCCGACGCCGGAGATGCCGGCGCCGACGATGAGCACGTCGAAGTGTTCGGACGCCTGATGCGTGGTCGCCGTACTGGTCGCGGTGTCGGTCATCGAAGCTGCCTCTCGTCGTCCAGGGGAAGGTAGCCCAGCCCGCCGCGCGCCATTCCGGGACCCACACTTCGCCGAAGCAATTACTGTTCCCGGGCGTCGACGTCGTCGCCAGGGTCGAACGTCATCTCGACTGGACTCGGCGCCCGATTCGCTCTCGAACAAGGAGTCTGGTCATGGCACACGATGTGGTCATCAAGAACGGCACGGTCGTCGACGGCACCGGTGCCTCGGCGAAACGGGCCGACGTCGGCATCGACGGCGACCGGGTGACCGCCGTGGGCGACGTCGACGCGTCGGGTGCCGACCGGGTCATCGACGCCGAAGGCCGGATCGTCACCCCGGGGTTCGTCGATCTCCACTCCCATCTCGACGCTCAGGTGGGCTGGGACCCGATCATGTCGTCGTCGTGCTACCACGGCGTCACCTCGGTGGTGATGGGCAACTGCGGCATGACGTTCGCACCGGTTCGCCCCGGGCAGGCGAGCGTGCTCGCCGAGGCGATGGAGACGGTCGAGGACATCCCCGCGTCCTGCATCCTCGAAGGGCTGCCGTGGAACTGGGAGGGCTTCGGCGGCTACCTCGACGCCATCGATGCCATGCCGCAGGGCATCAACGCCGGCGGCTACGTCGGCGACGTGGCGGTTCGTCTGTACGTCGCCGGCGAGGCCGCGTGCGAGCCCGATTTCGAGGCCACGCCCGAGCAGCTCACCGAGATGGCGAACCTCGTCGAGGACGCTGTCGAGGCCGGGGCGCTCGGGTACTCGATCTCCCGCAGCCTGTTCCACCGCGTGCCCGACGGCCGCAACGTGCCCGGAACCTGGTCGCCGTCGTCGGAGTTCTTCACCATCGCCGATCCGCTTCGCCGGCTCGGTCGGGGCGTTCTCGAAGCAGCCCCCCGCTACAACGAGGAGGAGGGCAATGCCTCCCGTGTCGACGAAGAGGTCGGCTGGATGGCCGAGCTCAGCCGGACGACGGGTCGACCGTTCAGCTTCAACCTCCAGCAGATCTCCTCACTCGGCACCCACTACCGCGACGTCATCGCGCTGGCGCAACAGGCCAACGAGAGCGGTGCGCAACTCCGCCCGCAGATCACGCCCCGAAGCGTCGGCGTGCTTTTCTCCTTCGCCGCCAACACGCTGCTCGACAACCTGGCGGCCTATCAGCCGATCAAGGCTCTCGATCTCGCCGGCCGGCTCGCGGCGATCCGCGACCCCGAAGTTCGTGCGGCGCTCGTCGAAGAAGGCTCGCGACTGCCGGTCGACCCGTACACCCGGATGTTCCTGATGCCGGCCGATGCGCCGGTCAGCTACGACTACACGCCGGCCGATTCGATCGCATCGTTGGCCCAGGCGGCCGGGGTCAGCCCGATCGAGTTCTACCTCGACCAGATGGACGCATCGGACGGCCGTTCGATCGTGAACTGGCCGGTGATGAACGAGGACCACGATGCCGTCCGCGAGCAGGTCACCTCGCCGGTGACGATCATGGGTCTCGCCGACGCCGGCGCTCACGCGACGCAGATCATGGATGCCTCGCAACCCACCTACGTGCTGTCGCACTGGGTGCGCGAGGTCGGGGCGCTCACCCTCGAAGAGGGTGTCCGGCGCCTGACCTCCGATACGGCCGACTTCATCGGGTTCACCGATCGGGGCACGCTCCGCGAAGGAAGCTTCGCCGATGTCAACGTCATCGACTTCGACGGCATCGGCCTCGACCTCCCCACCATCGTCCACGACTTCCCCGGCGACAACCCGCGTTTCGTGCAGCGGGCACACGGCATCGAACACACCCTCGTCAACGGCAAGCCGTTCATGGAGGATGGCGAACACACCGGCGAACTCGGCGGGAGGCTGCTTCGCAGCTGCTAGCCCGTGCGCAGGGTGTGTGGCCACCGGCCCGGGTCAGGCCGGGCCGAGCTCCTCGAGCGAGCGAGCCAGCAGGTCTGCATACACGACGATGCCCTCGAAGTTGGGGTGGGTCCGGTCGCTGTGCAACAGATCCGGTCGTTCACGGATGATCGCGTTCCAGTCGGCCACGATGGCGTTCGGGTACTCGGTGCTGATCTGTTCGAGCGTCGAGTTGGTCTCGGGAACCCAGTAGCTGACGCCGACGACGGTGATCAGGACGACTCGTCGGTCGGGCCCGAGCAGGTCGAGCGTCTCTCGCAGCGCGGCGACCGACTCGTCGCTCTTGAGGCCGGCGTTCGTGCCGAACTGGAGGATCACGACGTCGCGGATCGTGCCGTCGTCGACCATCTGCTGCACCAACGCGGGAGCGTCCCGCCACTGTCGGATCGGGGTGGCGTCGAGGGAGATGCCGGGGAAGCGTTCGTACATGCTGGGGGCGGCGCCCGACAGCACCGAGTCGCCGAGACCGACGATGCGATCGCCGGGGGGCACCGGGAGATCGGGTGGCCAGGCGGCCGGTCCGTCGTCGGCAACGCTCGTGGTGGTGGTGAGCGCCTGCTGGGCCTCGATCGCCTGCTGGGCCTCGATCGCCTGCTCGCCCCGCTCGACGGACAGCTGGGCCGCGGACTTCTCGGGTGCCTGCACGATCCCGATGGTGGCCACCACCACGATGCTTGCGGCACCCGCCGTGAGGACCCGCGGCCATGGCGACGGTGGTCTCCGCTCGTCGCCCTGCGCTCGGTAGGCCGACCGAATCGACGCCCACGTCCGGCCGAAGCCGTCGCGTCGGATGGGTGTCTCGACCCAGCGATACGAGACCTCGGTGAGGGCGAGGGTCAGGCCGACGATGACGAGCACGGCCGTGGCGCCGAGCTCGGCACCGGGGTCGGGCGCCGGCAGCAGGGCGGTGATGATCACGAGCACCGGCCAGTGCCACAAGTAGATGCCGTAGGAGCGCTGTCCGACCCACTCGAGCGGCGCCGTTCGGAACGCGGTCGTGAACACGGTCGTCTCGCCCGGAAGCGCCGCCACCATCACCGCGGTGAGCAACGAAGCCACCACGATCCCACCCCGGTAGGTCACCGCGGCCTCGCTGTCGATCGTGACGGCCAGGCCGACGACACCGAACAACGCAACGAACCCCACCCAGCGTCGGAGGAACCGCCATCGCCCGCTCCGGAGCAGCTTCGTTGGTCCGGAGAAGGCGAACGCGAGCGCGACCCCGATCATCAGGCCGAAGGCATGGGTGTCGGTGCCGTAGTAGACGCGGGTGACCGACGCGGGGTCGAAGAGCACCGCCATCAGGATCGCGGAGCCTGCGGCTGCGGCGAGGGCGATCCGGGCCCGCTGGCCGGCCGTGGCGGCAACGGCAACCAGTCCGACGAAGAGCAGTGGCCACAGCAGATAGAACTGTTCTTCGACGGCGAGCGACCAGAACGTCACGAACAGCGAACGTCCGGTGTCGTCGAAGTAGTCGGTTCCTGCCCTGATCTCGAGCCAGTTCGTGCTGAAGGTCAGCCCCCCGAGCACCTGCCGCCTGATGTCGACGAGCAGGTCTCGGTTGACCAGGCTGGCCACCGCGGTGCTGGCGAAGATCACGAGGAGGAGCGCCGGAAGGAGCCGTCGGGCTCGTCGTGTCCAGAACGCCGGAAGGTCGACGTGTCCGCTGCGGTTCCGTTCGCGGAGCAGGAGCGTGGTGATGAGAAAGCCGCTGATGACGAAGAAGACGTCGACGCCGAGGAAGCCGCCGGGCATGGCCGAGGGGCGCAGATGGAAGACGAGCACGGCCAACACGGCCACGGCGCGGAGGCCATCGAGCCCCTCGATGCGGCCGGCGTCGGGGTCAGCGAGGTTCGTCATGGGGCACCGTGAACGTGACCATGGTCCCTGGCCATCGCGTCAGTGGTCGACGCACGCTTGGTGGGAGAAGCACCTGAGATGAGGCGAGGTTCATGCCCGAGTTCGAGATCGTTTCCCTCGAGGCGCAGCCGGCGCTGGTCGTGAGCGACACCGTGCCGTTCGACGAGTTGCCCGACTTCTTCGGGCGGGCGTTCACCGCGGTGATGGCGCAGATCGCAGCGTCGGGTGCTGCCCCGGCAGGACCCCCGTTCGGCTACTACCCATCGACCCCGACCGACACGGTCGAGATCAGCGCCGGGATGCCGGTGGCAGCGCCCATCGAGACGTCGGGGGAGGTCGAGGCGATCGAGCTGCCGGCCGGCCGCGCGGTGCGGGGCATCCACGTCGGACCGTACGACACACTCGGACAAACCTACGGCGAGCTCCAGGCATGGATGATCGGTGAAGGGCTCGTGCCGGCAGCGGCGATGTGGGAGAACTACCTGTCCGATCCCGACGACGAGCCGCCGGAGGAATGGCAGACCGAGATCGTCTGGCCCGTTCAGGGGTAGGTGGTGCGGCACCGACCGCTCCGGTTCACCACTTCAGTTCGACCTCGAGGCTGCTCTTGCCGTCGACCTCGAGTTCGAGTTCGACCTCGAGCACGATTTCGTCGGGGACCTTGACGGTGGTGCGGATGCCTTCGCGCCGGAAGCTCAACTCGTTGTGCCGAGCCAATTGGTCGGCGAGCTCGCGGAGCATGGCGGCGGCCTCTTCCCGACTCACCGGGCCTTCTTGTTCGATCTCGAGCAGCTTCATGTCGCTGGTCCTTCTGTCGCGGGTGCCGATGTCGAGCCCCTTCTCGAATTGAGGGTAGCTGCACGTCCGAGCATCCGGGCCTCCGCGGGTTGCCCAACCCGCGGCGTTCGCTGAAGGTTCAGGGCAGTAGGGCATAGCCGCAACAAGAAGCCGGATATCGGGCGGCTCAGCCACATGCCCACCACGATCCGTCTGCCCGCAGAACGTCGAGGAGGTGGGTGGCTCGGTCGCCAGGCGAGCCCACCCGTCGCTCCGGAAATCCCCGGGACCAGACATTTTGGTCGATATGGTCTGTTGTCCGGATGACCGGATGCGAAGGAGGCGCAGGCGTGGTGAAGTCGCTCGATCGCTCGAGTCCGCTGCCGCTGTGGGCGCAGCTCGAACAGGAGCTGTGGCAACGGCTCGAGGCGGGGGAGTTCGACGACGGTGCCTTTCCCACCGATCTCGAGCTCACCGAGGCGTACGGCGTCAGTCGCCACACGGTGCGCGAGGCCATCCGTCATCTCAACAAGGCCGGCGTGCTCACCCGCGAACGAGGTCGAGGAACGGTGGTCAACCGCTCGGAGTTCGAGCAGTCGCTCGGCACCCTCTACAGCCTGTTCCAGTCAGTCGAGTCGGCTGGCGTCGAACAGACGAGCGAGGTCCTGCGGCTCGAGGTGGTCACCGATCCGGTGGCTGCCGCCAACCTCGAGGTCGACGAGTCGACCGATCTGGTGTTCCTCGAACGCCTGCGGATGGCCGGCGGATCACCGCTGGCCATCGATCGGGCGTGGTTGCCCCACGACCTCGCGGCGCCGCTGCTGAAGGTCGACTGGTCGCACACCGCGCTCTATGCCGAGCTCGCCGCGGCGGGTGCGCCGGTCCCCAGCCAGGGGTGGGAACGACTCACGCCGATCGTGCCGACGCCGGCTGATCGTGCCCAGCTCGGTCTGCGCAAGGGCGACGCCGCGTTCTTCCTCGAGCGTCTGGGCCAGCGCGACGGCCGGGCCATCGAGTGGCGCACCACCATCATCCGGGGCGACCGCTACCGCTTCGTCACCGACTGGTCAGCCGGCGGTCGCTCGGAGCTGCGCCCCACCGCCACCTGACCGTCGTTTCGCGGGCGACGCAGCGTCCGTCGAAGGCGGTTGACCGTTCGTGCAAAAGACCGTACATTCGGTTCATCTGATCCCGAGGAACGACGGGGGACCTCGATCCATGACGCGGATGGGCTTTCTGCTCGACAGCGACAACTGCATCGGTTGTCACGCCTGCACGGTCGCGTGCAAGAGCGAGCACGACGTGCCGCTCGGGGTCAACCGGACCTGGGTCAAGTACATCGAGACGGGCACGTTCCCCGACGTGGCCCGCAAGTTCAACGTGATGCGCTGCAACCAGTGCGACGACGCGCCGTGCATGGACGATCTGCCCGACCTCCGCGCTGTACCGGGCCGACAACGGCGTCGTCGACTTCCAGGACGACGACTGCATCGGCTGCAAGTCGTGCATGAACGCCTGCCCCTACGACGCGCTCTACATCAACCCCGAGACCAACACCGCCCACAAGTGCAACATGTGCAATCACCGGCTCGAGGTGGGCCTCGAGCCGTCGTGTCAGATCGTGTGCCCGACCGAGGCGATCAAGATCGGCGACCTCGACGACCCGACGCAGCGAGATCAGCCGGATCATCGCCCGAGACGACGTGGCGGTTCGTTCGCCCGAGCAGAACACCAAGCCGAAGGTCTTCTACCGCGGCGCCGACCAGGCCTCGCTCGACCCGACCCGGACCGCCATCGCCAACGACGGGATGATCTGGGCCGACACCCTTCGTGACGTCACGGGGCCGCGCCACCCGACGGTGCCGGTCGACCTGGGCACCACACCGGCCGACGAGCGACGGCGTCGTCGCCCGCACCGCCTACACCACCTCCCACCAGATGACGTGGAAGGCCAAGGTGTCGGGCTACCTGGTCACCAAGGCGGTCGCCGCCGGCGTGATGCTGGTCGCCGCGCTGCTGGTGCTGCATGGGCCACGCCGACGAGCAGGCTGCGGTCGGCGTCGTGCCGCCGATGGTCGCCGGCGTGTTCCTCGGCACTCACCGGCGTCCTGCTGGTCTGCGGACCTCAAGCAGCCCGGCCGCTTCCACTACCTGCTCACCAAGGGCAACTGGTCGTCGTGGCTCGTCAAGGGCGCCTACATCCTGATGGCCTTCGCCGCGGTGTGCGCGCTGTGGTGGATCGCCGGGCTCGCCGATGCGCCCGGAGTCTCTGGAGGTGCTGGCGGTGCCGGCTGTGCTGGGCGCTGCCGGGACCGCCGGCTACACGGCCTACCTGTTCGGCTCAGTGCGAAGGCCGCGACCTGTGGCAGACGCCGCTGCTGCTCCCGGTCCTGCTGGCCCAGGCGGTCACGGCGGGCGGCGCCGCCTACGCGATCCTCGACATCTTCATGGCCGTGCCCGAGCCCGACGCCGTCCGGTGGGTCCTGCTCGGTGGTGTGACCGCGGTCGCCGTCCTGATCGCCGTCGAGCTCTCGTCGCACGGCAGCCGACACGTCGAGCTCGCCGTCGATGCGATGACCAAGGGTGCGTACGCCAAGCAGTTCTGGTGGGGCGGCGTCGTGCTCGGTCTGGTCGTGCCCGCCGCGCTGGTGATCGTCGCCCTCGCGGCCGAGGTCGACGGCCCGGCCCTCGCCCGCGCTCGGCCGGCGTGGCCGCCCTCGTCGGCATGTTCGCCTACGAAGACTCGTTCGTCCGGGCCGGCCAGTCCGTGCCCCTCTCCTGAGGAGACCCCGTGACCGACCTCTCCAAGTACCCGCCCTTCGAGCAGTGGCACGACTGGACCGAGCTCGACGCCAAGGCCTGGCCCGAGAAGGTCGAACGCAACTACACGCTCGTGCCGACCACGTGCTTCAACTGCGAGGCCGGCTGCGGCCTCGTCGCCTACTTCGACCAGGACACCGGCGAGATCGCCAAGATCGAGGGCAACCCCGAACACCCGGCGAGCCGCGGTCGCAACTGCGCCAAGGGGCCGGCCACCCTCAACCAGGTCTACGACCCCGAGCGGGTCATGTACCCGATGAAGCGAGTGGGGGAGCGGGGCTCGGGCCAGTGGGAGCGCATCACCTGGGATCAGGCGCTCGACGAGGTCGGGGCCAGGATCCGGACCGCCATTCGTCGAGGACCGCCACAACGAGGTGATGTACCACGTCGGCCGTCCCGGCGAGGACGGCTACACCGATCGGGTGCTGAAGGCCTGGGGTGTCGACGGCCACAACAGCCACACCAACATCTGCTCGTCGAACGCCCGCATCGGCTACCAGGCGTGGATGGGCCACGACCGACCGTCGTCGGACTTCGCCAACGCCGAGGTCATCTTCCTGATCTCGGCGCACCTCGAGGCCGGGTCACTACTTCAACCCCCACGCCCAGCGCATCATGGAGGCCCAGGAGAAGGGCGCCAAGATCATCGCGGTCGACCCACGGCTGTCCAACACCGGCGCCAAGGCCGACTACTGGCTGCCGACGTGGCCCGGGCACCGAGCCGTTCCTGCTGCTGGCCATCGCCCGTCTGCTCATCGAGTCCGAGACCTGGAACGCCCCGTTCGTGCAGCGCTGGACGAACTGGGAGACCTACCTCCGCGAGAAGCACCCGGACCTGCCCGGTCGAGTGGGAGTCAGGTCCGCGAGGCGCTGCTCGACGAGTACGCCGAGTACACCCCCGAGGCCGCCGAGCAGAAGACCGGCGTCGACGCCGAGACGATTCGCGAGATCGCCGAGCTCATCGGCGACCATCCCGACCAAGTTCGCGTCGCACAACTGGCGGGCCGCCGGCGCCGGCAACCTCGGCGGCTGGCAGGTGGCCCGCTGCCTGTTCTTCCTCAACGTGCTCACCGGATCGGTGGCCACCAAGGGCGGCACGGCCGGCAACGGCATGAACAAGTTCAAGCCCGCAGCTCCCGATCGGAGCGCCGGGCATCACGAGCTGGAACGAGCTCGAGTGGCCCCGCGAGTACCCGCTCGCCTACCACGAGATGTCGATCCTGCTGCCGCACTTCCTCAACGAGGGGCGCGGCAACGCTCGACGTCTACTTCTCGCGGGTCTACAACCCGATCTGGACCAACCCCGACGGGTTCACCTGGATGGAGGCGCTCACGCGACGAGGAGAAGGTCCAGTGCCACGTGGCGCTGACGCCGACCTGGTCCGAGACGTCGTGGTTCGCCGACTACGTGCTGCCGATGGGCGTCTCGACCGAGCGCCACGACGTCCACTCCTACGAGACCCACGCCGGCCGCTGGATCGGCTTCCGTCAGTCGGTGTTCCGTCGCTACGCCGAGCTCGAGCAGGAGCGGGCAACCGGATCGACCGACCTCGGCCCCGACGCCCGCAGCTACGACTACAACCCCGGCGAGGTCTGGGAGGAGAACGAGTTCTGGATCGACCTGTCGTGGCGCATCGACCCCGACGGTCGACTCGGCGTTCGCGAGTGGTTCGAGAGCGACCGAGCACCCAGGCAAGCCGATCACCGTCGACGAGTACTACGGCGAAGATGTTCGGGGAGAACGTGCCGGGACTGGCCGAGGCAGCGGCCGAGGCCGGACAGACCCCGCTCGAGTACATGAAGGACCGGTCGGCGTTCGGCGTCCCCGGCGACACGCTACGAGCCCTACGAGCGTCCGGTCGATCCCTGCCGCGCTCGAGGGGTGCGTGCTCGGACGACACGGGCGTCTACCGCAAGCCCGGGACCGCCGGCACCTGGAACGGCGACCTCGACGACCTCGAGCGACCTGACCCTGCAGCCCGTTCGGCGACGGCTCACCCGCCGTCGACATCGAGCGGCGAGGCCAAGGAGGGGTTCCCCACCCCGTCGAAGAAGCTCGAGCTGTTCTCGACCACGCTCGCCGAGTGGGGCTGGCCCGAGTACGCGACGCCGACGTGGATTCCGTCCCACGTCCACTGGGAAGACCTCGACCTGGCCGGGAATGAACGCATCCTGCTCCCGACGTTCCGCATCCCGACGCTCATCCACACCCGCTCGGCCAACTCGAAGTGGCTGAACGAGATCAGCCACCGCCACCCGCTCTGGATCCACCCGTCCGACGCCGAGAAGCTCGGGATCGAGGAGAGCGGCCTGGTGCGGGTCACCACCCGGATCGGCCACTTCGTGATCGCCGCCTGGCGGACCGAGGGCATCCGGCCCGGCGTGGTCGCTGCGTCGCATCACATGGGCCGGTGGCGGCTCGAGGAGGACAAGGCGCGGTCCTGGGGTGCCGGGAAGGCCTCGATCAGCAACCAGCCGAACGACGCGGCGGGACGACGTGGAAGCTCAGGCGCGAGCACGGCAACGAGCCCTACGAGTCGTCCGATCCCGACAGCGGCAGGATCTGGTGGAACGACACCGGCGTGCACCAGAACGCCACGTTCTGTGTGCAGCCCGACCCGATCTCCGGCATGCAGTGCTGGCACCAGCGGGTTCGGGTCGGACCGGCCGAGGCGGGAGACGAGTACGGCGACGTGGTGGTCGACACCGCCAAGTCCCGTGAGGCCTATCTCGACTGGCTCACCAAGACCCGCCCGGCCGGCACCGACGACAGCGGGCTCCGTCGCCCGCTCTGGTACGCCCGACCGCTCAAGCCGGCCGCCACCGCGTACCGCTTGCCCGACTGATCCGCGGCTCCTCGCAGGGCCGCGGACGGGGGAGGGGTTGCGTTCGAGACTAAATGTACGTATATTCGGTCATTATGAACCGCCTCGAGAAGATCCTGCCGATCATGTCGTGGGCCCCGAACTACGAGCGCAGCGATTTCCGGAGCGATCTCGCTGCCGGCGTGACCGTCGGAGCGATGCTGGTTCCCCAGGCGATGGCCTACGCGCTGCTGGCAGGGCTTCCGCCCGAGGTCGGCCTCTACGCCGCCACCATTCCCGTCATCATCTACGCGTTGTTCGGGACGTCGCGGCAACTCGCCGTCGGACCGGTCGCCATCGTCTCGCTGCTGACCGCCACGGCACTCGCTCCCATCGTCGAGGAGGGCACCGCGGGCTACCTCCAGGCCGCCGCGCTGCTGGCGCTGATGGTCGGTGTCGTCCACGTCGTCCTCGGCGTCGGTCGCCTCGGCTACGTGGTCAACTTCCTCTCGCACTCGGTGTTGGTCGGGTTCACGGCCGCTGCTGCGCTGATCATCGGGTTCTCGCAGGCCAAGCACATCTTCGGCATCTCGATCCCGCGCAGCGAGCACTTCCACGACACCGTGCTCGACGTCGGGCGCAACCTGGGCGACACCGACGGAACCACCATGGCGATCGGGGCCACGTCGCTCGTCGCGCTGTTTCTGTTCAAGCGGTTCGCACCACGAATCCCGGGTGCGCTGATCGTGGTGGTCGGCTCGATCGTCGCCACGCAGGCCTTCGACCTCGAGTCGAACGGGGTCAAGGTCGTCGGTGACATTCCTGGCTCGTTGCCCGCCTTCGGCCTGCCCGAGATCGAGCGGGTCGCTCATCGGCGACCTCGCCACGACCGCGCTGGTCATCACCATGGTCGGCTTCATGGAGTCGATCGCCGTCGCCAAGGTGTACGCCCGTCGCCACCGCTACGAGGTCGAACCGAATCGCGAGTTGGTCGGTCTCGGAGCGGCCAACGTGGCCTCCGGTCTGTTCGGCGGCTATCCGGTCACCGGCGGCTTCTCTCGCACGGCCGTCAACGACACGGCCGGCGCGCGTACACCGCTCGCATCGATCATCACCGCCGGCATCGTGCTGTTGACCATCGCGTTCTTCACGCCGCTGCTCTCCTCGTTGCCCAACGCGGCCCTCGGGGCGATCATCATCATGGCGGTCGTCGGGCTCGTCGACATCGCCGAGATGCGGCACATCGCGAAGGTGAAGAAGTCCGACCTGATCGGGCTTTCCGTGGCCTTCGTGGCCACGCTGGCCCTCGGGATCGAGGTGGGCATCCTCGTCGCCGTGGTGGCGTCGATGCTCGTCGTGTTCGCCCGGATGTCGATGCCCCACAGCGCCGTGCTCGGACACGTGGACGACACGACCAGCTACCGCAACGTCGACCGCTTCCCCGAGGCCCACACGATCGAGGGCGTGCGGATCGTCCGGGTCGACGCGGCCCTGTCGTTCGTCAACGCCACCCATGTCCGCAAGCTCCTCCAGCGTCACGCCGACACGCTCACCGAAGCACCCCGCGCGATGATCCTCGATGCCTCGGGCATCAACGACATCGATGCAACGGGGGCGGACATGCTCTCCGAGATCCTCGTCGAGTTCGAAGAGCGCGACGTCGACCTGCACCTGACCGACGTGAAGGGACCTGTGCGCGACGTGCTCCGTCGGGCGGGGATCTGGGACCGACTCGGCGACCGTGTGCACACCTCGACCCACGATGCCGTGGAGGCCATCACCGGCCTGCGCCCGGCACCGGTCGACCAGCGTGTCCATGGCATCGACGAGCGTCCGCCCAACGGCAGCGAGCCCGGCGAGGCCAAGGCGGGGTCCCATGCCTGAGGACACCTGGGCCGAACTGGTGGCCGCCCACGAACGGTCGCGGCCTGCCACCGTGATCGAGGTTCCGGAGCACGCGCCGAAGGCAGCGATTCTCGCCTGCTCCGACGCGCGGGTGCCCCCGTCGGTCGTCTTCGACCAGCCCGCCGGTTCGCTCTTCGTCATTCGCATCGCCGGCAACACCGCGACCCCCGAGGCGCTGGCGAGTCTCGACTACGCCGTCGAGCAGCTGGGCGTCGCCCTCGTGATCGTCCTCGGCCACAGCGGATGCGGCGCCGTCCAGGCTGCGGTGGCCGGGACCTGCGGCGGCCATCTCGCCCCCATCGTCGAGCCGATCTGTGCCATCGCCCGCGACAACCCCGATGCGCCGCTCGACCGCCTGGTCGCCTTGAACGTCGAGGAGACGATGTCGTCGCTGATCCGACATGATGGACCTGCTGGCAACGGGGCACGCGCCGGCACCATCGAGGTCCGAGGAGCGGTCCACGACCTGTCGACCGGGTCGCTCGTGCCCCTCACCGATTCCCCCGATCCAACCACCACCCGAACCCTCTTGGAGACCACATGAGCACCGCAACCCTGCCCAGCACCGACGTCATCAACAGCAGCCAGCTCCGGCAGATCATGAACGAAGACCCCGACCTCCGAATCCTCGACGTGCGCACCGGCGGCGAGTTCGAGACCGTGCACATCCCCGGGTCGTACAACGTGCCGCTCGACACCCTCGGCGAACACGTTCGCGATCTCGCCGATGTCGAGCACCCCGTCGTGCTCGTCTGCCAGTCGGGCGGCCGAGCGACCCAGGCCCACGGTCAGCTCACCGCGGCAGGCAAGCAGACGCTGCACATCCTCGAGGGCGGCATGACCGGCTGGCAGGCCGCGGGCGGCGACGTCGTCCATGGCGACACCGAACGCTGGGCGATGGATCGCCAGGTTCGCTTCGTCGCCGGCGGCATGGCGCTGGCTGCGATGGCCGCCAGCCTTGCGGTTCCGAAGGCCAAGTGGCTCGCCGGCGGCGTCGGCGGCGGGCTCTGTCTACTCGGCCGTCTCGAACACGTGCGCCATGGCCCGTGCTCGCCAAGCTCCCCTACAACCGACCGACAAGTGCGACATCGTCGGTGTGCTGGCGAGCAACGCCAGACACGACAGTCGGCGTCGCCGAGTCGTCATCGTGGACGGATAGGGCTATAATGTACGTACATCGTCAACTCGAAAGGACCACGTGCATGAAGTTCACCCAGTACTACCTCGACTGCCTGTCGCAGGCGTCCTACCTCATCGGCGACGAGACCACCGGCCGAGCCGTGGTGGTCGACCCCCGGCGCGACATCGACGAGTACGTCGCGCGACGCCGAGGCCGACGGTCTCACCATCGAGCTGGTGATCGAGACCCATTTCCACGCCGACTTCCTGTCGGGTCACCTCGAGCTCGCCGCCGCCACCGGTGCCGAGATCGGCTTCTCGTCGGTCGCCGAGACCGAGTTCCCGTCACGCAAGCTCGCCGACGGCGAGCGCATCAGCCTCGGCGACGTCGAGCTCGAGATCCTGCACACCCCCGGCCACACACCCGAGTCGATCAGCATCGTCGTCTACGAACACGCCGGCGACGAGGTGCCCTACGGCGTGCTCACCGGCGACACGCTGTTCATCGGCGACGTCGGCCGCCCCGACCTGCTGGCGTCGATCGGCTTCACCCGCGACGAACTCGCCGACCAGCTCTACGACAGCCTGCACGACAAGCTGCTGCCCGCTGCCCGACGCGACCCGGGTCTACCCGGCCCACGGCGCCGGCTCGGCCTGTGGCAAGAACCTGTCGACCGACACCTGGTCGACGATGGGCGAGCAGCGGGTCAACAACTACGCCCTGTTGGCACCCGACAAGGCGACCTTCGTCGATCTGGTGACCGAGGGCCAGCCGCCCGGCGCCCGACTACTTCGTCTACGACGCGGTGCTGAACCGCAAGGACCGGCCGCTGCTCGACGAGACCGCGATGCCCGACCGCGCTCGATCTCGAGACCGTCGATCGCCTGGTTGCCGGCGGGGCCATGATCGTCGACGGCCGTGATCCCGAGGAGTTCGCCCACGGGCACCTCGTCGGGGCCGATCAACGTCGGGCTCAACGGTCGCTACGCCGAGTTCGCCGGATCGATCGTGCCGAGCGACGTCGACATCGTGCTTGTCGGTCCACGACGGCTTCGAGCTCGAAGCCAAGAACCGCTTGGCCCGCATCGGGTTCGATCGGGTCGTCGGCTACCTCGAGCATCCGCTCGCGGTCATGGCCAACCATCCCGATCGGGTGCAGCAGGCGTCGCGCCTCAACGCCCTCGAGTTCGACGCACGTCGAGCCGAGGTCGAGGGCCTCCAGCTGGTCGACATCCGCAACCCGGGCGAGGTCGCACTCGGTACCATCGAGGGCATCGGTGCCGATCCCGGTCGGCCAGCTGCCCAGTCGGGTCGACGAGCTCGATCCGACCAGGCCGACCGTCGTGTTCTGCGCCGGCGGCTATCGGTCGTCGGTCGCCGCCAGCGTGCTGCGACAACGCCGGGTTCGAGGACGTGTCCGACATCCTCGGTGGCTACGGCGCCTGGACCGAGATGATGGCGCCGTCGTCCTGACGTGTCGAACTCGCTGATCGCTCAGCCGCCGGTGCACTGACCGGACAACTCGAAACGCTCGCCGGCGATGTTCGGCGCGGTGTAGGTGCCGTCGGCGGTGAAGCTGTCGTCGGATCCGACCCTCACCGACTCGATGTCCCCGTTGAGCGTGATGCCGTCGCTCTCGGTGCCGCCCGACACCCCGAGCGTGCCGGTTCCCGACGTGGCATCGACCACCAACGTGAGGTTGTTCACCTGGCCCCGAAGCGAGATGTTCGACACGTCGGCGTTGATCGAGCACGTTCCGAGGCTGAAGGTCTGCTCAAACGATGCCGATGTGAGCGTGGCCTGCTGGATGGGCGCGAGCGCGCCGCCTCCATCGTCGCCGTCGGCTTCACTTCCCGTGCTCGTGCAGACCGTTTCGCCGGCGTCGACTGCGTCGAGCAGCGCAGCCTCGGTCTGTGGGCCGAGTAGCCCATCGGTGGTGAGCCCGGACGCAGCCTGGAATGCCTTGATCGCAGCCTCGGTCTGGGGACCCAGGTCGCCGTCGATGGCGCCGGCGTAGCAGCCCACGGCATTGAGATCTGACTGCCACGTCTCGAGCTCTTCCGCACTCGCCTCGGTGTGAGGCCTGCTCTCGCCATCGGAAGTGTCGGCAGTCCCTTCTGCGGGCGAATCTGCGTCGTCATCGCCGCATGCCGCCGCCGCGAGCGAGATCACGAGGAGCAGGGTCAGGAGCGGGAGGATTCTTTTCATGGGTGGAGAAGATAATTCGGTCGTCGGTGCTGGACGTGGATCTCGCAGCGGCGCCGACTCCAGCTGCACCACGCGCTGGACGCGCTTGCCGACCATGCCCACCACCCGCAGCAGCCCGAGTTCTCGTCGCCGTGACCGAGATCAACGCGCTGGAGAGCGCCGACCACAGCCTGTCCAGCGACGGAGGTCTCCCTGTGACTGCGGTGTATTAGCCTGCCGCCATGGCCAAGCAACCCGAAGTCCTCGATCCGCTGACCCTGCCGGTCGCCACGGTCGACACCATTCCAGGTCGGGAAACGGTGAAGTACGTGGGACCCGTCTTCGGTGTCGTCGCCCGCTCGATGGGCTTCGCGAAGGGGATCACCGGGGGACTCAAGGCGTTCAAGAGCGGCGAAGTCAAGGAGTTCACCGTGACCCTCGAGTCTGCTCGCCATCACGCCGTCGAACGGATGGTGCAGCATGCGGTGGACATGGGCGCCAATGCGGTCGTGGGACTTCGCTACGACTCCGGCGATGTGGGCGAGCAACAGGGCATGGCCGAGATCGTGGCGTACGGAACCGCCATCGTCATCGAGTAGCGGCTCGTCCGAGAACTCCGCCAGGCCGCTCCTGAAGCAGTGGTCGAAGGTTGACCTGTCGGTCTTGCTCGACGTGTTTCTCCGGTCGTCCGGCTTGGCATCGTGACGCCGCCTGCGCCGAACACCCTGACGTGTCGTTCACAGATGACAGTGGCGAGCCGATCACGCCGGCCACTGCGATCGGTGAGCGGTGCATCGTGCGGGAGGAGTGCCTGACCTACGCCCTCGACCTCGCCGAGCCGCTGGCCGGAATCTGGGGTGGCACCACGCCCAGTAGCACCCTCACCGTGCTTGCCTGCTGCGTTCGGTAGCTTTCCGCCGAACCAACGGACGACAGCACAGGATCGGTCATGGACGAGTTCATCAACGCATACAAGACAGCGCTCAGCCGCTATGCCGATTTCAGCGGCCGGACCTCGGTCGGCGGCTTCTGGCGGTTCGTGGCCGTCAACTTTGTCATCGTCTTCGGCCTCGGCATCCTCACGGGCATCGCCGACTTCTTCTTCATCTTCTACGTGCTGTACGCCCTGGCCCTGATCATCCCCGGCCTGGCCATCGCCATCCGCCGGCTCCACGACACCGGCAAGTCGGGGTGGATGATCCTGCTCGGGCTGATCCCGTTCGTCGGGTTCATCATCCTGATCGTGTTCTACGTGCAGCCCAGCGACGGCCCGAACACCTACGGCGCCGGCCCCGAGGACTGAACCCAGCTCGCTCAGGGCGCTCGCAGCAGCTCGGTCGGGAAGTCGGCCGGCTGCCAGCCCTCGACCAGCCTGGTCCCGTCGAGGTCACAGACGGGACGGTCGAGCGCGCGCAGCAACGAGAGCGAGTAGGTGACCTGACCCGTGAGGGTCGCGGGGTCGCCGGTGAGCAGCGCGCGCGGCCTCTCCGGGTGGCTGTACCAACGATTGCGTCGGAGGGGCACGTTGGCCAGGAGTGCCAGTAGGCGCTGGCGGGTGGGTCAGCAGGTTGTTCCGTCGTCGGGGACGACACCGTCGACGAGGTACTCGTTGATGGTCTCGATCGATGCAGGTGTTGCCCTTCAGGTAGCCGGTGTGACCGTCGCCGTCACGGGTGAGTAGAACGCCGGAGTCGATGATCTCGGCGAGTTGCTGCGCCCATTCGTACGGGAGTGTTCGGGTCTCTGGTCGTGCCGACGACGACGATCGGCGCCGCTCCCGGTGCGCTGTAGTCGGGGGCTTCCAGGGTGGTCTCGAGCGGCCACGAGGCGCATCCGTACTCGGCGAATCCAGCGAGGATCGCCCCGAACGTCGGCGACGCTGCGACGAACTCGTCGATGTCCACCTCGTCGCCTTCGGGTCTGATCTGGGTGTCGAGACAGTCGATCGCCGTCTGGATCATGAACATGTTCGACTCGTATCCATCCGCACCCCGGCCGTTCGCCGAGTCGGCGAGGGCGAGCAGGGAATCGCCGTTGCCGTCCTGCGCTTCGAGCATCGCGTCGGTGAGCAACGGCCACCCCTCTTCCCCGCCGGCCAGCGGGGTGAGAACGCCCCAGAACGCAAGTTGCTGGGTGACGGGCCGGTCGGGGTCGCTGGTCGGGAGCGGCTCCTCGTCGACTCGAGTGAACAGGTCCTGCACGGCCGCGACGACCTCGTCGGACGTCGATCCGACCGGACACTCCCCACTGGACACGCAGTTGTCGGCGTAGCTCGCCAGGGCGAGCTCGAACCCTCCGCCGAAGCCCAGCCAGATCTCCGAGAAGGGGATATCGGGGTGGGTCGCACCGTCGAGGACGAGCCGGCCGACGTTGTCGGGGAACAACGCAGCGTACGTGGCCCCCAGATGGGTGCCGTACGACGCGCCGTAGTAGGTGAGCTGTTCGTCGCCCACCAGGGCGCGGAGCACGTCGAGGTCCCGGGCCGTCTCCACCGTGGTCACGTGCGACGCCAAGGCTCCTGCGTCCTGCTCGCATCCTTCGCCCATAGCGGCGACCAACGCCGCCCATTCCTCGGCCTCCTCTGGCGTCTCAGGCGTCGGATCGAAGGCGATGAACTCGTCGAGCGCAGCGGTGTCGAGGCACTCCAGCGGATCGCTCGCACCCACACCCCGTGGGTCGAACCCGACCACGTCGTAGGCGGCGGTCACCTGCGGGTCCAGGTTCAATGCCCAGGCGGGGGCAAACGCGACCCCCGACTCGCCCGGGCCGCCAGGATTCATGAACAGCGTTCCTTGTGCCTCGCCGGAGGCCGGCATTCGGAGCAACTCGATGAACGTGTCACCCGCGGACGGGTCGTCGTAGTCGATCGGGACCTGCACCGTTGCGCACTCCGCCCCGAGCTCAGCCGCGTCGGCAGACTCGCACGCGCCCCACTCGACCGCCTGCTCGAGATACTCGGCCAGGACCCCTTCGTCGTCAACGCCGCCATCGTCGTTGCCACACGCCCCTGCCACGACCGCTAGCGACAGCGCAATTCCGATCAGCACCTTCTGCATCGGCGAAGAATGGGTCGGATGACGCGCACGAAGCAAAGCCCGCGAGCCGGTGCCGCTCGAAGGCGTCCCCCCCTCTCCACTGCTCGTGAGTCACGGGCGACCGGGTCGTCACTCAGCGCCGATGGCCTCGAGGACGTCGAGGCGCGTCGAGCGCTTGGAGGGGATGTAGGCCGCGAGGGCGCCGAGCACGACTCCGAGCACGAGGACGACGAGGATCTGGGTCGCAGGGAACGAGAAAGGAATGCCGGCCTCCGCCAGTCGGTCGATTGCGTAGATCGTCGCCCACCCGACGAACGTGCCGAGTGCCAGACCGCTGACCGTGCCGAGCACGGAGATGAGGACCGATTCGAGCTGCACCATGCGTTGCACTCGCTTGTCGACCATGCCCACCACCCGCAGCAGACCCAGTTCGCGTCGTCGTTCGAGGATCGAGAGCGACAGGGTGTTGACGATGCCGATCAGCGCCACCACCACACTCATGAGCAGGAGTCCGTCGACCGCGTTGATGAGGAAGTCGAAGACACTTCCGACCAGTTGGCCGAGCAGGTTTCCCTCGGTGACGGTGATGTCGGGGCGGAGCGCGGTGCGCTCCTCGATGAGGTCCTCGGTGTCGGTCTCGGCCCCGCTGGCGACGTCGATGAACGCCTCGGTCGGCGCAGTGTCGCCGACGAGTTCGTCGAAGGTCGTCTCGGCAGTGACGCTTCCGATCGAGAGCGTGTCGATGCTGTCCTTGATCAGCGCGACCACCGTGAGGTCGGCCGAGTCGCCCGCTGCGTCGACCACGGTGACGACGTCGCCGATCGTGTAGCCGAACTGCGCGCTGGCCGAGACGGCGATCGTGCCTTCGGCGAGATCGTCGAGGGAGCCTTCGGTGATGTTGAGCGAGGCGACCTCGCCGAGGGCATCGAGATCGCCGGTGGACAGGCGGGCGGCGTCGCCGTCGATGGTGACCGACTCGGTGCGATAGGGCACGACCTGCTTCACGCCGTCGATGGCCGTGAGGTCATCGACCAGTTCGTCGTCGATCGTGCCGCCGTCGCTGGACAAGCTGTAGTCGGCGCTCTCGAGCTCGTTGATCTCGTTCACGGCGAAGTCCTTGGCGCTGGTGCCGGCCACGGTCACGAACGCGACGAGAAACACGCCGATGAGCAGTGCGTTGGCCGTGGTCGCGGTGCGCTTCGGGTTGCGCGCCGCGTTGTCGACGGCGAGTCGGCCCTCGAGCCCGAGTCGCCCGAGCACGGGACCCATGACGCGGGCACCGCCGATGGCGATGAGCGGTCCCGAGACGATGACACCGACGAACAGGGCGATCGCTCCCATGCCGACGGCGAGACCGTTGCTGCCGGTCACCAGGTTCACGACGCCGTACCCGACCAGCAGCACACTCGCGATGACCCGCCGGCGCGAAACCGTCGTCGTCTCGGCTGCGGCCACCCGCAGGGCCTCGATGGGTTCGGTCTTGGCTGCCCGGCGCGCCGGGATGGTCACCGACAGGAAGGTGATGATCGTGCCGAGCAGGATTCCCTGGGTCACCACCGAGGGCGAGATCACGATGCCGCTTCCCGGAAGCGACACGCCGAGGAGGTCGAGCACCGCGACCAGGACGAACACGAGCCCCAAGCCCACCGCTACGCCGAGGATCGATCCGAGCAGGCCGATCACCAGTCCTTCGAGGCGCAGCGACCGCTTGATCTGCTTCGGGGTGGCCCCGATCGCGGCCATCACCGCCAGCTCGCGGAGCCGCTGGGCGACGATGACGCTGAAGGTGTTGTAGATGACGAATCCTCCGACGAAGAGCGCGAGGACCGCGAATCCCTGCAGGGCGCTCTTGAGCAAGCGGCCGATTTCGCCGACCAGGGCCCGTTGGTCCTCCAGGAACTCGGCCCCCGGCTGCGCCGCGGAATCCGCCGGGGACGACAGGGCCGACCGCCTCGGTGAGCGCTGCCTGGTCGCCGGCACCCCGGAGGTAGGCCTCCTCGTATTCGATCTGGCCACTCGCGAGCCAGTCGAACGCAGTGGCCTCGGGCAGGGTCACCGTGCCGGCGTCGTCGATCGAGTCGGAGCTGCCGAAGGAGGTGATGCCGACGACCGTCGCCGGGAATTCGCCGGCGAGGGTCAGGACGGTGAGCTCGTCGCCAATGGCCAACGACTCGTCGTCGGCGATGCCGCGGTCGACGGTGAGCTCGCCGGCGGCATCGGGTGCTTCCCCCTCGTCGAGGTCGAGCGGATTGAGTTCGGCGTCGGTGACCCAGAGTCGACCGGTGGCTCCGTCGGCGAACGTGGAGCCGTCATCGTCGAGGAACGCGACCGTGCCGGTGAGGATGCCGGCGCTGCCGTCGACCCCGTCGACGGCTGTGAGGGCGTCGAAGCTCTCGCCGGAGAGACGAAGGTCGGCGAGGAAGGCGTCCTCGACCGAGACATCCGAGGCGCCGTCGTCGGGTGTTTCGGCGGTGTCGTCGGGCACGATGGCGACGTCGACTGCGCCGTACTGGCGGTTGACGTCACCCTCGAGTGAGTCGATCACCCGATCGCCGAGGAACCCGGTGGACGAGAAGAACGCCACCCCGGTGATGATGGCGACCAACGTGGCGACGTAGCGGCCCAGGTTGTGGCGGACGCCGCTGATTGCGAGGTGGAGCACGCCTCAGCCTTCGAACTGCTTCATCCGGTCGAGCACCCGGTCGGTGGTCGGCTCGGCCATCTCGTCGATGATCTGGCCGTCGGCCAGGAACAGCACGTTGTCTGCGTACGACGCCGCGTGTGGGTCGTGGGTGACCATCACGATGGTCTGGCCGGCTTCGTCGACGGCGTTGCGCATGAAGGTCAGGATCTCGATCCCGGCCTGCGAGTCGAGCGCGCCGGTGGGTTCGTCGGCGAAGATGATGTCGGGTCTGGGCACCAGGGCCCGGGCCACCGCGACTCGTTGCTGCTGCCCGCCCGAGAGCTGGCTCGGCAGGTTGCCGAGGCGATCGGCGAGCCGCACGGTTGCCACGATGGTGTCGAACCACTCCTGGTCGCAGTCCTCGTTCGCCAGCGTGAGCGGCAGGAGGATGTTCTCCTCGGCCGAGAGCGTCGGGATCAGGTTGTACTGCTGGAAGATGAACCCGAGGTGGTCGCGTCGCAGCAGGGTGAGCTGCGTCTTGTCGAGGCCCGAGAGCTCGGTCTCACCGATGAACGCCTGGCCCGAGGTCAGCCGATCGAGCCCGGCGACACATTGCATGAGGGTGCTCTTGCCCGACCCTGACGGCCCCATGATCGCCGTGAACTTCTGGCTCGGAAACGTCACCGTCACCTCGGCAAGGGCATGGACCGCAGCGTCGCCCTCGCCGTAGGTCTTGGTCGCGTCGACGGCTCTCGCCGCGCCCGTATCGACAGCGGTCGTTGTCATGGCCCAGGTCGTCCCCTCGATCGGATTCCGGGGTTCTAGCGGGAGATCTGTTCGGCCGCAACGCGTGCCTTCTCAGAGCTCGCTGTTGCGCTGCATCCATCCGAGCGCCAGCCACCCCGGCAGGATCGGCAGCCAGAAGGTCGCGAGCCGGAAGGTGAGGGTCGCCGAGACGGCCTCGGCGGCGTCGAGGCCGAAGCCGGTGAACCCGGCGATCATGGCCGACTCCAGCGCTCCGAGACCGCCCGGAGTGGGGGACACGGTGGCGATGGTGACCGCTCCGAGATAGGCCGCGCCGATCTGTGGCAGAGAGAGGCCGCCACCAAAGGCCTGGACCGATGCGGCGACGCCGACGAGGTTGGTGAGGGTGATCCCGGTCGAGCCGCCGAAGAGGGCGAGGACCCGCGATGGGTCCTGGAACACCCGACCGACCTGACCCAGCGCCGTCTTGAAGCCACTGAGCGCCGGAACGAAGATCCGCCGCCGTACCGGACCGACGAGCAGCAGGAGGCCGACGGCTGCGAACACGATGGTGACCACGAGCAGGAGCGTCGAGCTGTCGGGGAGCGAGAATCCGCCGAAGTCGGCGTTGCCGGCCCACACGAAGAACCCGATCATCATGATGATGTGGACCACGAAGCCGGCGACGGCGTTCACCGCCACCGACGCGCCACTTTCGGCGGCGCCCACCCCGACCCGCTCGAGGAATCGGGTGGTGAGCGCGAAGCCGCCTGCACCGGCCGGACCGACCAGTCCGGCGAACGAGGACGCGAGCTGCGCCCGCAGGTTCGGGGCGAAGGGAATCGGGTCTGCGACCGCGCCCTGGAACGAGATGGCCGCAAACACGTAGGTGAGGGTCGATGCCGCGACGACCGCGACGATCCATGCGTAGTTCGCGCTACCGAATGCGTCGACGGTGTCGCCGAGGTTCGCGAGTTGGGGGAGCAGTGAGTAGAACGCGAGCGACGATGCGGCGACGATGAGGATCGTCCGTGGTTTCACCCGTTCGAGGTCCTCGAGGTCGAGCCCCGGCTCGCCGGTCACGCGGTTCACCTCGGCCCGCAGATCGTCGAGCAGCGAATCCTCGTCCTTCACTCGGGCTCTCGTCGCTCGGGGCAGCGCCAATGGCTGGAGCATGCGGAGCGCCGGAGCGATCCGCCCGGGGCCCAGCGCTCCGACTGCGGCCTCGACGGCCGCTGCCGGCCCGACGACGAGTGAGGTCTCGACGAGCAGAGCAGCAACGTCTCGCGCTCGTTCCCGCTGCTTCGGGGCGGTCCGCGCCGCGTCGAAGTCGGTGAGTCGAACTCTCCCCGCGGCATCGATCTGCATCGCCTCGAGGGCGAGACGTCGATGGGCCACGCCTGCCGAGTGGAGCGCGCCGATCTGGTGCCACAGGTCGTCGAGCACAGGTGCCGTCGCGAGGTCGTCTTCGACGACGGCTCGCACGTCGTCCGATGCAGTCACCAGGAACGCTGATCCTCCGCTCGTCACCCCGATGCGTTCGACGTCCGGGACACCCACCCCTGCACGAGCGGCCAGGGTCATCACCAACGCCTCGTGCTCGACGCGACGCTTGATGCTGGAGTACGGGTCGCCGACCTCCGATGACCGGTAGCGGATCCGCCGGTACAAGCGAGCGAGCAGGTCGGCGTCGCGCTGATCGGCCGTCCAGAGCGACACGCTGTGCACGGATTCGTCGTTGTCGTCGAACTGGTAGTGGAGCGTGTCGTCGCCCTGGTCGTCGGGCCTGCGGATTTGCCTGGGGGAGTACCCGGCGGCCCGGAGCGCGTCGAGCAGCTCGGACGGACCGGGTTCGGATCTCGGCGAACCGAACAGCACGAGCAGCGCCGACCCGACGAAGATCCCGACGCCGACCGCCATGACGAAGTCGAATGCGGGGTGGGCGACGGCGAGCAGACGCAGGAAGATCAGCACGCCGACTGCCCACCACAGCGCTCGCCGCCAGCGTCTCGTCAGGAATGGCGCCGCGACGGTCACCAGTGCGGTCGTCGAGGCCAGCACGCTCGAGTTGGGAAAGGACCGATCGACCAGTGACCCCTGGCTGTCCGTGCCGGGGTCGGCGAGGAGCTGTGAGAGATCGTCGTCGAGCACCAACGAGTCGGCCACGGCCGTCCCGAAGCCGGCGATCATGCCGGCGGCCAGCAACAGGAAGGCAAGCTTGATCCGTCGCTTCACCAGAAGGGTGACGAAGACGATCGTGGGCACGACGCTGGTGACCAGCTGGGCGAGGGAGAGCAATCCCCCTTCGAACCGATCGGGGAGGCGGGCCAGGGCCCGGAGCAGGTCGTCCTCGAGGCCCGAGACCGTCGACTGTGCGCTGGCGGCGATCAGGGCCCCGAACAACATGAGCAACGCCCCGACGGCCAAGCGGAGGATGTCGGTCGGTGAGAACGATCGACGTTCGGGCGGCGCGTCGAAGAGCTCGACCTCGACCAGGCCGTCCTTCGGAGTGACGCTCATCGGCGGGTCCGATGTCATCGCTTCTGACCGACCGGAGATCGGGAGATCGTCGGTGACTCCCGGCGGCGCACCCCGGAGATCCTAGGTGGAACGGGGATGGGGTCAGCCCGTGGTGGTCGGTGGCGGCAGGATCGTCATCGACCGCTGGTAGCTTTCGCGCCGTGCCGACCTCGTTCTCCTGCGCTCGTCCCACCCGGCGCCAGCCGTCGGGCCACCCCGCAGGTCGATGACCCGGGCAACCGAGGCCGATCAGGAAGGCGCCGTGCCAGACGCCGGCGCCAGGTCTCGGCCGGCCGGTCGGATCGGGCTCACCTCACTCGGCCAGGTGTCACAGGCGCTGGGCGCCCGCCTCCCGCGCCTCGACGACACCGATCGCGATGCGATGTTCGACGAGCTCCTGCCCGACGGCGATGCCTTCCGGCGGTACGTGGAGCGGTTCGTCTGGCTGATCGTGCTCTCGGCGGCCATCGCCGGATTCGGGTTGCTCGCCGACTCGGCCGCAGTCGTGATCGGCGCCATGCTCGTGGCCCCGCTGATGACACCCATCCTGGCGACCGCTGCCGCGATCTGTGTGTCGGACAACCGGCGACTGTTGCGGGCGGTGCTGGTGCTGGTCGGTGGGACCGTCGCCGCGATCGTCGTCGGCTTTCTCGTCTCCACGGTGAGCGGCAACACCATCGTGAGTGCCGATGACCTGCCCTCTGAGGTGCTCGCCCGCACCGAACCGGGACTGATCGACCTCGCCATCGCCGTCGCAGCGGGCGCGGCCGCTGGCTACGTGGCTCCACGCCGCGACGCGGTGTCGGCCCTCCCCGGTGTCGGAATCGCCGTCGCGTTGGTCCCACCGCTTGCGACCGTCGGCATCACTCTCGAGGCGGGTGCTGGTCGCCTCGCCGGTGGGGCGCTGCTCCTCTATCTCACCAATCTCGCCGCCATCGTCTTCGCCGGAGCGCTCGTGCTGCTGATCGGTGGGTTGCGGCCGGCAGATGCGTCCGCGGGCCGCCGGGTGCGGGTCGGACTGCTCATCACCGTGGGCGCCGTGCTGGCGGTGGCCGTACCCCTCACCATCCACACACTCGAGGTGATTCGGGACACCCGGTTCGAACGCGAGGTCGTGTCGGCGGTGCGCGAATGGGATGACACCGTCGAGGTGGTCGAACTGACGACCGACGTCGATCGAGGTCGCGGAGACGTCGAGCTGCGGATCGCGAGCCCGGGTCAGAGCCGGCCCGCTTGGGAGTTGGCGGACCTGATCGCTGATCGCCATGAGGGCGGGGTCGACCTGGTGCTGTTCATCGAGACCGCCGAGCGCGTCGAGGTGAGTACTCGTTGAGGCGGGCGACGGCCGTCGCAGTGGTGCTGCTCGTGAGCCTCTCGGGTACCGCCTGCTCAGCCGGAGGATCCGGCGAGACGGCCGACGCGTCGCGTCTCGAAGTGTTCGTTCCCTATCGAGGGGCCGAGGCCGACAACTTCAAGGCGTCGCTGCAGGCCTTCGAGGACGAGACCGGAATCGAGGTCCGAGTCATCGGCTCGGCCGATTTCGCCTCGGCGCTGCGCCGACGGGTCAACGACGCTCGCCCGCCCGACATCGCGATCGTTCCGCAGCCGGCCGTCGTCGCTGACCTGGCCTCGATCGGTGCGATCGAAGCCCCCGTCGATCCGTCGGTGCTCGACGCGGTCGACGAATTCGTCGTGCCGTCCGCCCGTGACTTCGCCTTGGTGGACGGCGAGGTCGTCGGGGTGCCCTACCGGCTCACCGTCAAGAGTCTCGTCTGGTACTCACCTGAACAGTTCGACGAGATGGGATGGTCGGTTCCGTCGACCCTCGATGAGCTCTCGGACTTGACCCTCGACATTGCCTCGACAGGCCTCTCGCCGTGGTGCCTGGGGATCGAGGCCGGACTCTCGACCGGGTGGGTGGTCACCGACTGGATCGAGGACGTCCTGCTCCGTGTCGCCGGTCCGGAGGTGTACGACCGGTGGGTCGCCGGCGACGTCGACTTCGTCGACGAGGAGTTGGTGGCCACCTTCGAGTACCTCCAGGCGCTGCTCTTGGTCCAGGGCCACGTGTTGGGCAACGCCTCGGGCATCGTGCGGACCCCGGTCGAAGATGCTGTTCTCCCCCTCGTCGAGGATTCGCCGAGGTGTGCGATGCATCGCAACGGCACGGTGACGGCGAACTGGCTTCCCGATGGCACGGTTCTGGGGCCATCCGGCGACCTGGACGTGTTCGTGCTCCCGCCGCTCGACGAAGACGATGATGCGCCGATCCTGACCGGCGTCGACACCGCGGTGGTGATGACCGACGATCCCCGCGCCGATGACCTCCTCGCCTACCTGGCCTCGCCGGCCGGCAGCGCTGCTTGGATCTCGGCGGGTGGATTCGTCGGGGCGCACGGCGCGCTCGACGACTACCCCTCGGAGTTCGACACTCGGACAGCGGCCCTCCTCGACGACGGGGCGACGGTTCGCGTCGACGGCAGCGACCAGATGGAGACCGAGTTCGGCGAGGGGACGTTCTGGGAGATCGCGACCCAGTGGATCGCAGGGGTCGTGCCCACGTCGCGAGCGGTCCAACAGCTGGATGAGGCCCGCCAGGTCGCCGTCGACGCCGCAGCAGACCGCTGATCGCCGACCTTCGACGTCCGCGCGGTCACGTACTCGGCCTCAGGTCGGTGCAGGCTGGGCCCCGCGGATCAGCCTTCCGTTGAGCTCGCCGGTCGGTTCGCCCTCCCGGAAGGCCACCCGGCCGGACACGATCGTCGCCACATAGCCGTCGGCCCGTTGGACCAGCCGTCGCCCGCCGGCCGGGAGGTCGTTGACGATGGTGGGCGGGTGCAGGGTGAGGTGGTCGAAATCGATCACGTTGAGATCGGCCTTGTAGCCGGGCGCCACGACCCCTCGATCGTCGAGACCGACCAACGCCGCGGTCTCGCTCGTCTGCTTCTTGATCAGTTCCTCGAGCGGGAACTTCGGGCCCCGCTCCCGGTCGCGGCCCCAGTGGGCGATGACCGTCGTCGGGAAGCTGGCGTCGCAGATCGTGCCGCAGTGGGCGCCCCCGTCGCTGAGGCCCATGACCGTGTGCGGGTGGTCCATCATCTCCCGGACGTAGGAGAGATCGCCGGGCAGGTAGTTGAAGAGCGGGTGGTAGACGAGGGCCCGTCCGCCGTCTTCGAGGAGGGCGTCGTAGGCCACCTCCTGCGGCGTCCGTCCCCCGCGCTCGGCGATCGCCGCGAAGGACTGGTCGGGTGACGGTTCGTAGTTCGCCGGGTCGCCGAGGTGGAACATCTTGTGGAAGCCGGTCACGATCTCGGTGACGAGTCCGAGGTCGGGGGCCGCTTCGGCTTCGGCCAGGATCGCGGCTCGCACGTCCGGGTCCGAGAGCCGTTCGACCTTCTCGTCGAGCGCGAGACGGTGCAGGCGTTGGAACGTGGGCGCGAGCGTGAACGGGGTGAGCGTGGCGGTGAGCCCCATGAGGACGCCCGTGGCCCGGGGAGGCACCTGACCGCGCATGTCGAGGCCGTCGCGCTGCGCGACGCTGACCGCGTCGAGCAGATGCCGCCACCAGTCGGGGTTGGCGTCCTGCTGCTCGACGGTGATCGAGGTCGTGCGTCCCGACGCCTCGGCCATCAGCCGGAACATCTCGAACTCCTCGTCGAAGTCGACGAAGTCCGAGATGCCCTGAACGACCCCCTTGCCCGTCGACCCGACGGCTCGGGCGATCCCCACCAACTCATCGGCGTGGGCCGTGATCGACGGGGTGACCACTCCCTTGGAGTCGCGATGCTTGATGGTCCGAGACGTGCTGAACCCGAGTGCACCCGCCGTGATGGCCTCACGAACGACGTCGCCCATCCGCTCGATCTCGTCGGGCTCGGCGACCTCGTGGGCCGGTCCGCGGTCGCCCATCACGTAGGCCCGCACCGCGCCGTGTGGGACCTGGGTGCCGACGTCGACGGCCAGCGGCAGGCGGTCGAGCGCGTCGAGGTATTCGGGGAAGGTCTCCCACTGCCAGTCGATGCCTTCGTGGAGCGCGGTGCCGGGGATGTCCTCGACCCCCTCCATGAGCCCGATGAGCCAGTCGCGCTGGTCGGGCTTGCACGGGGCGAATCCGACGCCGCAGTTGCCGGCCACGACCGTCGTCACGCCGTGGAAGGTCGACGGCGACAGGTACGGGTCCCAGGTCACCTGGCCGTCGTAGTGGGTGTGGGCGTCGACGAAACCGGGGGTCACCAGCATCCCGATGGCGTCGATGATCTCGGTGTCGTCGCCGATGCGCGCCCCGTCGAGTTCGCCGACCGTGTCGATCCGGCCGCCGACCACGCCGATGTCGGCCTGCCTGGGCGCAGAGCCGCGGCCGTCGTGGACGGTCCCGCCACGAATCACCAGGTCGTACATGCCGGTTCCCCCATGTGTGCCGAACTCACGGGAAGTCTGTCGAACCCAGGTGGGCGTCGCAACGCAGCCGCCGAGTCGCTCCGGGTCTGGGCTGGGTCCGTCCGTCGGACCGATGCCTCGAGCCAGCGGGATCCAGCCTCGAATCTTCCGGGTTTCCTTCCGAATGGGGTCGGGGTCGGGCCGTAGTTGTCGTACCCCCTGGGTAGGGTACGAACATGAGTTCGATGGCCGATTCGATGGGGGATGTCGCCGAGATCGCGGTGCTGCGTGACCGGTTGTGCGATGTGGCTGCTCGGTTCGAGACCGATTCGTTGTACCCGCACGATGCGATGAACGTGGTGGGCGTGCTGCGGTCGATCATCAACACGGCCTCGGCGTTGGAGGCGTCGGCGGCCGAGCGAGTGGCGCAGGGCCGTGCGTGGGAACGGGGCGGGGCGCGTCGTCCCGAGGATTGGTTGGCCGGGGCGACGGGCACGTCGCCGGGTGAGGCTCGTGAGGCGATCGACACGGCTCGGCGTCGCAAGACGCAGTCTGCTCTGGATGCGGCGTCGAAGCAGGGGGAGGTGTCGCCCCGGCAGGCGGCTGCGGTGGGTAAGGCGGCCGAGGCGAACCCGGCCAAGGAGGCCGAGCTCGTGGGGAAGGCCAAGGCCAAGAAGGGCACGTTGCGGGATCTGCGTGAGGAGTGCGCGCGGGTGACCGCTGAGGCCGAGTCCGATCCTGATGGTGCGCATCGGCGTCGGCGCGAGGGTCGGCATCTGCGCAAGCGGCGCTGTGATGACGGTTCGACCGAGGTGATCCATCACTCGACGGCTGATGAGACCGCGGAGATCTGGGCGAGTTGTGAGGCGGTGGCAAACCGGTTGTTCCTCGAGGAGCGCCGGCGCGGCGTCCGTCGCCCGCATGGTCAGCGCATGGCTGACGCGTTGGTGATCTTGATGCGGATCGCTCGAGGCGAACTCGACCCCCGCGCCGCCGAGCAATCCACGACCGCCGATGCCCGGTCCCGAAGACCCGGCAGAACCGCTGGGGGAGGCCTGCGATCCCGACCAACACCGCCCGCGATGGCGAACACGCTGCACGGGTCGCCCGAGCGTGTCACGTTCCTCGGCCTCACATGGTGCCGGGACCGACGTCACCGCCGATGCCACTCGCACCGACGACCCCTCCGCTGCGGACCAACCGCCCGCGGCGCTGAGCGAGCACGACAGCGACTCGCTGCCGCCCATCCACCCGACCCGGTCCCGGAGTTCCGGCCGCCACCGTCGGCGCCGGGCCGGGCGCCCGATCCCGACGAACCCAGATCTCCACTTCTGCCCACCGGCGCCGACCCGCCCGAACCCGATCTTGCCGAGGTGGCCGGTGCTGCTCTCGGGCGGGGTCTCGACACCAAGATCCTCATCCGCATCGATCACGCCGCCCTGGTCCGCGGCCGCACCGACCACGACGAGGTGTGCGAGATCGCCGGGGTCGGACCCGTTCCGGTCAGCCACGTCCGTGGGCTCATCGAGACCGGCGACCCCTTCATCGCCACCCTCGTCACCAAAGGCATCGACGTCACCACCGTCGCCCACGCCGGCCGACGAGCCAACGCCGTCCAATCCACCGCCCTCGACTGGGCCCAACCCGGCTGCTCGAACGAAACCTGCGACCTCACCGTCGGCCTCCAGGTCGACCACCGCCACGACTACGCCCACACCCGCACCACGTTCCTGCCCTGGCTCGACCGGCTCTGCAGCGCCGACCACGACCGCAAGACCCGCCTTGGCTGGGCCCTCGTCGACGGCACCGGCCGACGCGCCTTCGTCGCCCCCGACGACCCCCGCCACCCCCGACACGCCCGGTCCGATCGGCATCGAGCCAGCTGAGCGATCCGCGGCCGGAGGGTCGCAGGCACCAACGCACTGGTGGCGGGCCACCTAGGGCCCAGTCCCCCGTCTCGAGGCGACGACACTGCTCGGCGCGACGAGGGAAGGCAGGCGAGCCGGCGGCACCCCAGTCCTGTCGACGTCAGCCGGCGTCGAAGACGAACGTCGTGAGTGCAGGATCGTCGGCGGCGACCAGGAGTTCCTCCTCGGCCTCGTCGATGTCGAGGACGTAGCGATCGAGGAAGGCCAGGGTCGACGCCTGGATCAGCTGTGCGTGGCCAGGCAGCTGCGCTTCGACGCTCTCGCCTGCGTCCTGGAACGGGCCCGCGTGGCCTCCGCCCAGCAGCGTGACGAAGAACCGTGGGTCGGTGAGGTCGGCGTAGGCGGCTTCGGCGTTCGAGATGTCGACCAGTGGGTCGGCGTCGCCGTGGAGGAGGAAGACCGGCTGCTCCACCGGCGCGGCGAAGGTCCCGTTCTCGGTGTTCGTGTACCTGGTTCCCGCCAAGATGATCGCGGCGACGAACCTTGGGTCGCGCGTCACCTCGTTCACCGCCACCTCGTAGGTCGTGGCCCCGCCGGCCGACAGACCGGCTGCGGCGACTCGGTCGGGATCGAAGCGGTCGAAGAGTGCCGAAGCGGGGTCGGCCGACCGCGCGAGCAGCTCGTCGAGCACGAACGACACGTCGCCGGGTTGACCGGGAACGTCGAACAGGTTGGTGAATGATCCCTCTGCGTCGCGGTTGGTCAGCGGGAAGATCGGCGCGGCGACCGCGTAGCCCGCCTCCGCCCACGTCGCGTGCAGCTCTTCGAACGCATCGGGGTGTCCGGCCATGCCGTGGCTGAAGACGACCAGCGGTGCCGGCCCGTCGGTTTCGGGCAGGGAGAGCCAGACCCCGATGGTGCGCAAGTCGAGTTGGGGCCCGTTCGCGCTCTCGGGAGTCGGTCGCTGCGAGTCGACGAAGGTCATCTCCGACGTCGTGAACGCATGCGGGCGTTGGGCCCGAAGGTCGATCTCGGCGACGGGTGCGGGCTGAACTCGGGCCGGCTCGTCCGTACCAGGGGTCGTCGTCTCGGTCCCACCACATGCTGCGGCGAGGAGCACAGATGCCACCAGGGCGGCGGCTGCTCCCCGGAATCGCACGGCCGAAAGCTACCGGGCTGCGGGGGCCGGTTGCGGTGCGGCCGGCCGCGGGTCAGATGGCTCGCATACGGTTGTTGCGGGCGTTGTGCTCGACCTCGGCCAACCCGAGTGCTTCGAGCACGGGAGGCACGTAGTTCCCGAACCGGCCGCGCAACCCCTTCTTGAACCCGTACCAGCCGCCCACGGGATTGTCGGCCGATCGTCCCCACGCCTCGACGGTGTCGGGCTTGGTGTCCTTCTGCTCGTCGGCGTTGCCGAGCAGCATCCAGTCGTCGCGATCGCTGAGCATCCCGTGGAGATCGTCGATGCAGCGCAGGTGGTAGCGGAGCTCGGTGGCGCCGACCTGGACCACGAGCGCCGGCGGGTCGGCCTCGGGATCTCGATACGCCTCGAACTCCGACTTGCCCGGTGGGGTGGTCAGGATCCACGGATCCTCGGGTGTCCCTGCGCCCTCGACGTCGACATCAGCCATCCAACGACTCTCCTCGTGATTCGGTTGCGAGCAACGTAGCGAGCCAAAACTGACATCTCTTGTCATGAATTGTCGGATTCTGGGACACTTGCTCGGTGCGCGCGGGACGGCTGATCACGCTGATGCTGATCCTTCAGCGGCGCGGTCGGGTGACTGCGGCCGACCTGGCGTCCGAGCTCGAGGTCAGCGAGCGCACCGTTCTGCGGGATGTCGAGGCATTGTCGGGGGCCGGCGTGCCGGTGTTCGCCACCCGCGGGCCCGGAGGAGGTTTCGAGTTGCTCGAGGGCTACGAACCGGAACTGCGTGAACCAGCGCAGTGGCGACCGCAGGCCTCCCGGCCGGGACGTCCCCGTCGAGCGCAGGTCCGCGTCGCGCCCGAAGGGCGACGCCTGGCTGCGGTGCTCGGTCGGCTTCAGCCCCTCCGCCTGCGACGGTCGGTCCCGCCCGATGATCGCGGGTGGAGCGAGGCCACGTTTCGTCTCGACTCACTCGATGGTGCGGTCGCCGATCTGCTGTCGCTCGGTCCGCTGGTCGAGGTCCTCGGCCCGCCTGAGCTCCGGCGTGCGGTGGCCGAACGCTCCGAGCAGACCGCCCGCCTCTACCGCTGAGACCGCCCGCGCGTCGAGGTCCCCCGGTCCGGGTTTCGTGGACGGCCCCGGCAGGCAAGGATGGGGGTCCACATCGCGTCGGCCGACCGCCAGGTCGGCCGGGCCGAGACCCGAAGGGACGACCATGAGCAGCATCGAACGGATCCAGAAGGCCGAGGCAGAGGTGCAGCAGATGCAGGATGCGCTCGAGGTCGTGCAGAGCGGGCTGGCGCGGGCTGAGCACGTGGCCGCGGTGGCCGACGATGCCCGTCAACGGTCGGGCAAGATGCTCAAGATCGTCCTCGTGCTGCTCGGCCTCGGGATCGTCGCCATCGTGATCTCGCGGCGCCGCCGTGGCGACGACGACGACGAATAGCGCTCGAACGGCACAACGGTCAGCGCGCGGCCGGCTCCGAGGCCGGGGCTTGGGTCGTCGCCAGCGTGATGCCGATCATGGCCAGCATGACGATCAGGACCATCATGACGATCATGGCCAGCATGACGATCAAGACCATCATGACGATCAAGACCATCATCCCGGCCTGGCCGGGTCCTGACGAGTCGATCGAGTCGAACACGACGACCGGCTGAACCGCGAACAGTTGGCCGTCGTCGAGGTACTCCACCCGCAAGTCGCTGATCGGCGAACCGAAGTCCTGGTCGGCATTCGAGTCGGTGAAGGTCGTGTCGCAGGTGGGTGCGCCGGAGGCACTGGGGCCCAGGCCGATCAACATCGCGAGGCCGAAGGTCAGCCCGACGATCCCGAGCACCCCGGCCCGCAGCGCGGGGTCGCTTCCGAGCGGCCAGATGTCGGCCGTGGTAGCGACTGCTCACCCTGTGACCCTGGACCCACGGCCTCCGATGCGGCCCGCGGACGAGGCGTTCAGCGATCGAGGGCGGTCAGCAGGTCGCCGACCGTGCGGCCCGCCTCGAGCGGATGTCGGAGCCCGAACTCGGCGTGGACCTCGTAGGTGTTGCGGCGACCGACCCGTCGGACCTCGAGATAGCCGGCCTCGATCAGCTCGTGGAGGATCCGCTGGACGGCGCCCTCGGTGATCCCGACCAGGTCGGCGATGTCCCGCTGCCTCAGTTCGGGGTCGCGAGACAGCGCCACGAGCACATGGCCGTGATTGGTGAGAAAGGTCCATCGCCGTTCATCCGGTCGTGGGTCGCGGTCGTTCATGGGTTGGTGACTCCGGTGGGTCGGACGAGCGTTGCCGTCGAGCTGGACCGCGTCGTCATCGTCGGTGATCCCACGCGGCGCGAAGATGCCGGCCGAGCCACGATGGTGAGACCGGTCATCAGACAAAGACCATATCAAATAGGTGTATTAATTCACACCAATTCTGAAGAGGGTGAATGGGCGGTCCCTGTAGAGTGAGCGATGATCCGATCCCGGAGGAACGGGATCGCCCACGATTGAGCCGACGTGCCTGACCTCCCCACGACCCACGACCCGAGCGCGAGGCCACGATGATCGCCTTCCTGCTCGGTGCCCACGTGGTGATGTGTGTCGCGCTCGGGCTCGCGGGCGAACGACTCGGGCGACGGGTGTTCTGGCTGGCAGCCATCCCGCCGGCCATCACCACGGTCTGGGCGATCACGCGGTTGGGCGACGCCCAGCCGACCACAGCCGACCTGACGTGGGTCGCCGGTCTCGATCTGAGCCTGTCGTTCAGCGTCGGCCCGTTGGCGGCGCTGATGACGGTCGTCGTGTCCGGCGTCGGCGTGGCCGTGTTCGTCTACTCGTTCGGCTACTTCAGCCCCGACGCGCCCGGCCTCGGCCGGTTCGCCACGACGTTGCTGGCGTTCAGCACCGCAATGGTCGGGCTCGTGTGGTCCGACTCGGTGTGGACGCTGTTCATCTTCTGGGAGCTGACCTCGATCACGTCGTTCCTCCTCGTGGGTCACAAGAACACCGACCCGGTCGCTCGTGCTGCGGCTCGCCGGGCGTTGCTCATCACGGCTTCGGGAGGGTTGGCGCTGTTGGCCGGATTCGTGCTGGTGGTCGATGCGACCGGCGTCACCCGGCTCAGCGCGATGCCGCCCATCACCGGTTCGGGAGCGACCGCCGCCGCGGTGCTGGTGATGGTCGCGGCCGCGACCAAGTCGGCCCAGGTCCCGTTCCACGTGTGGCTTCCGGGAGCCATGGCCGCGCCCACTCCCGTGAGCGCCTACCTGCACTCGGCCACGATGGTGAAGGCGGGCGTCGTGCTCGTCGCCCTCTCGTCCCCGGTGTTCAGCGAGGTCGACGTCTGGAAGCCGCTCGGCTTGACGTTCGGCCTGCTCTCGGTCGTGTGGGGGGCCGTCGGAGCCCTTCGCCACGTGGACGCGAAGCTCATCCTGGCCTGGGGCACGGTCTCGCAGCTCGGTCTGATGATCGCGCTGCTCTCGCTCGGGTCGTCGAAGGCGACGTTCGCGGCCGTCTCGATCCTGACTGCCCATGCGGTGTTCAAGGCCGCTCTGTTCATGGTCGTGGGCGAGGTCGACGTGCGGACGGGCACCCGTGACATCCGCGAGCTCTCGGGTCTGTGGCGCACCATGCCCGTCGCCTTCGCGGTCGCCGTCGTGTCCGCGGCATCCATGGCCGGCGTGCCACCCATGCTCGGGTTCGCGGCGAAGGAGGCGGCAGTCGAGGCCGTGCTCGGGTTGTCGGGGACCGAGGCCCTCGTGGTCGGTGGCCTCGTCATCGGGGGATCGGTGCTCACGGTGGCGTATTCGCTGCGGCTCGTCCTCGGGGTCTTCGCCGGATCGGGTTCGGCGACCTCGGTCGGAGCGCCGAGGCCGGCGATGGCGATCCCGTCGGCGCTGCTCGGCATCGGGAGTCTCGCCGGGTTCGTCGCCCTCGGCTGGGTCACCGGCGTCGTGCGTCCGGCGGCCGTGCAGATCGACGCCGACGCCGGTGTCTACGAGCTCCTGCGCTGGCCGGGCCTCACCGATGCGTTCCTGGTGTCGATGGGCATCGTCGTCGCCGGCGTCGTGCTCGGCATCGTGCTGGCACGGCAGGTGTCGAGGGTACCCGCACCGGTCGGTGCCACCTTCGTCGACCAGCTCACCGACGGGGTGCTCGTCGTCGCCCGCCGGCTCACCGGACGCGTCCAGCACGGATCGTTGCCGGTGTACGTCGCGACCATGGCCTTGACCGCCGGGCTCGCCACCGTCCCGTTCGCCTTCGCCGTCGATGCCGGCTCCCTCAGCTGGTGGGACAGTCCCGAGCAGGGCGCGCTCGCGATCCTCGTGGTCGCGGCGGCGTCGACCGCTGCGGTCGTCGGTTCGCGTCTGGGGGCGGCCTTGGGCCTCGGTGCGGTCGGCATCGGCGTCGCCGGTCTCTTCGTGACCCAGGGCGCCCCCGACCTCGCACTCACCCAGCTCCTCGTCGAGACCGTCGTCGTCGTCGGGTTCGTCGTCGGGCTCGGACACCTCGCCCGCCGTTTCCCGCCCGTCGGCCACGTCTGGCGGGGCATTCGCATCGCGGTCTCTGCGACGCTCGGCATCGCCGTCGCCGTCGCCCTGGCTGCGAGCAGCTCGGCCCCTTCGGGGGCGCCACCGTCGGTCGATCTCGCCGAGCAGGCGGTCGACGAGGGTGGCGGCAACAACATCGTCAACGTGATCCTCACCGACGTCCGTGCGCTCGACACGCTCGGTGAGGTCGTCGTGCTCGTCGTCGTCGCCATCGGGATCCTGGCCCTCGCCCGTCCCCGCAACGCCGACGACGAATCCGTCGCGGAGCCCATCGCATGATCGGGCCCTCGTCACCGGTCGTCGGTGTGGGAGTCCGGGTCGTCACCCCGCTCGCGCTCGTCGTCGCGGCCTACCTCTTCTTCGCCGGACACAACCGGCCCGGCGGCGGGTTCGCGGCCGGACTCGTGCTCGGCGCGGTCGTCTCCCTCAGGGAGGTCGCGGGCGTCCGGCGTCCGATCGACGCCACTCGACTGCTCGCCGCGGGTGGGATCATCGTCGGGCTGGTGTCGATCGCACCGCTGTTCGCCGGCGATGTCCTGCTCGACCAGGTGGTGTTCGAGACCACCGTGCCCGTCCTCGGCAAGATCAAGGCCGGCTCGTCGCTGGTGTTCGACGCAGGGGTGACGCTCGTCGTCCTCGGCCTCATCGTCGCGGTGCTCGAAGGGCTCGTGGGAGATCAGCTCGCCGACCGGTCGAATCGCGCGCCCGAGGCGAAGGGACGCGCGATGAGCATCGCGCTGATCTTCGCCGTCGGTGGGCTGGTGGCCATCGGCACCTACCTCATCACCGCCCGTTCGTTGAGCCGCATCGTGCTCGGGTTCTCGTTGCTCGGCCACGCCGCGGTCCTCTCGCTGCTGGCCGCCGGCGGTCCGGCGGGCGAGCCGCCCCTCGCCGACGAGAACGCTGCGGTCGACGCGGCCAACCCGCTGCCCCAGGCGTTGTCGCTCACGGCCATCGTCATCTCGTTCGGCCTGACGCTCTTCCTGCTGGCGCTGGCGCGCCGTCAGCACGGCCTCACCGGCGACGACCTGGTCGAGGATGATCTCGAGGATCGTCGTATCGCCGGCGAAGGCGAGACGTCGTGACCAACGTCGTCGCCGTGCTCGTCGTCGGGCCGCTGCTCGCCGCGATGGTCGCCCTGTGGTTCAAGAACCACGCAACCACCCGTGATGTGGTGACGATCGCGACGCTGGCGGTCCTCACCGGTCTGGCGGGCTTCCTGCTCGCCGCGGTCAACCAGGACGGAGCGGTCGTCCTGCGCGTCGGCGGCTGGCATCCCGAGCTCGGCATCGTGCTGGTGGCCGACCTCTTCGCCTCGCTGATCCTGCTGGTCTCGCTGATCACGATCCTGATGGTCGAGATCTACGCGATCGGCCAGCGACGGACGCAGTGGGGAGCCGACCCGCGGGTCGCATCGCCGGTGTTGTTGGTGCTGACCGCCGGGGTCTCGCTGGCCATCCTGACCGGCGACCTGTTCACGCTGTTCGTGGCCTTCGAGTTGATCCTGGTGTCGAGCTACGTGCTGCTCACCCATCAAGGCCGCCGGGCCCAGATCCGCTCGGGCATGACCTACGTGGTGATGAACCTGTTCGCCTCGACGCTGTTCCTCTTCGGTGTGGCCTATGTCTACGCGGCCACCGGAACGGTCAACCTGGCCCTGCTCGCCGAGCGGATCCCCGACCTCGACGACGGGGCGCGTCTCGGCATCGGCGTCTGGTTCCTGGTGGTGTTCGGGACGAAGGCTGCGATCTTCCCTCTCTTCTCCTGGCTTCCCGACAGCTATCCCACGGCCCCCACCACGATCACGGCGGTCTTCGCCGGGCTGCTCACCAAGATCGGGGTCTACGCGCTCATCCGGTTCAACACCCTGACCGGGATGGACGACCTCGGTCCGCTGATCCTGACCGTCGCCGGCGTCACCATGCTCGTCGGGGTCGCAGGCGCGCTGGCCCAGGACGACGTGAAGCGGATCCTCTCGTTCCACATCGTGAGCCAGATCGGCTACATGCTCATGGGCCTCGGGCTGTTCTCGGTGGCGGGCGTCGCCGGTGCCATCCTCTTCCTGATCCATCAGATCCCGATCAAGACCGTCCTGTTCCTCGTGGGCGGGCTCATCGAGGAGGAGGCGGGAACCTCGGCGCTCGACCGAGTCGGCGGACTCGCGGCCATTCGCCCGCTGATGGCGCTGCTGTTCGCACTCCCCGCACTGAGCCTCGCCGGGCTGCCGCCGTTCTCGGGCTTCGTGGCGAAGCTGGCGTTGATCGACGCAGGAGTGGCCGGGGGAGCAACGGCGATCGTCGTCGTCGCGTTGGTGGGGAGCGCACTCACGTTGTTGTCGATGACGAAGATCTGGCTCGGTGTGTTCTGGGGTGACCCGGTCGTCGCCGTCGAAGCGGGCGGTGGGTCGCGGCGCTCCCGTCTGACAATTCATCACGCCCACGGGCGGCGGCTCATGTTCGGCGCCACCGGCATCGTGGTGTCCGTCACGCTCGCGATCGCCCTTCTCGCCGGGCCGCTCTGGGACCTCAGCGAACAGGCGGCCGAACAACTCGTCGACCCTGCCGTGTACATCAGCGAGGTGCTGCGATGAGATCGTGGTTCAGTGTCCGCCGAGCCCTCACCGTTGCCGCGCTGGTGTTCGTGTGGTGCGCGCTGTGGGGCGAGGCGTCGGCCGCCAACGTCGCCTCCGGACTGCTGGTCGCCGTGGCGATCGTCGCCAGTGGCGTCGGGACCGGCTCGCCCGGGTCGCTCCGGATCGGTCCGCTGCTGCGCTTCGCCGGACTCGTTGCGATCGACCTCGCCTCGTCCACCGTCAGCGTGGCTCGCGAGGTGCTCACCCCGACCGATCGGACCAACGAGGCCATCATCGCCGTCGATCTCCCGAGCGCGACCCGGATGCACCTGCTGTTGATGATCGTGGCCGTGACGGTCACGCCGGGGACTGCCGTCGTCGATGCCGACGCCGACACCGGGACCCTCTACCTGCACCTCCTGCATGCCGAGCGAACCGGCCCCACCCGAGCCCATGTCCGTCGGCTGGCCGACCTGGCCTGTCGGGCACTGCCCGTGACCCAAGAGGACCTCGACGCATGATCACGACCTTCGCCATCGTCACCTTCACCATCGCCGCGGCCTGCGCGGCGGTCCGCCTGCTCCGAGGCCCGACGCTCGCCGACCGGGTCGCGGCCCTCGACGTCGTGCTGATCTCGCTCATGGGCGCGATCGCCGTCGATGCCGCAGCCAGCGGCGACACCTCGAACCTGAGCCTGCTCGTCGTGATCGCCATCATCGGGTTCACCGCCACGGTGGCCGCCAGTCGGTTCATCGAGAACGAGCGGACGCAGTCATGAACGCCGTCGCCAGCGCGTTCATCGCCGGTGGGGCGCTCGTCGCCCTCCTCGCCGCCATCGGCATGTTGCGTTTCCGGACCCCGTACGCCCGCTTCCACTCCGCCGGCAAGGCCAGCCCGGTGGCGTTCGTCCTGGTTGCGGTCGGAGCCTCGATCGAGCTCGGCTGGGCCGGCGCTGCGGCCCTCGCGGTCGCTTCGGCTTCCCTCGTGCTCACCCTTCCGGTCGGTGTGCACCTGCTGTTCCGCGCCGTCCACCGAACCAGCCCCGGCGACCACTTCGCCGTCGACGAGCTCGCCGCTGCCGAGCGTCGCGGCGAGAGCTGATCGTCGCCACAGCGAGGCTGGTTCCGGCGCACGGTCGGCGGCCCGGTGAAAGACTCCGCTCTCGGACGAGATCGGAGCGACGATGAACGACCAGGACCCCTTGGCCCCGAAGCCGCCCTCGGAGACGACGCGGCGCACCCTGTCGGCTGCCGTGGTCGGCTTCGACGACCCCACCGACTTCGCCGCAGCGAGCCGCGGTCTGGTGACCGAGCACGCCACGGGGCGGATCGAGGAAGGATCCCGCAAGGTCTGGGACGTCGCCGAGAGCGACTTCATCCGTGCGCAGGAACAGGCACCTGACACCGTCCACCCCGGGCTGTGGCGTCAGGCGCGCCTCAACACGGTTCACGGGCTGTTCGAGGTGGCCGACGGTGTGTGGCAGGCGCGAGGCTACGACATCAGCAACGTGACCTTCATGGCCACCGACTCGGGCTGGTTGATCATCGACCCGCTGACCACCGAGGCGACGGCTGCGGCGTGTCTCGACCTCGCCAACTCGACCCTGGGTGAACGGCCGGTCCGTGCGGTGATCTACACCCACAGCCACGTCGACCACTACGCCGGGGTGCACGGCGTGACCACCGACGAGGCCGTCGCTGCGCGGCGACGTCCGGATCATCGCTCCCGACGGATTCATGCACGAGGCGATCGCCGAGAACGTCACGGCCGGTCCGATCATGCAGCGGCGTGCGCTCTACCAGTTCGGACCGCTGCTGCCGCCGGGCCCTCGAGGCCATGTCGACTGCGGCCTCGGGATGGCGATGCCGATCGGTACCGGTGGGCTCATCCCGCCGACCGAGACCATCGTCGAGACCGGCGAGGAACTGACCGTCGACGGGCTTCGGATCATCTTCCAGAACACGCCCGAGGCCGAGGCTCCGGCCGAGATGAACTTCTTCTTCCCCGACGAACGCCTGCTGTGCATGGCCGAGAACTGCACGCACACCCTGCACAATCTGTACCCGATTCGGGGCGCTCAGACCCGCGATGCGATGGCGTGGAGCAAGTACATCCAGGAAGCGCTGGTGATGTGGGGCGACGACACCGACACCATGTTCGCCAGTCACCACTGGCCACGGTTCGGCGGCGAGGACGTCAGGGCGTTTCTCGCGCTGCAGCGCGACGTCTACCGCTGGATGCACGATCAGACGATCCGGTTGGCGAACCAGGGCTTCACGCCCGACGACATCGCCGATCAGCTCAGCCTGCCCGACGCCTTCTCGTCGCAGTCACACGTGCAGGGCTACTACGGAACGGTGTCGCACAACGTGCGCTCGGTCTACAACCGCTACCTCGGCTGGTACGACGGCAACCCGGCGCACCTGCACCCCCTGCCGCCGGCGCAGGCCGGCCAGCGTTACCTGGACATGATGGGCGGAGCCGACGAGGTGATTCGCAAGGCTCGCGAGTACTTCGACGCCGGCGACTACCGGTGGGTCGCCGAGGTGCTCAACCACGTCGTCTTCACCGATCCCGACAACACCGAAGCCAGGCAGCTCTCGGCCGACGCCATGGAACAGCTCGGCTACCAGGCCGAGTCGGCCACCTGGCGCAACGCCTACCTGTCGGGTGCCTCCGAGCTCCGGCACGGCTCGATCAACCTCGGGAAGGTGCTGCCCCACCGCACCACCGCCTCGATGGACGCCGAGCAGGTGATCGAGATGCTGGGAGTGAGGTTCGACCCGACGAAGTTCGGCCCGAGCGCGCAGATCGTCCTCGAGTTCTCCGACCTCGACGAGACCCATCTGCTCGGCATCAGCAACGCCGCCATTCATCACCGAGCGGCGCCGGGCGCCGACCTCATCGCGTCAGCCGACGTCGTGGCCCGGCTCACCAAACCGGCGCTCATCGACATGGCGTTCAATCCCGAGCGTCACGATGCCCACCTCGAAGCGGGTGATCTCTCGGTTCGATCGGGCGACGGCTCGGTCTTCCAGGGGTTCCTCGATGCACTCGACATCGTCATGACCCCTTCGCTCATCGAGCCCCAGCGGAGCCAGGCATAGGAGCTGAGGTCGCCGGCCGGGTGACCTTCTGACCTTCGACCCTTCCGGTCAGGCGCGTGATGGGCGAGGATTGGGCCATGGCCACCAACAGGATCGTTGTCGGCGTCGATGAGTCGGACACGGCGAAGCACGCCCTTGCCTGGGCTTTGGACGAAGCCGAGTTGCGATCCGGGTCGGTGGTCGCGGTCCATTCGTACCACTATCCGTGGGCGCCGGCGCCGGCGGGCTACATGCCGGGAGACATGGATCTCGACGAACTCGAGGCCGAGGCGCGTGAGCAGGTCGCCACCGCCGTCGGCGACGTCATCGAGCGAGGTGGGTGGGCCCACGAGCCCGAGGCCGTCGTTCGATTCGGGCCCAAGGCATCGACGGAGTTGTGCGAAGAAGCCGAGAACGCCGACCTCCTCGTGGTCGGCCAACGGGGCAGCGGCGGATTTCTCGGGCTCCGGCTCGGATCGGTCAGCGAAGGCTGCCTCCATCACGCACCGGCGACGCTCGTGATCGTGCCCGAGGCGTCGGCCGAGATGGGCCCGCTCAAGCGGATCACGGTCGGCGTCGACGGATCCGAACGGTCCGCCCCGGCGCTGCGGTGGGCGGTCGACGAAGGCGAACGTCATGGCGTGCCCGTGGTCGCGCTGATGACCTGGAACTGGCTCGGCCCGCCGTTGCGCGAGATCCAGCCGGTCATCGGCTGGGACGCCGACAAGGCAGCCGAGCTGCTCGACGCGACCGTGACCGAGGCCGGGTGTGCGTCGGTCGAACGCGAGATCGTCAACGGCCCGCCCGCCCGTGCCCTGATCGAGCGGAGTGAGGCAGGCGACCTGGTGGTCGTCGGCGCCAACGGTGCGTCGACCGCACGGGGCATCCTCGCCGGCTCGGTCAGCCGACAACTCGCTCACCATGCGGTGGCGCCGATCGTGGTGGTGAGGTGACGTCGTCGCGATGAGGGGCGACGACATCGGCCTGTTCGTCGAGCATCTCGGCGACGACGAGTGCTGGCGGCTGCTCGAGTCGACGAGCGTCGGTCGCATCGGGGTCCTGGTCGACAGCGCGCCCGAGGTCTACCCGATGAACTACGCGGTCATGGGGCGATCGGTGCTGTTCCGCACCGACGAGGGCAACAAGCTCCGCGGCCTCGACCGCAGCCCGTCGGTCTGCTTCGAGATCGACGACATGGACGCCGATCTGCACACGGGCTGGAGTGTCCTGGTCAAGGGCACCGCGGTCGAGCTGATCGATGCCGAGGACCTCGACCGAGCGAGAGCGATGCCGCTCGAGCTCTGGTCCATCGGCAACAAGAGCCACTGGTTCGCCATCGAGCCGACCGAGGTGACGGGGCGCCGTATCGGCCGGATCGCGCCGGGCGATGGGGTCGGTTCCCGCCCGAGATGAACGATCCGTCCGTCACCGAGACCCATGTCTCGTGGGTCTTCCAGGCCGGTGATCGGGCCTACAAGCTGCTCAAGCCGGTCACGCTGCCGTTCCTCGACCACGCTGATGCCGGGCGGCGCATCGCTGCGGCGCAGCGGGAGTTCGAGCTCAACCGTCGGATCTCACCCGACGTCTACCTCGGCCTCGCCGACGTCGTCGAAGACGGCGAGCTCGTCGACCGCATGATCGTGATGCGACGGCTCCCCGCCGACCGCTGTCTGGCGCGACTCGCCCGAGCAGACGCCGTCGACGACTGCCTCCGCGAGGTCGCGCGGACGATCGCAGTGTTCCACGCCGGCCAGCCGCCGGTCTCCGACGCGCCGATGGCGTCGGTCGGCGCGTTGGTCGAGAAGTGGACCGACAACGTCGAGGTCACCGAGTCGCTCGAGGAGGTCGGGGTCACCCGACGTGACCTCGACCGCGTCCGGCTCCTGGCCTTCGAGTATCTCGACGGTCGGACCGCGCTCTTCGACAAGCGCATCGCCGACGGTCTCGTGCGCGACGGCCACGGTGATCTGATCGCGGACGATGTCTTCTGCCTCGACGATGGCCCCCGGATCATCGACTGCCTCGCCTTCAAGGACGACTGGCGCATCGGAGACGTGCTGCTCGACATCGCGTTCCTGGTGATGGACATGCACCGGTTGGCCGGGCACGAAGCGGCACAGCGGCTCCTCGGGTGGTACCAGGAGTTCTCGGACGAGCATCATCCGGCTTCGCTGTCCCATCACTACGTCGCGTACCGAGCGCATGTGCGCGCCAAGGTCGCCTGCCTGCGCTGGCAGCAAGGTGATGCCGACAGCGCCGAGCTGGCCCGGAGCTACCACGACCTGGCCCTCCATCACCTCGAGCGTGGTCGTGTGCGCATGATTCTGGTCGGCGGCGTTCCAGGAGCGGGGAAGACCGTGCTGGCCGAGGGACTGGCCGACCGCCTGGGATGCGCGGTGCTCAGCACCGACGAGATCCGCAAGGACCTCTCCGGGTTGGCCCACGATCAACATCGTGTCGCGCCGCCGGGTGAAGGCTTGTACGACGAGGCGACCAACCACGCGACGTACGCCGAGCAGCTCCGGGAGGCTCGGCTGCTGCTCGGCCGGGGCGAGAGCGTCATCCTCGATGCGTCATGGACGCGCGTGCACCACCGTGTGCTCGCCCGCGAGGCGGCCATCGAGACTCGTGCCTCCCTCGTCGAGATCGACTGTCACGTCGACCCCCGCCTGGCGAAGGCACGCATCGAACGTCGATGGAGCGATGCCTCCAACGTGTCCGACGCCACGACTGAAGTGCTCGACCACCTGGTCGCCAGCCGGGATCCATGGCCGAGCGCAACGCGACTCGACACGTCGGGTTCGCCCCAGGAGGCGCTCGATGCCGCGAGCCAGGTGATCGCGGCGGCTCGGTGACCTTCGGCCCTTCCCCGCCCAGGTGCACGATGCGAGCCTGTGCGTGGTAGGAGGTGGGGTGTTCTCGCCTTCGATCACCACGGGAGTCACACGTCTTCATGGATGAAGCAGCCGATCCGATCACCGACCACCAAGGACTCGAGGTCATCGACAACGACGAGTGCTGGCGACTGATCGGCGAGTCGCCGGTGGGCCGGATCGCGTTCATCGAGGCCGGTGAGCCCACCATTTTCCCTGTCAACCACACCGTGGTCGGGCGGCGGGTCGTGTTTCGCACGGCCCGCGGGGCGGCGTTGCATCAGGCACTCAGCGACCGGCCGATCGCCTTCGAGGTCGATGGATTCGACACCGGCACCTTGACGGGTTGGAGCGTCCTGGTTCGGGGCACCGCCACCACCGCCCCTGACCTCGAGGACGAGCCGGTGCACCTGGTGCCCTGGGCTGACTCGATCGAGCGCGACGACTGGGTTGCCGTGGTCGCCCAAGAGGTGACCGGGCGACGCATCATCGCTCACCGAGGTCCGCTCGACGAGGCGTAGTGGTTCGCGGCGAGCCTGAACCCGCCGCCGAGGCCGGGGCAGACGGGTCGCCCCGTCAACATGATTCGCATGGTGAGACGACCCTCGAGCGCAGCGTCTCGCTTCCGATGCTCGTGCTCTACGGGCTCGGGACCACGATCGGTGCCGGCATCTATGCGCTGACCGGCGAGGTGGCCGGCGAGGCCGGTGTGCAGGCGCCGTTGGCCTTCCTGGCGGCCGCGGTCCTGGCCGCCCTCACCTGTCTCGGGTTCGCCGAACTGGCTGGGCGCCTTCCCAAGGCTGCAGGAGAGGCGGTGTTCGTCGACCGTGCGTTCGGTGTCCGCAGCGTGACCACCGCGGTTGGTGTGGCCGTCGTTGTCGCGGGGGTGGTGGCGGCGGCCGCGATCTCCAACGCGTTCGGTGGCTACCTCTCGGAGATCGTCGACGTCCCTCGTTGGATCCTGGTCCTCGGACTCATCGCCGGACTCGGCGCGCTCGCATCGAGTGGCGTCAAGGAGTCGGTGCGCGCGGCTGGGGTGATCACGGTGATCGAGCTGGGCGGCTTGGTCCTGATCGTATGGGCCGGACGCGCCGCCTTGGCCGACGCGCCCGATCGCGCCGGCGCAATGTTCGATCTGTCCGGCGGGCTCGACGGGTGGTCGGGCATCCTCGCCGGCGCCTTTCTCGCCTTCTTCGCGTTTCTCGGCTTCGAGGACATGGACGCGGTTGCCGAAGAGACCCGAGATGCTCCCCGCACCCTCCCGCTGGCTCTCCTGATCACCCTCGGGGTGACCTCGGTGCTCTACGTCCTCGTGTCGGCCACCGCTGTGTTGGCGGTCGAACCGGCCCGGCTCGCCGCCTCGTCGGCGCCACTCGCCCTGGTCTTCGAACGCAGCGGCGGCAATCCCGATCTGCTCGCTGCCATCGCTGCGCTGGCCATGGTGAACGGCGCCCTCGTCCAGCTGGTGATGGTGCCCAGAGTGGTGTACGGCCTGTCGAACCTCGGACTCATCCCTGCCTGGGTGGGCGCGGTCTCGATGCGAACCCGCACCCCGCTCCGCGCCACGGTGGCCGGCGCATTCGTCGTTGCTGTCCTCGCCCTCAGCCTCGACGTCGGACCGCTCGCTCGCATCACGTCAGCGACGACCATGGGAGTCTTCGTCGCCGTGAACGTCTCGCTGGCGGTCATCAAGCGGCGCGACGGGCCGACCACGACCTTCATGGTCCCGGCCTGGCTGCCCTACGTCGCCGTCGTCGCGTCACTCGGGATGTTCGTGGCCGAGATCGCCCGGTTGTTGGGCTAGATCGCCCCAGCGCTCAGCTTGCGGCGGTGGGCCGGAAGACCACGTCGATCTGCTGGTAGGTCTGCCGTTCGTCGCGCAGCAGGTCGATGACCCGCACGGCCAGTGCCTGCTCGACGTCGTGTGCCGCGTCGGGGATCGAGAGCTCGACCCGCAGATGGGTGGCATCACGCTCGAACGAACACCCGAACTGGGTGGGGTCGACGCCGGCGCGAGCGAGCGTCGGGGCGACGCCCGATCGGAGCGCTTCCTGGAGTTCTTCGTCGCTGAGCTCCACGGCGCGCTCGGCCGAGGCGGCGACATCGCCGGTGACCCGGAGTGTGAGGAACGGTTCGTAGGGATCGAGCACGGTGGGACCGTCCTCGATCAGCGGCACGCCGGCCCGGATGGCGCAACTGACACCCTGCTCGCTCGGTGTCGGCCGAGGGTTGACCCCTCGGCGGACCACGAGGGCGACGTCGATACCCGCATCGATCGGACACCGCTCACCGTCGCTGATGGCCCGGCAGGGGAAGTCGAAGCTGCCTTCGTCGTGGCACAGGTGGACGCGATGGCCGGCGTCTCGCAGTGCCTCGGCATGGTGCTTGGCCGCCCCGTGGCGACTCTCGAGGATCAAGACGTCGAGACCGGTCATCGGACCCATCCTTCGGCGTGGCGAGCACGTCTGGAAAGGGTCCTTCGTCACAACTTTCGTCGAGGTCGGGACCTCAGGCGTCGAAGCGGCGCTTCCGTCGCTCGTCGATCCGGGCTGCGTAGGCGGCCGCCTCGGTTCGGCGGCTCATGCCGAGCTTCGACAGCAGGTTGGAGACGTAGTTCTTCACCGTCTTCTCGGCGAGATACATCTTCTCGCCGATCTGCCGGTTCGTGAGCCCTTCACCGATCAGGTCGAGGATCCGACGTTCCTGCGGGGTGAGCCCGGCCAACTCGTCCTCGGGTCCGTCCCTGAGCCGCTCGAGCACCCGTGCGGTGAGGGCCGGATCGAGCAGTGACTCGCCCGCCGCCACGCGGCGGATCGCGTCGACGAGGTCGTTTCCCTTGACCTGCTTGAGGACGAAACCGGCAGCGCCCGCCATGATCGCCGCGAAGAGGGCCTCGTCGTCGGAGAAGGACGTCAACATGAGGCAGGCGATCTCGGGGTGGTTCGATCGCACCTCCCGGCAGACCTCCACCCCGTCGCCGTCGGGGAGCCGAACGTCGAGCACCGCGACGTCGGGATTGGTGGCCGGGATCCTCCCGTACGCGATCTCGGCGGTGTCGGCCTCGCCCACGACCTCCATGTCACCCTCGGCCTCCAGGAGTTCGCGGATGCCGCGCCGGACCACTTCGTGGTCGTCGAGCAGGAAGATGCGAATGGGCATGGGTGCCATTCTGGTCTGAACCGGTCGGGTGATGTTGCTCTAGTCTCCCCACCCATGCCGTTGGCGGGCCCACGGAGGCTTCACGAGCTGCTCGATGCTGTCGTTTCGGTCGGGTCGGGGCTCGCAACTCGAGGACACGCTCCTTCGCATCACCGAACTCGCCGTCGATCTCGCCGATGCCCGCTACGGCGCCCTCGGCGTGCTCGACGAAACGCGGACCGAGGTGACCGAGTTCATCACCGTCGGCATCGACGACGAGACCCGGGCCCGGATCGGCGACCTGCCGACGGGGAAGGGAATCCTGGGTGTCCTCATCGCCGACGCTCGTCCGCTCCGTCTCCCCGACTTGGCCGAACACCCCGAGAGCTCGGGCTTTCCGCCGGGCCATCCGCCGATGCGGTCGTTCCTGGGCGTGCCCATCCGCGTCCGGGGCGAGGCGTTCGGCAACCTCTACCTGACCGAGAAGATCGGCGACGAGACCTTCAGTGACATCGACCAGGAGCTCGTCGTCGGTCTCGCCGCTGCCGCCGGTGTGGCCATCGACAACGCTCGTCTGCACGGCCGGGTGGCCGATCTCCTCCTTGCCGAGGACCGCGACCGCATCGCTCGAGATCTGCACGATTCGGTGATCCAGCGGCTCTTCGCCATCGGGCTGTCGCTCCAGGGGTCGGCGTCGCTCATCGATCGCGACCCCGACATCGCTGCGGACCGGGTGAACGCCGCCGTCGACGACCTCGATGCGACGGTCAAGCAGATCCGCACCACCATCTTCGCCCTCGAGGCCTCTCGGTCGACCGGCGAACAACTGCGCGACCGGATCCTCACCCTCTGTCGCGAGGCCGCCGGAGCACTCGGCTTCGTGCCCCACGTGACCTTCACGGGAGCGGTCGACGTGATGGTCCCCGAGCAGGTGGTTCCCGACCTGCTGGCCACCGCGCGCGAGGCCCTCAGCAACGTGGCCCGTCACGCCGGGGCCACGCAGGTCGACCTCTCGATCGACGCAGTCGATGACGAGGTCGTGCTCCGGGTGACCGACGACGGAGTCGGTCTCGACACGCTCGACCCAGCGGAGGGCCAGGGGTTGGCGAACATGGCGGCTCGGGCCGGCGACCACGGTGGCCGACTCGAACTCGGCCACGGCCCGCCGCTCGGCACCGCGCTCGTGTGGCGGGTTCCGCTGACCTGACTCGGGTTCGGCCGGGCCGCCGCGCTCGGCCTCAGCGGTGGATGACGAGAGGCACTGGGGTGTGGTGGGCGAGCTGACGAGCCACCGAACCCACCAGGATCATCTTGGCTGCGCTCTGCGGCCTCGACCCCACGACGACCAATCCGCTCCGGGACGCCCGATCGAGCAAGGCGCGGGCCGGCAGGTCGTTGATCGCCTCGGTCTTCACGTTGTCCAGACCGGCGCCGGCGATCAGCTTCTCGAGGTGGGCGAGGGCATCGTCCTCGCCGAAGCTCGGGTCGAACTCCGAACCCTCGGGTTGATCGAGCCAGTTCCACGAGTACACCGCGATCACGGTGCCGTCGACGGCCTCGGCGCGGTTCACCGACCATCGCAGCGCGTCGATCGACCGTTCCGACCCGTCGACGCCCACGACCGTTTCCCTGCTGGTCGGGAGCGGCCCGGTCGGGACCAGCGCGATCGGCCCGGCGGCGTTGTGGAGGCAGTACTCGGCGACCGACCCGAGGAGCAGCCCGAAGAAGCCGCCCTTGCCACGCGTGCCGACGACCAACAGGTCGGCATCACCGCTACGTTCGACGAGGACATGACCCGGGTTGCCGGACGACACCACGACCCGCTCGACCTGCTCGGCCAGTCCGTTGCAGTCGACTCGGTCGACGACCTCGTCCAACAGGCTCTGCTGATGCCCGGCGAACCCGTCGATGATGTCAGTGGTCGGGGCGAAGCCGCTGCCGTCGAACGGCATCTGCCAGGTGAGGACCGCGGTGACCGATGCACCGGCGGCCACGGCTTCGGTGACGGCCCACTGCAGCGCATCCTTCGAGTGGTCCGAACCATCGACTCCCACTATGTACTTGTGCGACATGGGTCTCTCCCCGAACTGGCAGCTGGTGGTCCATTGTGACCCCAACGGCGAGCAACCCACAGGGCCGAAGGTCATCGGCGGCGGTGATCGAGCTGCCGGCGGGTCCGAAGCCTCTGGTTCGCCTCAGCGTCCGTGGGCCATGGTGGGGGCATGGATCTCGGCATCGACCTCCTCGGCCTCGAACGGCTCGACCACGACGAGTGCTGGGCGTTCCTGGCCGATCACAACGTGGGCAGGGTGGCCGCCGTGCAGTTCGGTCGCCCCATCATCTACCCGGTCAACTACGCGCTCGATGAGCACTCGGTGGTGTTCCGAACGGCGCCCGGAGCCAAGCTCACGGCCGCGGCGCTGGGCAAGCCGGTCGCCTTCGAGGTCGACGAGACCGATGCCCGGTTCGAGTCCGGGACGAGCGTCATCGTCCACGGGAGTCTGCGCGAGGTCACCGATCAGGAGGAGCGAGCACGAATCGAGGCCCTCGATCTTCGTCCCTGGGCGGCCGGCGACCGAGATCACATCGTTCGAGTCGAACCATCCTGGGTCAGCGGGCGTCGCATCGAGTCCCACACCGAGCAGCCCGCAGATGGGAAGCCCGGGAACGACTGAAGCCGACGGGAGCTCGGGAGCGACGGTCGCCCGCGTATCGAGCGGGTTCAGTCGTCGCCGTCCGGATCGGTCGGGTCCGAGGTGGTCGTCGGCGTCGGTCGTCGCGACCGATCCCATGCGAAGACCGCCAACGCGGCCCCTGCGATGAGGACGAGGAGCGCCACCCCCAGGGCGAGCCAGCCCTCGTTCGCCTCCCCGCTCTCGATGAGTGCGGCCGCGGGCGCAGTCGGGTCGGCCTGATCTGCGGGACCGGCGGCGACCGGCGGCACGACCTCGACAGGTTGCGCGTCGGGGCCGAAGGTGACGATCGCATCGGCATCGGGATCTGCTGGAGCGTCCGAGATCACCAGTGGCTCCTGTTCGACAGAGACGATCTCCCCGTCGAATCCCGGGGCGATGACACTGAGCGACGCCTCCCCGGGCGCGAGGACCGAAGGGATCACGACGTCGACCGCGATCTCGTAGGCATCGTCGGCGGAGCCGGCGGCCACCAGGGCCGCATCATCGCCCTGGACCAGGTAGATCTCGATGCCGGTCAGTGGATCGCCGAGCCGTCCGACTCCGGGCGCCAGTGGACCGGTGTCGAGGCACTCGTCGCCGAAACCCGTGCCGGTGATCGTGAGCCGCGCTCCACGGTCCGTCGGTCCGGCGTCGTAGGTGACCTCGGGCCCGGGACAGAACGCTGCCGCCGGGGGAGCAGTGAGGGCCAGCGCGACGAGTGCGACGGCAGGAGCGAGCATGCAGAGGCGTCTCATGGGCGTCGGACGATCTTGCCGCACCGCGGGTTCCCGAGGGGGCCAATCGCAGACCGGGCGAGCGGGTCGAGGCGCCGGGCGGCGGCGCTGGAGCAACCGGGAGCTGCGACGTCTTGCCCGATCGGGGTGAAGCTCGTACAACAACGCCTGTGGATCTCGATCTTCCCCCCGGCGACGACCCCCGTCGCCGGGGGGTGCGCGACTGGATCGTCGCCCACCCCGAGCCGACCCGTGTCGAGCTCGCCGAAGCCGGATACGTGGCACCCCAGTGGCCGCCCCCTTGGGGGCTCGGCGCCGACCCCGAGCACCAGCTGATCATCGACCAGGAGCTCACCGAGGCCGGAATCGGGTTCCCCGAGGCCTCGATCGCCATCGGGTGGGCAGGTCCGACCATCATCGCCGGCGGCACCGCGGATCAACAGCGTCGCTGGCTCCCCGGCATCCTCGACGGATCAGCCGAATGGTGCCAGCTCTTCTCCGAGCCCGATGCCGGGTCTGATCTGGCCTCGTTGCGGACCCAGGCCGTACGCGACGGCGATCACTACGTGATCACCGGGCAGAAGATCTGGTCGACGTGGGCCAACCAGTCCCAGTGGGCCATCCTGCTCGCCCGAACCGACACCGAGCAGCCACGTCATCGCGGCATCTCGTACTTCTGCCTCGACATGTCGCTGCCGGGCATCGAGGTCGCGCGAGATCATCGAGATGACCGGGGGCAACCACTTCAACGAGACCTGGCTCGACGAGGTCCGCGTGCCGGCTGACTGCCGGATCGGTGAGGAAGGCGACGGCTGGCGGCTCGCGGGGTGACCCTCGGCGCCGAGCGGCTCTCGCTCGCCGAAGGAGGGGTCCTGTGGGGCATGGGGCCGACCGCGGACGAGTGTTGGGCCGACCTGATGGGGCGTGGCCCGTGGTCGGACCCGGTCACCCGACAACGCCTGGCGGCGGCGTGGACGCACAAGGAGATCATCCGGCTCCTGAGCTTGCGCATGTTGACCTCCGCGGTCGCCGGCACCGACCCGTCGTCGTACGCCTCGATCAGGAAGTGTCTGGCCGACCACTTCGGTCAGGAGATCACCGGGCTTCTCAAGGACGCGTGCGGACCTGCCGGGATGCTCGGCACCCAGGACCGGAGCTCCGAGGCCGACGACGCCCTGCACTGGGGCTATCTGTTCAGTCGAGCCCTGACCATCGGCGGAGGCACCAGCGAGGTCCAGCGCAACATCATCGCTGAACGCCTGCTGGGCCTGCCGAGGGATTGAGCGCTGGGTCAGACCTGGCTCGGATGCACGTTGCCGTCGAGCCATGCCTGGCTTCGCCAGGTGCCGCGACCTGCACCCTTGGCTCCATAGAGCGCAGCATCCGCGCGGCTCAGCACGGCCTCGGTGTCTTCGTGCCCCTGGCTCAGCGCCACCCCGATGCTGACCCCGAGCCGGACCTCGACGTCGCCGACGAAGATCGGCTCAGCCACCGAACGGATGATCCGATCGGCAACGGTGCCGGTCTCGACGGGGTGATGGAGGCTTTCGAGCACGACGATGAACTCGTCACCGCCAAGTCGTCCGACACGGTCGGCGGAGCGACACGCCTTGTGGATCCGGTGGGCGACGGTGAGGAGCACCTCGTCCCCGGTGTGGTGCCCGAGGGTGTCGTTCACGTCCTTGAACCCGTCGAGGTCGCAGAACAGGACCCCGCACACCTGGTCGGATCGCCGCTCCTGACGGGCCAGCGCACCGGTGAGGAACTCGAGCATGGCCGAACGGTTGGGAAGGCCGGTCAAGGAGTCGTGCATCGCCTGATGCGCGAGGAGGCGGGTCTGCTCGTGGCGATCGGTGATGTCGTCGATCACGAGCACGACCGAGTCCGTGCCGTCGTCCAGGGCCGGGATCACGGTGGTGGACAGCGCACTCCACCGTTCGGAGCCGTCCGGATGGGAGTAGCGGATGATCTGGCCGGTCACCTCGGCCGACTCGCCGTCCTCCAGTTCTCGAGGAGTCTGGTCGGGGGCATCGGTCAGGTCTTCGGCCACCGTGACACGTTTCATCACCTGGTTCGGGAGCGGACCGCCGACGAGTGATCCGACCGGAACGCCGATGTGTTCGTGCACGGCACGGTTCGCGTAGCTGATGGTGGTGTCGCCGGCGAGGATCATCACACCCTGGGCCAGCCCGTCGAGCGTGGTGGTGAGCAGTTGTTCGCTTCGCTCCAAGTCGTGGAGTCCTCGGACCTCCGAGGTGATGTCGACCAGTGTGGTGACCAGACCGGTGACGACGCCGTTCGTTCCGCGGTTCGGTTCGGCTCGGACCCGGAAGCAATGGTCACTCCCGTCGACGCGAACGGTGACGTTCTCGGCCACGGATTCGCCTTGCGCCGCAGCCGCGATGATCGTCCGACACAGCTCGGGTTCGGCGGCGAACTCGGTCCAGTCCGCGGGCCCGCCATCCGGCGCGAACCGATGTCGAAGCCACCGGTTCGAGAAGGTCACGACGCCGTTCGAGTCACGCACGTCGATGCCACAGGGCGCGATGTCGGCGATCGGCCGCCGGTCGGCGACTGCAGCATCCTCGGCGGAGGTTGCGGAGTCGGCCTCGCTGGCGAGGTCGGACAGGACGTGGACCCGGAGCACGAGCGCCTCGACGCCCGGAACATGACGGGAGTTCGTGCCGACGAAGAGCGCTTCGAGCCATTCGCCGCTCGGTCGGAGGAGGCGCAGGGTCATGAATTCGGTCCCACCCGGACGAGCGATCAGTTGCAGCAACCGCTCGAGCGCCTCTGGAAGGTCGTCGGGGTGGACTTCGCCAAGTGTGTCGCGGCCGAATCCCTCGTGTGGCAGGTCGTCGATCGCGCCGCCGTCGGCCTGGATGGCCGAGATCACCTTCAGGTCGTCGTCGAGGAGCAGCGTGGCGTCGGCCGCGCCCGCGCGGAGGACGGCGTCGGAGTCCTGAGCGCGGTCGCCATCCTGCACCGCCGCATAGTAGCGAAACAACCACTTTCCGTCACTGATTCGTTTGTCCTATGCGCTTCTCGATCGTGGGGCTATCGTCGCGCCGCTTGCATGGGACGACCGATCGACGCACCTCCGTGATCGGGTCGGCGCGATGACATCGACCCGTCGAACCGGCGGATTGGCGCTCGGGGCACTCGGCGTGGTCTACGGCGACATCGGGACCAGCCCGCTCTACTCGCTGCGGGAGTCCTTCGAGGGTGCCGGCCACGAGTTGGTCGTGAACGAAGCCAACGTGCTCGGCGTGCTGTCGCTGATCCTGTGGTCGCTGATCCTGGTGATCTCGGTGAAGTATCTGGTCTTCGTCATGCGTGCCGACAACCATGGCGAGGGCGGGATCCTCGCCCTCACCGCCCTCGTGACCCCGGCCGACCGGCCCGGTCGACGCCGGATGGTCCTGGTGCTCGTCGGACTCTTCGGCACGGCGCTGCTCTACGGCGACGGCATCATCACGCCGGCCATCTCGGTCCTGAGCGCCGTCGAAGGCACCGAGGTCGTGACGAGCAGTTTCGACCCGTACGTGATCCCGATGGCCGTCGTCATCCTCGTCGGGGTGTTCGCCATCCAACGGCGGGGGACCGGAACCATCGGCAAGATTTTCGGTCCGGTCATGGTCGCCTGGTTCCTCGTGGTGGGCGGCCTCGGGGCGGCGAAGATCGGTGACGCACCCGAGGTGCTCCGGGCCGTCTCGCCCACGCACGCGGTGCAGTTCTTCCTCGACAACGGAACGGCGGGGTTCCTGGCCCTCGGCTCGGTGTTCCTCGTCGTCACCGGTGGTGAGGCGCTGTTCGCCGACATGGGCCACTTCGGACGGATCCCGATCACGCTGAGTTGGTACGGGATCGTGCTGCCCGGGCTGTTGCTCAACTACTTCGGCCAGGGCGCGCTCCTGCTGAACGATCCCGAGGCGATCGACAACCCCTTCTATCGGCTCGCACCCGAGTGGGCGTTGATCCCGCTCGTGGTGCTCGCGACGTGCGCAACCGTCATCGCGTCACAGGCACTCATCTCGGGCGCGTTCTCGTTGACACAGCAGGCGGCCCAGCTCGGCTATGTCCCGCGCTTGAAGATCACCCACACCTCGGCTCACGAGCGTGGCCAGGTGTACGTCCCAGCCGTGAACTGGGCGCTGATGGTGGCGTGTGTCGCCATGGTGGTCGGCTTTCGGTCGTCGACGAACCTCGCGGCCGCCTACGGCGTGGCGGTGACGATGACCATGGCCATCACGACGGTGCTCTTCTACGCCGTCGCCCGTGAACGGTTCGGATGGTCGAAGCTGCCGACGCTCGCCGTCTGCATGGTCTTCCTCGTGGTCGACCTCGCCTTCTTCGGGGCGAACATCCCCAAGATCCCGCAGGGCGGTTGGTTCCCGCTGGTGGTCGGGGCCATCGTCTTCACCCTCCTCACGACCTGGCGAGCAGGGCGGCGACTGGTCGCCGAGCGCCTCCGCAAGGGCCAGGTCCCGTTGAGCACGCTGGTCGAACAACTGGGCGAGGAGGGGACCCCGCGCCTTCCCGGCACGGCCGTCTATCTCTTCAGCCTCGCCGGCTACGCGCCGCCGGCCCTGCTCGCCAACCTCCGACTCCAGGGCGCCGTCCACGAGCGCGTCGTCGTCCTGTCGATCGAGACCGCCGAGATCCCGAAGGTGCAGCCCGCCTACCGGCTCAGCCGTGACGACCTCGGCGAAGGGGTCGAACAAGCGCGGCTGCGGTTCGGGTTCATGGACGATCCCGATGCTCCGGCCGAGTTGCGCTTCACCCTCGACGACCCGGACGCGACGACCTACGTGATCGGAGCCGAAGCGATCACCGTGACGCCCGAGGAGGGTATTGCCGGGTGGCGCGAGCATCTCTTCGCCCTCATGCATCGAAACTCCACTGCGGCGTCCACCTACTTCCACCTTCCCACCGACCGGACCTTCAGCATCGGGACCCACATCGATCTGTGAGCGCCGGAGGCAGTCAGCGCCGGTGCCCTTCGCCAGCCGCGCGGGTGTACGCCTCCTCGATCAGCTGACGCGCAGGTCGCGAGGTCGGCCCACGTTCCGACATCGGTGTCCTTGTTCGGCTCGAGGGCCTTGTAGACCTCGAAGAAGTGGTGGATCTCCGCGAGCAGGTACTTCGGGAGATCGGGCAGGTCCTGGAGGTGGTCCCACCGCTCGTCGCCGGCGTGCACACACAGCACCTTGGCGTCGGGGCCGGCCTCGTCGCGCATGTGGAAGACCGCCACGGGGCGGGCCCAGACGTTGACACCGGGGAAGGTCGGCTCGTCGCCCAGCACGAGCGCGTCGAGCGGGTCCCCGTCCTCGCCGAGGGTGTGGGGAAAGAAGCCGTAGTCGGCGGGGTAGCGCGTCGCGGTGAAGAGCAGTCGGTCGAGCCACACCTCGTCGGTCTCGTGATCGACCTCGTACTTGTTGCGCGAGCCCTTCGGCACCTCGATGACGACGTGCAGGCGATGGAGATCGACGACCTCGGTCATGGCAGCCTCCTGATTCGTGCGGCCGGGACCGCGGGACCGCGGACGGTAGCCCGTCGCCGACTCCTGCCCGGGCGGACCGGGAGCCGAGCTGCGGTGCCTGCCACGATGGGGTCGTGACGACCTCGACCGGTGCGGCCGATCCCGAGGGTGAGCTGTTCGTCGGCGGCCGCTGGCGAGCCGCCGATGCCGGCGGCCGGCGAACGATCCGCTGTCCGGCCGATGGCGAGGTGGTCGGTGTCGTGGCCGAGGGCTCGGCCGTCGACGTCGATCACGCCGTCCAGGCGGCGCGGACGGCCTTCGACTCGAGCGGAGAGGACTCGTGGCGGAGGTGGACGCCTGCGTCGAGGGCTGCCGTGCTCCTCGCCGCAGCCGATCGGCTGGACGAGCGCACCGACGATCTCGCCGGGCTCGAGTCGCTGGACACCGGCAAGCGGCTGGTCGAGAGCCGCGCCGACGTGGCCGACTCGGCGGCCTGCCTGCGCTACTACGCCCAGTTGGTGAGCCAGGTGCGCGAGCGCATCGTCGACACCGGTGTCGACTCGGTGAGGAGTCGGGTCGTCACCGAACCAGTCGGGGTCTGTGCGCTGATCACGCCATGGAACTATCCGCTGGTCCAGGCCATGTGGAAGGTGGCCCCGGCGCTGGCCGCCGGCAACTCGGTGGTCGTCAAGCCGAGCGAGTTGACGCCCCACACGACCGTCGAGCTCGTCCGCATCCTCGCCGAGGTCGGGGTTCCGCCGGGCGTGGTGAATCTGGTGACGGGGACGGGCGCAGAGGTCGGCGACGCCCTCGTTCGTCACCCCGAGGTCGATCTGGTGTCGTTCACCGGTGGGCTGGCCACCGGTCGGCGGGTGATGGCGGCCGCGGCCGCGACCGTCAAGAGGGTGGCGCTCGAGCTGGGAGGGAAGAACCCGAACATCGTCTTCGCCGACGCCGATCGGGACGCGGCCGTCGACCTCGCCGTGGCAGCCGTGTTCCATCACTCGGGCCAGGTGTGCTCGGCGGGGACGCGCCTGCTGATCGAGGCGCCGATCCACGACGACTTCGTCGACCAGGTGGTGGAGCGGGCCGAGCACATCCGTCTCGGCGGCCCGTTCGACGATGGTGTCGATGCCGGGGCACTCATCAGCGAAGACCACCTCGGCAAGATCGAGCGGTACGTGGCCGCCGGCGTCGCCGAGGGCGCCGTGCTCCGATGTGGCGGACGACGGCTCGACCGGCCCGGCTTCTTCTACCGGCCGACCGTGCTCGATCGGTGCTCGACCGACATGTCCGTCGTGCAGGACGAGTCGTTCGGACCGGTCCTGACCGTCGAGTCGTTCGTCGACGAGGACGAGGCCGTGCGGCTCGCGAACGACACGATCTACGGCCTCGCGGGCGCCGTGTGGACCGCCGACGAGGCTCGCGCCGACCGGGTGGCCTCGGCGCTGCGGCACGGCACGGTCTGGATCAACGACTTCCATCCGTACGTGCCCCAGGCCGAATGGGGCGGCTTCAAGCAGTCCGGTGTCGGTCGCGAACTCGGCCCCCACGGTCTCGACGAGTATCTCGAGACCAAGCACATCTGGCGCAACACGAGCCCGAGCCCTCAGTACGGGATGGGAGCCCCAGCCGACTGACCGGCATCGGCCGATTCTCTGCTGCTGGATGACCACCTGGTGGGCATCCAGCAGCAAGGAATCCGGATGAGGGTGGTCTAGCGTCGATGGGGCCGTGGTGGAGACCCGATACGACTTCGTGATCATCGGTGGCGGGTCGGCGGGGTGTGCCCTGGCCAACCGGTTGAGCGCCGACCCGTCGAATCGGGTGCTCGTGCTCGAAGCGGGTCGTCGCGACTGGAAGTGGGACGTCTTCATCCACATGCCGGCCGCGCTCGACCTACCCGATCGGGAGCCGGTTCTACGACTGGAAGTACGAAACCGAACCCGAACCGTTCATGGGCGGCCGCCGCATCGACCACGCACGCGGCAAGGTGCTCGGTGGCAGCAGCAGCATCAACGGGATGATCTTCCAGCGGGGCAACCCGATGGACTTCGACCGCTGGGCGAGCGACTTCGACGGCCTCGAACGTTGGGACCACGCCCACTGCCTGCCCTACTTCAAGCGCATGGAGCACCGTGTGGTGGGCGGCGACGAGTATCGGGGCGATGACGGCCCGCTCCGCCTCGAGACGGGTCCGGCTCGCAACCCGTTGTTCGACGCGTGGCTCGAAGCCGGCGAGCAGGCCGGGTACGCAGCGATCCGACGACGTCAACGGCTTCCGTCAGGAGGGGTTCGCGGTCTTCGACAAGAACGTGGTGCGGGGTCGGCGGATCGAGTGCCGCCCGCGCCTACCTCCATCCGGTCCTCGACCGGCCCAACCTCGACGTGGTGACGCTCGCGTACGCCGAGCGCATCGTCATGGACGGAGACCGTGCGGTCGGAGTCGAATACCGGCGGGGTCGCCGGCGGCACGTGGTGCGGGCGGCCGAGACCATCTGCTGCGGCGGGGCCTTCAACTCGCCGCAACTGCTCCAGCTGTCGGGAATCGGCGATCCGGCGCATCTCGAAGGGCTCGGGATCGACGTCGTGGCCGACCTCCCGGGCGTGGGGGAGAACCTCCAGGACCACCTCGAGGTCTACCTCCAACATGCCTGCACCCAGCCGGTGTCGATGCAGCCCTACCTCGCACACTGGCGCAAGCCGATCATCGGCCTCCAGTGGCTTCTCCGCCGCGGGCCGGCTGCCACGAACCACTTCGAAGCCGGAGCCTTCGTCCGCAGCAACGATCGGGTCGACTATCCGAACCTGATGTTTCACTTCCTGCCGCTCGCCATCCGCTACGACGGTTCGGTGCCGGCCGGCGGGCACGGCTACCAGGTGCACGTCGGCCCGATGTACTCCGACGTCCGAGGCACGGTGAAGATCACGTCGACCGATCCCCGTCGTCATCCGGCGGTGCAGTGCAACTACCTGTCGACCGAGAACGACCGACGCGAGTGGGTCGAGACGATTCGGACCGCCCGCCGCATTCTCGACCAGCCGGCGTTCGCGCCGTTCGACGGCGGTGAGATCTCGCCCGGGCCGGGCGTCGAGACCGACGACGAGATCCTCGACTGGGTGGCCCGGGACGCCGAGACCGCCCTCCACCCGTCGTGCACGGCCCGCATGGGCACCGACGACGCAAGCGTGGTCCACCCCGACAGCCTGCGCGTGCACGGCGTCGACGGGCTCCGGGTCGTCGACGCCTCGGTCATGCCGCGCGTGAGCAACGGCAACATCTATGCCCCCGTGATGATGATCGCGGAGACGGCTGCCGACCTGATCCTCGGCAACGAACGCCTCCCACCCGACCGGACCGAGGTGTACCGGAAGCCGGCGGACCGTCGCGACTGAACGGGGCGCCTGCTGCGCTTTCGAGCAAGATGTCGGGCCATGTCGATGATCCAACGCCGTCTGGTCCCCCTGGTGCTCGCCGTGACGATGGTGGCGGCCGCGTGCGGAGGCGACACGTCGACCAACGAGGCCGAACCCACGCCGCCCGATTCCGGGGTCGCCGAGTCGAGCGCCGACGACCCGGCCGAGGTGGCGGTCACCGCTCCCGACGTCACGATCACCGGCCCGATCCCTGGCGAGGCCGAGGGGTCGCCGACCACCGGCTTCGACGAGGCCGGCTACGGGGCCTTCGAGTACTTCGTCGCCGGCTCGGCCCGGTCGTTCGACCCCGTGGGCGAGTTGAGCGACGATGGCATCTGGGAGCTGGACGAACGGGACACGGCACCGTTCACGACCCGCATCGTCGTCAAGCGGCCGCTCGATCCTGCCGACTTCAGCGGCACCGTGCTCGTCGAGTGGAACAACGTGACGGCCGGCTTCGAGTCGACTCCCGGCTTCACGTTCGCCTCCGACGAGATCCTTCGGTCGGGTCACGTCCACGTCGCGGTGTCGGCTCAGCGGGCCGGCATCGAGGACGAGGGCGGGGGCCTGCTCGGCAGCTTCGGTGCGCCGCTCAAGACCGCCAACCCGGAGCGCTACGCCGACCTCGTGCATCCCGGCGACGACTTCTCCTACGACCTGTTCGCCCAGATCGGTGCGCTCGTACAGGCAGTTCCGGAGGGTCAACCCGATCCGCTCGACGGGCTCGAAGCCGATCAGGCCATCGCGCTCGGCGAGTCGCAGTCGGCGTTCCGGATGACCTCGTTCGTCAACGGGGTGCACCCGATCTCACCGGTCTTCGACGGATTCTTCGTGCACAGCCGCAGCGGTGGCCACACCGAATTCCGCGAGGCCCCGTCGGACGGGACGGTCGACCTCCTGCAGGGGGGCACCCGGATCCGCGACGACCTCGACGTCCCGGTGCTCGTGCTTGCGACCGAGACCGACCTGACGGTGCTGGGCTACGCACCCGCACGCCAGCCCGACTCGGACCTCTTTCGGAGTTGGGAGGTGGCCGGCACCGCACATGCCGACTCGTTCCTCCTCGGTGGAGACCCGCAGTTGGCCGCCGACGCGCTCGGTTGCGCGGCTCCGGTCAATGACGGTCCGCAGCATCTCGCGGTCAAGGCGGCGATCGCGCAGCTGAACGAGTGGGTCGTCGACCCCTCCGACGCACCCCCCACCGGTGAGCGGATCGAGGTCGTCGACGGCGAGATCGTTCGCGACGCCGACGGCAACGCCCTGGGAGGCATCAGGCTGGCCCCGACCCGCGTTCCCGTCGCGGCACTCTCCGGCGACCCCGTCGGAGACTCGGCCATCTGCAGTCTGTTCGGGTCGACCGCGCTGTTCTCGACCGCCGACCTGGTCGATCGCTACGGCGACGAGGCGACCTATCGGGCCGAGTTCGGTGCTGCGCTCGACGAAGACTCCGAGGCCGGCTTCATCCTCGCTGACGATGTTCCGACCGCGTTGGCGGAGATCGACGGGTTCACCTTCGGCTGATGTCGAACGATCAACCCTCGCCCGGGGCCGGCTTCTCGCAGTCGGTGCACACGACGTCGTCCACGTCGGCACCGCCGAGGTAGTCGGTGAACCAATCGAGGAACGACACACCGTCGGTGTCGAGGGTGTAGAAGTCAGGCCGTCCGAGGATCGTGTGCTCGTCGCCCGCAGCGATGTAGCTGTGGACCACGACCCCATCGGCCTCGATGCCGGCCTCAGTGGCCTGGAGGACCGCGAGTTGGTCGCCACCGCTCAATCCGGACAGCGCGGAGAACTGGGCCTGCACGCCGTCGTAGGCGTTGTCGAACCGGGCGAATCTGATGTCGGGATCGTGCGTGCCCGCGAGGTTGAACAGGCCCGGGATGCTGTACTCGTCGGGCCCGAGGCCTTCGGTCTCGGGCCAGTCGGGGATGTTGTTGGTGGCGCCCCAGAGCGCGCCGATCGCCGCATTCACCGGCGGGTTGTCGGGGTAGGCGCCCGAGGCGTCGGAGAGCACCGTCACGTCGGCGTCGGGGAGTTCGTCGGCCACCAGGCCCCCGAAGAGCGGCGCCGGCACGCCGCCGGCACTCGAGCCCGTGACCAGGACCTCCTTGGCGCCTGCGAAGTTCTCGATCAGATGATCGAAGCCCTTGGATGCGTTCAGGTAGCCGTTGTGATTGACCTCGAGACCGTCGCCATAGTCCTGCACGTTGTCGCCGAGGTGGACGTCGCCGGTGCAGTAGGGCACGAAGATGAACGACCACTCGCGGAGGGGATTCGCTTCGTTGGTGAAGTCGAAGATGCCCGATCCCGGACCGCTGCTGCCCACCAATCCGGACACGTCGGCCTGCACCGTGTAGGTGCCGTTCTCGAACGAGCAGGTCGAGCTGCTGAAGCAGGCGCCGCCACCTTGGAAGTACACCACGACGCGCTCGGGGTCGGCGTCGCGCGACGCGTAGGTGAACGGCGAGCCGTCCGCGCACCTGCACTCCTCGCCGCCTTCGTGTTCGACCCATGGCTCGTCGAGCGCGAATGCCGATGCGACCGGCGGCTCGGCCGCAGCCTCAGTGGGCGCTTCCGGGGTCTGGTTCCCGGACGTCTCGTCGTCGGTGGCATCCGAGGCACACGCTCCGGCCACGAGCGCGAGGGCGATCAGCGCCACGCACCACTTCCACCTCATGAGGTCCCCTGACGTTCGGTGACGAATTCGCAACGTACTCACCGCCCTCCGGAGAGCGGAAGTCACCCGGAGCCGTCAAGATGAGACATGGACAACCTGCACCACCGGACCTGCCCGTTGTGCGAGGCGACGTGCGGATTGGAGCTCGAGGTCACCGACGGGGCGGTCCGTCGCATTCGAGGTGATCGGGACGACGTGTTCTCGAAGGGGTTCCTGTGCCCGAAGGGATCGGTACTGCACCACCTGAACGACGATCCGGACCGGCTGCGCTCGCCGATGATCAAACAGGACGACGGCTCGCACCGCGAGGTCACGTGGGACGAGGCGTTCGCTGAGGTCGAGCGACTGATGGTGCCGCTCCGGGAGGCGCATGGTCCCGACTCGACCGCGGTCTACGTCGGCAACCCCAACGTGCACGGATCGAGCATCTTCTCGCTCCAGGCGCTGGTCATGGCGCTGGCGACCACAAACCTCTACACCGCGAGCTCGGTCGACCAGCTTCCGAAGGAGATCGCCAACGGCCTGCTCTACGGCGATCCACGCGCGTGGGGCGTGCCCGACCTCGACCGCACCGACCTGCTGGTGGTCATCGGTGCCAATCCGGTGGTCTCGGGCGGGAGCCTGGCGACCGCTCCCGACTGGCCCGGCCGCATCGCATCGATACGTGAGCGGGGCGGGCACGTGCTGGTGATCGACCCGCGTCGCACCGAGACCGCAGCGAAGGCTGATGACTGGTGGGGGATCAGGCCGGGAACCGACGTGTTGCTGCTCGCGGCACTCGCCCACACCGTGTTCAGCGAGGAACTGGTCGACCTCGGTGCCGCTGCCGGCTACTGCGACGGCCTCGAGTCCCTCGCATCGGCCCTCGGCCCCTACTCAGCGGACCGGGTCGCCACGGCGACCGGCATCTCCGCTGATCGGATCATCGACCTCGCCCGCCGCCTGGCCAGCACCGATCGAGCCGTGGTCTACGGACGGGTCGGCCTGCAGACCCACGAGTACGGGACGCTCGCCTCGTGGCTCACCGACGTCGTCAACATCATCACCGGCCATCTCGACGTGCCCGGTGGTCAGATGTTCGCCACGCCGGCGATGGCGCTGACCGCACCGGACGAGTACCCGGACGGATTCACCATCGGCCGTTGGTCGAGCCGGGTCCACGGTCATCCCGAGTGTCGCGGCGAACTGCCGACGGCCACCCTGGCCGATGAGATCCTCGTGCCGGGCGACGGGCAGGTCCGGTCCATGATCTGCCTCGCCGGCAACCCCGTGCGATCGTGCCCCGACTCGGCTCGGCTCGAGGAGGCGTTCGCATCGCTCGAGTGCCTGGTGTCGGTCGACATCTACCGGAACGAGACGTCGAAACACGCGCACGTCATCCTCCCGCCGCCCGGACCGCTCGAACGCTCGCATGCCGATCTGTTCTTCTACGCGATGGCGGTGCGCAACGTCGTGAACTGGTCGCCGCCGCTGTTCGCACCCACCGGTCCGACCGAGGAGGACATCCACCTCCGCCTCGCGGCCATCACCATGGGGATGGGAGCAGGCGCCGACCTCGAACCGCTCCGTTCGATGATGCTGGCCGGGCTCGGTGCGATGGTCGCTCCCGAGATCGACGTCGCCGACCTGAGCGGCGACACGCTCTTCGACCAAGCGGTGGATCTGCTGCTTCGATCAGGGCACTACGACGGACTCAGCCTCGATGTCCTGGCCGAGAACCCGCACGGCATCGACCTCGGCCCGCTCGAACCGACGCTCCCCGACCGGCTGCGCACGCCCGACCGCCGCATCACCCTCGTGCCTCCGCTCATCGCCGACGACCTCCCTCGACTCGAACGCCTTCTCGACGCACGGCCGAGTGGGGACGTCGTGCTCATCGGGCGACGCCAGCTGCGCTCCAACAACACCTGGATGCACAACGTGCGGATCCTCATGAAGGGAACTCATCGCTGCACCCTGCTCGTGCCCACGTCCGACGCGGCTCGTCTCGGGATCGTCGACGGCGATCTGGTCGAGATCACCAGCCGGGTCGGACGTGTCACCGCCCCGGCCGAGGTGACCGACGACCTGGTCGAGGGGGTGGTCTCGTTGCCGCACGGGTGGGGCCACGACGCCGAGGGCCAGTCGATCGCCACCGGGAATCCCGGCGTCAACAGCAACGTGCTCACCGACCCGCAGGTCATCGACCCGTTGTCCGGCGCGTGTGCCATCAACGCCATCCCGGTCAGCCTGGCGCGGGTCGACGGCTGAGGTTCACCGACCGGCAGCGGCCGGACTGGGACAGGCGGGGTCAATCGTGTTCCGCGCGAGGTTCCCCGAGGCGCCGGTCGATCTCGGCTCCCATGATCCGACACTCGCTGAGCGGGTGGTCGTAGCGGCACAGCAACGACGCCTCGAGGTACGAGCGGGCGTGTTCCAGCGCGGCGATCTCCTGGTCGAGCACCGCGAGCCGAGCGGCAGCGATCGATTTCCACTCGTCGACGTCGGCCGCGCCGAGGATGCCTTCGATGTCATCCAGCGACAGCCCGGTGTCCTGCAGCATGCCGATGAACACGAGGCGTCGGAGGGTCGACGGGCGGTAGCGACGTTGGCCGGACACGCGCTCGTCGGCCGCGATGAGCCCGCGGCGCTCGTAGTAGCGGACCGCCGAGGTCGCCACGCCGGCTCGCTCGGCCACCTCACCGATGGTGAGTTCGGCTGCGGCGACGGATTTCTGCATCAGATCAGTTGACTTGAACCCGGGTTCAACTGTCAACGTGTGGATCATGAACAACGCACCCGACCTCACCCTGCCCCCCAATCACCATGGCGACCTCCCGGGATTCTCGGGCATCGGCGGCGCGACGGCCGGCCTCACCATGTTGATCCGCCGAGGGCCGCTGGCCCGCCGAGTGGCCGACCTGGCGCAAGTCGGCAAGGGCGACCACGTCGTCGACGTCGGCAGCGGTCCCGGAGGCGCCGCGCGCGAGGCGGCACGCCGGGGCGCCCGCGTCACCGGCATCGAGCCGGCCGACGTGATGCGCCGGGTGGCCGGCTGGTGCACGTTCGGGTCGCCCGACATCGAGTGGGTCGACGGCGTGGCCGAGACGCTGCCCCTCGCGGACAACTCGGCCACCGTGCTCTGGTCGATCGCCACCGTGCACCACTGGCCCGACCTCGACGGAGGCATCGCCGAAGCCCACCGCGTGCTGGCCCCGGAAGGGCGGCTCGTCTTCGCCGAGCGCAAGAGCGAGGTCGGCGCCACCGGACTCGGCAGCCACGGCTGGACGCCGGCCCAGGCCGACGCCTGCGCCGAGTTGCTGCGGGAAGCCGGGTTCGCCGACGCAGAGGTGCAGGAGGTCGACGCCGGCCGACCGCACCTCGTCCTCACCGCCACCCGCCCCTGACCCCGGCAACTTCCCGGCGTGGCGTGCGGTTTGCTGCCACTCGACCGGGAAGTCGAGAACGCGCTCGGCAACTTCCCGGTGGGGTGTGCGGTCTGCGGCCGCTCGGCCGGGAAGTTGCGGGTCGGGCCTGACAGCATGGACACCGTGAAGGACTTCCGCGGGCGGGTTGCGGCGATCACCGGGGCCGGCTCGGGGATCGGTCAGGCGCTCTCGATCGACTTGGCACGCCGCGGGACCCACCTCGCCTTGTCCGACATCGATGCCGCCGGGCTGGCCGAGACCGTCGGGCGCTGCGAGGGCCACGACGTCAAGGTGACCTCGGCCCTGCTCGACGTCGCCAACCGGGTCGCCGTCCATGCCTGGGCCGACGAGGTCGTCGATCGGTACGGCGCGGTGAACCTCATCGTCAACAACGCCGGGGTGGCCTTGGCGGCCACCGTCGACGGCACCGAGTTCGATGACTTCGAGTGGTTGATGGACATCAACTTCTGGGGGGTCGTCAACGGTACGAAGGCCTTCCTGCCGCACCTCGAAGCATCGGGCGAGGGCCACGTGGTCAACATCTCGAGCGTGTTCGGTCTGATCGGGATCCCGGGGCAGTCGGCCTACAACTCGGCCAAGTTCGCCGTGCGCGGCTTCACCGACGCCCTCCGGGTCGAGCTCGACATGGCCGACTCGTGTGTCTCGGCAACGACGGTCCATCCAGGCGGGATCAAGACCAACATCGCCCGCAGCGCTCGGGTGCACGACAGCGCCGCCGACCTGTCGAGCGACGACGGCGACTTCGTCGAGGAGTTCGACAAGCTGGCGCTCACGACGCCCGAGAAGGCTGCGAAGCAGATCCTGAAGGCGGTCGAGCGTGATCGGCGCCGGTGCCTGGTCGGACCTGATGCCAAGGTGTTCGATCTGATGTCGCGGCTGCCGGCCGGCGTCGTCCAGCGCCTCCTGGCCCGCGGCTCGAACCGCCGAACGACCTGAACTTCCCGGCCGAGTGGCCGCGAACCGCACAGCCGGCCGGGGAGTTGCGGTGCGCTACGGCGTGAGGCGCTCCTTGACCAGGCCTGACACCACCTTGCCGTCGGCGCGGCCGGCGACCTCGGCCATCACGGCCTTCATCGCCTGGCCCATCTGGGCCGGCTCGGTGAACCCGCCGTCGGCCAGCGCGGCATCGACGATCGCCTCGAGTTCGGCCGAATCGAGTCCTTTCGGCAGGTACTCCGACAGGATCGCCCGTTCGGCGAGCTCCTGGTCGGCCGCCTCGTCGCGCCCGCCCTCACGGAACGCGTCGGCCGCCTCATCGCGACGTTTCACCTGGGTTCGCAGCACCGCCTCGACATCCTCATCGGTCAGCTCCTTGGCCGACTTCCCGGCGACGGCGGCCTCGCGGACCGCCGAGATCGCCATGCGCAGCGTCGCGGTGCGCACCGAGTCACGCGCCTTCATGGCGGTGGTGAGGTCGGTTTGAAGTCGGTCTGCGAGCGAATCGGCCATGCCCAAGGCTCGCGCATCTCGACCCGAGCACAAGACCGGGTTCGTCAGCTCGGCGGCGTGGGCGTGACGATCAGCTGGCTGATGCCGCTCGCGAGCAGGCGCCCGTCGGCCGACCAGATGTTGGAGGTCGAGCCCATCAGCCCGTCTCCGGAGGCGGGGGAGATGTGGTCGGCCAGCAGCCAGTCGGTCGTGTCGAGATCGGTGAAGTGGCAGGCGACGTCGAGGCTGGGTGCGATGAAGCCGCTCTCCACGCGCGGATCGAAGGCCCGATGGGCAGCCGGCCAGCTGCCGACGTCGGCCAGCAGCAGCACGCGGGCGGCTTCGATCCATGGGTCGTCGGTGTGCGGCACGGGGTCGAACTTCAGCCACGACGCCCACTCGGGGTCGAGCACGCCACGATTCTCCCAATCGGTGATGAACTCGGTCGGCCGCTGCTCGAAGTTGTTCCAGAAGGGGAACGGCGGGCCGTCAGGTTCGAGACCGGCGGCTTCGAGTCGCTCGAGCACCGTCGGCACCTTGTCGGGCGGCGGGTGGTCCATCTCGACCCCGACGTGGCGCTTGTCGAGCAGGTCGTCGGCCACGGCCCAGCAGTTGAGCTGGAGGATGACCCGCTCGCCCTGGGTCATCAGCACGCGGATCACCTCGGCCCGGCGGGTCTGCTTCACCATCTCGACGGCGCAGGTGACCTCGTCGAACGCGGCGACGCCGAGGAACTGGACCGCACAATTGGCCGGCCGGGCGAAGCGCGACTCGGCGCCGGCCGCCCGCAGGGCGATCGCAGCGACATAGCCGCCGTTGGGGCCCCAGATCTCCCAGTCGTCGTTCAGTTGAGCCGTGTAGGTGCCGTCGCCACCCGACACGGTCGTGTCCATTCCGAAGTCGCCCATGCCGTGCGACGGTACTCAGCGTTCCGTTCCGGCATGAATGGGATTCGGTGCCTCGTGCGAGTCAGACGCGGGCTCTCCCCACGCTCCGGTCTCTCAGGAGCTGCGCGGATGGTGCCAAGTGTCGCAGCTCCCCGTAACTCCCGCTCTTGCCGCTCCTTCGTCGCGGCGGGCCGCTCGGGCCTCGGCCGAGCACGGCGCCTGCTTATCGACGGCGCTTGTCCGCTCGACCTCTCAGACGCCGAGTTGTTCGTCGAAGAAGTTCGCCATGGCCGCGCCCCACAACCCGTCGAACTGGTGCTCGGCGACGATGATGGCGATCTGGTTGCCGATCTCGGCCCGGTCGGCGTCCAGCGAGGCCGGCAGGTCGTTGGTGACCGCGTCGGCCACGAGTGGGGTGGCCTCGGCGAGGGGCACCACGCGCTCGCCGTCGTCGTTCCACACGCCGGTGGCCGTCAGCGCCGCGACGATGGCGTCGTTCTCGTTCTCGTCGACCGTGGGGATCCGCGTGAATCTGTCGAAGAGCGGGAACTCACGAGTCATGGTCAGGCGGGTCGCCACCCCTCGCGCCGCCATCGCCTCGTGCTGGCTCGTGATGCGCGCGTTGTCGACCACCGAGTCGTTCTCGCTGAGGTGGAAGAAGGCCGGTACCGACAGGCCGCCGTTGGCTTCGACGCTCAGCGGGATCGGGCCGTTGAACGGAGCGACGGCGACGACCGGCCTCCCGTTGTCGAAGAAGGCCTCGCCGAACACGTTGGCCATGGCTGCTCCGTTCGACATGCCGACGGCGAAGATCGGTGTCGTGGCGTCGACGCCGGTGGTGGCGATCAGATGATCGTGCAGCCGGTCCAGTCGCGGGAGGTCGGCGTTGGAGGTGAGCGAGAGCGTCGACGTGTCCCACTGCTTGGTCGTGCGATCGGTGCTCGTCGTCGACACGTAGCCGTAGCCACGCGACCGCAACTGGTTCGTGACGTCGACGGTCTCGACCTTGCTCGCGAACCGGGCACTCCCTCCGGTTCCGTGGAACAGGTAGACGATGCCGATCGGCTCGTCGGGAATCGACGACTGGACGAGGAATCCCTCGAAGCTCGAGTCCTCGATCGGCGCATCGGGCGTGACCGGGTCGCATCCCGCAGCGACGAACATCAGCACCATCGCGACCAGTGTCCGGATCGCACGTCGGAAGCTCACTCGTCGGTCATGCCCTTCGGCGCCCGCTGCTTCATGAAGCCGAACAGGTAGCCGGCGACCCGGCGCATCTGGATCTCCTCGGCCCCTTCGGTGATCCGGTAGCGGCGGTGGTGGCGGTAGATGTGCTCGAAGGGCTTGTGCCGCGAGTAGCCGAGGCCGCCGTGGACCTGCATGGCCCGGTCGGCGGCTTCGCAGCACAGGCGATTCGACCAGTAGTTGCACATCGAGACCTTGTCGGACACGGCGAACGCACCCAGGGTGTCCATCTGCCACGCCGTCTTGTGGATGAAGGCGCGCAGCATCTCGCACTGGGTCTGGAGCTCGACGATCGGGAACTGGATGCCCTGGTTGGTGGCGAGCGCCTTGCCGAACGGCTTGCGCACCTTGGCGTACTCGATCGACTCGCTGATGCAGTACTGCGCGGCGCCGAGGCTCGAGGCGGCCTGACGGATGCGATTCTCGTTGAAGAAGTGCTGGACGATCGCCAGTCCTCGACCTTCCTCACCCAGGATCGCCGAGTGCGGGATGCGCACGTCGGTCAGCGACACCCGGCCGTGGTCGGTCGGCATGTTGAACGTCCACAGGTACTCCTCGATCTTCAGCCCGGCGGTGTCCATCGGCACGAGGAAGGCGGTGATGCCGTTGCCGTCGCCGGCCTCGCCGGACGTCCTGGCCATGATCATGTCGCTGTGCGCCCGGTGGATGCCGGTGTTCCAGGTCTTCTCGCCGTTGATGACCCACTCGTCGCCGTCGCGGACCGCCGTGGTCTCCATATGGGTGGCATCCGAGCCGTGGTCGGGCTCGGTGATCCCGAAGGCGAATCCGCGCCGGCCTGCGGCCAGGTCGGGCACCCACTCGGCCTTCTGCTCTTCGCTGCCGTAGTGGGCCATGAGCAGCACGCCGACGTTGTTGCCGACGATCGAGTGCTCGTTCTGGAGATCGTTGTGCAGCCCGAGTCCCTTGACCGCCAGGTGCTCGCGGATGATGGCCATGGCGAGGTTCGTGCCGTTCTGACCGCCGTACTCCTCGGGCAGCGCGTACCGGTAGTGGCCGGCCTCGTCGGCTCGGCGGCGGGCCTCGGCGAGCAGCTGCTCCCACTCCTCGTTGGGGAGACCTTCGCGGTCCCAGTCGGTGCGGGCGTCCTCCCGCCGGTGGTCGAAGAAGCGGATGTTGTCGTCGGCCTGTTCGAGCGGCTTGATCTCGCGCTCGATGAAGTCGTCGAGTTCGACGAGGTAGGCGGCGATGTCGGCGGGGATGTCGAAGTCCATCCGCGCCAGCTTGGCCGACAGCGGCCGACCCCGCTGACGGGCCGGGCCCTCAGCCTGCGGGATCAGATTGCCAAACAGGTCGTGATGAGGTGGTCACGCAGGCCCTGCACGTCGACGTCGACGGCGGCGATCACGTTCGGCGGCCCGGTACCCACGCTTGCGACCGCCGAGTCATCGACCTCGATCTGGCGCGGCTCGACCGCGCTGAGACCTGGCTCGACGAGCAGCGCCGCGGTGAGCGGATCGTGCAACGCCACATGCGGGTGCGGGACACCGAACGAGTCGTGTTGGAAGTCGAGCCACTCGACGCAGAGATCGGCGACCGCTCGGTTCAGCGGTGAGCCGCCCGCCAGCAGATCGACGTCCCCGTCGGCCAACTGGGTCGTGATCGTGACCTCGATCGGCACGACGAGCGGCAGCGTCGGCCACGTGTGCTCGACGACCTTCTGGACGGCGACCGGGTCGTTCCACCAGTTCCATTCGGAGATGTGCGGGACCATGCCGGGCAGCATCACGTCGGTCAGCTTGCCGCCCATGACCGTCAGGCGCGGGAGGTCGAAGCCGTGGTCGACGAGCGCTCCGACGTTGGTGAGCGGGCCGATGGCCAGCATGACCTCGGGCCGCGCCGTGGCGATCGCTTCACCGAGCGCAGCGATGCGTTCGGCCCCACCGTCCTCCTGTTCGACCCGCATCGTCGGCGAGGGGTCGTCGAAGAGGCCCCGGCCCTCGTGGCCGAACATGACGCCGGCCCGCCGCTCGGTGATCGGTACACCGAGGCCGCTCAGCACCGGCACGTCGACGCCGGCGATCTCCAACAAGCGCTCGGCGATGCGCGACCGGAGCTCGACGTCGCCGAACACCGTCGACACGCCGACCAGCTCGAAGTTCGGGTGGGCGATCACATAGGCGAGCGTCAACGCATCGTCGACGTCGCTCCCGATGTCGGTGTCGATCCAGATCCGCATGCGCCGACTCTAGGACCGAAGACCGAAACCGATTCCTTGCTGCTGATTGACCGCCTGGTGGTCATTCAGCAGCAAGGAATCCTGATGGTGGCGGTACGGTCTGCGGGTGGCGTGTCCGTGCGGAGTCGGGGTCGAGTACGAGTCGTGCTGCCGACCGTTCCATCGCGACGGAACCGCACCCACGGCGGTCGATCTGATGCGCTCGCGCTACTCGGCCTTCGTCTTCGAGGACGAGGCGTACCTGCTCGCGACGTGGCATCCCGACACCCGACCATCGCAGGTCACGTTCCGGGCCGATCAGGAATGGACGTCGCTCGAGATCTTCGACACGACCGACGGCACCATGTTCGACGACGAGGGCACTGTGAGATTCGCGGCGTCGTTCTCGACTCCCGACGGCGACCGTCGCCTGCTCGAACTGAGCCGGTTCGTCCGCCACGACGGTCGGTGGATGTACGTCGAAGCGGTCGAAGCCGCCGTGGTCGACGACTGAGCAGCCCCGGGGCTGACACGATGGCGTCATGCCGCAGCTGACGCCGATGGACGAGTACTTCGTCCACCAGATCCCCGAGCCGCTCCCGAACGTGGCCACCCACCACGACTTCTGGCGCGAGAGCGTCTTCTTCATCGCCCACCCGCCCGACGGTCTCGGCGACGTGATCATCCTCACCCTCGCCCACTTCCCGAAGTCCGAGACGATGGATGCGATGCAGCTCGGCCGCATCGGCGACGACTGGATCTACTCGAAGTACGAGCGGCCCTACGACGGTGACCCGCACACGATGACCGCCGGGCCGGTGACGATCGACATCACCGAGCCGTTCCACAAGGTCGAGCTGCACGTCGACGACACCGACGAGTCGGCCTACGGGCTCGATCTCACGTTCACCGCGAGGACCCGCGAATACGGCCTGCGCCGCGGTACCCAGAAGGCCGGCCACGAGACGATCTGGGACCAGTCGCACATGCTGCAGTCGGGCTGGTACTCGGGCTCGATCACCAAGGACGGCGTGACCACCGAGGTCGACACCTGGTGGGGCCAGCGCGACCACTCGTGGGGGATCCGCGACCACTCACGCTGCCCGCTCTGGATGTGGTTCGCGATCCAGACCGAGGAGGGCATGTTCGGGGTCTGGCACTGGGAGTACCCGAACGGCGCCCGCATCTACACCGACGGGTGCTTCTGCCCGGCCGACGGCTCGGACCCGATCCCGGTCGTCGACTTCGACCACGGCGACCTGCACTGGACCGGCGAGGACGGCAACGAGGTCAGCTACGGCCAGCACGGCCTCGAGGTACGCGGGCTGGCCGGCCATTGCGACCTGACCCTCGAAGGTGGAAGGAAGATCGGCTTCGACGCCCAAGGCCGCTGGGCGTTCCCCTACGGGCCGATGGGCGGCGGGCTGTCCGAGATGGAGTTCACCTCGACCGAGGGCCACACCGGCACGGCCATCTACGAGATCACCGGCGCCCACCACCACAAGTTCTTCCCGATCAAGCGATCACCCGAGCTGGTGCTGCCCCAATCGCACTGAGACCGCCCCTGTCTGCCTACTCCGCCGGCAGGCTCGACTGGCCGTTGGTGCCCCACCACGACGCCGTGAGCGTGAGGCCCTCGACCGAGGCACGCGGGAAGATCTCCTCGAAGGTGCGCTTGTAGCCGGTGTAGGCGATCTTCCAGTCGCCGTCGAGCTTCACGTAGCGGTCGGTGTAGAAGGCGGCGCCCTGGATCGACAGCCCCATGTCCTCCATGACCACGATGTCCTCGAGCGCCCAGGTGCCAGTGGCCGTGTCGGGGCCGGTGAGGTCGATCTCGGGATGGTGCATCCGGTGGCTGCTGAGGAACGTCTCGGCCGCCATGCCCCGCTTGATGAAGGCCACGATCTCGTCGCGGCCCGAGTGTGAGTACTTGCCGTTGCTGTACTCGGCGACGGCGTCCACGGTCAGAAGGCCGGCCAGTTCGTCCCACAGCTTCTGGTCGAGACAGCGGGCGTAGGCGTACTTGAGTCGCTTGATCGCTTCGATCTGGACGAGGTCGTCGAGGGTGAGATCAGCCATCGTCAAACCCTAGGGTCCTCACACGATCTGCGGATCGAGATGTCGTGCGGTGTCGCAGTCACGTCCTATGGCAGCGGGCCGCGCTCCAGCACCTCAGCGGTGCGAGCTGCAGTCCGCCGGAGCTCGTCGGTGTTGCCGGTCCACAGGTTCCAACCGAAGTGGCTGGCTCCGATCTGAAGCTCGTAGCAGTGATGACGGACGGCGGCATCCACCAGCGATTCGGAACCCGCGAGCGAGTCGACCGTTCGGCCCCACACGTCGATGGCCTCGATGCCTGGGTACCAGCCGTCCCAGAACGTGCACCATGCTGCGTCGAAGAGGAAGTCCCCCCGGACCGAGCACTTCCACGAGAAGATGGCGGTCACCTCCGAGGCGTCGTCGGCGACCAGCACGTTCTGGTGGAGCAGGTCGCCGTGCACGAGGTCGCGCCGTTCGGGGCAGGCGTCGAGCAGGTCGGCGATGCGCTGCTCGCACGCGACGAACAGCCGATCGAGGTCAGGGTCGGCGGACAACGTGGCCCGCCAGCCGCTGACCGGCAGGGTCGGGTCGTCGACCAGCCCACGGGTCAGCCACTCACGCCACGACTGACAGGGGCGGGCGGCCCCTGGTTCCCACGAGACCGGAACGCTCGGCTCGGCGGGAACCGAGCGCAGCCCTGTGAGCAGTCGCGTGAGCGCCGGCCCGGACCGCTCGGTCTCGTCGGGCTCGACGTGTTCGAGGAAGCGACCGTGGTGGCGCTCGGAGATGGCGTAGGCCATGCCGAGCGCCTCGCCGACCTCGAGCACGTTCGGCACGGGCAGGTCGGGTCCCGCGAACGCCATGGCGGCCCGGTCCATCTCGAAGCCCTCGCGCATCTTGCCGAGCCGGACCACGAGCGACCGGTCGCCGACCCGATAGCCGTACGCCGACGACCAGAAGCCGCCGCTCAGCGCTTCGACGTCGCTCGCCGGCTCGTGGTGGAGATCGGCGAGGAATGCGGCGACGTCGGCCATCGCAGGTTCCGACGACGCCATGACTCCATGCTCGCACGCCGTCGGACGGGACCGAAGGGCGTTCGGCGCAGTGAGAGGTCGGACTACGTTGAGCGATTCTGCCGTGGGGGCGGAGCTGAGGAGGTCAGCGTGAGCGAGCGGTTCGTGGACAAGGTGGCGATCGTGACCGGTGCCGGCGGTGGCATCGGCGAGGCATACGCCCGTGCCCTGCATGCCGAGGGTGCCAGCGTCGTCATCGCCGAACTCGCTGAAGACGCGGGGCGCGTGGTCGCCGACGACCTGGGCGAGCGAGCCTTGTTCGTCCGCACCGACGTGGGCGATCCGGACAGCACCGATGCCATGGCCGAGGCGACGATGGCGGCGTTCGGCCGCATCGATCATCTGGTGAACAACGCCGCCATCTTCGGCGACATGGAGCTCGCCGGCCTCACCAACGTCGACTACGACTACCTCGACCGGTTCATGCAGGTGAACCTCATGGGTGCGCTCCACTGCACGCGCTCGGTCATGCGGCCGATGGGCAAGGGTGGCGGTGGGTCGATCGTCAACCAGTCGTCGACGGCGGCGTGGATGGGCATCAGCGGCTTCTACGGCCTGGCGAAGGCGGGGATGAACTTCCTCACCTCCGCGCTCGCCCACGAGCTCGCACGTCGCAACATCCGGGTCAACGCCATCGCACCCGGACCCACCGACACCGCGGCGATGAACAAGCAGGTGCCGGCCGACTTCCACGACCCGCTGATCGACAGCCTCGCCATCAAGCGGCTGGGCACCCCCGACGACCACGTGGGCCCGGTCCTGTTCCTGCTGTCCGACGAGGCCGCCTGGATGACCGGCCACGTCATGGCCGTCGACGGAGGTCAGATCACCCGGATCTGATCAGTTCCTTGACGTAGAGCACGTTGCCGTCCATGCCGGTGCGTCGTTCGAACTCCGGATCGGTCACCGTCTCATGGGCAACGTATGCGCATCGTTCGTAGAGCCGGCGCGCCGGGTTCGTCGTGTACGTGTGCCAGTGCCACGCAAGGGGTGGTCCCGCTGCACGGCGAGGTCTTCGGCGAATGCGAGCAGGGTCGCTCCGATGCCCGTTCCACGATGTGCCGGCTGCACGTGGAGCTCTGAGACCACCAGCGCATCCGACGGCTTCGTCGGCGCGACCCGGTCGGCCCAGGCGCATGGCCTTCGGGGCGGACAAGGCCCGCAGACCGAGCGCGCGGACTGCGTTGAGCGCGATCACCGGTGTGATCCGCATGGCGGATCGCCCGCACTGGACGATTCCGACGATCTCGGTGTCGATCACCGACACGAAGGTCTGTCGCCAGTTCTCCCCGGCTCGCCAGACGGCACGGAACATCGGCCGGAGCGCCTCGGAGTCGCGGACGCCGTACAGGGCAGAGGTGATGCGCCGCGTCTCCTGGTCGGGTTCGCCGAAGACCAGGTCGGCGACGGCATCGGACTCGCCTTCGGCCGCCGGCCGAATCGCGATGACGGACGCCCCCATCGCATCAGAGTCTGGGCGGACTTGGCTGCAGAGGCCTCGAGCTTCTCGACGGCCGGGCGAATCGGGCGACGACCGATCGGTCGACCGCGCGATCGACGTAGGCCGACAACCAGAAGCCGCAGCTCAGCGGGCCGAGGTCGCGGACCGGTTCGCCGTGGAACTCCGCGAGGAGCGCTGCCGCGTCGGGCAGCCATGGTGTCGACGAGGCCACGGCCCCGTGCTCGCAGGCCTGTAGCCGTGTTGATGCGCAACCCCCATCGCAGAGCGACTTCGCGAGTTCGGTGCACCGGAGGAGCAGAACCAAGATGCGTGGGAGCGTCGCGGCATCGGCAGGTCAGCTTCGCCTTTCTGTCGGAGCAAGGATGTCGGCCAACGGACTGGCCGAAGCAACGAGTCAGGATGTCGAAGAGTTCGCAGCGATCGACTCAGCTCACGGGTGCCGTCTCGCTCACTCGCTGATCCCTCGTTCGGGTCCAATGACGTGGCCCCTTTCGGCGACCTCCTCAGTCGGCGCGGAGTCGTGGCGGAAGATGCCGAACGCGCAGCGCCCGCTCCCAGCGGGGAGCGGGCGATGGGTCCCGGGTTCAGCTGGTCCCGGGGATCAGGCCGGTACGCTCCCGAACGGCTCGTCCCCGAACGGGATGACCAGGTCGGAGTAGCCCAGGTTGGGGGCGCCGGTGCCGATGGCGTTGATGGCCCGGACCTTGAACTTGTAGGTCACACCGTTGGTGAGGCCCGTGTAGACCTGCGTGGTGGCGGGGTCGTCGAAGACCATCGATCCGACCTGGCCGGTGCCTTGGATGTAGACTTGGACTTGGTAGCCGGTCACCGGGCTGCCGCCGTCATCTTCGGGAGCGGTCCAGTTGAGGGTCACTTCACCGTCACCGGCTTCGACCGCACCGATGGTCGGGCGGCCCGGCTTGGTGGTCTGACCGGCCGGGGTGACGAGCTCCGAGATCTCGCTAGCGGCGCCGATGCCGACCTCGTTGATGGCCCGGACCTGGAACTTGTAGGTCACACCGTTGGTGAGGCCCGTGTAGACCTGCGTGGTGTTGGGGTCGTCGAAGACCATCGATCCGACCTGGCCGGTGCCTTGGGCGTAGGCTTCGACTTGGTAGCCGGTCACCGGCACCCCCCCCTCGTCGAGTGGGGCTTCCCAGTTGACGGTCACTTCACCGTCGCCAGGGGTGACGGTGCCGATCGTTGGGCTTCCGGGCTTGCCCGCCGGGATGACTGACGCCGACTCGGCAGAGTCGGGTGAGGTTCCGGCCGAGTTCTTGGCCGCCACCTTGAACGTGTACGGCGTGCCGGTCGTCAAGCCGCTGACCTTCCGCCTCAGGTTGGTCGCCGGCCACTCGATCGAAGCGAGGGGCACGCCATCTTCGATCGGAGTGATCACATACTCGGTGATCGCCGAGCCACCGTTCGATGCCGGAGGCGTCCATTCGATCCAGACGTTCGTCTCGTCCCGGCGGTTGATCTGGACATCCGTCGGCGATCCGGGCGGACCGAACGGGATGACCAGGTCGGAGTAGCCCAGGTTGGGGGCGCCGGTGCCGATGGCGTTGATGGCCCGGACCTTGAACTTGTAGGTCACACCGTTGGTGAGGCCCGTGTAGACCTGCGTGGTGGCGGGGTCGTCGAAGACCGTCGATCCGACCTGGCCGGTGCCTTGGATGTAGACTTGGACTTGGTAGCCGGTCACCGGGCTGCCGCCGTCATCTTCGGGGGCAGTCCAATTGACGGTCACCTCGGCGTTGCCCGCGACCACCGAGTCGATGCTCGGGCGGCCCGGCTTACTGGCCGGCTCGGCGCTGGCGGAGGCGACAGGGAGCATCGCGGTCGCAGCGAGCACGAGAACGATCAACGTGATGGCTCGCCGTACGAGGCGGGTGGCTGATGGCATTGCCGGATTCCTTCCAACGCAGGGGTTGAGGCGCACGTTCCGTACTCTTGGCGATACGCAACGTAGATGCGGTGGTCTACCGGCGGGTGGCGATGATGTCAAAGACTCTCGGCGGAGATGGTCCGAACGGCCCAGCGGCCCGCCGCACGGAACGGAAGGTCGGTCGGATCGCCTCAGGCCGTCTGCGTTGCGTACTGCTCGAGCTTCTCGACGGCCGGGCCGAGCCAGGTCGCGATCGCATCGTCGACCGCGAGTCCGGTGCTGCCGCCGTCGGTCCGGGCGCCGCTGAACGCATCGAGACGCGCGTTCGCCAGCCACTCGGCGAGGTCGGGGTCGAAGAACCACTGCATCCCGTTGAGGAAGTTGCCCTTGGTCGTCTCGATGTAGTCGAGGGCCGTGTCCGGGTGGGGCACCACCGTGCACAGCTCGTTCTTCCTCGACTCGCCGTCGACCGATTGCTCGACGTGGGCGATGAATGCCGCGCTGAACACCTGCTGGCCGTGCAGTCGACGTGCAGGGTTCGAGGCGAGGTCGGAGTCGTCCCCTGATCGAGCACGATCCGGTCGGGCTCGATGCGTTGCACTCGACCCATCCGGATCACGTTGTCGATGCGACGGAGCTCGGCGAGTTCGGCCTTGGTGACCGTGGCACAGCGATACATCGTCGGCCGGACACCGGCGTCGAGCCGGAGCAGCTGGCCTGAGGCTTCGAGCCGGTCGAACATGTCGTCGATCGAGGTCGACTCCGCGATGTCGCGCAACTGGCCGCCGAACCCTGCGGCGGCCCGGTCGGGCGACTCGAGCCCGGCTGGATGTTGGCCCGGTTCAGCAGCCAGGAGTCGCGAGGCATGATCCATCGGATCGAATCGGGATCGACGCCCTGGGCCAGGAGCCAGAGGCACGCGTCCATGCCGGTCTTGCCGGCGCCGATCACGACGTAGCCGTCGGGCGGCTCGGAGGTGTGGACCAGGTCGTTGAGCGGAACCAACCGCACGTCGTCGTCGAAGCCGTACTTCGGTGGCGTGGTCGACGGGACCGACACGTTCATGTAGGTGGCATCGACGACCTTGGTCTTCGCCGACACCGAGAATGTCTCGCCCGAGACCGTCGAACGGAACCGGCGGTCGCCCTCGTAGGTGCACATCGGATGCCACTCGACCCGCCCGGACGGCAGGAAGTCGCGGTGGAGCACGTTGTCGAAGTAGGCGACGACCTCCGAGCCGGTGGCGAGCTCGAACAGACCGGCGTTCGGCCCCACCTGGTCGATGGTGCCCTCCCCGAGCTCGCGGGAGTTCACGCCGTAGAAGGCCGAGGGCTGGTGGAGCCGGACGAACGGGTAGGCGTCGTTCCAGTGCCCGCCGGGCCGAGCGCGGCGTTCGATCAGCACCACGCGGGCGTCGGTCTCGTGGAGGAGGACGTCGGTGAATGCCATTCCCATCGCGCCGGCGCCCACCACCAGGTAGTCGGCCTCGACCTCGGTCATCGCCGAAACGTGCCGGCTCGGTCGGGCCGACGGCCGGGGAGTGAGGTCAGCCGCGGCCGGCTTCGATCATCTCCTTGATGCCGGCCGGGAGAAACGTCTCGACCGGGGTCGTGTCTGCCTCGGCCAGATCGGCCACGGCCTGGACGACTTCGTCGGGATCGAGCTGACCGCCCAGCACGAGCGCACGAACCAGCTGCTCGGCTTCGGCGGCCGGGGCGTCGCCCTCTTCGATGTAGCCCGCGATTCCGTCGACCATCCGGTCGTTGAAACCGGTGTCGTAGGGCCCCGGATTGAGCTTGGTGACGTCGATGCCGTGCGGCGCCAGTTCCTCGCGGAGCGCCGTGGAGAAGGCCTCGACGGCGTGTTTCGTCATGGCGTAGGGCGCGGTCATCGGACCCGACAGCACGCCGGCGATCGACGACATGTTGATGATCCGGCCGGCGCCCTTGGCCTTCATGCCGGGGATGGCTGCCTGACTCATCGCGACCATGCCGAACACGTTCACCTCGAATCCTGCCTCGAGGCGGTCGAGCGGCACCTGGGCCAGCGGGGCCATCACGCCGAACCCGGCATTGTTGACCAGCACGTCGGGATCGACGTCGGCGACCTTGGCGACGTCGACCGGGTCGGTCACGTCGAGCTTCATGACGGTCAGCTCGGGGTGCTCGGCGGCGAGCGCGTCGGCCTGCGCGGAGGTCTCGGTGGTGGCGATGACCTGATGTCCTCGGGACGCCAACTCGACGGCGGCGCCCTTGCCGAATCCCGAACCCGCGCCGGTGATGAGAATCGTCTTGGTCATGCGGCGCACCGTATCCGGCGCGTCGTATCGGGCGGCCGGTCCGCGCAGGTCGGTGGTCGGGCCACACCGGCGAGCCCACCCGCTCGCTACCTTCGGTACGCATGTGGCACGAACAGCGACTGCTGATCGATGGCGAACTCCGGGCGGCTTCGCACGGCGCGACGTTCGACGTAGAGAACCCTGCGACCGAAGCCGTGGTCGCACGAGCCGCCGATGCCGGCCCTGAGGACGTCGAGGCGGCGATCGCGGCGGCCCGCCGCGCCTTCGACGAGACCAGATGGTCGACCGATGTCGCCCACCGTGTCCGCTGCCTTCGCCAGCTCCACGAGGCCCTGATCGACCACGTCGACGAACTGACCGAACTGACCATCGCCGAAGCGGGCGCCACCCGGTCGGCCTGCGGAACGGTGCAGGTGGCCGCCCCGCTCGATTTCCTGCCCTTCTACGCCGACCTGACCGAGCGGTACGAATGGCAGACCCGACTCGGTGTCGCCGACACCATGGGCGGTCCGGCCGACCGGTGGATCGAACGTGAGCCGGTCGGCGTCGTGGCCGCCATCACCCCGTGGAACGTTCCCAACCAGATCAACCTGGCGAAGATCGTCCCCGCCCTCGCGGCAGGCTGCACGGTTGTGCTCAAGCCCGCGCCGCAGACGCCGCTCACCGGCCTGGCCCTCGGGCGGCTCGTGGCCGATCACACCGACATCGGCGCCGGCGTCTTCAACGTCGTTTCGTCAGCCGACCCGGCCATCGGCGAGGTGCTCACCAGCTCGCCCGAGGTCGACATGATCAGCTTCACCGGGTCGACGGCCACCGGCCGGCGAGTGATGGAGGCGGCCAGCGCCAATGTCACCAAGGTGTTCCTCGAACTGGGCGGCAAGTCGGCACTGGTCGTACTGGACGACGTCGCCGACCTCGGGTTGATCGCTGCGACCGCTGCCTTCGGCACCGCGACGGTCTGTGGCCAGGGCTGCGCGCTCTCGACCCGACTGGTGGTCCCCCGGAACCGCCAGGCCGAGGTGGTCGATGCCGTGGCGCAGATGATGGCGGCCACGCCGCCGGGCGACCCGTCCGACGCCGACACGATGCTGGGCCCGCTGGTGAGTCGCGCACAGCGCGATCGGGTCGAGGCCTACGTGCGGTCGGCCGTCGACGAGGGGGCGACCGTCGTGTGTGGCGGCAAGCGACCCGACGGGTTCGACGTCGGCCACTTCTACGAGCCGACGCTGATCACCGACGTGACCAACGACATGACGGTGGCCCGGGAGGAGATCTTCGGTCCGGTGCTCGTGGTGATCGCCCATGACGGCGACGACGACGCGATCCGGATCGCCAACGACTCGATCTACGGGCTCTCGGGCCACGTCTTCTGCGACGACGAGGCGCGGGCCGTCGATGTCGCTCGCCGCATCCGGACCGGGACGATGTCGATCAACGGTGGGGTCTGGTACGGGCCCGACGTTCCCTTCGGCGGCTTCAAGCAGTCGGGCATCGGCCGCGAGATGGGCCTGGCCGGCTTCGAAGAACACCTGGAGGTCAAGGCCTTCGCCCGCCCCGCCCCCGCCGGCTGAGGAGCTGCCACGCTCGATGTGAGCGGCGACACGCCGCTCGTGGAAGGCGCCTCCTCCAAGGAGCTGCGCGGAGCCGGTCGGTTCCTGAGCCTCGCCGGCGCTCCGTGGGTCAGACTGCGGCCATGACCGATCGACGTGTCGCCATCGTCTCGAACACCAACTCCTACGTCGGGCCGCCGCTCGCTCGTCTGCTCGCCGACCGCGGTCACGACCTCGTGATCGGTGATCCCACCGACGGCCTCGCGGCCGATCTCGAGGCGAACGGGGCTGCGGTCGAGGTCGTCGCCGGGGTCGCCGACCTGAGCGATGTGGCATCGTCGGAACGCCTGGTCGCGGCTGCGCTGGACCGATTCGGACGCATCGATGCCGCGACTGCGTTCACCGGGCGCGTGGTGACCGGCCGGTTCCTCCACTCGTCGGTCGACGACCTTCGGGCCGTCACCCAGGGGTGCCTCGAGGCGCCCTACCACTTCCTCCGGGCGGTGGTCCCGGTCATGGTCGAACAGCAATCGGGGCAGGTGCTGCTCATCACCAGCTCGTCGGGTGCCCGGCCCACTCCCGGCGCCCCGCTCTACTCATCGGCTCGGGCAGGCGCCAACCACCTCATGCGCAACGTCGCCGACGAGGTGGCTCGCAACGGCGTGCAGGTGAACGCCCTCGGCACGAACTTCATGGACTTCCCCGAGTTCCTCCGAGCGTCGGGCGGCAACGATCCTGAGGTTCGGGCTCGCATCGAGCAGCAGGTCCCCATGCGTCGCCTTGGCACGGTTGACGAGTGCGCGGCGCTGTGTGCGGCCTACCTCGACGGAACCTGCGGTTTCGTGACCGGACAGTTCATCGCCCACGACGGCGGTTGGAGTTCGTGAACCTCAGGTGGCGGCGTTCGCGAGATTCAGGTGCCACCACAAGAAGTTGCGGGTCTGCTCGAGGATCTCGGTGCGGTGGGCGACGTAGGGGACGTGACCGGCACCTTCCCACTGGGTCATCACCGTGCGGACACCGGCGGCGTTGCCGGCGGCCAGGGTGTTCTGGGCCCACGCGAAGGGCACGACGACGTCGGCCGTGCCGTGGAACAGCAGCAGCGGGGCGTCGCCGGTGTTGGGCGGTTGCAGGATGTTGGCACCGGACAGCGAGAACCCGGCCTGCACGGCCGTGTCGGGGTCGGAGCTGCTGGCGAACGCCACGTCGGCGGCCAGGATGCCGCCGGCCGAGGACCCGCCGATGGCGATCCGATCGGAGTCGATTCGGTAGGTCGCGGCGTTGGCCCGGAACCACGAGATCGCTGCCTGCCCGTCCTCGCGAGCATCGTCGATGGCTGCCACGCACTGGGACGTGGCGCCGCCGGCCGAACAGCCCGGCGAGTTCAGGCGGTACGAGATCGACGCCGCCACGAAGCCCCGGCGAGCCAGCACGTTCGCCTGGTCGACGATCTCGGCTGAGTTCCTCGTGCCACAGCAGAACGACCCACCGTGGGCCAGGATCACCAGCGGTCGTGCGGTGACGGTGTCACCGTCGGGTTCGTAGATGTCGACGAACAGGTCGACGTTGCCGCCGCTCTGGCCGATGGCGCTCCCGTACTGGACGTCGGGGGTCTTGCCGACGGTCGTGAAGATCTCGTCGCGATAGCGGACCGCGCCCTCACCGGGTGGTGTCACGAACTGCTCACAACCGGTCAGGAAGACCGCCGCCACAAGCAGGACGAGGCAAGCGAGACGACGGCGGGTGGGCGTGCGCATCAGAAGATGCTCAAGCAATCGCCGATGCTCGTCAAGCGGGATGGCCGGCTGCGCGTGACGACCACCCCGAGGCCGACCACGCCGAGGACGGACACCCCGAGGACGCGGCCGGCAGCCGGCGCCGGGCTCGTGCTCTAGGTTCGCCTTCCGCCCCCGTCCCCGGAGTTCTTCCATGCGAACCAAAGCGTCCGACGCTCTCGGCATCGAGTTCCCGATCTTCGCCTTCTCGCATTGCCGAGATGTCGTGGCGGCCGTCTCGAAGGCCGGCGGCCTGGGTGTGCTGGGTGCGGTCGCCCACACGCCCGAGCAGCTCGAGATCGACCTGCGATGGATCGAGGACGAGGTGGGCGACCTTCCCTACGGCGTCGATCTCATCATCCCGGCCAAGTACGCCGGCGACGAGAACGACGGCTTCACCGTCGACGACGTGGTCCAGCTCCTGCCCGTCGAGCACCAGGAGTTCGTCCAGGACATCCTCGCCCGCTACGACGTGCCGCCGCTTCCCGACGAGAGCGGTGGCGGCGGCCGCGGACTGCGCCCATGAGGGGGCGGCCGCCCCGTTCTCGGCCGCCACCGCAGGCCCGCAGCTCGAGATCGCCCTCGCCTTCCGGACCCCGTTCGTGGCCAACGCCCTCGGCCCCCCACCCCAGTTCATGATCGACCGGGTCAAGGAGGAGGGTCGCCTCGTCGGCGCTCTTGCCGGCAGGGCCGTCCACGCCGAGCGTCACGTGGCGGCCGGGGTCGACATCATCATCGCCCAGGGCTCCGAAGCCGGGGGGCACACGGGTGAGATCGGCACGATGGTGCTCGTGCCCGAGATCGTCGACGCGGTCGGCGAGGTTCCGGTGCTCGCCGCCGGCGGGATCGGTCGCGGGCGACAACTCGCCGCGTCACTCGCGTTGGGGGCGCAGGGGGTGTGGTGCGGCTCGGTCTGGCTCACCACCGACGAAGCCGAGACCCATCCTGTGGTGAAGGAGAAGTTCCTCGGCGCGACCTCGGCCGACACCATTCGGTCACGCTCGATCACCGGGAAACATGCCCGCATGCTCAAGTCGGCGTGGACCGAGGAGTGGGACCGCGACGACACGCCCGACCCCCTGGGCATGCCGCTCCAGCCGATCCTCACGGCCGGCGCGCAGGCTCGCATCAATCGGGCGGCCCACAACCCGGGCTCGGGCGCCGAGAAGCTCGCCAACTACTTCGTCGGTCAGATCGTCGGGACGATGAACGAGCGCACGACCTCGGCCCAGGTCGTGCTCGACATGATCGACGAGTACATCGACACCGTCCAGGCCATGCAGGTCCAGCTCGAGGCTGCACGATGAAGGTCGGCATCTCGGGCGTCCTCGGCTTCATCGGAGCCACGATCGCCGAGCGCTACCGCGCCGAAGGTCACGAGGTCGTCGGCATCGATGCCGTCGCCGACGGCTCTGACCCCTCGGTCGTGGCAGCCGACATCATCGAAGCCGGTGCGTGGCAGGACGTGTTCGTCGGCTGCGACCTGGTGTTCCACACCGCGGCGGTGGTCGCCAACACCGCTCCCGGGGACCGGATGTGGGAGGTCAACGTGCTGGGGACCAGTCGGGTGACCCAGGCCGCCGTCGCCGCCGGCGTCCCCCGCCTCGTGCACCTGTCGTCGGTGCGGGCCTATTCGGACCTCGGCTTCCCCGACGGAGTCGACGAGAGCTGGCCGATCCGCACCGACGGCCACGGCTACGTCGACACCAAGGTCGCCAGCGAGCAGGTCGTGCTCCAGGCCCACGCCGAACACGACATCGACGTCACCGTCATCCGCCCGGGCGACGTGTACGGCCCCCGTTCGGTGCCGTGGACGATGTGGCCGATCATGGGCATTCCGCTCGGGGTCTTCGTCGTGCCGTCGGAGGGCGGGATCTTCAGTCCCGTGTATGTCGACGATCTCGTCGACGGCATCGTCCTGGCGGCCGGCGATGCCGGTCGGGGGCAGGTGTTCAACCTGAGCGACGGCATCGGGGTCGACAACGAGGAGTTCTTCGGGCACTACGCCCGGATGCTCGGCACCGAGTTGCCGGTTGCGCCCGCTTCGGAGATCGCGGCGATCCACGAGGAGGCCGGCCTCGGCGCCGACACCGTCGACTACTTCCTGCGCCGGGGCACCTACTCGATCGACAAGGCTCGACGGGTGCTCGGCTACGACCCGGCCGTCGATGTCACCGAGGGCATGGCCCGCACCGAAGCATGGCTACGGGCTGAAGGCCACCTGCCCGCACCCGGCTGACCCTTCGCGCCAGGGTGCCGCTGTTCGGCGGGCCACCGTCGGCTGTCGTCGCTCGCTGAGGCTGGTCAGCCGATACCGTCGGACCATGAAGCCACAGTCGGTCCACCACGTCTCGATCAACGTGTCCGACGCCGGTGCGAGCATCGAGTTCTACACCGACGTGCTGGGCGGCACGGTCCGTGCCGATCGGCCCGACTTCGGGTTCGATGGCGCCTGGATCGATCTCGGCGACAGCCAGGTCCATCTGATCCACTCCGAGGTCCCGCCCAACCTGGGGCAGCACTTCGCCGTCCTCGTCGACGATGTCGATGCGGCCGTTCGAGAGCTACGGGCCAAGGGCATCGACGTGGCGGATGCCAGCATCGTCGGGCCGGACCGTCAGACGTTCATCGAGGATCCCGACGGCAACGTCATCGAGATCCATCAGCTCGGCCACGCGACGTCCTGAGCCGGCGGGCGGGGCAGCCGGTTCAGACGCCTGCCGCGGACGCGAAGCGCTCGAGCTCACCGGGGATGTCGTCGCCTGCCGGCTGGTACGCGAGCTCGGTGAGGCCGGCATCGGCATAGCCCTCGAGCGCCACCTTCCACTCGTCGGCCGAGCGGGCCATGCCGAGCATGGTGATGGCCGCGCCGGAAACGGCCTTGGCGTCGTGCTCGCTGAGCCCATACAGGTGACCGGCGTGGATGGCCAGATGACGTGACTCCTCCGGTTCGGCTGCTTCGAGCGAGTCGCACCAGACGCTGCCGTTGGGGAGTCCCTCGACCATCTCGCGCCCGCCGACCTCGAACATGCCGTGGTAGATGAGTGCCGCCGCAGGGCCGGCCGCATCCATCACTCGATCCGAGTCGGGTGATTCGCCGTCGTCGAGCACGGTTCCGAACTGGAGCGAGACGCTCCAGTCCCACCCTTCCGGGACCTCGTTGGGCATCGTGAGGAACACCCCCGCGGCGCCGAGCTCGCGTGCATGGCCGAGACCCTTGGGGCCCGTCGCCCCGACGACGATCGGCACGTTGAGAGGACGGTCGGCACCGAACCCCTCGGTCATCAACAGCTCGATCGGCTCGCCACCCCACTCGGCTCGCTCGCCGCGGAGCAACGCGGTCAGGCAGTCGAGGTAGGAGCGGGTCCACGCCCAGGTGAGCGCCTGCTTTCCCATGGTCAGGCGAGCGGTGTAGCCCGTGCCGATGGCGACGGCGACCCGTCCGGGGGCCATCGCCTCGAGCATGGCGATGGCCGCGGCGTTGGTCATCGGGTGCCGCAGGTGGGGGACGAGCACGGCCGGCCCGAGCCCGATCGTGTCGGTGCGGTCGGCAGCCAGGGCGAGCATCGCCCACACGTCGGGGTAGAGCGCGGGGGAGTCGTAGGCCCAGGCGCGGGCGTAGCCGAGCGACTCGGCGATGCGGATGTGCTCGGGCGTGTCGAGCGAGGTGGCGAAGGCGGCCGAGACGGTGAGGGGCGGGGTCATGGCGCCCTTGCTAGCAGTACGGCGCCATGTCCATCTTCGGGTAGCGGGCCTGGGTGTCGGCGAGGGTCTGGTCGTTCCAGTACTCGTGGCCGGGCGGCGGGAAGTCGAACAGGGCGCGCTCGCGCACCGATGCCCGCTCCATGAGCTGGGTCCACGCCGGGCTCAGCGCCTGGCTCGCCCACGCCATCTTGCCGACCCAGGGGAGACCCTTGGGTGCGAAGTCGGCCAGGAGCGCGAACCGGCTCACCCGGTCGCCGGTCATCGCCGAGCCGCGGTGGAGGATGTCGGTCGTGTAGAGGAAGAGGCTGCCGGCTGGTCCGGTGATCGAGACCTCTGCGTCGAACCGTTCGCCGAAGGGCAACTCGCGTGGCACGAAGGGGATCTCGTCGCCGATCGTTCGGGGGATCACCTTGGTCGGCCCGTTCGACTCGGTCACGTCGGAGAGCAGGATGAACGTCGTGAGCTGCGGCCACCTGAGGTCGCGCCGCGGCACGACCAGGCTGTGGTTGCCGTAGTCGCGGTGATGGGGCTGGTCGTAGTCGACCGACCCCGAGTACTTGGCCCAGAGCTCCATCTTGTAGAGACGGACGTCCTCGGTGCCGCAGAATCGCTCGGCGGCATCGACGAGATCGGGATGGAACGCGAGCCGGCTCAGGTCCCAGCTGTCGTACGGGCCCAGTCGGAGCCCGGCGAACTGGTGGCGGGTGAGGTGCCGGTGGGCATCGGGATCGGCGAAGTAGTCCTCCGGTGTCGGGAACTGCTCGAAGAGCCCGGCGCGCGCCGCAGCGAGTTCGTCGGTCGTGAGGAATCCCTCCACGACGGCGTGCCCGTCGGTGCGGACGGCTTCGAGCGTCTCGTCACCGATTCGCATGAGGAGTCTGCGGGTTCATCCGCCGGGGATGCCGTTGCACGGTTGGCCACCGCAGGTGTCGATGATGCCGCCGCCGGGTTGGAAGAAGGCCGCGATCTGGCCGTACGCAGCCGGGACCCTGCGGGGGTCCTCGTGAGGGTCCTCGCCTTCGCGGGGCGGCGTGTTGGTGATCGGAGGCAAGGCGGCGCCGCTGTCGAACTGGACGACTGCCGACCCGGGGTGGGGGAACGTCTCGATCGGCGGGATGCCGAAGAAGGGTTCGACGTCGGTGGTGCGGTCGGGCTCGACCGGCGGCGAGAGCACCGATGCCTCCATCGAGCGGGCCATCACCTCCATGGCCACGTTGGCGACCTGGTGATCGCCCAGGGCACCCTGCAGCAAGCCCAGCTTCTCGTTCACCCCGGGCAGGGGATCGGTGAAGTGGTTCACGTAGCCGTTGCCCTCGCCCCGGTCCCACAGCATCTGGGCCACGAGCAGGGCCAGCGCCTGATCGAGCTTGTCGGGTATCGCGGGGTCGAGGATGGCCTGGTAGGTGTCGAAGTCGATGCTCCGGTTCAGCAGGGTGCTGTAGTTCACCCCGGGGACTCCGAAGGCACCCTTGTCCCAGTCGAGCGATACCGCGGTCGAGACCGGACCCATGATCCCGCCTTGTGAGATGCCGTAGTAGTAGAGCTCGTCGGTGTCGAGGAGCGGCTGCCCGTCGTCGGTCTGGAACGCCGGATCAGCTGCGAAGCCGTCGGCATGCTTCAGCAGCCGGCCGAGGAACAAGAAGTTGAGGTGCCCCTGGAGCAGCCGGTCGGCCAGGGTGGGGAAGTTGCTGAGGTCCTGGAGGGAGGCCACCGCATTGCCCACGTCTTCCTCGGCCATGCCGATCAGATCGGTCCCGCACACCACGTAGTTGTGGTTCTCGGCGAGCAGGGTCGGCCCGGCCGAGGTCGCCTGGCGATGGGTGCCGAGAAGCCCGTGCCCGTACACGACTCCCGCTCCCGGGTCCGACCCGCTGGTGGCACCGGTGATCTGGCAGGTGAACGGTGCGGTCCAGGTCCCGTTCGCCACGGGAAGGTCGGGATCGGTGATGAGGTTGAGCGGTTGGCCCGGAGTTCCGTCGCCTGCGAGATAGAGCGGGATCTCGAAGGTCCCGGTGATGACCCGTCGGTCCCGGTCGGCTTCTTCGTCGACCGCATCGACCGAGAACGCCGGTGCCTGGTCGCCCAACTGGTCGAACGCGTCGTCGCGCATGTGCAGGAGTGGTCCGGTGAGGCTCTCGGTCGAGATCACCGTGAAGTCCCAGGCGATGGTGAGCTCGTCGCGTGCGACGCCCGCCGCCTCGAGATCGGCGAAGACCTGTTCCATCGCCGGTCGTCGGGCTTCGATCTCGGGGATCTCGGTCTCGAGGCGGTCGCGATAGGCCCGGAAGGCGTCGGTGGGCTCGATCGCCTCGCCGTCCGCGTTCACCAGGTTCCGGAGGCCGATCACGATGCGATGGCCGTCCGGGTAGTTGACGCCGGGTCGGAGGAACAGCCCCCGTCGATCGTCGGTCGGCGCATTGGCGTCGAGTTCGGCCCAGTGCAGCCAGCGCTCACCGGTCGTGGCGTCGATGATCACGCTGCCCGAGTCGGCGTCGAGCGACCGGGCCAGGTCGGTGACCGGCGGAAGCTTCGACGCCTCCGGGTCGAGGCCGGGGAACAGCGCGAGCGCGGCGCTGCCCGGGCTGAACCCGTCGTTGCGGTTCTGCCGGCTCACGTCGAGACGCGTGCCCTCGACGTTGGTCGGCATCGACAACGGGTCGAGCGAGACCCGGCGCCCGGTCGCCGATGCGGGATCCTCGATGGTCAACGCATCCGAAGGGAAGGGGAGGGCGCAGATATCGCCGACCACCTCGCACCGCCCCGGACTGTCGACCTCGAGGTCGATGGTGCCGGCGAACTCGACGTCTGCTGCTGCGTCGGCCGACGTGTCCGGGGAGGCGCCGTCGTCCGACGCGGTGCTGCATGCGGCCGCGACGACGGCCAAGCCGAGGATGATCGACAGTCGACGCACGCTCGCCGGTCCGGCTACTGCGGGTCGCCGCGGAGCGCGCCGAGCGACAGGCCCGCGGGCCCGTAGGCCGCGAGCGGATCGGCGCGGACTGCCTCGTCGAGCGCGTGGGCGTCGTCGCCCACGAGGATGCGCCAGGCGCCTGCCTTCACCCCGTCGAGGATGATGGTCGCCGCCTCGTCCGCGGTGAGCGGCGCCCCGTCGCGGAACATGTCGCCCATCCCGTTCGCGATGGCGAGCAGGTCGTCGTCGCTCATGCTGTCCACTGGCATGCCGCGCTGGATCATGTTCTGCCGAACCGCTTCGGCATTGGCGACGCCGCCGAACATCTTGCGGCTGTTGTTGACGATCTCGGTCCCGATGTGACCGGGCATGACCACTGCAGCCGTGACGTGTGGTGCGTTCATGCGGAAGTCCTCGAGCAGGGCCTCGGTGAAGCCCTTGACCGCGAACTTCGCCGCGCTGTAGGCGGTGTGCGGGATTCCCGGGCCCAGGGCAGCCCAGAAGCCGTTCACGCTCGACGTGTTGATGATGACGCCCTCGTCGGAGGCAACGAGCAGCGGGACGAAGACCCGAGCCACGGCGTAGACCCCGCCCCAGCAGATCTCGAACGTGCGCTCCCACTCGGCCCGATCGCCGGCGATGAAGCTCCCCCCTCCGCCGACGCCGGCGTTGTTGAACAGCAGGTTGATGTGCTCGATGTCGTGTTGGAGCAGCACCTCGTCGCGAAAGATCTCGACGGCGGCTTCGTCGGCGACGTCGCAGATGTGGTCGGTGATGCGGATGTCGGAGGAGGGAGCCTTGTCGTGCGCCATGGCGCGGGTCTCGGCCATGGCGTCGAGGTTGATGTCGCACATCGCCACGTTGCAGCCCTGTTCGACGAGCTGCACGACGAGCGCACGGCCCATGCCGTGGCCCCCGCCGGTGACGACGGCGGTCTTGCCTTCGAATGACTTCACGTGTCCCCCTGATCGGTCCCGAGACGTTCGGTCCTGACAACGTAACTGGCACTACGCTCGCCGGGTAGTGGCGGTGATCGACTCCGAACCGGTCGACGGGCGACACGCCCGTCGCGAGCGCAACCGCATCGCCGTGCTCGACGCCGTGATCGAGTTGTTCGCCACCGACACCCTCATCCCGAGCGTCGAGGAGGTCGCGAAGCGCTCGGGCCTCTCGCTGCGGTCGGTCTACCGCTACTACGAGGACCTCGGGGCCCTGCTCCACGCCGCCATCCAGCGGAGCATGGAGAACGCGGCACCGCTGCTGCACATCGACCGAATCGGCGTCGGACCCCTCGATCGACGGATCAGCGACTTCCTCGACTCACGCCTGGCGCTCTACGAGCAGACGGCATCGTCGCATCGCGCCACCATTCACCACGCGACCCACAACCAACCCATGGCCGACGCGCTGGTCACGGCGCACATCGCGCTCCGAAACCAGCTCGAGCGTCAGTTCGCGCCCGAGCTGCGAGGGCTGAAGACCGAGCGGCGGGGGCGCCTGGTCAGGGCTGCCGACGTCCTGACGCGCTTCGAGGCGATCGAGGCACTCCGCATCGGTGACGACCTCTCGACCGCCGAGACCAAGGAGGTCCTGACCGTGGGCCTCCTCGCGCTCTTCTCCAGCGAGAGGTCGAGCGGATAGGAGCCGTGCTCGGCCGGGGCCCGAGCGGCCCGTCGCGACGACGGAGCGGCAAGAGCGGGAATGGCCGGGAGCTGCGAGACTCGGCCCGCTCCGCGCAGCTCCTCACGGCTCGAGCGGCACCCCGCTGCTCCTTCCTCGCGGCAGGTCAGACGGCTGCGTCGTCTCTCCGACGGGCGACGTCCGGCGCCGTCGCCGGGATCCGTCTCAGACCACGGGCCAGGACGACGGCGAGCACCAGGAGGTAGGCGTCCTCGAGCAGGACCCACCAGCGGAGCTCTTGGGACAGGTAGGTGCCGAAGCAACCACAGTTCGGGACGACCAGCCCGCGAGCGAACGCTTGGATGGCCAGCGCCGTCCACACCGCCATCGTGACGATGGCGAGTGTGGCCCCGACCGGTCGGTGGTGCGTGCCGCTCAGGGCCACGACCGTGGCCACCTCGAGCGCGATGATCGACACGGCGATCACCCATGCGGCGGCGGGTCCGCCGACGCCGTAGGTCTCGATGGCATCGACGAATCGGCCCGGACTGAGGAGTTGACCCAGCGCCATGGCGCCGAACAACACGATGAACACCTTGCGGATCACGTGCTCGGCAACCCGGCGGTGAGCGGGTTCATTCCTCGCGGCGGTCGGGATGCCCTCGCTTCTCGAATCCGACCAGGGACCAGTCCTGGCGGGTTCGTCGATCGCGCCCGGTCCGCCGGTCGTCGGATTCCACCACCGTGGCCGCGTCGATCCAGGTCCGGAGGTCGACGCCGTCGGCCGCCAGGTTCTGGAGCTGTGCATGCGTCGTGATGGCACAGCCGTCGACCCGCAAGAGGTCGTCGGCGGAGCTTTCGTCGTGTGCGACCAGGAGCACGACCCTGGACGCAGGTGAGGCACGACGCAGGTGGGGAAGCGTGTCCCATCCCGGCTCGCCCCGCAGCGCGTGGTCGACGACCACGAGGTCGGGCTGATGGTGTGCCGCCAAGCGTTCACCGTTCACCGCGGTGTCCGACCGCCCGACCACCTCGTAGCCGGCCTTCTCGACCAGGTGCTCCACCGCGGTGGTGTCGTCGGTGATCAGGACCGCGGTCGGGTTGGTCCGCCCGGCGGGCGCATCAGCAGGCATGGCTCCCTCTCTCCGAGGGCGACGATACTACGTCATGTGGCCGAATTCGCACTGAACGTAGGCATCGCCCTCGTCGATGCAGGCGGGTTCAACCAGGGACCGGCGCATCGATCTGGGTCGCGATCCAGGGCTCGAGGCGGGCCAGCTCGGCCGCGAAGTCCTCGAGTTGGGTCCGGGTGATCACGCCCACGGGGCCCAGCGACACCGTGTCGGACCAGTCGTCCTCCACCACGAACAGCAGTCGGGAGGCCGGCGACGCCAGCCGCAAACGGCGCACAGCGTCCCAACCCCGGTCAGCGGTGATCCAGTGATCGACGACCACCAGGTCGGGCTCGTGAAGCCGGGTGAGGCGCTCGCCGTACAGCGTCGTGTCCGCGGCGCCGACGATGTCGTAGCCCGCCTCCTCGATGAAGATTCCGAACTGCTCGGAGTGGCTCGTGATGAGGACCGCCGTCTGCTTGATGGCAGGATCGTCGGGCTCGAGGTGTTCCATTCTGTTCCCTCCTGGTCGCAATGCCACTCAACGTAGCTGAATGACTACGTAACGTGCGGTAACGGGCAGGAGTTCCCGAAATTCCGGAATTCCTCGGACGTGGCAGGATCGGAGGGTGACCCGGCCGAACCTGCTGCTCTTCATGCCCGACCAACTCCGGGCCGATGCCGTGGGTGCGTTCGGCAATCCGCTGGCGGTGACCCCCAACCTCGACGCGCTGGCCGCCGAGGGCACCCGCTTCGACCGTGCCTATGTCCAGCACACGGTCTGCTCGCAGAGCCGGATCTCGATGTTCACCGGCTGGTATCCCCACGTCAGCGGCCACCGGACCCTCACCCATCTGCTGCGGCCCCACGAACCGAACGTGTTCAAGCGGCTGCGCGACGGCGGCTACCACGTCGCGCTCGCCGGAGCTCGGGGTGACATGCTCGGCGTCGGGGTGACTGCTGCCTCGTCGGACCGCTTCGGGTTCACCCGTCCACCCGACCTCGCCGACGTGGGCCGGTGGCACACGACTCCCCACGACGAGGCCTCCAAGTGGTTCTACGCCTTCTACGGCGGCCCGGTCGACGACGACCTGTTCGAGCTCGACGCGGCCACGGTTGCCACGTCGATCGACTGGGTGACCGAGGGCCTTCCCGAACCGTGGTGCCTGTTCGTGCCGCTGATCTATCCCCATCCCCCCTTCGTGGTCGAGCGGAAGTGGTACGACCTGCACGACGCACGCGACATGCCCGCGCCCGTTCCGCCGACGTTCGACGGCAAGCCCGGGTTCTACCGGGCCATCCACGAGCGCTCCGGCCTCGACCGCCTCGACCCCGAGGACTGGGCCGAGATCATCCGCACCTACTACGGGATGGTCAGCCGGGTCGACGACCAACTCGGCCAGGTCCGTCGGGCGGTCGAGCAGGCCGGCGCCGCCGACCGGACGGTGACGTTCTTCTTCACCGACCATGGCGAGTACCTCGGCGACTTCGGCCTGGTCGAGAAGTGGATGTCGGGGCTCGACGAGGTGCTCACCCGCAACCCGCTGATCATCCACGACCCGTCCATCGGGTCCGGGGTGGTCGACTCGTTCGCCGAGATGGTCGATCTCACGGCGACGCTCGAGGACTACGCCGAGATCGCGCCGGCCTACACCCACTTCGGTCGGTCGCTGCGGCCCGTGATGGGCGACCCGTCGGCGGTCCACCGCGACGCAGCGTTCAGCGAGGGCGGCTTCGTCACCGCCGAACGGCACCTTCTCGAGGGCGGCACGGGCGGCATGTATCGCCACAAGCAGGAGCTCCAACACGATCATCCCGAACTGACGGGTCGGGCGATCTCGGTGCGGACCGCTGACTGGACCTACATCGAACGGCTCTACGAGCCCCCCGAGCTCTACGACCGGCGAGTCGACCCGCGCGAGACCACCAACCTCGCGGCCCGGCCCGAGCACGCCACGGTGGTCGGTGAGCACCGTGACCGCATCTTCCGTTGGTTGTTCGAGACCAGCGATGTGATTCCGTGGGACGAAGACCCGCGCATGGATCCCGAGCTCCGTGCCACGCTGCTGGGGTGAACAGCGCAGACACCCAGATCACGAACCTGCTGTACCGCTACGCCGAGGCGATGGACCGCGGCGACTTCGAAGCGGCGGCGGCGTTGTTCGACGGGGCCGACCTCGTGGTGGCCGAGGGGGCGCCGTCGATCGACGCAGCGGCGATGCTGGCGATCTGGCGCGACAACGTGATCGTTCACGGCGACGGCACCCCGAGGACTCGCCACGTCGTCACCAACCCGATCATCGAGATCGCAGACGATGGCCGAACCGCGACCTGCCGGTCGGTCTACACGGTGTTTCAACAGGTGGACGACGGGCCGTTGGCTGCGATCGTCTCGGGCCGGTATCACGACGAGTTCACGCTGGCCGACCGAGGGTGGCGGTTCACCCGCCGCGACTACTCGCTCGTCGACCTCGTCGGCGACGTGTCCGCGCACCTCCGCCTCGGCCTCTGAGGAGCTGCGCGGATAGAGCCAAGTTTCGCAGCTCCCCGCACTACCCGCTCCTGTCGCTCCTTCGTCGCGACGGGCCGCTCGGGCCCCGGCCGAGCACGGCTCCTGCTTCGCGACGGCGCCCATCCGCTCGCCCTCTGAATTGCGATGCCGATTCAAGCCGGCCCGGAGAGTGGTCGATTGAGCAGAGATGTGGAGCGGAGCGGGTCGTCTCGTCGTCGTCCTGGTTGCGGTGGCGACGTTCGCCGCGTCGCCCGTCGCGGCGTCCGCTGACGACACCGCTGACGACACCGCCGACCGATCGGCGGCGGCCGACTGGTTCCGCCCGGGCGCGCCGTTCAGCCACCAGTTCCCCGACCCGTCCGTCACCCCCATGGGCCCGCTGACCGCAGCCCACAGCACCAACACCGGGGGCGCACACCTGCCGGCGACCTGGACGACCGACTTCGCGACCTGGACGGCTCGCTCCGAGGAGCCCGACACCGCCGACCCGTGCTACGACGCGTACGAGAACGACGCCTGGGAGAACCCGGGCGTCGGGGTCCAGGTCTCGACACCGTCGCTCAGCAACGGCTGCACCCGCCGCGAGCTCTGGGCGCCGACGGTGGCGTTCGTCGGCAACACCTGGGTCGCGTTCGCGGCGTTCCGGGTCAGCGGCAACCGGTTCTGCATCTACCGGGCGTCGTCGACGACTCCCTTCGGTCCGTTCACGACGAGCCCGACCTCGGCCTTCGTGTGCGACACCGACCCGAACGGGTCCATCGACCCCGACCTGTTCGTCGATCAGAACGGCCGGGCCTACCTGCTCTGGAAGAGCGAGGGGGTGCCGGGCTCGGCTCCCACGCGGCTCTGGTCGCGCGAGCTCAACAGCAACGGCTCGGGTTGGAAGGCCGGATCGTCCAAGCGGATGCTCCTCCAGACCACGCAGGCGTGGGAGATGAGCAACCCGTCGACCGGGGCCGGCCTCATCGAGAACCCCTCGATGGTGCGCTACGAGGGCCGGTACTTCCTGTTCTACAGCGGCAACGAGTACCGCACCAGCGCCTACGGACAGGGCGTGGCCCAGTGTTCCGGACCGCTCGGCCCGTGCACCAAGCGCACCACGAGCGGCCCGCTCGCCGGCCTCTCGGCCACCGGGCGTTGGGGCGCAGGCGGCGGCGACGCCTATGTCGACGACCGGGGCCGCCTGCTGCTGCAGTACCACGCATGGGATCGGAGTGGCGGCCAGGCCGCAGGTGGAGTCCGCCGACCCCACTCGGCCCATCTCGAACGCTCCGGTTCGACGGTTCGGGTCGTGCGGGCCGATGACAACCGAGGCGCAGGGAACGACTACCGCTGGAGCTACCGAGCCGGTGCCTACGACTCGAGCCCGCAGAGCATCGGCGGGACCTACACCCCGATCGCCGGCCGGTTCGGTGCCGACGCCGCCGAAGACGTGCTGTTCGTGGGCACGGCCGGCCGGAACGACTACCTGTGGAGCCACGCCGTGGGTGGGGGTCGGACGTCGTCGCAGATCCAGCGGGACGGCTCGTTCGTCCCGCTCGTCGGCAACTTCGACGGCGACGCCGCAGGCACTGACGACGTCTACTGGTACGCACCGCTTCGAGATGCGAACCACCCGTCCGTCGGCGGCAACGGCGACGAGTACTGGTTGACCACGCCCACCGGCGACCACGTGACGCTCAACAACCCGTCGGTCAAGAACGACGGGTTCTCGTTGCCGTTCGCAGGCGACTTCGACGGAGACGGAACCGACGAGATCTTCTTCTACGCCCCCGGGTCGACCCCGGATCAGATGTGGGAGCTGTCGGGGTCCTCACCGCAGGTCAGGACCTACACCGTCGCCGGCTTCTACCAGTACCCACAGGTCGGTGACTTCGACGGCAACGGAACCGACGACATCCTCTGGTACGCACCTGGCACCCGGCCCGACTACGTCTGGTTCTTCGATCACGACGGGTCATACGAGACGTCACGCCGCTATGCGAACGGCGAGTACGTGCCGATGACCGGCGACTTCGACGGCAACGGCATCGACGACATCGTCTGGTACGGACCCGGGCTCTCGAACGACTACGAGTGGAACTTCGAGCCGGGCGGGACCTACGAGAGTCGGTCCCGGCGGGTGAACGGTCGCTACACCACGACGGTCGGAGACTTCGACGGCAACGGTCACGACGACATCCTCTGGTATTCCTAGGGGCGGCCGTTCCCAGGCTCTGTCAGAGTCTGTCGTTGCCCGAGGAGAAGACCGATGACGATCACCGAGCGGCGCCCTGCCGATGCGTGCCTTCCGCCGATCCTGCTCGACCCCGTCGTTCCGGATCCCGAACGGATCAGGGCGATGGCGCAGGCCAACGGGCCCTACTTCATGCCCGCTCGCTATCTGGTGAGGTCGTCGGCCGCCTCCGACGCCTCCCGGACCGAGGAGGCGACCGCAGAGGTCCCGGCCTACCTGATCGGCCCGACGTTCCGTGGCGACTGGGCCGTGGGCGGGAAGCCGCAGGTGCCCGGTGCCGAGGGCCTGCTCCATCACGAAGGGTTCATCGACGCCGCTCGCGAGATGTGCGGGCCCGGCGTCGAGGCCGTTCCCGAGCAGGTCTACGTGAACCTCACCGCACCGTCGGGGGGCCAGCCGTTCTCGCACGTCGACATCCCCGAGTTCGTCGGGGTCGACCGGACGAACGCACCCGGCTGGCTGCTCCAGGCGATGGGGTCGTCGAGGCTCTTCGAGGACGCGCGCATCACGATCATCACCGCGGTGGCCTGGTTCCACCATGGCGAGCGTGGCTTCTTCCGGTACTGGCCTCGTGGTCGTGGTGCCGAGAGCGTCCGCCACGAAGATGTGTGGAACACGGCGGTCGTGGGCGACAACGACTTCATGCACCACAAGGTCGAGCGGACCGGTCCGCGAGATCTCGCGCCGCCGGCGGGCATGACCATCGACACCCTGCTCGACCACGACGGCACCGACTGGCTGATCGTCGAGGACGGTCGGACCCTCGCCCGCTACGGCGACGAGCACATCCGGCTGTCGCTCTCGTGGAAGGCGAAGGTCTTCGAGCCTGCCGTTCCGCCCGCGCTCGGGTTGGACGACGTGGTCGCCCGGTTCGCGGACGCGATGGGCGAGGAGTTTCCGGCTCGCTCGGTCGACGAGCTCACCGACGACCTCACCCGCATGGTCCTCAGCGCGAAGTGGAACGGCTACGTCGCCGACTGACGGGTCGAGCGTTGAGGACACCGCCGGGTCCTCGACGCATCCGGTTCGTCAGACGCCGACCCTGGCCGGCGCCGAGACGAACTGCATGACGCCGTCGTCGAGCTCGGCGTCGCGGATCAGCGCCTGGTCCTCGCTGATCCGCTGGCTGTTGAGCCATGGGGCCCGGTCGCCCTGGCGGGGGAGCAGCGGCATCACCCGCTGCATGTAGCCGGCCGAGAAGTCGTCGATGAACGGACGTGCGTTCATGTCACCGTCAGAGGGCCGGAGCCGCGGGGTGCACTGGGTCGTGCCGGTCGCGCGCATGTGGTCGAGCAGGCGGCAGACGTACTCGGCCGTCATGTCGGCCCTGAGCGTCCACGATGCGTTGACGTAGCCGAACGTCGACACCAGGTTGGGAACATCGGAGTACGCGAGGCCCTTGTAGGTCCAGGTCCGCGAGAAGTCGACCGCCTCGCCATCGACGAAGAAGTCGGCCTCGGCCAGGGTCACGAGCTGCAGCCCGGTCGCCGTCACGATGATGTCGGCCGGCAACTCGGTGCCCGACTCGAGCAGGATGCCCGTGGGCGTGAAGCGGTCGATGCGGTCGGTGACCACCGACGCGTCGCCGTGGCGGACCGCCGTGAACAGATCGCCGTTGGGAATGAGGCAGATGCGTTGGTCCCACGGGTCGTACGTCGGGGTGAAGTCGGGATCGAGGTCGTAGTCGGGACCCAACGCCCGCTGCGCCCTCCGGAGCAGCAGCTTGCGAACCAGCCCGGGGTGCTTGCGTGTGGCGTTGTAGAAACGCTCCTGGCCCACCATGTTCTTCTTCCGGGTGATCCGGTACGCCAGCTCGGCCGGCAGCACCTTGCGGAGCACCCGGTTGATCGGGTCACGGTCGGGCATGGCCACGATCCACGTGGCAGAGCGCTGGAGCATCGTGACGTGCTCGGCGTCGGCGGCCATCGAGGGCACCAGCGTGACGGCGGTCGCCCCCGAGCCGATGATCACGACCCGCTTGCCGGCATGGTCGAGATCCTCGGGCCACTCCTGGGGGTGCACGATCCGGCCCTCGAAGTCGTCGCGGCCCTCGAAGGTCGGGTTGTAGCCGCCCTTGTACGAGTAGTAGCCCGAGCACATCGACAAGAAGTTGCACCGGATCCGGGCGACGTCGTCGGTGCCCGATCGTGTGGCGGTCAACGTCCACGTCGAGTCGGCACTCGACCACTCGGCTCGGACCACCTGGTGGTCGAACCGGATGTGGCGCCGGATGTCGAACTCGTCGACCGTCTCGTTCAGGTAGTCGAGGATGGCTCCGCCTTCGGCGATCGACTTCTCGCCGGTCCAGGGCTTGAAGCCGAACCCGAGGGTGTGCATGTCGCTGTCCGAACGCACCCCCGGATAGCGGAACAGATCCCAGGTGCCTCCGAGGTCTGATCGGCCCTCGAGCACCGTGAACGTGCGGTCGGGACACATCGTCTGGAGGTGGTACGCGGCGCTGATTCCCGAGATCCCCGCACCGACCACCACCACGTCGACGAACTCGGTCGACGCGGCATCGGTCACCCGCCGCACAATAGGTTCTGTCGGTGGCTCCCGACCCGTTCGCTCCCGCCCCGCTCGGACCGATCACCCTGCGCAATCGGGTGATCAAGGCGGCGACGTTCGAGGGAGTCACGCCCGATGCCCTGGTGACGCGCGAGCTCATCGACTACCACCTCGCGCCGGCGTGTGGCGGGGTCGGCATGACCACCGTCGCGTACCTGGCCGTCTCCCCTGGCGGGCGGACCCATCGCGAGCTGCATCTGGCTCCGCGAGGAGGCGCTGACGGGCCTCGCCCAACTCGCCGACGAGGTCCACGAGACCGGCGCGGCGATCGCCGGGCAGATCGGCCACGCCGGGCTGGTGGCCAACCCCACGTCGAACGGTGCGCCGTCGATCGCGCCGAGCAAGAGCTTCAGCGCCATGGCGCTCCGACGGATCAGAGGCGCCGACGACGCCGACCTGATCCGGGTCCGCGATGCCTACGCCAGCGGCGCGAAGCTGCTCGCCCGGGCCGGATTCGACTCCATCGAGATCCATCTCGGGCACCACTACCTGCTGAGCTCGTTCCTGGCCCCGGGTCTGAACAAGCGCACCGACCAGTACGGCGGCAGTCTCGAGAACCGGGCCCGGTATCCGCGATCGGTCGTCCAGGCCGTGAGGGAGGCCGTCGGCGATCAGATGGCGGTGACGGCGAAGCTGAACATGGTCGATGCCATGCCCGGCGGCCTCAAGATCGACGAGAGCCTCGAATACGCCACGATGCTCGAAGCCGACGGATGCCTCGACGCGCTCGAGCTCACCGGTGGGGGCTCGTACGCGAACCCGATGTTCCTGTTTCGTGGCGATGTTCCGCTGGAGGAGTTCGCCGCCACCCAGCCCCTCCACATCCGCATGGCCCTCAAGGTCGCGGGCTCGAAGCTGCTGAAGAGCTATCCGTTCGAGGAGGCGTACTTCGCCGAGAGCGCGGCGACGTTCAAGGCCGAGCTCGATCTCCCCATCATCCTGCTCGGTGGCATCAACCGTCTCGACACGATCGTCCAGGCGATGGACGACGGGTTCGAGTTCGTCGCCATGGGCCGGGCGCTGCTCCACCAACCCGACCTGATCAACGAGCTGGCGGCCGGCGATCAGCTGGCAGGCGAGTGCATCCACTGCAACAAGTGCATGGCGAGCATCTACTCGGGAACGCGTTGCGTGCTGGAGGCGCCGGCGCCGATCCGTGCCGGTGCCCCGATCGTCTGAGCGAGCGGCCTCAGCGAGGCCAGTCGCCAGGCCGCCCGATCGGCGGGGTTGCGACCTTCAGCGCGTTCTGGGTGATGAAGAAGTAGATGAGGGCGAGCAAAATCCCGCCACCGGGCAGGAACAACCCGATCACGAGCAGCACGATCCACTTCACCTTGCTCTTCCGTGCTTGTTCCCATTGCCAGGCCGGCCGACGAATGACGTCGATCAGTGCGAACACAGCGATGAACTCGATGATGAACAGCGCCGCGTAGAGGAGGAACTCGAACAGGCTCATCGGCGGAGCCTAGGTGCCGCACCTCCGGGATTCTCTGCTGCTGGATGACCACCTGGTGGTCATCCAGCAGCAGAGAATCGGGTCAGGAGCGCAGCTTCTCGGCAGCCCGTTCGAGGGTCGCGTCGTTGCCGAAGCTGGATCCGGCCTCGCTCGAGCCACGGAGCCATGCCAGCGCGTCCTGGATGTCGCCGACGTAGCCGAGCGCATAGGCGCCCGGGGCGTAGCCCAGCAGCCGGCACAAGTCGTCGTCGAAGGTGCGGGCGAGGTCGTGGGGAACCGCCAGGTACTGGTTCTCCTCCTGGCGGAGCCAGGCCACGTTGTAGGTGATGTTGATGCCGATGCGGCGCTCGTCGGACTGGTTGGGGCCGCCGCCGTGGTAGACGCTGCCGGTGTAGAGCAGGCACGAGCCCTTCTCCATCTCGACCGCCTCGGTGTCGTCGAAGCCGTACTGCTTGCGATCCTCCGCCTTGTTCGAGCCGACCACGACCCGTGTCCCCCCGTTCTCCTCGGTGAAGTCGGTGCCGGCCCAGATGGTGTTGCACTGGACCTCGTAGCCGGCTTCGAACGGGTAGAAGTCGAAGGCCCACTGGTCGCGGTGGATCGGCTGCGCGGTCTCGCCCGGGCCGATCGAGATGACCTGGGTCAGGTGGAGTTGGAAGTTGGTGGCGTGCCCGAGCAGCTTGGCGGTCGCCGCCAGGACCGTCGGATGCACCACCAGTTCCTCGCGGCACGTCTCGCTGCGGGCCACCAGCGCACCCGTGCGGCGGGTCGAGGTGCCGGTGAAGTCCTCGGAACCATCGGGCGTCGCATCGAGGTGGGGGCGGAGTTCGTCGAGCACGTCGTCGATGACCGACTCGGTGACGAGGTGATCGACGACGACCGCCCCGTCGCGGTCGAGGACGTCGCAGATCTCCTCGGCCCCGGCGTCGGCGGTCAGGTGGGTGACGGGCATCAGTCGAAGGCCTCGGTGTCGTCGAACGCGAATTCGGGCATCTGGCACGGGAAGGTGTCGGTGAGCGTCTGCACCATCTGAGCCGCCGACGGGTCGACCGCGTTCCACGCCATGAAGATCATGTTGACCGGGTCGGAGGTGCAAGTCCAGCGAAGCGGACGGTCGATCGAGCGGTCCGACGTCGAGGCCTGATCGGGTCCTGGCGTCGAGTTCCCTAGGGTTTCGCCGTGCGACTGCGGGACACCCCAGACGAAGCTGCCTTCCGCAGCGAGCTCCGGGCATGGTTGAGCGAGGCCGTGCCCGCGCTCCCGCCGGCTCCGCCTCCCGACGATTGGCCGGCCCGACGGTCCCACGAGGGCGCCTGGCAGCGTGCGCTGTTCGACCAGGGCTACGCCGGGGTCGGCTGGCCGGTGGCCTACGGCGGTCGGGGAGCGTCGGCGCCCGAGGAGCTCATCTTCGTCGAGGAGACCGAGCGGGCCCACGCACCACCGGTCGTCTGCAACTTCGTCGGGACCCAACACGCCGGCCCGACCCTGATCGCCGAAGGAACCGACGCCCAGAAGGCCCGTCACCTCCCGTCCATCCTTCGAGGCGACGAGGTGTGGTGCCAGGGCTTCTCCGAGCCCGAGGCCGGATCCGACCTCGCGTCGCTCCGGACCCGTGCGGAGCGCGACGGCGACCACTACGTCGTGAGCGGACAGAAGCTCTGGACCTCGCATGCGCACGTCGCCGATGTGTGCGAGTTGCTCGTGCGGACCGACCCGGACGCGCCCAAGCATGCCGGTCTGACCTGGCTGATCATGCCCATGGACGCCGAGGGGATCGAACTCCGGCCACTGCGCACGCTCACCGGACAGAACGAGTTCAACGAGATGTTCCTCGACGAGGTTCGGATACCGGTCGAGAACCGGGTGGGCGATGAGCACGACGGGTGGCGGGTGGCCATGGTCACGTTCTCGTTCGAGCGGGGCACCGCCTTCGCCTCCGAGCTGCTGCAGGCTCGTGAGCTGGTGGTCGACCTCGTGGCCGTCGCTCGCCGACTCGGCAGCTGGGACGACCCGTCGATCTCCCGTGAGCTGGCGGTCGTCACGGCCGAGCTCGACGCGGAGTGGGCCCTTCTCCGACGAACCGTCTCGGCCTCGATGCGGGCTCCGATCGGCGCATTGCCGTCGGTCTTCAAGCTGGCGTACGGGCGGACGCGGGATCGGCTGGGACGGGTGTCGCTGCGAGTGCTCGGTCGAGCCGGGCTCGGCCCTCGACGACCCGCTCAAGATCGCCGGGATGGACCATGTCGAGCGGAGCCTCATGGCGCTGTCGCTCTCGATCGCAGCCGGCACGTCGCAGATCCAACGCGACATCGTCGGTGAGCAGTTGCTCGGACTGCCGAAGGATCGTTGATGGACTTCGTGCTCGACGACGACCAACTCGCCCTCCAAGGCGAGCTCCGTCGATTCCTCGACGATCGCGTCGACGGGACGACCTCTGAGGGCGCGGCCCTCGACCGGTCACGTTGGTCCGAACTGGGTGCGTTGGGAGTGTTCGATCTCGTGGGCACCGGCCTCGGGCTGGCCGAAGCGGTGGTCGTGTTCGAGGAGCTGGGCCGGGTCGCGGTTCCCGGACCGGTGATCCCGACGTTCCTGGCTGCGCCGTTCGTCGACGGTGCCGCCGAGGGATCGACCGTGGTCGGTTACAGCGATGCCGGCGTTCCCGCGCTCGTCGAACACCTCGACGCCCTCGACGTGCTCCTGGTCGGCCGGGGTGACCGGGTCGAACTGGTGACCGACCTGCCGGCGGGATCGGCAGTGGCCGAACCGCTCGACCCCCTCACCCCGGTGTGGCGGGTGGACGAACTCCCGCCCGGGCGTGCCGTGGCCGATCTCGAGCCGATGCTCAGGACCGGTGGCCTGCTCGCTGCTGCATTCCAGGTCGGACTCGGTGAGCAGGCGCTGCGACTCGCGGTCGATCACGCTGCGCAGCGAAGGCAGTTCGGGCGGGTCATCGGGAAGTTCCAGGCGATCAAGCATCTCCTCGCCGATGCCGCCGTCGCGGTCGAGGTCGCTCGTGCCTCGGTCCATGCTGCTGCAGTGGCCCACGACGAAGCGGCCCCGACCGAGCAGGCCACCGCCGGTGCTCGCATCGTGGCCTCGCATGCGGCCGACGAAGCTGCTCGGACCTGCATCCAGGTCCATGGCGGCATGGGGTTCACCTGGGATCTCGACGCCCACCGGCTCCTCAAACGGAGCTGGGTCCTCGACGCCTCGTTCGGTGGTGTCGACTCGGCGGTCCGCACGCTGGCCGCGCAGATGTGACCTCAGCGACCTCGCAACTCGTCCTTGACGACCTTGTTCGCTGCGTTCAGGGGGAGCGCCTCGAGGAACACGACGCTGCGGGGCACCTTGTAGTTGGCCATGTGCTCACGGCACCACCCCATCAGGTCCTCGGGGTCGGGCGCATGCCCGGGCCGGGGCACGACGAACGCCCGGCCGACCTCGCCGAGGCGCTGGTCGGGGACGCCGATCACCGCCACCTGGGCGATCGAGGGATGCCGGACATCATCAGGTTCTCGATCTCGGCCGGGTAGGCGTTGAACCCTCCGACGATGAACATGTCCTTCTTGCGGTCGGTGATTCGCAGGTAGCCCCGCTGGTCGAGCACGCCGATGTCGCCGGTGTGGAGCCACCCGTCACGGTCGATCGCTTCGGCCGTCGCGTCGGGATCCTCGAAGTAGCCGGCCATCAGATCGGCCCCACGGACCAGGATCTCGCCGGGGACGCCGGGTTCGACGACGGCTCCGCGGTCGTCGATCAGGCGCACCTCGATGCCCGGAATGGGGCGGCCGCAGGTGGTCGCGATGGTCTCGGGGTCGTCGTCGTGACGGCACATGGTGACGACCCCGGTCGATTCGGTCAGGCCGTAGCCGGTCACCACCGTCTCGAAGCCGAGCTCGTCGTACATCCGCCTGATCATGTCGACCGGCACGGTGGCCGCGCCGGTCACCGCGAGACGGAGCGACGAGAGATCGTGTTCGGCCGCCTCGGGGTGATCGAGGAGCGACTGGTAGATGGCCGGGGGGCCCGGCAGCATCGTGATGCGCTCGTCGGCGACGCACCTGATGACCTCGGGGATGTCGAACACGGCGTGCGGGTACATCGTGGCGCCGGTCAGCAGGCACGCCAGGATGCCCGCCTTCAGGCCGAACGTGTGGAAGAACGGGTTGACGATGAGGTAGCGGTCGGTGTCGGTGAGTCCGACCAGCTCGGACCACGTGGTGAACATCCGGACGCTCGCGCCGTGCCGGAGCATCGCTCCCTTCGGTCGTCCGGTCGTGCCGGAGGTGAACAGGAGGTCACTCAGGTCGTCCGGGCCGAGCGCGGCACATCGGCGCGCAGCCGCGTCGCGGTCGGCGCCGGTGGCGCGGGCGACGAACCGGTCGAAGGGGGTGGCGGCTGCCGGAGTCTCGCCGCGGAGCACCACGACCTCCTGCACACAGTCGGGCGTCGTGCCGAGTTCGGCGAGGTGGTCGGTGTCGAGGAATCCGGTCTCGGTGAAGAGGAAGCGGCAGCCGGAGCGTTCGATGATGTCGCGGGCCTCGGCCCCCTTGAAGCGGGTGTTCAGGGTGACCACCACACCCCCCGCTCGATAGGCCGAGAGCGCCGCGATCGCCCACTCGGCCGAGTTCGACGCCCAGATCCCGACGCGATCGCCGACGTCGAGGCCGGAGACCACGAAGGCCCGGGCGGCCTCGTCGACCCGGAGGGCCAGGTCGGCGAAGGACAGCCGAACGTCGTCGCCGACGATGGCTTCGGCATCGCCGAATCGATCGGCCGCCTGGTCGAGGACGGCCGGGATGGTGTCGGCGGTCATCCGTCGGCGTTGCGACCGATGACGTTCTCGACCTCGATGTTCAATCTCGCCGCGATCGGCCATCCCCCGTAGTGGGCGATGAAGATGACGATGGCACGGAGGTCCTCCGCGCTCAACTCGTCGAGCCGCATCGCCGCGTCGAGCTGCAGGCCGGCGACGTCGTCCATGCCGGACCCTGCGGCCAGGCCGATGAGGATCAGCCGTCGGTCGCGTGACCGACAGGTCGCCTTCGTCCCAGACGTCGGCGAACAGGTGATCGACCGTGTATTCCATGAAGCGGCCGTCGGCCCCTTCGATGTCCCAGCCGTAGACCTCCTTCATCTTGGCCAGTCCCCGGGTGCGGTTGTCGTCGTCGGTGTTCATGGCTGCTCCTGATGGTGAGGGACGCCGAGCGCAGCGCCGAGCGTGACCCGGGCGAGTTCGGCGAACGGGAGGTCGATCCCGAGGTCGGCGGCGAGGGCGAGGGCCAGGTCGAGGTCCTTCTCGCCGAGGCCGCGGGTGTGTTCGAAGATCGGTTTCAGGCCGTCGTCGTCGGTCATGGCGGCCGAGGTGTCGCGCAACATGACCGCACCGGGCCCGCCGGTGACACGATCGGAGTGCCTGACCACCTCGCCCAGCCGGGCGAGGTCGACCCCCGCCGCCTCCGCGAGTCGGAGTGCCTCGCCGACCGCTCCGAACGAGGCGAAGGTGATGAGGTTCCGAGCCAGCTTGGCTCGGGTTCCCGCTCCGATGGGGCCGAGGTGGGCCACCAGGGTTCCGAGTTGCTCGAGCGGAGCCCGAGCGAGTTCGACGGCGACGTCGGAGCCGCCGACCATCAGGGCGAGCGTGCCCTCGTGGGCACCCATCGAGCCACCGCTCACCGGAGCATCGATGACGTGGACGCCACGAGCTGCGGCGAGGTCGGCCATCCGCGCCGGTGTGTCGGACTCCACCGTCGAGTGGATGACCACGACCGTCTCGCGCTGAGCCGAGTCGAGGATGCCGTCGGCGCCTCCGATCACATCGGCCACCTGGGCGTCGTCGCGGACCATCAACGAGATCACGGCACTGCGTTCGGCCACCTCGGCCGGCGAGCCGGCGACGTTGGCCCCCGCAGCAGCGAACGGGGCCGTTGCTGCGTCGACGACGTCGAAGACCGTGAGCCCTCCGGGCCAGTCGAGCCACCGCTTCGCCATCGGCGCCCCGATCTGGCCGAGGCCGATGAAGCCGACAGGAGTTCCGGAGATGACCATCGGGTCGCTTGTTTACACTCGCCCCGCCCGCACCGCCACGAACTCCAGGGAGACCTCGATGACCGACCTGCTCGATCGCTCGGCCCGGATCATCGACTCGGGCGAGTTCGACGCCGACTTCAACCCGATGACGGGGAGCTTGCACGAGCTCGCCGACGGCGTGGCGATGATCGACGCGTTCAGCCACGTCGTGATCCTGGACGACGGCGACGGCCTCACGCTCTTCGACGTCAGTCACCTGATGTTCGCCGATCGGGTGGTCGACGCCCTCCGGTCCTGGTCGACGCAGCCCCTCCGCACCATCGTCTACACCCACGGCCACATGGATCACGTCGGCGGGGCGGCGGCGCTCATCGCCGACAACGCGGACCGGGGGCACGTTCGTCCGTCGGTGGTGGCCCACGACGCCGTGCCCCGACGCTTCGATCGCTACACCGAGACGGCCGGGTACAACGGCGTGATCAACGCTCGGCAGTTCGGCGGCAGCCCCATTGCCCGGGCGACGGCGAACACGTCGGGAGGGTCGGCGAACCGAGATCTGGGCGAGGCATGGTTGGCCGGCGCGTCGGTGCGTCCGTCGGTCACCTATCGCGAGCACCTCGGACTCGGATTCGGCGAGCAGACCATCGATCTCCATCACGGCCTCGGCGAGACGGACGATCACACGTGGGCATGGGTCCCCGACCGGCGCATCGCCATCGTGGGCGACTTCGTCACCTGGGTCTTCCCGAACGCCGGGAACCCCCAGAAGGTGCAGCGCTACCCGCTCGAATGGGCGCAGAACCTCCGGCGGATGCTCGCCGCCGGCCCAGAACTCCTGCTGCCGGCCCACGGCTTGCCGATCCAGGGGAAGGAACGGATCAGGACCGTGCTCGGCGACCTGGCGACCGCACTCGAACACCTCACCCACCGGACGGTGGAGATGATGAACGAGGGAGCGAAGCTCGATCAGGTGCTCGGCGAGGTCCGCCTCGATGCCGACCTCGCCGGCCGGCCGTGGTTGGTGCCGGTGTACGACGAGCCCGAGTTCGTGGTCAGAAACGTGTGGCGCCTCTACGGGGGCTGGTACGACGGCAACCCCTCCCGCCTCAAGCCGGCGCGCGACGAGGCGATCGCATTGGAGACCGCCGCACTGGCCGGCGGCGTCGACGTGCTCGTCGCCCGAGCCGAGGAGTTGGCGGCCACGGAGGATCTCGCACTGGCCGCTCACCTGATCGAACTCGCGGTCACGGCGGCCCCCGACGACGCCGGGGCCCACGGTGCCCGCGCTGCCATCTACAAGGAACGTCGCAAGAGAGAGCTGTCGCTGATGTCGAAGGGCATCTACGGCCACGCCGCCCGCGAATCCCAGGCCATCGCCGAGCCGGACTGATGGTCGTGTTGTTGCGTTCCCCGGTCACGCAGGCCGTTGTGTGGCCGGCCTCCTCGTGCCGTCGTCGGCCTCGCGCGTGTGCTTCGCTCCGGATTGAGGGTCGTGTTGTTGCGTTCCCCGGTCACGCAGGCCGTTGTGGCCGACCTCCTCGTGCCTCGTCGGCCTCGCGTGTGCTTCGCTCCGGATGAGGGTCGTGTTGTTGCGTTCCCCGGTCACGCAGGCCGTGTGGCCGACCTCCTCGTGCTCGTCGGCCTCGCGTGTGCTTCGCTCCGGATTGAGGGTCGTGTTGTTGCGTTCCCCGGTCACGCAGGCCGTTGTGGCCGACCTCCTCGTGCCTCGTCGGCCTCGCGGTGTGCTTCGCTCCGGATTGAGGGTCGTGTTGTTGCGTTCCCCGGTCACGCAGGCCGTTTGTGGCCGGCCTCCTCGTGCCTCGTCGGCCTCGCACGTGTGCTTCGCTCCGGATGGGACTGCCGCGGGGTCGGGCGCTGGCGCTTCCTTCGACTCGGCTCTGAGTCCGTGTGCTGGTCGGGTCCACGTGCGAGAGTGCGCCGATGACGAATCATGTGGAAGGCAGGACGATCGCGATCACCGGCGGCGGCGGAGGCTTCGGTCGCTTGGTCGCCCAGAAGACGGCGGCGCTCGGCGCCAACGTGGCCGTGTCGGACATCGACATGGCCGCGGCCGACGAGACCGTCGGGCTGATCACCGATGCGGGCGCCGAGGGGTTCGCCATGGAGATCGACGTGGCCGATCGGGCGCAGATGTTCGCGTTCTCGCAGGCGACGGCCGATCGTTTCGGTGCGCTCGACGTGATGGTCAACAACGCCGGTGTGCTGCCCCTGGCCATGTACGCCGACCATGTGCAGGCCGCTGATGCATGGGATCGCTGCATCGACATCAATCTCAAGGGCGTGCTGAACGGCATCATGGCCGTCCACGACCAGATGATCGAGCAGGGTCGAGGCCACGTGGTCAACATCTCGTCGATCTACGGCAACTACCCGGTGCCCGGCGCCGCGGTCTACGGGGCGACCAAGGCGGCGGTCGCGTTCCTGAGCGAAGCTCTCCGTCAGGAGTCGGTCGGCAAGATCAAGGTGACCACCATCCGCCCCACCGGAGTCCCCACGACGGGCCTCGGCGCCGGGGTCATCAACCCGGAGGCGATCGCGGGGGTGGTCGGGGGCGATGCCGGGCCCTTCATCGAGACGCTGACCTCGGTGTTCAGTGGCGAAGCAGCGCCCGAACTGACCGATGTCGACGACATCGGCTACTTCGCCCTCGATGCCGACCTGCTCGCCGAGAGCATCGTCCACGCCATCAACCAGCCGTGGGGCGTCTCGATCAGCGACCTGACGGTGCGGGCGTCGGGCGACAGCTACGTCATCTGACCGCCGCCGGCATCTGGTTGCGGGAACAACAACCTCCGGTGGGCGGTTGTCTCGTGCATGGCAGACCGTCCGAACGTCACGCTGGGCCTCAACCACATCGTGCTGTGGGTGGGCGACGCCGCGCAGGCGGCTGCGTTCTACGAACAGGCGCTCGGTCTGGAGGCGGTCAACGAGATGCCCGGCGCGGTGTTCATGCGAGCGCCCGGCTCGGGCAACGACCACGACCTCGGGCTGTTCACGACGCCTGCGCCGGCCTCCGACACGCCGCGTGCGGTCGGGATGTACCACATGGCATGGGAGGTCCCGACACTCGACGTGCTGGCCGAACGGGCCCGAGCACTCGGTGACCTGGGTGCGCTGGTCGGCGCCTCGGATCACGGCGCGACCAAGAGCCTCTACGCCCACGATCCCGACGGCATCGAGTTCGAGGTCATGTGGCAGGTGCCGGTGCACCTGCTGGCCGAGGACGACGGCCTGAAGACCGCCGCGCTCGACCTCGACTCCGACATCGCCCGCTTCGGCGCCCACACCCAGAGCGGTACGCGAACCCCCGCACCCACCTGAGGCCCCAACACCGATCTCTGTCCGGTCTGCGCCACCATGTGGCGCAGACCGGACGAAGATCGCTTGGTTTGGGGGTGAGCCGGCCGCTGCGGACCTAGGGTCGGCGGTCATGAGTGATGTCGAGGTGACGCCGCCGACCGTCGAACGGTTGTTGAAGATCCTCGATGTCGAGCAACTCGACCGCGACCTGTTCCGCGCGCCGATCTCGAGAGCAAGTACCCGAAGGGCATGCGCCTGTTCGGGGGTCAGGTCGCCGGCCAGGCCCTGCGGGCCGCCACGCTCACCGTCGGCTCGGAGTATCGCCCGCACTCGTTGCACGGCTATTTCCTGCGGCCCGGCTCGCCCGACCTGCCCCTCATCCTGAACGTCGATCGCATCCGTGACGGTCGATCGTTCACCACCCGACGGGTCGTTGCGGTTCAGGACGGCGAGGCCATCTTCAACCTGTCGTGTTCGTTCCACGTCGACGAGGACGGTGGCGAGTACGCCCCCTCGATGCCCGAGGACATCCCCGATCCCGACGACCCCGATGCCGGCTGGGACACGACGATGTTCACCGAGTTCAACAAGCGCTCGCCGCTCGAGATGCTCGAACTGCCGATCGGTGCACGCGACGAACGTGGTCACTACGCCAGCACTCGGCGGGCCTGGGTCCGGACTCGAGGTGCCCTTCCGGACGATCAAGCGCTGCAGGCGTGCGTGGCGGCCTTCGTGTCCGACATGGGAGCGGTGTTCGCTGCAGCCCGCTCGGTCGACATGAAGCCGGGGTCGATGATGGGGGCCAGCCTCGACCACGCCATGTGGTTCCACCGGCCCCTCCGCCTCGACGAGTGGACGCTCTACGACCTCGGGCCGGTGTCCTCGGGTGGCGCGAGGGGCCTCGTCCGCGGGGCGATGTACGACCGAGCGGGCACGCTCGCCGTCTCGGTTGCCCAGGAGGCCCTCATCCGGCCGGTCAAGCCTCGCTGAACGGGTTTCCATGCCTAGGGTGCGGGATCGAAGCGGGCGACCGCCCGCGATCGGGGGTCGGTGATGGCGTGCGAGACATGCGGGGGAACCCAGCTCTTCCGCAAGAGCAATGTGGTGTTCGAGGTCAACTTCGGAGCGGGCGGCGCGGTCATGTCGATGTCGAGCGCGCAACGCTGGCTGCGGTGCACGCTCGACATCTGCGGCCAGTGCGGCCGCACGACGACCTACGTCCAGAACCCGCAGCAGTGGCTCCAAGCGGTCGGCTTCGACGCGGTCTACGACACGAGCGGCGCGTCGCAACCGCAGGACTCGTCCGCGCCGCCGGCCGAGGGCGGCTGAGCCCGTTCAGGGGTTGGACTGGATGAACTGGAGGAGGTTGCTCACCAGGATCTCGGGAGCGTCCTCCTGGCAGAAGTGGCCGACGCCGGGCATCTCGACCACCGGACCGTCGGGCCACAGCGACCGGAAGTCGGCGATGGCCCGCGCCGGCGGAATCGCTCGGTCATCCATGCCCTCCATCAGCATGGCCGGCTTGGCCTGCATCGCCGGGACTCCGTCGAGACCTTCCAGCACGTACTCCAAGATCCGGGCCTCATAGGCGTCGATGGGGAACTCGTAGCCGCCGATCGCCGAGTCCCAGTCGGGAAACGGCGCCGAGTAGGCCCGGATCCACGTGTCGGTGACCGCAGCGCTGTTCTGGAAGCCGACGATCTTCATCACCGACAGCACGGTCGACCCGAGGTTGCGCAGCACGTGTTCGGTGCGCCCGTTCTCGAGGCCGCCACCGATCCACCGGAACCACTCGGAGTCGTTGATCTGCGGGACGTCGGGGTCGTCGACCTGGCCGTAGCCGGCAAGGGTGTTGGCGAGGAACAGGCGCTTGACCCGCTCGGGGTGGCGCACCGTGTAGGCGCTGCCGATGGGACCGCCCCAGTCCTGGATGACCAAGGTGATGTCCTGCAGGTCGAGGTGGTCGATGAGCGCCGCCAGGTTCTCGACGTGCGTCTGAAGGGTGTACTCCCGATCCTGCGGGGTCTCGGACTTCCCGAACCCCATGTGGTCGGGCACCACCACGCGGTGGTCGCGGCTGAGCGGGCCGATCATGTTCCGATAGAGGTAGCCCCACGTGGGTTCGCCGTGCAGACAGACGATCACCTCACCGTCGCGGGGCCCTTCGTCCACGTAGTGCTGGACGAAGCCGTGCCCGTCGAAGGTGTTGGGAGCGAACGGGAACGTGCCGTCGAACGTTTCGTCGAGTGGGACCATGGCGAGAACCTAGGAGCTCGGAAGCCCTGCGTCAGCCGTCGGCGATCACGACCAACGCGAGCACGAGGGCGAAGCCGCTGAAGACGACCGTGCTGACGCCCAGCAAGCGGGCCGCCGATGGATGGACCACCTCGGCGCCGCTGCGGATCGGGGTGTGGAGGTCGTCGTAGTGGAGTCCGGCCCAGACCAGGACCAGGGCGCCGATCACCGCCTGCACGACTCCGGCCGCCGCCAGCGTCGGGTGGGCGTTCGATGCGGCGAATCTCGCCAGGAGGACGCCGGCCGCCATGGTCGAGATGGCGGTGCGCTCCCACGCCAGGGCGGTGCGCTCCTGCTGCATCCCCGGGTCGGCCACGCCGAGGTCTTCGGAGGTCGGCTCGGTCAAAACTCGGTGGCGGCGAAGAAGACCGCGGATGCAATGCCGATGACGGCCGTTCCGCCGGCGATGATGAGTGGGAGCCGTGATCGAGGGAGCGGCTCGTCGAGTCGCATCGATCGTTCGTTCTGGGCCCAACGACGGTAGGAGGTCGCCGACGTCACGAAGCTGAGCGCGAGGAGCACCAGGCCGAGGATCTCCTTGCCGTAGAGGTCGTCGATGAACGAGACGATGGCGAGTCCGCCGGCGGCCAGCGCCAGCGCCGTCCGGATCCAGGCGAGGAAGGTGCGTTCGTTCGCGAGCGTGAAGCGGTAGTCGGGGTGCTCGCCGACGTCGCGGGGGTCGTTCAGGACCCGACGGACGAGGCCGGCACGACGTCGGGCTGCCTGTTCGACGGCGGGTTCGTCGTCGGGAGAAGGCACGGCCGAAGCGTACCGATCCGCCGGTTCGCGGTCGGCAGCCACCCGGCCGGCGCCGTCGAGGCCCCCGCTAGGATTTCGCCCATGGCAGTGACAGAACCTTCCGCGGCCGGGACCGGGGACTTCGACCCCGACGAGCTGCGGGAGAAGTATCGAGCCGAGCGCGACAAGCGTCTGCGAGACGACGGCAACGAGCAGTACTTCGAGGTGTCGGGCCGGTTCGCCCACTTCGTCGACGACCCCTACATCGAGGCCGAGGTCGAGCGTGCTCCCAGGACCGACGAGGTCGACATCGTGGTGATCGGTGGCGGCTTCGGAGGTCTCCAGATGGGGGCCAGACTGCGCGAGGCGGGCGTCGACGACATCCGCGTCATCGAGAAGGGCGGCGACTTCGGGGGCACCTGGTACTGGAACCGCTACCCGGGCGCCATGTGTGATGTCGAGTCGTACGTCTACCTCCCGCTGCTCGAGGAGCTCGACTACGTCCCGACCGAGAAGTACGTGAAGGCTCGCGAGATCCTCGCCCACAGTCGGGCCATCGGTCGCCACTACGACCTCTACGACAACGCCCTGTTCCAGACCGAGGTCACGGCCATGACCTGGGACGACGACGCCGAGCGTTGGATCGTGGAGACCAACCGTGGCGACGCCATCCGCGCCCGGTTCGTGGCCATGGCCAACGGTCCCCTGCACCGGCCGAAGCTTCCCGGCGTCGACGGCATCGACTCCTTCGCCGGCCACACGTTCCACACCAGCCGTTGGGACTACGGCTACACCGGCGGCGGCCCCGACGGCGGGCTCGACAACCTGGCGGACAAGCGGGTCGGCATCATCGGCACCGGCGCCACGGCCGTGCAGGCCGTTCCGCACCTCGGCGAGGGGGCCGAGGAGCTCTTCGTCTTCCAGCGCACGCCCTCGTCGGTCGATGTCCGGGCGAACCGCCCGACCGACCCCGAGTGGGCTGCCTCGCTCGAGCCCGGTTGGCACCGCAACCGGATGGAGAACTTCAACGCGCTGGTGTCGGGTGTGCCCCAGGCCGAGGACCTCGTGCAGGACGGCTGGACCGACATCATCGGCAAGACCCTCGCACTGCTCCGCAAGGGGAGTGGCGAGGACGGGCTGAGCCTGGCCGAGACCCTCGAACTGGCCGACTTCCAGAAGATGAACGAGGTCCGGGCACGGGTCGACGAGCTGATCGACGACCCCGACACCGCCGAGTCGTTGAAGGCCTACTACCGGCAGTTCTGCAAGCGGCCGTGCTTCCACGACGAGTACCTGCAGACGTTCAACCGTCCCAACGTCACGCTCGTCGACACCGACGGCAAGGGCATCGACCGGATCACCGAGAAGGGCATCGTCGCCAACGGCGTCGAGTACGAGCTCGACTGCATCGTCTTCGCCACCGGGTTCGAGGTCGGCACCGGCTACTCCCGTCGAGCCGGCTACGAAACGGTCGGGCGCGACGGCCTGACGCTCAGCGAGCACTGGTCCGAGGGTGCGCGCACGCTGCACGGCATCCACAGCCACGGCTTCCCGAACTGCTTCATCATGAGCCAGACCCAGGGCGGGTTCACGGTCAACTACCCGCACATGCTCGACGAGTTGTCGGTCCACATCGCAGCGATCGTCAGCCGAGCCCTGGTCGAAGGGAACACCGTGATCGAAGCCACGGCCGATGCCGAGGAAGCATGGGTCCAAGAGATCCTCGGCTTCGCCGGCATGCGCGGCGACTTCTTCGAGGAGTGCACCCCCGGCTACTACAACAACGAAGGCAAACCCTCCGAGCGGTCGATGCAGGACGCGCCCTACGGTCGGGGCGCGATCGCCTTCTTCGACCTGCTGAAGCAGTGGCGCGAGACGGGCGATTTCGAAGGCGTCACGTTCAGTTGAGTTCCGCCGGCAGTTGAGTCCTGCCGGCACCTGAGGGAATCAGGTGCCGGTCCACTCGGGGGCGCGCTTCTCGGCGAAGGCGACCGGGCCCTCCATGGCGTCGCTCGAGGTGAACACCTTGCCCAGGAACGGCCCCTGCGCCTTCCAGGCCTCGGCTTCGGTGAGCCCCTCGGAGTTTCGGATGATCTGCTTCGACGCCGCCACGGCCAGCGGCGCGTTCTTGGCGATGCGCTCCGCGAGCTCGAGCGCACCATCGACGGCCTTGCCCTTCTCGGTGAGGCGGGCGGCGAGACCGAGCGACAGGGCTTCCTCGGCCGAGATCGGGTCGGCCGTCAGCGCCATCTCCATGGCCTTGCCGTAGCCCACCCGCGGCGGGAGCCGGAACAGCCCGCCGCCTGCGGCGAACAGCCCGACGCCGGCCTCGGGGATCCCGAACTTCACGTTGTCGGCGGCCACGATGAGGTCGCAGGTGAGCGCCAGTTCGAGCCCGCCGGCGAGGGCGAACCCTTCGACCGCAGCGATGAGCGGCTTCTGCGCACCGTCCTCGATCACCTGCTGGAACCCGTCGGGCGTGCCACCGGCGGCGAACGCCTTGAGATCCATCCCGGCGCAGAAGCCGCGGCCGGCGCCGGTGAGCACCCCGGCGGTGAGCCCGGCGTCGCCATCGAGCTCGGCGATCGCGGCGAGGATGCCCTGGGCGAGGTCGGTGTTGATGGCGTTCATCGCCTCGGGGCGGTTCAGGGTGATCAGGAGCACCCGGCCCCGGCGTTCGGTGAGGACGACAGATTCTTTTGGTTCGCTCATGGTCGGCGAACCTAATCCGCCGAGCACCACCCCGTTCTGTGCACCTGACATCACACCGGGGTGCACTGGCGTGCACCAGAACCGACTGCGATGGTGTGATTCGCGGTGGTCGGCGGTAGCTTGCGCCCGTCGACTTCATCGTCGATGGGCCGTCAGGGCGTGTGCATTCCGACTGAATCCCGACCGGCCGACCTCCCGCTGCCGCGACTGCAGCCGCTGGCTTCGGCCACACCGGGAGTTTCGTAGGGCCCGTCGCAGTCCCCCCAAGCCGCTCGCCACCTCGGCGCGCGCCCATCTCAGGAGTTTGACCTTGAAGACCGATTTCGCCGATCTCGGCGTGCCTGCGGCCGTTGCCGCATCGCTCGCCGAGCGAGGCATCACCGAAGCGTTTCCCATCCAATCCCTCTCCCTGCCGCCTGCGCTCGCAGGCCAGGACGTCTGCGGCAAGGCCCCGACCGGTTCGGGCAAGACGCTCGCGTTCGGGATCCCGCTCGCCGAGCACGTCCAGAAGGGCAAGCCCAAGCGTCCCCGCGCCCTGGTGCTCGCCCCGACCCGCGAACTCGCCGAGCAGATCCACGACGAGCTCCGCCCGTTGCTGGCTCCGGCCAACAAGACCGTCGCCACGTTCTACGGCGGCGTCGGCTTCGGCGCTCAGTTCAAGGCGTTGCGCCGCGGCGTCGACGTGGCCGTGGCCTGCCCCGGCCGGCTGCTCGATCTCGTCGGTCAGGGCGAGTTCGTCCTCGACGACATCGACCTCGTGGTCCTCGACGAGGCCGATCGCATGGCCGACATGGGGTTCCTGCCCGACGTGCGCAAGATCCTCGACAAGGTCAAGCCCAACCGCCAGACGCTGCTGTTCTCGGCCACCCTCGACGGCGACATCGACGTGCTCGTGAAGCACTACCAGAAGCAACCGGTCCGCTGCGCGATCGACGCCGACCCCTCCGACGGTGCCGCCACGACCCATCACTTCCTCGACGTGCGGGCCGAGGACAGGGTGTCCGACGCCGCCACGCTGGTGAGCCAGCACGGGTCCGCCATCGTGTTCTGCCGGACCAAGCACGGCTGCGATCGTGTGGCGCGACAGCTCAAGAAGGCCGGTGTCGAAGCGGTTGCCATCCATGGCGGCCGCTCGCAGAACCAGCGCCAGCGTGCCCTCGACACCTTCGCCGCCGGAAAGGCCGACGCGTTGGTGGCCACCGATGTGGCCACGCGGGGCATCCACGTCGACGACGTCGGCCTCGTCCTCCACTTCGACGTCGCCGGCGATCCGAAGGACTACACCCACCGCTCGGGCCGCACCGGCCGGGCCGGTGCCGACGGGGTCGTCGTCACGTTCCTCATCCAGAAGGACGCCGACAAGGCCCGCAAGCTTCTCCGAAACCTGGACGTCGACATCGACCGGTCGCATCCGAAGCCGAGCGACCTCGACCGCCCCCGCCGGACCACCCCGGCGCCCGAACGCCGGTCCCACGCCGGCGGCGGATCCCACGGCGGCGGTTCCCATCAGCCGAGCCGCAAGAAGCAGCACCGCAAGGGGCAGAAGTCCGGTCAGCAGCAGCCATCCGGCCGCTCCAAGCAGCGCCACCGCAACGGGGGGCCGAAGAAGAAGTCGGCCGGCCACGGCGGATCGGGCCGCGGTGCCCAACACAGCCGGAACCGCAACGACAACCGGAGCCCACGGCCCAGCCGCTGATCTCCGGGACGGAGGGCCCGAGACTCAGGTCGTCCGCGCCCTCGATCCCTTCGTCAGCGCCGTCAACCGGCGGCTTCCTCGACCGCTCCGTCTGCGTGCCGTGCGAACCGCCTCGGTTCGCGGCCATGGGTCGGATCGGACGAATCCCACGGCCAGCCGCCGAACTCGGTGGCCCGGTAGTCGGTCATCGCCTGGCGGATCTCCTGCTCGGTGTTCATGACGAACGGTCCGTACTGGGCGACCGGCTCACCGATCGGACGGCCTTGCAGCATGAGGACCTCGGCTCCGGTCGTCCCGGCTCGGAGCGTGAGCTCGCGCCGGCCCTCCACGGCCGATCCGGTGCGCGCACCGACCGTGGTGTCACCGATCGTCAGCTCGTCGCCGTCGAACAGATAGAGCACCCGGACCGTCTCGTCGCCGGCTGATCGGGGCAACGTCCACGTCGCGTCGGGTTCCATGACGAGATGCCAGATGGCGACATCGGCTTCGGCTCGTGACGCCCACGAGTTGGGCGGCGGCGACGGCGGTCGTTCGTCGTCGAGGTGTCCGGCCACGACGGTCACGGTCACGCCAGGAGCCGTGACCCGGGGGATCTCCCGGTCCCACAGCATCGTGAAGTAGGGGTCGACCATCTTGTCGACGGCGGGGAGGTTGAGCCAGATCTGGAACAGCTCGACCGGGTTCGGCTGGTTGCGCTCGAGGAGCGGGAACATCTCGGCGTGCTGGATGCCACCCCCGGCGGTCAGCCACTGGACGTCGCCTCGGCCGTAGCGGGCGGCCGCTCCCATCGAGTCGGCGTGATCGATCAGGCCCTGACGCACGTAGGTCACCGTCTCGAACCCCCGGTGCGGGTGCTGCGGGAATCCGGGGACCACACGTCCGTGGTACATGCGCCACCCATCGAGCCCCTCGAAGTCCTGGCCGAGGTCGCGTCCGGCGAGTGAGGCGTTCGGACCGAGCAGGTCGTTGGCTTCGGGATACTGGTCGAGGTGATGGACGCAGAACAGGAACGGGTCGATCGTCTGCCATTGGAAGCCGATCGGAAAGGTCTGGATGACGTCGTCGGACATGACGTCGAGGCTACGGGCCGATGACCTCGATGAGGCCGAGGTCGGCATCGAGCAGCACGAGGTCGGCTCGGCTGCCCACCTCGACGCCGGACGACTGGGCGAAGCCACCGATGCGCCGGGGATGCAAGGTGGCCGACGCCAGGGCGGCCGCGCGGTCGATGCCGACCTCGACGATGCGGTGGAGCATCTCGGCCACCGTGGTCAGGCCGCCGGCCAGCCCACCGTCCCGATGCCGCGCCGCATCGCCGTGCCGGGTGACCGACGCGTCGGCCAGCCGGCCGGTGGGCTCGGTGGTCCCGGCGAGCGAGACGGCGTCGCTGACCAACGCCACCCGCCCCTTCTTGGCTGCGAACACCAGGCGGACGGTGTCGTCGGCCACGTGCTGCCCGTCGGCGATCAGCGTCGCCGTGACGTCGTCGCGCACGAGCGCGGCTCCGAACAACCCGGGTGCCCGGTGGTGGAACGGCGCCATGGCGTTGCCGAGATGGGTCACGGCGGTGATGCCGGCGTCGAACCCGGCCTGTGCCTGCTCGGCCGTGGCGTCGCTGTGGCCGGCAGCGACCGTGGCCGATGCCTTCAGGAGGCGGGCCACCAGTCCGGCCGACCCGACGAGCTCGGGGGCCAACGTCATCATTCGGATCGTCCGGCCGTCGCCGGCGGCGAGCAGTCGTTCCAACACGTCGGGATCGGGATCGAGCCGGTGGGTGCCGTCGTGGGCGCCGAGCCGAAGGTGCGACAGGAAGGGTCCTTCGAGGTGGGCGCCGCCGATCTCGGCTCGTCCTGCGATGCGGCCGGCGCGCTGCACCTGAGCGATGACCTCGAGGCTCCCACACAGGCGGTCGACCGACGCCGTGGTGAGGGTCGGGAGGAAACATGACGTGCCTGCGGCCCAGAGCGCCTCTGCCGCGTCCTCGAGTTCGTTCGACGTGCAGCCGGCGAAGTCGACGCCGGCGAAGCCGTTGACCTGAAGATCAACGAGCCCGGGTGCAGCGATGGTGGTCGACCCGATGGTTGGCGGGGTGATCGCCTTGATGCGCCCATCGACCACGTCGACATCGGCCGCCACGAGGTGCCCGTCGACCAGCACCGAGCCGACCCCGAGCCGGGTCACTCGTCTGCTCCGAAGCCTGGCACCGACTGAAACGTACCGGCCGCCCGTCGTGGAGAACCGAGCGGCCCGCCGCGACGAAGGAGCGGCCAGAGCGGGGGTTCCGGGGAGGTGCGACCCTTCACCTCGCGCAGTTCAGGCCCGCCCCAGCAGCCGTGATGCCGCGACCTCACGTCGACGGCTGGTGGTCAGTCGCCGGCTTCGGGCGCTTCGCCGGGGCGGGGGTGGTGACCGAAGGGCCCTCGTCCAGCGGGACCGCCCGGACCGGGGCCCCGACCCTCGAACTCGCCGTTCACGAAGTCCTCGATCCGGTCGGGGAGCTCGGCGAGCCGCTCTTCGATGCGTGCCCGGGCCTGTTCGGTGAGCTCGTCGATGACCGTCTGGGGGTCGACCCCGTTGGCCTCGGCCACCTCGGCGATCGACTGTCCGCCACGCAGCGCATCACGGAGCTCCTCGCCGGTCACGCCGACCAGTTCGGCGAGGCGATCGAGACGCTCACCCATGCGCTCCTTCGGGCCGGCTCGATCTTCGGCCGGAGCGTCTTCGGTCGTTTCGGCCGGAGTGTCTTCGGCCGTGGTGTCCTCCTGGGCGCCGGTGAGCTGCGGTGCGAACAACGTGGCACCGGCGAGACCTCCGACGGCGAGGGACGCGGCGACGACCCCGACAGCAGCGGGCTTGCGAATGGTCATGGAAGGGCTCCTTGGGTTCGCTTCTCCCGCAGCATGCCCACCGAACCTGGGATCGGCCTCACAATCGCGTGTGAGTCTTGGCGCGTGTGAGTTCGGGCGCGCCGAATTCCCGGGGCCGGCACCAGGAGGGTGGTGCAGGCCCCGGGTCCGGGCGGGGGATCAGTTCCCGGCCTCCTCGGCGGGCGGACCGCCGAACGGACCGCCTCGGGGCCCGTGACCCTCGAAGTCGAGCTCGCCGTTCACGAGGTCCTCGATGCGGGTCGGCAGCTCGGCGAGCCGCTCCTCCAGGCGAGCCGTTGCATCGGCGACGAGCTCGTCGACCAGTGCATCGGTGGCGACACCGTTCGCCTCGGCCACCTCGGCGATGGTCTGACCGTCCTGGAGCGCCGTCCGGAGCGCGTCCTGCTCGATGCCGATGATCTCGGCCAGGTTGGCCAGGCGCTCGCCCTTGCCGTGACGCATGCGGTCCTCGGGGGCCTCAGGGGCCGTCTCGTCGACGACCTCGGTGTCCTCGGTCGTCGCGTCGTCGGCCTCCTGAGCGAGGCTGACGCCCGGGGCGAGCAACATCGCTCCGGCGGCGCCACCGGCGGTCAGGCCGGCGAGCAGGGCTGCGGTGGTCTTCTTGGTGGGGGATTCCATGATCAGTGCTCCTTGGTTTGGCTCGAGGGCCATTCCCTCGATGCACCCCATGGTGGAGACCGCACCTGAAGGTCTTCCTCGGCTCCGGTGGGAGCCACCTCACAAGTCCGTGATGAGTCTGTGATGGCCCGACACCGGCGGTGAGCGGGCTCGGAGCGCTCGGTGAGCGAACTCCCAGGTTGATGGGGTGAACTGTCGAGATGAGCACTGCATCGGTCCTCGTCGTCGACGACGAGGAATACATTCGCGACCTCGTGTCGAGCGCGTTCCGCATCGCCGGATTCGACGTGCGCACCGCTGGTGACGGCGAAGCGGCGTTGCGGGCGGTGGCCGACGATCGGCCCGACCTGATGGTGCTCGATGTCGGGCTCCCCGGAGTCGACGGCTTCGAGGTGTGCCGACGGCTGCGCGCCGACGGCGACGACGTTCCCGTGCTGTTCCTCACCGCGCGCGACGCCGCCGAGGACCGGGTGTCGGGGTTCACGAAGGGCGGAGACGACTACGTCACCAAGCCGTTCAGCCTCGAGGAGTTGGTGGGCCGGGTGCGGGCCATCCTTCGACGGACCGGCCATACGGATGCCGGCGACGACGGCAACCTGTTGTCCTACGAGGACCTCCGGATCGACGAGGACTCGATGCGGGTCAGCCGCGCCGGGAACCCGGTCCAGTTGTCGCCGACCGAGTTCAAGCTGCTGCGCTACCTCATGATCAATCGTGAGCGGGTGGTGTCGAAGTCGCAGATCCTCGACCAGGTCTGGGAGTACGACTTCGACGGCAATGCCAGCGTGGTCGAGAACTACATCTCCTACCTGCGCAAGAAGATCGACGACGTCGAACCGGCGCTCATCCACACCGTGCGTGGGTTCGGCTACGTGCTGCGCTCGGAACCGTGATCCGGCGCCGGGTCGCCGCGGTCCTGGTCGCCGGTGTCGCCGTCATCCTCGCCGTGGCGGGGGTGCTCGCGGTGAGCGCGCTCGAGTCCCGGCTCATCGGCGAGATCGACGACCAGGTCGACCGTCGGGTCCTCGACATCGTCCGGTTCACCAACGGGCGCTCACTTCCGCAGTTCCCCGCGGCCGACGAGAACCGTCCCGGACCCGCAGGGCGCTTCGGTGGTCGATCGCCGTTCGACGTGAGCGGAGCCGTGTTCGTCCAACTCGACACCGACGGGCAGGTCGTGGCTGCGATCACGACGGGGCCGGCGAACGATCCAGACCCGCTGCCCGATCTCGACGGATTCGCGATCGACGGCGAGCCGCACACCGTCGACCCGGTCGAGGGCTCGGGCCCTCGCTATCGCGTGGTGGGGATCGAGGGCGATGACGGCGTGCTCGTCACCGGGCTCTCACTCGCCGATGTCGACGAGTCGATCGAGAGCCTGACCCAGATCCTGCTGACCGCAGGGGTGCTCGCGCTGCTTGCCGTGGCCGGCCTCGCGTCGTTCGTGATCCGCCGTGGCCTCCGGCCCATCGACGACATGATCGGCACCGCCGAGCGCATCGCCGACGGCGACCTCTCGGAGCGGGCCACCATCGTCCAGCCGAACGACGAGGTCGGACATCTCGGCATCGCCCTCAACACGATGCTCGACCAGATCAGTGAAGCGGTGGACGCGAAGACGGCGAGCGAGTCGCGACTTCGCCGGTTCGTCGCCGATGCCTCGCACGAGCTGCGCACCCCGCTGACCTCGATCCGCGGCTACGCCGAGCTGTACCGGAGCAGCGACCACGACGAACGGGCGGCCGAGCGCTCGATGCACCGGATCGAGCAGGAGGCCATCAGGATGGGAGTCCTGGTCGAGGACCTCCTGCTGCTGGCGCGCTTCGATCAGGGGCGTCCGCTCGAGACCTCGCGAGTCGACCTGGTGCCGTTGGTCGGCGCCGCGGTCGACGACGCCCGGGTGGTCGAACCCGATCGGGTGATCGACCTCGATCTGACCACCGAGAAGGCGGTCGTGGTGGGCGACGAGCACCGGCTCGGACAGGTGGTCGGCAACCTGCTCGGCAACGTGCGGGCCCACGCCGGCGACGGCACACCCCGCGGGTCGAACTGTCCGCCGATGCCGAGTTCGTGACGATCGTCGTCGCCGACGAGGGTGCCGGAATGACGACCGAACAGGTCGATCAGGCCTTCGAGCGCTTCTGGCAGGCCGATCCGAGCGGCGGTTCGGGCCGGCGGGGCACGGGCCTCGGGCTCGCCATCGTCGCCGAGATCGTCGACGCCCACGGCGGGACCATCGAGCTCGACTCCACCCCCGGCAATGGCACCACGGTGAGCGTGCGCCTGCCAAGGACCCCGACCGGCTGAGGAGCTGCGCGGAGAGGGCCAGGTCTCGCAGCTCCCCGCAACTCCCGCTCT
>CAVPHU010000011.1:0-138478 GCA_963704815.1 uncultured Acidimicrobiaceae bacterium
GAGGAGCAGCGTCCATGTCAGTGGGGTGAACGCGCCGCCGACGAAGCGGTGCGCTCCGTCGGACACCGTGTAGGTCACATCGTCTTGTAGGTAGGAGATGCCAGCCCGGTGAACGTGCCGTCGGCGCTGCGGTCGCCGGCGAGGATGCCGTCACCGAAGGCGTCCGCTGCGTCGAAGAACACCGATGTGAGTAGCAGCGTGCTGGTGAACAGAAGACACCTGCCGCTGTCCACGAGTGCCGCGGACCGGGACCGAGCTGGGCATCGAGGTAGTCGGCGGCGAGGGCGCCGCTGCCCCCGACGTCTCGCAGCGCAGCCGTCGTGTCGGTGTCGCGGCGGCCGCCATGAGGTTGCTGCGTAGCTCGCGCCGTCTCTCAATTCGCACCTTCCGCGGTAGGTCGTAGAGACGTTGATCGAGGCTCCACACCACGCGCTCGATCCGGGGAGGCGGTCGAGGAGGTTCAGGGTGTTGGGCATTCACTGGCCTTTCGAGGGGCGCCGGATCGGGACGGGACAGCTGGTCGGACACCAACTCGGCGAGTGATCCCCACTGAGAAGCGCCTTCGGTGAGGGCGTCGTATCCGGCGGCGGTCGGCCGGGTCGTACTTGCGGGCGGGCCCTTCGGCGGACGCCACGAGGCGTGCGGTCAGGCGCTCCTCGCGCTGAACACGATAGCGCCGGATACACCGTTCCAGCGGCGATGTCGGAGAAGCCGATCTCGTGCAGGCGTTGCACGACCTGGTCGCCGTAGGACTCACGCTACCACGAGCAGGTGGAGGAGGAAGCGAGAGGACGCCCTTGAGGAGCTGAGCGTCATGACCGGACGGCATGCACTCGTACTACGCCTACTAGTGTGCAATGTCAAGTAGAGAGACGTTCCAGTCCGCTTGGTCCACTCCCAACAGTGAGCGTCCTCGACCGTGGTCGCTCCGAGGCTGCCAAGACTGTCCCCGAGGTGCCGGTGGCGGCGAGGCTGCCGTCGTATCCGGAAACGTCGCCCCGACCGGAGCGATCTTTGCGTGCAACCTGTCCTCGATCCGACCCGCTCGGTGCGGTTACGCAGGCCTGAATAGACCCCGGTGTTTGTCGACCCACGAGGCGATCTCATGGTTTCGCCAATTGACTCGTCGGATGTCCATCCGGTCACGAGGCCGCGGGCTCGGAGGTGCTCAACGTCTCGTGCGTATTTCTTCTGTCGCACAGCGGCCGATCGACGAGCCCATCCGGCGAGATGCCATAGGCCTCCGCGAACACCTCGACGCGCTGTCGACGATGGGGAACCTGGTCGACCCCCAGCATCCGCATGGTGTCGTCATCATCACGGATGGGAACGCTGTACAGCAGAGCGTAGGCAACGTCATCGTCGGGCCGGGCACGGTGGGCCAGGTCGAAGTCGAGAAGTCCGACGGGACGCTCGCCCGACCACACGACGTTCCAGGGTGCGAAATCGCCGTGGCACACGCCGGTCGGAGGTGCATCTGGGGTCGCTGGGAGTGCCCACTCCGCACGAGCCGGTGGGACGTAGTCCCGAACAGCCTGATGGAAGGCCCGGAGGAGGGAAGCGAAAGCTGCCAGGGCCAGCAGGGATGACGACGTGCTGTCCGGCGATTCGACCCGAGTCGCCTTCGATGTACGTCAGGGACTCACGTCCCTCGTCGTCGAAGCCGAGCGGCCGAGGGCACGCCGCAAAGCCGGACTCGGTTAGGTACGCCAGGAGATGCTGAACCGAGTTGCTCCACCAACGAGCGCGCCGTGAACCGTGCCGTCCACGAGCACGACGGGCCAAGTGTTCGTTGTCCTGGAGCACGCCATCGTTCACGACCGAATAGTGGACCACGTCGCCCGCGAGCGATCGCACCGAAGTGATGCCAATCGCGCGGGCGCCGACCGCCGCCTAACGCGGACATCCGCCCGAGGCACCGTCCGGAAGGTGCCGATGGTGGGCGGGCTCGTCGTGTATCCCGAAACACCGCCGGCCGGATGGATGATGTATGTATAGTTAGGCGTATGCCCAGGATGCAGGTCTACTCGCCCGACGAGCTCTACAAGGCAGTGAAGGATCTTGAGCTCCCGGCGTCCGAGCTTCTGCAGGAGGCGGTCGAAGCAGAGCTCCGCCGCCAGGAACTCAATCGGGCAGCTGACGACTACCTCGGGGAGCTCGTCGAAGACGTCGGCGAGCCGTCGATGCGCGAGCACGCACGGGCCGCGAACATCGCCCGGAGGATCCGCGAGCGGGCCGCCGCCCGCGAGCTGATCGGTGCTCGTCCTCGACTCGGGTGGGCTGAGCCGGCTCAGCCAACGAACTCGTCGCGCAGCCGCCCTGATCAAGGCTCTGAAGGACGAGAACCTCTGGCCGCCCATCGTCCCGACGGTCGTGATCGTGGAGTCGACATCGGGTGCCGCGAGAACGGACGCCAACATCAATCGGTTCCTGAAGGCTTGCGAGGTGGAGCCGGTCGTCTCCGAACGTGCGGCCCGGCGAGCGGGATACCTGCGGGCACGCGCCCGAACCGGCTCTGCGGTCGACGCACTGGTCGTCGCGATGGCCGAGCCCGGGGGCACCGTGCTCACGGGCGATCCAGACGACCTGGAGGCGCTCGCCAGCCATGCTGTCGGGGTCGGGGTCGAATCCGGTGTAGGCGGACCCGACGATGGACGCGCGATCGGAGCTGCCTCAGGGCCTGGCGAACTCGGACGTTTCCGCCCAGGTCAGCCTGGGTTCAGGTGACGCCAACGAGGGCGAGGTACACGGCCTTGTGCGGCGCGGCCTCGTCGACGTCGGAGACCAGAAGGAAGATCGCGGTCGGCGGCGGCCTCACGTGGGGTCGGGGTTCATCTCCCAATGGGTGGGTGACCGCCACAGCGCCGAGGCCGTCAGCTCGCGGATCGCCCGCATCTCGGGCGGGAGCCGATCATGGAGGCGGATGAAGAGCTCCTCGTGCTCGAGGAGCTCGGCATCCCACTCTGCTCGATCGATCGACATGGCACGGAGGAACTCGTCCTCGCTGAAGTCCTCGAGCCCGGTCCAGTTGATGTCCTGATGGCGGGGCATCCACCCCAGAGGGCTCTCGATCGACACGGCTCGGCCATGGGACCGCTCGACGATCCACTGGAGCACCCGCATGTTCTCACCGAAGCCCGGCCACACGAAGTTGCCGTCCGCGTCGCGGCGGAACCAGTTGACTCCGAAGACACGCGGCGGATTCTGGATGGAGCGACCGAACCGAGCCAGTGGTTGAAATAGGAGCCCATGTGGTAGCCGGCGAACGGCAGCATCGCGAACGGGTCGCGACGGACGACGCCCTGCTGGCCGAACGCCGCAGCCGTCGTCTCCGAACCCATGGTTGCGGCGAGGTAGACACCGTGGGCCCAGTTGAACGCCTGGACGACCAGCGGCATCGTTCCCGACCGTCGCCCGCCGAACACGAACGCATCGACGGGCACGCCCTTCGGATCGTCCCACAGCGGATCGATGACTGGATTCTGCTCGGCCGGGGCGGTGAACCGGGCGTTGGGATGGGCGGCCGTCGCATCGCTGTCCGGGGTCCAGTCGTTCCCTCGCCAATCGATGGCGTGGGCCGGAGGTTCGCCATTCATGCCCTCCCACCACACGTCCCCTTCGTCAGTCAGCGCCACGTTGGTGAAGATCGAGTTCGCTTTGATCGTCTCCATGGCCGACGGGTTGGTCTCGTACGAGGTCCCGGGTGCGACCCCGAAGTAGCCGGCCTCGGGATTGATGGCGTAGAGCTTGCCGTCGGCGCCGGGCTTGATCCAGGCGATGTCGTCGCCGATCGTCGTGACCTTCCAGCCTTCGTCCCTGAACACAGGCGGCGGGACGATCATCGCAAAGTTCGTCTTCCCACAGGCGCTCGGGAACGCAGCAGCGACGTAGGTCTTCACGCCGGAGGGCTCGGTGACCCCCATGATCAACATGTGCTCGGCGAGCCAGCCCTCGTCGCGAGCCATGGTCGAGGCGATGCGGAGGGCCAGGCACTTCTTGCCCAAGAGGGCATTGCCGCCGTAACCGCTGCCATAGCTCCAGATCGAACGCTCCTCGGGAAAGTGCACGATGTACTTGTCGTCGGGATTGCAGGGCCAGACGACGTCTTGCTCGCCGTCACTCAGGGGAGCTCCCATCGTGTGCATGCAAGGCACGAACTCGCCGTCAGTGCCGAGCTCGTCGTACACCGGTGTCCCCATCCGCGTCATGAGCTTCATATTCACGACGACATAGGCGGAGTCGGTGATCTCCACTCCGAGTTGGGAGATGTCCGATCCCAGCGGACCCATGCTGAAAGGAATCACATACATGGTCCGACCCTTCATGGAGCCGCTGAACCGGTCATGCAGAATCGCCTTCATGGCACCCGGCTCCATCCAGTTGTTGGTGGGACCGGCGTCCTGTTCGGTGCGCGTGCAGATGAAGGTGCGGTCCTCCACGCGTGCGACGTCGCTCGGATCGGTTCGGGCAAGAAAGCTGTTGGCGCGCGAACTCGACGTTGAGTCGAGTGAACGTGCCCGCATCGACGAGTTCGTCACACAGGCGGTCGTACTCCTCGTCGCTGCCGTCGCACCAGACCACACGGTCGGGTGTGCACAGGGCCGTCATCTCGGCGACCCAGGCCTTCAATCCGTCATGTCGTAGTTCGCTCGGGGTGTCCATGCGTCGAGTCTCGCGAGCGCAAAGCCAGGTTGGGTGAACGAAATGTGAATCCTGCGGCCGAGCACCGGCACTCTGATTCTCAGCCGCGCCCACCGGTCGGATCCGAGGAGCCCCACCGTGAGGGCCCTCGCCGACGACGCCGAACTCGACACGTCGGAATCGCAACGGACTGGACCACCGTCGCGGAAGGGGCCAACGACGGATGCGACCGACCAGTTCGCTGCCGTCTGTGAAGCGCTCGACACCCATGCGCTCGACGAGATCCGGGGCTGGCGGCACCCGTCTGCTGGAGAGCCGTTCATCAGCTGATAACACACCGGCAACCTCGTCGCACGTTGCCGCGCGTAGACACGGCGTCATGGTCTGGCCATCGGCCTACGACGCAAACGGCACGTTCGACGAGATGATCGGGTCCGACGGGCGCGCCCGCCCCGGGTCGGTCGACGTCGTCGAGCGCCTCGAAGCCCTCGGCCCCGAGCTGTTCGATCGCCAGCATGCCGCCGAATCGGCCATTCGTTCGATGGGAATCACGTTCACGCTGTACTCCCACGACGGTGCGCTCGACCGGGAGTGGCCGATCGACGTGATTCCTCGGATCATCGCGCTCGACGAGTGGACCTCTATCTCCCATGGGCTCATCCAGCGACTGACGGCGCTCAACTTCTTCATCGACGACCTCTATCACGATCAGAAGATCGTCAAGGACGGCGTGTTCCCCGCCGAACTCCTGCACGACTCGGCCAACTACCGCGAGGTGTGCGAGGGCGTCGACGTGCACGGTGGCGTGTGGGCCCACATCAGCGGCAGCGACCTCGTGCGAGACGGGTCCGGTCAGGTCTTCGTGTTGGAAGACAACCTGCGCATCCCGTCGGGCGTGTCCTACATGCTCGAGAACCGGCAGGTCAGCAAGCGCGTGTTCGCCGACCTCTTCCGCGACCTCGACATCCTCCCGATCGACGGGTACACCGAACAGCTCAGCATCCGGTTGAAGGCACTTTCGCCGCGGCCGGGCGTCGAGCCGATCGTCGCAGTGCTGACTCCCGGGGTCTTCAACTCGGCGTACTACGAGCACGTGCTGCTCGCGACACGGATGGGAGCTCACCTCGTCGAGGGATCCGACCTGGTGGTGGAAGACGACGTCGTCTTCATGCACACCGTCAGCGGGCCGGTGCGGGTCGACGTCATCTACCGGCGCGTCGACGACCTGTTCCTCGACCCCGAGGTCTTCCGGCCCGATTCGCTGCTCGGTGTCACCGGGCTGATCGGCGCCTGGCGAGCCGGCAACGTTGCCATTGCGAATGCCCCGGGCGCTGGTGTTGCGGATGACAAGGTCGTCTACTCCTACGTCCCCGAGCTCATCGACTATTACCTCGGCGAGGAGTCACTACTCGCCAACGTGCCGACGTGGCGCTGCATCGACCCCAGTCACCTCAGCCACGTCCTCGCCAACCTGGACTCGCTCGTGTGCAAGCCGGCGAACGAGGCCGGGGGCAAGGGCGTGACCATCGGGTCCTGCGCGAGCGCCGCCGAACTCGACGACCTCCGACGAGAGATCGAAGCCGATCCACGGAACTGGGTCGCCCAGCCGATCCTCGACCTCTCGACCGCCCCGACGATCACCGACGACGGCACCATTGCGCCGCGCCATCTCGATCTTCGCCCGTTCGTCCTGTCGGGCGAGGACCCCTACGTGACCATCGGGGGTCTGACCCGTGTCGCCCTCGTCGAAGGGTCGCTCATCGTCAACAGCTCCCAGGGCGGCGGCAGCAAGGACACCTGGATCGTCGACCCATCCGTTCATCCCCGAGCACCGAGATAGGAATCATGTACCAGACACCATCACCGCTCCTGCTATCCCGTGTTGCCGAGAGCGCCTATTGGGCGGGTCGGTACCTCGAGCGGGCCGAGGGCACCGCTCGACTCGTCAGATCTCACTCCGACCTCGTGATCGATCTCCCGCACACGGCCAGGATCGGGTGGCGGCCGCTGCTCGACGTGCTTGATGCCGAGCTGGACGTTGGTGACGAACCGACCGAAGAGACCGTGGTCGAGTACCTGTGCGCCGACACGACCAACCCGAACTCGATCCGCTCCTCGGTCGCCGCAGCACACAGCAATCTCCGCGTCGCCCGAGCCGTCATCCCGGTCGATGCGACCGAGGTCTTCAACGAGCTCCGTGATCACGTCGACGCCACCGCGTCGGGTGCGGTCGACCGACGGGTGCGCGGTGACTGGCTCCGACGGGTGAGCCGCGCGTGCCGGACCCTGGTGGCCGTGCTGGGCGACTCGATGAGTCACGACGATGCCTACTGCTTCTTCACGGTGGGTCGCCAGCTCGAGCGCGCCGACTTCACGACGGGGGTGCTCGACGTCCAGAACGAGGTGTTCTTTCGGAAGATGACCGGCCCGGTCGAGCCCTACCTCGACATCTGCTGGTTCGCAGCGCTGCGGTCGTTGGACACGCTCCAGCCGTTCCGACGCAGCGGCGCCCCCAACTCGGCCGACGCCACGATCGCCTTCCTGCTCTCGGACACGAAGTGCCCCCGAACGCTCGAGTCGACGCTCATCGAGGCGTCGCGATGGCTGCTCGAGATCCCGGGCCACGCAGCAGCGATGTCGGCGATCGCCGCGACTCAGAGTCGGCTCCAGGATGTCGACGTGTCGGTGCTGGTCGACGGGTCGTTGCACGAGTTCGTCGACGATCTGCAGGTCAGCCTCGCCGACATCCACCGCGAGATCGAGACCAGTTGGCTCGTTCCTGATCGGGCTCGGCGTGGCCAGCTGACCCGCCCGTCTACCGCAGACGGGCCAGCACGGTGTGGTCGTCGGTCGGCAGGTCCGCGTTCGTCGTCGCCGTGACCGACATGTGGTTGAGTTCGACCACACCGCGCAAGGTGGTGATGAACGCCACGTCGGATGCGTCGACGCCGGTCGCGATCCGCACCATCGAACCTCGCGGCGCAAGACCGGTCGGGTCGACGACGTACCACTCCCGGTCGATGCACGCTTCGGTCACGACGTGGAAGTCCATCGGCGAAAGTCCGGGGGCGTACACCGAGACGACCCGTGCGGCCACGTGGTTTGCCCGGAGCAGGGCTGCGGTGAGGTGGGCGAAGTCTCGGCACACCCCTGCCCTCCCGAGCAAGGTGGCAACCGCGCCATCGATCGGCCGTGACGAACCGCTCACGTACGCGATGTTGCCGCCGACCCATCTCGACACCCCGGCGAGAAGATCGGGACCTCGGAGCCCACCGAACTCGGCCCGCGCCAGCGGACCGAGGCGGTCGGACTCGCAGTAACGACTCGGTCGGATGTACTTGAACACGTCCTGTGCGGTTGCCGTCGCCGGCGGCGCAGCGTCGAGCACAGTCGTGTGGTAGTCGACGAGCAGAAGGCCCGGCCCGACGTCTTCGAGAAAGCAGAGGTGGCCGTCCGAATCGGCGTCGAGAGCGACGCCGCCGAGGCTCACCAACAACTGCTCGTCGTCGCACTCGTACCCGTCGGCAACGGCGATCGACAACACGATGTCGGACTCCTCGGCGACGAACACCTCGAGATGCGACGTCACCGACCGCCGAGCATCGAGCACGGATTGCAGATCGTCGTTCATGAGTTCACCTCGGCGTGGATGCAACGGTGGACGAATTCCAGCTTCTCGACCACGTCGGGCGAGAGGACGAACGGATACAGATCGGATTGGCCGATCGAGCGGGCCATGGCGTTCAGGGCGAGCGTGAGCCCCAACCACGACTGCACCATCTTCCCGATGGACACGTGGGCACGTGTCGTCCAGGCCGCATGGCCCGCCGACTGTGCCGGTTCACCGATCGCCAACCCGATGGCCCGGGCAGTCACCAGCCCCGTGTCGATGTGGAGGTAGTGGGCGAACGTCTCGGCCCAGTCCTCCCAGGGGTGCATCGTCGCGTACTGGCTGACATGGGTGTCGGCCCAGTCGGCATCGCCTTGTGCGTAGTGCCGTCCGAGTGCGAACTCGTACGACACCCGCTCATCACCGAACAAGGCGCGAAACGCCTCGAGGTTCCCGTTCTGCTCGACGAGACTCGGCCAGTAGTAGTGCCCGATCTCGTGCCGGAGGTGGCCGAGCACCGTGCGATACGGCTCGCCGAGCTGCTGGCGCACGAACTCGCGATGGGCATCGTCGGACTCGGAGAGATCGAGGGTGATGACGCCCGAGTCGTGGCCCGTGATCACGTTCCGACCGCGTGACGACAACAACTCGAAGGCCACGCCCCGCTCACCGTCGACCGATCGATCGAGGACCGGCAGCTCGAGTGCCCGTAGCTGGTGGAGGAGTCGGCGCTTGGCGGCTTCAGCGTCGGCGAACGCCTCGAGCGAGTCGATCTCGGTGTCGTTCGGGCGGACCGAGGTGAGGCAGCAGCTCGCACAGCGATCGACGGGGTCATCTTCGGGAACCAACCAGTTGCAGCGTGCGACCAGCTGGTTCGAACAGTGGCGGTACCGGCCCGGCAATCCGTCGGAGCGCTCGAACCCCGACTCGACCGCGCGCGAACGCAACCAGTTCGCGGGAGTCGGGAAGGTAGCCGACCAGCGATCCACAGCGCAGACAGGTCGAGTTGTCGAAGAACAGCAGCTGCCCACAGACCGAGCACGGGAACGGCTCCATTCGCTGAAACTACTGCTGCGCAGCTCCCGACTGGACGGCCACGTCGACGGAGACGGTGAGCTCGGCTCTCTTCGGCATCGGTGAAGATGACGCCCTTCAGCGGGGGGACGTCGGCGTAGTCACGGCCGCGCGCGGCGGTGACGTACCTGGGGCCGGCGACTTGGTTGTTGGTCGGGTCGACGCCGATCCACCGGTCACCTCCGAGGTAAACGCCGACCCACGCATGGGTGCGGTCGACCCCCGTCAGGCGGGGACGACCCGGCGGCGGCTCGGTCTCGAGGTAGCCGCTCACGTAGCACGCCGCGAGGCCGAGCGAGCGCAGCGACCCGATCATGACGTGCGCGAAGTCCTGGCAGACCCCCTTGCGCAGCTCCATCACGTCGCCGAGCTTCGTGTCGACCTCGGTTGCGGCGGGGTCGAACTCGAAGTCGGCGTGCATCCGGTCGCAGAGTTCGGTCACACCATCGACCAGCGACATGTCTCCGGTGAACGAGGGCTGCGCATAGTCGGCGAGTTGCTGCGAGCGGGTCACCAGCGACGAGTCGAGGCTGAATTCGAATGCGTGGAGATCGGCGGCGGCGGACTCAGCGGCGGTGTACGACGTCCACGGGAGTCGACCCTCGGCGCCGAAGTCGGTCGGACGACCCGAGGTGTCGATCGAGCTGGCGCTGGTGACGAGCAGCCGCGTGTGCGGTTCGCGGATCACGACGGTCGCGGTGAGGTTGCCGAAGTAGTCGCGATGTTCGCTCTGGTGCTCGGGAGCAGGTTGGCTGGTGATCTCCCGATGTACACAGACCTGGCCGTCGACGTCGTCGGGCAACTGGCGGATCTCGGCGAAGCTCGCCTCGACCGGTGCGTCGTAGTCGTACTGCGTCGTGTGCACCACCTCGTAGATCATGCCGGCGGTCCCGACGCGGTCGCAGCGGCCGACGTTGGTCGATCGGGCCGACCATCGCGTGCTGTGAGTGCAGTCGCATGAACGACTCGGACGCGATCGCATCGGAGATCTCGGCGAGCTTGGTGCGGACCGTGCCGACGAATCGGTCGAGCCCTGGTCGGTGACCGAGCTCGTCCACGTCGGCGAGCCGCGCCGAGTCCGTCGATGCGAGCAGCTGGGTGAGTTCGTCGAGCGGCCGTTGAGCGGACGAGGGCGTCTCGCCCGGTCCGTCGGTGCCGATCAGGTCGAGACTGTCTGCGAGCCGGTCGATCTGGAATCGCAGAGATCGAGGGTTGCCGGCGTCGCCGAGCAGCAGCTCGATCGTCGTCGAAGCGAAGGCCTGCGAGCGGTAGCGCCGACGTGAGGTGATGATGCTCTCGCCGGCGATCAGCACGGATTCAACCACCAGGCTCTCGACCGGGGCGCTGCGTTCGGACCCCAGGGTCGATCCGACGAGCGTGGCGACATGCGTCGCGCGCTCGATCCGGCGACCGGCTTCCATGAAGTGCCAACCGAGGTCTCGGACCATCGACTCGTTCGCAAGACCCGAGAGCGAAAGCAGTCCCTGGAGCAGCTCGTTCAGCACGTTCATCATCGCGTCGCCGTGATCGCCGCCATCACGATCGTCGGCATCGCGTTCGAGACGTTCGAACTCGCGTTGCAGCGACCCTACGACGAGCCACGTGTCGACCGACAGCTGATCGCGCACCACCTCGAGGGCATCGAACATGTGGCCGATGGCATGGGCCACGGTTCCCGGTCGCTGCTCGTCGACCACCAGCGAGAAGAGCTCGTCGGTCGGGTCCTCGAACAACGAAGGCGCGCGTCGTCGCCGACGAAACCCGGATACGTGCCGGTGATGCGGGTCAATGCTTCGAGCACCACGGCGAGCGAAGCCGGCCCGGGACCCGTGGCCGTTTGGAGGAACTCGTCGCAGCGGGTCGAGATGGTGCGGATGAGGCGCACGGTGGCCTCGGCGCGCTCCGCGTACCGGCCGAGCCAGAAGAGATTCTCGGCGGCCCGCTCGGGAAGGGCAACAACCGGCGACGGTGCCGGCTGATTGTCGTCGGATGGCCAGAACTCGGGCTGATCGTCCGACGCGCCGGTGAGCACCCAGATGTCCTTCGAGGTCGCGCCGGCCCGATTGGTGATCGGCATGCTGGCGTCGCTCGAGGCGGTTCGGGCAAGTCCGCCCGGCATCGCGACGTAGGCGTGGTCACTCGCCACGGCGAAGGTACGCAACACCGTCGGGCAGGGCTCGATGCCGTCGGGGCGAAGCACCGGTGTCGACCCCGGCGCGAGTCGCTCCTGGCCGACCCACTGGTCGGGTCTGGCCACGATCCGCCGCCGCAGATGGTCGAGCTGGGCGGCGCTCGCCTGGGCGGTGTCGATCGAGTGCTCAAGATGCACCCGCGAGAGCGGACGGACGATGAGGGATCCGAGGTTCGCGAGCACGTGCGACCGGCCTGCGGCTTCTCCGCACCACCAGGACGGAACCGAGTCGATCAACAGATCGGCTCCGAGCAGATGTCTCGAGAGCGTCGACATCAGGCCTGCGAGTCCGGCGTTCTCGAGAATGCCGGAGCCGAGCGTGTTCACGACGCTGACGGCGCCGGCTCGGCAGGCGTCGACCAGACCCGGGATGCCGAGCGTGGAGTCGGAACGCAGCGCGAGCGGGTCACAGAACCCGGCGTCGAGCCGACGCAGGATGACGTGGACCGGAACCCAACCGCCGACGGTACGGAGGCCGACCCGACCTCGTCTGAGTTCGAAGTCGGAGCCCTGCACTAGTGGGTAGCCGAGCTGCGCGGCGATCGACGCGTGTTCGAAAGCGGTCTCGGAGCGCGATCCGGGCGACAGGATCACGATCGAAGGATCGTCCACGCCGAGCGGCGCTGCTTCCAGGAGCGCAGCCCGCAACGCATCGACGAACGGCCTCAGCCGCCGGACCCCGGTGTGGCGGAAGACCTGCGGGAACACCCGCGACAGGACCCGCCGGTTCTCCAGCGCGTACGCCGCCCCTGATGGTGCTTGCGCCCGGTGCCCGAGCGCGAGCCAACTGCCATCGGCGGCGCGGGCGATGTCGGTACCGAGTACGACGACCTGCCGATCGCCGGGAAGCCGGATGCCGTCACATGCGCGCAGGAACTGCGGGTCGGACAGGATCATCTCTGGCGGGACGATCCCAGAACGGAGCAGTCGACGTTCGCCGTAGAAGTCCTCGAGCACAAGATCGAGCAGCTCGGCGCGCTGGACGACACCGCGTTCGATCGCTCTCCATTCGGAGCCGGGGAGAACGAACGGGATCGGGTCGAGGGTCCACGGTCGGCTGAGCCGGTCGAGGTCGCCGGCGACGTTGTAGGTCACGCCGTCCTGCTCGAGCAGACGCCGGATCTCGTCCTGCCGTAGCGTCAGCTCGCCGATGCCGAGCGTCTGATACGCGGACATCAGGTCGGACCAGTGGTCGCGGATTCCGCCGCCCGGCTGCATCAGCTCGTCGTGGCCGACGGCAACGGGTTGATACCGGGCCAGGGGATCGACGGTCGAGAGATCGGTCAAGTGTTCACGAAGGGTCGGTCGGTCGCGGCGTGGCGACGAAGGTCGAGCGTGCGGGCATACTCGCGCCGCACGCTTGCGGCGAGCCGGTCGAGTTCGGCGACATCGGCGACCCCCGGTGTGTGCCCGTGCTTGAAGAACCTGCTGCAACGGCGTGCCTCGGCTTCGGCGGCGTTCACCGGGAACGTGTCGTAGGTGCGCCCGCCGGGATGCGACACCTCGTAGGTGCATCCGCCCACTGACTTCGAGCTCCAGCGGTCCACGAGGTCGAAGACGAGCGGACCATGCGCGTCGATCGTCGGGTGCAGCGCCGACCAGGGTGCCCACGCCTTGAACCGCACGCCGGCCACGCCGGTGCCGGGTGTGCTGGTGGTGTGTAAGGGCACCGGTAGGCCGTTGCACGTCAGGATGTGGCGGGCTTGGTTGAAACCTTCGACGAGCACCTGGAGACGTTCGACCGACGAGTCGACGTACCGGGCGGTGCCCGAACCGGCGACCTCCTCGCCGAGCACGTGCCATGGTTCGATCGCGCCGCGCAACTCGACACGTGCGTCGTCGAGTTCGACCTCACCGACGAGGGGGAAGCGGAACTCGAGGAACGGCTCGAGCCAGGCGATGTCGAAGTCGATGCCGTGAAGGCGCAGGTCGGCAACGACGTCGTGGATGTCGGCGCGGACATACCAGGGCAGCAGGTACCGGTCGTAGAGGTCGGTGCCCCAACGCACCAGCCGGCCTGCGTAGGGCGTGTCCCAGAATCGGGCGACGAGGGCCCGGACGAGCAACGACTGCACCAGTGCCATCTGCGGATGTGGCGGCATCTCGAATGCCCGGAGCTCGACGATGCCCAACCGACCGCGATCGCTGTCGGGGCTGAAGAGCTTGTCGATGCAGAACTCCGAGCGGTGGGTGTTGCCGGTGAGATCGACGAGCAGATGTCGGAGCAGCCGATCGACCAACCAGGGCGATGCGTCTGGGCCCTGCCGTTCGAGTTCGGCGAACGCGATCTCGAGCTCGTACACGGTGTCGACTCGGCCCTCGTCGACTCGGGGAGCCTGGCTGGTGGGCCCGATGAACTGACCCGAGAACAGATACGACAGCGCAGGGTGGTGCTGCCAGTACGTGACCATGCTCCGCAGCAGGTCGGGGCGGCGCAGCAGGGGGCTTTCGGTCGGGGACGCGCCGCCGAGGGTCACGTGGTTGCCCCCACCTGTACCGGTGTGGCTTCCATCGAGGGAGAACTTCTCGGTCCCCAGCCTGGTGAGCCGGGCCTCTTCGTACAACACCTCGACGAGGTCGCGTAGTTCGGACCACGACGCGCTGGGTTGCACGTTCACCTCGATGACGCCGGGGTCGGGCGTGACGGTCAGGGTGGTGAGCCGTGGATCGCGCGGGCAGCGGATAGCCCTCGATCACGACGGCGCAGTCGAGTTCGTCGGCAACCGACTCGACGACGCTCAGCAGCTCGACCGCGTGTTCGGCCTGCTCGAGCGGCGGGAGGAACACCCGGACATGGCCGTCGCGAACCTCGACTGCGATCGCCGTGGGTGCCGCTTCGTGGCGATCGACGATCGTGGCCGCCGCCGGCAACGATCCCGGCGCCGGAAGCTCGTCGCGTGCCTCGAACGGGGAGCGCTCGAAGTCGGCCGGCAGCGGCGACCACGTCAACGAGTCGAGGGGGAGCCGCAGACCCACCGGCGAGTCGCCGGCGATGAGGTAGAGGCGACCGCGCCGCAGATACCACGTCGTCGTGCGCCAGCCGTTGCCATCGGGCGCGGGATGGAGTGGCAGGACGAATCCGGCCGGGTCGGCAACCGGTCCGCGGAGCCGTTCGACCAACCGGACCCGTGCGTCGGGTTCGTCGATGCGGTCGGCCTCCTCCGGGTCGAGATCAGCGATCGGCGGATCTCCGCTGGGGAGGCGAGCCTCACGCCACGCCTGATCGATCGGATCCTCGTATGCGGCGATGACCCGGTCCTCATCGAGCCCGAACCGCGCCGCGACGGCGTGTGCGAACCGCCGTGCGTCCTCGCCGTCGGCACTGCCCGGCTTCAACGGCGCGGCGAGCAGATCGCCACGCTTCCACAAGGGCTCGCCGTCGGGGCGCCACACGACGCCGAGTTGCCACCGAGGGAGCGGTTCGCCCGGATACCACTTGCCCTGACCGTGCTGGATCAATCCACCGTTGGCGAATCGGTCGTGCATTCGCATGGCCAGTTCGTGGGCCAGCACACGTTTGGCGTCGCCGTCGGCTTCGGTGTTCCACTCGGCTCCCTCCATGTCGTCGATCGAGACGAAGGTGGGCTCGCCGCCCATGGTCAGCCTGACGTCACCCTCGGCGAGGCGTCGATCGACGGCCTCGCCGACCTCGTCGATGCGCCGCCACTGTTCGGGCGTGTACGGCAGGGTCACCCGGGGGTCCTCGCGGACCCGGTGGACCACGTTCGAGAACTCGAACTCAACCTCGGCCGAGGCGGTGCTTCCGGAGATCGGGGCGGCGGTCGCCGGGTGCGGCGTGCACGCCAGCGGGATGTGGCCCTCCCCGGCGAACAGCCCGGAGGTCGGGTCGAGGCCCACCCAGCCGGCACCGGGGATGAAGACCTCTGCCCACGCGTGGAGATCGGTGAAGTCGGCGTCGGGCCCGTCGGCGCCACTGAGCGACGGCTGGTCGGATGTCAGCTGCACCAGGTATCCGGACACGAAGCGTGCGGCGAGTCCGAGCCGGCGCAGTGCGTCGACGAGCAGCCAGCCGGTGTCGCGACACGATCCGACACCGCGGGTGAGGGTGTCCTCGGGCGTCTGCACCCCGGGTTCCATTCGGATCGAATAGGCGATGTCGTCGTAGAGACGGCGGTTCAGCCCGACGAGGAAGTCGGCGATCGGGGCGTCGACATCGCCTGCCCGAAATCCGGACAGCCACCTCTTCAGTCGCGGACCGACGGCACCGTCCGGTCGCAGGTAGGGCTCGAGATCCTGGGCGAGGTGGGGCTCGTACGCGAACGGGAATGCCTTCGCCGATTCCTCGACGAAGAAGTCGAACGGGTTGATGACGGTGAGGTCGGCCATGAGGTCGACGGTGATGTCGAGAAGATCGGCCGGCTCGGGAAACACCAGGCGGGCCATGAAGTTGCCGAACGGATCCTGCTGCCAGTTGACGAAGTGTTCACTCGGCGTGACGCGAAGGCTGTACGCCAGAATCGGTGTTCGGCAGTGCGGGGCCGGCCGCAACCGCACCACATGCGGATGGATCTGCACGGATCGATCGAAGCGGTACGTCGTGCGGTGCTCGATGCCGATATGAATGCCCATCGGCACGTCCTGTGGATTTCGTCGGCGGACCAGGGTCCGTCAGTGATCGGGGGAGAGTGGCCCGATGCTACCGGACACCGCGTTCCGCCTGGAACGACGTGCGGTCGGCGCCCAGAGCCCGAACGGCGTGGCGTCGACGGACAACGGCAGCAACTTCCGACGACGCATGTGGCTACCGGCCACCGAAACCGCGGGATTGCCCGGCCTTCGGTTCCACGACCTCCGGCACACCGGCGCGACACTCGCAGCTGCTACCGGGGCGCCGCTTCGGGCCGTGATGGCGAGGATGGGTCACTCGACCCCAGTCGCGGCGTTGCTGTATCAGCACCTCGTCGCAGGCCAAGACGCAGAAGTCGCCCGCGCGATGGATTGAAGCGCCCCGGGGTCGGTGACTGCTTGTTCTCTTGAGAGGATGAGCAGATGTCAGAGAAGAAGCAACGGCGGCCGGGTCGGTATCCCGACGAGGTCCGTGAGCGTGCCGTCCGGATGGTGTTCGATCACCAGGACGCGTACTCCTCGCAGTGGAAGGCGATCTGTTCGATCGCGGAGAAGCTCGATGTGCATCACGAGACCTTGCGGTTGTGGGTGCGTCGGGCTGAGACCGATGCCGGGAAGCGCCCTGGGCTCACGACCGATGAGCGAGCACAGATCAAGGACCTGGAGCGTGAAGTGAAGGAGCTGCGCCGCGCGAATGAGATCTTGAAATCGGCTGCGCATTTCTTCGGGGCGGAGCTCGACCGCCAGTCGAAGAAGTGATCGCGTTCATCGACGTGTATCGCGGAAGGTTCGGGGTCGAGCCGATCTGCAACGTGCTGCGTGAGCACGGCTGCGGGATCGCCCCGAACACCTATTGGGTCGCCAAGAAGCGGCCACCGTCGGCTCGTGCCCTACGCGACGCCGAGCTGGTGGTCGAGGTCCGCCGGGTCTACGAGGAGAACCTGTTCGTCTATGGCGCCGACAAGATCTGGGCCCAGCTGAACCGCGAGGGGATCAGGGTCGCTCGGTGCACCGTCGAGCGGTTGATGCGCGTCGAGGGCCTGTCGGGTGCCAGACGGGGCAAGGCCTTCAAGGTCACCACCCGCTCACGACGACCGCCTCGCGCGACCGGCCGATCTGGTCGAGCGGGACTTCCGGGCACCGGCACCGAACCGGCTCTGGGTCGCCGATCTCACCTACGTCAAGACCCACACCGGATGGGTGTACGTCGCGTTCATCATCGACGTGTACTCGCGGATGATCGTCGGCTGGCAGGCGTCGAGGTCACTGCGATCGGACCTCGCGATCGACGCGCTGGAGATGGCAGTGTGGAACCGTCGACGCGCCGGCCGTGACCTCGCTGAGCTGGTCCATCATTCCGACAGGGGCGTCCAATATTTGTCGATCCGCTACTCCGAACGGCTCGCCGACAACGGCGTCGTCGCGTCGGTCGGAAGCCGCGGTGACAGCTACGACAACGCGCTGGCTGAGATCGTTCAACGGGCTCTACAAGTGGGAACTCATCCACAAGCAGGGACAATGGCGCGGCCTCGACGACGTCGAGTTCGAGACCATGACCTACGTCGACTGGTTCAACCACCGACGCCTCCACGGCGAGATCACCAACAACGCCACCTACACCACCCCGGCAGAACACGAAGACAACTACTACCGTCAGACAACGCCGGCCGCCGAGGCCGTCACCCAATAGTCAGAGCAGTCACGCAACCCGGGGCGCTTCAGATGGCGTCACCCTCGAACTACGAGAGTGACCACATCGAGCATCACGTCTCGAAACCCACCACTACGCGGGGCTCTGTCGATTCATGTGCTCATGGGTGTCCAGGATCACCTCGCCTGCCCCACGAGAGACCTTTGCGCTGGGGCACGTTTTGGGGCACGAAAGCTGTCGACGCAACGACCTCGGAGACCCGGTCCGGCGTTTCCGCAGGTCACAGCGGTGGGCGCGGAGGGGCTCGAACCCCCGACTTCTTCCTTGTAAGGGAAGCGCTCTAGCCAGCTGAGCTACACGCCCGGGCCGGCCAATCTATCGGGCGGGCACGACCACGATCCTGGACCTGGCATGTGCACCTGGTCGTCGAGCGCAGGCTCGTCCCCCCTCGACGGGGCTCGCTGAGGCCGCACTAGGTTCGTCAGGATGTACGAGCCCGACACCACCACCGACATCGGTTCGGTTGTGCTTGCGACCGACGACCGGGGAAACGGCCCCGCCATCCCGCTGGTGCTCGTGCACGGCTTCACCGGCGGCCGCATCGACTTCGCCGACGTGATCGACGATCTCGCCGAGGACCGGCGAGTCGTGGCATGGGACCACCGGGGACACAGCGACTCGACCAACACCGGCGATGCCGCGAGCTACACGTTCGATCAGCTCGTGGCCGATGCCGAGGCCGCCCTCGATGCGCTCTCGCTCGACCGATTCCATCTGCTCGGCCACTCGATGGGTGGCATCGTGGCCCAACGATTCGTCCTCGGCCACCCCGACCGCGTGGCCTCGCTGGTGCTGATGGACACGCTGGCCGAGCCGGGCTCGTCGATCCCTCAGGACTGGATGGATCGCACGATCGAACTGGGCCGCAACGAGGGCATGAGCGCGGTCGCCGACATGGTGTCCAAGTTCGCAGAGGATTCGTCGGTGGCGCCGGAGGCCGACCGCGGGCGCATTGCGGAGCGAAGCCGACACAAGCTGAGCCACATGGATGTCGAGGCCTTCGCCTCGCTGGGCACCGAGCTGCGCACGTTTCCATCGATGCTGGCCCGACTCTCCGAGATCACCTGCCCCACGACGGTGCTCGTCGGCGAACTCGACACCGGCCTCCGCGCCCAATCCGACGCCATTGCGGCCGCCATCCCCGGATCCGACCTCGTCGTGATCGAAGGGGCGGCCCACTGCCCGCAGGAAGAGCGCCGCGACGCCTGGCTCGCAGCCGTGCGACACCACCTGGCCTGAGTCGGACAAATCCCGCTCGGGCATTCAAGCCCTCCCTCATTCCGGCCGAGACTAGGGAGGTCCAGGGCGATAGCGACACCGACCATCCCCGATCGATGAGATCCGCGCCATTACCTTCGTCTCCGTGCCAGTTCACGGACTCTGCAGGGGGATCTGAGCAATGGCCCCACGCCGCCAACGCCAAGCGAGAGGTGCCGCCGACGATCTGGTCGGCCGCTACCTCGCCGACATCGGTCGGCATCCGCTGCTGACCGCGGCCGACGAGGTCGACCTCGCCCAGAAGATCGAAGCCGGCATGGAGGCCGAGGCCGAGATCGCCAAGGGAGTCACCCGAGCCCGCAAGCGCACACTCGATCGGGCCATTTCCGAGGCCGCCGACGCCAAGCAGCAGTTCATCCAGTCGAACCTGCGTCTCGTCGTGTCGATCGCCAAGCGCTACCAGTCGACCGGGCTGCCGCTGCTCGACCTCATCCAGGAAGGCAACCTGGGCCTGATCCGGGCGGTCGAGAAGTTCGACCACCGCAAGGGCTTCAAGTTCTCGACCTATGCCACGTGGTGGATCCGCCAGGCCATCGGCCGCGGCATCGCCGACAAGGGCCGCACCATCCGCCTGCCCTCACATCTCGTCGACACCATCACCACGCTCACCCGTGCATCCGGCCAGTTGCTGAAGACCCTCGGCCGCGAGCCCACCAACGAGGAGTTGGCCGCCGAGACGGGCATCGCCCTGCAGCAAGGTCGAGGCGGCCAGGTCGGTCAGTCTCGATCTGGTGTCGTTGTCGACGGGCATCGGCGAGGACGACACCGAACTCGGCGATCTGCTCGCCGACGAGGGCGCCGAGGTTCCGTTCGAGGCCGCCGCTGCCGCGCTCGAGCGCGACGATCTCCGGCGGCTCCTCGCGAGCCTGAACGACCGCGAGCAGGAGATCCTCACCCTCCGCTTCGGGCTCGACGCCGAGCGACCGCTGACCCTCGACGAGGTGGGGCAGAAGTTCAACCTCACCCGTGAACGGATCCGCCAGATCGAGGCCAAGGCCCTCACCAAGCTGCGCCACCCGTGCAGCCCGGGCCACACCCGACATCTGTCGACGATGGGCTGAATCAGCCGGCCCGGCCCATCAACCGGTCGGGCGCTCGCGGAAGATGTTGCCCAGATCGTCGATCGAGACCGGTCGGCGGCTCTGCTCCGAGGTCGCCCGGGCCAGCTCGACCAGGGCACCGGCCGTCTCGAACTGGAGCTCGGGAAGCACGTTCGGTGCGTGCCAGGCGATCGCCTCGATCTCCGGCGAGCACGGCTGCAGGGCATCGAGGTCGGTGCCGGGCATGGGCCGGGCACGAAACACCACGTCGACCCGCTGGGGAACCGCATCGATGACCACACCAGGTGGTCCGATCAGTTCGACCCGGAGGCCGACCTCCTCGTAGACCTCGCGCACGGCGGCCTCGCCGGCCGCCTCTCGTCGCTTGAGCAGCCCACCGGGAACCCCCCACTTGTTGCGGTAGGACTGGCGGACGAAGAGCAGCCGGCCGTCCGATCGCTCGACGACCACCATCGATCCGACCGTGAAGCTCGGCGCGATGCCACGGACGATCCAACGACGCGGCAGCACAGGCATCCGGCGATACACCTGCAAGAGGATGGAATAGACCGATCGAAACACCTGTCGAGCCTACGAGCCGACCTCGATTCCACCTACTCGGTCATCGATGGGTCGTCGGGCCATTCGACCGAACGGCGGGCGGCGACCGCCTGATCGAGCAACGCCGACGTCGCGGCCGCGATCGGGGTGCGTCGGGCCGCGTGATCGATCTCGACGAGCGGTCGACCGAACGCCTCGGCAACCACGGCACCGGCCTCCTGACAGATGAGCATCCCGCCGAGATAGTCCCACGAGCCGTGGGCGTTGGGGCTGCAGTCGAGATAGGCGTCGAGCGTGCCGTCGGCCACCGCACAGAGATCGAGCGCCGCCGCGCCGAGAGCCCGGAACTGCTTCCAGCCGAGGTAGTGGGGCGGGTAGCCCGACAGGCCGATGATGCTCGAGCCGAGATCGGTGCTCGCCGTCGGCGAGATCGGCTCGCCGTCGACGAACGCGCCGCCGCCCCGGATCGCCGAGTAGCGGCGGTCGCGAGCCTGGTCGGCCACGAGGGCAGCCCGGGGCCCGTCGGCATCGAGCACACAGAGACTCGTCGCGAACCACGGGATGCCGCGGCCGGCGTTGGTCGAGCCGTCGACCGGATCGATGATGGCGACCAGGTCACGATCGGTGTGCTGCGCACCCGTCTCCTCGCTCATCCAGCCGAGACCTGCACCATCGAGCACCGCGAGCGCGGCCTCGTCGGCTGCGAGGTCGCTGTGATACTGCCCGGCACGGGTGCCGGCCTCACCCCAGTCGGCGAGGCCGTCGAGTGCCGAACGGACGGCCGTCGCCACCTCATGGAGTACCTCGAGCAGCGAGTCGTCTCTCATCAGGCGCACGACGGTACCGGTCCTCCCGGTCGGAAGTGGCAGGCTGGGAGCGTGGCCGCCATCGACATCGCTGGGTTCGTCGCCGACCTGAAGGACCATGCCGTCGATCACCGGTTCCATGTGCACGACGAGCGCCACTTCGTCGAGACCTATTCGCTGCGTCAGGCCTGGGAGGTCGACCTCCACCCCGAGGAGGCGTGTGGCGGGCCGCTCGACCTGCACCTCGCCCTCGACATCGACCCGCGGGCGCTGCTGGCGTTCGAGGACGCCATCATCGACCTCCCCGAGTACGAGGAGCCCAGCGACGACCTGACGTTCCCGCTCGTGTTCAACTGGGCGCTCCCACCGCTCCCGAAGGGCCCGGACCTGCTGGTGCTGGCCACCGAGTTGGCCGGCATAGGCGGACCCGACCTCCCCCTCGAGGTGTCGGCCATCGACAGCTACGCCGATGTCACCGACGCGGCGCAGCGCACGCTCACCATCCAGGCCCGGGTCGAGATCTCGCTCGCCAAGATCTTCACCGGTCAGGAGGCGATGTGCGACATGTACGACCGCTGCTACGACGTCAGCCAGTATCTGCTCGACCACGCGCCTGCTTGGCTCGACAGCTGACTGCTCAGCCAGAATGGGGCGATGAGCAACGTGAACCAGTGCCCGTTCTGTGGAGTGCGTGAGGCCAGCCGGGCCGAACTCGAGATCCACCTCGCCTCCGACCACCCCGACCGCGTGTGGAACGACCGCATGCCCGACTCGGAGCAGCGCGACAAGAGCTGAGTAGGCCTGGGTGGAATCGAACCACCGACCGAACGATTATGAGTCGTCTGCTCTAACCACTGAGCTACAGGCCCGCGAGCCATTGTCTAGCGGGGTGTCGGACCGACAGCGGGATGACGACGAGCCGACAGGGCCAACACCAGGCCGGTGGCCGGCATGATCGCCGAGACCCAGAGCGCCGCCTCGTAGCTGCCGGCGGTCGACTCGACGAGCGCGAACAGCGCCGGTCCGATGGCGCTGCCGATCACCAACGCGCTCATCTGAGCGCCCGCCACGGCCCCGAGATGGCGCCGTCCGAACAGCCGCGGCAACGCTGCTGAGGTCAGGGGCGCGAAGCAGCCCTGGGCGACGCCCCAGGTCACCACGGCGACGGCCGCCCAGATCGGGGTGCCGATGTGGGAAAGGGACAGGTACATCACGAGCTGGGCGATGCTCATGGCCGCCGCGAGGACGAGCGGCGAGATGACGTCGACCAGCCACCCCCCGATCAGGGTGACCGGCACGCTCACCATGGCGATGGGAACGAAGATCTTCACCACCTGGTCGTCGGCCAAGCCCAGTTCGGCCCCGAAGTCGACGATGTGAAACGTCAGGGCGGTCGCGGTGGCGCTCATCGCCGCCACGGGGATCGTCACCGCCCAGAAGCGACGGTCACGAACCGCCTCGTCCCGCGTCAGGTCCTCCTGGTCGCCGATCACGATGGCGGTCCGGTCGGCGGGCACCGCGACACCACCGTCGATGACGAGCCCGGACGTCTCGGGGCTCTTGCGGTACAGGACGACGATCATGGTGCCCACCACGACGACCAGGCCGACCGCCATGAGTCGCCATGCCGCTCGGAAACCGTTGAGGTCGATGAGCGCGAGGAGCACGACGGGACTCGCGGCGAACGCGAAGCTCACGAACGAGTTGGCGATCGAACTGACGATTCCCCGTCGCCGGTCGAACCACTGGGAGATCATCGTTCGGGAGGACAGCGTGAGCAGTCCCTGACCGGTGAACCGGAGGAAGCCGAAGCCGACGCTCATCACGATCATTCCGACGACGACGTTCATCGGCCCCACGAGGCTGAATCCGACGAGCGTGCCGGCGAGCCCGAGCGTTGCCGACAGCGCCACCACACGTGCGCCGTAGTGGTCGATGGCGCGTCCGCCACGGGGCAGCATGAAGCCGCTCGAGCCGGTGCCGATGAGGTAGGCGACCGACAACTGCAGACGGGTCAGCCCGGTGCTGGCAGTCAGATGGTCGGTGAAGACGCTGACCCCGGCCGTCTGGCCTGGCAGCGATGCGACCATGCCGACGGTTCCGACGGCGAGGACGACCCAGCCGTAGTAGCTGCGGATCCGGAGCGGATCGAACGGCCACTGATCAGAGCTGGGTCGAAAGCCGCGCTGAACCAGGTTGCCCACCGCGCCGTGCGTGATCACCCACTGAGCCTAGGGACGCGCACTTCCGAATCCGTCGGCCGACGAGCGCGTGCCTCAGGCGACGAGTGCGCGTTGGCCGGCGACCGTGCGAACGTGGGCGGCGATCGCCGGGCACTCTGCGAGCAGCGACGAGAACTCGCGGGGGTTGAACACGCAGACGCTGCTGTCCTCGAGCGCGGTCACCGTGGCATTGCGGGGCTGGCGAGTGAGCAACGCGGCTTCGCCGATGAAGTCGCCCGCGCCGACTTCGGCGACCAGGTCCTGCCGCCGGCGCACGGCGAACGTCCCGTCGACCACCACCATGCACTCACGACCGACGCCTTCCTCGCGGATGATCTCACTCCCGCTCGGGACGAGGATCGTCGTACCCCGTTGCTCCAAGGCGTGGAGTTCCCGCATGGGGATCACCTCGGCGAGATGGCTCTCGAACAGCGGGGCGGGGATGTGGGCAGGGCGACGGAACATGTGAGGACCTCCTGCACCGTCCTACGGGGCGAGCCCGGTGGATGGATGCAGGATGTCCCCGCGGGCTCAGGCGGCTTCTGCTGCCCCGTCCGGAGACCCCTGGGCCGGCGTGCGGCCGAGCTTGGCCATGATCGCATCGCGCTGCGAACGACCGTTCTCGGTTCCCAGCAGATACGCCACCATCAAGGCCAGCAGCAGCACCGCAAACGGAATCTTCACTCGCATCGTCATCTCCTCGTTTTCGAAACGCAGTGCCCAGGACCGTAGCGGTCAGTGGATGGTGCCAGCCGCGACATGGGCGCACCGCATGAGGATGTCGCGGTTCTCACCGACCAGGCTGGTCGCCTGGGCCACCGTGGTCGGGCTGGCTGTCGGGTCGTTGCGCACCGACACGACGTAGTCGAGTGCCGCAATGGTGTCGGTGATGGCCTGCGAGAGCCGGTGCCATGTGCCGCCGCCGGCCTTCGAAGACAGGCTGTTGGCGTTGCTGGCCATGCCCTCGACCTTGAAGCGGACTGCCTCCCACTGCTGGGAGGCGACCAATGGCTGGCTCGACAAGACCCGCACGCTCACGTCGTCGTGAAGCCAGCGCACGTTCGCCAGAAGCTGCCGTCGCTGCGGCGCATCGGGCGAACCCGCACCCGAAGGGGCCGCGTTGCGGCGACCCGACCACGCTGCGGCGATGGCGATGAGACCGATGCCGAGGATCAGCAAGAGCAGAACGGTGTCGAGGTTGTCGCCGCTGACGAGGTTCTCGGTCGTCGTCGATGTGGTGTCGGGAGCGGTGTCGGTTGGCGGACGGTGCTTCCGTGACGGGGAGGTGCTTCGGTCGCAGGCGGTGCCTCCGTCGCTGGTGGCGCTTCGGTCGGGTCGGTGGTCCCACCGAGTGCGTGCGCCGGCGCAGCCAGGGCAAGAGAGACGAGGACGAAGCACGCCAGTGCGAGGGCGCGCCGGCTCGGGACCGGGCTATGATCACGGCCGTCACGGTTGGCCGGGCTCGCTGGCCGGCGGAACCGCGGGTGGCATCGCCGAGGCACTGGGGATGGCGGCCGCGGCCTGCTCGGCGGCGTGCATCCGTTCGAGGCGGCCCAGGCGGAAGGTGAGCCAGTCGAGCAGGGCCCGGATCAGCAGGATCAGGAGGCCGTAGATGAACATGGCGAAGAGGATCGATGTGTCGAGGACGGCGTCGCCGTTGAAGACGATCGGATCGAAGATCCCCGAGAACGGCTCCATGGCGCGGTTCAGGTTGCGGTAGGCCCAGTTCACGTAGCCCGACGAAGGATTGGCGCCGAGGAGCAGCAGGAAGAACCCCTGCACGAGGATGAACTGGGTGACGATCACGAACGCATAGGCGACATAGGCCAGCCCCCGGGCGAGCCATACGGTCATGCTCTTCGGGTCGTGGGTATCCATGCTTCTCCTCGATCGTTCTGACGGGGCGGGAAGCTGACACTAGGCGGTCCGGGAAACGAAGTCGACGAACGACAACGACCGGCCGTTCGGACCGGTCGTTGCTGCGCTCCGGGGGTGGGGCTCGAACCCACGGCCCACGGATTAACAATCCGTTGCTCTGCCAGCTGAGCTACCCCGGAAGGGAGTCGAAACTCTACCAACCCGCAGTCGAACAATGGGCCTTTGGTCCCGTGCCTGTGCGAAAGGATCGGCTTACCCTCGAAGGTGATGAGCGCACCCATCGACCTCGCCGATCCTTCGACGGTCCCCACGAAGTACTGGCACGCGCTCGATGACGGGCGCGTCCAGTGTGATGTGTGCCCTCGCGCCTGCAAGCTGCGCGAGAACCAGCGAGGGGTCTGCTTCGTGCGTGGTCGGATCGACGATCAGGTCGTGCTCACCACCTACGGCCGGTCGTCGGGCTTCTGCGTCGATCCCATCGAGAAGAAGCCGCTCAACCACTTCCTTCCCGGCTCGTCGGTGTTCAGCTTCGGCACGGCGGGCTGCAACCTGGCGTGCCGCTTCTGCCAGAACTGGGACATCTCCAAGTCCAAGGAGATCGACACGCTCGCTGACGATGCCAGCCCCGAGGGCATCGCCCGGGCGGCGCACGAGGGCGGCTGCCGGAGCGTTGCATTCACCTACAACGACCCGACGATCTTCCTCGAGTACGCCATCGACACCGCCGTGGCCTGCCACGACCTCGGGATCAAGACGGTGGCCGTCACCGCCGGCTACATCTGCGATCAGCCACGGCGCGACCTCTTCGCCCACGTCGACGCCGCCAACGTCGATCTCAAGGCCTTCACCGAGGACTTCTACCGGCACGTCACCGCCAGTTCGCTCCGCGATGCGCTCGACACGATGACCTACCTCGTGCACGAGACCGACACCTGGGTCGAGCTGACAACGCTGCTCATCCCCGGCCAGAACGACTCGAACGAGGAGCTCGACGAGATGACCCGCTGGGTGGCCGGCGAGCTGGGGCCCGACGTGCCGATGCACTTCAGCGCGTTCCACCCCGACTACAAGATGACCGACATCGCTCCGACCCCGGTCGAGACGTTGCTGCGGGCCAGGAAGATCGCCATGGACAACGGCGTCCGCTACGCCTACATCGGAAACGCCCACCACCCCGACGCCGACAGCACCTGGTGCCCCGAGTGCGGGACGAGGGTCATCGAACGCGATTGGTACCAGCTCGGCGACTACCGGCTCACCGACGACGGTCACTGCACCACGTGCGGCGCCGCCATCGCCGGGGTGTTCGACGGTCCGGCAGGGCACTGGGGCCGCCAGCGCGTCTCCGTCAGGATGCACGGTCGGTCGTGATGCAGGTCCGCTCCCCCGCCGTCGCCGGCCGCTTCTATCCGGCCGAGGCGAAGCGGCTTCGGCGCGACCTCCGGTGCTACCTCGGCGATCATCTCGACGGCGGCGAGTCCGAGACGCCGAAGGCCATCATCGCCCCCCATGCCGGCTACGTGTTCTCCGGGCCGATCGCCGGTTCGGCCTACGCCGGCCTGTCGGGAAACACCGGCATCACGCAGGTGGTGCTGTTGGGTCCGGCTCACACCGTGGCGCTCCGGGGCATGGCGATCACCGGGGCCGATGCCTGGGACACGCCGCTCGGCCGCATCCCCATCGACATCGCGGCTCGCGATGCGTTGGTGGTCGCGCACCCGTCGCTGTCCGTCGACGACCGCCCGCACCGGGCCGAGCACTGCCTCGAAGTGCAGCTCCCGTTCCTCCAGGAGACCCTCGGGGCGTTCGAACTGCTTCCGATCATCGTGGGCGAGACTCCACCCGACGACGTGGCCGGTGTCCTCGAGGACGTCTGGGGAGGCGACGAGACGCTCATCGTCATCAGCACCGACCTCAGCCATTATCTGCCGCACGTCACGGCGGCCCGGCGGGACACCGCCACCTGCGAGCACATCGCGGCGCTCGACGGCGCGGCCCTCGATCACGGCGACGCGTGCGGCTACTTCCCGCTGCGCGGCTTCCTCGTGGCAGCCGAGCGCCACGGCCTCGACCTCGACCTGCTCGACCGGCGCACCTCCGCCGAGACCGCCGGCGACCGCGACCGCGTGGTCGGCTACGCCGCCTTCCGCGCCGATCAGCTCCGGCCCGACGACGCACCGAGCAACCTCGCTCCCCTGCTCGGTGTCGCCGCCGACGCCATCGCAGCGAGACTTCGAGGCGACCCCGCGCCCGATCTCACCGGCGTTCCCGAGGAGTTGACTGAGCCCGGCGCGGCGTTCGTGTCGCTGCACCGCGACGGTCGCCTGCTCGGCTGCATCGGCACGCTCGAGGCCCGCAGATCACTGGCCGAAGAGGTCGCCGACAAGGCGGTGGCCGCCGCCTTCCGCGACCCACGCCTCCCCCCGATCACCGCCGCCGACTTCGCCGACATGGAGATCGAGGTCAGCCTGCTCACCCCGTCGGTGCCCCTCGACGTGGCCGGCTACGACCAACTCGTCCAGCAGGTCGGTCCCGGCGACGGGCTCACCGTCGACGCCGGCCGCCACCGGGCGACGCTGCTCCCGGTCATGTGGAAGCAGATCCCGGACGCCCGGGAGTTCATCGCCGCCCTGTGGCACAAGGCGGGCCTGCGCCCGAAGGCCTGGCCCCGTGGCATCCGGGTCGAGCGCTACGGATCGGTCGAGGTCACCGACCCCGGCCCCCGACCCGGACCCTGACCCTGACCTGACCCGTTCTGGTACACGTCGTTCGCACTGGCGAACAACATGGGTGCACCAGAACGGTCAGGTGCCGTCGAGGTAGTCGCGGAGCTTCTGACTCCGGTGGGGGTGCCGGAGCTTGGCGAGGGTCTTGGCCTCGATCTGGCGGATGCGTTCGCGGGTCACCCCGAATTCGTTGCCGACCTCTTCGAGCGTGCGCGCCCGGCCGTCCTCGATGCCGAAGCGGAGCCGCATGACCTGCTTTTCGCGTTCGTTGAGCTCCTCGAGTGCTTCGAGCACCGCGGCGTTGAGCATGCCCCGTGCCGCCGCGTCGGCCGGCGAGGTGGCGCCGGGGTCCTCGATGAAGTCGGCCAGGTTCGAATCGCCGTCCTCGTCGCCCACCGGCGAGTCGAGCGACAGCGGGTCGAGGCTGATGCGCTGGATCTCGCGCACCTTGGCCGGCGTCATGTCGACCTTGGCGGCCAGCTCCTCGACGGTGGGTTCACGTTCGAGCCGCTGGATCATCTGGCGCTGCACCCGGTGCACCTTGTTGATCGACTCGACCATGTGGACCGGGATGCGGATCGTGCGGGCCTGATCGGCGATGGCTCGGGTGATGGCCTGGCGGATCCACCACGTGGCATAGGTCGAGAACTTGAAGCCCTTCGTGTAGTCGAACTTCTCGACCGCACGCATGAGCCCGAGGTTGCCCTCCTGCACGAGATCGAGCAGCTGCATGCCCCGGCCGACGTAGCGCTTGGCGATCGACACGACGAGACGCAGGTTGGCCTCGATGAGCGCATCCTTGGCGTCCTCGCCGTCGGTGATCTGGCGGCGCAGGGCCCGTCGCTCGGCGAACTCGAGGTGCTCGAGCTCGCCCGACGCTGCCAGATCGGCCATGCGCTCGGAAGCGAGCATGCCGGCTTCGAACCGTTTGGCCAGGTACACCTCGCCCTCGGCGTTGAGCAGGTCGACCCTGCCGATCTCCTTGAGGTACATCCGCACCGGATCGCTCGACCCGCTGCCCGCCTTGGTGCTTCGATGGCTGGCTGCCCGGATCTGGCGCCGACGCATCGGGGCCCGACGGGCGGCTTTGACGGTGTCGTCGGCCTCGGTGTCCTCGACGAACTTGGGCTGCTCGCGCACCTCGGGTTGATGGTCGTCCTCGGCATCGGCCAGGTCGGCAGCCAGGGCGTCGCCGTCCTCGACGACCTCCACCCCTTCGCCCCGAAGCATGCCGACCAGGAAATCGAGGGTGTCGCTGTCGGGAGGATCGGACAGGGCCGCGGTGACTTCGCTCGTTCGCAGTGTGCCCTTGGTCTTGCCGGTGAGGAGAAGGGCTTCCATCTCGCTCTCCGGAACCGTGGACCACGAAGTCGCACGTACTGGCTGGGTCATGTTGTCGGTTGTCCCCGTTCGGCCACGAACGCTACCAACTCCTCGACGGCGGTGACGTCGGGAGCCGAGTGGTCGACGGTCCGGTCGACGAGGGGCCGTAGCTCCACGGCGAGGCGGAGGTCGTCGTCGGAGCCACTGGAGCGCAGCCGGTCGAGCATCCGCCGGCCGGCTTCGTGGGCCAGCCGCACCGCCACGTCGATCGGTTCGGCCTCGGTGTCCTCGACGGCGAGGCGGCTCAGGAGTTCGGCCACCCCCGGGTCGGCCCGCTCGATCGCCTCGTGCAACGAACCTCCGGGTGCCAGGGCGAGGTACGCGGCGGAGTGCAGATCGTCCTCGAACAGTGCGACGTCGAGGTAGCCGCCGATGTCGAGCGGCCGTTGGATGGCCAGGCGGAGTGCCTCGAGCTCGGGCGTCTCGCGATCGACACTGCGTCGTCGTGGCTCGGCGTGGACCAGCGGCCGGTTGGTGGCCAGGCGGTTGCGGAGTTGGGCGACGTCGATGCGGCAGTGCTGGGCGATGTCCATCACGTATTGATCCCGCACCAGGTCGGACGGGTGCTCGCGCACGACATCGAGGGCGTGCTCGGCGGTGCGGGCCCGCCCCTCGGCCGTGCTCAGGTCGCCGGCCTCCAAGGCCCGCTCGACCCGGAACTTGAGGAACGGCTTCGCCTGCTCGACCGCCGCACGAAGCCGATCGGGGTCGCGTTGCGCCAGATCGCCCGGGTCGACGCCGTCGGGCAGATCGGCCACGGCGATGTCGACCTCGTGGGCCTTCTCCCACTCGTACACCCGGTCGGCGGCGGCCTGACCGGCGTTGTCGGCGTCGAATGCGAGGACGAGCTTGGGGGCGAACCGCTTGAGCAGCCGGATGTGGTCCTCGGTCAGAGCGGTGCCACACGTGGCGACCGCCCGCTCGACCCCGGCCACGCCGAACCCGATCACGTCGGTGTACCCCTCGCAGATGACGATCTCGTCGGCCTGCACCGCATCGGTCTTGGCCCAGTTGAGCCCGTACAGGACCTTCGACTTGTCGTAGATCTTGGTCTGGCTCGAGTTCACGTACTTGCGGTTGTCCTCGGACCCGGGCAACACCCGCCCACCGAACCCCAGCGGTTCGCCCTGCGGATCGAAGATGGGGAACACGACCCGCCCGCGGAAGAAGTCGATCAGCGACCCCCGACTGCTCTTCACGCTCAGCCCGGCCTCGAGCAGGTCGTCGCCGCTCGCCTTCGACGCCTTGGTGAACACGTCCCAGCCCTCGGGTGCCCACCCGATGCGGTACTCGCGCACGATGTCGCCGTCGAGCCCACGAGACCGGAGATACGAGCGGGCGGCGGCGGCGTCGGGCGCCGACAACAGCCGCTCGTGGTAGAAGTCGACCGCCTCGACCACCGCCTTGATGAGCTGCGACTTCCGGGCTCGGCCCTTGCCCTCGTTCTCGGTGGTGTAGCGAAGCTTGATGCCCGACCGGCTCGCCAGCTTCTCGACCGCGGCGACGAAGTCGAGATGCTCGATCTCGCGAAGGAACGTGATGGCGTCGCCGCCCACGTCGCACCCGAAGCAGTGGTAGCGACCCCGTTCGGGACTCACGTTGAACGACGGGGTCTTCTCGGCGTGGAACGGGCACAGGCCCTGGAAGTTCCGGCCCGACTTCTTCAGCCCGACGTGCTCGGACACGATGGCCACGATGTCGGCGGCATCACGGACACGCACGATGTCCTCGTCGACGATGCCCATTACTTGCGTTCCCCGGCCACGCAGACCGACCTTGACCGGGCTCCTCGTGCCTCGTCGCCCTCACACGCTTCCTGCTGCTTCGCAGCCTCAAGCAACCGCAAACCTTCCCCAGCCACGCAGGCCGACCTTGACCGGGCTCCTCGTGCCTCGTCGCCCTCACACGCTTCCTGCTGCTTCGCAGCCTCAAGCAACCGCAAACCTTCCCCAGCCACGCAGGCCGACCTTGGCCGGGCAGGCTCCATCACTCGTTCAGTTCTTTCGCCCCAATTTCCTCGGCCTGCTGGTCCTCGTCGAGGACGTCGGCGTCGTTGATGTCGTCCATCGTCGATCCGTCCCCCTCGCGGTTCGCCTTGCGGATCGACGCCCAGATCGAGACGGTGAGCACGATGGCGATCACGCCGAGAGAGGCGAACGTGGGGATGTGCCAGACCTCGGTGAGGAGCATCTTGATGCCGACGAAGGCGAGGATGACGGCCAGCCCCTGGTGGAGGTAGTCGAACCGGTCGCGCAGGTCGGCGAGCAGGAAGTAGAGCGCCCGCAGCCCGAGGATGGCGAAGGCGTTCGAGCTGAACACGATGAACTGCTCGCGGCTCACGGCCAGGATGGCCGGCACCGAGTCGACGGCGAAGACCACGTCGGTCGTCTCGATCACGATGAGGACCGCGAACAGCGGCGTGGCCAGAGCGCTTGCCGTTCTCCTTGGTGAACATCGCCTGGCCGTGATACGTCGACGTCGACGGGATCACGCGGCGCACCAGCTTCAGCACCGGGTTGTTCTCGGGATGGACCTCCGCGTCGTCGTGTCTCAGCAGCCGGATCGCCGTGATCAGCAGGAACACACCGAACACGTAGATGATCCACGGAGAACTGCTCGAGGAGGGCGACGCCGCCGAAGATGAAGACGGCCCGCAGCACCAGCGCGCCGAAGATGCCCCAGAACAGCACCCGGAACTGGAACTCCCGGGGACGGCGAAGTAGCTGAGGATGAGCGCCCAGACGAACACGTTGTCGATCGACAGGCTCTTCTCGATCAGGTAGCCGGCCAGGTACTCGCCCGTGGCGTCGAGGCCCTGCCAGGCGAAGATCACGCCGGAGAACGCCAGCCCGATGCTGATCCACACGGCCGACTCGATGGCCGCCTCGCGGGTCGAGATCACGTGCGCCGTCCGGTGCACGATGAGCAGGTCGGCCACCAGCAGCACGACGATCGTCGTGATGAAGGCGATCCAGACCCACGCCGGCGTGCTGAACTCGACGAAGTCGGTGTTCTCGCCGGTCTCGGAAGCGAGGGTCAGGACCGAGGCGAACATCATCGTGATCGTATCCGGCCTCGCCGCCTGACTGGCCCGGCTGCGAGGGTCAGCTCAGCTTGGGCCTCAGATGGGCAACGAGGTCGTCGATCTTCACCCGCTCCTGCTCCATGCTGTCCCGGTCGCGAACGGTCACGGCCCGGTCGTCGAGCGTGTCGAAGTCGATCGTGACGCAGTAGGGCGTGCCCAGCTCGTCCTGCCGTCGGTAGCGCTTCCCGATCGACTGGGTGACGTCGAAGTCGCACATGAAGTTCGGCTGGAGGAGCGAGAGCACCTCGTCGGACACCCCGACCAGGTCGTCCTTCTTCGACAGCGGCAGTACGGCGACCTTGTACGGCGCGATCCGAGGGTGGAGACGCAGAACGGTGCGCGTCTCGTCGTTCACGGTCTCCTCGTCGTACGCCGCCATCAGGAACGCCATCATGGTGCGGGTCGCGCCGCCGGCCGGTTCGATGACGTGGGGCATGTAGCGCTCGTTGGTGGCCTGGTCGAAGTAGTCGAGCTTCTGGCCCGAGTGCTCCGCATGGGCGCTGAGGTCGAAGTCGCCCCGGTTGGCGACGCCCTCGAGCTCGTCCCAGCCCCACGGGAACAGGAACTCGACGTCGCTCGGTCTCCGACGAGTAGTGGCTCAGCTCGTCGGGCTCGTGGGGGCGCAGTCGAAGCATCTCGCTCGGAATGCCGTGGTCGACGTACCACTGGAACCGTTCGTTGCACCAGTACTCGTACCACTGCGACGACTCGGCCGGAGGCACGAAGAACTCCATCTCCATCTGCTCGAACTCACGGGTCCGGAACACGAAGTTGCCGGGCGTGATCTCGTTGCGGAACGACTTGCCGATCTGGGCGATGCCGAACGGCGGCTTCTTGCGTGTGGTCTGGAGCACGTTCTTGAAGTTCAGGAACATGCCCTGCGCCGTCTCGGGTCGGAGGTACACCTCGTGGCCCTCGCCCTCGATCACCCCGGCGTGGGTCTTGAACATCAGGTTGAACGCACGTGCCTCGGTGAACGTGCCGTGCTTACCGCAGTTGGGGCAGGTGTTCGGGTCGTCGAGCTTGTCCACGCGGAACCGCTCCTTGCACTCCTTGCAGTCGACCAGCGGGTCGGTGAAGTTGGCCAGGTGCCCTGAGGCCTCCCACACGGGCGGCGGCGACAGGATCGACGCGTCGAGCCCGACCACGTCGTGGCGGAGCTGCACCATCGACCGCCACCATGCGTCCTGGACGTTTCGCAGCAGCAGCACGCCGATCGGGCCGTAGTCGTAGGTGGAGCGGAAGCCGCCGTAGATCTCGGCCGACTGGAAGACAAAGCCGCGGCGCTTGGTGAGGTTGACGATCTTGTCGAACAGCGAGGGATCAGGCTCGGGCGGCATGGACGCCGAGGTTACGACGCCACCCGGGTCAGGCGACAACGGAGTTTGCCGGTTCGGTGCGTTTGGTAGACCGTGCAGGTGACCTACCCCACCGCGCCCGGAACGCCGTACACGCCGGCGCCGACTCCGTACGCCGCCTCTCCGGCCCCCGATCCGACCGCGGTGATGGGACGACGCACCGTCGCCTGGATCCTCGACTGCATCATCTACTTCGGCCTGCTGTTCCTGCTGTTCACGCAACTCGCCGTGCAGGACACGTTCGGCAACACGTGCCAGGAGCTCCAGGACGCGAACGTCACGAGCGTGTGCGCCGAGTTGAACGGCAACGCCTACTTCCTCGACGGCTCGGCCGACACCACCGTCCTGAACCTGTTCGCGATCGGCTGGTTCGTCGTCGTCTACGTGCTGATCCAGGGCTTCACCGGCGCATCGCCCGGCAAGTTCCTGTTGGGGGTGCGCGTCGTCGACGAGCAGGGCAAGCCCTGCGGGCCCGTCAAGTCGCTTATCCGGTCCGTTCTGTGGATCGTCGACGCCGCTCCCTGGTTCATCCCCGGACTCGTCGGCTTCGTGGTGGCGCTCACCTCGACCGGGCACCGCCGGGTCGGCGACATGGCGGCATCGACCTATGTCGTCGCCCGGTCGTCGGTCGGCTCACCGATCCAGGTCGGTGGCGCCACCGGCATCCCGAACTACGCGCCCTCCGGACCCCAGAGCGCCTACGGCAACGCATGGGCGCCCAACCCGGCAGCGCCGGTCAGCCCACCGCCGAGTGGGCCGGCGTCAGCCCCTGCTCCGACCCAGTCGCCCACACCGCCGCCGATGGCGGCCGCTCCCGAGCCGCAAGCCGAGACGCCGGGCGACGGCCCCCAGTGGGACGCCGCTCGGAACACCTACATCCAGTGGGATGCGGACGCTCGGTCCTGGTTGGCCTGGGACGACGCCGACGAGGAGTGGCGCCCGATCGAGCAGGGTCGCAGCCGACTCCGGCAGGCTGGACGATCAGTGATCGAGGACGGTCAGGCTCCGGAGACGGCGTTCGAGGTGGTGTTCCATGACGTCGGACGCCAGGTCGACGACGGCGGTCGCCGAAGGCGAGGGCGGCTCGTTGAGCGCCTTGCCGAGCCCGCCGTCGAGGATCATGCGCAACAGCTCGACGGTTCGCTCGTCGACCGAACGCCCCCGACGGCAGCTCCGGCACGTGAGGCCGCCCTCGCCGGGGTCGAACGCCACCAGATCCTCGGTCGCGCCACAGCCCACGCACGCATCGACCATCGGCTGGAACCCCTCGAGGGCCAGCGCCTTCAGGAAGAAGCCGCCGACGACGAGCGGCGCATGGTTCGCCTCGAGGGTGCGGAGGGCACCCAGCAGCATCCGGTACAGCGCCACGTTGGCTTCGCCCTCGAGGGCGAGCTGGTCGACCACCTCGAGCATCGACGACATGGCGGTCAACCGGTCGAGATCGTCGCGGATGGCCCGGAAGTGGTCGATCGACTCGGCCTGGCTGACGATGTCGAGCTCGCCCCGCCCCTCGTAGAGCAGCAGCGCGATGTGGGACCCGGGCTCGAGACGCGAGCCGAACTTGCTCTTGGTCTTGCGGACACCCTTGGCCACCGCTCGGACCTTGCCCCGGGTGCGGGTCATGAGCACCACGATGCGGTCGGCCTCGCCGAGCTTGTAGGTGCGCAACACCACGCCCTCGTCGCGATAGAGGGCCATCTAGCTCTCGATGCCTCCGTAGCGGCGCTCGCGTGCCTGGAACTCACGCACGGCATCGAAGAGATGCTCGCGACGGAAGTCGGGCCACAGCACGTCGGTGAACACCAGCTCGCTGTAGGCCAGCTCCCAGAGCAGGTAGTTCGAGATCCGACACTCGCCGGAGGTCCGCACCATCAGATCGGGATCGGGCATCTCGGGGTCGTAGAGCCGCTTGGCCATGGCCTTCTCGTCGATCTTGTCGGCGGGCACCCCGTCGCGCACCAACTGGCGGACGGCGTCGACGATCTCGGCCCGCCCGCCGTAGTTGAACGCGATGGTCAGCGTCATCGTCTTGTTGTGCTGGGTGAGCTCGATCGACTGGTCCATCTGACGGATGATCCGTTTCGGGACCCGCCAGTCGCGCCGGCCGATGAACTGGATCCGGACGTCCTTGTCGTGCAGTTCGTCGCGTGACGCAGCAGGAGCGACTCGTTGAAGTTCATGAGGAACGGACCTCGTCGCTGGGGCGACGCCAGTTCTCGGTGCAGAAGGCGTAGACGGTGAACCAGTCGAGGCCGAGTTCGAGGGCGCCTTCGACGGCGTCGAACAGCGCCTCCTCGCCGGCGGCGTGGCCCTCGGTCCGCTTCAGCCCTGGCGCTTGGCCCATCGCCCGTTGCCGTCCATGACACATGCCACGTGCGACGGCACGCGTGCTGGGTCGACCCCGGGGACGTTCACCTCGCAACCTTATGGGTTGCACCCACCCCAACTGGGGTAATGAGGGGAGTGTGAAGGAACGCCTGAAGGCCCTCCCCGGAGTCACCACCGCGCTGCAGATCCACGAGCGGGTCGGCGAGATCAAGGGCGGACAACTGGCCGGCACGATCGCCCTGAACATCTTCCTGTCGGTCTTCCCGCTCATCGTCTCGGTGATCGCCATCGTCGGGTTCCTGTCCAACGGCAACCCCGACTTCACCGACGACCTGATCGACAACCTGGGTGTCACGGGCGCAGCCGAAGAGGCCATCCGCGACACCATCGCCAACGCCGAGGACTCCCGCCGTGCGGCGTCGATCATCGGTGTCGTCGGGCTGCTCTGGTCGGGACTCGCGCTCGTCGGCAACCTGTCGCAGGTCATCAACGCCTCGTGGCAGGTGAAGAGCCGTGGACTGCTCGACAAGCTCGGGGGCATCGTCTGGTTGCTCGGCGCCGGCGTGCTGTTCGCCGCGTCATTCGCGCTCAGCAGCCTGCTCGACGATCTGCCGGGCTGGCTGGCTCCGCTCAACCTGCTCCTGGGATTCGGCGTCGGATTCGGGCTGTTCCTGTGGACGTTCTGGTTCCTCGGCAACGCCAAGCCGCCGCTCCGGAGCCTGATGCCGGGCGCCGCGTTGTGCGCCGTCGGCTTCGAAGTGCTCGCCCTCGTCGGTTCGGTCGTCGTGCCTCGACTGGTCGCGTCGTCGTCGGCCCTCTACGGATCGCTCGGGGTCGTGTTCGCCCTCATCGCCTGGCTCATCATCTTCGGGCGGCTCCTCGTCTACGGCACGGTGTTCAACGTCATCAGCCACGAGGCGACCTACGGGACGGTCACGGTCGAGATCGCCGCTCCCAACCTCCCCGACGCGGGCCTGCCCGTCAGCGGCGATCGCAGCGGCACCGTCACCGGTCGAGCCGAGGTCGAGAACCCCGACTGAGCGGGGACCGACCGGTACCGTCGCTGCGATGACAGCGGCGGAGGATCGAGCGGCTGCGGCCCTCGCCGAGGTGACCGCCGAACTCGCCGCAGGTGAGGCCCGACCCGGCCAGGTCGAGATGGCCCGTGCCGCGGCGACCGCCATCGAGTCGGGCAAGCACCTCGTCGTGCAGGCCGGGACCGGGACCGGCAAGACGCTCGCCTATCTCGTGCCGGCCATCGTGTCGGGCAAGAAGACCATCGTGTCGACCGCGACAAAGAGCCTTCAGGACCAGTTGGCCACCAAGGACCTGCCGTTCCTCACCGAACACCTCGACGTGCCGTTCACGTGGGCCATCCAGAAGGGTCGGAGCAACTACCTCTGCCGTCAACGGCTCAAGGAGATCGACGACGATCAGCAGCTCGATCTCGGCGACGACGTCAGCAAGGTCAACGAAGAGGTCGAGCGGCTGGCCGAGTGGGCCGAGTCCACCGTGTCGGGCGAACGGTCCGAGCTCGACTTCGAACCGTCCATCGCCGCCTGGGCGAAGGTCTCGGTGAGCTCGATGGAGTGCCCCGGTGCTGCGAAGTGCCCGTCGGGCGGCAACTGCTTCGCCGAGATGGCCCGCAACGCCGCGATCGAAGCCGACGTCGCCGTCGTCAACACCCATCTGTACGGCACCAACATCGCGGCCGGCGGGGCGATCCTCCCCGAGCACGAGGTGGTGGTCATCGACGAGGCCCACCGATTCGAAGAGGTCGTCAGCGCCACCGTCGGGGTGACGCTCACGCCGGGTCGGTTCGCCAACCTGGCCCGCGCCATCGGCGCCATCGTGTCCGACGACGACCTCGGGCCCGACCTGATCGCCAACGGCGCCCGCTTCGGCGAGGCCATCGAGCCCTATCGCGAGCAGCGGCTCAAGCGGATCGACGACGAGATCGGTCAGGTGATCGAGCTCACCCGCATCCGCCTCGAGCGCGCGACGGCGGCGCTGGCCATGATCGACTCGACCGACGAGGACGTGATCAGCCGCAAGGCTCGGGCGTCGAAGCTCCTCGGGCACATGGCCGGCGACCTCGACGTCGTGCTGTCGATCCCCGAGACCGACGTCGCCTGGGTCGAGGGCACCCGGTCGAACCCGACCCTTCGGGTGGCGCCGGTCGACGTGGCCGAGGTGCTTCGCGACCGGCTGTGGGAGACCGTCACCGGCGTCCTGACCTCGGCGACCATCTCGCCCCTGCTCGGCCAGCGCCTCGGCCTCACACCCGACGAGCACGTGGCGCTCGATGTCGGCAGCCCCTTCGACTACGAGCACCAGGCGTTGCTCTACTGCGCAGCCGACCTGCCCGAGCCCCGCAGCGAGGCCTTCACCGAGGCCGTCCACGACGAACTCGAGGCGCTGATCAACGCAGCCGGCGGGCGGACGCTGGCGCTGTTCACCAGCCATCGGGCGCTCACGGCGGCGGTCGATGCGCTCCGCGACCGGATCGACCATCCGGTACTGGCCCAGGGCGACCTGCCCAAGCCGCTGCTGATCGAGACCTTCGCCGACGACGATGCCTCGTGCCTGTTCGCGACCATGGGCTTCTGGGAAGGACTCGACGTCCCGGGCCCTTCACTGTCGTTGGTCACCATCGACAAGCTTCCGTTCCCCCGCCCCGACGACCCGCTGCTCCAGGCCAAGCGTGAGCTGGCCCGCCAGGACGCCTTCTCGACGGTCGACCTTCCCCGGGCGGCGACGCTGCTGGCCCAGGGGGTCGGCCGGCTGATCCGGACCGCCGACGACCGCGGGGTCGTCGCCGTGTTCGACCGCCGGCTGGCAACGGCCAACTACCGGTGGGAGCTGGTGCACGCCTTGCCGCCCATGAAGCGAACCCGCCGGCGAAGCGAAGCCGAGGAGTTCCTGCAGTCCCTCGCCGAGGTCTCAGACACCGGCCGATAGGTTCGACGTCGCCATGGACGCGCGCTCGAACCCCGGCACCGCGGCACGAGAGGCCTGAACCAGGTGCGCGGCGACGTGACGACCGTGGCCTTGATGTCGGGCCCGATCGTCCTGCTCGGCTATCTCAGCGGGGCGCTCGTGTTCACCTTCGCCGACCGCGATCGAGAACAGCGCCGACTCAGCGCCCTCGCGCTCGAGGTGCTCGCGACCGCGCTGTTCCTCTCCCTCACGGCCTTCGCCGCAGCCGAACTCTCCCCCGGCAACGGGCTCAGCCGGGTGGCGCTCCAGTCGTCACAGGTGCTCACCGTGTCGCAGTCGGTGACGCTCTGGGCCGGCCTGGCGCTCGTGGTCGGCCACATGGCGCCCTTCACCCGCCAGTTCCGTGGTGGCACCGGGCTGCTGCCCACGCTGGTCGTGGTGGCCACCGTGGCCCCAGCGGTGTTCGCCGGATCACTCGTCGGATTCGCCGTGGGCCTGGCGATCTTCGGGGGCCGCCCGCGGCCGGCGATCCCGGGTGCCCTCGCCTTCACGCTCGCCGTCGCCTGGGTGGCGTGGGTGTTCGAGTGGAACTCGGCGTGGGGTGTCAGCAACGGACCCGAGGTCACGTTGTGGACGATGGTGCTGACCGGGTCGTTGTTCGCTCGCTGGCTGAACGACCCCTCGGCGCAGCCCGACGAGGAGCCGGACCTCTTCAATCCCAGCTGAGCAGCCGGTCGAGCGCCTTCGGGCGGCGTTGCCAGTCCTTGTCGACCTTCACGTGGAGCTCGAGATAGGCACCCTCGCGGCAGCTGCGGCCCGTACCGCGGTGCCGACCTCCTTGAGCACCTTGCCCTTGTGCCCGATGACGATGCCCTTCTGACTGTCGCGCTCGACGAGGATCTCGCAGCGGATGTAGGGGCCACTCCATCTCGGTGACCCGGGTGGCGATCGAGTGCGGCAGCTCCTCGCGAGCGACCACGAGCAACTGCTCGCGCACGAGCTCGGCGACCCAGAACGCGTCGGGCTCGATCGGTGACCATGTCGTCGGGATAGAGCTGGGGACCCTCGGGCAGCCGATCGACCAGGTGCTCGAGCAGCGCATCGACACCGTCGCCGGTCTTGGCGGACACCGGGAAGTACGTCGGAAAGCTCGAACTTCGATGCCTTGGCCAGCTGGGACAGGACTTCGTCGGGCGAGGCGGCATCGACCTTGTTGACGATGGCCACGGAGTCCGACGGGATGGAGTCGGCCACGAACGTGTCGCCCCGGCCGACGGGCTGGGTGGCGTCGAGGACCAGGCACACGACGTCGACTCGCCGACGCGGCCTCGGTGGCGGAGGTGTTGAGCCGCTCGCCCATGAGCGTCCGCGGCTTGTGGATGCCCGGGGTGTCGACGAACACCACCTGCGCATCGGGGCGGTTGAGGACCCCGCGCACCTGGGTCCGGGTGGTCTGGGGCTTGTCGCTGACGATCGACACCTTCTCGCCCAGGATCCGATTGAGCAGCGTCGACTTGCCGACGTTGGGTCGACCCACGAAGGTCACGAAGCCGCTCTGTCACGGAGCACGGGACCTCGCGTCGGGCCGGACCTGGACCCGCGCCGATGCGCCGGCCTTTGATGCGTGCCGACGGTCGAATTCGAAGCCCTCGACCTCGATCGACTCGCCCTCGACCGGCACGTGTCCGAACGCCACGAACAGCAGGCCGCCGATCGTGTCCCAGTCGTCGCCTTCGGGGAGCTCGGCTCCGGTGACCTCGTTGACCTCGTCGACCGGCACTCGGGCGTTGACCTCGAATCCGCCGCCGGCGAGGGGCTCGACCATGGCCTCGGTGACGTCGAACTCGTCGATGATCTCGCCCACCAACTCCTCGATGACGTCCTCGAGGGTGACGAGCCCGGCGGTGCCGCCGTACTCGTCGACGACGATCGCCATGTGGAAGTGCTCGGACTGCATCTCGCGGAGCAGTTCGGCCACTCGCTTGGATCTCGGGCACGAAGTGGGCTTCGCGGAGGTGCTCGGTGACGGCATCGTTGCCGTAGCCGTCACGCTCGGCCTTCATCAGATCCTTGGCGTAGGCCGACGCCCACCACGTCGTCGATGCCCTCGCCGCACACCGGGAGGCGGCTGAACCCGTTGATGATGGCCACCTCCATCACCGGCGCCGAGCAGGAAGTCGGCCGTGACCGTCACCATGTCGGGGCGGGGCACCATGACCTCACGGACGATGGTGTCGCCGAACTCGATGATCGACTCGATGAACTGGCGCTCCTCGACCTCGATCACCTCGGCGTCGGCGGCGGCCACCGCGAACGCGAGCAGGTCGCCCTCGGAGACCGCCGGGCCCTCGCTCCGGCCGGGGCCAGGAAGCAGCACGTTCGAGATGCCGACGAGGCCACGCACCGCCCCAGCGCAGCGGTGGGACGCGAGACAGGAACGTGGCGATCGGCACGATGGCCAGCGCAGCCGAGTCGGGGCGCATGAGGGCGTAGGTCTTGGGCACGGCTTCGGCGAGGACGAAGAGCACGAGCGCCGCGACCACCACGGCCACCACGACACCCAGTGACGAGAACCGTTGGTTCGCCCACAGTGCGACGACCGCCGCCACACCGACGTGGCAACAGACGATGACGAACAGGATCGGGTTGAGGGCCTGATCACGTCGTTCGAGCAGCCGAACCAGCCGCACAGCCCGAGGATGGCCCTCCTCCTCGAGCACCGTCGCCCGGGCGGTGCCGATCCGGGTGAGGCTCGTCTCGGCGATGGCGAGGACGGCCGCGACCACACCGAGCGACAGGCTGACCGCGACGGCGACCGTGGTGCTCACGGAAGGAAGAGGTCGAGGATGAACCGCTCCCTGGCCTGCATCACCTCGGTGTCGGCTTGGTGGCCATGGTCGTGGCCGAGCACGTGCAGCACCCCGTGGACCACGAGCAGCCCCAGCTCGCCCTCGAGGCTCGTCCCGTGATCGGGAGCCTGCCGGGCCGCGACCGCGGGACACACCACCACGTCACCGAGCAGGATCGGGGGGCCTGGCAGCGTGGTCTCGACGTTGTCGATGGGGAAGGCCAGGACGTCGGTCGGGCGGTCCTCGCCCATGTAGTGCTGATTGAGGTCGGCCATGGCCGGCTCGTCGACGAAGAGCAGCGACAGTTCGGCCTCGCGCCCGACACCTTCGCAGTCGAGGGCATGCTCGGCCAGCCTCACCCAGCGGTCCAGATCGATCTCGACCTCGTCCTGCCGATCGCGGCCGTCGACCAGGGCGCCGGGGCGGGCACCGGGCGCGTCGCTCACGGTCGTCGCCCCTGGGCGGCCTCGGCGGCTCGGACGTCGGAGCGCTCGTAGGCGTTGACGATGTCCTGGACGATGCGGTGGCGGACCACGTCGCCCGCGTCGAGGCGGACGAACGCGAGGCCGTCGATGCCTGCGAGCGTCCGATCGAGGCCGTGGAGACCGGACCGGCCGCCGGCCACGTCGACCTGGGTCGAGTCGCCGGTGACCACGACCCGCGAACCGAACCCGATGCGGGTGAGGAACATCTTCATCTGCTCGGGGGTGGTGTTCTGGGCCTCGTCGAGGATGACGAAGCTGCGGTTGAGGGTGCGGCCCCGCATGAAGGCGAGTGGGGCGACCTCGATCGCGCCCTTCTCGATCATGCGCTGGGCACCCTCGGCGTCGAGCATGTCGAACAGCGCGTCGTAGAGGGGCCGGAGGTAGGGGTCGACCTTGGCCATGATGTCGCCGGGCAGGAACCCCAGCCGCTCACCCGCCTCGACCGCAGGCCGGGTGAGGATGATGCGCTCGACTTCCTTGGCTCGAAGCGCCTGCACCGCCATGGCGACCGCCAGCCACGACTTGCCGGTGCCGGCCGGGCCGATGGCGAACGTGATCACGTTGTCGCGGATGGCCTCGACGTAGCGCTTCTGCCCCGACGTCTTCGGACGGACCGGACGGCCGCTCGCCGCACGGGTCACCTCGGTGCCGAGCACTTCGGAGGGGCGCTCGTCGGCGCGCACCATGGCGATGGTGCGCGCCAGCACCTCCTGTTCGAGCACGTGACCCTGTTCGAGGAGCACGATGAGTTCCTCGAACAGCGCTGCGGCGGGTTCGGCCCCCGGTCCACTGAGCGTGATCTCGTTGCCCCGCACGTGCATGTCGGTCTCGGGAAACGCGGCTTCGATCTGACGGAGCTGGTCGTCGCGATCGCCGAGCAGCCCGGCCATCAGATGATTGCCGGGCACATTGACCAGAGTGGATGGCGACGATGCAGGAGACACGGGGGCGCCGATGATATCGGCCCACGAGGTCGGACGGCCCGGGAGATCGGTGCTTCGGTGGCCGGTAGCTTGCGCCGATGGATCCGAACGACCCGCAGGACCGCCTGCCCCGGTCGGTCGACGGCATGCTCGGCGACGGGGGCCTGCTCGACGAACTCGAACGCTGGGCCGCGGACGCCCGCGTGCAGGAGGCGGCACTCCAGCGAGCGCGCGAGCGCTGGCTGCGCCACCAGGCCACCGAGGACGCGTCGGTCGTCGGCGTCCTCACCGACCTCGCCGAGCGAGGCATCTCGTTGGTGATCTCGACCGCATCGGGGCGTCGCCACACCGGCCGGGTCCACGGGCTCGGGGCCGACTTCTGCTCGCTCCGCACCGACACCGGCCAAGGCCAACTCATCCGCCTCGACGCGGTCACCACCGTGCGCACCCTTCCGGCCGAGCGGGCCGTCACCGGCGACCGCACCCTCAGCCTGACTCTGCGCTTGTCCGATGTCCTGCTCGGATTGTCGGCCGACCGTCCGTCGGTCCTCATCGCCACGAGCAGCGACGAAACCGCACGGGGCGAACTCCGTGCCGTCGGGACCGACGTCGTGACCATCCGCGGCGACGGCCAACCGCCCGCAACCGTCTACGTCCCCATCGCCTCGATCACCGAAGTCGCCCTCGACTGAGCCGCATCCCGAGCCACGGCGGGCATGGGAGACTCGACCCGTGGCCTCCTTCGACTACGACCTCGCCATCATCGGCGGCGGGTCCGCCGGCCTGACGGCGGCCAAGTTGGCTCGTTTCTTCGGGAAGCGGGTCGTGACGATCGACAAGGAACGCCTCGGCGGCGACTGCCTGCACTACGGCTGCGTGCCCTCCAAGGCCCTCATCAAGGCTTCACGCATCGCCCACGAGATCCGGACCGCCCACCGCTGGGGCCTCGAGGTCGACGGGGTACGACCGGTGAACCTGGGTGACGTCAACGACGGGGTCCAGCGGGCGATCGATCACATCGCCGCCCTCGACAGCCCCGACGTGCTGGCGGAGATGGGCGTCGACGTGAAACTGGGCGGCGCCTGCTTCGTCGACGACCACACCCTGCGGGTCGGTGGAACCGAACGGGTCAGCGCCAAGTACATCCTCATCGCCACCGGCTCACGGCCGGCCGGGACACAGGTCGAGGGCCTGGCCGAGGTCGGCTACGACACCAACGAGAGCCTGTTCGACCTGGCTGAGCTGCCCGCCCGCCTCGCCGTCATCGGGGGCGGACCCATCGGGGTCGAGATGGGGCAGGCCTTCCAACGGCTGGGCTCGCAGGTCACGATCATCCAACGCGGCGACAGCCTGATCCCCAAGGACGACGTCGACTGCATCGCAACCCTCGAGGAGTGCTTCGCCGCCGAGGGCATCGACGTGCGACTCCGAACCGAGGCGACACGCGCACGTCGCGAAGGCGACGACATCGTGCTCGACCTCACCGGCGACCAGAGCGAGCTCCGCGTGGACCGCGTGCTCGTCGCCGTGGGCCGCACCCCGAACCTCGAGGACCTCGACCTCGACGCTGCCGGCATCGAGCACGACGACCGTCACATCCCCGTGAACGACCGGTTCCAGACGAACGTGTCGCACGTCTACGCCGCCGGAGACATCATCGGTGGACCGCAGTTCACCCACTACGCGGGGTTCCAGGCCGCCCACGCCGCCCGCAACATCTTCCTGCCGGTCAAGAGCAAGTTCGATCCGGGTCCGCTTCCCTGGGTGACCTTCACCGACCCCGAGGTCGGCCACGTCGGCATCACCGAACAGGAAGCGACCGCCACCGGAGCCGAGGTCACGATCGTACGCTTCCCCTACGCGCACAACGAGCGAGCGGTCACCGACAACGACCACGTCGGGCTGATGAAGTTCCTGATCGACGACAGACGCCACATCGTGGGCTGCCACATCGTCGGGGCCCACGCCGGCGAACTGATCAACGAGATCACCCTCGCGATGAAGCACGACATCACCGTCGACGGCATCGTCGGCACCATCCACGCCTATCCGACCTACAGCTTCGGACTCCCGATCGCCCTGATGGACTACGTGGTCAACGAGTCGCCGTCGACGATCGCCAAGGTCGGCCGCTTCCTCTCGAAACTCACCTGATTCTCACTCGGTGCCGGATCCTCAGTCGGGGCCGGCGGCGGCTTCGGGGTAGAGATGTTCGAGCGTTCCGGGTTCGATGCGGGACGCCTCGATGAAGTGGTCGACGTCGGTCGCCTTGATGCGAATCACCCGACCGAACCGATATGCCGCCACCTCACCTTGGTCGATGAAGCGATAGAGCGTGCGGGACGTGATGCCGAGCCGGCGTGCGGCGTCGGCCGTGCTGAGCCATTCGATGTCCTCTGCCATGGGGACCCACGATAAGTCACTCTGGTGGGATTTCCAAGCCTTTCATTGCTTTCAGCCTCTTTGATAGGGTTCGCCACCGCCGATCCCCGAAGATCGAGCACTCTCCGCAACGAAAGCAGCCGCCTCATGGTCGCCACGCTTCCTCCGCAGGACACCGAATCGGGCAATGGCACCAAGCCCTCGCGGTCGATCGAGCGACGGGTCGGGCTGCCCTCGGGCCGGGCCGTGGTCGGCGCGTTGCTCATGACCGTGGCCGCCCTCGGCGTGTTCTTCGCCTACGCCGGCGCCAACCAGGACACCCGCAGCGACATCGTGGTCGCATCCCGAGACCTCCCGGCCGGCACCACCCTGTCGGCCGACGACCTCGACACCGCCCGAGTCGACCTCGACGACCAGGTCGCCCGGCGGAGCTTCTCCGACCCGACGATCCTCGTCGGCCAACGCCTCGTGGCTCCGGTGGGTGAAGGTGAGCTCGTGCAGCGCTCGGCGGTTTCGGAGACACCCGACGACGGCCCCCGCAACGAGTTCACCTTTCGCCTCGCGGCGAGCCGCGCGGTCAACGGCGACCTCGGTGCCGGCGACCTCATCGACATCTACGTCACCCTCGACGGCGCCACCCGGACCGTCGCCCGCGAGGTGGCCCTGCTCGGCCCGCCGGTCGATGCCGGTCGAGGCGACCTGGTCCTCCGTGTGTCCATCGACGACCAGGAGGCGGTGCTCGCCGTCATCGATGCGGTCAACCGTGGCGACATCACGGTGGTGCGGGCAACACACGCCGACAACCCCGACGGACTGATCACGACGTCCGACCCGCAAGCCCCACCGCCCGATCAGGTCGACGAGGAAGGGGGCTGATGGCGAGCGAACGCTTCGTCGTCCTGGGCCTCGCCCAGGTGCGCTCCGAGTGGTTCCGCGAGGTCTCGCGGTGGTCCACCTCGGCGGCCATCGCGGTCGACTTCCTGAAGGCAGTCTCGGTCGAGGAGGTCCGCGCCCGCCTCGCATCCGGACGTGCGTTCTCGGCACTGCTCGTCGACGGCTCGCTCGCCGGTGTCGATCGCGACCTCGTCGACACCGCTCGCGAAGTCGGGGCCGCGGTCATCGTGGTCGCCGACGGCCGCAACGAGCGGGACTGGGTGGCGATCGGGGTGAAACAGGTGCTCCCATCCGAATTCGGTCGGGACGATCTCCAGCGGGCGCTCGCCGACCATGCCTCACCCATCGGACGGAGCGACGACGTGCACGGTCCCACCGAGCACACCAACGTCGTGTCGAGGTTCCGGGGAACGCTGATCGGGATCACCGGAAGTGGCGGCGCCGGCACCAGCACGCTGGCCATCGCCGTTGCGCAGGGTCTCGCCGACACCCCGCATCTGCGCGACTTCGTCGCCCTCGCCGATCTCCAGCTCCGCGCCGACCAGGCCGTGCTCCACGACGCCCGCGACGTCGTGCCCGGGCTGCTTGAGATGGTCGACGCCCATCGGTCGTCGCACCCCACCACCGCAGAGGTCCAGCGCATGACCTTCGCCGTGCTCGACCGGCACTATCACCTGCTCCTCGGCCTGCGCCGGCAACGCGACTGGACCGTGTTGCGACCGCGGGCCTTCGAGGCGTCGCTGGCCGGCCTGCTCCAGAGCTACCGGGTCGTGGTCGCAGACGTCGGTGCCGACCTCGAGGGCGAAGCCGAATGCGGTTCGGTCGACGTCGAGGAACGAAACCTCATCGCCCGGACCACCCTGCCTGCGGCCGATGTGGTCGTGGTGGTCGGACGGTCGGGCATGCAGGGCCTCCATGCCCAGCTGCGCGTGGTCCGCGAACTCATCGACCACGGCATCGCAGCATCCCGCATCGTGCCTGTTCTCAACTCGGCGCCGCGCCAGGCTCGCGCCCGTGCCGAGCTGACCCGCAGCTTCGCCGAGCTGATCGCAGCGTCGCACCCCGGCGTTCCGATGGCCTCGCCCACCTTCGTCCCCGATCGCCGGGGTCTCGACGATGCGCTGCGCGACGGCGTCCGCCTTCCCGACCAGGTCACGAGCCCGGTCACTGCGGCGGTCAGCGCTGCGCTCGACCGGCTCCCGGCCCTCGATGGAAACGATGACGCCGACGACCGACCGATCGCGGTCGAGCCCGGCTCGCTCGGCTCCTGGTACGACAACGACGAGGAGGCGTCCGGTTGACCGACGTCGTCTCGCCGCTGCTGGCCATCGAACGGACCGTCCAGGAACGGGCCAAGGCGCTCGATCTCGACCTGAGTGTCGAAGATGCCGCCGACAAGCTCCACCGATTGGTCGAGGAGGAGGTCGCCCGCTGGTCCATCGATCACAAGCGCGGCCTCCGCGCGTTCGATCTCGCCGACCCCGACCTCGTCACCGAACGGGCCTTCCGCAACCTCGCCGGCTACGGGCCCCTCGAGCCGCTCCTCGACGACGACGACGTCTGGGAGATCATGATCAACGCGCCGGACAGCATCTTCGTCAAGCGCCACACGGGCACGAGCGGCTACCACGACGAGGTCTTCCACGACGACGAGCACGTGATCCGCACGCTGACCAAGGTCCTGAACGACAGCTCGTCGTCCCACCGCAAGCTCGATCCGACCGAAGGCCTCCAGGACGCACAACTCGACACCGGCGCCCGGCTCCACATCGTGCACGGCGACATCAGCCGGGGCGGCCACATCATGGTGAACATCCGGAAGTTCACCGGTGTGGCCTTCAGTTCGCTCGACGAACTCGTCGATCGCGACATGTTCAGCCATCAGGTGGCGACGTTCCTCGCGGCCGCCGTGAGGGCTCGGCAGACGATCGTGTTCGCAGGCGCGCCCGGCTCGGGCAAGACCACGCTCCTGTCGTGCTGCACCGCCGAACTCGATCCGAGCCTCCGGGTCGTCATCGCCGAGGAAGTCTTCGAGGCCGACGTCCCCCTGGCGAACGTCGCCGGCATGCAGACCCGGGCCGCACGAGCCGAACGACCCGCCGTCGACCTCCGGCGCCTCGTGGCCGGATTCCTGCGAATGGCGCCCGACGTCGCCATCGTCGGCGAGGTCCGCGACCGCGAAGCGCTCCCGCTCCTGCTCACGCTGTCGTCGGGGGTGAAGGGCTTCACCACCATTCACGCCGGATCGGCGAGGCAGGCGCTCACCCGCCTCCGGTTCATCTGCCAGCTCGCCGACACCTCGAGCGAACTCCCCATGTCGGCGCTGAACACGCTGGTCAGCGAGAGCGTCGACATCGTCGTGCACTGTGCTCGCACCCCTGACGGGCCGCGTGTCACCGAGGTGATCGCGATCGAGGACCTCGCGGGTGGCACCGAGTCGGCACAGTTCACCGTCACCTCGCTGTTCGCCCGCGAACGCCTCGACGCGCCCATCGAATGGACCGGGCAACTGCCGAGTCGCGTCGGCCGATCCCTCCGCGAAGCCGGAATCGATCCGACCGAACTCCTCGGCACGAGCCCAGCGTCATCGACCGTCCGAACCGACCGCTCCGCCGCATCGGGCGGGGCGGGCAGGGACGACCGATGAGCGCCCTCCTGCTGGCATCGGCGGCTGCGCTCGGATCGTTCTACCTCTACACCGCGTTCGTCCAGAAGTGGGACGGACTCGGCTTCGGACCGAGAGTCCAGGCGCGGCGGGCGAAGCGCCTTCCGTACCGCGAGTGGCTGATCCAGGCCGGCCTCGGCGATGTCCGCTTGTCCGAGTTCGCCGCGGTCATGGTGGCGCTGTTCATCGTCGCGTTCCTGGTGGCGTTCATCGTGTTCGGCGGCGTACTCCCCGCACTCATCGCCGGCGGGTTCGCAGCCAGCTTCCCCGTCGCCACCTATCGAACGCGACGGGCCAGTCGGCGAGCGGCGGCGCAGGAGGCCTGGCCGCGCATGATCGAGGAGATCCGGCTCCTGACCGCCAACGTCGGCCGCTCGATCCCGCAGGCCCTGTTCGAAGCCGGCGAACGCGCGCCGAAAGAGATGCGGGCCGCGTTCGACGCCGCCCATCGCGAGTGGCTGATCTCGACCGACTTCCCACGCACGCTCGCCGTCCTCAAGGTCGGGCTCGCCGACCCGACCGCCGACGCAGCCTGCGAAACCCTTCTCGTGGCCAACGATGTGGGTGGCAGCGATCTCGATGCCCGCCTGTCGGCCCTCATCGAGGATCGCATCCAGGACACGCAGGGGCGCAAGGACGCACGAGCGAAGCAGGCCGGCGCACGGTTCGCCCGCAAGTTCGTGCTCATCGTCCCCATCGGGATGGCATTCGCCGGCATGTCCGTCGGCAACGGCCGAGCGGCCTACCAGACACCGTTCGGGCAGCTCATGGTGCTGCTCGCCATCGCCATGGTGGTCGCCTGCTGGGTCTGGGCCGGGTCGATCATGAAGCTGCCCGAAGAGGAGCGGGTGTTCTCCGAATGAGACTCCTCGCACTCTCAGCGCTGCTGATGTGGGTCGGGCTCACCCTCGTGCTGTCTCGGGTGCGCTGCCTGCAGCGACAGCCGCTCACCGACCGTCTTCGGCTCTACACGCCCGGCGGCCTCGGCGCCCCGGGCACCCAGGGTGGCATCCTCAGTGTGGCGTCGTTCCGCGACGTGATCGCTCCGTTGGCGCGAGCGACCGGCGAACGCCTCGCCCGGTTGTTCGGAGTGAGCGAAGAACTCGCCGTCCGCCTCAGCCGGGTCCACAGCCCGCTCGACGTCACGGCGTTCCGGGTCCGGCAGCTGGGCTACTCGGCGGCCGCGTTGGTCGCCGGGCTCCTCGTGTCGATCGCGGTCGGATTCCCGACGGCAGTCGCGCTGCTGTTCGTGATCGGCGCCCCGATGCTGGCCTTCCTCGTGCTCGAGCAACAACTCGCCCAGGAGTCCAGCCGGTGGCAACGGCGCATCTTCCTCGAGCTCCCGGTGGTGAGCGAGCAACTCGGCATGCTGCTCTCCTCCGGCTACTCGCTCGGCGCTGCGATCACCCGCATCGCCGAACGTGGGAGCGGGGCCATCGGGGCCGACCTCCAGCGCGTGGTCGCCCGGGTCCGCCAAGGCCTCACTGAGGTCGAGGCGTTGCGCGAGTGGGCGCTCGTGGCCGACGTCGATGCTCTCGACCGCCTCGTCGGCGTGCTCGCTCTGAACCGCCAAGCCGGCGATCTCGGACGCCTGATCGGCGAGGAAGCACGCAGCATCCGGCGGGAGGTGCAGCGAGAACTCATCGAGACGATCGAGCGCCGCAGCCAGCAGGTGTGGATTCCGGTCACGGTCGCCACGCTCCTTCCCGGCTCGATTTTTCTTGCCGTACCCTTCATCGAAGCACTCAGACTCTTCTCCGGCTCATAGATCCGCAAGGAGCACCACCATGACCACGTTCCAGCACCTGACCGTCGGAACCCGGATGTTGTTCGACTCGGTCCGTCCCACCCACAGCGACCGCGGCGAAGGGGTGATCTCGGCCGCCATCGCCGTGCTGATCATGGCCTTCATCGGCGCGCTGATGTGGGTGGGTTTCAGGACCATCTGGGAGGACGCAGAGAGCAACACCGCCGACTGCGTCGATGCAATCGGGAGCGACGCCGGCGACTGCGGCGCCGGCGGCGGATGACGACGCGCCGGCCGCGGTCGACCGACCGTGGTGCCGGCCTCATCGGGACGATCGGCGGCGTGACCGTCGTGTTGTTCTTCCTGTTGTTCGCGGTCCAGCTCCTGATCGGGCTCTACGCCAACACCACCGTGGTCGCCATCGCGACCGACTCTGCGCAGCGAGCGGCGGGACGTGACGCCAACCGCTCAGAGGCCGCGCTTGAGGTGTACCAGCGCGATGCGGAGGCCAGCCTCGGTGGAGTGAACGGACGGGTCGACTTCAGCCAGTCGGCCGACACCGATGGCGACGGCGACCTCGATCTCATCGTGGTCCGGGTCACCGCCGATGCGCCGCGGTTCGTTCCCACGTTCCTCGGTGGCAACCTGGGAATCGAGACGATCGAGGAGACCGTACGCGTCGACGTCGAGGACTTCGTCAGCGACGAGGAATTCGAGTGAGCCGGTTCGACGACCGAGGTCAGCTGGCCGGCGGCGAGGCCATTCCGTTCGGTGTGCTCATCTTCGTGGTCGGAAGCCTGCTGATCGCGAATGCGTGGGCGGTCGTCGATGCGAAGTTCGCCGTGGATGCCGCGGCGCAGGCCGCAGCCCGAGATCTCTCCGAGACGACCGCAAGCAGCTACGGCCTCGCCCGCGAGCGAGCGATCGACGTGGGTGAGGCCACCTTCGCCGGCTACGGACGCGACCCCGATCGCGTCGACATCGAACTGCTCGATCGGCCGTCGGACGAGCGGGTGGTGGCCCGCTGCGACCGCATCGTGTTCGAGGCCAGCTACGTCGTCCCTGCCATCAACCTGCCGTTCATCGGTGGCTACGGCGATGGGTTCACGGTCACTGCGACCCACGCCCGCACGGTCGACCCCCTCCGATCCGGGGTCGAGGGCGAGGCGACGTGCCTGTGAGCACCTCCCGGCGGCGTGACGAGCGCGGCAGCGCCCTGATGCTCATGCCCGCCGCCGTGCTCATCGTCTTCATCCTGGGTTCGATCGCCCTCGACTTCTCGATCATCTACCTCCGCCAACGGCAGGCGTTGAACCTCGCGGCCGACGCGGCCAACGATGCGGCGATCGAGGGCATCGACCTCGACACCTTCCGCACCGATGGCACCACGGTCCTGGTCGACGACGACACGATGGCTGCGGTCGAAGCGCGCTACGAAGAGCTCGCCACCTTCGGTGACGCGGTCGATGTCGACCTCGTCGTGATCGACGACGTCACCGTGACCGCGACCGTCACGGTCGACTATGGCCTGGTGTTCACCGGGATCGTTCCCGGCGCCGACCCCGACCGGACCATCGAGGTGAGCGCCACCGCCGTGGCCGACGAGACCGGCTGACGGCAGGCGCGGCGGGCCCAGCGACAGCCCGGCATCGTCGTCTACGGTGCCCGGATTCCGGATCCGGGGGGTCTCGTGCCACGTCGTCTTCGTCAACTCGCCGTCGTCACGGTCGCTGCCATCGTGCTCGGTTCGTGCAACTACGCCTACGGGCCGTTCGTCGCCCGAGTCGACGGACCGGCCGTCTTCACCGGTGCCGAACTCGGCGTGGACGGCCTCGGTCTCGATCCCGACCGGGCCATGGCGTTCCGCTGGGACGCCGAGACCGACGGCTGGGTGCAGATCCCGGTGCAGGTCGACGAGCGGCACGTCGTCGATTTTGGCGGCCGGCCGAACAACAACGCCCAGGCCGGGACGGCCGGCACGGTGTACGGCACGTCTCCGATCGGCCTCACCGCACTCCAGTACTCCGACCCCGACACCTGGGTCGGGGCCGATCCCGACCCCAGCTTCGACGCCGACGACGAGCTGGTGTTCATGGCTCGCGATGTCGGACCGGAGGCTCCGACGGGAGCCGCCGATCCCCCGGGGCTGGCGTTCGGCGAGGGCCGCGAAATCGCCTTGGTCGACCCCGACGGCGGGACCGCCGGCTACGCGTACCTGTTCTACGGCACGCCGAGCGCCGATCCCTCGGCCGGACAGGATCTCGTCGACTACGACTTCGTGCTCGACGCCGGCACCTACCTCGACGACTACCTCCGCGCCGACGGGCCCAACCCCGAGAGCTCGAGCGTCAGCACGCCGTCCTACGACATCGGGTTCAGCGACCGCTGGATCACCGACTCCCTGAGCCTGAGCTCCGGCACCGGCGTCGACATCCTCGACGGCCACAAGAGCCGATTCACCTTTGCGACCTGCGGTCGCTCGAACGCCACCTTCGCCGATGCCGAAGGCGCCTTCGTCGCCAACATCGACGGGCCGGTTCGGGCCATCCGCTCCTACATCGGGGCGAACAGCGGTCCTCTCACCCAACGAACCGAGATCTTCTACGACTTCCGCTACGACCAGATCACCGACCTGCGAGTGCATGCCATCCCCGGGGTCATGTCGTTCTACGACTGGAGCACCGCCGCGATCGGCATGAGCTATCGCAACAGTGAGATGGGCTCGGCCGTGACCGTCGACGGATCGCCTGACACCGTTCCCAGCGGCGTGCCGTCGTGGGAGTATCTCACCGGGCCGCAGGGTGCGCTCACTCATGTGTTCGCGGTCGAGAGCTCGATCAGCCCGTTCCCGACGCTGGCCGGCGTCTACGTCGATGACCTCACACCCGCTGCCGCCGAGTGCTGGGGTGACGGCGCGTACCACGGCGCCTCGGGAGCAGCCATCACCTCAGCGATCCCCAACACCGACCCGGACCGCGGATTCGCTCAGACCTTCCGAGCGCACGAGACCACCGCGTTCTGGCTCCCGGACATGAACATGGATGCGTGGGCCCCACTCTGGGCGCCGGACGCCCAACAGGACCTCAGCGCCACGATCACGACGTTCTGAGCGGCCGCCGTCGGATCGACGGCCAGCGTCAGTCCGCCGAGCGGGTGTCCCTCCATCGCTCGACGAGCCGCTCGACGTCGAGCGGCATCAGGGTGGTCGGCGGGCCGCTGTGGGCGACGCGGTTCGCGGTCCGGATGCGCTCGTTGAGCGCATCGACGTGGACCCGCAGATCGTGCTCGTCACAGAACTCGTCGAGCCGAGCGAATGTCTGTTGCACATCGACCCGGAGCCGGATCGACGGCGGCGTGACCGACACCTCCTCGGCCTCGAGCTTGCGCTTCACCCACCACAGCTCGTCGCGGGGCCGATCGAGGTCGGCGATGGGCTTGCCATGCCCGGGGAGCCGGTCGAAGTCGCCCCGTTCGCGACCCTCACGGATCTGACGGTCGACCCACGTCTCCCAGCTGACGTTCGGGGGCTTGCGACCGGCCACGGCTCATCACGGTAGAGGAGCTCGAACCGTCTCCGGCAGAAGCTTTTGATGCTGTTTCATGCTTTTCTGTTATGGTTCATGCATGTCCACTGCTCCCGGCCCGGCTTCGGCATGAGCTACGGCGTCACTCTGTCCGAGGCCGAGGGCGCGCCGGTCGCGTGCAAGACGGTCCTCGACGGAGCGGACAGCGCCGCCCGACGCCTCGACCACGAAGCCGCGACGCTGGCGTCGATCCAGCACCCCTGCGTGATCCGCCTGCTGCAGTGGGACGGCACGACCCTCACCACCGAGTTCGCCGGACAACCGGCCCGCCAGATCGTCACCGTGCCGACCCCGCTCGTGGCCACCATCGCGGCCACGCTCGCCCACGCCGTCGCCGACCTCCACGATGCCGGCCTCGTCCACGGCTCGATCGAGGCGTCCCATGTGCTGGTGGGCAACGGCGGTCACCCGCGGCTGTGTTCGTTCGGCTCGGCCGCGATCGCCACCGTCGACCTCGAGGCCGCCGACGTCGCCGGCGTCGGCGGCGTGCTTCGCCACCTCATCGGCGACGTCGGCGACGGCGACCCCATCCCTGAAGCTCGTGGCATCTTCCAGCGTGGTCGTGGCCGCAGCCGGCAGTACGAGCGTCGAGCGCTGCTGACCATCGCCGACCAGGCGACCGCCGATGTTCCCGGCCACCGGCCCACGGCCCGGCGCTTGGCGCATCTGATCGCCGACACGGTCGCCTCCACCACCGTCGACCGTCCCACCCCCGGCCCGATCCATCTGCCGGCACATCTGGCGGCGTCGGTCGCCGAGGATGCGCCACCCACCGATCTGCCGTTCCCCCACCCGGCCCTCACCGACATGGTCGTGCCCGACTCGCCGGCCGAGTTGTTCGCGGTTCCGATCGATCTCGACGTCGACCTCGACCGGGCCGACGAGACCGTGACGGATTCGCCGGACGAGGAATCCGACCAAGCGGACGTGTCCGCCGACCCGAGCCCGACCGAGCCCGCATGGCCCGGAGACGAAGCCGACCCCGGCCCGTCGGTGCCGACGAGCGCCGAGCCCGGTGGCGACGTTCGCCGGGTGGCCGCGGCGGCGGCCGGGCTCCTCGGCCTGATCCTGGTCGGCGTAGGTGTCCTGGGCTTCGTGAAGGGTGGCGGCGACGGCGTCGCGACCCCCACGGCATCACCCACGGTCGGCGCCGACGCCTCACCCGAGGCAGCGCCCGCTCCCGCTCCCCCATCCGACCCCACGACGACGACAGCACCACCACCACCGACGACGGGCCCACCCGTCACCACCTGTGGCCCGGCCGGCGCACCCGATCTCGACGAAGACGGCTGTGGCGACACGCTGCAGGTCGAGGGCACCGTGGTCCGGGTCGGAGACGTGGCGTTCGAGGTCGGACGGTCCGGCGACCGGGTGACACTCGGCGACTGGGACTGCGACGGCGTCGTGACTCCGGCCCTGCTGCGCCCCTCGACGGGCGAGGTGTTCGTCTTCGACGAGTGGACCGACTCGCAGGTCGCGGTGCGCCCGGTCGACCAGGTTCCGGCTGCCGACCAGATCTACCCCGATGCCGACGCCGTCGGCTGCGACCGGTTGGTCGTCGAAGATCCTCGAGGCCGCCGCACGGCGATCGATCTCCGATGACCGCCTCGGCCTCCACGTCCCGACGGTCGTCCTCACGACGCACTGGTGCCGCCGCCGTGATCTTCGTCCTCGTCGCCGTCGGATTCCTCCACCTCATCGGCAGCGGCGACCTCGCCGCCCCACCCCTGCTCCGACCTCGAGCTCTCGGCGACTGGCTCGCGACACACGACCCGATCACGGCCACCTTCGCCCTCCTCCGACTCGTCGGTCTCGGTGCCGGCTGGTACCTCATCGGCACGACCACCCTGCACCTCGTGGCCCACCTCACCCGGTCGCGCAACGTCGGGGCGGCCGCCCACTTCCTGTCGACCCCGACCGTCCGAAACCTTGCGTCGGGGCTCCTGGGCCTCACCCTCAGCTTGCAGACGAGCGCGGGCGGACAGCGAGCCAGCGCGCCTGGCGCCACCCTGGAACGGATCGCCGACCCCGACGGCATCGCCGTGCTCCGTCGACTCGCCGACTCCGAAGTCATCGTCCAACTCGCCAACGACGACGACGACAACGGGTCGGCAGTCATGCGACGGGTGCCCGACGACCCCGTCGAGACCTCCGACCGCTCGTCATGGCTGATCGAGTGCGGCGACCATCCCTGGAGCATCGCCGAGGAGGTCCTCACCGATCACTGGGGTCGACCGCCGACCGACGCCGAGATCGCTCCGTTCTGGCAGGCGCTGTTGGCCCGCAACGACCTCCCAACCCCGACCTGGTCTTCCCCGGCCAGACGCTCGAGCTGCCGCCCGTTCCGGAGTGATGACCATATGGTCTACCCTATGCCCATGGCCCGCCGTGAGGTCCTCGTCCAGCTCGACGACGACCTCGTCGCACGACTCGACGAACTCGCCCAGGCTCGTGGTACCAACCGGTCCGAACTCATCCGGCGTGGAGCCCGCGCCGTGATCGAAGCCGAAGCGCTGGCCGACGCCGACGCGGCGCTGGCCGCGGCCTACCGAAACCAGCCCCCGGATCCGCAACTGGTCAGGTCGGCAGCGCGTCTGGCCGCTCGAACGTCGCCGGCGTGGTAGCTCGAAACGAGATCTACTGGTCCGATCTCGGGCCGCCGGCGGGTCGGCGCCCGGTCTGCGTGATCACCAGGGACGCTGCCGCCGCAGTGCTCACCTCGGTGATGTGCGCACCGATCACGCGCACGATCCGCGGCATCGCCTCCGAGGTGGAGATCGGCGGCGACGAGGGGCTTCCTGAGCCCTGCGTCATCAACTGCGACAGCATCATGACCGTCCCGGTCGAGCGTCTCGACCCGGCACCCGCCGGCCATCTCGGCGAACTCAAGCGATCGCAGCTCGACGTCGCGCTGCGGTACGCCCTCGACATCATCTTCTGACGGCTGATCAGCGGGGGTCGAGGCGGATCGCGACTTCGTTGGCGAGGAGGCGGCCTCGACGGGTGAGGACCGCGCGATCGCCGTCGATCTCCATGAGGTCGGCGAGGTCGGGGTCATCGGGGAGGTCGGCCGCACTGATGCCCGACCGGGTTCGGATGGCGAGCTGCAGCGCTTCGACCCGTCGGGTCTCGGCATCGAGCACCTCGCTCCCCGATCGGGCCGGCTGGCCGGCAGCGCGAAGCTCGAGGTAGCGGTCGGGCGTGCGGACGTTCCACCAGCGCTCACCGTCGAGATGCGAGTGCGCAGCCGACCCGAACCCCAGGTAGTTGCCCTGTTCCCAGTACACGCGGTTGTGGCGGCATTCGTGGCCCGGTCGGGCCCAGTTCGAGATCTCGTACCAGGGGCGGCCGGATGCCGTGAGCAGGTCGTCGGCCACGAGATACTTCTCGGCGAGATCGTCGTCGTCGGGGTGGCGCGACGGGTCGTCGGCCAGCGGGGTCGAGGCCTCGACGGTCAGCCCGTAGGCCGAGACGTGCGGCGGGTCGAGGTCGATCGTGCCCGACACCGTCGACTGCCAGCTCTCCAGGCTCTCGCCGTGACCTCCCATGATGAGGTCGAGGTTGAACGACGCCAACCCGGCACGGTGCAGCACGTCGACACCTCGGACCACATGGTCCGGATCGTGGGTCCTCCCCAGACCGCGCAGCACGACCGGGTCGAGTGACTGCACTCCCATGCTGATCCGGGTGACGCCGGCCGTCTGGAGGGTCGCGACCAGCTCGGTGGTGATGTCGTCGGGGTTGGTCTCGACCGTGACCTCGGCTCCCGGGACGACGGGGATCCGACGCAACACGTCGCCGAGCTCGGCGGCATCGACGAGCGACGGTGTCCCACCCCCGACGAACACCGAGGTGACCGCTCCCAGCCGTCCTGCGTCGACCGACTCCGCGATCTCGGCCGCGACCGCCTGAAGGTACGGGGCGGCCAGGTGATGCCGATCGGTGAAGGTCGCGAACGCGCAGTAGTCGCAGCGCTTCGCGCAGAACGGTATGTGCACGTAGACGCCGAAGGCGTCGGTGACGCTCAGTTGCTCGAACTCGTCACGTACTCAGGCTCAGCTCGAGCTGGTCGAGCCGGCCGCGAGCCCGGTCGGTGGGGACGCCGAGGATGCATGCGATCGCCCGCAGGTCGTCGCGGCGCACGGTGAGCACTCGTCCGTTGAAGTCCTGGCGCTGCACCTGGATCATGCGCACGTAGCGACCGAGCATGTCGGCCTCGGCACCGCCGAGCTGTTGCATCGCCGCCAGGTCGAGGGTCAGCGCTCCGTCGGACTCGGGACGTGAGGCCCGACCGGTCAGGTCGATGACCACGTCGTCGCCGTGGTGATCGGCGAGCGGAAGCAACTGGTCGACCGGGACGTCGTAGACCTGGGCCAGTCGCTGGAGCCGCGGCACCGAGATGGCCCGCTCGCCCCGCTCGTAGGCACCGAGCACCGATGCCTTGAACTCCTGGGACGATTCGGCCTCGACATCTTGGAGCGAGAGCCCCTTCTGCCGGCGAATCGCGCGGAGTCGTTCTCCCACCCGCTCGCCGTACTCCGCGTCGGCCTTGTCGACTTCGCTCTGCTTCTCTGCTGCCATCGTTCTTTCTTCTCAGAGGACGAAACCAACGCGATCGGCCATAGGTCCTTTGGCCTACCCTAGGCGTTCAGGCGACGCCGTTGCTCACTCTCGGGAGAGAACCTCGCGAGATGGTTCCTGACCTGCGGGTTTTATCAGCTCACTTCGCAGAGCGGACAACAGAACACCCGCGGTGACCGCCGCCGTCTCGGCTCGCAGCACCTGATCGGACAGTCCCACCCGCACCAGCGAGCCGCGCTCGGCATCGGACCAACCGCCCTCGGGACCGACGAGAACGGTCGGGTGCCGCAACGTGAGCGGTTCGCCGTCACGGTCGGCCATGGCCGCGCCATCGAGCGCCGCGGCCTCAGCGAAGCCGGCGACGACCTCGACGTCGGGGAGGTGGACGCCGCGGCTCTGCATCAACGCCTCGCGGGCGACCCGCTGAAGCCGATCGAGCTGGCGGGAAAGGCGCTCGGGGTCAGGCCGGGCGATGCTGCGCTCGGCGGTGAACACCATGATGCGGTCGATGCCGAGCTCGGTCAGCTTCTGCACGGCGAACTCGGGTCGATCGCCCTTGGTCCTGGCGATGGCCACGGTGAGGGCGGGCGCCGGTCGTGGGACCGTGGTCACCTCCGACGACGGTTCGAGCGATGATCCCAGGCGGCACACCCGCCACCGGCCCCGGCCGTCGGTGACGGTCAGCTCGTCGCCGACGCGCAGCCGGAGCGACCGGGTGAGATGGTGCCGATCGTCGTCGGCGAGCGCCGGTGCCGACACGTCGTCGACCAGGGCGTGCGGCAGGCGCCCGAGCGCGTTCACTGGAAGGCGGAGCGGATCTTGCTGAAGAAGCCCTCGTCGGCCGGAGCGATCTCCTCGCCCCGGAGTTCGGCGAACCGGCGCAGCAGCCCGGCCTCCTCCTCGGACAGGTCGGTCGGGACCTCGATGTCGACGTGGACGATGAGGTCGCCCCGCGCCCGCCGCTCAGGGTGGGGCACCCCGCGGCCGCGCAGACGAAGGGTCGTGCCGGCCTGCGTGCCCCGTTCGAGCTTCAACTGCTCGACGCCATCGAGGGTCTCGAGGTCGAAGGCGGCACCGAGGACCGCCTGGGCGTACGGCACCACCAAGCGACGATGGAGGTCGAAGCCGTTGCGCTCGTACTCGGGATGCGGGTTGACGTCGATGTGGACGTAGAGGTCGCCGGCGCCGCCGCCGCGTGGCCCGGCAGCACCGCGGCCGGCGACCCGGAGCACCGACCCCTGATCGACGCCCGGCACGATGTTCACGGTGAATGTCCGCCGCTCGGTGACCCGCCCGTCGCCACGACAGTCGGCGCAGGGGTTCTCGATGATCTGACCCGTTCCCCCGCAACGGTCGCACGCGGCGGCGGTGACCATCCGGCCGAGCACGCTCTGACGGATGCGCTGGACCTGGCCGGCCCCGTTGCACTGCGAACACGTGGAGGGGTGGCTCCCCTCGGCGGCCCCCGTGGCCTCGCACGTGGTGCAGGCCACCGCGGTCCGGATCGAGATCTCCTTCTCGGCACCGAAGACCGCCTCGGCGAACTCGAGCGTGACCACTTCTTCGATGTCGGCCCCGCGGGGCGGGCCACTGGGCCCGGCTCGGCCGGCGCTGCCGAAGGGGCTGTTGCCGCCGAAGAACGCGTCGAAGATGTCGCCCAGCCCTCCCCCGCCGAACGGGTCGCCGCCACCACCGGGGCGGGCCTCACCGAATCGGTCGTAGTGCGCACGACGCTGCGGATCACTCAGGGTCTCGTAGGCCTGCGCGACCTGCTTGAACCGGGCCTCGGCCTCGGGGTCACCGGGGTTGGCATCCGGATGCAGCTCACGAGCCTTGCGGCGATACGCCCGCTTGATTTCGTCGGCCGAGGCCGTTCGAGCCACCTCGAGCAGTTCGTAGAAGTCGCTCATGAACCGTCGCCGAGGCGTCGGCTGAGCCGGTTGCTGACCACTGCCACGGCTGCGAGGGCCTCCGGGTAGTTCATTCGGGTCGGACCCAGCACGCCGATCGACCCGACCGGTTCGCCCTCGACTCGATAGGGGGCGACGACGAGCGAACACTCGGCCAGCGGTTCGAGTCCGGTCTCGCTGCCGATGGCCACGTGCAGGCCGCGGTCGAGGACGTCGCGCAGCAGCGTGACGACCACGAACTGCTCCTCGAGCGTCGCCAGCACCTGCTGCACGGTCTCGATGGCATCGAACGCCCCGGCCACGTGCGACGCACCACCGACGAACACCGGGTCGGCTCGATCGTGCGGACTGGCCTGCAACTCGGCGAGGGCGAGCTCGCTGATGTGGTCGGTGTCGGGGTCGCCCGTCGACACGATCTCCGACGGCACGCTCTCTCGCCGAATCCCGGTGAGGTGCGAGGCGAGGTGGGCGGTGGCGGCGCCGACCCGGGTGTCGCTGACGTCGCGCCCGAGGTCCAGGGTGTGCTTCTCGACCCGACCATCGGCCAGGACGACGACGAGCAGGCAGGTGGACGGTGCGAGGGACACCACCTGGACCGACCGCACCACGACGTCGTCGTTGCCCGGGCCGACCACCACGCCGGTCCATTCGGTGAGATCGGCGAGCAACCGGCTGGTGGACTCGAGCATGCCCTCGATCTCGCCGTGGGCGGTGTCGAAGAAGTCGCGGACGATCTCGGCCTTGCCCGTCCGAAGGGCCGGCTCGGCCTCGAGGGCGTCGACGAAGTAGCGATAGCCCTTCTCCGTCGGAATCCTGCCCGCAGAGGTGTGGGGTTGTTCGAGGTACCCGTCCTCTTCGAGCTGCACCATCTCGTTGCGGACCGTGGCCGAACTGACGGCGATGCCGGGCGCCTTGGCGACCCGACCCGAGCCGACCGGTTCGGCGGTCTCGATGTAGGTCTTCACGACCGCGCGCAGGATCGATGCCTTCCGGTCGCCCAGCGCGACGTCGTCGGTGTCGGTTTCCTCTGCCACTTGGCAGTCGAGGATACCGAGTGCCAATGGTCCAGGGAACCCGCCTCCACCACCCGACCGGTGCCGCGCCCCAGAACGGGACTTCGCGAGGCGGTGGCGCTTCGGTACCGTTCGGCCGATGAAGGTGGTCGTCACAGGCGGAGCAGGGTTCATCGGTGCCAATCTCTGCCGGATCCTCGCCGACCGTCACGGGATCACCGAAGTGGTCGCGTTCGACAACCTCTCCACCGGCGACGAGGCCAACCTCGACCACCTCCGGGTCGAGTTGGTCACCGCCGACATCGGCGACCCAGACGCATTGGTGGCTGCGTTCGAGGGTGCCGCGGCGGTCGTGCACCTGGCAGCCCGCCCGAGTGTCCCGAAGTCGGTCGACGATCCGGTGGCGAGCCACGTGGCCAACACCACCGGCACCCTGAACGTGCTCGAAGCCGTCCGGGCGACCGGCGGTCCCCATCTGGTCGTGGCTTCGTCGTCGTCGGTGTACGGCGCGAATCCCACGCTGCCGAAGTCCGAAGACCTGGTGCCGGCCCCGTTGTCGCCGTACGCCGCCCAGAAGCTGGCCACCGAGCAGTACGCGTTGGCCCATGCGCACAGCTATGACCTCGACGTGCTGGCGTTCAGGTTCTTCAACGTGTTCGGCCCGCTCCAGCCCGCCGGCCACGCCTACGCAGCGGTCATCCCGGCCTTCGTGTCCGCCGCCCTCAGCGGCCGACCCATCCCGGTCCACGGCGACGGTCTCCAGTCACGCGACTTCACCTACGTCGACTCGGTGGCGGGCGTCATCGCCGATGCCATCGAGCGCCGCATCTCGAGCCCGAGCCCGGTCAACCTCGCCTTCGGCGGCCGGGCGAGCCTGATCGAGGTCATCGCCGAGATCGAGGCGATCCTCGGGGTCACGCTCGACGTCCAACACGAGCCGCCCCGCGTCGGCGACGTCCGGCACAGCCAGGCCGACCAGACCCGTCTTCGAGAGCTGTTTCCCGATCTCGAGCCGCTCGACTTCACCGAGGGGCTTCGCACCACCATCGAGTGGTGGCGATCGCAGCTCTGAGGCGGACCGATCAGGCTTCGAGGCGAAGTGCGCTGATGAACGCCTCCTGAGGGACTTCGACGCGGCCGATGTTCTTCATCCGCTTCTTGCCCTCCTTCTGCTTCTCGAGCAGCTTTCGCTTCCGGCTGACGTCGCCGCCGTAGCACTTCGACAACACGTCCTTGCGCTTCGCCTTCACCGTTTCGCGGGCGATGATCTTGCCGCCGATCGCGGCCTGGATCGGGACGTCGAACATCTGGCGAGGAATGAGCGTCCGCAGCTTCTCGGTCATCAACTTGCCGTACTCGTAGGCGCCCTCGCGGTGCACGATGGTGCTGAACGCATCGGCCGGTTCGCCATTGAGCAGCACGTCGACCTTGACCAGGTCGCCGCTCTGGTAGCCGGCATCGTGGTAGTCGAGGCTGGCATAGCCCTGAGTGCGGCTCTTGAGATGATCGAAGAAGTCGCGCGACCACCTCGGCCAGGGGAATCGTGTAGTCGAGCTCGACCCGCTCGGGCGACAGGTACTCCATCTTCGTCATGTCGCCGCGCCGGCCCTGGCACAGGTCCATCACTGCGCCCGTGTAGTCGGTCGGCGTGAGGATCGAGATCTCGAGCATCGGCTCGTTGATGGTCTCGATCTCGGTCGGCTCGGGCAGCTCGCTCGGGTTCGAGAGCCGCAGCATGGTGCCGCTGGTCGTCTCGACTTCGTAGGCGACCGACGGTGATGTGGCGATCAGGTCGAGATCGAACTCGCGGGACAGGCGCTCGGTGACGATCTCCATGTGCAGGAGTCCGAGGAACCCACAGCGGAAGCCGAACCCGAGTGCGGTCGAGGTCTCGGGCTCGTAGGTGAAGCTCGAGTCGTTGAGGCGGAGCTTCTGCAGCGCCTCGCGCAGGTTCTCGAACTCGTCACCGTCGATCGGATAGAGCCCACAGAAGACCATGGGCTTGGGGTCGCGGTAGCCGTCGAGCGGAACCTCGGCCGGGTTGCGGGCATGGGTGACCGTCTCGCCCGATCGGGCTTCACCCACGTCCTTGATGCCGGCGACCAGGTAGCCGGTCTCGCCCGGGCTGAGCTCGGAGACCGGCTCGTTGTCGGGGGTGCGCACGCCGATCTCGTCGGCCTCGTGCTCGGCGCCGGCCTGCATGAAGCGGAGCTTGTCGTGGGTTCGCAGCACACCGTTCATCACCCGCACCGAGCTGATCACCCCGCGGTACTGGTCGAAGTGTGAGTCGAAGATCAGTGCCTGGAGCGGTGCATCGGGGTCGCCTTCGGGCGGAGGGACGCGCTCGACGACGGCATCGAGCAGCTCAGCCACCCCGGCTCCGGTCTTGGCCGACACGTGGAGGATCTCTTCGGCCGGGATCCCGAGCACCTGCTCGATCTCGGACGCATAGCGCACGGGATCGGCTGCGGGCAGGTCGATCTTGTTGAGTGCGGCCACGATCTCGAGGTCGTTCTCGAGTGCGAGATAGCAGTTGGCCAGTGTCTGCGCCTCGATCCCCTGGGATGCGTCGACGAGCAGGATCACGCCCTCACATGCTGCCAGCGACCGCGACACCTCGTAGCCGAAGTCGACGTGGCCCGGCGTGTCGATCAGGTTCAGGATGTGGCCACCGTGGCTGAGACGAACGCTCTGGAGCTTGATCGTGATGCCGCGCTCGCGCTCGAGGTCCATCGAGTCGAGGTACTGGGCCCGCATGTTGCGGGCCTCGACCGCCCCGCACTGCTCGAGCATCCGGTCGGCCAGCGTGCTCTTTCCGTGATCGATGTGGGCGATCACGCTGATGTTTCGGATGCGATCCAGTTCCATGTGCGCCGCTGACGGTACTCCCCGACCCGGTCGATCACGCGGTCGACTTCAGGCCGAACGCACGCCGCTGGGCCCCAGCACCAGGCGCCATCGGGCCCAGGCGAGCACCGCCGCGACGGTCAGCGCCAATGCCTCCAGCGCGTCATCGGCGAGCCTGAGGATCGCGATGTCCTGCGACGCACCGACGATGTCGAACACGACCGCGGCACCGAGGAGTGCCGGGATCCACAGCCAGGGCCAGGCGGCGTCTCGCTCGGCGTCCGAGAGGTCCGGGTGCCCCACCAGAGCAGCGCGAGCGACACGACTCCGACCACCGCCCACGTCAGCAGATCGCCGACGTCCTTGGCTCGGAGGGGCCCGACGTCGGCCCCCTCGCGCATGGTGTCGATGGTGCGACCGACGGTCTCGTGGATGCGCAGCGCGTCACCAGCACGATCGACATCCGGCGGAGGTCCTTGTCGGCCCTCAGGACGCCGAGAAGAGTCGCCCGCACCCACGGAGATTGCCACGGAAGCACCACCCACCGCTATCCTCTCCGAGTCACCCGACCGTGCAATCGACGAGGACCTTCGTGGCCAACATCAAGAGCCAGATCAAGCGGAACCGCCAGAACGAGAAGGCTCGCCTCCGCAACAAGGCAGTGCGCTCCGAGCTGCGCACCCGCACCAAGGCGGCGCTCGAGGCCGCCGCGGCCGGGGCCGACGACGTCGACGAGCAGCTGAGGCTGGCCGTCAAGCAGATCGACAAGGCCGCCTCCAAGGGTGTCATCCACAAGAACGCTGCGGCCCGACAGAAGTCACGGCTGACCGCCCGGGTCACCGCCGGCCAGAGCTGATCAGCGGGCGAGGCGGGCGAGCCTCGCCACCAGCACCTCGAGGGTGACCTCGTCGGGCAGATCGCGCTGACCACGGAGATCGAGGTCGGCTTCGGCGAGCAACCGCATCGCGGTGACCACCCGCTCGTGGCCGAGCTGGCGGGCCTGCGTCCGCGCCTTCTTGGCCGGATACGACAAGCCCTTCATGCCGAGCAGGTCGGCCGCGTGCTGATCGGTGGCCAGATCGGGGCTGTCGAGGGCGAGCACCTGGCCGAAGTGACTCGTGAGCGTCGCCATGATCTGCAACGGGTGACGCCCGCCGCCGCCGAGCATCCGGCGCAGCGCGTCGAGTGAACCGCCGATGTTGCCCGCGGCGATGGCATCGGTGAGGTCCCACGGCGGAACGCCGCCGTCCTCGACGCCGAGGAATCCCTCGAGCTCATCGGGACCGACCGACGCTCCCGGCCCGAAGGAGGTCTCGAGCGTGGCGACCAGTCCGGGAAGCCGGTTCACGTTCTCTCCGAGCCATTCGGCGAGGCGACGCTTGGCCGGGGTCGAGAAGGTGAGCGATGAACTCTTGAGCTGGGCGTCGATCCACTCGCCGGTCTTGCGACCCGGGCTCGTGTCGACCTCGTGAGCGCCGGCCTCCTCGAGCGCGTGCCGCGAGGGTCTTGGGAATCCGACCTCCGGCCCACTCGATCACGAGGGTCGTGGTGTCGAGTGGCGACTCGAGGTAACGCACGAGCGGCGCCACGTCATCCTGGCGAGAGAAGTTGTGGACAGCCCGGCCGACCACGATGCGCCGATCGGTGAGGAAGGGCGGCGTCGACGCAGCATCGATGAGCGGGCCGACCTGCTCGGACTTCTCGTCGAAGACGATCTCGTCGACCAGCAGGGTGCGGTCGCCGTCGCCCACGAGGTCGTCGACCAGCGACGTCAGCGCGTCGCCCACCAGCACATCGTCGCCCCCCTTGATCAGGTGGATCGCGCTCATGCCGCCCGGGCCTCGCTGAGCGCCGCCATCGTGTCGGCGACCCGCCGCGCCGCCTTGACGTCGTGAGCCCGGAGGATGCGGCACCCCTTCGCGATGCCGAGGGCGTGGGCGGCATTGTTCCCTGCGCCGCGATCGGTCACGGCGGTGCCGAGGAGCTCGCCGATGAATCGCTTGTTCGATGCCGACAGGAACACCGGGTGCCCCAACTCGACGAGGCGTTCCGAGGCTCGGAGGAGGTCGAGCGACTGCTGCTCGTTCTTGCCGAGGTCGAGCCCGGCGTCGACCATGATCCGCTCGGGCGGGATTCCGGCGGCGACGGCCTGGCCTGCCCGGTCGGCCAGGAAATCGACCACGTCGGCGACGACATCGTCGTAGATCGGGTTCGGATCGGCCACCCTGGGGGCCAGACGGATGTGGGTGGCGACCACCGAGGCGCCGGCAGCGGCACAGACGTCGACGAACCGAGGGTCGGCGAAGCCGCTGATGTCGTTGCCGACCACCGCACCGACCGCGAAGCAGGCCTCGGCCACCGACGCCCGCCAGGTGTCGACCGAGACCGGCAGATCGAAGCGGGCGACCAGCGCCTCGGTCGCACGAACGACACGCTCGAGTTCCATGGCCTCGGTCACGACCTCACCGGGGCCCGCCTTGACCCCGCCCACGTCGAGGAAGTCGGCACCGTCGGAGACCAACCCCTCGGCCTTCGCCAGGAACTCGTCGAACCCCCAGTACTGGCCACCGTCGTAGAACGAGTCGGGCGTGCGGTTGAGGATGCCCATCACCAGCGATCGGTGCGTCACGTCATAGCGGTGAGGCCCGAGCGCCAACTGCATCCGGCGACGCTATCTCGGTCGGGGGCACGCACCCGCGGTCCTCGACATGGACGACGGTCACCCGGACCGACTCGGCGGCGGGCTCGAGCGAGATGTCGAGGCACCCCACCCGACCGGTCGTCTCGCCGGACATCAGATCGCGGGCGACGACGACCCGCGCACCACGGTCGGCGACGATGGCGTCGAGCGACGCCTGGACCCCGGCGTGGGACGACCGACCCACGAGCACGTCGACCGTGCCGATGCCGAGCTCCGACAGCGCCAGCACGGCACGCTCGGGCCGGGCCCGACCGTCGACGGCCGCCACGGTGGTCCCGTCACTCGCGACCCAGACGGTGACGCCCGCCGTTGGCGTGTGATCCCAGACCGGTGCCGACGGCGGAGCCGCTGGCAGCAGGACCGCACCGCACAGCCCAACCGCGAGCGCGGAGCGGAGGGCTCGGGCCGTCCAGCCCGGAGCTCGGGCCGACAGGGCGGCCGCACCGCTCAGTCCGACGATCACGCCGAGACGGACCGGTCCGTGTCCGCCAGGCATCCGCTCGGGCACCTCGCGGGCGACCCACTCGACCCAGGTCAGGAACACACCGGTCGGGACATGGAGCACCGAGGCCAGCGCAGGGACGAACCCGGCGACGAGGCCCGCCGACATCCCCCACATCATCAGGGGGCCTGACGCCGGGCCCGCCAACAGGTTCGCCGGCACCGAGGCGATCGGCACCGGGCCGAACGTCGCCAGCAACAGCGGTGCCACGCCGAGTTGGGCAGCGGCGGTGACCGAGATCGCCAGCGCGAGGGGCCGCGGCCCCGGCATGCGTCGCGCGATGGGCCCGGACAGGAACAGGATCCCTGCGCTGGCAGCCACCGAGAGCCGGAAGCCGACTGACGCGACCAGGAAGGGGTCGAACAGCACGAGCGTGGCGACGGTCAGCGCCAGGACGCGGATCGACGAAGCCTCGCGACCCATCGTCGATGCGGTCACCGCCATCGCCGCCATGACCGACGCCCGGAGGACGGACGGCTCGAACCGGGTGATGAGCGCGAACAGGCCGATGACGGCCAGCGTCGCGACCAGCCGACCCCCGAGGCGGAGCCGGCGAAGCGCAGGCCCGAGCAGTGCCAGCACGAAGGCGACGTTCTGGCCCGAGACGGCGAGCAGGTGTGTCAGACCAGCCCGCTGGAACGACGCCGCATCGACCGGATCCTGGAAGCGGTCGTCGCCGAGCACGAAGCCGGCGAACAGCGCTTGGCGGCGGGGGCCGAGCGACGCCGCTCCATCGGTCAGGCGCCGCCGGATCGCGTTCGCCAGCCGGTGGACGCGAGACCCCTCGCGTATCTCACCGATCTGATCGACCGAGATCGACCCGACCACGTGCCGAGTCCGGAGCCAGTCACTCGCCCACCCCAGGCCGGCGGTCGTGCCCTCGACCCGGACTCGCTCCCCGGCCAGCGCGTCGACGAACTCGGGTGTCGTGGCGTCGGCGTCGACGACCAACTGCCAGCGCCGGCCCTCGTGGGCAACTTCGGCTCGCCACCGCTGATCGAGGTCGTCGGGTGTCGGATCGGTCAGCAGCGTCAGCTCTCGATCGACGTCGATTCCGAACTCGGCGTGCATCCCGTTGGAGGCCTCCTGCGCGAGACCCTGGGCCAGCAATCCACAGACCACGACCAGCAGGAGCGGCCGCCGTAGCACGAGAACCGCGGCAACTCCACCGAGGAGCAGGAGGACCGGCCGACCGGTGGGCGCCGATGCCCCGGCCCAGATGCCGCCGGCGAGGAGGAGCGCCATCGGGTCGGAGAGCCGACGGGCGCGACGTCGATCGGTGCGAGACTCAGACGGTGGCGAAGTCACGGAGCCCGGCCAACTTGGCCTCACCGATGCCGGACACGTCGAGAAGCGACTCGACGGCCACGAAGGGGCCATGCTCCTCGCGGTGGCTGATGATGGCAGCAGCCAGCGCCGGCCCGATTCCCGGGAGCACCTCGAGATCGCTCGCACTCGCCTGATTGATGTCGACCAGCGGCGAGGTCGCCGCCTCGGCGCCTGGGGCCGAGGCGCTGGCGCCGGTGACGGGGGCGGGCGGCGGTTCCCCGACGGCGACGACATAGATCTGCTGGCCGTCGGCGAGCGGCGCGGCCAGGTTCACCCGGGCCATGTCGGCGGTGACCGCCGGTCCGCCGGCAGCGTCGACCGCATCGACCACCCGGGCGTCCACGGGCAACCGGTAGACCCCCGGGGTGGCGACCGCTCCGGCCACGTGGACGACGATGTCGCCGGGCGGCGGCTCGGAGGTCGTGGTGACGACCTCGGGTGGGCGGCTGAGCGGCAGGGTGTTCTCGACCGGCGGTGGATCGCCGCCGCGGAGGGCGAACACGGCGCCAACACCGACGATGGCCACCACCGCTGTGGCAACCACGACTGCGGCGAGGAGGGGCGACACGCCGGCGGCCCGGCAAGCAGCGAGGAGCCGGTCCCGCCAGTCGGGGGGCGCGTCGACGAGGAAGTCGAGATCGATCTCGTCGAGGTCGGGTGGGTCGGACATGCGGTCCTCCATGAAGGAGGCGGACATCCGGGGAAGTGCGTCGAGGCTATCTCACGGCCGGCCGGTTGTGATCGAGAGGCCCGCTCAGCACCCCTCGCTCAGGACAGGCCTGCTCAGTACAGGGCGCTGGTGAGCTTCTTGCGGTATTCGGCCGTGCGATCGTCATCGGGGCCGAGGACCTCGAGCAGGTCGACGAACTGCTGGCGGGCGTCGTCGTCGTCCTTGACCTTCGCCAGCAACTCATCGAGTTGCTCGGCCACGTCGCCGGTCTCGACGACGCCTCCGGTGCGCGCCAGAGCAGCGACGCGACGGACCTCAGCGGTCTCGGGGATCCGTCCGAGGAGTTCGAGCGCCTGCTCGGACCGGTCCGAGGAGACGAACAGCTCGGCGAGGGCCACCGTCGCATCGTGGTGATCGGGCCGGAGCTCGAGAGTGGCCTGCAGTGACGCCTCGTCGCCGATCGCGAGGAGGCGGTCGATCTCGAGATCCTCGGCCGACGGCAGGAGCCCGTCGACGAAGGCCTTCACCTCGGCCTCGGGTCGGGCGCCGGTGAAGGTGTCGACCACCTTGCCGTCCTCGAGCGCAAACACCGCGGGGATGCCCTGCACCTGGAAGGCCTGAGAGACCTGGGGATTCTCGTCGACGTTGACCTTGGCCAGAGCGACGGCGCCGTTCGTCTCGGCGATCACCTTCTCGATGATCGGCGTGAGCTGCCGGCACGGACCACACCAGGGGGCCCAGAGGTCGACGACGACCGGAACGGTCGATGAGCGATCGATGACTTCGGCCTGGAACGTGGCGTCGGTGACGTCGATGGCCATGAGAACCTCCGGTTCGTTGTACCTGGAGGAATCTACCGGGAAGCCGGATCGACCCCGCGAGTGCCAGATCGACCGCAGTTGCTCCTGGCGTGCCGAAGGGGCGCGGCAGCGGGCACACTTGTGGGGCTGTGACCCTCTACGACCTCATCGAACGACCCCATCTCGACCGGCCGGTGCTGATCGTCGCTCTCGAAGGCTGGATCGACGCCGGCGCCGGCGCCGAACGGGCGCGCGACATCCTGTTCGACCAGCTCGACACCACCCTCGTCGCAGCCTTCGACACCGACACACTGCTCGACTACCGCGCCCGCCGGCCGATCATGCACCTGCACGACGGCGTGAACACCGGGCTCAGTTGGTCGACCATCGAGCTGCACGCAGCCACCGACGCCAATGGCAATGATCTCCTGCTCCTGGCCGGCGTCGAGCCCGACCACGCGTGGAAGCGGTTCTGCCGCGAGGCCGTCGACCTGGCGGTCGATCTCGGTGCCCGCCTGCTGTGCGGCATCGGCGCCTATCCCGCGGCCGTGCCCCACACCCGCCCCACCATGCTCTCGGCGACGGCGAGCGACGACGAGCTGGCCTCGACCGTCGGGCTCATCCGCGGGAGCATCGACGTGCCGGCCGGGGTCGAAGCTGCGCTCGAAGAGGAGTGCAAGCGCGTCGGTCTGCCGGCCGTCGGGTTGTGGGCACAGGTGCCGCACTACGCATCCGCCATGTCGTTCCCGGGTGCAAGCCTGGCGCTCATCGAAGGCCTCGAGCGCGTCGCCCGCATCGAGCTCACCAGCGGCGACCTCGTCGAGGAGACCGAGACGACCAAGACGCGCCTCGACAGCCTGGTGGCCGACAGCGACGAGCACCTCGAGATGATCCGCCAGCTCGAGGAACACGCCGACCAGCTGCGCGCCGATGGCGGCGAGCGGCTCCCGAGTGGCGACGAGCTGGCCGCCGAACTCCAGCGCTTTCTCCGCGATCAGGGAGACTGATCCGTTCTGGTGCACGCCCTTCCACATGGATGTGGAAGGGCGTGCACCAGAACAGGGTTCGTGGTCAGCCGCCGGCGGGGCTGGGGTAGTCCTTCGGGGTCTCCTCCGGAGGGAAGACGTCGAGGAGGGCGACGGCGCCCTCGTCGTCGAAGGGCACACCCGTCGAGTCGACCCACTCCGAGCTGTAGTACCGCTTGCCGCCATCGACGAACTTGTAGAGACCGGTGTCGTTCTTGTTGAGCTCGTCGACACCTTCGGCGTCGACGTCCCACCAGATCTCGGTCTTGTCGTCGGTACCACCGAGGTCGATGGTGATGCCGACCTCCTCCCAGAGGTTGTTGTCACCGAAGGTGGACACGGCGTTCAAGACGCCGTGCTCCTCGGGCGGGGCGGCGGCAAACGCTCCGAGCTGGTAGTTCTCGGGAGTGAGCGTCGGCCCGGCGGCCTGGAGCCCGGCGAACAACCCGGCTGGCGCTGCGAGCAGCACGGGTGCGGTGTCGGGCGCCGGCGGCTCGGCGTCACCCGTGTACCACTTGTGCACGAAGATCGCCGACTGGAGGTCGGGATCGGTCCGCACGGCGAGGTTGCTGATGCCGAACGCATGCTGCCACTGGTCCTGACCGAAGACCCGACCGAACACGTTGGTGTCGACCAGCGTTCCGCCGCCGATCACCCACTCGGGGAAGTACTCCTGGTCGGTGGCCGCCTGGGTGAAGAACGACGGAGCGACGGGGTCACCCTGGATGATGATGCTGGTCACTCCCTGGGTCTTGAACTTCTGGATGATGCTCGTCGCGGTCTCGGGCAGCCGCCCGATGGCCTCGGCCGTGAGCTCGTAGTTCTGCTTGTTCTCGTCGGCGATCGTCACCCCGCGATCCTCGAGGAGCTCGTAGAGCACGTCGGCGGTCTTCACCGACTCCTCTCCGGAGGTGATGTAGAGGTGGCCGAACACACGGTCCTCATCGACCACCTCGTCACCACCGAATTCGGCCTTGCCACCGGCGAGCTTGGCGGCCACGTACTCCGCCACGTGGAGCGCGTTCTGCGATCCGGTCATGCCGCCGTAGAGGTAGGGCGCCCGCTCAGCGAGGAACTCCTCGCCGCCGGTCGCGCCACACCCGATGCAGACCACGCCGTTCTGGGCCATCTCGTCGGACCAGGCGTTGGTGAGCGCCGGCCCGCCGAATGCAGCGAACGGTTCGAACTCCTCGATGGCCTGCTTGGCCACAGCTCGTGCGGTCACGGGGTCTTCGGAGGTTCCGCCGTCGACGACGTGCACCTCCACCTGCCGGCCGTACAGCTGGTAGTACTCGTTGAACATCTCGACGTAGTCGAGGGTGGTCTCGGTGATCTCGTCCTTGGTGTCGTCGTTGGCGATCGGCGCGGTGACGAAGTCGAGGGTCGGGTCGACGTCGGGAGCGCTCCACAGCACGACGCTGATCGTGTCGGCGGTGACGCCCGGCGCCGTGGCCCCGCCGTTGTCGTCGACGTTGGCGTAGCAGTCGGGCGGGTCGAAGAACGGAATCGCCACGTTGCCGGTCTCGGTGTCACACGTGTCCATGAACGTGACGTCGAGACCCTCTTCCTGCGCCTGATCGAAGGTGATGGCACCCGGGGCACCCGTGGTGCCGGGCACCTCGTCGGTTCCTTGGCTCGGCGAGGTCGTCTCCTCCGGCTCGTCGGAGGAATCGTCACCGCTGAAGAGCACCACCCCGCCGATGACGGCGATCACGGCGACGATGGCCGCGATCGGGCCGAAACGCTTGAGTGCGCTCCCTCCCCCGTTGTCGCCGGAAGAACCGGAACTGTCGCTACTCGGTTGCATGATGTGCGCCTTTCGGTGGGGCTACAGGGTGATCACAGATGAGCGGTTGATGGCGGTCTCGTCGGGTCCGAGGTAGGACTCGACGACGACGGGGTCGGCCAGGACGGCTTCGGGCTCGCCCGTCGCGATGACCGCGCCCTGGTCCATGGCGACCAGCCGGTCCGAGACCGAGCGCAGGAGCGGCATGTCGTGTTCGATGACGACGAGCGCTGCGCCGGTCTGGTTGCGAATGCGCTCGAGCATGGGCCCGAGTGCCTCGACCTCGCGCTGGGCGATGCCGCTCGACGGCTCGTCGAGCAGGATGACACTGGGTCGGTGCGCCAGCAGGGCCGCCAGGTCCACGACGCGTCGCGAGCCGGTCGACAACTCGCTGATGAACTTGCTCCGATAGGCGCCGAGCCCGAGGAGCTCGACCAGCTCGTCGACTCGTTGGCTGACCTTCGCTTCGGCGTCGTAGACGTTGGGGAGGTGGAGCGCCGCGCTCAGCGGATCGCGTGCCTTGATCCACCGATCGAGCGAGACGGCGATCGCCTCGTCGACGGTCATCGACGGGAACAGCCGCGCGTCCTGGAACGACCGGCCGAGGCCGCGACGCGCCCGGCCGTCGGGACCCAGATCGGTGACGTCACGCCCATTGAGCTCGATCCGACCTGCATCGTTCGGAACGAAGCCTGACAGCAGGTCGAACAGGGTCGTCTTGCCGGCGCCGTTGGGGCCGACGATCCCGAGGATCTCGTGGTCGTACAACTCGATCGACACGCGATCGACGGCGCGGATGCCGCCGAAGGTCACCGAGATGTCGTTGGTGCGCAGCACCACCTCGCCGTTCGACTCGGGGACCTCGTCCCCTTCCCCGTTGCCGTTGACATCGGCTGCGTGTTCGATGAGCGCCGCCAGTTCCTCGTCCTCACGATGGTGGGCGTCATTCTCGTGACCGCCGTTGCCGTTGCCGTTGGAGCTGCCCTCGACCGTCAGCGGGGTTCCACCTGCGCCGGCACCGGCCTCCGCCAGGAAGACCGATCGGAGCACGTCGGGCCGGTTGAGCAGTTCGGCGGTGGGTCCGGAGAACCGCACCTCGCCCTTCTCGAGGAAGAAGGCCTTCTCGGCGACATCCAGCGCCACGTTCACCGATTGTTCGACCAGCAACACGGTGGTGCCCTGTTCCTTGAACGCGGTCACGACCGGGAGGAGTTGAGCGACGACGACCGGGGCCAAGCCGAGACTCAGCTCGTCGATCATCAGGAGCTTGGGCCGCGACAGGAACGCCATCGAGAGCGCCAGCATCTGTTGTTGACCGCCACTCAGGTCGCCGGCCGGCGACTTGGCCCGCGACCTGAGGATCGGGAACAGATCGTGCACCCGCTGAATGCCGGCCTCGGGATCGTCGGTCTTGCGGTGGAGCCAGGCGGCCAGTTCGAGATTCTCCTCGACCGACAGCGACGGGAACACCCCTTTGCCACCCGGCACCTGCGAGATGCCCATGGCCGCGATCTCGTTCGGTGGGGCGTGGGTGATGTCGCGCCCGTCGAAGATGATGGTTCCGGCCTCGGCCTCGGTGACCCCCGAAATGGCGTTGAGCAGCGTCGACTTGCCGGCACCGTTGGTGCCGAGCAGCGCCACGATCTCGCCCTCGTCGATTTCCATGTCGACGCCGAAGAGCACCTGCACGTTGCCGTAGGCGACCTCGACGTCGCGCACCAGCAGGAGCTTGGACCGACCCGCCGCACGCTCCATCGCAGCTTCGGACCGTGCCGCAGCCGACTTCCAGACCTGTTCGATGTCGCCCTGGATGGTGACCTTCGTGCGCGAGATGATGAGGCCGCCGATGAAGAACAGCGGCACCATGATGAGCATGCCGCTGCGGATGCCGTAGCGGTCGCCGATGCCTCCGATGACCGGCAGGATCAGCAGGCCGGGGATGATCCACAACGACCCGACCGAGAAACCGATCGACCGTGCCCGTGGCGGGAGCGCCAGCGACAGCGAGGCCAGGATGCCCGGGCCGAGGATGGCCAGTGACCCGCTGATGATCATGTTGGCGCCGATGGCCACCCAGATGTTCGGCGCCAGGGCGAACAGGATGAGCGCAGCCGAGACGACCCATGCGACCTGGGCGAGCAGACCCATCACGAACGCCGGACCCTTGGCCAGCAGTCGGGTCGAGAGGCGTGCACCGATGAGCAGCCCGACGAGCTGCACCGGCTCGGTCGCCGCGGCAACGAACCCACGCTGAGCTTCGTCGAGGTTGAACACCTCGTCGTAGAGCAGCGACGCCAACGAACCGAACCCGATCAGGGACGCCGCCAGGAAGGGCAGGGCATACCAGATGCGGCGCAGGGTCTCGATCTTCCAGACCAGACGCCACCCCTCGGAGAAGCTCGGGGCCTGCTCCTCGGTGGCGATGGCCTCTTCGGTCGCGCCCATGGCGCGGCGCTCCTGGGCCCCGCGCACCGGCGACTGCAGCTTCCACGCCAGCACGACGAAGAACATGGTCGGCACGGTGAAGACGAAGAACGGCACGCGCCAGTTGAAGGCCTGAGCCAACAGCCCGGCCGACAGCGGTCCGATGAACGCGCCGACGGCGTTCGCGGATCGGTGCAACGAGTACACCTTCGGTCGGCGGTCGGGGGTGTAGTAGTCGGCGATGAGCGAGTTGTGGGTCGGGTCGACCACCGCCTTGCCGATGCCCGAGCCGGCGCGCACGATCCCGAGGAAGATGATCGATGATGCGAGGCCGGTCAGCAGGCTGAAGATGCCCCACGCCGCGGCGCCCACCCATGCGATGGTCACGCGGTTGTACTTGTCGGCCAGCCACGCGATGGGCACCTGCAGGATGAGCGCCGCCAGACTCACGATGGCGATCAGCGTGAGGATCCCCTGGGTGTCGAGCCCGAAGTCGTCGCGGATCTCGGGCAGCAGGACGCCGAAGGCGGTGCGATCGAGTTCGTCGACGGCGTTGAGACCGAACAGCACGACGATGGCGAAGACCGGCCCGGTGCCCACGATGTTCTGCAGGGTGGCGTGCGGGTGACGGATGATCTGCCACCACGTGCGGACGTCTTCGACCGCCTCGTGCTCGGCGTCGGCCACCTCGTCTCGGAACTCTGCCTTCAGCTCCTCGTCGTCGAGGTTGCTCATGGGGCGCCGCCCGTGGCCAGCGGAGCCGAGGAGTCGGTCTCACCCGCCTCAGGGCTGTCCGCGGCGTCGTCGTGGCCGCCGGTGCCGTTGGAATCGGGTGCCCCGGTGTGGTCCGGGTCACTGTCTTGCGGCTCACGGTCGTCGGGGTCGGTGCTCCCGGTCGGGGGCTCCGACTGGGGCGCCGATGGCAGGCCGCCCGGCAGGGGCCGGTCAGCAACGCCAGGCTCCGCGACCTTCACGTCGGCCAACAGACTCGGGACCACGATGTCCTTGCGCACGGCGACCATCCGGAGGAACTGATCGCGGATGCTGAACATCAGTCCGCCGAGACCCCGCGGCAGGATGAGCAGCACGACCAGGACGCCGACACCACTGGCCAGGGCCTGCCACGCCCCCGGCAGGAACCACTTCGCCCCCTGGAAGTAGAGGGCCCCGAGCGCGGCTCCGGGAAGGCTGGTGATGCCGCCCACGACGACCGTGGCGAAGATCACCAGGTTCTCGAAGGCCGCATAGGGGCCGGGGTCGATGGCCTGTTGATGATGGACGAAGAGCGACCCGGCCGCCGCCGCCACGAATCCCGAGATGGCGAAGGCGGTGAGCTTGGCCCGCACGGCGCTGACACCGAACGCCTGGGCCGCCCGTTCGTTGTCGCGGATGGCGACCAGCACGCGGCCCGTCCGGCTGTTCCGGATCCCCCGCAACCCCGCGACGGCGAGCACGAAGCAACCGAGGCACAGATACCAGAGCGACGTTGCGGACGACAGGTCGATGACCCCGAAGAGCGGATTGCGCGGAATCCGCTCGTTGGGCACCCAGTCGAAGTACTGGCGGTTGAGCAGATACGCGGTGGTGGCGAGCGCGAAGGCGAAGCTCGACACCATGAGATAGAGACCGCGGAAGCGGAGCGCGGGGAGCCCCACGATGACCGCGGCCACCGCTCCGGCCAGCCCGCCGAGGATGATGGCGAGTGACACATCGACGTTCCACATCAAGGTGGCCTTGCCGCCGACCGCGGCGCCGATGGCGAAGAACGCGATCTGTCCCAGCGAGATCTGGCCCGACCAGCCGGTGAGCACGACGATCGACAGTCCGAGGATGGCGTAGACGAGGACGGCGCTCGCCTTGAGGGACTGGTCGATGCGCAGGAAGTGGGGCAGGGCCAGCAGCGCACCACTGATGAGGAGGAACGTCGCGATGCGGGCCGCCCGAACGATCGGGACGTTGACGAGTTCGCCGGGGATCGGACGGACCTCATCGGCCGACTGCCAACTCGACTGGTCGTCGAGGTCGCTCCGGCCCTCGCCCCGACGGCGCAACAGCAGGGCGACGAGGATGACGACGGCGAGCACCGCATCGAGCGGCGGGTACTCGATGCCGAGGAATGGCATCGTGGTTCCGCTGTTCCAGTCGACGCCGAGCTCGAGCACACCGAGCGCCGTGGCCGTTGCTCCGATGACGGGAAGGTTGGTCAGGCGCCCGAGCAACAGGGCCGTGAGCGAGCGGAGCAGCAGGCCGAGGCTGAGCGCAGCGCCGACCGGCAGTCCGATCATGCCGGCGCGGAGGAAGATCGCCGTGAATGCGAGAAGCGCCGCGACACCCCAGACCAGGCTCTGGAGGCGCTTCACCGGGACACCGAGCAGGGCCGCCCGGGTGGCCCGGTCGGCGGAGGCACGGATCGCCACGCCGACGCTGCTTCCCTGGAGGAAGAAGGCGAGGGCGGCGATGGCGATCACCGAGCCGACCAGACCGATGACGGCGTCGCCGCGGAAGATGACGTCGCCGAGGAGGAACCGCAACTCGAAGGGCGGTTCGATCTTCGGTGCCACCAGGCGAGCGTCGAACCAGTTGGGAAGGAAGATGGCGAGCGCAGTCAGGATCTGGGCGAGTCCGATGGTGGCGACGGTCAGCACCAGCCTCGGCGCATTGAAGAAGCGGCGGATGACCGTCACCTCGACGAGGGCCCCGAGGACGAAGGCCGATGCCGCACCGGCCGCGAGGGCGACGGGATAGGGCCAGTTCCATTCGGTCAGCAGCAGGAACACCAGCACGGCGGGTGCTGCTCCGAGGTCGCCCTGGGCGAAGTTGACGATCCGGTTCGAGCGGTAGATCAGCGCCATGCCCAGCGCGAGAAGTGATGTGGCCAGGCCGACGATCGCGCCACGGACCCAGATGCCGGCCGGCATCGGGAACAGCACCAGTTGCAGAGCGATGATGGCCAGCGGAGGGCTGAAGGAAGCGACCGTCGCACGAACGCGATCGAGATCCAACCGCGGGCGACGGGGGGTGTCCTCGTCGTCAGCTTCGGCGGCGTCGCGGAGGACGGGCGAGGTGCCTGTGTCCACCGGACTCTGTTGGATCACCAACGATGCATCCCCCCGGATGGCTGGCGTGTGGGCCGCGACCGTACCGTAGCCCTTGATTCCGTGTCAGTGCGGCTGCCACTACCTTGAGGTTGCATGAAGATCGACGGCAACCTCACAGGCAATCTCGACTCGGTCGGAGCATCCGCTTCCGAAGCCGAAGCGCGCGGCTACGACGGCCTCTGGTCGGTCGAGACCTCACACGACCCGTTCCTGCCGATCCCGCTGGCCGCGGACGCCACCGAGCGCGTCGAGCTCGGCACCGGCATCGCCGTCGCCTTCGCTCGGAACCCGATGAACCTGGCCAACCTCGCCTACGACCTCCAGGCGTTCTCGGGCCGCTTCATCCTGGGCCTCGGCAGCCAGATCAAGCCGCACATCACCAAGCGCTTCTCGATGGAGTGGAGCAGCCCCGCAGCGCGCATGCGCGAGATGATCCTGGCCATTCGGGCCATCTGGGACTGCTGGGACACCGGCGACAAGCTCGACTTCCGGGGCGACTTCTACACCCACACCCTGATGACCCCGATGTTCTCGCCCGGCAAGAACCCGAACGGCCACGCCAAGATCTTCCTGGCGGGCGTCGGCGACCTGATGACCCAGGCTGCCGGCGAGGTGGCCGACGGCTTCTTGTGCCACGCGTTCACCACCGAGCAGTACCTGCGCGAGGTCACGGTCCCGAACCTGGAGGCGGGACGGGCCAAGGCCGGCAAGACGATGGAGGGCTTCGAGATCAGCGGGCCCGCGTTCGTGGTGACCGGCACCGACGAGGAGGAGATGGAAGCCTCCGCCGTCGGCACCCGCCAGCAGATCGCGTTCTACGGCTCGACGCCCGCGTATCGCCGGGTGCTCGAGTTGCACGGCTGGGGCGATCTCCAGACCGAGCTCAACGCACTCTCGAAACAAGGTGAGTGGGCCAAGATGGGCACCCTCATCGACGATGACGTCCTCAACACCTTCGCCGTCGTCGCCGAGCCCGAGGACGTGGCCGCCGAGCTCAACCGTCGCTACGGCGACGTGTCGACCCGCATCAGCTTCTACGCCCCCTACGCCAGTGACCCCGAGCGCTGGGCCAAGGTCATGGACGACCTCAAGGACGCCTGACCCCGACCCGGGCATGCTCAGCGACGGCAGGGTGCCGCGCTGCGGAAGAGCCCGCACCTACGCTCGCTCGCCATGAGTGAGCTCGATGACCGTGCAGAACGAGTGGCGTGGTTCGGGGCGGTGTGCGAGGAGCTGCATGGCCGCTTTGCGTCCGACACCGAAGGGGCGCCGGCGTCCTACATCCCCGAGCTGGCCGAGGTCGATCCCGACCGTTTCGCCATCGCCGCGGTGACCTTCGACGGCATCGAGGTCGGCGTCGGGGACCGCGACGCACTTCTTCACGATCCAGTCGATCTCGAAGCTGCTGCTCTACGGGCTCGCCCTCGAGACCCATGGTCGCGACAAGGTGCTCGACCACGTCGGTGTCGCGCCGACCGGCGACAGCTTCAACGCCATCCTGCTCGACGAGGTCGACCATCGCGCCCCGAACCCGATGGTGAACGCGGGAGCGATCGCCGTCACCGACCTGGTGGCTGGTGCCGATCTGGACGAGCGGGTCGAGACCGTCCGCTCGATGTACGAGCGGTACCTCGGGCGAAAGCCCGAGATCGACCATGACGTCTGGGCGTCCGAACGAGCCACCGGCGACCTGATCTGCGAAGGCCGAGCAAGCCCCGGCGTCGAAGTCGGAGTGGGACGACTGCCGACGTCAGGGTCGTGGGAGGTCGGTCATGTCCACGGTGTCGACATATGATAAATAGAAGCTCGGACCCCGGGAAGAGGTCCTCGACGTGGGCGAGTATCCACGAATCACCCTTGAGCGCCGATGGTCCGCTCTCCCACCCTCCACGCTGACAGACGGGACGACGAAATGTCCGGCACGCGACCACTCGTGCCTGGATCAGCATTCGATGGTTGCGACCTCACCGCCCAGTTCGTCGGCAAGATTCTGCGTCGTCTCGAGGTCAGCGGCTTGAGGTTCAGTCGTACCCAACTCGAGATCGACAGCAAGGGCCCAATAATTGCCGGATGCGTAGACGATTGATCCGCCTGGGAGGAACGCGCAGCCTTGCGTCTCACCGATCCTGACGTAGTCGGCGAAACGGTCTGGACCGACGAACGTGTCAATTGTGATGCCTCTGCCGTTCGAGAGTGTGCAACTCCCTGACCTGTCAACCTCAGGGTTCGGGAGGATCGTCTCGACGAAGTCGGCGCAACCCAAGCCCTGGGACTCAAGAGACTCTGCAATCGCAGCAGGATCAGTCACAGGCGCCTCTTCAGAGGCCGACGGGGAGGACGTCGCGGAGGACGTCGCGGAGGACGTCGCGGAGGCAGCGTCTTGCGCCTCGCTTGACGTAGTGCCCTGGTCTGCTGCACCGGACGTCTCGTCGCCGTCACCACACGCGGCCAGCATGAGCACGGTCGAGGCGACTATCAGGATCGCTCGATTCATGAAGTCACCCTATGACGCTGTCGGGCCTCGTGGCCGCGAGCGGAGGGGAATGACGTGTGACGGTTCCCGGTGCCCGATGGTGGCGGCTCCGCGTACCACGAGATCCCCAGAGAACATCCGATTCCCCCTTCCGGACCTCCTCCTCGGCCCCGCCCAAGACCCGATGGCCCCGACTGGCGCCGCGGGCCAACGTTCCACTCGCCGCATCCACACGCTCCCATCATCGAACCTCCACGTCGAGTCCCGGACGCGAGGATCGAGACCCCGTCACGGGCCAGTGTGTTGTTCCACGCGATCCGTCGTGCGTTGAGGACCCTGCGTATGCGCTGGCAGGGTTGAGCAGACTCAGACCGCCGTGACGAGCAGCGCACGTAGCGTGCTGTCGCTCAGATGTGGAACCGATCGAGCACCCCGCGCACGGGCGCCGAGTCGAACCAACCCGGAATTGGCGCCCATGTGACGGCCTCCGCACGCAGCGTGCGTGAGCCGACAGTCGAGGTTCGGCGATATCAGACGCTGACGAGGAGCGATTCGAGGTACTGCTGCTTGCAGAGGCTGCGTTGGAGCTTGCCCGAACTCGTCTTGGGGAGGCTGCCGGGCGACACGAGCACGACGTCCTTGGGCGGCACGCCGACCGTGAGACGCACTGCCTCGGTGACCGTCCGGCGCACCGGGGCGAGGTCGGTGGCCTTCGACTCGGCCACGACGACCAGGTGCTCCTTGCCGCGACCGCCGTCGATCCCGAAGGCGATGATGTTGCCGGCCCGAACACCGTCGATCTCGACCAGCGAACGCTCGACGTCCTCGGGGAAGACGTTGCGGCCGCCCACGATGATCACGTCCTTGATCCGGCCGCACATCACCATCTCGCCGTCGATCAGGTAGGCGAGGTCGCCGGTGCGGAGCCAGCCGTTGCGGAACAGGCGAGCGTTGTCGTCGGGTCGCTTGTAGTAGCCCGGCGTCACCGAGGTCCCACGGATCTCGAGCTCGCCGACCTCACGGTCTCGCTGCGGCGTCCCGGTGTCAGGGTCGACCACTCGGATCTCGAGCCCGGGCACCGCACGACCGAGGATCGGAATCCGGCGCACGTTCTCGGCGTCGTGGGCCACCGGCGCGGCATACCGCTCGGTCTCGAGGACCCGCTGGTCGACCGTGTCGATCCGCATGCCCGCACCCGGTTCGGGGAACGTGCCGGCGATGGCGATCTCGGCCATGCCGAAGGCACAGAACGCCGACTCGGGACGCAGCCCGAACGGGGCACCGGCCTCGTAGAACGCCTCGACCGTGGTGGGGTCGATCGGCTCGGCGCCGTTGAGTGCGACCCGCATCGACGACAGGTCGAGATCGGTGCGGCCATGCGACTCGGCGAGATGCAGCGCCCGGGTCGCAAGCACGTAGCTGAAGTTCGGTCCGGCGGTGGCGGTTCCCCGATAGGTCGAGATCCACTCCAACCAGCGCAGGGGTGACCCCATGAAGTCCTGCGGGGCGCCGAGCACCAGGCCACACCCGGTCGTCATCGAGGTGCACAGCAAGCCCACCAAGCCCATGTCGTGATAGAGCGGCAGCCACGACACCAGCACGTCGTCGTCGATGTCGAGCTCGGCGGCCTGGGTGAGCGCGTCGAGGTTGGCGCAGACGGTGCGGTGCGGCAACACGACGCCCTTGGGGTCCGATGTCGAGCCGCTGGTGAACTGGAGAATGGCGATCGAGTCGGGATCGACCTCGGGACGAACCCATGCGTCGGCGTCGCCGACCGCTTCGTCGAGCAGCAGCATCGGCGGATCGCCGGCTTCGGGCTCGATGAACGGCATCAGCTCGGGGTCGACGAGCACCAGCGTTGCGTCGCTGTGGTGGATGCGGAGCCGGGTCGAGTCGACGAACGACTCGATGCTCGCCATGCGCATCGGCAGCGGGAGGACGACGATGGTCGCACCGGCGAGCCAGATGCCCTGGATAGCGGTCACGAGGCTCCGCGACGTCGGGCCGAGGAGGGCCACGTGGTCGCCTGGCTCCACCCCACGCTCCTGGAGCCCGGCGGCAACCGCCTGCGCCTCGGTGTGGACGCGGGCCCACGGAACCGCGACGTGATCGTCGCCGTCGACGAACACGACATCGTGTCCCTGTGTGGCGGCACGCACGACGCGCTCCAGCAGGGTGGATGGGCCGGGAAGAACGGGAGGGTTCGGCACGACAGGTCTGACCGTCGCCGACGCGACGGGGTTACAGACCTCCGACCCGTCGCCTGAAGCACCGGTAGCCTCCGGCCCGCTTGAAGATCTTCGGGATCGGCCTCAACAAGACCGGGACGTCGTCGCTGCACCGCGCCCTGACCGCCCTCGGCTACACGAGCATCCATGCCGGGGGTCCACCGTTCCGGGCGCTGATCGACCGGGCGATCGACGAGCAGGTCCCGTTGCTCACCCACCTTCCCGAAGCCGACGCCTACTCCGACCTCGGACGGCTCACGACCAACTTCGATCTGCTCGACGCGCAGTATCCCGGCAGCCGGTTCGTGCTCACCACCCGACCCGTCGACGAGTGGCTCGACAGTCGGCAGCGCCACGTCGAGCGCAACCGAGCCCGGGCGGCTCAGGGTCAGTACGACGGGGTCTTCCTCAACATCGACCTCGACCGTTGGCGCCGGGACTTCGAGAACCATCACCGCGACGTCCGCGCCCACTTCGCCGGCCGCGACAACCTGCTCGAGATGCGGATCACCGAGGGCGACGGCTACGACGAACTCTGCCCGTTCCTCGGCATCGACGTGCCCGAGGAACCCTTTCCCTGGACCAACCGCGACCTGTCGACGGTGAACCCTGCACGCCGGCTGTGGTGGAAGGTCCGCCGCCGCTGAATCCGGCGCCGATCAGACGACGATGTTGACGATCTTCGGTGGACGGGCGATGACCTTCTTCGGGGTCGCGCCGTCGAGGTGACGCTGCACGCCGGCGTCGGCCAGCGCAACCGCTTCGGCATCGGCCTCCGTGATCGCCGGATCGACCTCGAGCTTGCCCCGGACCTTGCCGTTGACCTGGAGGACCATCGTCACCGTGTCGACGGTGAGCATCGCCGGATCGGCCTGAGGCCAGGTGTGGGCGTGCACGTGGTCGCCGTGCAGTTTCTCCCACAACTCGGCGGTGACGTGGGGAGCCATCGGGGCGAGGAGCAGCAGCATGGCATCGACCGCGAACGGTGTCTTTCCCTGCTTGTACAAGAGGTTCGTGAACTCCATGAACGCAGCCACCGCGGTGTTGTAGGACCAACGCTCGTAGTCGGCGCTGACCCGGTCGATCAGGCGGTGCGCCGCCTTGTCGACCTCGATGGCGGCGTCGCCGATGGCGAGGCCGACCGCATCCGACCCGGGATCGGCCAGGCGCCACAGCCGGCCGAGGAATCGGCGCGTCCCCTCGATCCCGACCCCTTCCCAGTCGACGTCGTCGGCCGGGGGCCCGACGAACAGGTGGGCAAGGCGCAGCGCGTCGGCGCCGTGGGAGGCCAGCAGGTCCTCGGGCGCGATGAGATTGCCCTTCGACTTCGACATCTTCTCGCCACCGATCCGCACCATGCCCTGGGTGAACAGACGCCGGAACGGCTCGCGGAGGTCCTTCGGCGCCACACCCAGGTCGGCCAGGGCCTTGGTGAAGAACCGGGCGTACATGAGGTGGAGGATGGCGTGCTCGACGCCACCGATGTACTGGTCGACCGGCAGCCACCGCTCGACCATCGCCGCGTCGAACGGCAGGTTCTCGTTGAGCGGATCGGCGAACCTGAGGAAGTACCACGACGAGTCGACGAACGTGTCCATCGTGTCGGTCTCGCGCATGGCCGGTCCGCCGCACTTCGGGCATTCGGTCCGGAGGAACCCGTCGTGCAATCGAAGCGGCGACTCACCGGTGGGCCGGAACTCGACGTCGTCGGGAGCGACGACCGGCAGCTCCTCGTCGGGCACGGGCACGATGCCGTCGACGGGGCAGTACACGACCGGGATCGGACAGCCCCAGAACCGCTGGCGTGACAACAACCAGTCGCGCAGGCGGTAGTTCACGGTCGCCACGCCGATGCCCTCGGATTCCAGCCAGGCGATGGCCGCCGCGATGGCGTCGGCCTTCCCCATCCCGTTCAGGTCGAGGGTGTCGCTCGCACTGTTGATGGCCGGACCGTCGCCCACGAACGCCTCGCCGTCGAAGTCGTCGGGCGGTTGCACGGTGCGCACGATCGGGAGGTCGTGAGCCTTGGCGAAGTCCCAGTCGCGCTGGTCCTGTCCGGGTACCGCCATGATGGCGCCGGTGCCGTAGCCCATCAGCACGTAGTCGGCGATCCACAGGGGCACTGGCTCGCCGTTGAACGGGTTGCGGAGGTACGCGCCGGTGAAGACGCCCCGCTTGTCGAGGCCGCCATCGGCCGAGAGGCGATCGATCTCGCTGGTGTTGCGGGCCGTCTCGGCGAACGCCTCGACGGCCTCGCGCTGGCCGTCGGTCGTGACGTCGGCGACGAGGGGATGCTCCGGAGCCAGGACGGCATACGTCATGCCGAATCCGGTGTCGGGCCGGGTGGTGTACACCGCGACATCGAGGCCGTCGGGGTCGGCTGCTCCGTCGCGGTCGACCACGGCCATCGTGAACTCGGCCCCTTCGGAGCGGCCGATCCAGTTGCGCTGCATGGTCTTGACCCGCTCGGGCCACTCGAGCGTGTCGAGGTCGTCGAGCAGTTCCTGTGCGTAGTCGGTGATCTTGAAGAACCACTGCTCGAGATCGCGCGTCTCGACGAGGTCGCCCGAGCGCTCGCACGTCCCGTCGGCGAGCACCTGCTCGTTGGCGAGCACGGTCTGACACCCCGGACACCAGTTGACCGGTGCCTCCTTGCGGTAGGCCAGCCCGGCTTCGAGGAAGCGTAGGAAGATCCACTGGGTCCACTTGATGTACGACGGGTCGTGGCTGGTGACCATGCGTCGCCAGTCGTACGCGGCCCCGATGCCCTGGAGGCTCTCGGTGAGTTCGGCGATCTTCTCGTCGGTGAAGGTACGTGGATGGATGCCGGTCTTGATGGCGGCGTTCTCGGCCGGCAACCCGAAGCTGTCGAAGCCGATCGGCGACAGCACACCGAAGCCGTTCATCGTCTTGTGGCGCACGATCAGATCGCCGAACGTGTAGTTGCGCACATGCCCCTGGTGCGCCGAGCCGCTCGGATACGGGTACATCGACAGCACGTAGTAGGGCGGTCGCGGATCGTCGTTGTCGATCTCGTAGGTCGCCTCGTCACGCCACCGGGCCTGCCACTTGGCATCGACCTCGCGGTGATCGAAGTCGATGCGCTCGTCAGAAGGCTCGGGATCCGCCATGGCGGCCGATCGTACTGACGGCCGAGTCGGGGCCCGAAGCGAGATCGGGTTTCTGCGACGTGGCGCCGAGGGGTAGATTGCCTGTCCCTTCGGGGCTGTAGCTCAGTTGGCTAGAGCACCACACTGGCAGTGTGGGGGTCGTGGGTTCGAGTCCCATCAGCTCCACCCGAACCACGAGGGCCCGACCCAAGGTCGGGCCTTCGTCGTGTCAGGAGCCGGGATCGGCAGCGGCCGGCGCGCCGGCTGCCCACTCGACGGTGGGGACGTCGCGCCAGAGCCGTTCGAGGTCGTAGTACTCACGGGTCTTGTCGGTGAACACGTGCACGACGAACGGGCCGTAGTCGACGAGAGCCCACTCGAGGTCGTCGAGACCCTCGGCGCGGATGGGGTCGGGCCCGCCCGCCTCCTTGAGTCGGGACTCGATCTCCTCGACGATCGCCTTCACCAACCGACGGTTCGGCGCCGAGGCGATCACGAAGTGGTCGGTGACGGCCAAGACGTCACCCACGTCGAGGACGACCGGGTCGGTGGCCTGCTTCTCGTCGGCCGCGCGAGCGGCGAGCACGGGCCAGGTCGGGTCTCCGAGTTCGGACATCAGTCGACCCCGGTGTAGTCGCTGCCGATCACGATCGTGATGTCGACGTTCTCGACCGGGCGCTCCTCGCGGACGATCTCGCCGACGCCGAGCGCTTCCTGGAGCGCCCGCGCATCGTCGCTGAAGGAGGGGTCGGTGAAGATGATCTGCGTCGTCGACTCCGAGAACGTGCTGGCGTTTCCGAAGACGGTGATCTCGGCTCCGGCCTGCACGAGTGGGGTGACCAGGGGCGGCAGGATGTCGGGGTCGGTGGTGCCGTTCAGCAGCCGCACCTTGGGGCGCACCCCGAACTCGGGGCTGGTCGGCAGCGGGATGATGTCGGTGATCAGCGCCTCGATCTGCGCCTCGTTCGCGACGAACACCACAGGACCGTCAGGAACCTGGAACTCGGTCACCGGGAGCGTCATCATCGTGACCGGACCACTGGCCAGGCCACGGGCGAATCGTCCGATGCCTGAGTCGACCTCACCTGGCACGGCGCCCGGGTCGTCGCTGGCTGCGATGGCCGCGAGCCACTCGGTCCAGAAGACCTCGTCGCGTGCGAGGCGAGCGAGCTCGCTCTCGCCTTCAGTGCCCTCGCTGAGGTACTGCCCGACGCCCACGGCCTCGAGTTGGATCTCACCCGCGGGGAACAGCAGGCCGTCCTCGCCCGTCACCGGATCGGTGAGGATCACCGAGTCGGGGTTGTCGAAGGTGAACGGGGCCAACGGTTCGGTGAGCGTCGTCCACCGAGGGCTGTCGATCTCGACCACGTCCTGGATGCCGGTGCCCAGCATGTCCTGGATGACCTGGGTCGCGACCGGCGCTCCACCCCCTGCATAGGCCAGCGTGAGCGGCTGCTCGCCGAATTCCTCGAGTTCGCCCAACGTGCTCGTGGGGATGAACACGATGGCGCCTCCCTGATCGTCGGGCCCCAGCGCGAGCAACGTGTAGCCCAGCACCTCGTCGCCGTCGTTGTGGATGACCAGCATGGTGGGGCTCGGCGTCACGAACGCCTCGAAGCCCGGGGCCGAGGGGTCGTCGGTGACGTTGATCACCTTGCCATCGGTGCTCTCGCGGACCGTCTCGGATCCGAGGTACGCGAGAGCACCGCCACCCGCGATCAGCGCAAGGACGGCGGTGGCGAACGCCACCCGGCGCCACCTGGGCGGAGGCGGCGGCGGGGACACGACCTTGCGCCTCCGGCGCCAGCGACGCTTGTTCGGTTCGGCCTCGCTGTCCTCGTCGTCGGGTGGCGGTGCGGCACCGGTCGAGGAGTCCGGGGCCACTGGTGAAGGGGCGAGGACCGATGCCGCGGCGACCGCCGGAGCGGCCTTGCTGCCGTCGAAGAGCGACTCCTCCTGCACCGGCCCTGCGACACCGGGCTCCTCGAGGGGCGGGGTGGGCGCGGCCTCCTCACCGAAGACGTCGAAGAGGCGCCGGATCTCGAGCACCTCGGGGTCGACCGCCGGCTCCGGCTCGGCCGTGGGCGTCGCCGAGATCGCGAGCGGGGCTCCGGCAGAGGCCCTGGCCTGGGCCGTGCCGAGGTCGGGTTCGAGCACGACGGCCGGTCGGACAACCGCGCCTGACCCGTGATCCGGAGAAGACACGACGGGTTCGGCAATCTCGTGGCGTGCACCGGGTTCCGATGGTGCCGTCCGGGCCACTTCGTCATCGAACACGCCCGATGCCGGCGCACCAGCGGCAGCGACGTCACGGTCAGGAGCTTCCCTCTGGGCCCGACGGACCCGAGGCCGAGGCGTGGGCTCGACCGGCGTCGCCGCCGGTCGGGTCGGCTCGGCTGGATCGTCCACACGCGCCGCGCTGGTCGGCTCAGCCGGATCGTCGGCGCGATCCTCGGCCGATCGGGCGACGGCCGGCTCGAACGGGTCCTCGCCGGAGTCGTGTGCGTCGCGGAACGCCCGCAAGCGCGCTCGAGCGCCGGTCCCGCCGGTGGGCAGGGTCGGACGAAACGAGTCGTCGCCCTCGGCCGTCGAGGGCGGGGCGGAAGGAGGCCGACGAACATCGTCGTCGTCCCCGGGTCGGCGGGAGGTCACGTGGTGTCACGATAGAGCCGTCGAGGCCTGCCGGAGCAGCAGGGCGTCACGTCGCCGCCCGATACAGACCCCGGGCGCGAATGCAGGCGATCACGTCCTTCGGCAACAAGTAGTCGAGCGGTCGGCCGTCATCGACCCGGCTGCGGAGGTCGGTCGACGAGACCTCGAGCCTCGGCACCTCGACCCGTTGCCACGAGAACCCGTCCGGAAGCACGCGATGCACGCCCTCGCCCGGTCGGTCGACGACGACGATCGTCGAGGTCGCACGCACCTCGTCGACCCGCTCCCACGTGTCGAGTCCAGCCGCTGCATCGCTTCCGAGCACGAGGAAGACGTCGTCGAAACCGTCGGAGCGGAGGCCGGCGATCGTGTCGGCGGTGTAGGACAGCCCGCCGCGGCGCAGTTCGAGGTCGCTCGCCTCCAGTCCGTCGACACCGTCGACGGCTGCCTCGACCATCGCAAGGCGGTCGGCGGCGGGCGTGATGGTGCGGGTCCCCACCTTCTGCCACGGGGCGTTGGCGACCACCAGCAACATCCGGTCGAGTGCGAGGGCATGGCGCACGTTGACCGCGGTGACGAGGTGTCCGACGTGCGGCGGATCGAACGTCCCCCCGAACAGCCCGACCGACGTCACCCCGGCACCGTAGGAAACGAAACCGGTTTGCCGCCACTGCTGCGGAGCAGACAGGGTCGGTGAGCGCCCGCCACCGACGTGACCGATGTCACGAACGGAAACGGAATCCTTCGGGTATGGGCGTCGTTCTACTGATCACCACCGAAGACCGTGTCACCTTCGGAGCAATCCCTCCCCCACACGGGAATGACACGCCCGTGACTCCCGTTGTGATGAGAGCGATGACAGACTCAGTAGGCCAGTACCTCAACGAAATCGGCATGGTGCCGCTCCTGAATGCCCAGGAAGAGCGCGAGCTCTCCCAGTTGATCGAAAAGGGCTTCGAGGCGCGAGCAGCGATCGAGGCAGGTGACGATTCCATCGCCAACCGCCGCGTGGTCCGCAAGGCCGCCGAGGCCAAGGACCGGTTCATCCGGGCCAACCTGCGTCTGGTGGTCAGCGTTGCCCGTCGCTATCCCCTGCCCCCGTCGATGGAACTCCTCGACCTGGTGCAGGAGGGCAATCTCGGCCTCGAGCACGCGGTCGACAAGTTCGACTGGCGCAAGGGCTTCAAGTTCTCCACCTACGCCACGTTCTGGATCCGCCAGGCCATCGGTCGAGCCCTCGACCAGAAGGCGAGTCTCATCCGCCTGCCGGGCGATCGCTCGGCTTCGCTCCGGGCGGCCCTGCGGCAGGTCTCCGGAAGCGGCGACGACCTCGACGAGGAGAACGCCCGGCTCCACCGCCTCACCTCTCCCACGTCGCTCGATCGCACCGTCGGCAACGACGAAGACGGCAGCGAGCTCGTCGATCTGCTCGCCGATCGGGCCCCCGGGCCCGAGCAGCTCACGCTCGAATCGGCCGAGGAAGAGTTCGTCACCGGACTCCTCGACGTCCTCGACACCCGTGCCCGCCATGCCGTCCAGCAGCGCTTCGGCCTCGACGACGGTCGCAAGCGCAGCTACCGCGAGGTCGGCGAAGAGCTCGGCGTCACCGCCGAGGCGGCCCGCCGGCTGGTCAAGCGAGCCATCAACACCGTCAAACAAGAAGCAGAGAGCCGTATCCCCGCTGCCTGAGCCGGCCAAACCTTTTGCCATCGTGGCCTTGAGCAGACAACGCTGATGGCTGTGACCGACTCATGGACCCCCTCCACCTGGCGCGACCACCCGGTCGAACAACAGCCGCAGTGGCCGGATCAGGGTTCGTACGAGACGGTCCTCAAACAGCTCGGCACGCTGCCGCCGTTGGTCTTCGCCGGCGAGGCGCGCGACCTGACCGCCCAGCTCGCGGAGGTCGCCGAAGGACGAGCGTTTCTGCTGCAGGCGGGTGACTGTGCCGAGTCCTTCGACGGGTTCTCGGCGGACGCGATCCGCGACAAGCTCCGGGTCATCCTGCAGATGGCCGTGGTCCTCACGTACTCGAGCGGCGTTCCCACCCTGAAGGTGGGCCGCATCGCCGGCCAGTTCGCCAAGCCCCGTTCGGCGGACACCGAGACGGTCGACGGCGTCGAACTTCCGTCGTTCCGCGGCCACATCGTCAACGACATCGCCTTTTCCGAGGGGGCGCGCACGGCCGATCCCGAGCGCCTCATCCAGGCGTACCACCAGTCGGCATCGACGCTGAACCTGCTTCGGGCGTTCACCAAGGGTGGCTTCGCCGACCTCGCTCAGGTGCACGAGTGGAATCAGGAGTTCGTCGCGTCGAGCAACGAGGGCCGGCGCTACAACCAGGTGGCCGACGAGATCGACCGTGCGTTGCGTTTCATGCGGGCGTGCGGCATCGACAGCGAGAGCCAGCCCGGCCTGCACGAGGTCGACTTCTTCACCAGCCACGAAGCGCTGATCCTCGGCTACGAGGAGGCGATGACCCGACAGGACTCGCTCACCGGCGACTGGTACGACTGCTCGGCCCACATGATCTGGATCGGCGAACGCACCCGCGCCATCGACGGTGCCCACGTCGAGTTCTTCCGCGGCGTCAAGAACCCGATCGGCTGCAAGGTCGGCCCGACCGCCACGGCCGAGGAGGTGCTGGCATTGTGCGAGACCCTCAACCCCGATCGAGTGCCGGGCCGGCTCACGCTGGTGTCCCGTATGGGCGCCGACCACGTCACCGAGCTGCTCCCACCGCTGCTCGAAGCCGTCCAGGCCGCAGGCCACCCGGTCGTCTGGGCCTGCGATCCCATGCACGGCAACACGTTCACGAGCGACAGCGGCAAGAAGACCCGCCATCTCGACGACGTCGAGCGCGAGGTCGCCGGCTTCTTCGCGGCTCACCAGCAGGTGGGCACCTGGCCTGGCGGCATCCACGTCGAGTTGACCGGCGACGACGTGACCGAGTGCCTCGGCGGAGCCGAGGAGATCCACGACGCCGACCTCACCAACCGCTACGAGACCATGTGCGACCCACGGCTCAACGGCCGCCAGAGCCTCGACCTGGCGTTCCGGGTCGCCGAACTGCTTCAGACCTGATCGACCCCGGCCAGCGGCATCGTCTGATGCGTGAGTGCACCCTTGCCGGACCGCTTGGCCTCGTACATGAGCCGGTCGGCGTGCTCGATCGCCGATCCGAGTGAGCTGAGCGGCGCGTCGAAGGTCACGGCCCCGGCGCTGAATCCGACCGGTGGGTCGAGATGCCGCAACGCGTCTCGGGCACGCCCCACGAGCTCTTCGAGGGCCTCTTCTGCACCCTCGCCGGTCGGTGTGACGTACAGCAGTCCGAACTCGTCGCCGCCAAGGCGACCGACGACGTCGCCACTGCGCACCGAACCGCGGAGCGCGGCGCCGATCCGGCGGAGCACTTCGTCGCCCCCGCTGTGCCCATGGGTGTCGTTCACAGTCTTGAAGTCATCGATGTCGACGAACAGCACGGTGAGCGTGCCGGGACCCGGTCGCGCCACGAGTTCGGCGCCGCGCCGGAGGAACTCTCGGCTGTTGAGCACACCGGTGAGGTAGTCGGTCGAGGACGCCAGCTGCTCGCGAGTGAGGGTGCGTCGCAGCTGGGCGAACAAGGCGCCGACGAGCAGGAAGACGGCGAGCCGCATCACCGTGTTCCAGAACGGGATCAGTGGATGTGCGTAGCTCGGTGCCGTCGTGATGTCTGCCACCCACCAGCAACCCGCCGAGAGGATGGCAACGCCCACCCACTTGACCCTGTCGTTCGACCAGGCCACCGCGGTGACCGGCAAGAGGTAGAACGCCGAGAAGGAGAGCTCTGCGCCGGTTGCCCAGTCGATGAATCCGAGCACGAGCGTTGCCACGACAGCGCACAGCAGCGTGCGATGGGGGTGGCCCGTCATCAACGCCTGCAGAGAGGCGACGTGTCCCGACGAGCCCGACGTGTCGGTTGTGGGCCCGCGTCGCCGATCCAGGTCAGGGAGTTCCGAGGTCATCCGCTGCATACTTCCCCATCAGGACGAGGTCGACGACGCGCCCGTTCAGTTCGTCGTGCCGTGGCAGGAGACCCTCGCGGACGAATCCCTCCGATTCACAGAGCCCGATCGCGGCCGTGTTGTGTGCGACCACGTCGAGCCACACCTTTCTCGCCCCACCGGCGAACAGCGCGTCGACGACGGACCGCAGGGCGCGCCGGGCGTACCCGCGACGCTTGTCGGCGACGGCCAGGTGGTCCAGCGACACGACCGGGGTGTCGACGGAGCTGAGGGTGGCGTAGCCGACGACGGCGCCATCGACCTCGAACACCAGATGGAGTGCACCTTCGGCGCCGATGTGGGCCTGGTGTCGGATGCGTTCCCACGCGCCGATCACGTCGGCGTGCTCGGGCATCCGCTCGATCTCCAGCACGCGGTCGAGATCTTCGAGCGTCGTCGGACGCACCACCAGCTCTCCGTCGATCGCGAACGGCTCGCCGCCGAGCCGACCGAGCACCCCGTCGGCCACGGCTCGATCGAGCAACGATCTCGCCAGCTCCCACAGTTCCTCCGAACCCGACTCGGATGTGCCGGTTGGCGTCGTACACCTGCTCGGCTTCGATGCCGTGCTCGTTCCACGTGCGGCCCTGTCCGACGAGGTTGAGGAGCAGCGGCTGGAGCCGGTCGACCGCTGCCGCGAACCTGGCTTCGGGCGTCACTCGCCCCTCGAACTCGTCGAACAGGGCCCGGAAGGCGGCACCGTCGGGACCCGGCAGCAGCCCGTAGAGGCGCTCGGCGGCCGCCGCTTCCTTCGCCGCCTTGGACTCCCGGCCGGACGTGTCGTAGAGGAAGGTGTCATCGGCGTCGATCTCGACGATGTCGTGCACCAGGAGAAGCCGGATGACCTTCGAGACGTCGATCTCCTCGGACGCATGCGACGCGAGCACCCAGGCCATCATGGCCAGGTGCCACGAGTGCTCGGCCGAGTTCTCGAATCGGGATTGATCGGCGATCCGAGTCCGCCGGTTGATCGCCTTGAGCCGGTCGAGTTCGAGCACGAACGCGAGCCGGTCGCGAAGGTCTGCGTCGCCGACACCGTCCAGCAACCCGTCGATGTTGGTCACTCTGGCGACCGTAGCGGCGCAACGGGGTGATCGATCCCCGGGAGCGCGCGCTCATCGAAGGCCGCCGGACGCGAGTCGCCAAGCGCCCCTGACGCCGCAGATGCTCGCGATCCGGAATGTTGACCAGTCGACTCGGGTTTGAAATACTCAAATCCCGATCGGATTAGTCAACTATTGCCGCGAGGCACCCCGGAGCGCCCCAATGACGACCCATGACGTCGTGATCGACCCCGAGATGGTCGCCGACATCGAGAAGTTCGACGCCCAGCTCGAGCGCTATCTGAACGGCGACCTGAGCGAGGACGTCTTCCGGGTCTTCCGCCTCACCAACGGCATCTACGGCCAGCGCCAGGGTGGAACGAACCAGATGGTGCGGGTGAAGGTCCCCTACGGATCGCTCACCCCGGCCCAACTCGACATGTTCGGGCACCTGGCCGACGAGTACTCGCGAGGGTGGGGCCACATCACGACGCGGCAGAACCTGCAGTTCCACTTCGTCGAACTGACCCGCATCCCCGATCTCATGCGCGACCTCATGAGCGTCGGCCTCACCAGCCGCGAGGCCTGCGGCGACACCGTCCGGACCGTCCAGGGCTGCCACCTCGCCGGCGCGTGCCCGTTCGAGGTCCTCGACATCTCGGCCTGGGCCGACGCGGCCACCCGCCACTTCCTGCGCAACCCGCTCGTTCAGCGGCTGCCCCGAAAGTTCAAGATCAACTTCTCGGGCTGCGCCACCGACTGCGGCCAGGCGATGTTCAACGATGCCGGTGTCATCGCCACCAGCCGAACGCTCGACGACGGCACCATCGAGCCGGGATTCCGGGTGTTCGTCGCCGGCGGCCTCGGGGCGACGCCTCACCCGGCCCTGGCCCTCGAGGACTTCACCACCCGCGACGACCTGATGGCCACACTCGAGGCCATCCTCCGGGTGTTCGCCAACCATGGCAACCGCGACAACAAGCTGCGAGCCCGGATGAAGTGGCTCGTCGACACCATGGGGTGGGACGAGCTCCAGGCCCGCATCCTCAAAGAACGTGAGTTCCTCGTCGCCTCGTCGACGTGGCCAGGCGGCGTGCCCATCGAGGTCGAGAAGGCCGGCGACTCCCCCGCCGGCCTCGCCACCGGCATCACCCCGACCGCCATGGGTCAGGGGACTCCGGTCAGCCTGACCCGCCGCGGCGACTACGAGCGATGGGAGGACGCGAACGTCGTACGGGGCGTGGCCAAAGGAACCGTTTCGGCCTACGCCTGGGCCCGTCTCGGCGACATCACCTCCGATCAGTTCCGCGCCCTCGCGTCCATCCAGCGTGAGCTCGGCTCCGAGGTCCGGGTCACCAACCGCCAGAATCTCGTGTTCCGCGACCTCACCGAGGACCAACTCGAGGTGCTGTTCGAACGGCTCGCGGTCATCGGCATGGCCGAGCCGGGGGCCGAGTTGGCTCGCGACGTGGTGGCGTGCCCCGGTGCCGACACCTGCAACCTCGCGGTCACCCAGTCACGCGGCCTGGCCGATGCCATCGGGGTCGCCCTCGAGGACGCAGGGCTCGCCGAGGTCGGCGGGATCCGCACCAACATCAGCGGCTGCACCAACAGCTGCGGCCAGCACCACTCCTCCGACATCGGGTTCTTCGGTGCCGAGCGCCGAGCCCATGGCCGGTCGGCTCCGGGCTATCAGATGCTGCTCGGCGGCTACGTCGGCCAGGAGAAGATGGAGTTCGGACAGAAGGCACTCAGGCTGCCGGCCAAGAACGCACCGGAGGCCGCGGTCCGGGTCGTGCAGCGTTTCGCCGACGAACGATCGGCGGGTGAGGACTTCCGGAGCTGGCTCGAGGGCGCCGGTGGGGCCACGGCCGTGGGTGATTCGCTCAAGGACCTCGACGACTTCCCGGCCTTCGAACAGGACCCCGACTTCTACACCGACTACGGCGAGACCGGTCCGTACGTGAAGGACATCGGCGAGTCCGAGTGCGCCACCTGAGCACGCGACCCGCCCTCACCACCGTGTCCCCCACCACCGTGCCATCACCCACCGGAGACCTGGCCCACTCGCCCGTCCCCGCCTTCTCCGACCACGACCTCGCCGAGCTCAACGAGCACTTCGAATCGGCTCCGGCCAGCAAGATCGTGCAATGGGCGGTCGACACGTTCTCGCCTCACCTGTCGCTCACCGCATCCATGACCGACGCCGTGGTGATCGATCTGGCGACCAAGGTCGACCCCGCGATCGAGGTGGTGTTCATCGACACCGGCTACCACTTCCCCGAGACGCTCGAGACCGTCGAGCTCGTCCGTCGGCGCTACGGCCTCAACCTCCGGATGATGACCGTGCCCCACCACGCCGAGGAGCTGTGGAAGGTCGACCCCGAGAACTGCTGCTCCGCGGTCAAGGTGGGCCAGCTCGACCGGGCCCTCGCTGGCAAGCAGGCCTGGATGAGCGGGCTTCGCCGGGTCGAGGCCGACAGCCGCGGCCAGGCCCCGGTCATCGCCCGTGACATGCGTGGGCTGGTGAAGATCAACCCCATCGCCCACTGGTCCGACCGCGACGTGAACGACTACATCGACGCCCATGACGTGCCGGTGAACCCGCTGATCGCCCGCGGCTACCTGTCCATCGGCTGCATGCCGTGCACCGTGCCGGCAACCAACGTCAACGATCCCCGGTCAGGACGCTGGAACGGCCAGAACAAGACCGAGTGCGGCATCCACGTGTAGCTGCGTTCCCCGGCCACGCAGGCCGCTCTTGGCCGGCCTCCTCGTGCCTCGTCGGCCTCGCATCGCCACCGCTGCTCCGCAGCCTCACGAGTTTCCCGTTCCCCGTCGTGCTGGTTCGGTCGCTCCGCTCCCTGGTTCGGCAGGCCGGCGAGGCGACGAAGGAGCCGAGTGGCCGAGGCATCAGTGCCGTTTGACGCCGCCGTACTTCATTCTGGTGTCGCTCATCGACGCGGCTCTGGCCTCATCGTCGTTGATGCCGGCGGAGACCACTTCGCCGATGAACAGGGTGTGGGTCCCCAGGTCGTGTGACTGCCTGACCTCGCAGTCCAACCAGGCCAGCGCCTCGTCGAAGACGGGCGCACCCGTCGCCTCCTCGTGGACCGCGCGCCCGTTCAACTCGCCGTTCTCGTAGGTCGCGGGCTTCGAGAACTTCACGAAGACCCTGGTGTTCTCGGCATCCCAGAGATTGACGGTGAACGACCCGCCGTCGCTGATGAGGCGATGGGTCACGGCCGAGTTGTCGACGCCGATGCCGACGAGGACCGGCTCCATGGACAACTGGGTGATCCAACTCGTCGTCATCCCGTTTCGCTCATCACCTGATCGGGAGCCGACCAGTGCGAGCGCGTTGGGGATCTTCCAGGTGACGCGGTTCAGGAGTTCGTCGTCGAGTGGCACCCGGCCATCGTAGGGCCGCAGGCGAGTTTCGGGATGGGCGGACCGGGTGACCCGATCAGGTGTCCACGCCGAAGCAGAGGTAGATCGGACGGGCGTCCTGATCACCCGATCGGCTGCTCGAACGGCTCACCGTCCATCGAATTCGCTGGCCACTGTCCTCGGGATGCGGCCACGACAGGGTCTGCTGAGCCAGTCCCTCGTCCATCACCCGGGCGAACAGGCGACCGAACTCGTCCCAGGCTCCGTCGGAGCCCTTCGCCGAACGGAACGGCCGGCCGAGCAGGTCGGCGACCGTCAGTCCGAGCCGCGCCGCCAACTCGTCGTTGCAGAACACGACGCGGCCGTCTCCGGAGATGGCGATCATCAGCATGCGGGCAGTGTCGCCCAGGCTGGCGGCCATCAGGTCGACGTCCTCGTCGGATGCGCCGGCATCGGGCACGAACTTGGTGGGAGCCGGCTCGGCATCGGGGGCGAGCGACGTCGACCGCAGCCGGGCGCCTGCACCGGACCGGGAGCCCACAGCGGGATCGGCCACGATCACCCGGCCTTCCGGCGACACCCGGGACACGGCCGACGCGCGGTCGGCCGGCGTGCGGATCTCGATCAGCCAGCCCAGTTCGGGGTTGGCCACGACGTCGACCTCGGCGCCGCGGTCGGTGGCGATGGCGGCCACGGGGTCGGAGATGGTGGGGCGGGTGGGCCATCCCTCGGTCAGCAGCTTCGGGCGGATCGAGGCGACCCAGTCCGACCCGGAACGGGCGAACTCGATGCGGATCCCACTCTTGGGGCTGATGTCCGCCAGTGGAGAGGCCAAGGCCTCCAGCACGGCGACGAGGGTCTTCTCGCTCTCGGCGTCGATGACCGCATCGGTCGTGGTCAGGGCCAACTCGAGGCGATCCTCGTCGAGATGGAGCGCGGCAGCCGCGCTCTCGGGGAGGTGCTCATGCGGCTCGGTGGGCGGCGCGTCGGCATGGGTCTCGGCGCCACCGTCGGCGGTCTCACCCACAGGTTCGGTCCGGAGGTCGATGTCGAGGTCGGGCTCGGGCTCGGGCTCGGGCTGGGGCGGATCGACGCCGGGCTCGGGCGCCGAGGGTTCGAGGCCGGCTCCGTTGGCCCGGGCGAGGGTCACTGCGGCGCTGCGCCCGATCCGGGCGGCGAGTGCGCCGACCAAGGCCCGGTCCTCGGCGACGGGCACGCTGGTGTTCTCGTTCCGGAGCACCGACAGCACGCCGACCACTTCGCCCCCGCCCTCGATGCGCGAGGCCACGAGATGGCACTCGCCCCTCGGCATCCAGGCTCGGTACGAGGCGCTCCAGAACGGGGGCAGGCTCGTGCCGACGTGTTCGACGACGACGCCGGTCGTTCCCAGGGCTCGATGCAACGGGCCGGGCGCGGTGATGGCCGGTTCGTCGACACCCGCGGGGCGAAGGACCCGTGTGGTGCGGTCATAGAGGTGGATCCGGGCGCGACCACCGAAGAGGTCGTCGAGCAACCCGAGGATCAGCCCCAACGAGCCATCCACTGTCTTCCCTCCATCCGCACGCTCCGTCTCCCTGCACCCCCGTTTCTAGCAGGGTTGACCACACAGAGTGAACATGTGGTGGTCCGGACCGCCCGTTTCAGGCCAGATTGTCGACGAACTTCTCGAGCTGACGGAGATTCCTGCACTCGAACACCCCGTCGCAATACGTTCCGTAGTCGGTGAGGATCGAATCGCCGGTGTCCCAGTAGCTGCGCGGTTCGGGGTTGAGCCAGTAGACGTGCCGGGCCCGGTGCTGGATCTCCTTGATCACCCACGACTGCGACGCGTGGTAGTTGTTCCGGGCGTCGCCCAGGATCATCACGGTGGTCTTGGGGCCGACGTCCTTGCCATAGGTCTGCCAGAAGACCTCGAAGGCATGTCCGTAGTCGGAGTGGCCGTCGACCCACACCACGTCGGCCTCGGTGTTGACCCGATGGACCGCCTCGGCCACATCGTCGACGCCTTCGAACAACCGGGTGACCTCGTCGATGCCGTCGATGAACACGAACGAGCGGACCTTGGAGAACTGGCTGCGGATGGCGTAGACGAGATGCAGGGTGAAGCGGGCGAAGCTCGCCACCGAACCCGAGATGTCGGCGATCACCATGATCTCGGGCTTCGAGGGGCGGGGGTAGCGGAACTTGAGTTCGGCCGGCACGCCGCCGTAGCTGAGCGAGTGACGCATGGTGCTGCGGAAGTCGAGCGGTCCCTTGCGACCATGCCGGCGCTTGCGAGCCAGGCGGACCGCGAGACGCCGCGTGAGCGGGTAGATGGCCTTGCGGAGGTTCGCCATCTCCTCGCGGCTCGCATGCATGAAGTCGACGTCCTCGGGCAACGGCTTGCGCAGCGTGCGGGCCATGGCCTCGACTCCGCGATCGGCGACGAGGGCGCGCCGGATCTCGGCTTCGATCTCACGCTTGAGCTGGTCGACGCGAGACTCGAACTCGTCCTGCTCGAGCCGTTCCTCGAGCGGGGTGAGTGGCTCGGGTGCCTGTTCTCGGGCACCATCCATCAGGTTCTCGAGCACGGCATCGAGATCGAGGTTCCGGAGGGTGCGGTAGAGGTAGTAGGTGCCGCCCACCGGGCGACCGGGCTCCATGCCCGCATAGCGCCGCACCGACTGGCGGGCGACGGCCCGCATCAGGGCCTCATCACCCTGCTGGAGCGCCTTGTAGAGCATCTCGGCGATCTCTTCGGGCGTCATGTCGCCGCCGCCCTGGCCGGCCTGCTGACCCTGTTGCTGTTGGAGCTGTTCGAGGTCGAGGTCCTCGAGCAGCTGCTCGAAGTCCACCTCGGCGTCGGCATCGAGCGAGTAGTGGCTGCCGCGGTGCGAGAAGTAGACCTCGAACACCGTCTCGAACGCCCGCCAGTGGGCGTGGTTCTTGACCAACGTGGCGGCGAGGGCGTACTTGAAGGCGTCGCGGTCCTCCAGCGGGATGTGCTTGACCGCCTCCATGGCGTCGAGGTTCTCGGTCAGGCTGACCGGCAGCCCGGCCTCTCGCAGCTCCTGCATGAACCCCGCGAGGAGCTCGGTGATCGCGATGCCGGCACCGATGGGCGCCGTCGCGTCGATGTCAGTCACGTTCCCATCCGTTCCCCGGCCACGGAGGCCGCAACTGGACGCTCCTCCGCTGGCGCTCCGTCACTCGCATCCGACGGGCAGCCCAGCATCTCACGCGCTCGGTGAGGTCGTCGTCGGAGGCGAACTCCTTCTTCGCCTTCTCGACGTCGCTGTGGTACTTGAGCAGGATGTTCGCCGTGTTGATGGCGGTGTCGGCGTCGACCTTCTCGATGCCGAGCAGCAACAGCGTGCGGGCCCAGTCGAGCGTCTCGGAGACCGACGGGGCCTTCTTGAGCTCGAGCTGACGGATCGAGCGAACGATGCGGGCGACCTGGTCGGCGAGGCTCTCGGTGATGTCGGGAACCTTGGTGAGCACGATCTCCTTCTCACGCTCGAGCTCTGGGTAGTCGACGTGCAGGTAGAGGCAGCGACGCTTGAGCGCCTCGCTCAGCTCGCGGGTGTTGTTCGAGGTCAGGAACACGAGCGGAATCTGCTTCGCGGGAATCGTGCCCAGCTCGGGGATCGACACCGTGTAGTCGGAGAGGATCTCGAGCAGCAGGGCCTCGGTCTCGAGTTCGACCCGGTCGACCTCGTCGATCAGCAGCACCACCGGCTCTTCGGCCCGGATGGCTTCGAGCAGCGGGCGGGTGAGCAGGAACTCGTCGGAGAAGATGTCGTCTTCGAGCTCGCTCCAGTCGGACGACTCGCCCTCGGCCTGGATGCGCAGCAACTGCTTCTTGTAGTTCCACTCGTAGAGGGCCTTGCTCTCGTCGAGGCCCTCGTAGCACTGGAGGCGGATGAGCTTGGCACCGGCGATCTCGGCGACCGACTTGGCGAGCTGGGTCTTGCCGGTGCCGGCCGGCCCCTCGACGAGGACCGGCTTCTGGAGGCGGTCGGCCAGGTAGACGACCCCGGCGATTCCCTCGTCGGCCAGGTATTCGACCTTCTTCAGGTTCTCTCGAACTTCCTCGACCGACTCGAAGCGATGCGCCATCCAGCGAGGCTACCTGTGCGCTTGACCGCACGGTCAAGACGAATGCGCGGCCGAACCGGCGACCTGGGACCTCGATCAGGTCGACACGGTCGTCATGGAAGCCGCGGCGTGAGGCTCACGTGTGGCGGCCAGAGCAGCCGGCGTTCGACGTCGAAGAACCTCTCGTGGCCCCTCAGCACCCAGAGAACGCAAGGATTTCCTGGATTTCCTCTTGTGTGATCGAACATGTGTTCGTACACTGGCGGAATGCTGATCGGCGACACCGAGGAGTTCGTGCAGGGCCTTCGCGCCCTCCGCGAGCTCGACGTGTCGGCGCTCGTGTTCGAGACCGTCGGGTCGTCGGCGCTGCATCAGGCGCACGCCGACATCGACCAACTCATCCGCCGACTGACCGCCGCCAAGGTGACCATGGCCGGCGTCCTCGAGCAGCGGCGCACGAGCCCACCATCTCGACCGCCAGCGAGCTCGCCCTCGGACGGCCCCGCTTCGCCGACGCCTCCTCCCGCGCCGCCCGACACCAAGGCGGCGCGGCGCGATGCCCGCATCGGACGAGCGTTGGCCGACCTGCCACACACCAAAGCGGCGTTCGAACGTGGCGACCTCACCGTCGAGCAGGTCAACGCGCTGGTGCGCCTGGCCGCCGAGCCCCGCCTTCGCGACGCGCTGCGCCGTGACGAACTCGGCCTCGTCGACGCCATCACTGCGTCCGGGCCCGACCGCACCGGTGATGTCATCCGCGACTGGCGGAGTCGACAAGGCCGCGATCAGGCGATGCGCGACGCCAAGGCGCGCCACCGCGCTCGATCGGTCCGCACGTGGCGCGACGACGACGGCTTCCAGCACCTCCACTTCCGCGCAGCGGACGGCATGGGAGCCGAGACCATGGCCTGGTTCCGCGAGCTTCTCGAAGCCGACTGGACCCGCAAGACCACCCGTGGGCAGGAGGCTCCGATCGACGAGCGGACCCGCGACCAGCGAGCCGCCGACGTCTTCGCCGATGCGCTGGCGACCGCTGTGTCGAGCCGCGCTCCGACGGCCAAGCGCGCCCCGGCCGCGCAACGCGCTGCTGGTTCGGGTCGACCACGCTGACCTCGTGAGCCAGTTGGGCGGCACCGACCTTGCCCACGACGACCCACTCAACGCAGCCGACATCCGCCAGATGTGCTGCGACGCCGGGATCGCCCGCATCGTCACCAAGGGTGCGTCGGTGGTGCTCGACAAGGGCCGTGAAGCACGCCTCGCCACCCCGCAACAACGCCAAGCCCTCGCTGCGATCCACGACACCTGCGCCGAACCCGGCTGCCGCACACCCTTCTGGGCCTGCCAGATCCATCACCTCGACGAGTTCGTCGCCGAGAACGGCGAGACCAACCTCGATGACCTGGTCCCGTTGTGTCCGGTCAGCCACCGACGATGTCACCACGACGGGCACGCCATCGAACGCGGCGACCGGCCGGGTGAGCTGATCTGGGTCACCCCTGACGGTGCCCGCTACCCCATCGCACACCGCACTGCCCAGCGAGCACCCACCTCCCCCGCTCCCACCCCGAACCCGGCCCCGTCGACCGCCTGCCCGGGTCGTGGCGACGGACAACTCGGCTTGGCCGTCTGAGCCCCGTCCCACGTCCGCGGGCCGTCCTCGGCGTCCTGGCCGGCCGTTGCCGCGTAGAGTCGGCCGTCCATGGCCGACCGCGACGCAGGAATCGATCTCGGACACGGCACCATCTACGAGTGGACGGCGTCGCGACGGCCCTTCGTCCATCCGTTGAAGACCAAGCGCGGGCACGTGCTGAGCCGCAACGCCCCGGACGACCACCCGTGGCATCACGGCCTGTGGTTCACCATCAAGTTCGTCAACGGCGACAACTTCTGGGAGGAGTACGACACCTACGGGGTGCTCCGCCACCGAGCCGAGCCTTCGGTCGGCCTCGACGGAGCCGTCACCGGCGAGATCGAGTGGATCGCACCCGATCGCGAGACGGTGGTCATCGACGAACGCCGGACGTGGCACACGACACCGATCGACGACACCACCTACGCCGTCGACTTCTCGACGACGCTGGCTCCGCTCGTCGACGTGACGCTGGACCGCACGCCGTTCACCACCTGGGGTGGCTACGGCGGGCTGGCGCTGCGAGGCCCCGCCGACTGGCACGACACGCGGCTGCTCACCGCCGACGGGCTGACCCACGACCGGGTGCTCGGCGACCCGTTTCGGTGGTGTTCGCTCGGTGGTCCGGTGGCCGAGACCGGCGACGACGCATCGGTCACGATCTTCGATCACCCCAAGAACCCGAACCACCCGACGCCCTGGTACGCCTCGACCCGGGCCGACACCTACGGCGACGAGGGCTGGTCGAACTTCTTCAACGCCGCGTTCCTCTTCGACGGACCCATCGAGATCGGTGCCGACGAAGCCGTGCACTTCTCCTATCGAGTCCTGGTCAGCGACCGCATGGGTGAACGGGCGTGGCTCGAAGAGCAGTACGACCGATGGACCGATTGAACACACGAACGCTCGGGAACCGGCTCGTCGAGTTCGCCGTCGACCGAACCGAGCGGCTGCTTGCAGGACCGTTCCGAAGCTGGAACCTCCCCAAGGTGTGGGGCGGGCATCCCGTCGGTGCCGACGTCGCCGCCGACCTGGCGTTCACCATCTCGCACCTGAGGGCAGCCGGTGTCACCGAGATCGGCGCGGCGCCCATCGACGGCGCGCTCCAGATCGTGCTCCGGCAGGTCGACGGGCCCGACACCCACAGCTTCTTCTCGTATCGCATCGCCGAGACCCTGCTCGCTCACGGCCGGTTCGACGACAACCACCTGCTCGCCGGGTGGACCGCTGCGGAGAAGCGGAACCTGCGGGACGCCTGCGACTCGACCAGCTTCATCGACCTGCTCGGCGAAGGGCTCCCCCGCAACTACCACGCAGTGCTCGCCCGCTGTGAGTTGGGTCGATCGGACCTGGGCCTCATCGACGGTGACGGTGAGCACCTGGCCGACCTCATCGAAGGCACCCGATCGATGCTGGCCGAGAACCCACTGGGGTTCCTCGACGACTCGCTGACCCGCTTCGGCCGGTACGACATCTACACCGCCGACGTGCACCTGTTCTGCGAGCCGCTGGCCGAGCGCCTCGGCGACGGCTGGCAGCAGGGGATGCAACAAGCGCTCGACCTCGTTCGCCGCACGGCGTCGCCGGACGGTTCGGCCGTGGGTTGGGGCCGCAGCACCGGAGCGCTGGCGGTCTGCCTCACCGCCGAACTGGCTGCGCTGGCCGTCGGCCGGGGCATGACCGACGAACCGGGCGCCTGGCTCGCACTCGCAGGCGCGGCGACCGACGCCTTGAGCGGCTGGTTCGACGACGACGGCGTCATCACCGCCCACGTCGACCGATCGACCTACTACTACCGGGGGCCCGAGCGGCGACTCCAGATGAGCGTCGACTGCCTCGGCAAGATCGCCGAAGCCGGGCGACGTCTCCAGGACGCCGAGCCGACGGAGGCCATCGCCCTCGATGAGGCGCTCGAACCGCGGGACGACTGGGTGCCATTCGACGACCGGAACGCCGGCGCCTGGATCGTCCGCACCCCGGAGGTGGCCTTCACGTTCCCGGTCACCGGGTCGACGGTGAACGACTACCTGCCGGCCCCCCATCAGCCGACGCGCCTCGAGGTGGCCGTCCAGGATCCGCTTCCCGGTGGCACCCCCACGATCTGGGCCGGCGACAAGCAGCACGTCGGCGGTGGTCTGCCCGACCGCCTCGACCACACCGATCACGCGCTGCACCTTTCCCGAACCGGCTTTCCCCGCGTCGCGAAGTTCGAGGAGGACGGCAAGGACGACCTTCCCGGGACCCGCAGCGTCACCTGGTCGGTGGAGGGCCGATCCCTGATCGCCCACGAGCAGTTGCAGTTCGACGAGGCACCCGACCTCCTGGCCTGGCAGTGGGCCGAGGCGGCCGATGCCCCGATGTCGATGACGGTGACCTCCGACACCCCCCACCGGATCGACACCGTCGAGGTGTCCGGGCTCAAGGAGTGGCGGAGCTTCTGGGGCTCGCTTCCCCGACTGCACCAGGTGAGCTTCGAGCCCGACACCACGGTCGAGGCGACGATTCGGCTCACCACCAGGCTCCGGGTGGGCTCGACCGCGCACGGCCACCACTACCACCGGGCCATCTACCGCGAGCTCCGCGACGACATCGACGACCGGCCCTCGCCGTGGCAGCCGCTCGGCGCCGACGACCCGGCCGCCGCGGCGTCGCTCGACCTGTTCCACATGCACTGGCCGGAATGGGTCGCGTTCGACGACCTCGATGGCCACGACCAGATCATCGCCACCCTTCGAGCCGCAGGCGTGCCGATCGTGTGGACCCAACACAACCTGACGCCGCACAGCAAGGAGCCCGACAAGTTCACCGAGGTCTACGCCCGGTGGGCCGCGGCAGCCGACGGCGTCATCCACCACACCGAGTGGGGGCTGCACGTGGTGCAGGCCGCCTACGCCTTCGGCGACGACGCTCAGCACCGGGTGATCCCCCACGGCCACTGGGGCCGCGACGCCGACCGGGTGGCCCAGGTCAGCCGGGCCGACGCCGAGGCCGAGTTCGGCCTCGACCCCTGCGCCGTTCGCTTCGGCATCGTGGGCGCACCTCGAGCCGAGAAGCTCACCCAGGAGTTCATGGACGGCTTCGCACGATCAACGAGTCGAGACGTCCAACTCGTGGTGTGGTCGTTGGACGACGAGACCGTGCCCGACGACCCCCGCATCGTCGGGCACCGCTACGTCGGTTCGGATCGGGCCACCTACGACCGGCGCCTCCGCGCATGCGACGTCCTCGTCCTGCCGTTCGCCGACGGCATGCTGGCGACCGGAACAGCCGGTGATGCCATCGCCCATGGCATGGCCGTGATGAGCAGCGACTGGGGCTTCCTCACCGAGACCTTCGGCGAGGCGGCGATCCCCTGTCCGCTCGACCCGGCGGACATCGCCGACGCCGTCGACGCCGTGACCACGACCGATGTCGAACGATCGGCTGCGGCGGTCGCTGCGCTCCGGCCCGCCTTCGACTGGGGTCCGATCGCCGCCGCGACCCTCGAGTTGTTCGATGCGCTCGACCGCCCACCGCGACGCTTGTGAGTCGTGAACGGACCGGCGAAGCGGAGCGGCTCGTATCCTGACGCGGTGCCCGACTTCACCCAACCGTCCGCGATCCGCGATGCCTACGCCGGATCACGCGCCCGGCTGATCGAGATGGTGCGGGCCGACGACGGGGACCGCTGGAAGATCGCTGCACCCGCATGCCCGGGCTGGACGGCCCACGACGTGCTCGCCCACTTGGCGGCCAACACCACCGACGCGCTGGCCGGTCGGCTGAGCGGGCCGCCGTCGGAGGAGATGACCGCAGTGCAGGTCGCCGATCGACGGGATGTGCCGACCGCCGAGGTCGCCGACGAGTGGGAGGCGAACTCGGCGATCGACGACGTCATCATCGACATGGGCATGGCCGTGTTCCGCATCGCCATGGACGCCATCACCCACGAAGGAGACATCCGCGGGGCATTGGTCGAGAGCCGCCCGCCCCCCGATGCGGTCGCGTTCCACCATCACTTCGGAGCCGAGGGGTTCTCGTCGAGGGTGACCGAGCAGGGGCTTCCCGCCGTCGAGATCATCTCCGACGGCGAGACCACCATCGCGGGAACCGGCGAACCCGCCATCACCCTGCGGGCCGGCCGCTACGACCTCGGTCGGGCCTACCTCGGTCGCCGCTCGGCGTCGCAGATCCGTGAGTTCAGCTGGTCAGGCGACCCCTCGCCGTACCTCTCGATCTTCGCCGCCTTCGACCTGGCCGCCGCTCCGGTGGTGGACTGAACCTCACATGGCCCACATCGACCCTGCACTCCCCCGTGTCGTCGGCGATTTCATCGACGACCTCGCGCCACGCGTGCAGGCGCTCGGCGAACGGGTCGAGGGCATCGATCCGGCCCGGCTCCGAGCCGACGTCGCCGTCGAGGCCTACAACCTGGTCTCGGCGTTGATCGATGCCGACGAAGTCCACACCGACGACGAGATCGCGAGCTTCGTGGCCACGTTCGCGCCGGTGTTCGGCGGCACGCTCAACGGTGCAACTCCCGAGACGGTGCGCGATTCCCAACTCCTGACGGGCAAGCGGACCTGGCTCGAGTCGCCATCGGTCATGTTCGACCTGCTCGTCAGCTCGGATCTCCGCGAACAGGGCGGTCTGGCGGCGATCTACTACGAGCGGGCGATGAAGGTCGCCCACACCGTCACCACCCTCGACGACCGACCGTCGGCACCCGAACTGGCGGCCATCGAACGGTTCCGGGCCCTGCTGCTCGAGAAGATGACCCCGACCGCGAAGAGCTCGACCACCGATGGCACCGCCACCCCGCCGCCCGGGGACGACGCCGTCGACGAGGAAGAGGAGCTGCCCCCACCGCGGCCTCTCGACGAGCTCTACGCCGAGCTCGACGAGCTGATCGGCCTCGACGCGGTCAAGGCCGAGATCCGGCTCGTCGCCGACCTCCTGCAGGTCCAGAAGATGCGGGCCGATCGTGGCTTCAAGACCAACGAGCAGAGCCGTCACATGGTGTTCACCGGGAACCCCGGCACCGGCAAGACCACGGTTGCCCGCCTCCTGGCCGAGATCTACCGGACCCTCGGCGTCGTCGACAAGGGCCACCTCGTCGAGACCGACCGCTCGGGCCTGGTCGCCGGGTTCGTCGGCCAGACCGCGACGAAGGTGGTCGAGGCCTTCGACAGGGCCGACGAAGGCATGCTCCTCATCGACGAGGCCTACAGCCTGGTCCGTGGCGGCGAGAAGGACTTCGGGCGCGAGGCCATCGACGCCATCGTGAAGCTGGTCGAGGATCGCCGCGACCGCATCGTCGTGGTGGCCGCCGGCTACCCCGACGAGATGTCGCAGTTCGTCGACGCCAACCCCGGCCTCAAGTCGCGGTTCCCGAAGACGATCCACTTCCCCGACTACTCCGACGACGAGCTGGTGAAGATCTTCGAGATCATCGCCGAGAAGAACCACTACCGACCCGACGACGACGCCCTCGAGGCGGCGAGCGAGGTCTTCGCCGCGACGCCACGCGACAAGGGGTTCGGCAACGGGCGCCTGGCCCGCAACGTCTTCGAGTCGGCCGTCGCCCGTCAGGCGAGCCGGATCGTGAAGATCGAGAAGCCGAGCGACCACGAACTGGTCAGCCTGTCTCGGGCCGACATCGAGGGGGAGCCGGGTCCACCCGACGCTCCGGAGCCGCCCGAGGATCGATGAAGCGAGCCCTCGCGGTCGTCGCGGCAGTCGGCATGGTGCTCGTCGCGCTCTTCGTCCGCGGCACGTTCTCCGACGGCGGTGGCGCTTCCGGCGGTGGAGGTGGCGGTGGATCGACCCCCGATGACCTCACCGTCGCGTGTCCGCCCGAGCTCGCCGAAGCGTGCCGATCCGCCTTCGGCGATGGTGCCGTGATCGCATCAGCCGGCACGACCCTCGATCAGATCGCGCAGGGCACCATCGAGGTCGATGCCTGGCTGGTCAGCCGACCCTGGGCCGAGGCCGCGCAGGCCGACTTCCCGGGCGAGGTCGACTCGGTCACCACCACCGGGGCGCAGTCGCCCATCGTCATCGCGATCTGGTCCGACCGGCGCCAATTCTTGGCGGGAGACGGGTGCGAGCGACCGTTCGGCCTCGGCTGTCTGGGCGACGTGGCCGGCCGCAGCTTCAGCGATCTGGGCGCCTCGTTCCCCGAGGACGTGGCCGTCGGTCTCACCGACCTGTCGACGATGAGCGGATTCGACGTCGTCTCGGGCGGAGCATCGTCGTTCTTCGGGCGCGACGACTACGCGTCGAACGACTTCGACTCGAGCTTCCAGACCTGGCTCCGAGCGTTTCAGAGCGACGCGGTGACGAGCACCGGTCAGCTCGAGACCATGTTCACCATCGGAACGGGACGATTCACCGCCATCGTCGGCGTCGAGGCCGTGCTTCGGCCGCTCGAGGAGAACGCAGCCCGATCCTCCGAGATCGACCTGCTGGCCACTCCCACCTCGTCGGAGCTGTTCATCGTCGATTTCGCGGGCGGCCCCGATGCCTCCGGCGCGGCCGACGACGGCGACCTGCTCGACGCCCTCGCCGAGGCCGGCTGGCGTGTTCCCGGAAAGGACGCACCACCAGCGCTCGCCACCACCGATGACGAGGTGACCCTGACCGAGCCCTCGACCGACGGGATGGCCGTGAAGGAAGGCGTCCTCGCCGCGCTCCGCTCGCTGGCCGAGCAGACGTCCTGATCTCAACATGGCGAGCCGACCGAAACCGGCAGCCGAGATCGGCCGGGCGACCCTGGCGCGGGTGACCGGCACGTGAGCCCGCGTACGCTGGGGGGCGTGCTCACCTCGCGCCGCCTGCTCGCCGTCCTCCTCACATCGCTGCTCGTCATGGCCGCCTGCGGGACCGATGAGGGCGGCGACAACCCGCTCGGCGACTCGTCGCAGGGCAACCTCGACGCCGACCCCGGCGACTGCATCGTGGTCGACATGGCCGTCTCGTCGGAGAAGATCGAACTGCTGACCGACCTCGCCGGCGAGTTCAACAACACCGGCGCCGAGGTGAACGGCGAGTGTGTCTTCGTCCGGGTGCAGAAGAAGGCCTCGGGTGGGGCCGAGCAGCTGCTCGAGAAGGGCTGGGACGAGAGCATCGAGGGTCCCCGGCCGGTCGTGTGGTCACCGGCGTCGAGTGCGTGGGCGGCCGTGTTGAACCAACGCCTCTCCGAGCAGGGAGAACCGTCGATGGCCAACGAGGTCACGCCGTTCATGCTCACGCCCGTGGTGATCGCCATGCCCGAGCCGATGGCCGAAGCGTTGGGCTACCCCGACACCCCGATCGGCTTCACCGACATCCTCGAACTGGCCCGCAGCGAGCAGGGTTGGGCCGAGTTCGGCCACCCCGAGTGGGGCCAGTTCCGGTTGGGCAAGACCAACCCGAACTTCTCGACGACCGGCCTCAACACCCTGTTCGCGCAGACCTACGCCGCGACCGGCAAGACCACCGGCCTGTCCCTCGAAGACCTGGCCCGGCCCGAGGTCGTCGATTTCGGCACCGGCGTCGAATCGGCGGTCGTGCACTACGGCGACACCACGCTCACCTTCCTCAACAACTGGTACGAGGCCGACCAGCGGGGCAATCCGTTCGCCTACGTGTCGGCGGTGGCCATCGAGGAGAAGTCGATGATCGACTACAACACCGGCAACCCCGACGGCATCGTCGATCAGGGCGAGGAACCCCGCCCGCCCCGCATCCCGCTGGTGGCCATCTATCCGAAGGAAGGCACACTCTTCTCTGACAACCCGTTCATCATCCTCGACGCCGAATGGGTGAACGAAGATCAGAAGGCCGGGGCTCGGCTGTTCCAGGACTTCGTGCAGCAGCCGGAGAACCAGGAGCGGGTGCTCGAGTTCGGCTTCCGGCCAGGGAACTCCGAGGTGGCCGTCGGTGCCCCGATCGTCGCCGCCAACGGCGTCGACCCGGCCCAGCCGGCCACGCTTCTCGACGTGCCCTCGCCCGAGGTGGCGGTCGAGATCCTCGACCTCTGGGAGGACCAGCGCAAGACGGCCCGGGTCGACCTCGTGATCGACGTCTCCGGCTCGATGGGCGATGCCGCGGTACCCGGAGGAAGTGAGACCAAGCTCGATCTCGCCAAGCGGGCGGCGATCGAGGCACTCGACCAGTTCGGCGAGAACGACGAGGTCGGCCTGCGGGTCTTCACGACCGATCTCGATGCCGAGGGCGCCGAGTTCATCGATCTCGTCCAGGTCGAACGCGTGGGAGACGTGCGCGAGGCGCTCAAGCGCGAGATCGGCCAGCTCGTGCCCCTCAACGGCACGCCGCTCTATTCGGTCACCCAGGCGTCCTTCGACGACGCCCTCGCCACGTTCGACCCGACCCGGATCAACGCCGTCGTGCTCCTGACCGATGGCAAGAACGAGGACGGCGACAGCAGCGACGACCGCCGGCAACTCGACGAGTTGCTGACGTCGTTGCGCGCCAACTCCGAGTCCGAGACCGGTAGCCCGGTCCGGGTGTTCGCCATCGGCTATGGCGCAGGAGCCGACTTCGCCGTGCTCGGCGACATCGCCTCGGCGTCGAACGGTGCGGTCTACGACGCCAGCGACCCGGCCAGCATCTCGAAGGTGTTCGCCGAGGTCATCTCGAACTTCTAGCTAGGGTCGGTCGATGCTCGACGTGACTCCTTCGGGACAGGCGTGTGGCGCCACGGTGCGCGGCCTCGACCTCACCTCCGAACTCGATGCGTCGACGGTGGCCGAGGTCCGGACGGCCTGGCTCGCCCACCAGGTGCTGGCCTTCCCCGATCAGCCGATGACCGACGACGATCTCGAGCGCTTCACCCTCTGTTTCGGTCGATTCGGCGACGACCCGTTCATCGCGCCGATCAAGGGTCGCGACCACGTGATCGCGGTCGAGCGCCTCGCTGACGAGCAGGCTCCGCTGTTCGCCGACAACTGGCACACCGACTGGAGCTTCCAGGTCACGCCTCCGTCCGGCACCTGCCTGCGGGCGGTCGAGATCCCGCCCGTCGGCGGCGACACCCTCTTCATCAACCAGCACGCGGCCCTCGACGCCATGCCGTCGGAGCTTCGCAGCCGGCTGGAGGGGCGCATGGCGGTCCATTCGGCCCGCGGCCCCTACGCCCCCGACGGGGTCTACGGATTCAACGACGACGAAGCCGATCGGAGCATGGACATCCGGCCGTCGCCTGACGCCGAAGCGACACAGCTCCATCCGATCATCCGTGCCCATCCCGAGACCGGTCGGGAAGGCATCTTCGGCTGCATCGGCTACATCGTCGGCATCGACGGGATGGACGCCGACGCGGCCACCGCGCTGCTCATGGAGCTGTACGCCTGGCAGACCCGCCAGGAGTTCCAGTACCGCCATCACTGGGAGCCCGACATGCTGCTCATGTGGGACAACCGCTCGGTGCTCCACAAGGCCACCGGCGGCTTCGAGGGCCACCACCGCCTCCTCCACCGCACCACCATCGGCGCCTGACCCCGGGCTCGAGCGGGCGGGCTGCGGTCTCGGCGGGACAGAGCCTCGTATCCTTGCCGCGTGGCTCGACTGTCCCTTCGCGATCGGTTCTACACCCGACCCGTCGCCCGTGCCATGACGTCGCCGTCGGGCATCCTGCTCGGCGGCGCGGCGGCGGCCGTCGTCATCGCGGCCGGTCTCCCCCTCATCGTGGCCCCGATCGCGGCCGGGGCGGCGTGGGCCGCCCGGGTGGCCGCCTCCATCCCCCGCAATGCCACGGGTGAGCGGATCGACCCGTTCGTGCTGGCCGAACCCTGGCGGCAGTTCGTGCACGAGGCCCTGCAGGCCCAGACTCGCTACCAGGCGGCCATCGGCACCGCGCTCGACGGACCGCTCCGTGACCGCCTTCGCGAGATCGGCGAACGGGTCGACGACGGTGTCGACGCCTGTTGGCGGATCGCCCGCCGAGGCCAGCAGCTGGTCGATGCCCGCACCAACATCGACGCGGCCTCGGCGACGCAGGAGCTCGAACGGATCAGCACCGACGCAGAGGAGAGCTGGGCCAAAGGTTCGGCCATCGAACGGACCGCCGACGCGTTGCGGTCTCAGATCGCCACCGCACAGCGCATGGACGAGGTGATCGCCGACACCCACACTCGGCTCCGCCTCCTCGACGCCCGGCTCGACGAGTCGGTCGCCCGGGCCATCGAACTCTCGGTCAGCGCCGACGATGCAGCCGACCTCGTGAGCCTCGGCGCCGACGTCGACGGGCTCGTGAGCGAGATGGAGGCACTGCGCCAGGCGCTCGACGAGGCCACCACCGTCGCATCACCCGAACCGCCGGGTCAGCCAGAGACGGGATGAGCGAAACCGAACCGCCGGTGATCGATGCCGACCTCTCCGAGCCGGCCGCAGCCGGCACTCCCCTGTTGCCGCGGTCCTCGGGGGGTGGGCTGCTCAGATCCAGTGCCCTGGTCGGTGCGGGCACCGCGCTGTCGCGGATCACCGGGTTCGTGCGGGTGGCCGCCATCGCCTACGCCTTCGGCGCATCGAACCTCGGAGACGCCTACAACCTCGCCAACCAGGCTCCGAACGTCGTCTACGAGTTGATCCTCGGCGGCATCCTGTCGGCCACCCTCGTTCCGGTCTTCATCGACCGCCTCAAGCGCGACGACGGCGGCGTCCAGGCGATCGTGGCCGTGACGGTGCGGGTCCTGCTGGTCCTCACCGTCGTCGCGGTGTTCGCGGCGCCGTGGATCATGCGGTTGTACACGTCTTTGCGCAACGCCGAGGATGCGGCGGCACTCGAAGCCGTCGGCGTTCCGCTGATGCGGATGTTCCTCGTCCAGATCCTGTTCTACGGCCTGACCACGTTGGCGACAGCCATCCTCAACGCCCGCAAGGTGTTCACCGCGCCGGCGTTCGCGCCGGTGCTCAACAACTTCGTCGTTGCGGCGGTGATGGTCGCCGTACCGATCGTCAACGGCGGCGCCCCCGATCTGGCCGATGTGAACGACGACACGGGCCTGCTGCTGTTGATCGGCCTGGGCACGACCGCCGGCATCATCGCCATGACCCTCGTGCTGTGGCCCTCGGTCCGACGCACGGGCCTCTCGTTCCCGCTCAATGCGCCGATGCGCCATCCGGCGGTGCGGGAGATCGCTCGGCTCTCGGGATGGACCGTCGGCTACGTGGCGGCCAACCAGGTGGCACTCGCCGTCATCGCCGTGCTGGCCAACCAACGCGAGGGCGACGTCACCGCCTACACGACGGCGTTCGTCTTCTTCCAGCTCCCCCACGGCCTGATCGCGGTGTCGATCATGACCACGTTCCTGCCCGAACTCTCCGATGCGGCCGCCGTCGACGACTGGGCTCGGTTCCGTGCACGCTTTGCGTACGGGCTGCGGGCGCTGGCCGCCGCGATCCTCCCGGCCTCGGTCGGGTACATCGTGATCGGACGACCCCTCGTCTCGGTGCTGCTCCAACGGGGAAGTTTCGATGCCGCCGACGTGGCCGTCACCGCCGACATCCTCCAGACCTTCGCCCTCGGCCTGGTGGGGTTCTCGATCTATCTGTACGCACTGCGGGGCTTCTACGCCATGAAGGACACCAAGACCCCGTTCCTGCTGAACGTGTTCGAGAACGGGCTCAACATCGTCCTCGCCCTGGCGTTGGTCGGACCGCTCGGGGTGCAGGGCCTCGGCCTCGCCTATGCCGGTGCCTACCTCGTCGCCGCGGTGGTCGCGCTCGTGGTTCTTCGCGCCCGGATCGGGGGGCTCGGTGGAGCCATCACGCGGCGGAGCCTGGTGTCGACCGCAGCGGCGGCGATCGCCATGGGGCTGGTCGTCGCCGCCGCCACCAACCGGTTCGGTGGGCTGTCAGGGGCCGATGCGCTGGCGCGGGTCGGGGTGGGCGTCCTGCTGGGGGCTGCGGTCTATCTGGCCATCCTCGGTCTGCTCGGCACCACGTTCGCCGCCCCCGACGCCGAGCCCGCTCGTCCGCCGAACTGATCGCAACGCGCTGCGGCTACGCTCGGCGCCATGATCAGGTATCTCAAGCGCTGGTGGAAGTACACGACGGCGAAGCTGACCGGACGCTTCGACGAGAAGGCCGACCCCAAGATCCAGCTCGAACAGGCCATCCGTGAGGCGCACGAGCAGCACCGGAGGCTGAAGGAGCAGGCGGCCAACGTCATCGCCGGCCAGAAGCAGACCGAGATGCGCCTCAACCGGGCGATGGAAGAGCTCGAGAAGGTGTCGAACAACGCTCGACAGGCCGTGCTGATGGCCGACGAGGCCAACAAGGCCGGCGACGAGACCAAGACGATCGAGTACACCAACGCGGCCGAGGCCTTCGCCAACCGGCTCGTGGCCCTCGAACAAGAGGTCGAGGACCTCAAGCAGCTCCACTACCAGGCTTCCCAGTCCTCCGATCAGGCCAAGAACGCCGTCAAGCAGAACGCCCAGCTCCTGCAGAAGCGCCTTTCGGAGAAGCAGCAGTTGGTTGGCCAGCTCGACCAGGCCAAGATGCAGGAACAGATGAACTCGGCGATGGCGTCGCTGTCGGAGACCGTGGGCGAAGACGTTCCCACGTTCGAGGAGGTCCGCGAGAAGATCGAGGGTCGGTATGCCAAGGCCAAGGGCATGAACGAACTCACCGAGACCTCGGTCGAGAGCCGGATGATGGAGATCGAGAACGCCGCCATGAACTTCGAGGCCAAGTCGAGGCTCGAGGAGATCAAGTCGCAGCTCGGTCTCGCCCCCGAGGCAGCCGCGGAGAGCACGGCGCCCGAAGCCATCACCGAGACCGCAGCCGGCGCGACCGAGCCGGCACAACCGGTGAGCCAGCCCGAGGCGGCACCCACCGAGGGCGCCTAGCTCCGCACTTGCTCGTCACCCGGTTCGCTCCGTCGCCCACCGGGCACCTCCATCTGGGCCACGCCTACTCGGCGTGGCTGAACCACTCACAGGCCCGTTCGGCAGGCGGTCGATTCGTACTCCGGATCGAGGACCTCAATGGCGCCCGCTGCCGACCCGAATACGCCCAGGGTGCGATCGACGATCTGATCTGGCTCGGACTCCACTGGGACGGGCCATTGGTCCGGCAGTCGGACCAGCGCAAGGTTCACTCCGCTCGATTGGCCGACCTCGAGCGGCGAGCCCTGGTGTATCGCTGCACCGCGTCCGAGGCCGCCATAGGCGAGGCGACCGATGCGCCGCACCGACCAGACGCCGTCTTCGAGTCGCCGTCGCTGGCCGCCATGCATGCCCGCGACCGGGAGTCGGCGAGCCGAGGGCCCGTGTGGCGGTTGTCGCTCGACGCTGCGGCGAGCAGCCTCGGCGACGAGTTCGACGCGCTGCAGGTGACCGAGCTGACACCGGACGGGCGGGTCGAACGACCGGCCGCTGCCGCGAGGTTCGGCGACGCGATCCTGGCCGTCGACGAACGGAGAGCCACCTATCACCTGGCCTCGGTCATCGACGATGCCGGACAAGGGGTCACCCATGTCACCCGTGGCGACGAACTCCGCGAGGCGGCCGGCCTCCACGTCCTGCTGGCGACCCTCATGCGGATGCGCCCGCCGATCTACCGCCACCACCGGATGATCACCGACGACCAGGGCAACAGACTCTCCAAACGAGGCAACGCAACACCGCTGAAGACCATGCGAGCCCAAGGCCTGACCCCAGAAGACATCTCGAGTCAGTTCAAAGGAGCGCCGTAGAGGCCGAAACAACACAGCAGGGGACGCGCGACGGAGGCGCCAGCCGGAGGAGCAACGGCAACGACCAGCGCGGCTCCGTGCCAACGGCAGGGAGGCGAGGCGCAGTCCAGCCGAGCCGGCGCGCGACGGAGGCGCCAGCCGGAGGAGCAACGGCAACGACCAGCGCGGCTCCGTGCCAACGGCAGGGAGGCGAGGCGCAGTCCAGCCGAGCCGGCACGACGGAGGCGCCAGCCGGAGGAGCAACGGCAACGACCAGCGCGGCTCCGTGCCAACGGCAGGGAGGCGAGGCGCAGTCCAGCCGAGCCGGCGCGCGACGGAGGCGCCAGCCGGAGGAGCAACGGCAACGACCAGCGCGGCTCCGTGCCAACGGCAGGGAGGCGAGGCGCAGTCCAGCCGAGCCGACCGAAGCAGAACAGACTTACGGCAGGACCACGAGGTCGTCCCGGTGGATGATCTCGTGGGGCACCCCGTCGCGGAGGTCCGACGTCTGGTGACCGAGGATCTCGCGGATGCCTGCTGCGTCGAGACGGGAAATGCCCTTGGCGAAGACCTGTCCGGTCTCGTCGGTCACCTCGACGGCCTCGTCGGCGTCGAAGCCGCCCTTCACGTCGACGATGCCGGCGGGGAGCAGCGACTTTCCGGAGTCGATCAGCGCTCGGCGAGCGCCGGCATCGACGACGATTCGGCCCGATGAGCCGACGGCGAATGCGATCCACAGCTTCCGGGCTGCGAGGCGGCGCTCGTGGGGCGGGAAGCTCGTGCCGACTGCCTCGCCGGCGACGGCGTCGACCAGGACGTCGGGACGGTCGGCGCGGGCGATGACGGCACGGACGCCTGACCAGGCGGCGATCTTGGCGGCGGCGAGCTTCGACGCCATGCCGCCGCTGCCCCGTTCGGAACCGGTGCCTCCGGCGGCCGTCTCGAGGGCCTGGTCCACTTCGATGATCTCGGCGATCAGGGATGCCGACGCGTCGGTTCTCGGATCTGCGGTGTAGAGCCCGTCGGCGTCGGTCAGCATCACCAGCACGTCGGCGTTCACGAGGTGGGCGACCAGAGCGGCGAGGCGGTCGTTGTCGCCGAAGCGGATCTCGTCGTCGGCAATGGCGTCGTTCTCGTTGACCACCGGCACCACTCCGAGGTCGAGGAGCCGGGCGAGGGTGCCCCGCGCGTGCAGGTACTGCTGTCGCACCATGAAGTCGAGCGGTGCGAGCAGGACCTGGCCCGCCACGAGGTCGTGCACGGCGAGCTGGTCGTCGTACACCGCCATGAGGCGGCTCTGGCCGACGGCCGAGATCGCCTGAAGGGTCACGGCGTCGCGGGGTCGAGCGATCCCGAGCGCGGGCAGGCCTGCCGCGATGGCGCCCGAGGTGACGAGGACGACCCGGTGGCCCGCGGCGCGGACCGCGGCCAGTTCGGTGCACACCTTGGTGACGGCCCCGACGTCGATGTGCCCGTCGGCGTCGGTGATCGACGACGTGCCGATCTTGGCGACGACGATCACGAGGGCGCGTCCTCGTCCTCGAAGTCGAACCGGATGGCTCCGATCACGACGGTGTCTCCGGAGTGCGCTCCCGCTCGGGCGAGGGCCTTGTTGATGCCGGCGGCATCGAGACGGCGATGGGCCTCGTCGAGGGCGTCGGCGTTGCTGAGGTCCGAGAGACTCACGGCGCGAATGGCCTGGCGGCCGGTGACCTCGAAGCTTCCGTCGTCCAGACGCTCGACCTTGAAGCCCTCGGCGTCGGGCCGGTGGACCACGTACGCCTGGGCTTCGGGGGTGTCGCGCCGAGCGTCCGCGACGGCCTGGGCCATGCGTTCGATCAACTCGTCGATTCCCCGGCGCTGCGGCGCCGAGATCATGAGGTACGGGCGTTCACTCCCGGCATCGACCAGATCGGCCTTCGAGCCCACCACGATGCGAGGTCGTTCGAGCAGGTCGCTCCGGTAGCGGCCGAGCTCGGCCAGCAGGGCTTCGTGCTGCGCTTCGGGAGGCATCGGAGCCAGTGGGCCGTGGTCCAGGAGAAGGACGAGCACTCGAGCCCGTTCGACATGGCGGAGGAACTGGTGGCCGAGGCCCTTGCCCTCGGCGGCACCTTCGATCAGGCCGGGGATGTCGGCGACGACGAAGTCGAGGTCGTCGAACTTGACCACCCCGAGGTTCGGGACGAGCGTGGTGAAGGGGTAGTCGGCGATCTTGGGCGTGGCCGCCGAGACGACCGAGATGAGGGTGCTCTTGCCGACGTTGGGAAAGCCCACGAGGGCGACGTCGGCGAAGAGCTTCAACTCCATCTTCAACCAGCGTTCTTCGCCCACCTCACCCTGCTCGGCGAAGGCCGGGGCTCGTCGACGGTTCGACAGGAAGCTGGCGTTGCCGCGCCCACCGCGACCACCGCGACCAGCGAGCCATCGATCACCGATGTTCACCAGGTCGGCCAGCACCGTCCCATCGGCGTCGCGCACGACGGTCCCGACCGGAACGGGCACTTCGAGATCGCGGCCGTTGGCCCCGTGCTTCTTCTTGCCCTTTCCGTGCGTGCCCGACTCGGCCTCGCGGTGCGGATGGTCGGCGAAACCGAGCAACGAGGCGATGTTGTGATCGGCCACCAGCCACACGTCGCCACCGTCGCCACCGTCGCCGCCGTCGGGACCGCCGCGTTGGACGTGGGCTTCGCGGCGGAACGACACACAGCCCGCACCGCCGTCGCCCGCCTTGACGTGAAGACCCGACTCGTCGACGAAGGAGGACACTGGCGCGCAGGATAGGAGAGCCGGAGTCGGGCTCCCGAAACCGTTTGTGGTTCTTCTACTCGGTGAGACGAACCGGGTCGCCGACGATGGCCGCTGACCAGACCGTGTGGTCGAACACGTCGGTGCCGGCGGGGTAGGAGAACCGCACCTTCACCCAGCAACCGAGCGGGTTGGCGTCGTCGCACGAGTAGGTGGTCGGGATGTTGACCTGGGCCGTGACGACCTGGCCCTGGTAGACGCTGTTGTTGACCACGTTGAGCAGCTGACACCCCGATGACGAGGTCGCACCGCCGGTCGAGGCGAATGCACAGTCGGCGAACGGCAGGCCCCCGTTCTCGGACGGCTCGAGAACGGTGATCGTGCCCGAGGCGGCGGCATCGCCGGTGTCGAAGAACTCGATCTTCAGGAAGCGCCCGGCCTGGTTCGAGCCCACCCGGGCCAGGAAGAACTCGGTGTTGGCGCCCCGACTGGCTGCATGGATGGGAAGTCGCTCGTTGGCGTAGACCCGAACGTCGCCGTGGAGGTCGCTGCCGTAGCCGGCACGCAGCGAGAAGTGGTTGCGGCCGCCGTGGTTGTCCTGAGTGGACGCAGCGCTGTCACAGCCGGGCGGGTTGGAGCACGGGTTCCCCAGGGGCGAGTTGGTGCGGACCTGGATGACGAACGAGGTGTCGTCGCCGTAGAGCGCCCGGAAGCTGTTGACCGTCGCTTGAGGAATCGTGCACAACGAGGTCCACTCGCGGTACGTCTCGGCGAACTCGACGTGCTCGGCGTCGGTGTCGGTGCCGAGGTAGACGTCGCGAATGATGCGGAGCCAGTTGTTGTTGTCGTTGATGGCGCCGTACTGGCGGGTGCAGGTGCCCGAGGCGTAGATCGGGTTGTCGAAGTCGTCCTGGATCGTCGAGTCGGGCGAGCGCACGATGAACGTCGTGGTCATGTTGTCGGCCTGACCGGAGTCACCGACGCAGTAGACGCTCTCGCCCGTCTCGTACCGTGCGGCGCTGTCGCCGGACGGCACTCCCTTGGCGGCGTCGATGGCGTTGTACCAGGCCGTGTAGTCCGGCAAGACCGCCTCGGCTTGTTCAGCCGGTTGCTGGCGTTGTTGCCGCAGTTCTGCTGGTTCTGCGAAGTTGTGGGTGGCGTCGAAGACCTCGATGTTCAGGTCCGCGTCGGCCGCCGAGGCGGTGTTGATCCGGAACGAATAGCCGTTCGGGTCGTACTCCTGGTTGTTTCCCGAGCAGAGATACGCCGCCTGGGCACAACTCCGCGACTGAAAGCGGTCGCCGCCCTGCTTGGTCGAACTCCGGCCCGACACGCTGATCCAGTGGTCGGGGCTCTCCCCCTCATCGGGATCGTTGCCCAGGAAGTTCTCGGGCGACCCCATCGGAACGTCGCCGGTGAACTCGGCAGTCGCATCCCGGTCGATCGTCGTCGTCTCGACGCCGAGCAAGCCGGTGAAGAAGTTGTCGATGACCTCCTCGACCGACACGGTCAGCGTCCGCTTGTTGGGGCCGACCGTCACCGTGGCGTCGCCGACCTCGAATCCGTTCTGGACCACGACGCCGTTGGCACGCGTGGTGGCCAGGGATGTGTCGGGCAGGTAGACCACCCCGCCGAGCGAGGCGGCGTCGGCCGCGTTCTGGGCTCGTTGGGAGGTGTACCACCAGTTCCAGACGTCGACCGAGAACCCGGCCATCGCCATCATCACCAGCAGGAACAGGGCGAACCACGTGAGGACGAAGCCGCCGTCTTCGCCGTGGCCCGTTGCGCGGTCGGAACGGTTGATGCTCATGGTCCGGAACAATCCTCGATCGGCAACGGCTCAAGAAGGAGGGTCGTGTGTTCGCGCAGCGTTCGGGTGCCGGCGAAGAGGCTGGTGATGAGCTGATGTTCCACGGTCACGCTGACACCGATCTGGTCGACGTCGACACCCGGAGCGCCCACGTTCTCGCACGCGTCAGGCGTCAGCCAGTTGGGTCCACCGCTGGGCACGAAGTCGGTGCCGTTCCACGTGTAGCGGAAGCAGTCGGTGTTGCAGCTCGTGAATCCGGGCCCGCCCACCGGTTCACCGGCCGTGCTCGCCGGGTCGGCACGATAGATCCACAGGGTCTGTGGCGTGCCCAGGCCGGTCAGGCCCTGGAGATCGTCGACGACGGCATCTTTGATGTCGGAGGCGGCCACCGTCTTGTCGCTCGATGTCGCGAAGTTGGCCGATGCGAAACGTGCACCGCTCCGACTCGACGCCGTCGTGGTCGACGCCGAGGCGAACACCAGGCCGAACTCGATCACGGCGAAGGTGAGCAGGATGGCGACGGGGAGCACGAAGGCACTCTCGACGAGGACACTGCCATCGTCGGTACGACGCCGTCGCATGCGGCTGCGCAGACCCATCATGTCGACCCCGCCGGGCAACCGGTCGGCCTGGGCTCGAAGCGCATCACGGTCGTCTCGGTCACTTCCTGGGTGTCTCCGAAGAGGCCGGCGATGTAGCGATGGCTGACCCTGGTGAACACCCCGACCGAGTCGACGGTGGCGCCACAGGCATCGGGGTTCCCCTCGCCGCTGCCCGGTCCCCACGTGCCGCTGCGGGTCGCGAAGTCCGAACCGTTCCAGCCGGTGTACCGGATGCAGTTGGCGCCGCACACGGTGAAGGTGGGATCGGAGACGTAGTCGCCGTTGGCGTCGGCCTGATAGATCCACATCTCGACCGGGGTGCCGAGCCCGTCGAGGTTCTTGAGGTCGGCCACGACCGAGGCCTTGACCTGATCGGCCGAGGTCGAGTTCGGGGCCAATGCGTACTGCTGGGCCGCCTGACGCGCTCCGGCCCGTGCCGCGCTGTTGGCTGTCTGGGCGGTGGCGAACAGGAAGCCGAACTCGATCACGCCGAACAGGATGATCGCCACCACCGGCAGGATCAGCGCGGCCTCGACGAGGGCGGCCCCTCGATCGTCGTCGTCGTCTCGCCGCCTGCGGCGAATGGTTCGGAGCATGGTCATGATTGAAGTGGGAGGCTACTCATCCGCTCGTCCCAGCCAAGGGAGACCGAATTCCGGTATCTCACGTAGCGTGAACGTCGCGCTTCGCAGGATGGTTCCGGATTTCTTCAATCATCGTGCTCGAACCGGCGGAAATCATGCCGGTGGAGTCCTCGACGACGGGGTCGGCCCTAGCATCGTCAGGGTGACCGGACCACGCATCGCCCATGCTGCGGTGCCCTTCGATGACCAGCGTCAGACACCGAGAACTCGTGAGGCGCGCGAGGTCCTCGAGGCCTCGGGGCTCGCGCCGGGCGCCACCCGCTCCGAGGGCGCGGGCACCCGCCTCCGAGCCGAGGACGCCGACCCGTTCCGGCTCTGCTTCGAGCGCGACCTCGACCGCATCCATCACAGCCGGCCGTTTCGACGGCTGGCCGGGAAGTGCCAGGTCTTCATCGCTCCCGACGACGACCACATCCGGACCCGGATGACCCACGCCATCGAGGTGGCGCAGGTCGCGGTCTCCATCGCCCGACCGTTGCGCCTCAACGTCGCGCTGGTCGAGGCCGCGGCCATCGGCCACGACTGCGGGCACGGGCCCGGCGGCCACGCCAGCGAGGGGGCGCTCTCCTCCTTCGTCGAGGGCGGCTATCACCACGCCGTCTACGGAGCGGACGTGGTGCTCGCGCCGCTCAACTTGTGCGTCGAGACGCTCGATGCGATCCGCAACCACTCCTGGAACCGGGACACACCCGCCACACCCGAGGGCGAGGTCGTCGCCTGGGCCGATCGCATCGCCTACGTGTGTCACGATTTCGAAGACGCGGTCAACGCTCAGGTGGTCCGACCCGACGACCTCCCACCCGCGGTGCGCGAGATCATCGGCACCGACCGTCGGACCCAGTTGCATCGGCTCATCACCTCGATCACCCACGCCTCCGCCGATGCCGGGTTCATCACCATGGGAGCGGCCGAGGCGTCGGCACTCGCCGCGTTCCGTGACTTCAACTTCGAACGGATCTACCTGCGCCCCGAATCGGCTGACCAGGCCGAACGCGTCGCCCGTGTGATCACCTCGCTCACCGCGTACTTCGCCGATCACCCCGAGCAGGTCGAGGACGGCATGATCCGCTCCGCCGATGCCGATGCGGTCGCCACTGCAGTTCGGTACGTGAGCGGGATGACCGACCGCTATCTCCTCCGGGTCGCGAGCCAGTTCCTCGGCTGGGACGACTCAAAGCTCCCAACCGCGATCGTCTGAAAGAGCCGAAAACCACCAGAGGCGGGGGCTCAGCGGGTCGCGCGCGACGAAGGCGCCAGCCGCAGGAGCGACAGCAAGCACCCGCCCGGCTCCGTGCCAACGGCAGGGAGTGCGAGGCGTAGTCCAGCCGAGCCGACCGCAACACACCAGCCAACGCGGGCGCGCGACGAAGGCGCCAGCCGCAGGAGCGACAGCAAGCACCCGCCCGGCTCCGTGCCAACGGCAGGGAGTGCGAGGCGTAGTCCAGCCGAGCCGACCGCAACACACCAGCCAACGCCGGGGCGCGCGACGAAGGCGCCAGCCGCAGGAGCGACAGCAAGCACCCGCCCGGCTCCGTGCCAACGGCAGGGAGTGCGAGGCGTAGTCCAGCCGAGCCGACCGAAGTATTACGGAACGTAGGCGCCGAGCAGCGCCAGTGCGGTGAGCATCGACAGCAGGGCGGCGCTCGTGGTGAGGATCACCCGCTCGATGCGTGGGTCTTTGCTCACCAGGGCCAACGCGATGACGAGCGGGAAGGCATTGAGCCCATACCGCTCGAGCGAGTTGAGGTTCTCGGCATTGAGAGAGACGAACAGCAATGAGGCGGTGAACACGGTGTAGGACGCCGGGAGACGGACGGCGACGACGCCGAGGAGGCCGAGGAAGACCAGGGCGAACGGGATGTGGAGACCGTCGCCGAGGGATTCGGTTCCGGTCAGGTCACCGATCCCTTGGAAGATGCGGCTGATGGGGTCGACGAAGTCGCCTCGGAACTGCGACTGGGTTCGGAGCGGCAGCAATCCGTCGCCGAACCGGATCTCGACGTACAGCAGGTACGCGAGCGTCGAGACGGCGGGCGCGCCGATCGCCGCCAGCCGAGCGATGCGGTTCTTCCAGTCGGCCGTCTTGACGGTCCGGGCCGCTTCGATGGCCATCGGCAGCACGAGGGCCAGGCCGAGTGGCCGGCTGGCGCCGGCGATGAATCCGAACAGTGCCGCCTGCCACCACTTCTCCCGGCGTGCAGCGTCGAAGGCCCCGATCAGTCCGAAGAGCATCAGCGACTCGCTGTAGCCGAAGACGAGCACGAAGGCCGACGGGAAGAGCGAGAACATCCAGACGGCGCGACCTGCGACGTGGATGTCGAACTCGCGGCGGACGAGACGGTGGAACATGGCGCCCGCCAGCAGGGCGAACAGGTTGGCCTCGACCACCAGCGCCACGTCGACACCACCCGGCAGCACGAAGTCGAAAGCCCGCGAGATGATCGGGTGCAACGGGTAGAACCGCAGCGCCTCCTCGGGAAGTCCGCCGTAGCCGACGGTTGCGATGTCCCGGTAGAACGCTGCGTCCCAGGAGAGCAACCCGTCCCGGAGCGACGGCAGGTCGGTGTTGCCGAGCAGCCGGTCGACCGACGCGTAGGCCATGATCGCTCCGGCGGCCACGAGGGCGCGGGCGATCAACCAGCCGAGCAGCGCCGAACGGATGTCCCACCAGAACTCCGATCGGGTGCCGTCGTCGCGGGAGGACACTCGGCGCTCCCGTCGGCCCGTGGTGGACGGTCGAGTCGACGGTCCGATGTCAGTCACCATTGCAGCTCCCGCAGCGCGAAGCTACCGGCGGGTCTGACGCTGATGCGGGAGGGTCAGCTCTCGAGGACTTCGACGACCTTGCGACCTCGGCTCCGCCCGAAGCGAACCACGCCCGGGGCCGTGGCGAACAGGGTGTCGTCTCCACCGCGACGGACGTTCTCACCAGGGTGGAACTTGGTGCCGCGCTGGCGCACGAGAATCGACCCGGCGTTGACCTGCGTGCCGGAGAAGGTCTTCACGCCGAGGCGCTTGGATTCCGAATCGCGGCCGTTCCGAGTGGAACCGCCGCCCTTGGTCTTGGACATGGTGCGCTACCCCTTGGCGATCTGAGTGATTTCGATCGTGGTGGCGATCTGGCGATGACCCCAACGACGGTGCTGGTTCGACTTGTTCTTGTAGGTGAAGCCTTCGATCTTGGGACCCTTGGCCTCGCCGACCACCTTGGCGGTCACCTTGGCCGACGACAGCTCGTCGGGCCTGGCCATCACCCGGTCGCCGTCGACGAGGAGGATGGGGTCGAATTCGACTTCGTCGCCCACGTCGGCCTGCAGCCGTTCGACCTCGAGCACTTCACCCTCGGTCACCTTGGCCTGCTTGCCACCGGACTTGATCACTGCATACATAAGAGGACAACGCTACCCGTTGGTCGACATCAGATCCTCATCGAGGATGAAGCCCCGCGCATCACAGTGCTCGCACGGCGTCGCCAGCGATTCGATGAGTCCTTCGCCGATGCGTTTGCGGGTCATCTCGACCAGCCCGAGCTCGCTGATGTCGAACACCTGGGTGCGGGTCTTGTCGCGGGCGAGCGCTTCCTTGAACACCTTGACGACCTCGGCCCGATTGGCCTTGATCTCCATGTCGATGAAGTCGATCACGATGATGCCACCGATGTCGCGGAGCCGCAGTTGGTGAGCGACCTCGACGGCCGCTTCGAGGTTGTTCTTGAAGACGGTGTCCTCGAGGTTCGACTTCCCGACGTTCTTGCCGGTGTTGACGTCGATGACGGTGAGGGCCTCGGTGCGCTCGATGATGAGCGAGCCGCCCGAGGGGAGCCACACCTTGCGATCGGTGGCCTTGTGGAGCTGCTCGTGCACCTGGTGCCGTTCGAACAGCGGCAAGCTCTCCGCTTCGGTGTCGTAGAACTGCACCCGATCGGCCAGCGCCGGCGTGATGCCGTCGACGTATTCCTTGATCTCGTCGAACAGCTCGCGGTTGTCGATGACCACGCTCCGGTAGTCCTTGCTGAACTCCTCGCGGATGGCTCGGACGGCGAGATCGGGCTCCCGGTACAGCAGGCTGCCCGGCTTGGCCGACTTGGCGAGCTGCTCGATCCCGTCCCACTGTGCGATGAGACGCCGAACGTCGTTGCGGATCTCCTCGGCGGTGATTCCCTCGGCGGCGGTCCGCACGATGATGCCGTGGTGGTCGGGCTTGACCTCGTTGAGAACCGACCGCAGCCGCTTGCGCTCCTTGTCGCTCAGCCGCTTCGAGATGCCGTAGGTCGCGGAGTTCGGGACGAGGACGACGAAGCGGCCGGGAAGTGAGACCTCCTGGGTCAACCGGGCACCCTTGGCCCCGATGGGGTTCTTGGTGACCTGGCAGATGATGGTCTGCTTGGCCGAGAGCATGTCTTCGATCTTGGGGGTCGCGCCCTTCGACTCGATGTCGTCGGGGTCGTACTGCACATCGCCTCGGTAGAGCACGGCGTTCTTGGGCGTGCCGATGTCGACGAAGGCCGCCTCCATTCCCGGGAGCACGTTCTGGACACGACCCAGGTAGACGTTGCCGTGGATCTGACCGACGTCGTCGCTCGGTCGCGACACGGTGAGCTCGATCAGGCGCCGGCCCTCGAGCACCGCGATCTGGGTCGCTTCGGACCGAACGTGCACGCACATCTGGTAGCGACCGACCGGCTTGCCCTTGCGTCGCTTGCCCCGTCGCTTCTCGAGCGTTTCCTCGTCGAGCTCGACCGGCTCGATGGAGGTCGAGGCTTCGACGGGGCTCGGGCTCTTGGTCTTGCCCCCGCGGGCGTTGCCGTTGCCGCGGGCGTTGCCGTTGCCACCACCGCCCTTGCCGCCACCGCCTCCCTTGCCTCGGCCTCGGCCGCCGCGGCGTCGCCGGCGCTTGCCCGTGCCGTCGGACTGGCCTCCTTCGCCCTGAGCGCTCTTGCCGCCACCGTTCCCGGAGCGGGCTTGGCTCTTGCCGCGGCCGTCACCTTCGGTGTCGGCGGCCTTGTCGTTGCTCGACTTCGACGGCGGAGCCGGTCGGGTGTCGCCGATCCGAGGACCGGACGGTGGTTGGTCAGACGCCGCAGGCGTGCTGGGCCGTGATTCCGGCGTGCTGCCGGACGTTGCATCGTTCATTGGGGAAGTCCCTTCTCATGAGACACGCTCCGTGGCGTGCCCGGATGATGACGGCGCGAGCTCGATCGGCTCGCGGCGGACGTCACCATCGTGAATCCATTGGTTGGTTCTGACCACGTGACCCTCGGTGAGGCTCGGATCGAGCGCTCGGAGGAACTCGGCCGGACGACAGGCGCGCGGTTGGGTCGCCAACTCGGCGACGACCCGCATGCCACGTTCGGTGGGTCCGGCGTCGTCGGCAGCCAGCATTGCCGGCCGGACGTCGTCGGTCTCCTCCCTGCCCTTTCGGGTTCGCGTGATCGGAAGTTCGGTTGACGCCATCGCTCGTGCGAGCGCGGCGCGAAATGCTTCGGGTTCGAGGCCGATGGCCTCGATGAGCCAGGTGCAGCTCTGGACCGCTTCCTGGAGTGAATCGTAGGGTCGCTCGATCTCGACCGCCGCGACCGGCGTGATGCCGTGCGGGAGGACGGGGTCGAGCAGTGCCGGGACGTCGGCGAGACGGATCGACGGCTCGTCGAGCAGGTGCATGTCGAGGTACTCGGCTTCGCTCTCGTGCCCGGTGGACAACGCGAGACCGAAGCTCATCTTCGGCCGTGGCGAGAACCCTTCGGTGTAGGCGATGGGCAGTCGGGCTCGACGCACGGCCCGCTCGAAGATCCGTGCGACGTCGCGATGACTGGTGAACCGCACCTTGCCGTGCTTGGTGAAGCGCATCCGGACGATCATGACGTCACGCCCGCCGGGCGACGGCCGAGGACGACGGGCACCCCTCCCCCGGTTCCGAGGTCCTGGCCGGTGCCCTGACTGCCACCGGCCGGAGGTGTGGCGGACGCGACCACGTGCTCGATGGAGTAGCCGGTGCAGGCGCCGCAGTCGTAGCACGGGGTCCAGCGACAGTCTTCGAGGCCGACCTCGTCGAGCGCGTCGCGCCAGTCCTGCCAGAGGAAGTCCTTGTGGAGACCGGCCGAGATGTGATCCCACGGCAGGACCTCGTCCTCGGTCCGGTGCCGGTGGACGTAGTCGTCGAGCGACAGGCCGTGGGCGGCCATCGCCCCTTCCCACAGCTCCAGGTCGAAGTGCTCGCTCCACTCCTGGAACACCCCGCCCTCGCGCCAGACCTGCTCGATGACCGGACCCAGCCGGCGATCGCCACGACTCAGCAAGCCTTCGATCTGGGTCGCCTTGGGATCGTGCCACTTGAACTGCACGCCCCGACTCTTGCGCAAGTCGTCGCGCAGCAGGTGCATCTTGCGCCGCAACTCGGGCACCGTGTTCTGGCCGAACCACTGAAACGGGGTGAACGGCTTGGGCACGAATCCACCGACGCTCGCCGTCACGCTGGCGTGCTTGTTGTGGGCCTTGCCGACCTCGACGCAGTTGCGAGCGAGTTCGGCGATGCCCAGCGTGTCCTCGTCGGTCTCGGTGGGCAGCCCGGTGAGGAAGTAGAGCTTGACTCGCTTCCATCCCTGGCTGAAGGCCGAGTCGACCGCTCCGTAGAGGTCCTCTTCACGGATCAGCTTGTTGATCACCTGGCGCATGCGCCACGTGCCGGCTTCAGGGGCGAAGGTGAGACCGGTACGTCGGGCCTTCTGGATCTGGGCTGCGATGCCGACAGTGAACGCATCGACGCGGAGGCTCGGAAGGCTGACCGACGTGTCCCAGCAGCCAGGGCTCGAATCGTCGACGGTTGCCTCGACCGCCTGTTCGATCCCGCTGTAGTCGGCCGTCGAGAGGCTGGTGAGCGCCACTTCGTCGTAGCCCGTGCGCTTGAGGCCCTCGCTGATCATGTGGCGGACCTGCTCGGCCGGACGTTCGCGGACCGGACGGGTGATCATGCCGGCCTGGCAGAAGCGACATCCTCGGGTGCACCCCCGGAAGACCTCGACGTTGAGCCGGTCGTGGACCACTTCGGTGAGCGGCACGAGCTGGTTCTTCGGGTACGGCCATTCGGCCAGGTCGGCGATGGTGCGCTTGCCCACCACCTCGGGTGCCGCCGAGTCGTTCGGTGTGGTTGCGAGGAGGCGCCCGTCGGCGTCGTGGGTCGCGTCGTAGAGCGACGGCACGTAGACGCCTTCGAGCGCGGCGAGCTCGCGCAGCACGTGGGTCCGGCTGCCTTCGGTTCGGCCCGAGCGCTTCCAGGCTGCGAGCACCTCGGTGATCTCGCCGACGGCCTCCTCGCCGTCGCCGAGCACCACGAAGTCGAGGTAGTCGGCCAGCGGCTCGGGGTTGTAGGTGCAGTGACCCCCGGCGGCGATGAGCGGGTCCTCGGGACGACGATCCGCAGCTCGCACCGGCACGCCGGCCAGGTCGATGGTGTTGAGCACGTTGGTGTAGACGAGCTCGGCCGCGAGGTTGAAGCCGATGACGTCGAACTCCGACGCCGGCGCATGGGTGTCGACGCCGAACATCGGAATCCGTTCGCGGCGCATCACGGCCTCGAGATCGGTCCACGGGCAGTAGGACCGCTCGGCCCAGGCGTCGTCGCGCTCGTTGACGATCTCGTAGAGGATCTGGAGGCCCTGGTTGGGCAGGCCGACCTCGTAGGTGTCGGGGTAGACCAGCAACCAGCCGACATCTCCCGGCTTCGGGTGGGGCGTCACCGCACCCAACTCACCGCCGATGTAGCGCGCCGGCTTCTGCACCGAAGCCAGGTGGGGCTCGAGCGAAGCCCAAACGGAGGTCATGACAGAGGTCACTCTAGGAGCCAGGGCTCAGAACGATGCATCCACCCGGACTCACGCCGGATGGGCAGCGCCGGCGGCGACGAGTTCGGCGACCCGACGGGCGAAGGCCTCGTCGATCGGTTCTCCCGTGAGCAGGAGTCGCAGCCAGATCGGACCGACCAGTGCCTCGATGATCAGATTGGCGTCGGAGCTTGCAGGGACCTCGCCACGCTCGATGGCACGCTCGACGACGGGCGCCGTTGCCGTCATGCGATGGGCCCAGAAGGCGTGGAGCTGCGCCGCGAGCTCGTCGGAGCTCGCGGCAGCAGCGACGATCGACCGCGACCGACGTGCGCCCGCGTCCGAGCCGACCTCGGTCACGACGTCTCCCGCAAGCACCTGCAGGTCGCCCAGCAAGCTCCCGGTGTCGGGGACCGGGATGTGTTCGTCGCTGTGGACCCGCACGGCTTCGGCGATGAGTTCGGCCTTGGTCGGCCACCGTCGATACACCGTGGTCTTGTGGACCCCGGCACGGGTGGCGACGTCGTCGATGCTCACGCCGTCGTAGCCAAACTCCGACAGCAGGTCCGACGTCGCGCCCAGGACCGAGGTCCTCACGCGCTCGGCGCGACCCCCTGGTCGTTGTTCGCCGACTCGGGCCCTCGCGTCTGCCATGCCGACACCCTATCGCAAATCGGGTTGCGTTTATTCGCACGATCGTGCAGACTGGTTAACGCAACACGAGTTGCACGAGAGACAGGACCACGACATGAAGCACCAGCTCCGCACCGACATCGACATCGACTCCCCACCCGAAGCCGTCTGGGAGATCCTCACCGACCTCGAGCGCTACGAGGACTGGAACCCGTTCATCGAATCAGCCGAGGGCGAGGTCGCCGTCGGAGCGACGCTGTCGGCCCGCCTCCAGCCTCCGGGTGGCCGGGCGATGACGTTCAAGCCCACCGTGACCGAGGCCGAGTTCGCCGCGGCGTTCGAATGGCTGGGCCGCCTCGGCCTTCCAGGGATCTTCGACGGTCGCCACCGGTTCGAGCTCGAAGCCACACCGAGCGGCGGGACCCACCTGGTTCACACCGAACACTTCAGCGGGGTCTTGGTCAGGTTCATGCGGACCTCGCTCGACACCCAGACGGTCGAGGGGTTTCGCCTGATGAACGACGCGGTCAAGGGCCGGGCCGAGGCCCGCGCCGGACGTTCGTCATGAGTCCTCCCACAATGGCGGGCTGGAACCTGGCCCTCCGCTTCGGACTCGAGCTCGCAGCGCTGGCCGGCCTCGCCGTCGGAGCGTGGACGCTCACCTCTGGCAGCGCACGCTGGATCGCCGTCGTCGCTCTCCCCCTCACCGCAGCGGTCATCTGGGGCGCGTTCAACGTTCTCGATGACCCGAGCCGATCGGGCGCCGCCCCGGTCGAGGTGGCCGGCTGGATGCGCTTGGCGATCGAGCTCCTCATCCTCGGAGGGGGCGCCGCCGCCCTCGTCCTCGCCGGGCGGTCCAACGTCGCCGTCGTGCTGGCATTGCTCGTCGTGCTTCAGTACCTCACGTCGTGGAGCCGAATCGAATGGCTGTTGTCGGCCTGACCACACGTGTGGCGTCGCCCCCCCTCGCGCAGGCGGCGCGGACTACGAGAACCGCCGCATGTGCACGTTGAGCACGAGACCCATGGCGGCGAAGGCCATCAGGGTGTTCGACCCGCCGTAGCTCATGAAGGGCAGCGGAATCCCCGTGATCGGCATGATGCCCATGGTCATGCCGATGTTCTGGAACACCTGGAAGACGAGCATCGAGAGGATACCGACGCAGATGTAGGAGCCCAGCGGGTCGCGCGCGAGCTGAGCCGTTCGCCAGATGCGGAAGCCGATGATGGAGAACAGCAGCAGCACCGTCGCCGCGCCGAGGAACCCGAGTTCCTCGCCGACCGCAGTGAAGATGAAGTCGGTGTGCTGCTCGGGCACGATGTCGAGGCGGGTCTGGCTCCCCTCGAACAGCCCCTGACCGGCGAACCCACCGGCGCCGATCGCGATCTTGGACTGGTTCAGGTTGTAGGTCGATTCCTGAAGATCTTCGTTCTGGTTCAGGAACGTCGTCAGGCGATCGGTCTGGTACTCCTCGAGCACGCCGCTGTTGAGAATCCCGATGACGGCGACCAGCCCGACCAGGGTGAGCACGACGATGTGACGGACGTGCGCACCGCCGACCAACAGCATGCCCATCATGATCGAGACGAACACCAGGGCGGTTCCGAGGTCGGGTTGCAGCAGGATGAGGACGAGCGGAATGCCGATCAGTGTCAGGACTCCCGCGAGCCGAGCCAGATCGATGTCGCCGGCGAACTGAGCGAGAAGCGACGCGACGGCGACGATGAGGATGAGCTTGGCGAACTCGGACGGCTGGAGCTGGAAGGAGCCGATCTCGAACCAGGCCTGGGTCCCCTTCGACTCGGTCCCGAGCGGCGAGATGACGACGAAGAGCGACGCAACGACCGCCACGTAGCCGATCATGGCGAAGTCGCGGAGTCGCCGATAGTCGAACCATGCGGTGAAGGCCGCGACCCCGATTCCGAGGGCGACGAAGAAGGCAACAACACGCTCGGTTATAAAACCGGCACATTGGACATCACACGCGGCGATATGGGAACGCGCGGAACGGTCGAAGGTCGTGCCGAAGAAGCGAAACGCGCGGCGGAAATTTTAAAATTGGATGTTCGTGATAATTTAGGTTTGCCGGACGGACAAGTTTTTGCGACGGATGAATCGCGCACAAAATTAGTGAGAAAATTGCGCGAATTCAAACCGAAAGTTATCTTGACACATCAAGCTGACGATCCGCATCCCGATCACAATCATATTGTGCAATTAGTCAGAGAATCGGCGCGACTTTCTTCGATTCAAAATTACGACGGCGATTTCGGATTAGAAAGAATAAAAGTTCCGATTGTCGCGCATAATGTGTTTTCGCAGAGAGTTCATCCGTCCTTTATTGTTGATATTTCAGACTTTTTGGAAGAAAAAATGCAGGCAATCGTCGCGCATAAATCGCAGTTTTACGATCCAGAATCAACGGAATTGGAAACACGCCTCACTAATAAAGATTTCTTGAAGGAACTTGAAAATCGTTCGCGTTATTTTGGCGGTCTGATCGGAACTGAAGCCGGCGAACCGTTTTTCGTCCGCGAGGTTTTGAATATTGCCGATCCAATTGAATTATTGACACGTCCCATGAATCTTTATTCGTAAGAACAGAATTCATTGTCGCAAAATTTTCTCCGCCGGCGTTTTTATGATCGAAAACGCAATCTGCGAGAAACTAATTTATCAATAATCAGGAAGAATTTTGGTAGAGAAAAAGATTATCAATTCTGCGGCGACAATTGTAATTGGTCGGACAGCAAGCGATTTACGACAAAAGAAGTCCGCGAAACAACGCTCAGCGGCGTTCATTTTTCGATATGCGAAAACTACGCGGCACGAATTGAAACCGGAACGGTAGATGGCGGATTCAAAAGTGATATTCCGGTACCTTCGATTGAAAAAAATGACATTGAAAGAGGCAATTAAAACCGCAAAAAACGAATCAGCACCGATCTAAACGGCGGCGGCGCAACCATTCGCGTCATCACGACGAATGGCTGCATAAAGATTGGTTCAAACTAGATTATTTATTGCGCGTTTCTGTGCATTTCGCATAAATCCGTTAATTTTCTTATGATGAATATATGAGAATAAATAAAATTTGTTTTTTGCTGATTTCGATATTTATTTCCACGCTTTGCATCAGTGCTCAGGTCGAACAAGCAAGCGCGAAAGGAATGAAAATTCACGCTTTGCGTTTGAAACCAAATCAGGATTTACGCACCGAACTTGAAAAATTTACGAAGGAAAATAAAATTAGCGCAGGATTTATCATCACGGCGGTCGGAAGTTTGAGAGAAACCAAAATTCGTCTTGCGAATCAAAACGAAACGACCTCATTTGACGGAAAATTCGAGATTGTTTCGCTCGTCGGGACACTCGCGCAAGACGGCGTTCATCTGCACATTTCGTTATCGGATGAAACGGGCAAAACCATCGGCGGACATTTGACCGAAGGATGTAAAATCTACACGACCGCCGAAATCATCATCGGCGCAACCGACGAGATTGTCTTCACCCGCGAAACCGATAAGGAAACAACCTACAAAGAACTTAAAATCCGCCCGCGAAAAAAGCTGAAAAAGTAATACGACATTTTGTTTTAGTTCTGAGTTCCGTCATTAGACGGCTAAGACAGCCGCGCTTCGCTGGCGGTTGCCTGCTAAAGCAGGGACTCAGAACTTTTTGTTCAGCTCTTTAAAAAAGTTATTTCTGATAAATGATCTTCCCGTTAAAGATCGTGTAAATCGGCTCGGTCGTCAAAATTTCCTTCGGTGCAATCGTCAGCAAATCTTTGGAATGAACTACTAAATCTGCCAACATTCCGACTTTTATTTCGCCTTTTTCTTTTTCGGCAAATTCGGCGTAAGCGGGTTCGTAAGTGTAATTGCGGATCGCATCTGCCATCGAGAGTTTTTCCTGCGGCTGCCATCCGCCGGTTGGTTCGCCGTCTTGAGATTGGCGCGTAACGGCGGCGTAAAGCGTGAGATATGTGTTCAATGGTTCAACCGGCGAATCTGTTCCAAATGCGACATGAACGCCATAAGATTCAAACATGTGCCACGAATACGCGCCCAAAACGCGGTATTCGCCAAGCCGATCGCCTGCCCAACGCTTATCCGAAATCGCGTGTGTCGGCTGCATCGAAGCGATCACGCCGAGTGCGGCAAAACGCTTGAAATCCGACGGCGCGACGACTTGGGAATGTTCGATACGGTGGCGATACACATTACCTGGGAAATACATAATGCTACTTTTAGGATCATTTTTCTCATTAGCCTTGTTTGTTGTCTCAATTATAGCTTTTTCAAATCCATCCAAAGCAATCCGATTCGATTTATCGCCGATCGCGTGAAGTCCGATTTGAAAACCGGCAGCATCGCGTTCGACGATCATTTTTATCATTTCTTCGGCGGATTGACGCGGAATTCCGCTGTTTGCCGGATCGTCCGAGTATGGCGCAAGCATCGCAGCGGTGCGCGATCCGAGCGAGCCGTCCATATAGCCTTTCAGCATACTGAATTTCAAACGCGACGAATTTAATTTCAAATTATTAAAATCTGTCGCGCTCTTTTTTCAAATCCGCGACCGATTTTTCGAAATCCTGCCAAACCGCCACTCTCGCGGTCAATTTATTTTCCGCCAAAAGTCGCGCATAAAGCGGCATCGCCGGTGCATCCGCGCCGCCCTGAACGCTCGTCAAACCATATTTTTTTGCCTCATTGAGCGCGAGCTCGAGACCTTTTTGTGTTTGTTCATTGCTCGGCGGCGGAATAACTTTTCCAATCAATCCTTGCGCAGTTTCCTTCACCACGCCGGCAGGTTCGCCTTTTTCGTCAAAAACGATTTCGCCGCCTTCGGGCGCTTTTGTGTTTTTTGTAACGTTTGCCAACTTAAATGCCAGCGAATTTGCCCAGGCGATATGCCCGTCAACTCTTTGCAGAAAAACCGGATTGTCCGGCGAGATGTCGTCCAAATCCTGACGAGTCGGCAGTTTATTATTCCACAGCGTATGGTCCCAACCGCGCCCCAAAATCCATTCGCCTTTAGGAGTTTCCTTAACCTTCGCTGCAATCCTCCGCCGCGCTTCATCCAATGTGTTTGAACCGTTCAGATCAACTCTGAGCAGCGCAAGTCCGACGCCGACAAAATGAATATGCGCGTCATTAAATCCGGGCGTACAAGTTTGCCCTGCAAATCAATTTCCTTCGCCGCTTTATATTTCGACTGCAAATCCTTCGATGCGCCGACGGCAACGATTTTCTCCACCGTCAACGGCAACGGCTTCATAAATCGTGCGGTGCCTTTTTCGTCCGGGAAAAAACCTTGCCGTTATACAGCAAAAGACTAATGTTTTGTTTGCTTTGCGCCAGTGTTAAAAGGGGCAAAAAAATAGTGAAACGAGCGAAAGACTCAGTAATTTTTTCAACATAATTTTATTTTTTTTGGAACGACAAATTCTTCCCTAACAAAAGCGTTTCGTTTGTTTCCATCAACAGAATCGGTAATTTGAACGCTCAATTTTCTCGGCAACCCGTCTCGTTTTTGATTCGTTGGGTTGTAACCGAAGACATAGTTTGAGCGCAATTGACGATAATTTTCGCCAAAGAGTTCTTCAATTCTTCTCGATCGTGTTTTCTGCTCAGAGCTTGAATTGTTGCGCCTGTTTCAAGGCTCAACAAATGACTTAATTTTTCTGCCTTCTTTTTATTCTTCTGAGACTGTTCGGCGTAAGGAACCAATAAAAAGCTGAGAATCGGTATTCGAAAAGTTCGATGGTTTGGTCAAATTTATATGACTATTTCCTTCTTTAATATCGGAAATGAGCAGAAGAGCGTAGCGTTTGGTCTTATCTTCTTTTGCACGAGCCAGAAGTTTTTCGGCAGATAGATAAATTGCATCCAAAATCGCTGTATTACCACCTTCGATATACATTTGATTAAATGTTTCGATAAGCGAATTTCTATTGTTTGTCCAATCTTCGAAAACTTCGATAGTGCTACTGTCAGAAAGTCACTGGAACGCTTCATCCGTTTCGCGCAGATTGGTCGCAACATACGAACCCGCCCAAATAATTTGCGGAGCGAATCTTTCATCGAAGCAGTATTATCAACGACATTCTCCGAGATTTAAAGATCGGTTTTTTCTCCGCTAGATACATGATTTTTTGTTCCACACCGTCTTCGAAAATCTTTAACGTTCCGCCTTGATGCCGCTGACAAACTTATTTTCCGCGTCCAGCAACCATCACATTTGCTTTAATTTCGATTTGTAAGTTTTTCTTTTGCG
>CAVPHU010000012.1:0-246347 GCA_963704815.1 uncultured Acidimicrobiaceae bacterium
CCTCGGTGACATGTCCCAATGCGCTCCCGGACAGCGGATAGGGGGTGGCCGACGGATGGTCCATCTGTCTGGATCGCGGCTGCTGTTGGTGCCGTGCTGGTGACAGTCGACCTGGACGCGCTCGATGACCTCGTCCTGGCTGACGCAGACGAGAACGACCCCGGGCTTGGTCCTGGGGGTCGCAATCGACGGTGAGCTGGCGTGAAGCGTGGCGGCTGGCGTCATCACCACTACGCGGGGCTCTGTGCAGAATCGGAACCCCTTGTCGGACGACCGAAGCCCGTCTTACAGTCATGGCCGGTGGCATCCAAACTCACCGCACGCTCGAATCGGAGGGGGCTCAGGTTCCTGATCAGCTTCTTCGCTGTTGCGGCGGTGGCAGTCCTGATGCCCTCGGTCGCGTACGCCGACAGCTACATCGCGCCCTTGCCAGGATTCGTAGCGACGACGCGCAGCACGAGTTCTGCAAGCACAGCAGCATTGCACCGAGTGAGCACGTCCGATTCGACCAAGCCATGCAGCACATGGATCTGAAGACAGACCTGTATGACGTTGATCTCGGCACCAGTTGCCCCGCCGGCACCGACATCGTGTTCATCTACAACTCGGCGTGGCCGGCGCTCGGCGAGACGATCTGCGTGGTTTGGCTGAACATCTTCCAGTGCGACGTCTTCTGGGTGATCATCAACCCAGCTGACCACGTGAACACCTGGGTCTACTGCGGCGGTCCGCTGTCAAACCTGGACTTCAACTGGCATATCACGATTCGTCACGAGATCGGCCACACCCTCGGACTCTGGCACGTCCAACCCACGGGCACGATTTGCTCGCCGCCGAATCCGGCAGCGATCGACGCGATGGTTTCCGACTGGGTGATCAAACCGTACGAGACACTCAGCTATCTCGACTACTCAGCCCATCACGTCAACCACATCAACGGGCAGTTCTAGCCATGCCCCACCCGACACCAACGTCAATGCTTGAGAGAACCACCGGACCCATGAGGCACTCCGCTCTACGCCGGATGTCGGTGATCGCGTCCGCGACGTTGCTCTTCGCTGCCTGTGGTGAGGCCGACGAACAGCCGGTCTCGGCCGGTCATGCGGCCGACGGGGCGGAGGATGAACGGCAAGGTCATGTGGTCGAGCCGGACCTCGAGGCGTTCTCGTTGGCTGTTGCCCAGACCCCCGCACTGTCGACGATCCGGCGAATCCAGCCCACTTTCGAGGAGGTCGCGTCCAACGCCCAGGCCGTCGTCGAAGGGTCCCTCACAGACGTGCGCCTGAGCGAACCCGGCACCCTGCCGCTTCCGGATCTCGAGGGTGTCCCCGGGGAGCCCGAGCTCGGGCACTCAGAACTGATCGTCGCGGTCACGGTGTCGGCCTCGTCGGACGAAGAACTCGTCGCGGTCGGCGAGGTGGTCGAGGTTCGCGTGCCCTTCTGGCGCAGTGCCATCCCTCCGGGCTGGGAAGATCGACTTGCCGATGCGCTAGCGCCCATTACCGCGACGCTGCTCCGATCGGTTCGCCCGTGACCGTCCTGTATCACCCTGACTTGAGTCGACCGTCCCCCGCGTTGGCGGAACTCCCGAGCCTGGATCTCATTGGAGGAGTCATTCTTGGAAGCGATCCGGAGCTGGTCAGCCTCGACTATGCGGTTGGAGACGTGCTCGAGTGGTCCGGAAAGAGGTCGCTCGACGAGATCCGAGCGAGCGTCGTCGGCTAGGCCACCGAGGAGCCGGATCCCCGAGCGGACTGCGACGGGCTGAAGGTGTCCGCCATGCCGGGCACCGATTCGCACGATCCCCTGTCAGACGTTGGCTGGAAGTTCGGGGGCGTTGCTCGGGTTGGCGTTGGCGGTTGATCGGCACAGATCGGCGCGTAGTCGAGCGGGCCCGTGCCACCTATCGCTCACCGGAGCGTAGTCGGGGACTGCCGTCCAACGCCGGGTCGGTGAGACAGTCTGCGCAACCCACGTGTCTCCGAATCTCGGCGTCGAGCATCCCAATTTCACGCGGCTATCAGCCTGACGTCTTCGTCGCACCTTCATCGCACATCCGCCTTCGTTCCGGGGAGTTCGCGGCTATCGCGCGTACCCCACTTGACCTGCTGATTTCGTTCGTAGACGTCCGCTGAGATTCGGTCCGGATGCCCTTACAAGGAAGAAGTCGGGGGTTCGAGCCCCTCCGCGCCCACCGCTGTGACCTGCGGAAACGCCGGTCGGAGGCATCCGAAGTCGTTGCGGCCGCAGCTTTCGTGCCCCAAACGTGCCCCAACGCAGCGGGCATCCGCGGTGCAGGACCGGTCGTTGCGGTCACCCACCGGGTGCGATCGGCGCATCTCCGGAGTGCTCGTTACACGTCGGCCAGGTCGTCCTCTTGCATCACCTGGCTGATGCGCTGATGGGAGACGCCGAGGAGCTTGCCCGCATCCCTCGTCGAGAAGTCGTGACCCTCGACGAGCTGGCGAGCGGTCGCCTGCATGGCGCGCCGAGCTGCCTGGTCGGCAACCTCCTGCTGTGCTCGTGCGTCGGCGACTCCGTCGACGAGCTTGCGGACGTCACCGGGCAGTTGCACGTCGAGGGAGATGTCGAAGCTGTCGTCGCGAACGTCGAGCACGGCGGCGATGGCTTCGCGGATCAAGGCTTCGGCCTGGTCGAGCCGGCGGCACTGGGAGAGTGCGCCGCGGACCCGTGGGACTTCGAGGGCCCACCACTTGCCGGATCGGTAGGCGGTGACCCCGTAGTTTGGGCGGCGACTCACTTGGCTGCTTCCTCCTCGGCGACCTTGATGATCGATCGGGCTGTTCCCTCGGCGATCTCCCGGTGGCGGGGGACCGTGATGAGCTGACCGTTGATCGTGACGTGGGTGTGGCGCTTGCCCTCTTCGGTGAGGATGGTCAGGTCGTGCTCCTTGGCGATCCGCCGAAGCGTCTTCAGGAGCGCTTGGCGCTTCATGAGTGTATGTCTAGGCAGCTAGACAGAACAAGGAAAGCGTTACTAGACAGATCTGCTCCATGGAAGGTGGGGATCATGTCTGCGCTTCTCCGTCGAGGGCCTGGCGGGCGATGCGGTCGAGGTTGGTGGCGATGTCGGCGTCCTGGCCGGCGATGACGTGCTGGTAGCGGAGCGCGGCGGCCGGCGTGAGTGGCCGAGCCTCGCCATGAGGGCGCGTAGGGGAGCGCCGGTGGCGGCAGCGAGCGTGGCGCCGGTGTGCCGCAGGTCGTGGAACCGCAGACCCTCGAGGCCGACCTCCTCGACCGCCGGATACCAGACACGCCGTCGGAAGTTGCTCCGGCGCAATGGTTCGCCAGTTGGTGCGGTGAAGACGAGCGACGACGAGCCGGGTTCGGTGAACCGGGCGAGGTGGTCGACCAAGCCCCTGGCCACCACGGCGGGAAGCGTGACGGTGCGCTTGCCGGCAGCGGTCTTCGGTGGGGCGTCGAGTTCGATCTTGCCCTTGACCTCGCTCAGCTGTCCGGTGACCGTGATCGTGCCGGCGGCCGGGTCGACGTCGCGTCGCCTGAGGCCGGTGAGCTCACCCCAGCGAAGCCCCGAGTAGGCAGCGGTCAGGATGAGCGCCCTCCACCGATCGTCGACAGCGTCGGCGATGCCCTGGACTTCCGCAGGTGTTGCGATGCGCATCTCCTCGGAGCGTTCGGCGCCGGCGCCTCGCAGCCGGCACGGATTCGCCTGGATCAGCCCGGCGTCGTCTGCGCCGTCGAGGATCTGCTTGAGCAGCCGGTACACCTTGGCGACACTGTTCGGGCTCAGGTGCCCTCGGTGGAGGACGGCAAGCCATCCCTGGATCTCGAGCGTGGTCAGCTCACCGACATCGGTGTCGCCGAGCGGCGGGATGTCCTGGTGCTGAACGTCTTCAGAGCGCTGCGCCGGTTGCCGGCGGCGTCGCGATAACGGGCCTGCCAACGGCCCGACGGCAGCTTGCGGATTGTTCCATAGGAACGACGCGCCATCGGTGCCTCCTCGAGGTGGGAGGGATGAGGGCACGGTCCTTCAGTCGGCGGACCGTCGGTCGACCAGTTGAAGGAGCTCGCCGATCTGCACACCCAGGGTGTGCTGACCGATTCCGAGTTCCAGGCCGAGAAGGCCAGGATCCTCGCAAGCTGACCCCTCAGGCGGAGTGCGACTGTGCCGCACCGGCGATGTCGCCCTCCACGGCGGCGGTCCCGGTCCCGTCCGGCCCGAATCACCCGTTTCGGCTGATGCGCGAACCATGAACGACGCCCTACTTTCGGCGGTCATGACAACCAAGAACCTTGCTCTGTACGTTGCCGCTTACTCCGACTCGGCCTCGGCCAAAGGCGACTTCGAGGCCCTGCGGAGCCTGCAGGGCCCAGACTTTGCGGTCGATTCCGCCGTGGTGATGAGCCGCGACGCCGACGGGAAGGTCGATGTGCTCGCGAAGGGCGATGGCATCACCGGTGGAACAGCCGTGATCGGCGGCGAGGTCGGCTTCGTGGTCGGGCTGTTCGCTCCGCCGTTGTTGGCGGCCACCGCGGTCGGCGCCGGCCTCGGTGCGGTGCTCGGCCACCTGGTGAAGCGGCACGAGGAGAAGCAACTCGGGGTCGAACTCGACGAGTACTTTCCGCCGAACTCGTCGGCCGTGGTGGTGGTCGTCGACGACACGTATCTCGACCGTGTCGAGAAGGCGTTGACCAAGGCCGACAAGCGGATCAGCAAGGCGATCGACTCCGGCGACGCCGACAAGCTCGCCAAGGCTCTCGAGAAGTCGGCCGACGCCGTCGGCGACGCCATCGACAGCTGAACGCGTACCCTCGGGTGCACGAGGCCGCGCTGCTCAGGTCGTAGCGGGCGGCGCCGAGGTGGGCGCGGGCATCGGCGCAGGCGGCGCGGACGGTGCGGCCGGGCGGATCCAGGCCGAGACGACGTAGGAGACGACCACGGCGACGATCACCGTCGGCATGAGCGCCAGACCTTCGGTCTGGAGGAACAGGGCGACCAGCAGCGTCGACACCATCGGGAGGCCGAGCATGGCGATGCTCATCGCCCCGATGCCCATCGCTGCGCCCGACACGAGCGGCAGACCGGGAAGGTGTGACAGTGCGATACCGCTGGCGGCGCCGATGAACATCGCAGGAAACACCGGGCCGCCGCGAAAGCCGCTCAGCGAGAGCGAGTCCGAGGCCCAGGCGCCGGTCGAGGCGTTCACACCGAGACGGGCTCCGATGGTGGCGGGGGAGTCGCCCGAGTCGTACGCCACGGCCGCTTCGGCAACGTCGGCATCGCTGAGTTTCCGCGTTGCCAGTCGCCGGTCGACGCCGTTCCGCTCGAGCTGGAGCAGCACCGTTGTGCGATGGACCCCGAACACGCTCGCGACTTCGGGCACCGAAGTCCCTTGTCGATACGTTGCGACGAGATCCTCAACCTGCTCGACGGTGAGGCGCACCTGATTCTGCCGCCGATGGCTTGATGGACTGTCCGATTCGGTCGGGGCGCCCGACTTGGTGCATCCGTGGGGATCAGCGGTCATTGTTCGAGAAGCCTCCGATCACCGGACGAGGCGTCGCCAACACACCGCACTTCTTTCGCGGTATCAGGCTGATACCATGATCGAATGGCGATGACGCTCCGGCTGACCGACGACGAGCAGGACCTCCTTCGCAAGCGAGCTGCCGACGAGGGAGTGTCGATGCAGGAACTGGCACGACGCGCAATCCGAGACTACCTCGGCCTCGAAGATCATCGGGCTCGCGTCTTCGCCTCGGCCAAGCGGGTCATGACCGCACACGCTGAAGCCCTTGACCGTCTCGGACGGTGACTGAACGCTTCGAGTACCTCGATCTCGACGACCTCGTCGCACTGGCCGCTGGCCTTCTCGGCGACCCTCCGCCCATTCGTGATCTTGGCCTCCTCGGTGCTGCGGCCGCGCGCACCGAGCGCGTCGGCCTTCGGCGACGACGCCTACCCCGACGTCTGGACCAAGGCCGCCGCTCTCCTGCAGTCCGTGGTCAACAACCATCCACTCGTCGATGGCAACAAGCGCCTCGGCTGGCTGGCATGCGCCGTGTTTCTCGACGTGAACGGGATGGACCCATCGAACGCATCGAACGACGGGGTGTACGAACTCGTGATCCATGTCGCATCGAGTCCGATCGACGTCGTCGAAATCGCTGCACTGCTCCAGACCTCGGTCACGGAGAACGGCTGATCGGTTCCGCTGACCAGATTGTCGTGTGGTGCGGCGGAACCGCACACGATCCTCCATCAGGTGCTTCGGGTCGAGCGACCCTGCGCCCACTTGTGCGATCGCGGGCCACTACCCTCGGTTGGCCTCATGTTGAACCGCCGATCGTTCCTCCGCACCTCCGTGATCTGGGCCTGTGCAGCGACGCTGCTGGTCGCCTGCGGTGACGGAGACTCGACGGCCGAGACGTCGGCCGGCGATGACCGCCCGGGCGTGGTCGTGGTCGAGCCGGCCGAGGCCAACGCAGTGATCGACGTGGGTGATCCTGACCTCGTCGTCCTCGATGTGCGGACGCCAGAGGAGTTCGCCGAGGCCCACCTCGCCGACGCGATCCTCATCGACATCTACGAGCCCGACTTCGCCGACCGGATCGCCGAGCTCGACCGGTCGGTGCCGTATGTCCTCTACTGCCGGTCAGGCAATCGGAGCGAGGAGGCCCGGAACCTGATGACCGAGCTGGGCTTCGAGGAGGTCTACGACGTGGCCGGTGGCATCGTCGGATGGACCGAGGCCGGGCTGCCCGTCGTCACCTGACGCGAAACGACCTCGACGACCCGGCGGAGCGTTTCGAACCTCGTAATGGAGTTCGGGAAGGCGATGGTCGGTCCCGGTGGTTTGATGGAGGTGTGACCGACACCTCGACACGTCCTCCTGCAGCCGACCGCGACAGCACTCCCGAGCCTGAGTCGGTGGGGCGCGTGCTGCTGGGGCGCATCTCCCGCCTCGAGATCATCGTGGGAGCGGTTGTCGCCGTGATCATGCTGGTGCTGGTCGTGATCGAGCCGGACATTCTCGAAGCGCCGTTCGAGAACGAGCGGACCCTCCTGTTCACGCTCGGTGGCACGGCGCTCGCCGCCATCGCCTTCGGCGCCATGCTCTGGTTCCGTGTGCCGCCGGTCGTGCGGGTGATCGTGCTGGTGGTGCCGTTCGTGGCCGTCAACTGGTGGCTGCTCTCGCCGTACTTCGTCGACGACGTGGTCGACGAGGAGTTCTCGACCTCGATCTCCGAGCAGCTCCCGCCCGCCGACGACGTGTCCGAGACCCCGCCCGACGCCGGCTCGGAGGGGGCGGTGGACGAACCGGTCGCAGACGAGGCGACCGTGCCCGAGGAGCCGTCCGCGGATCTGCCGCCGCCTCCGCCGAGTGAACCCGTGCTGCTCGGCGCGGGTCAGTTCGTGGGCCTTGCCGGCCACTCGGGCACCGGCGATGCCGGCATCTTCGAGAACCCCGATGGGACGCTGGTGCTGCGATTCGAGAACTTCGACATCGAGAACGGCCCCGACCTCGAGGTGTATCTGGTCCCAGGGGCCGACCAGACCTCGCTTGCGGAAGGCTCGATCCCCCTCGGGGCGCTTGCGGGCAACATCGGCGACCAGAACTACGAACTCCCACCCGGTACCCAGCTTGCACCGGGCGCCTACACGGCGCTCGTGTGGTGCGAGGCCTTCAGCGTCGAGTTCGTGGGTGCCACGATCACGACCACGTGAAGGCCATCTTCGCCAAGACCGGCTTCAGTCCTCGACGCGAGCTCGTCGCTCGAGTCTCCTCCGACCGGCTCCTCGACAGATTCCGCGCCGCCGGGTGCCGGAGCGACTGATCGGGTCGCGCCTCGCGCGGACGGTCGCGAGTGCCATATCCATGGCATACTCGTGCCATGGCACGAGAGCGCGTGAGCACAACGGTCGATGGCGACCTCCTCGCCGAGGCGCGGACACTCCGAGCGGGCGTGAACGATGCGGCGTTGTTCGACGCTGCACTGACCGCGCTGGTCAGAAGTAGTCGGTCCGCCGAGATCGACGCCGCATACGCCGTCTACGACGACCGGCCGATGGATGAAGCCGACGAGTGGGGCGACCTCGCCTCGTTCCGGGACGCAGCTTCCGCCTCATGACTGCGCCTCCTGAGCGAGGTGAGATCTGGTGGTGCGAGCTGCCCGAGGTAGGCCGCCGACCCGTGGTCGTGCTGTCGAGAGACGCTTCGATCCCTCGCCTCCGACGTGTACTGATCGGACCTTGTACCACGACGATTCGAGGTCTGCCGAGCGAGGTCGTGCTGGAACCCGGAGACGACCCGGTGCCGCGTCACTCCGCGGTGAACCTCGACTCGGTCGAGAGCGTCTCGATCGCCGTGCTCGTCGAGCGACTCGGGCGGCTCAGCGACGGACGGATGGACCAGGTCTGCGAAGCGCTGGCCGTCGCGGCGGACTGCCAACGCTGACCGCCCCGGATGGCGGCCTGACCTGCCGATCGAGTGGACCTGCGGTCAGAGGATGCGCTGCTTGCGCAGTGAACGCATCGCGAAGTACCCGAGGCAGGGTGGGACGTAGAACGTCACCAACCGGTAGCACAGCGCCGCAGCCATGGCGGTCGAGCTGTCGACGCCGATGGCGGTGAACCCCGCGGTCAGGGCCGCCTCGGTCACTCCGACGCCGCCTGGCACAGGCATGAGACCGGCGAACAGCGCCACGGCCTCGTTGACCAGGACCACATCGGCGTAGCCGACGTCCTGGCCGAAGGCTCGCAACACCGTGTACATCGCGAGCGAGAACAGCAACTGCACGAGCAGGTTGGCGAGGATGACCGAGATCAGGCGTCGCGGCGACTTGATGAGTGGCCCGATCTTGGCCCACGTGGTCCTCGTCACCGACAGGACGGGATCGCGGAACTTCGGGACGAAGGCCACCACGGCGATGCCGATGGCGATCGCCGCCAGGGCGATGAGGAGGAGTCGACCCGAGAAATCGGGAGCGTTCGCGCTGATGTTCAGGTTCAGGCTGCCGAGCCCGAAGCCGACGATCGTGACCATGAGCATGATCTGGGAGACGAATCCGGCGACGCTGTCGAGCCCGGCGACGCCGATCGCGGTGGTGCGGTCGAGGCCGTTGCGTTGGAAGAATCGAATGTTGACCGCGACACGGGCGGCGGTCGAAGGGATGGCGAGGTTCACGAAGGTGATGGCGAATTCGAGGAGGGCCAGACGCGCATACGGGACCGGGATCGGTGCCGCCTTCGACACGGCGTAGGCGCTGGCGAATCGCGGGGTCTGGCCGAGGGCCAGGGCGAGGAGGAGCACGGCGTAGTTCGCTTCGTTGATCGCATCCAGGATCGAATCGATGCCGACGGCCTGGACGGCGCCGACGATCGTGTAGGCGATGACGGCGAGCAGGATCCACATGACGACGTTGCCGACGGAGAATCGCCGGAGGGTCTGGAGCTCCTGCTCCTCAGCGCCGACCTCTGCGATGGTCGCCTTGCGGAGATCGTCGACGTCGAGGTCGGCATCGCCTGCCTGCTTGCGCAGGGCGGGCGGCATGGCCGCTGGTTGCACGAAGGTGGTGACCTCGGTGAGTCGTTCGACGCCGAGGGCTGTGGAAGCGGCGGAGATGGCCCGCTCGGCGCCCACGGCGACAGCTGTCGACGTCATGAGTTGGGCTTCGTCGAGCTGACGTGACGTGTCGGCCCAGTCGATGGTGGCTCGGTCGAACTCGCCGAGGAAGACGCGTCCGTCGGCGACCTGGAGGTGATCGGGCGTTATGGCGCCGTGCCGAATGCCGACGCGGTGCAGGCGGGCGAGTGACCACCACGCGTCGGCGAGCAGGTCATCGGCGACCTGCTCGCCGGCCTGGCCGAATCCGGATCCGACCCGTTCGGTGACGAAGAGCGCATCTCCACGCGAGTCCATCGCCGCCGCTACGAACGGGGTCACCGATGCGCCCTCACGCTCGGCGAACAGGGTCAGGTAGGCTTGGTGCTCGACCTGGTGCCGTCGGTTGACGGTGACGTTGCGGCCGCCCGAGCGGTAGAAGAGCAGGCGCCAGAACTTGACGAAGAACTGGCTGTCCCACGAATCGCGGCCGTGGACGTCGACGTTGAGTTGCCGGTCGTCGGGAGTGCGCGCACGGACCACGGCCACCCCTTGGCGAACCTCGACGCGGGTGGGAATTGCGTCGACACCGATCGACCGCAATGACTCTTCGAGGTCGTGCAGTGAGGGGGTCGCATCGGGCGAGCCGAAGGCCAGATGCACCAACGCGCCGGCGGTCCAGCCGATCGCCAGCGCGCACAGCGCCCCACCGGGCGAGGTGACGCCGAGCACGAGCGCGGAGAGCAACGCAAGGCCGATGAGCGACCGCCCCAGCTTGCGAAGCGGGCTGCCGAAGTACGGGTTGGCCACGGTGATCGCCGCGGCCCCGGCGGCGAGGGCCAGTGACGGGAGGGGGCCGGCCCCGTCGGCGGGCCCGATGCCATCGGTGAGCGAAGGGAGCACTCCGTCGACGAGCCGGCCGACCAACAGCACGCCGCCCACGGTGAGCGCGATGCTGACCACCCAGTCGCGAAGCAGGGTCCAACGACGGCGTACCAGCGCCAAGACGCCGATGACGAGCGCCCACAGCTGGACCGAGTCGAACCCCACTCTCCACAGGGCGTCGAGAAATCCCGGAAGCTCGCCCAACCAGTCGGCGAAGGCCTTCTCGAAGTCGCCGGGGTGATCGACTTGCGTGGCGGTGACCACGATGACGACCAATGACAGGACGAGCAACACGACGTCGGTCGGTCGTCGGAAGCGCGCAGGAGTGGAGGGAACTGCGAACGCGCGTGTCGCCAGTTGCCGAACGCCGAGATCTGAGAGGTGGACGCCGGGGCGAACGTCGACCTCGGTACTGCTGGACTTGTTCATTCCGGGTCGGAGGACTCGTCCGCACGGTGCGACTCGACCCCGTGGGCCTCGAGCCGCTCGAGCCGCTCGGCGATCGCGGCAAGGGACTCGTGCAGCTGGGTGAAGGGGTCGGACTCAGCGGCGGTCTCGACGGCTCGGTGCTTTGCCGACCGGACCCGGGCCGCCTCGATGAACACCGAGGTGACCGCGGCGGTCACCACGGTGATGAGCCCGATTCCTGCGAGCATCACAACAGAAGCGACGAATCGCCCGACGGCGCTCGTCGGCGTCGTGTCGCCATAGCCCACCGTGGTCACCGTCTGCAGGGTGAACCAGAGGGCCTCGCCGAAGCTGGGGTAGTTGGCTCGGTCGAAGCTCCACATCAGCAGCGCGCCCACGACGACAACTATGCACCGTCACGGTGATGATCGCGGCGGTGGCGTATCTCGCCGACGACGGGATTCGATTCGAATCGCTCGTAGCTACGACGGAGGACTCGCATCTGAAACGGAGATTCATCCGCATCAGGCGCCATCGACGGAGGGTACCGCTCGGGGCGAAGTGGCCCGGGCGTTCTCCTCAGGCGCTGAGGTGATCCCGGCGTGACCTCGCAACCATTCCGCGCCGTCGGAGCAGCTCCTTACTGCCGAGCGATGGCGATGCGGTGACGCTCGTCCGGGTCGATGAAGTGGTCGTGATCGTCTGCTCCGACATCGAGCTGGACCCAGTGGATCTTGCCGGTGAAGCGGCTCGTCGTCGCGTCGTACTCCGACCCCACCGTCGTGCCCGACTCGTAGCCGATGTCGGTGGTCTCGTCGGCCGAGAACACCATCGGTTGGGTCGCACCGACGCGACCGGAACCGATCTCGGTGCCGTCGCAGTAGAGCGTGACGTCTCCGCCCTTGGCGAGGCCCCCGCCGTCGTATGCGAACTCGACCCGCACCTGATGGGTCCCCTCGGGCAGCGGTGAGTCGGCTCCTGCGATGAACTCCTGGATACCGAGCACGTTGTACACGAACTTCACGTGTCCGTCGATGACGTAGACCGTCCATCCGCCGAAGCGCCCGCCCTGGGCGATGATCACCCCGTTCAACCCGTCGGCCGGGACGTCGACTTCCGCGGTGACCGCGAACGATCGGTTCTTGATGCTCACGACGCTGTTCTCGGACAGTCGGCCCATGCCGGGATAGAACGTCTGGGTGTCGCCGTGGATCAGCGTCGGCCGACCGGCCATGGTGGGCTCGAGCCGCTCGCCGGTGCGGTCGTCCATCGGGAGCACGTTGTACTTCGTCGCCTCGATGAGCCACTTCCGCTGCAGCTTGGCGAGCAACTCCGGATGCTCCTTGCTGAGGTCCACGGCCTGGCTGTAGTCGTTCGAGCCGTCGTAGAGCTCCCACACGTCGTCGTCGAACGCCGGAAGATCGCCGCCGACCATGATCCACGGCGTCTTGTGCTTGGTGACCGCACTCCATCCCTTGTCGTAGATCCCGCGGTTGCCGAACATCTCGAAGTACTGGAGGTCGTGCTGCTCGGCCGAGTCCGCTTCGTTGAACGTGTAGAGCATGCTCGTGCCCTCCATCGGGCTCTGCTGCACGCCGTTGACCATCGTCGGTTCGGGAAGTCCGGCGGCCTCGAGGATCGTCGGTGCGAGGTCGATGACATGGGTGAACTGCGTGCGCAGCCCTCCCGATTCCTCGATCCCGTTCGGCCAGTGCACGATCGTGCCGTTGCGGGTACCTCCCCAGTGCGAAGCCACCTGCTTGGTCCACTGGAACGGGGTGTTCATCGCCCACGCCCAGCCGACCGAGTAGTGGTTGTACGAACTGGGAGTGCCGAACTCGTCCATCTTCGACCGCATGAACTCGGGCGTCTCGAGCGCGGCCATGCCGTTGAAGTTCGCCATCTCGTTGAAGGCACCGTTCATGGTGCCCTCGGCAGACGCACCGTTGTCGCCGACGATGTAGTAGATGATCGTGTCGTCGAGGACTCCGAGATCGTCGATCGCATCGATCACCCGGCCGACATGGTGGTCGGTGTGCTCGAGGAAACCCGCGTAGACCTCCATCTCGCGAGCGAGGACGGGCTTCAGCTCGTCGGGCATGTCGTCCCAGGCGGTGATCTCGTCGTGGCGAGCGGTCAGCTCCGCGTCGTCGGGAATGACGCCGAGTTCCTTCTGCCGAGCGAAGGTCCGCTCGCGCAGCGCATCCCAGCCGTCGTCGAATCGCCCGGCGTACTTGTCGGCCCACTCCTTCGGCACGTGGTGCGGTGCGTGGGTCGCCCCCGGCGCGAAGTAGGCGAAGAACGGCCGCTCGGGCATGAGCGCCTTCTGCTGGCGGATCCAGTTCACCGCACGATCGGCCAGGTCTTCGGTGAGGTGGTACCCCTCCTCGGGTGTCGCCGGCGGCTCGACCGGAGTGGTCCCGTCGTACAGGGCCGGTTCCCACTGGTTGTTCTCGCCGCCGATGAACCCGTAGAACGTCTCGAAGCCACCGCCACCGGACGGCCATGCGTCGAAGGGCCCGAGCGGCGACGACTGCCAGACCGGCACCTCGTGGCACTTGCCGAACTGCGCCGTCGAGTAGCCGTTGAGCTTCAGCGTCATCGCCAGCGGGGCCTTGGTGTTGGGCCGCACCGAGCTGTTGCCCGGCGCCGACGTGGCCGTCTCGGTGATGCTCCCCATCCCGACCGAGTGGTGATTGCGGCCGGTCAGCATCGCCTGGCGGGTCGGCGCGCACAGCGCGGTGGTGTGGAATCGGTTGTACCGGAGGCCGCCGGCGGCGAGACGCTCGGCGTTCGGGGTCGCGCACGGCCCACCGAAGGCCGTGGACGCGCCGAACCCGACGTCGTCGAGGAGCACGACCAGGACGTTCGGCGCACCTTCTGGCGGCAACAGCGGCTCGATCGGCGCGAACGACGTCTCGGGGTCGCGCGCGTCGTAGGTCGTGTGTCCCTGCTTTGGACGATCGGGATCGGCAGCATCGAGCGGGCATGTCGGTCGTCGGTCACGACCGAAACCTAGTTCGATCGGCGGTGTCGGAGAATCCGCCACCATGGGCGATGTCGGCCTTCGGGCTCTGCCATATCGTCGCCACTGGCGGGACATGGAGCGTCATTCGTGTCCGTCCCATCCAGCCGAGGGAGCGGGTGTCCACGCGATGCCGCACTCCTCGGAGCTCCCACCATCGAGAGGACCCACATCATGTCCAACAAGCCCGTCACCGTCGCAGTCGCGACCTACGCCAACAAGGCCGCAGCCGAGCTGGATTTCGACACCCTTCACGGGGCCAAGGGCGAGGGCCAGATCGACCATCTCGCGGTCGCCGTCGTCGAGAAGGAGGCCGACGGCAAGCTCAAGATCGATCGGCACAACACCAGTGCCAAGCATGCCGCCTGGGGCACGGGTGTGCTCGGGGGCGCGCTGGCGGTCGTCTCGGCCCCGTTGGGAATCGTGTTCCTCGGCCCGCTCGCCGCGACGACGGCGGTGTGGGCCGGCGTGGGTGGCCTCGCGGGCCACTACTGGAACAACATCCCCAAGGACGAGGTGCGCAGGATGAGCGACGTGCTCGAGTCCGGCGACGCCGGTCTCGTCGTGGTCGCGGTCAACCCGCAGGGCACCGACATCGAGGGGCTGCTGACGAACGCGGAGACCGTGGTTGCGTCGACCGATGTCGGTGACGCCGACGGTGCCCTCGAGCAGGCCTTCGAGGCCGCCGCGGAGTAGCACGCCGCTGGCGGGCGGGCAGCGCGAGACCACCCCGCTCGCAGGGCGCTTGCGTCAGATGATCTTCTCGGTCTCGTCGATCAGACCGGCCTGCCTCGCCAGTTCGACGGCTGCGCTCCTCGAGCTGGCTCCGAGCTTGCGGTAGATGGCCGCGGCGTGGGTCTTCACCGTGTTGCGCGACACATAGAGCCGGGTGGCGATGTCGGCAAGGCAAAGATTGGTCGGCAGGTACTGCAGGACACGGAGTTCGGCCGCGGTCAACGACCCGGAGCGAGCTGCGGACGCGTCGCTCGCAGCGTGCACGCGGTCGTGGAGTGCTTCGACGTGCGCGGCGAGGGGCGTGGTCCCGTCTTGGATCTCCATCTTGCGTTCGAGCTGCTGCAGTAGCTCGCGGGCGGTCGTCACGTCGTCGACCAGCAGGCTGGCCCGAGCCAAGGTGAGGAGCCCCAGGATGTTGAACCATGGTGCGCACTGGTCGAACCGTTCGATTCGCGTGCGACCCTGGGCGATTGCCTCCGCAGCGTGGTCGAGGCGCCCAGCACGTGCGTCGATGAGGGCAGAAGTCGTCCCGGAGAGTGCGGGCGCCGCCTCGCCGTAGGTATTGGACTGGAGGCTGGCGGCGCGGCCGCTGAGCGCGGTGGCCTCGGCGGCGTGGCCCTCCAGGTCGAGGATGATCGCCAGGCAAGCTGACGTGACCGCTTGCATCGTCGTCGTGTGGGCGATCTCGTTTTCGAACAATGCCTCTCGCAACACGTCGATGGCCTGTCTGTCACCAGCGAGATACATGTTCGCTCCGAGCGCCAAGCTCGCCAGAGCGCGCCATTCTCCGGCCTGAAGGTGACGATGGGCGTTGTGCGCCGCGGGAATCAACTCGGCAGCCGGGCGGGTCTCCAGCGTTGCGAACAGGGCTTCGGTCCGAAGAGCGATCTCATCGGCCGTATCGGCGAGGCCATCGTCGAGCGGACCGTCTTCGACCCTCGAGATTCGCATCCAATTGCGTGCGCGCTCACCGTTTCCGGCGCCGATGGCCAGCATGGTCTCGGCGTGCCTGAGCTCCGGTGACGACCGAATCCGTGCGTCTTCGACTCTCGCCAGCCAACGCTCGACCGTCGGATACATCCCCCGAGCCACGAAGGTCGCGCTGTGCTCCTTCACCAGGTCTTCGATCAGGTCCATCTCTCCTGCTGTCGCGGCGTGCTCGATGGCGAGGTCGACGTCGTCCTGGCGTGCCCACCACCGAGATGCGGCGATGTGGATCTGGCGCCAACGCTCGCGGTCGAGCCCCTCGAGCCGGGAGGAGAGCCAGCGCGACAACACCCCATGCATGCGGTACCAGCCGCTGCTCTGATCGAGCGGAATGATCACCAGTTCGTTGCGGCAGAGGCGACGCAAGATCGATGCTGAATCGTGGCGTCCGAGGACGGCGTCACACTGCTCGCCGGTGAAGCGCCCGAGGCATCCGACCTCGGTGAGAAAGGCCCGGTCCTCGGGGGCGAGGCTGCCGAACCACTCCTCGGTGACGTAGTCGGCGACATCATCGATGTCCGCCAGCTTGTCCAAGGGGATCTCTTCGCCGTCCGGTCGGGTGGCCAAGACCGGCGCCGCCAGGCGAAGCCCGGCCGGCCAGCCCTCGAACTGGTCGGCGATGAGCTTGACCGATTCGATGTCTGGCGTGACTCCGAGGAGGTTCAGCATCTGTTCTGACTCGGCCAGATCGAAGGCGAGGGCCTCGGCGGTCACATCGACGACGCCTGGATGGAGGCGGTGCCGAGCAGTTGTCTCGGGGTGGTGATGGGCGCGTCCGATGAGCACCAGCGTCGAGTCCCGCGGAAGGTTCTCGATGATGACGTCGATGGGAGCGGTCGATGCCTTGTCGGTCAGGTGATGGATGTCGTCCAGCACCAGGATGAACGGCTCGTCGACACCAGCCATGGACTGCCGGAGGTCGTGGGACGAGCCGAGATCGGCTGTCCGGCCAACGAGACCTGCCCTTCCGAGGTCGGCGAGAACCTCGCTGAGGACATGGGCAAGGACGAGCGGGTCGTTGTCGATCGGCTCGAGGTCGAGCCACCGAGGGTTGCGTGGGTCGTTCGCAACCCATCGCGCGACGAGGGTCGACTTCCCGTAGCCGGCGGGCGCCAGGACACGCACCACCTTGCCCGTTGCCGTCGCGAACGAATGGTCGAGTCGCGAGCGCTCCACGGTCCTGGAGTCCGCAGTTGGACCGGTGAACCGTGCATGGTCGCGGATCGTGACGAGGTCAGTCATCGTCCGCCGCAGGCTCGCAAGGAGGAGAGGGTAACCCCGGCGAGATTTGTCACCACAATCACTCTCGTCGTTGGCACCGCCCCGTCGAAATCATCCAGAACGGACGATGGGGGAGGGCCGATTCGGGCGTAGCGTCGCGAGGCTGGCATCACTTGGTGCCGACTCGTGAATCCTGCAAGGGAGCACCCGTGAACACATCCGTTGCGGAGCGTCGTGACCAGGGCCGGTTGGTGAGAAAGCGAGTTCCGAGATCGTCAGCGGGTTCGTGGGAGCCGGCTGCCGATCGTGCGGACCCGGTCGATCTGCTCCTGCAGCAAGCGGCGAACCGCGAGCCCGCGCTCGTCCCCATCCGGCACGCACGGATGTTGGCCTCGCCGTTCGCGTTCTACCGGGGCGGGGCTTTGCTGATGGCGGCCGATCTCGCGGCCGTGCCCGACACCGGCCTGACCGTCCAGCTCTGCGGCGATGCCCACCTGGCGAACTTCGGCATGTACGCGGCTCCGGACCGTCGGCTGGTCTTCAGCCTCAACGACTTCGACGAGACCCTTCCCGGGCCGTTCGAGTGGGACCTGAAGCGGCTGGTGGCCAGCTTCGAGATCGCCGGTCGCCACCGCGGCTTCCGGCGTGCTCGGCGGGCCGAGATCATCGCCACGGTCGGGCAGTCGTACCGAGATGCGATGCACGACTTCGTCGCCATGCCCGCTCTCGATCTCTGGTACGAGCGCCTCAACGTCGACGAGATCGTCGACCGGTTCGGTGCCGGATCCACCCCACAGCAGCGCAAGCGGTTCGCTCGCTCGGTCAGCAGGGCCAGCGCGAAGAACAGCCTGCGGGCCTTCACCAAGCTCACCCAGGTCGTCGACGGCGTGCTGCAGTTCCGCCGTGACCCTCCGATCCTCGTCCCCATCGAGGATCTGGTGCCCCCCGGGGATGTGGCCGACGTCGACGAAGCGGTGGCCCGTCTCATCGCGTCCTACCGATCGACGCTCGAACCCGACCGACAACGGCTGCTCGACAAGTACCGATACGTCCATCTGGCGCGCAAGGTCGTCGGTGTGGGCAGCGTGGGCACCCGGGCCTGGGTCCTGCTGCTGGTCGGGCGCAACGACGACCCGCTCCTCCTCCAGATCAAGGAGGCGCAGGCGTCGGTGTTGGAGGAGTTCCTCGGCCCGAGCGAATTCGAGACCCATGGCGAGCGGATCGTCGCCGGGCAGCACCTCATGCAGGCCGCGAGCGACATCCTGCTCGGGTGGCACCGCGGTGTCGGCATCGACGGTGTCGAGCGTGACTTCTTCGTCCGGCAGCTGTGGGATGCAAAGGGATCAGCCGACCTCGAGACCATCGACGACGCCTCGCTGAAGATCTACGCGTCCGTGTGCGGCTGGACGCTCGCTCGGGCGCACGCCCGCTCGGGTGACCCGGCGGTGATCGCGGGGTACCTCGGCAGCAAAGACACGTTCGATTGCGCCATGGTGGCGTTCGCCGACCGGTACGCCGACCAGAACGATTGCGACTACGAGGCCGTGAAGCAGGCAGTCACCGACGGTCGCCTCGCCGCCGCGAACTCCTGAGCCCGGAGCAACCATCAGCGCGGCTGCTCAGCCGACGATCACGATCTCGTCGTCGGCGGCGAGGGTGACGCGATCGGAAGCGTTCGGGTTGAGCATGACCTGCTCGCCTTGGATCGAAGTGTGTCGCCACCCGATCGCGAGCACGCCCGCCGCGTAGGCGGCGGTGAAGATGTCGGCGGCGGTGAAGGAGCCCACCAGGTCGAGGCGGTCGCATCGCACCAGGCGGATCGACGCATGGTCGCCGCCGTACAGCTCGAGGAGAATGCCACGTCGTTCGGGCTGTTCGATGAGCTGTGCGGTGAACTGGCTGCCGAGCGCAGCGCTGATCAGGAAGTCGTCGGGGCCGGTGAGCTCGGCGAGCTCGAGGTGCTCGTCGTCGAGCATCTGAACGATGAACCGCGGCGTCTCGTCCGGTGTGGCCCACCGTCGCCTGAGCTGCATCATGTCGAGCAGCGTCCGTGCGTCGGCCTCGCCGGGGTCGACCGAGGTGGAGCCGAGCATGACGATCGTCGTCGGCCGACGATCGACGCTCACCGTCGACAGTTCGGCCGCAGGCGAGAGGGCCACGTCGAGGTTGATGTCGGGGATGACGACGTCGCCGGGCTCGACGAGGCGCGGATCGAACACCACCTCGACGGTGGACGACGCCGATGCCGTGGCGGCCCACCCTTCCAGGAGGTGAGGGCCGAGACGGTTCCATCCGACGACGAGGATGTGCTCGGTGGCGGGTTCGGTCGCCAGCGTCGACTGAACGTCGGTCGGTCGTTCGCTCGGGAGTCGTTCGGTCGCCCCGGCCAGCTCGAGCGTCTGCAGGTCCTGGGCGATCAGCACGAGTCGATCGCCGTTCTCGAAGATCGACTCGGCGGGCGGGTTGATCGCTATGCGCCCGTCGGCGTGGACGACGCCGAGCGGTCGAGCGTTGGCGTACCGACTCAGGATGTCGTCGAATCGGAGTCCGGTCAGCTCTGGCCGGTCGGCGATGTGGAGGTCGCAGCCGCGGAAGTCGAGGAGTTCGGCGACCACTTCGCCGAGGCCGCGTTGCCGAAGGGCGAACGCCGCGGTTCGTGCGGTCGCCTGGGTCGTGACGATCGGGTGCACGGTCGGGCCACACGCCTGGACCAGCCTCCCAGCAGTGGCTGCGTCGTTCACCTCGGCGACCACCGTGAGGCCGCTCAGGTCGCCGAGTTCGGCGTTGACGGCCAGCACGGCCTGGACCACCGCGACATCGCTCTGGTCGTCGTCGGAGAGCACGATGACCCCGCGAGCCTTGCCCGACGCGGGCGAGGGCGAGATCCGAGCGAACCGTCGGGTCGCCCGATCGGTAGACGATGTGTGTCCCCTGTCGATCGGGCACCGCCTCCCGCACGGCATTGCGGATCTCGGTCGGGTCGTCGTCGGCGAGGATGACGATGGTGTTCGCCTCCCGTGTGGCGTTGGCGAGGACGAGCTGTTCGACGACCACCGGGAGGCCCCGCGACCCACCGAGAATCACCACGTGGCCGGATTCGATGACCACGCTGCGTCCGCGACGCATGCTGTCGATCCGGTGCTCGACGCCGGCGGCGATGATCCCGATGAGCGTGCCGGCGACCAGCACGCCGAACAGCGTCACGAGCAGCGCCAGCACCCGTCGACCCCAGCCGACGTCACCGGCCATGGTGCCGGTGTCGAGGATCCGGAGCAGGCTCTGCCAGAACTCCTCGAGCCATCCGGAGTCCCCGGTTCCGGTGAACGTCACGCCGAAGATGGTGAGAAGCAGCGAGCTCAGCAGGACGGCGGCGAGTGTGACCACTCCGAGCCAGGCGAGGGCCGCGCCCGGTGCCGCGGGCCAGCATGTTGTCGAACCGGTAGCGGATCCGCTGGCGGACGGTCACCTCGGTCGAGCGTGCGCGCCGACTCGGTCGTGTGCTCATGGCCGCGTCGCCGATGACTAGGTCGCCAGCACGCGTTCGGTTGGCCGGGGGCAGGAGCAGATAGGCACCGGCCAGGAAGCAGATCGCACCGGCGAAGGTCCCCGAGTTCACGATCGTGGTGTTCAGCGTGTCGCCCGTGGTCCTCAGGGCGAACGAGGCGATCGCGGACAGCCCGAAGAAGATCGAGCCGACGTAGTTCGACAGCGATGACCACCAGTCGGCTTCGCCCGTGCGCACGCACCACAATCGTCCACAGCACCCGATCCAGGCGAGGTGGCTCGCGATCAGGAACGCAGCCGAGCCGAACATGTCGGGCGCCCAGACCAAGCGGTTGGTCTGCTCGGTCGTCAACCCCTCGATCATGGCGTCGATCGTGTTGATGTTGAACAGGATGGTGCCCACCAGTTGGACCGCGACCGCCAACCACGCACGCTCGGTCGGGCGCCATGCGAACAGCCCACGTCCTCGCCGTGGTCGGCTCGGATCACGAACCACCTGGACGAACTGGCCGTAGCCCGCAGCGGTGAAGAACACCGACCCGGCCACGAAGGTGATGCCGACGAGGCCCGGATCGACGTTCTGGGAGTACGGCGGCAACGAACCGAGCGCGAACAGGCTCGACCCGACCATGAACGACCATGCGGTCGCCCACGCGAGTCGGTGCGGCTCGGCCACCATGGCCCGGCGCCACTGCATCACCGTTGTGTTCTGCGGTGGCGACATGCGGTCGGCTCAGGTGTGGCTGAATCCGGCTTCCGCTCCATGGGGCGGTGGGAACTGCTCGAGGTGGTCGACGGCACCACGGATCGCGTTGAGCAGCATGTCGGCCAGGTCCATCCCGAAGCCCTCGCGCACGACGATGCGCAGGACGGCGACATCGGTGGCATTGTCGGGCATCGTGTAGGCCGGAACCTGCCAGCCGCCGCCGCGCAGCTGTTGGGAGACGTGGAACACCGTGAACTTCGACGGGTCCTTCACCTTGAATGCGAGCACGGGGATCGCTGAACCGTCGCTGACGACCTCGAACGGGCCCATGGCCGCGATGCCCGACGACAGGTGAAGTGCGGTGTCGCGCAACGATTCCATGATGCGGCGGTAGCCATCACGGCCCAGGCGGACGAAGTTGTAGTACTGGCCGACGATCTGGTTGCCGGGCCGTGAGAAGTTCAACGTGAACGTCGGCATGTCGCCGCCGAGGTAGTTGACGTGGAACACCAGGTCCGCGGGCAGGTCCTCTTCGGACCGCCAGACCACGAAGCCGATGCCGGGGTAGGTCAACCCGTACTTGTGACCCGAGACGTTGATCGACTTCACCTGCGGGAGACGGAAGTCCCATTCGAGGTCGGGATGCAGGAACGGGGCCACGAACCCGCCACTCGCCGCGTCGACGTGGATCGGGATGTCGGTCCCGTTCTCGGCGTTGTAGGCGACGACCCGGTCGTGGATCTCCTTGATCGGCTCGAACTCGCCGGTGTAGGTCGTGCCGAGGATCGGGATCACCCCGATCGTGTTCTCGTCGACGCGGTCCATCACGTCGTCGGGTGCGACGACGAACCGGTCCTCGGTGAGCGGGACGTAGCGCGGTTCGACGTCCCAGTACCGGCAGAACTTCTCCCAGACGACCTGGACGTTCGACCCCATCACCATGTTCGGCCGATCGGTCGACTGGCCGGCCGCCTCGCGCCGGGCCCGCCAGCTCCACTTCATGGCCAGGCCGCCGAGCATGACCGCCTCGCTCGATCCGATCGTCGACACGCCGATGGCGTCGCCGTCGGTCGGTGCGTTGAAGAGCTCGGCGACGATGTTCACACAGCGCCGCTCGATCTCGGCGGTCTGGGGGTACTCGTCCTTGTCGATCATGTTCTTGTCGAACGTCTCGGCCATCAACTTCTCGGCCTCGGGCTCCATCCATGTCGTGACGAAGGTGGCCATGTTCAACCGGGAGCTGCCGTCGAGCAGCAACTCGTCGTGGATCATCCGATACACCGCTCCGGGCAGGGATTCGTCGTCGGGCATCCGGTTCTTCGGGATCGGGGCGCCTGCGAACCGGCCCGCGTACGCGGGGTCGAGGGCCTCGTCGTTGGAGACGTGTCGGTGGACCATGTCGTGAACTCCAGGGAGAGAAGGGTTGAATGGGGTTGCGATCGAGCCTCGGTGAGGATCAGTCGGCGAGCAGCTTGGCCTTCTGCGCCTCGAACTCGGCGTCGGTCAGCGCTCCCTTGCTGTGCAGCTCGCTCAGCTGGCTCAGCTCGCTGGCAACGCCCCCGGTTCCGGCGGCCTGGCGCACGTACGACTGAAATGCTGCGTCGTTGGCCTTGGCGTCGTCGATGTTGCGCTGTGCCATCCCGTCGCCGTGGGCGATGAGGTAGATCAACACGCCGAGGAACGGCAGGAAGATCACGAAGAGCGACCACAGGGCCTTCGAGAACCCGCCGATGTCCGAGCGGAAGATGTCGACGAACACTCGGACCACCAGCACGATCCAGGCGACGAAGATGAAGAAGATGAACATGGTCCAGAACAGACCGAGGATGGGGTAGTCGTAGGCGAGCATGTGGGGGACTCCTTGGTGGACGGGTGCGGGATCGCGGGTCGGAGATTGCCGGCGTCTGCCTGCCTCGGGCCGCGATCTGGCGACACACTACGCACAGCCGGGGCCTGCTGCCTCGCCCGAGGTGGGCGAAGTGTCTGGCGGGCCACCTGACGCACGGTGGCGAGCACGGCGGCGTCGTCTGGCGCCGTCGGTCATCGGAGAGGAAGATCCCCATGGCCCTGAGGCGCAGGCAGCACGAGGAAGCCGCATCGGTTCAGGATGGAGGAGCGACTGATCGCCGATCGGCGACGACTACTGGGTCGAGGACGCCGTCGACGCCCTCGCCACGACTGGTTGGTGTCGCCGCCCATCACGTCGCCGGCGGCGCCGATGTGGGTGCGGGCATCGGCTCGGACGGTGCGGCCGGCCGGATCCAGGCCGACACGACGTAGGAGACGACCACGGCGACGATCACCGTCGGCATGAGCGCCAGGCCCTCGGTCTGGAGGAACAGGGCGACCAGCAGCGTCGACACCATCGGGAGTCCGAGCATGGCGACGCTCATCGCCCCGATGCCCATCGCCGCGCCGGCCACCAGCGGCAGACCCGGGAAGGTGCGACAAGGCGATACCTCCGGCGGCGCCGATGAACATCGCCGGAAACACGGGGCCGCCGCGAAACCCGCTCAGCGAGAGCGAGTAGGCCAGGCTCTTGCAGACGACCAGCATCACCACTGCGCCGGCCGTCCAGCCTGCACCGTTCGTGAGGAGCCCCGGCAGTTGGTCCTGGCCTGAGAACAGCACCTCGGAGGCGGGCTCGTCGGTCGTCTCGACGAACACCAGCACGACGACGCCGATCGCCGCACCGACCAGGGGGAGCAACGCAACTCTTCGGCGTTCGACGATCACCTGCAGGGCGAGTCCGAGACGGGTGATCGCGGCGCCGAGGAAGGCGGCGAGCACTCCGATCGCTATGGCCCAGCCGAACTGGGCGACGGTCGGTGTGCTGACCGGCGGCAGATCCGGAATGGCGAGAGCGAAGGTGCCGAAGCCGGTCCAGGCATCGAGTCCGACGTAGATGAGGGACACCGACCCCGGCGGCGAGCAGGCCGGGCACCAGCACGACCCCCATCATCGGTCCGCCGAGGCCGGCCGCCTCCATCAGGAGAAAGGCACCCGCGAGTGGCGACCCGAGGAGCGAGGCGATCGCCGCGAAACTCCCGGCGGCGCCGATGACCATGTAGGCCTGGTCGGGTGCGTCGCGCTTGAGCAGCCTGACTGCGAGCACGCCGAGACCGCTACCGATCGCGATCAACGGTGCTTCGGGTCCCAGCACGACGCCCATGCTCAACGTGGCGAACGAGGCGAGGATGATGCCGGGCAGATCGATCGGCATCACCGGTCCGCCGGTCTTGAAGCCCTCGGCCGGCTTGTGACCCGACTCTCCGGGGAGATGGGTGATCGTGAGCGCCACGATCAGCCCGCTCAGCGCACGCAACGGGATCGGCCACCATGACGGTGGCGAGCTGAAACCGAGGTCGCCCGGCAGCGTGGTGTACAGGTAGGTCTGGGTCGCAGCGACCGCTTTCAGGAAGAAGTAGGCCACCGCAGCGACCGGGGCACCGAGGATTGCCCCGAAGAGGAGCAGGACGAGATAGCTCGGGCTCCTCAGCAGTGCGGCCGGATCAGGCGCTGCTGGCTGAGCGGGACGGTCTTCGCTGGTCACCACGTCTCCGAACTGGTGTCGAACGGCACAAACCTGCCCGGTTGAGAGGAAGCGGCCGGAATCTACCGAACGGGACGACCGTGTGAGGTCGGATGGATTGCCGATTCGTCGCTCCGCCCGATGTGGGTGAGCTCAGGGTCTTCGTTCGTCTCGTCCGTGATCGGGTGGGTGGCGGTACCAGAGGTCGTCCATCTCGGTCTCTGTTCGCGGAAGACGGGGTGGTGGTTGCGTATCTGGACGGTGTAGAGGCCGGTGTGGATGAGGGTGTGGTGGAAGCGGCAGAGCAGGACGAGGTTGTCGAGGTCGGTTGGTCCGCCGTGTTCCCACCAGCGAATGTGGTGGGCGTCGCACACGTCGTGGGATCGGTCGCAGCCGGGGAAGGCGCAGCCGCGGTCGCGGGCGATCAGCGCTCGTCGTTGGGCGCGGTTGGCGTAGCGGGCGGTGCGGCCGAGGTCGAGGTCGTGGGTGGTGGTGCCGTCGGTGTCGACGAAGCGGGCGGTGATGCCCGAGTCGGGGTCGGCGAAGCGGAGTTCGAGGTGATCGGCGCTGGCGGCCCAGCGGTCGGCGAGACGGGCGGGAACGATGGTGCCGTCGGGAAGCTCGATGCGTGACGCCGGTGTCGGGGGTGAGGTCGGTTGATGGTGATGAAGGCGGGTTCGCGGCTTGGTGGTGGAGTCGGGGGCGGCGCGCCTCGTTCGGTGAGGTTGGCGAGGGCTTGGGCGCGGCGGTTGGCGGGGACCCGGTAGGGGAGGGTGCCGTCGACGTCGGCGGGGTTCGGCGGCGCGGATCTTGGCCATCTCCTCGTCGAGGGCGGAGAGGATGGGCAGGCCGGTGTCGAGGCTCAGGTCGCCGTGGAGGGCGACGCGGTCGCCCGTCTGGTTGGCGTGGAGCACGTCGGTGGTGGGGTCGTGGGTGCGGCGCCGTCGGGGTCGTGGTGGTCGATCCAGGCCTCGACATCGGCGGCCAACTCGTCGCAGGTCTTGATGTGGGCGGTGTCGACGAAGGCGGCTTGGGTGAAGAGGTCGAACAGGTGCCGGGTGCGCGGGTTCGAGTGCCGCGGGCGATGATGCGGGCGGCTTCGATGGGGATGTCGCCGTCGAGCATGGCGGCTTCGACCAGGGGGAGTTCGCCGAGGGTGTTGGCCAGGGTGGCGCGGCGTCCGGCGTCGCGGCGTGACGTGCCGGAGGAGGCGGTGAGCCATCCCGACATCGAGGAGACGCCGGTGGCTCGCAGGTTCTCGATCGAAGCGAAGCCGCGGAGCTCGCGTGAGAAGCGGGCTTCGATGCGGGTGCGGAGCCGGTCGAACTCGCGGAGCGTGTCGGCTCGTTCGTCGACGGGGAGCCTTTCGAGGTCGAGGTGTTCGAGGTCGGCGATGGCGTTGTGGGCGTCGCTGATGAGCTGGTGATTCGAGTCGATCAAGGTGTCGAACTGCACCGCTCCCATGGGTGACTCATGGTAGCGAACATGTGTTCGTCTCACCACCCCGGACGCCCTGTTCTCGACGTTGTCGGTCTCCATGGAGTCAAGACCCCGACCGCGCCACCGAGCGCCCTACCACCGGCACGCTCCGTCTGGACCTGCGGTCCTGTGCCCGAGAGGGAACCCCTGAGCGGCGAACACCGGGCGATGACCTCCCCCGTCGTCGCTCGAGTCTTCGTCGACCACCACTGAGGCGGCTGCCCTTGCCTCAAGCCTCCAGCGCGACGATTGCGGCGCCGATCGTGATCAATGCCATCACGGCCCACACGGCGCTGAAGACGTACCCGAGTCTCACGTTCTCGGGCGCGCCGATCCGCAGGTTCCGCCGGTTCATGGCAGCTCGTACGGAGATCCCTCGGCCCCCGAAGTACAAGTACATGCCGCCACCGACGAGTCCGAAGTAGGCCCAGGCGCTCGCATCGGCCATCAACAACACGCCGGCGACCACCATGGTCCACAACGTCAGCGTGTCCCACAACGCCTCGCCGTGGACATCGGCCCAGAACGCCGGTTCGACGTCGCGCTCGGCCTCCATCACCTTCCATCGCACCGCCGTGGAAGGCGAGAACCAGGAGAGTGCCTGTCCACCCCAGCCCAGCAGTGACAGCAGGGTGACGACGAGACCCCAGATGATGCTCACCGGTCGCTCTGTCCCGAGCTCACTCGAGGAGCCGGGTGAAGCAGTAGACGCTCTCGACGACTCCGAAGGCCGGCCACATCGCCCATACGAAGACCCAATACACGAACGTGTTCCGCCGGAAGCCGAGATCACGGTCCCACAGGAAGAAGAAGACCGCGGTGTACCAGAACGGCACCGATGCCATGAGCGCGAGCAGGAAGCCCCAACGTTCGCCGAGCAGCATGCCGATGCTGCCCGCGATCTGCAGCGGTGCCCAGAGGAACGGGTCTGCCCATGCGCTGGCCTGGTTGAACGCGAAGTACGCCTTGGGATCGGTCTGCTCGGGTGACCCCCCGTAGATGTTCTCGATGGTCCAGGTCGCGTGTGGCCGGACCACCGCCACGAGTTGGAGCACGGTCAGAAGGGAGATCAGCGCGAGTCCGACCAAAGCGATGGCCCATGTCACCGGGGTCACCTCCATGTTCATCCCTCCGGTTCGCGACGCTTCGCCGCCGCCCATGGTCGGTGCTGACGCAGCGACGGCCCAGAGTCGTTGGTCCCGACGAAGGACCAACGACCCTGGGTCCCCTTGCACCTGTCGACGAAGCTGAGTCGACGACATCACCGAACGCTGAACTGGAGACCAATGATGGATCGAAACCAGAAGAGCGGCGGCATCGCCGCCTTGGTGGCTGCGGGGACGTTCCTCTTCGGCATCGCACTGTTCGCCACCACATTGACCGACTACACCACCGGTGATCCGACTCCGGAAGAGTCCGTGTCCTTTCTGGTGGACAACCAGGCGGCGTTGTACATCTGGAATCTGGTCATCTTCATCGTGTTCGGGATCGCGCTCGTTCCAGTCGTGCTCGCCGTCCGCGAGCGGCTGACCGCAGGCTCTCCGGGTCTGGCGCAGGTCGCAGGCATCTTCGGGTTCATCTGGGCCGGTCTGGTCCTGGCCGCAGGCATGGTCTCGAACATCGCCATCGGAACCGTCGCCGACGTCTTCGATGCCGACCCCGCTGGAGCCGTGCCCGTCTGGTCGGCGCTCGACTCCGTGCAGAACGGATTGGGTGGTGGCAACGAGATTGTGGGCGGCGTCTGGGTCCTGCTCGTCAGTTGGGCAGCCCTGAAGACGGCGGCACTCCCGCGAGGGTTGAACTACCTCGGTCTGTTCGCGGGGTTCGCAGGGCTCATCACGGTCGTCCCGGCACTCGAAGACGTCGGAGGCGTGTTCGGCATCGGCCTCATCGTGTGGTTCGTCTGGGTCGGAGTGATCCTCCTGAAGGGCGACCCGCAGGGGGACCGACAGCTGTCGCCGGGATGATGGTCCTGATCGCTGCACAATTCAGCTGACCGCAGCACGTTTCCGGTCAACCTCCATTGGCCGCCGGTCGAGTCCGTGGTGCCATGAGCGCCATGAGCGCCATGAGCGCCATGAGCACGCTGCTGGTCCTCGTCTTCGTCTCCGCTGGAGCCCTGTCGCTGCGGCGCAACCCGGGCGCCCGCACCTGGATCGTCTCGATGGTCCGGGCCGGTGCCATGCACGTGAACCTCGTTGCGGCGGACTACGGCATCCTGCAACAGCAGGTGCTGTACGGGGCCCGTCGTCGCCGCTGTGTCGCCGTGAACGGAGTGGTGCGGTTACCCGCGGAGTACCACGTCACGTTCGACGAGCGCGACCGCAGCCTCGTCGAACCGGTGGAGGACGCGTTCTTCGCCGACGTCACCGAAGTGCTCGTCGCCGACGCCGAGGCCCTGCAGTGGCTGGTCGATCGCCCACCACGATTCCGAGCCACCTACATCGATCATGGTCGCCCGGGCTTTCCGGTCGTCGCCGCAATCAAGCCGACCGCACGCCGTGCGTTGGTGCCCGCCTCCGAGTTGGGCGAGGACACCCGGGCGTTCGACGACGGCCCGGCCCACGGAGGCGGCGCCTCCGGGCGCCGCCACCGGATCGCTCCGACTCCGGGAACTCGGCACCGATCGAGTCGTCTGCCTCGGCGATGACCGCGGGTCGGCGACCGTCGGACGCGGTCCGGCAAGCGATGCGCTCGTCGATCATCCGGCGGTGTCGGTTCGGCACGCCCGACTCTCGTGCCGGCCCAGCGGGTCCGCACGTTCGCACCGGCGCGAAGACCAGGTCCGGGCCGGTCTCGTCGCGGTCGCGTTGATGGTGCCGTTCGTGGCTCCGTTCCTGTTCTCGGCTGGTGCGGTCCCGTCGCGGGCGCTCGCGACGTGGGTCGTCCACGCCTCGGTGCCGACTCCGCCGCCACCCGACGCGCTCGGCATCGGGCACGGCGCCAAGCTGGGTCAGGTCGACGACGGCGAGTGCACCCGACCGGTGCCCGCGAACAGCTACTGGGACGTGATCGTCGTCGAGTGCTGAGGGCTGAGCCGCTCAGCTCGACAAGATCTGGACGGCTTCGAAGATGAACAAGGCCCCGACGGCGGCGAGGACGGCGGCCATGACCTTCGCGTTGTGTCGGATGAGCCAGGCGCGGGAGCGGTGGAGGTGCGGGTCGATGCGGTGGCCGGCGACGAGGTAGGTCGCGACCGGAAGCAGGGCGGTCGAGGCCGCCATCGCGGTGAAGATCGCGTGCGCGGCGACGGTCGCGCCACCCGGGAGGTCGACCGAGCCGATCTCGACGCCCCCGGCTGCGGCCAGCAACATGTCCTTCGGGTTGAGCGCAGCCAGTGCGAACCCGATGCCGAGCACCCCGAACACGCCGGCACCGTCGATCGCACGCATCAACGGTGGCGTGGGTGGCTCGACGTCCGGACCCTTTCGGGTTCGCCACCGCTGGACCGCAGCGAGCAGGAGGATGGCGCCGAGGCTCAGCCGGACCCATCCGCGCCGGTCGCTCGGATCGTCGCCGGCGTCGAAGAACGGCGTGATGATCCCGATGGCGGCGACGGACCCGATCCCGACCACCCAGCCGACCGTGAACGCGATGCTGTTGGCACGTGGCCGGACCGACAGCAGCGTCAGGATGAGTGCGGCGATCGGGATCGGGCTGACCGCGATCGCGAGCGTGTAGCCGATCGATCCACCGATTGCGCTGCCCACCCGACCTCCGACCTCCAGCCTGCCATGTCGGCCGTTTCGACCCGGCTCCGTCGGGCAGGGCGAGGGCCAGGAGGACGGGTGGATCGGAGATGCCGATCGGCCAGAGGATGAGGTCGTCGGCGACGGCCGGCCATCCGTTGGTCCCACCGGGAGCGTCGAACTCCCAGACGACCTCGCCCGTCGCCCGTGAGAGTGCGTAGATCTTCTCCTGGTAGGTCGCGGTGAAGACCAGGTCACCGACGACCGTGGTTCCGCCGAGCGGATCGCCGTCGATCTCGGTCGTCCAGGCGACGGTTCCGGTGGCAGCCTCGATCGCCACCACTTCGCCCGGAGCCGTTCCGATCTCGGAGCCGATGTAGGAGGGTTCGTCCGGACCCAATACGCTCGGTGCGTTGAGCGTGGCGACGAAGACGAAGCCGTCGTGGGCTGCAGGCGGGCTGATGACGCCGCCGAACGTCCCGGGCCAGACCTCGGTCGGGGCCTGCCAACTCGGTCAGCTCGTCGTTGCGGTGGATCCCGACCGGCGTCTCCCACCTGATCTCGCCGGTGTCGATGTCGTGGCCGAAGACGATGCCACCTTTCCCGGTGCTGACGAGCAGGGTGCCCTCGGGCGTCTCGACGATCATCGTGTGGACATGATCGCGGTCGGACAGATCGTGCTCGATCACCTGTCGGTGCCAGCGCAGCTCGCCACTCTCGAGGTCGAGCGCCACGACCGAGTCGGTGAAGAGGTTCGGGCCGGGGCGACTCGATCCGTTGGGGAAGGCTTCGGCGCCGGTGAACGGCGCAGGGTTGGCGATGCCCCAGTACACGACACCCTCGTCGACGTCGACCGCCGGGGGGACCCACGCGCCGCCCCCGAGTTGACGTCGGGGTTCCCCCACAGGTCCTCGTCGGCGACGGTGTCGAAGCGCCACACCACCTCGCCCGTCTCGGCGTCGAGCGCCGTCAACACTCCACGGTCACCGCCGGTGTACTGGGCAGTCAGGCTGACGGGGACGGTGCTCACCAGGACCGTGCCGCCCACCACCTGGGGCTGGATGTCGATCCCGCTGGCGGGGGTGTCGACGATCTCGGTGGCCCACAGCTCTTCACCCGTCTCGAGGTCCAGAGCGAAGATCGCTGGCATCCCCTTCGGTGCATAGACACGGCCCCAGCCGACGGCGACCCCGTTCGGGCCCACCGTGGTGCCGTCCTCGACGAGGGTCTCCCAGATCAGCCCGCCGGCGTGCCGAGCGAGGACCCTTCCGAGCCCCGATATCGGAGCGTCGGGACGCGACGAAGCATCGGATGAAGCTACCCGGCCCTCGATTCGGGACGGAAGGGCCGCGCATGCATCTATTGCCATCTCGACTCGCAGAACCTAGGGTCGGCCGCGTCCGTCGGAAGGAATCCGCATGCTCGCCATCACCCTGCTCGGCACCGGGAGTCCCATGCCCGACGCCAATCGGGCCGGACCGGCCACGCTCATCGTCGGGGGAGACGACCAGTTCCTGGTCGACGCCGGTCGTGGCGTCCTCATGCGGCTGGCCGGCGCATTCACCGGTGTGAACCAGCTGCGCGCCGTCCTGCTCACCCATCTCCACAGCGATCACATCACCGATCTCAACGACCTGATCACCAGCCGGTGGGTGATGAGTTTCGAACCGTCACCGCTCACCATCGTCGGACCGGTCGGAACTCGAGACGTGGTCGACCACATCCTGGCTTCGCTCGGGCCCGACATCAGCTATCGGATCGCCCACCACGAGGATCTCGACTACCCGCCCCCGGTCGAGGTGATCGAGGTCACCGAAGGTGTCGTCGACCTCGGCGGCGGGGTGCAGGTGACCTGCGCACCGACCGACCACAAGCCGGTCGAGCCGAGCATCGGCTACCGCTTCGACTTCGAGGGCGCATCGGTCGTGACCGCCGGCGACACCGTCCCGTGTGCCGGTCTCGACCAGCTGTGCGATGACGCCCAGGCGCTCGTTCACACCGTGATCCGCAAGGACATCATCGAGACCATCCCCATGCAGCGCATGCAGGACACCCTCGACTACCACTCGTCACCCGAGGAGGCGGCCCAGACGGCGAGCCGCGCGGGGATGGAGACCTTGGTGCTCACCCACTACGTGCCGGCGTTCGCTTCCGGCGAGGGAGACGACTGGCGCGAACTCGCCGCAGCCCACTTCGACGGTTCGATCGAACTCGGTGACGATCTGCACCGAGTCGAGGTGCCGCCGAGGCCGTAGTCGCCTGCGTTGCTAGGCGGACGGGCCGATGAGCCGGGTGATGCCGGTGGTCCAGGCGCGCCTGATCGTGGCGTCCGAACCGCGGTGGATCGCGTGCAGCAGGTCCCATGACTCGAACGACGTGAGCGTGTCGACGAGCCCGACCAGGTCGGTGCCCGCGACGCCGCCCAGGCCGGCGATCTCGGGCGCGAAGTGGACGCGGATCTGTGCCGCGAAGCGGGTGCGGATCTCGGCGAGGGTGTCGGCCAGGCGAAGGTGTTCGACGGCTCGGGCGCGGGCGAGGCGAGCCACGGGCGCGATCGATCGGTACAGCTCGAGACGGGCGTCCACCAGGGCGACGACTCGATGGTCGCGTGAGCCCGTCCCGATCGACGGGATCTCGAACAGCGGGGCGAACCGCTCGAAGTGGCGCGTGACGGTCTGCTCCTGAAGATCGTCGAGGTTGTCGAAGTACCGGAACACCGATGACACCGACACGCCGGCGCGTTCGGCGATGGCGTCGGTGGGCGGCGGGATGACCCCCTCGTCGAGCAAGCTGAACATGGCGTCGATGACGGCGGCCCGGTTGCGGTCACGGCGAGCCCGTCGGCCATCGGTGTCGACCCGTTCGTCCGTCTTCACGCCACCACCCTAGTGATCGCCCCACTTGTGAGAGAGCGAGTCGCAGAATCTATTGACAATGGGACTCGCAAGAGTGTTGAGTGGGGGGACATGCCCGACGTCGTTCGCACCCGCACCATCGCGGTCGGCCCCGAAGATGTCTGGCCGGTGCTTGCCGATTTCGCAGCCATCAGCGCGTGGGCCGACAACGTCGATCACTCGTGCATCCTCGAGCCGGGCGATGCCTCTGAGGCGGCCACCGTCGGCATGGCCCGCCGGATCCAGACCGGGCGCACGACGCTGGTCGAACGGATCGTGACCTGCGACCCGCCCACGACGCTCGCCTACGAGATCGAAGGGCTCCCGCCTCGCATCCGCTCCGTGACGAACCGGTGGGATCTCGAACCCGGCGCACCAGGGTCCACCGTGGTGAGTCTGACCAGCACGGTCGACATCGGCCCGCGTCCGCCGCAACAACTCGCGGCCCGCGTCCTGGGGCGCGTGCTGGGCAGGCAGTCCGATGTGATGCTCGCCGGGCTGGCCGACCGACTGGAGAACCACCGTGGCTGATCGTCCCGACGTCATCGTCCTCATGACCGACGAGGAGCGGGCGATCCCGCCCTACGAGTCCGACGAGATCCTCGAGTGGAGGCACCGGACGTTGGGCGGTCGCCGGTGGTTCGACGAGCACGGCGTGAGCTTCCGCCGGCACTACACCGGCTCCCTCGCCTGCGTCCCCAGCCGACCGACGCTGTTCACCGGGCAGTATCCCGACCTGCACGGCGTCACCCAGACCGACGGCCTCGGCAAGATGGCCGACGACAGCCGCATGCGGTGGCTGCCCGAGGGCGAAGTCCCCACGCTCGGCAACTGGTTCCGGGCCGCGGGGTACGACACCCACTACGACGGCAAGTGGCACATCTCGCACGCCGACCTGCACGACCCGACCACCGGCGAGCGGGTGACGACGAACGACGACGCCGGCACCGTCGATCCGGCCGGCGTGCGTCGATACCTCGACGCCGACCGCCTCGACCCGTTCGGCTTCTCGGGATGGGTCGGCCCCGAACCCCACGGCGGCGCGCTCGCCGACAGCGGGCTCCGGCGCGACCCGCTGATCGCCGACCGGGTGGTCGCCTGGCTCGAGGACCGCTACGCCCGACGGCGGGCCGGCGACACTGACGCGCAGCGACCGTTCCTGCTGGTGGCCAGTTTCGTGAACCCGCACGACATCGTGTTGTTCCCGGCATGGAATCGACGCAGCCCGATCGGACCGTCGCGGCTCGACCCGCCCTCCATTCCGGCATCGCCCACGGCCGACGAGGATCTCTCGACCAAACCCGCGGCGCAGATCGCCTTCCGCGAGACCTACTACTCGGGCTACGGACCGGTGCCCGCCGTCGCCCGGATCTACCAGAACAACGCCCAGCAGTACCGCGACCTGTACTACCGGCTCCACGCCGAGGTCGACGGCCCGCTCGACCGGGTGCGTCGAGCCGTCACCGATGCTGGATCCGAGCAAGCGGTGCTGGTGCGGACCTCCGACCACGGCGACCTGCTGGGGTCCCACGGCGGACTCCACCAGAAGTGGTTCAACCTCTACGACGAGTCCACTCGTGTCCCCTTCGTGATCGCCAAGGTGGGCGACGGCGAGACGTCGTCGAGAACCGTCGAGGCACCGACCTCGCACGTCGACCTGCTGCCCACGCTGCTCGGCGCCGCCGGCATCGACCCGCAGACGGTCGGTGCCCAACTGGCCGAGTCGTTCACCGAGGTCCACGACCTTCCCGGGCGAGATCTGATGCCGGTCGTCGATGGCGGGGCACCCGATGACGGTCGCGCCGTCTACCTCATGACCCGCGACAACATGCTCGAAGGAGACAGCGGCGCGTCGGGTGTCGCTCGTCGACTGAAGCGCATCACCAACCCACCGGCGCCGCTGCGCATCCAGGTGCCGGCCCACGTGGCCTCGAACTTCGAAGGGCTTGTCGGACGGGTCGCCAACTCTGTGGCCCCGGGAGGCGACGGCCACCTGTGGAAGCTGGTGCGGACGTTCGACGATCCGGCTACCTGGACCGAGCCGGGGGCGCGTCATCTGGCGGCCAACGGGCCTGGCGGGCCCACGTATCGAACGGTCCCGCTCGACGATCAGTGGGAGCTCTACGACCTCACGGCAGATCCGAACGAAGCCGTCAACCGCTGGACCGATCCGGACCTCGACGATGTGCGCGCACACCTGGTGTCGCAGTTGAAGCACGAGCGGGCGGAAGCCGTTCCCGAACGCAACGAGCCCTGGCCCTACGCGACTCGTGAGCCGACGGCCGGTCCGCCGGCGAAGACCCCGCCCGCTCCGGCTCGGGTCCTTCGCGGTCTGCTCCAACGGATGGGGATGCACCCTGGGGACGAAGCAGCCGACACCGCGCCCGACCTGACCGGTCGCCGGGCGCTGGTCGTGGCCACCAATCACGCCGTGCTCGACATCGGGAAGCCGACCGGTGTGTTCGCGAGCGAGATGACCGCGCCGTACTACGTGTTCCTCGACGCCGGGATGGAGGTCGACGTCGCCAGCCCACTCGGTGGTGTCGTGCCGGTCGACCCGCAGTCGCTCAAGTCGGTGCTCCGCAGCGAGCACGACGACCGGTTCCTGGCCGACGACGAGTTCCGCGACAAGGTGACGAACTCGTTGGCGATCGGTGACCTCGACATGACCGACTACGACATCGTCTTCCTGGCCGGCGGGTGGGGAGCGGCGTTCGACTTCGGCTTCTCCGACGCGCTCGCCGACCAGATGACGAAGGCCAACGCGCTCGGCCGGGCCATCGGCGGGGTGTGCCATGGCCCGCTCGGTCTGCGCAACGCCACCGACGTCGACGGGCAGCCGCTCGTCGAGGGTCGGAGGATCTCGGCGGTCACCGACAAGCAGGTCGACCGAGCTCGGCATCCAGGCGACGCCGCATCATCCCGAGACCGAGCTGCGAGCCATGGGCGCGGTGTTCGAGAGCCAGACCCGGTTCCGCGATCCCCTCGCCAACCACTGGGTCGTCGACGGCAACCTCGTCACCGGCCAGAACCAGAACGCGGCGCCGATGGTGGCCCGCGAGCTCATGCACCTCGTCGCCGACGGCACGACGACCAGCAACGACTGAGGCACGAGCGGGGTTCGCGTGCACCCGTGGGGACGATCGACGAGGCCGACGACCTGATCACGCCAAACTTCCCGGTGGAGTGTGCGGATCGCGGGCATCCGGCCGGGAAGTTGGGCCATGGCGGTGACGAGACCGACGGCATCGGGTGATGATCCGCGCGTGCGTGCGGGCTTCAGGACCTGATCGCGAGGATCTCCTCGACCGCGTCGGCGGCCCGGTCGAGGTCGAGACGTGGTTCGTCGAACCGGCGGACCTCGCGATAGGTGCGGTCCCGGCCGGCGTCGTCGACGAACCAACCCTCGAGACTCCGTGCGATGGGATCGAGCAGGACCGGTGGCAGTGCGAGCAGGTTGCTTCGCTCCATGTCGCCCGCGGTGAGGAGCCGTCCGAGATCGTAGAGATCGGACGCACGTTTCTCAGGCCGCGACGACGCTCGGAGCGGCACGGTCGAGGCCTTCATCACGATGATCCCGACCGTGGTGGCGACGAGGCGGTCGGTGGCCGTGGCCAGCACCTCACCGGTGGTGTCGTCGATGGCGGTGATGTCGATCGGGGTGGCCGTGTCGTGCGCCCAGGTGTGCGCGAGCGCGTTCACCTCCAGGTCCGAGACCGGCTCGCCGCTGTCGAGCAACTGGAGGGCGAGCGCATCGGCCGAGTCGGGGGAGACGTCGATGACGTCGAGGTCGAGATGACCGGCAAAGGTGTACTGCCCGCCGGCCTCGGCCGTCTGGGCCATGCCGCGACAAGGCCACGTGGTGTCGATCGAGACCGCGGGCGACGGTGTCGAGGTCGACCGTCGTGCGGTGCGGTGTTCCGACTCGCGCCATCACGGCCAGCCCACCGATGAGCCGCAGTTCGGGTGGCAGCGACCCGAGCAGCTCGACCTCACGGTGGGTCGTGCCGCCTCGGCGTCCCGAGAGCAGGATCGTCATGAGGTGCCGTCGGGCACGATGCCCCAGCTCTCGACGATCTCTCGCCCGCGCGACTCGTCGCCGGCGAGGCGCAATGCGCTGACGATCGGGTGGGCGATGCGCCACGGGTGGTCGGCATCGGGTCGATGCGACTCCAACTCGGGGAGCCAGGTCGTCGGTGGCTCGCGCACCCAGCTCTGCGTCGGCGCCTCGCGGTCGGCCAGCGAGCGTGCCCGCCGCAGGAGCCGGGGTGAGGCGAGGTAGCACCGGGCCGGGAGATCGCCGGCGGCGGGGATGCGGGCACCGGCGAGCGTTGCCGCCCGTTCGTCCGCGCGGACCAACCGATCGGTCTCGAGCTCGGTGGCGAGGTCGTGGATGGAGAGCGGCAGGGGAGTCCAGCCGTCGTCGGGCCACTGGGCGGCCGTCTCCCAGAACAGCTCGGGCAGCAGGGCCAGCCGGGTGCGCCGCCCGATGAGGCCGTTCTCGGTGAAGCGCGAGATCAGTTCGTGCGTTGCGCCGGTGCTGCGTCCGATGACCTTGGAGATGCGTCGGGCCGTGATGGGCCCGGACGGGTCGCAGAGGGCGGCCAGCGCCACCTCCAGGCCGACGGTCGTCCACATGTTGCCGACTCGCGTCGGCTCGGTGTGGTCACCGCGGAAGTCGGTCTCGATGCGGATTCCTCGTGTCCAGATGCGCAGATGGCCTCGGCGGTCGAGCCAGCCCCACCCCGCATCTCGGAGGACCGCACGTCCGTTGTCGCTGATCCGGTCGGCCACGACCATGGCCGGGAGCCTGATCGGTTGCTTCTGGACGAGGGCCGCCAACGTGGCCGGGGTGGGGTGGGACCGTTCTTCGAGCCGTGGTCCCACCTCGCTGCCGTCCACCACGAGCACGTCGCCGTCGGCAGTGGCCTCGACGCCCAGGGAGGCGAGCGCCGAGCGGACCTCGGCGAGCAGCTCGACCCGGTCCTCGAAGGTCGGTGTTCGTGCGGTCACGAACGCCGAACGTACTGCCAGGGGGCCGTGTTCGCAAGGCGCGCTGTGGAGGCGGCCGACGATCGTGCGGTCACGAACACCGAACACATGCACCGAACATACGCACCGGACGCACGCTCGCCCGGGGGTTCACACGGCGGGCTCGCGTGGAAATCCATCGACGGTGTGGAGCGCGATCCGCGTCGAGGTCTCGCGGACCCCGAGCGACTCCTTGAGCCACCGCAACAGGCTGTCGAGCTCGTCGATGGACGTGGCCCGGACCCGGATCTGGTAGTCGAACCCGCCGGTGAGGTGCACCGCATCGACCACGGCGTCGTGGCCACGGAGCTCGTCGTCGAGGCCGTCCCAGGACGAGCCGGGCGCCAATTGGAGGTCGACGAGTGCCTCGACGGGTCGCCCGACGGCCTCGCCGCCCACTCGAATGGTGAAGCGGTCGATGGCGCCGCTGTCGCGGAGCCGGCGGAGGCGCTGCGACGCAGCGGACAGGCTCAGGTGCACCGCATCGGCGATCTCGGTGACCGATGCCCGCCCGTCCGCGACCAGCATGGTGAGGATTCTCCGGTCGATGTCATCCATGACGACAGATCCTACGGTCTCAGGCGGTGATGCGGCGCGAAGTCAGCAGCCGTTGCGCACGAAGTTGCGACATCCTGCATGCATGGTCATCGTCCTCGGCTTCCTCACCGGACTTGCGCTCGTCGCGCCCGTCGGTCCGGTGGCGCTCACCCTGTTCGGGATCGGCACCGCGCAGGGCCGCCGGGCCGCGATCGCCGGCGCCGCAGGAGTGGTCTTCGCCGACCTGCTGATCATGCCCGTCGCGTTGGCGAGCGCCGGTTTCCTCGGCGGTCTCGACGCCCGGGTGGTGCGATGGCTCGAGGTCGCGATGGGGCTGACCCTGGTCGCCCTCGCGCTGCTCACGGTGCTTCACGCCGAACGGGCGCAGGTCGCGCTCGGGTCGATTCGTCGTCCGACCCGCGCGCTCGCCGCCATGACGTTGCTGAACCCGTTGAGTCTCGTGGCCTGGCTCGGACTCGGGCTCGCGCTCCCGCCGGAGATTCGCACGCCGATGACGCTCGCCACGTTCGGCCTCGGGCTGCTCCTCGCGTCGGCGGTCTGGCACACGGGCCTGGCCGCCGCGTCCGGATCGTTGGCGGGTCGGGTGGGAGGTGGGCGGCAGGCGCTCCTCACCAAGGCCAGCGGGCTGGTGCTCCTCGGGATCGGCGGCATGCTCGTCGCCTGACGCCATGCCCCCCGGGTCCCGCAGAAGTGCTAGGAACGATGACACTTGTTGTGTCCACCGCCGAGGAGACGCCCTCATGACCGACGCCCCCGCATCCGAAGCCTCGATGGGGCGGGACGAGCTCCTCGCCAAGTACCGCGAGGAGCGTGACAAGCGCCTGCGGCCCGACGGGCCCTCGCAGTACCTCGAGCCGACCGGTCGCTTCGCCGACCTCCTCGAAGACCCCTACGTGCCCCGCACCGAGCGCGATCCGGTGGACGACGAGGTCACGGTCGCGCTCATCGGGGGCGGCTTCTCGGGGCTCTGCGTCGGCGCCCGGCTCAAAGCGGCCGGCGTCGACGACGTGCGCATCATCGAAGGCGGCGGCGACGTGGGCGGGGTCTGGTACTGGAACCGATATCCCGGCGCGATGTGCGACACCGCAGCGATGATCTACCTGCCGCTGCTCGAGGAGACCGACTACCTGCCGTCGATGAAGTACGTCTACGGCACCGAGATCCACGAACACGCGAAACGGATCGCCAACACCTTCGATCTGTACGACAACGCGCTGTTCTCGACCGAGGTGACCGACCTCCGCTGGGACGAGGACGCGTCGCGTTGGGTCATCAGCACCGACCGGGGCGACGAGGTCAAGGCGCGGTTCGTGGCCATGGGCACCGGACCGATCAGCCGACCCAAGCTGCCGGGGATTCCGGGCATCGAGACCTTCGGCGGCCACACCTTCCACACCGGCGCGCTGGGACTACGACTACACCGGCGGCAGTCCCGACAAGCCGATGGAGCACCTGTCGGACAAGCGCGTCGGCATCATCGGCACCGGCGCGACGGCCGTGCAGTGCATCCCTCACCTGGCACGCGATGCCCAGGAGCTCTACGTGTTCCAGCGCACGCCGTCGTCGATCGACGTCCGCAACAACCATCCCATCGACCCCGCCGCCCTCGGCGACCTCGAACCCGGCTGGCAGAAGCGATGGCTCACCAACTTCTGTACGCTCCAGACCGGCGGGTTCGCCGACGAAGACCTCGTCAAGGACGGTTGGACCGACATCGCCAAGCGCATCCGCGACCGGATGATCGTCGCCGCGAGCGAGGCCGACGGTGCGTTCGGCCCCGACGAGATGCTGCGGGCGTTCGAGGACAGCGACGACGAGAAGATGAACGAGATCCGCGCCCGTTGCGACGCCGTCGTCGATGACCCGGCCACCGCCGAGGCGTTGAAGCCGTGGTACCGCCAGCTCTGCAAGCGGCCCTGCTTCCACGACGAGTACCTCCAGGCCTACAACGAGCCTGGCTGCCACCTGGTCGACACCGATGGCCAGGGCGTCGAGGCGATCGACGAGACCGGAGTCTGGGCGAACGGCGTCCACTACGACCTCGACTGCATCGTGTTCGCCTCGGGCTTCGAGGTGAACCTCTCACACAGCGCCAGCTACGAGACGGTCGGCCGTGACGGCGAAGCGCTGACCGACCACTGGGCCGACGGGATGAAGAGCCTCCAGGGCACGCATGTGCACGGCTTTCCGAACCTGTTCATCATCGGGTTGGCCCAGGGCGCCAACCTGATCTCGAACATCACCTACAACTACACCGAAGCCGGATCGGCCATCGCCGCGGTCGTCGCTCACGCCCTCGACGTCGGCCGCGAGGTCGTCGAGGTGACCGAAGAGGCCGAGGCGGCCTGGGTGGCCCAGTTCGAAGGCACGACGGCCGGGTTCCTCGGAAACGCCGACTGCACGCCCGGCTACTACAACAACGAAGGGCAACCGGCCGGACCCCGCGAACGATTGAACGGCAGCGGGTATCCCCAGGGTCCGGTCGCCTACTTCGAGTACCTCGAAGCCTGGCGCGAGCGTGGGGACTTCGAGGGTCTCGAGTTCAGGTCGTCATGAAGTGGAGGTCGCGGAAGCGACCCCGGAACGCAGTGACCTCCGTGCCCACGGCGGGGCCGCCGTCGTCGAGCCCACGAGCCACGAGGTCGGCGAGTTCGGGCATGTCGGCTGCCGTCAGTCCCCAACGGACCGCCTCGTTGAGTCCGATGCGTAGGCCGCCCGCCGGGCTCGTGGGCGCATCGGTCGGGAGACCGATCGCCGAGGTCAGGAGGTTGGACTCCCGGAGACGTACGGCGGCGGTGTGGCCGCCGCCGAGATCTCCCGCGTCGACGGCGAAGGCATGGGACTTGGTCCCACCGCCGAAGACCGGCAGACTCCGGGCTTCGAGCTCCGACGCGAGCGCGGAAGCCGCATCGGTCATCTCGCGGGCGTAGGCCGCCCCATCGCGCTTCCAGTCGAGCAGCGAGATCGCCAGTGCTGCGGTCTTCCCGGCATCGAAGTTGGCGGTGAGCCCTGGGTAGGCGATGGCGTCGACCCGTCGGGCGACCTCGGCGTCGTTGGTGACCAGCAGGCCCGACGGCGGGCCACCCAGGCTCTTGTAGGTGCTCATCGTCATCACGTGGGCGCCCTCGCGCGATCGGGTCCGGCCATGCGTTGCCGGCGATCGGCCCCGAGAGGTGGGCTGCGTCGAAGAGCACCTTGGCGCCCACCTCGTCGGCGATGGAGCGGATCTCGGCGACGGGGTGGTGGAAGAGGTTGAGGCTGCCCCCGACGCTGATCACCTTCGGTCGGACCCGACGGGCCAGGTCGCGGAGCGCGTCGGGGTCGACCGAGTAGCGGCCGGCGTCGATCGGCGCCTCGTGGACGTCGAGCCCGTAGAGCCCGGCCGCCCCGGCGCGGTGGTGGGTCACGTGGCCGCCGATCGTCGGCGGCGGGACGATGATCGAGTCGCCCGGATCGGCGAACGCCATGAACGCGTAGAGGTTGGCAACCGCACCCGAGGGAACCCTGATCTCGGCGAAGGCCGTGCCGAACACCTCTGCGGCCAGCTCGGCGGCGATCACCTCGAGCTCTTCGATGGCTTCGAGCCCCATCTCGTACTTGTTCCCGGGGTACCCCAACGATGGTCGTGATCCGAGCCCTGACGCCAGCGCAGCCTCTGCTGCCGGGTTCATGACGTTGGTCGCCGGGTTCAGGTTCAGGCACTGCTGCTCGTGGACCCGTCGGTTCTCCTCGATCAGCGTCTCGATCCGCTGCCGGTTGTCGGCCACGTCGCTCGTGGCCGTGATCGATGCGATGCGCTGGACGAGGGTCTCGGAGTCAGCAGGCACCCAGTCCCGCGGCGCCAGGTTCATCGGCTCAGTCAAGCCGATGCTCGCCGAGCCGGGTGGTGGACGGTGCTCGGTCGGTCAGCGGTGCACGAGGAGCGGGACGGATGTGTGATGGCTGACCTGCTCCGCGATCGAGCCTGCGAGCATCATGTGGGCCGGGTTCCGGCCGTGTGCCCCGAGCACGACGAGCCCTGCGCTCTCGCCGGCATCGAGCAACGCTCGAGATGGGAGTTCGTTGGCGATGGCGACGTCGAGGCGAGACCGGTCGATTCCGTGTGAGGTGATGGCTTCCTCGATGAAGGCGCGGGCGTCGCCGTCATCGAACTCGGTGTCGTATTGCGACCCCGGGGGCTTGTCCAGGAAGTTCCACACGTGGAGCGCGGTGACGTCGGCCCCGACGCGCTCGGCGCGCTCGAGTGCCCACGCAAGGGCTTTCATCGACGCGTCGGACCCGTCGACCCCGACGACCGCCCGAGTCTCCTGCGGAAGATCGGTCGGCGGGACGAAGGCCGTGGGACAGGGCCCGTGGTGCAAGCAGTACTCGGCAACCGATCCCAGCAGGAGCCCGAGGAATCCACCGCGGCCACGCGTCCCCACCACCAGCAGGTCGGCCTCGATGTTCGTCGCGTGATCGACGAGGGTTCGTCCGGCGTGTGGGCCCGCCAACAGCACCCCTTGGGCGTCGATGCCGGAGATCACCTCGTCGAGGGTGCTCGACCAGTCGGATTCGAGCCGGCGCAGATCGTCCGGGTCGGGGTTGTAGGGAAGGTCGGTGAGCGGGGCGCGCCAGGTGAGCACGGCTTCGAGCGTTGCTCCGTCACGGGCGGCCTCTGCGGACGCCCACTCGAGCGCTCGACGCGACTGCTCCGACCCGTCCACGCCGACCACGTACTTCAGACTCATGTCTCGCCTCTCGGTTGACTCTCGCTCCCGTGAGCTTCCGATCTGCGCCGATCCTACGATAGAGCCGAAAGCCTCTCACTGATCCCGGTGTGAAGTGGGGCCGTTCGACCCTTTCCTCTCGGCCCAACCAGCGGGGAGACTGCTCGGAGTGGTCGACGAAGGCGGAGCGTCACGCACGAAGCGGCGCGAGCGAGCGTTGGTCGGGGTCGCCGTGATCGGCTTCGCCCTGGCTGCGGCTCCGGTCGTGTTCCAGATGTTCACGCGGGCACCCGCCGGCGGCGACATGATCGACGACTTCGACCGGTACATGAGCGTCGAGGAGATCGAGAAGTTCCGCGGGTATCTGGCTCTCGTGGATGCGGCGGACGTCGAGGCGGCAGGCGGCCTGGTGCCGGCACTGGTCGAGACCGGCGCCGTGGGTGCCGGCGAGGCCGCAACGACGTTCACCGCGACGAACACGTTGCACGAACAGTGGCCCGACATCGATGCGGACATGCAGGATCTGCTGGACACGATGGACGCGAACCTCGGCAACTTCGAGTCGGTCGCCTCGTTGCCGACCTTCGCGCTGTTCCCCTGGTTCTTCTTCATCCCCGGGATGCTGGTCGGGGTCGGTGCGCTGATCACCCTGGTGGTGGTGCGTCGGGGGGGCTCGGCTCGCGTCGGATCGACGATGCTGGTGGTGCTCGGTCTCGGGATCGTTCTCGCCCCTGCCATCTTCCAGATGTTCACCCGGGCCCCGGACGGGGCCGACATGATCGACGACTTCCGGCCGATGATGATCGACGAACGGGTCACCCGGGTGCAGGGGTACTTCATCACGATGGGCGCGGCCGAGGGCGAGCTCCGGAACAGGGTGCTCCCTCTGGTCGTCGAGCAAGAGGTGGTCACGCCGACCGACGCGTCAGCCCAGTTCTCGACCGAGTGGCCGACGATCGTGGGTGACTTCGCACCGATGGTGGCGACGATGGGCGACAATGTCGACAACTTCGAGGGCATCGACGCGCTTCCGTCCTTCTCGCTCTTTCCCTGGTTCTTCGTCCTCCCCGGGGTGCTCATCACCGCACTGGCGCTGGTCGCGAGGCGTTCCGTCAGTCCCCCAACCGAAAGGCAACAATCATGACCTCACTCACGAAGTCGTTTCGTCTGCTCGTCGTCGTCCTGGCGCTCGCCATGGTGGCGGCCGCATGCGGCGATGACAGCGACAGCGACACCGAGAGCTCGGCCGATCAGACCGACGGTGAGAGCAGCGACACCGAGACCGAGTCTTCGGGCATCGAGGGCGCGTTGACCGGCCTGTTCGAGATCGAAGCGGGCGACTGTGCCGAAGGCACCGTGACGTCGGGCTCCTACTTCCGGATGGTGAACCCGGGCGGGACGCTCGAAGACGGGGAGTTCGTCGCCAACGGTGACTCGACGTGCACCGATCAGACCTGGAACGCCCTGGCACCGGGTGTTGCCGGCGGCCTCGACACCGCTGCGCTCCAAGCGGTTCCCGATCCGGCCTTCGACGCCACCGGCAACGGCCTGGCCGACGACGTGATCCAGCCCGTGACCTTCTTCGGGGTTGCGTTCGCGGTCGGAATCGACGGCGAACTGCCTGCGCTCGAGGCAAGCGGCGGTACGATCACCGGCGACCTGTCGAGTTGGACGGCCTTCTACGGCAACGAGCAGTTCAACCAGGGAGCGCCGAAGCCCGATGGTTCCGAACCCGGCCTGACGGGGGGACCGACGGGCACGATCGACCCCGACACCGGCGACTTCGTCATCGACTGGTCGAGTCAGATCGTGGGCGGGGCGTTCAACGACTTCACCGGTGTGTGGCACCTCGAAGGCACGTTCGTCCCAGCCTGAACCGGCTCAGCCCGTCGGCTCGAGGCGACGATCCCGGCGAGCGCTGCATGCCTCCCGCGTGCAGGCGTACGTTGGAGCGATGACCGAGAAGTTCGACTCGATCTTCAGGCCCGGGCTGTTCGACGACCAGGTCCACCTGGTCACGGGCGGCGGGACCGGCATCGGGCGCTGCATCGCGCACGAGTTGGCCAGCCTCGGTGCCCACGTGGTGATCGCCGCCCGCCGCCCTGAGCCGCTCGAGGGGGTGGTGGCCGAGATCGAGGAGGCGGGTGGTCGTGCCAGCCACAAGCTGATGAACATCCGCGACGACGAACAGGTCGACGCGGTCATCGAGGAGATCGTGTCCGAGCGGGGGCGCCTCGACGCCGTCGTCAACAACAGCGGCGGTCAGTTCCCGTCCGCAGCCGAGGCCATCTCTGCCAACGGCTGGCGTGCGGTCATCGACACCAACCTGAACGGCACCTTCCACGTGTCGCGCGCAGCGTTCAACAGCTGGATGGGGGAGCACGGTGGCGCGATCGTGAACATCGTCGCCGACATGTGGGGCGGATTCCCCGGGATGGCACACACGGGCGCTGCCCGAGCCGGGGTCGTCAACCTGACCAAGACCCTCGGCTTCGAGTGGGTGCGGCACGGCGTCCGGGTGAACGCCGTGGCCCCGGGCGTGGTCTTGTCGAGCGGGATGATGAACTACCCACCCGAAGTGATCGAGTTGGTGCTCAAGGGCAGCCGCAACGGCCCGCCCTCGCGCCTCGGGACCGAGAGCGAGGTGTCGGCGGCGGTGACGTTCCTGCTCTCACCGGCGGCGGCCTACATCACGGCTGAGACCCTCCGCGTCGACGGCGCGACGTCGATCTACAAGGAGCACCTGACGCCGATCGGCCGGCACGATCGGCTGCCGAGCTGGGACGGATTCCACCTCAGCCCCGAGATCCCCGATGCGCTCCGTGGCACGAGCGGCGGTGCCTCCGACTGACCGTCACCCGTGGGCCCGCGCCTCCCGGGGTTCAGGTGCGCTGAAGGACCTCGCTGACGAACCGCCGAGCGGAACGTGGTGTCATCGGACCCACCAGCCGGCTGGTGATGCGACCGAGATCGCTGATGGCCACCTCGGCGTACACGTACGCACCGCGGCGCGTGAACGCCACGTCCTCGACATGTGCCAACGGCACAGACCGCTCGGTCCGGAAGAAGACGCCACGACCGAAGAGCAGACGCTGGTCGGTGACGGTCGTGGTGTCCCGCTTTCGCCACATGCCGTAGAGCCCGAGGGTCACGAGGTACTTGAAGAGCATGGCCCCCCGCGCCGGCCTCACGGTCATCACGACCGACTCCCCGGGGAAGAGCGACCCGCGGGCCACGCTCTCGGCCGCTCGGGCCTCCTTGCGACCGCGCCTCGTGCTGTCCTTGGCCACCCTGCCTCCCGGCTTCGCTCACCTGGTGCTTCTCGAGACCGGCACGATAGACCAGCACGACCATTGGCTCGTCTTCGTGACGTGGGAACCAGGCGCCCGACGGCGGAAAACGCGAGGCTGTGGCGTGGCCGGATGGGACGTGGCGATCGTGGCCGGGTTCGCGGTCGCGTATGGGCTGGTCTCGCGCGTGGTCGAACGATCGCTCGTCACCGGGCCGATGCTGTTCGTGGGATTTGGGCTGATCCTCGGGACCGATGGGCTCGGCGTCCTCGACGTGCCCTTCGACGACGAAGGGGTGAAGCTCCTCGCCGAGGCCACGCTCGGGCTGCTGTTGTTCTCCGATGCCGTCCGGATCGACGTCACGAAGCTGCGGCACGACTACGCCCTGCCGGCGCGGATGCTGGCGCTCGGGCTCCCACTCGCCATCGGGCTCGGGACGCTCGCCGGCGCGCTCCTGCTCGACATCGACCTGGCCTTGGCCGCCCTGGTCGCCGCCATCCTCGCCCCGACCGACGCAGCACTCGGACAGGCCGTGGTGACCAGTCCGGCCCTCCCGATCAGGGTGCGCCAGTCGCTCAATGTCGAGAGCGGCCTCAACGACGGGATCGCGGCCCCGGCCGTGACCGTGTTCATCGCCATCACGATGAGCGAGGAGGCCAGTGCGTCGGCCGAGCCGTGGGTGCAGTTCGCCGCCGAGCAGATCGGATTCGGCGTCTTGGTGGGCATGGCCGTCGGACTCGGTGGCGGCTGGGTCGTCAAGTGGTGCAGCGCCCGCAACTGGATGGACGGTGCGTTTCGGCAGATCGCGGTGCTCTCGCTCGCCGTGCTCGCCTTCGTGGTGGCCAACGGGATCGGGGGCAACGGCTTCATCTCGACGTTCGTCGGCGGCTTCACGTTCGGCATGGTCGCCCGCGAGGTGTGCCCGCACGTCGAGGAGTTCACCGACGACCTCGCTCAACTGCTCGCCATGGCGAGCTTCATCGTGTTCGGAGCGATCATCATCGGCCCGTCGCTCGATCAGATCGACTGGCGCGTGGCTGCCTACGTCGTGGCGAGCTTGGTGCTGGTGCGTCCCGTCGCCATCGGGTTGTCGCTGATCGGCAGCGGGCTCCGGCTCCCGACGGTGGCGTTCTTCGGGTGGTTCGGGCCGCGTGGGCTGGCTTCGATCATCTTCGGGCTGACGGCGGTCGAAGAGCTCGGCGATGCCGTTGCCCAACCGATCTTCGTCGTCGTGTCGTGGACCGTGCTCGTGTCGATCGTCGCCCACGGGCTCAGCGCGACCCCCGCCGCGGCGGCCTATGGCCGATGGTGGGAGTCGAGGGCCGATCCGTCGATGCCGGAGGCGCAGCCCATGGGTGACCAGCGGGTCAAGCGTCGCCCGGCGGGCTGGGAGCCACCTCAGGTCCCCTGATCGACAGCGATCGGTTGTGTGCGCCTCCGTGCTGTGGGAGGTTGCGGTGATGGCGTATCTCGGAGCAGACACGACCACCGGCGACGTGCTCGACGGGCTCGACCTGACGGGTCGGCGCTATGTCATCACCGGCGCAGCGAGCGGGCTGGGGGAGGAGTCGACGCGAGCGCTCGCGTCGCACGGAGCCGAGGTCACCATGCTCGCCAGGAATCCGGACAAGAACGCCGAGGCGGCCGACCGCGTCCGCAGCACGGTCCCCGACGCCCAGCTCCAACTCGGCACGGTCGACCTGGCGAGCTTCGCCAGCATCCGCGAGTTCGCGTCGGGCTACCTGGCCGACCACGACGCCATCGACGTGTTGGTCAACAACGCAGGGGTCATGGCCTGCCCCGAGGGTCGGACCGAGGACGGGTTCGAGCTGCAGTTCGGAACCAACCACCTCGGACACTTCCTGCTCACCGCCCTCCTCTTCCCCGCGGTGATGGCCGGCGACCAGCCGCGAGTCGTGACCCTGTCGTCCGCGGCCCATGCGACCTGCGACGTGAACCTCGACGACATCAACTTCGAGGCCGGCGACTACGACCCGTGGGACGCCTACGGCCGCTCGAAGACCGCCAACGCCCGGTTCGCTCGCGGGCTGGCTCAGCGATTCGGGGACCAGGGGCTGCAGTCCTACTCGGTCCACCCCGGCGGGATCATGACGGCGCTCGGTCGCCATCTCACCGAGGAACTGATGAACCAGATGATGACGCGAAGCCGCGAGCGAGCCGCTGCGTCGGGCCAGGAAGCCGGCGAGTTCGAGTTCAAGACCGTCGAGGCCGGAGCGGCAACGCAGGTCTGGGCGTCGGTGGCCGACCTGACGACACACAACGGGTCCTATCTCGCCGACTGCCAGGTCGGCGTGGAGGGCGGGAACCCCAACACGACCGGCTTCATGAGCTACCTCCTCGATGACGCCGGCACCGATCGGCTGTGGACCGTGAGTGAGGAACTGGTCGGTCAGACGTTCCCGACCGCCTGAGCGGCCCGGTGGACTTCCCGGAGGCTCGACCCATCGTGCTGGCGCCGTCCGACGACGGGCGGTCGATCACGCTGTCGGTCCACGAGGCCGGCGAAGGGCCCGCGGTCGTCTTCTGCCACGGGTTCCCCGACATCGCGTTCGGGTGGCGCCACCAGCTTCCGGCCATCGCTGCCGCGGGGTATCGGGCCATCGCCGCCGACCAGCGCGGGTACGGGTCGAGTTCGGCCCCGGCCGACGTCGAGGCGTACGGCCTGACCGAGTTGACCGGCGATCTCGCCCGGCTGCTCGATGCCGTCGAGATCGAGCAGGCCTTCTTCGTCGGGCACGACTGGGGCGGGTTCGTGGCATGGGCGATGGCGGTGCTGCACCCCGACCGAGTGCGCGGCGTTGCGGGGTTGTGTACGCCCTACATCCGGTTCCCGAGCGTCGCGCGTCACCTCGCGGTCGTCGACGGTGACGTCGAGCGGCAGTACGTGGCGTGGTTCCAGGAGCCCGGAGTCGCGGAAGCCGAGATGGATGCCGCGGTCGAGACCATCCTCTCCGGGGTCTTCAGGACCGGCGTCCCCTTGGCGGAGGCGTTCGAGGCGGCCACGGCCGACGGCCGTCTCGACATGAACCCGTTCCACGACCCCGAGTCATGGCCGCTGATGGGCGAACCGCTCGTCACGGCGGCCGACCTTGACGTCTATGTTCGTGCGTTCGGCCGCTCGGGGTTCCGCGGCGGCATCAACTGGTATCGCAACATCGACCGCAACGCGACCGACCACCCCGAGATCGGCCGCCGGTCACTCGACATCCCGTGCCTCATGCTGACCGCCGAGCTCGATCCCGGACTGCGTCCGGAGTTCGCCGATGGCATGGAAGACCGGATCGCCACGCTGACCCGCCACGATCTGACCGGCGTCGGCCACTGGATCCAGCAGGAGGTCCCTGGGGTCGTGAACGACCATCTCGTCGACTGGCTTCGTCGCAGCTCCGATTGAGCTGCGTGCTCAGCGGTCGGAGAGCCTGTTCACCTCCGAGTGCTGGGCCAGCACGACGGGTACTTCCTCGGCCCGAACGCTCGCGCTGAAGAACCACCCCTGGAGCGAATCGGCGCCCATCCGAATCGCGGCCTCGGCCTGTTCGATGCTCTCGACTCCCTCGGTCACGATCTCGGCGCCGAGCAGGTGTGCCGTGTCGATGATCAACTGGATCAGCGCGGCGTCGAAGCTGCTGGAGTTCGTGACGTGGGCGGTGAAGCTGCGATCGATCTTGATGATGTCGATCGGCAGCGCACGGAGCTGCGTGATGCTCGAGTGACCGGTCCCGAAGTCGTCGACCGCGATCCGGATTCCTCCCGAGCGAAGCGCCTCGAGCGCGAGTCGGGCCTCTTCGGTGTCCTGGACGAGCGCGGTCTCGGTGATCTCGACACTCAATCGGGACGGGTCGACCCGGAACTCCTGCAGGGGGCCGAGGATGTCCTCGACAGCGGTCATGGCGTTCAGATGGCGGGTGGACACGTTGACCGCGACGACCAACCGGCTCAGCTCGTCGCCCATGGATGACCACGCCGCCAGCTGCTTGACGGCGGAGCGGACGACCCAGCGGTCGATGGCGATGATGAGCGAGCTGCGTTCGGCGATCGGGATGAAGTTCTCGGGCATGATCAACCCGTGGGTGGGATGGTCCCACCGGATCAGCGCCTCGACGCCCCAGATCCGACCCGTGACGTCGACGATCGGCTGGTACTCGAGACGCAGCTCGTCGGTTGCGATCGCGTCGAGGATGTCGGCAGTCAGCTGAGCGGTCCGGTGGCTCTCTGCGAGCAGCTCGGGGGTGCAGGTCACGATCTCGTGCCGGCCGATCGCCTTCGCCTTGTAGACCGCGAGGTCGGCGTTCTTCAGCAGCTCCGTGACGGAGGAGTCGGGGGTACTGATCGCGATGCCGATGCAGCCGCTCACCCTGACGAGCGCACCACTCGCCAGTTCGACCATCTCGCCGACGGCGCTCAGTGTCCTGGTGGCGATGCTCCGGGCCACGGTCGTGGCATTTGGGCCGCCGAGGATCATGACGAACTCGTCGCCACCGAGTCGGCACACCCGGTCGGCCTCGCGGGAGTGCTGGTCGAGGCGCTTCGCGATCTCGACCAGCACCTCGTCACCAGCGGGATGACCGTGGCTGTCGTTGATGTCCTTGAACCCGTCGAGGTCGATCTCGAGGACGGCGAAGTCGCCGCCATCGCCTGCCGCGAGGCGCGCCTCGATGTGTTCGATCGCGGCGGAACGGTTGAGCAGGCCGGTGAGGCCGTCGTGGCTCGCTTGCCACGCGACGTGTTCCTGGGCCCGCTCCCGCTCGTGGATCGAGTGCGACAAGGTGTCGATCACCCGCTTGAGTGTGGCGCCGAGTTGGCCGGGTACGGTGCGCTCGAGGTCCGGGTGGCTGAGGTCGCCCTCGGCCAGCACCGCGGCCTGTCGTCGGACCAGGTGGAAGTTGGAGTTGGCTTCCGACAATGCCGTCCCCGCCAGGTACACCTCACGTGGTCCGGTGGGCTGAATGGGTTCGGTCTCGCCGTCCCGGAGCGCCTGGGCGGCCTTGGCGAGCCGGCGGACCGAGCGGCTGAAGAGCAGGGCCACGAAGACGGTGGCAGCCAAGGCCAGCAGCCCGGTCACCGTGAGCAGCAAGCGTGAGTTGTTGATCTCGTCGGTCGTGGCTCGCTCGCGCTCGGTGGCGATGGTGACGAGCTCCTCGCCGGCTGCCCGGGTGAGGCCGATCCACGCCCCGTTCGACGCATCTGCGGCGACGAGGAAGGTCTCGAGCTCGCCGAGTTGGTCGAGGGCAACCGTGAAGATCTCGCCCTCTGCCGGGTTGAGGCCGCTCTTCAGGGCATCGGTGATCTGTCGGTCGACCGAGTCGAGCAGGTTCTGTTCAGCAGCTGCCGAAGTGATCGCTGTCAAGCGCTCGTCCAGCTCGGCGCTGGGGACCGATTCGTTCAGGCGCGTCGGTCGCAGCGATGTACGCCCGGCGGTTCTGGATGAGTGCCTGAAGCTCTTGTTCGGGTTCTCCGGTCGACTCGACGAATCGGGCGGCGATGGAGCTGACGAACATGCCGTTCACCGAGAGTTGCGTATCGGCGGCTGCTTCGGTGAAGTCCAGAGCCTGCAAGAGGGCATCGCCGGATGGGAGTGGAGTCGCGAGCTTCTCCAGCCGGTGCGCGGCGTCCTGACCCGCAGCGTCGACCTCGTCCATCATCGCCTGGTACTCCGCGGCCAGATCGAGGTCGCTCAGGTCTTGTCGCTCGGAACGGGTCGCCGCCAGCGCTGAGGCGATGGAGGGCCACCGATCCGTCAGGGCGTCGGTGGTCGTGGTCGACTGTTCGTACCGATCGATGATGTCGACGCCGACGAGCTCGCCCACGACGTCGGGGTCGACGCCGTATCGGTCGACGCCGAGCGCGGCGATCGCCCACGTGCGTTCGTCGGACAGCGCGGCTTGAAGGCGGATGGCACTGAGTCGCGTCTCGGCGATGGGGACGATCTCCTGGGTCGCCGATCGCTCACGGCCTGACTCCCGGAGGTCCTGGACGATGAGGCCACCGAGCACGAGCACCGGGATGCCGACCAGAGCGATCAGCATCGGCACCACGCCGAGTCGGAGCGCGTTCCCGCGTCTCGACTCCCGCTGTTGCCTGGATGTCATGGTTGGCGCCCTCCACGGCTCGCCTGAGAAGGATCGGCGCGTTCTTTCCGAGTCTTGAGTGCTGCGCTAGGGTTGTGTGGTCAGCGCTTGAAGGGCGATCCATGCGCGGTTCGAATCTGAAGACCATCGCTGCGCTTGCGGCGACGTTGTTGGTCGCCGTCGCGTGCTCGTCGAATTCCGAACCGTCGACCGAGGTCCTCGGAACCAGCATCACGCGGGACCTGACCACCGAACTCGACGGTGTCGTCGATGCGGTCGACGATTCGTCCTTCCCTGAGGTCGTCCTCGATGCCCCCACCGGGGTCTACGGCTACAGCCGGTACGTGTGGACCGATTCGTCGAGCGGCGTGGTGCCGTTCCTCGTCGAGGGGCCGCGCGGCCAGCAGTTCCGGTGCCAGGATCCCGCGCTCCCGTGCAGCTATCAGGACCTGCGCGAGCTGGAGGCCAGCGGCGAGGACCCCCCGGCCGAGTTGGGCATGAGCCGGGCCGAGCTCGAGACCCTCGTCGCCCAGCTCGATGAGCTGAACGCCTTTCTCGCCACATTCGAGACGATGGACGATGCCTGCACGGCGGGGTACGCCCCCGAGACCGAACAGAACCCCAACATGGGCATCCACATGAGCCAGCCCTCGATGCTCGGCGACGGGTTCGACCCGTCAGCACCCGAGATGTTGCTGTGGGCCAAGCCCGACGGCGAACTGATCCCCCGAGCCGATCTCGGTGAGTGCGTCGACGGGGCGTGGACCGGCGACGACGGCTACCAGATCGTGGGCGCGGCCTTCCTCCTCGCGTTGCAGCCCGAGCACCCCGAGACGTTCGCGGGTCCGATCGACAACTGGCACATCCACTACAGCGCGTGCAACGGTGCGTCGTCCGACGCGATCCAGGGTGACGAGCAGTCGTGCATCGAGGCCGGCGGGATGTTCTTCGAGAAGACGCCGGTCTGGATGATGCACGCCTACGTGGCCGACGGCTTCGACAACCAGTTGGGCGTGTTCGCCATGTACAACGACTCCATCTGGCCGCTCGGCCAGGATCTCACCTTGGCCAACCAGCAGACGACCCCGAGCGCGTCGGGCGTCGACGCTCCGATCGTCAACTTCGACTTCGGCTCCGACCTTCGAGTCGGCGCCGGCGAGACCATCACGTTCTCCAACAGCGACAGCCTGCCGCACACGGTGACCGCCGGATCTCCGGGCCAGGCGTCCGACGCCTTCGACAGCGGGGTGCTGGGTGCCGGTGATGCGTTCACCCAGCAGTTCGACGAGCCAGGGCAGTACTCGGTCTTCTGCCGCGTTGCATCCTCAGATGACCGCGACCATCGTCGTCGAGTGAACTCAGCCGCCGGCGCTTCGAGCGTGGCGATACTCGCGATCGGTGGTGGCCGGCGATGATCGTTCCACCGTTTCTGCACCCGTTCACGGCCACCGGCCGGACCGACTTCATCACGTTGGTGTCGGGCCACGGTTCGACCGTCGTCGATGACACGGGCAAGGAGTACCTCGACGGCATCGCCTCGCTGTGGTGCGTCAACGTGGGTCATGGCCGAAGTGAGGTGATCGATGCCGTCGCCGACCAGATGCGAGCGCTGGCGACCTACAACACGTTCGACCGGTGGACCAACCAGCCGGCCGACGACCTCGCACGGCTCATCGCCGACCGGGCCCCGATGCCCGAGAGCCGGGTGTTCTTCACCAACTCGGGCTCCGAAGCGGTCGACACAGCCATGAAACTCGCTCGCCTGACCCAGGTCATCGGCGGCGATCCCGGTCGTAGCGTGATCGTGGCGCGCGGCGGCGGCTACCACGGCACCACCTACGGGGGCACCTCCGCCCAGGGCATGGAGCCGAACCGGACCGGCTTCGGTCCGCTGGTCGGCGAGGTGGTCCATGCGTCTCGACACGACCTCGAGGAGATGGCCGCCATCTTCGAGCAGCGGGGCGCGTCGATCGCGGCGGTCATCACCGAACCGGTCCAGGGCGCCAGCGGGGTGCACACCCCGCGCGCCGGCTACCTCGAAGGGCTTCGGCGGCTGTGCGACGACCACGGAGCCCTGCTCGTGTTCGACGAGGTCATCACCGGCTTCGGCCGACTCGGCACGTGGTTCGCCGCCGAGCACTATGGCGTCGAACCCGACCTGGTGACCTTCGCCAAGGCGGTCACGTCTGGCTACATCCCGCTCGGCGGCGTGATCGTCGGCCCGGTGGTGCGTCAGGCGCTCGAGAAGGATCCCGAGATGGTCCTGCGGACGGGCTTCACCTACTCCGGGCATCCGACGGCCGCAGCGGCCGCAATGGCCTGCATCGCCGTCACCGACGAGCATCGGCTGCTGGAGCGGGCCCGGGCGCTGGGCCTGCTGTTCGGCGACCGGCTCGGCGGGCTGCTGAGCGACGGGTTGGTCACCGAGGTCCGTGGGGAGGGGGCGATCTGGGCCGTCGACATCGCCGAGGCCGCCCCCGGCGACGCGCCTGCGATCGCAACCGCGATGATCGACGACGGGGTGATCGTCCGGCCCATCGGACCGACGACCCTGGCGCTGTGCCCGCCACTGGTCCTCACCGACGACGAAGCCTGCCGCATCGTCGAATCGATGCGCCGCGCCTTGGCCGGCTGATCACCGATCAGGTCGACAAGTGGGCACGGAGCCGTCCTCACACGGTGCGCAGGGGTGTGATGACGGAATCATCTCGGCGCCTTCACGGCCCGCTCACATCTCGCCACCAGGATGTGCGGTCATGAAGCTCCCGGCCGTGGTGGCGATCTCGCTCGTGCTCGCGGCGTGCGGGTCGTCCGATCCTGACTCGACCGCATCGGCGCCGCCCGCTGCCGCGACACCGAGTAGTCCCGACACCACGAGCAGCACGGTTCCGGTTCGGGCGGGCATCGCTCCCCGGGGAGAGACGATCGATGGTTCGCTGACGGCCCCCGACGGTTCGCAGCGCACCTACCACCTCTTCGTCCCCGAATCCCTTCCCGAGGGCACCGAGGCGCCCCTGCTCGTCGCCATGCACGGCGGGACCGGGTGGGGCCTGCAGTTCCAGGCGGCCTCGGGTTTCGACGATCTCGCCGAGGCCAACGGCTTTCTCGTCGTCTACCCGGACGGCACCGAGATCGACCTGGTTCCCGAGGGTCGGGTGTGGAACGGTGGTCGCTGTTGCGGCCGGGCGCAGCAAGATCGTGCCGATGTCGATGACGTGGGATTCCTGTCGGCGGGGCCGGGCGAGGGCATCTCGGGCACGGAGGTCGAGCTCGTGACGGTCGCCGGTGCCGGCCACGGCTGGATGGGCCAACCCTCGCGGCCGGCCCAGGAGGCGATCAGCGGCCCCGCCTATCAGGACTTCGACTCGGCCCTCGCCGTCTGGACGTTCCTCTCAGCCCACCCTCGCGTGAGCTGATCGCCCCCTTTCAGTACTCGCGTGCGGAGAGGCCGCCGAGCAGGGCCGAGATCAGGATGCCCAGCGGCAACGCGCCCCAGTACCCGACGTTGATGCCGACATTGCCGAGGAACAGCATGAGCAACCACGTCGCCGGGAACGTGGCGATGAGGAAAACGACGAGAAAGCCGAGCAGCGCCTTGATCATGTTCAGGACTCCGAATCGATCGGGACAGGTAAGGGTACCGACCCTACGGAACCGTGCATCTCGCCCGGTCGATGGTGACCATCGGCGCCGTCCGTGTCTCAGCCTCCGGTGGCGGGGAGCTGGGCGCAGGCATCGGCCGGGATCCCGGCTTCGGTGCACGTCACGCCTGTTCCGTAGGTGAGGACGGCCCAAGTGCCGCCGGTGTCCTCGAAGAACACGGTCAGCGCGTCGGCGATCACCGTCGGGTCCGCGGGTTCCATCGTCGCGATCGCATAGCCGCCTGAGGTCGCGGTGCAGGTGGAGCCGGTGACCGCCACCGCGATGCCGTCGATCTCACCTCCGACCGCCGCGAGGAAGGCGTCGCCCGAGCATGGAGCACTCGCTGGTGGGTCCGGCGTCGACGGCGTGGCCGGTGCCCCACCGCCGGACGACGAACCACCCGACGAAGACTCGGGAGGTGTGGTCGACTCGCTCGAGGTCACGGCCGCCTCCTCGTCATCGTCGGTCAGCACGTAGGTGGCGAACGCGGCGACGACCGCGGCGAGCGCGAGGAGGAGAAGCACGATGATCCAGCGCTGGTTGCGGTCATCTCCACCGGGCGCCGCGGGGGGAACCGCGGCAGGGGATCCGGGCGGGTCGATGCTGGACATCTCGGGCGCCTCCTTCAGACTGAGTGCCAGTCTCAGGAGCCGGGTGAGATGGGGACAGGGACCAAGGTCACAGCGGCCGAGGTCTCCTGGCACGAAAGGCGGTCCGCCGAGCGGTCCGAGGTCGCGCGGGTCAGACGCGTTCGATGATGATGGCGGGCGCCATGCCGCCGCCGGCGCACATCGTGATCAGCCCGACCTGCTCGTCGCGCCGCTCGAGCTCGTCGAGCACGGTGCCGATCAGGATCGACCCGGTTGCCCCGATCGGATGACCGAGGGCCATGGCGCCGCCGTTCACGTTGACCTTGTTCGCGGTCGAGGTCGAGGTCGCGCTGGAACTTCTCGGACACGACGGCGAAGGCCTCGTTGATCTCGAACAGATCGATGTCGTCGAGGGTCATGCCGGCCTTGGCGAGCACCTTGCGGGCGGCCGGCACCGGCGCGTTGAGCATCAGCGTCGGGTCGTCGCCCATGTTCGCCGTGGCGACGACCCGCGCCCTGGGCGTGAGGCCGTGGGCCCGTGGCGTAGTCCTCGCTGGCGATCAGGATCGCGGCGGCGCCGTCGACGACGCCCGACGAGTTGCCGGCGTGGTGGACGTGCTCGATCTCGAGGTCGGGGAACTTGCGGGCGACCAGCTCGCGGAAGGTGGGTGAGTCGTCGGTGTGGCGGTAGTCGGCCACGGCCTCGAACGAAGGAGCGAGCGCCGCCAGCGACTCGGCCGTCGTTCCGGGGCGCGGGAACTCCTCGTGGTCGAGCGCCAGCGTGCCGTCGAGGTTGAAGACCGGGACCAGGCTCTGGTCGAAGCGACCCTCCTCGATGGCGCCTGTGCGGCACGGGCCTGCGACTCGGCCGCATGTGCGTCGAGCGCCGTCGCGGGAGATCTCTTCGAGGGTGGCGATGGCGTCGGCGCACACGCCCTGGTGGGACTGCGGGTGGAGTTCCTGGAGGTGGGCGTTGTTGGCGCCCATGGGGAGCATGCCCTTCTTCGGCAGCGACATCATCTCGGTGCCGCCGGCGATCACGAGGTCTTCCATGCCGGCCATCACGGCGTTGGCTGCGATGTTGGTGCTCGTGATGCCCGACCCGCAGAAGCGGTCGAGCGTGACCCCGCTGGCCTTGACGTCGTAGCCGGCATCGAGCGCGGCCATGCGGCCCGAGGTCGCCGCTCTGCTCGCTGACCTGCGAACTGGTGCCCCAGACGACGTCGTCGACGTCGGCGGTGTCGAAGCCGTTGCGGTCGACGAGGGCGCGCGAGCACGGTGGACGCCAGGTGTTGGGGGTGGAGGTGGGCCAGAGCGCCCTTGCCCTGCTTGCCGATGCCGCGGGGGGTGCGGCAGGCGTCGATGATCAGTGCGTCAGGCATGGAATGGTGGCTCCCGGTGGTGAGGTCCGCAACGGTAGGGGACCGGCGGTCTGCCGGACCACCGAGCGCGAGTTCGCCCGTGGGTTGCGATACTGGCCGCAGCGACGATCGAGGAGGGCCATTGGCCATCGAGTCCTACGAGCTCAGCGACCGGTACCTGGTCGACGAGGGCCAGGTCTTCCTGACCGGCATCCAGGCCCTGGCTCGGCTGCCGCTCGACCAGCTGCGGGCCGATCGGCGGGCCGGGCTGAACACCGCAGCGTTCATCTCCGGCTACCAGGGGTCACCGTTCGGTGGCTACGACGAGACGGTCGAGGCCGCGGCACGCCTCGCGCCGGACCTGCCGGTGGTCGTCGGCCCGGATCAACGAGGAGCTGGCGGCCAGCGCGGTGATGGGCAGCCAGCTCGCCCAGACGCAGCCGGACGCCCGCTACGACGGCGTGCTCGGCATCTGGTACGGCAAGGCGCCGGGCGTCGATCGGGCGGCCGATGCGCTGCGCCATGCCGTCTACACCGGGTCGGCCCGAAACGGTGGCGCCATCGCGATCGTCGGCGACGACCCGGCTGCGAAGAGCTCGACGGTCCCGTCGTCTTCGCCGGGCTGCTCTTCGACATGCACGTTCCGGTGCTCTATCCCGGCGACGCCGGCGAAGCACTGCTGCTCGGCCGGCACGCGATCGCGCTTTCCCGGGCCACCGGTCTCTGGGCTGCGCTCAAGATCGTGGCCGACGTCGCCGACGCAACCGCCACCGTCGAGCTCCACCCCGATGGGTTCGACCCGGTGATCCCTCTGGTCGACGGTGAGCCCTACGAGCATTCGCCCGACGGTCGACTGCTCACGCCGCACACGATCGATCTCGAGCGCGAGATCGTCGAGGTGCGGTACGAGCTGGCCACGCGCTACGCCTCGGCGAACCGGCTGAACGAGGTGACGGTCGACGCGCCCGGGCATGGATCGGCGTCGTGTCTTCGGGCATCACCTACCGCGAGGTGCGCGAGGCGTTCGCGCGGCTCGGGCTGCGGATGACGACGAGGTGGCGAACGCCGGCATCCGGCTGCTGAAGATGGGCATGCCGATGCCGTTCGACCCGGAGACGGTGCGGGACTTCGCTCGGGGCTCGACGAGGTCTTCGTGATCGAGGAGAAGGCGCCGAATCTCGAGTCGCTCGTCAAGGACGCGCTGTACGGCACGGCCGAGCGCCCGCGGATCGTCGGCAAGCACGACGAACGCGGGCGAGCGCTCGTCCCGATGCACGGCGCGCTCGACGCCGACACGCTGATCCCGGTGCTTCGCCGCCGCCTCGGCGCGCGTCTCGGCGATCGGCTGGCCCGAGACCGCCGGCGCGACGGGCTGATCCCGTGGCGGTCGAGCGGACGCCCTTCTTCTGCTCGGGCTGTCCGCACAACCGCAGCACCGAAGTCCCCGACGGCGCGCTGGTCGGCGCGGGGATCGGCTGCCACACGATGGCGCTGCTGATGGATCCCGAACGCGTCGGCGACATCGCCGGCCTCACCTGCATGGGCAACGAGGGCACCCAGTGGATCGGCATGTCGCCCTTCGTCGAGCCGCGACCACTTCATCCAGAATCTCGGCGACGGCACCTTCTTCCACTCGGGGCAGCTCGCGATCCAGGCGGCGGTCGCGGCCGGCGTGAACATCACCTACAAGCTGCTCTACAACGGGACGGTCGCGATGACCGGCGGCCAGGATCCGCAGGGCCAGCTCGGCGTGCGCGAGGTGGCTCGACATCCTGCTGCCTCAGGGCGTCGCCCGGGTCCTCATCACCACCGACGACGTCGATCGCCATCGCGGCACGCTGCCCGACGGACGTCGAGGTCTGGGGTCGCGATCGGCTGATCGAGGCCCAGGAGGTGCTGGCCGCGGTGGCCGGTGTGACGGTCCTGATCCACGACCAGGCGTGCGCGGCCGAGGCTCGGCGTGCGCCGCAAGCGCGGCCTGGTGCCGACACCGACGCAGCGCGTCGTGATCAACCATCGGATCTGCGAGGGCTGCGGCGACTGCGGCCAGGTGAGCAACTGTCTCTCGCGTGCAGCCGGTCGAGACCCCCTTCGGCCGCAAGACCGAGATCGACCAGACGACCTGCAATCTCGACTACTCGTGCCTCGAAGGCGATTGCCCCTCGTTCATGACGGTGACGGAGCGTCGATCCGGGCTGGTTCGGCCGGCTCTCCGGTCGATTCCGCGAAGCACCGCCGACGAAACGCGGCAAGCTGCCGACCAGCCAGCGGCGCCCGACCGACCTGCCGACGCCGTCGCTGCGTGGTGCCCGACGACGACTTCGCGATGCGCATCACCGGCATCGGCGGCACCGGTGTCGTGACAGTCGCGCAGGTGCTGGGGACCGCGGCGATGCTCGACGGCTATCGAGGTGCGTGGCCTCGACCAGATCGGCCTGTCCCAGAAGGCCGGACCCGTCGTCAGCGATCTTCGGCTCTCGCGCACGCGCCCCGACCGCGACGAATCGGCTCGGAGACGGCCAGGCCGACCTGCTGCTGGCCTTCGACCAGCTGGTCGCCGCCTCCGAGCGGGGCTTGCTGACCTGCGACCCGGCCGGACGACCGTCGTCGGCTCGACGTCCGCGACCCCGACCGGAGTCATGATCACCCATCCCGACCTCCGCCAGGAGTCGTCGGACGACCTGGCCGCGAGGATCGCCACGCGGACCCGTGCCGATGTTCAGCACTGGTTCGATGCCGAGGCGACGACCACGGACCTGCTCGGTCGTTCGACCACTGCGAACATCTTCGTGATCGGAACCGCCGTCCAAGCCGGTTGCATCCCCATCGATCCCGCGCGGATCGAGGAGGCGATCGCGCTCAACGGCGTGGCCGTGGCGTCGAACGTCGAAGCGTTTCGGTGGGGACGGTGGGCCGTGGCCGATGCGGATCGACTCGCGGCGGCTCGCGGAAGCTCAGGATCGGCCCCGGAACTCCGGTCCATCGCGGTTGGCGACGACGTGCGTGCGCTGACCGACGACCCCAGACTCCAACAGGTCCTGGCCCGTCTCGCCGACGAGGTCGAACTCTGGGGGAGTCCTCGCGACCGCAGGTCCTATGTTCAACGATTGTCGGTGGTGGCCGACGCGGAGCGAGCCGCGGATCCCTCCTCGACGGTGCTCCTCGAAGCCACCGGACGCGGCCTCCACAAGCTGACCGCCTACAAGGACGAGTACGAGGTCGCCCGGCTCATGCTCGACACCGATGCGAGTGAGGCGACCGCTGAGGTGGGTGCCGGTCGTTCGAAGGTCGCCTGGAAGCTCCACCCGCCGATGTTGCGGTCGGCCGGGATGCGGCGAAAGATCGCCATCAGCACGCGCTTCGCGCCGGCGATCCGGCTCCTGGCCGGGGCCAAGGCGCTCCGAGGCACGCTGCTCGATCCGTTCCGATGGGCTGAGGTGCGAAGGGTCGAGCGCCGACTCACCGCCGAGTACTGGAGTGCCCTCGAATCGGCGCTCGATCACCTTGACCCCACCACGATGTCGCAGGTGGTGCGTGTCGCCGAGTCGGCGGATCTCGTGCGCGGCTACGAGGACATCAAGCTCGCCAACGTCGAACGCTTCCGGTCCGAGCTCGCGCGGCGGCGGGAGGTGTTCGTGAGCTGAGCTCAGCTCAGCCCTGCGGCGCCTCGGCGGGCGCTTGCGGGGCAAACAGGTCGCGGAGCCGTGACTCGAAGTGTTCGAGGGGTTCGCTGTCGTAGTCCGGGTCGAACGCCGGCGAGTCGTACTTCGCGGAGAACTCCTCGGTGTGGTCGAAGTAGGGCGAGTCCTTGAACAGGTCGCGGGTGTTGGGGTCGAGGCCGATGTGGTGCCAGAAGTAGTAGCCCTGGAACACCCCGTGGTTGGCCACCATGAAGTGGTTGGCCTCGCTGACCCGGCCTCGGATCATCGAGGCGGCGATCTCGGGATGGTTGTACGGCGCGAGCGTGTCGCCGATGTCGTGGAGGAGCGCACACATCACGTACTCGTCGTCGCGGCCGTCGCGCTCGGCGCGGGTCGCCGTCTGGAGGCTGTGCTCGAGTCGGTCGACCGGGAAGCCACCGTGATCGGACGCGAGGCTCCGGAGCAACATGAGGGCATGCTCGGCGACCATCTGCTGGGTCACTTCGAGCTGCGGCACGATGAGTGCCCAGTCCTCCTTGGTCGAGGTCTGGAAGCTGGTGAACGTGGCCCGGTTCGTGGGCTGGGCGACATCGGTCATGGTTCTCCTCGAACGACGGTCTCTTCGTGCCATCGTAGGCCGATGGCATCGTGTAGCGTTCGGGCGGTGGGCGGCACGCGACGGCTGATCTTCGTGTACAACGTCGATGCCTCGCCGGTCGCCCTGCTGAAAGACGTGCATGCCGGGATCACGACCGGGCGGACGGGCTGCCACCTCTGCGATCTCACGTTCGGCCGGATCCTCAAGGATCGGTCGTGGAGGCGGTTCGTCGATCGTCTTCCCTGCGACGTCGAGTTCGAGATGCGCTCGACGTTCGTCAAGCGTGCCGCGGCTCCGCCGGCGGCGCGGTTTCCTGCCGTCTACCTGGACGCGGCGGCCGGCTTGGTCGAGGTGATCGGCACCGATGACCTCGACGCGGTCGAGAACCTCGACGGCCTCCAGCAGCTCGTCTCGACCGTCGTCGCCGACCTCGAACCCTGATGGGTGTCGTCAGCCGAGCTCTTCGTGGAGGAAGGCGGTGAACTCGGGCCAGATCCGCTCCGCGAGGGCCTCGTCGTAGTTCCCGAGCGCGTCGTGATCAGCCATGAAGGCGTGACCGCTTCCGGGATGGACGGTGAGCACGACGTCCTTGCCGAGTCCTTGGAGCTTGTCCTGGAGGGCCTGTGCAGCCTCGGGCCCGAAGAAGTCGTCGTGCTCGGCCATGTGACCCCGAACCTTGGCCGTGAGGCCGGACCATTCGGGCTCGCCGTCGCCGCTCGGGAACCCGTAGAAGGGCACGGCCGCCTTCACCGTGTCGCCGCGGTCGGCTGCGAGCAGGAAGGTGAGCATGCCGCCCATGCAGAAGCCGACGACCCCGATGCCGTCGCCGGTGGTGGAGCCGTGATCGGCGAGGAAGTCGACCGCACCGCTCATGTCGCGTGCTGCCCGGTCGGGCGGCAGCGTGGTCATGAGCTGACCGGCCTTGTCCATTTCGTCATGGGCGGCCAGTTCGCCGTGATACAGGTCGGGTGCCAGCGCCACGAACCCGTTGTCGGCCAGCCGATCGGCCATCTTCTTGATGCCCGGGTCGAGGCCCCACCACTCCTGCACGACGACCACTCCCGGACCCGAGCCCGAGGCGGGCGTGGCCAGGTAGCCGCGTGCGGCGTTGCCGTTGGATGCGAACTCCACCATCTCTGCCATGGCGTTCGAACTTACACGGCAGCTGCTCACTCGAGGTCGACGACCTCGTAGGACCACAGCTCCGAGCCCGTGGACACCGGACCTCCGTGTTCAGCGGGCTTGTCGGCGTTCTGGTGGCCGTGCTGGAACGCCCGCGACTCGACCCAGGCGTCGAAGCTCGCCACGTCGGCCCAGCGGGTGATCACCAGCCACTCGGTTCGGTCGTCGGTCGGCTTCAGGAGCTCGAAGCCCTCGAAGCCGGGCTGGCCGTCGACGGCACCGGCGCGGGCAGCGAAGCGGCGGGCGAGTTCGTCGCCGGCGTCGGCCGGGACGGTGATGGCGTTGATGCGGATGACAGTCACCGGACCATCGTTGCACCCGCAACGCACGCGAGGCGAGATCGGGCCCAGTTGCTCAGCGTGGCACCTGGACGTCCGGGGCCAGGAGCTCGGAGATCTCGGCCACCGAAACCGGTCGCCCGAGGAGGAAGCCCTGTCCGAACCCACACCCCGATTCCCGGAGCGCTGCGAGCTGCTGGTCGTTCTCGATGCCTTCGGCGATGACGGTCAGGTCCATGGCATCGCCGAGCTTCAGCACGGTCTCGACCAGCGCCGTGTCGCGGTTCGATCGGTCTCCCGTTCCGTGCACGAAGCTCCGGTCGATCTTGAGCATGTCGACCGGGAGCCAGCGCAGCGAGGCGAGCGAGGCTCGGCCGGTCCCGAAGTCGTCGAGCGTGATCTTGGCGCCGAGCTCGCGGAGTCGGGTGAGGCCCTGGATGACCGTGTCGGTCTCCTCGATCGACACGCCTTCGGTGATCTCGAGGACCAGTCGGCCAAGGTTGAAGTCGGTGGTGGCGGCGTCCTCCAGCAGCGTCTGGAGCAGGTCGGGGTCCTCGAGTGTCGCGGCGGCGAGATTCACGTGCAGGTCGATCCGCCGGCCGCTGTCGATGGCGGCGATGTCGGCCATGGCCCGGCGTCGGACGAAGCGGTCGAGTTCAACGGCTCGCCCTGCCTTCTCGGCGGCTGCGACGAACGTCTCGGGAACCATGACCCCGAGCGTGGGGTGCGTCCACCGGCACAACCCTTCGACGGCGACGATCGTCGACGGCTCGTCGAGCGAGAAGATCGGCTGGTACAGCACCCCGAGACCGTCGCCGCTCGAGAACGCCGCGGACAGGTCCTCGGCGAGGGCGCGGGCGTCGAGGTAGCGCTCGGCCAGACCATCTTGGTGGGCGACCGCCATGTTCTTGCCCTGTGCCTTGGCGGCGTACAAGGCCACGTCGGCGTCGTGGAGGATCTGGTCGACGGTCGTGGAGCCCGGCGTGCCGATGGTGAAGCCGATCGATGCGGTCACCGTCGCCGACGCTGCGCCGATGTGGACAGGCTGACCGAGGACGGCGGAAACGCGTTCGGCGCAACGTGCGCGGCAGGGGCTGCGCCGTGGGTGTTGCGCATCAGGATCGCGAACTCGTCGCCGCCGAGCCGAACGGCGACGTCACTCGGGCGAACGAGGCGTCCGAGACGGTCGGCCAGGGCCACGAGGAGCTCGTCGCCGACCAGGTGGCCGAGCGTGTCGTTCACACGCTTGAAGTCGTCGAGGTCGACGAGGAGCAACGAGATGGTCTGGCTGGATCGCCTTGGGTCGAGGGCGGACGACAGCTCTTGCATGAGGCGACGCCGGTTGGCGAGCCGGGTCAGTTCGTCGTGGTGAGCGTCGTGTGCGAGCCGTCGGGTTCGGGTGGCTCGCGCCGTCACGTCCCGGCACACGACGAACGCGTACCCCAGGTCGGGGACATCGGTGAGGAGCGCCTCGGTCCAACGACCTGGGTCGCTCGCCAGCTCCAGTTCGCAGGCATCGCCTTTCCGCAGTTCCTCGAGCGCCGACAGGCCTGACGCAGCGGGAACGATCAGGTCGTCGAAGGGCGAGCCGACGAGGACCGCCGCGGGCTGGCCCAGGACGAGTTCGGCCGATTCGTTTCCACTGAGGATCGAACCTTCCGGCCCGACGGTCAGCATGCCGTCGTGGGACGAGTCGACGACTCGTTGGATCGCGCTGCGCTGTTCCTGGAGACGGTGGATCATCGTTCCGATGCCCCAGCCGATGATCATGAACAGGCCGAAACGCTGGAGCAGCGGCTCGGCGCCGAGGTCGAGGCCGGCGCGTTGTTGGACGTCAGCGGTCCACACCGCCACCGTCGTTCCCATCCAGAGTCCGGCAACGATGCCTCCGTTGCGCCCCCATCGCGCCCCGCCTTCGCACACGACCAGGAGCGCGGCGCTGTAGACGACCTCGAACGGGTTCGATCGTGCATCGACCAGCAACAGGGTGATGATCGTCCCGTCGAACAGGAACGAGATGACGCCGAAGCTCGGACGATTCCGCCAGTCCCGCTGGGCGAGGATGCCGAGCAGCGACCCGATGCAGAGGGCGACCCCGATCACGACGGTCAGGAAGAGGTCGTCGCCGGGTTCGACGACGGCGCCGATCACGAAGAAGGCGGTCGCGGCACACCGCGCGAGCGCGATGATGCGGTCGAAGGCGGCGCTGCGCTCGAGCACCGAAAGGTCGAGGTTGTCGGCGCCCCACGCGCCGGTGCTGGCGAGTCTCCAACCGCATCGGGATGAGTCTCGGCAGATTCAGGGTCGACCTTGACCGGCGGCGCTGCCGTGGCCGGCGCTCAGCGACCCTTCTGGCGACCCAGAGCACGCCTGACACGAGCGCCAGCAGGAAGATGGCCACGGTCACGCCGATGACCAGCAGGCCGATCAGGATCATCGGGCGTCAGTCGGCCGAGGTCACACCGATGGGGCATGACACCCCGGTGCCAACGAAGGCGTCGTGGTCAGACCAAGGATTGTTGCGCGTGCTCGACCTCAGGGGTTCCTTGCTGCTGAGGCAAGCCTGCTGTGGCCATCGAAAGGCGCTCCAGTTCCGGATCGAGCGTGGTGAGGTCGATGGTCTGATCGTCTTGGTCGGCTCCGTAGTGGTGCTCGAGGAGTCGAAGGGAGTCAGCAAGTGACCAGGCTGTTCGTCGCGAGGTCTGCGGGCGCCGAACGATGTGGGAGGTTCTGTCCCGTGCACCGGACCGTCCTTTGACGTGCTTGCCGCGGTATCGCCTTCTCAGCCTCACCAGTGGCTCCCCTGCATCGCTGTGTCGGCAAGATATCACTCTGGGTGGTCTTCTCGCTCACCGTTCGTGCGGCCCCGCGGCCCACCGATTGGCCTTGACGTGGCCTTGGCCGAGGCGCCGTTGTGGCAGCTAGAGATCCTTCTGCCGACCCCACAGCACGCCTGACACGAGCGCCAGCAGGAAGATGGCCACGGTCACGCCGATGACCAGCAGGCCGATCAGGATCATCGGGCGTCAGTCGGCCGAGGTCACACCGATGGGGCACGACACCCCGGTGCCGCCGATGCCGCAGTAGCCGTTCGGGTTCTTGGCGAGGTACTGCTGGTGGTACTGCTCGGCGTAGTAGAAGTCGGGAGCCTCGACGATCTCGGTGGTGATCTCGCCGAAACCGCTGTCGCTCAGGTTCTGTCTGGTAGCGATCGCGGGACGCCAGCGCAGCGTTCTGTCGTGCTGCCGAGGTGGTGTAGATGCCCGAGCGGTACTGGGTGCCGACGTCGTTGCCTTGGCGCATGCCCTGGGTGGGGTCGTGGGCCTCCCAGAAGCGCTTCAGCAGGGCGTCGTAGCTCACCGCGTCGGGGTCGAAGACCACGCAGGACGACCTCGTTGTGGCCGGTGCTTCCCCGAGCAGACCTCTTCGTAGGTCGGGTTCGGCGTGAACCCACCGGCGTAGCCGACCGCGGTCGACACGACGCCTTCGGTCTGCCAGAACGTGCGCTCTGCGCCCCAGAAGCACCCGAGACCGAAGATCGCGGTCTCGATACCGGGGGCCCAGGGTCCGGTCAGCGGTGCTCCGTTGACGAAGTGAGCTGCCGGAATCGGCATCGCAGAGGACCGCCCGGCGAGGGCATCGGACGGATCGGGCATCTGGGACTTGTCACGGCGGGAGAACATGCGCCAAGGCTACGCACCCCACCGTCCGTTGCGGCGTCCGCGTCCGAGCTGTTCACCGCCTCGTTAGCCTCGGCAGGTATGCCTGACGAACTCGAAGTCGAACGGATCCTCGTCGTCACGGCCCACCCCGACGACGTCGACTACGGCGCTGCCGGGTCGGTTGCGACGTGGACCGACGCGGGAATCGACGTCTCCTACTGCATCGTGACCGACGGCGATGCGGGCGGCTTCGACCCGAACGTGCCACGGCACGAGATCGCGGGGATTCGCCAGCGCGAGCAGACCGCGGCGGCCAAGGAGGTCGGTGTCACCGACCTGACCTTCCTCGGGCACCCCGACGGCTACCTCGAAGTGACGCTCGAGCTCCGCAAGGACATCGCCCGCGTCATCCGGCGGGTCCGTCCGCAGCGGGTGGTGACCCAGTCGCCCGAGCGGCGCTATGAGTTCATCTATGCGAGTCACCCCGACCACCTGGCTGCGGCGGAGGCCACGATGTGTGCGGTCTATCCCGACAGTCGCAACCCGTTCTGGTTCCCCGAACTGGTGGACGACGAGGGCCTCGAGCCGTGGACGGTCGGCGAGGTGTTCCTCATGGAGAGCCACCACGCCGACATCCACGTCGACACGACCGACCAACTCGACCGCAAGGTGGCGGCACTGCTTCGTCACGACAGCCAGATGACCGACGCCGACGGACTCCCCGAGCGCATCCGGGCGTGGGGCGAGTCGATCGCCGCGGCCGGCGGACTTCCCGAGGGTCGGACGGCCGAGGGCTTTCGACGGGTCGGGACGGCCTGACCCTCAGGGAGTTCGCTCGAGGTCGAGTTGGACACGCTGGAATCCATCGATCTGGAAGTCCATCACGACGGTCGCCCACTCCAGCAGCGGGCCGGTGGTGCTCAGCCGGACGAACCCCCGCTCGGAGGCCGGATCGTCGTCGGTGGGGCGGAAGGTCACCAGCCGTTCGCCTTCGCTGGGCACCGTCGTCGTGAACCGGGTGCCGAACTCCTGGACGAAGCGCTCGCTGTCCACCGGAACCGACTCGTAGCCCAGCGGTTCGTTGGTGAACAGGGAAGCCACGACCTGCGAGCTGTCGGGCGGCCCGAGCACGTCGAACCCGGTGATCGTGCCGAGCCACGGACTGGCGGACACGAAGCGGATCACCCACCCGGTCTCGTCGTCGACCAGGGCGATGCCCGCGTCGTCGGACACCAGATCGAAGCTGACATCGACCACGTCGCCCTGCTCGCCGGCGATCAACTGGCCGGCAAAGGTCTTGGGGTTGATCGGTGGCGCCCGGCCGTCGGACCCTGGGTCGGACACGAGCGTGCCCTCGGCCCGGACACTGATCCGGTCGCCCTCGACGACGGTGGGCATCAGCAGCGGTCCGGCGCAGGGCCCTGCCGCGCAACTGAAGTCGGCCTCGTAGACCGCTCCGGTGCACGGCTGGACGAACGCCCCGCCGGTCCGGTTCGGGGAGACGGCGCCGAGCCACTCCGCATCGACATCCGACACGGCCTCGATGCCGCATGTCGGGAATCCGAACGCTTCGGGACCGTCGCCCCGATCAAGGACCGAGACCTGGACGGGGAACAGCCCGGGCAGTCCGCCGGGGAAGCCCGGGAACGACTGGGTGAGCACGACGTTCGAGGGCGCCGAGACGTTGTCGGTGCTGACGCCGATCTCGGTCGTGAGCTGGCCGCGACGTTCGAGCTGGGCCGTCGAGCCCACCCGGTACTCCTCGACCGGGCGTTCCTCGGGCACGAGCACTCCGGCCAGAGCCGCCGCCATGCCGAGCGGGATCGCAAGCCGCCGGATCGGGGTGTTGAGCCTGGCCGTGGAGCCCCGGGTGCGCTCGCGATTGGGAACCCAGCTGAAGGCCACGAGCGCAACGCTGAGACCGAAGAGGCCCCATCCGACCATGGCTGCCACCTCGCCGAAAAGGACGCCGGTTCCCTGGGTCGTCGGCGTGACCGCGCCGACCATCGCCGTCACGAACGGTCCGAGCGGCAGCGCCTCGGCGGTGCGGGCCATCCACTCCGGCGCCAGCTCGGGCGGATAGAAGACGTTGGACAGGAACGCCAGCGGCAGCAGCAGCGCATAGACCACCGCCGGTGCCGCGTCGGAGTTCGGGACGATCGTCGTGGTGGCCAGCCCGAGGGCGCTGAACACGATGGCACCCAGGACGACCAGGGCCGCCACGGTCGGCAGGCTGCGGATCGGGACCTCGACGTCGTAGAGGATCGCCCCGGCGCTGAGCGTCACCCCGGCGACGAGCAGCGCCACGATCGCGTTCGAGAGGATGCGTCCGGCCAGGTGGGAGGCGGGCGGCAGGGGCGTTCCGCGCACCTGTTTCAGGACTCCGGACTCGCGCGCCACCGAGGTCCGGATGGCGAGGTTGGCGAAGCAGGCGGTCACGACCGCGAACGCCGCGATCGTGGGGGTGGCGTACTGCATCCACGGCGCGAACCGGTCGCCACTGGCGGGGGCCGCCGGGAGCTCGACGAAGACATCGCCCTGCAGGGCGTCGAGCAGCGGGAGGAGGAACAGCGGGAGCGCCACCGTGAAAAGGACCGAGACCGGGTTGCGCCGCAGCAGGCGAAGTTGCATGCGGGTCTCGGAGATCGCCAGACGGATCGGCGACCGCAGGGATTCAGCCATCGCCGGCCACCAGATCGAGGAACACCGCTTCGAGGTCGGGTGGCCCGACGCGGAGATCGACGAGCTCCCACCCGGCGTCGAGCGCAACGGTGGTGAGGCGGTTGAGGTCGCCCTGGGCGTCGTCGGTTCTCAGGACCGCCCGATCGTCCTTCGTGGTGACGTCGAACCGGTGGGCCAAGCCTTCGATCACTGACTGAGGCGCTCGGAAGCTGATCTCGACCTTCGTGCCGCCCAGCTCTGCGGGCGTGCCGAACGCAGCCAGCCGGCCGTCGCGCAGCACACCCACCCGGTCGGCCAGTCGCGCCACCTCGTCGAGGTAGTGGCTCGTCAGCACGATCGTGGCGCCCCGTGCCCGCAGCACGTCGATCATGTCCCAGGCGACCTGTCGGGCCATCGGGTCGAATCCGGTCGTCGGCTCGTCGAGGAACACCAGATCCGGTCGACCGATGAGCGCCAGCGCGAGGTCGAGGCGTCGTCGTTGTCCGCCCGACAGCACGCCGATGCGTTTCCGCTGCTCATCGCCCAGCCCGAGTGAGGTCAACGCAGCCGTGGGACTCATGGGGTCGCGGTGGTAGCTGGCCTTGAGCCGGGCCGCCTCGAGGACCCTGAGGTCCGGGTCGATCGCGGTGGACTGGAGCACGATGCCCAACTTGTCCTTCCAGGATCGGCCCGCGGTGGCCGGGTCCTTCCCGAGCACGCTGACCCGACCGCCGGTGCGGAGTCGATGCCCCTCGAGGATCTCGACCGTGGTCGTCTTCCCGGCTCCGTTCGACCCCAGGAGGGCGAAGACTTCACCCCGTCCGACGGTGAAGCTGATGCCGTCGATGACGCGATCATGGCCGTAGGCCATCAGGAGGTCCTCCACCACCACCGCATCTCGCACAGGCCGAGGCTAGGGGTTCGGTCCGAGCGGCTGGGGAGCGGAGGGTGCAGCGTTGGTGTCGGTGGGCGTGCGTACCCTGCGCAGGTGGTCGTTCCCGGTCCGATCGAACTCGGTCGTGGCGTCGTCGTCGCCGACGGCCCGGTTCCCCCTGCGTGGCACGACGCCGAGGAGTTCGTCCTCGACGACCACACGGTTCGCGATCCATCGACGCTCGTGCAGGAGATGCACCGCCGATGGGCTCGTCGCGAGCCCTATGTCGTGCGGCTGCTCACCGACCCGGTCGGGTTCCGCGTCCCGAGCAGTCTCGACGTCGCACCCTGGGCACTCGCTCCCGACCACGAGTGCTGGGACGACCGCCTGCACCACCTCGTGTGGGCGAACACCTACGACGCCCGTACAGCCGAGGTGATCTGGTGGTGGTCGCGGAAAGCGGCCCGCATCGGCGCTTCCGAACTGAGCGACGACGACCGTGAGGGCGACGTCGTGGTCGCCGACGGGACGGCGTGCTGGGTCGACGGCGGGCCGCGGGCGACCGTGCCCGAGTTGGCGAGTCCCGTCATCCCCGCCGAACACGTCGGTCTCGGCAGCCTCGATCCGGCTCGACACGTTGCTGAGCCGGTGCTCGACCTGGCGGCCGACCAGCGGGCCGCGGTCCTGCACCCGTCGGGTGCGGTCCGGGTCATCGCTCCGGCAGGGTCGGGCAAGACCCGGGTGCTCACCGAGCGCGTGCGGCACCTCCTCGGCGACCGGGGGTACGCGCGCTCGACCGTGCTCGCGGTGGCGTACAACAAGAAGGCCCAGGAGGAGATGGCCGAGCGACTCGTCGACGTCGCTCCCCGCACCAGCACCCTCAACGCGCTCGGCTTCGCCCTCCTGGGGCAGCATCGAGGGTCGAGGCCCCGCCTCCTCGACGAGCGGGAGGTGCGGCGCGTCATCGAGCGAACCTTCCCGATCGGCCGGCGTCGGGCCAACACCGATCCCGTCGGACCCTTCCTCGAGGCCCTGTCGGAGGTGCGGCTGGCCCTCCGCGATCCCGCCGACGTCGAAGCCGAGCGCGACGACGTCGCCGGGCTCGCCGACGGCTTCGATGGCTACCGGCGTGCCCTCGCGTCGGCCGGCGCCATCGACTTCGACGAACAGATCTACGGTGCGATCGAGGCCCTCGTCGCCGACGGCGAGTTCCGCCGGCAGGTGCAACCGGCACACGCCCACCTGCTGGTCGACGAGTTCCAGGACCTCACCCCGGCGCACGTCCTGCTCCTCCGGCTGCTGGCATCGCCGACGCTCGATGTGTTCGGGGTGGGCGACGACGACCAGACCATCTACGACCACGCCGGCGCCGATCCTCGCTTCCTCATCGACTTCGAACTGCTGTTTCCCGGCGCCGCCGAGACTGCGCTCGAGGTCAACCACCGGTGCCCGGTCGCCGTGGTCGAGAGTGCCGACCGTCTGCTCCAGCGGAACCGCGTGCGCGTCGAGAAGTCGATCCTCCCTGGCCACGAGGCGCCGGCGGGCGACGATCGCCTGACCGTGACCACCCATGCCGCCGAGGCCGGCGCCCGGACCCTGGTCGAGGCCGTCAAGGCGCGCCTCGACGCCGGGGTCCGACCGCCCGATCTCGCCGTGTTGACCCGCGTGAATTCGTTGCTGCTCGCGCCGGCGGTGGCGCTCGGTCGGGCGGGCGTGCCGGTGTGGGCGCCCATCGGGCCGGAGATCCTCGAGCGCACCGGCGTCGCCGCGGCGCTGGCATGGCTGCGCATCGCCGAGGACCCGGGCGCCGTCGACCCGGCCGACTTCTCGACCGTGGCGCGTCGCCCGAGTCGTGGCTTCCCCCGATGGATCGACAAGTGGCTCGGGCGCTGTCACTCGATCCAGGACGTCGGGCGCATCGCCGGCCGGATCGACGACGAACGGGTGGCGTCGAAGGTCGGCGACCTCGCCGCCGATCTCGACCGGGCGGCCGACCTCGACGGGCCGACCACACGCCGGGTGCTCGAGTTCGTGCGCGACGAGGTCGGCCTGGGAGGGGCGATGTCCCTGCTCGACGGATCGAAGGGGGGGCAATCGGCGGCGAGCCACCTCGACGACCTCGAGGCGCTGCTGCAGGTGGCCGACCTCCACCCCGACCTCGCCGGATTCGACAGCTGGCTGCACGAGTCCCTCCTCGGCGTCCGAGCCCCGGGCGACGCAGTGACCCTGTCGACCATCCACCGGGTCAAGGGCCGAGAGTGGGACGAGGTCGTGCTGTTCGGCATGACGGCCGGCCTGATCCCGCATCGGCTCGCCGAGAACGTCGAAGCCGAGCGTCGGGTCTTCCACGTCGGCCTGACCCACGCTCGCCAACGGGTGCTGGTGCTGGGCGACGACGAGCGGCCCTCGCCGTTCCTGCGCGAGCTCCGCACCGACCCCGCCGACGATCCGGTCAGGTCGGTGCGAACCGAGCCGACGAAGGCCGAACCGAGGCGCCCGTCTGGCGCACCCCGCGTCGAGGCCACCGAGGGCCGCACCCTCACCGTGCTCGGCGGCTACGAGGGGGTCGTCGAGGTCGTCGAGGCCGAGGGGGCGCGCCTCACGCTCGAAGGCGGTCGTTCGTTGTTCGTGCGCTTCGGGGAGCGAATCAAGACCCACGGGCGGCCCGGAGTCCTGGTGGCGCCGGGTGCGGATGGCGACGTGGTGGTGCGGGCCACCGAGGCCCTCCGCTCGTGGCGACTCGAACGGTCGAAGGGCGACGGTGTGCCGGCGTTCGTGGTCCTGAGCGACGCCCATCTCACGGGGATCGCCCAGCGGATGCCGACCGATGCCGCAGCGCTCCGGTCGTGCCCCGGCATCGGTCCGACCAAGCTCGAACGCTACGGCGACGAGATCCTCGAGATCCTCGCCGCGGCTCAGGACGGGTCGGGCTGACCGGCTCGGGGTCGCCTCGCGATCAGCGCGGCCGCGGCCGCCGTCCACACCACGCCCAGCACCAGGAGCAGCCCCTCGGCGTAGTTGCGCGGAATCACCGTCTCGTTGGACGCACGACGTCCGAACCCGCGGATGAACGGATAGCTGAACAGGGCCACGGCCACCGACACGAACAGGGCGTTGCGGATCGTCGGCCACGACCACCCGGGCACCAGACGCTTGATCGCCCAGCCCGTGGCGAACACCAGGGGAGCGAGGATGAGATCGTGGGCGATCACGCCTCCGAAGAAGAACCGGGCGAAGCTCGACGGCGCGCCGAGACGTGCATCGAGCAGCCCTCGCACACCGAACAAGATGATCGCGATCCCAACGGCCTGACCGAGCCAGAACACGGTGCGGTTCGATCGGTTCATCGGACCACCAGCTCCGAGACCCACTTCGTCTGCTGGACGCCCGGCCGGTTCGGCCCGATCAGCCGCACCGGGAACCCGTGGTCCGGATGGAGGTCCTCGCCGTTGATCTGCAGGGCGAGCAACGTGTCCCGGTCGGCGGCATGCTTCGGATTCAGGGTCGAGGCGCGAAAGCTGCCGCGCTGCTGGAGCGACTCGACCCCGACCTCGACGCCTGTGTCGGCACCGGCCATGGCCAGGAGGTCGCGCACTCGGACCCCGGTCCAGTCGGCTTCGGCGCTCCAGCCCTCGACGCAGGCGATGGGGAGCCGAGCGGTGTGTTGGGGCAGCGCCCGCAACTCCTCGCGGGTGAGCGACAACTCGCGTTCCACCGCTCCCCGAACCACGAGCCGGTAGTCAGGGGAGGCGACGGCCTCGGCCAGCCCGGTCGACTCGCTGACGGCCTTGTTCACCGGCACCCCCTGCACGTTCACCCGCGGATCGCGGGGTCCGAGCACCGAGATCGCCTGGAGGGGCCGGAACGTCTGCCCGACGGTCGCCAGCACGAGCGTTCCCGAGGCGGCCGCGACCGCGCCGAGGAACGACCGGCGATCGTTGGTTGCGGCGGGCTCTCGCGAGTTGCCGCGTGGCCGGCCCACGCTGCGACGCACGATCGACGCCTTCGCCGTCACGTGCGCGACGATCGCTCCGAGGGTGATCCAGGTCGCCCAGTAGTGCGCGACGGGAAAGCTGAACTCCCACGGGTACCACAGGGCCACGTTGGCCGTTCCCGAGAACAGCAGGAAGATCATGCCGCCGACCAGTGGGAGCAGGGTCAGGCGCTCGACCGCGTGAGCAAGGTCCTTCACCGGCGGCCAGGCGAACAGATGCGGGTAGACCACCCACAGCTTGGCCAGCACGACCGGAATCAGGGCGATGCCGGTCGTGACGTGCACACCCTGGCTCACGCGATAGAACCCGGCGGGTCGCGACGGCCAGGTGAACCACGCCGGTGGGTGCTGGATGAGGTGGGACAACAGGCCGGTGGCCAGGCACACGGTGAACATCACGCCGAGCGCGATGCCGAGCAGCGCCGCGGTGCGTTCGTCGTGCAGACGTTCGCCGAACCGGGGGATGACGGCCGGAGCCGGTCGGGTCTCGCCGGTGTCGGCGGCTGCGCTCATCGACGGACGAGCCAGGCGAAGTGGCGGCCGTCGGTCTCGACCTGGCGATCGACGTCGAAGCCGGTCGCGGCGGCGAGGACCGCCAGATCGTCACGGCCGACCACCGCCCACGGAAACGGGCGGCTCGGCGCCCCGCCCGCATGGAGTCGGACGGTGAGGTGACGGGTCGCCACGCCGGGTGGTTCGACCTCGACCAGGGCACGACCACCTGGCGCCAGGAGGGTGGCGACCCTTCGGAGCAGGGCGACCGGGTCGCCACCGATGCCGATGTTGCCGTCGAACAGCAGTGCGGTCCGGTAGCGCCCCTCACCGGGGATTCGATCGAACACCGAGCGTTCGAGCACCGGCGCACCGACCTGTCGAGCCTGGGACAGCGCGGCGGGGCTGGTGTCGACGCCGAGGACGACGTCGCCGCGCTCGGCCAGGGCGAGGACCAGCCGCCCGGGTCCGCAGCCGAGGTCGATGATCGGAGCCTCGGTCGCTTCGAGCTGGGCCAGCTCCGAGTCGGTGGGAGGCCCGCAGAACCGCTCGGTCGGGAGCCGGATCGTGGTGCCGTCGTCGGCGACGAGCACCGGGGACGTGGGCGGGGCTGCGGGGATCGGCATCGGGCGGCAAGGTAGCGACGACGGTTCACCGCCGGGCGCGAATCCGGCTTACGGATCGGGGAACTCGTAGCTCGCGAACAGCTGGGCGAAGCGGCCGTGGGGATGGTGCGACGCGACGACTCGGGCATCTTCGATCGTGTCGACGTCGGTCAATCCGCCGAGGAGCCGGGTCTCGAGACCGAGGTGGTGGAGGCGGGCGAACTGGGCCTCGCACGTGTGGTCGCGGCTCATCGGCACCCCGAGGAACACCCTCGGGTCGGCGCGGCGGAGACCGAGGCCCCACCAACCGCCGTCGTCGGCCGGTCCGAGGGTCGCCTCGACGCACGGGTCGTCGAACGAGGCCATCGCATCGTCGAGGACCCGGGCATCGAGCTGCGGGGTGTCCATCCCGATCTGGAACGCCGGTCCGCCGACGTCGCACCAGGCGTTGGCCAACCGCTCGTCGAAACCCCGGCCTCGCTGCGGCACGACCCGCACGCCGGGAGGAATCCAGTACCCGGGATCGCCGGCCAGGGCCAGCACCACCTCGTCGGCTCCGCTCGCCGATGCCGCGTCCAGCGTGTCGAGCAGGGCGGCCATGGCGAGGTCGGCGGCCTGTCGTGGCGTGCAGGGCGGGCACAGCCGTGTCTTCACCTTGCCGGCAACCGGGGTCTTGGCCATGACGAGCAGGAACACGGCCACGAACCTACGGACGCAGGCGCGGCATGGCGCCCGAGCGGGCATTACGAACTGCGGAACCTCGCGTCCTCGACCGCTCTGCGGTACTGCGCCGGTCCGTACGATGATCCCGTGCCAGCCGCTTCGCCCTACGTCGTCGTCGTCGACGACGACGAGACGGTGGCCGAAGTGGTGGGCAAGTATCTCGAACGCGAGGGCTACCGGGTCGAGACGATCGGTGACGGCCAGGAGGCACTCGACCGGATCCTGGCCGAGCCACCCGACCTGGTCGTGCTCGATCTGATGCTGCCCGGCGTCGACGGGCTCGAGATCTGTCGGCGACTGCACGCCCTCGCACCCGTGCCGATCGTGATGTTGACGGCGAAGGGCGACGAGTCGGATCGGATCATCGGACTCGAGCTCGGCGCCGACGACTATCTGTCCAAGCCGTTCTCGCCGCGCGAACTCGTGGCGCGGGTGAAGGCCGTGTTGCGGCGGGCGTCAGGAACCGTCGGATCGGACGGTGGACTCGAACCGGTCCTGGAGGTGGGCGATCTGGTCGTCGACGTCCCGGCCCACGAGGTTCGGCTCGCCGGCGAGATCGTGTCGTTGACCTCCCGCGAGTTCGAACTGCTCGTCCACCTCATGCGTCACCCTCGGACCGCGTTCCGTCGCGAGGAGCTGCTCGAACGGGTCTGGGGCTATTCGATCGGTGACACCTCGACCGTCACGGTGCACATCCGTCGGCTGCGCGAGAAGATCGAGGCCGATCCGTCCGAGCCCCGGTACCTGGTCACGGTGTGGGGCGTGGGCTACCGGTTCGAACCATGAACCTGCGCCTGGCGATCATCATCGCGACCGTCGGGTTCGGCTCGGCGATCGTGGTCACCCTGTCCGGCGATCACATGGGCAACGACGCGTCGATCCTGCTGAGCACGGCGTTCGCCGGTGCCGCGCTCACCGGTCTGGTCGGGGTGTTCGTCCTCCGTTCGCTGCGGAGCCGGTCGCTCCGGGTCCAGGCCGTGGCCGTGGCGGTGATCGCGGTGCTCGGCACTGCGGTGGGAATCGCCGCCTCGGGCACGGCGATGTTCGTGTCGAGCCACGATCTCGAGGCGCTGGCCGTGGTCCTGCTCACCAGTGGCACCGCAGCCGTGCTCGTGGCGCTCTATCTCGGGTCCCGCATCGGCAACGCGGACCGCGACCTCGAGGGGCTCATCGACGCGATCGGCGATGGCGACGTCCTGACCGTCGGCGACCGTCCCGTCGCCCACGAACTGCGCCAGCTGGGCGAGCGCCTCGCGGAGACGCGGCCCGGCTGGAGGAGTCCCGCCGGCGCGAGCGGGCGCTCGAGGCGAGTCGGCGAGAACTGGTGGCATGGGTCTCCCACGACCTCCGGACGCCGCTCGCCGGCATTCGGGCCATCGTCGAGGCGCTCGAGGACGGCGTCGTCGACGACGCAGAGACCATCAGGCGCTACCACCGGACGATGCGCGACGAATCGGACAAGCTCGCCGCGCTCGTCGACGACCTCTTCGAGCTGAGCCGAATCCAGGCGGGCGCTGTCGAACTGTCGCTCGAACAGGTCAGCCTCGGCGATTTCGTCTCCGACGCCGTGGCCGGCGCGAGCATGACCGCCGACCGCAAGGGCGTCGAGCTCGAGGGTCGGCTGCACGACCTGACGACGCCGACCATCGAGATGTCGGCCCGCGAGATGAACCGTGTCGTCCGGAACCTGCTCGACAACGCGATTCGACACACGCCACCGGGTGGACGGGTGGTCGTCGAGGCCGGCGAGGAGGGGCCCGCGGTCTACCTGTCGGTCGTCGACGACGGTGGAGGCATCCCCGAGGACGAACTGAACCGGGTGTTCGACCTCGCCTTTCGTGGCGACACGGCCCGGACACCGGGTCACGAAGGGGGCGCCGGCCTGGGACTGGCCATCGCCCGCGGCTTCGTCGAAGCGCACCACGGCGAGATCGGCGTCGCCAACGAGAACGGCGGCGCCCGGTTCACCGTTCGCCTTCCCCGCAGCTGAGGGCCCGAGGACGGCGCTCGTCCCGAGCGAGCTCAGGCGGTGACGGTGAAGCTGCGGCAGACACCCACGAACAGGGGGCCGAAGCCGCTCATGGTGGCCGCCGGGGCGGTGCCCACCAGGCGGAACAGGGGTCGGTACCGGCGGGGCATCTCGGAACGGGGCCCCAGGGTCAGGGCGTGGAGCTGCCCGACGCGTTGATCGCCGGTTCCCGCGAACGACACCTCGATCAGGTACATCACCCGGTTGTCCTCGGTCCGCACTGCCTTCTCGTTCTCGATCCTGAGATCGTCGGCCGCGCCGCCCAACTTCGTGCGGGTGATCTCGACCACGTGCTTGAGGCCGAGGGCGCTCGGCACCGACTCGTGATCGATGGTGAGGTTGACCCAGAACCCGCCGACGGGCTCGGGCGTCTGCACCATCGCGAGCGCATTGGGCGCCTCGGACGCGACCCAGCCGGTCGGCACCGCGAAGGTGAACGACGGCGTGCCGGGCAGGGCCTGGCTGGGGAAGTGCTGAGAACGGACTTCTGGTTCTTGCAGGCTCATCTTGGTCTCCTCCGGCTCAGCCGGCGTCCATGTCCATGTCGGGTTCGGGCAGGTCGGGTTCGGGCATCGGCTCGGGTTCGGGCTCGAAGACCGGTTCGGGTGTAGGGGCCGGCTCGGCGACCGCGGTCACGTCGGCAGCCGGCTCGAAGACCGGTCGGGCTCGGGCACGAACACCGGCTCCGGTGGTGGTTCGACCGCCACCGGCTCGGGCTCCGGGATCGGTTCGGGGCCAACGCCGGTTCGACGGCGATGTCGGCCGTCGCGGCGTCGACGCCCGTGAAGGCGTCGTCGAGCGCCGGTTCGGCCACCGCCTCGACCGGTGCGGCGGCCTCTGCGGCGAACGCATCGAGGTCGAGCTCGTCGGCGCCTCGATCGACCGCGAGCAGGTCGTCGCCATCCTGGAACTCCTTGACCGGGCCGGCGTCGCCGACGGGCCGGGTGTCGAGCAGGTCGTCGCCGTCCTGGTATTCGATGGAGGGCTCGACTCGCACCGGCGCGTCGGCTTCGGCGGCGAGCGCATCGAGATCGGCGACGTCGTTGCCCCGGTGCTCGAGGTCCTTGCTGTCCCAGCCGTCCCCGGCTTCGGCCGGGAGCCGGTCGAGGTCGACCGTGTCGAGATCGTCGAACTCGGACACGTCGCCGCGTTCGGCCGTCGCGGTGGCGTCGGTGCTGAGCACGTCGATCCAGCCGTCGGCTTCCTGGGTGACCCGGGCCGGGGCGTCGTCTGCCTGCTCGACGGCCTTGGCGATGATCCCTCTGAGGTCGGGGTGCTCGTCCCAGAGTTCGTCGTGGACGCCCGCCTCCTCGTTGGCGACGGCCTCGCGGATGCGTTCGGCGACGGCCTCGTTCCACGCTGCCCTCGCCGCGCCGACCTCCTGGACCGCCGCGGCCGGTGCCTCGGCGACTGCGGACTCGGCCTGGGCCACCGTCGACTCGACCCAGCCCTCGACCTGTTCCTGAGCCTGTTCGACCCAGTCGGGGGTGTGGTCGGGGGCGCCGGTGTCGATGCCGGTCTCGTCGGCGAGCTCTTGGACGAGGCCGTCGATCTCGGCGCGCACCACCTCGCCCAGGTCGGGGCCCTCCTCACCGGTCGGTGTGGCCGTCTCGAGTGCGCTCTCCAAGGCCTCGCCGACCCGTGTCTGGATCTGGTCGAACAACCCTCCGGGACCTTCGTCGACGGCCTCGTCGCCGGCGTTCTGCACCGTCTGCTGCGCTTCCTCGACCGCCGACTGCATCTGGTCGCGCACCTGGTCGAGGAGGTCGGGGGCATCGTCGGCGGCTCCGCTGACGGCGTCGGCGAGGTTCTCGCGGACGCCGTCGAAGTGCTCGGCGACCTCGGCCACCGGGTCATCGGCGGGGATCCCGTCGATCATGTCGTCGACCTGATCCTGGGCCTGCGCGAGCAGCTCCTGGACTTCCTCGGGGCTGCCGGCGTTGGCCGCAGCATCGAGCAGGTCCTGCAACTCGGCGAGCGCCTCGGCCGGATCGGGGATCGGCCCCGAGACAACGCTGTCCATGACGTCGTCGATGGCGTTGTCCATCGTCTCGTAGATCGAGCTGAAGATGCCGCCCGGGTCCGAGCCGTCGTTGCTGGCGAAGCCGCTCGCCCAGTCGGGCAGCAGGCTCCCGGGATCGTCGATGACCTCGTCGAAGGCGTGGTCGACGCTGTCGTCGAGCCAGGACTGGGCGGCCTCCGTGGCGTCGTTGGCCGCTTGTTCGGCCCAACTCATGATGTCGGAGATCGATCCGGGGCCGCCGGGGCCGCCGGTGACCACGTCGACGAGGTCGACGTCGCCCATGTCCTGGGCCATGTCGACGGCGCTCTCCTGCGCGTCCTGGGCTGCGTCGGCCGCACGGTTGCTGAGGTCCTGGAGTCGGTCGAACAGGTTGCCGCCCGACTCCTGTGCTCCGTCGACGGCCTCGTCGGCGAAGTCCTCCAGGCGGTCGAACAGTGAGTTCCGGCCCTCCTGGAAACGGTCGATGAACCCGCCCTCGGTGCCGGTCGCCTCCTGGACGTCGTCGATGACTCCGTCGCCCCATGTCCGGACATCGTCGACCGCGTTGCCCGCCGACTCCTGCACCCGGTCGACGAGGTTCTCGTGGAGCGCCTGGGCCGAGTCGGCCGCGTCGTTGGCGAAGTCCTGCACGCGGTCGAACGCGTCGCGCCCGGCCTCCTGCACATCGTCGACGGCTCGGTCGATCCCTTCGGCGATCGGGTCGACGAACTCCTCCTTGGCGCCGGCGACGGTGTCAGGGATGTCGGCGATCATCTCTCCGGCGAACTCGGCGGCGCTCTGACCGGTCTCCTTGGCCCATTCGGCGGCGGCTTCGGCGTAGTCGGCGACGTCGTTGCCGGTTTCCTGGGCCCATTCGATGGCGTCGCGTCCGGCTTGTTCGGCCCATTCGGCGGCGTTCTCGCCGAAGTCCTGGACGTCTTGGCCCATCTCCTGGAGTTGGTCGATGACCCGGTTGCCCACCTCCTGGGCGTCGTCGACGGCTTCGTTGCCCCACGCCTGGACGTTCTGGACGGCCTGCTCGGCGAACTCGGCGGCGCTCTGACCGGTCTCCTTGGCCCATTCGGCGGCGGCTTCGGCGTAGTCGGCGACGTCGTTGCCGGTTTCCTGGGCCCATTCGATGGCGTCGCGTCCGGCTTGTTCGGCCCATTCGGCGGCGTTCTCGCCGAAGTCCTGGACGTCTTGGCCCATCTCCTGGAGTTGGTCGATGACCCGGTTGCCCACCTCCTGGGCGTCGTCGACGGCTTCGTTGCCCCACGCCTGGACGTCGTCGACCGCCTGTTCGCCCCACTCGCGAGCATCCTGCCAGCGCTCACCGGCCCACTCGGCGGCGTTCTCGCCGAACTCCTCGACCTCGTCGATGGCGTCCTCGCCGAATTCCTTGATGTCCTCGACGGCCTGCTCGCCCCAGTCGACCACGTCCTCGAGCAGGTTCTCGCCGGTCTCCTTGATGTCCTCGACGGCGTTCTCACCCCACTCGATGGCGTCGTCGCCGAATTCCTTGATGTCGCGTCCGGCCTGCTCGCCCCAGTCGACGACATCGCGGTACGCCTCCTCTCCCCATGCGACGCCGTTGTCCACGGCGTCCTCGACCCAGGTGGAAGCGTCGTCGAGTGCCTGCTCGGTCCAATCGCGCGCGTCCTGAGCCGCCTGTTCGCCCCACTCGATGGCGTCGTCGCCGAATTCCTTGATGTCCTCGAGTCGGTCGCCGGCCCACTCGACGCTGTCCTCGCCGAACTCCTCGACACGGTCGATGGCGTTCTCGCCGAATTCCCTGATGTCCTCGACGGCGTTCTCTCCCCACTCCTGGGCATCCTCGACGGCCTGTTCGCCCCACTCTCGAACCCCGTCGACGGCGTTCTCGCCGGCCTCCCGGATGTCGTCGATGGCGTTCTCGCCCCAGTCGACGGTGTCCTCGTAGGCCTGGCCGGCCCATTCGTTGGCGTTCTGCCACGCCTGGCCGGTCCATTCGTTGGCGTTGTCCCATGCGGTCTCGCCCCAGGTCTGTACGTCCGCGGCAGCCTGGTCGGCCCAGTCGACGGTGTCGTTGTAGGCCGACTCGATCGAGTTGCCCACGTTGGACACCATGTTGGTCAACCAGGTGTTGGCGTTCTCGGCGGCGCCCTGGGCCCAGCTCGAGGTGTCCTCGGCGGCCTGGTTCGCCCAGTCGTTCACGTCGTCGGCGGCCTGATTGGCCCAATCGCTGGCATCGTCGACGGCCTCGTCCACCCAGTCCTCGACGTCCTCGATCGCGTTTCCCACCGCGTCGGTGACGTTGTTCCACGCGTTGCTCAGCCAGCCCATGTCCTGCTCCTCGTCTCGGCTTCAGAGCAGAACGTACGCCCAGAACCGAAACCGACGCATCGGGAGGATTCCCGATATGCCGCAAGGACGGGGCTGGTTCTAGATTCGGCGGCCATGACCGACTACTCGGCCCCCCTCGACGACATCCGCTTCGTGCTCGATCATGTCGTGGACCTCGATGGCATCACCCGGTACCCCGACTTCGCGGACCTCGACGTCGAGACCATCGTCGGTGCGGTCGAGGAGGCCGCCCGGTTCTTCGAAGACCAGTTCGCGCCCCTCAACGCACCCGGCGACCAGCAGACCAGCGTGCGCAACCCCGATGGGACGGTGACCACACCCGACGGGTTCAAGGAGGCCTACGCGCAGTACGTGAAGGCCGGCTGGGGAGGAGTCCCGTTCCCCGAGGCCTATGGCGGCGGCGGGTTCCCGTGGCTCGCCGGGATCGTGCTCCAGGAGATCATGACCAGCGCCAACATGGCGTTCTCGATGGCACCGTTGCTCACCCAGGGGGCCATCGACCTGCTGCTCGCTCACGGCGACGAGACGCTGAAGGAGACCTATCTCCCCAAGATGGTCAGCGGCGAGTGGACCGGCACGATGAACCTGACCGAGCCCGAGGCCGGCTCGGACGTGGGTGCGCTCCGGACCAAGGCCGAGCCTGGTGACGACGGCACGTGGAGGATCTCGGGCACGAAGATCTTCATCTCCTTCGGCGAGCACGACATGGTCGACAACATCGTCCACCTGGTCCTCGCCCGGGTGCCCGACGCGCCTCCGGGAACGAAGGGCATCTCGTGCTTCATCGTCCCGAAGTTCCTCCTGGACGACGACAGGTTCGCCCGCCGACCGCAACGCCGTCGAGTGCGTGTCGATCGAGCACAAGATGGGCATCAAGGCGAGCCCGACGTGTGTCCTCGAGTACGACGAGGCCGTCGGCTTCCTCATCGGCGAGCCGAACGCCGGCATGAGATACATGTTCACGATGATGAACAACGCCCGCCTCTCGGTCGGGCTCGAGGGGCTGTCGCTGGCCGAGCGGGCCTGGCAGCCGGCGCTCGCCTACGCCAAGGACCGGCTCCAGGGTCGGGCTCCCGGCGCCGAGAAGGGGGAGAAGTCGCCCATCGTCGACCATCCCGACGTGCGCCGGATGCTGATGACCATGAAGGCCTACACCGAGGCTGCCCGTGCGCTCATCTACCTGAACGCGGCCTGCATCGACGGCGCCAACCACCACCCCGACCCCGAGGCCCGGACCGGACACAGCGAACTGGCCGACCTGCTCACGCCCATCTCCAAGGCGTGGGGCACCGACCTGGGCGTCGAGGTCACCTCGCTCGCCATCCAGGTGTTCGGCGGCATGGGCTTCGTCGAGGAGACCGGCGTCGCGCAGCACTTCCGCGACAGCCGCATCGCCCCGATCTACGAGGGCACCAACGGCATCCAGGCGATGGACCTCGTCGGCCGCAAGCTCCCGATGCGTGCCGGCGGGGTGGTGGCCGACTACCTCGCACGCCTGCGAGCGACCGTCGCAGAGCTGGAGGGAATCGACGACCTCGCATCGATTCGCATTCGGCTCACCGAGGGCGTCGACGTGTTGGAGGACACGACCAACTGGATGCTCGCCAACGGGCTCGCCGACCCCAACAACACGCTCGCCGGCGCCACGCCGTACCTGCGGATCTTCGGCCAGGTGACCGGCGGTTGGCTCCTCGCCACCTCGGCGCTCGCCGCTCACCGGGCCCTGGCCGAGGGATCCGGTGATGCCGTGTTCCTCGAGGCGAAGATCGCGACGGCTCGCTTCTATGCCGAGCACCTGCTCCCGGTGGCCAAAGGGCTCGTCGACACCGTGAAGGCCGGTCCTGCCGAGCTGTTCGCCGTCCCCATCGACGCGCTCTGAGGAGCAGCAGCTGCCCTGATCAGTCGAGGTAGCTCGTGGCGTGGACCAGCGCGTGCAGGCGCTGCTGGGGATGAGCAGGAAGCTGCTTGGTCGCGGGCACGATCGAGTCGAGTTGCGTGAGCTCTCGCACGGTGAACGCCACGGCGTAGAGCCGGAGTCGATCGTCGAGCCGGTGCACCGAGAACAGGTCGGGGTAGGCCCGTTGCAGGTCGGTTCGGACCTCCGCGTAGTCGGACCGCCGGGCGTCTGCCAGGTGGGCATCGTCGACGAACAGCTCGGGGAAGCCGCACATGCGCAGCAGGATGTCGAGGTCGAGGTCGTTCGGCGCACCGCGGGCGAATTCGAAGTCGAGCAGCCCGGTCACCTCGCCTGCGTGCCACAGCACATTGGCGAAGGTGAGGTCGCCGTGGATGAGGGTGTCGGTCGGAAACGTCCGGAGATACGGGCTCAGCCGTTGCACCAGGTCACTCGTCTCGGCCATCAGAAGGAGGTCGACGCCCTCGACCAGGCTCGCCCGGGCGATGGTGTCGTGGAGTGGGGAGAGGTGCTCGGAGCCGCCGAGCGGCTGCGGCGGGTCGGGCACCGGCGGGCAGCCCTCGGCCGACACCCCATGCAGCACGGCGAGCCGCGTGCCGAGCGCCGTCACGGTGGCACGACGGTCGTCAGGTGTGAGGCGGGCCCAGACGTGCGAGAGCGGCACGCCGGGGAGGCGACGAGACACCAGGTAGGTCAGGTGGCCCTGCTGTCCGACCTCGACGACCTCGGGGCAGCCCACTTCTGGCGGGAGCCGCTCGGCCAGGGCGGCTTCGCGGGCCAAACGGCCCGACTGGTCGAACCCGAGACGGACGACATGGTCCGACGTCATCCAGACCTCGTTGGTGACACTCGGGGCGCGCACGAGGTCGTCGCCGGCGTCGACGCCGATGTTGGCGAGCGCCTGACGCGCCTTCAGCTCGTTGAGGAGGCTCATGCCGAGCGACCGATCACCTGGTCGCTGAAGGCCGGCCAGTGCGTCGCAGCCCACGGTCCGAACGGCTCGTCGGTGAGCACCACGCAGGCGCGAGCGATGGCCGGATCGATCCAGACGAAGGTGCCGCTCTGGCCGAAGTGCCCGAAGGTCTGCGGGCTGTTGGTGCGGCCCGTCCAGTGAGGGTCCTTGCCGCCCCGGATCTCGGGTCCGAGTCCCCACGGGTTCGGGTCGTGCCGCCCGAATCCCGGCAGGACACCGCCCAGGTCACCCAGGTGGGGCCGGGTGGCTCGGTCGCGAGTCGAGCCCGCCACCAGCCGGGGGTCGAGCAACTCGGCCGCGAAGGAGGTGAGATCGTCGAGGGTCGACACCGCCCCGTGGGCCGGCGAGGTGATCTGCGACGACGCCATCCCGAGCGGTTCGAACACGGCTTCTCGGACGTAGTCGGCCCAGGACATCTCGGCCGATCGGGTGAGCAGTTCGCCCAGCACCTCGTAGCCGGCGTTGGAGTAGATCCGGCGGGTCCGGGGCCCGGTGAGCTGATCGCCGTCGGGTCCGAGCCCCGCCGCATGGGCGAGCAGATCGGCCACGGTGGCACCGGCGTCGGTGGCAGGCTGATCGAGATCGATGATGCCCTCCTCGGCCGCCACCAGCACCGCCCACGCCGTGAGGAGCTTCGTCACCGAGGCGAGGGCGAAGGGTCGATCCGGGTCGCCGGTCATGCTCTCGGGCCCTGCTGCGGAGCACACCGACGCGCTGATGTGGGCAGCCGGCCACCCGGCGACGAGGTCCTCCAGGTCCATGGCGGGGGGCAACCTACCGCTGCGCTCAGGTTGCGTCCCAGACCATCGATCCGCTCTCGCCCCCGAGGAGGGACCGCGGGTCGGCCTTGTCGATGTGCCCGATGAGCCCGTTGTAGACGGAGTAGCCCACGAGCTTCTGGAGCCGGGGCTCGAAGTCCTGCACGATGGCGCGGGCGAGTCCGAGTTGCTGGTTCTCCTGCTGGCGGATGTAGCCGGCGCAGTAGTTGTTGGCGATGCCGATCCGCCGCGCCGGGCTCTCGTTCGCCCCGCCGCCGTGCCAGAGGCTGCCGTGCCAGATCAGGACCGAGCCGCGCTCCATCTCGGCCGGCACGGTGTCGTAGTGCCGTCCGTAGTCGGGAGACTCGGCGGTGTGGGAGCCCGGGACGATCCGTGTCGCCCCGTTGGCGACCGTGAAGTCGGTGAGGGCCAACATGCTGTTGCAGACGATCGCCGGGTGGGGCTTCGGGATCGGGATGAGTTGATCGTCCGCGTGGATCGGCTGGGCCGTCTCGCCGGGTTCGATGGCGATCGACGACAGCGTCGAGAGCAGCGCACCCGGGCCGAGGATGCCGTCGACGATCGGCAGGATGGCCGGGTGGACCGGGACGCGGCGGAAGACCTCGTCGTGGGCCAGCAGGTTGTAGATGCGTCGGGTGTGGGTTCCCTCGAAGTCGTTGTCGGCTGGTTCGACGTGGAGGTCGGCTTCGAGCCGCTCGATCGCACCGACGAGCGCGTCGACGAGATCGGTGCTCAGCGCAGCCTCGACCACCGTGAAGCCGTCGGCGGCCACGGCATCGACGTGGTTCGTGATCTCGGCATCGCTCAACGTGCGGTCCATCGACCCTCCTGTGGCCCGATCCTAAGGTGGCCGACGTGGCGGATCACCGGCGAGGCGAGCGGGGTGCGACGTTCGAGGACGCGGTCATCGCCGTCCTCGATTCGCTGCAGCCGGGCGACGTGGTCACCTATGGCGAGGTGGCGGAGGAAGCCGGCTGGCCGGGTGCGGCGCGCGCGGTGGGCTCGTTGCTGGCCAAGTCGGGCGGAACCCTGCCGTGGTGGCGGGTGGTGACCGTCGCCGGCCGCCTCGTCCCCGGCCACGAACGCGACCACGCTGCTCGTCTCGAGCGCGAGGGAATCGCCGTGGTGAACGGCAGGGTTCGGCGCCCCTGAGCGTCGCTCGGGCGCCGTCGAATGGTGCGCGAACCCGCTGGTGGGGGACCATGTCGTCTCTCATGACAACTTTCGCCGACCTCGGAGTGCCCGAGGACCTCGTCGATGTTCTTGCCGCCGACGGCATCGAGCGTCCGTTTCCCATCCAAGAACTCACCATTCCCGACGCGATCGCCGGGCGCGACGTGTGCGGCAAGGCCAAGACGGGCTCGGGCAAGACCCTCGCCTTCGGGCTGCCGCTCATCGACCGGCTCGAGAAGGGCAGCCGAAAGCGGCCCCGGGCCCTGGTGATGGTTCCGACCCGCGAGCTCGCGATCCAGGTCGCCGAGGTCCTCGAACCGCTGGCGGCCAGCCGCGGGCACCAGACGCTCACGGTCTACGGCGGCGCCGGGTTCGACGCCCAGGTGCAGGGACTCGCCGACGGTGCCTCGTTGATCGTCGCCACTCCCGGACGGCTGATCGACCTGATCCAACGGGGTGAGGCCGAGGTCAACGACATCAGCTGCGTGGTGCTCGACGAGGCCGACCGGATGGCCGACATGGGCTTTCTTCCGCAGGTCGAGTGGGTCCTTCGGCACATCGAGGGCCAGCACCAGACCCTGCTGTTCTCGGCCACCCTCGACGGCGTGATCGACGGGCTCGTCAAGCGCTACCAGCACGACCCGGTGTTCATGGAGGTCGAGGAGAAGGAGGTCACCGTCGAGCAGATGACCCACCGGTTCCTCCACGTGCACGAGATGGACAAGGCGAAGGTCGCCGGCGCCATCGCCAAGGCATCGGAACGAACCCTCATCTTCACCAACACCAAGCGGGCCGCCGATCGGCTGACCCGCGACCTCGAGGACATCGGCGTGCGGGCCAAGGCCGTGCACGGCGACCTGCCGCAGAAGGTGCGCGAGAAGGGCCTCGCCGACTTCTCCGACGGCAAGCTCGACGCGCTCGTGGCCTCCGACGTGGCCGCACGCGGCCTCGACATCGACGAGATCGACGTCGTCATCCACTTCGACCCGCCGCCCGAGCACAAGACCTACCTCCACCGGTCCGGCCGCACGGCCCGCGCCGGCACCAAGGGCCTCGCGGTGACGTTGGTGCTCTGGAACGAGGAACTGGTGGTCAAGCGGCTCCAGAAGCGCCTCGGACTCGATGCGTTGCCCATCGTCGAGATGTTCTCGAACGACGAGCGTCTCTCGCACCTCGTCGCGTGGGACCCGCTCGTCGACAGCTGAGGATCCTGCAGCCCAACAGGGTCGGCCTCATGCCGTCGCCGAGGACTGAATGGCTGGGCGGCCGGGGACTCGACCTGGCGGTCGCATGGGCGTGGGTGCCGTTCTTCGCAGTCGGCGCGGCGGGCCCTGGTGAAGTGGCAGCGGCTCGAGCGGGCTCGGCCGAGGAATCGGGCGAAGTCCGAGCCGGCTCAGGCGGGTGGTCACCGGGCCGCTGGGTCCGGCGGGGAGTGTCGTCGTGTTCGCCCTCGTCGTCGTCGTGGCCTTCGCGGCCATCCGGCCCTTCATGGCGCGCCAGTTGGCCGCCGCGGGGTACCTCGGTGTGGGCGGCCTGCACTTCTTGAACGACGGGTTCATCTGGCGCAGCCCGTCCTCGAACGCGGCGCCGAGGGCCGACACGGCCGTCATCGGTTGAGCCGAGCCGCCGCGTGGGCCTCTACTTCTCCTTCTCTGCGTCGAGCTGGTTGATCAGCGTCTTGGGGGCGACGCAGCGGTAGGCGTCCTCGATGATGTCGGCGATCTCGTCCCAATCGACCTCGACGTCGAGGCGGACGCCGATCCAGCCTCGATGCCCGACGTACGGGGGACGGAAGAACCGCTCGGGGTCTTCGGTGATCAGCGACTCCTGCACCCCGTCGGGTGCGGCGCACCAGATGGCCAGCCGTCCGTCGTCGTGATGGTCGTCGTGGAAGTGCGCAAGGGTCTTCTTGCCGCGGACGAAGAACGTCGGCGCACCGTGGCTGACCCGCTCGGTCACCTCGGGCAACGCGGTGCAGATCTCCCGGAGTTGGTCGAGCGAGGCATCGACGTCGGTCATGCTCGCCCGATCGTAGGGGCGCCCACGATCCCACGTTCAGCCCCGCCGGGCGGTCCACCACTCGAACACCGAGGCGTCGCAGGCATACGCCTCGGTCATCGACCGGCCGAAGTGGTCGAGCGCCCGCACCCGCTCCTCGCGACTGCCGGCCGCGTGAGCGTCCTCGAAGTGCCCGGCACCGGCGTCCCATGCGATTCGATCCGTCGGGAGCGGAACGGCGCGGATGTCGTCGGCGGCGAGCTTCAGGGCGCCGGCCGACAGCGCCGTGCCCGCCCGTCGCGAGAGCGCCCAGGCGGTCACCGGCGGCGCGGCAAGCACCGCAGCGAACCTCCAGAGGTCGTGGTGGTCGATCGGCATGACGTTGAGCACCGGAACGGATCCGACGCAGTCGCCCACGTCATCGACGGCGGCTTCGACGACCCGGGTCTGGGTGGCAACGAGGATCTTCGGTCTCATCAGCCGTCGGACCCACGTCCGGACCCCTTCGGACTCGATCGCGGTGACATCGACCCGCGGCCGGTGCCATCGGTGTTTGGCGAACCGGATCGGTTGATCGGCCCACCTGAGCTCGGCGAGGTCGATGGCTCCCGACGTGACGAGTCGCGGCAGGTCCGATGGCTCGCCCGGCTCGACGACCGCCCCGGCGAGGCCGTAGTACTCGTCCCGAAAGCCGGCGACCACCTCGACGTGGTCGCCGAGCACCGCACCGCCGGGCAGGGCGACGGCGGGAACGCCCTCGGCTGCCGCGAGCAACGGGGACCACGTGTTCGCGTCGGGTGACGGAACCCGCGAGAGCGTCTCGAACGACCTCCCGGCGCAGACGTCGACCTGACCGGTGACACCGCCGACGTCGAGGACGACGACGCAGACACGGACGCCGGCGGCGAAGGTGTCGGCGTCGTCGAACCAGACGGTGCGCAGCGCGGCATGATCGGTGACGCGACGACGGACGCCGCGGCCGTCGCGCGTCGCCAGCATCGAGCGCGGGAGCACCATCGCCACCGTTCCCGTCGCGCCGGCGGTGTCGACGGCCCATGCGAGGAAGAGCGCGGCATCGTCGGTGTACGCCGCCACCTCGTCGCCGAACCGACGCTGCAGTGCGGCCCGGCGCTCGGCAGTCCTCGCCGAGGTTCCGTCGAGCTGATCGAGGAACGGCGGGTTGGCGACCACGACCGGCGCGAGGTCACCCGGGCGCCAGGTGTCGGGTCGAAGCAACGGATCGCCTTCGATCAGCACCGGACCCGCGTACTCGGCGTCGTGCGCGTGGGCCCACCAGCGCAGACACAGGTCGGCGACGTCGAGCGACATCCGGTCGATGTCGTGGCCGACCACCCTCGCGAGGGCATCGACCGGTCGTACCCCACAGGCCACGAGCCGGTCGAGGGCCGCGAGCAGGAAGACGCCGGTGCCGCACGCCGGGTCGATGACGGGGCCCGACGTGGCGTCGACCGTGCGTGCCACCATCGCATCGGCCAACCATCGGGGCGTGAAGTGGGCGCCCCGACTCGAGCGTTCGTCCGGACCGAGCGAGGCCTCGTAGGCGACGCCGAGCGCCACCCAAGGATCGAGACCCGGGTCGAGGGGCAGGGCGACGGCCTGGGACTCGGCGGCGGTTTCGGCTTCGGCCGGTATCGGCACGCCCGCGTCCCGAGCCGCCCTGCGTGCCGATGCGAGGAAGCCGGGCGCCACCCCGACACCGTGCCAGATCCACACCCGGGGCACGCGGCGGTGTCGGTGCGGGGTGCCTGGGGATCGGCGGCGTTCCGCCGCGTAGTGTGCGCCGCCATGGAAGGCATCTACGGCGACATCTTCGAAGCGGTGGCGGCTGCGGTTCCCGGTCGGCCGGTCCAGGTCTTCGGCGACACGGTCCACACCTGGCACGACCTCGATCGGCGGGCCAACGCCCTGGCTGCCGATCTCCTGGCGGCCGGGCTGAACGAGCAGTCGAAGGTCGCCGCCTATCTCTACAACGATCCCGCCTACCTCGAGACCTACGTGGCCTCGTTCAAGGCCGGCCTGGTGCCGTTCAACACCAACTACCGATACGGGCCACACGAGATCACCTACCTCTTCGACAACGCCGACGCCGAGGCGGTGGTGTTCCATGCGAGCTTCGCTCCGCTGCTCGACGAGATCCGCGCGGAGCTGCCCCTGGTGAAGCGCTGGTACGTGGTGGCCGACGGCGAGCCCGAGCCCGATTGGGCGGTCGACTACGAGTCGGTCGTCGCGCCCGGCGCCGACCGCGTGGTCGGCCCGTGGGGTCGGAGCGAGGACCACATCCTGATGATCTACACCGGCGGGACCACCGGCATGCCGAAGGGTGTGATGTGGCCCCAGCGTGATCTGTTCGCCGTGCTCGGGGCCGGCGGCAATCCGGTCCTCGGTCAATCCCCGGCCGACGACCTCGACCACATCGCCCAGCGGGCGGTCGAGTCCGATCCGCTTCCGCAACTCCCTGGCTGCCCGCTGATGCACGGCACCGGACAGTTCAGCGCGTTCGTCAATCTCACCGGCGGCGGGTCCCTGGTCCTCAATCCGAATCGACACCTGGTGGCCAGCGAGCTGTGGGATCTCGTCGAGCAGCACTCGGTGGCGTCGATGGTCATCGTCGGCGACGCGTTCGGCCGGCCGCTGCTCGCCGCGCTCGCGCGAGCACCCCGATCGCTGGGACCTGTCGAGCCTCGCGGTCATCGTGAGTTCGGGAGTCATGTGGAGCCAGGAGGTCAAGGACGGCCTGCTCGAACACCTGCCGACCACGCTGCTGTACGACAGCTACGGATCGTCCGAGGCGGTCGGCCTCGGCGCATCGCTGTCGATGGCGGGGCAGGCGGAACAGACGGCCACGTTCCAGTTGGGCGAACGGGTGAAGGTGTTCACCGAGGACGGCCGTCCGGTCGAGCCGGGATCCGACGAGACGGGCATCGTCGCCATCGCAGGTGCCGGCCCCAGCGGGTACTACAAGGACCCCGAGAAGTCGGCCCAGACCTGGCGGATCATCGACGGTGTCCGCTACGGCGTGCCCGGCGATCACGCCAAGGTCAACGCCGACGGCACGCTGCAACTGCTCGGTCGGGGATCGGTGTGCATCAACACCGGCGGCGAGAAGGTCTTCCCCGAGGAGGTCGAGGAGGTGCTCAAGCAGCACGACTCGGTCGAGGACGCGGTGTGCGTCGGGATCCCGCACGAGCAGTTCGGCGAGTCGATCTGCGCGGTCGTCGAGCTGTCGGCGCAGGCGGGTGGGCAGATCGACGACGAGTCGGTCATCGACCTCGTCAAGGCCGAACTGGCGCACTACAAGGCCCCTCGAGACATCGTCGTCATCGACACGATCGGGCGGGCACCGAACGGCAAGGTCGACTACAGCGGCCTCCAGGCCAAGGCCCGCGAGGTGCTCGGGCGGTGAGCAGGCCCGGGTCGGCGCTCCGCACCCGACTCTCGACCGGCGGGCCGGTGCTGATGCCCGGCGCCTGGGACGCGCTGTCGGCTCGTCTCGCCCAGCGGGCCGGCTTCGACACCGTGTTCCTGAGTGGCTACTGCGTCTCGGGCGCGCTGCTCGGCCTGCCCGACTACGGCTATCTGGGCCAGACCGAGATGGCCGAGGTGGCCCGACGGGTCTGCACCGCGAATCCCGACCTGATGGTCGTCGTCGACGGCGACACCGGGTACGGGAACCCGCTCTCGGTCCGCCGGACGGTCGACCTGTGGGAGCAGGCGGGCGCCACCGGCATCTTCATCGAGGATCAGGTGTGGCCGAAGCGGTGTGGCCACATGGACGGCAAGGAGATCGTCCCGGTCGACGACTGGCTGGCCAAGCTGGCAGCGGCCGTCGACCAGCGCAGCGACGTGTTCGTGACCGCCCGCACCGACGCTCGTGCCGTCGCCGGTCTCGACGAGGCGATCGATCGGGCTCGCGCCGCGGTCGAGGTCGGGGTCGACGCTGTGTTCGTCGAGGCTCCCGAGACCGTCGAGGAACTGCGCGCCATCACCGAAGCACTGCCGGGCGTGACCCGGGTGGCCAACATGGTCGAAGCGGGCAAGACACCGTTGCTCACCGCCGCCGAGCTGTCGGAGCTGGGTTTCGACCTGATCGTCTCACCGCTGTCGGTGCTGTTCACCGCGGTCAAGGCCATGCAGGACAACCTCGCCGTGCTGGCCGAGCAGGGCACGTTGCGCGATCACCTCGACACCGTCGTCGGCTTCGACGAGTTCGGCGACATCGTCGATCTGGCCCACCACCAATCCCTCGACCACCCAACCCCCTGACCACCCGACCCTGACCACCCCGATCCTTGTACGGCCTGATCCTCTGTGTGGCCCAGAACGTACGAAGATCGGCGGTCGGGGTGGTCGGTTTCCTGGCGGCCGGTCCTCGGGGTATCGTCTCGGCGTCATCAAGAGCGGCCCGATGCATCGGGTCCGGCAACCTGGGACTGGACACCCAAGGTGCCTCCCACCTCGGTGGGGATGTGGTCCGGAACTCCCGGACAACGAAGTGCCAGCGCAGTCGGGTGTCCGTCGAATACGAGACATGGACGATCCCGACCTCCAACCCACGCCACTGAGCCAGGACCCTCGCGGGGGTCGACGGGCCCATGCCAGCGCCTTTCCGGTCACGGGCGCATGGCGCCCCGGCGACCCGGTCGCCGATCGCACCTTCCTCCAGGTCAACCCGGGCCGGCCGTTCGCCCTCGAGGGCGGCGACCTGCTGCTGGGCCCGACGGTCGCCTACGAGACCTTCGGGACGCTCGACGCCGAGGCGGGCAACGCCATCCTGATCCCGCACGCGCTCACCGGTGACGCCCACCTGACCGGACCGGCAAAGCCGGGCCAGCCGACCGCGGGATGGTGGTCCGAGCTCGTCGGGCCCGGCAAGACGATCGACACCGACCGCTACTTCGTGGTCGGCGTCAACGTCCTGGGTGGGTGCCAGGGCAGCACCGGGCCGGCGAGCCCGCACCCGGCCGACGGCGAGCCGTACGGAAGCCGATTCCCGGTGGTCACCGTGCGCGACATGGTGCGCACCCAGGCCGCCGTCGCCGATGCGCTCGGGGTCGACCGCTGGCTGGCGATCATCGGCGGCTCGATGGGGGGCATGCAGGCCCTCGAGTGGGCGGTCATGTACCCCCACCGCGTCCGCTCGCTGATCCCGATCGCCACCTGCCTCGCAGCCTCGGCGCAACAGATCGGGTGGTGGAGCACGGGTCGCCGGATCATCAAGCTCGACCGGGGTTGGCGCGGCGGCGACTACTACGACGCCGCCGACGGCAGCGGCCCGCACGACGGGCTCGCCCTCGCTCGCCAGATCAGCCAGATCACGTTCCGCAGCGACGACGTGTTCACCGAGAAGTTCGGACGCGACCCGGTCGAGCCCGAGGAACGTTTCGAGCTCTGGCAACGGTTCGAGGTCGAGCGCTACCTCGAGTATCACGGCGACAAGCTGGTCCGCCGCTTCGATGCCAACAGCTACCTCGTGCTCACCAAGGCGATGGACCTCCACGACCTGTCCAGATCGCGGGGCGGCATGGACGCCGCGGTGCGCCGCATCTCGGCGCCGGCCCTGTCGATCGGGGTGAGCTCGGACAACCTCTATCCGGCCTATCAGTCGGCCGAGATCGCCGACTCGATCGTGCGCGTCGGGGGCACCGCCCGCTACCTCGAACTCGACAGTCCGCACGGCCACGATGCATTCCTGATCGAACACGCCCAACTCGGTCCGCATCTGGCCGACTTCCTCGACGAGATCCAACTGGAGCACCCATGACCGACGATCTCCGCCCCGAGACCGAGGCCATCCGTGCGGGTCGCCAGCACGACGGGGCCTCTCTCGCCCCGGTCCTGTGGCCGTCGACCACCTACCGGATCGACGATCTCGACCGGGCGCGGCAGCTCAACTTCGAGTCGCGGCCCCCCGACTTCTACGGCCGCAACGGGAGCCCGACGGTGAACGACTTCGCCGACGCCATCGCTGCGGTCGAGGGCGCCGAGGCCGCCATCGCCTGCGGGTCGGGCATGGGAGCGCTGTCGACCGTCGTGATGGCGCTGTGTTCGAGCGGCGATCACATCGTGGCGCAGCACCGGACGTTCTCGGTCACGAACCAGTTGCTGACGATGGTGTGCCCGCGGTTCGGCATCGACGTCACCTTCGTCGATGCCACCGACGCCGGGGCGGTCGAAGCTGCGGTCCAGCCCGGTCGAACGATGCTCGTCCTGGTCGAGACACCCGCCAATCCCGGTCTCGACATCGTCGACCTCGAGGCCATCGGCCAGATCGCCGGGCCGTTCACCGTCGTCGACTCGACCATGGCGACGCCGGCGGTGCAGCGCCCCCTCGACCACGGCGTCGATCTCGTCATGCACGCCGCCACCAAGGGCATCGCCGGCCACAACGACGCCATGCTCGGCGTCGTCGCCGGCGAGCAGGAACTGATCGACGTCGTGTGGCGTCACCACCTGGTTCACGGGGCGGTCGCCAGCGCCTATGACAGCTGGAACGGGCTCCGCGGCCTGCGGACCCTGCACGCACGGGTGAACCACCAGGCCGCGTCCGCGGCGGTGCTGGCCGATCGCCTGGCCGACCACCCGGCGGTGGCGTCGGTCCGCTACCCGGGGCGGGACGACCATCCGCACCACACCGTGGCGGCGAAGCAGATGCGCAACGGGGGCACGGTCGTCGCCGTCGACCTCCACGGGGGCGCAACCGCCGGCGCCGAGATGGTGCGCCGCTGCTCGTTGGTGTCGAGCGCGGCCAGCTTCGGCGGACCCGAGACCCTCATCACCCACCCCGCGTCGACCACGGCAGCCACCCTGAGTCCCGACGAGCGATCGGCGATGGGAATCGGCGAAGGCATGATCCGACTGTCGGTCGGACTCGAACACGTCGAGGACGTGTGGACCGATCTCGAGGCCGCGCTGGCCGAAGCCTGAGCTCAGCTCCCCAGGAAGGCGGTGAGCACGGCGAGGTTCTCGTCGCTGCCGATCAGGGTCGGGAACACCTCGTCCTCGCGTCGCCGCGCCTCGCGCCATCCTCCACGGCTCTCGAGCATCAGTCGCTTGGTCGTTCGCAGGGCGTTCACCGGCATGGCTCCGATCTCACGGGCCACCTCCATGGCATCACCCACCACCTGGTCGTCGTCGCTGAGCCGCCAGGCCAACCCGGTGCGCAGCGCGGTCTCGGCGTCGATCCATCCGGCGGTGAAGATGGCGTACGCGGCGTCGTGCCAGCCCATCGTGGCGGCCAGGGATGCCGAGCTGCCGGCCTCGGTGGTGACGCCGAGGTTGACGAATGGTGCCCGCAGACGGGCCGACCGGGCGATGAACACCAGGTCGCAGTGGGGGAGCAGGGTCAGGCCGATGCCGACCGCCACGCCGTTGACCGCCGCGACGAGGGGCTTGTCGAAGGCCTCGATGACGTCCATGAAGCGATAGAAGCCGCGCTGGGATCCGTCGGGGATCTCGGGCGGATCGGCCATCTCGGCCAGGTCGGCGCCGGCGCTGAAGGCGCCCGGAGCGCCGGTGATGACGACGCAGCCGATGTCGTCGTCGTCCAACGCGGCTTCGAGGGCGTCGCTGGTGGCGTGCCACAGCTTCTCGTTGAACGCGTTCTTCGCCTCGGGGCGGTCGAGGGTGAGCAGACGCGCCCCGGCGTCGTCTTCGATCTGCAGCACGGTCATGGAGGGGAGTCTGCCAGCTGTCGATCGAGACCCCGTTGTCGCCTGGCTGGGAGACTTGGTCGGGTCCGCGCCGCTCCCTACCGTCCGTTGGGTGCCCGAGTTGATCGAGGTCGAGCTGTACCGCCGTGCCGCCGAGCAACTGGTGGGCGACACCGTGCGCGAGGTGGCCGAGATCGACCCGCGCTATCCACGCGGAACCCCGCGGTCCGGCGTGGTCGAGGCGCTGACCGGTTCGACGGTCGAACACGTCCGTCGAACCGGCAAGTTGCTGCTCCTCGACACCGATCGTGCGGTCATCGGCCTGCGCTTCGGCATGACGGGACGGCTGCTGATCGACGGCGCCGGACCCATCGACCGCCTCGAATACGGTGCGTCTCGCGACGACCGTCGCTGGGACCGGTTCGTCGTGGTGTTCGAGAGCGGACGGCTGCTCACGATCAACGACCCGCGCCGCTTCGGAGCCGTCGAGATCGATCCTGACGAAGCTGCGCTCGGCGTCGATGCGGCGGCGATCTCGGTCGGAGCGCTGCGACAGGCCCTGGCCGGTGGGACCGGTCCGCTCAAGGCCCGGCTCCTCGATCAGCACCGGGTCGCCGGTCTCGGGAATCTGCTCGTCGACGAGACGCTCTGGCGCGCCGGGCTGTCCCCGATCCGCGATGCCGGAGGGCTCGACGCCGACGAACATCGGCGTCTGGCCCGGACGATCCGATCGACGGTCGGCCTCCTGACGCGCCGGGGTGGCAGCCACACCGGTGACCTCCAGCGGGCACGCCTCGAGCGGGCCTGGTGTCCACGGGACGGCACGACGCTCCGGCGCGAGACGGTCGGGGGACGGACCACCTACTGGTGCCCGGAGCATCAGACATGAGCCTTCCGCGTCACCGGATCCGCGAGAGCGCGCCACTACAGTCGGAGTCCGTGCGCAGCCCAGGGTCAGAGCTCGGCAACCGACGTCGGCGCCGAGGGGCGGCGCTCCTGCTCGCGATCGCGTTGGCCGTGGCGATGACGATGCTGGGCTCGGGGGCCGAGGCGGCCGATCTGCGGGGTGGCGACCCGCCCACCACACCGCCGACCGACCCGCCCACCACACCGCCGACCGACCCGCCCACCACCCCACCGACCGACCCACCCGCCACCCCACCGACCGAGCCGCCCGCCACGGCACCACCACCGCCGGTCACGTCGCCGCCGACCACCGTGCGTCGGACGACCACAACCCGACAATCGGCGCCGGTCACGGCGGCCCCCACGACCGCGCTCCAGACGACCACGACGCTCAGCACCTCGAGCACCAACCTGCTGGTGCCGGGCGATGGCTCCGACGGGTCGGAGTCGACGACCACCACCGTCGCCGTCTCGGGGTCCGGGGGCATCAGCGAGTCGACCAAGGTCACCGCCATCGTGGCCGGTCTCATCGCCATCGCGTTGACGCTGGCCCTGCTCACCGCCCGCTACTGGCGCATGACCGCGCCGCTCGCCCCGGCCGCCCTGGTCGCCGACCCGTCGGCGGTGGCCTCCGATGGCGAGAAGAAGTCGAGAAGCGCACGCAAGGCAGAGAAGACAGCGCTGGCCGAGCCGGCTCAGGCCGAGCAGGCCGGCACGCCTTCGTCGGTGGCCGAGGCGACGTCGGTCGGCAACGCGATGAAGCCCCATCAGGCAGCGGGCGCCACCGTCGCAGCCGAGCGAGTCACCGCCGATCCCGTGTCCGACCCGGCGGAGCCCAGCCCTTCGGGGGGCGCGGGCGTCGACGAGTCGACCGCAGCGACCCTGACCGTGCCCGAGTCGGCCCCGAGCGTCGACGACGAACCGACCCCGGGTCGAAGCGTCTTCGCCGATCCACGCTGAGAGGGTCCGGCCGACCCATGCGGACCGCGAACTAAGGTCAGCGATCGTGTCCGACGCCTTCGACCCAGAGGCCATGATCGAACGGTTCCGCGAGCGCGCGTCAGCGGTGAAGAAGCGCAACCTCCCCGCCGTCGGTGGCGAGGAACGGACGCTCTTCATCGAGCAGGCCCAGACCGACTTCCAGGACTTCGCCATGATCGGCGATGCGACCGCAACCCTCGTCGACGGCGTCCTGACCCTGTCGATCGACCTGCGTCCGCAAGCCTGATCCGCTCTCTTCGTCCGATCCAAGGAGACCCCCGTGTCCGATCCGAGCCAGCCCGGCGACCAGAACCCGCTTCCGCCTCCTCCGCCGCCGATGCCCGAGTCACCGGCCGCTCCACCACCTCCTCCGGCTCCGGCGCCCCCACCCCCCGCGGCTCCGGCTCCGCCACCTCCGGCGACACCCGCGCCGCCGCCTGCGGCTCCGCCACCCCCGGCCCCCGAAGCTCCGGCTCCGCCGCCTCCGCCACCCCCGGCCCCCGAAGCTCCGGCTCCGCCACCCCCCGCACCTCAGGCCGCGCCGCCACCTCCGGCCGCCCAGCCCGGTCCTCCGCCCGCGCCCATGGCCGCTCCGGCCCCGGCCGCACCGGTCCCGCCACCCGCTCCGGTCGGCCCTCCCGACCCTCACGGCATCGGCCCGGCAGCCGATCGCCTCGGCAACGCCGGCCGCAAGAACGGCAAGGTCAGCTTCGCGATCCTCGGCAGCCTGCTCGGCGAGGGCGAGGTGGTCGAGGCGCTGTGCGTCGGCCGGTTCCACGATCAGACCGGGCTCTGTGCGGTGACCACCACGCGGGTGGTCCTCGTCAACGAGGGGCCCTACAAGCCGGCGGTCGAGATGTTCGACTACACCGCCGATCTGGCCGTGCAGGGCTGGGCCGACGACAAGGTCGCCGCGCTGGTGTTCACCGCGGGTGATCGCAACGAGACCATCGACCGCGTCCCCGATCGGCCGCTCGCCCAGGAGATGGCGCAGCGGGTCCGCGCCCACGTCGGCGGCGCCTGAGCTTTTCGCCGATCGAGGTCGAACTGGTCGGGTCCGTCTTGCTATCGTCGGTCCCCGCAGGCGGATGTAGCTCAGCTGGCTAGAGCGCAACCTTGCCAAGGTTGAGGTCGCCGGTTCGATCCCGGTCATCCGCTCCACACACGACCGACAGGGCCATCCCGATGGCCCTGTCGGCGCGTGGCGCGGTCCGAGCTGCGAGTCTGTCCGCATGACCGAGTTCGACCTGGCCGAGACCGATCGTCTGCTCACGACCACCAAACAGGTGCGCAAGCGACTCGACCTCACCCGGCCCGTGCCGCGGGAGGTGCTGCTCGAATGCATCGACATCGCCAGCCACGCGCCCATGGGTGGCAACCTCGAGCGGAACCGCTGGCTGGTGGTCGACGACCCCGAGAAGAAGGCGGCGATCGGCGAGGTGTACGCGCGCGTCGGAAGGCCCTATCTGGCCGCGAACGATCTGGACGCGATGGGTCCACGCCAGCGTCGGGTGGTCGAATCTGCTCGCTTCCTGGTCGACCACATCGCCGAGGTGCCGGCGATGGTGATCGTCATGCGACTCGATCGCCTGCCCGACGGTGCCAGCAACGCCGAGGTCTCCGGCTACCACGGGTCGGTGGCGCCCGGCGTCTGGAGCTTCCAGCTCGCCGCGCGAGCCCGAGGCATCGGGTCGGCCTGGACCAGTTTCCACCTGGTGCACGAAGCCGAAGTGGCCGAGTTGCTCGGGATCCCCGACACCGTCACCCAGATCGCGCTCCTGCCCGTCGGCTACTACACCGGCGACTCGTTCGTGCCGGCACCCCGCCGCCCCGCAGCCGAGATCACCTACTTCAACCAGTGGAAACAGACCACCTGAACGCGATTGCCGGGGGAGAGGAGGCGCAGCGAGCATGTCGATCCGTTTCGATGACGACGTGAGTGCCGTTGACTGGGTGGCGGCCAAGACGTCACTGGCCGCCGACGACTTCGACAACGGGCGTTCGCCCGACGCGCTGGAACGGTCGTTCGCCCAGAGCCAACACGTCGCCTTCGCCTGGGACTCCGCCGAGCTGATCGGCATGGGCCGGCTGCTCAGCGACGGGGTGTGCAACGCCTACCTGCTCGACGTGTGGACGTCGTCGAGCCACCGTCGGCGGGGGGTCGGTTCGCAACTCGTGCGCCGCCTGATCGCCGGCGTGCCCGGGCAGCACATCGGCCTCCAGACCGATGACCGCGGCGACTTCTACGCGGCGCTGGGCTTCGCCGAGCAGCCGACGTTCTGGTCGAAGGTGTCGGGCACCTGGCTCGCCAACGCGTGCATCTGAGAACGCCGCTCGCGCGTTCGTCGAAGCACGCGGCGCGACACGGAGCTAGGGTCGCGATCGAAGCGAGACCGAGGAGCAAAGCGGTGACCCAATCCCGCGTTCGACGCATCCGTACGGCGTCGGTCTTCTTCGCGTTTCTCTTCGTGCTGGCCGCGTGTCGAGCCGGTCTACACGACGGGCGCCAACGATCACAAGGCGCCATCGCCCGACACCCGCCGTGGTGGTGCGACTCGACCGGTGGCGGTCACGGCGACCACGTGATGGATCCCGACCCCTACGAGGGGATCGTGAAGGGCGAACTCTCGTGGGACGACTGCATCACCAACTCGGTCTGGTTCGACATGGCGGTCGACTACGCGCAGCAGTGGCCGACCGCCGGCGTCGGCCCAGGCCGACGGCTGGCAGCGCATCGTTCCCTATGCGGCCGGGATGGGCACCCATCACGTGCGCAGCGACTTCGGTGCCGTCGACGGGACGTTCGAGGGATGGGAGCCGGACTTCCTGATGTACGACGGCAACGGGCCCGACGCCGAGCTCACCGGGATGGCGTGGTGGGTGCAGAGCGCCGACGGGCCGCCCGAGGGCTTCCGCGGCGACAACGACTGGTGGCATCAGCATCACAACGTGTGCCTTTCGCAGGCCGGCACCTGGATCGGTCAGAACATGACCGCCGCGCAGTGCGCCGCAGCCGGCGGAGTCCACCATCCGAACCACGACTGGTGGATGGCCCACGCCTGGATCATGCCCGACTGGCAGCTGCCGTTCGACGTGTTCCAGAACCACCATCCGTGCCTGCCCGCAAGCGGACCCATCACCGATCCCGCCAACCCGTGCTGGATGGAAGCGATGCACGGATCAGGGCACGGTCACTAGGCGCACCGGGGCGTCGTTCGTCGCCGCCACGACAACCTGACCGCTCGGTCAAGTCTTGGGTACGCTCGAACCCATGTCAGAGCTGATCGCCCCTGAAGCCGAGCTCAAGAAGGTCGAGGACGCGCTCGCCGACCTCCTGCGAGACCACGATCCAGCGGTCGAGGACCGCATCGAGTTCCGAGGTCACCAGTACGACCACGGCCTCGCATGGGTCCACTTCCCCGAAGGCTTCGGCGGTCTCGGCGTCCGGCCCGACCTCCAGAAGGTCGTGAACCGATCGCTCAGGGAAGCGGGCGCGCCCGGCATGGACCCCTCGTCGTTCTTCCTCGCGTTGGCCGGACCCACCATCGTCACCCACGGCAACGACGAACAGAAGGCTCGCTTCCTGCGCCCGATGTTCACCGGCGAGGAACGGTGGTGCCAGCTCTTCAGCGAGCCCGGTGCCGGCTCCGACTTCGCCGGGTCTCGGCACCAAGGCCGAACGCGACGGCGACGAGTGGATCATCAACGGCCAGAAGGTCTGGAACACCCTCGCCCACATCGCCGACTGGGGCATGCTCGTCACCCGTTCCGACCCCGACAAGCCCAAGCACAAGGGCATGACCTACTTCGCCCTCGACATGCATGCGCCCGGCGTCGAGGTGCGGCCGCTCCGGCAGATCACGGGTGAGGCCGAGTTCAACGAGGTCTACATGACCGACGCCCGCGTGCCCGACACCGATCGCATCGACGAGGTGGGCGAAGGCTGGCGCGTCTCGCTCACCACCCTCATGAACGAGCGCAACGCCATCGGCGGCGGCGACGGGGGCGGCGACGGCGCCACCGGCGGCGTCGGACCGATGGGCGCACTGCTCGGGATCTGGAAGGGCCTCCCCGACGATCAGAAGACCGGGGCCAAGCTCGACCGGGTCATGAAGCTCTACACGCGGGCAGAGACCATGCGACTCACCAACAAGCGGGCTGCCCAGAAGGCGCGATCCGGCAACCCCGGCCCCGAGATGTCGATCGCGAAGCTGAACTTCGCCGAGACCAACAAGGCGATCTTCGAGGCGTGTGTCGACCTCATGGGCCCGGCCGGCCAGATCAACTACGACTTCACGTTCCGTCGCCCCGGCGAGGTGTCCCTCGGTGGCGTCGAACACGGGGTCGGCCATGCGTTCCTGCGGGTCCGTGCCAACTCGATCGAGGGAGGCACCAGCGAGGTCATGCGCAACATCCTGGGCGAACAGGTGCTCGGCCTCCCCGGCGAGCCCCGCGTCGACAAGACCGTCCCCTGGAAGGACGTCCCGCGCAGCTGAGACCGGTTCGGCGAGTCGGAATCGCCGAGTTCAGGGCCAGAGGGGTTCGGGGATCTCGAAGCCGACTTCGTTGCCCCAGCCGTTGCGGTAGCTGACCTCGTGGGCCGGCGTGCGCTTCGCCACGCCCCACCGGCCGGTCGGGTAGCCCATGGGCACGCAGCAGTTCATCTGCCACCCCTCGCCGGCCGGGACACCGAGCAGGTTCGGGACCTCGTCGCCCTTGAACAGCAGCACCGACGTGAGTGACGAGCCCACCCCTTCGGCGCGTGCGGCGAGCATCGCGCTCCACACGGCAGGGAAGATCGACCCGCCGGTCGGGTCGCCCTGGCTGAACGCGAACAACAGGAGCGGGTACTTCTCGAAACTCTCCGCGGCGTCGTCGACCGATGCCATGATGCGCCTCCACTGCTTCGAGTCGGCCGAGTCGGGATCGGCTGCGGCCGCGGCGATGCGATCGGCGTAGAAGCCGGTCCAGAGGATGTCGATGCACTCGCGGTACAAGGGCCCGAGCTGGGCCATCAGGTCGGGGTCGTCGACGAGCATGAACCGCCACCCCTGGGTGTTGCCTCCGGACGGGGCCCGAACGGCAGCGTCGAGGATCCGCTGTTGCACATCCGTCGGAATCGGGTCGGGCTCGACCCGTCGCATGGCTCGGGTGGTGTACAGCGCTTCGTGGAGATCCATGGTGGACGGTCTAGTGCCAGAATTGCGGTCATGAAGTCCATCACGCCGCAACCCGCGGCCTGGATCGGCGGCGCACCCGTGAAGATCGTCGAGACGATCGAGATCGACGCGCCGGCCGACGCCGTCTGGGCCATCGTCGCCGACCACGAGCGGTGGCCGCTCTGGTTCGATGCGCTCGAGTCGGTGACCAAGACCAACGACATCAACGACGTCGGGGGAACCCGGCAGGTGCGCATGCGGGGCATGACCGTCGACGAGGAGTTCCTCGAATGGGAGCCGAGCCGCCGCTTCGGCTTCACCGTCACCCACATGAACCGGCGCCTCCTCGAGTCGCTCAACGAGCGGCTCGAGATCGAACCGCTCGACGACGACCGATGCCGGGTGACCTACACCCAGGGGTTCGCGCCCGTGTGGTGGTTCACGCCCATCTTCGCCCTCGCCAAGGGACAAGCCGCCAAGGGTCTGCGCGACGGGCTCGCCGGGCTCGCCGCCCAGGCCACGGCGTGACGCGACCGGGCACACCCGTCGCTCGCCCGCCCGATGTGGCAGGGTCGGAGCCATGAAATTCGGCATCGCCTTCGCAAACACCGGACCATTCGCTTCGGGCCCCGCGCTCGCCTCGTTCGCCAAGGCGGCCGAGGACGCAGGCATCGAGTCGGTCTGGACCGTCGAGCACGTCATCTTCCCGTCGGCCTACGAGTCGGCGTACCCGTACGACAAGAGCGGCAAGATGGCGATGGACGTCAGTACCCCGCTTCCCGACCCGCTCATGTGGCTGGCGTTCGTGGCGGCGGCCACCGAGAAGCTCCGGCTGGCGACCGGCATCCTGATCCTGCCGCAGCGCAACCCGCTGGTCCTGGCCAAGACGGTCGCGACGCTCGACGACCTGTCCGGCGGACGGGTCGAGCTCGGCATCGGAGTCGGCTGGCTCGAGGAGGAGTTCGACGCGTTGGGTGTGCCCTTCCGGGAACGGGGCAAGCGCACCGACGATGCGGTCGAGATCCTGCGCAAGGCGTGGACGAGCGACGAGATCAGCCACCAGTCCGACTTCTTCGAGTTCGACAAGGTCAGTGTGAACCCGAAGCCGGCCAACGGAACGATCCCCATCCACGTGGGTGGGCACAGCACCGCGGCGGCCAAGCGCGCCGGCCGCCTGGGCGACGGGTTCTTCCCCGGCAAAGGCGACCTCGCCGAGTTGTCCGACATCGTCCGTCAGTCGGCCGCGGATGCCGGACGCGACCCCGAGGGCATCGAGATCACCTACGGCGATGCCGGCCTCTTCGGCGACGACCCCGTCGGCGCCGTCCAGGAGGCCGAGGCCAAGGGCATCGACCGCCTGATCGTCCCCGCGTTCGTGCACTGGGCCGACCCGGCTGAGAGCCTCGGGGCCTTCGGGGAGAACGTGATCAGCAAGGTCAACGGCTGAGACCGATTCTTCGACCGGTCGCGACCCGACCCGCCGAGGGGTAGAACGAGCGTCGTGGGATACGGACTCGGAGTCGACCTGGGGACGACGTTCACGGCCGCCGCCCTCCATGACGGCGAACGGTCCGAGATGCTGACGCTGGGTGCCTCGACCCAGGCGGTGCCGTCGCTCGTGTTCGTTCGCGAAGACGGCGACGTCCTGGTCGGCGAGGCGGCCGAGCGTCGGGCGCTCACCGAACCCGATCGGCTCTCGCGGGCGGCCAAGCGCCTGCTGGGAGATCCGACACCGGTGTTCCTGGGAGGTACGCCCTTCGCACCGGCCACGCTGATGGCCCGCCTCCTGGCCCAGGTCGTCGACGTGGCGACCGAGCGCCGAGGTGCCGCACCGGACCGGATCGTGGTGACCCACCCGGCCAACTGGGGGCCGTACAAGCGAGAGGCGTTCGACCAGGTCCTGGCCCAGGCCGACCTGGCCGAGGCCGACACCCTGACCGAGCCCGAGGCGGCTGCGATCCACTACGCCCGGAGCGAACGGCTCGATCCGGGCGAGACGGTCGCGGTGTACGACCTGGGGGGCGGGACCTTCGACGCGGCCGTCCTCCGGCGAACCGAGCGCGGATTCGAGTTGTTGGGTGAGGCCGTCGGCGTCGAGCACCTGGGTGGGATCGATTTCGACGCGGCGGTCCTGCGGCACGTGCTCGACGAGCTCGACCTCGACTTCGACGAGAACGAGGACGATCCCTCCGAGGTCGCGGCACGAGCGCAGCTCGCTCGAAGCTGCGTCGACGCCAAGATCGCGCTGTCGGTCGACACCGAGGCGGTGATTCCGGTGCTGCTGCCCGGGCGGAACACCAACATCCGGCTCACTCGGGTCGAGTTCGAGCAGATGATCCGACCGGTGCTCTCCGAAACGGTGCGTGCGCTCGAACGGGCCGTCGCCGGGGCCGGGACCGAACCCGACGCGCTCCGTGGGGTGCTCCTGGTCGGCGGCTCGTCGCGTATCCCGCTGATCGGACAGCTGATCCAGGAGGCGATGGGGCGGCCGGTGCACCTCGACGCCGACCCCAAGGCAGCGATCGCGCTCGGTGCGGCCGAGGTCGCCGGCGGCGCATGGAGCGCGACGGGCGCAGCCGAGCCGGTCACGGTGGCCGCCCCCTCCCCGCCACCTGCGCCACCGCCCCCGTCGTCCCAACCACGAGTGCCGCCCCCACCACCGCCGCCGTCTCAACCTCCGCCCCCGTCGTCCCAACCACCACCGGCGGCGCGCCCGCCGGCGGACTCGTCGGATGCCGGCCCCGTCGCCGGGATCCATCGAGCGACCGTGCTGCGGGTCGAGCCCGACGGTCGTCGAGTCGTGCAACTGCCATGGGGTCTCAAGGTTCGTCTCGGCGGCATCGCTGCGGCCAGCGGCGAGACGGTCGTGGTCGACGTGCGCCAGATCAGCCCACCCCGCCTTCGCGTGGTGGCAGAGCCTGAGGCCGACTGGCGGCCCGACCACGACCCGCGCACCACGGCCCGCGCGGCGGCGACCCTGATGGACGGCGAGTTGACGGTCACCGCCGATGCCCGATCAGGTCAGATCCGGGCGCATCGGGTGCACCACGACGTGCCTACCATCACCGCGCAGCTCGGCACCGTCGATCAGCCCTTCGTGCTCGGCGTCGCCCACGACGTGCCGCGGCGGACTCGGATCGAGCTGTACGAGTCCTGTCGGGCCGCGGGGATCGCCCTGACGCGGATCTCTCCGGTCGAGTCGTTGGCCGCCCTCGCCGCGCACGTGGCCGGCGGCCGTAGCGGCATGGTCCTCGGCATGGTGGTCGGCTCGTCGGAGGGGGCCCGCCTCACCCCGGTCGAGGTGGGTGACGGCGTGGCCGTGTCGAAGGGCCCGCACCACCCCCACAGCCCGACTGGTGTCGGCGACCTGTTCGCCTCCTTCTTCGGAGAGGAGGCACCCGCATCGATGCCCCAACGACAGGCGCCCGTGGCTCCACCCGCCGACGTCCTCGTGCCCGTGGGGACCAGTGCCGGCCCGGCCGCGGACGAACTCGGTCGTCGCCACGGCCTCGGCATCGACGAACCGATCCCACCCGACCGCATCGCACTGGTCGGAGCTGCGATCGAACAGTCGGTCATCGAAGGACATCGACACGATGCGCTGCTGCTCCGGGATGCCCAACGAACGATTTCGGTTGGCACCCCCGACGGTCGGACGATCGTCCTGCTCGACGCGGCCGTCACGATCCCGACTCGCGTCGGAACCCGCGTCGACGGCGACCCGAACGGCCGCTACGTGCTGCTGGACGAACGCGAGATCCTCGGACCCTTCGAGGTCGACGCGTCGGACTTCACGATCTTCGTCGACGTCGATGCCAACGACATCGTTCACCTCGACATCGTCGACGACGCCGGCCGTTCGGTGGTTCGGGGCTCGTCGGACCTCGTCGCCTCGCTGTTGCGATGAGCCGCAGCCCGCAGTCGCCGACCGGGCGCGGTTCAGTCGTTGAGCGAGAGGATGAGCCCCTCACTCGGCTGGGCATGCCCGGCGACCACCGTCTGGTACGCGTTCATGGCGTCCTCGATGCCGGTGTGGCGAGTGACCGTCATCCAGCTGCTGCTCCAATCCGAGAACTCCTTCCACGTGTCGCCCACCCGCTCGTCGTATCCGTCCCGGCCCCATTCGGCCATGCGCTTGTCGATCTGGGACGGTGCGAAGAACATCGCAGGCGCCGGCCCGGGCAGCGGATCGCTGCCGGGCGGCGACTCCCAGTGGGTCATGCCGATCAGCATCGAGTGACCCAGTGTCCCGTCGAAGGTGCGGTGCACGGTCGCAACGGCCTCGGAGTTGCCTGACATGTCGACGAGATCGGTCGGGACCGACCCGTCGAGGTCACCCAGTTCGTCGTAGGTCACCACTTCGTCCCAGCACCCCAGGGATCGGACGAACTCGGCGTTGCCGGGCGACGTTGCGGCGATGGCGTGGTGGCCCCGGCGCTGGAGGCACCAGCCGAGCGCGATGCCGGTCTTGCTCGAAGCGCTGAGCACGATGGTCTGGGTCGCACCGAAGTCGTCGTTGTCGGCGAGGAAGTCGTCGGCCAGGAACGAGGTGGTGAACAGGCCGCGGATGAGGGCGGTGTGGTCCTCGGTCGCCGGGTCGTTCGACTTCTCGAACGTCCGGTACACGATGTTGTGGGCGGATCGGTGCTCGCCGACGTCGCGTAGCCCGCTCCCACTCGGCTCGACGTTCACGACCACGTCGGTCGCGATCGGGAACCAGCCGAAGTAGCGACCGCCGACCTCGACGTCGGGGTGGGCCGACTCGACGACCTCGCCGTGGCCCATCACCGGGCTGCGACCCCACGAGAGGTCGAACGGGTAGAAGTCCCAGTAGCCCAGCATGTCGCCGGCCACCATGTAGGTGACCGAGTTCGCGGTGAAGGCGAACGAGTCGACCTTGAACCGGACCTGGCCGTCTTCGAGTGGGGCACGGGGTTCCTCGCGAACCTCCACGGTCCGCGGGTCCGCACGATCGACGACAACGAAACGAGTGGTCTCAGTCATGCCTCGACCGTAGGCGAGACGCAGGTCGCGGCGTCGAGTTCTGCGCCCCGGTACCTTGCACGACATCACTGACCACGATGCCTTCGCCTCGTTCGGGCCCTACTCGGTGCTCCACGAACCGGTGGTGTCGACCGTGAACCCGGCGGGGATCCACATCGGTGAGTGGGTCAACATCGGCGCCTACTCGGTGATGGAGGCGCTCGATCCCGAACGCGGGGTGCAGGTGCACATCGGCGACGGCGCCTACATCGGCCACTTCCTGCGCCTGACCGCCATGGGAGAGATCCACATCGGACAGGAGGCGCTCATCTCCGACCGGGTCTACCTGTCCGACAACAACCACCTCTACGAGGACATCACCGTGCCCATCAAGCGCCAAGGTCTCCGCGACGGCCGACGGCTCGAGATCGCCGAGGGAGCCTGGATCGGCATCGGGGCGGTGATCTGTGGTGGCATCCGGATCGGCAGGAACTCGGTCGTCGCCGCCAACGCCGTCGTGCGCGACGACGTGCCCGACTTCACCGTCGTGGCGGGCGATCCGGCGGTGGTGATCCGTCAGCACGACGGTGAACAGTGGCGCTGGATCCGTCCCGACCCGCCGCACTGACCTCCGCTGTGACGGGTGACACGCAACTGCCGACGCGCAGATGGTCGCCATTACGCTGATCATTTCGGTCGCCGTTTCGAAGGAAGCACTCGTTGTTCGCACGTCTGGGTCGGTTCTGTTTCAACGTCGTGGGCTGGTGGTCGTTGCCTGGCTGCTCTTCCTCGTCCTCGTCGCTGCAGCCGCGGGCCGGATCGGATCAGGGTTCAGCGCGTCGATCACGGTCCCCGACTCCGAGACCAAGGACGGCTTCCAGCTCCTCGAGGACAACTTCCCCGGCAACGGCCTCGACGGCCGTCAGGGGTCGATCGTGTTCAAGTCGGCCAGCGGCATCGAGGATCCCGAGGTCAAGGCTGCGATGCAGGAGATGTTCGCCTTCGCGGACGCCGCGCCGGGTGTCGAGGTCTCGAGCCCGTACGAGGTCCCCGGCTCGCTGACCCAGGTCGCGCCCCCGAGCGATGACGGTGCTCAGGTCGCGTTCGCCTCGCTGAACATCGACGGCGACTTCGACGACACCGACACCTCCGAGCTCGGGACCGATCTCCGCGACGCCCGGCCGGAGCTCGAAGCACTCCAGGTCGAGATCGGCGGACAGGCCCTGGCCGAGTTCGAACCGCCCGAGACCGAGGTGATCGGCCTCTCGTTCGCCATCGTGATCCTGCTCGTCTCCTTCGGATCGGTCCTGGCGATGGGGCTGCCGATCGGCACCGCGCTCGCGGGCGTGGCCATCGGTGGTGCACTCACCGCGCTGCTCAGCAACATCTTCACCGTGCCCGACTTCGCCACGTTCATCGGCGTGATGATCGGCCTCGGCGTCGGCATCGACTACGCGCTGTTCATCGTCACCCGCTACCGGTCCGAGATCCACTTCGGCACGCCCAACCTCCAGGCGGCAGGCATCGCGCTCGACACCGCCGGCCGGGCCGTGCTGTTCGCCGGCATCACCGTGGTGGTCTCGCTCCTCGGCATGATGATCATCGGTCTCGAGTTCGTGTCAGGACTCGGTATCGCCGCGGCGACCACCGTGGCCGTCACCATGGTCGCGTCGATCACCTTGGTGCCGGCGCTGCTCGGCTTCGCCGGCGACCGCATCGAGGTGACCCGCTGGCGAGGCCTCATCGCCGCCGGCCTGATCGCGTTGGGCCTGCTGTCGTTCGGCCTGCTCAAGACACCCGCACCGCTCGGCATCGCCGTGCTGCTCGCGGTGGTCGTGCTGGTGGTCGGCTCGTTCGTGCCGCTCCTCAAGCGCCAGGTCCCGGTGCCCGAGCCCAAGCCGATGCGCGAAACCTTCTGGTACCGGCTCAGTCGGGTCGTGCAACGACGCCCATGGCAGTCGGTCATCGCCTGCACCCTCATCCTCGGCATCCTGGCCATCCCGCTGTTCGGTCTCCGACTGGGCTTCTCCGACGAGGGCAACTTCCCCGAGGACTCGACCACACGCAAGGCCTACGACCTGGTCGCCGACGCCTTCGGGCCCGGGTTCAACGGACCCTTCATCGTGGCCATCGGTGTCGACGATCCGGCCGATGCGGCGGCGGTCCCCGCACTCGCCGATGCCCTGGCGGCCGATCCCGGTGTGGCCAACGCCTCACCGGCGGTGCCCAACGACCCCGAGAATCCCTCGGCCTTCGTGATCCGGGTGATCCCCACCACCTCGCCCCAGAGCGAGGAGACGAGCGAGCTGGTCAACCGGGTCCGCGACGACGTGGCGCCGGCGGCAACGGCGGGCACCACGCTCGAGGTCTTCGTCACGGGCGAGGCGGCGGCCAGCATCGACTTCAGCAGCTACCTGGGCCAACGCATCCCGGTGTTCTTCGCGGTGGTCCTGGCGCTGTCGTTCCTGTTGCTGATGATCGTGTTCCGTTCGTTGCTGGTGCCGCTCAAGGCCGTGATCATGAACGTGCTGTCGATCGCAGCGGCCTACGGGGTGGTGGTCGCGCTCTTCCAGTGGGGTTGGTTCGGCTCGATCACCGGCATCGCCCCGGCTCCGATCGAGCCGTTCATCCCGATGATGATGTTCGCCATCGTCTTCGGCCTCTCCATGGACTACGAGGTGTTCCTCCTGTCTCGCATCAAGGAGGAGTACGACCGCACGGGCGATCCTGTCGAGTCGGTGGCCGACGGTCTCGCCTCGACGGCTCGGGTGATCACCGCCGCAGCGGCGATCATGGTGGTGGTGTTCGGCAGCTTCCTCCTCGAGGACGATCGCGTCACCAAGATCTTCGGAACGGGTCTTGCGATGGCGGTCTTCCTCGACGCCACGCTCGTCCGCATGTTGTTGGTGCCCGCCACGATGGAGCTGCTCGGCGAGAAGAACTGGTGGCTCCCGCGCTGGCTCGACCGCATCCTTCCCAACATCAGCGTCGAAGGCCACGTCCCCCACCACCCCGACGCCGACTTCGCTCCCGACCCCGACCCCGACCCCGACCCCGAAGACGAGCCCGAACCCGCCCTCGTCGGCTCCGACTGACCACAGCAATCGGCCGAGTTCGGCGGTGTGATGTGGGCTCGGGCATGATGGCGGGCACGTTCGCCACCGGGGGAGGAACCCAATGAAGCTGTCGATGACCCTGAACTACTCGGGGGATCCGCGCCAGGCGGCGAAGACCGCGGCCGAGTACGAGAAGGCCGGCGTCGACATGATCTGGGTCGCCGAGCTCTACAGCTTCGACGCCGTCAGCATCCTCGGCTACCTCGCCGCCAAGACCGAGAAGATGGAGCTCGCGTCCGGCATCTTCCCCATCTACTCCCGCACGCCGGCGCTCACCGCCAGCACGGCCGCCGGCCTCGATGCGGTGTCGGAGGGTCGCTTCGTGCTCGGTCTCGGGGCGTCCGGACCGCAGGTGATCGAGGGTTGGCACGGCGTGCCGTACGACAAGCCGCTCACCCGCACTCGCGAGCTCATCGACATCTGCCGCATCGTCTGGAAGCGCGAGCGTCTCAGCTACGACGGCAAGGCGTACACCCTCCCGCTGCCCGAGGACCAGGGCACCGGGTTGGGTAAACCGCTCAAGCTCATCAACCACCCCGTCCGCGAGAACATCCCGATCTGGATCGCCAGCCTCGGCAACAAGAACGTCGAGCTGACCGCCGAGGTCGCCGATGGGTGGTTGCCGGTCTTCTACTGGCCCGAGAAGGCCAACGACGTGTGGGGGCCCGACCTCGAGAAGGGCAGGGCCAACCGCGACGCGTCGCTCGGCGACCTCGAGGTCGCTGCGGGTGGCATCGTCGCCATCACCGACGACGAGCACCAGGCGGCGGGCATGCGCGACATGGGTCGAGCCATGACCGCGCTCTACGTCGGCGGCATGGGCGCCAAGGGCCGGAACTTCTACAACAACATCTTCCAGCGCTACGGCTACGAGGAAGAGGCGTCGAAGATCCAGGACCTCTACCTCGACGGCAAGAAGGACGAGGCTGCGGCCCTCATCCCCGAGGAGTACCTGCGGGCCACGTCGATGGTGGGGTCGGAGGCCGAGGTGCGCGACCGCATCCAGGCCTATCGCGAGTCCGGTGTCACCCGCCTGAGCATCACGCCCTTCTCGGACAAGCCGCTCGAACTGATCGAGAAGGTCCGAGCCTGGGCCGAGTGAGCCGTCGGGTTCAGGCGGCGGCCCGGGGCTGCCAGATGGCGGTGTGGAAGGCCGAGTAGACCGGCTCTCCGTCGCCGAGGATCACGACGTCGAGGTCGACGAAGCGGTGTCCCTTGTGGCCACGCTCGTCGGCGACCCACGCTCGGACCTCGGCGGGCTCGCCGTCGTGCAGGACGCCGAGGTGATGAGCGTCGGTGCCGACGTGGATCCACGGGCCCAGCACCACGTTGCGCGACAGGACGGTGTTGCAGAGCCACGCGAGGAAACCGGGGTGAGATGTGCCGCGGTCGGTGTAGCGCTGGTCAGTTTCCCGGATGTCCTGCACGTAGGAGGCCGACTTGGCCGCGTCGAACGTGAACTCGATCGAACCCAGCGTCGTGCCCGCGACGAGGCTGCGCTCACTCGCCGGCGGTCGCTGGTCGAAGGGTGGGGGAGTCGCGGTGCCGACATCGGGAACCGCAATCGACCCGGCGTCGATTCCGGCGGTCCCGGTGGCGCAGATCATGCCGCCGGGGTCGGTGAGCGTCAGCGCGCCGCCCTCGTCGAGCGTTGCGGTCGCGAGGTCGCCGTCGTAGGTCGGCTTCGAGAAGCGCGCCTCGAGGCGACCGGCGGTGAGGAAGTCGTCGCCCCATCGCTCGACGCACGGGTGCACCAGGTAGGCCCAGACGTCGACCCCGGGAACCAGGCCGCCCCGGAACCCGAACTGGCGGGCCACCTCGTCGTCGTGGATCTTGTTCATCGAGTCGGTGGCGGTGTTGAACGCCTCGACCGTGTGCATCCAGCTCATCTCCGATGAGGCTGTCATACCGGCTCAGCCGCCGAACACGACTTGTGCCAGGTCGGCGGCTCGCTGAGCGAAGCGCGCATCGCGGCCGAGGCCGTCGTGGATCTGGTCCTCGACGAAACAGGTGACCAGGTGGTTGCGGATCACCCGCGCGGTGCCATCGGGGTCGCCGTCGAACTCGGGGAACGAGTCACGGAGCCATGCCGCCAGGGTCAGGTCGAGGACCTCGACCAGCCCGAGTGCCTCCTGGCGCGCCGTGGCGTCGCCATGCAGGGTCTCGCCGATCAGGAGCTTCCACGTCTCGTGCTCGGCGACGCCCTCGCGCAGGAGCCACCGGAGCAACTCGGCGAGTCGCTCGCGTGGGCCGAGGTCGGCGTCGGCCACCGGGACCTGTGCCGCCAACTGGTCGGGGTAGGCCTTCTCCTCGATCACCGCTCGCAGCAGGTCGGCCTTCGACGGGAAGTAGTGGTAGATGGTGGCGACGTTGAGGTCGGCGGCGGTGGCCAGCTGACGCATCGACATGGCGTGGGCCCCCTGCTCGCTCATGAGCGAGCGCGCCAGCGCCAGGATCCGCGTTCGCTGCGCAGGCTCGGCGACGACGGACACGAGGGCTACGACGCAGACTCGGGCGTGAAGACCGCCTTGAGTTCGTTGACCGAGAGCACGAGGGACGAGTTGCCTCGTGCGAAGCGTCCTTCGTCGACGCGTCGGATGTCGGGCAGGCGCCGGAACAGCTCTTCGAGCACCACTCGGACCTCGGCCTTGGCCAGGTTGGCGCCCATGCAGAAGTGGGTGCCGATCCCGAAGGCCAGATGCGGATTCGGGTTTCGGTCGACGATGAGCCGATCGGGCTCGTCGAACACCCGCTCGTCGCGGTTGGCCGACTGGTAGAGCATGAGCACCCGCTGGCCCTCCTCGAACCGGTGACCCTTGTAGTCGTGGGTCTCGGTGATGGTGCGGCTGAAGCTGAGCACCGGGCTCACGTAGCGGATCAGCTCGTCGACGGCGAGGTCCCACAGGCTCGGGTCGGCGATGAGCCGATCGCGCTCGTCGGGGAACTCGCTGAGTGCGGCGAGCCCGCCCGACAGCGCGTTGCGGGTGGTCTCGTTTCCGGCGACCACCAGCAGCACGAGGAACATGAGCAGGTCGTCGTCGGACAGTTCGTCGCCGTCCTTACCGGGGACCGTCGAGTAGTCGTGCTCACTCTCCAACTCGCCGGCATCGAAGGCGCCGGTGAGCAGGCCGATGATGTCGTCGACCGGCTCGGTGCGCCGCTGTGCGATGAGCTCGGAGCACATGGTGGTGTACTCACCGAACGCCTCGGCGGCCGCATGCACGGCGGGGTGATTGCCGTCCTTGTGGCCGTCGCCCTCCATCATGGCGTCGCTCCACTGATAGAGGTCCTGCCGGATCGCCGGATCGATGCCCATCATCTCGGCGATGACGATGAGGGGGACGTGGATGGCGAACTCGGAGACGAAGTCGATCTCGCCCCTCTCGGCGATCTCGTCGATGATCTGGTTGGACAGCTCGCGGATGTGGTCGGTGATCTCGCGCGACCTTCCGGGGCGTGAACCCCTTCGACACGATGCGGCGCTGCCGGGTGTGTTCGGGGTCGTCCATCGAGATGATCGACATCGGCGCGGCGATGTTGGGTCGGACGCCCTGGGCGGCCGAGTAGATCTCGGGATGGCGCGAGATGTGGGACACGTCCTCGTGCCGGCTGACCACCCACAGGTCGTTGATGGCATCCCAGAACACCGGGGCCTCGTTGCGGAGCCAGCGATAGCCCTCCCACGGGTCGTCGTAGAACCGCGGGTCGAGGGGATCGAGGGCGAACGGGGGCGTCGGGTTGTCGGGGAGATCGGTGACCGTCATGGCCACCAGTATCAATCAAACGATCGTTTGGGCGCAAGCACCGCCAAGAAACCCCATTCCTTGCTGCTGTATGACCACCCCATGGTCGTGGGGCAGCAAGGAATCGACGTGGGGGCTAGGTGGGCGTGGGTTGTGCGCCGCGGACGAGTCGCCCGGGCCGGGCGCCGGTGTCCACGCCGTCGCGGTAGGTGACGACGCCATGGCAGATGGTGGCGTCGTAGCCGACCGACCGCTGGAGCAGTCGTTTGCCACCGGCCGGCAGGTCGTGGTGCATCACCGGGTTCTCGACCTGGATGCGGTCGTGATCGATGACGTTGAGGTCGGCGCGGTAGCCGGGGGCCACCACACCTCGGTCGCCGAAGCCGAACAGCTCGGCGGTGGCCTGGGTCTGCTTGTGCACGATGAACTCGAGGGGGATCTGTGGCCCGCGGGTGCGATCGCGGGTCCAGTGCGCGAGGTTCGTGGTCGGTGTGCTGGCGTCGCAGATGATGCCCACGTGGGCGCCGCCGTCGCTGAGGCCGAGCACGGCCTGGTCGTTCAGCAGCATCTCGCGGTTGTGGTCGGAGTTGCCTCGGCTGTAGTTGAGGAACGGGACCATCAACATGGCCCGTCCGTCGTCTTCGAGCAGGGCGTCGTAGACGGCTTCGAGCGGCGTGACCCCCGCAACTTCGGCCACGGCGACGATCGTCTTGTCGGGCCCGGGCTCGTAGTCGGGCGGCGTTCCGATGACATAGGTCATCGAATAGGCGTCGTCGAGGCGCTTGCGGGTCTCCTCGTCGAGGGCGCCGTCGACGATGGACGCTCTGACCGCGGGATCGGAAAGGCGCTCGATGAGCTCCTCGAAGTCGAGCCCCTCGGCCTTCAGCTCGGTGTAGGCCGGCACGGCGTCGAGGATGTTGTAGGTGGTCTGGTGGCCCGACAGCAGCCCGAACGGGCGGCCCGGCACCTGCGGGAACACCTGGGCGCCTTCGGCCGCGGCCTGCGAGCACAGGTCGAGCAGCTTCTGCCAGAGATCGGGTGCCTCGTTGACCTGGAGAAGGGCGAAGGTCACCGGCCGCCCGGTCTCGGCCGACAGCCGGACCATCCAGTCGACCTCCTTCTCGGGCGACACGACGTCTTCGCCGGCCGAACCGGCCGGGGCGAGTTCGATGAGTCCCTGTCCGAGGTCGCCGAGGGCTCGGCCGATGCCGAACAGCTCGTCCTCGGCGGCGAAGGTGCCGGGAACCGGCTCGCCGTCGACCGCAACGTGCACGATCGTGCGGCTCGTCGAGAACCCGAGCGCACCGGCGACGACGGCGTCGCGGACGATGTCGGCCATCTCGGCGATGTCGTCTGGGGTGGCCGGTTCGTTCTTGGCGCCTCGCTCGCCCATCACATAGGCCCGCACCGCGCCGTGGGGAACCTGGGTTCCGACGTCGACGGTCCACTCGCACTGCTCCAGCGCGTCGAGGTACTCGGGGAAGGTCTCCCAGTTCCAGGTGATGCCCTCGGAGAGTGCGGTGCCCGGGATGTCCTCGACGCCTTCCATCAACCCGATCAGCCACTCCTCCCGGCCGGGTCGGACCGGCGCGAACCCCACCCCGCAGTTGCCCATGACCAACGTGGTGACGCCGTGCCACGCCGACGGCGCCAGCTCGGAGTCCCAGGTGGCCTGGCCGTCGTAGTGCGTGTGGATGTCGACGAAGCCTGGGGTGACCAGGCGATCGGTGGCGTCGATCTCCTCGGTCGCCTCGACGCCGGTCAGGTCGCCGACCGAGGTGATGACCCCGGCGTCCACAGCCACGTCGGCCTTGCGGGCCGGCGAGCCGGTGCCATCGACCACCGTCCCACCTCGGATGATCAGATCGTGGGCCATGGGAACTCCTCCTGGAGTCAGTTCTCTTCGAGTGCGAAATAGGTCGTGGTGTCGGCGACGCCATCGGTGGTGAGCAGCAAGCCGCTCGTGGCGTCGACCGGAACCTCGAAGCACAGGTTGCCACGAACTGGCTCGTCCTTGCGGAGTCGGCCGTTCTCGTAGAAGTCGTCGGGCACGTTGGGCCCGCACTCTCGGAACTGGTCGGGAATGGCGGTGCCGTCGGGCGTGGCCAACCCGGGCAGGAAGTCGTTGGCGGTCACGAACAGGTCATCGACCGCGGTCAACTCGATCTCGATCAGCACGTAGGCCGACCCGTCACCGGGGGTCGGGTTCTGGCTGCTCTCGGCGAGCACGGTGTCGGCGGCGTCGAAGTCGACCGACAGGATCTCGAGCTGCCAGATTCCGAGGATCCACGGCTGGCCTCGCGGAATCGGATTCTCGAGCGTGCCGAGCGGTTCGAGGGATGCCGGCCCCTCGCCTCCGGTGGAGGGCGAGGTGGGCGGCGCGGTGGTGACCGTCGGCGCCGTGTCGCTGGTGGTGTCGGCCGGAGCCGACGCCTCGTCGCTCTCGGCCCCTTTACCGAGCTGGAAGCCGAAGATGAGTCCGATCACGAGGGCCACGATGCCGACGAACACGGTCACACCGTGGCGGCCGGGCTGGACCACGACCGTCTTCGACCCGGTCGGGCCGGTGCCGAGGGGGGTCGAGCCCTGTGGAGGCTGGTCGGGCCACTGGAACCCGCGGGGTGGCGGCCCCGGAGGTATGGGCGTCTTGGTCGCCATCGCCACGAAGCTACCGGGCGGACGTCCCAACCGAACCGCGGCAGCGTGTTGTCGGGATCACCCGCGGCCCCCGCTACAGTGCGCCGTTCCAGGCGGCGTGGCCGAGTGGCTTAGGCAGGGGCCTGCAAAGCCCCGTACGGCGGTTCGATTCCGCCCGCCGCCTCAACTTGACAGACATGGTATAGGTGCTGGTCAGACGCTGTTTTCGTCGGACCTGAGCAGTGTCCGTGAGTGACCCAGGTTGACCCCGAAAAGCCGGGAATACGCGTTGGTGTGTTCCCAAGATGTTCCCAAGGGGCCAATCCGATGGCATCGATCGAACGCCGATCCGGCCGATATCGCGTCAAGTACCGCGACCCGACCGGCCGACAACGCAGCCGCACCTTCACCCGCCGAGGCGACGCCGACCGCTTCGCCCTCGAGATGGACGCCGACCTCGCCCGAGGGCAGTGGCTCGACCCCGCCGGCGCACAGGAGCCGACCCGAAGCCCGTGCTCGGGTTCAGCGACATCACCTACCTGAACGCTCGCGCTCTGGCAACGCTGCCGGCTCGCGTCGATTCACGGATGCCTGGCCGGCGAGCGGGCGCAGGCGTCGGTCCGCCAGTTGCTCATGTCCGTACCACCGCTGACCGTGGAGAGCGACCCCGACGCCTACTCGGCGGCGATCCACGTGCCGGGAAAGGCGACCGGGCCACTCATCGGCGGCAACCTGCGCTCGATGACCGGCAGCGTCGGCGTGAGCCTGCCGAGTCTCGAGGGGGCGATCGTCGTTCTGGAGGACTTCAGGCGAGTTGGGCTCGGGGAGGTCGACCGCGAACTCACCCAGCTCGTCGGTTCCGGCTCGCTCGACGGTGTTGCGGGATTTGCGCTCGGCCTGATCACCGGGTTCGAGGACCTCGAGGATCGTGGGTGGACCCTGCTCGACGTGCTGCACGATCACCTCGACGACTTCGGGGTGCTGGTGCTCGGGGGCGTACCGGCCGGGCACGGGGGAGTCGGATCCGACGGTGGTCCTGATCAGGTGGCGCAGAGCACCGGACCCCTGGCGACCCTGGACGCCGACGCTCGCATCCTGACGATGAGTCCTTGCGTCCGCGAGACGACCGGCCGATGATGGTCGGGTCGTCGATCGCGGGGAGCGTTGGTGAACTACCGCCTGTGGACCCGGATCGCGCTCGGCTACCTCACCGCCATGGCCCTGCAGATCGGGGTGTGGGCGCTGCTGGCTCCCCGATCGTTCTACGACGACTATCCCGGTCTGGGCCGGGCCTGGGTCTCGGTGGATGGGCCGTTCAACGAGCACCTCATTCGCGACGTCGGCGCCCTCAACCTGGCGCTGGCCGCGATGCTCCTTGCTGCAGCCATCACGCTTTCACGCGCCCTCGTGGTCGCTGTTGCGGTTGCATCGCTCACCTGGGGCGTTCCCCATTTCCTCTACCACCTGGTCAACCAAGACGGGCTCGACGGCGCCGACCTGGCGGCGAGTCTCGGCGGACTCGCGGTTGCCGTGCTGCTTCCCGTGGCGCTCATCGCCGTCTCGCCCCGGTTGGAGCCGCATCCCACCTGACGGGTCGCCATCCGCGTCAACTGGAGCGCGATGAGCGAAATGGCCCATTTCCCTCGATGAGGTCGCTCTGAGTGGCGATATCGGTACTCTAAGTGTCGAAGACACCTGGCTTGGAGTGGGCGTGAACCATCGCATTCTCATCGGCATCGCCGCGTTCGCCATCCTGGCCACCGCATGCGGTGAGACCGACGAGGTCGAGCTGGCCCAGGCCGAGGCTCGGAGCGAGGTCGTCGACATCGACGACGCTCCCACCGATGCCTCGCTCCCGTCGGTCACTCCGCCCGAACCCACCGGGGCGCTCGGATTCGACCGCTACGTCTGGATGCGGGGCGATGACGGCGAGGTCGTGCCGGTGCTGGTCGAGGGCCCGCGGGAAGGTGGTCGTCGATGCCAGACCCCCGAGGACACGTGCTCCTACCTCGAGCTCAAGGTATTGCAGGAGAGCGGGAACGAGATCCCCGATCACCTCGGCCTGACTGCCGCCGAGCTGGACACGCTGGTGGGCGAGCTCGACCAGACCGCGGCGGCAGTGGCCGAGCTCAGCGACATCGACGATGCCTGCGCCGCGGGGTACACGCCGGTGTCCGCGGTCAACCCCAACATGGGGATCCACATGACCAATGCTGCGCTCATCGGCGACGGCTTCGATCCGAGCAAACCCGAGATGCTGCTGTTCTCGTCCGAGGCTGCGTTCGGCCTCGGCCGGACCGAGCTGGGCGGGTGCGAGGACGGTCGATGGGGCGGGGTTCCGGGTCTCCAAGCCGTGGGTGCGGCGTTCTTCGTCGACATCTCCGACGACCACCCTGAGGGGTTCACCGGCGACTTCGACAACTGGCACGTGCACTTCAACTCGTGCGCCGGCGCCGAACTCGACAACCTCGGGAGCAAGGCGCTGTGTGAGCAGCGCGACGGCGTGTTCTTCGACGTGCAGCCCTTCTGGATGATGCACGCCTACGTGGCGCCGGGGTTCGACAGCCAGACCGGCGTGTTCGCCATGTGGAACGACAGCATCTGGCCGACCGGCATCGAGGTGGATGAAGCCGAGCAGGCAACGCCCGCCGAGAAGATCTCGACCATCGACGGGTTCGTGTTCGAGTCGATCACCGTCGCCGCCGGCGAGACCGTCGCGTTCGCCAACGCCGACCAGGTGCCGCACACGGTCTCGGCCGGCAGCCCGGGCGAGCTCGATCCCGCGTTCAACAGTGGGATGCTGCCCACTGACGGCACCTTTGCCATCACCCTCGAACAGCCGGGCGACTACTCCTTCTTCTGCGAGCTGCACCCGGCGATGCAGGCCAGCATCCTCGTCCGGTAGCCGACCGCTGCGGGCGTTGCCGGAACCCGACGGACCGTTCCATGTGCGTCGCCAGGCTCGGCCGCGGGAGGGTGACCTTGTTCTGGATGTAGGAGACGAGCCGCTGGCGGGCCGGTTCGAGCTCGACGGCGGCGAGCAGGCCCAGCACCTCGACCTCCTCGTGCGACAGCCCTGCGTTCCGCGCGACCACGTCGAACTGCGAATCCGGTGCTGCGAGCCGCTCGCAGAACTGCTCGCGGAGGGCGGTGAGCACGGGGGTGAACTGCGGCCGCACACCCGCCTCCTGCGGGGTGGCGCCGCCCATCCCGTGCAACTCGGCCATCAGCCGGTCGAGTTCTCTTCGCCGACGCAGAGGCCGGCGAACTCCTGCGGCGGCGCTCCTCGTCCGAGCCGGGCGATCAGCGCCTCCTGCTGGATGAGGGCATCGGCGAACGCCGGCCAGGGTGGTCGTTCGTCGGGTGCGGGCGCGTCGGTGCTCGGTTTGCGTTTGGTCGCCATGGCCGTCTTTCAGACCCCGGCCGGTGGCACGGGCCGCGTGGGGCGAATGTGTCCACCGGCGTGTGTATAGCGCCGGGAGGGCTGCGGCGAGTCGGGGATCGACGTCTATCGTCGTCGCCCATGGACTTCGAGCTTCCCGGCGACGACGACCCGCGCCGGCTGGCGGTGCGCGAGTGGATCGCCGAGAATCCGTTGCCCACAGGGCGCGAGCTGGCCGAGGCCGGCTATGTCGCTCCGCACTGGCCGGCTCCGTGGGGCCTCGACGCCGACCCGATCCATCAGATCCTCATCGACGAGGAGTTGAAGGCGGCCAAGGTGGCGCGACCGTCGAACATCATCGGCATCGGATGGGCCGGGCCGACGTTGCTGCACGCCGGGACCGAAGCGCAGAAGGAGCGGTATCTGTTCCCGATGCTGGCGGCCGAAGAGATCTGGTGTCAGTTGTTCTCCGAGCCCGGTGCCGGGTCCGACCTGGCCGGGTTGTCGACCCGGGCGGTGCGCGACGGTGACGAGTGGGTCGTCAACGGCCAGAAGGTGTGGACGTCGATGGCCCACGAGTCGCAGTTCGGGATCCTCATCGCCCGGACCGACCCCGACGCGCCAAAGCACGAGGGCATCAGCTACTTCATCTGCCCGATGGACGCCGACGGGATCGAAATCCGGCCGCTCATCGAGATGACCGGCAACCACATGTTCAACGAGGTCTTCTTCGACGACGTTCGCATTCCGGCCGAGAATCTGGTGGGCGACGTCAATCGTGGCTGGGGCCTGGCCAAGGTCACGCTCGGCAACGAACGGGTGTCGTTGTCCGGCGGTGGCGCGTTGTGGGGCAACGGCCCCAGCGCTTACGACCTCTTCGACACCATCAAGGGGGCCGGTGGGGTGGCCGACAAGCGCACCCGTCAACGGGTGGCGCAGCTCTACATCGAGGCCGAGATCCTCCGGCTCATCCGACTCCGCACGGTCACGGCGGCCATCAAGGGCGAGCCGCCGGGTCCCGAGGCGTCGATCCGCAAGCTGTTGGCCGACGAGCACGGCCAGCGCATCATGGGCCTGGCGAAAGACCTTGCCGGTGCGTCGGGGATGCTCACCGTCGGCGGACCCGAGAACGATCTCGAGTGGATCTGGCACATGGGTTTCACGTTCGCACCGGCCCTCACCGTCGGCGGCGGTGCCACCGAGGTCCAGAAGAACATCGTGTCCGAGCGGGTCCTCGGCTTGCCGCACGACGTCGACGTCGAGCAGGGCAAGACCTGGAGCGAAGCCCGCACCTCCACCCGCCCCTGACCCGTTCTGGTGCACGTATCTCGCGCGTGGCAACAACATGGGTGCACCAGAACGAGGGGCCCTGTGTTCTGGTGCACCCATGTTGCACACGAGGACAACATCGGTGCACCAGAACAGGAGCGGTGGGGTCAGGTGAGGTAGATCATCCCGTTGCCGATGTCGAGGTGGTCGATGCCGGTGGCGGCGAGGGCCGGGGCGTAGGTGCCGTCGTTGGCCGGATCGTTGGTCTGCATCCCGTGGTCGGCGAGGATGACGATCGCGGTGTCCTCGAGGGCGCCGGCCTCCTCGATGGCTCGAAGGACCCGACCCGTGCGGCGATCGGTGTCGCGGACCGCAGCCCGGGCCTCGTCGTGGTGCGGGCCGCGCTCGTGCGACGCCTCGTCGGTGAGTGCGAACGCGTACCAGCCGAAACGGGGCAGTGGGTGCTCTTCGGAGGTCCAGTGATCGACGGCCATCCGCACGCTGCACTCGTCGACGCAGCTCATGAACCGGTAGTGGAGTGACTCGTCGAACCAGTCGTCGCGATCGAACACCTCGGTCTCACGCGGGAACGGCACGTGGCGGCGATCGGCGAGGTCGGCGAAGGTCGAGGCGTCGGCGCCGCGGTCGCAGAACTCGTACGTCGTACCCGTCCAGGCGTCGGGGAACGTCCGCTTGACCGCCTCGTGCAGCGTCTCGACCGCCGGGGAGAGGTGATCGCGACTGCGCACCATCTGCTCGAGGTCGAGCAGGTCGTGCACGGTGCGGGTCTGCCGGTCGTACCAGGTGTTGTGCAGGATGCCGCTGTGGCCCGGGTGTGCGCCGGTGACTGCGGTGTTGTGGTTGGCGAGCGTGAGGGTGGGGAGCGACGCGAACAACCCCGACCGGAGCCCGACACCCCGATCGAGCAGGCCGGCCGCAACCGGTGCGTCGCCGTCGTCGATGGCCGCGTGCAGTTGGTTGGCGTTCAGCCCGTCCCAGAGGAACACCACCACCCGCTCGGCGGTCGCCCCGTCGAGGAGTTCGTCGAGCACGCGGCCGTCCTGACGCTTCAACAGCAGGTCGGTGGCGGGTTCGCCCCATCGGTCGATGCCCGTCGTCGGCGCCACGCCCGCAAGCCGCGCCACCGTGGGGGCCACGTCGACCATGCGGGCGTGACCGTCCACCAGGCCCCGCTGACGCACGCCCGGCCCGGCGGCGATGAAGGGGGCCCGAGCCTGGACGACCCCGAGGTTGCCATGGTCGCCGACGTTGCCGCCGGCATGGTGCGACGCGGTGCGGCTCACAGAAAGGTCGGGCGCGTGGGGGGCGTCGAAGAATTGGGCGATCTGATCGTGGGCGTAGGGATAGGAGGTCGTGCCCGAGTCGGGGTGCTCGTGGGCGATCTCGTCGAGGTGACCCACGAAGCGGTCGGGGTCGGTGTCGGCGATGGGATCGACGCCGGTCACCGAGTCGAGGTGCACCCCGTCGCGATCGACGCGGAAGTCGACGCTGCCGAGGTGCGAGGCTGCGCGCAGTCGATCGCCGTCCCGCGACAGCACGATCTCGACCATGTGCGACACCGCCGGATCGCACAGCGCCGCTTCGAGCGCGAACAGATCACTCACTGCGGCACCCCCGTTCGGCCACTCGGCGACGCGATGGCCACGTCGTCGGCGGGCTTGCACGTCTGGGGCATCACTCGGCCTTCCAGTCGGGTGTGCGTCCCTCGGCTGCGGCTCGGCGACCTTCGGCGGCGTCCCGGGTCTGGCCCGCGACCCGACGCATGGTCTCGCCGAACCGAACCGCCTCGACCCATGGGAGATTGCGACCCCGCACCGCCACCTCCTTGGTGGCCCGCACGGCAAGTGGCGCTCCCTGGCACAACCGGCGAGCCAGGATGTTGGCCTCGTCGAGCAGCGTGTCGTGTTCGACGACCCGCCACACCAACCCGAGGTCGTGGGCCTGCTCGGCATCGAAACGGTCGCCGGTGAGCAGCAGTTCCATGGCGTTGGCCCAACCGATCTTCGGCGGCAGACGTAGCGCACCCACGATGGTCGGCGTGCCGATGGTGACCTCGGGGAACGAGAACACGGCCCGATCGGACGCGATCACGAAGTCGCACGCAGCTGCCGCGGTGATGCCGTAGCCGATGCAGGGGCCGTTGACCGCCGCGATGGTGGGCTTGAAGATCTCCCATCCCGACTCGAAGGAGTTGAGCGTCGGGATCTCCCAGAAGCTGGCGGGCCACGTGCCCGCGGCACCGGCTCCGTCCTTCAGGTCGGCGCCGGCACAGAACGCCCGGCCGGCGCCGGTGAGGATGGCCACCCATGCGTCGTTGTCGTCTCGAAAGGTGGCCCAGGCCTCGTTCAGGTCGTCGCGCAGCTCGCCGTTGATGGCGTTGAGGCGGTCGGGCCGGTTGTAGGTGATGGTGACGACATGGTCGTCCTTGTCGTACCCGACGGTGTCCACCCCGACAGCTTGGCTCATCTGATGGGCAGAGCGGGTCCGACCTCGACGGCGCCGAGGAGATGACGATGGCATCATGCTCGGAGCATGCGGCCCACGACCGATCACGTCAGCGAGTACGTCGACGAGGGGTACACCGTCGTTCCTGGGCTGGTCGAGGACGAGACCCTCGACTCGCTCCGGGCCGAGGCGGCTCGATTCGCGTGTGGCGAGTACCCCGTGGCCAACCCGCCCGACCTCCCGCCCGACGCGACCGAGGAAGACGCCCTCGCGTCGATCCTGGCCGTCCACTTCCCCCACTGGGTCAGCGACGTGTGCCGCGACGCGGTGGTCCATCCGGGCGTGGTCGAGGCCGTCTCGATGCTGGCCGGTGCGCATCTCCCGCACTGGGACGGCTCGGCGAAGGCCATGCAGACGATGTTGTTCCTCAAACCGCCGGGCATGCCGGGGCAGGCGTGGCACCAGGACGAACGCTTCATCCCGACGCGCGATCGCAGCCTGCTCGGCGCCTGGATCGCGCTCGATGATGCCGACGTCGACAACGGTTGTCTGTGGGTGCTTCCCCGGTCGCACCGTTCGGGGCGCATCCATCCGACGGCACCCCATGACTCCGAGGAGTTCGACGGAGCCGACCAGGCCCACGGGTTCGACGACGACGGCGAGGTGGCGGTCGAGGTCAGCGCCGGTGACGTCGTGTTCTTCAACGGCTATCTGCTGCACCGCTCGAAGCAGAACCGATCGGCCGACCGTTTCCGACGGGCCCTGGTCATCCACTACATGACGGCCGCCTCACGGTTGCCCTGGAACATCACCGGCGGGGGCGTGCCCGAAGGTGAGTCGGCCGCGACCTACGACAACCGCATCGTCACGATGGTGTCCGGGGTCGACCCGAACGTGGACGCCGGCTACGACGAGCTGCCCACCACGACGTTCCTGCGCCACCGCGACGGCTTCGGCAGCGCGACGCGGGCCGAGCGGACCTCGATCGCCGGCGGGTCATCCGACAAGACCCACCGCTGAACCCGGAGTCGCCGGCTCAGACCTCGACCGCGCTGAGGCGGTTCATCCGGTCGACGCACTCGACGTACTGCTCGACCATCTCGTAGATGACGTCGCGGGTCTTGCGCACCTTGGTGGCCTGGCCGATCACCTGTCCGCACGGGTTGAAGTTCACGTCGACGGCCTGCTCGGGGTAGCGATGGCCCCGGGTCACGGCCTCGATGGCGACCATCATCTGCAGCGGCATGCCGAGCGGTTCGGGTGTGTCGTCGGCCTCCCACGCGTCGGTCCAGTCGTTCTTGAGCATGCGGCACGGCTTGCCGGTGAAGGACTTCGAGCGAATGGTGTCTCGGCTCGACGCGTCGAGGTAGCTCTTCATCTGACCAGGAGGGATGTCGGCCTCCTCGACCGTGAGCCACAGGGTGCCGGTCCAGACGCCGGCGGCACCCATGGCCATCGCGGCGGCCATCTGCCGTCCGTCGCCGATGCCACCGGCTGCCAGGAGCGGCAGGTCGCCGATGGCGTCGATGACCTCGGGCCACAGGACCACCGACCCCACGTCGCCGGTGTGACCGCCGCCCTCGCCGCCCTGGCACACGACGAAGTCGAGCCCGGCATCCTTGTGGTTCAGCGCGTGCTTGACCGATCCGCACAGGGCGCCGATGAGCCGGCCCGACTCCTGCACCTTGGTGACCACCTCGGTCGGGGGAGTGCCCAGCGCGTTGGCGATCAGCTTCACCCCGTCGTGATCGAGGGCGACGTCGATGAGTGGCCCGGCGGTCGCCATGGTCCAGCCCATCATCCCCGAGTGGGTCTCCTCGTCCTCGGGGATCTCGGGCACGTCGTGGTCGTCGAGGAGCTGGCGGGCGAAGCGCCGGTGGTCGTCGGGGATCATGCTCCGCAGGTCGGCTTCGAGCTTGTCGGCGTCGAACTCGCCCTGCCCCAGATACGTGTCGGGGATGACGATGTCGACGCCGTAGGGCTTGCCATCGACGTGCTCGTCGATCCACTGCAGCTCGACCTCGAGCTGCTCGGGACTGAAGCCGACGGCACCGAGGACGCCGAAACCACCGGCCTTGGACACCTCGACGACGACGTCGCGGCAGTGGGTGAAGGCGAAGATCGGAAATTCGATTCCGAGGCGCTGGGCGAGTTCGGTCTGCATGGTCGTGATCGTAGAGCCGAATCTGACGCCGCGTCAGATATCGGTCGGGATTCAGCCGAGGATGCGTCGGACCGTCCGCGTCGGCCACTTGTCGTCGGCGGCGTAGGCCCACCGCTCGAACGGGTTCTCGTAGTAGGCCGCGACCTCGACGTGTTCGGCGAGCGAGTGATCGCGCCGCCGCCTCCATCGGAGCAGGCCCCGCAGCGCGCCCAGCGCCATCCACCCGACGTAGATGGGTGCGTAGAGCGGCCCGAACCAGCGGGCCTGCCAGACGTGGAGGTTCTCGTGCCGCTCGATGAGCAGTCGGCGGCGAAGCGACGTGCGATCGTCGGCCTCGAAGTCGACGCCCTTGCCGGCTGAGCTGATCACGTTGCCCTGGGCGAGCACGAACCCCTTCCGGACTGCGAACCCGCCGGCATACACGTGACGGTTGCGGCGCCGGCTCAGTTCGGGCCGGTAGTCCGCGTCGTCGTGGAGGGTCTGGGCGGAATGGAGCGCCAGCGAGGCGAACGTGTTGGGGAGCGCCCAGGTCGAGTCGAGCGCGAACGCCGCAATGCCCTCGGGCTCCAACCAGTCGTAGACGCCTCGGCGGCCCCCGATCGCGCCGTTGGCGGCCGACAGCGCCGTCAGCGCGGCGCGGGCCCCTCCGCGAAGGCCGATGCGCTTGGCTGCCCACGACGTGAGTGCCGCAGCGGCGGCCGCGGCCAGCGCAGCCTCGGTCGGGCTGCCGTCGGTGTTGATGTTCGCCATCAGAAGAACCCCTCGTGCCAGAGAGCGAGAACGTCGAAGGTCACCGCGGTGCCGACGTGCAGCGCCGCTCCCCACCAGATGCTTTGGTACTTGAGCGCCAGGTGACCGAGCGCCACGGCGGTGGCGATGGCTCCGAGCGTCTCGAGCATCGGCTTGTCGAAGTGGATCATCACGTACGGGATCGCCGACACGTAGACGGCCATGATCCCCATGCGTGGGGCGAGCCCGAGGACGAGGAAGCCTCGGAAGAACACCTCGACGCCGATGAACTGGATGGCATAGACCACCCACCAGGCCATCAGGTAGGGCCAGACCCCTTCGCCGGGAAGTGGATCGTAGAAGGGGTACTTGGCCTCGAACTCGGCGCCGAAGCTGGCCCAGACGATGGCCGGAAGGACGGCGAAGTACAGGAAGACGTACGGCTTGGCGTGGCAGAGAGTGCCGCGGAACCGCAGTCCGAGGTCGGCGAGGCTGATACCGAGGAACAGGCGGGCGACTGCCAGGGGAACGCCTGCATAGAGCACGATCCGAACGGCGCTCCAGAACGTCAGGCCCCAGAACTTGCCGTGGGGCTCAGCGAGGATCGAGGTGCCCACTTGGTCGGCGGCCGCCGTCGAGCCCCACGAGCCGGAGCGTCGACTGAAACCACTCCGGCTCGAACGTCTGGCCCAGGTAGTCGATGCCGATGAGACACACGGCGGCGACCAACAGGATGGTGCCGACGGTCACGTCGCTCGCCCGTCTGCTGCTGGTGCCGATGGCCTCGAGCGACGCCGCGTTGGTGTCGCGCACCACCTCGGTGACGTAGGTGTGCCAGGTTCTCGCGAGCCAGCCGCTGCGGGTCGTCGCCACGGCCGGTGGAGCGGTCGAGCCACGGCTCCTCGGTCGTCGACGTCACGGCACCCGTTGTACTCGTTGATGCGACCTGATGAAGGGTTGGGACCTTCTGCCCTGTCCGCCCCGGAAGTGCATCACGTAGGGTCGAAGGGACAGGGGAGGCCGACGTGGACGACATGCGTGCTCGCACGGGAGGGCGTCGGGGTGTTGCACTCCTGGCGATGGTGACAGCCGCGCTCGATGCTGGCTGCGGCACTACCTGGTGCTGCTGAGGCACAGGTCGACGCGCCCGCCATCGAGGTGACGCCGTCCACGGCTTCTTGGACGAGGACCACCGCGTCGACGTGTCGGGTACCGGGTTCCCTGCTTCGACGACGATCGGCCTCGTGATGTGCCCGCGTACGGCGCAGGACGTCGCCGATTGCGACACCGAGGTGTTCCCACCGCCGACGGCGATGACCGACAGCGAACGGCTCGTTCTCCACGGTCTACCAAGTCAGCCGCTACATCGTCGTCGATGTCGGCGGTGTCCCCACGAACATCGACTGCTTCGTCGAGGGGTGCATGATCGCGGCGGGCGACGTCGAGCCAGACCGCCACGGCGACCTTCGACATCGACTTCGGCAGCTTCCCGAACATCCAGGTGAACCCGAGAGTCGACCTGCGTCGACGGTCAAGAGGTCGAGATCACCGGCGAGCGACCTTCCTGGCGGGTCGTCGACGGTCTACATCGTGCATGTGCCCACGCACGGCGACCGTGGGTCCGATGACTGCGACCTCCAGGTGTTCCCCCCGCCGAGCGTGACGACGAATCCCGTACGGACACGTTCGAGCGACGTATGAGGTGAGGCGCTTCATGACCGTCGACGTGGGCGGCGTCCCCACGAGTTCGACTGTGTCGTCGAGGGGTGCAAGATCGCGGCCGGCGATGCAGCGGGACTCGTGGCCGTCGCACGAACCCTGCTTCAGAGATCGAGTCCCGGAACACGTCCGACCCCGAGGTCACCGATCGACCCCGACGGACGACCTGCTCGACGGCCAGAGCGATGCAGGTCGACGGCACCGACTTCGCCCGACAGCAGGGAGGTGGTGATCGCACAATGCGGCCCAGGGAACACTGCGCTGGTCGACTGTGACCCGTCGACCTGTCGAGACCGTGGCGAGTCGGCGGCGACGAGGGCACGTTCTCGACCACTTACAACGTTGCCAGGGACATCGTGGCCAGCCCGTTCGGTGATCCGAACCTGATCGACTGCGCCCAGGTGGCGTGCTCGGTCCTCGTCGGCGGCCCCCAGCAGTTCGCCAACGTCCTGACATCGGTGGCGTTCACTGATGTGCCGAGGGACCTTCCCGAGCTCACTGCGACACTCGACGGTGATTCCTACGGAACCGCAGCGGTCACGGGGGCGAGGTTCGAGCCGGGGGAGAACTACGTCCTCCACTTCTGCGGGCCCACGCTTTCGGCTGACTGCCTCGAGTTCTCGCTCACCCCGGTGACCGCCGACGCATCCGGCAACTTCTCGGCGGCCGTGCCCGTGGCGCGGGCGTCGAACAGCCCCGGCGACGGATTCGACTGCCTGCTCGAGAACTGCGTGGTGGTGGCCCGAAGGAGTTTCGTGAGGGTGACCGATACGCCGATGGTCTTCCCCGAGCCGACGCTGAGTCTCTCCATCGGCAGCGCCGGGACGTTGATGGCCGGCACCAACTTCGCTGATGTGGCGTCGACGGTCACCTGCGATCAGTCGACGCCGCTCAGTTTCACAGGCACCATCTCCCAACCGGTCGGCGGATCGCCCGAGATCGCCGGCGGCTACGCGCTCGACGATTTGTTCTGCACCCAGGGCGAGCCACTGAAGCTGTTCCTGCCGACGCGAGACCTGTCCGTGACCGAGAGCGACTATGTCCTCGGTGATGCGACCGTCGAGATGTCGGTCACGCCGTACCGGGCCTTCGCACACGGCCCGCTGACCACCGAAACCGGCACGGCTGTGCTCTACGACTTCGACGGCATAGCTGCCGCCATCACGGCCCTCCTCGAGGACCCGGCCAACGAAGCGTTCCGCCAACAGTTCATTGCCGCGATCCGGGCGAGGGTGGCACAGGACCCCATCTTCCGAGCCGAATTCATCGCCCTCCTGCGAGCGGGCTGAATCGGTTGGATACGGTTCCGCGGGCTTCTGGTAGGTTGATCCGCTCACCGGGCCGTTAGCTCAGTTGGCTAGAGCACCTGCATGACGCGGAGGGGGTCAGGGGTTCAAGTCCCTTACGGCCCACCACAAATCCCCAGGTCACAGGCCTGGGGATTTGTCGTGTCCGGGCCTCGGAGGCGGCGAGGGGAGCCAAAGGGGAGCCAAAGGGGAGCCAAACTTCGGGAAGAATCGAGCGTCGAAGCGCAGGATCCCTTGCGAACGGCACACATTCGATGGTTGCGTCCTCGACCCGGTGATCGGGGACGGTTTCGACTTGACCGGCTCGTCGCATTCACTTGGGAGCGACGACCTGCCTCTCATACAGCGGCGGTTCTCAGTACTGCGACGCTTGCCCACACCGCGGCGGTTGGGTATGTGAGCCAGACGGGAATGCGCTGACCCGCTCGAAGGATGAGGAGCCAGGCGACTGTCGGGACGATGACAATCTGACGCCAGTTGGCCCGCTCGACGAGCATCGACACGAGATGCTCGTCGCCTTCCCAGTCGGCGATGACGACGGGCATCGAAATGATGCGCCCGCTTCGTCGGCCAGGCACCTCCAATGTGGCCACTCGCCGAGGGAAGATCCCCGCTCCGAAGAGGATGCTGGACAGCTGGTTCTGCGGCCGAGCGATCCAGTTCGGCCGCCCTGACCGGTACATCCACCGGGTGTACCTAGTGAACGACGATCGGTGACAGGGCCGATGGTCCAAAGTTTCGGGGGCCACGTCCCGCTCGTCGGCCGACTCGATGCCCGGCTGGGCCGCAGCATGTGTCAGCGCAGGACGGGGCATGCGTCGAACCACTCCCGGTCCTGGCTGCGCATCCAGTCGGCGCAATGGGCGGGACCCCAGCCGCCGGGCTCATAGACCTCGAGGGCCGGCGCGGCCGGGCTCTCCCACGCCCCCATGATCGGGTCGATGATCCCCCAGGCGAGCTCGACCTCGTCGCTTCGGGCGAAGAGGCTGGCGTCGCCGGTCGCCACGTCCTGGAGCAGACGTTCGTAGGCGTCCGGCGACGGCCCGGGAAATGCCCGGCGGAAGTCGAAGTCGAGCTCGGTCATCTGCAGCCGCATGCCGGCATCGGGCACCTTGGTCTGGAAGTGCAGCTGGATACCTTCGGCAGGTTGGATCTGAACCACGAGACGGTTCGAGTCGAACGCGGGACGGTCGCCGAACAACATGTGCGGCGGCTCCCGGAACTGGACGACGATCTGCGTGGTCCGACAGGACATGCCCTTGCCGCTGCGGAGGTAGAAGGGGACGCCTTGCCAGCGCCAGTTGTCGATGAACAGCTTCAGCGCGGTGAACGTCGCGGTCTCACTCGCCGCCGCGACGCCTTGCTCGTCGCGGTAGCCGGCGTATTGGCCGCGGAGGGTGCTCTGGGCGAAGTCGGCCCCGTGAAGGGCGCGCACCGCCTCGAGGATCTTGACCTTCTCGTTCCGGATTGCGTCGGCCTCGGAGCGGGCCGGGGCCTCCATCGCCGTGATCATCATGAGCTGTAGCAGGTGGTTCTGGACCATGTCGCGCAAGACGCCGGCCTTGTCGTAGTACGGGCCCCGCGAGCCCACCAGCACCTCTTCGGCAACGGTGATCTGCACATGGTCCACGTAGTTCCGGTTCCACACCGGCTCGAAGATGCTGTTCGCGAAGCGCAGGACCAAGAGGTTCTGCACCGTCTCCTTACCGAGATAGTGGTCGATCCGGTACACCTGGTCTTCGGAGAACCACCGGTGGATGACCTCGTTGAGGTGTCGGGCGGACGGCAGGTCGGTGCCGAACGGCTTCTCGATCACCACCCGGCTCTTTCGGTCGTGTGACTGCTCGGACAGACCACTCTCGCCGATGTGCTCGAGCGCAGCCTCGTACAACGAGGGTGCCGTGGCCAGGTACAGGATGCGGTCGGCTTGCCCGTGATCGAGTTCGTCCAGGCGGTCCCGGAGAATGGCCAGGTCACCAGCTGCGGTCACGTCGCCGGCGACGTAGCGGATCGACTCGGCGAAGGACTGCCACGACGAGGCGCGGTAGTCGTGCGGGAGGTGCTCCCGGGCAGCGGCTTCGAGGAGGTTGCGGAACTCGTCGTCCGCCAGGTCGCTTCGCGACATGCCGACGATGGTGCTGCCCTCGGGCAGGCGACCCCGGAGGTGGAGCCGATACAGCGCCGGCACGAGCTTGCGACGGGTGAGGTCGCCCGACGCTCCGAAGAGGACGAAGGTCCACGGCGTCGTCACAGGGTGTAGCTCCCAGACGTCGCGCCGCCACCGGTGCCCGCCCAGTCGGTGTGGAAGAACTGCCCTCGGGGGTGGTCGACTCGCTCGTAGGTGTGTGCGCCGAAGTAGTCGCGTTGCGCTTGGATCAGACTGGCCGAGCCCCTGGAGGTCCGCAGACCGTCGTAGAAGGTCAACGCCGACGCGAACGCGGGGACCGGCACGCCGGCCTCGATCGCGGACAGCACGGTGGTTCGGAGGCCGTCGGCCGCCTGGGTCATGGCGTCGGTGAAGAATCCGTCGAACAGCAGATTCTCGAGCTCCGGGTCTTGGTCGTAGGCGGCGGCGATGTCGTCCAGGAACGCAGCCCGAATGATGCACCCACCGCGCCACAAGCGGGCGATGACGCCCGGATCGAGATTCCAGCCATGGGTCGCGGAGGCGTCGGCGAGGAGCATGAACCCCTGTGCATACGACACCAGCTTTGCGGCATACACCGCGTCGGCGACCGTGTCAGCGGCCAGCCCGGCCCCGATCGTCGGTGGCTGCGAATGGAACAGCTCCGCGGAACGGGCTCGCAGCTCGACGAAGGACGAGAGCATGCGTGCACCGACCGCCTCGGTGACGAGCATCATCGGCTGCCCGAGTTCCATCGCCGAGATGGCGGTCCACTTCCCGGTGCCCTTCTGCCCGGCGGCGTCGAGGATGACGTCGATCATCGGGGTGCCGTCGATGTCGGTGGCGGCCAGGATGTCGGCGGTGATCTCGACCAGATAGGACTGCAGTCGGCCCTGGTTCCATTCGGCGAACCGATCGGCCATATCAGCAGGGGCGAGCCCCATGGCCCGCATGGTGGCGTAGGCCTCGGCGAGCACCTGCATGTCGCCGTACTCGATCCCGTTGTGGATCATCTTCACGAAGTGGCCGGACCCCTCCGGCCCGATCCAATCGCAGCAGGGCTCGTCGAGGCCGGGCCCGGCCTTCGCAGCGATGGTCTGCAGCATCTCGGCGATGTGGGGCCACGCGTCGGCCGAACCACCAGGCATGATCGACGGGCCGTGGCGGGCCCCGTCCTCTCCGCCGGACACACCGGCGCCGACGTAGTGCACGCCGGCACCTCGAGACGTCTCCAGGCGGCGAGTTGTGTCCGTGTAGAGCGAGTTCCCGCCATCGATCACGATGTCGCCGGGGTCGAGCAGCGGCACGAGGTCGTCGAGGACGGCATCCACCGCAGCGCCTGCCTTCACCAACACGATGATCCGTCGCGGCCGCTCCAGACTCGACACCATTTCGTCGAGCGTGGCCGCCGCTCGTACGTCCTGTCCGCTGGTCGTCGACGAGACGAAGTCCTCGGTCGTCGACCAGGTCCGGTTGTAGACCGCAACCGAGAACCCGTTGTCGGCGAGGTTGAGCACCAAGTTCTGTCCCATGACGGCCAGGCCGATCAAGCCGACGTCCGCGCCCAGGCTCATCTCGTTGTCCGCTGCTGGTCGTCCATCGGAGCACCGTAGCGAGGTGGGAATCGACCGTCGCCACCGCACGACGACTGCCGGGGGCGGATCGGCAGGGCCGACGCGCCACACTGCGGGGGTGACCCGACTGCGACTTCCCGCTGCGACTCGCAATGCGGTCGAGGCGTTCGTGGCCGAACACCTGGGCCACCTGGTCGACGGGACGGTCGCCGGATCACCCTCGATCCGAGGCGGCCAGCGGTCGGCCGATGCCGCGCTGGCTGCCTTCGACGTCTCCGGCTACGCCGGCAGCCGCAACGAGGTCGCCCCGGTCGAGCGTCGCGGCGCCTCACGCCTGTCGCCCTACATCCGCCACGGACTGTTCACCCTCGCTGATGTCTGGGACACGGTTGCCGGTGGTCCCGGGCGCGATGTGCGGAAGTTCCGGGACGAACTGCTGTGGCAGGAGTACGCACGCCACTGGTACGCGCGCCTGGGTCGCGCATCGGCTGAGCCGCTGCGGCGACGACTCGCGACGACCGAGCCCGGCGACGGGTGGGACCGGATGCTGCCCTGTCTGAACGCGGCCGTGGGCGAGCTCGAGCACGACGGCTGGCTGGTGAACCAGGCGCGCATGTGGCTGGCGAGCGATTGGACGGTGCGCCACGGGCAGGACTGGCGCCGGGGCGAGGATCGGTTCTTCCGCCACCTGCTCGATGGGTCGCGGGCTGCCAACCGTCTCGGCTGGCAGTGGACCACCGGCCTCGGCTCCTCGAAGCCCTACGGCTTCAGCCGCTACCAGGTGGAACGGCGGGCCCCCGGGCTCTGCCAGCGGTGCGTGCATCGCAATGCCTGCCCGATCGAGGACTGGCCAGACGAGCGACCAATGGTGTCTGTCGAGTGGCCGCAAGAGGTCGACCTCACCGGCCCGGACCGGTGCGTTGCGAACGGTGAACCCGACACCGTCTGGCTCACCGCCGAGTCACTGGGGCACTCCGATCCGGCACTGGTCGCGAACCCCGAGCTGCCCGCGGTCTTCGTGTTCGACGAGCCACTGCTCGCCCGCCTTCGCCTCAACGGCAAGCGCCTCGTGTTCTTGACAGAGACACTCGTCGAGCTCACCGAGGTTCGGCCGGTCGAGCTCCACCTCGGCGATCCGGCCATCGAGCTGCGCGGCCGCTCGCTCGCCGTCACCCACGCACCGGTCCCCGGCTTCGAGAACCGAGCCGCAGCGCTGAGCCCGGTCGAGACCCACCCGTGGCCATGGCTCCGAGCGCCCCGCCCGGGTTCGGTGAAGTCCTTCAGCGCCTGGCGCAAGCGAGTGGAACGGTCGTGAGCAGCCCAGGCGAGTCCAAGACGTGCGCGTCGTGCGGCCGGACCATGTCGTGGCGCAAGGCGTGGGCGAAGAACTGGGACGAGGTCAGGTACTGCTCCGAAGGGTGTCGAAAGCGCAAGATCCGCTCCGTCGACACGGCACTCGAGACGGCCATCCTCAACCTGCTCCGCCAACGCGCCAGCGGCGCGACGATCTGCCCGAGCGAGGCAGCGAAAGAGGTCGATCCCGACCACTGGCGAGATCTGTTGGAGCCCGCCCGCCGCGCATCGCGCCGACTCGCCGCCGCGCAGCAGGTCGTCATCACCCAAGGAGGCCGCGCCGTCGACCCCTCGACGGCAAAGGGCGCGATCAGGCTCTCCCGCACCTGAACCCGAGCCAAGAACCGATCCAGATCTCGCCCCACCACATGACCAGCGGTCCTGAGGGGAGACAGGAGGAAGGCCAACGGCGGCGAACACTGGCGAACCTCGGCGGTCACGGGGCGCTGTCGGAATCGGGTGCTTCAGGATCACCGAACATCCGCTCCATCGGGCCCACCGCTGCGTCGACGGTTCGCGAGATCGGATGGCGGTAGTGCTTCAGGAGCATCCGTGTGTCGGTGTGGCCGAGGAGGTCGGCAATCTGCTCGAGCGGGACCCCGGAAGCGGACAGCAGCGATGCGGCTGAGTGGCGAAGCTCGTTCGGTGACCAGCGACCGAGACCCGCGGCCTCGGTGAGCACGTTGAGGTCTCGTCGCAGGTTGCTCGGACTCATCGGGGTACCGATGGTCGTGGGGAAGACGAGGTCGAGGTCGATCCAGGTCGTGCCAGCTCCTAACCGCTCATCCGCCTGGATCCGCTCGTGCGCCTTCAGTGCTTCGACGACCAGGTTCGGGAGCACGAGTGCTCGGCGGGACTTCGGGGTCTTGGGCTAGCCGAGCACGAGCTTCTCGTGACCGTCGGTGTCGGCGATCCGCTTGCGAGACTGCCGGATGGTGATGACGTGTTCGGCGAGGTCGACATCGGTCCAACGCAGGCCGCACAGCTCGCCGGGCCGCAGGCCGAGCATGAGCCCGACGGTGACGAGCGGCGCCGAGGCGATCGCCACGGGCGACCTCGAGGAGACTCTGTGCTTGGTCGACGCTGAGGGATCGTCCGACTCGGGGAGCCCTGAAGCGCCCCGGGTTGCGTGACTGCTCGTGTTGTTGGGTGACGGCCTCGTCGGCTGTCGTTGTCTGACGGTAGTAGTTGTCTTCTGCTTCGATCGGGGTGGTGTCGGTGGTGTCGGTGGCGTCGTTGGTGATCTCGCCATGGAGGCGGCGGTGGTTGAACCAGTCGACGTAGGTCATCGTCTCGAACTCGACGTCGTCGAGCCCGCGCCAAGGTCCCTGCTTGTGGATCAGTTCCCACTTGTAGAGCCCGTTGAAGCTCTCGGCCAGGGCGTTGTCGTAGCTGTCACCGCGGCTTCCGACAGAGGCGATGACGCCGTTGTCGGCGAGCCGTTCGGAGTAGCGGATCGACAAATATTGTGAGGGTTCAACCTGTCGGAATGATGGACCAGCTCAGCGAGGTCACGGCCTGCGCGTTGACGGTTCCACACGGCCATCTCGAGCGCGTCGATCGCGAGGTCCGATGGCAGTGACCGGGACGCTTGCCAGCCGACGATCATCCTCGAGTGCACGTCGATGATGAACGCGACGTACACCCATCCGGTGTGGGTCTTGACGTAGGTGAGATCGGCGACCCAGAGCCGGTTCGGGACCGGCGCCCGGAAGTCGCGTTCGACCAGATCAGCGGGCCTGGCGAGCCGCTCGTCGTGGCGGGTGGTGATCTTGAAGGCCTTGCCTCGTCTGGCGCCCGACAGGCCCTCGGCGCGCATCAACCGCTCGACGGTGCACCGAGCGACCCTGATCCCCTGCGCGGTTGAGCTGGGCCCAGATCTTGTCGGCGCCATAGACGAACAGGTTCTCCTCGTAGACCCGGCGGACCTCGACCACCAGCTCGGCGTCGCGTTGGGACCGGGCCGATGGCGGCCGCTTCTTGGCGACCCAATAGGTGTTCGGGGCGATCCCGCAGCCGTGCTCGCGGAGCACGTTGCAGATCGGCTCGACCCCGAACCTGTCGCGATACGTCGATGAACACGATCACTTCTTGGACTGGCGGTCGAGCTCCGCCCCGAAGAAATGCGCAGCCGATTTCAAGATCTCGTTCACGCGGCGCAGCTCCTTCACTTCCCGCTCGAGGTCCTTGATCTGTGCTCGCTCCTCGGTCGTGAGCCCGGGGCGTTGCCCTGCGTCGGTCTCAGCCCGACGCACCCACAACCGCAAGGTCTCGTGATGCACATCGAGCTTCTCCGCGATCGAACAGATCGCCTTCCACTGCGACGGGTACGCGTCCTGGTGATCGAACACCATCCGGACGGCACGCTCACGGACCTCGTCGGGATACCGACCCGGCCGCCGTTGCTTCTTCTCTGACATCTGCTCATCCTCTCAAGAGAACAAGCAGTCACCGATCCCGGGGCGCTTCAATCGGTGGGCGCGTCCTCGAGTCGGCGGTTGCGGACACGTCGCCGACCCTGCGTCGCGCTCCACATCGGATGGCAGCTGAGCCCGACGAGTCCAGTTCGCGCAGGTTCTCCGGTGATCCGCTCCCTTCGCTCGGGCGCGACCACGATCACCGCCGGGAGATCGCCGTCTAGTCTCGGGAGCCGTGCTATCGAGCGGACCGTCGGGGACCGTCGCGTTCTTGTTCACCGACATCGAAGGTTCGACCCGACTCTGGGAAGAGAACGGCGACGAGATGGCCGAGGCGCTCGCTCGGCACGACGTGATCGTCCGCGAAGCGCTCGAGAACCACCGCGGGTACGTGTTCGCCACGGGCGGCGACGGGTTCGCGGTCGCTTTCGCAACCGCGACCGATGCGCTCGCGGCTGCGTCCGCAGCGCAGCGGATGCTCGCTCGGGAGCCCTGGGGCCGCACGGTCATCCGGGTTCGCATGGGCCTCCACGTCGGGGAGGCCCACGAGCGCGACGGTGACTACTTCGGGCCGACGCTGAATCGGGCGGCGCGGATCATGGCCGCCGGCCACGGAGGACAGATCCTCGCATCGCAGGCGTTCGCCGAGGTATGCGAATCCGGCGACTTGGTCGATCTGGGTGAGCATCGCCTCCGCGACCTCTCCGGCCCTCAGCGGGTCCACCAGGTCGGGTCGGGGGAGTTCCCGGAGATCCGGAGCATCGACGCCTTCCCCTCGAACCTGCCGCGACAGCTCTCGACATTCGTCGGCCGTGAGGCCCAGGTCGAGCAGTTGGTGAGCGACCTCCGAGGGAACGACCTCGTGACCCTGACCGGGACCGGTGGGGTGGGCAAGACCCGGCTGGCCTTGCAGGCGAGCGCCGAGGCGCTGCCGAAGTTCCCGGACGGGGCGTGGTTCGTCGACCTCTCGACGATTCAGGATCCGGTGCAGCTGCCAGCCCACATCGCAAAGGTGCTCGACGTCAAGGAGCGAGCAGAGGAACCGCTCACCACGACCTTGCGCGACCGGCTCGGGCAGCTGCGCGCCGTGATCGTGCTGGACAACGGCGAGCACGTCGTCGAGGCGCTCGCGGACCTGGTCGTGGAGCTCCTGTCGCGGGAGCTCGCAGCGACGTTGCTGGTCACGAGTCGAGAGCCGCTCGGTCTCGACGGTGAGGTGATTCGTCGAGTGGCATCGCTCGCCTCCACCGAGGCCTTGGACCTGTTCACCCAACGGGCCACCGACGTCCGCGGTGACGTGGACTTCGACCGGCACCACGCCGACGTGATCGAGATCTGCGAGCGGCTCGACGGCATCCCGCTCGCCGTCGAGCTCGCAGCGGCGCGATCGAGATCGATGTCGCCAGCCGACATCCTCGAGCGACTCGACGAGCGGTTCCGGTTGCTGTCCGGTGGCCGTCGTCGCGCGGCGAGCGCCATCAGACGCTCCTGGCCACGGTCGAGTGGTCCTACGACCTGCTCGACCACGACGAGCGGGTGCTCTTCGATCGGCTCGCGGTCTTCAACGGTGGCTTCTCGCTCGAGGCCGCCGAGGCGGTGTGCAGCGGCGACCCGATCGACGAGCTCGACGTCGTCGACCTGCTCGATCGCCTCGTCGACAAGTCGATGGCGCTCGCGTACGAGTCCGGCGGTCGATCCCGCTACCGGCTGCTCGAAACGTTGCGCCAGTTCGGTGAGTCCAGGCTCGTCGAGGGTGGGACGGCCGACGACTTTCGCGAGCGGCACCTCGGGTACTACTCGGAGCTGGTCGACCGCTGGTCGCCGCGGATTCGATCGGCCGAGCAGGAGCTGGCGGTGTCCGAGCTCGATGCGGAGCGGGCCAACATCAACGCGGCGCTCGAGCGCCTCGCCGAATGTGAAAGATGGGACGAGTTCCACCGGAACTTCGCAGCACCCATGGGCTTGTGGACCTCGGCTGCGGGGCCCGACGGCGTTCGCTGGGCCCACGAACTCGTCGACCACATCGCCGATCTCGATGGACCCGACCGACCCGGGGCCCTCGCCGACGCCGCATACGTCCTCTTCAACGCCGGGAGGTACGCAACGGGCATCGAGATCGCCGAACGCGCGATCGAGGCCGCGGAGGAGGCCGGGTCGGAGCCGTCGCCGCACGCTTGGTACTGCATCGCGGTCTGGCGGATCTTTGGCGGCGACCTCCCCGGGGCGGTTGCGGCTGCGGACGAGGGAGGACGCATCGCCCGAGACCGGAGCGATGCGTTCATGGATTTCGCGTTGACCGCCGTTGCTCTCTCGGGCCGCCTCCACCTCGGGGCACCCGGCGTCGAGCAACGCCTCGACGAGTTCGTCTCGATCGCTGAGTCCTTCGCCATGCCGACCGTCCTGGCTGTCGCCCGCAACGCCCAGGGGATCCACCACTCCGTGAACGGCGCACACGAGTCAGCCGAGCGCTCCTTCGCGCAGGCCCTCGAGATCGCTCGAGGCCTGGTGCCCCACATCGCCATCCATGCGTGCTTGGAGCGTGCCCTCGGGCGGTTCCGATCCGGAGCCGGAGGCGTCATCGAGTCGGTGCGCGAGGCGCTCGACGTGTTCGCTGACTTTCCCGTCCAACCCGACTTGGTGGCGGACATCTGGGCGCTCGTTGCGACGGTGTGGTTGGAGGACGGACGGCACGAGGATGCGGCGGTCCTCGCGTCGGCGGCCGGGGCGTTGCTGGTGTCGCTGGGCATCCGGGGCCACGCCCAGACCGCGTCGTTGCGCACGAAGCTCGGTGACGATCTCGCTGCGCTGATGAGCCCTGGCGAGCTCGACTCGTGCATCGCATCGGCAGGCGAGATGACGGCAGCCGACGTCCGCCGCTTCATCCTCGAGCGGATCTGAGCCGGTGGCGTTCCATTGTGGCGTCCATCGCGAACCCTCGCCGTCCGACGTCCTCGGTTGGGGAGAGAACGCGACCCACAGGTGCCGATCGGGGACACCGTCGTCGAGTGCGACGTTGCCGTGCGACCGCTCCAGACGTGCTGCGACGGATCTCGCCCGCACGTTGCGTGTGCAGAACGGTTCGAACGGCTCTGATCTCTTGTCCGGACACAGCCTTGCCGAGTGTCATCGTGAGCCTCGCCGGGGCCCTCAGCCCGAGGGGTACGGTCCGGTCCTGCGCTCGACGATGACTCCACACCTTTGTGGCCGCGTGCTTTGAAGCCGACCTGTCGTGTCGTGCGTTGGGCCTGCAGGTGCGCACGATCGCACGGTCGCCAACATGCGTCATACGGAGTAGCCTCGAGGTATGACAATGCTCAGCTTCCGCGTCGATGACCGAGATGCCGACGAGGCGCAGCGGTGGGCTACCGCCCTGGGCATCGACCGTTCCGAGCTCCTCCGTGACGCACTTCGCCGGCACCTCGACCGGCTGGCGTCAGAAGACGACGTTGCTCGTTGGGCAGCGGCTCCGCTCGACGAGGGCGAACGGGCGCTCGGTGATGTCGCTGACTGGGGCCCTGCTGAGGACTGGTCGGATTGGGCTCTCGATGCAGCGGGGTGAGATCTGGTTTGCTGCCACGCCGGGTGGCGACCGACCCGTGCTGGTCCTCACGCGCGACCCCGTCGCCGGACGCATCGGCTCCATCGTGGTGGCAGCGCTGACTCGGACGCGGCGCGGACTCGTCTCGGAGCTCGAGTTGACGAGGTCGGACGGCGTCCCGACCGACAGCGTGGTCAACTTCGACAACATCCACACGATTCCTCGGGAGAGGTTCCGTCGAAGGGTGGCCGCGCTACCCGCCGCGCGGATGGCCGAGGCGTGCCGGGTGCTCCAGGCTGCGACGGGCTGCTGACCCGGCGTTCTGGGAAGGGTTCCCTCCTCGGCGATCGCGGCCGGGGCTTGCTACAACGGGCCCGTGCACGCGCGGCGCCAGCATCCAGTCGCCCTCCGGAGCCGATCGCTGGGTTTCCGTTGCCACTGCCGTTGACGGCCGTGGCTTGGCCTTTCCCGAGGCTCTTGCCGAGGACGCGGGAGTCGCAACCGCGGTCGAGCGCAGCGACCTGGACGACGAGTCGGTGAGGTTTCGGTTCGGGCTCCACTGGGGCGCCCGCCTCTACGTCGGACAGATCCAGACGGCAGGTCGAAGCGAGGTCACCGCAGTCGGCGACGAGGTGAACGACGCCGCCCACATCGAAGCCTGCGCGTCCGGTGGCCGCACCCAACCGCCACCTAGCACTGAGACTGCGCGGTACCGTCTTGGCGAGCGTTGAGAGTCGTTCGAACCAGGCCCCTCCTCGATGTCGGGAGACACGTCCAATGAGTGCGCTGCGTACCACCCGCCGTCACGGTGTGCGCCTCCTGCCGGACTCGAGGAGGGTGATCACCAAGCCGTTTCTTCCGGGCGAGGATGTGTTCCCCGACGGCCATTCGCGCATCGATGTCGTCCTGCGTCGCATCCTGGCGATACCGGAGGCCGAGGTCGTCACCACACTGCGAGATGCCTGCGCCTCCTTCGCCGGCCGCCACGCCGATCTGGACGGCGTGCTCCACGACCACTTCTCGATCGTGGCAGGACGCGTCGATGCCGAGGATCTCTCGCACGAACGCAAGATGCTGATCGGTGCTTACCTCACGCACGAGTACTCGATCGAAGGTGCCGCCCTGGGCAATCCTTCGATGGTCGAGGCCCCGGATCAGTCGGGCCTCGGCGCCGGAGCGACCCGCTTCATCATGAGCCTCAGAGCGGTCGGAGAGGGGCACATCTCGTCGATCGAGTTCCGCTCGGGGGTCATCGAGGCGGATCTGCGTATCACCGTGGACGAGCCCAGCCGCTTTGCCGCCACCGGTCGCCGAATCGCCGTCGAGTACGACAAGGGATTCTTCCTCACCAAGCTCCGCGACCTGGGCCGGCTCAACGTCATCGCGGAGACCGTGCTCGGCGATCTCGGCTCGTGCTTCACGATGGCAGAACTCGAGACGGCGATCCTCGCACTCGACGATTTGGGCATTCACCGATCCGTCTCAGCCGAGACCAGCCATGTGCTGCACTGGCTTGCCTCGTCGAACTACCGAATCGACTTCGACGCCGACAGCGATCTTTCCGAGCGGGTGATCTTTCCGGCCGGCCCGACCGAGAGCCACGGGATGGAGGACGCCCGCCTTGTCCGATTCGTCGGCGACGACGCGAAGGTCGTCTATTACGGGACCTACACCGCGTTCGACGGACATCAGATCCTTCCGCAGCTGATCGAAACCGCTGACTTCCGCACGTTCCGGATCGCGACGCTCAGCGGCGAGTGTGCCCAGAACAAGGGCATCGCGCTGTTCCCGAGGAAGATCGGGGGCAGGTTCGTTGCACTCGGCCGTCAGGACAACGTCAACAACTTCGTGATGACCTCGGCCGACGTGCGCGACTGGCGCGAGACCGAGAAGATCCAGGAGCCCAAGCTGCCCTGGGAACTCATGCAGCTCGGGAACTGCGGGTCTCCGCTCGAGACCGAGGCGGGCTGGTTGGTGATCACCCACGGAGTCGGTCCGTTCAGGCGCTACACCCTCGGCGCATTGTTGCTCGACCTCGACGACCCGCTCCGCGTGATCGGCCACCTCGCCGAACCGCTTCTCGAGCCCGCCGCCGACGAACGCGAGGGCTATGTCCCGAACGTCGTCTACTCGTGCGGGGCCATGATCCATGCCGACCACCTGGTGCTGCCCTACGGGTTCAGCGACGTGGCCGCCAGCGTCGCCACGATCGAGCTCGACGAACTGCTCGGCCGTCTCACGTCTCGCTGAGGACCCGCTCGGAGTATCGCTGGTACAGACGAGCGAGCTGCGAGGAGCCGCCTTTGTAGAACTCCGCCGGTTCGATGTCGATCCACCCGAGATCGGCAGGAGCGGCGACGACCTCGAGCGAGCGGTGGGACTGAATCCGCTCGACGGACGGTTTGGGCGAGCCATCGGCGCGCCACAGTCCGAAGGAGCGTTCGTGCGCCGCTTCGTCGAGGGGAGGAGCGTCCCAGATGTCCGATACGTAGTCGTTCGCGCACCACAACATGGCGCCGGTGGCACCGGCTCGACGCAGCTCGGTCAATGCCCGGTCGGTGTAGTCGGCGGCAACGCGCTCTTCGACCAACATCGACTCGGACGCTTCGGGCGCCGAGTGGCCCTCGGGCGAGGTGGGCAGACCGAACTCGGAGAAGAGCACATCGGATCCACCGCCGAGCCACCGAGTGACCTCGGTGAGGAACCCCAGGAGGTGCTCGTCGGTCGGGCCGGAGGCCCATCGCGGCGTAGATCGGATAGCCGTGCATCGTCAAGAAGTCGCACACGGTCGCCGCTTCGGCCGGACCGAGGTTGCGATCCTGTTCGAGGTCTTCCATGTGGAGCCCGATCGTGATCGAAGACGACGGGTCGGCCTGACGGATCGCAGTCGTCATCCGCTCCAGCCACGCCAGGCCCGCCGTCCGATCGGGCGGGACGGCACAGTTCGAGTTCTCGTTGCCGAGGTCCCACGCCCACAGGCCGGGGTGCCCTGCGAGGGCTGCGGCAACCTCGCCGACCAGGAGGGCCTGCGCGTCCATCACCCCGGGGTCGGTGAACCAGCTGCGAAGGGCTCCGGTCGAGAACCGAGCCCCCCGACACGACCCGAAATCTCGAGCTCGACATCGACGGGGTGGACGTCAGGGACCACCCCGGAATCCAGTTCACACCACTCATGTGCCCGGTGAAGAAGGTCGGCATGAGGTCCAATCCGGCTTCCTTCGCCAGATCTGCGACCACCACCAGCCGGTCGAGCGCTTTGGTACTCGCTGCGTCGGGCGTCGGCTGGAAGTCCTCCCAGGTCAGGAAGATCCTCACCGAGTCCAATCCGGCCGACGAGATCCGGTCGAAATCGGCAACCACCTCGCCGGGGTCGAAATCGGTCCACCACCGCATCGCGGTGCGAGCCGGCCAGTAGTTGACGCCCAAGCGGAAGCAGCCGACGGTGGGCCCGCCGGTCGTGGTCATGACGTCAGTGGCACCAGGCGGCGAGTCTGTTGGAGCGTCGAAACCAGCGCGAGGGTCGACTCGGCGCCCTGGTTGAGGTTGGGGCCCCACGCGTGGAGGCCGTCGTATCCTCCGCCTGACATCGGGTCCCACATCACCGCAGCTGCGTCGTTGGCGCCGGCGAACCACTCGGCAGCCAGTTCGACGCCTTGCATCCACCGGTCATCGCCCGTGACGTCGGAGGCTCGCCGACAGGCGTCGGCCATGGCGGCGACTTCGATCGGCTGTTGATCGAACGCGGGCGCGTGATCGCCAGGACCAGCGCCTCCGACCGGAGTCGGTGAGAGGTGGCCGCCGACCGTTTCACGGTCGAGCAGCCAGGCCAGCAAGGCGAGACCGTCGTCGAGGACCAGGGGTCTCCCGAGGTAGTGGCCTCCGGCGATGAGGGCTTCGGCCAGCGCAGCGTTGGCATAGCTGAGGCGAGACTCCGGCCATGGCCACGGATCGTCGGACGGTCGACCGATGGTTGCGATCGCGTCGGCGAGCAGCCTCCGAGCTTGCTCGTGCTCGGGGTGCACAGCGAGCACCTCGGCCGAGCCGAGCCCGGCGAAGGCCATCGCCCGGCGCCAAGGCGAACGTTGCTGCGCGGCTCGCTCGAAGGCCGCGAGGGCCGCCTGACGCACGGAGTCTGCGGGGAGGAGGTGTGCCGCGGTCCCGAAGGCCCAGAGGCTCCGGCCCCAGCAGTCCTCGACGGTCGGTCTTCCGTGCCACTGACCATCTGCGCTGCGCCGATTCCGCACTCGGCCGTCCAGGTCTTGCGCATCGGTGAGAAACGTCAACGCCATGGTTCCGAGATCGCGCACGTGTTGATGGGCCTGCGGCTCGCGGGCTGACGACGATCAGCAGGCGGGCCACGTCGTCGACGCAGTAGCCGTGCTCGCGGCGTGGGGCGGTGTGATCAGCGTGCTCGAAGATGCCGATGTGGTCGGTCAGCGCGAGCAGGTGGTCGAAGTTCGGAGCGGTCACGTCCGGACGGCTCGGCTGTTCGCGAGGAGCCGGCTGGCCAGATCGTTGTACCGGCGGGCCACCGCGGTCCACGACAGATCTGGCGCGAGCCGCCGTGCCTCGGCCGCCATCGATGCTGCGAGATCGGGGTCGGTGAGCACCGACCGGATCGCTGCGGCGAGGGCCTCGGGGTCACCCTGGGGAACCACGACCCCGGCACCGCTGGAAAGCAGTTCGACGGCGTGCGGAAACGCAGTCGACACAACCGGGCGTCCGGCGGCCACGGCGTCGACGAGCACGCCGGAGGTCACCTGGTCGGTCGAGTCGTACGGCAGCACCACGAGGTCGGCCGAGCGAATCAGCTCGGTGAGTGCGGGCAGATCCCGGTAGGCGTCGTCGAAGGAGATGGAGTCGGCGGCCGAGGTGTCAGCTGCTCGTTCCATCAGCATCTGGCGGTACGACTCGCCCGACGTGGCCACGACCTTGGGGTGGGTCGCGCCGGCGATGATGTAGTCGGGACGGGGGCGCAGGTCGGCGAGTTCGGCGACGGCATCGATGGCCCATTCGATGCCCTTTCCGGGCCCGAGGAGCCCCCACGTCAACAGCCGCGGCGACCGTGGCCATCGTTGATCGGCAGTCGCTGCTCGATCGGCCGGCGGGGTGGCGGCTCCATGAGGGATGACGACGACCTTCGACTCGTCGACGTCGAACCCGTTGATGAGCCGGTCACAGGCCGTCTCGGTCATCACGACGACCTGATCGGCGGCCTCGCAGACCTGCTCGAGGACCCGCTTCTGGTTGACGCTCGGCGAGGTCACCACGGTGTGGGCGACGACGATCATGGGCACCTCGACCTCGCTGACGATGTCGACGATCTCCTCACCGTCGGGGCCGTCGTAGATTCCGTACTCGTGCTGCACGATCGCGACATCGGTGCGGTTCAGGACGTCGACCGGGGCGGGCCGATCGATGTCGCTCTTGTCGAGCGTGCCGAGCACCGACGCGTCCTCCAGAGCCGGGGTGGCGCCGCATCGCACGACATCGACTGCGCCGCCGTTCGTGATGATCCCGTTGGCGAGCGCCGCCGAGAACGTCGCGATCCCGCACTCCGTCGGAGGGAACGTGGACAGGATCCCGAAGGTTCGGGCCTCGGCCCCGTTCGAGTCTGCAGCATCTGCTGAGGCAGTGGGAGAAGAACTGAACACGGGAAGGACCTCCAAGGTCGACTGAGAGCCGCCAAGGATCTGCCAATCCGCTCCTCGCCAAGCCTATGCCGACGCGGGACCGAAGCGGCATCGGGGTAGCCTCCGGTCGTTCCAGACTCTCGACCACCCTCCGGCGAGCCGCTCCGTGTCGCCGTGCTCGCACCGATCGCATGGCGGACCCCGCCCCGCCACTACGGCCCCTGGGAGCTCTTTGCCTCGCTGCTGACCGAAGGCCTGGTGGCCCTGGGACACGAGGTGACTCTGTTCGCGACCGCTGACTCGGTGACGACCGCAACGCTGTGCGCGACGGTGGCACGTGGGTGGTCCGAGGACGACACCATCGAGCCGAAGGTGGCCGAATGCACGCACATCGCCGACGCGTTCGAGCACGCCGCGGACTTCGACATCATCCACAACGGCTTCGACTTCCTTCCGCTCACCTACAGCGGCCTGGTCGACACACCTGTGGTGACCACGATCCACGGGTTCTCGTCACCGCGGATCCTGCCCGTCTACGAGCGGTACGACGAGAGCACCACCTACGTCGCCATCAGCGACGCCGACCGACACCCACGGTTGCACTACGCAGCCACCATCCACCACGGGATCGACGTCGACGCCTTCGACGTCCACCCGGCTCCCGGTGAAGATCTGCTCTTCTTCGGACGGATCCACCCCGACAAGGGCACGGCGACCGCCATCGAGGTCGCGCGGCGAGCGGGTCGCCGACTCGTGATCGCCGGGATCGTTCAGGACGAGCGATACTTCCGCGACGAGGTCGAACCTCACATCGACGGCGAGCGGGTTCGATTCCTCGGACCGGTGTCGGCCGGTGACCGGGCCGAGGTCCTCGGTGGTGCGCACGCGTTGTTGCACCTCATCGATTTCGACGAGCCATTCGGCTACAGCGTCGTCGAGGCCATGGCATGCGGGACCCCCGTCATCGCTTACGACCGCGGATCAATGGCCGAGCTCATCGAACCCGCGAAGACAGGGTTCATCGCTCGTGACCGCGAGGAGGCGATCGGCTTCGTCGAGGCTGCCTCGACCCTCGACCGCAGCGAGATTTGCCGCGCTGCGGCGGAGCGCTTCAACGCCTCGGCAATGGTCGACCAGTACGTCGAGGTCTACCGACGAGTCCTGCGCGGTCCACAGATCTGATCGCAGACCGGCAGTCCCGCCCTGTTGAGAGTCGTGCCGGTGCCGAGGGCTCCGAGGATCTGGGCAGCGAGACGGGGATCTTCGCGACGGGTCCTGATGTACGAGCCGCCGATCTCGTCGTACCGGCTGCCAACACCACCCATCGCTCTCAGCGTCGCAGACTGCACCGACCCAGGCCGGCGAGTTGCTGCCGCTTCCTCGGTTGGCTGCGAGCTTCCATCAGGCGATCTGTTCTCGGGACGACCGGCGGCGCCAGACCACGACGGCGAGGCCGATGACGAGGGGGCCGAGCAGTGCCACGTGCACCACGAGCCAACGGATCAAGGTGCCAGGATCCACCTCTCTGCCGCCGATGAGCACGAAACGGAGGTCTTCTTCGAAGAACAGCCCGAAACCGGTCAAGTCCGACCCGACCGTGACGGCTCGAAGCCCGAGCTGGTCCCATGGCAACTCGTAGCCCGTGACCATCGCAGCAACCGTCGCCACGACGAGTCCCGCAGCGATGAGTCGTCCGCCCATGCGGCGGAGCGGCGCGCCCGGGCCGACGCTCAGAGCGACTGCGGTCGCGGCCGCGGTGACGACCGCCAAGGCGCCGATCACACGGTGCGACGCCCGCAGCGTCTCGGAGAGCCGTTGCGAGCTCGTGAGTTCGGCCCCGAAGAAGTCGCCCCAGGCCTGGCTGGTTGTCGGCTCGTACACGAACCAGAGCGCGATGCCGGTGATGGTCAGCACTCCGACCTCGACGAGCAACACCGCAGGAAGGGCCAACCGGATGCGATTCCACGCCGGACTCGGCTCAGCAGGCCGAGGGTCGTGCGAGTCCGTCCGGATCGCTGTTGGCGCCAGCGGCGGCCCGATGGGTGGTCCAGCCTTCGGGCGCCCGGTCATGGCGGCACCGTACCCTGGTGATGCTCCGCGAGGTCCCGGGAACACCCTGGGCCGACGAACCAGCCCGTGACCGCTCATCCGGCGATGTGGGATGGTGAGGTACGAGCTGGATAGGTCGCCTCCCGCTGGTGAGCGGGCTGCGGCTCTGCGAGCGGCCCGGCGGCCGACATCAACGATTCGACGAGGAGTGCACCCATGGAGTTCAGCGACACGATCACCTCGCTCGAGCAGTTCCGGGAGGTGATGGAGCCACCCATGCAGTTCGTGGTCGACAAGGAGGTGAGCATCCTCGATGAGCACTGCCGGGGATTCATCGCACGCTCACCGTTCCTGCTGATCGCCTCCACCGACGGCAACGGCAAGATCGACATCTCCCCGAAGGGCGACGCTCCGGGTTTCGTCAAGGTCCTCGACGACACGACCCTCGCCGTCCCGGACCGTAAGGGAAACCACCGCACCGACACCTTCATGAACCTCCTCGAGCATCCGTGGGTCGGTCTCATCTTCCTGGTCCCAGGACATCGCAACACGCTGCGACTCCGCGGTCGGGCCGAGATCGTCCGTGACCGAGAGGTCCGCGAGGCGATGGCCGTCGACGGGAATGCACCGGAACTCGCAATCGGCGTGCACCTCACCACCGGCTACTTCCACTGCGCGAAGTGCATCATCCGCTCCAGCCTCTGGGAAGACGCAGCGGAGCCGACGACAGAAGACCGGCGACTTCTCGCCGAAACCGTGGTGAAGTACGGAGACCTCGATTTCTCGGTCGACGACGTGCAGGCGATCATCGAGGCCGACGAGGTCGAACGTCTCTACTGAGCCGACGAGGCGCCTGCTGGGGCTCCTCGACTCGAGCAGTGAAGTGCGGAGTCACGACGTCGAGTTCGCGCATGCCGGCGTGCAGCCGTTCGAGAGCGTCGGCGTAGGCGGCCGTCGAGAGGTCCTGGCTCGCCGATTCGCAATGGGTCCACAGCGTGACCTCGAAGCCGTCACGCACGTAGCCGCGCGGCTCGACTCGTGGGTCAAGCGCAGCCACCGGGCTGCCTGTCTCGGCCAGCCGTTGCGCCCCACCTGTCGATGGCGATCGGACGTCCTAGGGTCCCCGGTCGTGACCAGCCGCCTGCGCCGCAGTGTTGCGATCGTCGTGGTCGCCGTCGTGGCGCTCCCCGGCGTCCTCGCGACGTTCGGTGACGGCCATGACGACTTCCCGCTGTCGTCGTACCCGATGTTCGCCGGAGCTCGGCCGGCGACGACCGAACTCGTCGGCGCGGTCCTCGTCTCAGCAGATGGTGGCGAGCGCCGACTGTCGCCCAGCGACGTGTCGGGGACGCCCGAACCCCTCCAGGCGACCGCGCTGATCGAGCGAGCGCTCCGCGGCGACGCCACCGACCTCTGTCGCGCCATCGTCGGCCGCATCGGCCCCTTGACGACCGGCGAGCAGGTGGTGCTCGTCCGAGACCGGGTGAACGCGGTTGTCCACTACACGGGTGACGCGGCCGCGAGCGAGCGGGTCCGACACGTCGACTGCGCCGAGGCGGGCCCATGACGGCGATCGACGACCGACCGGACCCGCGATCCGACAGGGGCGCCGGCGGAGGTCGACCCACGTGGCTCGACCGACCGCTGCCGGCCCGAGCGCTCGCGCTGGTCCGCATCACCGCGTGTGGAGCGCTGACCGTCACCGTGATCGTGCGGGGGGTGTCGACGCTGCGCCTCGTCGACGCAGCGGTGGGTTGGGAGCCCGTCGGTGTGCTCGCCCCACTCGGTTCCCCGCCCTCCTGGACCGTCGCGGCGCCGTTGCTCGTGGTCGCAGCGCTGAGCGGGATCGCCGCCACGTTGGGGTGGCGTTGGAGGCTCACCGGACCCCTGTTCGGGATCTCTGCGCTGCTGGTCACCACGCTGGCCACCAGCTGGGGCCACCTCTTCCACAGTGACAACCTGGCGCTCCTGCACGTCGGCATCATCGCCTTCGCACCCGCGGCCGACGCGTGGTCGGTCGACCGACGGCGAGGAGGCCACGAAGCCGTTCCCGAGGCTTCGGTCCGGTACGGCTTCCCCATCCGGCTGGCCGCGCTGGTGACGGCGGCGACCTATGTCCTCGCCGGTTGGGCCAAGCTGCGGGTGGCCGGCCTCGATTGGCTCGACGGTGAAACGCTGCGCGGGCTGGTCGCTCATGACAACCTGCGAAAGGAACTGATCGGCGCCCCGAGCACCCCGCTGGCCGGGCCTGTGGTCCGGCAGGCCTGGTTGTTCGGCCCGATGGCGCTCGGCACGTTCGCCATCGAGTTCGGCGCTCCGCTGGCGTTGCTGGGCCGACGCTGGGCCGTGGGATGGGGCGTGACCGCGGTGACCTTCCATCTGGGCATCGCCGCGCTGATGACCGTGACCTTCTGGTACCCACTCACCGGCCTCGCCTTCGTGCCGACCTTGCTCGCCGCTGGGGCACTGCGGGGCCGCTTCGGTCTCGACCGGACATGAAGCCACCCGTCCGACTGATCGGGGTTGCCGCGGCGTGGCTGCTGTTCGTCGGGCTGATCCGGCTGTTCGCCCTGGCACCCGAACAGTGCAGCCCGCCGCCGCCGGCCGCGATCGACCAGTCGGTCGAGCTGGCCATCGACTGGTTCGCTCACAACCAGTTGCCTGACGGCCGCTTCGTCTACGCCTACGAGCGAGACGGCGAGGTCGATCGCAGCACCCAGCTCGTCCGCCACCACGGGGTGATGGTGTCGCTCTATCAGGCATCGGTCCAGGACTTCGACGGCGCGTTCGAGCTGGCCGAGGGAGCCCGGCGCTGGTCACTCGACCATCTGGTCGACGTCGGCGAGGGCATGCAGGCGGTCGGCCCCGAGGGTGCCGACCTCCCCACCGGGGCCACGGCGCTCCTGGTGGCGGCCCTGGTGGAGCGCGATCGCGCTGCGGGTCGGGCCGAGAACGACGACCTGCTGGTCGACCTCGGGCGCTTCCTGCTGGCCAACGTGACTCCCGACGGGGCCGTCGAGCGCGACGTGGCGACCGGGGACCGGGCCACTCGGCGACCGGTCGGCGTTCTTCACCGGCGAGGTGATGTGGGCGCTGTCGCTGCTGGCCGAGGCCTCGCCGGCCGGCCCGATCCCACCCGAGCGGTGGGCGACCGAAGCCCGCCGGATCGGCCATCACATCGCGCTCGACCGCGATCGGGTCGAGAGTCGGATCGCGTTCACCCCCGACCACTGGAGCGCCTACGGGCTCGACCAGGTGAACGTGGTCGCGGGTCCGGCCACCGGGATCGAGATCGCCCATGCCCGACGCACCGCCGGGCTGATCTCGGTGCGGGCCCGGCTCGAGTCGCAGAACCCTGATTCGGGTCCGATCCGTCTCACCCGAGGCGCCCATTCGCTCGGTGCCGGGGTGGGCACGTTGGCTGAGGGCCTCGGCGGACTGATCCGGCTGGCCGACCGGGACGACCGGTTGGCCGACCTCCGCGAGCCCATGCGGGACACGCTCGCCTGTGTGAGCGACCTCCTGGTCGAGCGGCAGCTGACGGCCGCTGATCCGCGTCCCGACGAGGACGTCGACCGGGTGTCCGGGGCCTGGTTCCGCGACGACCGCACGCAGCAGGACGATCAGCAGCACGCCCTGTCGGCGTTGCTGGCGGCGCGACTGCTCTTGGACGGCAGCGAAGAGCGAGCCAAGAAGATCGACCACGATGACCTCGCGGGCTGGGTCGTCCTCGCGTTGACGGTGTTGGCGGCTGCGGACCCGGTCCGGGCTCGCGTGGCCCGACGCGCCCGGCTCGCGTCGCACCCCGGTCCGCGGCCGTGGTGGCGTCGCTCGCAGGTCTGGCGGTTCGCGGCGGCGGCGCTGCCGATCGCGGTGCTGGCGACCCCAGTTCTCGAGTGGGCAGAGCTCAGCGAACCGACCGTACGTCTCGCCGCCGGGCTGGTGCTCGCGGCAACCGCGTTGGTGGACCTGGTCTCTCCGTCTCGAATGGGAGCGACGGTGATGCGACCCGGTCCGTTCGTCGTGCTCCTGGCCGGAGGCGTCGATCCGGGCATCGCGGCAGCGGTGCTGGCCACCGCGGTCACCGGGATCGCCATCGCGCTTGCCGAGTTCACGGTCCGGTCGCCCGGCGACGGTGATCGGACCGCCGATGCCAGCGGCTGGTCGCCCCGTCTCGTGCTGGCCGCCCGGTTCGTTGCCGGGGCCGCACTCGTGTTCGGCCTCGACCTGGCGGTCGACGGCGTCTTCGAACTCTGAACCGCCCGCGAGGCAGCGGGAAGGACGGTTGGTGCGAGAAATGCGGTCCCCGGGCTTGTGATCGAACGTGTGTTCGTGTAGGGTGGGGTTCATGAGTTCTGATGCCTTGGGCATCGAGCTCGAGGAATGGCTCGGCCAGGATCTCGAATCCCTTGACGGCAGAGCCCTCACCGGTCGCCTCGCTCGACTCGAGCAGTTGACCACCAGGGTGCGGGCGGCCGCCCTCGCCACGTTGGGCGAGTTCGAAGATCGGGGGCTCCATCTGCTCGAGTTCGCCCCGACCGCGAAGTCCTGGTTGACCGCACAGATCGGCATCGGGGCCCGCACCGCCGCATCCTCGGCCCATCTGGCCAAGGCGCTGCGACGCATGCCGCTGGTCGCCGACGCGTTCGCTGCGGGGCGCATCACCGAAGACCATGCCCGGTTGCTGGTGCGCTGCACCAAGCCCCGCACCTACGCAGCGTTCAGCCGCGACGAAGAGCTGCTGGTCGGCCACGCCGAGAAGCTCCGAGCCGCCGATCTCGACACCGTCGTGCAGCGCTGGCTGCTGGCCAACGACCCCGATGGCAACGAGCCCCGCGACCCCGACACCGACGAGGTGTCGTTCTCCAAGGTCGGAGACCGCTTCAAACTCAACGGCGACTTCGGCATCGAACGAGGCCTGGAGATCGATGCCGCGCTACGCGGAAAAGACCGACGAGTTGTTCCGCCGCGACCGCCACCGCGCCACCACCGACCCCTCCGACCCCTCCCTGGATCGTTCACCGGCGCAGCGCCGCGCCGAAGCCCTCGCCGAACTCGTCGGACTCGGCGCGGCCGCACCCACCAACACCCGACGCCGCAAGCCCCTGGTCGTCATCCACGCCAGAGAGAACCCCGACGGGGCGTTGGAGTATCTGGCCCCGAACGGCACCATCCTGCCGCTGTCGATCGCCGCCATGTTCACCGAGGACGCCCATCTCACCCGCGTCGTGTTCCACGCCCGCGGCCAATTGTTGGACCTCGGCCGCACCGCCCGGGTCGCGACCGAAGCCATGCGCACCGCCCTGGTCGCCCACGACGGGCCCACCTGCGGCACCCCCGGCTGCGACGTCCCCGCCGAACAATGCGACGCCCACCACATCATCTGGTGGGACAACGGCGGCAAAACCTGTGTCGCCAACCTCGTCCTGGCCTGCCGACACCACCACCGACGCATCCACCACCGCCACCTCCACGTCCACATGAACGACACCGGCCGACCCGTGTTCACCGACACCATCGGCCACCGCCTCCAACTCCAACAACACCGACGACCACCCCCAGATGAGGCCGCCGCCTGACGGCGGCACCCCAACCGGGGCACCCAACCCAAACCCACCCCCACCCCGCCCACGGCGGGAGATCACCGCGTGGGGCGGCCGCTCGTCACCGCCGCTGTGCTAGCCATCATCTGGCTCGTCAACCCGCCGACCGAAGGAGCCAATCGTGGAGAAGATCGATCTGCTCGTCTGGGAGCGCAAGGCACTCGACGCTGCCCACGATCTCGACGTCGACGGGCTGCGCAGCGTCGCAGTTCACGAGCGTCTCGATCTCGCTGATGCAACGCTCCTGATGGGGCTCGGCTCGTCGCTCGCCGGCTTCGTCACCGCGTGGGTCGACTCGGTCGATGTCTGGCGCGACATCGTCGAGCAGGTCCCCGGCGATGCCTACCTGGTGACCGAGTCAGTGCCGCAGCTGGTCGAGGAAGAAGGCCTGCTGACCCACCTCACCTGGTTCCCGAAACCCGACCGCCTGACCGACGACGAGTTCTTCCACGGCTGGCACGACGTCCACACGCCGTCGTCGAAGGCCCTGCATCCGCTGCGTCGGGGCTACGTCCGCGACGCGGTGGCTCGAGGGCTGACGCCCGACTCACCACCGGTGCGCGCGATCGTCGCCGAGCACTTCGACCAGGACGTCTACCTCGACCCGACCCGACTCTTCGGCGATGCCGAGTCGCTCACGCGAACGATGGACGAGCTGCCGCTCTACGCGGACCAGGTCGACATCTCGAGTTGCCCGGTGGGTCTTCGCAGCTGATCGCGGGATCGGCCCGGGGTCGGGGTGCCGTTCGTACCATTCGACGCGGCGCCTCGATCTCCTTGATGATCTGCTCTGGTGTCCTTCACCTGAATGGATCGCCTTGCGGTCTGCAGGTGCGCTGCAGAGACTGCCACACGCGCGCACCTCGACACCTGGCAGTCGGTCGCCGACGCTCGTGACTGACCGTGGGTTTCGAGTCGGAACCGGCGAGAATGGTCCCGTGACCTCCCCGGCCGAGCCCTACGACATCGCCGTCATCGGCGGCGGACCCGCCGGAGCAGCGACGGCGATCCGCGCCGCACGGGCCGGTGCCAAGGTCGTCGTGTTCGAGAAGGCGCCCTACGGCCGCGACAAGGTCTGCGGCGACGGCCTCACGCCTCGGGCCGTCGGTGCCCTCGAAGAGCTCGACATCGCACTCGATGACGCCCACCGCATCGACGGCCTGCGCATGATCGCAGGCAAGCAGCGGCGCGAGCTGGCGTGGCCCGCCACCGGGCGGTTCCCCGACCACGGTGCGGTCTGGCCCCGGCGTCGCCTCGACAGCCATCTGGTCGACGCCGCCGAGAAGGCCGGGGCCGAGTTGGTCTACGAGACCGAGGCGCTGCCCATCATGGACGGTGATCAGGTGCTGGGCGTCGAGACCGGCGCAGGAGACGGAGCCCGCCGACGCATCCACGCCGGGCTCACGGTCGTCGCGGCGGGCGCACAGGGCAAGGTCGCCCGCATGCTCGGCGCCGAGCGCGATCCCGACGAGCCGTTCGGTCTGGCCATTCGCTCCTACATCGAGTCGCCACGCCACGACGACCGCCACCTCGAAGCCTGCCTGACGCTGCGCGACCGCCACGGCACCCCGGTCCCCGGCTACGGATGGATGTTCCCGGCCGGCGACGGCACCGTCAACATCGGCGTCGGTGCGCTCTCGACGATGAAGCGGTTCAAGGACCTCAACCTGAACACCCTGCTCGACGACTACCGGGCCCTGGTGCGGGACGAATGGGGACTCGGCGACTTCCTCGAACGGCCGCGTGCGTGGCGGCTGCCGATGAGCTCGGTCAAGCGCCACGGCGACGGATGGGTGGCCATCGGCGACGCGGCCGGCCTCGTCAACCCCATGAACGGCGAAGGCATCGACTACGGCCTCGAATCGGGCATGCTCGCCACCGACCTGTTCCTCGACGACCCGGCCACCGCGCCGGAGCGCTACGACGCCGAGATCGGCGAACGGTTCGACGCCTTCCTCCGCACGGGCCGTCGATTCTCCTTCCTCATCGGCCACCCCTGGATCCTTCGGAACGGCCTGCGCGTCGCGGTCGGCACCCAGGCGGTCGCCAACATCACGCTCGCCGTGATGGGCAACCTCGTCGACAACGAGACTCCGGGCGCCGCCGGCCGGGTCATGCGCCTCGCCGACCGCACGCTCGCGGCTGCCGATCCGCTGCTTCGCAGGACCCGCGCCGCCGCGTAGCTCCGCTACCCGTGGTCGTGGACGACGAGGACGCTGGTGGTGGCGTTGGTGGCGACCCGGGTCGAGACGCTGCCGCGGGCGAAGCGAGCGGCCCGACCGAGCCCGCGGCTCCCGACGACGATCAGGTCGGCATCGAGCTGTTCGGCGGTCTCGAGGATGGATGCGGCCGGCTTGCCCTTGATCACGTGGGTCTCGTACGTGACGCCTCGCGCCGAGAGCGCCTCGACCGCCTTGGCTTCGCGCTGGTGCGGCTCGAACATCGGGTCGAAGGTCGAGCGGAACTCCTCGGGCAACTCGTACCAGAAGTAGGCCGCCTCGTTCTCGCTCAGTGGCGTGTAGACGATCACGACGTGCACCGTTCCGCGGTCACCCACGGCATCCGCCGCGGCATCGACCGCTTGGAGGGCATTGTCTGAGCCGTCGAAGCCGACGACCACGGTCTGTAGGTCTTTCACGGTGGTTCCTCACGTTCGTGTCCACCCATGGTGCGCAGCTACCGGCCCCAGGACCAAGGGCCGAACGTCACAGGCGACGCGGTCGCCGACGTCGCGTCTGCCCGGGGCAGGGCACCTAGGGTGGCGGCATGTGCGACTCGATCGTGGTCGTCGAGCCCGGCCGGGTGTTGTTCGCCAAGAACAGCGACCGTGACCCCAACGAGGCCCAGTTCCTCGACTGGCAGCCGCGGCGCCACCATCCCACTGCGGCTCGGCTCCGTTGCACGTGGATCGAGATCGATCAGGTGCCCGAGACCCATGCGGTGCTGCTGTCCCGCCCGTTCTGGATGTGGGGTGCCGAGATCGGAGCCAACGAGCACGGCGTGACGATCGGCAACGAGGCGGTCTTCACCGATCAGCCCTACGCCAAGACCGGGCTGACCGGCATGGATCTGCTGCGGCTCGCCCTCGAGCGGGCGGCGTCGGCGGCCGAGGCCGTCGACGTGATCACCACGCTGCTCGAACAGCACGGTCAGGGTGGCGGGTGCGGGCACGAGAAACGCGGGTTCACCTATCACAACAGTTTCCTCGTGGCCGATACGCACGAGGCCTACGTGCTCGAGACCGCCGGTGGCCTGTGGGAGGTCGAGCACGTGACCCAGGGGCTGCGTTCGATCAGCAACGGGCTCACGATCGAAGGGTTCGCTCACCACAACGACCGCCTGCACACCCACTTCTCGCGCTGGCGAGGCCCGCCGGCACCTCACGAGTTCGTCCGGGGCCGCATCTCCCGGCGACCTGATGAGTGTCCTCCGCGAGCACGGCACCGGCGGACCGACGCCTCGCTACTCGCCGCTCACCGGGGCGATGTCGGCACCGTGCATGCACGCCGGGGGAGTGGCGGCAGCGATCGCAGTCGACCGCATCGTGGGTCGCCGAACTGCGGGACGATCGGGTCCAGCACTGGGTCACCGGAACCTCCGCGCCATGCACGGGCATCTTCAAGCCCGTCCGGGTCGAACAAGCGCTGGACCTCGGTCCCGAGCCGACCGATCAGTACGACCCGAAGTCCCTGTGGTGGCGCCACGAGTTGCTCCACCGGAGGGTGATGGCCGATCCCGCCCGGCTGCTCGCCATCCATGCATCCGAACGCGACGAGATCGAGTCCGGCTGGCTCGCCGATCCGCCCGACCCCGAAGCTGCTTTCATCCAGGCCGACGAGGCCCTGACGCGATGGACCGCAGCGGTCGAGCGCGCCGATGGGGCCGATCACCGACCGGTCTGGGCGCGGCGCTACTGGCAGGTACGGAACGCTCGAGCGGACCTGCCTGCTTCGTCGCCCGAGACGAGCGGCGTGTGACGGCGACACCGGGTGAGCAGCCGTATCCCTCCGCGGAGGCCACCGCTTCGGCCTTCGCCGATCACGTCAACCGAGGCAAGGTCGCCACCTTCGAGGCGCTCGGCCTCGACCTGGTGATGGGCGATCGATACGGCACACGCTTCCAGAGTGCGTTCAGCGACGAGTGGCTCTTCAACTGCCACTGCAACGGCGGCGTGTTCAACCTCGGGCATCGGAACCCGGCGGTGATCGACGCCGTACGCGACGGCCTCGACCACCTCGACATCGGCAACCACCATCTGGTGTCCGGCTGGCGAGCCGAGCTGGCCGAGCGGCTCGCGGCGACCACGGGCGGCCGGCTGCCCGGGGTCGTCTTCGGGGTCGGCGGCGGCGAGGCGAACGATCTCGCGCTGAAGGTCGCCCGGGCCCACACCGGCCGACAGGGCATCGTGTCGGCGCGTCGGCGGCTACCACGGCCACACCGGACTGTCGATGGCCGCCGGTGATCCGGAGTACCGAGAGCCGTTCGGCCCGAATCCCGCCGACCTTCGCCCAGGTGCCGTTCAACGATCTCGCGGCCATGGACGCCGACGATCGACGACTCCACCGCCGCGGTCATCCTCGAACCGATCCCGGCGACGCTCGGCATGCCGCTGCCCGACCCCGGCTATCTCGACGGCAGTACGGACGCTGTGCCACGAGCGGGGCGCGCTGCTCGTCGCTCGACGAGGTCCAGACCGGCCTCGGCCGCTGCGGGATCGACGTGGCTGCTGGACCGCAGGAGGGCGTCGAGCCCGATCTGATGACGACCGGCAAGGGTCTCTCGGGCGGGATCTACCCGATCACGGCCACGCTCATGACCGCGGAGGTGCACGCGTTCTTCGACGAGCACCCGTTCGTCCACATCTCGACCTTCGGCGGGGCCGAGCTGGGCTGCCTGGCCGCACTGGCGGTGCTCGACGCGATCGAGGCGCCCGGCTTCCACGAGCGGGTGCAGGACCTCGGCGAGCGGTTCGAGGAGGCATTCGCCGATCTGCCGTTCGAGCTCCGACGGCGCGGGCTGTTCATGGGGCTGAAGTTCCCCGACGAAGGCGACGGCATGTCCGCCGCTCGCGATCTCATCGCGGCGGGTGTCTTCGCCGTGTTCGCGAACAACGACACGTCGGTGCTCCAGTTCCTTCCACCGCTCGATCGTGACCGACGACGAGGCGGGCGAGCTCATCGAGATCGTTCGCGCCACCTTCGGCTGACCCGTGCCGATCAACGACGACGAGCTGGCCGAGCTCGAACGCGACGTCGGGGCCGCGCTCGCCCGAGGTGAAGACACAGGGCTGCCGGGTCCTGGGCCACGGTGAGATCTCGCTCGTGCTCGGTTGGCCCGATGATGCACCGCAATGGGCCTGCAAACGTCTCCCACCGTTCGGTGATCGCGCGGCGGCCGCCGCCTACGAGGCGACCTTCCACCGCTACGTCGGCGAACTGGCTGCCCGGGGTGTCGACGTCGTCGACTCGGAGACTCGCCACGTCGAGGCTTCCGGGGGCGGGGTGGCGGTCTACTGCGTCCAGCGGGTCCTTGCGCCCGACACCCTGGCGACCCACGTCGTCCGCACCGACCCGTCCCGAGCCGATGCCGTGTTCGAGGCGCTGGTCGATCACGTCGTCGAGGTCGTCGACGAGCGCGTCGGCCTCGACGCCCAGCTGTCCAACTGGGCGGTGGCGGAGTCGGGGTTGTCGTATCTCGACGTCACCACCCCGCTGCTCCGGACGGCCGAGGGCCTCGATGAGCTCGACACGGGCGTCTTCCTCGGCCTCGTTGCCCTGGTTGCTGCGGCGGCCGGTCGGGCGGTTCGTGATCCCGGGCGTGGTCGAGCGCTACCACCGGCCCCGCACGGTGGTCCTCGACCTCGCGGCGAACCTGATCAAGGAGCAGCTCGACCAGCACATCCCGACCGTGCTCCGGCTCGCGGCAGGCCGAATCGACCCGCCGCTCGACGAGGCCGGGGTGCGGGCCGACTACCGATCCGATGCCCGGACGTGGGGTGCGCTCCAGGCCGTGCGCCGCATCGATCGATCCTGGCAGCGCCGGGTTCGAGGGCGCACGTATCCGTTTCTGCTGCCCGACCGCATCGACCGTTGATCGAACCCGCTCAGCGGTCGGCCCGGGCGAGGCGTCCCGGGAGCGATGGGATGGCGATCCGGTCGGAGAACCGGGTGGCCAGCGGTCCGAGGATCGCCGTGATGAGTACGTAGGTGGCGGCCAGGGCACCCAGTTGTGGGCCGTCGGCGAGGTCGGCACCGAGCGCGGCGATGACGATCGAGAACTCGCCGCGGGCGATCAGCACGGTTCCGGCACGCAGCCGACCTCGCTTCGCCACCCCGATGCCGTCGCGCCGCATACCAGCCGGTGGCCACCTTGGTCACCGTCGTGACCCGCGGCGAGCAGCAACGCCCACCCGGCCACGTCGACGAGGTCGGCCGGGTCGATCTGGAACGAGAAGAACAGGAAGAAGGTGGCGGCGAAGAGGTCGCGGAGCGGCGAGATCAGCTGCATGGCTCGCTCCTCGGTCTTCCCCGACAGCGCCAGGCCGACGAGGAAGGCACCGATGGCGCCCGACACCTCGAACTGCTGGGCCACGCCGGCGACCAGCAGCACGAGGCCGAAGACCGCGAGGAGCAGTGACTCGTCCGAGCCGCCGCCAGGCTGTCGCTGAGCCGACGCCCCGTAGCGGAGCGCCGCCAGCATGATGACGGCCACGACGAGCCGGCGATGGCCGACGCTGGCTCGCGTCTCGGCCACGGTTCCGCCCACGATCGAGCGCAGCGACCACGCGGGAGGTAGACCGCCATGGCCAGGTCTTCGATGACCAGCAGGTTGAGGACCAGCGGGCGTTTCGCGGAAGCCCAGCCGTGCCGAGGTCGGCGAGCACCTTCGGACACGACACCCGACGACGAGATCCAGGTCACGCCGCCCAGCAGCACCGAGCTGAGAGGCGACCAGTCGAGCAACAGTCCGAGCAGCACGCCGGGTGTGGCGTTGAGCACCATGTCGACGAGGCCTGCGGGACACCGGTTCGCAGCCCCTCGCGCAGCTCGACGTCGCTGTACTCGAGACCGAGGGTGAACAGCAGCAGCAGGACACCGATCTCGGCCGCGAGCGAGACGAACTCCTCGCTGACGTCGAGTTGCGGAGACCACCTTCGCCGAAGGCGAGTCCTGCGATGAGGTAGAGCGGGACGGCGGTGATGCCGAGGCGGCCGGCCACGCGTGCCAGCAGGTGCCGAGCCCGAACACGACGGCGCCGACCTCGATGAACGCGAGGGCGGTCTCGGTCGAACCTGCGGCGAACATCGGGGTGGTCGTCAGGGTCTCAGCAGTTGGCGGAGCGAGGCGAGTCCCTCGAGGGTGCCGACCGCGACCACGACGTCGCCGGCGGTGAACGCGAACTCGGGACCGGGCGCCGGAACCGACGAGCCGTCGCGCATCACGGCGACGATCGAAGCGCCGGTCTTGGTTCGGAATGCGCCTTCGCCGATCGTCGTGTCGATGGCGGGCGAGTCGACCGGCAGCTCGACCCACTCGATGCCCAGACCCTCGATCTCCTGCTGCACCGCGGCCACGGTCTCGGTGACGTGGCTGGCGCCGAGCAGCTCGGCCAGGGTCTGAGTGTCGCTCCCGGACAGGCGGATCATCTCCGAGCACGAATCGGGATCGTCCTCGTCGTAGACGAGGATCTCCCGCCGGCCGTCGTGGTGGACGATGACCCCGACGTCCCGACCCGCCTGGGTCGTGAACTCGTGACGGACCCCGACCCCCGGAAGTTTGGTCTCTCGCACCTCGCTCATGGCATGAAGTCTGCCAAGCAAACCTGCGCGTCCCACCCGGCGGACCCCTCTTCAGCACTTCCGCAGTCCGAAGGCAGGGTGCTAGACAACTCTGATGTTGCGTCGCTTGCTGCCAGCGCTCGTCGTCTGCCTCGCTCTGGTCGCATTCAGCTGCGGCGGCGACGACGCTGAGCCCGCCTCCGACGAGTCGGGTGCCACCCCGAGCGGCGAGACCCCAGCCGACGAGCCCGCGGCCGAGCCGGCCGACTTCTCGGGTCGCGGGCCCTATGCGGTCGGGCAGATCGACCTCCTGCTCGACGACGAACACGTGGTTGCGGTGTTCTACCCGGTGGAGCCCGATGCGGTGACCTCCGATGCGCAGCCCTACTCCTATTCGGGAGAGGACGTGCTCGATCCGTCGATCACGTCGCTCCTGCCCGGCTCGCTGTCGGGTGAAGTCGCGCCTGCCGACACCTGGGTCGGGCTGCCCGCCAGCCCCGACGGCCCGTTCCCGGTGGTGCTGCACAGCCACGGCTTCTCGGGGAACGCCCGCTTCGGCAACCAGCACAACGCCGCGGTCGCCTCCTGGGGCTACGTCGTCGCGGCCGTCGATCACCCCGAGCGCGGACTGCGTTCCATCCTCGACAGCTTCGTGAACGGCTCGGCCGACGATGGTGAGCGACCCGACGAGTTCCTCGACAGCGATCAGCTGATCGCCGCGCTCGACCTGCTGGCCGAGACGAACGAGGATGGCGACTCTCCGATCCAGGGTGCCGTCGACTCCGAGCAGGTCGCGGCCGAGGGACACAGCGCCGGCGGGAGTGCCTCGGGCACCGCTGCCTACGAGGACCGGGTCGACCTGTGGATCGGTCAGGCCCCCGGCACGCCACTCGAGCCCGGCACCGACCTCGATGCCTTCACCGAGGAAGTCACCGATGACGACGGTGAGACGGAGCGCCGGCTCGACCCGGCTGCGCTGTACGACGCCACGAGCCCGCCGGATGTTCCCTCGATGATCATCGCCGCCGAGGGCGACACGGTCATCGAGCTCGAACGGGTCGAGCAGACCTTCGACTGGCTCGACTCACCGAAGCGCCTCGTCGTCATCGCCGACAGCGGCCATGCCGTGTTCGTCGACCCATGTGTCCCGATTCGTGAGGAGGGTGGCCTCACCGTCTTCATCGAAGGCCTGGGCCTCGACCCGACCGAGGTCCCGCTCGTCGAACTCGGCGAGAACGGCTGCCTGCCGTCCGACACCGATCCGCTGCTCGTGTGGGGCGTGATCGACCACTTGACGGTCGCTCAGCTCAACGAGGTGTTCGGTGACGATCCGGCGGTCGCGACGGCTTCGCTCGACCCCATCTACGTCGCGACCACGTTCCCGGGCCTGATCCGCGAGCAGGTCAGCGCCTAGGTCGGGCTCGGTCAGGTCAGAATTCGGGCGCCCCTGGGTCTGCCGGAACGACGTAGACCGCCTGCACCTTCGAGGTGGGGTACTCGGTGTCGAGATCGACGGCCACCTCGCCGAGCGTCACCCCACCGGAGGTGGTGCGCTTGTCCTCGGCCAGTGAGAACCAGAGCTCCTCGCCGACCTTCACGTCGTAGGGCCGGCTGAGCAGCACGTCGGGGTCCTCGCCGGTGGCGTCGAGGCCGAAGCACGCCATGCGGAACCCTCCACCGGGAACGGCGACGTGTTCTTGACCGAGGTAGATGGGGACGAACACATACGCCGAACTCGCGGTCTCGACCACCACGGCCGATCCTGCCAGATGTGCCTTGGCCCAGTTCACCTCGTCGGCCGGCCGACCGTGGGAGCGGTAGCCGGCGAACAGCCGCTGGTGTTCGGTGCTCATGCTGCTCATGGATCCACCACACCCCGAGTGTTCCACTCCTGCCGCCGTCCGCCGAAACGCCGGCACGCTGCCACCGTCGTGCCCAGTCCGTGGCCGGTGAGGTCCGATCGTCCCGATGGTTCTGTCACGAACCAGGGCTGAGCCCTCCGCCGTCGATCGGCGAAGCGCGACAACGCCGGCTGGCGTACGGTCGGTGCGACTTCACCGCCGACCCAGGGGGGAACGGACGATGTGTGCAGACCTCGCCGGCGCGTTCGGGTTCTCGGCGGCTGACGTCGAGCACAACCGGGTGGGTCAGCTGTCGAGGGCACAGGTGGCTCGACTCCGTCGGCAGATGCGGCGCAACCGTATCGTCTACGCGCTGCTGGCCGTGGTGTCGGCCGCCGTGTCGGTCGGGCTCCTGCTTCCGGTGGTCGACGATGGCATCGAAGGCCGGTTCGGCTTCCTGATCGGCGGGATCGTCGCGGGCGCGGGGGCGCTGCTGTTCGCTTCGGGGCTGATCGAGAAGCCCGATGTCCAGGTCCGGGTCGCAGAAGGGCGGGCCCAGTTCGTCGAGGGCGAGGACGACGATCTCGACGGTGACGGGCACGTCGTGTCCACCTCGATCACGACGTTGTTGCTGGTCGAGGGCGAGTCCTTCGATGTCACCCCGGCGCAGATCGAGGCCATCGACACCGGCCATCTCTACCGCGTGTACCACCGGCAGGGACCCGACCCGATTCTCTCGGTGGAGTACGTGAGTCCACCGCCCGACTGAGACGGTGGTCAGCGGGGCGGACCGAAGTGCACGCCGCCGAGGTCGAAGCCGGCGAGACCCGGGATCGCGACCTCGATCAGACGGTCAGGTCGATCGTCCGCCTCCACGAAGTCGATCGTCGCGCCCACGATCCGGACGATGGTGTCCTCGGCCGCCACCCCGAGGACCGACGCCCATCGCGCTGCCGTGGCCTGAGGGTCGGATGCGGTGAGGGTGATGGCAGCGATGGCCTCTGCGGTGATCGGCGGCGCGCCGCCGGTCCACGCCGGTCCGCACCACGGCCAGGACTCGTGCGGGGTGGCCTGGTCGAGGCTCAGGATCGCACCGCCGACATCGGCTGGGTGCAGGTGGATGCCCGAGATGCCGTCGACCTCGGCCTCGAAGATGGTTCGGACCCCGGCGTCTCGGACGAGTGATCGGTGGCGGTCGAGGTCGGCGACCTGGATGATGACCATGTAGCCGCCATCTCCGCCGAGGCGCGTGAGGTGACGGCCGACCGCCGAGCCTGCGTCGCGCTCGGCGAGCAACTCCACGAACGAGTCACCCACCGCGTGCAACGAGTTGACCGCGCCGAACACGGCGACGTCGGGGTCCTGATGGACGAACGGCAGCCCGGCATCGACGGCATCGGCGGTACGAGCGGCGAGATCTCCGACGGCGACCACGACTTGGCGAACACGAGGAAGCTCCACCTCGCCGAAGCTACCCAGATCAGCGGTACCCCAACGAGCTCTCAGGTGAAGGCCGGGGGAGCGTTGGTCGACCTCGACCGGGCGGCCGTGACGGCTTCCCTGCCCATGAGGACGACGAAGAACTGGGCCACGGCGATGCCGGCCATCGTGGCCCCGCCGGCCGTGCCGTGATGGAAGCTGATGACGAGGCCGGATGCCACGGCGAAGGCACCGAGGGCGATCGAGGTGATCATGATCGCCGGCACCCGTTGCACCAGCAACGACGCGGTGGCCGGCGGCCCGATGAGGAGCCCGAACACAAGGAGCGTCCCGATGGCCTGGAAGCTGGCGACGATGCTGAGGGCGAGGAGTCCGAGGAGTGCCGCCTGCGCGAGGCCGGGCCGCATCCCGAGCGTGACCGCCTTGTCGCGGTTGAACGTGAGGGCGAGAAACGGCCGGTAGAGCACGACCGTGGCCACCACGACGAAGGCGGCGGCGAGCGCCTGGCCGGCGATGTCGCTCCGGGTGACGCCGAGCACGTCGCCGAACAGCAGCGCCGTCACCTCGGTCGCGAACGAGTCGGCCCGGGACACGATGATGATGCCGAGCGACAGCATCCCCACGAACAACAGCCCGATCCCGGTGTCCTCACGAACCGCGGTTCGCGACGAGACCACCGTCACCAGACCGCTCATCAACAACGCGGCCACGAGCGCTCCGAGCACAGGGCTGAACCCCCACAGCACGGCGAGTGCGATTCCGGGAATCACGCCGTGGGCGAGGGCGTCACCGAGGAAGGCCAGACCCCGCAGCACGACCCACGTGCCGACCAGCGAAGTGGCCACCACGGCCACGAGGCTGCCGATCAGCGCCCGCTGCATGAAGGCCGGCTCGAACGCCTCGGTGATCAGGTCCACGGTGGGAGGCTACGAAGCTTCCGAGCCCAGCGCGGCGGCGATCCGCTCCGCGTTGGTCCGCATCAGCTCGAGGTAGGTCGCCCCGCCCGAGTCCTCGTCGCCGAGCGACTCGGAGAACAACACGACGACCGCCACCGGTCCGACCTCGTCCGCCACGACCTGGGCCAGTTCGTCGGAGGCCGACTGCTCGACGAAGATCGCCGGGACACGTGCGGCTTCGATGGTGGCGGCCAGGTCGGCGAGGTCGGTGGCGCTGGCCGCCGCGTCGGTCGAGGTGCCTGGCACGACGGTTCCGATCACCGTAAACCCGTACCGGTCGGCCAGATACCCGAACACCTCGTGGTTGGTGACGAGCACCCGCTCGGTCTCGTCGAGTTGCGAGAACATCGCCTCGAGATCGCGGTCGAGCGCATCCAGTTCGCCGAGGTACGCGTCGGCCGACGCGTCGGACCGCGTCGTCGTCGAGGGTGTCCACTTCGGCGAGCAGGAAGTCCACGACCCCGTCGACCGCCTCGGCGGTGCGCATCGGGTCAGTGAAGAAGTGAGGGTCGAGCGACGTCCCGTCCTCGTCGCCGTGTTCATGATGGTCGCTCTCGCCCTCCTCGTCGTCGTGGTCGTCTTCGCCCTCGTGCGCATGGTGGTCGCCCTCGATGGCTCGCACCGCGTCGATCGCCTCGAACGTCGGGACCCCATCGGCCGTCGCGCTGCTCGAGGACGTCGAGGAGCCCCTCCTCGAACCCACCTCCGTTGACGACCAGGATGTCGGCCTGCTGGATGGTGTCGACGTCGCTGTGCGGATGCACCGAAGTCGTGTGGATCGATGCCCGGACCCATGATCGTGACGACCTCGACGTGGTCGCCGACGGCCTGGTCGATCACGTCACCGAGGATGCTGTGGGTCACGACGACCGTTGGTCTCGCATCTGAGGTCTCGGAGCTGTCGCCGCCACACGCCGCCAGCGCGACCGCGACCGTGGTCGCCACGGCGAGAAGCGGTCGGAGAGTGGGCATGAACAGTGCCTCCAGAGTGAGAACCAATATCAAAGAAGGCTAGAAGTTGCGACTGGCGGCGTGCAAGGCGAATCGAGAATCGGAATCGTTTTCCGTTTAGGCTGATCCTCGTGCACGAGGGCCTGGAGATCTGCGACCTCCAGGTGCGCTACGGCGACCGGGTCGCGGTCGACGGGCTCGCCCTGTCGGTTCCGGCCGGCACGACCCTCGCGGTCATCGGTCCCAATGGGTCCGGCAAGTCGACACTGTTCCGGGCGATCGTCGGACTCAGCCGACCCTCGGCCGGGTCGATCGATCTCGGCGGTGGGCGCGTCGCCCTCGTCCTGCAGTCGACCGACGTCGATCAGGAGTGTGCCGATCACCGTGCGGGACACCGTCGCCATCGCCCGCTACGCGACCCTGGGGCTGCTGCGGCGTTTCGGGCCGGGGGACCGACAGGCGGTGCACGAAGCGATGGGTCGACTCGACGTCGAAGACCTGGCCGACCGGCAGCTGCATCACCTGTCGGGCGGTCAACGACAGCGGGTGCTGGTGGCCCAGGGGCTGGCCCAGGACGCGGAGATCCTGCTGCTCGACGAGCCGGTGACCGGGCTCGACGTCGTCTCACGTGAGCGCATCCTGGACGTCATCGACGAGGAACGATCGACGCGGACGGACCGTGATCATGACGACGCACGACCTCGAAGACGCCCGACGGTGCGACCAGGTGCTGCTCCTGGCCACCCGGCCGATCGCCGTCGGCACGCCGTCGCAGGTGCTCCGGGAGACGCACCTGCACGAGGCCTTCGGTGGCCGCGTGATGCGAGTCGGCGAGGAACTGGTGCTCGACGACCCCCATCATGCGCACTGACGGCACGTACATTCTCATCGGTTCCCAATTCGAGTAGCGTGCCGGCGTGCCGACAGCCGAGCTCGACGACGAGGTGGCGATCCGCCTGCGGGCTGCTGCCCAGCGCTACACGCGTGGACGACGCCGCGTCGTGGCTGCGCTGCAGGCTGGCGGGCCGATGACGATCAACCAGATCCTCGAACGCGATGGCGCGCTGGCGCAGTCGAGCGTCTACCGGAACCTGACGGTGCTCGAAGAGGTCGGCGTGGTGTCGCGCATCGTCACCCGCGACGACTTCGCCCGCTACGAGCTGGCCGAGGATCTCACCGAGCACCACCACCACCTGATCTGCACCGAGTGCGGCGACGTGACCGACTTCTCGCTGCAACCCAAGGTGGAATCGGCGCTCGAGAAGGCGCTGGGGAGCGTCGCGCGCCGCTCCTCGTTCGTGGTCGAGGGCCACCGGCTCGACCTCGTCGGCGTGTGCCGAGACTGCGGCTGAACGTCAGACAGGCCAGAAGTCAGACAGGCCAGAAGTCAGACAGGAACGTCACCCACGACGGTCACCCGTTCGACGTGGCGTCGATGCGGGTGGTAGTCGAACGCGGCGTAGTGCTGCACGGCACGGTTGTCCCAGAACGCGACCGAGTTCTCCTGCCAGCGGAACCGGCACTGGTATTCGGGGGTCGAGGCCTGACGGTAGAGGTGCTGGAGCAACCGATCGCTCTCGTCGGGTTCCATGTCGAGGATCTCGACGGTGAACGCCGCGTTCACGTAGATGCCCTTGCGGCCGGTCTCGGGATGGGTGCGGACGACGGGGTGGGTGGGGTCGGGGTACTGCTCGGAGAGCTTGTCGCGGGTGGCGTCGTCCATGTTGCGGCCGAAGTTGTGCCGAAAGCTGTGGCGGGCCGACGCGCCGTCGATCTGCTCCTTGACCTCGTCGGAGAGTCCCTCGTACGCGGCGTACATGTCGGCGAAAAGGGTGTCGCCGCCGACGGGTGGGCATTCGCGGCAGCGCAGGATCGACCCGAGGGAGGGGTCGAGCCGCCACGTCACGTCGCTGTGCCAACGGTTCTGGCCCCGCTTGGACCTCTCGTCGTGGATGATGGCCAGCACCTCGGGGTGCTCGGGGTAGTGCTTGGGCGTGAACGGATGGACCTCGAGCTCGCCGAAGAGGGCTCCGAACGCGATGTGGTCCTCGAGGCTCACGTCCTGGTCGCGGAAGAAGATCACCTTCCAGTCGAGGAGAGCCTGCCGGATGTCGGCCACCTGCTCGGGCGGGACGTCGCCGTCCATCCGGAATCCCGACACCTCGGCCCCGATGGTCGGTTCGAGCGGGTCGACGGTCACCGTGTCGTAGGTCGGTCGATCTTCGAGCAGTGTCATGGCACCGTCCCCCTCTGGATGTTCGATCCATGTTCTCACATCTCGGTGTTAGCGTCGCCGAGTGACTGCGGCACCCGCGTTCGACTTCGAGAACGCGTGGGTCTGCGTGACCGGAGGCAGCAACGGCATCGGCCTCGGTGTGGCGACCGCCTTCGCCGATGCCGGGGCGGCGGTGATGATCAGCGGAACCCGCTCGACCGCCGCGGAGTACGACCACGCCGACCAGCTGGAGCGATTCCACTACGTCCAGCTCGACATGGGTGACCCCGCCGGCATCGACTGCGTGGTCGCGGATCTGTTCGCCATGGACATCCTGGTCAACAACGCGGGGGCGACGTTCCCCGACGGGCTCGACGAATCGACGCCCGACGGTTTCGACGCCTCGGTCCAGACGAACCTCCTCGGCGGGCATCGCTTCGTGCGCGGGTGTGAGGCGTTGCTGAAGGCCAGCGCGCACCCCGGCGGCGCATCGGTGATCAACGTCGCCAGCATGGCTGCGTCGCGCCCGTCGCCGCTGGTGCCCGGCTACGGCGCGGCCAAGGCTGCCGTGATCCAGATGACCCGGCATCTCGGTCTGGTGTGGGCGGCCGAGGGCGTGCGGGTGAACGCCATTGCGCCCGGCCTGATCGAGTCCAACATGACCGCGATCATGAAGGACGTGCCCGACCTCGAGGCGGCCGAGCTCGCCAAGGTCCCGATGTCCCGCTGGGGCACGCCCGCCGATCTGGTCGGCATGGTGCTGTTCCTGGCCAGCCCGGCCGCGTCGTTCATCACCGGTCAGACGATCAACGTCGACGGCGGCTACTCGCTCACGTAGCCCCAGCCCCCCAAGCCCCAGCCCCCGCCACGATCTCTGTCCGCTCCACGCCACCATTTGGCGCAAGTCGGACACAGAACCGGGGGAGGGGTCTGGTGGGGGTGAGGTGCTGGGTGGGGCCGCGTCGCCCTAGGGTCGGCGGGATGAGCGAGCTCGACTTCCTGGCGTTCGATGCGGACAACCACTACTACGAGGCGCCCGACGCCTTCACCCGGCATGTCGATCCTTCGATGCAGCGGCGATGCGTCGAGTGGTGCGACATCGGCGGCCGCAAGTACCACGTGGTGGGCGGAACGGTCAGCCACGTGGTCAAGAACCCGACGTTCGACCCGGTGGCGCCCGCCGGGGCGTTGTCCGACTACTTCCGCGGCAACCCCGACGGGATGAATCCGCTCGACGCCCTGTCGAAGGCCAACGCCATCCCGCTGCCGCCCGAATACATGATGGACCGCGATGCCCGGGTCGACCGGGTGAAGCAGTTCGGTCTCGACGCGGTCTGGCTCTTCCCGACGCTCGGCATGCTCTACGAGGAGCTCCTGACCGACGACGTCGAGGCAATCTGCGCCCTGTTCGGAGGCTTCAACCGCTGGGTCGCAGAAGACTGGGGCTTCGACTACCGCGACACGATCTACGCCGCGCCCTACCTGTCGCTCGCCGACGTCGACTGGGCCTGCGACGAGCTCGACTGGGCGGTCGCGTCGGGCACCCGCACGATCGTGATGCGCCCGGCCGCGGTTCCCACACGTGAGGGGCTGCGGAACCCGTTCGACGAGCGGTTCGATCCGTTCTGGCAGAAGGTGAACGACGCAGGCGTCGCCGTGGTCGTCCACGCCTCGGACGCCGGCCGCAGCTCCAACGGCTATGCCGACCGGGTGTTCTCGGCCAGCTTCGAGGGCGGCTGGAAGCCCAGCATCGCCGCGTTCGACATCGAGCGGGCGGCCGAGGACTGGCTGCTCGAGCTGATGTTCAACCGGATGTTCGATCGCTTCCCGAACCTGCGGGTTGCGTCGGTCGAGAACGGTTCGACGTTCCTCGGCGACCTGGTCAAGAAGCTCGACAGCCAGCACGCCAAGACGATGCAGGCCTACTGGGGTGAGCACCCCGTCGAGCAGTTCCGTCGCCATGTGTGGATCAACCCGTTCTGGGAGGACCACATCGACGACGTGCTCGCCGTGATGGGGCCCGATCGGGTCATCTTCGGGTCGGACTGGCCGCACATCGAGGGCATGCCGGCACCGCTCGACTACGCAGTCGAACTGAAGGAGTGCAGCGAGGCGACCCAGCGCCGCATCCTCCACGACAACGCCGTCGAACTCAACGAGCGCCGAACGTCACCGCCGCCCGAACCGGCTCCTGCCGGGTCCTGAGCTACAGGATCTGGCTGAGGAACAGCTGGGTCCGCTCTTCCTGCGGGTTCGTGAAGAAGTGCTCGGGGGTGCCGACCTCGACGATCTCGCCGTCGGCCATGAACGCCACCCGATCGGCGACCGCCCGTGCGAAGCCCATCTCGTGGGTCACCACGATCATGGTCATGCCCGACTCGGCCAGGTCCTGCATGGCGTCGAGCACTTCCTTGACCATCTCGGGGTCGAGCGCCGAGGTGGGCTCGTCGAAGAGCATGACCTTGGGCTCCATGGCGAGCGCCCGGGCGATGGCGACCCGCTGCTGCTGACCACCGGAGAGCTGGCCCGGGAACTTCTTGGCCTGCTCGGGGATCTTGACCATCTCGAGCAGCTCCATCGCTGCCTCTTCGGCCTTGGCCTTGGGCTTCTTGCGGACGCGTCGCGGACCCAGGGTGATGTTGTCGAGCACGGTCATGTGTGGAAACAGGTTGAAGGACTGGAAGACCATGCCGCACTCGCGACGGATCTCCTGGATGTTGCGCACGTCCTCGGTGAGCTCGACGCCGTCGACGATGATCGTGCCGTTGGTGTGCTCCTCGAGGTGGTTGACACAGCGGATGAGCGTCGACTTGCCCGAACCCGAGGGGCCGATGACCACCACCACCTCCTGCTTGCCCACGACCAGGTCGACCGAGCTGAGCGCCTGGAAGTCGCCGAAGAACTTGTCGACGTCGCGGCACGTGATCATGGGTTCGCCGGTGCCGCCGGCGACGGTTGCCGCGCGCCTGAGGGCTTCGGCGTCGGGCGCTGAGGTGGGTGTCGCGTCGTCGGCGGGTTGGTCGGTCATCGTGTTCCTACTCCGAGTCGGGTTTCGAGTCGTTGGGCGGCTCGTGACATCGAGAAGCACAACGTCCAGTAGACGGCGCCCACGAATGCATAGGCCTCAGGCGTGTAGCCCTGGTTGGTGAACTCCGGACGGGCCAGCACCACGTCGACGATGCCGAGCATCTCCTGGAGGCCGATGATGACCAGCAGCGAGACGTCCTTGAGCAGTGAGATGAACTGTCCGATGAGCGCCGGGATCGAGTTGCGCAGCGCCTGCGGGAGCACGATCTGGCGGGTGATGGTGATGGGAGAGAGGCCGAGCGCCTTGCCGGCCTCGACCTGGCCGGCGGGGACCGACTGCAGCCCACCTCGAACCACCTCGGCGACGTAGGCGCCCGAGAAGAGCGTGATCATGATGATGGCTCGAGGAATCGGGCCGGGGATCGTGGCGTCCGGCGGAAAGAGGAACCCGATGGCGAACTGGCCCATGAACAGCAGGCTGATCAGCGGGACGCCACGGATGAGTTCGATGTAGCCGACGGCCAGGGGCCGGATGAGCGGGAAGGTCGACCGTCGCGCCAGGGCCATCAGGACCCCGATCGGGAAGCTGAGCCCGATCCCGGCGAAGGCGACGACGATGGTGAGCAGCAGGCCGCCGAACTGGTCGATGTTCGAGGGCGTGAAGTCGGTGATGAGGCCGAACGACAGCAGCGTGAGTGCCAGCAAGATCCACGTCGATCGCCGGCGGACCGCGACCGGCAGGACTCGGCCGAGTCGGTTGGCGGCGACCAGGATGCCGACGCCCAACAGCGTGAGCAGCGTCGGCGTGATCGTCCGGGTCATGGCCAGGATGAAGGTGAGGCCGAAGAGTGGGCCGGCGATCATGCCGATGCGGGCGCTGAGCCGCATCGGAGGAGCCTCCGAATCGTGGGCCAGCCCGGACGCGATGCCCCCGGCGAACAGCGCGACGTAGATGCCGGCCCAGAGCATCTCGAAGGAGATGCCGGTGCGCTGGAAGTCCTTGCCCACCATGTAGAACTCGAGGGGACCGTTGTAGATGACTTCCCACCGCGCGGTGACGAAGAGGAACCCCATCGTGCGGACGAGCACGAAGAGGATGACCGCCCCGAAGACCAGCGTGAGGATGGAGTTCTTCAGGTCCTTGAAGAGGTTCTCGCGCAGGATCTCGCGCAGACCCCAGCCGCTCTCGACGAGCGGCGGGGGCTCGGGCGCGATGGGGTTGCCGAACTCGCTCTCGCCACCCAGGAGGCCGAGGGGAGTCTCCTGCTTGTCCTTCTCCATCAGCGGGACTCCAGCGAGAGGCGGCGGTTGAAGAAGTTGGCGATCAGCGAGATGCCGATGCTGAAGGTGAGGTAGCAGAACATCAAGATGATGAGTGCCTGCAGCGCGGGGGTGGCGTTGTTCGACACCCGCTGGAAGATCGACGTGATCTCGACGAACGAGATGGCCACGGCGAGCGACGAGTTCTTGGTGATGTTCAGGTACTGGCTCGCCAGCGGCGGGATCATGATCCGGAAGGCCTGCGGCAGGATGATGAAGCGGTAGCGCTGGAACGTGGACAGGGCGATGGCCTGCGCGGCCTCGGTCTGGCCCTTGTGGATCGCCTGGATCGAGCCTCGGACGATCTCGGCGACATGGCTCGCGGTGTAGAGCACCAACGCGATGGTCAGTCCGATGTAGGGCGGGAAGATGTTCATCCCGCCACCCACCTGCCGGCCGTCGATGAACGAGGCATCGGGAGACAGCGCGTTGCCCGCTGCGAAGTTCCCGATGACCAGGACGACCAGGAAGGCGATGCCGCCGTAGAGCAGGCCGCGGGATGGTTCGCCCGTCTCTTCGTTGACCTTCTGGCGCCAGAGGTTGACACCGATGACGGCGATGATGCCGATCCCGACGAAGCCCAGGAACGTGAGCAGATTGGCGTCGGGATTGAACCACGGGATGCCGATGCCGCGGTTCGAGATCACGAAGGCATCGAAGGGCGTGACCTCGTCGGTGATGTCGGGGAGGTTCTGCAGGATGATCACCAGATAGGTGATGAAGATCCAGAGCAGGACCGGGATGTTTCGGAACAACTCGACGTAGATGGTGCCGACGGCCCGGACGAGCAGGTTGTCGCTCAGTCGCATGATGCCGATGATCACGCCGAGCGCGGTACACGCGGGGATGCCCACGATGATCACGCGGAGCGTGTTGAGGTAGCCGGCGAGGTAGGCCTGCCGGATGGAGTATTCGGCGCTGCCCTCGAGGCCGGGAATGGCGAACCGCGACTGCTTGTCGAGGAAGTCGAACCCGGTGGGCAGACCCGACGCCTCGAGGTTGGTGATGGCGTTGTCGTAGAGGCGGTAGATGGCGAAGGCGACGACGCCGACGATGGCGATCTGGAACGCCCATCGCAGCACCCGGACGTCGCGGTACAGCGGCGGCTTCGTCGGGGTGTGGATCTCTTGGTCGACGATCGTCAAGGACGTTCCTTCGGTCTGGGGCCGAGAACAGCCGAGGGGCAGGGCCGAGACCCTGCCCCTCGGTTGGTTCAGAGGTTCAACTCAGAACAACTGAGTGGATCAGTTGATCGGAGGTCCGTAGTGGATCCCGCCGTCGGTGTAGATCTGGTTCAGCCCCTCGGGGATGCCCAGCGGCGTGATGTTGCGGTCGTAGATCTCCTGGTAGTTGCCCACCGCTTCGATCACTTGGACCGCCCATCCCGGCGATGGGAATCCGAGACCGGACTCCTCGTCGTTGATGAACTTGAGGATGGCGCCGTCTTCGCCGTCGTAGGAACCGATGTTCTCGGACGTCAGGCCGAACTCCTCGGCGTTGAAGGTGGCGAAGACCGTCCAGTTGACGACGTCGAAGAAGTCGTCGTCGCCCTCGCGCACGGCCGGGCCGAGCGGCTCCTTCGACATGGTGTCGTCGAGGATCGTGACCTCGCCGCCCTCGTAGGTGGCCTTGAACGAGGCGAGGCCCGACTTGTCGGTGGTGTAGCCGTCGCACGCTCCGTTCGAGAAGTTCTCGGTGACCGCAGCCTCGTCCGCAACGTTCAGCGGCTCGTACGTGATGCCGAGCTTGTTGAAGTAGAGGTCGAGGTTGATCTCGGTGGTCGTACCGGTCTGGACGCAGATGATGGTGCCGTCCATGTCGGCGACCGAGGCGAAGCCCGAGTCGGCGTTGACGAGCATGCCCTGACCGTCGTAGAAGGTCGTGGCGGCCCAGTCGAGGCCGAGATCGCCGTCACGCGACGAGGTCCAGGTGCCGTTGCGCATCAGGACATCGACGTCGCCGGACTGAAGCGCCGTGAAGCGGGTCTCAGCGGTGAGGTCGGTGTACTCGACGGCGTCGGGGTCGTCGAGGAGCGCAGCGGCGAGCGCCTTGCAGTAGTCGACGTCGAGGCCGGTGTAGTTGCCATCGGCATCGACGTTGGAGAAGCCGAGGAGCTGGCCGTTCACGCCACAGTTCAGCGTGCCGCGGTCGATGATCGTCTGGATGGTGGAGCCCTCGCCGGCGTTCTCGAACTCGACTGAGTCGTTGGTCGTGTCGTCGGCGTTGTCGCTGCTGTCGTCGCCGCACGCAGCGGCCACGAGAGCAAGGGCGAAGATCGCTGCGATCATTCGCAACCATCGGTTCTTCATGGTGTCAATCCTTCGTTGGGAATCGGAATACCTCCGGGGTGCCTGCACGTTCTCACGTGCAGCCGCCCCGGATCCCCGCCGAGGTGTCCCGACGGCGTGAGCGACGGTAGCAAACAACCGATGTCCTTTGTCGGCGTTCTCGGTGAACGGCGGGTGAATTGGGGATTCGGCCGCGCGCTCGGATCGTGGGTCCCGGCCATGATCGACGTCGGGGTCGGCGCTGTGGGTAGGTTGAAGTCCCCGTGTCCAGCTACGCCCCACGACACCTCGCCGAGACGCCGGTCGAGCCAACGTTCGGCTATCGACCCGGGCTCGACGGACTCCGCGCCCTCAGCGTGATCGCGGTGCTCGCGTTCCACCAGGGGTTCGGGTGGGCCGGCGGCGGATTCCTCGGTGTCTCGGCCTTCTTCACCTTGTCGGGTTTCCTGATCACGGGCGTCCTGCTCACCCGCGAGCAGGACGCGCGGACCGGACAGCGCATGCGGATCTTCTGGCGGCGCCGAGCCCGTCGTCTCCTGCCGGCCGCCTGGGTGGCGGTCGCCTTCACGCTGGTGCTGGCTGCCAACGGAGCATTCGAGAGCGAGGGCACGGGTGGCGATGCGATCGCCGCGCTCGCCAACGTGGCCAACTGGCACCTCATCTACGAAGGCACCAGCTACTCCGATCTGTTCACCGCGCCGAGCGCCTTCCAGCAGTACTGGTCGCTCGCCATCGAGGAGCAGTTCTACCTCGTGCTCCCGCTGCTCCTGTTGTTCGTGGTGCCACGGCTCCCGGTGCAGCGGTTGCTCGCGGCCCTCGGTGGGTTGGCCCTGGCGTCGACGGCGCTGCTGGTGTACTTCGGCCCCGGCGACCGCGCCTACTACGGCACGGACACGCGTGCTGCTGAGCTGCTGATCGGGGTGGTGGCGGCTGCGGCGGTGTTCAGCCGGCACTTCCGACCCACCCGCCGACTCCGCCGGCAGGTCCGGTACGCGAGCTATGGCGGACTCTTCGTCCTCGTGCTCATGTGGGCCACGGTCGAGGTCAATTCGACCTTCCTCTATCGCGGCGGATTCACCCTGCACGCGCTCGCCACGGTCGCCGTGATCGGGGGCGCCTTCGTCGGGGGCGGGGCGCAACGGCTGCTGAGCTGCCGCCCGTTGGTCCGTGTCGGGATGATCAGCTACGGCCTCTACCTCTACCACTGGCCGATCTTCCTCTGGCTGAACCCGGCTCGAACCGGCCTCGACGAGGTGCCGCTGTTCCTCTTGCGCATGACCGTCACCGGTGTCGCGGCCATGCTCTCCTACCGACTGGTCGAGATGCCGGTCCGTCGCAGCAAGGCGCTTGTGTGGCCGGCGCCGTTGCCCATCGGTGCGGCGGTGCTGACGGTGCTGATCACGGTGGCCCTGATCGCCCCACTCGAACCGGGAACGTCGGCGTCGGCCGAGCTCGACCAGGCGCAACAGCGTTTCGAGACCGAGCTGAACGACATCCCCGACGCGGGCCGGGTCGTCATCCCCGACGTGCCACCCGGACAAGCCCGACCGCTGCGGATCGGCATGTTCGGCGACTCGACGGCACTCACCACGGCGATCGGCCTCATCGAGTACGGCGAGGCCAATCCCGACGAGATCGCCACCATCTCGGGGTCGGCGCCCTTCGGCTGCACGCTGGCTCGCCAGGGGCTCCGCGCACTGAAGCCGCCCAACTACGCCACCACGCCGGACTCGTGCCTCTATCGCGAAGCCGACTGGACCGATGCCATCCGGAGCCGACCGATCGATGTGGCCGTGATGCTGTTCGGCCCGTGGGAGGTCTCCGACCATCGCCTCAGCGAAGATGACATCGATCGTGGGCCGGGCGACCCGTACTTCGACGCCTATTTGAGCGGCGAGATGCGGCTGGCGACCGAGTTCTTCGCCACCCGCGACATCCCGGTGATCTGGCTGACCTCTCCCCACATCGAGATCGGCATCGACCAGACACCCCCGCCGAGCCCGGCGTACCCCGGGAGCGACGACGCCCGTATGGATCGCTACAACGAGCTCCTCCGCGAGCACGTCATACGGATGCGCTCGCTGGGTCACGAGGTCGAGGCCGTCGACCTCGGGCGCTTCCTCAACGACGACGACGCGTCCGACCCGGGCGGAAGTCTCCGACCCGACGGCGTCCACCTCACGATCGAATCGTCGAGCGAGGTGTCCCGAGCGTTCCTCGGCCCGAACCTGGTCGGCACCGCCCGGTCGCTCCTCGGCATGGGCTGAGCGGCTTCGACGCTGCTGACTAGGGTCGTCGCCATGAGCGCGCCCTTCTTCCCGGACGTGAATCCGATCCCGTATCTCGGGCCCGCGAGCGACGAGGCGCTCGCCTTCCGGTGGTATGACCGCGACCGCGTGGTTCTCGGCAAGACGATGGCCCAACACCTGCGCTTCGCGGTCTGCTACTGGCATTCGTTCGTGTGGGACGGGTCCGATGTGTTCGGCGCCGGCACCTTCGATCGCCCGTGGAACCTCGACGCCGACCCGGTGGCCGCGGCCCACCGCAAGCTCGACGCCGCGTTCGAGTTCTTCACCAAGCTGGGGGTCGACTTCTTCTGCTTCCACGACCGCGACCTCGCCCCCGAGGCCGGTGACTTCGAGACGTCGTGCCGGAACCTCGACGAACTCGCCGAGGCCGCCGGCAAGCTGATGGCCGAGACTGGCGTCGGCCTGCTGTGGGGAACGGCCAACCTGTTCTCCCATCCGCGCTACGCCGCAGGTGCCGCCACCAACCCGAACCCCGACGTGTTCGCCCACGCTGCGGCGCAGGTGCGGCACTGCCTCGACGTGACCCATCGCCTCGGCGGGCAGAACTACGTGTTGTGGGGAGGGCGTGAAGGGTATGAGACGCTGCTCAACACCGATCTGCGACGCGAGGCCGAGCAGCTCGCTCGCTTCCTGCACCTCGTCGCCGACCACAAGCGGTCGATCGGATTCGATGGCATGCTGCTACTCGAGCCGAAGCCCCAGGAACCGACCAAGCACCAGTACGACTACGACGCAGCCGCGGTCGACGCCTTCCTTCAGCGCTACGACCTGTCGGGTGAGTACTTCGTCAATCTCGAGGTCAACCACGCCACCCTCGGCGGCCACGACTTCCACCACGAGGTGGTGACCGCGCTGGCCAACGGCACGTTCGGTTCGGTCGACGCGAATCGAGGCGACGACCGTCTCGGGTGGGACACCGATCAGTTCCCCAACTCGGTCGACGACTTCGCCCTGCCGATGTACGAGATCATCCGGGCCGGCGGATTCACCACGGGTGGGTTCAACTTCGACACCAAGCTCCGGCGCCAGAGCCTCGCTCGCGACGATCTGTTCCATGCGCACGTCGGTGCCATGGACACCCTGGCCAAGGCCTTGCTCGTGGCCGAGCGACTCATCGTCGACGGTGACCTCGCGGCCGCGGTCGAGGAGCGGTACGCCGGATGGTCGAGCGATGTCGGCACCGGCATCCTGAACGGACACGAGACCCTCGTGTCGTTGTCCGACCGTGTGCTCGTCGACAACGTCGACCCGGCGCCGGTGTCGGGGCGTCAGGAGCACCTCGAGAACCTGGTCAACCGGGCCATCGAACGCATCGCCTGACGAACTTCCCGGTGGGGTGTGCGGTTCGCGGCCACTCGGCCGGGGAGTTGGGGAGTGCGGTGACGAACTTCCCGGTGGGGTGTGCGGTTCGCGGCCACTCGGCCGGGGAGTTGCACTCAAGCCGCCCGGCGGAGGGCGCGCAAGGCGCGAAGTTCTGCGGCGACCTCGGCCGGCCGCTCGGTCACTTCTTCGTAGCCGTAGCGGGCGACCTGCCACCCATGCGCCGCCGCAACGCGGTCGCGACGACGATCTTCCTGGATGTTCTCGTCGCGCCGATGCCACCGGCGACCATCGGTCTCGACGATCAAGTGCGCCTCGGGGAGTGCGTTGTCGACGACCCCGCGGATTCCGTCGTACCACGGAGGCCGGTATTCGGCGACCCAACCTGATCCGAGGTCGTGCTCGGCCTTGAGGCGTGCGAAGGCCCGCTCGAGCCTCGATCGGTCGATGGCCTCGGTCGACGCGAAGTGATCGACCACCGGACGCATCCTTCGAGTGCCGCCGCGGCCGCGTCGGGCGAACGAGAGGAAGCACGCCTGCAGTCGGCGGATGCTGAAGTCGGCCCGGTCGGTCGCACGGTCGACGAGCCACATGATGCGCCGGTCCGACGAGACGTTGACCACGTCGATCAGCGTGCGTTCGAGTCGGGTGCACGGGACGCCGTCGACGCGGGTGAGGTCGATCGACGGCAGGTGGATGGTCTCATGGAGCACGACGCCGTCGATCTCGCTGAAGCGGCCCGGCCCGATGGCCAACTCGACCCCACCCGACCAGCGGCCCGGGAGACCGAGCAGGTCGGCGGCCGTGCGGCGGTAGGCGACCGATCCCGGAAGCAGCAGGCTCGCCGCCGTTGTCCGGGCTGCGGTGGTCGTGGCTGGAGGGCCGACGCTGTAGAGCCCCCGCCGCGGCCGTGTCAAGAAGCCTTGACGGAGCATCCTGGCGATGACCTGACTGCTCACGCCGAGCTCAGCGATCTGCGCACGGGTGAGCAGGCCGTGCTGGGGTCGTGCAGTGGTGAGGATGGCGAGTTCGGGTGAACCTGGCATCAGCCCATGCTGTCGAGCGGGTGTGACAGCAACGATCGGCTGCCATCGGGCCCGCAACTTCCCGGTGGGGTGTGCGGTTCGCGGCTGCTCGGGCGGGGAGTTGGGGAGTTGGCCGGCAACTTCCCGGTGGGGTGTGCGGTTCGCGGTCGCCCGGCCGGGAAGTTGGGTGCTTGGGGGTGGGTCGGGTCACGATGGGGCGATGCGACGTGCCCTCGTGATGATCGTGCTGGCGCTCGCCCTGGCCATGGGCGTCGGGTCGGCCCGAGCCGGTGAGCTCGAGCCGTCGCCGCCCTCGACCTCGGAGATTCCGGCGAGCGAGGGGGGCGGCATCATTCCCGAACCGAATTCGGGCGTGGCGCCCGTCGACTCGGGTGATCGGGGCGGCTCGGCGCAGACGGCGCTGTTCTTCGTGATGATCGGGGGCGTCGGGCTGATCGGGTTCCTCGCCTACCGCAGCTCGGTGAAGGCGCGTCGCTCGGCCCCGTGACTAGGGGTTGCAGACAACCAGCGAGCCTCGGCCGAGCACGCCACGACGGAACTCGGCGACACGTTCGAAGGCGCTGGCCTTCTCTTCGCCGCCCGCCCCTGCGAGGAACGAGATGATGGCCTCGTCGAGATCGCCGGGTGACGAGAAGAGCCTGCGGGGGTTGCCGAACCCTTCGATCGTCGAGGCCACGTAGGCGCCCACGAAGCAGTCGGCCTGGAGCTCGGCCTCGAAGTCGTCGGCCGGGTTCCCGAGCCGCACCTGGGCGGCGAAGGAGTACTGGCGAGCGATCTCGAAGCCCATGGCGAAGTCGCCGATCTCGTACAACTCGGGCATCAGGTTCACGTTGTCGAACAGCACGCTGTCGTCGGTGACGCAGTAGAACGCGGCGAACTCGGCCTGGGACTCCTCGAACTCCCGGTCGCCGCAGCGAACGGTGTCGGTGGCGGGGTCGAACGGGATCACTTCATCGACCGGGTCCCACGACTCGCCGAGCTCGTCGAACGCCACCTCCCAGTACCCCTCGAGGTCGGTGACCGTGAGCGGTGCCACCTCATCGAAGGGGAGGTTGCCGCCGCTCACGAAGTCGTCCTGGCTGAGAAAGCCGAACTCGAAGACCTCGGGGAAGTCGTCCTCGTAGGTCGCGGACTGCTCGGCGCCGTTCTCGAATCCGTCCTGGAACGCACCGATGCGGTCGAATCCGGTCCCGTGGGCGTTGGCGTCATTGGCTTCGGTCCCGATGCCGTCGCGGAGCTGGAGGAATCCGGCCACCGACGCATCGAGCTGGTCCTCGGTCACGCTGAACGTGTCGGAGTTGCCCTCACCGACATCCTTGGTCCATGCCCCGGCGAAGCAGTCGGCCTGCAGTTCGAGCACGATGGTCGGCAGACGGGGGCTGACGGCCCGGGCCTGGATGGCGTGACCGAACTCGTGGGCGAACACGATGCCCACCGTGAAGCCACCGAACTGCTCGAACAGCGGCGCGATCAGGGCGTCCTCGTCCCAGGCGATCAGGTCGTCGCCCGGACAGTAGAACGCGTTGTTGGCGATCTCCGAGTAGAGGAGCCCTCCGCCCGGCCCACACGGCACCGGGTCCGAGTCGGGCCCGTAGGGAAAGAAGCCGCCCTGAATGGGTTGGTAGACCGCGCCGTACACCGCATCGAACGTGCGCGCCCAGAAGGCATCGACGTCTGCGAGCGCGGCATCGGTCACCTGGCGGGCATCGAGTTCGGATGCATCGGCATCGTCGAGCCTTCCCTTGGCATCGACCTGGGCGCCGGCGAGGGGGTCGGTGTCCAGCTGTTCGACGGCGCAGCCCGTCACCAAGAGGGCCAGCACGAGCAGGATGGCGCCGCCCAGTCGGTGTCCGAGGCGAGATGGAAGCACCTACTGAAGGTAGCCGCCTCGGTACGAAAGGGCTTCGCGGCGCGCCCGGGTTGCTCGTCGACCTCCGCCCCGACCTCTATCGTCACGGTTGTGAGCACCCGCTACCCGGTCGGCTACGAGGGCGACGTCGAACTCTCCGACGGCAGCACGGCGTTCGTTCGGCCGGTCAAGCCCGACGACGGGCCCGACTTCGTGGCATTCCACGGTCGTCAGTCGGCCGAGAGCATCTACTACCGCTACTTCAGCCCGCACCCGACGCTCAGCGACGCCGAGGTCGAGCACTTCGTGACCGTCGACTACCACGACCGGTTCGCGCTCGTCGCCTTCCGAGACGACGTGATGATCGGGGTCGCGCGCTACGACCGGCCCGAGGCCAGCCAGGCCGCCGAGGTCGCGTTCTTCATCGACGACGAGCACCACGGCCTCGGACTCGCCACCATCCTGCTCGAGCACCTCGCCGAGGCGGCTCGTGACCGGGGCATCGACGGGTTCTGGGCGACGGTCCTGCCCGACAATCGCCGCATGGTCGGAGTCTTCCGTCAGGCCGGATTCGGAGTGGCCAGCCGCTTCAGTGACGGCGTGATCGAAGTCGAGCTGACCCTCGAGCCGACCGACGAGGCCCGAAGCGCGATCGAGCACCGGGCCCGACGGGCCCAGCAAGAGGCCGTGCGACGGATTCTCAGCCCGAAGCACGTCGTCGTCATCGGGGCCAAGGCGAGTCACCGCGGCGCGGGTCGGCGGATCCTCGACTCGATCCTCGACCATGGCTACACCGGCACCGTGTCGGTCGTGCACCCCGACGCCGACACGGTGAGCGGCGTCGACACCCATCGGTCCGTGCTCGACATCGACGGCGAGATCGATCTGGCCGTCGTGGCCGTACCGGCCTCGTCGGTCCTCGAGGTGGTCGACGAGTGCGGTCGGGCCGGGGTCGCGGCCACCCTCGTCGTCAGCGCCGGCTTCTCCGACGCGGATGCGCAGGGGGCCGCGCTCGAGGGGCAGCTGCTCACGGTCGTGCGCCGCTACGGCATGCGACTGCTCGGACCGAACTCGCTGGGGCTCATCAACACCGATCCCGAGGTGAAGCTGTTCGCCACCTTCGTTCCGGCACGGGCCGACACAGGGGGAGTCGCCATCATGTCGCAGTCTGGTGCGGTCGGTGGCGCCATCATCGAGGAGGCGGCGCGGGCCGGCCTCGGGGTGTCGAGCTTCGTGTCGGTCGGCAACAAGGCCGACGTGTCCGGCAACGACCTGCTCACGTTCTGGGGTGACGATCCGCGGACCAAGGTCGTCCTCATGTACCTCGAGTCGTTCGGCAATCCGCGACGGTTCGCTCGTATCGCCCGCAGTGTCTCGGTGTCGACCCCGGTGCTGGCCGTCAAGGCCGGTCGCCGCCGCGACCCCGACTCGGGGCTCGACGACGTCACCGTCGATGCGCTGCTCGCCCGTCAGGGCGTCGTGCGGGTGGACGGCGTGGCGCGGCTGCTCGATGTGGCTCGGGTCCTGTCCTCGCAGGGAATCCCCCGCAGCGACCGGCTCGCGCTCGTGAGCAACTCGGGCGGTGCGCTGCGGCTGGCAGCCGACGCGGCCGTGGGCGCCGGACTGGCCGTGACCGTCGAACACGACCTGGGCTGGGATGCGACCGTCGATGACTATCGGGCGTGTCTGGCCTCGGTCCTCGATGCCGACGAGGCCGATCAGGTGCTCGTCATGTTCTCACCCACCGACCTCGTCGACGCCACCCCCGTGCTCGAAGCCATCCACGAACTCTCGTCAAGTCACCCCGACACCCCGGTCCTCGCGTCGGTGTTCGCGCCTCACGAGCCGATGATCCGACCCGAGTCCGACACGCCGATTCCCGTCTTCGACTTCCCCGACGACGCGGTGATCGCTGCCGGCCACGCGGCCACCTACGGGCGGTGGAGGGCGACGGCCGAGAGCTCGGTCGTCGAGTCCGACCTCGATGCTCCCGAGCTGCGAGCGGCAGCCTCGGTGCTCGCCATGCACGGGCCACGCCTGCTCGACCTCGAACAGGCGGCGGCGCTCCTTGCGCGTTGTGGGCTCGAGGTGACCGACTTCCGGATGGTGTCGTCGGGCGCCGAAGCCGCGGCGGCGGCCGACGAGATCGGGTACCCGGTGGTGCTCAAGGCCGGCAACGTCGACGGGCCGGCTCGTCGCGAAGCCGAGGGCGCGGCGCTCGACCTGCATCGACCCGAAGACGTCGAGGCTGCGTTCGGGCGCATGGAGGACCTGTTCGGCGACCAGATGCGCCGTGCCGTGGTGCAGCAGATGAACGAGGTGGCCACCGACCTCGTGGTCGGTGTCACGGTCGAGACCGGCCTCGGACCCATCGTGTGGACCCGCACCGCAGCGGGCGAGACCATGCGCTCGATGCTCCCGCTCACCGAGCAGGGGGTCGAGCGCCTCGTGCCCGACCGTCTCGACGAGTCCGATCGGTCGGCGGTGCGACAGCTGCTGCTCGGCATCGCAGCGTTGGCCGACGCCGTGCCCGAGGTTCGGCTCGTCCGCCTCGCGCCGGTCATGGCCGGCGGGGGACGAGCCGCCATCACCAACGTCCGGATCGAGGTGGCGCCGGATCGTCGGCCCGACCTGCCCGAGATCAGACGGCTCGCATCGGCGCCGTCCTGAGGATGCCTGGTCAGGGGCGGGGCTCGCGGGGGAGCCCGAGGCTGCGCTCGCCGAGGATGTTGCGGAGGATCTGCGTGGTGCCGCCCATGATCGTGTAGCCGGGGGCGTAGGCGACGTTGCGCACGACCCGGTTGAACAGGGGGTCGTCGGTGATCATCGCCCGGGGCCCCAGCACGGCAGCGCAGAAGTAGGCGACCTCCTGTTCGAACTCGGTGCAGGCGGTCTTGGTGGCGGCCGAGAAGTTGTCGGGAGCCTGGCCCATGACCTCGCGCAGGACGAGGAGGCGCCCGATCCGGAACATCGACTCGATGGAGGCGATGCGCTGGCGGATCACCGGGTCGGTGGTGTCGGCGTAGGGGAGGCAGTCCTCGTACAACCGCTTGTTCGAGACCAGCCGGTCGATGCCGCCCCGCTCGTGCTGCATCTGACGCATGACCTGGCCGAAGCTGCCGTTCAGCTCGCCGACCAGGTGGTCCGCCGGCACGCGCACGTCGTCGAAGAAGATCTCGCAGAAGTGGTGGCTGTCGGTCATGTCGCGGATCGGCTTCACCGAGACCCCGGGCGAGTGCATGTCGACGATCAACTCGGACAGCCCCTTGTGCTTCGGTGCATCGGGGTCGGTCCGGCAGATGAGGTAGATCCAGTCGGCGTCGGCGCCTCCCGAGTTCCAGATCTTCTGTCCGTTCACCACGAACTCGTCGCCGTCGCGGACGGCCTTGGTCGCGAAGGACGCGACGTCGGAGCCGGCGTCGGGCTCGCTCATGCCGATGCACCACACGGTCTTGCCGGCGATGATGTCGGGGATCCAGCGGGCCTTCTGCGCCTCGGTGCCGTACTCGAGCAGCGTGGGTCCCATCTGCCGGTCGGCGAACCAGCACGAGGCGATCGGAGCGCCCATCTCGATGAGCGCCTCGGACACCACATGACGTTCGAGTCTGGATCGCCCTCCACCCCCGTACTCCGTCGGCCACGTCATGCCGATCCACCCGCGCTCGGCGAGCTCGAGCGCGAACGCACGGTCGTGCCCGACGATCCAGGAGTCCTCCATGAACTCGTGTCGGTCGGCCGCCTGCCGTCCGACCTCGAGCGCTTCGGCGCGCGAGCGCCTGCAGGTCGTCAGGAAGGGCGAAGTCCATGGACGCCGAACCTACCGGTGACGGGAATCGGGTCGGCAAGCCGCCGCGCCCGGTTTCAGGAAGCGATACGCGTCAGGATGCGGTGAGGACGATCTTGCCCAGCTTGCCGCCTGCGGTGAACTGGTCGTAGGCCGCCGTGGCGTCGGACATCGCGTAGGTGGCCGTGATCGGCACGGACAGATCACCTGCCGCGAGGTGGGGGAGCACGTGGCGTCGCATCAGTTGGGCGGCGGCCGCCTTCTCCTCGAGGGGTCGAGCGCGAAGGGTCGACCCGCGGAGCGTGGCCCGCTTCGCCATCAGCGAGAACAGGTTGAGCTCGATGTCGGCACCGGCTCCCACCCCGATCACGACGACGCGGCCCCACGGCGCGACGGCCTCGATGTTGCCAGGCCAGTTGGGGGCGCCGACGAGCTCGAGAATGACGTCGTAGGGGCCACCGTCGACGAAGTCGGCAGGATCGAGGACGGCGTCGGCACCGAGCCCGGCAACGGCGTCGTGATGGTCGTGATTGCGGACCGTGGCCGTCACGTGCGCACCGACCGACGCCGCCAGTTGCACGGCCGCAGTGCCCACGCCACCCGCTGCGCCGTGGACACAGATGCGTTCGCCCGTGCCGAGGGCCGCCTGGGTGAACACCGCATCGTGCGCGGTCGTGAACGTCTCGGCGAATCCGCCGGCCTGGGGCCACGGCAGGGCATCGGGCACGGGGAGGGCGTGACGCTCGTGCACCACCGCCAGCTCGGCCTGGGCCCCGCCACCGACCACAGCCATGATCCGGTCGCCGACGACGAAATCGGTCACGTCGTCGCCGGTAGCCACCACCTCACCGGCCAGTTCGAGTCCGAGGATGTCGGGCGGCGAACCGGGCGGAGCGGGATAGAAGCCCTTGATCTGGACCCGGTCGGCGGCGTTGAGCCCGGCCGACTTCACCGCGACGAGGAGTTCGTGGCGACCGGGGACCGGATCGGGGTGTTCGCGCCACTGGAGGGCGCCGTCGACGACGGTGTTGGCGAACACGCCCGGATCAGCGGTTGCCGATGGCGACGTAGTCGCGCACGCCGACACCGGTGTAGAGCTGACGAGGGCGGGCGATGCGCTGATCCTGTTCGAGCAACTCGACCCAGTGGGCCAGCCAGCCGGCGGTGCGGGGGATGGCGAACAGGACGGTGAAGATCTGCGTCGGGAACCCCATGGCCTGGTAGATGAGGCCCGAGTAGAAGTCGACGTTCGGGTACAGCTTGCGGCTGATGAAGTAGTCGTCGGCCAGCGCGACCTCCTCGAGCTTGAGTGCGATGTCGAGCAGCGGGTTCTTCCCGGTGACCGCGAACACCTCGTCGGCGGTCTGCTTGATGATGGTCGCCCGCGGGTCGAAGTTCTTGTAGACGCGGTGGCCGAATCCCTGGAGCCGTCCGCCTCGTCCGGCCTTCACGTCCTCGACGAATGCCGGGACGTTGTCGATGCTGCCGATCTCGGTGAGCATCTTGATGACCGCCTCGTTGGCGCCGCCGTGACGAGGTCCGTACAGCGCGGCAGCCGCGCGCCGCGGTGGCGCTGTAGGGGTCGGCGTGGGCCGAGCCGATCGTCCGCATCGCGGTGGTGCCGCAGTTCTGCTCGTGGTCGGCATGCAGGATGAACAGCACGTCGAGCGCTCGGGCGAGCGCGGGATCGGCTTCGTAGTGCGGCTCGGCGATCTTCCACATCATCGACAGGAAGTTCTCGGTGAAGGTGAGTTCGTTGTCGGGGTAGACGAAGGGCATCCCCAGACTGAAGCGGTGGCAGGCGGCGGCGAGCGTCGGCATCTTGGCGATCAGGCGCACGATCTGCCGATAGCGGACCTCGGGATCCTCGATCTCCTTCGCGTTGTCGTAGAACGTCGACAACGCAGCGACGGCCGAGACCAGCATCCCCATCGGATGAGCGTCGTAGTGGAACCCCTCGAGAAAGCGCTTGCGCATGTTCTCGTGGATGAACGTGTGGTACGTGACGTCCTGGGTCCACACCTCGTTCTCTTCGGCGGTCGGGAGCTCGCCGTGGATCAGCAGGTAGGCGACCTCGAGGTAGGTCGACTGTTCGGCGAGTTGCTCGATCGGATAGCCGCGGTATCGGAGGATGCCCTTCTCGCCGTCGATGTCGGTGATGGCACTCGACGTCGAGGCCGTCGACGTGAACGCGGGGTCGTAGAACCAGGTGTTGCCGAGGAGTTCTCTCCACTTCGCGCCGGAGACGCCGCCGTGTTCGATCGGGATCTCGATCGACTCGCCGGTTCGGTTGTCGGTGATGGTCACGCTGTCAGCCACGAGCGGAATGTACCCGAGGCGAGCCGGCCGTCCGTCAGTCGTCGAGATCGAGGGTGATGCCGGCCTGATGACTGGCGGTCTCGCGCAGCACCGACTTGACCACGTCGACAACGGTGCGGCTGGGGGCAGTGACGCGCTCGTGCCGGCGCTGAGCCACGCCGACGGCTCGGGCCGCCACGCCGTGGAGGGGGATTCGCTTCCACGTGCCGCTCAGCCACGGTGGCGCGGCGGTGGCCGGCAGGATGGCGGGGCCGAAACCCTCGAAGGCGAGGGACGCCACGAGACGCATCCCGTCGACCTCGGCGATGGTGCGCAACGTGATGCCGGCCGAGGTCGCCGCCCGGTCGAGATCGTCGCGGAACGCGGTGCCGGGCGGCTCGAGGACGAACTCGTGGGGTTCGAGGTCACGGAGCTCGACCGAGTCGAGGCGGGCGAGCGGGTGGTCTTCAGGGGCGACCACGATGCGGGCCTCGGTGAACAGCGGGGCCGTGCTGATCATCGGGTCGACGACGGGCAGGTTCACCACGGCCAGGTCGAGAGTGCCGCGCACGAGCTGGGGGAGCAGCGACGTGGTCGTGGCATCGACCACCACCACCGAGATCCGTGGATGCGACACGGCGAGCGATTCGAGCACGCGAGGGACGAGCCAGCGACCGATGGTGCCGATGACGCCGAAGCGCACCGAGCCGACGACCTCGTCGTGGAGGGCCGCGACATCGGAGGTCACCGCCTCGAGTTCGCGCTGGATCCGTCGGGCCCGCCCGACCACCGCCTCGCCCTCCTCGGTGAGGCTGCCCGTCCGGCGATCGACCACCTCGACCCCCAGCTCGGATTCGAGGCGGGCGATGTGCGCCGACACGTTCGACTGCACCGTGTGCAGCGCCCGAGCGGCCGCCGAGAAGCTGCCGTGGTCGGCGATGGCGACGACGGCGTCGAGCTGTTTCAGGTCCATCGCTGAAAATGATGACACATATCACATCTGACTGTTGGACAGATGGGCGATCATCCGAGAAAGTGGGAACCGCACACGGACACGCCCCGAAGCGGGTGAGTCCAGCATCTCCGGACTCCGGCTCGATTCCCCCGTCTGAGTCAGAGCATCCGTCGAGAGAAGAGCTGGTCCTCCCCCGGACCAGCTCTTCTGTGTTTCTGCGGTCGGGTCGGCACACCACGCCTCCCCTCCCTACCGTTGGCACGGAGCCGCACGTGTGGTGGTGCTGCTCCCTCCGTCGCGCGAACCTGCTTTCTGTCGTGTCGTCCTGAGATGAGTGAAAGAGTCTTTCGCGATGGCTCGGATCTGGGTGGCGGACATGGAACCGAATCGCCGGTTCACGCTGTACACGAGGGCCAACGTCGGCGAAGTGTTTCCCCATGTGATGACCGCGCTGACCGGCACGTTGATCGGCCCCCCGATCCAGCAAGGGCAGGTGGACGTCTTCGTCGACGCCGGGATCCTGCGTCCGAACGAAGTGACGGGTCCGGCCGTCGGGACCGGCGTGTTCGGTGGCTACCTCTATCTCAACGCCTCGGTGTTCCGTCTCTTCGGCGTTCGCATGCCCGGGATGTCGGCTGCCGACGCCGACGAGCAGATCCTCGGCGAGGTCGAGGGGATGCCCCCGTACGTGCGCGCCCCAGGCGACCGCAACCTGGCGGCCACGCTCGCGATCACGCGATACGTGACGAAGCTGCTCAGGCGTCCCGATCTCGGAGCCCTCGATCAGGCCAAGCAGGCCGCCCACACGTGGCTTGCGACCATGCCCGATCTGTCCACCGCCACCGACGCCGAGTTGCTGGACTGGCTCCAGACCTTCCTCCCTCGGCAGGGCGCGAGCATGAGCCGGCTCGCCGGAGCTGCGATGTTCGTCGGCACGCCACGCGGCATGCTCGACCGGCTGCTCGATCGACCTGGCGTCGCTCCCGGGCTGGTCAACCGGATGGTCGGCGGGACCGGCGACATCGACTCGGCCCAGCTCGCCGTTCGCCTGTGGGCCCTCGGCCGCCTCGTGGCCGAGGATGCGTCACTGGCTGCGCAGTTCGATGCAGGGCTCGATGGCATCGCCGAGCGAACCCACGACTCGGTCCTGCGACCTGCCCTCGACGCCTTTCTCGAAGACCACGGGCACCGGTGCAGCGACGAGTACGAGCTGGCCGCCCCGGCCTGGGTGATGGACCCGTCGCCGGTGTACGCGGCGATCGACCGGCTGCGCCACGCGCCGCCCGATCGCGACCCCGCAGCCGTCGGTCAACGCCTCGCCGCAGACGCCGACGTCGCACTCGCCGAGGCGGTCGCCGCGGTACCCAGACCGCTTCGACCGATCGTCCGTCGCTGCGCTCAGGTGTCGCGCCTCGGCTCCATTGCGCGGGAGCGGGCCAAGGACATCCTGGTGCTCGAGAACCTCGGCGCCCGGCGGGTGCTCGGCGAACTCGTCCGTCGGGCCGCCGAACGGGGCGGCCCCGCCGACCCGCGGCTGGCGTTCTGCGTGACCGCCGACGAGCTAGCCGACTACATGGCGCAGCCCTCGAGCTTCGCCGACCTGATCGCCGACCGAGCAGAGCAACAACAGTCCCTGAGCGCACGCATCCCGCCGCCGTGGTTCGAGGGTGCGATCCCCGATCCGGAGACGTGGGAGCTGCGGTCCGAGGCTGCGCCATCGGCGCCAGCGGCAGGGACCACGCTGACCGGCATCGGCGTCAACGGCGGGTCAGCCTCCGGACCGGCCCGAGTCGTCACCGATCCCGCCGATCCGCGGGGGCTCGAGCCCGGCGAGGTCCTGGTCTGTGCCATCACCGACCCGGCCTGGACCCCGCTGTTCCTGGCCGCCGCAGCAGTGGTGTGCGACACCGGTGCGCTGCAGAGCCACGCAGCGATCGTCTCGAGAGAGTTGGGGATCCCGGCGGTGATGAGCGTGCCCGGGATCACCGCCGTCCCGGACGGCACGATGCTCCACGTCGACGGCGACGACGGGACGGTGCGACTCGGGCTCTGACCCGGCCGGGGCCCGAGCGGCCCGCCGCGACGAAGGAGCGGCAAGAGCGGGAGTTGCGGGGAGCTGCGAGACTCGGCCCTGTCCGCGCAGCTCCGAGCCGGCATGGCTGGATTCCGGCGACTCTGGGATACCCTCGGCCTCGTGGCAGCCGCAGCAGCGTTCTTCGACCTCGATCGGACCCTGCTCTCCGGCGCCAGCGGACCCGCGATCACCGGTGCGCTCCGCCAGGTCGGCCTGGTGCCCGAACGGTCGGTGCCGGGTGAAGACCTGCTCTACAAGTTCTTCAACGTCATCGGCGAGAACCGGCCCTCGATGCTCCTGGCCCGGCAGGGGGCGCGGGTCGCGTCGGGCTGGGAGCGCGCCAAGGCCCGCGAGGCCGGTGAGATCGCCGCCGACATCCTCATCGACCAGGTCGTTCCCTTCGCACTGCCGATCATCGCCGATCACCACGACGCGGGCCGCAAGGTGGTCATGGCCACCACGTCGCCCTACGACCTGGTCAAGCCGCTGGCCGACCGACTCGGACTCGACGACGTGATCGCCACCCGCTACGGCGAGGCCAACGGCAACTACGACGGCACCATCGCCGGTCACTTCGTCTGGGGCAAGGGCAAGCTCGCCGCGGTCGAGGACTGGGCGGCCGAGCACGACGTCGACATCGCCGACAGCTGGGCCTACTCCGACAGCTTCTACGACTTGCCGCTGCTCTCAGCGGTCAAGCATCCGGTCGCGGTCAATCCCGATCCCCGCCTGCGGGTCGCAGCCGCGGTCCGCCGCTGGCCGTCGCTGCACCTCGATGTGCCGCCCGGCGTCCCCAAGGTCGCCGGCGTCGAACCCCAGAAGGTCATGATGGCCTTCGCCCGTCCCGAGCTGGTCCCGTACGCGCGCTTCGACATCACCGGCACCGGTCACATCCCCGAGACCGGCGGGGCCATTATCGTCGGCAACCACCGCAGCTACTTCGACCCGCTGGCGATGGGCATGGCCCTCGCGCAACGCGGGCGACCGGTGCGCTTCCTCGGCAAGAAGGAAGTCTTCGACGCTCCGCTGGTCGGTCAGATGGCCACGGCCATGGGCGGCATCCGGGTCGACCGTGGCACCGGCTCGGACCAGCCGCTCGAGGCGGCAGCCGAGGCCCTCAGGGCCGGCGAACTGGTCGCCGTGATGCCCCAGGGAACCATTCCCCGAGGCCCCGCGTTCTTCGACCCCGAGCTCAAGGGCCGGTGGGGCGCAGCCAAGCTCGCGGCCATGACCAAGGTGCCGGTCATCCCGGTCGGGTTGTGGGGCACCGAGCAGGTCTGGCCGCGAAGCGAACGGCTGCCGAACATGCTCGCCGTCACCGACCCGCCCCTCGTCACCGTCCGTGTCGGGCGCCCGGTCGAGCTGAAGTACCGGTCGGCCGATACCGACACCAAGCGCATCATGGCCGCACTCGCCGACCTGCTCCCTCCCGAATCCCGGGCCAAGCGCACGCCGACGGCCGAGGAACTGGCCCGCACCTTTCCTCCCGGGTACGACGGCGACCCCGAGGCCGAGGACGATCGGCGCCCCGGCACCGACGCCTGAGCGCGTTCTGGGCCGCACGGGCCCGACCTAGGCGTTCCGACCCAATTTGTTGTGACCCATGTCACAGAGCGCCCCTACGCGAAGTAACTAAAGCCTGACCCTCCGTAGTGCCGATGGTTCGCCTGTCGGCAACCTCCCGCACCGGGAGGGTGGACGGCCGTGGAAGCGGCCAACCGAGCGGACGGGAAGGTGTGGGCGAGATGGCAGAGAACGCAGTGCGGTCCGACGATGGTGCGACCCTCGTCGAGTTCGCCCTGCTCGTACCCGTGCTCGTCATGCTGCTGTTCGGACTCGTGGAGTTCGGCGTCGCCTACGACCGTCAGCAGGCGCTCACCGGCGGGGCCCGAGAAGGTGCCCGCGTTGCGTCCATCGGCAAGACCGACACCGAGATCGAGGCCAGGGTGAACGCGGCCCTCGGCGGTACGAACTTCGACGGACCCATCACGGTTGCGGTGACCTCGACCCCTGCACCGGGGTTGTCGACCACCGGTCCCTGCGATTCGACGAACTCGGGCGCAACCGTTGACGTCGATGTCTCGGTCGACGAGCAGGTGTCGATCCCGTTCGTGACCGATCGCACCGTGACGCTGACGGCGAAGGGATCGTTCCTGTGCGAGTGAACGACGACAACGGTTCGGTGATGATCGTCTTCGCTGCGTTTCTCGTCGCGGCTGTCGGCATGATCGCGCTCGTCACCGATGTCGGTGCGTCGCGCGACGCACGGGCACGGCTGGTGACGTCGACCGATGCCGCGGCACTGGCTGCCTCGCAGGACTTCGCGGTCGGCGACAACGGGTGCAACGCCGACAAGGACGACAGCGGCGCAGTGACGCCCGGCGAACAGTCGACGGCCGAGGAACGGCTCCTGGCCAACAGCACCGGCGCCGTCCTCGACTTCTGCGGTGCGACACCGGGCACGGCCGCCGGGTCGCACATCGTGACCGTCTCGGCGCACGAGGACATCAGTTACCTGTTCGGCCCGGTCTTCGGCGACGACTCGGGCACGTCCTATTCGTCGACCTCGGTCCTGTACGGCCGGCCCCTCTCGGTCGGCGGTCTGCGGCCCCTCGGGCTCTGCTACGACCTCCCCGAGATCCTCGACTGGCAGAGCAAGGGCTACCCCTCGCCATCGCAGGAGTACGAGATCAACTTCACGGCCAACATCGGCATCTGCGGCGACCCCTCCGGCAACTGGGGCCTGATGGACTTCAACGGGGGATCGAACGGCACGCCTGAGTGGAACGACTGGATGGCCAACGGCTATCCCGATCCGATCGTGATCGGCCAGCCAGTGCCGGGCAAGCCCGGCACCCCGTCCGGGGGCAAGGATCCGTCGGCGGCCCTCAACGAGGTCATCACGCTGCCGGTCATCGAGTACGAGAGTGGCAGCGGGGCCAACACCATCTATCGCGTCGTCGGGTTCATCGAGGGTGAGCTCACCCACGTGAAGATCAACGGGGCGAATGCCGGCCGGCACATCAAGATGCGATTCCAGACGAGTTCGGTCACCGGCAGCTGCTGTGCCGACGGACCCAGCGGATCTCCCGAAACCAATTACTACGGGCTGGTGGCCTACCAGATCTGTGGCACGGACAACGACACAAGCAACTGCTGAAGGGCGAGGACATGCAAGCGATCAAGGACAAGAAGAAGCTCGGACTGATCGGGGCGGTGGTGCTGACGCTCGTCGGCACGATCGCGCTGGTCGCGTTCGTGCAGTCGGCCGAGGACCGCGCCCTCGCTGACCAGGAGGTCGTCGAGGTGCTCGTCGCCACGACCGACATCCCGGCCGGCACCGCCGTCGAGGACCTCGGCGCGGTCACCGAGGTGAAGCGGATCCCGGTCGGTGCCAAGTCACCGAGCGCCGCAGGGTCGCTGAGCGAGCTCTCCCCAGGTCAGGTGGTGGCCATCGACCTGACCCAGAACGAACAGATCACCGGAACCCGGCTGTCTCTGGTCGACGAGTTCGCCAAGCAGGGCTCGATCGAGATCCCCGAAGGCATGATGGAGGTCACGATGAGCCTCGGCTCCGAGCAGACCATCGGCGGGACCCTGACCGCCGGTGAGAAGGTCGCCATGGCGCTCACGCTCGAGGACGAGACCGGCGTCGTGCTCCACAAGATGCTGGTCACCCACGTGCAGGGTGCCCCGGTCGTGTCGGCCGCCGAGTCGACCGCCGTCGACAGCAACGAGCGACCGCCGGCCCCGGGTGGCAACCTCCTGGTGACCTTCGCCGTCGACATCGACCAGCTCCAGAAGGTGGTCTGGGCGGCTGAGAACGGGAGCGTGTGGCTCGCTCGTGAACCTGCGGCAGCGCCCGAGATCTCGGTCGCTCCGCAGACTCGGGAGGGCATCTATGGTTGAGCTCAGCAGCCCCCCGCAAGTGATCGACACCACGCCGTCGCCCGCCGATGGTGGTGGCAAGGTCATCACGGTGCTGTCGCCGAAAGGCGGCGCCGGCAAGACCACGCTCGCGGTGAACACCGCCGCCGGCCTGGCCCGGTTCGCACCCAAGGACGTCGTGGTGGTCGACACCGACCTCCAGTTCGGCGACGTCGGCACGGCCCTCGGCCTTCGTCCCAAGAGCACCTTCTACGACGCCGTCAGCGTCGGGCTCGACGATCCGGTGGCCCTCAAGCTCCAACTGGCTCCGCACGTGTCCGGATGCTGGGCGCTCTGCGCTCCCGATCACCCGGCGCAGGCCGATGCCATCACGCCCGAGCACGTGGCACAGGTCGTTCGGACGCTCCGGAAGACCTTCAAGTACGTCGTGGTCGACAACGAGCCCGGGCTGGGCGAACGTGCCCTCGCCGCGCTCGACGAGTCGACCGACATCCTGATGATCTGTGTCACCGACGTGCCGAGTGCACGTGGGCTGCGCAAGGCCATGATCGCCCTCGACCAGGTGAAGATCACCGGGCCGACCCGCCATTTCGTGCTCAACCGGGCCGATGCGCGGGTCGAGTTCGAAGAGGCCGACATCGTCAAGACCGTCGGCCACGAGATCTCTGTCCGGATCCCCAGCGATCGTGCGTTTCCACTCGCGATGAACCGAGGCGTCCCGGTGGTCCTCAACGAAGAAGGAGGCTCGGCCGCCGACGCCATCTGGAACCTGGTCGCGACGGTCGGTGGCGAAGGCATCGAGGCGCCGCACCAGCACAAGAAGTCCGGTCTGTTCAAGAGGCGGGGCTGACGTGAAGCTGAGTGAACGGCTCGAAGCCGTCCAGACGGCCGAGGCCGAAGAACACGAGGACGACCTCGATCTCTCGATCGAGGCCTCGCCGATCGAGGCCCGGCCGGCCAACCCGATGGCCGACCTCATCGATCGGGCCCGCCAGCAGTTGCTCGTGTCGATGGGTGGCCGGATCAACGACGCCGGTTCGTCGGACGAGGATCTCCGTCGACTGGTGGTGACCGAACTCACCTCGATCGTCGATGCCGAGCCGGTTCCGCTCTCGCCGGAAGAGCGCAAGCAGGTCATCAACACCATCGTCGCCAGCGTCCTCGGCTACGGACCCATCCAACCGCTGCTGGCCGATCCGTCGGTCACCGAGGTCATGGTCAACGGTCCGAACCAGATCTTCGTCGAGCGAGCGGGTCGGCTCACGCTGGCCGACACCCGCTTCGAGGACGATGCCCAGCTCCGGCGGGTCATCAACCGGATCGTCTCACCCATCGGTCGCCGCATCGACGAGTCATCTCCGATGGTCGACGCCCGGCTCCCCGACGGATCTCGCGTCAACGCCATCATTCCGCCCCTCGCCGTCGATGGCGCGTCGCTCACCATCCGGAAGTTCTCGAAGAAGAACTTCTCGGCCGAGGACCTGGTGAAGATGAACTCGGCCACCGTCGAGTCGATCTACCTGATCGCCGCGGCCGTCCGCGGCCGCTTGAACACCCTCGTCAGCGGAGGCACCGGCTCGGGCAAGACGAGCCTCCTCAACGTGCTGTCGTCGTTCATCCCCGAGGGCGAACGCATCGTGACCATCGAGGACGCGGTCGAGCTGCGCATGGGCCAGGAACACGTGGTCCGACTGGAGGCCCGACCGGGCAACTCGGAGGGTCGTGGCCTCATCGAGATCCGTGACCTCGTGCGCAACGCCCTTCGAATGCGCCCCGATCGGGTCATCGTCGGTGAGTGTCGAGGCGGCGAGGCCCTCGACATGCTCCAGGCGATGAACACGGGCCACGCGGGTTCGCTGTCCACGTTGCACGCCAACTCTCCCGACGACGCCACGAGCCGGCTCGAGACCATGGTGCTGATGGGTGGCATCGATTTGCCGATTCCCGCCATCCGCAAGCAGATCGAGTCGGCCGTCGACCTGATCGTGCACACGAGTCGACTCCGCGACGGCAGCCGCCGCATCGTCGAGGTCTCCGAGTGCGACGGCATGGAGGGGGTTGACATCCTGGTCAAGCCGATCTTCAAGTTCCGGCAGACCGGCATCGACGCCGACGGCCGGTTGGAGGGTCAACTCGAACCCACCGGGCACCGGCCGGCGTTCGTCGATCACCTGCGCGATGCGGGGTTGAGCATCGACGACCGTCTGTTCGAGCCGCGCAAGTCGGTCGAGGTGGCGATCTGATGCGCCGCATCCTCGTCACCGCGCTGGTCGCCCTGGTCGCCATCGTGGCGCTGCCCTCGACCGCAGCTGCGCGTGGCACCGACAACGCCGCCGAGATCGTGCAGGTCGACACCTCGGCGTACCCGAACGTCGAGGTGATCCTGGCCCTGCCGCAGAGCGACGGAGTCGACGAGCAGAGCCTCACGCTGACCGAGGCCGGTCAGCCGGTGCCGCTCACCGTTCGACCGGTCGGTCTCGCGGGACTCAAGGTCGCCATCGTGCTCGACGTCTCGGGGTCGATGGAGGGCCTCGCCCTCGACGCGGCCAAGCAGTCGGCGACCGCCTTCGTGCAGGGACTGCCCGAAGGCGCCTCGGCCGCGGTCGTGAGCTTCTCGGACACGGCCCGACTCGATCAGCCGTTCACCAGCAACCGGGTCGACCTGGTCGGTGCCATCGACGCCCTCCAGGCCGGCGGCGGAACGGCCATGTACGACGGCATCGGCGCAGCCCTCGCGGCCCTCGGACCGCCTTCAGGAACCGACCGCGCCATCGTCGTCATGACCGACGGTGACGACAGCACCAGCGTCGCCACCCAGGAGGACACGATCGCCCGGGTCAACGAGTCCGATGTGCAGTTCACCGGCATCTCGCTCGTCACCGAAGAAGGCGACGGCACGCAACTCCAGCCGATCGCCGACGCCGCCGGTGGCCGCGTCTTCAGCGTCGACGACCCGTCGTTGCTGGTCGGGGCCTACGGATTGGTCGCCGCCAGCCTCGAGAGCCGCTACGAAGTCGGCTACACCGCCCTGTCGACCGAGCCCGAGAACGAACTGGTCTTCTCGCTCAACGGCGATCCCGTCCTGAGCCAGGACGTCAGCTACATCGTGACCGGCCTCCCGGTCACCGTCGCCGAGGTCGAGGGAGCAACTCCTGAGGTGGTGGCCGGCGGTGGGCTCCTGAGCCAACCGTGGGTGCCGTGGGCCGGAGCGCTGCTCATCGTGGCCGGGCTGATCGGCTCAGCGATGCTCGTCCAGAACGACTCGGAGCGCAAGGCGCTCCGCGAAGCGACCTCGCAGCTCAGCGAGACCCCGACCGGTATGGGCGGGATGGAGTTCGACGAGCGCATCGACGCAGCCGAGAAGACCGGCCAGGACAGCGTGCTCAGCGGCGTCGCCGAAGGATTGACCGACGCAGCGACCAAGATGCTCGAGCGGCAGGGCCGTTCGGGGGACCTCGCGGCATCCATCGAGCGAGCCGGCATCTCGATCCGGCCCGGTGAGCTAGGTGCGTTCATCCTCACGTGCAGCCTCGCGGGCATGGCCATCGGCTTCGCCCTCGGCGGGCCGATCCTCTCGGTGATCCTGCTGATCGCACCCGGCCTCCTCACGCCAACGGCCCTCAAGTTCCTCGCCGGTCGGCGTCGCAAAAAGTTCGCCGGCCAACTCGGCGAGACCCTCATCTTGATCTCGGGTGCACTCAAGGCCGGCTACGGCCTCGCCCAGGCACTCGATTCGGTGGCGGCCGAGTCGCCATCTCCGACCAGGGAGGAGTTCAGCCGGGCGTTGCTCGAGACGCGACTCGGCTTGACCCTCGAGCAGGCCCTCGACTCGATGGACGACCGCATGCAGTGCGAGGACTTCACGTGGGTCGTCAACGCGGTGAAGATCAACGCCTCGGTCGGTGGCGACCTCTCGAAGATCCTCGACCAGGTCGGCGACACCATCCGAGCCCGGACGAAGATCCGCCGCCAGATCAACGCCCTGGCCGCCGAGGGCAAGATCTCGGCGATGGTGCTGTTCTCACTGCCGCCGGGACTCGTCTTCTTCATCGCCATGTCGAATCCCGACTACATCGCGCCACTCTTCGACACGACCACCGGCCACTTCATCCTCGGCGCGGCCGCGGTGATGATGGGCGCCGGCGGTCTGTGGCTCCGCAAGCTCGTGAACCCGGAGGTCTGATGAACGCCTTGATGCTCTACCTTCCCGCCATCGCCGTCGTCGGTGGCATCGCCCTCATCTGGCGGTTCGTGTCGATCAGCGAGCCGATCGCCGTTCAGGACCTGGGCAGTCTCGACGAGATGGACGACCCGACGAAGACCCTCCGCAAGGTGGGGCTCCAGGAGTCGATGAACGAGCGCCTGCTCGGCCCGATGGGGCGGACCATCACCGACAGGATCCGCAAGGTCACGCCGGTCGGTCGGCTCGAGGCCGTGCAGCACAAGCTGGTGCTGGCCGGGATGGACAGCGGAAAGGTGACCGCGGAAGCCGTGCTGGCCGCCAAGGTCGTGTTCACCGTGATCGGTGGAGCGATCGGGATCGTGCTGCTCTCGAAGGGCATCTCGACCACGTCGCTCTTCCAGGCCGGCCTTGCGGTGGGGGTGGGCTACCTCATTCCCGAGACCCTGTTGTCCCGGCGGGTCGAAGAACGCCAGAAGCAGATCGAGTACGCGCTCCCCGACACGATCGACCAGATCACGGTCACGGTCGAGGCCGGTCTGAGCTTCGACGGTGCCATCCAGCGGGCCGGCGAAGAGGGCAACGGCCCGCTCGCCGAGGAGCTGCTCAAGTCCATCAACGACATGCAGATCGGGATGACCCGCGACGAAGCGCTCGAGGCCCTGCTCGAGCGCACCGACGTGCCGAGCCTCCGCGGCTTCGTCCTGTCGATCCGGCAGGCCTCCAAGTACGGCCTGCCCATCGCCCGGGTGCTGCGCGTGCAGTCCAACGAGATGCGAGAGAAGCGACGGGCGAAGGCCGAGGAGAAGGCCATGCAGATCCCGGTGAAGATCACCTTCCCGCTGGTGTTCTGCATCCTCCCCGCCCTGTTCCTGGTCATCCTCGGTCCGGCCGGCATCCAGATCACGCAGAACTTCTGATGAGCTTGCGACGCCTCCTCCGAACCCGCCGCTGCGACCGTTCCGATCGGGGCGCGTCGATCATCGAGTACGCGCTGCTCACCGGCGCATTCGGCCTCGTCGTCATCGCAGGCACGAACTCACTCGTCGGCGAGTTCGATACCGCCTACGACGACCGCCAGCCCCAGTACGGCACCCCGCACGCCACCAACCAGACCACGACGACGGGGGTCTCCGCGAGCTCGTCGTCGAGCAGTTCGTCGTCCTCGTCGTCGAGTTCGACGTCGATCACGACATCGACGACGGCCGCTCCCACCACCACGACGACCACGGCCCCGGCGGTCAACCTGTCGTACTGGTGGCACACGCCCTACTGGCAGAATGGCAGCAAGTGGCGCATCACGACCGAGATGTTCGTGCTGCACACCAGCGGGCTGCCCTACTCGAACAAGAGCATCACCGTGTCGTACTTCGACATCAACCAGTTCCCGATCGGGTCGGCAACCGGCACGACCGACGCCCTGGGCTACCTGTCCGTCACCTCACCGCAGTTCCGGAAGCAGGACCACGCCCGCGTGTTCGTGGCGGTGACCAGCGTTGATGGCACCTCGAACTGGGAGGGCACGTTGACCGGGTGGGTCGACAAGCCGTAGCGCTGCTGGCGCTGCTGACAGCGGACCGTCCGGTCAGCCCTGGTGTCAGCCGGCGCGCTTCTGGCGGATGATGTTGAGGGCCGAGCCGGCTCGGAACCAGTCGATCTGATCGTCGCTGAGTGTGTGCGCCGCCTCGAAATCGACCGACGACCCGTCGGGCCGCGTGATGCGACAGGCCACCGGCGAGTCGGGCGCCAGGTCGGCCAATCCGAGGATGCTGATGGTGTCGTCCTCGCCGATCTGGTCGTAGGTGGCCGGGTCGACGAACGTGAGGGCCAGCACCCCCTGCTTCTTGAGGTTGGTCTCGGCGATCCGGGCGAAGCTCCGGGCGAACACGGCCTTGCAGTTGCGGAAGCGGGGCTCCATGGCGGCGTGCTCGCGTGAGGATCCCTCGCCGTAGTTCTCGTCGCCGATCGCGACCCAGCCCCGACCGGCTGCATGCAACGAGGCCATGACCTCGGGGTACGACTTGGTCTGCCCGTCGATGGGGTCCTTGCCCTCGCCGGCGACGCCGGTGAACGCGTTGACGGCCCCCAGGAACAGGTTGCCGCTGATGTTCTCGAGGTGGCCCCGGTACTTCAGCCAGGGACCGGCCATCGAGATGTGGTCGGTGGTGCACTTGCCCTGGGCCTTCACTGCGACGGGCAGGTCGAGGTAGTCGTTGCCGTCCCACGGTTCGAACGGGGTGAGCAGCTGGATCCGGTCGCTCGACGGGTCGACGACGATCTCGACCCCGCTGCGGTCGGTCGGCGGGGCCTGGAAGCCCGACTCGCCGGGGTCGAAGCCCCGGCTGGGCAGGTCTTCGCCGACCGGCGGATCGAGCCGGACCTCTTCGCCGGCGTCATTGGTGAGGGTGTCGGTGCGCGGATCGAAGTCGAGCGTGCCGGCGAGCGCCGAGCGCGATCACTGTGTCGGGTGAGGTCACGAACGACAGGGTGTTGGGGTTGCCGTCGTTGCGCTTGGGGAAGTTGCGGTTGTAGCTGTTGACGATCGTGTTCTTGGCCTCGGGATCGAGGTCGGGCCGGCTCCACTGTCCGATGCACGGACCGCAGGCGTTGGCGAGCACGTTGCCGCCGATGGCTTCGAGGTCGGCCAGCAGGCCGTCGCGCTCGATGGTGGCGCGCACCTGCTCGGATCCGGGGGTCACCATCAGTTGGGTCTTGGCGGTGAGGCCCTTGGCCGAGGCCTGCCGGGCGATGGACGCGGCCCGGGTGATGTCCTCGTAGCTCGAGTTGGTGCACGATCCGATGAGGGTCGAGCTGATCTCGAGCGGCCAGTCGTTCTCGCGGGCGGTGGCGGCGACCTCGCCGACCTTGTGGGCCCGGTCGGGGGAGTGGGGGCCGTTGATCATCGGCTCGAGCGTCGACAGATCGATCTCGATGACCTCGTCGAAGTAGGTGCCGGGATCGGCCAGGACCTCGGGATCGGCTCGCAGGTCCGAGGCATGGGCGTCGGCCAGATCGGCGATCGCCTCGCGGCCGGTGGCCTTCAGGTACGCCGCGATGTTGGCGTCGAACTGGAACAGCGACGTGGTGGCACCGATCTCGGCACCCATGTTGCAGATGGTTCCCTTGCCCGTCGCCGTGAGGCTGTCGGCGCCCTCGCCGAAGTACTCGACGATGGCGCCGGTTCCGCCCTTGACGGTGAGGATGCGAGCCACTTCGAGGATGACGTCCTTGGCCGAGGTCCAGCCGTCCAGCGAGCCCGTGAGGTGGATGCCGATCAGCTTGGGCCACTTGACCGTGAACGGGAAGCCGGTCATCACGTCGACGGCATCGGCTCCGCCGACACCGATGGCCACCATGCCGAGGCCGCCGGCGTTGGGGGTGTGGCTGTCGGTTCCGATCATCATCCCGCCCGGGAACGCGTAGTTCTCGAGCACGACCTGGTGGATGATCCCGCTGCCCGGCTTCCAGAATCCGAGCCCGTACTTGGCCGACACCGTGCTCAGGAAGTCGTAGACCTCGCGGTTGACGTCGACCGCCACCTCGAGGTCCTTCAGCGCTCCGACCTTGGCCTGGATCAGGTGATCGCAGTGGACCGTGGAGGGAACCGCGGTCTGGTCGAGGCCGGCGGTCATGAACTGGAGCAGCGCCATCTGCGCGGTGGCGTCCTGCATGGCGACCCGATCGGGATCGAAGTCGGCGTAGGACCGGGTGCGTTCGAGTTCCTGACCCTCGGGGTCGCGCAGGTGATTGAGGAGGATCTTCTCGGCCAGCGTGATGGGCCGACCGAGCCGCTCGCGGCCCAGGGCGGCCCGCTCGGGCAGTTGGTCGTAGACGGCCTCGACCAGTTCGGTGGGGGTGGAGGATGACACGGCCATGGGAACTCCCTCGGAGAGGCTGAGAAGTCGGAAACGATAGAGCGACGCGGACCCGGTGCGGTGTGGGGTACTTGCGCGCTCAGGCTAACAATACAAGTATGAGACAAGTGAGACAACCTCGGTACCAGATCATCGCCGCCCAGATCCGCGAGCTCGCCGCCCGCGGCGACTACGGATCGAGCCGGCTGTTGCCGAGCGAATCGGAGCTGGCCCGTGAGCACGGGGCCAGCCGGGTCACCATCCGGCGAGCCCTCGAAGTGGTGCGCGACGAAGGGCTGATCGATTCCCGGCAGGGCCTCGGCTGGTTCGTCGCCTCAGAACCGGTTCGCCAGAGCCTCGGACGCCTCGGGACCATCGAGGACCAGCTGGTGGCGCGGGGCCTCGAGAGCCGCCGCAAGGTGCTCGACTTCGGGTTCATCAGACGCGCCACGTCGCGCCCGCGAGGTGCTGGGGTGCGACACCGTGCTCCGCGTCCGCCGGCTCAACCTCGCCGACGGCGCCCCCTTCGCTCGGGTGACGGTCTGGTGCCCGGAGCAGTTGGGGTCGTCGTTGTCACGCGACCAGGTCGAGAAGCAACCGTTCCTCGAACTGCTCGACGTGTCGCTCGACCATGCGACGCAGTCGATCGGTGCCGTACCGGCCGGCGACAGCGACGCGCGCCGGTTGGGCGTGCCCAGCGGGTCGCCGCTGCTGCGTTGCGAGCGGATCACCCACACGGTCGGGCTCGGGCCGATCCTGCTCAGTGAGTTCGTCTTCCCGGGTCACCTCACCGAGTTCATGGTCGAGCTGGCCAGCCCTGCTCCGTCGATCGCGCCGTCGGGACTTCGTCTTGTCGGCGGCGAGCCCTGACCATGGATCTCCGGCTCCGCTGCTGCTGTCCCGGATCTCGGTTCGACCTCGCGTTGGAGATCGAGCCGAATCACACGATGGAGGATCTGCGGCGGGCGCTCCTGGATCACGCCCGCTGCCTCGGTGTCGCGGTCGACCGCGATGCGACGCTCACGGTTCGTGGCTGCCCGTCCGATGCAGCGGACACCGTCTTCTCCTCGGGGCTGGCCAGCGGCGACGACGTCGGCCTGGGCATGGCCGCCGTCGAGCCGCCTCCCGAGCCGTTCGCCACCCGAGTCACCGTGGTGAGCGGCGCCGATGCCGGTGCGGTGGTCCTGTTGGGCCCGGGTCGTCACCTGATCGGTCGTGATCCGGCGGCGGGCGTGCCGCTGACCGACGGATCGGTCGAGGCGGTTCATGCCCATCTCGACGTCCGTGAGGACGCCGCCACCCGCGTCGTGCCGGTCGATGGCGAGGTCGAGGTCGACGACGAGTCGGTCTCCGGACCGCACCGCCTCGCTGAGGGGTCGGTCGTCCGAGTCGGTTCGTCCGTGCTCCATCTCTCGACGGTTCGACGGGCCCGACGGAGTGATGCGCTCGGCACGGTCGCCCACGACCGCACCCCGTATCGCCGACCGGTGGTGCATCCCCGGGTCCTCGCACCCCTCGACAAGCCGCCCGAGGTCGCGACCAAGCCCCGCTTCGTGCTGGCATCGGCGTTGCTGCCCGTGGCCAGCGGCGGAATGCTGGTGGTGATCTCGGGCCGGATCCAGTTCCTGTTCCTCGTGCTGCTGTCGCCGCTGCTGGTGGGATGGAGCTACGTCCAGGATCGACGTTCGGGGCGCCGACGCTACGAACGCGATCGGGAGGCCTACCTCGAGGCGGTCGAGGCTCGGGTCGTGGCGGGCCGGCAGGCGTTGGCGGACGAGGTGATCGAACGCGGCCGAGCAACGCCGCCGACGGGCGTGCTCGTCGAGCATGCCGCGTATCTCCAGCAGCGGCTCTGGGAGCGTGACCGCGACACGTCCGACTTCGGTGAGCTCCGGATCGGCGTCGCCCCCCAACCGTCGAAGGTCACCATCGACCTGGCGACCGAGGGCGATGACGAACTGGTGTCGCTCGCGCGTCAACGCATGGCCGTGCTCGATGTGGTGCCTGACGCGCCCGTTGCCGTCGCATTCGACGAGGAGCCGGTGGTGGCCCTGGTCGGCGATGCCGCCGGGCGCAATGGAACGGCTCGGGCCCTCCTGGGCCAGTCGGCCGCACTGCACTCACCCGAGGACCTCGTCGTGGCCGCCATGTGCTCGAGCGGACGGCTGGCTGACTTCGAATGGATCAAGTGGCTCCCGCACGTGCAATCGGCGAACCGGCCGCTTCCCGGCCCGGCCCTCGCCATGTGGCCCGACGAGCACGAGCGACTGCTCGTCGACCTCGCGAACCTCGCAGAGGCTCGGACCGGTGACGATGAGGGGGTCGCCAACTGGCCCCGGCTGCTGGTCCTCGTCGACGAGGACGTCATGCCCGATCGCACGGTGCTGTCCCGGGTGCTCGACCGTGCCCTTGACGCGGGTATCTGGGTGGTGTGGGTCGGCGACAGCTCCGACGGTGTTCCGAGACAGGCCGACGTCGTCGTCCGCTGCGGTGGCTCGACGCCGTCGGTGCTCACCCGTCGTGACAGCGCGCGACCGGCCATCGAGCTCGAGCTCGAGCCGATGGGCGTCGACCGGGCGCTCGCGCTCGCTCGGTTCGTCGCGCCGCTCCACGATGCGACGTCGGCGAGCCAGATCGCAGCTCTTCCCGCCGTGGTGCCGCTGTACGACGTGCTTCCCGGCGGTCGCCCCGACCTCGACTCGGTCGCCGAGCAGTGGAGCCGTCCCTCGGGCGGCCTCGCGGCGACGGTGGGGATCGGCAGCGAAGGCGCCCACGTGCTCGACCTGGTGGAGCAGGGTCCCCATGCGTTGGTCGCCGGCACCTCCGGAGCGGGGAAGTCGGAGTTCCTCCAGACCTGGGTCGCGGCGCTGTCCGCAGCGCATCCGCCCGAGCGCCTGAACTTCCTGTTCATCGACTACAAGGGCGGCGCGTTCTCGGCAGCCTTCGAGGGGCTGCCCCACAACGTGGGCGCGGTGACGAACCTCGACGAAGCGCTCAGCCTCCGCGCCCTGACCAGCCTCCGGGCCGAGCTCGATCGTCGCATGCACCTGCTCGGCGCGGACGCCAAGGATCTCGTCGAGCTGGCCCAGGTGGCCCCTGAGCGCGTTCCACCCCGCCTCGTGATCATCGTCGACGAGTTCGCGACCCTGGTGAAGGAGATCCCCGACTTCGTGGCCGGCATGGTCGACCTCGCGCAGCGGGGGAGGAGCCTCGGGATCCACCTGGTCCTGGCGACGCAGCGTCCGACGGGGTCGGTGAACGACAACATCCTGGCGAACACCAACCTTCGGGTCAGCCTGCGTGTGCTCGACCAGGCCGACTCGACCAGCGTCATCGGTGCGCCCGACGCCGCGCACCTTCCGGCGCCGCTCCGCGGCAGGGCATACGTCCGCACGGGACCTGGCCAACTCCATGCATTCCAGAGCGCGTTCGGCGGCGCACCCGACCGTGCGGCCGGCCCGGCCCGCGTCCGCACCGGGTCGTTCGACTTCAGTGGGGTGCTCCGAACCGGCGATGCGGTCGGGGCCGAACCGCAGGACGATCGCACGCAGCTCGACATCGTGGTGGGAGTCGTGCGACGAGCCCATGACCGAACCCGCAGGGACCTGCCACGTCGGCCGTGGGTCGAGTCGTTGCCGGAGACGGTGGCGATCGATGCCATCACCCGTCCCACCGCACTCCGGGACGAGCAGCGCCACGATCCCGGCCGCCATCTGACCCTCGGGCTCGCCGACCGCCCGGAACGGCAGGTGCAGGAGGCCTGGACCGTCGACCTCGAGGCATCCGGCGGACTCCTCGTCTTCGGTGGCGGTGGATCGGGCCGGACCACCACCTTGCGCACGGCAGCATTCGAGCTGGCCCGGCAGGGGGGTGGCGACGCCGTGGTCCTGCATCTGATCGACGCTGCGAGCCGTTCGTTGGGGTCGCTGAGCGTGCTTGCGCAGGTCGCCTCGGTCCTCACCGCCGACGATCTCGAGCCCATCGCTCGCCTGATCGAGGTGCTGGAGCACGAGGTCGGGGGGCGCCGCGCCCTGCTGGCCGATGCCCACGCCGATTCGCTCTCTGCGTTGAGGTCGATGCGGAGCGAGTGGGTGGTGCCCCGGATCGTGGTGTTGATCGACGGCCTCGCCTCGCTTCGCGAGACGCTCGACACCCCCGAGGCCTACGAGTGGTTCAACCGGCTGATACGGCTCACGTCCGACGGTCGTCAGGTCGGCATCCACTTCGTGGCCGCCTCCGAGCGACGGGCCGGTCTCCCGGCGTCGATCGTGGGCACGCTGGGCACGAGGCTGGTGCTGCCGATGGGTGATGCCGACGAGGCGATCAGCCTCGGCGTGCCCCGACAGGTCGCCTCGTCGCCCGATCTTCCGGCCGGTCGGGCCCACGTCGACAACACCGTCGTCCAGATCGCGGTCGCCGGCGAAGATCCGAGTGGTGTGGGACAGACGGGTGCGATCGCCGACCTGGCGGCGACGCTCGACGTCGAGCGTGCGGCACGTCTGCCCGAGCTGCCCGAGCACCTCGAGGGGCCGATGGAGGTGCTCGACGACCTGGTCGTCTCGGTCGGAACGTCCGACCTGTTCGGTGGGCCGGCCGTCCTCGACCTGCGCGCCGGCCACGTGCTCGTGACCGGAGCAGCCGGTTCGGGCCGATCCCGGGCGGTCGCGGGCATCGCCGCCGCGCTGGTCGCCGCCGAGGTGTCGGTTCGCCTCGTCGCCGTCGGCGGCGCCGCGAGCCCGCTCGCAAGCGTCAGCGGCATCACCGAGTCGGCCTTCGCCCGTGGGGCAGTCGCCGAGCGCCTCGAGGCGCTCGCCGCGACCGTCGACCCCGATGGCCGCTCGGTGGAAGCCGTCGTGTTCGTCGACGCTGCCGAGGACATGAGCTCGATGGACACCGAGCGGGCGCTCGAACGGCTGGCAGGACTGCCGTCGGTTCGACTCGTGGTGGTGGCCGACACGGCGACCACGGCGCGGGCGTTCTCGGGCTGGTTGGCCGAGGTCAAGCGGAGCCGGCGCACGGTGCTGCTCCAGCCCGAGGGAGCCGCAGAGATCGACGCGGTGCTCGGACTCCGGGTCCCGCTTCGGCCGGCGCAGCCGTTCCCGGTCGGTCGGGCGATCCTGGCCCACGGACGAACGGTGCACCTCGTCCAGCTGTGGACTGGTTGAGCGGCCTCAGCCCGATGAGGTCACTCGTCGCAGCTGATGCGGAACGAGTCGTCGAGATCGAGCGGGAGGATCAGTGTCCGCAGGCCCTTCGAACGGGAGTCGGCACAGACCGCCCGATCGAGTCGTTGCACGACGACCGCACGGACCGTCGTGCTCCGAGTGTCGAGCCATCGCTCGTCCGCGAATCCGTCGAGCGGCGCTCCGAGATCATCGGGGTCGTCGTCCGATGCGTCGGGCCTCCAGCTCTCGTGGGACCCCGCTGAGAAGTAGCAGACGACGAGCCAACCCTCGCGCCGGAGCCCAGCCACCAGGTCTGCGGGGGTGTCGAACAGGTCGAGGTCGTACACGTCGACGTCAGAGGAGGTGTTCACCTCGCCCTGGAGCTGCCACTGCCACGTGGATGCAACGTCGAGCTCAGCGGGTGCACCGACCGGCGTGAGGCTGGTCGGTGCTCCGTCTCCGCCGGCACAGCTGGCCAGGGCGAGCACGGCGGCGGTCAGGATCGGCAACCGCCGGCTGGTCGATCGATCGCGCCAGCCTGGCACATGGGACCCCGTCGGGAAGATGATCGGAAAAGCACGGAAGAACAGGAAAAGTATTGACGGATGTTCACTGGTATACATACGATGCATGGAAACAACCTGAAAGAGGAGCACAAACCATGCCGATTGCCGTCACTCCCGATCGACTCCGCGGAAGCGCGTCGAACCTGACGACTGGATCGTCGAACATCGGAGCCGAGCTCGGACGACTGCTGTCCGACGTCCGCGACCTCCAGGCCACGTGGGACGGTCGGGCGGCGATCGCTTTCGACGGCTATTACACTGCCGCCAACGACGGCTTCAAGCAGGTCGAGACGGCGCTGGCCGCCATCGCCGACATGCTGCGCCGCTCCGCCGACCAGTACGAAGCGCAGGATCAGCAGCTGGCGAGCCAGTTCGCGGTCTGAGGCTCCCATGGCCCCTCCCGTCGGAACGATCCGGGTCGATCCCGACGCGCTCCTCGATGCCGTGTCGGAGATCGGTGCTGCGGTGGCCGGGCTCGACACCGCCCGGTCCGTGCTCGAGTCCGTGAACGATCGGTTGCAGGACGGTGCCGTGCTCGACCAGGGCGGCGATGCCGATCACAAGATCCACACGTTCCGACGCCAGTGGAACGAGGAGTTCGAGATGATCGGCAGCATGCTCGGGAACGTCGACGCGGCGCTGGTCGCCGCGGCGGAGGTCTACGCGACCACCGACCTCGAGTTCGCCAACGCCTTGGCCGACTGCACGGGCTGAGCCCTCCGCCGTGTTCGCCTCTGTCGACATGATCCGGCCGTTGGCCGGCCAGCCATCGACCATTCGGGCCCAGGCTGCCCAGCTCCGCTCGATGCGAACCCAGCTCTCCACGGCGAGTGCGTCAGCCGCTCGTCTCGACGCCATCACGAGCGGGACGAGCTGGACGGGGCCGGCCTACGACGCCTTTGCCCAGTCGATGGGGCGCAAGCCGGTGCCCGAGGACCTGTCGAACGCGATCACGGTCATGGACCGAGCGGCCGGAAGCCTCGAGCGATACGCCGAGGCCCTGGGCATCCACCAGTCAACGGTGTGGCGGTGTCGGTCGAGGCTGGTTGCGTTGGGTGTCGACGGGTCGGTCCCCGCCGAGTCCGAGGCCGAGGTACGTCGCCTTCTCGACGATGCCGATGCCGCACGGGCCGCCGAGCGCGACGCACGACGGTCGCTCCAGGACGGCTTCGACCTCTACGACGACCAGACGATCTACGCCACGCCGCCACCGTCGCTGGGCGACCGGGTGGGAGGATTCGTGTCGGGGCTCGGCCACGTCGCGTGGGAGTTCGGCGCAGGGTTCGTCGAGGGCACCGTCGAGATGGTGGTCGGGGTCGCGAAGCTCGCGTTCTACCTCAACCCGATCATGATGCCGTACACCGCGTTCAAGCTCTGGGAGAACCGCGAGCAGGTCATGGCCGTCGTCCAGTACGCCATCGACGACCCCGCAGGATTCGCGCTCGAGGTGGGCAAGGCGGTCGTCGACTGGGAGACGTTTCGCGAGAGCCCGGCTCGATGGTTGGGCAAGCTCGGCCCCGAGGTCGTGGTCGCCGTGCTCACCGCCGGGAGCGGCTCGGCCGCCACGTCGGCCAGCCGAGCGGCACGAGGGCTTCGAGCCGTCGACACCATTGCCGATGGCGTCACCCTCGTGCGCCGCGCCGACCACGTGGCCGACGTGGCCGACGCCGCCCGGACGGCCGACCGGGTGGCCGACGCGGCCACCGCCACCCGCCGGCTCGACGACCTGCCGTTCTCGAAACGCGCCCTCGAACTCGCTCGGCCGTATGTCTCGAAGCTGACCGACGAGCTCCGGTCGAACCCGGTCGACGGGATGCGCAACCTGCTCAGCGACGCGCCGCGTGGGGTCGAACTCTCGGTCGACGCGGCCTCGAACGGTGTGCTCGCCACCGACGGCATGCGCGGCCTGGGCCGCTTGGGCCCGAGGTTCGTCGCCGCCAACGTCGCACGCGACACGGTGACCCTCGGTGCGTACTCACGCCTCAAGATGCTCGACCGGTTCATCAACGGGTTCAGCGAGATCTCGACGACGCACCAGGTCGTCCTCGGAGGCGGCACCATCGCCCGGATGGCTGACAACCTCGAACCGATTCCGCAGCAACTGATCGACCTCGCCGACGAGGTCGACGTGTCCGCAGCGGTGTCTTGTGAGGTCGCGGAGCCGTGACCCTCGACACCCGGGTCGCCTCGGCCATCTCCGCGATCGCCGAGCTGTGCACCGATCGCAGCGCCGAGGTCGGGGCTCGTCCCGCGATGAGCGGCGAGCCCGTCGTCGGACTGTTCTCGTACTTCGACGATGTCGTCAACGGCCGACTCGACGCCGAAGACACCCGTCGTGAAGCCGCCGCATGGGCCGAGCTGGTGACCACCCGATGGTCGGCGGGCCACCCGGCCACGGCTCGGGTCCAACAGGCACTCGACCACCTCGTCGAGGTCGGCGATCGAGCGCCACTGCCGGCGGTCGTCGATGTCGATCCGCTGGTGCAGGCGGCACTGGCCGTCCGGGCCGACGCAGGCGCACGGCCCTCGCTCTGGAGAAGGCTGCACGCCGATGGGCTCTGGCTCGCGGTCCTCGATGCCGACGCCGGTGCCGACGGCATCGAGATCCGACTGCTCACGATCCTGCACGAGGGCGCAGCGTTCGTGATCGGGGCGTCGAGCGAGCCTGGGCTCGCGTCGCTGCTCGGCGACCGCATCGACGCGGCTCGGCTGATCCACGCGCCCGGGCACCACCTTCCCCGTGTCTGGCCCGCGGGACACCATCTGGTCCTCGACCCCGGGACGAGTCACGCCGTCGTGGTGACGGGCGCCGAGGTGTCGGGTCTTCCCGGCGGCCCGATGGTCGGCCATGCCGATCTCGCCGACGTCTCGGCCGCGAGCCCCGACCCGTGCGACTGGCGGCATCGACGCATCGACGCGCTGGTCGCGTCGGTCGATGGCTGCGCTTCGATCACCTGGCGGGTGGCCCCCGACGGCGGTGACGTCCTGGTGGTCGAGCACGATGAAGCGGGCGACCCCGAAGCAGTCATGGCCAGGTTCGCTCACCGGGCTCCGCTTTACGGGTTCGGCGGTTCGCTGGCCATCCCCGCACGGACCGATCTGGGCCGGCGCTGTCCTCGGGTCCTGAACCCGATCCGGCCGATCGCCCAGCGATAGCCTCGGGTCGGGAGGCCGATATGTTCGAAGTCATCGACGCGAGACTCGATGACCGACCCTTCCATCTGCGCCTCGATGCCCTGTCCGCCGAACTCGGGGCCAGCCGGTGGGTCCTGCTCTGGCGCGAAGGCGACACCTGGCAGCGCCTCGGCACACCCGGCACGCGTGACGCCTTGTTGGCCGCCGTGGCGGCGCGCTGTCCTGGTCGTCTCGACCGGGTGCCCACCGACGGTCTCGAGCCGGTCGGCCCGCGCCTTCGCTCCGCGGGACTCGGCACGGTGTCGGCGCTCACGCTCGACCCCGACCGTCCGGCCGTGGCCTTCTTCGAGGAGCCGACCAACGGATTCGGCGACCGGATCGAGCCGGCGAGTTGGTTCGGCGCCGCCCTCGAAACGGCCGTGGCGACGGCCGGAGCGGTCGATCTGGCGGCGTGGGTTCCCGATGTCACGGCCCTGGCAGCCGGCGAGTTGTCGCCCGAAGACGCGCTGCGGCGCCTCGCCCGATCGTTCGGGCTGACGGGCGTCGTCGTGGTTCGGCCCTCGGCCAGAGGGGTGTCGATCCATGCGGTCCACGGGTCGCCCGGCCCTTTTCCCGACGTGGTCGAGACGTCGGCTGACGTCGAGTGGTCGACCATCGTCGCCGACCCGGAGCACGCGATTCGCTGGCTCCCGGCCGGCCGCGCCGCCCCGCGATGGACCTCCGCCGTCGTCTCGAACGATGGCGGACTGGTGCTCGGGGCCGGGGGGTCGGGTCCACGATGCGAACACCTGGCGTCGGTGGCCGGCCTCCTCGCGCAGGCGCTCGACCATGGCCGATCGGTCGAGGCCACGCGTGAGCAGATCCGGATGACCGAGCGCACGCGCTTGGCCACGACGCTGCACGAGGAGCTGAGCCAGCAGCTGGCGACGCTGACCATCGAGATCGACCTGCTGGCCAGCCGACCGGCCTCGAGTGCGGTCACCGACGAACTCGCCCACCTCCGCCGTGGCGTCGCTGATGCGCTCGAGTCGTTGCGCTCCGCGATCTTCGAGCTCACTCCGCCCGAGCCCGACTGGACCCGTCTCGAGGACGGACTCGAGCGATTCGTGCGCGACCATGCCGCCGTCCGAGGTCTCGAAGTGGACTACCTCGTGAAGGGCGAGGCCCGTCCGACGGATCCCGAGGTCGTGTCCCTGGTCTTCGCCACCGTGCAGGAGGCGATCTCCAACGTCGGCAAGCACGCCGAGACCTCCCGTGCCCGAGTGCGGGTCGAGTTCACCGCCGACCATCTCGTGGTCGCGGTGAGCGACCGGGGCGTCGGACTGGCCGACGATCTCGACCGGACCGATCGCATGCACCAGGGCCTCGGGGTGGTGCGCACCCGTGCGCGGCTGGCGGGTGCCAAGCTGGAGATCGAGTCCGAGGCCGGGACGGGGACCACCGTTCGGCTCGCAGTACCCGTATCCACTCCCGAGGAGGTCGTGTCATGATCAACGAGGCCCTCGACGGGACCCGGGTCCTGCTGGTCGACGATCACGACGTCATGCGTGCCGGCCTGGCCCTGTTGCTCACCGAGGTGCTCGGCATCGAAGCGTCCGAGGCCCACGACGCCGAGAGCGCACGCACGATGATCGCCGACCGCACCTTCGACCTCGTGTTGCTCGACGTCCGACTGGGAGCGACCAGCGGCGTCGATCTGCTCCGCTCGCTCCGGGCCGAGGGCAATCAGGTCCCGGTGCTGATGCTCTCCACCTACGACGGACCCGAAGACGTCGAACCCTCGCTCGACGCCGGCGCCGCCGGGTACGTGCTCAAGGAGGCGACGCCCGAGCAACTCGCCGAAGCCATGACCACGGCCATCGAGGACCGCGGGGTCTACCTCTCACCTCCCGTGGCTGCTCGACTGCTCTCGCGCCGCCAGGCCGCCGACCACAGTGTCGCGCGCACCCTCTCGGACCGCGAACGCCAGATCCTCGCCCTGCTCACCCGCGGTGCCACCAACGTCGAGATCGCCGACACGCTGCTCATCTCGACCAAGACGGTGAAGACCCACCTCTCCGGCCTCTTCCGCAAGCTCGACGTGACCAATCGGACCCAGGCGGCCGGCGTCGCACTTCGTGAAGGCATCGTGACGGACCGCGACGCGCCGGCGCCCGACTCGCTGATCTGAGCCAGCCTCGCGACGTGTGGCCCGCTGTGGGCTCGCCATCCGGGGCCACCTGGTCCGGAAGCGGGGGCCGATCGGTCCCCGCCTCAGGTGGGGCGGACGGTGTCAGTTCATGCCTCATCCGACCCATCCGGGTGCGTGGTCGATGCCCGGGGCCGGGAATCCACCGCTGGGTGCGGTCGGGCGAGCACAATACGTATGGACAGGATCGAGCGGAGAGGGCACGAATGGTGAGATCGCCGGGGCCGAAGGGGGGAGGAAGATTCGACCACACGCAGCGGGCACGGCGCCGCCCTTCCGCCGTAGGGTCGCACCCGATGCATGACGCCGGAGCGGGGGACACGCCGTCAGTCGTCGTGGTCGGTGCCGCTCGCAGCCGGGCTGCGCTCGGCTCGCTGTTCGCCTCGTGGGGATGGCCCGTGCTGGCGCTCGAAGCCGACGACCTGGCCGGGGTGGCCGCCATGCGGCGCTCGGGTGCCGACCTGATGGTGGTCGACGGCAGTGGCTACGGCACGTTCGGAGACCTCGACCGGGCTCGTGCGGGGCTCGCGTCGCAGGCCGTGGTCCGGCTGGTCGACCGCCCCCAGGACCTGACGACCGACCGCTCGTCGGTGCTCGGTGGCCTCCCGGCTGCTCGTCTCCGACGGGCCCTGCTCGATGCGGTGCGCAACGCCGACGCGAGGGTCGCGTGAAGTCGGTCGACCGGCCGGTCCGACCGCTCGCCGTGGTCTACGCCGAGTCGATCGGCGAGGACGGCACCGACCCGACGCCGGTGGGTTCGGTCACGGGAGCCGTGTTGGACGAGTTGCTCGAAGGGTTCGCCGACGCAACCGGCGCCGACCGTGCCGCCGGACTCGACACGCTGTCGGTGCTCCCGAGCCGCGACGTCGAGGACTGGCTCACCCGTCGGGTCGCATCGGCCGACCGTTCCGAGATTCCGGCTCTCGCTCGGCTCGCGGCCGCGGCGCCGGGCGTCGAGTTCGGCGTCGAGTTGAGCCGAGCCGTGGTCTCGCTGCCCGAGTCCCCGGTCCGGGTCAACCTGATGGCCGACCTCGCCGAGTCCGACAGCGGAGCTCGGACCGTCGAGCGGCTCCAGAAGGGCGACCGGCTCGATCGGCGACTCCTCGGCCTCGAGCTCGGGACGGAACTGGGCGACGACGAGGCCATCCGGCGCGGTCTCGACGATCCCGTCGCCGAGGTACGCCTCGCGGCGGTCGAGTCGGCCGCAGTCCGATCGGTCGACTGGTTCGGTGAGGACTTGGGGCGCCTTGCCGCCGAGGACCCCTCGGCCGCGGTGAGGGTCGCGGCGGCCGGCGTGCTCGGGACCAGCGACCAACCGACCCGGCTCGAGGCCGCTCGTCGGGCGCTCGCGGGTCCGGACGCCGACGTCCGGGCGCTGGCCGTCGGCCTGCTCGGCCGCGGCGGTGTCGAAGAAGTGCTGCTGCTCGACCGAGCGCTCGACGACGACTCGGTGGAGGTGGTGAGCGCATCGGCACGGGTGCTCGCCGCCTCGTATCCGGCTGAGGCGCCCGCCATGCTGTGGAGAGCACTCGTCGATCACGACCGGTCGCACCAGGCGGCGCTGCTCGGCGCCATGGACGACCTCGACGCCGAGGCGCTGAGCGCCACCCTGCATCGGGCCGTGATGAGCGACGATGCGCGCGAGCGAGCCCTCGGGCTTCAGGCCGGTGCCCGACGCGATCGGAGTGACGAGATGACCGGCCTGCTCCACGACGCGCTCGAGCGATCCCGCGATCGAGGTCCGCCTCCACGCATTGGAGTCCCTCGCGGGCCGCCTCGATGTCGTGGATGTGGACGTGGTCGGCGAACGGGTCCAGGACCCTGCACCGGCGGTACGCCTCGAGGCGGTGCGGATGCTGCGGTCGCTGTCCGACGATCGGAGCTTCGATGCGCTCTCGACGGCGGCCGGCGATCCGGTCGAACACGTCCGAACCGTCGCCCGTGCCGCCCTGCTCGACCGGCGCGGGCTGGGTCTGGTCGGCGACCTGCTCCGCAGCCTCGCCCAGCCGGCTCGTCGACGCACGGCACGCGACCTGCTGGTGGAACTCGGTGACACGGCGCTCGAGCCGATGCTCGACGAACTCGAGACCGGCGACGAGGCCGTGCGGACCGAGATCGGTTCGGTGCTCCGCGCAGCCGGGCACACTCCAACGATGCTCCAGCGGCTCGAAGGGCGTGACCCGCGTACGAGGGAACGGGCCCTTGCAGGACTCGAGGTGGTGGCCGACGCCGACACCGTCCCGGCGGTCTGCGCGCGCCTGTCGGACCCGGTCCCGGCCGTTCGGGCGCGAGCCATCTCGGTCCTCGAGGCGGTCGACGACCCGCGAGCGATCGAGCCGCTCCGCGAGGCACTCGTGTCGGACCCCGACCTCGATCTCGTTCCCGCGATCGAGCACGCGCTCCGGTCGCTCGGGGCCGACGACCTCGACGACCACATCATCGAACTCCGCCCTCAGACGCCGGCCGAGTCATGAGTTCGAGCGCGGCGACCTGGATCGGTGCGGCCAACATCGGGGTGTTGCTCGCCGCCGTGGTGGTGTGGGCGCTGGTGCGGCATCGACGGTCGGCTCGGCGCGAGGACTGGGTGGCGCTCGAATCGGTCGATGCCCTCGACGACGACCGGGGTGACCGTCACATCGGGTCGCCCGCGATGAGCCAGGGCGAGCACGGCGACGAAGCGCATAGCGAGGCGAGCACGGCGCCGGCCGACCCCGTAGCGGTCGCTCTGCCTGATTCGGTCCTCGACGCCGATGGCGACCTGCGAGCGAACGACGAGATCGCGGTCGTGGTCGACACGGACGGGATCGTCATCGCGCTCACGAAACCGGCCCGACGCCGGCTCGATGGGGACACCGGGGTCCCGCACACCGAGTTGGCTCGTATGCGTCCGGTGGCCGGCGCCGACGAGTTCGCCGACGCCGATCATCCGATCTCGCGTGCCCTGGGAGGCGAACACGTCGATCGGTCACCGTGTGTGGTCGAAACCGGTTCGTCGACGCTGGCCGGGGTGATCAGCGCCCAGCCGGTCCTGGTCGAGGACGACGAGTTGGTCCTGGTGCTCTTCGAGGTCGCCTCGGCCGGCTGACGGCGGTCGACCACTACGCTTCGACGCCCGGCGTCTCGACGCTGCCCGCTTCGTCCACCGAGGAGTCCCAGATGAGTTCCGAGCCGGTCGGCGTGCATCGTCGGGTGTGGGCCGTGGTCATGGCGGGGGGCGCCGGGACCCGGTTCTGGCCGGCCAGCACCGAGGCGCGACCCAAGCAGCTGACCAGGATCGTCGGCGACGCGACCATGATCCAGCAGACCGTCGCTCGGGTCGCCGAGGTGGCCGACGAGGTGGTGGTGATCACCACGGCTGCCCTGGTCGACGAGACGGCGCGCCAGTTGCCCGGTGTTCCCCGGCATCACATCGTGGGCGAGCCGCGGGGTCGCGACACGGCGCCGTGTGTGGCCCTGGCTGCCGAGATCGTGCAGACCGCCGACCCGGGTGCACTGATGGTGTTGCTCCCGGCCGATCACCTGATCGAGCCCGAGTCGCTGTTCGCCGCATCACTGCTCGAAGCGGCCGCCGTGGCCGACGAGGGACATCTCGTCACCTTCGGTGTCCCTCCCCGCACTCCCGCGACCGGCTATGGCTACCTGCGTGCCGTCGACGAGCTCGCCGGTCACGCCGGCGCGCGGATCGTCGAACGATTCGTCGAGAAGCCCGACGCAGCCACCGCCGAGCGCTACCTGGCCGAGGGCGGCTACTTCTGGAACAGCGGGATCTTCTGCTGGCGCGCTGGACACCGTGCTCGCCGAGCTGGCCGAACACTGCCCCGATCTGACCGACGCGCTCGCGGCCACCGGGCCCGTGTGGGGCACCGATGCGTTCGCCGAGGTCCTGGCGTCGGCCTACGATGCCGTGACACCCATTTCGATCGACTATGCGCTGATGGAACGGGCGGGCCGGGTCGCCATGATCGTCGCCGAGTGGTCCTGGGACGATCTCGGGAGCTGGGACGCCGTGTCGGCCCATCATCCCGCCGACGAACGTGGCAACGTCGAGGTCGGCGACGTGCGCACCCTCGACTGCGACGACACGTTGCTCTATCAGCTCGACGGGCCGATGGTGGTGGGCGTCGGCCTCGAGGACCTGATCGTCGTCTCGGCGGGCAACGCCGTGGTCGTGCTCCCGAAAGGCCGCGGTCAGGACATCAAGGCGATCGTCGAAGGCCTGAGGGACGACGGCCGAGCCGACGTGCTCTGACCATGTTCCTCCGACGGCTTCAGACGCTGACCTGGATCCTGCTGGCGGCGAACTCGCCGATGCCGATGTGGGTGCCGTCGATCTCGAGGGTGCGGGTGCCGTCGGGCGCCGCCGAACTCACCGTGCCCTTCTGATCGGGGACCACTCGTGACGTTTCCAGGAACTCGAGCAGGCCCGGCGTGAACTCGAGTTCCTCCGGGATCCGCCGTACCACGAACGCCTCTCCGACATCGAGCTCGCTCAGGGTCTTGACGGCCTTGATCTCGTAGCCGGAACCGGGAATCGGATTGCCGTGGGGACAGGTCGTGGGGTGGTCGAGGACCCGCATCATCGCGTCCTCGACCGGGTCGGAGATCACGTGTTCCCACTTGCCGGCCTCGTCGTGGGCCTGGGCCCACGACAGTCCGAGGATGTCGGTCAGGAACCGCTCGGCCAGCCGGTGGCGGCGCACGACCTGCTCGGCGAGGCGGCGACCCGCGTCGGTGAGCGCGATGCGGGTGCTGGTGAGATCGACCAGGCCCTCGTCGGCCATGCGGTGGACCATCTCGGAGACGGCCGGTCGGCTGACGTCGAGGCGTTCGGCGATGCGCGCCTGGATCACCGCGATCTGGTCTTCGCCGAGCTCGAAGATGGTCTCGCAGTACTCCTCGAAGGCAGGGTGCCACTCGGGCGTCTCGTAGCCGGCCACGGCGGCGAGTGTAGGAGAAGCCGGATCAGTTGACTCCGGCTCGGTCTCGCTGTTCTGCCTGGGTCAGACGCGGGGCCAGGGCTTGGCCCGCTTCGAGCTGGGTCGACGGCGATCGGACAAGGCCCAGGCTCGTCGCCAGACCGGGGCATCGGGTCCGGCGAGGGCCGGGGTCTCGCCGGCATGTGAGCGACGCCGGGCCTGCCACCAGTCGGTCGTGGCTTCGTCGGCGAGCATGCCGACCGCGTGGGTGATGCGCTCGTTGAGCGCTCGGCTCGACTCGTCGTCGCCGCCGGTGATCGGACGGCCGAAGGTGACCCGGGCGGTGGCCGGCGACGGGAGCTTGCGTCCCTTGCGAAGGATGCGGCCCGTGCCCTCGAGGTGGACCGGCACGACCGGCACGCCACAGCGTTGGGCCAGATAGGCCGCGCCGCCTCGGAAGGGCTGGCCCCAGCCGTCCTTGGAACGACCGCCCTCGGGGAAGATCAGCATCGACCACCCGGCTTCGATGAGCTCGGCTGCCTGATCGGCGCTCGATCGGGACACGCGACTGCGTTCGATCGGGATGGCGTTGAGGACCAGGGCGGCGGCGGTCCCGGCTCAGCCGAGTCCGGAAGAAGTAGTCGGCGGCGGCTCCGACGAAGACCTTGTAGCGGAAGGGTTCGGGCAACGACGTGAGCATCAGCGGAGTGTCGAGGTGGCTGTGATGGTTGGCCACGAAGATCGACCGGTGCGTCGAGATCGGCGATCAGGTCGAGCCCGTGACGCTCGGGCTTGGCCAGCGCGGCCATGGCCGGCCGGAGCGCGGCTTCGAGCAGCACGGTCCGGGTCCAGCGGGCGGCGTACCGGCGGGCCCAGTCGGTCTCGAAGTCGGCGCCGAGCTTCCGCTCGCTCGGGGGAGGATCGACCGAACGGGGAACCGGCGGCGCGCCGTAGGGGAACGGCATCGTCCGCAGCCGCGATCGCACCATCCGCCCGAGCCTCGTCACGTGAGGTGCTTTCCGCTCCCTGGCCGCTCGGGCCGGGTGTGCTGGTCGTTGCTCGCATTCACGTCACGTGCTTTCCGCTCCCTGGCCGCTCGGGCCGGGTGTGCTGGTCGTTGCTCGCGATCACGTCACGTGCTTTCCGCTCCCTGGCCGCTCGGGCCGGGTGTGCTGGTCGTTGCTCGCGTTCACGTCACGTGCTTTCCGCTCCCTGGCCGCTCGGGCCGGGTGTGCTGCGCTCCGTCGCTGCTCGGGCCGGGTGTGCGCGTGCTGTTCACGTCACGTCCGCCATGAGGATCGGTGGGTTCTTCACGTGGGTGATCGTCGGCTCGGGCCCGACGGTGTCCGACGCCATCTCGAGCGCGTCCTGCAGCGTGCTCGCCGGCTTGAACCCGAGGCGACGGACGGCCCGGGTGTCGCCTCCGACGATGATCACCTGGCCCAGGTGCTGCAGCGCGTGGGAGCCCCAGTACCACATGTAGAACGGGTGGACGCCGTGATACGCGTTGCTCGTGCGGTAGAGATGCCGATACCACTCGTCCTCGGCGAAATCCTTCTCGAACCGGCTCTCGATCTCGATCGGATCGGTGGTCTCGCTGAGCACCTGCTCGAAGAAGTCGATGTAGCTCGGGTGGTGGACCGGGTGGAACTCCCACGGTGTGGGGTGGCTCATGATGAGGACGCCGCCCTCACGGACCAGGGGCCGGCCCTTGTAGAGGTTGAAGAAGTAGCCGAGCCCGAGGCACATCACCAGGATCGGGTTCATGATCGAGTTGACGTTGTAGGGACAGATGTACGGGAGGCCGAAGGTGAGGATGTCGGTCTGTCCCTCGACGGGCACGAGTTGCTGCTCGAACACGTTGGCGGTGGTCACCTCGTGCACCGCCTCGACCTCGCCCGCCTGCACCGAGGTGAGGCCGTACGGCGCCTTCCAACTCTGGAAGATCCTGCGGGCCGCCTTGGTGGGCATGCGGTCGAGTCCGGCCTTCATGCCCAGGAACGTGGCTCGGTCCTTCGCGGTCCACTCCCACTCGCGCTTCTGGAGCGTCGACAGCGGTCCGGTGTCGCCGAACGTGTCGTTGTTGAGGGTCGTCTCGACCTGGAAGACCTTCACGCCGGCGTCCCGGAGGACCTTGCCCATCCGCCAGTTGCTGTGATGCAACTCGGAGCTGTGCCGGTCCATGAACGAGCGGCTGTGCTGCATCGTCCGCACGTTGTGGTGATGGCGGAGGCTGCGATAGCTGGACAGGCCGGTCGCCGTCGACTTCCATCCGCCGTCCATGGCGACGAGGTTGATGTTGACGTAGACGATCAGGTCGGACTCGGCGGCCCGCTTGTTGATCTCGATCTCCTCGCCTTGGTCGGTCGTCCCGAGGAAGGCCAGGTTGTCGGGGTCTTCGGCGTCGTGGTTGTAGAGCGCGCCCTGAGGTGCGAACGCGTCGTAGACCCGATCGCCGACGGCGTGCCGGAGCTCGTCCTCGGTCATGCGTCGGTGGAGCGCCAGCGCGGCGATGAGGTGGACATCGTCGACCCCGGCCTCCGCAGCGCGGTCGAGCACGGCTTCGATGATCCGCTGGCGCAGGTCGGGCTTGCGCATCGGCGGCAGCGGCAGCGAGATGTCGTCGAAGGCGATCGTCAGCTTCATGTCCGGCGTGAGCAGGTCGCGCAGCGGCGCCGAGTCGCCGAGGGGGTGGTCGAGGGCGTCTTCGATGGCCCCGTCGACGTCTTCGATGCCCTTGATCGGTTCAGCCGGGTAGATCACCCGCGAGCGGCCGACCGGGAGCCGTTCGAGCCGGAAGTTCTCACCGTGGTGGAACAGGATCGGAGGGGTCGACCGATCGACGTCGAGTACCAGCCCAGGCCGCGACATCAGCGCCACCCCCGATTTCCACAACCTCCGCGTCGCGGATCGCGTAACGCACGTGCAAGGGAGTCGATCATCGTTCACGCTCTTTCTCGGGGCGGAGGTCGAAGGCGATCTTGACGGCACCACGGGGTCCGGCCGAAGCGGCGTGGGCGATGGCGTCGGTGTAGTCGGCGAGGGAGTAGGTGGCCGAGACGAGCCGGCCGAGGTCGAGGTCGGTGACGAGCGTCGCGGCGCGGTCGAAGTCGGCCCGGTCGTACGCGTAGCACCCGCGGATGGCGACCTCTCGGTGCCAGAGTCCGGTGAGGTCGAGTGTGGTGGTCGCAGGCATGCCGACGACGAGGATCTCGCCGCCGGGGGCCACGACTCGCAGCGCCTGCGACAGCGACTCCTGGCTGCCGACGCAGTCGATGACGAGGGGCGCTCCACCGGTGAGCTGGGCACCGAACCGGAGGCTGCCGGTGCGGGAACGCACGGCCCGGTCGAGTTCGCCCGGTTCGACCACCCGCGTCGCGCCGAGCTCGGCCGCCAGCCGACGTTGTTCGGGGTAGCGGGCGGTGGCGATGACTTCGGTGGTGTCGTCGAGTGCCGCGATGGTCAGCAGCCCCAGCGTGCCGGCGCCGATCACCACCACGAGGTCCTCGTCGACCCGGGTCGCAGCGTGGACCGCACAGGCCGTCGGCTCGATCATGACCGCGGCCTCGTCGCTCAGGTCGTCCGCGACCGGGAACAGCTGAGATCCGTGGGCGACCATCGACGTCGACCAGCCACCCCCGGTGTCCTCGCAGAACCCCGACTGCAGTCCCGGCTCGAGGTGGCCGAAGGCGATGCGCTCGCAGCGATTGATCGCTCCGGCCGCGCAGCCCGAGCAGGGTGGATCGATGCCGCGGCTGACGCAGCTGAGGACCGGGATGAGGACCGCCCGCGAGCCATCGTCGAGGTCGCCCACGACCTCGTGCCCCGGGACGAACGGGAAGGTCACGATCGGTTCGAAGTAGCGGCTCGACTTGCCGTCGATCGTCGCCAGGTCGGATCCACAGATGCCGGCGAGACGCGGCCGGAACCGCTGCCAGTCGGGTCCGGGCGCCGCGGGTGGTTCGATGTCGCGCAGGGAGATCGGCCCGTACCTGGCACCGCTGCCCGGTCGGAGCGACCCGGCCACCAACCCGGCCGCATACTTCACCGGCTTCCGCGAGAATTGAAGCGCCTTCATGACATTGCGTTCCCCGGCCACGCAGGCCGCGTGTGGCCGGCTTCCTCGTGCCTCGTCAGCCTCGTGCGGTTGCTGTGCTCCTGGGTCGTGCTTCTGGCGTTCCCCGGCCACGCAGGCCGCGTGTGGCCGGCTTCCTCGTGCCTCGTCAGCCTCGTGCGGTTGCTGTGCTCCTGGGTCGTGCTTCTGGCGTTCCCCGGCCACGCAGGCCGCGTGTGGCCGGCTTCCTCGTGCCTCGTCAGCCTCGTGCGGTTGCTGTGCTCCTGGGTCGTGCTTCTGGCGTTCCCCGGCTGGGTCGTTGTGGTCGCTTCGCTCCCTGCGTCGGCGGGCGCTGGCGTTTCCTCCGCCGACGGGCAGGCCGTGCTTCGCTCGCCGGCTTCTCGTCGGTCTTCATCGTTTCCTCCACAGCGGGCCGATGGGGAGGAGGGGCTGGGGTGATCCGGGGGCCTTCTCGAAGTGTTCGACGAGCCAACCCCGCTTGCGGGCGATGGCCGACAGGCGGGTCTCGGGGTTGACTGCCACCGGGAACCCGACCGCCTCGAGCATCGGGAGGTCGCTGGACGAGTCGGCATAGGCGACGGCCTCGGCCAGGTCGAAGTCGTTGTCCTCGGCGTAGTCGATCATCGCCTGGGCTCGGGTCTCCCCGGTGGGCGGCACGCCCGTCAACTCTCCGGTGAACCGTCCTTTCCGCACGGTCAGCTCAGCGGCGATCACGTCGTCGAACAGCGGGTGCAGCGGCTCGACGGCGACGGCCAGCGCCCCGGTGATCAGCACCGTCCGATGGCCGAGACGGCGATGCTCGCGCACCCGGCGGATGGCGGCGGGGAACGACTTGCGCAGGATCAGATCGCTGAACATCTCGGCCGCGTCGGCTTCGAGCTGCTCGACCGGGGCGCCCTCGTATCGCTGGTAGAACTGACGCAGGAAGTCACTGCGGTCACGCCGGTCGAGAGCCAGCAGACCCGGCGCCTCGCCCAGCGTCTTCAACACGAAGCGCACCCGGTCACGGGGGTTGAGCCGGCGGGTGGCCAGCCAGGAGTACGACGCCACGACGTTCGAGGCGATCAGCGTGTTCTCGAGGTCGAAGGCCGCGAAGTGGCGAGCCGGGTCGAGCACTTGCCCGCGTAAGCGTGTCGGGCGATCGGGACCGATCTTGCCGCGGGGCGTGGTGGGGACGCGGGCACTGGCCACGACCGACGGAAGATGGACCTCGGGCACGTAGCGGTCCCAGTCGACGACCCGCGGGTCGAAGCCGAAGGCCTCCTGATCGGCCGGATCGAGGTCGGCGAAACGATCGAGCAACCGGTCGACCCCGTACAGGGCTTCGCACTCGGCATAGGCCCCGTAGAGCTCGACGTAGGTGAGCGCCCGTTCGGCTTCCTCGCGCTTCTCCTCGATCTTGGCCGACCACTCGGCCTGGGTGCCGCGCAGGGGCAACGCCTGGAGACCGCGTTCGGCGCGCTCGAGCAGGTTCAACGCCCGCCGCAACTGACTCTGCACCCGACCGCGGCCGGGAAAGCCGAACTCGGGGACCAGGATCGGTTGACCGTCGGAGTCGTAGACCGGGTGCTCGGTGAACCACGACTTCGCGATGTCGACGAGCTGCTGGTAGCGGAGCGGATTGGTCGAGCCCGAGGCGACCTGGACGTAGACCGGCTCGTCCTCGGGCCCGCGGGCCGCGGCGTCGATGATGGCGGCCACGACGAGGTCGACCGGGATGACGTCGATGATGCCCTCGGGCACGCCGGGGAACTCGGACAGCAGGCCGCGGGCGTAGGAGATGATGACCGGTTCGGCCATGCGGAAGCCGCGGATCCATCCGGGCCTCGGCTCGAGGAACGCCGACTCGATGATCGAGGGCCGCAGCACGGTGACCGGGATGTCGCCTCGGGTCTCCATGAGCGCGCCTTCGCCCAGCGCCTTGGTGTAGGCGTAGGCGTCCGGCCATCCGAGGCTCGCCGCTCGGCTCCGGCCGGCCTCGATGAGTTGCTCGTCGACCCAGCGGGTGCGGTACTGCTCGGTCTTGGACGCGAGCAGCGGGGTGCCTGCGGCGCCGATCTCGCGACGGGCTCGGGCCCGGAACTCGGTGAGCCGGTCCGGGGTGCGGCTCGCAGCCTCGGCGTCGGCGCGGGCCCGGCGAGCGGCATCGACCTCGGCCCGCCAGTCGACCTCGACCGCGAACGGCGAGTCGACGACGGCCTGCTCGGGGGCTCGTCCCTTGCGGTTGCCGGCGACGTAGCACGTCGACACCGACACGAGGTGGGGCGCGATGCCGAGCTCGGTCAGGGTGGCGGCGATTCGGGTCGGGCCGAGCAGGTTGACCTCGACGGCCGAGTCGAGCGGCGAGTCGAAGCTCACGGTCGCCGCCGAGTGGACCACGATGTCGCACGACGCCAGTGCCCTGCGCCCGTGGTCGTCGAGCCCGAGCCCGTCGGTGCCGACATCGCCCCGGATCACCGTCACCCGCCGGTCGACTTCGGCGTCGAAGTCATCGCCCCAGGTCTCACGCAAGCGGTCGAAGGCGTCGTTTCGGAAGAGCTCGCGTTGTGCCCGCTGCTTCACCGTGCGCTTGCGGCCCGGCCGGATGAGGAGCACCAACTCACAGTCGGGAACCGACCGCATCAGACGCTCGACGAGCGCGGTCCCCAGGAACCCGGTCGAACCGGTGATGGCGATGCGTTTTCCGGCGAGGGCCTCGACGATCATGCAGCCCCCTGTCTACCAAATGGTAGAGAGCCGGTCGCGATGGACGGGTGGGGCAGACTGGCGGCGTGATCCCGGCAGCGTTTCGAACCCGCTACCACGACGGTGTCGAGTCGCTCGCTGCGTTGACCACCGGATTCGGCGAGACCGACTGGGGCACCATTGCATGTGGGAAGTGGACTGCCCGCGACCTTGCCGGCCACGTGGTGGGCGTCATCGGGTGGTACCACGACTGGCTCGACCGTGCCCTCGACGGCGACGCATCGCCTCCGTTCGAGCCCGACGACATGGATGCCGAGAACGACCGTGCACTCGCACGCATCGACATCGACGACGGCCCGGCCCGCATCGAGTTGTTCGTCGAGAAGGCCCGGCGCTACGCAGCGCGGGTCGACGACGTCGACTGGGACCTGCCCTACGGCTACCCACGCGGCACGGTGACCGTGGGCCAGCACTTCGGGGGAGCGGCGACCGTCGAGTGGCACGTCCACGCGTGGGACTTCTCCAACGGTGCTCACCGACCGGCTGATGCGACCGAACTGTTCATCGCCGCGGCCGACCTTCACCTGGCCGGAAGCGATTCGATCCTCGGACGGGTGCAGCGGCGGCTGGCGCCCGTCGCCGCGAAGCGCGACCCGTGGAAGCAGATGCTGCGGGCCATCGGCCGTACTCCGTGACCTCGGCCACCGCGTCGACCAAGGTCCGGATCCTCGACGCGGCGCTCAATGCGTTCGGAACGAGCGGCTACGACGCGACCTCGCTCGACGACCTCGCCGACGAGTTGGGCGTGACGAAACAGACGATCCTCTACCACTACCCGTCGAAGGAGATCCTGCTCGACGCCGTGATCGACCGCAGCGCCGCCGAGGTGATCGACCGCATCGAGCGGGCCCTCGAGACGGCCGGCGACGGGTTCGAACGTATCGAGGCGATCGTTCGAGCCGTGTTCCGGCTCGCGGCACGTCGGCCGGCGATGCTCGGGTTGTTCCGCGAGGTCAGCCGGCTGGGCCCGCCGGCGGCCACCCGCCTCACCCACGCGCTCGACGAGTTGATGGAGCGCGCCGAGCAGTTTCTCGCCGCCGAGATGGATGCCGGGAACATGAAACGGCACGACCCTCGGCTGCTCATGCTGTCGGGCTACTCGATGGTGATCGGCCTGGCGACCGAGGTCGAGGTCCTGCGGGCGCTCGGCGAGGAACCGACACTGGCGTCGCTCGTCCGCCGCCGCAACGAGTTGATCAGCTTCCTGCGGAGCGCACTGGTCGCCTGACTCGCGTTCGTCCGGGAACCAGCCGGCTGCGCGATCCGTCGGATGGGCATGCGACGACTCACCCTGATCATCACCACGTTCGTGCTCATCGCTGCGGCTTGTGCCGGAGGAGACGACTTCGCGACCTCCGGCGACGCCGCTCGGCCTGCCGTCGAGGCGCCGGCCGAGGCGGCCATCGACACCAACGGCGACGTCGCCGCCGAGGAAGCCCGGAGCGGCGACGTGGCCACCGACCTGGCGCTCCAGCCGATCGGCAACCTCGGTCGCGAGATCATCAAGACCGGTCGGGTCCGCACGGTGGTCGACGACGTATCGGCCGGGGTGAACGAGGTGACCGTCGCCACCGAGGCCCGCAGTGGCTTCGTGTTCGGCCGGACCGTGTCGCTCGACAGCGAACGCCCGAGCGCCGAGGTCGTTGTCAAGGTGCCGGCGACGGCATTCGACCAGCTCATGACCGACCTCTCGGCGATCGGCGAGGTCCAGGGTCAGGAGTCGACTGCCGAGGACGTCACCGACCAGGTCGTCGACATCGAGAGCCGAGTCGCGACGGCCGAGGCATCGGTCGACCGTGTCCGCGGCTTCCTCGAGCAGGCGACCAACGTCGACGAGTTGACTCGGGTCGAGGCCGAACTCACCCGCCGCGAGGCCGATCTCGAGGCCCTCCAGGGACGACTCGCCGTGCTCGAGGACCAGACCACGCTTTCGACCATCACCGTGAGCCTCGTCAGCGATCCCGACGACATCGTCGACCCCACCGAGGAAGACGACAAGACCGGGTTCGCCGCCGGATGGGAGGCCGGACGCGATGCGTTCTTCGGAGCCGCCCGGGCCGTCCTCGCCGTCGTCGGGTTCTCGATCCCGTTCGTCCCAGTGGTGGCCATCGCTGCGCTGGCGTTCTGGCTGATCGCCCGGATGCGACGCAAGGGCACCGTCGACTCAGTGGTCGGTTCGGAAGCCTGACCGCCGCTGGTGCCGTTCGAGGGCCAACGCCACCAACTCGTCGAGCAGCTTCGAGTAGGGCAGGCCTGAGGCCTCCCACAGCTTCGGGTACATCGAGAACGGCGTGAAGCCCGGGATCGTGTTGATCTCGTTCAGCAGGAATCCCCGACCGTCCGGTTCGTGGAAGAAGTCGCAGCGGGCCATGCCATCGGCCCGGAGCGCGAGGAACGACTGCACGGCGAGCGCCCGCACCTCGTCGGACTCGGCGTCGGACAGCCGCGCTGGGATCTCGTACTCGGTCTGGCCGTCGAGGTACTTGTCGGCGTAGTCGTAGAAGTCGTTGGCCGGGATCACCCGCCCCGGAACCGATGCCCGGGGGCGGCGGTTGCCCAGGACTCCGACCTCGACCTCCGATCCGGTCACGGCTTCCTCGATGACCACGAACTCGTCGTAGCCCAGGGCCAGGTCGACCGCGTCGGCGAGCTCGTCGAGTGTCTTTGCCTTCGACACCCCGACCGACGAGCCCATGTTGGCGGGCTTCACGAAGCAGGGGAGACCGAGGTCGGTGGCGACGTCGGACAGGAACGCGGCGTTCGAGCCGCCGGTGCGGACCGACCGCCACCGCGCCTGCGGGATGTCGTTCGCCGCGGCCACCTGCTTGGCCGTGATCTTGTCCATGGCGACCGCCGAGCCGAGCACGCCGGCGCCGACATAGGGGACGCCGGCCAGTTCGAGCAGGCCCTGCACGGTGCCGTCCTCTCCCTTCGGCCCGTGGAGCAGCGGGAAGACGACGGTCGGCGAGGAGCCGGTCGCCCGCTCGGGGCTCACCGCCTCCTGCGGTTGGATGGTCGTGCCGGTCGCCGCGAGGGCGGCGGGAAGTCGGTCGATCCCGCCCGCCTCGAGCGCGGCCACGGCGTCGGCATCGCGTACCCACTCGCCCTCTCGGGTGATCCCGATCGGCTCGAGCTGGTAGCGGCTGCCCACCATCGCACCGATCACGTGGCGGGCGGTGGTGCACGACACATCGTGTTCGGCGGACTGGCCGCCGAACAGCACCACGACACGGATCCGGTCGGACGACATGGGCGCTGATCCTAGGGTCGGCTCTGCCAGACTGAAGTCATGCGGTTCCGTCTCTCCGAGATCGCCACGGCCACCGATGGCGAGGTCGCCGGGGACGATGTCGAGATCGACGGAGCCACCATCGATTCCCGCGATGTGGAGGCCGGTCAGCTGTTCGTGCCCCTGGTCGCCGAGCGTGACGGGCATCACTTCGTGGCCGACGCCCGGGCCGGGGGAGCGCCGGCGCACCTCAGCTCGGTCGACGTCGAACCACGGCCCGGAGTACGGGTGACCGACACGGCGATGGCGCTCCGAGCGCTCGGGCGGCTCGCCCGGAGCCGGCTCGAGGGTCCCGTGGTCGGGGTGACCGGCTCGGTGGGCAAGACCTCGGCCAAGGACCTGCTGCGATCGGTGCTGAGCACCGAGCTCCGATGTGCGGCGAGCGTCCGCTCGTTCAACAACGAACTCGGCGTACCGCTCACCCTGCTCAACGCCCCAGACGACACGGAGGTGGCCATCCTCGAACTCGGGGCGCGGGGGATCGACCACATCGCGATGCTCTGCGAGATCGCCAGGCCCACCATCGGGGTGGTGACCCGGATCGCGGCGGTGCACACCTCCGAGTTCGGGTCGATCGAGGAGGTGGCGATCGCCAAGGGCGAGCTGGTCGAGGCCCTCGACGCCGACGGCCTGGCCGTCCTCAACGCCGATGACGCTCGCGTCGCGGCACTGGTCTCGCGTACTGACGCGACGTGTCTGACCTACGGCTCGGTGGGCGAGGTCCGGGCCGAGTCCATCCGACTCGGCGACGACCTCCGGCCGCACTTCCAGCTCGTCACGCCCGTCGGATCGATCGAGGTCGAGCTGTCGGTCGCCGGTGTGCACCAGGTGTCGAATGCGCTGGCGGCCGCGGCCGTCGCTCAGCACCTCGGGGTGTCCCTGTCCCACATCGCCGACGGACTGGCATCGGCGAAGCTGTCGCCCTGGCGCATGGAGGTGGCTCGGACCAAGAGCGGGGCCGTGGTCATCAACGATTCCTACAACGCCAACCCCACCTCGATGCGAGCTGCGTTCGACGCCTTGTCCGCGATCTCGGCCACCCGTCGGATCGCCGTGGTCGGCGAGATGGCCGAGCTCGGAGCGAGCTCGGACGACGATCATCGATCGATCGGCCTCGACGCCCTCGAGCGAGGGTTCGAGGTGATCTCGGTCGGGACCGACTACGGGGCGGGAGTCGCGGTGCCCGACGCCGATGCGGCGATGGCGGCGCTCGGACCGGTGGGCGAGGGCGACGCCGTCCTGGTCAAGGCCAGCCGCGTCGCCAGTCTCGAGCTGATGGCCGAGGCGCTCCTGGCCTGATCGGTCCGGATCGATCGCGGAACCCTCCGCCACCCCGACGCGATGAGTTCGTAGCATCGCCATCCGTGCCCTGGGAGGAACTGACCTTGCCGTTCGACGACCCCGAACCGACCGATCTCGGCGCGGTGGGCGGGTGCGATCTGTCGACCCAGTGCGGGCATTGCGGCGGCGCGATGCGCCCCGAACACGCGCACTATCGCTGCACCCAGTGCGGCCAGCGTGACAGCTGCTGCGACGGGCCCTACTGACGTCATCCGGGTACGTTGCGCGGATGTCGTTGCGGGTGGCGGTCGGGCCTGAGGGTGTCCGCGAGTTCTGTCGCGACGCCGTGACCGCCGGTGGCGGCGAGGTGGTGGCGGTCGCCGATGCCGAGGCGCTGGTGTGGACCGACCCGGCCGACTCGGTGGCGTTCCGCGCGGCGCTCGAGGAGAACCCGGCCATCTCGTGGGTGCAACTTCCGTGGGCCGGCATCGAACCGCTGGTCGGCGTCCTCGACGCCGGGCGGGTGTGGACGTCGGGGAAGGGCGTCTACGCCGAGGAGGTCGCCGAGCACGCGCTCGCGCTGGCGCTGGCGGGGATGCGCCACCTGGCCGGCTACGCCCGGGCGAGCCGGTGGAGCGGGCCGGCCGGAGTGAACCTGCTCGGAGCCAAGGTCACGATGCTCGGCGCCGGCGGGATCGCCGAGTCCTTCACCCGCCTCGTCGAGCCGTTCGGCATCGATCTGCGAGTCGTGCGTCGCACCGTCGAGCCGTTCCCCGGAGCACGGAAGACGGTGACCCTCGACGGCTTGGACGGTCTGCTCGACGACACCGATCTACTCGTGATCGCGCTGGCGCTCACCCCCGAGACGATCCGGATCATCGACGCCGGCCGGCTGGCTCGACTACCCGGACATGCGTGGATCGTCAACGTCGGTCGAGGAAAGCACATCGTCACCGACCATCTGGTCGACGCGCTCGGCCATGGCGCGATCGGCGGAGCGGCACTCGACGTGACCGACCCCGAGCCGCTTCCCGACGGTCATCGACTCTGGGCCCTCGACAACTGTCTGATCACGCCCCACGTGGCCAACACGCCCGAGATGGCCGTGCCCGTGCTGACGCGTCGGATCACCGAGAACGTCCGCCGTCGCATCGCGGGCGAACCGTTGCTCGGCATCGTCGACGTCGACGCCGGCTACTGACTGCCGACGTCCTGCTCGGCCCGTCAGTCGGCGGAATCGGCCTGGCCCGGGAGGAACTGGCCTGCGAAGTGGAGGAACGGCTCCTGCATGGCCCGGAGCTGCTCGCTGGTCTCGGTGAGCCGTTCGAGGACCAGCTCCATCTCGCCCAGTTGGGCGAGCATCGTCTGCAGCTGCGCCCGTTGGGCTTCGAGTTGGCGGCCGAGCGAGGCCAGCTGGTCGGAGGAAGGCGAGAACGTCGCGATCAGATCGCGCATGGCCTGGATCTGCTCGCCGGGCACGAACGCACGGCCCAGCGACTCCTGCAGTGCGGTGAGCTGTTCGCTCGGGGCGAGGGCCGACAGCAGGTGTTGGAAGTCGCGCATGCGCTCGGAGGGCGACAGCCGACCGAGGGCGTCCCGAAGGCTGTTGATCTGCGATTCCGAGTCAGCCACGCGACCGACGGTAGCGCCGGAGCCGAGGGCCGATACGTTGCACGACGTGGCCGCCGGACCGACCCACTACCAGGTGCTCGGCATCGGCGCCGACGCGCCGGTCGACGATGTGCACCGCGCCTATCTCGACGCAGCCCGTCGCAACCACCCCGACCGCAACGCGGGATCCGACGAGGCCGGCGAGTCGATGGCCCGGATCAACGAGGCGTGGCGGGTGCTGGGCCACCCCGGTCGGCGCCGTCAGTACGACCGAGAGCTGAGGGGAGAGCGCTCTTATCTCGGGGGAACCACGCCGCCGCCTCGCTCGCCCGAGCCCGATCCCGACTTCGACGACGACGACGATCTGGTCGATGTGGCCGGGGGCGCCGGCCACTCGCTGTTCACCTTTCTGCCCTGGCTGCTCGTCTTCGGTGCCCTCGCCGCGATCTTCGTGTTCACGGCGTATGCCGCAACGGGTGGCGGTGCGACCGAGACCGACGAGCCGGGCAGCTCCAGTCGGCTGGGTCAGTGTGTCGTGATCACCTCGGCCCGCCCGACGGTGGCGCCCATCGATTGTGCCGTCGGCAACGACGGCCAGGTCGTCGACGAGGTCGAGCCGGGTGTCCCGTGTCCGGTGGGCACGCGCAAACTCGTCGTACCTGGTGAATCGCTCACCCTGTGTCTGGCGGGCTGACGGCCCGAATTCGTCGCTAGCGTTCGCGCGGTGTTCACCGTCACCGACATCGACCACCTCGTCCTGACGGTCCGAGACGTCGAGGCGTCGCTGGGCTTCTACGTCGACGAACTCGGGCTCACGCCCGAACGGGTGGAGGAGTGGCGAGCCGGCGACGTGTTCTTCCCGTCGGTGCGGATCGATGCCTCGAGCATCATCGACCTGTTCGGAGGCGAGCCCGACGGCAAGAACCTCGATCACTTCTGTCTGGTGGTCGACGGTGATGTCGACGCGATCGCCGACAGCGGACGGTTCGAGGTCGTCGACGGGCCCGGTGAGCGGTGGGGCGCTCGCGGCATGGGCCGGTCGGTCTACGTGCTCGATCCCGACGGCAACACGGTCGAGCTCCGCACCTATCGCTGACGACGACAGACCCCGACCTGGCTGTCTAGGTTCGCGGCATGGACTTCCGCACCGCATCGATCGCCACGCTCGCGTCGGACGTGCGATCCGGTGAGCGCACCGCGGTCTCGCTCGTCGAAGCGGCGCTCGGTCGCATCGACGCCGTCAACGGCCAGGTCAATGCGTTCGTGGCGGTCGACCATGAAGGTGCACTGGCTCAGGCGGCGGCGATCGACGGTCGGGTCGCGTCGGGCGAGACAGTTGGCGCCCTGGCCGGGATTCCGCTGGGGGTCAAGGACCTCGAGGACGCCGAAGGATTCGTCACGTCCCATGGCTCGCCGGCTCACGCTGACGATGCCCCCGCAGCCGCCGACTCGACCCTGGTGCAGCGCCTCCGGGCCGCCGGCTGCGTGGTCATCGGAAAGACCAACACCCCCGAGTTCGGATGGAAGGCCGACACCGAGAACCCGGTGTTCGGCGCCACCGCCAACCCCTGGGGCCTCGATCGCAGCGCGGGCGGCTCGTCGGGTGGCTCGGGAGCGGCGATCGCCTCGGGGATGGTGCCCCTCGCGACCGGCTCCGACGGAGGTGGGTCGATCCGGATCCCGTCGGCCATCAACGGTCTGTCGGGAATCAAGACGTCGCTGGGCCGGATCCCGAGCAACGACCCGGGGTGGGTGAATCTCTCCAGCAAGGGGCCGATGGCCCGGCGTATCGGCGACGTGATGCTGGCGCTCGACGCCGCCATCGGCCCCGATCCGTCTGACCTGCGTTCGCTCCCTATGCCCCGCGCCTCGTGGGCCGACTCGATGGGCGATCCCGAGCCTCCCCGCCGGGTGGCCTGGTCGCCGACCCTCGGCTACGCCCAGGTCGACCGCGAGGTGGCCGAGCTCTGCGCCGCAGCCGTCGAGAAGCTGGCCGACGAGGGCACCGAGGTCGTGGAGATCGAAACGGTCTTCGAGGCCGACCCCGCCCTCTCGTGGATCAGCCTGGCCTACACCTACAACCTCCGAAGCCTGGAGGTGCACCGAGGTACCGAGATGTGGGATCGCCTCGACCCGGGCCTGGTGGCCTGGATGGAGTGGTCGGCGCGCAAGCTGTCGGCGCTCGATCTCGTGAAGGCCGACGATCAATGCCAAGCGCTGAACCAGCGGCTGGTCGAGGTCTTCCACCACACCACGGCGCTCCTCACCCCGGTGCTGGCCGGTCAGACACCTGTCGGCCGCAACGAAGGGACCGTCGACGGCGAAGAGACCGAGGCGTGGGTCTCGATGACCTACCCGTTCAACATGACCCGATCGCCGGCGGGCACCGTGCCGGTAGGCCTCACCGCCGACGGCATGCCGGTGGGCCTCCAGATCGTCGGACCCCAGCACGCCGATGTCGCGGTGCTCCGCCTGATCGCCGTCATGGAACGCCTCGTGGGGTTCGACGAGGTCGCTTCGGCGGTCTGAGGCCCACACGTTAGGGTGGCCGCTCCCGAAAGGGCGTATAGCTCAGCTGGCTAGAGCGCACGCTTCACACGCGTGAGGTCACAGGTTCAAGTCCTGTTACGCCCACCACAATCGCCCCAGGTCACAGGCTTGCAGACCGGTCGCGAGGCCCTTCTTGGTCACGGTTTGGTCACGAACGGTTCGAGAACGAGTTGATCGAGGTTGAGGCCGGCCGGCGGAAGAAGGCCGACTACAAGCGTTGGGAACGCTCCCGTTCGATGGAGTTGTGGCAGATGGACATCGTCGGCGGTGTGCAGTTGGCCGATGGGTGGAAGGCGTCGATCGTGTCGGGGATCGACGATCACTCGAGGTTCGTGATCTCGGCGTATGTGGTGCGTCGGGCGACGGCTCGGCCGGTGTGTGACGCGTTGGCCAAGGCGATGCGGGCCCATGGGGTGCCGGCGGAGATCCTCACGGACAACGGCAAGGTGTTCACGGGCCGGTTCGGGCCCGGGAAGGGTGAGGTGCTGTTCGATCGGATCTGTCGGGAGAACGGCATCAAGCATCTGCTGACCGCTCCTCGGTCGCCGACGACGACCGGGAAGGTCGAGCGGTGGCACAAGACGCTGCGCCGGGAGTTCCTCGACGGCAAGGTCTTCGCCGATCTCGATGACGCCCAGGCCCAGTTGGACGCTTGGGTGGAGCACTACAACCATGACCGGCCCCATCAGGGCATCGGGATGGTGGTGCCGTGGGAGCGGTTCCGGCTCGCCGATCCTGATGCGTTCATCGAAGATGGCGAACCGGTCGCTGTCGTGCCGTCGACGACTCGCAAGGTCGGCTCGACCGGCAAGATCAGCTTCGCCGGCACCGCCTATGGGGTCGGGGTGTGGCTGGCCGGGGAGACCGTGGAGGTGTCGGTCGACGACGGGGTCGTGTCGATCAGCCACCGTGGCGTGCTGGTGCAGACCCACGCCCAGCGGCACCGCCCGGACAAGGAGCTCGCCGCGTTGCAGCGCAAGCCGAAGCCCCGGGTGGCGCGGCCTCGGCAGCCGACGGTCGGCCAGTCGGTGACCCGCAAGGTCGACGTCTCGGGCTGCGATCAGCTTCGCCGGGCTACGGCGTATCGGGTCGGCAAGCCCCACGCCCGTCGCCAGGTCCAGGTCGCGATCGTCGGGGAGGTCGTGGAGATCTCCGCCGGCGGTCAGGTCCTCAAGACCCATCCCATCCGTCACGACCGTTCCCGAGCTCAGAACGCGTTTCGGACGTCGTTTCGGAACGCCTCGACAGCAGGCGACCCAGCCCGACACTCGGCGGCACTATTCGCTTGCGGTGTCGTCGAGGAGGCGGGCGTAGCGCGCTGCGGCTTCTGCTTGGGCTCCGGGGAGCACCTTCTGGTAGCGGGCGAGGGTGAAGGCGACGGTTGCGTGGCCGAGTCGCTCCTGGACGACCCTTGGCAACTCCCCAGTGGCGAGCATGATCGACGCGGCAGTATGGCGGAGATCGTGCAGACGTAGCGGTGGAAGCCCGGCCTGTGCGGCGCGTACCCGGAAGCGGGCAGAAACGCGCTTGGGGTGATGTGGCGTGCCGTCGGGTTTGGTGAACACCAGGTCGAGGCCGTCGGGGTCGTATTCGGCGCCATGGGCCAGGCGCTGTTCGGCTTGGGTGATGCGGTTCCTGCGGAGCGCTTCGATGGTGCGGGCGTCGAGGTCGACGACTCGGCGTGATCGATCCGACTTGACGGGCAGGAAGGTCGGTACGGCGTCGACCATCGTGTACTGCTGGACGATCGATGTTCGGGCGGCGTCGAGGTCGACGTCAGACCAGCGGAGCCCGAGGGCTTCGCCGCGTCGGCAGCCTGTGGCGAGGTAGAAGCGCCAGAGCACCGCATCGGCGTCGTCTTCGACCGATGCGAGGAAGGTGCGTGCCTGCGCCGGGGTCCAGACCGAGCCGTCGGGTGCTTCGCTCGCTCGGGCCGAGGGAGCGTCGGCGTTGAGGGCGACGTTGTTTGCTACGAGCCCTTTGCGGGCGGCGTCTTTCAAGGCTTTGCTGATCACCGAGGCGAGGAATCGAACTGAGCGTCGTGAGAGTCCGCCGGGCTTTCCGTCTCGGCGACCGGAGGTGAGGAGTCGTGCGTAGAGGTCGTCGAGCTGGGGGGCGGTGAGCAGATCGAGCCGGGTTCTCGCGATCGACGGCCAGGCGGTCGGGTCTGGTTCTTCGCCGTGCTTCTGGCGGAGGAGGTGATTGGTGGTGATCCGGCGGTAGGCGACGACCGTGGTGGGCTTGCTGGCGCGCAGCTCGAGGGCGTTGAGCCACTCGATCATGTACTGGCCGAAGGTTGTCGGGCTCGGCGCGACGTAGGTGTGCTCGCGCACGTCGCCGAGGAGCGCGTCGATGATGGCGGAGACCTCGGCCTTGGTTCGTCCGGTGATGCGGCGTTGCTCCCGGATGGTCGACCCGGCGGGGGCGACGTCGACGATGGCGGTCCATCGTTCGCCTCGTCGGGTGGGTGTGGGCCTTCGTCTCATGGCGCTACCTCGGGTGACCCGCTGCGCTTCGGGCGCGGGTCGGCTTCTCGGATCGCGGCTCCACCCGGCGCGTTGGCGCGGGTGGCACCGTGATCTTCAGGTTCGAGGGGAGCCCGTGACCGGGGGCTCCGACCGGTTGGATCGCGCTACCGGCGATACGAGTTCGTGTCGCTGCTCGCGGGGATCGAGACGCGTGTCTGGGGGTGTCGATCGGTCATGTTCGCTTGGCCGATCGGGTCTTGGCGTTGGTTGGCTCGTGTCGGCGCGTGACCTCTGGTGCGTCGTCGGGTTCACCGGGGTCGTCGAGGTTGTCGATGAGCTTGGCCAGTCCGGTGAGGACGGCACGTGCGCTGTTCAGGTCGCCGAACTGCTCGCGCAGCAGGATGCGCGCTCGGAGCGTCGTCAGAGCTGCGAGTCGCGGGTGGACGTCGTCTTGAGCCCGGCCGAGGTCGTCGACTTCTCCGTCCGGGCTGACACGGATTCGCTGCTCGGGTGAGGGCCAGGTGAGCAGGTACTGCTCCCAGGCGGCGAGGTTGTCGGGTGTTCCGATCACGACATCGAAGAGCTCGACGGGTTCGAGGCCGGCGTCGCCGGTATCGGGCGTCGTGACGACTCGACCATCCCAAGCGGAGGGCGGCGTCAGGAAGAACCCGACGGGCAGGTCGAACGCTCGGGCGAATCCGATGAGCTCGTCGGCGCTCACCTGGCGGATGCGGGTGCCGTCGACGGAACGCTCGAGCGCGGACCAGCTCGCATTGGAGAGCCGAGCGCCGAGATGAGGCTCGCAGGCTACGGCAGCCTCCTCCTGAGTCCAGCCGCGGAGCAGCCGGGCCTTGGCGATGTTGTGGGCGACGATCTGGTTCGGCGTCCACCCGGGGGTCGAGACCTTCTTCCGGCGTGGCACCCGCCCATCATGTCATCAACGGCAACAAAGATCAATCAACGGTTTGGTTGCAGCGCGACGAGAGACTCGATAGTCTGTCCTGTCGCAGACCAACCTGCGTATGCGTTGATAGAGCAGTAGGAGGTTCCGATGTCGGACCGGACCGAGTTCCTGACGGTGGCCGAGGCGATGGCGTACCTGCGGCTCGGCCGTACGACCGTGTACGCCCAGGCGCGCCGGTACGAAGCAACCGGCGGCGCCGAGGGCCTTCCGTGCCGACGCTTCGGCCGGTCGTTGCGCTTCCCGCTCGCCGAGCTCCAAGCCTCCGATCACGGGGCAACGCCGCTCGAGCCGCGGGTCGAACGACCCCGACCTCGACCGCGACCCGAGCCCACCACACCTCGCTCACATCAACGATCCCGAACCACCAGAACCACAGCTACCGAACCGAGCTCGACGATCCAGTCCGAGCTTCCCTTCACCAGCTGACCCCGCCACCGAACGCCAAGGCGACCCGATGACCAACCCCCGAACCCATCAACACGACAGACAGGTGCCCGCGGAGCGGAAAAGAACGACCTCATGCTCGACGTGAACACCCTCTACGCCCACTCGGCCGGCACGACCGCGGCCTACTACACGCAATACCTGACCCCCGACGGCACCGGCGAACGCCCCGGCATCTGGTGCGGCCGAGGCGCCGCCACCCTCGGCCTCGAAGGCGAGGTCCAGACCGACGACCTCGAAGCCCTCCTGTCCGGCCACCACCCCGGCACCGGCGAGCTGCTCGGTACCAAGTTCTGCGACCGGATCACCAAGCACGGCACGGTCATCGAAGCCGTCGCCGGATTCGACGGCACCTTCTCCGCACCCAAGTCCGTCTCGGTTCTGTGGGCGCTCACCGGCGACGACGGCTGGCGCGAAGCCCACGACCTCGCCGTGCAGGCCGTCGTCGACCACGTCGAGCGCTACGGCGCCACCACCCGAGTCAGGGTCAACGGACCCCGCTCGTTCCCTGACGCCACCGGACTCACCATGGCGATCTTCCCCCAGTCGACCTCCCGGGAAGACGACCCGCAGCTCCACACCCACTGGATCACCTCGTCCAAGGTCCAGCTCCCCGACGGCCGCTGGTTCGCCCTCGACGCCAGCTACCTCAAGGACTTCCAACGGTCCCTCGGCGGCGTCTACCAATCCGTCCTCCGCGCCGAACTGTCCGCCCGCTACGGCGTGGCCTGGGAACCGATTGTCAACGGCCAGGCCGAGATCGCCGGCCTCCCCGATGAGGTCCTCGAGCTGTTCTCCAAGCGCACCCGTCAGGTCGAAGCCCTCCGCGAACTCCTTCTCGGAGCTTTCCGTGAAACCGAAGGCCGCGACCCCACCCGCCGAGAGCGCGCCGCCATCTCCCGACAGGCCGCCGCCGACTCCCGCCGCGACAAGTCCGGCATCCCCCTCGACCAACTCCGGCCCCGCTGGCGAGACGAAGCCGACGCGATCGGCTGGACCGGCCCCGAACTCGTCGCCCACGCCCGCGACGCCGCCCACACCGCCCCAGCCAGCGAAGTCCCCACCGTCGAGACGATCGTCGACGCCTTGTCGGCCAAGACCTCCGCCTGGAACCGGGTCGAGGTGCTCAGCGCCATCTGCGACCTCACCCCCGTCCAGCCCGGCTACGACGGCACCGCCTGGGCCCGCTGCCTCGAAACCACCACCGACGCCGTCATCGCCGACCACTTCACCCTCGACCCACCCGTCGCCGGACCCGTCCGGGAATCCGACGGCCGGTCGATCTGGCTCGAACCGGCCAAGCCCCACCTCACCCACCCGACGGTCATCGCCCAGGAAGAACGCATCATCACCTTCGCCATCGCCGCCCAAGACCCCGCACCCCAACCGTCGCCCACCGTCGAGGTCGACGGGCTCGACGTCCTCCAGGCCGACGCCGCCCGCGCCGTCGCCGGCACCGACCAACTCGTCCTCGTCGTCGGCCCCGCCGGCACCGGCAAGACCACCACCCTCGAAGCAGCCACCACCGACCTCACCCGCCAACGACGGAACGTGTTCGGCGTCGCTCCCACCGCCAAGGCCGCCCAGGTCCTCGCCGCCGAGACCGGCATGCGAGCCGACACCGTCGCCAAGCTCCTCTACGAGTGGGACCGACCCGCCGGTCCGTTCGAGCCTTACCGTCTCCCTGCCGATACCACGCTCGTCGTCGACGAGACCGGAATGGTTGGCACCAACAGCCTCGACCGACTCGTCTCCCTCGCCCAGTCGCAGAAGTGGCGACTGGTCCTCGTCGGCGACCCCCGCCAGCTCCAAGCAGTCGGCCGAGGTGGCATGTTCGACGAGCTCTGCCGAATCGGCCGCACCCATGAACTCGCCACCATCCACCGCTTCACCAACAGCTGGGAGCAGACCGCGACCCTCGCGCTCCGAGCCGCCCGGCCCGACGCTCTCGAGGCCTACGTCGACCACGGCCGCATCGCCGCTGGCGAAATCGACGATCACCTCGACACCGTCGCCGACGCCTGGATCGCTCACCACGACCGAGTCGAGTCCGTCGCCGTCACCGCCGAGACCAACGTCCACGTCGACCTCCTCAACGACGCCATCCAAGATCGCCGACGAGAAGCAGGCCACCTCGACGACCAGCTCTCCGTGCCTGTCGCAGGATCAGAGACGGCCGGCCCCGGCGACCTCATCGTCACCCGACGCAACGACCGCACCTTGCTCACCGATCACGGCGAACCCGTCCGCAATCGGGAGCTCTGGTACGTCGACCAGACCCACGACGACGGCGGCCTCACCGTGTCCCGCATCCAGGGACAGGGCACGGTCACCCTCCCCGCCGACTACGTGCAGAACCACGTCCGGCTCGGCTACGCCGCCACCGCCCACGGCCACCAAGGCGACACCGTTGATGTCAGCTATACCCTCGTCTCCACCTCGACCAGCCACCGAGGCCTCTACGTCGGCGCCACTCGCGGCCGCACCGACAACCACCTCCTCGTCGTCACCGACGAACCCGACCTCGCGCACGCCGTCGACGTGCTCGAGTTCGTCCTCACCAACGACCGGGTCGACGTCCCAGCCACCGTTCAACGCCGCCGCCTCGCCGAACAAGCTCTGGGCGTGCCACTGATGACTGCGACACCATTCGGGATCCGACAGGCAGAAGCTGCGCTCGCCGCCGCCGGGCAGCAAGCGGCTATCGCGCGACAGGCAATCGACAACGCTCACCGGCTCGTCGACGAAGCCGCCAGCCGGTTGGGCGCACTCGAATCACGGGCCCGCAGCATCGGTCTGCTCGGGCGACACCGGCTGCGCGAACCCCTCAGCTCGGCCCGCCGTGACCTCAACACCGCCCGACAGGCGTGCGGAGACCTCGCCGACGCCGTGAAACCTCACTTCGACGCTGAAGAAGCGGCCCGGACCGAACTCGACACGCTCCGCTCCACCGCCATGACGCAAGCCCGACTCGACACCCTCCAACACGCGACACCCACGCGTCCAAGTCTAGGACGCTGAGGGTCTGGGTCTGTCGGACGCTCCAATCGGAAGGAGCGAGTCGTCAGATCCGAGTCGAGTGACTTCGACAGGCTCCCTTCAAGACAGAGGCGCACCCTGCCGGTACCACGCTCGACGCGACAAGTCTGACAACAGGCACAAGACCAAAGAAGTGTTGAGTCAACACCGAGCACAGGACCGGACCGCAACCCTCGGGCCGAGCCTTCGTGGGCGTCGGAGATCACCAGCGCCGTGCCCGACAGGCCGCGGGCCACGAGGCTCCGGGAGAACGCAGAGCCAACCGGCTCCGTCCTCCGTGGTGATCAGGTCCAGGCCCAGCACCTCGCGGTGACCACTCAGCGTTCACGCCGACCGCGCACACGACCGCGACGTTGACGATGCGGCCGCCCTCACGCACCTAGGGTGAGCGGGTCGGCCCACACGTAGCCGTAGGGCCCAGAGTCCAGGGGCCGGTTGCGGAACTGGGTGACCATCTCGTCGAGTTCGGCGGCCATCCGTGGCACCTGGGACTTGGAGGTCCCCTCGATGCCCATGGCCTGGACCAGCTTGTCGACCCGCCGCGTCGAGACCCCACGAGGGCCTTCTCGGCGCGGCGGCGGGGTTCGAGCAACCAGCCCGGGAAGTGGCTGCCCTCCCGCAGCTTGGGGATCGCCAGCTCGATCGTCCCGGTTGTCGCAGCGGCGCTGGCGGTAGCCGTTGCCGGGAGTTCACCCGCTCCGGGGCACCTCGCCGTCGCTCGCGTTGCGCTTCACGTCCACCTCCGCCTCCATGAGCTGCTGCGCGAACGCCGCGACCAGCTCACGGAAAGATCGTTGCCGTCTTCGTCGAGGTGCTTGCGCAGCCACTCGGGCGCGTCAATCGTGTTGGGGTCGACCACCGTGTCTTCCTCTCTGCTTGCTTGAACAGCTTCCAGAGAGGAAGACGCAGTGATCACGCGTCCGCGGGATGCTCCCCGCCGCCGTACACCACGACCTGGGACCCAACGGATGACGCTCCACGGGCAACTCCGAAGTGCGTCTAGGATTGCGGTCCGGTGACATTCCCTGCAGCCACTAGCTGGGCTATGTCTCGCTGGGCTACATAATGGGTCTCGCCATCAACACGTAGGCGTAGCGGGGGGCCCGCGTGGTTCGCATCAGATTCGACCGACCGGATCGTGACGTGGTCGCTTTCGGCGTGCATCGTCCCGGTCGTCCGGGTGTTCGTAGGAGTGCGGTCCTAGTCGGACTCGCGCTCTTGTGGAGCCTCCTACCGCCGGCACAGATTCCCGCCGAGGCGACGCCGGGTTCAACGATATCGAACAGCGCCCCGAGGGTCTGCGACCCGAGTGACTTGCTCGTTCCGGCGAGTCCAACAACCGAGACCTTCGCTAAGGTCTTCGCACCTGCAGGATCGACGATTACGGCGATCGCTTCAGGAACTTCTACATATGGTATCTATCCCCCATACCAGCAAACTCAGGGAAACCCGTATCTAACTGTTGCGGGCAGCAGGGTGTTGGGTGCTTATCAAAACAACGGTGGCCATCAATACGGGCAGCCGGCTCCGCCGTTTCCAATCTCCCTCTCTCATTCGAAATACGTCGCCGTCGATGGCGACTATGAGGTGTCGACGTACGTCAGTGTTATCCAGGGCGGCGTCGGTTCTTGGGAAGTCGAGATCTCCGTGCTCGACTCGCTGGGCGCCGATATCACAGGTTTGCACCCTGACTGTGCCCCGCTCGCTCCGTCGGAGACCTTCGGCCATAACCCGAGCTTTTCGGGTCAATGCCCTTGCCAGGACAGCGAAGGTCAGGCGGTGAATACGTGGTCGGGCACGAGCACCGGCGCCTGCCTGGGCTTTCGGTTCCGGGTCGCGGGCCGGGATTGAGCTTCGAGTTGGCCTACAACTCATTGGATGCGGGTGATGTCGGTATTGGAGAGAAGTGGCGCCACACTTATGCGATGGATCTGGTCACCAATGGCGATGGATCGAAGACGGTGACTCAGGAAACGGGTGCGACCGTGATATTCTATCCGGACGAGTCGGGTGGCTGGTCTGTTCCGAACCGCCATGTCGCGTCGTTGACGGACAATGGTGATGGCACGTGGACCTTTGAGCGGCGCCATTTTGAGTTCTTCACGTTCAACAGCTCGGGTCAGCTGACCAAGATCGCTGATCGCAACGGCCATGAAGCCACGTTGGCATACGC
>CAVPHU010000013.1:0-10006 GCA_963704815.1 uncultured Acidimicrobiaceae bacterium
GGACGGAACTAGCCGTCGACGTCGATCACCGTGGCGACGAGACGGAGCTCGATCGAGCGGCGGACGAGGGAGTCGAGCACCTCGACGGTCTGGGTGCGCCAGTCCTGCCACCCGGCATCGGTTCCTGGATCGGCGATCATGGCGTTGGCCCTGCCGACCTGCTCTGTCAGTCGCTTCCATCCGTCGCGGATCGTGTGGGTCGCGTCGTCGGGCGGCTCGGGCGTCGACACGTCGATGGCCGCCACCGCCGGATCTGCGCCACCGGAATCGATCGCGTCGACGGCGTCGGACAACGCCAGCCAGAGCGGCGCGAGCGTGTCCTCGCCGCTGAGACATGCAGCACCGTGCGCGGTGCCGAGGGTGTTGAACAGGTAGCCGTGGCGGGAGTCCATGTCGGTCCGGACGAACCACTGCTGGTCGTCGTGGTGGAGGAAGCGCCAGATGTCGTTGATCGCCGCGTCCTCGTCGCGGGCGAGGAACCCGTCGACGGGGAGGCCGAAACGCAGCTGATGGCGACCGTCGTCGAGGGTGCGCCGATCCATGAGTGCGAGCGGTTGTACGGGCGTGTGGATCGGGATCCAGAGGTTGAGGAGCCACATGCCGGCATCGTCGTTGCGGCCGTCGGGGGTGACATGGCGGAACGTGTCGGGGGCGGTGCCGTGCATCAGCTGACGCAGCGGCGTGCCGTAGACGTCCTGGTCACCATGGACATACCTCGCTCCACCATGACCGTTGACGCCGTCGATCCCACCCGGGTTGACGTCGGTCCAGCCGGGGCCCGAGCGACGGTGGAACAAGCCGTCGTCGACGACGAGGTCGATGCGCAGGCGCGTGCCGTTTGCGAGCTCCACCTCCATGCCGGTGAGACTCCGTCGGATCGAGGCCTCGGCTTCGCTGGTCAACCGGCCACGCTCTCGAACATCGTCGAGCGCCTGTTGGAGCTCGGTGTTGCCCTCGAGGTCGATGGTCTCGAATCCCGCTGCGTCCAGGCCGGGTTCGGCCGCGCCGGGCGCCGAGAGGTCGATGAGCTCGCAGACGTGGACGTCTCCGGTTTCGTCTTCGGTCGCGAAGTCGGCTCGCAGGAGTCCGGGACGCTCGGTGTCGTGCGTGACATGGCCCGGCCTGGTGAACGTCAGCGTTGCGTGCACACGACGACGCTACTCAGGTCGACGGGTAGGGGCGAGCAGCCAGGCGACTCTTCCCGACCTGGGAGTGGATCGTCCTGGTTCGATCCGGCATCGCACGTCCACTCTGCAGCCGAGCAGGCTGTCGAACTCGAGTTGCATGGCCGACAGGCCGATCAGGCCAGACGTCCGGTCCGTTGCGCGTCACCGGTACCCGAAACTGCGCACGGTCGGCCCATTCCAGCCGAGCGTCAGCGACACCGTGCCACCGCTGAGGAAGAGCTCTCCCTCCCCGGCCTCGTCGGAACCACCCAGAGGCTAGACGGCGGTGCCGGACCAGCAGCGGTGACCATCTCCGCTTCCACACACACCGACGAAGCGTCGCGATCGAGCGCCTGGGGCTGCAGTCGATCCAGCAGATCCGGCAGGGCGTCGAGGAGCCGGCTCGCCTCGGGGTGATCGACCTCGTCGCACCCGTCGACACGACCGAAGAAGCCTGCGAGCTCAGCCATGGCCGCTATTCAACCCTTCGCCACACCGGGCCACGGGGTAGGGCCCACGGAATGAACGAGGCGCTGGGCGACGAAGAAGCGAGCATCGGCATTCGCCTGTCGTATCTCGTCTGCGACCGGGTTCGTACCGACACTGCGTCGAACCGAGTCGTCGACCAGTACTTCCGATAGGCGGTCAATTCGGCGTGGATGGCGGTCGGCGGATGCGTTGAATCAGACACGGTCAGACCACATGATGAGGGCCATTCGTCGCATCACGACGCCAAGCTGCATCGAGGAAGCTCATCATGCTGTCCCACTCCAGCCCGGGGCGTGGCTGCGCTGACACGCGCCGTTTCACGACCCGGTGGTCCGCATCTCGTCCGTTGCTTGTTGCCACACCTTCACGAATCGCTGGGTCGCCGTCACCAGCGTGAAGAGCAGCAGCACCCAGATGACGGGAACGAGGAGCCCTGAGAAGGCCAACCCGACGGCGAGCAGGATGATCCGCTCGGCCCTCTCCATGATCCCGCCCTTGGCGTCGAAGCCCAGCGATTCTGCCTTGGCCCGTTGGTAGGAGATCAGCCACGACGCCGCCAACACGCCGACCGAGGCCATCGCGGCGGTGCTGTCATCGTTGTCGATGAAGTACCAGATGACCCCGAGAAGGATGAGCGTGTCGGTGACACGGTCTGCTGTCGAATCGAAGAACGCGCCCCGTTTCGACGTCGGGCCGCTCGCCTTGGCCACCGCACCGTCGAGAAGATCAGGGACTGCAGCCACGATCAGGAGGACGAGTCCCCAACCGAGGCGACCGGCCCCGATCGCCACCGCCGTTGCCGCAGCCATGACGACGCCGGTCGTCGTCAGAACGTTCGCCGTGACACCGGCTGCTTCGAGCCGAACACCGATGGGATCGACACGCTTTTCGACATGCTCACGCCAATACCCGTCGAACACGGCTCAAGCCTCCCACGAAAAGGCGGATCGACGTCGGCGAGAAGCCGCTCACGTCGAGCTCGCGCAGCGGGGTACGCCCTGCTTCGGCCCGAAGACGCACGAGGTGACTGGAGACCCTGGGTGCGCACTCGCATCACGGGCACGATCAGACATGACGGTGACTCGCCGCGAGTCGAGCGCACTCGGACCCCTGAGATCGGAGAATCCCATGTCGACCGACGTCAACATCTCGAACTTCGCTCGTGCCGAGACCGACCTCGCCATCGCGAAGCTGCACGGTCTCGCCGGTGGGTTCGGCCGCTGGTTCCACATCCGCCAACCCACCCCGATCGACCAACAACCGGTCATCCGGATGAACCACGACACCCTCTACTCCGGAGCCGTCGTCGACCTCAGCCGACCCGCCACCGTGCACCTCCCCGAGACCGGCGGCCGCTACCAGAGCCTGCAGATCATCGACCAGGACCACTACAGCTACGCCGAAACAACGCCCGGTAGCTACGAGCTCACCGAAGGCACGGTGGGTACCCGGTACGCGTACCTGACGGTGCGGACCTTCTTCGAGCCCGACGACATCGAAGGCACTCACGCACTCCAAGACGGTCTGCGCATCGACGGTGGTGGAGACGGCCCGCTCGACCTGCCCGACTGGGACCTCGACCAGCTCGAGACGGCCCGAGACGCGCTCAACACCTTGGCCAAGCTCGGCGCCAGCAACGAAGGCGCCTTCGGCACCCGCAACGAGGTCGACCCCATCAAGCATCTCGTGTTCACCGCCGCCGGATGGGGCGGCCTCCCGCTGAGGAACACCTTCGCCGAACTCGGCAGCGTCGATCACAACGACGGCAGCCCCCACGTGCTCACCGTCGGCGACGTGCCGGTGCGTGCGTTCTGGTCGATCATCGTCTACGACGCCGACGGCTACATCCCCGACAACGACATCGGCGTCCACAGCTACAACGACGTCACCGCCCAACCCAACGACGACGGATCGATCACGATCCACCTCGGCGGCGACCCGAACCAGATCAACTACCTCCCCATCGCCGACGGCTGGAACTACGCCATCCGCATGTACGAACCCGAACCCGAGATCCTCGACGGCACCTGGACCTTCCCCGAGATCGAACCCGCCGGCTGAACGCTCACCACCCTCGACCAAGCCGTCACCAGGCACCGATCCATCAGCAAGATCGCCGCACCAGGATCGCGAGGACTCTCGAGATCTCACTCCTGCGCGGTGCGGCGACTCGTCGCCTCGACACGGGCTCGGAAGTCGGTGTCGTTCGATTACGGTCTCGTGGGTGGCCTCGTCGAGCGAAGCAGCGAACCTGGAGACTTCCGCCGTGCTGACGGCTGCGACCGCGCGGTACACGGCGAAGCAGGACTACGAGAACGAGCATGAGGTCATCCACGACGGGTCAGGGATGCCTGTCGACCTCCCCATCTCGGGAGACGTCGCGTAGTACACCCAGCAAGAGACGGCGTCGTTCTTCGATCGCAAGCCGGTGACGTGGGACATGGTCACCAAGATCCGTTTCCGCGAGGGCAAGATCGCCGAGATCTCCATGTTCGTGGACTCAGCACCGATCGAACCTGCGTACGCCGACCCACCGCACTGAATGGGATGCGGCCCCCGCAGGGTGTCCCGAACGCCGGCACACCCCATCGGCCGTGGCGGGACGGCGCTCCGGGGCGACCATGTCAGAGGAGACTGGTGCTCACACGTGCCCGTCGGGGTCACGAAAGAAGGCGCGCGTCTCACGCTCGCGGACGTGCGGTTCGCTCAGGAACTCCGCTCTGCGACCCGACAGCAGCTCGTAGAGGCCTGCGCAGTCCTCGACGCGGAAGATCAGCTGCGCTGATGGGCGGTCAGGATGCTGCGGCGGAGCCAACGTCACGCCCGGCTTGCCCGCATCAGGTCCTCCGCCGGTCACCAGCAGGATCCAGTTGCCGAGCACGTCGAGGACGACCGAGTCGCCGCCGTACTCATCGACCACCTGCGCGTCGAGCACACTCGTGTACCAGTCACGACTTCGTTCGACATCGGTCACGACGAACATGTGGGTGAGCGCCGACGCCTCGAAACGGCCCATGTTCGGCACCGTAGCCACGAGTCCACTGTCGCATCGACGTCGACCGGATCCTCCGGGCGGGTCGGTCGCGCTACGGTGCGCCGATGCCGGCGAACGACAGCACGACACGAGGACTCCTCGAGGGCGAACGCGACGAGTTGCTCCAGCGCATCGACGAGCTCACGGCGGGCGGTCAGGTCGATCTGGACTTCGACGACGACTTCGCCGATCGCGGTCAGGTCGCGTCCGAGCAGGGCGAGAACCGGGTGCTCGCCGACACGCTGGCATCGCAGCTCACCCTCGTGGAGCACGCACTCCGGCGCCTCGACGGGGGCACCTACGGCACGTGCGAGGTCTGCGGCGCCGAGATCGGGTCGGCGCGGCTCGACGCAATGCCGGCCGCGAGCCGCTGCATCGCTCACGCCGACGCCTCCGGCGGCGGTACCGGCATTCGCTGATGGGCGTTGCCGAGCCGCCGGGTCTCTCGCCGGTTGCGACATCCGCCAACGAGCCGGCGGCCTGATCCTCGCGTCGGCCGATTCGGCGCGAGAGCGATGGGTGGGGCGAGAAGTCGACCTGGGGATCGGGGTAGGACCAGCAGTTCGATCCGCTCGATCCAGGCGAACGGTCCTCCCGGCAGAGGTGCTGAGTCCCGTTGATGGTTGCGAAGAAGTGCCCGTTCCACTCGCTGGGGTAGGTGCCGTCGCTTCGGCGCTGGAGGGGCGCCGTCGCCGGTGCACGGGGACGGGAGATACCCGACGGCCGTGTCGGGGTGGCCTCCGAAGGAGTCGTTGCAGTCGAGGTCGCCGCCCGATGCGTATTGACTCGTGCTCGGAACGCAGACGAGGTAGCGGCTCCCGATTCAGGCCGGCCGCTCGTGCCTCCGGACGCGATCGGCTACAGCGGGCCCATGACGTCGATCGTTCTGATTCACGGCGCCTTATGACGCGCCGGTCGCCGAGCGACCGTTCTTTCGTCACGGTGGCGCTCGGCCTCTCTGCCGGATGCTCGGCTCGAGGTGTGGCGGCGGATGCGGGCGTCCCGCTCGAGGTCGTCGCCGACCAGCTCGGACACAAAGACACCCGCATGGCCTCGCTCCACTACCGCCACTGCGTCCGACCGACCGTGTGCGGTGGAACAACGCTCGGTCGCGTACTCGCCAATCCTTGATGCCATTGTCGTCCTCGATACGGGGAGCGATGTGGAGCGCATCAACGACCGATTCCGGCTTCGACGCTGCGATCGAAAGCGCGCAGGTTTGGCCGGTTCTGCGCTACTTGAGAGGCTCTGTGCCGACGTTCTGTGCGGGTTGCGACTAGCTCGGTCGAATCCCGTGTTCGAGGCCGCAGCTGGGCCGCTACTCGCGGTCGTGGTGGCAGACCGCTTCGAGCATGACGCCTGATGGGTCGAGCCAGAAGGCGGCGCGGGGCGCCGGGTGTTCTGAGCTTCGTGGACACCGTGGGCTCGACTTCAGCTCGCTTCCACGACTGAGGAGTAGCGCTGCTGAGCAGCTTGGGCGGACGTTCCAAGGAGGCCGCCGATCTTCTGCCACGACGCGCCAGCGGCCCTGGCTGCGATGACCGCGTCCGCGACTTGGCGTTCGCTGCGAGCACGGGCGAGCGCGGCCCGTTCGAGCATGTATTCCTCGACCGGTCGTTCGTCGGACGCTTCGGGCTCGTAGTCTTCGAACTTCTTGGCCAGCTCGTCAGCTTGGTCGAGGATTTCTTGAATTGATCGAGGCATGTCAGTCACCTAGGTACTTGGGTCGTGCGCTCATGGCGTGAACGATGAAGTCGATGCCCTCGGCGGGGATGACGCCGATTTCGAGCAGGGCACCATTGCTTGCGGCTCCGACGAGCATGGTGAGATCGTCAGGCTTGAAGACTCGGATTGGATTTCGATACGCGTGGAGCATGTCTTCGTCGGTGACGCCGTGTCTGCGGGCGCTGTCGAGAATGACCGGATCGACGGTTATCAACGTACCTTGATGGTTGTCCGAGTCGCACCACCCCGGAGAACACGCATAACGTCCGCGGCGGCAAGCCCGGGTGATTACGCGCGATCGGCACCACTGCCGAGCGCTACGCCGGCGTGGAACCGCTCGCTATTGCTCACCAGCTACTCCCGGCGATGGTCGATCGCGGTGACTCCGGGTAGGCCGTCAAAGGCGCGGCGGTCTGCGGTCACCACCGTGCGGCCGGCCGCTGCTGCGGTCGCCGCGATGATGAGATCGTGGGCACCGCGAGGTCGGCCGGCTCTACGCACGGCGACGAGCAGGCTCGCGTGCCGCAAGGCGACGGTTTCGTCGTAGGGCAGGATCGGAATCGAGGCAGCGATCTCGTCGACGAACGACTGCCGTTGTGATCGCTGGCGTGCTGCCCCGAGTTCAACGCCGACGGTGAGTTCGGCGAGGGTGATCGCTGCGAGGGCGACGTCGTCGTCATCGTCGATCACATCGTCGAGATCGGTGGCGCGTTCGGCGTCGATGAGGAAGGTGGTGTCGAGCAATAGGAGCGTCACGGGCGGTGCTCGACCTCAAGCAGGTCGCGGACCTCGTCCAGGTCGTTGGCCCATCGGGCATCTGGGCGGTGTCGGCGAAGGAGGGCCTTGGCGTCGGCCCCACGACCCCGGGTCACCGGTTCGATGTAGGCGACGGCTTTGCCGCGACGCGTGATGGTGTACCGCTCGCCGTCGTGTTCGACAGCGTCGAGGAGGTCAGCGAACTTGCGGGCCGCTTCGGTCGCCGTAACTTCGGACATGAAATCAGATTATCAGATTCCAGCGTGGAACGGAAGCACATCGGGATCGCGACCCGCCCATATCTCCGCTGCCAGCCGCACCTCCGCGTCGCCCGTCGCGGCACTTCCGATCGCTGTCCGATCGACACCGAGCAAGGGCGTCGCCACGCATATCAGCGCGCTGCCTGAGAGCGTTCAGCGACGCACGAAGACGGCCGACGGGCACCCACTTCGAGCCGCTCTCGTTCCCGTCCACCAAGCGGGCAATAGACTATGTGATTCGCTTTCCGGTCTTCCCGTTGGGTGAGCGTGGAGACAGGAATCGACGGCGGAGCGATCGGCTTTGGTGAGGCCCGGCCGCTGCTCGTGTCGGCCAAGGAAGCGGCCGCGCTACTTGGCATCGGGCGCACGATGCTCTACGAGCTGATCGGCCAAGGTGAACTCGTACCGGTGCACATCGGTCCATGCGTCAGGTTCAGAGTGCGAGAGCTGGAGTCGTTCGTTGATCGTCTGGTCAGCGAGACGAACGGTACCGGGCAACTGAGAGCCGGTTCGATGAGGCGGGCTGATGCTCTCGACCGGCGGCGAACACGATCGCAGCCTGCACGTGATCGACGGTGAGTTCGGGAAGTCGAAGACGATCTCCGCTGCGGTCACTCTGGCGGCGAGGTATTCGAGGACATCGACAACAGCGATGCGGGTGCCGACAATGCAGGGCTTGCCGGCTCTCGCGCACACCCGTTGATCCATGAGAGGTCCGAGGTCCACCGACGCAGGGTGGAACTGGAGATGTCCGCCAGTCCGATACGTCGCCGATCTACACCCGCGATATCGGCCTGAGCCGAGCGTCCGACGTCGACGTGCTGGAGCGAACGAAACTTGACGGCCGAGTGTTGATCACCGCCGACACCGACTTCGGTGAGCTGCTTGCTCGAAGTGGCGACGATGCGCCTTCCGTGCTCCTGCTGCGACGTCACGATCGACGTCGTGCGGAGGCAGTGGCCGAACTCAGCCTGGCGAACCTCGACGCGATCGAGTCCGATCTCACCTCGGGAGCGCTCGTCGTCTTCGACGGCGATCGCATCCGGATCCGCACGCTGCCGATCAATCCGACGCGATGAAGCGGGCGCCCTCGCCTGCCACGGCTGCTCGGAGGGTCCCCGATAAGGTCCCACCGCCACTCACACTTGGCACTCGCACCGCCGAAATAGCGATCTAGCGAGGTCGAGATGGTGGACCTGATAGGACAGCTTTCAAACACTCATGGACTGCTCGAGGATTGGTGTGGGTGGGGGCTGAGTCACGGTTCCTCGTAGCCGACATCCCCGAGTTGGTCGATCAGCTCCGGTAGATCGACCGTCACCGTTCTCCAGAGAACGTCGAGGTCGATGTCGAAGTAGTGGTGGACGAGCCGGTCTCGGGTTCGGGCTGCGGCTGACCACGGGACGTCGGGTAGCTCTGCCCTGCCGGCCGGCGTGATCTGCTTGGCGGCTTCTCCGACGATCTCGACCAGCTTGGTGAGTGCCAGGCGGAGCATCTCGTCCTCGTCGAGGTCGGATCGGTTCCGTCCCTCGATGAAGCGGCCTGCGGTCGCGGCTGCATCGAGGAGGTGGCGGAGCCGTACTCGGTCCTCAGGCTGCATAGATCTCGCGTGCGCTCGCCCGCACGTCGTCGCGGAAGTAGCGACTGAGATCGCCGTAGGTTCGCAGGTCCACTTTGCGGCCGAGCAGGCTCTCGAGTTCGAGTTCCATGGCCGACAGGCCGATCAGGCCCGGCGTCCCGTCCTCTTCGAAGGTGACCAGGATGTCGATATCGCTGTCGTCGCTGAAGTCATCGGCGAGTACCGACCCGAAGACGGCCAGGCGCATGACCGCATGGCGCCTGCAGAACGTCTCCAGCAGGTCGTCAGGTATCGTCAGGCCGTGTCCGAGGTCCATGGCCCCCATGCTCCCAGACTCGCACCGCGGGTGGAAGCGCTCGGCTCAGTTCTTGGTTCGATGATCGTCGAGCCGGAGGCGTGACGGGACCGAGCGCGGAGCCTCCGTGGCGTCTGAACGGCCCGAGCGGAGCGGGCAGCTGGGCGGCGCAGCGCCCACGAACGACAGCCGGCCTCCGGCCGGCCGCTGTTCGTGGACCTTATAGGACAGCTTTCAAACCCTAAATGGCCTGTTCAGAGCATTGCTGGCCTCTGAGATCGGGCCGATCGCGGTGATGAAACCACGGATGGTCGCCGGTTCGTGTGCCAGAAGCAGACGCACCTCAGTCCCTCACAGCTCGATGGCCTCGTCGATTTGCGAACTGCCGATTCCCCGGATCGGTGAACTCGCCGATCGCGCCGGCATCCACCGCACCACCATGATGGGCCACCTCTGCCGGGCAGGCACGTGGCTCGGCGCAGCCCCGTCCGCTTCCAGCGGTGAGTGCACCCACCACCTCGCCAATCGACGGCCCGAGCCGGCACCCGGAGCCGGCGTCATGCGTGGCGGATCATGGGCGAGCGTCGCACCGTCGAGACTCAGCTGCACCGCCGACCTCACCGCTCGGACCGGACGTCGATTGACTCTCGGCGAAGGTGGGCGGCCTGTGCGAGTGTGGGACTGTGGGAGAGCAGCCTTCGG